>NZ_JBDFLW010000005.1:0-2867467 GCF_047237905.1 Microbacterium jepli | reverse complement strand
GCCTTGACCCCGGATCGTGGACACGGTGTCATTTCGGTTATGCCGCTTCCGTGAGGGTAGCTGATCTCGCGGCCGCGTAGGTGTTCTCGTAGCTGTTCGGGGTGATCTGGCCGATCGCGGAGTGGCGTCGGCGCGTGTTGTATCGGTTCGTCCACCGGAACACGGCCCGGTAGGCGGTGGCTTGATCGGGGAACGCCGACGCGCCTTGGAGGAGCTCGCGTTTGAGCGCGGCGTTGAAGCTCTCGGCCAGCGAGTTGTCGGCGCTCGTGCCCACCGCGCCCATGGACTGGGTCACCTTGAGCTGCTCGCAGAGTGCTGCGTAGGCTTTCGACGCGTAGACCGAGCCGTGGTCGCTGTGGAACACTGCGCCGGCCAGCGATCCGCGGTCGCGCTGCGCGCCGCGGAGAGCGCCTTCGACGAGTTCGGTGCGCATGTGGTCGGCGACCTGCCAGCCGGCGAGCTTGCGCGACCCGAGGTCGATGCAGGTCGCCAGATACAGGTTGCTGCCGTCCGCGATGGGGAGGTAGGTGATATCGCCGACATACCTGCGGTTCGGCTCCCCGGTGCTGAAGTCCCGCCCGATCAGGTCGAGGAACTTCCGTCCGGACTGGTCCGGGATCGTGGTCTTCACCCGGCGGCGCAGTCGGATCCCCGCGAGCGCGTGTTCCCGCATCACCCGAGCGACCCGCTTATGATTCACCCGCCCGGCGGCGGGGACGCCGTCGTTGAGGTCGGCAGTGATCCTCGGTGCCCCGTAGGCGCGGTCACCACCCTGCGCGGGGTCCTGCAGCACCCGGATCCGTGCCGCCAACCGGGCGTCGTCCGCGGCTCGCGCGGCCCGTCCCGGGGCTGCGGCCAGCCACGCGTAGAACGACGACCTCGCGATCTCGATGACCTCACACAACCGCTTCACGCCGTAGGCGTCCTTGTGGTCCTCGACGAACTGGAAGCGGTTCACCAGTTCGTCTCCGCAGCGAAATACTTCGCCGCCTGACGGAGGATGTCCCGCTCCGTCTCGAGCTTGACCTGCTCCGCTCTCGAGACCGCTAACTCGGCTTCCAACCGGATGATCCTCGCCGCCTGCGACTCCGACCGCACCGACACCGGCGGCGACACCGAACCGGCCGCAGCGGTCCCGGATCCGAGCTTGTCGACCCATTCCTTCAACGCACCACGGGAGATCCCCAAATCGGCCGCGATCGCTTTCAGCGTCGCGCCCGGCGTGGACTCGTACAAATCCACCGCACGCTGCCGGAACTCGTCCGTGTAGTTCTTCCTTGCCATCCCTCAGATTCTCGCTTCCCCAGCATCGTGCTGGAATCAGCGTGTCCAAGATCAGGGGTCAAGCCCCAAGGAAAGGAGTTACCGCGCTGTGCGTCGCGTCGTCCAGTTCCTTTGCGGCAGCTGTTTCAGCGGCAGTTGCTCCCGCAGCTCGTTCGCGCAGCAGCGGCAAATCCCCATTGAGTCGTTGCCAATAGTCGTCCAGCTCTCGATAGCGGCGGGCTGCGGCACGTAGTTCTTGGCGTGCAAGGGCCGCTCGATCTACCTGCGTAGTGGGAACTGCGCCTTTTTCAGGATCGTCAGGGTGAGTGGGGTGGTTGCAAAGGCTGCATATTCCATCATTGGCGGACGGTGGCGAGGGGAGAGCATTGAAACAGACTGGGCAGGTCGTTACCGACAGCTGATCGAACACATCCTCAGCTTCAGCAAGGAGTGTCAATTTGCGCACGTCGTCGGCGTACTGAGCGCGCAGACTTGCGAAGCGGTCAATCAATGACGTGCGATCGCGCACACGCGAATGGGCTTCGGCCGCATTCTCTACAAGGCCCGAGTGGCGTGAGCGAAGGGCTGCGGCAAAGTTCGAGGCGGCTGACTCGCGCTGCGTTAGGGCGCGGATGTCAGAGTTGATCTTGACGAGCTCCGCGTCGAGTTGCTCGGCTTCAATCTCTAATTGCTCTAGAGCCTTCGGCTGTTGCTGCTCGACAAACTCTTGCAGAGACTCAACGGAACGGCGCTGGTAATCCAGCGCTATCTGCGCATCCTTGATCCGGCGCGCAAGTTCCGCTTGGTCGTTGTCGTGAACTCCGAAGACGGCATCGACGACCTGACGGAACTTGATCTCCTTCATGGTGTGCCCGACGTGCAAGCGTTGCTGGCTTCCGACTCGCTCGTTGTAGTACAGGCACAGCCATAGAAGATCGCGGAAGCCCAACGTATCGGTGCCGGAATCGTCTTTCGTCGGAGCTTCTTTTAGCTTCACATCCTGAAGTCCGACAGTGGTGAGGAGCCATTGCGACACACTGTCAGGGTCGCTGATCGGTTCGACCGGGAGTGACCGCGCCGTGAGGATGTCGAGGCTGCCAATCGGTGCAGGGTAGAGCATGGCGTTCTTTGCGCCGAGGGCCCTCTCCAGTGTGAATATGCCGTCCGTTGTCTCAAGCTCGACGGCCACCGACCTTACTTGTCGCTGCACTTCCGTGTGGTTAGGAAAGCTGGTGCCCCCCAACGCGTACTCGACAAAGCGGAAAACGCTCGTCTTTCCGGTGTTCGTTCGTCCAGCGATGATGCTCAACGGGCGGTGGAACGCAGCGGTTTCATCGCGAAAGTCGACCTCAAACGGCTTTGAGACTCCCAGCAGCCGCAGGCGGCGGATCCTGATTCCCCTATTGATGTTCGAAGGAACTGCAGCCGCCACCATTGCCGATCCACCCTCGGGCTCATTGATGTCTTGCGGTACCTCTTCAAACGTCGTCATTGTGAGGCTCCGTTGGGGTGGACGCAACAGGAGACTGAGACGCCGACGGCTGTCGGACGGAATCCTCGGTGGTGCCGTATAGATCCAGGAGTAGCGATGGAGTCTGCAACCAATGTCGCGCTGCGTTGGCTAATTGCGTATCTGACAAGCGCTTGAACCTCGTGTGGACAACGCGAACAGATTCGCGGTATTGGTCGGCATAGAGGGCAGTCAGCGAGCCAACGAATCGCTCACCAGCTTCGGTGATTCCATAGCCACCTCCCCTGGGCGAAACCAGCCCGTATGCCACCAGCAACGCGACATCGTGCTGCAGCCGGCGGCGCCGGTTGGCGAAGCGGGAACCCGTAGATGCATATGAAAGCTGATGCTCGTCGAACGCGGCGCGATGAAGCCTGGCGCGCTCGCTCAAATCCTGTTCGGTCAGAATCGCGAACGGGCTGGCAGCGAAGAAGTCGTAATAGCCGAGGCGCTCCAGCCCCAACCCCTTTGAATCTACGGGCGATATTTCATCCAGAAGTAGGGCCAGCTGCACGAGCCGGAAGGTTGTGTGATCTTCTGGGGCGACGGCCGCCTCCAGCATCTCTGACTCGAGGTCAGATGGATGCGGCAAGTGCGAGCGCGTCACAGACCCGCCTCCGAGGATGTGGTGCCTGACCTGGCGTTGGTGGCCACATCCTGCCAGTCGTGAACCCATCCTGCTCTGGCTTCTTCGACAATGCGATGCATCAGACCTCGCGTGTGAGCTGCGCGGAGAGGCAGCTCAGCGGGCGGCGCGACAGTCCTGATGTCCTTCATCACCGACGCAAAGAGCCTCCGGGCGGACGGCTCATAGTCGTCTGCCGATGGCGACGTCGCCGGATCCGCTACTGCGTCCTCCCAGGTGCCAAGAAGCGCAGCGTCCATTTCTGCGACGGCTGCCAGCTGGTCTGGCACCGATCGTGCGGTTATGTCTCGCACGAGTAGGTCAGCGTTGAAGTGGGCGTGTCTCTGAGAGTCCATGGCAGTTATGCCGGCGGCCAGCATCTGCTTCACGAAGAGGGCGCTCTCATAGGAAGGTGTCTCCTCCTGCGACAAAGCAGGCGGCAGCAAGGTAGGTACACCTTGGCGCGCGTGCGCATGGTCCTTGTCGGGACCGTAGAACTCAGCCCAAACCGGGTCTGCGTCGGGAGAGATGAGCTTTCGCCTCAGTCGCGGTGCGTCCCACAGATCGAACTGAACGTGGGGGTGTTCTTTGGACCACTCCCGCACCTTGGTGTCCCACCACTTCTTTTCCGGTGCGCTGACCTCGCAGGCGACGCAAAGTGTCCAGGCGTCCACTCTGTAGCCGTGCTTGACGGCGTGAGCCATTGCGGATGCGAATGATTCGCGGATCTGTCGCTTCTGAGAGTCGCCGATCTTGTCGTAGAAGTACTTCGACTGCCAGATCAGGATCGAATCGACAAGACTTCCGGCCATCACATCCATGCCCCAGTCGCCGGGGTCGGCACGAATGTCGGTCGCGGTCGGATACTCGACTCCCACCAGCGCCGAAAGCATCCGATGAAAGACGACTCTTCCGCCGTCGTCGCTGCCGGCATCGATCGCATGAATCCGAAAGTCGATCTTCGATGGCTTCGTCATTGGCCCTCAGTGCCGGAGTCTCTATGTGCCCGCTCAGCCTCGTCGGCACGGACTTTGTCGGAATTTGGCTCAGCCTATATGGACGCAAGCGATTGCCTTCGTCGTGCAACGCGGAGTGGGTCAGTGGTCGAGGCGTCTCAGATGGGGATCGCTTGACGCGACTGCGGGTGCCTGATGGCGGCGCCTGGAATCGTGCAGTGCAGTGTGGGTCATATGAGGTGGCCGCTGCGAGGCGCGATGAGGCGCGCCCATCCGCGACAACGGCTGAGTCCGAGCTTGTGTTGAATGCACACACGCTCGATCTGGCGCCACGACCTCCGGCTGAGACGAGACGGCTCGCCGCTCGCGAGCAAGCCCGAGGGCCCAAATCCGAGCGAGCGAGGAGCGAGTGCCACCGATCCGTTCCTCACGACTGAACCGCAATGAACCGCAATGCACGCAGGCACCAATGTGAAATAGCCTAGCGGTTCCGCAAGAGCGGGCGTAGCTTGTTCGTATGCGCGGAGGCTTGGAGCGGTGGAAACGAGGGACGGACTCGCGCGGGCTCCGGCACGCACTCGCGTACGCCCTCGACGGCGTCTGTGACGCGCACGTTCAGGAGTCGTCAGGTGGTGCGGCGCTGGAGGGGTATAGCGGGGTCTCGGATACAGCGGTCACGCGGTTCATCGTTGAGGACGGTGTGGTGTCGACGGATGCGCTGACCGCGGGGGCGTTGCGGGTGTGGCTGTCCGGCCACGACCCGGTGACGGGGCAGGAGCGGGGGAGACCGCACCTGCGTCCAGAGTCGGATCTGCTGTTGGACGCGACACTGAATCATCCGAAGTCGTACAGCATCGCCGCCCTCCTCCATCCGGAGTTGGCGGGGGAGTTCGGGGCGTTGCAGGACCGCATCCGCGACCGCACCATCGTCCTGTGGCAGCAGGAGCTGAACGCTCGTCGCGGCCACGGCGGCCTCAGCCGGGAAGACATCTCCCGGCTAGAGGTCGTCGAGCTGCAACACCGCCGCTCCCGCGCGTTGGACCCCCACATTCACCGGCACCTGTGGCTGAACGTCAAGGTCCGCGGCCGGGATGGGCAGTGGACGAATGTGGACTCGCGGGTGGCGATGAAATTCCACACCGTCATCAACGCCGAAGGGGAACTCGCTGCCCGCACCGACCCGCAATGGGTGACCGCCCTGGCCCGGTACGGGTACACGATCGACGCGGACGGGGAGATCGCGGAGTTGGCTGCGCTAGTGGCGCCGCTATCGCGGCGGTCGGCGCAGATCGAAGCGAACCGCGCCCGTCTGATCATGGAGTGGCAGGTAGCGCATGAGGGTGCGTCGCCGGGCGTGGCGATCCTGCAGCAGATAGACCGGCGGGCTTGGGCGGTCGCTCGACCGGACAAGCCGGCGCTGCTGGACGAAGAGTCGTGGGAGCGCGCCGTCCGTGACGAAATCCAGGGCTTCGATCCGTCGATCGGTCACCCCCGCACGCCCGCCCCGTTGGTCGCGACGCCGCTCGGCGACCTGGACGTCGACCTGTTGGCGGCCATGGCGGTGGTCGATGCGGATGACCGGTCACGGAGCTCGAGCGGCCGGTTCAGCCTGTACGACCTCCATGCCGGTGCACTTCGGGCGCTCTCCCGCACTGGCCTCGTTGTTGACCGTGCCGAGCTGGACGAAGTGCAGCACCGCATCATCGCGACAGCGATGTCCTCGGTGGTTCGGTTGACGAATGAGCAGGATGTGCCCGGGCATGTAAAGCAATACATGGCCACAAACACGCTCCGCTCGAAGGTGCGGCTGGCTCGTGATTACGACCTGATCGCCACCCCAGGCCCCTCCCTCCCACGCGCCGACCTTCGAACCGCGGCAACACGGGTACTCGACGCTGACCGTCTTGACGCCTCTCAGCTCGACGCGGCCTCGGCCATCGCTGGGCAGGCCGGGCTGGTCACGGTCACAGGCCCGGCCGGTGCGGGCAAGACCACGATGCTCCGCCTCGCTCACCACGCCCTCCGGAGTCAGCGGCGGCGCATGCTGGTCGTTGCCCCCACACGGAAGGCCGCGTCCATCGCTGCCGAGGAGATAGGTGCGGCGGCCACGAGTCTGCACGCCCTTCTCTACGACCACGGGTTCCGATGGGCTAAGAACGCCGCCGGTGCTCAGGTGTGGACCCGCTTCGCACCCGGAGACACCGACCCGACCACCGGCGCCGCTTACATCGGTGTCACGAAGTATCCCCTGCACAAGGGGGACCGAATCGTGGTGGATGAGGCCGGGATGATGGACCTGCAAACTGCCCAAGCCCTCACTGCTATGACCCGCGAATCGCGGGTGGGACTCGCTCTGGTGGGCGATCCACACCAGGCCGCGCCTGTCGGCCACACCGGTGCGATGGCGATCGCGATCCGTGCCACGTCGGCCGCGATTGAGCTCGACACCGTGCACCGGTTCCGTGACCCTGCTTACGCATCGGTCACGCTTCAACTCCGCAATCCTCGTGACCACGCGCACGCAGTCCAGATCGCCCGAACCCTCACTGAGACCGGCCACGTCAGCCGTGTCGACAGCACGGACGCCGCCCGTGAGGCGATGGTCGAGGCCTACTTCAACGCTCGAAGCCGCGGGCACACGGTCGCGCTGGTATGCGGCACCAACAGCGAAGTCGACGCCGTCAACACCCTCATTCAAGACCAACACGTCGCGTCCGGGCAGCTCGATCCGCGAACTGTGGCGTGGGGGAGAGGCGAGCAGCGGCTGCTTGAAGGTGACACCGTCCAAACCCGACGTAACGACAGGGTCTCGGGTGTGGAGAACCGGGCCACCTGGGTCATTCACCGCATCCACCCCGACCGCATCGACCTCATCTCACCCACCGACGCCGGCGAACACCGATGGATCACCCACGACTACGCGGCAGACCATGTCCAGCTTGCCTACGCGTCCACCGTGCACGGCATCCAAGGTGACACCACCCACACCGCCATCGTCGGACCCGACGTCAACGCCGCCGGCCTCTACGTCGGCCTCACCCGCGGCCGCCACCACAACACCGCCATCACCATCGCCCACACCGATCAAGACGCGATAAACCAGCTCGCCACCACCATGCTCCGCGGCCACGACGAAACCAGCATCACCCACTCCGTCAACGCGGTCCGCGACGAGCTCAGACGCTCCGCACGTCACGCGCCGCAAACTCCAGCGCCAGCCGCACACGAGACCAGCCTCGCTCGATGACTTTGTCGACGGTGGACATGGCAGGGGGACCTCCGACACCTCGCCTGGCCGTTTGAGGTACCTCTGCGGGATTCTTCACCGGACGGGTCGCATGGGAATCTGCCCTCGCGACGACGCCGAACCATGGGTGATGGCCTACTGATAGCGCCGATTGTTGCTTGTTCGCGTATTCAGCAGATGTCGGTCGCTGCGTCGCTTGGCGGGGGAGCACTGACTGATCAGCCGAAGCTGTATAGTTCAGCACATGCTGACTATTGCTTCCCGCCTCGACGTCATGAATCGGCTCGGGCGGGCCATGGCGGATCCGACGCGTTCCCGAATCTTGATGGCCCTGCTCGGCGGTCCGAGCTACCCGGCTGTGCTCTCGCGCGAGCTGGAGCTGACGCGCTCGAACGTATCGAACCACCTGACCTGCCTGCGGGACTGCGGGATCGTGGTCGCTGAGCCTGAGGGCCGACAGACTCGCTACGAGATCGCTGACCCGCATCTTGCTGCTGCGCTCGTCGCGCTGGTGGATGTGACGCTGGCTGTCGATGAGCACGCGCCGTGTGTGGACTCGTCGTGCACGGTGCCGGGCTGCTGCGGTACAGGAGCGGACGCGTGAGCGCGGCATGTGGCTGCGAGCACGAGCCTGCCACTGCGGCGGACGATGAGACCGAAGAGATGGAGCGGCCCTGGTGGGAAGACCGCGAGATCCTGCTGCCGGTCTTCTCTGGTGTCGCGTTCCTGACCGGTCTGGTCCTCGAATGGTCCGGCCTGGAGATCCCGTCGCTGGTGCTGTTCTGGGCCGGACTGCTGGCCGGTGCGTCGACGTTCACGCCCGGCGCGATCCGGAAACTGTTCAGGGGCAAGCTCGGCATCGGGCTGCTGATGACGATCAGCGCGATCGGTGCAGTCATCCTCGGCTACGTGGAGGAGGCCGCAGCTCTGGCCTTTTTGTATTCGATCGCTGAGGCGCTCGAGGACAAGGCGATGGACCGCGCCCGCGGCGGGCTGCGCGCACTGCTGAAGCTCGTGCCGGAAACAGCGACCGTGCTGCAGGGCGGCGTCTCCGCGCAGGTGCCGGCGAGAGAGCTGACGGTCGGTCAGGTCATGGTGGTCCGCCCGGGTGAGCGGATCGCGACTGATGGGGTTGTGCGTTCTGGCCGCTCCAGCCTGGACACTGCGGCGATCACCGGGGAGTCGATCCCCGTCGAGGTAGAGCCCGGTGATGCGGTGTCGGCCGGTGCGATCAACAGTGCCGGTGTCCTGGAGGTCGAGGCGACCGCTGCGGGCACCGATAACTCGCTTACGACGATCGTAGAGCTGGTTGAGAAAGCGCAGACCGAGAAGGGCGAGCGTGCTCGTCTGGCGGACAGGATCGCCCGCCCTCTCGTACCCGGCGTTCTGATCCTCGCTGCGCTCGTCGCGATCATCGGGTCGGTGCTGGGAGACCCGGAAGTATGGATCACCCGCGCGCTCGTCGTGCTGGTCGCCGCGTCTCCATGTGCGCTGGCGATTTCGGTGCCGCTGACGGTCGTCGCCGCGATCGGCGCGGCCAGCAAATTCGGCGTGATCATCAAGTCCGGTGCCGTTTTCGAGCGCTTCGGCACGGTCCGCCACGTTGCCGTAGACAAGACCGGCACCCTCACCCGCAACGAACCAGCGGTCACCGCCGTGCTCACTGTGAACGGCGTCACCGAGGCTCAGGCGCTGGCGTGGGCGGCCGCGTTGGAGCAGCACAGCACGCATCCGCTCGCCTCAGCGATCACTGCCGCGGCCCCGGGGACTCCGGCAGCTGCAGATGTGACCGAGCAGGCCGGGCACGGCATTGACGGCACCGTCGAGGGATCGAGAATCACCGTCGGCAGTCCCCGCTGGCTGGACGCTCGCGACCTCGCGGAGCGGGTCACGGAGTTGGAAAAGCAGGGCATGACCGTCGTGGTCGTCCACCGCGACGGGTCACCGGTCGCCGCGATCGGCGTCCGGGACGAGCTGCGCCCTGAAGTCCCAGAGGTCGTCCGCACGCTCACCGACCAAGGCGTCGGTGTGACGATGCTCACCGGAGACAACGCCCGCACCGCTCGTGCACTGGCCGCGCAAGCCGGTATCAGCGACGTGCGCCCGGAGCTGCGTCCCGAGGACAAGGCCGCCGCCATCGCCGAGTTGTCGAAGGTGGGGCCGGTCGCGATGATCGGCGACGGCATCAACGACGCCCCGGCCCTCGCTGGCGCGGACATCGGCATCGCGATGGGCGCAACCGGCTCCGACGCCGCGATCGAATCCGCCGACGTAGCCTTCACCGGTCACGACCTGCGCCTGATCCCGCGGGCGTTCGATCACGCGCGCCGGGGCCGGCGGATCATCAACCAGAACATCATTCTGTCACTGCTGATCATCACCGCACTGCTCCCATTGGCTCTCTTCGGCGTGCTGGGGCTCGCGGCCGTCGTCCTGGTCCACGAGGTTGCCGAGGTCATCGTGATCCTCAACGGTCTGCGCGCCGCCCGCACCCGTAGCCGCACACCGCGAGTGGACAGCTGATGCTCGCAACCATCGGATCAGCGATCGGGCTGTTCGCTGCGACCAACATTGACGACATCGTCGTGCTCACTGTGCTGTTCCTCGCCTCCAGCCGAGGAAAGCCCCGACCGTGGCAGATCGTCGCAGGCCAGTACCTCGGATTCATCACCCTCGTCGTCATCAGCGTGATCGCCGCGCTCGGTCTCGCGATCGTCCCGGACGAATGGGTCGGCTTCCTCGGCCTGATCCCGCTCGGCATCGGCATCTGGACGCTCGTGCGGGGACTCCGACGCAAGGGCGACGATGACGATGACGATGACGCCAAGATCACCGCGGTCGGACTATGGGGTGTGGCGGGGATCACTATCGCCAACGGGGCGGACAATATCTCCCTGTACACGCCAATCTTCCGCACCAGCGCGCCCGGCGACGTAGCGGTCATGATCGTCGTATTCCTCATCCTCGTCGCGGTCTGGTGTGCAGCCGGCCGGCTGATCGGCACCAACAAGGCCCTCACCGAAGGACTGGAGCGCGTCGAGCACTGGCTCGTCCCCGTCGTGTTCATCGGCTTAGGCTTGTTCATCCTGATCGAATCCGGCGTCATCATCCGCCTCTTCGAGGTCGTCGCATGACCCTGGAGTCGAATGCCGACGTCGAGCAGGAGGCGGGAGCGCAGCCACAGAGAGAGCGCTGGCGGCTCACTGCCGGGGCGCTCCTGATCGCCGTGGTCGTCGTCCTGATCGATCAGGGAACGAAGGCATGGGCCGAGGCCACCCTGTCGGAGCACGAGCGCATCCCCCTGATCGGCGACCTGCTGGGCCTGCAGCTCGCGTACAACCCCGGAGCGACGTTCTCCTTCGGTGCGGGCTCCACCTGGGTGTTCGCTCTCATCGCCGTCGCCGCAACGGTCACCGCAATCGTGTTTGCCTTCCGTGTCCGACGCCCTGGGTGGGCGATCGTGATCGGAGCACTCGGCGGGGCTGCGGCTTCCCACGCCGGTGACCGGCTCTTCCGCCAACCGGGATTCGCCCACGGGCACGTCGTCGACTTCCTCGTTTACGGCAACTGGTTCATCGGGAACGTCGCCGACATCGTGATCGTCATCGCGGCGATCGCCGGAGCGCTTCTGATGATCCGCGGCACCCAGAACTGAGAGGAGCAACCTGTATATCACCCTGCAGTACTTCGACGGCTGACCAGATTGGGAGACACTCGACGACAGGCTTGCTGAGCTGCTCGATGGCCGATCAGATATCCGCGTCACGCGGCGGTTGGTCGAGACCGCTGATGACACCGAGCGCCTCGGGTTCCACGGGTCACCGACCGTCCTCAGCGACGGCGTCGAGCCCTTGCCGACGAGCACGCCTCCGTCGGGCTCGCCTGCCGGCTGTTCCGTACCCCCGCCAGGCTGACGGGGTCTTCACTGTTGAGCAGCTGCGCGAAGCGATTTCCGTCCGGGTCCGGACGGCTGATGCTCGATCAGGCGTGGGTGGAGCGCACCGCCGGGGAATCGGACCATTCGCCGCCGCCGAGACGCGACCACGAAGCAGCTGACGCCGCTGTCATGCCAAGGAGATCCGAGACGATCCGGGGATGCAGTTGCCGGGTGAGCTCGATGAGCGCTGTCGTGCGGGCGCTCCCAGCAACCAGGCATTCGATGCGAAGGCGACTGCTGAGCCGCACCGGGGTGAGGTGACGGCCCGGGGTCCTCCGGGGAACAACCGCCTTTCAGGATGGCGCCCTGCGGTAAGTTCATCGGCGCGGCCCCCGACGGTGAGTGTCACGGGCCGCGAGCTCGGATCGACCTGTGCCCGGGTGATCGTGACGATGCGGATCAGCTGGATGCCGTAAAGCAGCATGAGAAGACCCGCGGCCCGGATCTCCAGGTCCATGTCGGCATTGGATAGGAATCTGCGGGCCATCTGCCATCGGCGGTTGGAGGCGTAGTCCCGCCCTTCGAGACGATGGGCTCGAAGCTCGACCCGAAGGGTGCTCAGTCGGTGCTTTCGCAGCCAGCGAGTGAACGGTGCCAGCGCGTCGCGTTGGCTGGGTGAATCGGTCAGCTACGCGTCAAGCCGGCGCTGCGGGAACGTCGCCAGCGTCTCGTGGCGTGACCGGGTCTCTCGAAGGAACGCGGTGCAATACCTCAGTGCAGCCCGTTGTCTCTGGAAGCCGGAAGTTGGCTCTCTTATCCGGCGGTCGTGCTCGCCTGGTTGGACGGCCCCGCGGCGATGCGCTGACGGATGAGTCGCGGGATCAGTCGGACGAAGATAACCATGCCCGTGAGCTCGACGAGGGTCTGCGTAACAACGACGACGGGCGCGAGCGCGAGCGATGCGGGCAGCGCAAGCGCGAGCGGGAGCACGACGAGAGAGTTGCGGGTCGCTCCGCTGAAGACAAGTGCGCGCGCCGCAGAGTACTCGAGGCGGAAGAGGCGGGCGACGCCGAGGCCTGCAGCGGCCATGACGACGAGGAAGCCCGCGTAGATTGCAACGAGGGGGAGTAGTTGTCCGGCGGCCGCGCCGACGGCACCGGCCTGCGAGGCGACGACGACGACGAGGGTCGCGATCATCAGGGGCACCATGAGGCCCAGCATCGTGGACTCGATGACACGACCTGCACGCTGTCGACGTCCGAGAGCCTGGACGAGGGTCGCCGCCGTGAGCGGCACGACGATCAGCAGCAGGAATGCGCGCGCGAATGGGTCGATCTCAACGACTGCAACTCCTTCCGGTCCGAGGAAGAGCAGCAGATACAGCGGCAGCAGGAGGATCTGGGCGAGCATCAGCAACGGCGCCGTGGCGAGCAGTCTGTCGGACGCGCCTCCCGCAAGGCCGGCGAATACGATCACGTAGTCGATGCAGGGCGTCAGCAACACCAACAGCACGCCAAACAGCACCGCCGGATTATCCGCTACGAATCTCGACAGGCCGTAGGCCACGACGGGCACGACGACGAAGTTCAGCACACCGACGGCCGCGAGGAACCGACCATCGCGCAGCGACCGACCGATAGCGGCGAAGGGGACGCCGAGAAAGGTGGCGAACAGGAGCAGCGCGAGCACCGGCTCGATCGCATTCTCCAGATGGCGTGCCGCCGGAAGCAGCAGCCCGAGCGCGACGCCGGCAGCGATCGCGGCGAGGTACAGCGGGATCTGGCGGCGTTCGAGCCAGGCAACAACCGGGCTCACGACTGCAGAGCAAGAAAAAAGAGGGGCACGGACTGCAACGCTAAACGTTCAAGCCACTCGAAGGTCAAGCCCAGTTCTCATACCGTAGGGTCGGCCTGTGCGGATCTCGGACGTCAGCAAGCGCAGCAGAGTTCCCGCGACGACGCTGCGCTACTACGAGTCCGTTGGACTCATCGCCCCGGGGCGCAGCAGCAATGGCTATCGCGACTACGACGCCGACGTGCTCGCACGCCTGGACCTCATCGAGTCGAGCAAGGAACTTGGCCTCCCGCTCGAAGACATCGGCCGGCACCTGCGCGTCCTCGAGACCACCTCCTGCACAGATGTCCGAGACGCGCTCAGGCCGCTTCTTGCGGAACGGGTGCGGCAACTGGATGAGAAGCGAGCGCGATTGGACGAGCTGCGCTCTCGCCTCGAGCGCGCCGACCACGACCTCGCCGCGTGCCCGGACCGCGCCGACCTTTGCGCCACCGAGTGCGCCTTCCAACCACGTGATCGGGACGGTGCTGCCTGACCAAGGCTTCCGGAAGCATCCGGTAAATCGAGGTGCAGCTGCTGCAAATTCGTCGGGCCCCGCGTTCTCTCCGGCCTGGAGGATGCGCGCGGCGACTTTGCTTTCCTGAGACAGGCCGCCAGGTGGGCGGTAGGAGGCGCCAACTCACACGACGAGGAATAGCGCGATGATGGCACCTGTCGCAGGAGGAATCCGAACTGATCATCCTTCAAGTGGCACGGGTTCGCTAGGGCGTGTTGATCAAGAGGTTCCGCTCCTCGGTGGGTGAGTCTTGAACGGTGACGCGACAGGAGATCTCTGACGAGGTGTGGGCCGTGATGGAGCCGTTGATGCCGACGGTGACCGGTCGGTCGCGGCCGTGGACGGATCACCGGCTCGCTATCGAGGGGATGGCGTGGAAGTACCGGACCGGTGCGCCGTGGCGTGACGTTCCGGAACGGTTCGGGAAGTGGAACTCGATCTACAAGCGGTTCAACCGGTGGGCCGGGGACGGCACCTGGCAGAAGCTGCTCACCGAGGTGCAGAAGCAGGCCGACGCCGCTGGGGAAATCGACTGGGTCGTCTCGATCGACTCCACGATCGCGCGCGTGCATCAGCACGGCGCGACCCTCGCCCGGGACACAGGGGGCTGTGCCGAATCACAAGAATCCGTGGTCCGAGCCGCCTGATCACGGGATCGGACGCTCCCGCGGCGGGCTGACGACCAAACTGCACCTGGTCTGCGACGGCCGCGGCCGGCCGCTGAGCATGATGATCACCGCCGGGAACATCAACGACACCACGATGATGAGCGCGGTGCTGGAGAACATCCGCGTTCCCCGCGACGGGAAGGGCCGCCCCCGCACCCGCCCCGACCGGGTGCTCGCCGACAAGGGGTACCCCTCAAGGGCGAACCGCGCCTGGCTCCGCGACCGGAGGATCGCGGCGACCATCCCCGAGCGGGACGACCAGATCGCGCACCGCCGCAAGAAGCCGGGCCGGCCGATCGCTTTCGGCGACAAGCAGAAGGAACGCTACAAGGGACGCAACGTCGTAGAACGCTGCTTCAACCGTCTCAAGCAGTGGCGCGGCATCGCGATGCGCTCGGACAAACTCGCCCGCAACTACCGAGCCGCCGTCAGCCTCGCCGCGGCGCTGATCTGGATCAAGACCGATCTCCGCTGAGCGCTTCGCGCTCCTGCAGCGTGCGCTCAAGCTGTCCCACCGTCGGCGCACCCGCAAAGCCGCGCTCGGTCAGATAGACCCTGCACGCCAAGTCGGCAGTGTTCCCCTGGGACGGGAACAAGTCCTGACCGTCCAGAAGAATCGTGGGCGAGCCCGCGAAACCAGAGCTCACCGCCTCAGCCTCGGTGCGGATCAACACGAACTCCACCGGAACATCGCCCCGTCCGATCGAGTCGAGCACCAGCCGTACTCGATCGCCCGCCTCCTGCCAATTCGGGCAATCCTCGATATGCAGCACCTGGATCTTCACACGCCCATTCTCCCGCGCAACTCACGGCGGCTGGCCACCCCGCACCTTCTTGATCAACACGCCCTAGCTGTATTCTCGGAGCATCCTCTCCGGTGAATGGATCGTCGTGCCTTCTGCTGTCAAACGTCCGGCCGCGCGCGAACGCTGGTCATCCACTCGATTCGTCCTCCTCGCCTTCACGTTCAACGCGGTGTGTTTGTTGGTGCTCCTGGCGAATCTGCTCACCGGCAATGTCTGGTGGAAGGCCGCGGTGCCGGTCGCTGTCATTTGCCTCTTCCTTGGAGGGCTGTCAGGCTTCCTAGCCAGGCGATCGCGGCTAAAAGAGCGATAAAAGCGAGCTCAGTGGAAAGGCACGAGCGACATCGCGGAGGACATGGCCGCGCATGGAATGACGATCGTCGGCGGGGAGGTTGACGGGACGTTCGCCCGCCCGGTCGGAGTACGCGACGAGTTGCGGCCGGAATCAGCGGAGACCGTGCGAATGCTGCACGCGCAGGGCCTTGACACGGTCATGCTCACCGGCGACAACGGCCGCACCGCCCGCGATCGCCCACGAGGCCGGAATCACCGACGTGCCCGCCGAACAGCTGCCGAAAGACGAAGCCGACGTGATCGCCGCCCTAGTCGCCACCCGGCCCACGGCAATGGTCGGGGATGGCATCAACGACGCCTCAGCTTCGGCCGCGGCCACGGTCGGAATCGCGATGGGCGTGAAGGGTCCGCGGCGGCGATCGAATCCGCCGACGTCGCATCTACCGGCCACGACCTCCGCCTCATCCCCGCCGCGCTCGCTCATGCCAAACGCGGCCGACGGATCATGACCGCGAACATCGCCCTCGCCTTGGCGATCATCGTCGTCCTGTTCCCTCTCGCCTTGTTCGGGGTGCTGGGCCGGACCGGGGTGGTCTTGGTTCACGAGATCGCAGAATTGATCGTCATAGCCAACGGTGTCCGCACCGCCCGCCGCCCGCGCCTTGCTCGTAGCATGTCTGCTTTTGCCGCACGTCAGTCCGCGCTGATGGCGGCCCGAATCTGGGCACGGCAACCCGCTGCTCCATAGAAGGTAGTCTTCTAGAGATGACTTCGGCCGCTCGAACACAGGATGCTGTGATTCTGAGCGAGCGCCTGCTGATAACGAAGATCATTACGAGCGTGGCTCTCGCGCTGCTGCTGATCGTCGGCGCGTGGATGGCGACCCACACCGAACCCGAAGCAGCCGCACCGACTGCGTCGTCCGTCACGGAGCATGTGGACGCGCACATTGCGCCCATCGCTGCTGGTACTCCGGTGATCGATCAGGGCACGACGAGTCCCGCACTGCTAGGCGTTGCGGTATGTGTGCTTGGGGTGTTGTGTGGGCTGCTGCTCGTCGTGGTGACCCGGTGGTTGCATCGCACCCGGCGGCCACAGCCTAAACGAGGACTTCTGCCGCTTCTGAGAGCACTGTTGCCCACGCCGGCACCGCCCCGCGCCATCGCGTTCACGCTGACACAGCTGAGCATTTCCCGAACCTGACACCTGGCACGCCACCCGTCTGTGGAGGCGACCTTCTCCGGCGCGCCTGCCGGAGAGATTTCTCTTATGCCCACGTGTCGTGACTGTTCGGAGTGCCCCCATGAAAACCCCTGTGAAAGTGACTTTGATCACTGGCGCTGTCGTCGTCGCCATGATCCTTGCGGCGGCCATCTATGTCCTTGTCAATCAACGCTCGACGCCTTCACCGGGAGGGGAGGGGGAGCCCGCATCGGTGGTGCGACCAAACTCGCATGTCTTGGACGACGGGGGTGAGGATGCAGTCACGGTGGTGGAATTTCTCGACTTCGAATGTGAAGCGTGCGGCGCGTTCTACCCGATCGTCGAAGACATTCGGGAGAAATTTGCGGGGCAGATCACCTATGTCGTCCGCTACTTCCCACTCCCCGGTCACACCAACTCCACCAACGCGGCCCTTGCTGCGGAGGCCGCAGCCAGGCAGGACCGGTTCGAGGACATGTATCGCCGACTGTTCGATACGCAGGCGGAGTGGGGCGAGTCACAAGAATCCCGCGCTGGCTTCTTCCGCGGATTCGCGGAAGAGCTCGGGCTGGACATGGCCGCCTACGATGCGGCCGTCGCGGACCCAGAAACGCTGGCCCGGGTGGAGATGGACCTCAACGAGGGTCAGGCGCTGGGTGTTTCCAGCACTCCGACGTTCTTCCTGGACGGGGAACCACTGGAGCTGCGGCAGTGGAACGACCTCGAGGACGCCATCACTCAAGCGCTGAGCACGGCCCCGTGATGCTTGCCAGTCTTGCGCGCCGTCGGGCGATCATCGTTGGTGCCGGCCAGTCGGGCCTTGCGGTCGCTGCGGCGCTGAGCGCGGAAGGGCTGCGGCCGCAACAGGATTTCGTCGTAATCGATGCGGCAGCTCCGGGTCAGCGCAGCTGGTCGTCAAGGTGGCACTCGATGGTGCTGCTCAGCGACGCCCGACACAGTGCTCTCCCGACTCGGCGGCATCCGGGAGATCAACGGCTGCACCCGAGGGTGGATGAGATGGTCGACTACCTCAAGGTGGTCGAGGCCGGGATCGGTGTCGAAACAGCCTGGGGTATCCGCGTCACCGGAGTCGAGCGACGTGGCGACGGAACCACCCTGCACCTGTCCACCACCGTGGGTGAGGTGCAGACCCGCAACATCGTCTGCGCCACGAGCGCTGCCGCCCACCCCCGACTTCCCGGATGGGCCACCGCCTTGAGCGTCCCCGGCGTCGCGATGCACAGCAGCAGTTACCAGTATCCTCGCCAGATTCCCACCCGGGATGTGCTGATCGTCGGCGGCGGCAACAGCGGTTTGCAGATCGCACGGGAACTTGCCGCTTCCCACACGGTGACCGTGGCGGTGCGTACCCGCCGCGCGCACCGGCCGTTAGCGAGCTACCCGTTGGCCGCCGGCGGGCGTCGGTCGTTGTTCGGCGGGGATCTTCGTCCCGAGCCGGTGTTCGGTGACAGTTACGAACGGCTGCAGCAGGCCGGGGTGCGAGTCGTCCCCGCGGTAACCGACGCGCGGGGCGGTGCGGTGACCTTTGCGGACGGGACGACGGCATCACCGGGTTCGGTGATCTTCGCGACCGGCTACCTCCCCGGAGACGACTGGCTCCCCGATGAGGCACGCATCCGGGGGCCGCGGCGCACAACGACCCCCGTACCTGGCCTGTTCGTCGCGGGATTCCCGAAATACAGCCGCCGCGGTGTCGACACCATCGCCGGGGTCTCCGCGGACGCGACAGCGATCGCACACCACATCATCAACCGGCCGTAAGAGAGGGACCAACATGGGCGCTGGACACAGCCACGACACGGGCGAGGCCACACCCCGGAACAGATTGCTGATCGCGTTTTCGATCACCGCATCGGTGTTCGTGATCGAAGTCATCGGCGCCGTCATCACTGGCAGCCTCGCGCTGCTTGTGGACGCCGCGCACATGCTGACCGACGTGATCGGCCTCGCGATGGCGGTCACCGCCGCGCATCTGATGAACCGGCCCCCGTCTGACCGGTACACGTTCGGGCTGCGGCGTGCGGAAGTGCTCGCCGCTCTCGCCCAGGCCGCCCTGCTCCTCGGTGTGGGGATCTTCGCGCTGGTTGAGGGCGTACGGCGACTGTTTGAGCCGCCCGAGATCGCGTCGGGCAGCCTGTTGTTCTTCGGGATCGTCGGCCTGGTCGCGAACATCGCCTCCCTGCTGGTACTGATGAGCGGTCGCACACGCAACCTGAACATGCGCGCCGCGTTCCTCGAGGTGTTCAATGACGCACTCGGCTCCGTCGGCGTCATCGTCAGCGCCATCCTGATCGCCACCCTCGACTGGTACCAGGCAGACGCGGTCGCCGGCATCCTGATAGCTCTGCTGATCATTCCGCGCACCTTCATCCTGCTCCGGGCATCCGGCAGCGTCCTCCTCGAATCCACCCCTCCCGGCCTTGACCTGGCGGAGGTACGCCGACACATCCTCGAACTCCCGCAGGTGGTCGCCGTGCACGACCTGCACGCCTCCCAAGTCTCCACGGACCTCCCCACTCTGAGCGCGCACGTCGTCGTCGACGACACCCTCACCCCGGAACAGTCCGCCCGGCTGCTGCAAAAGCTCCAGGAATGTGTCGCCGAACACTTCCCAGTGAGCATCGAGCACGCCACGTTCCAGATCGAACCGCAATCCCACCCCGGAGAACACACCACCCATGCGTAACCCCCGCCGCTCACTCATCACCACCCTGGCCACCCTCCTCCTCGGAACGGGACTAACCCTGGCTGTGGCAACCCCCGCCCAAGCACACGACGAACTGGTCTCCTCCTACCCCGAAGCGGGCTCCACAATCACCGGATCACCGGCAGAAATCACCCTGTCCTTCAGCGGTGAACTCATCGCGGGAATGCAATCCGCTGCCGTCGAGGTGATCGCCTCAGATGGGCAAAACATTGCCACCGATGCACCGTCAGAGGATGGCACCTTCATCACTCAGCACCTCACCTCGGACCCGCCGGCAGGCATGTTCACGGTCCGGTGGAAGGTCGTCTCCAGTGATGGCCATCCGATCAGCGGCGAATACACCTACACCGTCGCACCCACCGACGCCGTCGCGAGTAGCCCCGCCGCCACACCGAGCACGGCTCCGCAAACCCCCGCACCGACCGCGACCGCGACCGAAGCGCCCGCTGACAGCGGATACGGGGGCGAGACCTCCGGAGGCGGGGATACCTTCGCGATCCTCGCTGTGGTCGGGGGAGTGGTTGTCCTCGGGGGTGCCCTCGTCATCGTTTTGATGGTTGGCAGGGAACGTCGACGCCGTGACCGTGCCGACGCCGCGCGAGCTGCCCGGGACACGACCGCCGGGAAGGACTCGACTGATGAGTCGTGACCAGGCACGCAGGTTCGCTCTCGCCTGCATCGCGGCAGCAGGAGTGGTGCTGATTGATCAGGGCAGCAAGGCGGCCGCGTTGTCCTCCCTGAGTGAGGAGGATCGGATTCCGCTGCTGGGTGATCTGCTCGGTCTGCAACTGGCTTTCAATCCGGGAGCGCTCCTGTCCCTCGGGTCCGGGGCGACGTGGCTGCTCACGCTGCTGGGGGTGGGCATGACCGCCGTACTCGTCATCGCCGCCACGCGCGCCCGCACCACTGGCTGGGCGGTCGGGATCGGGCTGATCCTGGGCGGCGCGATCGGCAACCTGATAGACCGACTGTTCGCCCCGCCCGCGTTCGGCCGCGGCCATGTCACCGACTTCCTCGCCTACGGCAACTGGTTCATCGGCAACCTCGCTGACATCGCTCTCGGCGTTGGCGTGGTGGTCCTGGCCGGAAGTTTCTGGATCCGTTACCGCCGCTCCCGCACCGCGGAAAAGGATGATCCCACGGCCCCGGCTGCCGCGATGGAGGCGGAACGATGACGGCGAAACAGCGAATCCCCTCGACGTATCAGCGCAACGCGTTCGCGCCGAGCCTGCTCGCCGCGGCCGCCTTGTTCGTTGCCCCCGCGCTCATGGGTAACGACTGGTTCCTGGCGGTGCTGTTCCTCACCGCCATCCTGGGCGTGATCGTGGCGTGGTTTGCGGTGCAGGCGTGGCAGTGGTGGTGGGTGCCCGTGTTCGCGGTGATCGTGGTGATCTGGAATCCGGTCTTCCCGTTCCCGTTCGCAGGGCCCGTGTGGACGGCCGCGCAACCGGCCGCAGCCGTGGTGTTCCTCGTCGCCGGTGCGCTGATCAAAGTGCGCCGCCCATGACCACTCACACGGGTCGGACCCGGACTGCTGTCGCCCTTCTCCTCGCGGGCGCGTTGCTGACCGGATGCGCGGCGGATGACTCCCTGGCGCAGCAGTACCGCGACGGCACCGAGAAGGGTTACATCTCCGGCGATTTCCAGGTCGTGGAGATCCCGAAGCCGGAACGGGGTGACACGGTCGTGTTCGAAGGTGTCACCGAGACCGGTGACACGGTGACCAGCGACGACTATCGGGGTGAGGTTCTGGTGGTGAACTTCTGGTACGCCGCGTGCGGGCCGTGCATCGTAGAAGCGCCACTGCTAGAAGAGGTATGGCAGGAGTACCAGAATCAGGGTGTCGCGTTCCTCGGAGTGAACACCTACGACCAGCCCGCCACCGCGCTCTCCTTCGCCCGCGACAACAGCATCACCTACCCCAGCGTCATCGATGTGAACGACGGGCGGGTCAAACTCGCCTTCGCACAACTCACCCCCATCCAAGCCACCCCCACTACCCTCGTCATCGACCGTGACGGGAAGGTCGCCGCCCGGATCATCGGACAGCTGGGTTCCGCGTCCATCCTCTCCACACTCGTCGCCGATACTCTCACGGAGAATGCCCCGTGAACCCGGGGGACGTGATCGTCGACGGTGCCCTGTGGGTGGCGGTCCCGGTCGCGGTGCTCGCCGGGCTGGTGTCCTTCCTCTCGCCGTGCGTGCTGCCGCTCGTGCCCGGCTACCTCGGCTACCTCGGCAGCACCACCACCGACACGCGTAACACCGGAAGCAGGCCAGGGGTAGCGGTGCGGGCGGAGCGTGCACGGCTACTGCTGGGGGTGGCCCTGTTCATTGCCGGGTTCACGGTGGTGTTCGTGGCAGTCACCATCCTCGGCGGCACCTTCGGATTCCTGTTGCTGCAGTACGCGAACATCCTCACCCGGGTCTTCGGGGTCATCATCATCATGCTCGGGCTGGTGTTCCTCGGTCTGTTCGGGCTCGCCCAACGCACCCTCCGCCCCCGCACCCGAGGCCCGGCCGGCTTGATCGGCGCGCCATTGCTCGGCTTCGCGCTCGGTGTCGGCTGGACGCCCTGCATCGGCCCCACCCTCGCGGCGATCATCTCGATGTCCTGGAACCTGGGCGACCCGGCTCGCGCGGGCCTGCTCGGCCTGGCATACTCTCTCGGCCTGGGGATCCCGTTCCTGATCCTCGCAGCCGGGTGGGGATGGGCATCGCGGTCCGTGACATTCCTACGCCGCCACATCCGCGCACTGAACATCATCGGCGGAGTGATGCTCATCCTCCTCGGGCTGCTGATGGTCACCGGACTATGGACGGCGCTGATGTCGGCACTGCAACAGGTGGTGATCAATGTCCCCCTCCCGCTTTGAGACTGACACGCACGAGGCGGTCGATCCACTTCGTCCCCGCGACCACGCCGATAGTGACAGCGCTGCGGATGTGACCTCCCCGGCGCTCGGCATCATGGGCTGGGCGAGGTGGGCGTGGCGGCAACTGACCAGTATGCGTACCGCCCTGGTGCTGCTGCTGTTCCTCGCCATCGCCGCCGTACCGGGGTCGCTGTTCCCTCAACGCACCGCCGACCCCAACGGCGTCATCCAATGGGAACGCGGCAACCCGGACGTGTTCCCTCTCGCCGACGCGATCGGGTTGTTCGACGTGTACCAGTCGCCCTGGTTCTCCGCGATCTACCTGCTGCTGTTCACCTCCCTCATCGGCTGTGTGATACCCCGCGCAAAGCACCACTACAAAGCCCTCCGGTCCCAGCCGCCCCGCACCCCCGCCCGCCTCTCCCGCCTCCCCGACTACCGGGAGGTCACCGTCCCCGCAGGGGCAGCGGCCCAGAACGCGGCGGAAGAGGCCGTTGAGCTCGCGGAGCGGCAACTGCGCCGCGCCGGCTACCGGGTGCACAGGTACGACGGCCGCGGATGGGCATCCGTCTCGGCGGAGCGCGGCTACCTGCGAGAAACCGGGAATCTCGTCTTCCACATCGCTCTGATCGGGGTTCTGGTCTCCGTCGGCATCGGCGGCGGGTTCGCCTACACCGGACAGCGGGTCGTGGTGGAGGGCACCACATTCGTCAACGCCCTCAGCGACTACTCCTCCTTCAACCCCGGCCGATTCATCGACGGAACCGGCCTCGCCCCGTACTCGATGACCCTCGACGAGTTCGAGGTCACCTATCAGCTACCCGGTACCCCCGGCGCGGGGCAAGCAGGGGACTTCTCCGCCAACGTGACCATCCGCCAACCCGCGCAGGACGACCGCAGCGAGAGCGTCATCGTCAACTATCCGATCACCGTCGAAGGCGACCGGATCTACCTGCTCGGAAACGGGTACGCGCCCACCCTCACCATCCGGAACCCGGAAGGGAAAGTTGTGTACAGCGAATCGCAGCCGTTCCTGCCGCAGGACTCATTCATGACCTCCTTGGGGGTCATCAAGATCCCGGACGGGTTGCCTGAGCAGCTCGGTCTGGTCGGATTTTTCTACCCCACCCAGGGTGTGCTGCCGTCCGGCGCGTATACCTCGGTGTATCCGGATGCGATCAACCCGGTGCTCACTCTCAACGTGTTCAGCGGTGACCTCGGGATCGATGACGGCACCCCCCGGTCCGTCTACACCCTCGACGTCGACGGGCTCACCCAGCACACCGGCGCCGACACCGGCGCCGAGTCGCTCGAGCTCACCCCCGGCGCGACCGCTGACCTCCCCAACGGGTGGGGCACGATCACTTGGGAAAACGACACCCCGGTGGTCGGTGAACCGGTGAAACGGTTCGCGTCGCTGCAGATCCGAAACGACCCCTCCGGTACCTGGGTGCTCGCCTTCGCCACCCTCGCCACCCTGGGACTGATTGCCGGGATGTTCGTACCCCGCCGCCGCGTGTGGATCAAAGCCCACACCACCCCGGGGGGCGTCCGCGTCGAATACGCCGGCCTCGCGCGCGGCGAGGACCCGACCCTCCACAAAGCCGTCCGCGACATCGCGGACACCCATGCCGCCGCGCTGACCGGCACCACGAGCCACACCCCTCCCGAAGGAGAAACCCGATGAAATGTCCCATTGACGATGCCCTGCTCGCGGTGACCGAGCGTTCCGGTGTCGAAATTGACTACTGCCCGCAATGCCGCGGCGTCTGGCTGGACCGCGGCGAACTGGACAAGATCATCGACCGCACCTCCGACTCGCGCCCACCGGAATACCCCGCACCACCATCACGCGACTCCCGCCACGGACGTGGTGACTCCTCCCGAGGCAGAGACGATTCCAGGGACGTCCGAGGAGGGAAGCGCCGTCGGGAGGGTTTCCTCAGAGACCTCTTCGACTTCTGATCACCTAACTGAGATGAGACCGTGAACGACTGGATCCCCGGGGCACCGCCGACACTGCTCGGCTTCCTCAGCCTTGGGCCGTTGCCGCTGCCACTGCTGCCAGTAGTGGCAGGCCTGCTCGCCGTCGCCTACCTGGCCGGCGCGGTGCGGCTGTGGTCGCTGGGGCGTCGGTGGCCGGTGTGGCGCACGGTCAGCTTCCTGCTCGGCTGCGTCGCCCTTGCCGCGGTCACCGGGCTCGGAGTCGAGGGGTACGGGTACGCGTTGTTTTCGGTGTTCATGTTCCAGCAGCTCACCTTGATGATGACAATCCCTCCGCTGCTGGTCCTCGGCTCTCCCGGCACGCTGTTGCTGCGCACCACCCCCCACCACGGCGCCGGCCTCCTCATCCTGCGTGCGGCACATGGCGGGCTGCGCAGCCGGACCGCCCGGTGGCTACTCAGCCCGTGGCTGGCGGTCCCTTTGTACCTGGCCGCGTTCTACGGCCTCTACCTGGCGAACTTCGCCGAACCCATCCTCGCCACCGTCACCGGCCACACTCTCCTCGAGGTCGGGTTCCTGGTTGCCGGGATGCTGTTCACCATCCCGATTCTGTCCTCAGACCCGCTCCCGGTACGGATGAGCCACGCCGGACGCGCTCTGGACGTTTTCGCGGAAGCCGCCCTGCACGCGTTCTTCGGCGTGTTCCTGATGATGGCCACCAGCATCCTCGTGCAAGGGTTCGCCGGGCCGACGGGCGCGCTCGGAATAGACGCGATCGAAGACCAGCGCCTCGCCGGCGGGTTGGCCTGGTCCTACGGCGAAGCTCCCACCCTGCTGATGCTCATCTACGTGATGCACCGCTGGTTCCGCGAGGACACCACCCAAGCCATCGCCGCCGACCGCCGCGCCGACGCTCACGGTGACCCCGAACTCGACGCATACAACGACTACCTGACCCGACTGCACCAGAAAGACACCTGACCGATGCCCACTACCGTGCCCTCACTCGCCCCGGCCATCGTGCCGGTGCACGGGACGCCACAGCGTGCGCCGTCATGGACGATGCCGCTCTGGGCAGCGGTGGCGGCCACCGCCGCAGCCGGGTTCCTCTTGAATCTCGCGTCCGCACCGGTCGCGTGGTGGCCGCTGACCTTCGTGAGCGTCACGGTCGCCCTGCTGACCCTAATCGGGCGCACTCTCGGCGGTTCACTCCTGGTCGGGACCGTCTTCGGCGCCATGTTCTACGCCACCCACCTGGTGTGGGTGGGGGAGTTCCTCGGCCCGGTGCCGTGGCTTGCCCTTGCTGGTCTGGAAGCGCTCTTGTTCGGGGTGGGTGCCGTGCCGATTGCCCTGGCCTACCGGTGGACCGCACATCACCGGGCGCGTGGCGTCGTGCAGTTGCTCGCGGTGCCGCTGCTGGTTGGGGGGCTGTGGGCGGTTCGCGAGGTGGTGATGGGATCGTGGCCGTATTCCGGGTTCCCGTGGGCGCGGGTGGGCATGATGCAGGTCGGCGGTCCGTTCGTCGAGGTCGCGTCGTGGACGGGCGTGACCGGGTTGTCGTTCCTAATCGTGACGGTCTGCGCCGCGGTGGTGCAGCGGCTGCGTGCGGGCAGGTCCCGATTGGTCCGCGGCCTGCTCCTCGTCGGAATCGTCGCGGCTCTCCTGGCTGTGACGCCGCAGTTCCCCACCACGGAGGCCGGGACGTTCCGGGTCGGATGGGTGCAGGGCAACGGTCCGACCGGATACTTCGACGTAAAGGCGTCCGGCGACGTCCTCGCCGCGCAGATCACCGCGACGCGCCCCTTGCACGGGCAGCCGATGGACCTGCTGGCCTGGCCGGAAGGCGGCGTCGACGCCGACCCGCTCAGCGACCCCGCCGCCGCTGGTGCTCTGGACCAGGTTGTGGAGGCGGCGGGAGCACCGTTGTTGATGAACGCGGCCACGAACCGCGGCGACGATGTCTTCAACACGTCGCTGCTGTGGACCGCAGATCCCGCGGACCGGCAGTGGCATGACAAGGTCAACCCGGTCCCGTTCGGGGAATACGTGCCCGACCGGTGGTTCTACGAACTGATCGTGCCTGACATGGTCGGTCTGATCCAACGCGAATACACCCCCGGCACCAACCCCCCGCTCGTGCAGGTCGGAGACGTCGGTGTAGGGTTGGCGATCTGCTTCGACGTGATCTACGACACCGTCATCTGGGACGGCGCCCAGCAGGGTGCGGAAATGTTCGTCTTTCAGACCAACAACGCCGACTTCCGTGGCACCGACGAGAACCTCCAGCAACTCGCGTTTGCCCGCATGCGCGCCGTCGAAACGGGTCGCGCCGTCGTCAACGTCTCAACGGTGGGCACCAGTCAGGTGATCGCCCCAGACGGCACCACCCTCGACAGTGTCGGCGTCGACACCGCTGGCGCCGCGGTCAGCACCGTCCCGCTGCGCACCGGGCTCACCCCATCGACCGTGCTCGGTCCCTGGCTCACCGGGTTCATCGTCCTCGCCTCCGGTATTGCTTTCACGGCCGCCGGCATCTCATACCGTGTCCGCACGCGGGCGGGCGCCACGGATCATCCGACCGGCCGAAGGAGTCTTCGATGAACGCGGCACGGACGGGACATGCCGGATACCAACACGACCATGCGCGCCGAACGCTGCAGGTGATCCCCACCAAGGCCGGGCGGGAAGATCCGCGGAGGGAAGAGGAATGCGGGTGCGCACCTACTCCCGCGGAGAGCCGAGCGCTGCGGGCAGGTGTCAGCCGCCGCACCCTGCTGGGCGCGGGGACCGCTGGCATGGTCGCCGCGATCGCGGGTGGCCCACTGCTGCCGGCAGCGTTCGCGGCCACCTATCCATCCTGGGACGACGTGCAGGCAGCCAAAGCGAACGAAGCGACCAAGGTCGCCGAGGTGCAACGGATCCAGGGTTTCATCCAAAGCCTCACCGGCGAGGTGGCGCGCACCCGCACCGCCGCTGAGCAGGCCGCGGGGGCGTTCTACACCGCCCAGCAGGAGTACTTCGAGGCGGCCGTCCGAGCGGACACGTTGCAGTCCCAGGCCGACGCGGAAGCAGCGAACGCGACCGAAGCGGCGAACAAAGCCGGCCGTGTTGCCGCCCAGCTGTATCGAGACGGCGGCGACACGACCTCTCTCGAACTGTTCTTCTCGGGCTCCGCCGCCACCGCGGACGACCTGCTCACCCGGCTGGGCGTGATGGACAAACTGCTGGAACGCAACCAGAGGGTGTATGCCACCGCGATCACCGCGCGCGATGCTGCGCAGAGTTTGACCGATCAGGCGGTCGTGGCCCGAGATGAGCGCGACCGGCTGCAGACGTTAGCGGAGCAGAAGATGTCCGAATCGCAGCAGGCCGCCGATGCCGCGCAGGCAGCCCTCGACGCCCAGACGCTCAATCTTGGTCAACTGCAAGCCCAACTCGCCGCTCTCCAAGACACCACGGCGAAGACCATCGCCGATTATCAGGCCGGGGTCGAAGCTGCCCGCATCGCCGAGGAGCAACGCCGAGCGGCGGAACGAGCAGAGGTTGAACGTCTCGCCGCTGCAGGCGACGGAGGGGGAGTGGTCAGTTCCGGGTGGGCACGGCCCACATCCGGGCGTCGCACATCGGACTTCGGGCCGCGCAGCTCGCAATGCGGCAACGGGTACTGCTCGACCAGCTACCACTACGGCGTCGACCTGAGCGGTGGCTGCAGCGCCGGAATCTACGCCGCCGCGGCCGGCACCGTCGTCTACGCCGGATACAACGGCGGCTACGGCAACTACATCAAAATCGACCACGGCGGCGGGATCGGCACCGGATACGCCCACATCCGCAACGGCGGGTTCAACGTGGGATACGGCCAGCGTGTGAACGCCGGCGACCTGATCGGCAGCGAAGGCAACACCGGAAACGCGTTCGGCTGCAACCTGCACTTCGAGGCCTACGTCAACGGGTCACCCGTCAACCCCATCAACTTTCTCGCCGCCCGCGGCGTCTCCATCTGATCCGAAACGAAGGAGGACATCGTGACTGACCAGCCCACCTCACCAGCCGGCGATCACCCCCAGAGTGCCCCCACCAGGCGCAGCCTGCGCCACACCGCACCCCTGCCGCACGCCGGCATCCTGCCGCCGCCACCCCGACGGCGCACGACCGCAGGTAAGCCCGCTCGCCACCGGTCCAATGCGCTCCGCCCGATGCGGTCCCTGGCGGTCCTCACGATGGTGAGCGGCCTGGTCGCCACCGTCGCGCTACCCGCATACGCTGCCTGGCAGCCGGCAGACGCAGAGATCTCGACACTGCAGCAAATTGCCTCGGACGACGCACAATCCCTCGTCGTGGCCTCCGACTCAGCCGCAGGACAGCTCTCCCGAGAAAGCTACGCCGCGACCACCCAGGCGGAGATCGACCAGAAGAAGGCGGCGGAAGCGGCCGCGGCCCGCGCACGTGAGTTGGCCCGTGTTGCCTCGGTGCCGTTCGACTACAACTTGGTGCCACCCGGCAGCGGGACCGTGCGTTGGCCGGTGGGTGGTCCCTTCACCGTGACCGACAGGTTCGGGGATCGAGGCGGCGCGCACATGGGTACCGACATGGTCGCCGCCGGCGGGACCCCCGTCTACGCATCCGTCGACGGCGTCGTGCGGATCTCGCAAGACAGCTACAACGCCTACGGCGTCACCGTCGTGCTGGAATCCGTCCTGAACGGGCAGCAGATCAGCACGGTGTACCCGCACATGCAGACCGGAAGCCGACAGGTCGCCGTCGGCGAAACGGTCACCGCCGGTCAGTTAGTCGGTCTCGTTGGTAGCACTGGCCGTTCCACCGCGAACCACCTGCATTTCGAGGTGTATCTCGACGGAATCGCCGTCGATTCGCTGACCTGGCTGGAAGCGAACGCAGGCTGACCGTGCCGTCACGCATTCGCCACGCCACCGCGCCCGTGATCACAACGATGAAGAGGACGACCCTGCCATGACCGGAACCGATGCGCTCTCCCTCGACGGCATCTCACTGCTGCTGGTATGGACGGCGATCGCCACCTACCTGCTCGCATTCATCGCGTACACCGTGGACCTCGCCCAACGCTCCGTCCCCGCCAACATCCCGCAGCGGGAGCCGCTCCTGGTCGGCGCCGGCACGGCCAACAGCTCGCAGACGAAGACCACTCAAGCTGGCCCGGTCGACGGTATTCGCACGCCGCCCGCCCAGCGGCGACGATTGCTCTGGGCGCGGATAGGGACGTCGGTGACGGTCCTCGCGTTCCTGTTCCATCTGGCCGGCACCATCCTGCGCGGGATCGCCGCGCAACGGGTGCCGTGGGCGAACATGTACGAGTTTGCGCTGACCGGCACTGTCCTGATTGTCACGGTGTACCTGCTGGTGCTCCGCCGCTTCGACCTCCGGTTCTTGGGCGCGTTCCTGATCGGCATGGTGGTGCTGCTCCTTGGCGGCGCGACGATCACGTTCTATGTCGACGTCGTCCCGCTGATGGATCCGCTCAAGAGCGTGTGGCTGGTCATCCACGTCTTCGTCGCCTCGCTCGCCACCGCCCTGTTCGCGATCGCGTGCGGCCTCTCCATCACCCAGCTCATGCAAGCACGCCGTGAACGCCGCGCCCAGGCATCCCCGGAAACCGCCCGCCGCTCCGGCCCCGGGTTCCTGCGCACGCTGCCCCCCGCCGACGCGCTCGAATCACTCGCCTACCGGTTCGCGATCGTGGGATTCATGTTCTGGACATTCACTCTCATCGCCGGCTCGATCTGGGCGAACGACTCCTGGGGCCGCTACTGGGGCTTTGACACCAAGGAAGTGTGGACATTCGTGATCTGGGTGCTCTACGCCGGCTACATCCATGCCCGCGCGACAAGGGGATGGCGTGGCAACCGCTCCGCGTGGCTGTCCATCATCGGGTTCGTCGCGGTGCTGTTCAACTTCACGATTGTCAACATGTTCTTCAAAGGACTCCACGCCTACTCCGGGTTGAGCTGAGCCCTCCTTCGCAAAGCCGCCCGACCCTAGAACCGAAAGTGCGCATATGACTCCGGATCGCCCGAATCCAGCCAACCGATCTCAACACGGTCAGGTGACCGTCAAGCAACAGCGCGAGCAGAAGCGCCAGGAGAAATTGGTCGAGTACCAGAAGCAACTCGCCAAACGCCGTCGCAGCAAACTGGTCTGGTGGGTCGTCGGTTCGACGGCCGCCGTGGTGATCGTTGGCCTCGTTGTCGCATCAGTAGTGCTCGCCCCGTCACCGCCACGACAGTACGAGGCCGGTAGTGAGGGGGCCATCATCAACGGTGTAGAGACATTCGAGAATACGGCTGAGCACGTCGAGGGTGATGTGGAGTATGAGCAAAGCCCCCCGGCAGGCGGGCCGCACAATGCTGTCTGGCTGAACTGCGGCGTCTATGACCAACCTGTGCCGAATGAGAACGCGGTCCACTCCATGGAGCACAGCGCCGTGTGGGTGACATATGACCCGGCCCAGGTCGCGGGTGATGAACTCGCAGCACTCAAAAGCCGCTTGCCCTCGACTTATGTCGTTCTTTCCCCCCTTGAGGGTCTGGAAACGCCGATCGTGATGTCCAACTGGAACCAGCAGCTGAAGGTTGACTCGGCCGACGACGAGCGCATAAGTGAGTTCCTCGAGGAGTACTGGCGCAGCCAGAACGCCCCCGAGCCGAACGCCGCCTGCACTGGCGCGTACGACGCCCCCGGAAAGCAATGAACCGCAGCGAAAACGTATACGCAGCCCCGGCCCGAGGATGGCGTCGGTGGCGGAACGTCATCCTTTTAATGCTGGCGATCGGCGCGCTGGCCTTCGCCATGGGACGCTTCTCGACTTTCGCGTCGCAGGGCGCCGGCACTCCTGGTACTGACTCTCCTGAAGCCGGCTTCTCCCGTGACATGCAGGTGCACCACGCCCAGGCCATCCAGATGGCCATGGAGATCTACCGAAAGACTGCCGACGATGAACTGAGGATCTTCGCCTACGACATCGCCACCGGGCAGGCGGGCCAGCGCGGCGAACTGTACGACTGGCTCGTGCAGTGGGGCCTGTCGCAGTCCGGTGGCCCGATGATGAAGTGGATGGATGCCTCTCCGGTCGGGAGCGGCCACGCCATGTCTGACGGCGCGGCCATGACGGAGGAAGAGGCACGCATTGAAATGGGGATGGCTTCAGCTGACGAGATCATCGCTCTGCAGGCCACGACAGGGCAGCAGGCTGATTGCCTCTTCCTCGGGCTGCTCATCCGCCACCACGAAGGCGCCATTCCTATGGCCGAAGCGCTCATCGAACTCGGCTCAGATCCGCGTGCTCTGACCGTTGCGGAGAACATCAAAAACGGACAGGCCGCCGAGATCAGCGCTATGACCTCCATGCAGGCGCGAATGGGCTGCGAATAGCACACGATAACGCCACGCCCGGCTGGTGAAGCGACCACTTCGCCCGGTTGCGCATAAACCGAACCGAAAGAATAACCGTGACCTCAAAGCCCGAAGAGTCGTGCAGGCGAGCGCGCTGCACTCCTGTGCACGCGGGGTACAACTGATGTCCACCAGAAATGTGAGGGACCGAAGACTGCGGGTCGTTGGGCCGGCGATCCTCGTTGTGGTGGCAGTCGCTGCCCTGGTCGGGGCGCTGGCGTTCGGTGGCGGCGCCGCCGAACTATCATTAGACGACGCCGGCCCGATCGTCCGCTGGGGACTTCCGGCCGCAAAGCTGATCGTGAACCTCGCCGCCGCGGGCATGGTCGGTGTGCTCGTGACCGCGCTTTTCACGCTCCGCGCCGGTGAGCGCGAGTTCGACGTCGCCCTCGATACCGCCTCGATCTCGGCCGCCGTGTTCACCATCGCCGCCGGCGCAACCGGATTCCTCACGTTTCTCAGCGTGTTCAACCCCGCGCTCGACGCAGGACCGCAGTTCGGCGCCCAGCTCGGTCGGTTCCTCGTCGATCTCGAGGTGGGCCGCACCTGGCTGATCACGACGGTTGCAGGCGCAGCACTCACCGTGCTCACCTTCGCCGTACGATCCTGGGTCGCGACGTTCCTCGTCACGCTGCTCGCGGTGGCATCGCTCGTGCCGATGGGCACACAGGGACACTCCGGTGATGACGCCTTCCACCACGAGGCGATGATGGCGCTCATTCTGCACATCATCGCCGCCGCGGTGTGGCTCGGCGGGCTGCTCCTGCTCATCGCCGTCCGTCCCGTCCTCGATCGGCGCCGCATCCCCGATGTCGTCGCCCGATACTCGAGCATCGCCCTTGCCGCGTTCGTGCTCGTCGCCGTGTCCGGCACCGTTCGTGCAGCTATCGGACTGCAGGAATGGTCTGCGTTGCTCTCTCCCTATGGCGCGATCCTGGGCGTCAAGGTCATCGCACTCATCGGGCTCGGACTCTTCGGCGTGTGGTACCGCGCTCGCCTGATAGGCAGGATGCGCGACTCTGGCGCGGCATCCCGCGCCTTCTGGATACTGATCGCTTTCGAGCTGGCGCTGATGGGCCTGGCCAGCGGCGCCGCGGCGGCGCTGGCACGCACCCCGCCCCCCAACCCAGCCCCACTTCCCGAGATCCCGTCACCGGCAGAACGCCTCACCGGTGCACCCTTGCCCCCGGAGCTCACGATCGAACGGTGGGTCACCGCATGGAACGTTGATCTGCTGTGGGCGGTGGTCGCCGGCTTCGCGGTCTTCTTCTACCTCGCCGGGGTGTGGCGGTTACGCCACCGGGGCGACGCGTGGCCGGTCTACCGCACGATCATGTGGGTCGCGGGGATGCTGCTGCTGGTGTGGGTCACCGGTGGTGTGATCAACGTCTACCAGGACTACCTGTTCAGCATGCACATGGTTGGGCACATGCTCCTCACGATGGCGATCCCGGTGCTACTAGTCGCTGGAGCACCGGTGACACTCGCCGCCCGAGCGATCCGCAAGCGTGACGACGGCACCCGCGGCGGCCGTGAGTGGATCCTGTGGGCCGTGCACTCCCCAGGCGCGCGCGTGCTGACGAACCCATTTGTCGCGGCCGGCCTGTTCATCGGGTCACTGTGGATCTTCTATTACACCGATCTCTTCCGATGGTCGCTGTACGACCACCTCGGCCACCAATGGATGATCGCCCACTTCCTCATCACCGGCTACCTGTTCGTCCAATCATTGATCGGCATAGACCCGGTGCCGTGGCGGCTGCCATACCCCGGCCGGCTACTGCTGCTCATCGGAATCATGGCGATGCACGCCTTCTTCGGCATCGCCATCATGATGCAATCGGGGCTGATGGTCTCCGAGTGGTTCGGAGCGATGGGCCGCACCTGGGGATCCACACCGCTGGAAGACCAGTACATCGGCGGCGGCATCGCCTGGTCGATCGGCGAGATCCCGACCCTCATCCTCGCGATCACCGTCGCGGTTCAATGGAGCCGTAGCGACGAACGCGAGACGAAGCGCCGCGACCGGCACGCTGACCGCACCGGCGAAGCCGAACTGGATGCGTACAACGCACGCCTGCGCGAGCTCGCCATGCGCGACACCCGCGACCGCAAATGATCGCCTCATCGGAAGGACCTATCGAGATCCGCGCAGGAGGCGCCGCATGACAACAAGGGAACAGCTCGACGAACGCTACGGCCGCGCCTCGCACCCCGCCCGCCGCCGAGCGCGGTGGATCATCCTCACGATTGCAGCCGCCGCGGCAGTGGTGGCGCTCTCATGGTTGACCGTCTCGAACTCCGCTGACGATGTCGGATACGACGAGACCGGTTTCGAGCTGGTCGACGCACGCACTGTGACCGTGTCGTTCCAAGTCACCCCGCCAACGAACACAGCCTTCGCCTGCGCCATCAAAGCCCTCGACGTAGACTTCGGCGTCGTGGGCTGGCGAGTCGTGGAATACCCCGCATCGAAGACGGTGACACGAGCGTTCCTCGAAACCATTCCGACTGTCGCCCCGGCCACGACCGGTACAGTCCACTCCTGCTGGGCACAGTGACCACCGCGAGATGTACGGTCAGACGGATCACCCCGGCTGACCGCGCCACCGTCGACGCTCTACCCAGGGAGTTCGGTGAACTCCTCCGACTCGTGCATCGGGACGGGTTCTCCCTCAACAGGCGGCAAAACTCCAGCGTTCCTGCATCCACGGCCAGGTCCCGGCACGGCCGAGCCAATTAGCTTCTCTGCGCAGCAATATCGACTCCTGCCGCGACCAACTTATCCCGTAGGTGGATCCTCCAACGAGCGCACCCGCGAGTGGACAGGTGGCGCCGCCTCGGACGGCCGTTGCTACCGAATCAGTGCGCCCCGACGTCGGATGTGTGTTCAGCCCGTCAAGAGCAGGTGTGCAGATCCTCGGTAGATCGCTTGGACAGTCCGCGTCCACGCGGACGACTTCTTGAGACCTCCCACACGAATATGACCAGGGCGAATTGCCCCCGTCCGATCGTCCTCGATCACAAAGACCCGTCTGAGTCGATCCCGGTCGGCGGTACGCGGCGGCGGGCTCCCGTGGCTCTAGATCTGATGACTATCCAGTGAGACGCTTCTAGGGTCGATCCAACCCCGGAGGCCGCGAGATGGGAACAGTCACCCCATACGAAACGTCTGCGGGACGCCGATACCGAGTCCGCTACCGGACGCCTGCCAACCGTCAAACCGACAAACGCGGGTTCAAAACGAAACGTGATGCGGACCTCTTCCTCGCCTCCGTCGAGATATCCAAAGCACGCGGCGATTACATCGACCCTGCCACCAGTCGCATACGCATCGCTTCGCTCGGGGAGGAATGGCTGAACGCGAAACGAGCCTCGCTCAAGCCGTCGTCGTACCGGGCACTGGCGGACGCCTGGCGGGTCTACGTCGAACCGCGGTGGGGAAGCACGCTCGTCTCCGCCGTCAGCCACAGCGCTGTCCGCGAGTGGGTCGGTCAACTGTCTGAAGGCACCGCCGTCACGAACCGCATCGCGCACGTACGCAACACACGCCTGGGCGCACGCCCTAAGAGCGCCACCGTGGTCATTCGCGCCCACGGCGTCCTCGCCGGCATCCTCGACGTCGCGATGCGTGACCGCCGCATCCCCTTCAACGCCGCGCGCGGCGTGGACAACCTCCCGCGGAAGAAACCCAAGCCGCGGATCTACCTCACCCACGTGCAGGTAGACGCCCTCGCCCGCGCGGCACAGGAACATGGCACGGTCGTGCTCGTCGCGGCGTACACCGGGCTGCGGTGGGGTGAATTGACGGCGCTGCGTGTCCGCGATGTCAATCTGGTGAGGCGCCGTCTCGCGGTCGAGGAGAACGCCGTGAAGGTCGGCGCCACCATTCACGTCGGTACACCGAAGACGCACGAAGTTCGCTCTGTCCCCTACCCCGACTTCCTCTCGGAGCCCCTCGCCGCGCTCTGCGCGGGCCGATCCAAGACCGAGCTCGTCTTCGGCGACGGCGTCACCCACTTCTCCCGGCCGCGCGTCAGTGAGAACTCGCGATCGTGGTTCGCGCGGGCGCTGACGGACGCAGGGCTGGAGCGGATGACGATCCACGATCTCCGCCATACCGCCGCGTCCCTTGCCATCAGCTCCGGCGCCAACGTCAAGGCCGTCCAGCGCATGCTCGGCCACGCGTCAGCGGCGATGACCCTCGATGTCTACGCCGACCTCTTCGACGACGACCTCGACATGGTCGCCGCATCGCTCAACGTTGCGCGCGATGCAGCCGTCGCGCACCGCTGAGCCGAGCCCTCCGGTGGCGTACGCCGACGCTAGAAAGTCTGTTGGCTCAAGGCTCCGAGACGTACCCGCGCCAGAAAGTGTGGGCAAAATGTGGGCAAATCCGCCATTCCGAGCACCAGGCACATCGCACTTCCGCGGAAACACGCGGCAAAACAGACCATGAAAGTGGACGCGACGGCGGGAGTCGAACCCGCCACGCTGCCGGGTATGAACCGGAGCCCGGGACCGCCCGGATCGCCGCGATGGCACCCTCACGCTAACCGCCGACCGTCGTCGGGCCGTGCTGGATGACGCCGCAAGTCCTCCCGTTGCGTTCTGCGACAGCCGGCCATCCGCCACGCGACCCGGAGCGTTCGGTGGCTGTTCCCGCTGCCGCGCCACCAGCCGGAGGAACCGGGTGAACGACGGCCGAACGCTCGACTAACGTTGTCCCATGGCAACGGTGACACGGCGTGGCATCCTCGCTGTGGCCCTCGGCATCGGAGTGCTGATCGCCGGCGCCATCGTCGCGCTCGTGCTCGGCGAGGCGCTCGACATCACGCCGTTCCCCGCCCGACCCGACGGCACCCACGACCGCGACGTCCCGCTCGCCTGGCTCGCCCGCGCGCTGCTCGCGCTGACCCTGGCGTGGATCGTCATCGGCATGTTCGCCGCCCGCACCAGCCTCGTCCGCCGGCCCGGTGCGGCGGCGGCGCGCGCGTCGTGGATCGGCGCGACCCGGCCATGGCGGGCGAGGGAGTCGACGCTCGGGATGCTGCCGCTCGACCGGTGGCTGCTGCTCCTCATCCCGGGGGCCCTGCTCGTGGCCACCCGTGCCGTGCAGACCTCGTTCTCCGCGCCGCTGCACCTGCTCGTCGTGCTGGTGGGATGGATCGCCTTCGCCGTCGTGCTGCGGATCGTGCTGGGCAGTCGCTCCCCGTGGCCGGTGCTCGCGGCCGTCGCCGGTGTGGTGGTGCTGCGCTGCGCGCTGACCCTGCTCGTGCTCTCGTTCGCGGGGCCGGGCGGGTCGGAGGGCGCGTTCTGGTCGGACCCGGTGCTCCGCGGGCTGTACATCGCACTCGCCGTGGCCCTCTACGTGTGGATGCTGGTCGCCGCCGTCTGGGCGTTCACGAGCAGTCCGCGGCGTCGCCGCGTCGACATCGGCTGAGCGCCTGGCCGACAGCGGGTGCCGGTCCGCGCAGCCGCGGCATCCGGTGTCCCGGGCTCGTGTCGGGGGTGCCGCGTAGAATGGTGCCGACATGACCGATGCACCTGTGCCCCTCATCGTGGCCGGTGATCGCGGCCCGCAGGCCGGCGCGCCGAGCGGCGCCCGTCCCGACGAAGACCTCCTCGAGGGCCTCAACCAGCCGCAGCGCGACGCCGTCGTCTACCGTGGCCCGGCGCTGCTCATCGTGGCGGGCGCGGGGTCGGGCAAGACGCGGGTGCTCACCCACCGCATCGCGAGCCTGCTCCGCACGAGGGACGCCTGGCCCAGCCAGATCCTTGCGATCACCTTCACGAACAAGGCCGCCGGCGAGATGCGCGAGCGCGTGCAGCAGCTCATCGGCGAGCGCGCGCAGGGAATGTGGATCTCGACGTTCCACTCGGCGTGCGTGCGCATCCTGCGGCGCGAGGCCGAGCAGTTCGGGTTCACGCGCTCGTTCACCATCTACGACTCCGGCGATTCGCGTGCGCTGATCAAGCGGCTCGTCAAGGAGCACCAGGGCGACGCCTACGGGCTCACGCCCGCGGCCGTGCAGGGCAAGATCTCGAAGCACAAGAACGAGCTGGCCGACGCGGAGTCGTATGCGCGGCAGGCCAACATGGAAGACCCCGCCGAGCGCGTCTTCGTCGAGATCTTCGCCGACTACCAGCGGTCGCTGCAGCGGGCGAACGCCTTCGACTTCGACGACCTGATCGCCCAGGTTGTCTACCTGTTCCGTGCCTTTCCGAAGGTCGCCGACGTCTACCGCAAGCGATTCCGCCACATCCTCGTCGACGAGTACCAGGACACCAACCACGCGCAGTACGCGCTGATCCACGAGCTCACGCGGCCTCCGGGCTCCGACGCCGAGCCGTTCGCCGCCTCGGGCGGGATGATGATCTTCGAACCCGAGCCGACGGGCGAGGATGCCGCATCCCTCACCGTCGTCGGAGACTCCGACCAGTCGATCTACGCCTTCCGCGGGGCCGACATCCGCAACATCACCGAGTTCGAGCGCGACTACCCCGGCGCGAAGGTCGTGCTGCTCGAGCAGAACTACCGCTCGACGCAGAACATCCTGAGCGCGGCCAACGCGGTCATCAGCAACAACTTCGACCGTAAAGACAAGAAGCTCTGGACTGACGTGGGCGCCGGCGCGAAGATCATCGGCTTCACCGGCTACTCGCAGCACGACGAGGCGCAGTTCGTCGCCGATGAGATCGAGTCGCTGCACAAGGGGGGTCTCGACTACTCCGCGATCGCGGTGTTCTACCGCACCAACTCGCAGTCCCGCGCGCTGGAGGAGATCTTCATCCGCTCGGCGGTGCCGTACAAGATCATGGGCGGCACGAAGTTCTACGATCGCGCCGAGATCAAGGACGCGATGGCGTACGTCACCGCCGTGGTGAACCCCGCCGACGAGATGGCCGTCCGCCGCATTCTGAACAAGCCCCGCCGCGGCATCGGCGACGTGACCGAGACTTCGATCGCCCGCTACGCCGCCGACGAGGGCATCACCTTCCGCGACGGACTCGCCAACGCCTCGGCGCTCGGCGTCGGGCCCAAGATCCAGGCCGCCATCACGCAGCTCGACGCGGTGCTGGCCGAGGCGGCGGAGATCATGATCCCGTCGTCTGGCGAGCTGCCGCCGCCGACCTCCGTCGCCGAGGGCGTCACCCTGCTGCTGCAGAAGAGCGGCTACCTCGATGCGCTGCGGGCCAGCAAGGACCCGCAGGACGAAGCGCGGCTCGAGAACCTCGACGAGCTCGTCGCCGTGACACGCGAGTTCGCCCGCAGCAACCCCGAGGGAACGGTCATCGACTTTCTCACCGAGGTGGCGCTCGTCGCCGACGCGGACGACCTCGAGGACGCGTCGGGCTCCGTCTCGCTCATGACGCTGCACACCGCGAAGGGCCTCGAGTACGACTCGGTGTTCCTGACGGGCGTCGAGGAGGACCTCATCCCGCACCGCATCTCGGCGGGCGAGCCGGGCGGTCCGCAGGAGGAGCGCCGGCTGTTCTACGTCGGCATCACGCGGGCACGCCAGCGGCTGTTCATGTCGCTCGCGATGACCCGCGCCCAGTTCGGCGAGGTGACCGTGGCGATGCCCAGCCGGTTCCTCCAGGAGATCCCCGCCGACATCATCGACTGGCGGCAGTCGCCCGGCGACGTGAACTCACGCGGCGGCACGCAGTCGCGGGCGCTCAACGCGCGGCGGCCCGGCGGCTCCGGCTCCGGCTTCGGTGGGGGATCCACCTCGCCGCGCCGATTCGGCGACGACCTCGTACCCAAGGGCACATCGCTCGACCGCTTCCCGAACCGGGTGCCGGCCCGCGTGCGCGACAACGGCGCGATGGAGCTGGCCGCGGGCGACCGCATCCGGCACGAGGACTTCGGCGAGGGCCGCGTCGACGCGGTCACGGGCGAGGGCGCCAAGCGCGTCGCGCATGTGCGCTTCGAGAAGGTCGGCGCCAAGAAGCTGCTCGTCAAGATCGCGCCGATCGAGAAGCTCTGACGCGTCGGCTCCCGGCATCCGCTCCGGAGAGCCGGTTAGGGTCGAGAGATGGGCATCTTCTCGCGCTCCAAGCGCACTGACCCGACTCCCGACGACGAGCAGAAGGGCGCGGATGCTGCGGCCTCCGGTGCCGCGGACGCCGATCGTGCCGGATCGACGCGTGCCGGTGCGCTTGCCGACGGGTCGGGCGGTGTGGCCTCCGGCTCGTCCGAGACGGTGACGGACGGGGCCGAGAGCGCACCGACCGCGACCGTCGGGATCTCGCTGTCCACGTACCGCGGTGTGGGAGCGCCGGCGGGCGCGCCCGTCGCTGCCGAGCCCGCGCCGAGCGCTGCGCCGGCGGGCTCGCCCGTGGGCGCCTCGGCGGGCGCGGCGTTCGGGCTCGCGGGTGGCGCGCAGGGCGGCGGCTCCGCAGCTGCGGGAGCCGCAGCATCCGCTCGTCCGCCGGCAGAGGCGCCCCAGGGTGCCGAACGCGCTCCGGGCATGCGCGACAACGGACTGCTGCAGGCCGCGCTCGCGGAGCTCCCCGCCGAGCCCACGTCGCAGCAGATGCTGAACGCGGCGCGGCAGTTCCTGCAGGGCCACGTGTTCCTGCGCGTGGAAGGCGACGCACGGGCGCTCATCGAGGCGGGACAGAACCTCCCGCTGCAGGTGGCGACGCAGGGCGATGCGCAGTGGGCCCTCGCCTACAGCGGCGGCGACGCCCTGCGTGCCAGCGTGCAGGCCGACGGCGCGACGGGCACCTCGGCGCTGGCGCAGCCGGTGACCGCGGTGATCCAGCACGTGCTGCAGGGGCCGTACGCCGGTCTCGTGCTCGACCACGCGTCGGGCACCGCGCGGCTGATGCTGCCGCGCGATCTGCTGGAGCGCGCCGTCAAGGACACGACCCCTGAGCTGCGGATCAAGTCGCTGCTGGCCGCTCCCCGCACCGCTGAGACGGCCGCCCAGGTCGTCGAGGCGATCGCGGCCGGACCCGTCTGGGTCGCCGCGAGTCGCCCCGCCGAGGGTCAGACGCCCGGCATCGCCGAGGCCCGCAGCGCGGACGGCACGCGCTTCCTCGAGCTGTTCTCGCACCCGCTCGAGGTCTTCGCGCTGCGTCCGAACGATCAGCCGGTGCCGGTGAAGACGGCCCAGCTCGCCGCCGCACTGCGCAGCGATGAGGGCATCAGCGGCGTGCTGCTCGACCCTGCGGGTCCGTGGATCCAGCTGTCGCGCGCGGAGCTGGCACCGATCCTCGCCGGCCAGGAGTGAGCCGGGCAGGCCTGATCACTTCGAGCGGGTCGATGCCGGTTCGCCCCGCAGGCTGAGGCGGACGAACCAGAAACCCGCGACGATGCCCATCAGGCCTCCCACCACACCGGCGATCATCAGGGGCGGGTCGTCGTGGACGAACGCTGCACGCACGCAGGCCGTCACCGCGATCCCGCCGCAGATGATGACGGCGAGACCCCAGACGCCGAGGATGACGCGTTTGACCATCGTGTCCGAATCGCCCATGGAGCAGCCCTTCTCGAGAGAGATGGTCAGTCTAGGAACGGGCGATCGTCTCGGCTGCGCGTTGGGTGCCCTCGCCTCCGTTTCCGGCGTGCTGTGCACCGGCTTCATCGCCTGGTGCGTGCACAGCACAGGCAGTATCGCGCTCGCACGCCCCGCGAAAGCTCTGTTGACCCGCGCCGGACCGATTCCGCCTGCGATGTGCACGCAGGCCGCAGCGGGCGACCAGCGCAACGGGGTGACGGGCGTCGCCGGCCGCCCCTAGTGTCGGAGGCATGGCGAGCCCGCACATCATGCTGACCGTGCCCGGAGGATCCTCCGGCGACCGCGAGGTGCGGGTGTCCAGCCCCGACCGTGTGCTGTGGGCGGAGTCCGGGATCACCAAGCGGGAGCTCGCCGAGTACCTAATCGCGGTGTCCGGCCCGTTCCTCGCCGCCAACGGCGATCGGCCCGTGTCGCTGGAGCGCTTCCCCGACGGCGTCGACGGCGAGAGCTTCTTCTCCAAGAACCCGCCCAAGGGGGCGCCCGACTACGTCGAGGCCGTCACCGTCACCTACAACAGCGGGCGCCGGCATCCGCAGCTCGTCCTCACCGAGCCCGCCGCCGTCGTGTGGGCCGCGCAGATGAACACGGTCGTGTTCCACCCGTGGGCCTCGCTGCGCGCGGACACCGACAACCCCGTGGAGCTGCGGATCGACCTCGACCCTCAGCCGGGCACCGGCTTCCGCGAGGCGGCGGCCGTCGCCCCGGCGCTGCGCGACGTGCTGGCCGAGGCGGGACTCGAGGCCTGGATCAAGACCAGCGGCAACCGCGGTCTCCACGTCTTCTGCCCGATCGAGCCGACGCACGAGTTCCTCGACGTGCGTCACGCCGTCATCGCCGCGTCGCGCGAGCTCGAGCGGCGCATGCCCGACCGGGTGACGACGAGCTGGTGGAAGGAGGAGCGCGGTGAGCGCATCTTCCTCGACTTCAACCAGGCGAATCGCGACCGGACGATGGCCGGCGCCTACAGCCCGCGGGCGCTTCCCGCCGCGACGGTGTCGACGCCGATCACTTGGGACGAGGTGGCGGATGCCGATCCCGCGGCCTTCACGGTCCGGTCGGTGCCCGAGCGGCTCGCCACGGTCGGCGACGCGTGGGCCGGCTTCGCCGACCGCCCGGGACGGATCGACACGCTCCTGGAGTGGTGGGAGCGGGACCTCGCCGACGGGCTCGGCGAGCTGAACTTCCCGCCCGACTTCCCGAAGATGCCCGGTGAGCCCCCGCGCGTGCAGCCCAGTCGCATCAACCCGGACAACTGGCCCAGGACGTGTAGCCGATCCCGCTGCGCCGCTACTCCAGAACGTCGCCGACGTCATAGGCGGAGACCGACTCCAGCTGGTCGTAGGTGCACGAGCGCGGGTCGCGGTCGGGACGCCACCGCTCGAACTGCGCGGTGTGGCGGAAGCGCCAGCCCTCGAGCTGGTCGTACCGCACCTCGAGCACCTTCTCGGGTCGCAGCTTGACGAACGACATGTCCTTGTCGGCCCCGGTGAACCGCGACTTCTCGCCGGCGCCGGTGACGGCTTCGCCGTCGTCGTCGCGCTCGACCAGCGGCGCCAGCTCGTCGATAAGCTCGAGTCGCCGGGCGTTGCTGAAGGCCGAGACCGCGCCGATCGGCAGCAGCGTGCCGTCGTCGCCGTACAGGCCGACGAGCAGCGAGCCGAGGCCCTGGCCCGACTTGTGCACGCGGTACGCCCACGCCACGACGTCCGCCGTGCGCGCGTGCTTGATCTTGAACATCGTGCGCTTGTTCGGGGCGTACGGCTGTGTCAGCGGCTTGGCCACGATTCCGTCGAGCCCCGCGCCTTCGAACGTGGTCAGCCACTCGCGCGCGAGGTCGGGGTCGGTCGTCGTGCGGGTGACGTGCACAGGGTGCGGCACGTCGCCGAGCAGGTCCACCAGCTCCGCCCGGCGCACCTCGAACGGCTCGGACTGCAGGTCGCGGTCGCCGCGGGCGAGCAGGTCGAAGGCGATGAACATCGCGGGCGTCTTCTCCGACAGCATGGTCACGCGGGAGGCGGCGGGGTGGATGCGCTGCGTCAGCGAGTCCCAGTCCAGTCGCTGCGAACCGGGCTCGCCCTTCAGCACCGCCACCTCGCCGTCGATCAGGCACGGCTCGGGCAGGAGTCGCGCGAACGCCTCGACCAGCTCGGGGAAGTACCGGGTCAGAGGCTTGGCGCCGCGGCTGCCGATCTCGACGTTCTCGCCGTCCCATGACACGAGCCCGCGGAATCCGTCCCACTTCGGCTCGAAGCTCAGACCGCCGGGGGTCTTGGACGGGTCCGGGATGTCGGGGATGGACTTCGCCAGCATCGGTGAGGGGATGTCGTAGGGCATGGTCACATCCTGTCGTGGGGGTCCGACTCAGCCCACGGTGGGCTTCGACGCCTCGATGAGCTCCTTCTTCTTCGGGCGGGCCCAGCTCGCGGGAAGGTCGTCGCCGTCCCAGACCTGGATGATGCCCCACACCACCGCGGTGAGCGGAACGGCCAGCAGGGTGCCGAGGATGCCGCCGATCGCGGTGCCCGCGGCGAGGGCGACGAGGACGACGAACGAGTGCAGCTTGAGCGACCGGCCCATCAGCACCGGCTGCAGGAAGTTGCCCTCCAGCTGGTTCACCGCCACGACGATCGCCACGACGATCAGGGCGACGACCGGCCCCTGGGCGACGAGCGCCACGAGGGCGGCCAGGATGCCGGCGGTCACGGCGCCGACGATGGGGATGAACGCGAGCAGGAAGACGAGCACGGCGAGGGGGATCGCCAGCGGCACCTGCAGGATGAGCAGTCCGATGAGGATGCCGATCGCGTCGACGGCGGCGACGGACGCCGTGCCACGCACGTAGGAGCCGAGCACCGAGATCGTCTTGTGCCCGACGCGCTGTGCGCGGTCGTACTTGTCGCCCTTGAAGGGACGGAGCACGAACTCCCACATGCGCGGGCCGTCTTTGAGGAAGAAGAACAGGATCACGACGAGCAGCACGAAGCCGGTGAGGAAGGTCGCGATCGCGCTGCCGGCGGCGACGGCGCCGGAGCCGAACTGCGAGCTGGTGAGGAAGTCCTGGAGCGAGCTGATCCACTCATCGATCTGATCCTGCGACGGGGCGAACGGCAGCTGCTGCGCCCAGTCCACGGCCTGCTGGAAGCCCGACGTCGTGCGTGCCGAGAGGTCGTCCCACTGGTCGCGCACCGCGAGCACGATGACCCATGCCAGCCCGCCGAGCACGACGACGACGGCCAGCAGCGTGATCACGGTCGCCAGCAGCGCGGGGAGGCCTCGGCGCCGCATCCACATCACCACGGGCGCGAACGCCGACGCGAAGATGAGCGCCAGGATCAGCGGGATGACGACGACCGACACCTGCCGGATGCCCCAGATGAGGCCCGCGAGGAGCACCACCACGACGATGATCTGGACGGCGCGGATGGCGAGGCGGCCGAACACGTCGCTCCAGGGCGTCGCCACCTTGCGGATGGGATCGGCGGGAACAGGCGCGGGGGCTGAGTTCCGGGGGAACAGGTGCATGATCCGACGGTAGGGGAGCGGAGGCCCCGGAGCGGCGGGGTTGCGGGCGCGTGTCGCACACCGTAGGGCGCGACGACGCCCCGCGGTCGGTCGGTGCCGCTCAGCCGAGCGTGCTCAGGCGAAGGCGCTGAGGCCGGTGATGTCGCGGCCGATCAGCAGCGCCTGCACCGACTCCGTGCCCTCGTACGTGTGGATGGCCTCGATGTCGGCCATGTGCTGCATGACGCCGTACTCGAGCAGGATCCCGTTGCCCCCGAGGAGATCACGAGCGGATGCTGCGATCCTCCGCGCCGTCCGCGTGTTGTGGTACTTCGCGAGCGACGCCTGGGTGGGACGCAGCCGTCCGCCCGCCTCGAGGTCGGCGAGGTGCCGGCAGTACAGCTGCATGCCGGTGAGCTCCTCGAGCATCTGCGCGAGACGCTCCTGCACCATCTGGAACTTCGCGAGCGGCTTGCCGAACTGGATGCGCTGCTGCGCGTACTGCAGTGCCGCTTCGTAGCAGGCCGTCGCGTGACCGAGCGCCGACCACGCCACGCCCGAGCGCGTGGCGTAGAGGACCGTCGAGGCGTCCTTGAACGACCGGGTGCCGGGGAGGACCGCATCGGCGGGGACGCGCACGTCGGTGAGTGTGATGAGCGCCTGGTGGATCGCCCGCAGCGAGGCCTTGCCGCGCATCGGCTCGCCGACGTAGCCGGGGGTGTCCTGCGGGACGAGGAAGCAGCGGACCGTCCCGTCGTCGTCGGCGCCGGGCGACTCCACCCGTGCCCAGACGAATGTCACGCCGCCGGATGCGCCGTTGCCGATCCACTTCTTCGCGCCGTCCAGGACGAAGCCGCCGTCGGGCTCGCGTCGCGCGCGCGTCTCGAGCGACACGGAGTCGGAGCCGTGGTCGGGCTCGGTCAGTGCGAACGACCCGAGCACCTCGCCCCGGGCGAGGGGGAGGAGCCAGGCGGCCTTCTGCTCGTCGCTGCCGAAGAGCGCGAGGGTACGCAGCGCGAGTCCGCCCTGCACGGCCAGCACGGTGCCCATCGAGCCGTCGCCGCGCGAGATCTCCATGTTGACGAGGCCGGCGCCGAGGGGCGTGAGATGCGTCAGGCCCTCGTGCTCGATGCCGTCGGTGAAGAGGTCGAGCTCACCCATGCGCCGCACCACGCTCAGGTCGTACTCGCCGCGGTCCCACCACTCCGCGATGTGCGGCGCGATCTCCGCCGAGAAGGTGCGCGCGCGCACCCACGCGTCGCGCTCCTCGGGGCTGAGGTCGTCGAAGACGCCGTAGTAGTCGGTGTCGAGCGGCGCCGCGATCTCGTAGCGCTCGGTCTGACGGCCGGGGACGGGGGTGAAAGACATGAGGCCTCCAGGGTGACCCACCCAGCGTACCGCGGCACTCAGTGCCACGGTCAGCGGTACGCGGTGTCACGGTGAGGCAAGTAGGCCGTCCGACGCCCAACGACCGGCACGCCGTTCAGCACCGACCGCCCAGCGGCCCGACCCGCGCGTCAGGTGCCGAGGGCGGCGCCGAGGCGGCGGGCGACCTCGGCGGCCGGCATCCCGCGCGGGAAGACGGCGACGGCGACGTCGTCCGCTCCGCCGGGGGATCCGGCCGGGTGCACACCGAACCGGCGCATCGCGTCGTCGAGGGCGCGGCGCAGCACGGTGACCGGCACGCGCTTGGGTCCGCGGATGAGCTGACGCAGCACGTGATTGTGCACGGCCGTCACGAGCGCGGCGAAGCCGACCGCGTCGAGCGGGTCGAGGCCGGGCAGGGCGCCGCGCAGGTATTCGTCGAACAGGCGCTCGTAGCGGAAGACCGTGACGATCTCGCGGTCGCGCAGCGCGGGCACCTGTCGCACGACCGTGTAGCGCCGGCGGGCCAGCTCGGGGTCGGCGGCGAAGTGCCGGTAGACCTGCACGCACGCCTCGCAGACCGCCGCCCAGGGGTCGTCGTGCGCTTCGCCCAGGTAGTCGCGCAGCTGGTCGAGAAGCAGCTCGTGGTCGGCGAAGACGACGTCGTCCTTGCCGCCGAACTGCCGGAAGAAGGTGGAGCGCGAGACGCCGGCGGCGCGGGCGATCTGCTCCACCGAGGTCTGGTCGAAGCCCTGCGCGGCGAAGAGGTCGATCGCCGCGGCCACCACCGCGGAGGGGGGCGGGCTCTCGGTCATGGCCGAAGCCTAATCCGCCGTGCCCGCCCGCCGCGGCCCCGGAGAGGTGTCAAGCCCTTGGCGCAGGCGAGCGGCGCGGCTTGGCTGTGAGCATGGAATCCCTGTGGAGGACCGGCACGTCCCGCATCACCGGCACCCCGTTCGCGCCCGGCTCGCGCTCCGACGTGGTCGTGGTGGGCGCCGGTCTCACCGGGCTCGCGACGGCGCTCATGCTCCAGCGGGCCGGTCGCGCGGTCACCGTCATCGAGGCGGGCGAGGTCGCGCAGCTCGCCACCGGCAGCAACACCGGCAAGCTCTCCCTGCTGCAGGGGTCGGTGCTGTCGACGCTGCGACGCCACCACTACGCCGCGCTCGTGAAGGCCTACGTCGACGCGAACCGCGCGGGCATGGAGTGGCTCACGGGGTTCGCCGAAGAGGCGGGCGTGCCGTTCACCCGTCGCACCGCCTACTCGTACGCGCAGACGGATGCCGCGGCATCCACCGTCGACGACGAGTTCGACACGGCGCGCGAGGCGGGCCTGGACGTTCGGCGGGTCGATCCCGACGCGCTCGACGTGCCGTTTCCCGTCGCCTCGGCCATCGCCCTCACCGATCAGGTGGCACTCGATCCGGCACGGATCGCGGAGGCGCTCGCGGAGCAGTTCGTCGCCGCCGGCGGCACGCTGCACACCGGCCTGCGGGTGACCAAGGTGCACACGCTGCCCGACCCGCGCGTCGACACCGCCGAGGGTGTCGCGTTCGCCGATCACATCGTGCTCGCCACCGGCGCCCCCATCGCCGACCGCGGCCTCTCCTTCGCCAAGACGAGCGGCCTGCGCTCGTACTGCGTCTCGTTCACCACGGATCGCCCGGTGCCGGACGGCATGCTGCTCTCGGTGGACGGTCCGACCCGGTCCATCCGCTCGGTGACGACCGGCGACGGACCGGCTGCCGGCCTCATCGTCGGCGGCAACGGGCACCCCGTCGGCCGCTCCGAGAGCGAGCGGGCGGCCGTCGACGACCTCGTCGACTGGACCCGCCGGTACTTCCCGGAGGCCGTCGAGACGCACCGGTGGTCGGCGCAGGATTACCAGTCGCACGACCTCATCCCCTTCGTGGGCGCGCTGCCCCGCGGCCTCGGACGCATCCGCTTCGCGACCGGCTACGGCAAGTGGGGTCTCTCCAATGCGCCGTGGGCGGCGATCCGGCTGAGCTCGGAGATCCTCGGCGTGCCGTGGCGCGACCGCCCCGCGTGGATGACCGGGATCGGCACGCGGCTCACCGTGCCCGCCGACATCGCCCAGGGTGCGGTCGAGAACGCCCGCGTGGGCGCGGCCGCCGCCGCGGGCTGGGCCGGCGCTCTGACGACGCGGACGCCCGTGCCGAAGCCCGCCGAGGGCGAGGGTGTCGTGGCCGCGCGCGGGGTCGAGCCCGTCGCGATCTCCACCGTCGGCGGCGAGACGCGGGCGGTGAGCGCCGTCTGCCCGCACCTGGGCGGCATCCTCTCGTGGAACGACGCCGAGTGCACCTGGGACTGCCCCCTCCACGCGTCGCGCTTCGCGGCGGACGGCACGCGCCTCGAGGGTCCGGCCGTGCGCGATCTCGAGGCGCGCTAGCCAAGGCCCGACCGCGCGCGGCACACCGGCCGAAAGCCCGCGACCCGCGCACCGCCGTGAGCCTCAGCCCGCCACCGCGTACGGGCGTCAGCCCGCGAAGGCGAAGACGCCGGTGATGAGGAGCGTGACGGCGGTCGTCCACAGAACGATCGCGGCGGCCTGCCAGACGAGCACCGTCTTCACGGGGACGCCCGTCGACACGAGCGCGGCGGAGGTGATCTGCGTCGGCACGAGCAGCGGTCCCAGCAGGCTCACGCCGGGTGTCCCGTAGCGCTCGTACGCGCGCATGACCTTGCGGCGCCGAGCCGACGGCGGCTCCTCCGTTCTCCCGCCGCGGGTGACGACCGCGGTCCGCACCCTCGCACCGAGCAGCACCACGACCAGCACGCAGAGGAAGTTGCCGACGGCGCCGGCGATCGCCGCGACGACGGGGTTCAGGCCGCCGACGATGCCGATGGCGGCGGCACCCTCTCCCTCGACGAAGGGCACGGCCCCGGCGACGGCGACGATCAACGGCTGCACGAGCACGGGCACCTGCGCGACGAGGTCCTGGAAGCCGAGGACGAGGTCGGAGATCGGGTTCGACATGGGGAAGTCCTTCCGTGGGGTGTCAGTCCATCCCAGCCGCCCCGCGCGCGCCGCGGCAGTGTCGCGACGTCACCTCCTGCCGTGAGGATGAGCGGCCCGCGGCATGACAGAAGTCATGGTCGTACCCTGGCCGGGTGAGCAGATCCCCGGCCTCCCCGTCCTCGACGCCTGCTGCGCCGTGGCTCGCCCGCAGCGTCAGCGCGACCTGGTGGTACACCGCGGGCTCGGTGCTCCTCTTCGCGGTCGTCACCGCCTTCGTCTGGGCCGTGCCGACGATCCTCTACCCGCCCGTCTTCTCCCGCCCGGTGACGTCGGTCGTCTTCGGCGCCGGCGCGCTCCTGTGGCTGGCCGGCGGCACGGTGCTGCTCCTGACCTACCGCCGTCGGGCGATGTCGGAGGTGACGGATGCCGCGCCCGCCCCGTCGGCCGCGGTGCTGGTGTGGGCGCTCGTCGCCTCCGGCGCGGGTGCGGTGACCATGGCCGTGGCGGCGGCGTCCCCCCTGCTCGCTGTCTCGACCGTGGCCTTCGCACTGTGCATGGTTCCCCGGATGCCGGGTGTGCGCCTGCGTCTGACCTCGGCGGTGACGATCGTGCTCGTCGTGGTCTGGGTCGTGGAGGGCACGCGCGACACCGCGGCGGCCGCGGCGGGCGTGACGCTCTTCCACCCCTTCTTCTCCGTGCTGCTCCCGCTCGCCACGGTGCTGTCGCTGTGGTGGTGGGACGTCGTGGGCGAACTCGATCGCGCGCGGGGCGTGGAGAGCAGGCTCGCCGCGGTGCAGGAGCGCCTGCGCCTGGCCGGCGACCTGCACGACCTCCAGGGACACCACCTGCAGGTGATCGCGCTGCAGCTCGAACTCGCCGACCGCATGATCGAGCGGGACCCCGCCGCCGCCGCGGAGCAGGTGCGGCTCGCGCGCGCCTCGGTCGACGACGCGCGCCGCGGCACCCGTGAGCTCGCCGGCCGGTTCCGCGGCGTTCCGCTCCCCGACGAGCTGGCGAACGCCGCCGACCTGCTGCGGGCGGCCGGGCTCCGCGTCGACCTCGACGTGGCGGCCGGGGCGGAGGCGGCTCCGGCCGACGTGCTCGGACCGGTCGTGCGCGAGTGCACGACGAACGTGCTCAAGCACGGCGGCGGCCGGTGGGCGCGCCTCGCGCTCGCGCGCGCCGGCACGGGCTGGGAGCTGCGCGTGTCCAACGACGTCGCCTCGACGCCCGCCTCCGGGGCGGGCTCCGGCCTGCCGGGCATGGCGGAGCGGGTCCGTGCGGCCGGCGGCGACCTGCGTCACCAGGTGACGGGGGACGTGTTCGAGCTCGTGGCCTCCGTGCCCCAGGCCGCGGGGGTGCCGGCGTGATCCGCGTGCTCATCGCCGACGACGAGGACATGATCCGCTCGGCGCTCGCGGCCCTGCTGCGGCTGGAGGACGACCTCGAGGTGATCGCGGAATGCCGGGACGGCGAGGAGGCCGTCGCCGAGGCCCTGCGTCTTCGGCCCGACGTGTGCCTGCTCGACCTGGAGATGCCCGGACTCGACGGCGTCGAGGCGGCTGCGCGCATCCGTCGGCAGATCCCCGCCCGCTGCGTCGTCGTCACCCGGCACGCACGCCCCGGGGTGCTGCGGCGTGCGCTCAGCGCCGGCGTCGACGGCTTCCTGCCGAAGTCCCGTCGCGCCGACGACGTGGCCGCGGTCATCCGCGAGGTGGCCGCGGGGCGCCGCTACGTCGATCCGGAGATCGCCGCCGACGCGCTGAGCGACGAGCGCAGTCCGCTGACGGAGCGGGAGCTCGACGTGCTGCGCACGGGGGAGCAGGGGGCCACGATCGCGCAGATCGCAGCATCCCTCCATCTGTCTCCCGGCACGGTGCGCAATCACGTGTCGTCGGTGCTGGGCAAGCTGGGCGTGCAGACCCGCCAGCAGGCCACGATCATGGCCCGCGAACGCGGCTGGATCTGACCCTAGAGCAGGCGGAGCGTCGGGCGGCCACAGCCGCGAGTAGTAGACTTCATGACCGTCCCGATATCTCGATATCGAGAGATTTCCGCGCTCGATGCGCCCCTCCCCACCGTTCGCCACCGAAGGATTGCACTGTGGATCTGTACGAGTACCAGGCACGTGACCTTTTCGAGAAGTACGAGGTGCCGGTTCTCGCCGGCATCGTCGCGGACACCCCCGAGGAGGTGCGTGCAGCAGCCGAGAAGATCGGCGGCGTCGTGGTCGTCAAGGCCCAGGTGAAGGCCGGAGGCCGCGGCAAGGCCGGTGGCGTCAAGGTCGCCAAGACGCCCGATGAGGCGTTCGAGGCGGCGAAGGCGATCTTCGGCCTCGACATCAAGGGCCACGTCGTCAAGCGCGTCATGGTCGCGCAGGGTGCGCGCATCGACAAGGAGTACTACTTCTCGGTGCTGCTGGACCGCGCGAACCGCTCCTACCTGTCGCTGGCCAGCGTCGAGGGCGGCATGGAGATCGAGGAGCTCGCGGTCGAGCGTCCCGACGCGCTCGCGCGCATCGAGGTCGACCCGCTGACCGGCATCGACCAGGCCAAGGCCCTGGAGATCGCGAAGGCCGCGCGCTTCGACGACGAGCTGGCACCCAAGGTCGCCGACGTCTTCGTCAAGCTCTTCCAGGTCTACAAGGGCGAGGACGCCACGCTCGTGGAGGTCAACCCGCTCGTGCTCACCGAGGAGGGCGACATCATCGCCCTCGACGGCAAGGTCTCGCTCGATGAGAACGCCGACTTCCGTCACCCCGACCACGCGGAGCTCGAGGACAAGGACGCCGCCGACCCGCTCGAGGCGAAGGCCAAGGCCAACGACCTCAACTACGTCAAGCTCGACGGCCAGGTCGGCGTCATCGGCAACGGCGCAGGCCTCGTCATGTCGACGCTCGACGTCGTCGCCTACGCCGGTGAGAAGCACGGCGGCGTGAAGCCCGCCAACTTCCTCGACATCGGCGGCGGCGCCTCCGCGGCCGTCATGGCCGCGGGCCTGGACGTCATCCTCGGCGACGAGCAGGTCAAGAGCGTCTTCGTCAACGTCTTCGGCGGCATCACCGCGTGCGACGCGGTCGCCAACGGCATCGTCGGCGCCCTCGAGACCCTGGGCGACAGCGCCTCCAAGCCGCTGGTCGTCCGCCTCGACGGCAACAAGGTGGAGGAGGGCCGCGAGATCCTCCGCGCCGCCAACCACCCGCTCGTGACCCTGGCCGAGACGATGGATGAGGGCGCCGACAAGGCCGCCGAGCTCGCCAACGCCTGATCCGACGCAGACCCAAAGGACCACACAGAACATGTCGATCTTCCTCAACAAGGACTCCAAGGTCATCGTCCAGGGCATCACCGGCGGCGAGGGCACCAAGCACACCGCGCTGATGCTCAAGGCCGGCACCCAGGTCGTCGGCGGCGTCAACGCCCGCAAGGCCGGCACCACCGTCTCCCACACCGCGGCCGACGGCTCGGCCGTCGAGCTTCCGGTCTTCGCCTCGGTCGCCGAGGCGATCGAGAAGACCGGCGCCGACGTCTCCATCGCGTTCGTGCCGCCCGCGTTCACCAAGGACGCGATGATCGAGGCCATCGACGCCGAGATCCCGCTCCTGGTGGTCATCACCGAGGGCGTGCCGGTCGGCGACACCGCCGAGGCGTGGGCCTACGCCCAGTCCAAGGGCGACACCACCCGCATCATCGGACCGAACTGCCCCGGCATCATCACGCCGGGCGAGTCGCTGGTGGGCATCACGCCGGCCAACATCGCCGGCAAGGGACCGATCGGCCTCGTGTCGAAGTCGGGCACGCTGACCTACCAGATGATGTACGAGCTGCGCGAGATCGGCTTCTCGACCGCCATCGGCATCGGCGGCGACCCGATCATCGGCACCACGCACATCGACGCGCTCGCCGCCTTCGAGGCCGATCCCGAGACGAAGGCGATCGTGATGATCGGCGAGATCGGCGGCGACGCCGAGGAGCGCGCGGCCGACTTCATCAAGGCCAACGTCACCAAGCCGGTCGTCGGCTACGTCGCGGGCTTCACGGCCCCCGAGGGCAAGACCATGGGCCACGCCGGTGCCATCGTCTCCGGCTCGGCCGGCACCGCGCAGGCGAAGAAGGAGGCCCTCGAGGCCGCCGGGGTCAAGGTCGGCAAGACGCCGAGCGAGACCGCCGACCTCATGCGGGAGATCATCGCCGGTCTCTGACCCGCGATTCCGAGGGGCGGATGCCGCGGCCACAGGCCGCAGCATCCGCCCCTCGTCGTTCACCGGAGCGGTCGATGCGAGGGGGTCGGAGGGCGGCCGATCCGCGGGGGTCGGAGGGTGGAGGATCCACGCCCGTCCGAACCCGCCCCGACGTAGGGTGGGGGCATGCCATTGACCGGAGAGTACAAGCCGAGCACAGCCGAGTGGGCCCGTACGCAGGCCGAGCGCTACGAGGCGTCGGGCGGCACCGAGGCCAACGAGCTCCGGGGCGTGCCGATCATCGTGCTGACGACCGTGGGGTTCCAGAGCGGGGCGCTGCGCAAGACCGCGCTCATGCGCGTCGAGCACGACGGCCGCTACCTCGTCGTGGCCTCCAAGGGCGGCGCGCCCGACGAGCCCCGCTGGGGCGAGAACATGCGCCGCCACCCGCACGTGGAGCTGCAGGACGGCGCGGTCAAGCGCGACTACCTGGCCCGCGAGCTGGAAGGCGAGGAACGCGCGGAGTGGTGGGCGCGCGCCGTGGCCGTGTGGCCGGACTACGACGAGTATCAGAAGAAGACCGACCGCCAGATCGCGATCTTCGTGCTGGAGCCGATGGCGTCCTGACGGGCGTCAGCCCAGCAGCTGCTCGATCGGCCCCCGGGCGAAGAAGACGACGAAGCCGGCGGCGACAATCCACAGCAGCGGGCTGATGCCGCGTGCCTTGCCGGAGAACGCGCGCACCAGCACCCAGGAGATGAAGCCCGCGCCGATGCCGTTGGCGATCGAGTAGGTCAGCGGCATCACGGTCACCGTCAGGAAGACCGGGATGAGGGCCGACACGTCGCTGAGGTCGATGTGACGGATCTGCGCCATCATCAGCGCGCCGACGATGACGAGCGCCGCGGCGGCGATCTCGGTCGGCACGATCGAGGTGAGCGGCGTGAGGAACATGGCGAGCAGGAACAGCACGCCGGTGACGACGTTGGCGAGACCCGTGCGGGCGCCCTCGCCGATGCCCGAGCCCGACTCGATGAAGACCGTGTTCGACGACGACGAGGTCACGCCGCCGGCGACGGCGCCGACGCCCTCGACGATGAGCGCCGAGCGCAGGCGCGGGAAGTTGCCCTTCTCGTCGGCGAGGCCCGCCTCGCGGGAGAGCCCGGTCATCGTGCCCATCGCGTCGAAGAAGTTCGTGAACACCAGGGTGAACACGAGCGTCAGGGCGGCCAGGACGCCGATGCGCCCGAAGGAGCCGACGAGGTCGACCTGACCCACGAGGCTGAGATCGGGGAGGCCGATCCACTGCGCGGGGAGGGTCGGCACACTGAGCCCCCAGCCGCCCGGGTTCTCGGCGGTGCGGCCGCCGAGGTGCCAGATCGCCTCGACGATGACGGCGACCACCGTGCCGGAGAGCAGACCGATGAGCAGGCCGGCCTTCACCTTGCGGGCGATGAGGATCGACGTGAGCACGAGGGTGAAGACGAACAGCAGGGTCGGGATCGTCGTGATCGATCCCTGCACGCCGAGTCCGACCGGCGGCGAGGACAGCCCGGTCGAGGTGACCAGGCCGCTGTCCACGAAGCCGATGAAGGCGATGAACAGGCCGATGCCCACGGTGATGGCGGTCTTGAGTGCCAGCGGAACGGCGTCGAAGATCATGCGCCGGAGGCCGGTCGCTGCCAGCAGCACGATGATGAGGCCGTTGATGACGATGAGGCCCATCGCCTCGGGCCACGTCACCTGGCCCACGACACTGACGGCGAGGAACGAGTTGATGCCCAGGCCCGCGGCGAAGGCGAAGGGCAGGCGGGTGACGAGTCCGAACAGGATCGTCATCGCACCGGCGGTGAGCGCGGTGACGGCCGCCACCGCGCTGAAGCCCAGCTGATTCCCCACGACGTCGGTGCCGCCCGACAGGATGATCGGGTTCAGGATGACGATGTAGGCCATCGTCACGAAGGTGACGACGCCCCCGCGCACCTCGGTGCCGACGGTGGATCCGCGGCGCGAGATCTCGAAGAAGCGGTCGAGGATGCCGCCGGGCTCGCGCGTCTGCGGCGCGTGGTCGGTCTCGGGGGGAATGGTGCTCATGGGTGACCTCCGCGTTGAAGGCTAGCCCCACCGACGGTGCCCCATGATCCACTCGCGGGATCTCCCGCCGACGGTCGTCGGGGAACGGGCGTGGGCGACGGGGCGGATGCGACGCCGTGGGTAGGGTCGATGGGGCATGAATCGCCTTCTCGTCGCCCTCCTCTCCCTCATCGACGCCGCTCTCGCGGCGGCGATCGGTCTTGCGATCGCGCTCGCTCCGCTGACGGCCCTCTGGGCCTTCGGTCTCGGCGGCTCCGCCGACTGGGGGACGCTCTGGCCGGCGTCGGCCACGATCTGGCAGCTGGGGCACCTCGTCCCCGTCGCCGTCACCCTCCCCGACGCGTACCTCGCCGCGACGGGCATCGACCCGTCCGCGGGCTCGTTCGTCCTGTCGCTCGCGCCGACCGTCTTCGCGCTGTTCACCGCGGTCTTCGCCGCGCGGTCGGGCGCCCGCGCGTCGCGCGCCGACGCGTGGGGCACCGGCGTGGCGTCGTCGACCGTCGTGTTCGCCGCTCTCGCGGCCCTCGTCGCCGTCACCGGGGGGAACGCCGTGGCCGCGACGGAGCTGTGGCAGGCGATCCTCTTCCCAACCCTCTTCTTCGCGATCCCCGCGCTGGTCGGCGCCATCGTCGTCGAGTGGCGCGAGGCGGGCGCGGGCGCGGTCGCCCGTCTGCGCGATCGCGTCGAGGCCGCCGCCGGCGGGTGGGGGGAGCTTCCGGCCCTCGCCGCGCGCGGCACCGCGATCGTGGTCGCCGGCTTCGTCGGGGTCGGCGCCCTGGCCGTCGCCGTGGCCGTCGTCGCCGGCGGCGCGCAGGTCGTCTCGCTGTTCGAGGCCGGGCACATGGACGTGGCGGGCGTCACGGTCACCGCGCTGGGCCAGCTCGCCTTCCTCCCCACGCTGATCGTCTGGGCCGCGGCCTTCCTGGCCGGGCCCGGGTTCGCGCTCGGCACGTCGACCTCCGTCTCGCCGGTCGGCACGCAGCTCGGCGTGATCCCCGGCATCCCCGTGCTCGGCGCGGTGCCCCAGCTCGATTCCCCGTGGTTCCTGCTGACGGCCCTCCTGCCCGTCGCCCTCGGGGCGCTCGCGGGATGGGCGGTCCGCTCGCGCCTCGTCGCGCACGACGAGGCGTCACCGGCACCTGCCGCCGTCGCACCCTGGGCCACGCCCTCGCTGGAAGGGCTCATCGGCGCACCGCCCGAGGCTCGTGCGGCGGCGTCGGACGAGCCCGACGACCGGTTCGGCGTGCGCTTCGCCCTCACCGCGCTGATCGCGGTGCTCTCCGGCGCCGCAGCCGGCCTCCTCGCGCGGCTCACCTCGGGCTCCCTCGGTCCCGGGCGTCTCGCCGAGGTGGGGGCCGCCCCCGGGCCGGTCGCGCTCGCCGTGGGGCTCGAGGTCTTCGTGGGCGCGGCCATCCTGCTGCTCTCGCCCCGTCGGCGCTCCCGCGACTCGACCTCTCACGGCGGGCGCTCGACCTCGCACGACGATCGTGCGGCCTCTGACGGCGGGCGCACCTGGTGGCGCCGAGACCGCGGTGAGGACGAGCGGACGGATGCCGCGCCCACGACTGTCGACGCCGACGACCGGGCGGCCGCGGCGACGCGTGCGTCCGTGTGGGACGGTCGCGTGGGCGGCGACACCGCCTCGACGCGTTTCGGCGACATCGACTCGACGGACTTCCGCGACAGCGCCTCGGTGGGTTTCGATCCCGCCGCCGGTCGGGCGGAGGGGAGCGGCCGCTCCTTCGCCGTCGGGGACGCCGCCGTCGAGGACGCCACCGCCGAGGATGCCGCCGCCGGCGACCCGGCGACCACCCCGGCCCGCGCCCGAGAGGACACGGCGCCCCTCCCGCCGTTCGTGCCGCGGGAGCGCGGCGAGGGGGAGCCCGCCCCCCGCAGGCCGTCGCCGCTGCCCCCGGTAGACTGACCGCGTGCTCACGGTCGCCGTCCTCATCTCCGGCACCGGGTCGAATCTCCGTGCCCTGCTCGACGCCGCCGCGCACGAGGACTACCCCGCCCGCATCGTGGTCGTCGGCGCCGACCGCGAGGCCGACGGCTTCGCGCACGCAGAGGCCCACGGCATCCCCACCTTCCTCGTGCCGTTCCGCAACTTCGCCGACCGGGAGGACTGGGGCCGCGAACTGGCCGCCCAGCTGCGCACCTGGTCGCCCGACCTCGTGGTGCTGAGCGGCCTCATGCGGCTCCTGCCCGCCGACCTCGTCGCGGAGTGGTCGCCCCGCATCATCAACACGCACCCGGCGTTCCTCCCCGAGTTCCCGGGCGCGCACGGCGTGCGCGACGCCCTGGCCGCGGGTGTCGACCGCACCGGCGCGAGCGTCATCGTCGTCGACGCCGGGGTCGACAGCGGGCCCATCCTCGCTCAGGAGCGGGTGCCGATCCGCGACGGCGACGACGAGCACACCCTCCACGACCGCATCAAGCCCGTCGAGCGCCGACTGCTGATCGACGTCGTGCGCCGCATCGCGACCGGCGAGCTCGATCTCGCCGCGGCATCCGCTTCCTCCCGTTAGCCACCCTCCGACCCGTCAGGAGCCCCGCATGGCCGGACCCCGTCATGACCCCGCCCTCTACCGCGACCGCGATGTCGTTCCCGTCCGCCGCGCGCTGATCTCGGTCAGCGACAAGACCGGGCTCCTGCAGCTCGCCGAGGCGCTCGCCGCCGCCGGCGTGCAGATGATCTCCACCGGCGGCTCGGCCACCATGCTGCGCGACGCGGGCTATGACGTCACCGACGTCGCGGCGATCACCGGCTTCCCGGAGTCGCTCGACGGCCGGGTCAAGACCCTGCACCCGAAGGTGCACGCCGGGCTGCTGGCCGACCTCCGCCTGGAGGATCACGAGCGTCAGCTGGCCGAGCTCGACGTGCAGCCGTTCGAGCTGGTCGTGGTGAACCTCTACCCGTTCGTCGAGACCGTCGCCTCGGGCGCGCAGGGCGACGACGTCGTGGAGCAGATCGACATCGGCGGACCGGCGATGGTGCGCGCCTCGGCGAAGAACCACGCCAACGTCGCCATCGTGGTCTCGCCCGAGTCGTACCCGGCGATCATCGAGGCGGTCGCCGCCGGCGGCACGTCGCTCGTGCAGCGCCGCGAGCTCGCCGCCCGTGCCTTCGCCCACACGGCGGCCTACGACACGGCCGTCGCCACGTGGTTCGCCGAGGGCACGCTCGCCGCGGAGGAGGACCTGCCCGCCCATCTCACGATCAGCGCGGAGCGGCTCAGCACGCTGCGCTACGGCGAGAACTCGCACCAGCGCGCCGCGATCTACACGCGCGCCGGCGGCCACGGGATCGCCCAGGCGACGCAGCTGCAGGGCAAGGAGATGTCGTACAACAACTACGTCGACGCGGATGCCGCACTGCGGGCCGCGTTCGACATGGTGAAGCCCGCCGTCGCGATCATCAAGCACGCCAACCCCTGCGGCATCGCCGTGGCGGCGCCCAACGCGCTGGACCCGATTGCCAGCGCCCACCTGCGCGCCCACGAGTGCGATCCGGTGTCGGCGTACGGCGGCGTGATCGCCGCCAACGGCACGGTCACCCTCAAGATGGCCGAGAACCTCAAGGACATCTTCACCGAGGTCATCGTCGCGCCGTCGTTCGAGGATGCCGCGCTCGAGGTGTTCCGCACCAAGAAGAACCTGCGGCTGCTGCAGCTGCCCGCCGACTGGCAGCAGGAGCGCATGGACGTGCGGCTCGTCTCCGGCGGTCTGCTGCTGCAGGACGCCGACCGCTTCCCCGGCGACATCGACTCCGTTGCCAAGGACTGGGAGCTGGTGTCGGGGGAGCGCCCCGACCACGACGAGATGCAGAACTTCATCTTCGCGTGGAAGGCCGGCCGCGCCGTCAAGTCCAACGCGATCGTGCTGGCCAAGGGATCGGCGACGGTCGGGATCGGCATGGGCCAGGTCAACCGCGTCGACTCCTGCCGTCTCGCCGTGGAGCGGGCGGGAGATCGCGCGCGCGGGTCGGTCGCGGCATCCGATGCGTTCTTCCCCTTCGCCGACGGCCCGCAGGTGCTGCTGGAGGCCGGGGTCTCGGCGATCGTGCAGCCGGGCGGCTCGGTGCGCGATGACGAGGTCATCGCGGCGGCTCAGGCGGCCGGCGTGACGATGTTCTTCACGGGCGAGCGGCACTTCTTCCACTGACCCGCGCGTCCCGGACCCGCGAGACTGCACGCGAACGGCGAGACAGCGGGTTCTCGCCTACGTCTCGCCGCGCCGATGCAGTCTCGCGGAAAAGGCGGAGGCGGGCCAGGGCGCGCAGCACGCGAACGAGAGACGCCCCGTCGCCGAAGCGACGGGGCGTCTCTCGTTGTGCGGATCGGCTCAGCGACGCGTGCGGTTCTTGTTCCACACGTCGAAGGCGACCGCCAGCAGGAGCACGAGGCCCTTGATGAACTGCTGCACGTCGGTCGAGATGCCCATGAGCGACATGCCGTTGTTGAGCACACCCATCACGAGACCACCCGCGATCGCACCGACGACGCGGCCGACGCCACCCTGGACGGCTGCGCCTCCGATGAAGGCGGCGGCGATGGCATCCAGCTCGAACAGGTTGCCCGCGCCGGGACCGGCGGAGTTCAGGCGTCCGGTGAAGACGATGCCGGCCAGCGCGGCCAGCACGCCCATGTTCACGAACAGCAGGAAGTCCACTCGGCGGGTGTTGATGCCCGACAGCTTGGCCGCGTTGCGGTTGCCGCCGATCGCGTAGATGTGACGGCCGAACACGCTGCGATTCATGACGACCGAGTACCCGATGATGAGCACGGCCAGCACCACGAGCACGATCGGCGTGCCGCGCGAGTTGGGCGCGACGCCGAGCAGGTAGGTCAGGTACGCGATGAGAGCGCCTCCGCCGAGGACCTTGAACAGGAACCACACACGGGGCTCGTTCTGAAGCTCCAGCGCGGCGCGCTTGGTGCGCTGGCGCACCTGGCTGAAGACGAACAGCACGAGCGTGAGCACGCCCAGGCCGACGGTGATCCACTCCGCGGGGTAGGAGGAGGCGGGGAACAGATCGGGGAAGAGGTAGCCGCCGCCGAGCGCGCGGTACTCCGACGGGAACGGCGTGATCTGCGTGTTGCCGAGGGTGATCTGCGTGAGACCGCGGAAGAGGAGCATGCCGGCCAGCGTCACGATGAAGGCGGGTATGCCGACGTACGCGACCCAGAAGCCCTGCCACATGCCGACCACGGCGCCCAGGATGAGCGAGAGCACGATGCCCAGCCACCAGGGGAGGCCCATCTGCACGATGAGCACGCCCGAGACGGCGCCGACGAAGGCCGCGACCGATCCGACCGACAGGTCGATGTGGCCGGCGATGATGATCATCACCATGCCGATCGCGAGGATCAGGATGTAGCTGTTCTGGACGATGATGTTCGAGACGTTGCCCGGGGTGAGCAGACGCCCGCCGGTCAGCGCCTGGAACAGCAGCACGATCACGATCAGCGCGATGAAGATGCCGATCTCGCGCAGGCGGGAGGTGAAGAACTGCACGATCCCGCCGTTGTCGCCGGCGGACCCACCGATGGGGCCGCGGGGGGTGTCGTTCAGACCCTTCCCGATGAGGGTGTTGTCAGGCACTGACATGGTCGGCTTCCTTCTCCTTCGTCATGAGCACCATGAGGGCCTCGGGTGTGGCCTCCTCGATGGGCAGCTGGCCGGTGATGTGGCCCTCGCTGAGTGTGTAGATGCGATCGCAGATGCCGAGGAGCTCGGGCAGCTCGGACGAGATGACCAGCACCCCCTTGCCCTGCGCCGCGAGCGTGTTGATGATCGTGTAGATCTCGTACTTGGCTCCCACGTCGATGCCGCGGGTGGGCTCGTCGAGGATGAGGACCTCGGGATCCGAGTACAGCCACTGCGACAGCACGACCTTCTGCTGGTTGCCGCCCGAGAGCTTGCCCACCACGACGTCGACCGTCGGCGCCTTGATGTTCATCGACTGCCGGTAGCGGTTGGCGACGAGGTACTCCTCCTGGCCGTCGACCCAGCCCCGGCGGGTGAGCTTGCGCATGCCCGCCAGGGAGATGTTGCGCTTGATGGTGTCGATGAGGTTCAGCCCGGCGCCCTTGCGGTCCTCGGTCACATACGCGAGGCCGGCGCGGATGGCCTTGGGCACCGTGGAGGTGTCGACCTTCTGCCCGCGGACGTAGACGCTGCCGGTGATGCGCGAGCCGAAGCTGCGGCCGAAGACGCTCATGGCGAGTTCGGTGCGACCGGCGCCCATGAGGCCGGCGATGCCGACGACCTCGCCCGCGCGCACGGTGATGTTCGCGCTGTGGATGACCACGCGGTTGGCGTCCGTCGGGTGGTGGACGGTCCAGTCCTCCACACGCAGCACTTCCTCGCCGATCTCGGCGTCGCGGTCGGGATAGCGGTTCTCGAGCTCGCGGCCGACCATGCCGCGGATGATGCGGTCTTCGCTGGTGCCGCCGGTGGCGACGTCGAGCGTCTCGATCGTGCGGCCGTCGCGGATGATGGTGACCTCGTCGGCGATGGCGCGGATCTCGTTGAGCTTGTGGCTGATGATGATGCAGGTGATCCCCTGGCCGCGGAGGTGGCGGATGAGATCGAGCAGGTGGGCCGAGTCGTCGTCGTTCAGTGCGGCGGTCGGCTCGTCGAGGATGAGGAGCTTCACGTCCTTCGAGAGAGCCTTGGCGATCTCCACGAGCTGCTGCTTGCCGACGCCGATCTCGTTCACGGGCACGTCGGGGCTGTCGCCGAGACCGACGCGGGCGAGGAGCTTGGCCGCCTCGCGGTTCGTGGCGTCCCAGTCGATGAGGCCGCGGTGGGTGATCTCGTTGCCGAGGAAGATGTTCTCGGCGATGGAGAGGTAGGGACTGAGAGCCAGCTCCTGGTGGATGATGACGATGCCGGCGGCTTCGCTGTCGCGGATGTCCTTGAACTGGACGATCTGGCCGTCGAACTCGATCTCGCCGCGGTAGTCGCCCGCGGGGTAGACCCCGCTGAGCACCTTCATGAGGGTGGACTTGCCCGCGCCGTTCTCGCCGCAGATGGCGTGGACGGTGCCCCGCTCGACGGTCAGCGACACGTCGGCCAGCGCGATGACGCCGGGGAACTCCTTGGTGATCGAGCGCATCTCGAGGATGGTGCTCACGAGGTCCTCCTTGCAGTGCCGACGATGGTCGGCGGGATGGGGGAAGGGAGACGGCGGGAGGGCACGAGGCCCTCCCGCCGATGAGTCACTTGAGGTCGGACTCGGTGTAGTAGCCGCTGTCGACGAGGACGTCCTGGTAGTTGTCCTTCGTCACGATCGTCGACTTGAGGAGGAACGACGGGACGATCTTCTCGCCGTTGTCGTAGGTCTCGGTGTCGTTGACCTCGGGCTCGGTGCCCTTGCGGATCGCGTCGATCATGGAGACGGCCTGCTTGGCCAGCTCACGGGTGTCCTTGAAGATCGTCGAGTACTGCTCGCCGGCGATGATGGACTTGATCGAGCCGACCTCGGCGTCCTGACCGGTGATGACCGGCAGGGCGTCAGCGGCGTAGCCGCCGGAGGTCAGCGCGGAGATGATGCCGATCGACAGGCCGTCGTAGGGGGACAGCACGCCGTCGAGGCGGGTGTCGCCGATGACGGTGAGGATGTTCTCCATCCGCTCCTGCGCGGTCTCGGGCAGCCAGCGCAGGATCGCGGCCTGGCCGAACTCCGTCTGGCCGCTGGGGACAGTCAGTACACCCGAGTCCATGTAGGGCTTGAGGGTGTCCATGGCGCCGTTCCAGAAGAACGTGGCGTTGTTGTCGTCGGGGCTGCCGGCGAAGAGCTCCACGTTGAAGGGACCGGCGGCGCCGGTCTCCTTGCCCGAGGCGTCCAGGACGCCCAGGCCGGTCAGGAGCGACGTGGCCTGCTGCACGCCGACCTGGTAGTTGTCGAACGTCGTGTAGTAGTCGACGTTCTCGGTGCCGTTGATCAGGCGGTCGTACGCGATCACCGGGATGTCGGCGTCGGCGGCCTGCTGCAGGACGTCGGTGAGGGTCGTGCCGTCGATGGAGGCGATGACCAGGGCCTTGGCGCCCGAGGTGATCATGTTCTCGATCTGCGAGACCTGGGTGGGGATGTCGTCGTTCGCGTACTGCAGGTCGACCTGGTAGCCCAGCTCCTCCAGCTGCGACTTGACGTTGTCGCCGTCGGCGATCCAGCGCTCCGACTGCTGGGTCGGCATCGCGACGCCGATGATTCCGCCGGCCTCCTGGGTGGCGTCGGCGCTGCCGCCGCTGCGGTCGCCCGCGCAGCCGGCCAGGCTGAGGGCGAGGACTGCCGCCCCCGCGACCATGGTGAGCATGCTGTGCTTCTTCACGCTGGTTCCCTTCGTTGGGTTCTTGATTCGCGGCTGTCCGGGGTTGGAGGCCGCCTCGTGATCGCAGACGGACGCACGGCCGGGCACGCTGGACCACCGGCTGCGCGAGCTCGACCGTCCCCCGTGTGCATGGCGGGCGATGCGCGCATGTCGGAACGACGTCGTCTCGACTCGTCCGCTTCGTAGCGGACTCCGTCGGGGTGGCGTGGCGGTCATGTGACCGTTCACATTGTGTGAGTGATGCTACCCCGCGGTTGTGCCGTGCTGTCAAGTGGGCGGATGCTGCGACCCCGAGCGTTGCGGAAACGTGACCAATTCATCGGGTCGGGGGAGCGGTCGACGAGCGCACGATCAGGCGCAGGTGATCGGGCTGCGCCACTACGTCCTCGTCCGGCTGAACGCCGAGGTCGGCGAGGAGATCGCCCACCGCGCGGCGGCCGATCCCCTCGAAGTCCTGACGGACCGTGGTCAGCGGCGGCCAGAGGTGCGCCGACTCGGGAACGTCGTCGAAGCCGACGATCGAGATGTCCTCGGGCACCGATCGCCCGATGGCGCGGACGGCGTGCATGAAACCCAGCGCCATGTGGTCGTTGCCGGCGAAGACGGCGGTGGCGTCCTCCATGCGCAGCAGCTCCATGCCGGCCTCGAAGCCGAACTTCGCCGTCCAGTCGCCGAGCACCGGCGGGCGCGGAGAGAGGTCGTGCGCGTCCATCTCGGCCAGGTAGCCCTGCATCCGGTGGTCCGCCTCCACCCAGTCCCGCGGCCCGGCGATGTGCAGGATGCGGGAGTGCCCCAGGTCGATCAGGTGCCGCACCGCCGCGCGGGCGCCGGCGATCTGGTCGTTGTGCGTGCCACCCAGCCCGGTCGGCGCGGTCGACGAGACGATCTTCACCGGCACGGGCAGCTGCAGCTCGTCGAGGATGGGCACGACCCGCGACTGCGGGGCGACGGCGATCAGGCCCTCGACGGACTGCCGGACGAGGTGGTCGATCGAGGCGCGCACGTCGTCGGGAGCGCTGGAGGCGAGGTTGGTGACGGTGAGCCGGTAGCCCGCCGCGCGCGCCGCCGATTCGACGCCCTGCACCATGGTCGCCAGGCCGTACGTCGTGGTGCGAGGGCCCAGCACGCCGAGGAGCCTCGTGCGGCTCGTGGCGAGAGCCCGGGCGGCTTGGCTCGGCACGAACCGGAGCTCGGCGATGACGGAGCGCACCCGCTCGGCCGTCTCGGGGCGCAGCTGCGGACTGTTGTTGATCACCCGGGAGACGGTCTGGTACGAGACTCCGGCGAGACGGGCGACGTCGCGGATGCTGGGCGCGCGACCGGCGGCGCCGGGGGTGTCGCTCGCACTCATCGGTCCGCCTCGCTGCGTGGGTCGCGCACATCGCGTGACCGGTCACACAGAGGATAACCCCCGCGCCGGCACGCGAACCGTCCGAGATGGGTGCCCCGGTCCGGCCCGAATGCACGGAGCTGGCCGCGGGAGCGTCAGCGCATGCAATTCATGTCCGGCGCGGCATGCATCCGAAAACCGCCGGCGGAATCAGGTGGTTGGACGTCCGTAGGCCTCGAGGAAGCGCAGCCAGACCTCGCTCACGGTCGGGTACGACGGCACCGCGTGCCAGAGCCGCGTAAGCGGCACCTCGCCGACGACGGCGATCGTGGCGGAGTGCAGCAGCTCGGCGACGTCAGGCCCCACGAAGGTCGCGCCGATGATCACGCCGCGGTCCTCGTCCACGATCGCCCTCGCCTGCCCGACGTAGTCGTCCGACACCGTGCTGGAGCCCGCGACCCAGCTGAGGTCGTAGTCCAGGACCCGGATGCTGCGCCCCGCCTTCCGTGCGGACGCCTCGGTGAACCCGACCGACGCGACGGGCGGATCGGAGAAGGTGACCTGCGGCACCGCGTCGTGGTCGGCGGTGGCGACGTGGACCCCCCAGGGTGCGGCATCCACCCTCTCGCCCTTGGCCCGGGCGGCGATGACGTCGCCGGCGGCACGCGCCTGGTACTTGCCCTGGTGCGTCAGCAGCGCGCGGTGGTTGACGTCGCCGACCCCGTAGAGCCAGTCGGTCCCCTTCACGAGCAGCGTGTCGTCGACGTCCAGCCAGGCGCCGGGCTCCAGGCCGATGGTCTCGAGCCCGAGGTCCTGCGTGCGCGGGGTGCGGCCGATCGCAACCAGCACCTTCTCGGCCGTCACGGGCTCGCCCTCCGACAGCGTGAGGACGGCCTTGTCGACCTCGCGCGTCACCTCGGTGACGTCCACGCCGTTGCGGATCGTGACCCCGAGCGCGCGCAGGGAGTCGCCGACGAGCTCTCCGGCGAACGGCTCCATGTTCGTCAGCAGTCCGGAGCGGACGATCAGGGTGACGTCGGTGCCGAACCCGGCATACGCCGTCGCCATCTCGACGCCGACGACGCCGCCGCCGATGATGGCGAGCGACGCCGGGATCTCCTGGGCACTGGTGGCTTCGCGGCTCGTCCACGGCTCGACGTCGGCGAGCCCGGGGATGTCGGGCAGCAGCGCGGCGGAGCCGGTCGCGGCGACGACCGCGTGCCTGGCGGTCAGGCGGGTGATGGTCCCGTCGGCTGCGGTCACGGTGAGCGCCTTGACGCCGGTGAACTCCGCGTGGCCGCGGATGAGGTCGATGCCCGCCTTCGACACCCACTTCACCTGCGAGGAGTCGTCCCAGTCGTGCGTGATCGAGTTGCGGCGCCGCAGCACCCCTTCGACGTCGACACTTCCGGTGACGGCCTGCTTCGCCCCGTCGACGGCCTGCGCCGCCCGTACGGCGGCGGCACTGCGCAGCAGCGCCTTGCTCGGCATGCACGCCCAGTAGGAGCACTCGCCGCCGACCAGTTCGGACTCGATGAGGGCGGTGCGCATCCCGCCCTGCACGGCGCGATCGGCGACGTTCTCGCCCACGGCCCCGGCTCCGATGACGATGACGTCGTACTCGAGTTCAGTCATGGCCTCACGTTATCCCCGACATCCGCGTGCGGCCCAGGCTTGCGACCGATGCCGTCGGTGTGCGTCGTGTGTCGGGCGCGTCCGTGCGCGGCACACCCGTGTCCGTTTTCCGCGAGCCCAGGTCGGGGGCGCGTGTCAGGCTGGACACCGTGAGCCTCACCATGACCTTCGACGAGCGGTACCGCGCGATCGATTCGCGCGACACCCGCTTCGACGGGCAGTTCGTCACGGCGGTGCGCTCCACCGGCATCTACTGCCGCCCCAGCTGTCCCGCGCGCACGCCGAAGGCCGCCAACGTCACGTTCTACGCCACGTCGGCCGCCGCCCACGAGGCCGGCTATCGCGCGTGCAAGCGGTGCCTTCCCGAGGCCGCCCCCGGCTCACCGCAGTGGAACCTCCGCGGCGACGTCGTCGCCCGCGCGATGCGCCTCATCGCCGACGGCGTCGTGGAGCGCGAGGGCGTGCCGGGCCTGGCCGCGCGGCTCGGCTACTCGCCGCGCCACCTGACCCGCCTGATGGCCGCCGAGCTCGGCGCGGGCCCCCTCGCCCTCAGCCGGGCGCATCGGGCGCACACCGCGCGCATGCTGCTCGTGGGCACCGACCTCCCCGCGTCGCAGGTGGCGTTCTCGGCGGGGTTCGCCAGCATCCGTCAATTCAACGAGACCGTCCGCGAGGTCTTCGGGATGCCGCCGCTCGAGCTGCGCGCGCGCCGTTCCGCCGCGACGACGGGCGCGCCCGGCGGCCAGCTCGACCTCGTGCTGCCCCACCGCGGCGAGCTCGACGCGGCCGGTCTCCTCGGCTGGATGGCCGCCCACGCCGTCGGCGGGGTGGAGTCCGGCAGCGCGCACCGATTCGCCCGCACGCTGCGGCTCCCGGGCGGTCCGGCGTGGTTCGAGCTGCGCGTCGACGCGAGCGGCCGCGTACGCCTGCGCACCCGGCTGACGGCCCTCTCCGACCTCCCCGCGATGGTCACCCGCGCGCGCCGGCTGTTCGATCTCGACGCGGATCCGCTGGCCGTGGACGACGCGCTGTCGCAGCATCCCGAGCTCGCCCCCCTCGTCGCCGCGATCCCCGGCGTGCGCGTCCCGGGGGCGGTCGACCCGCACGAGATGCTCATCCGGGCGATGATCGGCCAGCAGATCTCCGTGGCCGCCGCCCGCACGGCGCAGACGCGGCTGGCCGACGCGCTGGGCGAGCGCATGCAGACCCCCGACGGGGAGGGCATCCTCTTCCCGACGACGACGGCGATCGCCGAGCGGGGCCACGAGGTGCTGCGCGGACCGGCCGCGCGCGTCCGGTCGGTGATCGGCGCCGCCGCCGCCCTGGCCGAGGGGCGGCTGGACGTCGGCCCCGGCGACGACGGCGCGGAGCAGCGCGCGGCGCTGCTGGCGATGCCGGGCATCGGTCCCTGGACCGCGGACTACGTGCGCATGCGCGTGCTGCAGGACCCCGACGTGCTCCTGCCGGGCGACGTCGCGGCGCGCGCGGGCGCGCTCGCCGCCGGCATCCCCGCGGATGCGGCCGGACTCACCCGCTGGGCCGTCCGCACGGCCCCGTGGCGCAGCTACCTGATGGCGCACCTCTGGTACGCCGCGCCCGTCACGCGCGCGTGGCGGGCGACCCCCGACCCGACCCCGACGGAGGATTCATGACCGCGACCATCGCCACCGGCACCCTGCAGACCGTCGCCACGCCCGACGGCCCGTTCACGCTTCTCGTCGACGAGGAAGGCCGGGTGCTCGCGTCCGGCTGGACGGCGGAGGCCGACGCCGTGCTCGCGCGCCTGCGCCCCGCGCATCGTCCAGCCGAGGTCAAGACAGGGACGACGGATGCCGCAGCAGCCGTCACCGCGTACTACGCGGGCGACCTGACGGCGATCGACACGGTGCCCGTGCGGCAGTTCGGCACGGTGCTGCAGGCCGCGGGATGGGACGCGCTGCGCGGGATCCCGGCGGGCGGACCGCTCAGCTACACCGGCTTCGCCGCCGCACTCGGACAGCCGAGCGCGGTGCGGGCCGCGGCATCCATCTGCGCTCGAAATGCGCCGGCGCTCTTCGTGCCCTGCCACCGGGTGCTGCGCACCGACGGCTCGCTCGGCGGCTTCGCCTGGGGTGTCGAAGTGAAAGAGAGTCTTCTCGCGCGCGAGTCCGCCGCCGCACGCTGAGCGGCCCCGATCCCGGCCCAGGTCTTGTGCCCCTTCCACCCTGGGAATATCCTGGAGGGCTGTCGTCCGCGCCCCGCGGTCGCTGCGCGAAGGAGGATGACATGACCCTGATCACCATCACGCCGGTCCGCCGCATCCTCCAGCTCGCCGCTCGCGCCTCGCGCCACTGAACCCGCGGCCGGCATATCGCCGGTCCGCCCGGCGTTGTCGCCCCAGGCAGGAAGGCCGCCCGCCTGCGCGTGCCCGCCGATCCTCCGCTCGCTCCACCCGCCTCACACATCCCACAAGGATCATGACCTCCACTGCATCGCCGCCTCCGCGCCTGTCCACGCCGCGCGCTCTCGCGCGGCTCCTCCCCTTCGCCAAACCGGTCGTCGGCCGTCTGAGCATGGGTGCGCTCAGCGCGCTCGTGGCCTCGCTGCTCGCCCTGTCCATCCCGCTCGTGCTCGAGGTGATCGTGCAGGGTCCGATCGCCTCCGGCGACATCGGCCAGATCGTCTGGGGAGCGGTGGCGATCCTCCTGCTGGGCTTGGCCGAGGCCGGTCTGATCTGGCTCCGCCGCTGGTTCGTGCTGGCCCCCGCCACAGGTGTCGAGTACGACATCCGGCAGAGCTTCTACTCGCGCCTGCAGCGGCTGCCGGTGTCGTTCCACGACCGCTGGCAGTCGGGTCAGCTGCTGAGCCGCATGATGCAGGACCTCAGCATGCTGCGCCGCTGGCTCGCCTTCGGACTCGTGCTCCTGGTCGTCAACGTCCTCACCATCCTCGTCGGCACCGTGCTGCTGTTCCGCTGGCACTGGCTGCTCGGCACCCTGTTCCTCGTCTGCTCCTTGCCGCTGTGGTTCAGCGGCTACGTCTTCGAGAAGACCTACGGTGCGCTCGCGCGCCAGAGCCAGGATCAGGCCGGCGACCTCGCCACCTCCGTGGAGGAGAGCGTCCACGGCATCCGGGTGCTGAAGGCGTTCGGCCGCGGCGCCCACGCGCTGAAGAAGTTCACGCGTCAGGCCGAGACGCTGCGCCAGACCGAGCTGCGCAAGGCCCGGGCGATCGGCCTGATCTGGTTCTGGCTCGTGCTGCTGCCCGACATCGCCTTCGCGCTGTGCCTGGGCGCGGGCATCTACCTGGTGCAGCTGAACCAGCTCAGCGTCGCCGAGCTCGTCGCGTTCTTCGCGATGGCGACCGTGCTGCGCTGGCCGATGGAGTCGATCGGGTTCCTCTTCTCCTTCGCGCTCGACGCACGGACGGCCACCGACCGCATCTTCGAGGTCTTCGACGAGGAGAACACGATCGTCGACCCGGAGAACCCGCGCACGATCGCCGAGCCGCGCGGCGCGCTCACGTTCGAGGGCGTGCACTTCCGCTACCAGGACGCCGCCGACACCGAGCGCGATCTCATCGACGGCGTCGACCTCGTGCTGGAGCCGGGGGAGACCATGGCCCTGGTGGGTCTGACCGGCTCGGGCAAGACCACCCTCACCACCCTCCCGACACGGCTCTACGACGTGACCGGCGGCCGGGTGACCCTCGACGGCGTCGACGTGCGCGACCTGACGCTCGACGAGCTGCGCCGCCACATCGGCATGGCCTTCGAAGACGCCACGCTCTTCTCGCAGACCGTGCGCGAGAACGTGCTGCTCGGGCGCGAGGACCTCGAACCCGGCAGCCCCGAGGCCGAGGCGGTCATGCGCGAAGCGCTCGCCGTCGCACAGGCGGGCTTCGTCGAAGACCTCCCCCAGGGCGTCGACACCGTCATCGGCGAAGAGGGACTGAGCCTTTCGGGCGGACAGCGCCAGCGTCTCGCGCTCGCGCGCGCGGTCGCGGCCCGTCCGGCCGTGCTCGTGCTCGACGACCCGCTCTCGGCGCTCGACGTCGACACCGAGGCGCTCGTGGAGGACGCCCTCCGCGAGGTGCTGTCGGCCACGACCGCGCTCGTCGTCGCCCACCGGCCGTCGACCGTCATGCTCGCCGACCGAGTCGCCCTCCTGGAGGACGGCCGGGTCACGGCCGTCGGCCGGCACTCCGACCTGCTCCGCGAGAGCGAGCACTACCGGCATGTGATCTCGAGCCTCGAGACCGATGAGGCCCGCCCGCGGGAGACGGAGGTGACGCGATGAGCACCACGACCGTGACCGGCACGTCCGGTGAAGACCGCTCCGACTACACGCGCGACGAGAGCCGCGCCATCCGCCGTCGCTCGCTGCGACTGCTCGGCTCGCTGGTGTCGCCGCTGAAGTGGCAGCTCGTGCTCGCGGGCGCCGTGCTGATCGTCTCCACCGCGCTGCGCGTGGCGGGCCCGGCGCTGATCGCCTACGGCATCAACAACGCCCTCCCGGCGGTGGTGGAGCGCACCGACTGGATGCCGACCATCGGCGTCGTGGCGGTGTTCCTGTCCGCGGGCATCGGCGGCGCCGCCCTCATCGGGTGGTACGTCGTCGTCGCGGCACGCCTCACCCAGGCGGTGATGCTCGACCTGCGCAAGCGGATCTTCCTGCACACCCAGCGGCTGAGCCTCGAGTTCCACGAGTCCTACACGTCGGGCCGCATCATCTCCCGGCAGACGAGCGACCTCGACACCATCAAGGAGCTGCTCGACGGCGGACTCAACGAGCTCGTCTCCGGCATCCTCTACGGCGTCTTCACGCTCATCGCCCTGCTGCTGCTCGACTGGCAGTCCGGGGTCATCCTGCTGGTGATGGGCCTGCCGCTGTACCTGCTCATGCGGTGGTTCTACACGCGCTCGCAGCGCGTCTACCGGGAGTCGCGCGTCATCAGCGCCCAGGTGATCGTCAAGTTCGTCGAGACGATGACCGGCATCCGCGCGGTCAAGGCGTTCCGCAAGGAGCGGCGCAACGACGACGAGTTCGGTGCGCTCGCCGCGGACTACCGCGAGGTCAACATGCGCTCGATCCGGCTCTTCGGAACCTTCGAGCCGGGCCTCATGGCCGTGGCGGCCGTCTCGGTCGCCCTCGTGCTGCTGTGGGGCGGTCTGCGCGTGGTGGACTCCTCGTTCCTCATCGGAACCCTCCTGGCCGCCGTGCTCTACGTGCGGAACTTCTTCGCGCCGCTGCAGGAGGTCGCGTTCTTCCTGAACTCCTACCAGTCGGCCACAGCGGCGCTCGAGAAGGTCTCGGGCGTGCTCGAGGAGGAGCCCACGGTGCCCGATCCGGTCAAGCCGGTCGACCTGTGGACCTCCCGCGGACACGTCCGCTTCGACGGCGTGCGCTTCGGCTACAACGCGGCGACGACGATCCTGCCGGACTTCACGCTCGACATCCCGGCGGGACAGACCATCGCCCTCGTGGGCACCACCGGCGCCGGCAAGTCGACGCTCGCCAAGCTCGTCTCGCGCTTCTACGACCCCACCGAGGGCCGCGTGACGCTCGACGACATCGACCTGCGTCAGCTGCACCCGAAGGACTTGCGCCGCGCGATCGTCATGGTCACGCAGGAGGCCTATCTGTTCAGCGGCACGGTCGCCGACAACATCGCGCTCGGCAAGCCCGACGCCACGATGGACGAGATCCGCGCGGCGGCGCGGGCGGTGGGCGCCGACACCTTCATCGAGGCCCTCCCGGACGGCTACGACACCGACGTGAACAAGCGCGGCGGACGCGTCTCGGCGGGTCAGCGCCAGCTGATCTCGTTCGCGCGGGCGTTCCTCGCCGATCCGGCGGTGCTCATCCTCGACGAGGCCACCGCCTCGCTCGACATGCCGAGCGAGCGGATGATCCAGGAGGCGCTGCAGACGCTGCTCGCCGACCGGACGGCCATCATCATCGCGCACCGCCTGTCGACCGTCGCCATCGCCGACCGGGTGCTGGTGATGGAGCACGGCCGCATCATCGAGGACGACACCCCCGCCGAGCTCATCGCGGGCGACGGCAAGTTCGCTCAGCTGCACGCCGCCTGGCGCGAGTCGCTGGTCTAGGAGAGCGGATGCCCCGGCTCGCGCTCGCGCGCGGGTCGGGGCGTTCTGCGCGCCGGCGTCAGATGCGGATCTCGGCGACGACCTCGCCGTAGGGCGTCTCGCCCACCGGGGTGAAGCCCACGCGCCGGAAGAACGCCTCGGGGCCGTCCTCGCCCGACTCGTAGACGACGTCGACATGGTCGAAGCCGCGCGCCCGCGCCTCCGAGAGGAGGCCGTCGACGGCGAACCGGCCGACGCCGCGGCCCTGCTCGTCGGCGTCGACGTTGATGCGCCACAGCACGGAGCGGAAGTGCTCCTCGGGGTGGTCGGCGTCGAAGTTCGCACTGACGAAGCCCAGGACGCTGCCGTCCTCATCGATGACGACGCGCTGCCACGTGGTGGTCGGATTGACGACGGTGGCCGCCACCCCGTAGCTGACGGGGGAGAGGTACTCCTCCTGGCCGGGTTTCAGCGACATGTTGTTCACCGCCACGATCGTGGCGGCGGACAGTTCGACCAGGCGCAGTTCACCCATGCGGACAGGCTAGCGCCCCGGCCCCCGCCGCAGACAATCCCGACACCATTCGTCATAGGACGTTCATCAGGAAAAGTATCTCGATATCAAGATACTTTGCCTCTTTGCGATAGGCTGGCCGAGAACTCGAACGGAGACAACCTGGTGACCGAATCGACCATCATCTACACCTACACCGACGAGGCGCCCGCACTGGCGACGGCCTCGTTCCTGCCGATCGTGCAGGCGTTCGCGCGCCCCGCGGGCATCGACATCGAGACCCGCGACATCTCCCTCGCCGGACGCGTGCTGGCCGCCTTCCCGCAGAACCTCACGCCCGAGCAGCAGGTGGGTGACGCGCTCGCCGAGCTCGGGGGCCTCGCCACCCTGCCCGAGGCGAACATCATCAAGCTGCCGAACATCTCGGCGTCGATCCCGCAGCTGAAGGCCGCCATCGCGGAGCTGCAGGCCGCCGGCTACGACATCCCCGACTACCCGGACGAGCCGCAGTCCGTCGAGGACAAGGACGTCCGCGCCCGGTACGACCGCATCAAGGGCTCCGCCGTGAACCCGGTGCTGCGCGAGGGCAACAGCGACCGCCGCGCACCGCTGTCGGTGAAGCAGTACGCCCGCAAGCACCCCCACCGCAACAAGGCCTTCCCCGCCGGCTCGAAGACCAGAGTGGCCACGATGGGCCACGACGACTTCCGCTCCAACGAGAAGTCCGTCGTCATCGACTCCGACGACGTGCTGAGCATCCAGCACGTCGCCGCCGACGGCACCGTCACCCCCCTCAAGTCCGGCCTCAAGGTGCTTCCCGGCGAGATCGTCGACGCGACCTTCCTCTCGGCTGCGGCGCTCGACGCGTTCCTCGCCGAGACGCTCGCGACCGCGGCATCCGAGGACGTCCTCTACTCCGTGCACCTCAAGGCCACGATGATGAAGGTCAGCGACCCGATCATCTTCGGCCACGTGGTGCGGGCCCACTTCGCCGACGTGTTCGAGCGATACGGCGACGCGATCGCCGCGGCGGGCCTCACGGCGAACGACGGCCTCGGCGCCGTGCTCGCCGGTCTGGGCTCCATCGAGGGCGGAGCGGAGATCGCCGCCGCCATCGAGGCCGACCTCGCACGCGGACCCCGTCTGTCGTACGTCAACTCCGACAAGGGCATCACCAACCTGCACGTGCCCTCGGACGTGATCGTGGACGCCTCCATGCCCGCGCTGGTGCGCAACGGCGGCAAGCTGTGGGGCGTCGACGGAGCCGAGGACGACACCCTCGCCGTCATCCCCGACTCGTCCTACGCGAGCGTCTACCAGACGACGATCGACGACGTCATCGCGCACGGTCCGCTCGACCCGGCGACCATCGGCACCGTGCCGAACGTCGGACTCATGGCCCAGGCGGCCGAGGAGTACGGCAGTCACGACAAGACGTTCGAGATCGCGGACGACGGCGTCGTGCAGATCGTCGACGGCGCGGGCTCCGTGCTCATCGAGCACGAGGTGCACCGCGGCGACATCTGGCGTGCGACGCAGACGAAGGACATCCCCGTCCGCGACTGGGTGAAGCTGGCCGTCGGCCGTGCCCGCGCGACCGGTGCGCCGGCCGTGTTCTGGCTCGACGCCGACCGCGCGCATGACGCGAAGCTGATCGAGAAGGTGAACACCTACCTCGCCGAGCACGACACCGAGGGCCTGACGATCACGATCCTCCCGCCCGCGGAGGCGACCCAGTACTCGCTGGACCGTCTGCGTGCGGGGGAGGACACGATCTCGGTCACGGGAAACGTGCTGCGCGACTACCTCACCGACCTGTTCCCGATCCTCGAGGTCGGCACCAGCGCCAAGATGCTCTCGATCGTCCCGCTGCTCGCGGGCGGCGGACTGTTCGAGACCGGTGCGGGCGGCTCCGCCCCAAAGCACGTGCAGCAGCTCGTGGCCGAGGACTACCTGCGCTGGGACTCCCTCGGCGAGTTCTTCGCCCTGGCCGCCTCGCTGGAGCACCTCGCGACCTACAACGGCAACGCGCGTGCCCAGGTGCTGGCCGACACGCTGGATGCCGCGACCGGCACGTTCCTCGAGAACGACAAGTCGCCCGGCCGCGCGCTCGGCACGATCGACAACCGCGGAAGCCACTTCTACCTCGCCCTGTACTGGGCGCAGGAGCTGGCCGGGCAGACGGCGGACGCCGAGCTGGCCGCGATCTTCGGGCCGATCGCCGAGAAGCTGGCGGCTGACGAAGAGGCGATCGTCGGCGAGCTGCTGGCCGTTCAGGGGCACTCGGTCGACATCGGCGGGTACTACCGTCCCGACCCCGAGCTGGTCGAGGGCGTCATGCGCCCGTCGCAGACGCTGAACGCGGTCATCGACGGCATCAGCTGACACGACGACACGACGGAGGGGTGGATGCTGCGGCATCCGCCCCTCTTCCGTTCCCGCCGTCAGGCCGTGGTCGAGCGCCGGACGGAGGCGGCGAGCGGATGCTGCGGCGAGAGGTGCACCAGCCGTTCGACGCCGTCGATCCCGTGACCGCGCGGCGGCACGAGGCGAAAGCCGGCCGCAGTGGCGGCGGTCTCGAACGCCTCGCGCAGCACGGGGGAGCCGAAGACGCCGCCGATCGCGCATACCTCGGCCGAGGCATCCGCCTGGCCCGTTCGCCGGAGCGCGGCCGCCGCACTGGCGGCGAGCTCGGCGGCGGCGCGCCGGGAGATGGAGATCGCGACGCCGTCGCCCTCGAGCGCCGCGCGGGCGACGGGTTCGGCGAAGGCGGCGACCACGCCGACCTTGCCCGGATCGGACTGCAGGTCGATGTAGGCGTCGGGCAGGTGCGGCCACTGGGCCCGCACGGCGTCTGTCAGCGCGGTCGGGGCACCGCGGCCGTCGTAGGCGCGCATGACGGCGTCGAGGGCCTCTCGGCCGATCCAGTAGCCGCTGCCGGCGTCGCCCATGAGGTAGCCCCAGCCGTCGACGCGGGCGACGTCGGTGGGTCCGACGGCCAGCGTCACGACGCCGGTGCCCGCCGCCACGACGACGCCCTGCCCGTCTCCGAGGGCGCCCAGGAAGGAGGTCGTCGAATCGTGCGCCATCACCACACGGGCGATTCCCGTGTCCGCGAGGAGCTGCCGCAGCGCGTCGGCATCGGCCTCGGCGTCGGTCAGTCCGGAGACGCCGGCGGCGACGACTTCGATCGCGACGTCGGTGCGCTCCAGCTCGGCCCGGACGACCGCGGCGAGCTGCGGGAGAAGCGGGGCGTCGGTGCGGATGCCGGGGTGCACGGCGTCGCGGGGCGTGCCGGTGGTGCGCGCCTTGATGCCCGTCTGCCCGGCGTCGAGGGCGATCGCGGGCACGCGATCCGCGCTCGCGCCGTCGGTCGGCGCAGCGAGCGGATCAGGTGTCACACGGTCACGATAGCCGGTGGCCGGAGGCTCAGTAGTAGACGGAGACCTCTGTGCCGAGAGGCGCCCAGTTGTACACGTACTGCGCGGCGTCGATGGTCATGTTGATGCAGCCGTGACTCATCGGATTGCCGAAGTTGTTGTGCCAGTACGTGCCGTGGAAGGCGATGTCGCCGTTGAAGTAGCTCACGTACGGCACGTCGGGCGTGTAGTAGTGCGGCTCCTTGGTCAGGTCGCGGTTGCCCATGCCCTGGATGCGCACGTGCGCCTGCATGCGGAAGTCGCCGGTCGGGGTGTCGTTCGGCGTGAGGCCGGACGAGATCGCCCAGGACTGCACCACGGCGTTGTTCTCGAACAGGTAGGTGCGCTGCTCGCTCAGATTGACCTCGATGCGGCGGGCGAGGGTGGTCGTCGTGAACGGCACCTCGGACACGGCCAGCGGGTAGATGCCGTTGCCGTCGGCGAGCTGGGCGGCGAACGCGTCCGCGACGCCGTCGGTCGAGTCGAGCGCACGGCCGACGACCCCGGCGGTGAGGTCGCTCAGGGCGTTGCCCGACGAGTCGGTGATGACGGTGGCGTTGACGACGTCGCGGTTGACGGCGGCGGCGAGACCGTCGACGGTCGGCTGGACGGCCGCGGCGTCGGCGGTGACGGCGAAGTCGCCGTTCTCGGCCGGGGTGATGGTGAGCCAGGAGGCCGCGACGGCGCGGTCGACGGGCACGGTGCGCTCGTCTCCGATGTAGAACCCGACGGTGTCGAGCATGCCGTTGAGCTTGTCGGCGGTCGCCTGGGCGAGCTCGGTGGTGGTCGACGAGTCGATGGGCACCAGGGCGGGTGCGAGGTCGATGCTCGTGGCGCCGCTCTCGAACGCGTCCTGCAGGGCGCCCTGCACGGCGGAGACGTCGACACCCTCGCCGGGCTGCGCGGCGGTGACGGCGAAGGACGCGGTGTTCGCGTCGAAGGCCACCTGTGCGCCGACGGGCTCGCTGTAGAGCCCGGGGACGGCCTCGCGAAGCGCCTCGGTCGCCGTGGCGGGGTCGACGGTGACCGGCGCGTCGATGGGCGCGGCGAACCACGCGGTGGGGTTCCACATCGGGTTCTGCGCGAACGCGGCGTCGGCGAGGGCCTGCGCGTCGACGGTCGCACCGAGGTCGGCGCCGCTGACGGCCACGTCGCCGCCGGCTCCGGTGAGCACGACGGTGGTCTCGGCGAGCCTGTTCTGCACCGCTTCCGCGGCGGACCCGGGGGTCATACCGCCCACGGGCACGCCCGCGATGGCGGACCCGGGCGCGATCAGCACCAGCGACGCGGCGACGAGCCCGACGACGGCGGCCGCCGCGGGGATGCCGATCCACAGACCGAGGTGGCGCTTCTTCGGCGCGGGCTCGGCAGGAGCCCACTCGTAGGTGGATGCCGCGCCGTCACCGCCGCCCTGAATCGGCGTCGTAGGAGCGTCGGAGGGAACGCCGGAAGGCGCCTCGTCGGCATTCGGCTTGGTCGCCAGATCGGTCACGCCATCACCCCCGTGCTGTGAACCCGAACCTCTATGGTAAGGGACGCGGGGAGTGGGGCGTACAACGGTCGCATCACGACCGTGCGCAGCGCGCCCGGATGTCGCGGCATCCGGTCATCCGCCTCAGCCGTTGTCGGCGCAGATGTCGGCGAAGCGCTGACCGGTCTCCTGGAACTGCGTGCCGAGGTCGGTGAGGTCGCCGACCTTCGACATGTCGCCGTCGGCGACGGAGCGCATGATGCCCGAGGCCTGCGTGAACATATCCTTCAGCTCCGGCACGACGGCGGCGACCTGGTCGTTGGTCACCTGGGCCGAGATCGAGCTCAGCTGCTCCGCAGCGGCGGTCATGCTGTCGGCGACCGCGCCGGGGTCTTCGGCACTCGCCGACTGGAAGTCGTCGGTCGCAGCGCTGATCGTCTGCTGCACGAGCGCGCAGGCGTCGGCGGTCGACTGACCGCCGTCACCGGCGTCGTCGCCGGACGACGCGGGGGCCGATGCGCCGGCGCTGCCGGACACGGCGGGTGCGGCGGTGGGGGAGGCCGTGCAGGCCGTCATTCCGAAGACGGCGGTGGCCGTGAGCGCGAGGGCGGCGCAGAGATGGGCGGTGCGGGTGCGGCGCATGATGGCCCCTTTCGTCGCGCCCAGCCTACGTCGCGCGTCGTAAGTCGGCTGAATAACGGATTCGTAAAGAGTCCGAGCAAATTCGTCGGAGACCTTGTGCACACATTATTCGTAAGGTCTACTAACAAACGTGACCCCCGCCGATCAGAGCCTGCCGACCGCGACGCTCGAGCCCGCCGCGCCCGCCGCGCGGGCGCGCTCCTTCGGCTCCGGCCGCGCGCTGCGTCAGGGCGGCAAGGTGCTGCCCGAGCACGCCCGCGGGCACAACCGGTCGCTCGTGCTGCAGACCCTGTTCCACGAGGGCGCGATGAGCCGCGCCGACCTGTCGAGGGAGACCGGGCTGACCCGGGTGACGATCTCCGATCTCGTGTCGGAGCTGATCGCGGACGGCTTCGTCGCCGAGAAGGGCATGCGCGAGGCATCCGGCCCCGGAAAGCCCGCGATGCTCGTCGATCTCGACCGCGACGGCCACCGCATCGTCGGACTCGACCTGTCCGGCGCCGACGTGTTCATCGGGGCCGTCCTCGGTCTCGACGGCGGCATCGTCCACCGCGCGGAGGCTCCCGTGCCCGACGGCAGCGACGAGGTGGTGGCGACCGTCGTCGCCCTGGCCCGCGGGCTCGTCGATCAGGCCGATGCTCCGGTGCTCGGCGTCGGGGTCGGAACCCCCGGTGTGGTGGACGACCGCGGAGTCATCCTCACGGCCCCGAATCTCGGGTGGGCGGGCTTCGACCTCGAGGGCGCGCTGCGCGCGGCCCTCGGTCTGCCGGTGCTCGTCGCCAACGACGCCAACGCCGCCGTGCTCGCCGAGTACACCTTCGGCGGAGCGGCCGATGACGTGCTGCTGGTGAAGGTCGGCCGCGGCGTCGGCTCCGGGCTGCTGGCCTCGGGGCAGCCGATGCGCGGCGCGCGCTTCGCCGCGGGGGAGATCGGCCACGTCACCGTCGGCACGGACGGCGGCCCGGTGTGCGTCTGCGGCAAGATCGGATGCCTCGAGGCCTGGCTCTCCGTGCCGTCGCTGACCCAGCGGCTCGCCGACGCGGGCGACGCCGAGCGGGAGGGCATCCTGCGCGATGCCGGCGAGCGCCTGGGCATCGCGCTCGCGCCCGTCGTGGGCGCCCTCGACGTGACGGAGATCGTGCTCTCCGGACCCCTCGATCTGCTGGACGGTCCCCTCGCGGACCAGGCCGTCCAGACCCTCCGCACGCGGACGCTCGCGCGTTTCCACGACGGCGTGAGCGTGCGGATGACGCAGCAGGGGCAGGACATCGTCCTGCGCGGTGCTGCCGTCATGGTCCTCTCGGGACAGCTGGGCGTCTCGTGAGGACGGGGCCCTTCGGGCCCCGCATCCCCGGGCGGACCGACCGGTCCGCCGCACTCCATGAGAACAAGGAAGTCACATGAACAAGAAGCTCGGAGCCCTGGCTCTCCTGGGTGCGTCCGCGGTGGCGCTGGCGGGATGCTCGGGAGGAGGAGGCGGCGGCGCGTCCAGCGCGGCGGCCACCGGTGACCTCACGGTCTGGCTCGTCGGCACGGACACGCCGCAGGAAGCCCGCGACTATCTGAAGAAGACCTTCGAGGACGAGCACCAGGGATGGACGCTCACCATCGAGGAGAAGACCTGGGCGGACACGAGCGACAACTACATCGCCGCGCTGTCCTCCAACGACGCCCCCGACGTGGTCGAGGTGGGCAACACCCAGGCACCGGGGTTCATCTCGCAGGGCCTGTTCGCCGACCTCTCCGCGGTGCAGAGCACCCTCGGCGGCGACGACCTGCTGCAGAGCTTCGTCGAGCTGGGCTCCGAGGACGGGACGCTCTACGCGGCGCCGTACTACGCCGGCTCGCGCGTCGTCTTCTACTCGCCGTCGATGTTCACCGGCACCGTGCCCACCACGCTCGACGAGTACGTCGCCGACGGCATGGCGATGAAGACCGACACCGTCTCGGGCATCTACGCCCCCGGCAAGGACTGGTACAACGCGCTTCCGTACATCTGGGCGCACGGCGGTGAGATCGCGGTGAAGGACGGCGACACCTGGGACGCGCAGTTCTCCAGCCCGAAGAGCATCGCCGGGCTGACGCAGCTCCAGGAGGTGTACCAGAAGGCCAACAACGCGCCGGCGGACGCCGACGAGACCGATCCGCAGGTGCCGTTCTGCGCCGGCGAGGTGGGCTTCCTCTCCGCCCCGGCGTGGATGAAGGGCTCCGTGCTCGCCGCCGCCGACGCCAAGGCGCCGGGCTGCCCCGACACGTACGGCAAGGACCTCGCCGCCTTCGCCCTGCCCGGCATGACCGCCGGAGAGGTAGCCCCGGTGTTCGCGGGCGGCTCGAACATCGCCGTCGCGGCCAAGAGCGACGCCAAGGACATGGCGACCTCCGCCCTGGAGATCATGCTCTCCGAGGGCTACCAGAAGATCATGGCCGAGAACGGGCTGATCCCCGCGCTGAGCTCCTTCGCCGAATACCTCCCCTCCGACGAGATCACCGCGCAGGCCGCCAAGGCCGCGTCGGCGTCGAAGGCCGTTCCGGCCAGCGCCAACTGGTCGGAGGTCGAGTCCGCCGGCGTCATCAAGGACGCCCTGGTCAAGATCGCCCAGGGCGAGGACGTCACGACCATCGCCGAGGGCCTGGACTCGCAGATCGAGGCGATCCTCAACAAGTAGGCGGGCCTGCCCGTCGCGAGGGGTCCCGTCCGCGGGGCCCCTCGCCCCGACATCCGACCTCACGAAGGAGACGCCGTGGCCGAGGCCCTGCTCACCGCGCCGACCGCGAAGCCCGCGGGACGGCGGCCGCGCCCGACGGCGCGCGAGCGCGCCCGCGGCCGCCGCGACGCCCGCGGGGCGTGGACCCTGCTGGCGCCGTCTGTGGTGATCCTGGCCGTGATGGTCGGGTACCCCGCCGTGCTCATGGTCGTGCAGTCATTCACCGACTACTCGATCAAGAACAAGGTGCAGGGCACGTTCGCGGACTTCGTCGGCTTCGCCAACTACCTCGAGGTCTTCACGCAGTCCGACTTCCCCGTCGTCCTGATGCGCAGCCTCGGGCTGATGGTGGCCATGACCGTGCTGATCGTGCTGCTCGGCGTCCTGGTCGCGGTGCTGATGACCCGCCTCGGGCGGGGGTGGCGCATCACGGTGTCGGTCGGCCTGCTGCTGGCGTGGGCGATGCCGCCGCTGGCCGCGACGACGGTGTGGGGCTGGATCTTCGACACGCAGTACGGCGTCGTGAACTGGGCGCTGAACACCGTCACCGGCACCTCCGACTGGACCAACCACTCGTGGCTGCTGAATCCCTGGTCGTTCTACATGGTGCTCACGATCATCGTCGTGTGGCAGGGCGTCCCGTTCGTGGCGTTCACCACGTTCGCCGCCCTCGGCCAGGTACCGGGGGAGGTGCTCGAGGCCTCCTCGCTCGACGGCGCCACCGGCTTCGCCCGTTTCCGTCTCGTCGTCTTCCCGTATCTCCGCAGCGTGCTGACGGTCGTTCTCGTGCTGCAGGTGATCTGGAACCTGCGCATCTTCACGCAGGTCTATGCGCTGCAGAGCCGGGGTGGTCTCGTGTCGGAGACGAATGTGCTCGGCACCTATCTCTTCCGGCAGGGCGTCGGGGAGTTCGGGGTCACCAGCGCCATCGGCGTCATCATGGTGGTGCTGCTCCTGGCCATGTCGTGGGGATACGTCCGCACCACCCTCAAGGAGGAGGAGCTGTGAGCACGCAGGTGAGCGCGGCCACCCAGGTCGCCACGGTCGGCGTCGACGAGGTGCTCGCCGAGGGCGGCCGCCCCAGAACGCCGATGCGGCGATCGCTCGAGGCGCGGCGCCCCTCGTCCCGGCGTCGGCTGAGCCGCACGCTGCTGAACCTCGCCGCCCTGGTGGTGTTCGTGTGCTCGGTCTTCCCGGTGTACTGGATGGTGAACATGTCGTTCACCCAGGGCCGCCAGATCATCAGCCGCAGTCCCGACTTCCTGCCGCTCGAGTTCACCGTGCAGAACTACGTCACCGCGTGGACCCGCGAGGCGGCGCCCGGCCAGACCGACTTCCCGCACGCGCTCATGACCTCCTCGATCGTGACGGTGGGCGTGCTCGTGGTGACGCTGCTCTTCGCCTTCCTCGCCTCGATCGCCGTCGCCCGCTTCCACTTCCGCGGACGCCGGGGCTTCATCGTGTCGGTGCTGATCATCCAGATGATCCCCGGCGAGGCGATGATGTTCACGATCTACGGGATGATCGACGACTGGCGTCTGATGAACACGCTCCTCGGGCTGGGGATCGTCTACCTCGCCTCGGTCATCCCGTTCACGATCTGGACGCTGCGCGGCTTCGTCGCCGGTGTGCCCGCCGATCTCGAGGAGGCGGCCATGATCGACGGCTGCACCAAGAGCCAGGCGTTCTGGCGCGTCACGTTCCCCCTGCTCGCCCCGGGCCTCGTCTCCACCGGCATCTTCGCCTTCATCCAGTCGTGGAACGAGTTCACGATGGCTCTCCTGCTCATGAAGGGCTACAACCTCACCCTTCCGACCTGGCTCAACTCCTTCCAGTCGGCGACCGAGGCCACGAACTGGGGCGCCGTCATGGCGGGAGCCACGCTCATCTCCATCCCCGTCGTCATCTTCTTCCTCATCGTGCAGGGACGGATGACCGGCGGGCTCGTCGCCGGGGCGGTCAAGGGCTGATGCATCGCACGGATGACGCCGCCTCCCGCAGGGGGGCCGGCCGATGAGGGTCGGCCTCGACGTCGGCGGCACGAAGACCGACGCCGTCGCGCTGGGCGACGCCGGCGAGGTGCGGGCGCGCGTCCGCCTGCCCACCGCATGGGGTCCGGCCGGAGTGGTGCAGACGGTCCTCGCCGCCGTCGACCGCCTCGCCGAAGAGACGGGACCCTCCGCGGAGGCGATCACCACCGTCGGCGTCGGGATGCCGGGACAGGTGCGTCCCGGAACGTCGCGGGTGGTCCACGCCGTCAACCTCGGCGTCGACGAGCTCGACCTCGCCGCCGCCGTCGCGCCGCTGCTCGGCGTGCCGGTGCGGGTGGAGAACGACGTGAAGGCCGCAGCGCTGGGCGCCCATGCGCTCGACGGCGGCGGCGGGTCGATGGCGTACCTCAACCTCGGCACCGGCATCGCCGCCGGCATCGTGACCGAGGGCACGCTGTGGCGCGGGGGCCGGGGCACGGCCGGCGAGGTGGGTCACATCTCCGTCGACCCCTCGGGACCGGCGTGCCGCTGCGGCCAGCGCGGATGCATCGAGGCAGTCGCCGGCGGGCGAGCGCTCGCCGAGCGCTGGGGCCGGCCGGGCGTGCTGCCCGTGCGCGACATCTTCGACGCGGCGGAGACCGGCGACCCGCTGGCCACCGCGCTCCGGTCCGCTCTGGCGCGCGGCGTCGCCGCGGCCGTCCGGGTCCTCGTGCTGACCGCCGACGCCGATGCGGTGGTCCTCGGCGGGGGCCTCACCGGGCTGGGTCAGCGTCTGCGCGCGGACGTCGCGGCCGAGCTCACACGCAGCGCCGCGGCATCCCCGTTCATGCGCTCGCTGCGGCTGGATGAGCGGGTGCGCCTCCTCGCGCCCGGATCGCCCGCCGCCGCCCTCGGCGCCGCGCTGATCGGCGCGACGCACGACGCGGAAGGAGCGCTGGCCCGTGGCTGAGGTCGTCATCGTGGAATCGCCGGCTGCCGCGGGGACGCTGGTGGCCGAGGCCGTCCTCCGGCTGGTGCGCGCCCGGCCCGACGCGGTGCTCGGTCTGGCAACGGGCTCGACCCCGCTGCCGGTGTACGAGGCACTGCGGGCCCGCGTCGGCGAGGTCGACCTCTCGCGCGTGCGCGGCTTCGCGCTCGACGAGTACGTCGGCATCGATCCGGCGCATCCCGAGAGCTACCGCTCCGTCATCTCCCGCGAGGTCGTCGGGCCGCTCGGGCTGGACCCCGACCGCATCCGCGTGCCGGACGGCTCGCTCGACGGCATCGAGCACGCCGGCGAGGAGTACGAGCGGGCCATCCGCGAGGCCGGCGGCGTCGACCTGCAGCTGCTCGGCATCGGCGGCGACGGCCATATCGGCTTCAACGAACCGGGCTCGTCGTTCGCGTCGGAGACGCGTGTCAAGACGCTGACCGAGCAGACCCGCGCCGACAACGCCCGCTTCTTCGACAGCGTGGACGACGTGCCCCGGCACTGCATCACGCAGGGTCTCGGCACGATCCTGCGTGCCCGCCACCTCGTGCTGCTGGCGTTCGGCGCGGGCAAGGCCCAGGCGCTCGCCGCAGCCGTCGAGGGGCCGCTCACGGCGTCGCTGCCCGGCTCGGCGATTCAGCTCCATCCGCGCGTGACGGTCGTGGTCGACGAGGCGGCCGCTGCGCGGCTCGCGTTCGCCGACTACTACCGCTACACCTACGCGCACAAGCCCGCCTGGCAGGTGATCTGAACCGCCCGCGCCGCGCCTAGTCTCGGGAGCGTGACTCTCCCCGACGGGCTCCTCGCGCTGCTGCGCGCCCCCAGCACCTGCTACCTGGCCACCGTGATGTCCGACGGCTCGCCGCAGCTCACCCAGGTCTGGGTCGACACCGACGGGGAGCACGTCGTGATCAACAGCGTCTCCACGCATCTCAAGGTGCGGAACGCGCGGCGCGATCCCCGCGTCGCGCTGACCGTGAGCGACCCGGCGCATCCCAGCGGCTTCATGCAGGTGCGCGGTCGCGTCATCGACATCACCGAGGAGGGCGGCGCCGAGCACATCGACGAGCTCTCCCACAAGTACACCGGCCGCCCCTACCCCTGGTACGGCGGCCGCGACCAGGTGCGCGTCATCCTCACCATCGAGGCCGAGAAGATCAGCGGCACCGGCATCTGATGACCCACCGCCGCTATCCAGGCCCCGGGGCGAATGGGGATGTCCCACTCCCTGCACGACACGCCGAAGACTTCTGCAGAAAGTGGGACACCGAGATGGGGGGCGAGTGGTGATGTCCCACTCCCTGCACAACACGCCGAAGACTTCTGCAGAAAGTGGGACATCGAGATGGGGGGCGAGTGGTGATGTCCCACTCCTTGCACAACACGCCGACCGCTGGGCCGCCGGAGCCGCTGCGAGCCCATTCCCCGGGGTGACGGCGCGGCGCCGCGCCGTCACCCCGGGCCCCTCAGCCCCAGACGAGGGGGAGGAGGTGATCGCGACTGAGCGGCGCCATCGGGAGGTCGGATGCCTCGGCCCGGCCCACCCAGCGGAGTTCGGCGATCTCGGCTCCGACGACCGGCTCCAGGCCGACCCCGTCGAGATGGAACACGTCCGCGACGACGGTGTGACCCGGCTCGTTCGCCGCGTCCGCGGTGAAGCTGCCGGCGGAGCGGAGCGCGGTCAGGGGCACATCGAGACTCAGCTCCTCGGCGAGCTCCCGCACCAGGCAGGCCGCGGCATCCTCCCCGGGCTCGGGCTTCCCGCCGGGCTGCATGAAGACGCTCGTCCCCGCCTTCCGCACGAACAGCACGCGCCGATCGGCGTCGACGATGATCGCCGCGGAGACGTGGATCCGGCCGCTCACGGTGCGAAGACCTTGCCGGGGTTCATGATCCCGAGCGGGTCGAACACGCGCTGGATCCCGCGCTGCAGCTCCCACTGATCCTCGCCCAGCTCGTCCACGAGCCAGCGGCGCTTGAGCACGCCGACGCCGTGCTCGCCCGTGAGCGTGCCTCCGAGCCGGAGCGCTGCCCGGAACAGGTCGTCGGCCGCCGCCCAGACCTCCGGCGGCACGTCGGGCCCGTCGAACACGAAGTTCGGGTGCAGGTTGCCGTCGCCCGCGTGGGCCACGGTGGGGATGGCGAGGCCGTGCTCGCGCTCGACGCGCGCGATCTCGTCGAACATCGCGGGCAGGGCGCTGCGTGGCACCGACACGTCCTCGATGAGCGTGGTGCCGAGCGTCTCCATCGCGGGGTGCATCGACCGGCGCACGGTCAGCAGCCGCTCGCCCTCCTCCGCGTCGGCCGCCACCGCGACGGTGCCCCCGACGCCCCGCAGCACGTCCGCGATCGCCTCGGCCTCCGCCGCCGCGGCCGGGCCGTCGGTCTGGATGGTCAGCTGCGCGGCGCCCGGGGTCGGGGCAGGCAGCTGCAGAAGCCGGTGGACGGCGGCCAGGGACGCGGCATCCATCAGCTCCATGATCGCCGGCTGCACGCCGGACGCGGTGACGGCGGCCGAGGCGACGGCGGCGGCGCGGACGTCGGGGAACGTCGCGGCGAGCGTGCGCACCTCGCCGGGCACGGCGCGGCGGAGCTTGAGGGTCGCGCCGACGACGACGCCCAGGGTCCCCTCCGAGCCGATCACGAGGGAGGTCAGGTCGAGGCCCGTGACGCCTTTGACGCTGCGATGGCCGAGGTGGAGGAGCCGCCCGTCGGCCAGCACGAGGTCGACGCCCAGCACCGCGTCGCGCACGACCCCGTACTTCGCGCAGAGGAGCCCGCCGGCGCCCGTGGCGATGTTGCCGCCCACGGTCGAGATCGCGCGGCTGGCCGGATCCGGCGCCCACCACAGCCCCTGCGGGGCGAGGGCCGCGTTGAGGTCGCCGTTCAGGATGCCCGGCTCGACGACCGCGATGAGGTCGTCGGCGCGCACCTCGAGGATGCGCGTCATGTCGCGCACCGAGAGCGCGATCTCGCCGCCGCCCGCGTTCGCACCGCCGGCGAGGCCGGTGCCGGCGCCGCGCGTGACGACCGGGGTGCGCGTCGCGGTCGCGATCCGCAGCGTGGCCCGGACGTCGTCGACGGATGCCGCGTGCACGACCGCGAGCGGCGTGCCGGCCGCCGCGTGCCCCGACTTGTCGGCGCGGGCGTCGTGCAGCGACGCGGGTCGCGTGTCGACGCGCTCGCCGAGGGCGTCTCGCAGCAGGGCGAGGACGTCGGCGCTCACGTGAAGCGGCGGCGTCCCGCGATGACGCCGGCCGTCACGGCGACGACGGCGAAGATGAGGCCGACCCAGGTCGCTCCGATGCTCCACCAGGCGATGGTCGCGGAGGCGTAGACGAGCAGCTCCACGACGGCGCGGATGAACGGGTGCACGGCCAGCACGGCCCGTGGGGAGACGAAGAGCGCCCACAGCAGGATGGCGACGACGGGTGCGCCGATGCCGGCGACGATGTTCCAGGGGAACTCCCACGCGGCGAAGCCCCAGAACGCGAGCGTGCCGAAGGCGAACAGCTCGCACACGAACGAGACCACCTCGACCGCGGAGAGCGGGCGCCGGGTGCCGGCCGGGTACGGCTCGGCGGGGGCCTGCGGGCTCATGCGGGATGTCTCGGACATGCCTCGATCCTACGCGCGCGGGGGCAGGCGACCTCCGTCCGGCGGCGACGCGAGGCGCGCGTTCAGCCGGCCGAACCCGCCGTCCACACCCGGCGCACATGAAGGTCTCCCGACAGCAGCACGGCGTCCGCCGACATCCCGGCCTCCAGCCGGCCGAGGTCGCCGTCGCGTCCGACGGCCCGTGCCGGTGTCTCGGTCAGAGCCCGGACCGCTTCGGCGAGCGGCACGCCGGCCTGAACGGCGAGGCGCAGGGCGCGGTCGTGGGTGAGCGTCGACCCGGCGATCGACCCGCCCTCCACGAGCCGCGCGGTGTCGCCCTCCACGTCGACCGCCAGGCCGCCCAGCAGGTAGCGGCCGCCGGGTGCGCCCGCCGCCGCCATCGCATCGGTGATGAGGGCGATGCGCCCGGGGGCCGCAGCGAAGAGGATGCGCACCACGGCGGGATCGAGGTGCACCCCGTCCGCGATCACCTCGAGGATCACGCGGGGATCGGATGCCGCGGCCCCGACGGGCCCCGGAGCGCGGTGACCGAGTCCGGGCATGCCGTTGAAGGCATGGGTCAGGATGCGGGCGCCGGCGTCCACGGCCGCGCGGGTGGTCGCGGCGTCGGCGGATGTGTGGCCGACGGCCGGGACGGCGCCGGCGGCCGCGATCATCCGGATCGCGTCCATGCCGCCGGCGATCTCCGGTGCGAGCGTGATCTGCCGCACCGTTCCCCGTCCGGCGTCGAGGAGCCGCCGCAGGGCGGCCCCCGTCGGCGGCTGCAGCAGGGCGGGGTCGTGCGCTCCGCGGTGCGCGGCGTCGAGGAACGGGCCTTCGAGGTGCGAGCCGAGGATGTCGGCGTCGGTCTCGACGAGGTCGGCCACGATCGCCACCCGTCTCTCCAGGTCGGGGAGCGGGGCTGTGACGAGCGAGACGACGGCGCGCGTCGTGCCGTGCGCGCGGTGCAGCGCGCGGGCCCGGCGGATCGCCTCGGTCCCGTCGTCGTACGACACCCCCGCACCGCCGTGCCCGTGGATGTCGATGAAGCCGGGGGCGAGCACGGCGTCCGGGCCGGCGAGGGCCGCGGCATCCACCACGTCCTCATCGTCGAAGCCGCGCCAGCCTCCACCGGTCCCGACAGCGCTCACCCGGCCGTCGGCGAAGCGCACCCACGCGTCCGCGGTCTCCGTGCCGCCGGAGACCAGCCGCGCGGAGTGGACGACGGTCACCGCGACGGCCAGTCGATCTCGGGCGAGCGGTGGAACGCGATGCCCCGGGCGTCCCAGAGCGGCCCCAGGCCGGCGACGCGGGCCCGGAACGAGAGCCAATCGCGGCCCGCCGCCGGCGACCAGGCGATCTCGGCGATCGCGGCGATGCGGGGGAACGCGAGCGTGTCGATGTCGTGCAGGGAGCGGACCGTCTCGGTCCACAGCGGCGCCTCGACGCCGAGGATGTCGGCCTCGCCGATGCCGTCGACCACGTCCGCCGGCTCCCACGAGTACGCACGCTCGACGCTGGTCGGGCCGTCGGCCCAGGTGAGCCCGAGCGCGGTCCCCTCGTCGTACTTCATGTCGAGGTAGGCGGCGTCGGCGGGGGAGAGGATCACCTGCGAGCCGTTCGCGATGAAGGCGCGGGCCGCGGCATCCGCTCCGTCGATCGGGTCCGTGAAGCCCCAGTACTGCCCGACGGTGCTGTCGTCGACGGTGGCGGAGCCGGCCTCGTGCCACGCGATCGGGGTGCGCCCGAGGTCGGCGACGATGCGCGTGGCCCGGGCCATGAAGACGGCGAAGTCGTCGGGATCGGTGCCGTGGCACTCGTCGCCGCCGACGTGCAGGTACGGACCCGGCGTGAGCCCGGCGATCTCGCCGAACACGTCCGCGAGGAAGTCGTACACCTTCTCGTCGCCGATGCGCAGCGACGAGAAGCCCACTCCAATGCCCTCGTAGGGGACGCCGCGCTCGGGCATCGCGCCGCCCTGGGCGCGGATCTCGTCGGTGAGCACGGGGTCCTCGACGAGCTCGGGGTAGGCGAGGCCGACCGCGTGCGTGTGCCCGGGGACGTCGATCTCGGGTACGACGGTCATGTGCCGCGAGGCGGCGTAGGCGACGATGTCGCCGAAGTCCGCGGTGGAGTAGAAGCCGCCCGCGTCGCCGCCGACGGCCGTGCCCGAGGCGCGCTCGGTGAGCAGCGGTCGTGAGCGCAGCTGCAGTCGCCAGCCCTGGTCGTCGGTGAGGTGCAGGTGCAGCGCGTTGAACTTGAGCGCCGCCGCGCGGTCGACGTAGGCCCGCACGGTCTCGACCGGCGCGAAGTGGCGGGCGACGTCGAGCATGACGCCGCGGTAGGCGAAGCGCGGGGCGTCTTGAACCACACCGGCCGGGATAGTCCAGCCGGTGGCGTTGGCGTCTGCGTGACCCTGGCGGTCGGCGTCCCGCTGCAGCAGCCGGCCGAGCGTCTGGGTGGCGTAGAAGAGTCCGGCGGCATCGGGAGCGGAGACGTCGACGGATGCCGCGTCCACCACGATGCGCGACGACTCCGGCGGTCCGCCGTGGGCGAGGCGGAACGTCAGCCGCGGAGCGGGGTGACCGGTCTGGGCGGTCTCCGGAGCACTATGACCCGTGACCTCCGTGACGAGGCGCGCCCAGGTGGCCGCGGCATCCGCTTCTCCGGCGACGGGCTCACCGGGCACGAACCGGAACGGCGCGGCACCCGGATCGAGCGCGACGGACGCGGGGAGCGGGACGAGCGGGAGGGGGGTCACGGCATCTCCGTCCGGGCGACGACGCGGTCGCAAGTAAGGCGTCCTAACAAACGTGGTGCCGAGCTTATCCGTTATGCTCGTGGTGTCGCGACTGGCGTTGAGGTGGGCATCCACCGGGGAGCGACGGACAACGGCATTCGACCGTACGCCTGGGCCGATGCGGACCTCATATCCCCCTGCCGCCGTCAAGGAGTTCGTCATGACCGATCCCTACTTCAACGCCCCCCTCTCCGAGGTCGACCCCGAGATCGCCGAGGTGCTGCAGCGCGAGCTCGACCGCCAGCGCGGCTTCCTCGAGATGATCGCCTCCGAGAACTTCGTGCCCGTCTCGGTGCTGCAGTCGCAGGGCTCCGTGCTCACGAACAAGTACGCCGAGGGCTACCCCGGCCGCCGCTACTACGGCGGCTGCGAGGAGGTCGACGTCGCGGAGGAGCTCGCCATCGAGCGCGCGAAATCGCTGTTCGGCGCCGAGTTCGCCAACGTCCAGCCCCACTCCGGCGCCACGGCCAATGCCGCCGTCCTGCACGCGATCGCCCGCCCCGGCGACACCCTCCTGGGTCTCGCGCTCGACCAGGGCGGCCACCTCACGCACGGCATGAAGATCAACTTCTCGGGCCGGCTGTACGACATCGTCGCCTACGGCGTCGACCCCGAGACCTCGCTCATCGACATGGACGAGGTGCGCCGCCTGGCCCTCGAGCACAAGCCGAAGGTCATCATCGCCGGCTGGTCGGCCTACCCGCGCCAGCTCGACTTCGCCGCGTTCCGCGCGATCGCCGACGAGGTCGGCGCCTACCTCTGGGTCGACATGGCGCACTTCGCCGGTCTCGTCGCCGCGGGCGTCCACCCGAACCCGGTGCCGCACGCGCACGTCGTCTCCTCCACCGTGCACAAGACGATCGGCGGTCCGCGGTCGGGCTTCATCCTGACCAACGACGCCGACCTCGCGAAGAAGCTGAACACCGCCGTCTTCCCCGGTCAGCAGGGCGGCCCGCTCATGCACGTCATCGCGGCGAAGGCCACGGCGTTCAAGCTCGCCGCGACCCCCGAGTTCCGCGACCGCCAGGAGCGCACGGTGCGCGGCGCCGCGATCCTCGCCGAGCGTCTCGTGCAGCAGGACGTGAAGGATGCCGGCATCGCCGTCCGCTCCGGAGGCACCGACGTGCACCTGGTGCTGGTCGACCTGCGCGAGGCCGAGATCGACGGCAAGCAGGCCGAGGATCTCCTCCACGACATCCACATCACGGTCAACCGCAACGCGGTGCCGAACGACCCGCGGCCGCCGATGGTGACCTCCGGTCTGCGCATCGGCACACCGGCGCTCGCGACCCGCGGCTTCGGCGACGAGGAGTTCACGGAGGTGTCGGACATCATCGCCCTCGCCCTCCTGCCCGGCGCCGACGTCGAGGCGCTCCGCGCGCGCGTCGCCGCGCTGACCGCGCGCTTCCCGCTGTACCCCGACCTGCAGCAGTAGAGCCGCTCGCCGGGCTGTCTGTCCCGGGTCTCACCGCCGTTTTGCCGCGAGACTGCACCCGGCCGACGGGACTGAGGGGTTCACCCTAGGTCTCGCCGTGCCGTTGCCGTCTCGCGGCTCGGGGTTGTCAGCGTGAATACCTACGGGCATAGTTAAACGCGACCCGATTCGCACGGGTCCCACGGAGTGAGGATGCACGATGACCGCGCAGACCCTGGACGGCAAGGCCGCCGCCGCACAGATCAAGGCCGAGCTCGCTGAGCGTGTGGCGGTGCTGCGCGAGCGCGGCGTCGTGCCCGGCATCGCCACGGTGCTCGTCGGAGCCGATCCCGCGTCGCAGCTCTACGTCGGCATGAAGCACCGGCAGTCCGAGGCGATCGGGATGAACTCGATCCAGGTCGAGCTGCCCGCGACGGCTACGCAGGAGGAGGTCGAGGCGGCGCTGGACGCGCTGAACGCCGACCCCGACTGCCACGGCTACATCGTGCAGCTGCCTCTGCCGAAGCACCTCGACACCGACGCCCTCCTCGAGCGTATCGACCCCGCCAAGGACGCCGACGGCCTGCACCCGACCAACCTGGGCCGCCTCGTGCTCAACGTCAACGCGCCCATCACCACCCCGCTGCCGTGCACGCCCCGCGGTGTCATCGAGCTCCTCCTGCGCAACGACTACGACCTCACCGGCAAGGAGGTCGTCGTCGTCGGTCGCGGCGTCACCATCGGACGCTCGATCGGCCTGCTGCTGACCCGCCGCGTGATCAACGCCACCGTGACCCTGACCCACACCGGCACGGTCGACCTCGGCAAGCACCTCCGCCAGGCCGACGTCATCGTCGCGGCCGCCGGCGTGCGGCACATCGTCACGGCCGAGAACGTGAAGCCGGGCGCCGCGGTGCTCGACGTCGGCGTCACGCGCGAGACCGACCCCGAGACCGGCAAGAGCCGCATCTACGGCGACGTGCACCCCGACGTCGCGGAGGTCGCCGGCTTCCTCTCGCCCAACCCGGGCGGTGTGGGGCCGATGACGGTCGCCCTGCTGATGACGAACGTCGTCGAGGCCGCAGAGCGCGCCGCCGGCATCGCCTGACCCACGCAGGCTCGCGCGCGCCCGCGCGCCCGCCCGCTCGTTGAGCGAGCGAAGCGAGTCGAAATGCTCGTCCGCGCCCGCCTGTTGAGCGAGCGCAGCGAGTCGAAACGCTCGTCTGTGCCCGCCCGTTGAGCGAGCGAAGCGAGTCGAAACGCCGGTCACCGCGTTTCGTCTCGTCGCTGCGCTCCTCGCTCAACGAGCGGGGACAGGATCGCGGAGAGTCTCCCGGACACGCCGAGCCGCGGCATCCCGAACCCGGCGCGTCGCGCTGCGCACCAGCGAGAACGTCCGCTCGGCCTACCCGGTGAAGCGGGACAGGAACGCCCTGGTGCGGTCCTCGCGCGGGGCGCCGAACACGTCCGCGGGCGGGCCCTGCTCGACGATCCGGCCGCCGTCGAGGAACACCACGCGGTGCGCCACGTCGCGGGCGAACGCCATCTCATGGGTCGCCATGAGGATCGTCGCGCCGTCCTCCGCCAGGCTGCGCACGAGCGCCAGCACCTCGCCGACGAGCTCCGGGTCGAGGGCCGAGGTGATCTCGTCGAGGAACAGCACTTCCGGATCCGTCGCGATCGCCCGCACGATCGCCGCCCGCTGCTGCTGACCGCCCGACAGCCGGTCGGGGTGCTCGCGCGCCTTGTCGGCGAGGCCGACGCGTTCGAGGAGACGGATGCCGCGCTCCTCCGCCGCGCGGCGCGGTTCTCTGCGCACCACGCGCGAGGCGAGCGTCACGTTGTCGAGCACCGACAAGTGCGGGAACAGGTTGTAGGCCTGGAAGACCGCGCCGAAGCGGGCACGCACGGCGTTGGCGTCGATGCGCGGGTCGGAGATGTCCTCGTCGCCGAGCAGGATGATCCCGTCGTCGATCGGCTCCAGCAGGTTCAGGCACCGCAGCAGAGTGGACTTGCCTGAGCCGCTCGCCCCGATGAGCGCGACGACCTCGTGCTGCGCCAGTTCGAGATCGATGCCGTTCAGCACGTCGCGCTCGCCGAACGACTTGCGCAGCCCCTCGGCCCGCAGCAGGGCGCTCACAGCAGCGATCCCGTCTGCTCGCGCGCCCGCAGGCGGGCGGCGTACCAGTCCGTGAGCCGGATCGTCGGGATCGCCAGCAGGACGAACAGGATGCCGGCCACCACGTAGGGGGTGAAGTTGTAGGTCTGCGCGGTCGCGATCTGGGCCGCGCGCACGGCGTCGACGGCTCCGAGGATGGAGATCAGTCCGACGTCCTTCTGCATGGAGATGAAGTCGTTCATGAGCGGCGGCGTGACCTTGCGCAGGGCCTGCGGGAGCACGACGCGCCGCAGCGTCTGGACGTATCCGAGGCCCAGGGCGCGGGCCGCGAGGCGCTGCGACGGGTGCACCGCCTCGATGCCGGCGCGGATCACCTCGGCGACATAGGCGGAGTACGTCAGGGTCACGGCGATGACGCCCAGGATCACCGGCGGGATGCGCTGGCCGGTGATGGTGGGCAGGCCGAACCCGATCAGGAAGAGCACGATGATGAACGGGATGCCGCGGAAGAGGTCGGTGTAGGCGGCGGCCAGTGCGCGCAGGGGGAAGAACACCGGACCGCGGAGCGTCCGGAGCAGGGCGAGGAGCAGCGCCCCCGCGCCGACCGTCAGCACCGAGAGTCCGAGCACCTGCAGGTTCAGCAGGAAGCCGGCCCAGACGTCGGGGAGCGACTCCCACGCGATCCGCGGGTCGAAGAACGACTGCTGGACCGCGGCCCAGCCCGGGGTGTTCAGGACGACCGCCCACACCACGACCGCGAATGCGAGAGTCGAGGCGACCGCCGTCAGGACGGACCGGCGCTCCCGCCCGCGACGGTAGGCGCGGCGCTCGAGTTCGAGCGCGCTCGGGGGTGTGGAGGTCACGACTCGACGCTAGCGCGCCGTCACTGGAGCTTCGTCACGCCCTGACCCGACCCGAGCCAGGTGTCGGTGATCTCCGCCAGGGTGCCGTCCTCGCGGAGCGCGTCGACGGCCGCGGTGACATCGGCGGTGAGCGGCGAGTCCTTGGGGAGCAGCAGGCCCCACTCGTCGGGAACCCCGGCGATGGGCAGCTCGCCGACGATGAAGGAGTTCTCGATGTAGACGCCGGTGGCGTAGTACGCCGTCGGCAGGTCGAGCACGATGGCGTCGATCTGTCCGGCCTTGAGGGCTGCGACGGCGTCCTCGTTGGTGTTGTAGAGCTGCGGGGCGACGTTCGGCGCGACCGCCTCGTCGATGGTGGTGGCGCTGGTCGAGCCCGCGAGGGCGCCGAGGGTGAGGTCCTTCAGGCCCGCGATGTCGGTCACACCGTCCGCGGCACCGCCGGTGATGGCCACGACCGCCTGGCTGGCCTGGTAGTACGGGGACGAGAAGTCGACCGCCTGCTTGCGCTCGTCGGTGATCGTGTACTGCTGCAGGTTGAAGTCGAAGCTCTTCGGCCCGGGTGCCACCGCCGACTCGAAGCTCGTGCGCACCCATTCGACGTCGTCCTTCGCGAATCCGAGCTTGTCGGCCACGGCGTAGGCGACGGCCGCCTCGAAGCCCTCGCCGGAGGTCGGGTCGTCGTCGATCACATAGGGGAAGTACGCCGGCTCGCCCGTCGCGATCGTCAGTTTGCCCGGCGTCAGGTAGCCGGCGTCGGCGGGTCCGTCGGTCGCGGTGCCGGAGGTGTCGGACGGACCGGTGGCGGCGCAGCCGGCGAGGACCAGCGCGGCCAGCAGGCCGAGGGCGGCGAGGCGGACGGAGCGGGGGCGGGACATGGCGACTCCAGGTCGATGCGATCGGGCGCGGGTGCTGTGGTGCGCGGGATCCCCATCTTCCCGTCCGGCGGGCGGACGCGAGCGGTTGCGGGTCGCTTTGTTACACGCTCTTCATGAAGTCACCGGGTCAGCTGATGGTGACGAACTCGTCGATGTCGTCCGCGGGCAGGGTGTCGGCCACAGCCGACACCTCGACGGACACGAGGTCGGCCCGTCCCGAGATCGTCGTCAGGAACGCGGTGTCGGCGGCGTCACGACCGGTGGCGATGCGCGCGAGCGTCTGCCGGGGCGCCAACGTCGTGGCATCCACCACTCTCCACGCGTCCTCGATCCAGGCCTCGGCGACCGCGTGGAAGTCCATCGGCTGCAGACCCGGGGCGTAGACGGCGACCACGCGCGCGGGCACGCCCAGCGCGCGCAGCAGCGCCACGCAGAGGTGGGCGTAGTCGCGGCACACGCCCTGGCGGGCGAGCAGCGTGCGCGTCGCGCCGTCGGTCGGAAGGCTCGAGCCGGGCACGTAGAAGAGGCGCGTGCCCACCCAGGACGACACCGCGGGGAGGAGCTCGCGGTGCGAGAGTCCGGAGAACTCCTGGACGGCGGTGGGTCCGAGGACGTCGGACTCCGCGTACCGGCTCGGCCGCAGGTAGACGAGGCGGTCGGTGCGGTTGGCGACCGGCGAGGAGCCGGGTCCGCGGATGCTCGCGTCGTAGTCGACGATGAGACGCCCGGTGTCGGCCTCGACCGTGTGCAGTCGCGTGCCGTGGAGGTCGGAGTGCGGGATCGACTCGAGGGGACGGCCGTCGAGCGTCGCGGTGAAGTGCTCGGTGACCGGCGTGTAGTGCCCGGACGCCGCGACGGCGAACACGAGCTGCGCGGGCGAGGTGATGTCGAGGACGATCGTGCTGGCGATGTCGCGTTCCATGCGTACAGCGTGGCATCCCGCGTCGTGCGAAGTGAACCCCCGGTGTGTCCGGCGTCGCGGGTCAGTACCCCGCGCGGTCGGTCTCACCGGCGGCGGACCAGCGGGCGCCCAGCGCCTCGGAGCCGCGGGCGAGCAGCGCGACGTCGGCGCCGACCAGCACGAAGGCCGCTCCCGCGCGCAGGTAGTCCTCGGCGACGGCCGGGTCGAACGCGTTGACGCCCACCGGCTTGCCCGCCGCCCGGACGGCGTCGAAGGTGCGACGGACCGCATCGACGACGTCGGGATGGGTCTGGCTGCCCAGCACGCCCATCGACGCGGCGAGGTCGGAGGGTCCGACGAAGACGCCGTCGACCCCCTCGACGGCGGCGATCTCCGCGGCGGCCTCGACACCGCGGGCCGTCTCGACCTGCACGAACACCGAGACGTGCGCGGCAGCATCCGTCAGATAGTCGTCGACCCGGTTCCAGCGCGCCGAGCGCGCGAGGGCGCTGCCGACACCGCGGATGCCCCGAGGCGGATAGTGGGCGGCCTGCACGACCGCCTCGGCCTCGCGAGCCGACGACACCATCGGCACGAGGATGTTCTGGGCGCCGAGATCGAGCACCCGCTTGATCGTCACCGGATCGGCCGACGGCACCCGCACGACGGGCGTGGACGGATACGCGGCGACGGCCTGCAGCTGCGCGAGCGTCGACTCGAGGCCGTTGGGGGAGTGCTCCATGTCGATCAGCAGCCAGTCCAGGCCGGCTCCCGCGCAGATCTCCGCGACGAGCGGACTGCCCGACGACACCCACATGCCCGCGAGGGGACGGGATGCTGCGCTCAGCCGATCGCGGAACGTCGGCGTCAGACGAAGCGGCATTCGATGACCCCCATCTCGCGATAATCGCACCGGACGCCGTCGCCGCGCGACACCCACATCGGGCGGGTGAAGGATCCGGCCAGGATGATCTCGCCGGCTTCGAGGCGGGCGCCGTGCTGCGCGATCTTGTTCGCGAGCCAGGCGACGCCGGTCGCCGGGTGTCCGAGCACGCCGGCGGCGACGCCGGTCTCGATGATCTCGCCGTTGCGCGAGAGCACCCCCGGCACCCAGCGGAGGTCGATCTCGTCGGGGCGCCTGTGCACGTCGCCGAGCACCATCGCCCCGTAGGCGGCGTTGTCGGAGATGGTGTCGACGATGGTCCGGCCCTCCATCTCGATGTGCGAGTTGAGCACCTCGAGAGCGGGGACGGCGTAGTCGATCGCGGCGAGCGCGTCGTCGAGGGTGCAGTCGGGGCCCTCCAGCGGGCTCTTCAGCACGAAGGCGAGCTCGACCTCGACGCGGACGTTGGAGAAGTGCTCGACCGGGATGTCGGCGCCCGAGCCGTGCACGGTGTCGTCGAACATGACGCCGTAGTCGGGCTCGGTGATGCCGGTGGCCTCCTGCATGGCCTTGGAGGTGAGACCGATCTTGCGTCCGACGAGACGCCGGCCCGCGGCGATGTTGCGGTCGCGCCAGACGCCCTGGATGGCGTAGGAGTCCTCGATCGTCGCGTGCGGGTAGCGCGCGGTGATGCGGGGGATGACGCCGTGCGTCCTGTCGGCCTCGGCCAGCTCTTCGGCGATCGTGGCGATCTGCTCGGCCGTCAGCATCCGTCGTCCTTCCGGCATGTCGCTTCCGCCCCTCTTGGTGTCCCACTTTCTGCACAACGCGCCGGCGTGTTGTGCAGAAAGTGGGACACGAAAGGCATGAGCGAGGGGGTGGGGGTCACAGCTGGTGCCCCAGTTTGCCCTCGCCGTCGGCCCGGGTGTAGCTGAACCCGTCGGCGCCGATCGTCACGGCCATCTCGCTCGAGTCGGTGCGTGCGCGCACCGGCTGCGGGGTGCCGTCGAGGTCGAGGACGAGCGATCCCTCCGTGTACCAGGACGGTACGACGGGGTTGCCCCACCAGTCGCGGCGCTGGTTGTCGTGCACGTCCCACGTGATGACCGGGTTGTCGGGGTCGCCGGTGTAGTAGTCCTGCGTGTAGATCTCCACGCGGTGACCGTCGGGGTCGCGCAGGTACAGGTAGAAGGCGTTGCTCACGCCGTGGCGTCCGGGCCCGCGCTCGATCGCGTCGGACCGGCGCAGCGCGCCGAGCTTGTCGCAGATCGCGAGGATGTTGTGCTTCTCGTGTGTCGCGAAGCACACGTGGTGCATCCGCGGGCCGTCGCCGCCGGTCATGGCGGTGTCGTGCACGGTGGGCTTGCGGCGCATCCACGCGGCGTAGACGGTGCCCTCGTCGTCCTGGATGTCCTCCGTCACGCGGAAGCCGAGCGACTGCATGAAGCCGACCGCCCGCGGCACGTCGGGCGTGATCTGGTTGAAGTGGTCGAGGCGCACGAGCTCGCCCGGAGTGTGCAGGTCGTACCGCCACGACAGGCGCTCGACGTGCTCGGTCGCGTGGAAGAACTCGTATGGGAAACCCAGGGGGTCCACGACCCGCACCGAGTCGCCGATGCCCTTCGTGTAGCCGCCGGGCTCGCGCCGCACGTCGCAGCCGAGCTCGGTGTAGAAGGCGACCGCGGCGTCGAGGTCCTCGGGCGTCCGGACGCGGTACGAGAAGGCGGCGACGGCGGCGACCGGTCCCTTCCGCAGGACGAGGTTGTGGTGGATGAACTCCTCCGTCGAACGGAGGTAGATCACCTCGTCGTCCTCCTCGGTGACGTGCAGCCCGAGCACGTCGACGTAGAACACCCGCGACGCGGCGAGGTCGGTGACGACGAGCTCCATGTACGCGCACCGCAAGATGTCGGGCGGCGAGACGCGCGGCACCGCGATCGGGTCGTCCGAGCGGATCAGCGCCTCCTGCGAGACGTAGAAGCCGGACGACGTCAGGGTCATCTGCGAGCGGTCGGTCACGTCAGGCTCCTTTGCCGAAGGTGGGGTTGTGGGCCGGTCCGAGCGTGATGTGCACGGCCTGCTGGTCGGTGTAGAAGTCGATCGAGCGGTAGCCGCCCTCGTGCCCGAGCCCGGAGGCCTTCACGCCTCCGAACGGCGTGCGCAGGTCGCGGACGTTGTTGGAGTTGAGCCACACCATCCCCGCCTCGACGTTCTGCGCGAACGTGTGCGCGCGCCGGAGGTCGTTGGTCCACACGTAGGCGGCGAGGCCGTACTTCGTGTCGTTCGCGAGCGCGAGGGCCTCCTCCTCGGTGTCGAACGGCGTGATCGCCACGACCGGACCGAAGATCTCCTCCTGGAAGATGCGGGCGTCCGGCGTGACGTCGGCGAACACGGTCGGCTGCACGAAGTTGCCCGTCGGCAAGCCCTCGGGGCGTCCGCCGCCGGCGACCAGCCGGCCCTCGCCCTTGCCGAGCTCGACGTACGACATGACCTTCTCGAAATGCTCGGGGTGCACGAGCGCCCCCACCTCGGTGGCGGGGTCGTGGGGATATCCGACCCGCACCCGGCTCGCCTGCGCGGCGTACCGCTCGACGAACGCGTCGTAGACCGAGCGCTGCACGAGTATGCGGCTGCCCGCGGTGCAGCGCTCGCCGTTGAGGGAGAACACGCCGAAGATCGTCGCGTCGATCGCGGCATCCAGATCGGCGTCTTCGAAGACGATGGCCGGCGACTTGCCGCCCAGCTCCATCGAGAGTCCTTTGAGGAAGGGCGCGGCGTTGGCGAAGATGAGCTTCCCCGTGGAGCTCTCGCCGGTGAACGAGATGAGGGGGACGTCGGGATGCTTCACCAGCGCGTCTCCGGCATCCTCTCCCAGTCCGTTCACCAGGTTGAAGACGCCCTGCGGGAGTCCGGCCTCCTCGAAGATTCCCGCCCAGAGCGACGCGGAGAGCGGCGTGAACTCGGCCGGCTTGAGCACGACGGTGTTGCCGGTCGCGAGGGCCGGGCCGAGCTTCCAGGACTCCAGCATGAACGGGGTGTTCCAGGGCGTGATGAGCCCGGCGACGCCGATCGGCTTGCGGTTGACGTAGTTGAGCTGCCGGCCGGGCACCTTGAAGGCGTCATCGGTCTGGGCGACGATCAGGTCGGCGAAGAAGCGGAAGTTCTCGGCGGCGCGGCGGGCCTGGCCGAGAGCCTGGGTGATCGGCAGGCCGGAGTCGAAGGACTCGAGCTCGGCCAGGCGGGCGTCCCGCGACTCGACGAGGTCGGCGATGCGATGCAGCACGCGCGAGCGCTCGCGGGGCACCATGCGCGGCCACGGGCCGTCGGTGAACGCGCGACGCGCGGCCGCGACGGCGCGGTCGATGTCGGCCTTCTTGCCGGCGGCGGCCTGCGCATAGGTCTCGTTGGTCACCGGATCGAGGACGTCGAAGGTGTCGCCGTCGACGGAGTCGGTGAACGCGCCGTCGATGTAGTGCTGAATGCGTGTGGGCAGATCGGCGGGCACGGGCCGGCTCGCCAGGGCGGTGTCTGTCATGGTTCCTCCGTCGTCGACTGGTCGTCGAAAGGTCGAAAGGTCGAAAGGTCGGATGGGGCGAAAGGTCAGAAGGCGGGGAGGCCGAGGGCCTCGTCGGGGTGCTCGTGGATCATGTAGGCGTCGAGCGTCGCGGAGCGGTGGCGCCGTGCCGCCTTCTCGATCTCGCCGAGCGGCGCCGACGTCTCGATGAGCCGCAGGATGTTCTCGTGCTCGGCGACCGACTCCTGCGCGCGCCCGGGCACGAAGCTGAACGTCGAGTCGCGCAGGTGGCCCAGCCGCGCCCACTCGCCCCGCACGAGCTCGAGCAGGCGCGGATTCGCGCACTTCTCGAACAGGGTCGCGTGGAACTCCTGGTTCAGCCCGGTGAAGGCGCGGGGGTCGAAGTGGTCGAGGGTCTCCACCATGAGCGCGTTGATGTCGCGGGCGCGGCGCACGTCGTCGACCGTGAGGCTGCGGGCGGCCAGGGCCGTGGCCGTGCCCTCGAGGATCGACAGCGCCTGCATGCTGTGGCGGTAGGCGGAGTCGTCGACCATCGAGACGCGCGCGCCGACGTTGCGCTCGAACATGACGAGGCCCTCGGCCTCCAGCTGCCGGATCGCCTCGCGCACCGGCACGACGCTCATGTCGAGCTCGCCGGCGATCGATCCGAGCACGAGCCGGTACCCGGGCACGAACTCCTGGCGCGCGATGCGGTCCTTGATCCAGCGGTAGGCCTGCTGCGACTTGCTCAGCGTGGCGTCGGGCGCGTGCGTCTCCGGGATCGCGTTCACGAGGCCGACTCCCGGGCGTCGTAGATCGCGCGCCAGGCGGCGTTCATCGGGAACAGCCCGTCGACGGGGTGCCCGGCGGCGACCTGCTCCGCGATCCACGCGTCCTCCTCCTCCTGGGCGAGGGCGGCGCGCGCCACCTCCTCGGCCATCGCGCGGGGGAGGACGATGACGCCGTCGGCGTCGCCGACGATCACGTCGCCCGGCTGCACGGTGGTGCCGCCGCAGGCGATCGTGAGATCGACGTCCCAGGGGACGTGCCTGCGGCCGAGGACGGCGGGGTGGGCGCCGCGCGAGTAGACCGGCAGGCCGATCGCGGCGACGGCGTCCATGTCGCGCACGCCGCCGTCGGTGACGATGCCGGCCGCCCCGCGGGCACGGGCGCGCAGGGCCAGGATGTCGCCGAGGGTTCCGGAGCCGCTCTCGCCGCGCGCCTCGATGACGATGACCTCGCCCTCCTCGACGGCGTCGAACGCCCGCTTCTGGGCGTTGTAGCCGCCGCCGTGCGAGGCGAAGAGGTCTTCGCGATTGGGCACGAAGCGCAGCGTGCGGGCGACCCCGATGAGCTTCATCTCGGGGTGCGTGGGGCGCACACCGTCGATCGTGGCGTTGTCGAGGCCGCGCTTGCGCAGCTGCGCCGACAGCGCCGCCACCGGCGTGACGTCGAGCACGGCGCGCAGCTCGGGGGAGAGCGCGCTCGTCAGGGTCCCGGCGGTCGCAGGAGCCGCCGCCGCCGTCGCCGCCGACGCACCGGCCGCCGCCTCCGCCGATCCCCACGCCTCGGCGCGCTGGGTGTCGTCCACCGCGGGCAGGGAGCCGAGCGCCGGGTCGAAGGGCGCCTGTCCTTGCACGACGGTGGTCCGCAGGCGGCCCGACGTCGGCGCACCGGGTGCGGTCGGGGCATCCACCTCGATCTCGACGACGTCGCCCGGCACGATCACCGTCGATCCCGCAGGCGTGCCGGTGAGGATGACGTCGCCCTCCTCGAGCGTGACGTGCTGCGACAGGTCGGCGACGATCTGCGCGAGCGGGAAGATCAGGCCGGCGGTGGTGTCGTCCTGAGCCGGCTCGCCGTTCACCCAGGCGCGCACGCGCAGGGCGCCGGGATCGACCGCACGTGCGTCGATCAACTCCGGGCCGAGCGGGGTGAAGCCGTCGCCGCCCTTCGAGCGGACGTTGGATCCCTTGTCGTTCGCGCGCAGGTCGTAGAGTCCGAGGTCGTTCGCCGCGGTGACCCAGGCCACGTGGTCCCACGCCTCTTCCACGGTCACGCGGCGCGCCGGGCGGCCGATCACGAGCGCGATCTCCGCCTCGAAGGCGAGGAGCTCCGTGCCGTACGGGCGCTCGACGGTCGCGCCCGAGGCGGCGACGGAGCTCGACGGCTTGAAGAAGTAGGAGGGATCCGCCGGGCGGCGACCCCGCTGATCGGCGCGCGAGGCGTAGCTGAGGTGCACCGCGATGATCTTGCCGGGGCGGGCCGGCAGCGCCGAGAAACGCGAGTTTGCGGCATCCGTCTGCTGAGTCATGAGCTCCCTCGCTCTTGCGTCGTATCTGAAATCGTATATGATCTGATCACGTCCGGCAAGCATCGCCGCCCACCCCGACAGCAGCATCGCATCGACACAGGAGTCACGATGAGCAATCCTTCCCCGTCCGCCTTCACCCCGACGGGCACGATCGCCGCGCCCGCCGATCGCCGCCGCGTGGTCTTCGCCACCGTGGTCGGCACCACCGTCGAGTGGTACGACTTCTTCATCTACGCCACCGCCGTCGGCCTGGTCTTCGGCCAGCTGTTCTTCGGCAGCCTGGGCGCCGACAGTGCGATACTCGCCTTCGCCACCGTCGGCGTGAGCTTCCTGTTCCGCCCGCTCGGCGCCTTCCTCGCCGGGCACTTCGGCGACAAGTTCGGCCGCAAGGTCGTGCTGATGTGGACGCTGATCCTCATGGGCATCGCCACCGCGCTGATCGGCGTGCTGCCGACCTTCGAGTCGATCGGGGTCGCCGCGCCGATCCTCCTCGTGCTGCTGCGCATCCTGCAGGGTCTCTCGGCCGGCGGCGAGTGGGGCGGCGCGGTGCTGATGGCCGTCGAGCACGCCCCGCGCAACCGCCGCGGTGCCTTCGGTGCGTCGCCCCAGATCGGCGTCCCCCTCGGTCTGCTGCTGGCCTCGGGCGTCATGGCGCTCATGACCGTCATCGCGCCCGGCGACGCGTTCCTGCAGTGGGGCTGGCGCGTGCCGTTCCTGCTCAGCGTCGTGCTGATCCTCATCGGGTGGTACGTCCGCCGCCGCGTCGAGGAGAGCCCCGTCTTCGCGGAGCTGGCCGAGCGCAAGGAGAAGGCGCGGATGCCGATCGTGCAGCTCTTCCGCAAGCACGCGCTCCTCGTCCTCATCGCCGCCCTCGTGTTCGCCGGCAACAACGCCGTCGGGTACATGACGACCGGCGGCTACATCCAGGGCTACGCGACCAACCCGGACGGCCCGCTCGGCCTCGAGCGCGGCCCGGTCCTGTGGGCCGTCGCAGGCTCCGCCGTCACCTGGCTGATCTCCACCCTCGTGGCCGGCTTCGTCTCCGACCGCATCGGCCGCCGCACGACCTACGTCATCGGCTGGCTGCTGCAGCTCGTCGGCGTCTTCACGCTGTTCCCGCTGGTGAACACCGGCAGCATCGGACTCCTGTTCCTCGGACTCGCGATCCTCACGATCGGCCTGGGATTCACCTACGGACCGCAGGCGGCGCTCTACACCGAGCTCTTCCCGGCATCCATCCGCTTCTCGGGCGTCTCGATCTCCTACGCGATCGGCGCGATCCTGGGAGGGGCGTTCGCGCCGACCATCGCGACGGCGCTGGTGAGGGCGACGGGCACCACGATGTCGGTCACCTGGTACCTCGCCGGCATGACGGTGATCGGGCTCATCGCGACCCTCCTGCTGCGCGATCGCAGCGGCATCCGTCTCGGCCTCGAGGCGGAGGAGGAGCAGGCGGTCAGCCCGATCCGCGGGCTCGCCAAGGTCTGACCCGAGCCACCGCCACCGCCACCGCAGCCCCGGGGCCGCCGACAAGCCGCCGGCCCCGCCGTCCGCGACCCGCCACCTTCCGAGGGGATCCCATGCAGTTCCACCACCACGGCTACGTCTCCGGTGACCCGCGCGTGCAGCCCGCAGCCGGCATCGGCCGGGATCGACCCGTCGACCTCCCCGAGGAGGTCGACGTGCTGATCGTCGGGTCGGGGCCGGCGGGCACGCTGCTGGCGGCGCAGCTCGCGCAGTACCCCGATGTCTCCACCCGCATCGTGGAGCGCCGGAGCGGACGCCTGGAGCTGGGCCAGGCCGACGGCATCCAGCCCCGCAGCGTGGAGACGTTCCAGGCGTTCGGGTTCGCGGAGCGGATCATCGCGGAGGCGTACAACATCGCGTGGATGAACTTCTGGGGACCGGACCCCGACGACCCGAGCCGCATCATCCGCACCGCCCGCACCGAGGACTACGCGTTCAAGATCAGCGAGTTCCCGCACCTGATCGTGAACCAGGCGCGCGTGCTCGACTACTTCGCCGAGGCCGCCGCGCTCGCGCCCGGACGCATCGTGCCCGACTACGGCATCGAGTTCGCCGGGCTCACCGTGCACGCGGAGGGGAAGCACCCGGTCGAGGTGCGCCTGCGCCGCACGGAGGGCGACCGGGCAGGCGAGGAGCTGACCGTGCGCGCGACGTACGTCGTCGGCAGCGACGGCGCCCGCAGCGGGGTGCGCGAGGCGATCGGCCGCACGCACATCGGCGCCTCGGCCGCGCACGCGTGGGGTGTCATGGACGTGCTGGTCAACACAGACTTCCCCGACTGGCGCACCAAGTGCGCGATCAACGCGGAGGCCGGCAACATCCTCCTCATCCCCCGCGAGGGCGGTTACCTCTGCCGCGTCTACGTCGACCTCGGCGAGGTGCCGCCCGGCGACAACCGCCAGGTGCGCTCCACGCCCGTCGAAGCGGTCATCGACCGGGCGAACGCGATCCTGCACCCCTACGCGATCGACGTGAAGCAGGTCGCGTGGAGCAGCGTCTACGAGGTCGGGCACCGCGTGACCGACCACTTCGACGACGCCGCCGACGAGCCCGGCCGCGAGCCGCACGTGTTCCTCACCGGCGACGCGTGCCACACCCACAGCGCGAAGGCCGGCCAGGGCATGAACGTGTCGATGCAGGACGGCTTCAACCTCGGCTGGAAGCTCGGCTCGGTGCTCACCGGCCGCAGCCCCGCGTCGCTGCTGACGACCTACTCCGCCGAGCGCCAGCCCGTCGCGCAGGAGCTCATCGACTTCGACCGGGAGTGGTCGTCGCTGATGGCGCGCAAGCCGGAGGAGATCTCCGACCCGCAGGACCTCGCCACGTACTACCTCGCCACGGCGGAGTTCCCGTCGGGCTTCATGACGCGCTATGCGCCGTCCTCGATCATCGCGGGCGCCGCCCGTCAGGAGCTGGCCGAGGGATTTCCCCTCGGAAAGCGCTTCGCCTCCTCCGAAGTGGTGCTCGTCGCCGACGGGAACCGCGTGCATCTCGGTCACCACGCCCGCGCCGACGGCCGCTGGCGCATCTACGTGTTCGCCGACCGGGCGGTGCCCGGCGAGGACTCGCCCGTGTCCGCCTGGGCGCAGTGGTGGACGGATGCCGCGGCATCCCCCCTCGCGACGTTCACCCCCGCGGGGGCCGACGTCGACGCGGTGTTCGACGTGAAGGTGGTCTATCAGCAGCCGCATGAGGAAGTCGACGTCACCCGCGTGCCCGATGCCTTCCGCCCCCGGACCGGCCCGCTCGGTCTCACCGACTGGGAGAAGGTGTTCGCCGCCGCGCCCAGCGCGTGGACGAGCACCGACATCTTCGAGGAGCGTGGGCTGTCGCGCGACGGTGTCGTGGTGGTGGTGCGCCCCGATCAGTACGTCGCGCACATCCTGCCGCTGGACGCGACCGACGAGCTCGCGGAGTTCTTCGCGGGCACCATGCTGCCCGCGCGCTGAGCTCTCCCGCCCGGGTCCCACTTTCTGCACAACGGTTCGGCGCGTTGTGCAGAAAGTGGGACACGACGGGGGCGGGCCCCGCGCGCTGAGCTGCGCTCGCGGTGGGTCAGAATCGGGGCATGAGCACCGAGCCCACCGCAGACGCGGCTGCCGACCATCTCGAGGCGGACCTGGTCGGGCGGCCGCTGTCGCCGATGCGCCGCTCGCTGCGGATCATCGCGTCCGTGGTGACGACGGCGCTGTCGGGAGACCCCGACCCGGTGGGTGCGGCGATCGACCTCGTGGTGACGCGTCGCGCCTCCGGGGCCGAGGTGCTGCGCGTCAAGGCGGGGAGCATGGAGGAGGCCGACCGGCTCCTGCACGTCGTGCGTCAGGACCTCGCCACGAAGACCGTGCGGGAGTTCGTGGCCGAGTGGCGCCACATCGACGAGGAGGACGGCGACGGCGCCGGCGCCGGCGTCACGAATTCACGCGGATGATCTCCTGCTGGTACGGCGCGATGACCGCGCCGGAGATCCGCAGATCCAGCAGGAGGAACGGCCGCTCCTCAGCCGGCCTCGCGGCCCACTCGGCGAGGCGATCGAGATCGGCCAGGGTGCGCACGGCGACTCCCTCCGCCCCGACCGCGGCGGCGAGCCCGGCGAAATCCACCTCGGGGATGCGCATCGGAGCCTCGGCGAGACCCTTCAGGCCGTAGAGGTTCACCTCGGCGCCGTAGGCGGCGTCGTTCCAGACGACGGCGAGACCCCGGCCGCCGGCGACCCGCACCGCGCTCTCGAGGTCGGCGAGGGCCATCAGTCCGCCGCCGTCGCCCGTGGTGAGCACGACCGTCGACCCGGGTTTGGCCAGCGCGGCGCCCGGAACGGAGGCGAAGCCGAAGCCGATGGACTGGAAGGCCGTGCCGACCATGATCATGCGGTCGGGGGAGGCCACCGGCCAGTACATGTTCGCCCAGCCGATGAAGTGGCCGCCGTCGGAGACCACGACGCGGTCCTCGGGCAGCAGCTCTGCGATGCGCCGCGCCGCCGAGCGGGGGTCGAGGCGCCCATCGGGGGCGAGATCGTCGCCGGGTTTCTGTTCGCGGGCCGCCGGCACGTCCACCGACTCGCGCCAGCCCGACGGTGCCGCACCCGTCGCGCGGAGGTCGTCCACCAGCAGCCGCGCCGCCGCCGCGACGTCGGCGCGCACGAAGCCGCCCACGTTCGGATGGGTCGCGGTGGGCGCGGTGTCGACCTGGTACACCCGGGTGCCGGGCGCGAACAGCTCGCCGAAGCGCATCGTGAACTGATTGAGCGAGGCGCCGAACACGACGGCGACGTCGGCCTGACGCACGAGCTCCATCGCCCGCTCCGCGCCGAAGCCGCCGGTGACGCCGAGGTCGTAGCGGTCGTCGGGGAACACGCCACGCCCGAGTGCGCTGGTGGCGGTGAGCGCGCCCGTGGCGGCCGCGAGCTCGCCGAGCACGTCAGAGGCCCCCGAGAGCCAGGCTCCGCGGCCGGCCAGCAGCAGCGGCCGCTCGGCGACGGCCAGTGCCGCCGCCATCTCATGCACGGCCGAGCGGGCGTACGCGCTCGCCGGCTGCAGGGGGGCGGGGGTGGCGGGGAGCGGTGCGTCGGAGACTTCCCCGGCCTCCCGCGCGGCGACGTCGTACGGGATCGCGAGCACGACGGGCACACGGTAGGCGAGCGCGTGCTCGATCGCGATGACGGTCGTGGCCGCGGCATCCGTCCGTCCTGCGGTGTACGTGCGGGCGCCGACGGCGGAGGCCATCGCGATCTGGTCGACGTCCCACGGTCGGCGTCCGGACGTGGGCTCGTCGCCCACCACGAGGAGCAGCGGCACGTGCGCCTGCACCGATTCGGCGAGGGCGGTGAGGGTGTTGGTGAAGCCGGCGCCGTAGGTGGCGGTGGCGGCGGCGAGTCCGCCTCCCGCGCGGTGGAACGCATCGGCGGCGACGACTCCGCCGGCCTCGTGGCGCACCGCGGTGAAGACCGCGTCGGTGCGGCGCTCGATCGCGTCGAGGAAGTGCGCGTTGCCGTTGCCCATCACGCCGAAGACGTGGTCGACGTGGCGGGCGAGGGTGACGGCGACGTGCGCGGAGACAGAGGACATGAGGGCCTTTCGAGACGGGAACGGAGTCGGATCCGTATGTGTCTCGTCCCTCCGGCGGTGGAGGGGCGGCGTGCCCTTTTTTCGAGCACCGGGCGTCGTGACGGCCGGACCACTCGATTGTACAAGCGAGCGGCAAGTCGGCAGCAGATCGGCGCCGACCCGCCCCCGTTCTCCGGCCGCGGCCCAGCCCTACCGTGTCCCACTTTCTGCACAACGCCGCGGCGCGTTGTGCGGAAAGTGGGACACGGTCCGGAGGGCGCGCGGGGCTGAGAAGGGATGCCGGGGGAAGGCTCGCCGCCCGGGACACGAACTCCGCCCCGGATGGACACGATGTACAGCGCCTTGCCCGCGTCGGCTTGGAAGAATGGGGACACCGCCGACGGACGCTGGTCTGCAGCATCCGTCCGCGCCGACGCCGCCCGACGAAGGGAACCCCCGTGACCGAGAACCGTGAGACCCAGCTCCTGGCGGACGTGCCGGACGGACTGTTCATCGGGGGCGAGTGGCGCCCCGCCGCCGGGGGAGCGACGCTCCGGGTCATCGACCCGTCGACCGGCGAGGTCGTCAAGGAGATCGCCGACGCGCGCGCGGAGGACGGCAAGGCGGCGCTGGATGCCGCGGTGGATGCTGCGGCGGACTGGGCCGCGACCCCCGCCCGTCAGCGCGGCGAGATCCTGCGCCGTGCGTTCGACCTGCTGCAGGAGCGCAAGGAGGACTTCGCGCTGCTCATGACGATCGAGATGGGCAAGCCGCTGGCCGAAGCGCGCGGCGAGGTCGTCTACGGCGGCGAGTTCCTGCGCTGGTTCAGCGAGGAGGCGGTGCGCGCCACCGGCCGCTACGGCGCCAACCCCGAGGGCACCGGCCGCATGATCGTGTCGCAGCACCCGGTCGGACCGTGCTTCCTCATCACCCCCTGGAACTTCCCGCTGGCGATGGCGACCCGCAAGGTCGCGCCGGCGCTCGCCGCGGGCTGCACGGTGGTCATCAAGCCCGCCGAGCTCACTCCGCTCACGACCCTCTACTTCGTCAAGCTCCTGCAGGAAGCCGGCCTTCCGGCGGGCGTCGTCAACGTCTTCACGACGTCCACGTCGGGCGCCGTGTCGGAGCCGATCATCCGCGACCCGCGCCTGCGCAAGCTCTCGTTCACCGGCTCGACGCCGGTCGGCGTGAAGCTGCTCGAGCAGGCGGCCGGCGGCGTGCTGCGCACGTCGATGGAGCTCGGCGGCAACGCGCCGTTCGTCATCTTCGACGACGCCGACCTCGACAAGGCCGTGGAGGGCGCGATGGCGGCGAAGTTCCGCAACATCGGCCAGGCGTGCACCGCGGCGAACCGCTTCATCGTCCACCGCTCCGTCGCGGACGAGTTCGCGCGCCGGGTCACCGAGCGCGTGCAGGGGTTCCGCATGGGCCGCGGCACCGAGGACGGCGTGACCATCGGACCGCTCATCGACGACCGCGCCGTGGCGAAGGCCGAGGCGCTCGTCAAGGACGCGGTCGACCGAGGCGCGACCCTGCGCACCGGCGGCCGTCGCGGCGAGGGCGCGGGCACCTTCTACGAGGCGACCGTCGTCTCCGACGTCGCGGTGGGCAGCGATATCCTCCGCGAGGAGATCTTCGGACCGGTGCTGGCGATCGTCCCGTTCGACGACGAAGACGAGGCCGTGCGTCTCGCGAACGACACCGAATACGGTCTGGTCTCCTACGTCTACACCGAGAGCCTCGCGCGCGGTCAGCGCATGATCGAGCGGCTCGAGACCGGGATGATGGGACTCAACGTGGGCGTCGTCTCCAATGCCGCGGCGCCGTTCGGCGGGTGGAAGATGTCGGGTCTGGGTCGCGAGGGCGGTGCCGAGGGCATCCACGAGTACCTGCAGACCAAGTACACGCTCACCCCGAACCCCTTCGGCTGAGCCGCTTCTACCACAAACGCACTCCAGGCGGGGATCTTTCTCGTACGACCCTTCGGGGCGTCCGGCGGCGCTAGCGTTCCCGGGAAGCGGGCGCTCGTGCCGCCCGCTCCTCGTCGCCGCACACATCCTGGAGTGACTCATGACGCTTTCCCGCCGCGGTTTCCTGATCGGCGCCGGCGCCGTCTCGCTGCCGGTCCTGCTCGCCGGGTGCGGCTTCGTGCCGCAGAGCACGCCCACGCAGCGCACGGGCACCCTCACCTTCACCACGTGGGGCACCGATGCCGAGCTCGCGGGCTTCCGCACCGCCATCGCCGCCTTCGAGAGCGCGAACCCCGGCCAGACCGTGACGCTCAACGCCGTGCCCTACGAGCAGATGTTCTCCAACATCGACGCGCAGCTGCAGGCCGGCAACCCGCCCGACATCTTCCGCGTGCCGTACTACACGTTCGGCGCGTACGCGGGTCGCGGGCAGCTCCTCGACCTCAAGCCCCTGCTCTCCTCCGACCGGCAGGCGCAGTTCACCGAGCCCGCCTGGGCGGCCGTGCAGAACCAGGGCGGCGTCTTCGGCCTGCCGCACCACACCGACACGTCCGCGATCCTGGTCAACACCGAGCTGCTGGCCGCGGCGGGCATCACCGAGGTCCCCACGAGCATCGAGGACGCCTGGACCTGGGAGGAGCTGGCCGCCATCGGCGACAAGCTCCGCGCCGGACTCCCGTCGGGCACCTACCCGTGGGCGTACAACTGGCAGGGCAACGGCGTGACGCGCTGGCTCAGCCTGCTCTTCCAGGCGGACGGCGCCTTCCTGCAGTCCGACCAGAAGACGCCCGCCATCGACTCCGACGCGGCGCGCAAGGCGGTCGAGTTCTCCAGCTCCTTCTTCTCGAAGGGCTACGTGCCGGCGAACAACACGATCAACTCGTCGAGCTACGCCAGCGAGTCGTGGTTCTCGCAGTCGGTCGCGATGGTGTGGTCGGGTGCCTTCCAGATCCCGGATGCCGACTCCACCGCCTCCTTCGACTGGACCGCCACCTTCGCCCCGCGCGACGTGCGCACCGGTGGGGACTTCGGCGGCAACGCACTGGTCGCGACGGCGAACACCGCGCAGCCCGAGCTCGCCGCGTCCTTCCTGGAGTTCATGACCGACGCCGAGCAGATGCGCGATTTCTGCGCGGCCGCGTCACTGCTGCCCACCCGCGGCGACCTCCTCAACGGCGACCTGAAGTTCGACGTGCGCCCGGAGCTCGCGCCGATCTTCGCCGCCCAGGCCGGCGGCGTGCAGCCGCAGGACGTCGCGCAGGTGGCGTCGCCGTCGATGTCGGCGATCATCCCGGTGCTCAAGGAGCAGCTCGACCTCGCCTTCACGGGTGCGCAGGATGCCGCCACGACGGTGCAGAACCTGCAGAGCGGCATCGCCACGGCGACCGGTGCCTAGCGTGGCGCGCCCGCGCCGGGCGGGGGCGCGCCGGGAGGCGCTCGCGGCGTACGCCTTCATCGCCCCGAATTACCTGCTGCTGCTGATCTTCGTGCTCATCCCGCTGGTCGGCGCATTCCTCGTCAGCCTGCAGCGCACCGACGGCTTCGGCGACGGCACGTTCACGGGGCTGGACAACTACGCCCGGCTGGCATCCGACCCGCTGTTCTGGCGGTCGCTGGGCAACACGCTGCTCTTCACGGCGATCGTCACGCCGCTGTCGATGGCCTTCGGGCTGTTCGCCGCGGTGATGCTCAACTCCGCCCTCCCCGCCCGGCCGGTGCTCCGCTCGCTGCTCATCCTGCCGATGGCGGTCTCGGGCGTCGCGACCGCCCTCATCGGCGTGCTGATCTTCGACCAGAACTCGGGCGCGCTCAACAAGATCGCACAGCTGTTCGGGCTGCCCTCGATCGACTGGCAGTCGCAGGCGGGCCCGGCGTTCGCGTCGATCGTCATCGCCACGGTCTGGTGGCGCACGGGCTTCAACATGCTCATCTACCTGGCCGGTCTGCAGGGGCTCGGGCCCGACCTCTACGAGGCGGCGCGGCTGGACGGCGCGGGGGCGTGGCAGCGCTTCCGCAACGTCACCCTCCCGCTCCTCGGACCGACGACGTTCTTCCTCGTCATCCTCAACGTGATCTACTCCTTCCAGGTCTTCGACATCGTCTTCGTCCTCACCGGCGGCGGGCCGGGCGGGGCGACCTCCGTGCTGGTGACCTACGCGTACGAGACGGGCTTCGTGACGCGCGACCAGGGGTACGCCGCGGCGATCGGCATGGTGCTGTTCGTGTTCGCCCTCCTCTTCGCCGCCGGACAATGGCGAGCGAGCCGAACGAGGGATCTCGTCGAATGAGCACCCGCGTGCAGCGCACCGCCCGCTGGAGCACCGCCGCCCGCACGGTGATCGTGCTAGTCATCGGGCTGATCACGATCTCACCCCTGTACTGGATGGTGGTGGTCGCCTTCTCCACGCGGTCCGAGCTGCTCGGCGGGGGCGAGTTCCGCCTGTGGCCGCGGGAGTTCACACTCGAGAACTTCACGCGCGTGTTCGGGTCGTTCCCCGTGGCGACGTGGTTCGGCAACTCCGTGGCGATCGCGGTCGTCGTCACGGCGCTGTCGGTCATCACGAGCCTGCTCGCCGGCTACGCGTTCGCCCAGCTGCGCTTCCGCGGCTCGACGGTGCTGTTCTTCATCGCGCTGGCGACGCTGGTGCTCCCGGTTCAGGTCATCATCGTGTCGCTCTTCCGCCTCATCACCGGCCTCGGCATTTACGGCACCTACTGGGGCGTCATCCTGCCCAGCGCGGCGTCCGCGTTCGGACTTTTCCTCGCCCGGCAGTTCATGCTCGGCATCCCGAGGGAGCTCATCGAGGCGGCGCGGCTCGACGGGGCGTCCCACATCCAGACCTTCCTGCGCGTCGTGCTGCCGATGTCGAAGTCGCTCATCGCGGTGCTGGTGTTCATGGGCCTCCTGCAGTCGTGGAACGACTTCGCGTGGCCCCTCATCGCGCTCCGCGACAATCAGCTGTTCACCCTCCCCATCGGGCTGCTGTTCCTGCAGGGCCAGGCGAACAGCGACTACGGGGCGACGATGGCGTTCGCGCTCATCAACGTGGTGCCGATCGCGCTCGTGTTCCTCTTCTTCCAGCGGTACTTCATCGCCGGCTTCGCCCGCAGCGGCATCAAGTAGGCGCTCGTGTCGGTGCGGCACGGCAGGATGTCGTCGTGCGCGCACTTCCCGATCGCCGGCTGAGGTCGCACCTCCTGACGGCGCCGGCGGCGTCGATCGCCGACGCCGCCGGTCACATGACGGCCACCCAGGCGCAGGAGTTCTGGGGCGGCCGCTGGGCGCTGGCGCTGCGCACCCGAGGCGAGCCGACGCTGCGCGACGTCGACGCCGCCTTCGACCGCGCCGAGATCGTCCGATCGTGGACGATGCGCGGAACCATCCACATCGTGCCCGCGCGCGACCTGGGCTGGCTGCTGGCTCTCACGGGCGAGCGGCAGCGACAGGGCCTGGCGGCGACGCACCGGCGGGAGGGCATCGACGCGGCCGAGCTCGACCGCGCGGAGCGGGCCGCGCTCACCGCCCTGGCCGGTGGCGGGCGGCTCACCCGCGCCGAGCTGTTCGCCGTCCTCGAGGGCGCGGGCGTCCCGACGTCGGGGCAGCGCGGCTACCACCTCCTGTGCGGTCTCTCGTGGCGCGGTGTCGTCTGCCAGGGCCCGGTGGTGCCGAGAGCGGGCGGTCCGACGCGGGAGCAGTACATCGTGCGGACGGACGAGTGGATCACGGATGCCGCGGCCCCGGTCGAACCGCTCGCCGAGCTGTTCACGCGGTACATCGGATCCCACGGACCCGCCGGCATCCGGGACTTCTCCTGGTGGTCGGGGCTGCCGCTCGGCGTCGCGCGGGAGGCGGCGGCCGCGGCATCCGATCGCGTGTCCGTCGTCCCGGGTGAGGGGGAGCCGGTCTACGTGGCGGCGGGCCCCGCTCCCCGGCGGGCTCCGCGGATGCCCGAGGTGCTGGCACTCCCTCCGTTCGACGAGTACTACCTGTCGTACGCCGACCGCACAGGTGCCTGCGCACCCGCTCTGCTCGGCCGTGTCGGACCGGGCGCCAACGGCATGGTGCGGCCGGTCCTCGTCGCGCGCGGCGAGGTGGTCGGCGCGTGGTCGCACTCCCACGCCGTCGGCCGGCACGAGGGCGACCCGCTGCCGGAGCTCTTCACCGAGGGCGCGGCTTCGGCGGAGCAGGTGGACGCCGCGCTGCAGCGGTACCGGCGGTTCCTCCTCGGCTGATGCGTTCTGCCACACTGTGACCGTGCGGGCAGGGACGAGGAGACGCGGCTGGGTGGTCGCGCTGGTCGTGCTGGCCTTCCTCGGCCTGTATGTCGGCGTCGTCGCCACGTACGCCCTGACCGAGACGCAGTCCACGGGGTCGAGCTGCCTCCCGGCCGACGACCTCCCGACGGACCGCATCACCCTGTCCTTCACCCCGCAGTCGGTGGATGCCGCGGGTGAGCGCATCAGCGGCAGTCTCGACGTGCTCTCCTTCGGTCCCGCGGCCGACGCGGACGAACGGCTGCGGGGGCCGCTGACGATCTACCTCTCCAACGTCGAGACCTCGCGCACGCTCACCTATGAGCCCGGGACGATCCCGTCCGCGCAGACCGTGCGGCTCATCGCCGAGGGCGAGATCGAGCGCTGGCCGGTGGACGTCTACCGCTCGCCGGTGGCCATCATCGCCGTCCAGAACGCCGACACCGCCGAGGAGTCCGTGGTGCCGCTCGAGGTCTGCGGTACGCCGCACGTGCCGGGCTGGACGTTCCGCTCCGAGACGAGCGAGGCGACCAGCCAGCTGTTCACCGTCAACGGCATACCGGCCGACGAGGTGGTCATCATCGCGCAGCGGTCGGTCGCTCCGGTGACCTTCGGCGTCGTCATCCTCGTGCTGATGATCGCGATGCCCGTCCTGTGCCTCACGATCGCGCTCCGCGTGCTGCGGGGGCGACGCAAGGCGGAGGCGACGCTGATGAGCTGGATGGCGGCCATGCTGTTCGCCACGATCCCGCTGCGCGGCTTCCTGCCCGGCAGCCCTCCGGTCGGCTCGTGGGTGGACTTCCTCGTCGTGATCTGGGTGCTCACCGGCCTCGTGAGCGCGCTGGTCATCTATGTCGTCGCCTGGCTGAAGTGGGGCCCCGACGGCGAGCGACCCCGGGGCGCACCCGGTGCGGTGACGGTCCCCGTGGCCGCCGCTGCGCACGGCGGCGACGGCGGCTCCGGCGGCGGCGCGGCCGACTGAGCCCGGCGCAGACGCGGGCTCAGCCCTCGGCGTGCCGTTCGAGGAAGCTGTAGACCTCGGTGTCGTCGACGCCGGGGAAGTCCCCCGAGGGCAGTGGCGAGAACATGTGCATGTGCACGCGCGCGCTCGGCCACGCCTTGCCGCTCCAGCGTGCGGCGACGTCGGCGGGCGGGCGCCGGCAGCACGACAGGTCGGGGCAGTGCGAGCTGGCGCGCTTCGTCGTCTCCCGGCCGCGGAACCACCGTGCGTCGTCGAACGGCACCCCCACCGTGATGGAGAACTCGCCGGCATCCGTCGTCCCCGTCTGCGTCGAGCACCAGAACGTGCCCGACGGGGTGTCGGTGTACTGGTAGTGCTCCGTGGTGCGGTTGTGCTCCTCGAAGGCGGAGCGCGCGAGGAAGCGGCGGCAGACGATCTGTCCCTCCACAGATCCCGTGACGTCCATGGGCACCGGCAGGTCGTCGTTCTCGTAGACGCGGGTGATCGCCCCTGAGCCGTCCACGCGGAGGAAGTGCAGCGGGATCTCGAAGTGCTGGGTCAGCAGGTTGGTCAGCCGCATGGCGGCCGCCTCATGGGTGACGCCGAAGGCGTCGCGGAAGTCTTCGACGGCGAGGTTGCGGTCGCGTTTGGCCTGCTGCAGGAACGCGAGCGAGGCCGTCTCTGGCATGAGGCAGCAGGCGGCGTAGTAGTTGATCTCGAGGCGCTGCTGGAGGAAATCGGCATAGTCGACCGGCCGCTCGTGCCCCAGCAGGCGGTGGGCCATCGCCTGCAGGGCCATCGACCGCAGGCCGTGGCCGCCGGGGATCGACGCGGGCGGCAGGTAGATGCGGCCGTTCTCGATGTCGGTGACGGAGCGCGCGGAGTGCGGGAGGTCGCTGACGTACAGCAGCTCGAAGCCGAGCTGCTGGGCCATGATGCTCACGGTGCGGTGCGTGAGCGCACCCGTGGAGTGACCGGCCGCCTTCAGCTGGCGCTCGGCGAGTTTCTCGATCTCGGCGAGGTAATTGCCCTTCTCGCGCATGCGCAGCCGGAGCTCGGTGTTGGCGCGGCGCGCCTCCTCGGGCGTCGCGATCGTCTCGCGCTCGCGGCGCTCGAGCTCGCGATGCAGCCCGATGATCGATTCGAGGGTCTCGTCGCTGGTGCCCTTCGTGACCTTGACCGGGGGGATGCCGAGCCGACGGAACACCGTGCCGGCCTGCAGCCGGGCCAGGTCGATCTCGAGCGCGGCGCGGCGATTGGGCGGCTCCGCCGACAGCAGCTCCGTCACCTCGATGCCCGTCGTGGCGGCGATCGCCTGCAGCAGCGACAGCTTCGGCTCGCGCTTGCCGTTCTCGATCAGACTCAGCTGGCTGCCGGCGACGCCGACCTTCTCGCCGAGTTCGTCCAGTGTCATCCCGGCCGCGACGCGCTGGTGGCGAATGCGGTGACCGAGGGTCGTGAGCTCGAGCGACGTGGATGCCATTCCTTGAGCATACGGAAAGATTCGCGTTTCTTGCAGTCAAGAGGTTGCGAAAAGGTCCATGTAATCGCGTCACAGTAGGGGAAGACCGCAGATGACGTGTCGATCGAGGAGGAAACGAGCATGGCATTGGCCGACATCTTCACCCGCCCCACGTCCACCCCCGCCGCAGCCGTCGAGGCGCGCAGCTTCGGCCGGCGCCCGCACGTGACCGGAGCAGGCATGGACGCGCTGTACGCCTGGGTCGAGGAGATCGCCGCGCTGACGCAGCCCGCCGCCATCCACTGGGTCGACGGCTCGCGGGCCGAGAACGACGCGCTGCTGCGTCAGCAGGTCGACGAGGGCAAGCTCATCAAGCTCAACCCCGAGTGGCGCCCGGGCTCCTACCTCGCCCGCTCCCACCCGAGCGACGTCGCCCGCACCGAGGGTCGCACCTTCATCGCCTCCGAGCGCGAGGAGGACGCCGGCCCGACGAACAACTGGGCCGATCCGACCGAGATGCGCGGCCTCCTGACCGGTCTGTTCGAGGGATCGATGCGCGGTCGCACGATGTACGTCGTCCCCTTCTCGATGGGCGCCGTCGGCGGACCGCTCTCGCACATCGGCGTGCAGGTGACCGACAGCGCCTACGCGGTCACCTCCATCGGCATCATGACCCACGTCGGCACCGCGGTGCTCGAGCAGATCGCCGACGGCGCCGACTGGGTCAAGACCGTCCACTCCGTCGGAGCGCCGCTCGCGCCGGGGGAGAAGGATGCCGCGTGGCCCTGCAACGACGAGAAGTACATCGCCCACTTCCCCGAGACGCTCGAGGTGTGGTCGTTCGGCTCCGGCTACGGCGGCAACGCGATCCTCGCCAAGAAGTGCTTCGCCCTGCGCATCGCGTCGGTCATCGGCCGTGACGAGGGCTGGCTGGCCGAGCACATGCTGCTCATCCGCGTCATCGACCCGTCCGGCAAGGCGTACCACGTCGCCGCGGCGTTCCCCTCGGCATGCGGCAAGACGAACCTCGCGATGCTCCGCCCGACCATCCCCGGCTGGCGCGTCGAGACGCTCGGCGACGACATCGCATGGCTGCGCCCCGGCGACGACGGCCGCCTGTGGGCGATCAACCCGGAGGCCGGCTTCTTCGGCGTCGCGCCCGGCACGGGCGAGTCCACCAACGTCACCGCGGTCGAGACGCTGTGGGGCAACACGATCTTCACGAACGTCGCGCTCCGCCCCGATGGCGACGTGTGGTGGGAGGGCCTGACCGACGAGGCCCCGCCGCACCTGACCGACTGGGAGGGCAACGCCTGGACGCCCGGACTCGGCCGTCCGGCCGCGCACCCGAACTCGCGCTTCACGGTGGCGGCGGCCCAGTGCCCGCAGATCGCGTCCGACTGGAACGCGCCCCAGGGCGTGCCCCTCGACGTCATCCTCTTCGGTGGACGGCGGGCGACCAACGTTCCGCTCGTGGTCGAGGCGACCGACTGGACGCACGGCGTCTTCATGGGCTCGAACGTCTCGTCCGAGCGCACGGCCGCTGCCGAGGGCACGGTCGGCGAACTGCGCCGCGACCCGTTCGCCATGCTCCCCTTCTGCGGCTACAACATGGGCGACTACTTCGGCCACTGGCTGAAGATCGGCCAGAAGCTGCGCTTTGACCGCGCGCCGCGGATCTTCCAGGTGAACTGGTTCCGCAAGGGCTCGGACGGGCGCTTCCTGTGGCCCGGGTTCGGTGACAACTCCCGCGTCATCGATTGGATCATCCGTCGTATCGACGGCGAAGTCGACGCGGTCGACAGCCCGATCGGACGCCTGCCCAAGACGTCGGACCTCAACCTCGACGGCATCGACGTGCCGCAGGCCGACCTCGACGAGCTGTTCGCCATCGACCCGATCTCGTGGCAGCGCGAGGCCGACCTCACCGAGGAGTTCTACGCGACCTTCGACGGCCGCGTGCCGGCGGCGCTCGAGTCGGAGCTCTCGGCCCTGCGCTACCGCCTGCGGCAGGCCCAGCAGGCCTGACGCCGATCCACCGGCGCGCCGTCCGCGAGACTGCAGTGGGAGCGCGAGACGTAGGGGATCACCCTCGGTGTCGCGTCTCCGCTGCAGTCTCGCGGTCGGGGCGCGGGGCGTGGGGTGGGTCAGACGAGCAGCTGGTGGCGGGCCAGGTCGCGGTACAGCGGGGTCGACGCGACCAGCTCCGAGTGCGTGCCCTGACCCACGACCTGGCCATGGTCGAGCACGACGATCAGGTCGCTGTCGACCACGGTCGACAGGCGATGCGCGATGACGACCAGGGTGCGGCCGGTGGCGACGGCATCCAGCGCGTCCCTCATCCGCTGCTCGTTCAATCCGTCCAGCGACGACGTCGACTCGTCGAGCAGCAGGATCGGCGGCGCGGCCAGCAGCGCGCGCGCGATGGCCAGCCGCTGACGCTCGCCGCCCGAGAGCATCACGCCGCTCTCGCCGACCGGGGCGTCGATGCCGAGGTCGCTGCGCTCGAGCACCTCGGTCAGGTTGACGGCGCGCAGCACCTGCTCGCACTCGGCGTCGGTGGCATCGGGCGAGGCGAGCCGCAGGTTGTCGGCGATCGTGCCCGCGAGCGTCGGCGCGTCCTGCTCGACGTAGCCGAACTGCGCGCGGAGGGCATCGCGGTCGAGTGAGCGGATGTCGCGACCGTCGAGCTCGATCGCACCCGAGGTCGGATCGTAGAACCGCTCGATGAGGGAGAGCACGGTGCTCTTGCCCGCGCCGCTCGGGCCGACGAGGGCCACGCGGGCCCCGCGGGGGACGGCGAAGGACACGCCGCGGAGCACGTCGAGGTCGCGGGCCTCCGGCTCGTCGGCGACCTCCTCGGCGGTGCGGTCGAGTCGCGCCTCCTGCAGGACGGAGCGGGCCTCCTCCGCCGCCTTCGCGCGAGCCGCCACCACGTTCTCCGGGTAGCGGAACCGCACGTCGCGGAAGGCGATGGCCGGAGCGTCCGCCGCGAGCTGCGGCTGAGCGGCGCGCGCCGCCGCGGCCTCGTCGTCCTGGGACTCCGTCGGGAGGTCGAGCACCTCCTGGATGCGGCCCAGCGCGCCGAGCGCCTGGTTGACGGACGTGATGGCTCCGAAGGTCGAGCCGAGGGGCGCGATGAGCATGAAGAGGAAGAGGATGAACGTCACGAGGCTCGCGATGCCGATCGCCCCGGACGCCACGCGGAATCCGCCGACGCCGAGGACGACGAGCAGCGACACCTGGAGGGCGATGCCGGCGACGGGGACGACCAGCGCCGAGACCTTCGCGATCCGGACGCCGACGTCGTACGCCTGGGTCGCCAGGCCCGACACCGAGGCGATCTCCCGCTCGGTCGCGCCTGCGGCGCGGACCGTCCGGATCGAGCCGACCGCGCGCTCCACGCCCGACGCCAGCTCGCCGACCTTGACCTGCTGCTCGGCCGATGCGGTGCGGATGCGTCCGCTCAGCAGGACCACCACGACGACGGAGACGCCGATCACCACGAGGATGAGCACCAGCAGCACCGGGTCGATGACGGCCATAGCCACGAGCGCCCCGACGAAGATGAGCGCGTTGCCCACGGCATCCGCGAGGCCCTGCGTGAGCACGGCGTACAGCAGGGTGGTGTCGGTGCCCACCCGCGAGACGAGGTCGCCCGTGCGGCGGGCGTCGAACTCGCTGATCGGCAGACGCAGGATGCGCGCGATGAGCTTGCGGCGGCTCGAGAACACGACGGCCGTGCCCGTGCGCTGCAGGAGGTAGTGCTGGTAGCCGGAGATGATCGAGGAGATCACCACCAGCGCGATGAGCACCCACACCAGCACGCCCAGCGGCGCCTGGGTCTGGACGCGGTCGATGACCTGGCCCACGAGGAGCGGCTGGGCCAGCGTGGCGCCGGCGCCGAGGATGCTGAGCACCGCGATGACCACCAGCACGGGCTTGTGCTCGAAGATGAAGGGCAGCAGCTGGCGGAAGGTGGCGCGCGGCCCCTCCGGTGTCTTGCGCCGCCGCCCCCGTGGCCGGGGTGCGGGGGACTCGGACGTGGGGCGGGCGTCGACAGACAAGCGTGTTCCTCGAGGATCTGCGGGATCCGTGCGGTGCGGATCCGTCACCCTCGACCGTACTTCGTGTCCCTGTGCGCCGGGCGCGCGCGGCGACTAGTCGCGGGCCTCCATGACCTCCCGCGCCTTGATCACCCGGCGCGTGTTGACCGGATGCGTCGCCAGCACGATCTTGCCCCGGGAGTGGAGCTTCTGCAGGTCGTCGTAGGCCTCGACGACATCCCCCAGCGGGTAGAAGCCCGACACCAGCACGTTGACCACGCGGCGCTCCGCGAGGGCGACGAGCCGCTCGAGCTGCGACGTGCCGTGGGCGACGGCCGCGGGGTCCTCCGACAGCAGCGAGATCTCGCGGTCGCGCCGGTCGCCGCTGGAGCGGAAGCGCGCCTCCGGCACGCCCAGCTCGGCCGCGAGCTCGTGGCCGTCCTGCCCGAAGTTGTCGATGAACGCCGTGACTCCGTCGGGCGCCTTGGCGCGGATGCGGTCGGCGATCCCCTCGCCGTAGCGCACGGGGGTGATGCCCATCTGCCGCAGGTAGTCGAAGTTGCGGTCGCCGCAGGTGCCGATCACGCGCGCGCCCAGGTGCTTGGCCACCTGCGCCTCGATGCTGCCGACCGCGCCGGCCGCGGCCGAGATCACCACGGTGTCGGAGGGGCCGATCTTCAGCTCGTCGAGGATGTCCAGCGCGGTGACGCCGGCGAGGTAGAGGCCGCCCGCGGCTTCGAACGTGACGCCCTTGGGCTTGCGGACGAGGTGATCGACCCCGACCGTGAGGTGCGTCGCGTGCGCACCGGCCCGCACGTGTCCGACCACGTCCGATCCGACCGGGAATTCGCTGACGCCGGGGCCGACCGCGATGACGATGCCCGCGAAGCAGCTGCCCGACCGGCGGGGGTACGCGTCGTCCCAGTCCTCCTCCGCGCCCGAGCGCACGAAGCCCTCGATGTGGTTGAGCGACGTGGTGATGACCTCGACGCTCACCTCCCCGGGTCCCGGCTCCGGCAGAGGACGCTCGACGAGGTGCAGGACCTCGACTCCGCCCGGCTCGTCGTACTCCACCACTGAGGCGTTCGCGACCTTCTTCATTACGGATCCTCCTGACATGGCGAGATGCATTGACCCGAAAATAGAGCGCGCCGATCAGCCGGACCAGGCCTTGACGGGCCCGCTCGACGTGGTCAAGGAGACCGCCCCGGCGGGAGCGACAGGTGGCCCGTGTCAGGGGCGCTCGGGCACCCGGAAGGCCTCGCCCTGCGTCGACTCCGCGGCGACGCGGATGCCCCACCGGTAGGCGAGCTTGCCGCCGAGCCAGCCCGAGAAGCTCAGGAACAGCAGGCTGACGATGCTGAAGACGAAGGCGGCCAGCGGGATCTCGTCGGTCGTCGTCCGGAGGAAGAACTGGAAGAGATACGCGCCGCAGACCAGGAAGTTGATGCCCATGTGGATGGTCGCCGCGCTCGAGGCACGCGTGCGGTCGGGGATGCGCAGGTAGTCGTGGATCCCGAAGATGATCGCCGGGATGCTGCCGAGCAGCCCGATCGCGATGAGCACGCGGGATCCGGTGGCGTACGGTGTCGGGTCGGCTGCGGCCAGCCCGATGATGTCGAACACGAGGCTGGCCACCCACGCCCCGATCGGGATGGTGATGGCGATGGCGTGGAAGGGGTGGCCGTAGGGTCCGGCCAGGATCGTCGCCGGCCGCTTCGCGGGGTTCTGCTCCTGCGTGCTCATGCTGTCTCCTCGGGGTGGATGCGTCGGCGATCGGTCACGGCAGCGGCTCGTAGCCCTCGGCCTGCGTGCGCTCGTCGGCGACGCGCACCCCGAACGTGTGCGCGAGCTTGCCGCCCAGCCACCCGGAGGCTCCGAGCAGCACGATGCCGGCGATGCTCGCCAGGAACGCCATCATCGGCACCACGTCGTCGCGGTCGCGCAGCAGGAGGCTGACGAGGAAGAGGCCCATCACGGCGAGATTGAGCACCATGTGCGTCGTCCCCGTCGCACGCGCGGTCGTGCCCGCGGGCAGGCCGAACCAGTCGATGACGCCGAGCAGGGCGGCGACGACCGACCCGATGAGGCCGATGATGATGAGGATGCGGGCGCCGACCGCGAAGGCGGACGCGTCATCCCCCGTGAGGGCGAGGATGTCGAAGATGACGGCGGCGACCCAGGCCCCGATCGGGATGATGATCGCGATCGGGTGGAACGGGTGCCCGTAGGGCCCCGCGATCGGACTGCGCGGGTACTTGGAACGTGCGGGCGGCGGATGGGCCATGACTCTCCCTCGGTGAGTCAGGCGAACGTATGCCGAGACGGATCGGTGTCGTGATGCGGTTGACATCCGCCCCGGTCATCGGGACGGTCCTGCGCAGACGACGGATGCCGCGGGCACAGCGGCCCGCGGCATCCGTCCTCCAGCGGCTCAGAGCGACGCGGTCGCGCCCACGCCGATGTTCTCCTCGAAGTCGACGTCCTTCGTCTCCGGGGCGAGGATGAGGGCGATCATCGTGAGCACGCCCATCGCCGACAGGTACAGGCCGACGAGGAAGGGGTTGCCGTCGCCGCTGAGCGACCACAGCCACAGCGCGACGATCGGCGCGAGGGCCGCCCCCAGGATAGAGGCGACGTTGTAGGAGATCGCCGAACCGGTGTAGCGCACGTTCGTCGGGAACAGCTCCGGCAGCACGGCGCCCATCGGCCCGAACGTCGCCCCCATCAGCACGAAGCCGAAGACGAGGAAGGCCTGCACCAGCGCGCCGGTGAGCTTCGGGTCGGCGTGCGGCAGGAGGAAGACCGAGAACGTCAGGCCGAACACGATGATGAGTCCGGTCACCCACATGAGCAGCTTCCGGCGGCCGATCGCGTCGGCGATCGGGCCGGACAGCAGCGTGAAGATGCCGAAGAAGACGACGCCGACGATCTGCATGATGACGAAGTCGGTGAAGCCGAAGCCGAGGCCCGGGTAGAACTGCGCAGCGAACGCGGTCGCGTCGTACGCCGGGCCGCCGCGCTCGGCGGCCGCCTGCGCGGCGGCCGCCGCGGTGGCGAGGTCGGCGGGCTTGGTGCCGTACGAGAGCGTGAACTGCGTCATCAGATAGAAGAGCACGTAGGTCGCGAGCATGATGAACGTGCCGAGGATGAGCTGGCGCCAGTTGTTGCGCAGCGCCGCACCGAGCGGGAACCGGCGGATGGCGCCGGTCTTCTCCGCCGCGGAGAACGTCTGGGACTCCACCAGCCGCAGGCGCACGTACAGGCCGACGATGACCATGACGGCCGAGAAGAGGAACGGCACGCGCCAGCCCCAGGCGAGGAACTCCGCGGAGCGCTGTGCGCCGCCGTCGGGGTGGGGGAGGGCGAAGTTGATGATGAGGAAGACCGCGTTGGCGATGATGAAGCCCAGCGGTGCGCCGAGCTGGGGGAATGTGCCGTACCAGGCGCGCTTGCCCTGGGGGGCGTTCTCCGTGGCCACGAGCGCGGCGCCCGACCACTCGCCGCCGAGCGCGAAGCCCTGCACGAGCCGCATCAGCAGCAGGAGGAGAGCGGCCCACACGCCGATGTCGGCGAAGGTGGGCAGGCAGCCGATGAGGAAGGTCGCGATTCCCATCGTGAGGAGGGATGCCACGAGCGTGGCCTTGCGGCCGAACCGGTCGCCGAAGTGGCCGAAGACGATGGCGCCGAGCGGCCGCGCGATCATGGCGGCGCCGAAGACGCTGAACGACAGCAGCAGCGATGTCGTGTCGTTGCCCGTCGGGAAGAAGAGGACGGGGAAGACGAGCACGGCCGCGGTGGCGTACGCGTAGAAGTCGTAGAACTCGATGGTGGTTCCCACCAGACTCGCGGTGATGACGCGCGAGCGGGAGTTGGCGGGCCGGGCTGCGGCGGAGGTGGCGGACACGGGTGACAAGCCTAGACCCGCGGGCGGCCGCGTCGCGGAAGGCGACGCGTCGGCGTCAGCGCCAGAGCACCGCGATGCCGGCGTTGAAGAGCGTCAGCACGCCGACCGACCAGAAGAGCACGGGCGCGACGGCGGCGCCGCGGCGCTGGCGCGCCGACCCGATGCCCAGGATCGCGCCGATGATCAGCAGCACGACGAGCTTGACGGCGATCTTCACGTAGTTGAGGTCGCCGTCGGTGCCCCACGGAGCGGCCAGGGCGAGCCCTGCGACGGCGGCGATGGCCAGCCCCCAGTCCATGATGCGCGTGAACTTCCGCGCGCCGGTGGCCGCGACCACCCACGAGCCGAAGAGCACGGCGAAGCCGATGAGGTGGACGAGGACGACGGCGTGGCGAAGGAACTCCATGTCGCCAGGCTACCTTGAGTCTGGCTGAAGGTGCAACGCGTCAGGCGCGGAGCGCCTGCAGCACCAGGGCGGTGCGGATCGCAGCATCCGCCGCCTCCGCGCCCTTGTCCTCCTTGGAGCCCTCGAGGCCCGCGCGGTCGAGCCCCTGCTGCTCGTCGTCGAGGGTGAGCACCCCGAACCCGACGGGCTTGCCGGTGTCGAGGGCCACGCGCGTGAGGCCGTCCGTGGCCGCCGACGACACGTATTCGAAGTGCGGCGTGCCGCCCCGGATGATGACCCCGAGGGCCACCACCGCGTCGGCTCCGGCCTCGAGTGCGGCCTTCGCCGCCACCGGGAGCTCGAACGAGCCGGGCACGCGCACGAGGCGCCAGGAGGCCCCCGCTGCGTCCAGGGCGCGCTCCGCGCCGGCGATCAGCCCGTCGCTGATCGCGTCATGCCAGGTGCCGGCCACGACGACGATGTCCAGTCCGGAGGCGTCCGTCCCGCCCGTGATGGGTGCTCCCTTGCCGCTCATGAGCCGGCTCCTTCGTGCATCTGTGCGATCGCATCGGCGAGGTCCTGCTCGGCGATGATGTGGCCCATGCGGTCGCGCTTGGTCTGGAGGTACTGGTGGTTGTTGGGTCCGACGCCGACCAGCAGGGGCACCTGCTCGACGATCTCGAGTCCGAGCTCCCGCAGCTGAGCCACCTTGTCGGTGTTGTTGGTGAGCAGACGCACCTTCTCGATGCCGAGGTCGGCGAGGATGCCCGCCGCGGCGGCGTAGTCGCGTGCGTCGGCCGGGAGACCGAGGGCGAGGTTGGCGTCGACGGTGTCGAGCCCGCGCTCCTGCAGGCTGTAGGCGCGCAGCTTGTTGATGAGCCCGATGCCGCGGCCCTCGTGGCCGCGCATGTAGACCACGACGCCGCCGTCCTGCTCGATGGCGTCGAGCGCGGCGTCGAGCTGCGGGCCGCACTCGCACTTCAGCGAGCCGAAGGCCTCGCCCGTCAGGCACTCCGAGTGCACGCGGACGAGAGGGGCGTCGTCATCGAGGTCGCCGGAGATGACCGCCAGGTGATCCGTGCCGGTCGTGCGGTCCTTGTAGGCGCGGAAGCGGAACACGCCGTGCGTGGTCGGCACGGTCGATTCGGCCCGCAGGCTCACGCGGCGGCGGGCGATGGCGGGGACGGTCGCGTCGGCCGGATCCGTCTCCACGAGGTGCGCGATCAGCTGCTCGATCGTGATGACCGGCAGGTTCTCGCGGGCGCCGAGCTCGAGGAGGCCGGGCAGTCGCATCATGCTGCCGTCCTCGGCGACGACCTCGCCGATCGCGCCCACGGGGGAGAGGCCGGCGAGCTTCATCAGCTCCACGGCGGCCTCGGTGTGGCCCGCGCGCTCGCGCACGCCACCGTCGACGGCGCGGAGGGGGAGCACGTGCCCGGGACGGATGACGCTCGTCGGCGTGGACTCGGGGTTCGCCAGCACGTTCAGCGTGTGCGACCGGTCGGCCGCGCTGATGCCGGTGGACACGCGGTCGGCCGCGTCGACGCTCACCGTGTAGGCGGTGCCGCGGGCGTCCTCGTTCTGCGCCACCATGGGCGGCAGATCGAGGCGGTCCGCCCAGTCGGCGGGCATCGGGGCGCAGATGAAGCCGCTGGACCAGCGGATCGTCCACGCGAGCCATTCGGCCGTCGCCTTCTCCGCGGAGAGGATGATGTCGCCCTCGTTCTCGCGGCTCTCGTCGTCGGCGACGATGACCGGGCGGCCCGCGCGGAGCGACTCCAGCGCCTCTTCGATGGTGGAAAGGCTCATCGGGAGCCTCCTTCTGTCGGGACGGCGGCAGCCGTCGGGGAGAATGCGAGCAGGCGCTGCACGTGGCGGGCCAGGATGTCGGTCTCGAGGTTCACGCGGTCGCCCGGCGAGCGGCTGCCAAGGGTCGTGGCGGCGAGGGTCTCGGGGATGAGCGACACCTCGAACCACGCGTACGGCTCGGATGCCGGGCTGGCGGCGCTCACGGTGAGCGAGACGCCGTCCACGGCGATCGACCCCTTGTCGACCACGAGCGGCGCGAGCTCCGCCGGCAGCGAGATGCGCAGCACGCTCCACTGATCGCCGGGGCGGATGTCGAGGATCTCGCCGGTGCCGTCGATGTGCCCCTGGACGATGTGGCCGCCGAGGCGGCCGTGCGCGACGGTCGCCCGCTCGAGGTTGACGGCGCGGCCCTCGTCGATGCCGGCGAGGGTGGACATGTCCAGGGTCTGACGCATGACGTCGGCGGTGAACCAGTCCTCGCCACGGTCGACCACGGTGAGGCAGACGCCGCTGACGGAGATCGAATCGCCGTGTCCGGCGTCCGACACCGCCTTGGGAGCGCGCACGGTCACGCGCACGCCGTCACCCGATGCGGCCACAGCCGTCACGGCGCCGATCTCTTCGACGATTCCGGTGAACATCAGGATGCTCCTTCAACGAGGAGGGAGGGGTGGGCGATGACCAGGAGGTCGTCGCCGAGGTGCTGGACGTCGGTCACGGTCAGGCGGCGCGCCTCCGCGATCGTGGTGACCCCGAGGTCGGTGAGCGCGAGGCGACCGCCGCCCAGCAGCACCGGCGCGAGGTAGACCAGCACTTCGTCGGCGAGTCCGGCGGCGACGAACGCGCTGGCAAGGGTGGGCCCGCCTTCCACGAAGACGCTCTGGATGCCGCGGCCGTGCAGATCGCGGAGCACCTCGGGCAGGTCGCGACCACCCGCGAGCACCGGGGTCTTCGGGTGGCGGAACAGTGCGGCATCCGCCGGCGCCTCACGTCGCCCGACGACGACGGGCACCGGCTGCGTCGGATACAGCGACCCGTCGGGGGTGCGGGCGGTCAGCGACGGGTCGTCCGCGAGCACCGTGCCGGTGCCGACGACGATCGCGTCGGCCTGGGCGCGGCGGCGGTGCACGTCCGCCCGCGCTGCTTCGCCGGTGATCCACCGGCTGGTGCCGTCGTCGGCGGCGGCGCGGCCGTCGAGGCTCTGCGCCCACTTGACCGTGACGCGCGGGCGTCCGAGCCGGGTCGCCGAGAGCCACCCGTCCAGGAGCGTCTCGCCGTCGGCGCGACGCACGCCGGCCTCCACCTCGACCCCGCCCGCCGCGAGGCGCTCGGCGCCGCCGCCGGCGACGGGGTTGGGGTCGTCGACGGCGTAGAGGACCCGCGAGACGCCGGCTTCGAGGAGGGCGACAGCGCAGGGCCCGGTGCGCCCGCGGTGGTTGCAGGGCTCGAGGGTCACGACGGCGGTCAGGCCGGTCGCGTCGCCCCCGTCGAGGTGCGAGAGCGCGTCGACCTCGGCATGCGGGGTGCCGGCGCCGCGGTGCCATCCCTCGGCCACGATGCGGCCGTCGGAGGCGAGCAGCACGGCCCCGACCTGCGGGTTGATGCCGTGCGGACCGCGCGCGGCGAGCTCGAAGGCGCGGCTCATCGCCGCGTTCTCGGCTTCGCTCACCGTCATCCGCTTCCCGCCCTCGTCCGGAGCCCGGGGGTGCTGGGAAGAGGCGTCGCGCGCGCGACGCCCGTGCTGCCTCCCATCCGGACTAGCGACGAAACCTCCGTCGCATCACCGTCGGTTCCGGAATTCCACCGGATCGGCCCCCGCCGCATCCGGAATCGGATGGAGGACGAGGGTTCGCGGACTGTCACCGCCGGTTCGGATTCCCACCGACCCCGGAGCACTTGCTGCTCATCAGTCTAATCAACGCGCGATGGCCGGTTTCATTCCGTGACGTGTGCGCGGTCCAGGGCTGCGTCGATGAGGGTCTCCGCGGCCGCACGCGCGTGCGCCGCGGCATCCGGTCGTCCGCTGATCGCCGCCGTGGTCTGCGCGCCCTCCGCGAGCAGGGCGAGCTGGTCGCCGAGCACCGGGTCGACGCCGAGGTCGGCGACGAGGCCGGCGACGTAGCGCCCGAACGCCGCCTTCTGCGAGCGGGCGGCCGCGGCGACGGGCGCCGAGACGGCACCGAGTTCTCCGAAGGCGTTGATGAATCCGCAGCCGCGGAAGTCGTCGGTGCGGAACCAGCCGTCGAGGAAGTCGTAGACCGCCAGCAGCTTCTCGCGAGGGGTGACGGCCGACGCGCTCGCCTGCGCGATGCCGGCGTTCCAGATGTCGGTGCGGTGGTCGAGCACTTCGACGAGGAGAGCGTCCTTGGAGGGGAACTCGGCGTAGAGGCGCTTGAGGGGCACGTGCGCGGCCGCGCGGACCGCATCCATCCCGACCGACCGGATGCCGCGACCGTAGAAGAGGCGGTCGGCGGCCTCGACGATGCGTTCACGGTCCGTGTGGAGCTCTGTCATGACCTGCTCACCTCCGAGGGGTTGCGTTGAGAACGATCGTTCTCTACTGTAGCCCTATCGAGGTGAGAACGACCGTTCTCATCCGTCACACGAGGAGGACCCTATGGGTTACATCACCGTCGGCCAGGAGAATTCGACTCCGATCGAGCTGTACTACGAAGACCACGGCTCCGGCGCCCCGGTCGTGCTCATCCACGGCTATCCCCTCGACGGATCGTCGTGGGAGCGTCAGGCGCGCGAGCTGCGCGAGGCCGGCCGTCGCGTCATCACGTACGACCGCCGCGGCTTCGGCCGGTCGTCGAAGGTGGAGACGGGGTACGACTACGACACCTTCGCCGCCGACCTCGACGCCGTGCTCACGCACCTCGACCTCACCGACGTGACCCTCGTCGGTTTCTCCATGGGCACCGGCGAGCTCGCCCGCTATGCGAAGAACCACGGCACCGACCGCGTCGCCAAGTTCGCCTTCCTCGCCTCGCTCGAGCCCGGGATGCTGGGGCAGGGCGCGCCGCAGGAGCAGTTCGACGGGATCGCGGCCGCTGCCAAGGCCGACCGCTTCGCGTGGTTCACGGAGTTCTACAAGAACTTCTACAACCTCGACGAGAACCTCGGCTCGCGCATCTCCCAGGAGGCCGTGACGGCGAGCTGGAACACCGCGACCGGCAGCGCCCCGATCGCCGCCTACGCCGTCGTCCCGACCTGGATCGAGGACTTCACCGCGGATGTCGCGGCCGTCGCCGCGAGCGGCAAGCCGGTGCTCATCGCGCACGGCACGTCCGACAACATCCTGCCCATCGACCTCACCGGCCGCCCGTTCTCCCAGGCGGTGCCGGATGCCGAGTACCACGAGATCGAGGGCGCTCCGCACGGCATGCTGTGGACGCACGCCGACGAGATCAACGCGGTGCTGGTGCCCTTCGTCACCCGCTGACCGCCCGTCCGCAGGCCCGGTTCCGCTGAGCGGGCCGGGCCTGCGGCGTTCCCGCTCGTTGAGCGAGCGCAGCGAGTCGAAACGCCGTTCCCGCTCTCGCTCGTTGAGCGAGCGCAGCGAGTCGAAACGCCGTTCCCGCTCTCGCTCGTTGAGCGAGCGCAGCGAGTCGAAACGCCGTTCCCGCTCCCGTTCGTTGAGCGAGCGCAGCGAGTCGAAACGTGGTCCGCGCCCTCGCTCGTTGAGCGAGCGCAGCGAGTCGAAACACCGTACCCTCCCGCTCCCGCTCCCGCTCCCGCTACTTCAGCAGTCGCGACAGGCGCCGGTCGGCCAGCAGCTTCCCGCCCGTCTGACAGGTCGGGCAGTACTCGAGGGAGTTGTCGGCGAAGAACACGCTGCGCACCTCGTCGCCGCAGACCGGACACGCCTGCCCGCGGCGGCCGTGCACCCGCATCCCGCCGCGCTTGGCGTCCTTCAGATCCGCCGGAGGCTTGCCGGATGCGGCGGTCACAGCATCCGTCAGCGTCGTGGTCATGGCGGCGAAGAGGTGGTCGACGTCGGCGTCTCCGAGGCTGGACGCCAGGGCGTAGGGCGACATCTTCGCCGCGTGGAGGATCTCGTCGGAGTAGGCGTTGCCCACCCCCGCGATGATCGACTGGTCGCGGAGCACCCCCTTGATCTGGGTGCGCCGGCCGGCCAGCAGCGCGGCGAGCTCGTCGCGGGTGAAGGCGGGGTCGAGCGGGTCCGGCCCGAGCCGCGCGATGCCGGCGACCTCGGCGGGGTCGCGTACGACGTAGACCGCGAGCGACTTCTTCGTTCCCGCCTCGGTGAGGTCGAAGCCCGAGCCGTCTTCGAACACCAGGCGCAGCGCGATCGGCGTCTTGCCCGGACGGAGCACGGTCGCGGGCACCTGCTCGTACCACCGCAGCCACCCCGCCTTGGCGAGGTGGAACACGAGGTGAGGGGCGTCGCCCGCGGCAGCGTCGTCCGCCGGCTCCGTCGCCAGGTCGAGGAATTTGCCGTGGCGCTCGACGCCGGCGACGCGGAGGCCCTGCAGCGACTGGACGGGAGGGTCGTACGTCTTCAGGGCGGCGATGGAGGTGACCGTCACGCGGGTGATCTGGAGGCCGCGCACGCGGCCGCGCAGGAAGTCGGCGAGCCCCTGCACCTCGGGCATCTCGGGCATGCGCCCATCCTGGCACGCGGCGCAAGGCGCCGGGCCGGGCTTGCGCCGGCCGATCGAGCCTGTGCTCCGCCGCCGTCAGTCGTCGAGCACGGGCCAGGGCTGCGGCATCCGATCGTCCGTGGGAAGGATCGCGGCGATCCACCCGTCGTGGTGACCGCGGGGCCCGTGCAGTCCCTGGCGGAGCAGGCCCTCGTAGCGGAAGCCCAGGGCGCGCGCCGCGCGGGCGGAGGCGATGTTGCCGGCGATGGCGCGCCAGCCCAGCCGCACGAGAGCGAGCCCGTGCGGGTCGAGCGCGAAGTCGACGACGGCGCGGCCGGCTTCGGCGAGATACCCGCGGCCGCGCGCGGCGTCGGCCATCCAGTACCCGATCTCGCCCTCCTCGTCCTTCAGGGCGTGCACGCCGATCATGCCGGCGAGAACGCCATCGGCGCGGATGGCCCAGGTCGCCTCGGTGCCCTCGTCCCACCAGGTCCGCGTGTTGGCGACGAAGTCGTCGGCGTGATGGCGCTCATACGGCGCCGGCACCGTCGTGTACTGCTGCAGGACGGGATCCTGGCACGCCGCGAAGATGGCCTCCGCATCGTCGGGCGTCGGAGGCGACAGCACGAGCCGATCGGTGCGCAGCACAGTGATCTCCACCCCGCCACGCTAGCGGCCGTGCCCCGCCCTCTCTCCCTGCTGCCACCGCCGCGCTCGGTCAACCGTCGCGGCGTCGCCTCGCCCGTGTGCACAACCCAGGCAGAACGCACCAAAAAAGCGCGTCGGAGTTGTGGTGTGGGGGTACGGGCTTGCATCTGCCTGGGTTGTGCTCGCGGGGCGCGGGTGTTCGCGAGGCGCAGGTGCTCGGAAGGCCGGTGATTCCTCGAGACCCTCTTGTTCCGGTCCCGCGAGCCGTCGGCACGGTCCTCCCTAGGCGACGAGCTGCGGCTGTTGTGCACAACCTGCAGCGGGCCGACGACCGCTGCGGCTGTGCGCCCGACGGTTGTCGTCATGTCCGCTTCCGCCGCCGCCCGCCCCGCAAACACCGACGTACCTCGGTCCTTCACCTACCAGGAGCTCCGTCGCGTCGGCTTCACCCGCCGGAAGATCGACCATCTCCTCGCGACCGGCCGACTTCACCGACTTCGGAAGGGCTTCTACGTCCCCTCCGACATCCCGTCGGCTTTCCGTCGCGCCGGAGAACTCGGTGGGCGGACCGACTGCCTTTCACTTCTCCGCCACCTCGGAGTCTTCGTCCTCGACCATTCCGTCTTGCACGTGCAGTTGAACCCCTGGTCTGGGCGCCTCCCTCCGCCGACCGACGAGGTCATTCGCCACTGGCGCGCCAGCACCGCGGCACCCGGCGACCTCGGGACGGGCGCCATCGAAGCGCTCGTTCAGGCCTGTCGTTGTCAGCCGCCACGGGCCGCGGTCGCGACTCTGGACAGCGCCTGGCATCTCGGTCTCATCAGCGAGACGCATCTGGATCAGATCTCGAGGCGCTGCCGAATCGGTACCAGGTTCTCCGGCCTCTGCTGAACCCGAAGAGTGAGTCGGGGCCTGAAACGTTCCTGCGCCTGATGCTGCGGGCTATCGGATGCCGCGTCGAACTCCAGGTCCCGATCGTCGGCGTGGGGCGGGTCGACGTGGTCGTGGACGGATGGCTGATCATCGAGTGCGACAGCGAAGCGCACCATGCCGGGTGGGTGATGCAGAAGCGCGATCGACGACGGGATCTGGCCGCCGCTGCGCTCGGCTTCGTCACGCTGCGGCCGATCGCCGAGGACCTCCTGCATCACCCCGATGAGGTGATGGCGGCTGTCCGCGGACTTCTCGCCGCGCACGATGCCCTGACCTCCGTGCACAACACAGGCAGAGCTCGCGATTGAACGGCGCGCCGCGCGTGAGAACGCCACCCGGCAGGGACTCTGCCTGGGTTGTGCACGCGATGTTCCGGCAACCGGCGGTGACAGCGTTAGCGCCCCCCAGCGGCCACGCGTCAGACCCGGCGGAGCAGCCCGATCTTGTCGTAGACGTCGGAGAGGGTGCGGTTCGCGGTCTCCTCGGCGCGCGCGGCGTTGCCGCTGAGCACCCGGTCGAGCTCGGCGGGGTCATCGAGCAGCGCCAGCGCACGCTCGCGCACCGGACCGAACTCCGACACCACGACCTCGGCGAGGCCCTTCTTGAAATCGCCGTAGCCGCGTCCGGCGTACTCGTCCTCGATCGACGGGATCTGGCGGCCGGTCAGCGCGGCGTAGATGACGAGCAGGTTCGACACCCCGGGCTTGGCCTCGCGGTCGTAGCGCACCGTGCCCTCTGAATCGGTCACCGCGCGCATGATCTTCTTGGCCGAGACCGCCGGGTCGTCCAGCAGCCAGAGCACACCGGCATCCGACTCCGCCGACTTCGACATCTTCGCCGTCGGGTTCTGGAGGTCGTAGATGCGCGCGGTCTCCTGCTGGATGACCGGCATCGGCACCCGGAAGGTCTGCCCGTACCGCGCGTTGAAGCGCTCGGCGAGGTCGCGCGTGAGCTCGACGTGCTGCTTCTGGTCGTCGCCGACGGGGACGATGTCGGTCTGGTAGAGCAGAATGTCGGCCGCCATCAGCACCGGGTACGTGAACAGGCCGACCGAGGTCGCATCGGTGCCGTAGCGCTGCGACTTGTCCTTGAACTGCGTCATGCGTCCGGCCTCGCCGAAGCCGGTGATGGTCGACAGGATCCAGGCCAGCTCCGCGTGCGCGCGCACGTGCGACTGCACGTAGAGCGTCGAGCGCGACGGCTCGATGCCGGCGGCGATGTACTGCGCCGCCGTTCGCCGCGTCTTCTCGCGCAGCTCCGCGGGGTCGTTCGGCTGCGTCAGCGCGTGCAGGTCGACGACGGAGAAGAACGCCTCGTACGAGTCCTGCAGCTCGCGCCACTGCATGAGCGCCCCGATGTAGTTGCCGATCTGGAGGGAGTCGGCCGAGGGCTGCATTCCGGAATAGAGGCGCGGGGTGGTCACCGCCCTATTTTACGGGCGCGGGATGCTGCGCCCGCGCGTCACTGGAACTCGTCGACCGTCACCGGCGCGGCCGCACCGACGAAGGCGACGATGTGCCGGCCGCCGGATCCGGGCTGCGCGGGATCGGCGGGGGCGTTGTCGGTGACCCACACGTTGCCCGACGGGTCGATCGCGATGCCGGTGGAACCGGTGAACCCCTCGAAGGAGTAGCCGGTGCCGTCGGGGGAGATCGGCTCGCCGGTCACCAGATCGCGGGGGCACGTGGCGGCGTCGGCGCCGCAGAACTCGCTGACGCGCTGACCGCTGGCGTTGGCGACCCACACGTTGCCGTCGCCGTCGGTCGCGATGGCCCGGGGGACCGTGATGCCGCCGCCCGTGAAGGGCACGGACACGGTGGTGCCGTTCGGGGAGATGAGCATGACCGACGGGAGGCCGCGGGCTCCGGGCGTGCTGTCGGCGCAGGCCTGCACGCCACCGGCCGCGTTGGCCACCCAGACATTGCCGGCGCGGTCGCTCGCGATGCCCATCGGCTGGTCGAAGCCCTCGGTGAGCGGTGAGGAGTCGAGCGGCTCGCCGTCGCGGCCGAGCACGGCGACGCTGTCGTCGCCGGAGCCGGTCACGAAGATGCTCTGCCCGTTGTCGACGATGTCGAAAGGCGTACGCAGTCCGACGCTGCCGAGGTTCTTCGCCTCGCCCGGGTCGGCCACCGTGTAGCGGCTGATGGTGTCATTGCCGCAGTTGGCGATCCAGAGATTGCCGTCGCGGTCGACTTCGAGGCCCTGCGGCGAGCTGAGCCGCCCGCGGGTGTAGCCGGTCTCCGGGGAGACCCGGGTGGACCCGTCGAAGAGCGCGACGGCGCCGTCGGTGCTGTCCGCGGTGTCGGCGCAGGCGCTCGCATCGCTCACCCAGAGGCGGCCGGTGCGATCGAAATCGATTCCGAGTCCGGTCTGCCCGCCCGGGATGGTCGAGACCCGGCTGCCGTCGGGGGCGAACTCGACCACGCGTGCACCGCAGAGCGCGCCGCCGCTGTCGTCGACCGGATAGCTGTCGGTCACGAAGATGTGCCCGTCGGGATCGATCGCGAACGTGCCGGGACCGATGAGCGCGTCCTCGCCGTTCTCCGCACCCGTGAAGCGCAGGGCGAGCGTCCACGCGGTCGGAGGCTCGGCGAGACCGGGGTCGAGGTTGCGCGCGGTCAGCGAGAGGGCGAAGAGCTGGTCGGAGGAGCCGGACGGATCGCGGGCGATGCCGGCGAAGGCTGCGGATGCCGAGGCGAGCCGGTCGCGGTCGTTGCCGGCGGCGGCGAACAGCGTGTCGCAGGACTTCGCCGTCTGCAGGCAGGCCGAGAGCATCCGGGTGAGGGAGGTGAAGGTCGCCAGCGTGGGCGTCTCGGCGCCGTTCGGCGAGGTCGACAGCACCGTGCCCAGCGCCCCGGTCGCCGGGTCGGCGAGGTTGGCTGCCATGCTCGCCGCGTTCGTCACCGCGCTCTCGCGCCCGGTCGGAACGGCCTGACCGAAGAAGGGCGCCAGACCGTAGCCGGCGGCGACCGTCGTGCGCTCGTTCAGGGTCACCGAGGTCGCGGCAGGATCGACGATCACCCCGAGGAGGGCGCGCTCGGCGTCCTTCGGCCGGGCGTCGACGTAGACGACGCCCTCGACGTCGGTCTCATCGATCTCCAGGTCGAATCCGCCGGTGGCGTCGGTCGTGCCCGTGCCGATCGCGCGGGAGCCGTCGGGGCCGGTGTTCCACGCGGTCACCGTCCATGCCGAGCGTGAGACGCCGGAGGCGAGGGGATCGAGCGTGCCCGACAGTGCTCGCGGCGGGTCGGGGGTGGGCGTCGGGATCACCTCGGTCGGAGCGGTGCAACCCGACAGCACCAGCACGGCGGCGACCAGTGTCGCGGCGGCTGCCCGCGTCCATCTGCGGCCCGTCATCGACCTGTTCCCGCGCGCTCGCCCATCACCGCGATTCTACCCAACGGGTTCGGCCGGACCGCCGCCCGATGCCCGGGAGGTTCACTGCCCGATGGTGTAGTCCGCGATGACCGGCGCGTGGTCGCTCCACCGCGTGTCCCACGACGGCGCGCGCACGACGCGGTAGCCGCTCGCCCGTGCGGCCAGCTCGGGCGTGGCGAGGTGGTAGTCGATGCGCCAGCCGGTGTCGGTGTCGAATGCGCGTCCGCGCATCGACCACCACGTGTACGGGCCGTCGACGTCGCCGGCGGCCTGCCGCCCCACGTCGACCCACCCCAGACCGGTGCCCGAGGAGCCGTCGACACCGGTCACGGCGGAGCCCTCCTCGCCGAGGAACCGGTCGAAGTACGCACGCTCCCGCGGCAGGAACCCGGCCTTCTTCACGTTGCCCTTCCAGTTGCGGATGTCGAGCTCGCGGTGGCCGACGTTCAGGTCGCCCATGATCAGCGCGAGCGGCGTCGCGGCCCGGAGCCGCGGCATCCGCTCCTCCATCGCGTCGAGGAAGGCCCATTTGGCGTCCTGCTTGGGGGAGTCGGCCTCGCCCGTGTGCACGTAGGCGCTGACGACGGTCACGAGTTCGCCGTCGACGTCGAGATCGGCCTCGATCCAGCGGCCTGCGCTGTCGATGTCGACGTCCGCGCCGTCGGCGTCGCGGCCGAGCCCGCGGCGCACCGCGACGACGGGCGTGCGGGTGGCGATCGCCACTCCGGCGCGACCCTTCGCGAGCGCCTCGTCGTTGACCAGCTCCCAGCCCGGGAGGGCCGCGGCGAGCTCATCGGCGCTCGCCCGCACCTCCTGCAGCGCCATCACGTCGACCTCGGCCTCGGCCAGCCAGTCGAGCATGCCTTTGCGCACCGCCGCCCGGATGCCATTGACGTTGACGGAGGCGATGCGAAGGGGGCGTGACACGTCCGCCAGCCTAGGCGCAGCCGCCGACAGCGGACCTGCCGCGACGACCCACAGCAGGCCCGCCGCAGCCCGCGACAGCCGACGCAGCCCGCGCAGCCGCCGGGACGGTCAATCCAGCAGCACGCCCCGCGACGCGGGCGCGGGCGCCGTCCGCTCGAGCTCGTCGAGGTCGTCTTCCGCGGCACGCAGTGTGCGATCGGCGGCCCACCTCCGGTACCACGGCGCGTGCGCGCGCTCCAGCCGGGCGGACCGCAGTCGCACCTGCGCGGCGAGCACCAGCGCGGCGTGCTCGATGCGGAGGCGCTCCTCCTCACTGTGCGCTCCGAGCGGGATCTCACGGTCCGTCGCGGCCACGGCGATCCAGGACGCCGCGACCAGCATCACGATCCCGTTGAGCCGGAACCACAGCAGCAGGCCGATGAAGACCGCGAAGGTGGCCAGCAGCAGATTCGTCGGGGTGTAGTAGAGCAGCAGACCCGCGCCGAGCTGCAGCACTGTCAGCGCGCCGCCGCCGATCATGGCGCCGGGACGGATCGTGCGCCAGGGGAGCGCGGTGCCGGTCAGGAAGCGCACCATCGCCCCGAGCGCGGCGGTGTTGATCGCGAACGAGACGACCACGGTCACGATCCGGATGCTGGAATTCACCCCGGCGGATCCGATGTGCCATCCCACCAGGGACAGCAGCCAATCCAGGGTCAGGGTGCTCACGGTGCTGAGGCCGGAGCCGACCAGAAGGGCGACGCCGAACAGCAGGGCGGCGAGGAGATCGCGCGCCTTGAGCAGGAAGTAGCTGCGGGGGTCGAACGGCAGGCCGAAGATGTCGCGCACGGCCCGGCGCGAGAAGGTGACCCAGCCGATGGCGGTCCAGATGACCGTGACGATGGCGATCGCGCCGGTCACGCTGAGTACGCCCGTCGTGCTGGTGGCGATGGCGGTCACCTGGTCGGGCGTGAAGAGACCGCCCTCCCTCCGGATCAGCCCCGGGATGTAGGTGTTGACGACGCCGATCATCGCCGTGATCGCGGCGGAGCTCGCACCCAACCACAGGCCGACGCTGGCGAAGGCCACGTAGATCGCCGCGAAGATCGCGAAGAGCGCCTGGTAGCTGACTCCTGCGGCCAGGAGGAATCCGTTCCGCTGCAGGAAGTGACGCCAGACCCGCACGGGGAACCAGGCGAGCGTTGCCCGGGTGAGCTCCGTCGCACGGGCCAGCGGCTCGTCGAAACGCTCGCGCAGGGCCTCCTGCGCGTCGTCCCAGCGCGGCCGGCCGCTGTTCGAAGTCACCGTGACAGGATAACGATCCGCCTGCGGCGGGCCCGCGGCATCCGTCCACTCAACGACGGAACGCCCGCCGGGAGGGCGGGCGTTCCGTGTCGGCTGTGTCCGAGGATGCTCAGCGGCGGCCGCGCATGACGGCCTGCTTGACCTCGGCGATCGCCTTGGTGACCTCGATGCCGCGGGGGCAGGCCTCGGTGCAGTTGAAGGTGGTGCGGCAGCGCCACACGCCCTCCTTGTCGTTGAGGATGTCGAGGCGAACGTCGGCGGCGTCATCGCGGGAGTCAAAGATGAACCGGTGCGCGTTGACGATCGCGGCCGGGCCGAAGTACTGCCCGTCGGTCCAGAACACGGGGCACGACGAGGTGCACGCGGCGCAGAGGATGCACTTCGTGGTGTCGTCGAAGATCTCGCGGTCCGCGATCGACTGCACGCGCTCCTTGCCCTTCTCGGGGGTGGAGTTCGCGATCAGGAAGGGCTGCACGTCGCGGTAGGAGGCGAAGAACGGCTCCATGTCGACGATGAGGTCCTTCTCGAGCGGGAGACCCTTGATCGCCTCGACGTAGATCGGCTTCGAGATGTCGAGGTCCTTGATCAGCGTCTTGCAGGCGAGTCGGTTGCGCCCGTTGATGCGCATGGCGTCGGACCCGCAGATGCCGTGCGCGCAGGAGCGGCGGAACGACAGCGAGCCATCGACCTCCCACTTGATCTTGTGCAGGGCGTCGAGCACGCGGTCGGTGGAGTAGAGCTCCACGTCGTAGTCGATCCAGCGCGGCTCCTCGTCCACCTCCGGGTTGAACCGACGGACGATGAAGGTCACGAGGAACGACTGGATGCCGGTGTCCTCGGTGGTCTCCTGGGTGCCGGCGTCTGCGACGAGAGTCATCAGTACTTCCTCTCCATGGGCTGGTAGCGCGTGATGACCACGGGCTTCCAGCCGAGCTCGATGTGATCGGCCGGGTGCGACGAGTGGGCATCGCCCGTCAGGTAGGCCATCGTGTGCTGCATGTAGTTCTCGTCGTCGCGCGTCGGGAAGTCATCGCGCATGTGACCGCCGCGGCTCTCCTCGCGGTTCTGCGCGGAGTAGACGACGACCTCGGCGAGGTCGAGCAGGAGTCCCAGCTCGACGGCTTCGAGCAGGTCGGTGTTGTACCGCTTGCCCTTGTCGTCGACATGGATATTCATGTACCGCTCGCGCAGGTCGGCGATGACGTCGAGGACGTGGGCGAGGGAGTCGTGGGTGCGGAACACCTGCGCGCCCTTATCCATCTCGTCCTGGAGCGTCTTGCGCAGCACGGCGATGCGCTCCTCGCCCGGGTTCGCGCGGAGCGTCTCGATCATGTCGCGGACGGCACCGGCGGGGTCTTCGGGGAGGGGCACGAAGTCGGCCGTCTTGACGTACTCGACCGCATTGCGGCCGGCGCGCTTGCCGAAGACGTTGATGTCGAGCAGCGAGTTGGTGCCGAGTCGGTTCGAGCCGTGCACCGAGACGCAGGCGCACTCGCCCGCGGCGTACAGGCCGGGCACCACGGTGGTGTTGTCGCTGAGCACCTCGGCGTTGTTGTTCGTCGGGATGCCACCCATCGCGTAGTGCGCGGTGGGCATGACCGGCACAGGCTCGGTGACCGGGTCGACGCCGAGGTAGGTGCGGGCGAACTCGGTGATGTCGGGGAGCTTCGTCTCCAGCACCTCGGCGCCCAGGTGCGTGCAGTCCAGCAGCACGTAGTCCTTGTGCGGCCCGGCGCCACGGCCCTCCGCGACCTCCTGCACCATGCAGCGCGCGACGATGTCACGCGGCGCGAGGTCCTTGATGGTCGGGGCGTAGCGCTCCATGAACCGCTCGCCGCTGGCGTTGCGCAGGATCGCGCCTTCACCGCGGGCACCCTCGGTGAGGAGGATGCCGAGCCCGGCCAGACCGGTCGGGTGGAACTGGAAGAACTCCATGTCCTCCAGCGGGAGGCCCTTGCGCCAGACGATGCCGACGCCGTCGCCCGTGAGGGTGTGGGCGTTCGAGGTCGTCTTGTAGATCTTCCCGAACCCGCCCGTGGCGAAGATGACGGCCTTCGACTGGAAGACGTGCAGGTCTCCGGTGGCGAGGTCGTACGCGACGACGCCGGCGACGAGCGTGGAGCCGTCGGGCGCCTTCACCGTCACCAGGTCGAGCACGTAGTACTCGTTGAAGAAGTTGATGCCGAGCTTCACGCAGTTCTGGAACAGCGTCTGCAGGATCATGTGGCCGGTGCGGTCGGCGGCGTAGCAGGAGCGGCGCACGGGCGACTTGCCGTGGTCAGCCGTGTGGCCACCGAAGCGGCGCTGGTCGATCTTGCCGTCGGGCGTGCGGTTGAACGGCAGGCCCATGTTCTCGAGGTCGATGACCGCGTCGATGGCCTCCTTGGCGAGAATCTCCGCGGCATCCTGATCGACGAGGTAGTCGCCGCCCTTGACGGTGTCGAAGGTGTGCCACTCCCACGAGTCCTCTTCGACGTTCGCGAGCGCTGCGGCCATGCCGCCCTGCGCCGCGCCCGTGTGGGAGCGGGTCGGGTACAGCTTGGAGATGACGGCCGTCTTGGCGCCCGGTCCCGCCTCGATCGCCGCACGCATGCCGGCGCCGCCGGCGCCCACGATGACGATGTCGAACTGGTGGTAGTGCACGCCGTCCTTGATGACGGACTCGGAGGTCTGGGTGCTCACGTGGGGGTGCTTTCCGTCCTGGGGAGGGGACACCGACCGGCGCTCAGGCGCAGATCGACGAGATGGTGTCGGAGGCGGTGGCGGGATCGAAGCCGAGGCAGGGGTCGAAGGTCGTGATGACCAGGGTGCCGAGGACGATGAGGAATGCCGCGGCCACGACGACGGCGCCGACGAGCACCTTGCGGGTGCGCGGGTGCGTCACGTAGTCGTTGATGATCGTGCGCATGCCGTTGGCGCCGTGGATCAGCGCCAGCCACAGCATGAGGCCGTCCCAGACCTGCCAGAAGGGGGACGCGTACTTGCCGGCGACGAAGGCGAAGTCGATGCCGGAGATGCCCTCGCCGACCATGAGGTTGACGAAGAGGTGCCCGAAGATCAGCACGACCAGGATGAGCCCGGAGACGCGCATGTAGATCCAGCCCCACTTCTCGAGGTTGGAGCCCTTCTTGCGGACGACCGGGGTGCGGGGCGCTTCGATCGTGGTCATCATTCACCTCCGAAGGCGAGCATCAGGTGGCGCGGCGCGAAGCCGGCCATGGTCACGGCCCACAGGCCCAGGACGCCCCACCACAGCTGGCGCTGGTGCCGGGTCGCCCAGCTCCACGAGTCCACCGCGATGATGCGCAGACCGTTGTAGGCGTGATAGGCGATGGCCGCGACCAGCACGACCTCGCCGAGCGCCATGACCGGGTTCTTGTAGGTGCCGATGACCGCGTTGTAGGCCTCGGGGGACACGCGGATGAGCGCGGTGTCCAGGACGTGGACCAGGAGGAAGAAGAAGATGGCCACACCGGTGATGCGGTGCAGCACCCACGACCACATTCCCTCGTTGCCCCGATAGAGCGTCCCGCGAGGGACCTTCGAGGTGGTCCGCGATATCGACGGTGTCACGCGTGCGCTTGCAGACACGGTCGTCCTCTCTGATCGATGATGCCCGGATGCCGCGACCCGAGGGTCGCATAGAGCCTTCTCAGTGTATTGCCGGGTAGATGTGGACGGGGTTCGGGGTGCCCGGGTATCTCGACGTCGAGATACATCCGGCCCGACGGCCGCCCCGCAGGGCGGAGATGGGGCCGCGGCATCCGCACCGATACTGTGGTGCGCATGGCCGCATCCCTGGACGACTTCTACGCCGTGATCCCCGCCGGAGGGGTCGGCAGCCGGCTGTGGCCGCTCTCGCGCGCGGACGCGCCCAAGTTCCTGCACGACCTGACCGGCTCCGGCCACTCCCTGCTGCGCGACACGTGGGACCGCCTGGCGCCCCTGTCGGGTCCGGAGCGGATCGCGGTCGTCACCGGCCGCGCCCACCGCGCCGCCGTCGAGGCGCAGCTCCCCGGCATCGCCGACCACAACGTCTTCCTCGAGTCCGAGCCCCGCGACTCGGCAGCGGCGATCGGCCTGGCCGCTGCGATCCTCCACCGCCGCGAGCCCGACGTCGTCATCGGCTCCTTCGCCGCCGACCACGTCATCCGCAGCTCGCGCGTGTTCGAGTTCGCGGTCCGCGACGCGGTGGAGGTGGCCCGCGAGGGCTACATCTGCACGATCGGCATCACCCCGTCGGAGCCGGCGGTCGGCTTCGGCTACATCAAGAGAGGTGCGGAGCTGATCGTCGAGGGCGCCCGCGACGCGTCGCTCGTCGAGAGCTTCGTCGAGAAGCCCGACCTCGAGACGGCGAAGAAGTACGTGTCCGATCGCGACTACCTGTGGAACGCGGGCATGTTCATCACCCGTGCCGACGTGCTGCTCGCGGAGATCGCGGCGAACAACCCGAAGCTGCACGCCGGGCTCCTGGAGCTCGCCGAGGCGTGGGACGACCGCGCCCTCCGCGGTCCTGCCGTCGACCGGATCTGGCCGACGCTGCCGAAGATCGCGATCGACTACGTCGTGGCCGAGCCCGCCGCCCAGAAGGGCAAGCTCGCGGTCGTCCCCGGCCACTTCGACTGGGACGACGTGGGCGACTTCGCCAGCCTGGCCAAGCTCAACTCCGGGGGCCGCAAGAACGACCTCGCCATCCTGGGCGAGAACGCGCGCATCCTGTCGGACGCGGCCAGCGGCATCGTCGTCACGCACACGAAGCGCGTCATCAGCGTCATCGGCGTGAAGGACATCGTCATCGTCGACACCGACGACGCGCTGCTGGTCACCTCCAGCGAGCACGCGCAGCGGGTGAAGGGCGTCGTGGACGCCCTCAAGCTCACGGGCCGGGGAGACGTGCTCTGACGGATGCCGCGGCCCCGCCGTATGGCGGCTCTGTTGCGTCTTTGTAACCATTCGTCTGCACACCCGGATCGGGCATGCAAGGGCGAGGTCACAGTGGGTAATCTCGGCACCATTCGCCCGCGAGGTCCGCGGGCATCTGCACGTGGAGGCACAGTGACCATTTCGACCCGAAAGAGCGTGTTCGCCGGCCTGGCCGCCGTCAGCGTCGTCGTCGCCCTCGCAGGCTGCGGTTCCGCGCCCGCCACCAGCCCGACCTCGTCCGGCGCAGCCGGTGGAGCCGCCGAGAGCGACTTCAAGCCCTGCATGGTCTCCGACGCCGGTGGCTTCGACGACAAGTCGTTCAACCAGCTCGGCTTCGAGGGCCTGACCGCCGCGGCCGACGCGCTCGGTGTGAAGCCCGTGACGGTGCAGTCGAACTCCGAGTCGGACTTCGCCCCGAACATCACGAGCCTGCTCGACCAGAACTGCAAGCTCATCGTGACGGTCGGCTTCGCGCTCGCGTCCGCCGCCGGCGAGGCGGCCAAGGCCAACCCCGACGTCGAGTTCGTCTCGATCGACGACGTGGTCGACAACGACTTCGACGGCAAGACCGACGCCGACAACATCAAGCCCATCGTCTTCGACACCTCGCAGGCCGCGTTCCTCGCCGGCTACGCCGCGGCGTCGTACTCGACCGCCAAGAAGGTCGGCACGTTCGGCGGCATGAACTTCCCGACAGTCTCGATCTTCATGGACGGCTTCAAGCAGGGCGTCGAGTACTGGAACGCGCAGAAGGGCGACTCCGTCGCCGTGCTCGGCTGGGACGGCACCGACGGTGTCTTCACCGGTGGCTTCGACGCCAACCAGGACGCGATCAACGCCGCGCAGGGCCTCGTGGACCAGGGCGTCGACGTGCTCCTCCCCGTCGGCGGGCCGATCTACCAGAGCGCAGCCTCCGTCATCCGCGCCTCCGGTCGCGAGATCGCGCTCGTGGGCGTGGACGCCGACGTGTACGAGACCGACCCGAGCGTCGCCGACCTGCTGCTGACCTCGATCCGCAAGGGCATCGACGTCGGCGTCGAGGACGCGGTCAACGCCGCGGGCCAGGGTCAGTTCGACAACGCGCCGTTCGTCGGCACGCTGGAGAACGACGGCGTCGGCCTCGCGCCGTTCCACGACTTCGAGTCGAAGGTCTCTCCCGACCTGCAGGGCGAGCTCGACACGATCACCACGGGCATCATCGACGGCTCCATCCCCGTCGCGTCCTACCTGAACAAGTAACACAGCACAGCGATGGGGAGGTCGGGAAACCGGCCTCCCCATCTCTCTGCCTCCGCACTCCCGAGCGGCACCTCTCACTAGGATCGAGGACTATGAAGCTCGAACTCCGCGGCATCACGAAGCGGTTCGGCACCCTCGTGGCCAACGACCACATCGATCTCGTGGTCCAGCCGGGCGAGATCCACTGCCTTCTCGGTGAGAACGGCGCAGGCAAGTCGACGCTGATGAACGTGCTGTACGGGCTCTACCGTGCAGACGAGGGCTTCATCCTCCTCGACGACGAGGTGCAGAACTTCCAAGGCCCCGGCGACGCCATGCGCGCCCGCATCGGCATGGTGCACCAGCACTTCATGCTCATCCCCGTCTTCACCGTCGCCGAGAACGTCATGCTCGGCCACGAGTCCACCAAGGCGGGCGGAGTCCTGGATCTGGACGCCGCACGCGCACGCGTCCGCGAGATCTCCGCGCGCTTCGGGTTCGACGTGGACCCCGACGCGCTCGTCGAGGATCTGCCCGTCGGCGTCCAGCAGCGCGTCGAGATCATCAAGGCGCTGTCGCGCGATGCGCGGGTCCTCGTGTTCGACGAGCCGACCGCCGTGCTGACGCCGCAGGAGACCGACGAGCTGATGGAGATCATGCGTCAGCTGAAGGAGGCCGGCACCTCCATCGTCTTCATCACGCACAAGCTTCGGGAGGTGCGCGAGGTCGCCGACCGCATCACCGTCATCCGGCTCGGCAAGGTCATCGGCGAGGCCTCGCCGGAGGCCACGAACGCCGAGCTGGCCGAGCTCATGGTGGGCCGCGCCGTCGATCTGACCGTGCAGAAGGACGCGCCGCGTCTCGGTGACCGCTCGCTCGTCGTCGACGACCTCACCGTCATCGACGCCAAAGACCAGATCGTCGTCAGCGGCGTCAGCTTCGATGTGCGTGCCGGTGAGATCGTCGCGATCGCCGGCGTGCAGGGCAACGGCCAGACCGAGCTCACGCAGGCGCTGGTCGGCCTCGAGCGCCGCGTCACCGGGTCCATCGTCCTCAACGGCACGCAGCTCGTCGGGCAGAGCGTGCGCAGGATCCTCGACGCGGGCGTCGGCTTCGTGCCCGAGGACCGCAAGGAGGACGGCCTCGTCGGCGGCATGACGATCGCCGAGAACCTCGTGCTCGACCGCACGGACGGTCCGCCGTTCGTCCGCGCGGGCGGCCTGCGCCTGGGCTACATCGCCGAGTTCGCGAAGGAGAAGTTCCGCGAGTTCGACGTGCGCGGGCGCGGCATCGAGACACCCGTCGGCACGCTCTCCGGCGGCAACCAGCAGAAAGTGGTCCTGGCCCGCGAGCTCAGCCGCGACCTGTCGCTGCTGGTCGCCGCCCAGCCCACCCGCGGCGTCGACGTCGGCGCCAACGAGTTCATCTACAAGCGCATCGTGGAGACGCGGGATGCCGGCATCCCGGTCATCGTGGTCTCGACCGAGCTCGACGAGGTCAGCTCGCTCGCCGACCGCATCATCGTGATGTACCGGGGCCGCATCGTGGGCATCGTGCCCGGCGACACGCCCCGCGGCATCCTGGGCCTGATGATGGCCGGCGACATGCCCGCCGAAGGAGTCGCGGCATGAGCGAGAACCTCACGGGCGGAGCCCTGATCGGGCCGTCGGCGCAGCTGCCGGCCGAGCCGCCGCCGCCCTCGAAGTGGCACGACACGTTCCTCAGGATCACCCAGGGGAACGCCATCATCTCGGTGCTGGCCGTCGTGCTCGCCCTCATCGTCGGCGGCATCATGATCGCCTTCACCGACGAAGACGTGCAGGCGGCGTCCGGGTACTTCTTCGCCCGGCCCGGCGACACGATCGCCGCCGTGTGGAACGCGGTGTCCGGTGCGTACATCGCCCTCTTCCAGGGCTCGATCTACAACTTCGGCGCGGCGAGCTTCGAGCGCGGCATCCGTCCCCTCACCGAGACCCTGACCTTCGCCACGCCGCTCATCGCCGCTGGTCTCGGCGTCTCGCTCGCGTTCCGCATCGGCATGTTCAACATCGGCGGCCGCGGTCAGATGCTCATGGCGTCCGCCGCGGCGGGGTACGTGGCGTTCTCGCTCGACCTGCCCTTCGGCATCCACCTGCTGGTCGCGCTGCTGGCCGGTCTGATCGCCGGTGCCCTGTGGGCGGGCATCGCCGGAGCGCTGAAGGCGTGGACGGGCGCGCACGAGGTGATCGTGACGATCATGCTGAACTACGTCGCGTTCTACCTGCTGTCGTTCATGCTGCGCACCCCCGGACTCCTGCAGGCACCCGGCTCGAGCAACCCGAAGACGCCCGCGATGAAGGAGACGGCCGTGCTGCCCGATCTCCTCGGGCCGCAGTACAACCTGCACTTCGGCTTCATCCTCGTCATCATCGCCACCGTCGTGGTGTGGTGGATCCTCAGCCGGTCGAGCCTCGGCTTCAAGTTCCGGGCGGTGGGGGAGAACCCCAACGCCGCGCGGGTCGCCGGCATCAACGTGAAGAACATGTACATCTACGGCATGCTCATCGCCGGTGCGCTCCTCGGACTGGCGGGCGTGAACCAGGTGCTCGGCACCATCACCACCGGGTTCTCCTCCGACATCGACGCCGGCATCGGCTTCGACGCGATCACCGTCGCGCTCCTCGGGCGCTCAACGCCCTGGGGCACCTTCGCCGCCGGCATCCTCTTCGGAGCCTTCAAGGCCGGCGGGTTCGCGATGCAGGCGGCCGAGCAGATCCCGATCGAGATCGTCGCCGTCGTGCAGGCGCTGATCGTGCTGTTCATCGCGGCGCCGCCCCTCGTCCGCACGATCTTCGGTCTGCCGTCGCCCGAGCGCGACCAGCGTCGTCAGCGCAAGGCCCGTGAGAAGCAGCTGCAGGCCGAGGCCGGAACGGTGGTGAAGTGATGACGACAGCCGCCACCGCAGGACTGCTGAACCGCGCGCCCGAGAAGGCCGCCATCCGCAGCTTTAAGGCGCCGATCGCGCTCGTCGTGTTCACGGTGCTCTACGTGCTGCTCATCAGCGCGGCCGCCCGCGACGGCATCTCCACGTTCCGGCTGTCCACCGACGCCGATCTCATCCAGCTCCCGTCGCTGTCGGTGCCTGTGGGCCCCAGCGCGTGGGTCGCGGGCGTCATCCTGATCGTGCTCACGGGAGCGGCGTTCGCCATCGTGCAGCGCGCTTACCGCACACCGCTGTGGCTGATCATCGTCTACATCCTCGTGGCGATCTTCGGTTTCCTCACCTGGGCCGTGGCCGGGGCGGCCATCCCCGTCGCCGGTCTGCTCGCGGGCGCGGTGGGCCTCGCCATCCCGCTCATCTACGGCGCCCTGGCCGGCGTCATCGGCGAACGTGCCGGCGTGGTCAACATCGCCATCGAGGGGCAGCTGCTGGCGGGGGCCTTCAGCGCCGCCGTCGTCTCGACCATCACCGGCCAGCCGCTCCTGGGCATGGTCGCGGCCATGGTCGCCGGCGTGCTGGTGGCGGCCGTGCTGGCCGCCTTCGCGATCAAGTACCTCGTCGACCAGGTGATCGTGGGCGTCGTGCTGAACGTCCTCGTCGCCGGGCTCACGAGCTTCCTGTACTCGCAGGTGCTGCAGCCCAACCAGGCGACGCTGAACACGCCGCCCCGGTTCGACCGACTGCCGATCCCGCTGCTCAGCGAGATCCCGATCCTCGGTCCGGTGCTGTTCCGCCAGACGATCATCGTGTACCTGATGTACATCGCCGTCGCTGTGGTGTGGTTCGCCATGTTCCGCACGCGCTGGGGACTCCGCCTCCGCGCCGTCGGCGAGCACCCGCAGGCCGCAGACACGGTCGGCATCAACGTCAACGCGACGCGGTTCTGGAACGTGCTGCTCGCGGGCGCCATCGCCGGTCTCGGCGGCACGGTCTTCACCATCGGCAACGGCATCGCCTTCAACAAGGAGATGACCGCCGGGGCGGGTTTCATCGCCCTCGCGGCCGTGATCTTCGGCCAGTGGGACCCGATCCGCGCGACCCTCGCGGCGCTGCTGTTCGGCTTCGCCTCGAGCCTGCAGAACACGCTCAGCGTCATCGGCTCGCCGGTGCCGAGCGAGTTCATGCTCATGCTCCCGTATCTCGTGACCATCTTCGTCGTCGCCGGCGTCGTCGGGCGCTCCCGCGCTCCTGCCGCCGACGGCCAGCCGTACATAAAGGGATGACAGTGACCGACATCGACTGGGACGAACTCCGTGCCGTGGCCACCGACGCGATGGAGCGGGCGTACGCGCCGTACTCCCGCTACCGCGTCGGAGCCGCAGCCCTCGTGAGCGACGGACGCATCGTCTCCGGGTGCAACGTCGAGAACGCCTCGTACGGCGTCGGCCTGTGCGCCGAGTGTGCCCTCGTGGGCGACCTGCACATGTCGGGCGGCGGGCAGCTCGTCGCCTTCGTCTGCGTCAACAACGACGGGCAGACGATCATGCCGTGCGGACGCTGCCGGCAGCTGCTCAACGAGTTCGCTCTGCCCGGGATGCTGCTCGAGACCGTGTCGGGTATCCGCACCATCGACGAGGTGCTGCCCGACGCCTTCGGCCCGCGCGACCTCGAGGACGCCGCGCGGTGAGCACCGAGACGGTGGAGCCGCCTGCGCTGAGCGAGCGCCAGCGAGTCGAAGCGTTCGACGCCGTCGACGTCATCCGCGCGAAGCGCGACGGCGGTGCGGTGCCGGAGGACGCACTCCGGTGGATGGTCGACGCGTACACGCGCGGCTACGTCGCGGACTCCCAGATGGCCTCGTTCGCCATGGCTGTGCTCCTCAACGGCATGGAGCGCGACGAGATCCGCGTGATGACCGACGCGATGATCGCCTCCGGGGAGCGCATGAGCTTCGCGGGCCTCGGCAAGCGGACGGTGGACAAGCACTCGACCGGCGGGGTGGGCGACAAGATCACCCTCCCGCTCGCTCCGCTCGTGGCATGCTTCGGCGTCGCGGTTCCCCAGCTGTCGGGCCGCGGGCTCGGCCACACCGGAGGCACGCTCGACAAGCTCGAGGCGATTCCCGGGTGGCGTGCGGCGCTGTCCAACGACGAGATGACCGCGCAGCTGCGCGACGTCGGTGCCGTGATCTGCGCCGCGGGCTCCGGGCTCGCGCCCGCCGACAAGAAGCTGTACGCGCTGCGCGATGTGACGGGAACCGTCGAGGCGATTCCGCTGATCGCGTCGAGCATCATGTCGAAGAAGATCGCGGAGGGCACCGACGCGCTCGTCCTCGACGTGAAGTTCGGCTCCGGTGCCTTCATGCGCGACGTCGACCGAGCGCGCGAGCTCGCCCGCACCATGGTCGCGCTCGGCACCGACTCGGGCGTGGCCACCACCGCCCTGCTCACGGACATGAACACGCCGCTGGGCCTGGCGATCGGCAACGCGAACGAGGTCCGCGAGTCCGTCGAGGTGCTCGCCGGCGGCGGTCCCGCCGACGTGGTCGAGCTCACCCTCGCGCTCGCGCGCGAGATGCTCGCGCTCGCCGGCCTGCCGGACGCCGACGTCGAGGCTGCTCTGGCCGACGGGCGGGCGATGGACGCGTGGCGTCGCATGATCCGCGCGCAGGACGGCGATCCGGATGCCGTGCTGCCGCAGCCCCGCGAGACGCATGTGGTCGCAGCATCCGCCGACGGCTTCGTCACGCGCATGGAGGCCCTGCCCTTCGGCATCGCCGCGTGGCGCCTGGGCGCCGGACGTGCGCGCGCGGAAGACGCCGTGCTGCACGCCGCCGGCATCGACCTGATGGTCAAGCCGGGCGACGCCGTGCGTGCCGGCCAGCCGCTGTTCACCCTCCTCGGGCACGACGACACGCGCTTCGAGCGCGCCCTCGACGCCCTGGAGGGCGCGTGGGAGATCGGCGACGCCCCGCCTGCCGCCGCACCGCTCGTCCTCGAGCGCATCACCGCCTGACTCACCCCACCACTACCCCGGGAGCACCACGATGCCCATCGACCAGAACGGCGACGCCCTCGTCGAGGGCGTGTCGATCCGCCGCCTGCCCAAGATCTCGCTGCACGACCACCTCGACGGCGCGCTGCGCCCCGCGACCATCGTCGAGCTCGGCGATGCTATCGGCCTCGACCTGCCCGTGGCCGACGCCGACGGGCTCGGCACGTGGATCGGCGAGCAGAGCGACTCGGGCTCGCTCGTCGAGTACCTGAAGACGTTCGATCTGACCACGGCCGTCATGCAGACCCGCGAGGGCCTCACGCGCGTCGCGCGCGAGTTCGTCGAGGACCTCGCCGAGGACGGCGTGATCTACGGCGAGGTGCGCTGGGCGCCCGAGCAGCACCTCGGCGGCGGACTGTCTCTGGAGGAGGCGGTCGAGGCCGTCCAGGACGGGATCGAGGAGGGGGAGGATGCTGCGGAGCGGGCAGGCCGCGACATCCGCGTCGGCCAGCTGATCACCGCGATGCGCCACACCGACCGGTCGCTCGAGATCGCCAAGCTCGCTGTCGCCTTCCGCGGGCGCGGGGCCGTCGGCTTCGACATCGCCGGCCCCGAGGACGGCTTCCCGCCGTCGCGCCTGCGTGACGCGTTCGAGTACCTCGCGTCGGAGTTCTTCCCGACGACCGTGCACGCCGGCGAGGCCGCGGGCCTCGACTCCATCCGCTCCGCGCTCGTGGACGGACGCGCGCTGCGCCTCGGCCACGGCGTACGGATCGCCGAGGACCTCGAGGTCGTCTCCCGCGCCGGTGAAGAGGTGCTGGTGCAGTTCGGCGATCTCGCCCGCTGGGTGCGTGACCGGGAGATCCCGCTCGAGCTGTCGCCGTCGTCGAACCTGCAGACGGGGGCCATCGAGCGCTGGGGCACCGAATTGGGCGATCACCCCTTCGACCTGCTCTACCAGCTGGGCTTCGCGGTCACCGTGAACGTCGACAACCGCACGATGAGCCGCACGTCGCTGACGCGCGAGCTCGCGCTGCTGGTCGAGACCTTCGAGTACGACCTGGCCGACCTCGAGGCGTTCCAGCTGAACGCCGCCGCGGGCGCCTTCCTGCCTGTGGAGGAGCGCGAGGAGCTCATCGAGCTGATCGCCGACGGCTTCGACCGCTGACCCCGTCCCGCTCGTTGAGCAAGCGAAACGAGTCGAAACGCCGCAACGCCTGGCTCGTTGAGTGGGCGAAGCGAGTCGAAACGCCCCACCCCTTCGTTCGTTGAGCGACCGAAGCGAGTCGAAACGCTGACACCCGCACGTTGAGCGAGCGAAGCGAGTCGAAACGCACCAGCCCTTCGTTCGTTGAGCGACCGAAGCGAGTCGAAACGCTGACACCCGCACGTTGAGCGAGCGAAGCGAGTCGAAACGCTGCAGCCCTTCGTTCGTTGAGCGAGCGAAGCGAGTCGAAACGCTGATACCCGCACGGTGAGCGAGCGAAGCGAGTCGAAACGCACCGCTCCTCCCCACCGGCCCGAGGGCCATCGAACACTGACAGCCGGTCACCTTCGGTCGGCGACCGTCGTCCATCTCTAGCCTTCACCGATGGCCCACGTCTACATTCTCGAGTGCGCGGACGGCACGCTGTACGTCGGCAGCACCGTCGACCTTGATCGGCGATTCGCGCAGCACGCGAGCGGTTTCGGCGCCCAGTACACCCGCCGCCGGCTTCCGGTGAAGCTGGTGTGGTCGGCGTCCTATGAGCGGGTGGAAGACGCGTTCCGGTGGGAGAAGCGTCTGCAGGGCTGGAGTCACGCCAAACGGCTGGCCTTCATCGACGGAGGGCTCGACGCCGTTCGCGGGTGGAGCAGGGCGCACCGTCGATCGCAGTGACGGAGCCGGTTCGCAGGGAGCGTTTCGGCTCGCTTCGCTCGCTCAACGAGCGGTAGGCCCGCGCGTTTCGACTCGCTTCGCTCGCTCAACGAGCGGAGACGTTTCGACTCGCTTCGCTCGCTCAACGAGCGGAGACGTTTCGACTCGCTTCGCTCGCTCAACGAGCGGGAGCTTTTGCACCCGCGGGCGGGATCAGCCGGCGGGGGAGAGGGAGGCGGCGAACGGGCCGACCAGCTCCGTCAGCCGCGCGGTCATGGCGGCGTCGTCGATCGTGGGGGTGCCGTCGCCCGCCTGCGGGCCGTAGTCGCCGAACGACGCGTGCGAGGCGCCGACGATCTGAACCAGCTGGGCGTCGGCGGGCAGCTCGCCGCGCGCATCCGCGATCTTCTCCGGCGTCGACAGCCCATCGTCCGAGCCGCCGATGCTCAGCACCGGCAGGTCGGTGCCGGACAGGTCGTTCGCGCAGTAGCTGCCGAACAGCACCAGCCCATCGGCGTCGCCGGCCAGCTGGCACGCGCGGACGCCCCCGAGCGAGTGGCCGCCGACCATCCAGCGCTCGACACCGGGCGCGGCGTCGGTGAAGGCCGACAGCGGACGCAGGTCGAAGAAGGCGAGATTCAGCGTCGGGCGCGTGATCACGACGGTGAGGCCGTCGTCGGCGACGAGTCCCGAGAGCTTCGCGGCGTAGGCGAGCGGGTCGACCTTCGCGCCGGGGATGAACACCAGCCCTTCCCCACCGCCGCCCGACGCCGGCCGCATGACGATCGAGTCGCCCGACTCGTCCAGCACGATCGCGGGGTCGTCGCGCACCGCCTGGAGCGGACCGGGCTCGGCGGCCATGACGCCGATGTTGGCGTAGAGGAGGAGGGCGGCGATCACCACGACGATCAGCCCGACGAGCACCGATCCGATCCAGATCAGCACCCGGCGACCACGCCGCCGGGGCCGCGGCGCCGCCCCCTCCGTCGTCACGCCAGTTCGGCCTGTCGCGCCGCGACCACGGCCTCGACCTGGGAGAAGAGCGGATGCTGCGGCTCCAGCCCCGTGACGGCGGCGGTGAAGGTCGCGGCATCCTGTTCGCGGATCTGACGCTGCAGGTCGACCGACTGCGCGTCCTCGTCGTCGTCGAAGGCGAGGGCGGCGCCCATCGCGCTGACGAGGGCCGTCGTCTCCAGTCCGCGCTCGGCCGCTTCGGCGGCGGGACCGACGAAGCGCTCGTGCCGCGACAGCTTGCGCAGCGGCTGGCGTCCCACCCGCCACACGGTGTCGGGCAGCAGCGGGTTGGCGAAGCGGCGCAGGATGGTCGCGCGGTACTCGGCCTGCGTCTGCGGGTCGAGCTCGTGCTTGGCGACCAGGAGAGCGGAGGTCTCCTCGAGCACCGCCTCGACCTGAGCGGCGATGGACGGTTCGGCGAGGGCGTCCGAGATCTTCTCGACACCCGCGAGCGCGCCGAAGTACGCGGTCGTGGCGTGCCCGGTGTTGACGGTGAAGAGCTTCCGCTCGATGTAGGGCTCGAGGTCGTCGACGAAGTGCGCGCCCGGAATCGACGGCGGGTCGTCGCCGAACGGGGGGCGCTCGATCGCCCACTCGTAGAACGGCTCGACCGTCACGTCGACGCCGCCGCCCTCGGGCTGGCCCGGGACGATGCGGTCGACGGCCGTGTTGGCGAACACCGCCCGGCCGGACAGCTCGGACCAGTCGTCGCCGGCGAGCTCGACGATCGCGTCGCGCAGGATGTCGGTGGCGTTGATGGCGTTCTCGCACGCCATCACCTGCAGCGGCGGCGACTGCGGATCGCGCAGCGCGAGGGCAGCCACGATGTGCGGGGCGACGAACTTGAGGATCGTCGGGCCGACGGCGGTCGTGACGATGTCGGCCGTCGCGATCTCGTCGACGACCTTCCCGGGATCCTCCGCGCTGTTGACGGCACGGAAGCCGGTCACGACCGTGTCGCCACCGCCGTCGCCGACCGCGTGGACGGTGTACTCGGAGGCTGCGTTGATCGCGTCGACGAGGGGTGCGGCGACGTCGGAGAAGACCAGCTCGTAGCCGCCCTCGTGCAGCAGAAGGCCGACGAAGCCCCGGCCGATGTTGCCGGCGCCGAAGTGGACCGCCTTCATCAGACGCCCGCGGCCGACACCAGCGCGAACAGCTCCTCGGGCGTCTGCGCCTGCTTGAGCTTGGCGACCTCGTCCTCGTCGGAGAACAGGATCGCGATCTGCGACAGGATCTCGAGGTGCTCGTCGCCCTTGCCCGCGATGCCGACGACGAAGGTGACGGGCTCGCCGCCCCAGTCCACGCCGCCGTCGTAGCGGACGACCGACAGAGCGGACTCGAGGATCGCGGCCTTCGTCTCGTTCGTGCCGTGGGGGATGGCGAGCTCGTTGCCCATGTAGGTCGAGACGGTCACCTCGCGCTGCTGCATCGCGTCGAAGTACGCGCTGGTGACGGCGCCGGCGGACTCGAGGATGTCGGCGGCCTCCTTCATCGCGTCTTCGCGGGACGCTCCGCCCGAGTGGATCCGGACCTGGCCGAGGCTCAGGACATCACGTGCCATGGTGTCGCCTTTCATTGGGTGGATGCCGCGGCATCCGCTTCTCTCGGAGATGACTGCGGGGCCGGGGGCATCTCGCCGCCCGGCCCCGCAGCGATGTCATCTTCTATGCACCATCCTGGTGCTGGTCGCGGACCAGGTCCACGACCTCTTCGTACTTCGGGGAATTCATGAAGTTGTCCACCGAGACGTGGATCGCCTCAGGGGACTTCTGACGCGCACGATCGGTGAGCTGGTTCTGCGTGATGATCAGGTCGGCGCTGCCGTCGAGGTTCGCGATCGCCTTGTTGACGACCGTGACGCCCTCGATGCCGGCCTTCTTGATCTTGTTGCGCAGGACGCTCGCGCCCATCGCCGACGAGCCCATGCCCGCGTCGCACGCGAAGACGATGCTGCGCACCTGCTTGGTGGTCAGCAGACCGCCGTCCTCGCGGCCGCCGGTGGCGGCCTGGGTCTCGAGCTTGTCGAGGGCCGAGTCCGCGTCGCGCTCGGCGGCACGGTCGCGGCTGTCGGAGTTGCGCAGAGCGGCCATGGCAGCGGACGCCTTGCCCTTGTTCGCCTCGGTCTGGGCGATCGCGGCGCCGAACGTGTCGCCGTCGGCCAGCAGGTCGCGCTTGCGCGAGGCCCGCAGGATGATGGCGGCCACCAGGAAGCTGACCGCTGCGGCGAGCACGACCGACAGGTAGACGACGACCAGGTTGCCCACGCCGGGTCCGATGCCGGCGGCGGTCACGGCGATGATGCTGCCGGGAGCCGCGGGGAAGGCGAGCCCGCCACCGAGCAGCGCGTTGGTGGCGACACCGGTCGCACCGCCCGCGATGAGCGCGAGGATGGTCATGGGCTTCGCCAGCGCATACGGGAAGTAGATCTCGTGGATGCCGCCGAAGAACTGGATCACGATCGCGCCAGGGGCCGACGCCTTCGCGGCGCCGACGCCGAAGAACGTGAACGCCAGCAGCAGCCCCAGGCCGGGGCCGGGGTTGGCCTCGATGAGGAACAGGATCGACTTGCCGGTGTCGGCGGCCTGCTCGATGCCGAGCGGGGTGAAGACACCGTGGTTGATGGCGTTGTTCAGGAACAGCACCTTCGCGGGCTCGACGATGATCGACAGCAGCGGGAGCAGGCCGAGCGAGACGAGCCAGGCCACCGCGGCGCCGAGCACCGTGGAGATGCCGAGCATGATCGGTCCGAACACGAAGAAGCCGATGATGGCCAGGATCATGCCCAGGATGCCGGCGGAGAAGTTGTTCACCAGCATCTCGAAGCCGGGCTTGATCTTGCCGTCCCAGATGCGGTCCATCTGCTTGGTGGCGTAGGCCGCGATCGGGCCCATGATCATCGCGCCGAGGAACATCGGGATGTCGGTTCCGACGATCACGCCCATCACGGCGATGGTCGCGACGACTCCACCGCGCTCGCCGTAGACCATGCGGCCCGCGGTGTTGGCGATGAGGAGCGGGAGGAGGTAGGAGACCATCGGGCCGACGAGGCCCACGTAGGCGCTGACGTCGCCGGCTGCCAGCTGCGTCATGGCGCCGTTCCAGCCGATGACGGCCGGGTCGCCGCCGCCGCCGATGATCTCGGCCACCGGCGCCCAGTGCCAGCCGAAGGGGCTGTTGGCGCCGAAGAAGCCGGCCGGGATGAAGAGCATCGTGATGAAGCCCCAGGCGATGAACGCCGCGATGTTGGGCATGATCATGCCCGAGAGGAATGTGCCGAAGCGCTGGACCGCGACGCGCGCGCCCCCGGGCTTCTTCGTGGCTGACGCCGTCGTCATTGCTGTGTCTCCTTCGATTCCAGGGTGTCTCCCTCAGCGGGAGGGTTCTTGTTGGCGGCGGCGGCTTGCGCCGCCGACCGTGCCCCCGCCGCGTCGTCCGCGGAGAGGGCTGCCTCGGCGATGACTCGGGCATCGTCGAGGGTGTGCTGCAGAAGAGTGGCCCGCACGTCGGCGAGAGCGGTGGGCGCCATGGACAGGGATGTCGCACCGAGGCCGACGAGCACGACGGCCAGCAGCGGATCTGCGGCGGCCTCGCCGCAGATCCCGACCGGCTTGCCGAGCGCACGTCCCGCGTCGCCCACCTCACGGATGAGGCGGAGGACGGCGGGATGCCACGGGTCCTGGAAGCCGGCGACGGAGCCCAGGAGGCGGTCGGCGGCCAGGGTGTACTGGGTGAGGTCGTTCGTCCCGATCGAGGCGAAGTCCGCGTGCTTCAGGACGCGATCGGCGAGCAGGGCGGAGGACGGGACCTCGACCATCACGCCGGCGGTCTTGATGCCGTAGTCGCGGGCGAGCGCGGTGAAGTACGTCGTCTCCTCCACCGTGGCCACCATGGGCGCCATCACCCACAGATCGGCCTCGGTTGCGGCATCCGCCTGTGCCAATGCGGTGAGCTGTTCGCGGAGGATGTCCTCGCTGGCGCGCAGGGCGCGGATGCCGCGGAGCCCCAGCGCGGGGTTCTCCTCGTGCGCGTCGTTGAGGAAAGCGAGCGGCTTGTCGGCGCCGGCGTCCAGCACCCGCACGACGACCTTCTTGCCGGGGAAGGCTGCGAGCAGCTGCGTGTACGACTCCCGCTGCTGCTCGACCGTGGGCGCCTGGTTGGCGCTCAGGAACAGGAACTCGGTGCGGAACAGACCGACGCCCTCCGCTCCCAGCGCCACGGCCTCGGCGGCCCCCTCGGGCTTGCCCAGGTTGGCCAGCAGCGGCACCGCCGTGCCGTCCGCCAGCGCGCCGTCGGTGATCGGGGCGCTCGCCGCGGATGCGCGGTCGGCGGCGCGGTTCGCCGCCTGGCTCAGCTCGTCGGCGGACGGCTCGACCGTGACGACGCCCTTCGCGGCATCCACGATCACGGGCTGCCCGTCGACGAGGCCCTTGGCCTCGACGGCACCGACGACGGCGACGATCGACTTCTCGCGGGCGAGGATCGCCGTGTGCGAGGTCGGTCCGCCCTCGGTGGTGATGAGGGCCAGCACCTTGTCGAGGTCGAGGAGGGCGGTGTCGGCCGGAGCGAGGTCCTTCGCGACCAGGATGAACGGATGCCCCGGGTCGGGCACGCCGGGAGCGGCGACGCCCCGCAGCCGCGCGATCACGCGCTGCGCCACGTCGTCGAGGTCGGCGGCGCGCTCGCCCAGGTAGCCGCCCATGGCCGTCAGGGTGTCGCGGAACGTGGCGAATGCGTCGAACACCGCCCATTCGGCGGTGCGGCCCTGCGCGATGCGCGCGGCGATCTCGTCGGCGAGGCTGGGATCCTCCGCCATCATCGCCTGCGCCTCCAGGACGTCCTGCGCCGCGCCGCCCGCCTGGGCTCCGCGGGCTTCGAGCTCACGCGCGACGGCGGCGACGGCCTCCGTCACGCGGGCCGTCTCCTCATCGGGCGTCGCCGTGCTCGGAGCGTCGTTGGGAGCCGGCAACGGCTCCGCCATCCGGGCGACCGGTCCCTGGGCCACGCCCAGTCCGATGCCCACGCCTCTCAGCTCTGCCATCGTCCGTCCTCCTTCTCGCGTGATCTCACGCTGCGTCGTGGTCGGTGGTGAGGAGCTCGGCAAGCCTGTCGAGCACCGTCTCGGCGTCGTCTCCGTCGGCGGTGAGGGTGACGTAGTCGCCCTGCTCGATGCCGAGGGCGATGACCCCGAGGATGCTGGCGGCGTTGACCGGCGCACCCGCATCCTTCGCGACGGTGACGGGAATGCCGGAATCCTTCGCGGCCTGCGCGAACATCTTCGCCGGGCGGGCGTGCAGCCCGTGCGCGGAGCCGATCCGCACGGTGCGGGTGAGCTGTGGCATGTCCGTGTCCTCTCGTCGTTGCAGTGGGTTCAGGCTCCGGCGGCGAGCTGTCCGCCCGCGACCGCGTCTCGGACCAGGCTCAGCGTCCTCGACCCGTCCAGATCTGTGAAGATGTCGGGCGGCAGGAGCACCACCACCGTGCCCCGGGCCGCGGCATCCCGTTCGATGCGTGCGAGCGCATGCGACAGGTGAGGTCCGACGAGGACCACGTCCGCGGAATCGAGGTCGATGGGAAGCGAGAGCTCGGTGCCGGCGGAGGCGCTGTACGCCAGACCCCGCTCGTGTGCGGCACGCCGCACACGCTGAGCGACGAACGTACTGGACGCTCCCGCTCCACAGACCACAAGGATCCTCATCGACCCGCCTCCTGCGTCCATTGTTGTGAATCGGCTGAGAGGGGACAACCAGGGTGATTTCCGCCCCTGCGGAACGACGGGGCGTGGGTGCGGCCGTCACGCGCGGCTCCCGTGATTGACTGGGGACGGCGCGATGCGCGCCCCAGCGGAGGACGACGTGACCAGAGCGCGGCAGGATCGCCTGCTCGGCATCCTCGCCCGCGACGGATCCTGGGCCACCGCCGCCACCCTGGCGGATGCGCTCGGGGTGACACCCCGCAGCATCCGCTCCTATGTGACCGCCGTCAACGCGCGCGTGCCGGGGGGTTCGGCCGTCGAATCGGGGCCTCAGGGCTATCGCGCAGGCGCCGAGGCGGGTGCGGCGCTGCGTGCCGGCGCCGGTGGCGAGAGCGGCACGCCGCGCGATCGCCTGCACCGGGTCGTGCGGTCGCTGCTCGACGCCCCCGACGGCGTCGACGTGCACGAGACGGCGGAGCAGCTCCACGTCAGCACGGCGACCGTCGACGCCGACCTCGCCCGCGTGCGCGCCCTGCTGGGCGGCACCGAGCTCGCCCTGGAGCGCTCCGCCGACCGCGCGCGCCTGCGCGGCACCGAGATGGCGCAGCGGCGGCTGCTGAGCAGGCTGGCCCACGACGAGATGGATGCCGGATCGTTCGACCTCGGCGCGCTGCGCCGGACGCTCGGCGAGGGGTCCGTCGGAGCGCAGGCCTTCGGGCCGTTCAAGACCGATCTCGTGGCCGAGCTCGGCGCGCTGGGCTACTTCGTCAACGAGATCGGCATCGCCGACGTCGTCATGCACATCGCCATCGCCGCCGACCGGGTGGCCCGCGACCGCGGTCTCGAGGGCGGCGCGTCGGCCGAGCGCCCCGCGCAGAGCGAGGTGGGGGAGATCATCGCCCGCCTCGCCGTCCGCCACCTCGGCGTCGAGCTCGGCCCCGGCGACCGCCAGCACCTCGCGACGCTGGTGCTCACGCGCGTGGTCGCTCCCGGCGCCGGCGACCCCGTCGACGACGCCCGCGCCCGGCTTGAGCCCGACGTGGAGAAGGCAGTCCGCGAGGTCGTCGAGCGCGCTGCGGGACAGTTCCTCGTCGACATCGCCCACGAGGACTTCATCCTTCGCCTCGCCCTGCACGTGCAGAACCTCCTGCACCGCTCCCGCGAGCAGGCGTGGTCGCGCAACCCGCTGACGCGCTCGCTGAAGTCGACGTACCCGATGATCTTCGAGGTGGCGGTCTACATCGCCAGCGGTCTGAACGAGAGCCTCGGCATTCCGCTGCTGGACGACGAGATCGCCTACATCGCCATGCACGTCGGCGGCCGGCTGGAGCGCAGCAGGCAGGCGGATCAGCTCCTCACCGCGACGATCGTGTGCCCGGGCTACTACGAGCTGCACGAGCTCCTCCGCTCGTCGGTCGACCGCTCGCTGGGCCAGGCGATCGAGGTCACCGGCGTCGAGACGCGGGTGGACCCGGATTGGGACTCGATCGACACCGACCTCGTGCTCACGACGATCGACCCCGCCGTCACCGGCGACCGCATCGTGCGCATCCAGCCGTTCCTCACCGAGTCGGACGTCGAACGGGTGCAGGCCGCCGCCGGCCGCATCCGCCGGGCGCGGAGGCTCGCGAGGCTCCGGACGGAGCTCGAGCGCTACTTCGACCCGCACGCGTTCGTGCACGGTCTGGAGCCGGGGGAGGATGCCGCGATCCGGCGTCTCGGCTCGCTGCTGGTCGCCCGCGGGGTGATCGACGACGACTACGTCGAACGCACCCTCCAGCGCGAGCAGCTCTCCTCGACGGCCTTCACCGAGGCGCTCGCCGTCCCGCATGCCATGGGGATGACGGCCACGCGCACGGAGATCGCAATCGGCATCGCGGATCCGTCGATCCCCTGGGGCGAAGGCAGGGTGCAGGTCGTCGCGCTGGTCGCGTTCTCCGAGACCGACCGCGAAGCCTTCCAGACGGTCTTCGAGCAGTTCGTCGAGGTCTTCTCCGAGCGCGAGAGCGTGCAGCGGATCGTGCGGCGCGCGACGGACTTCGCCGGCTTCCTGGACGAGCTCGTCGCCGTCATCGACGGCTGAGCCGCCGGCTCAGCGACCGCGCAGCCGCTCCGACAGCCCCAGGCGCACGGCCGGCCACTCCGCCGCGATGATCGAGAAGACCACCGTGTCGCGCAGAGTGCCGTCCGGCCCGAGGCGATGGCTGCGCAGCACGCCGTCCTGCTTCGCGCCGAGACGCGCGATCGCCGCGCGCGACTGCCGGTTGTGCCAGTGCGTGCGAAGCTCGACCGCGATGGCCTCGCACGCCTCGAAGGCGTGCCCGAGGGACAGGAGCTTCATCGCCGGATTCACCTCGGTGCCCTGCACGTCGCGGCCGAGCCAGGTGTAGCCGACCTCGACGTGGCGGTTCGGCTGATCGATGCCGCAGAACGTCGTCATCCCGACCACCTTCCCCGTCGCGACCCGGCGCACGGCCCACGGGTTCATGGTGCCCTGGTCGCGCAGTTCGAGGCGCATCGCGATCTCCTCGGCGACCCCGTCGGGCCGGGGGACGGAGGTGTACCAGGCGTACTCCAGGCCCTCGCAGGCCGCAGCGAGATCGTCGGCGTGCTCCATGCTCAGCGGCTCCAGCCGGACGTGGGCGTTCTCGAGGGTGACCGGCGTGATGAGTTCCACGCGTCGAGCCTAGGCCGCGGCATCCGTCGCTCCGGACGGCTGCCGCGGCCCGGCGTCAGCTCAGGTCGGCCAGCAGCGCCCGCGCGCCGGCGGCCAGCGCGGTGATGCGTGCGCGGGCGTCGTCGACCGAGTCGCCGCGCACGTCGAGGTAGAGCTTGAGCTTGGGCTCCGTGCCGCTCGGACGGACGATCACGCGCGAGCCGTCGGAGAGCCACAGGCGCAGCACGTCGCCGGGGGGAAGGTCCGCGAAGCCGTCGAGCAGGTCGTCGACGCGGTCGACATCGACCTCGCCGATGCGCTCGGGGTGCCGATCTCGCAGCGCGGCCATGATCCGGGCGATCACCGAGACGTCCTCGACGCGCACCGAGATCTGGTCGCTGTCGAAGAAGCCGTAGGTCTCGGCGAACTCCCGCAGCAGGTCGCCGACGCCGGCGCCGCGTCCGCGGGCCTCCGCGGCCAGACCGAGGAGCGCCACCGCGGCGGAGATCCCGTCCTTGTCGCGCACGGTCTCGGGGTTCACGAGGTACCCGAGGGCCTCCTCGAAGCCGTAGACCATGCCCGGCGCACGCGAGATCCACTTGAAGCCCGTCAGGGTCGCGTGGAAGTCGAGGCCGTGATGCTCGGCGACGGTCTGCAGGCCGGGGGAGGACACGAGCGACGAGGCGAGCGATGCGTGCGTGCCCTCGGCCCGCCGCGCGGCGCGGGCGCCGAGGAGCAGGCCGACCTCGTTGCCGGTGAGCCGCCGCCAGCCGCCATCCGAGGTGTCGTCCGGGATCGCGACGGCGAGGCGGTCGGCGTCGGGGTCGTTCGCGATGACGAGCTCGGCGCCCGCCGCACGGGCCGTCTCGAAGGAGAGGTCCATCGCACCCGGCTCTTCCGGATTGGGGAACGAGACCGTCGGGAATCTGCCGTCGGGCGAGATCTGGGCGTCGACCACCGTCGGGTGCGGGTAGCCCGCGGCGTCCAGGATCCGCGCGAACGTCTCCCACCCCACGCCGTGCATGGCCGTGTAGACCCACGTCAGGCCCGCGGCGCCCTCGGGCGCCGGAGCGACCGCGGCGGTGGCCTCGACGTACGCGTCGACGACCGACTCGGGCGCGATCTCGAAGCCGAGCGAGCGGGGCAGCTCGCCCACGGTGCCGCTGTCGGCGACCTCCTGGATGCGCGCGGCGATCTCCGCGTCGGCGGGGGCGACGATCTGCGAGCCGTCGTCGGGGCCGCCGAGGTAGACCTTGTAGCCGTTGTCGTTCGGCGGATTGTGGCTGGCGGTGACCATCACGCCGGCGTCGGCGCCGAGGTGCCGGACGGCGAAGGCGAGGACGGGGGTGGGGAGCAGGCGCGGGAGGAGGATCGCGCGCAGACCCGCGCCGGCGAAGATCTCCGCCGAATCGCGGGCGAAGACGTCGGAGTTGCGCCGCCCGTCGTAGCCGATGACGACGCTCGGGGTCTCCGCGTCCGACCGGCCGCGGACGTACGCCGCGAGTCCGGCGGCGGCCTGGGCGACGAGCACCCGGTTCATGCGATTGCTGCCGGCGCCCAGCTTCCCGCGAAGGCCGGCCGTGCCGAACGCCAGGCGCGCGGAGAAGCGGTCGTCCAGATCGGCGGATGCCGCGGCATCCCCGTTCCCGGTGCGCTCGAGCAGGTCGGTCAGCTCGTCGCGGGTGTCGGGATCGGGGTCCTGCGCGAGCCAGGCCCGTGCGCGATCCAGGACCGAGCCGTCGCCCGGCACCTCCACGTGCTCGGGCGCGGGATCCTGCCGATCGGCATCGGCGGCGGCGACTGCGTCCTCGCTCACAGGCGGCCGATCACGCGGGCCAGCAGGTCGGAGATGACGGGCTCGGCGGTGCGTCCGGCCTCGAGCACCTCCTCGTGGCTCAGCGGCGTCTTCTGGATGCCGGCGGCGAGATTTGTGATGAGCGAGAAGCCGAGGACCTCCATGCCGGCCTGTCGCGCGGCGATCGCCTCGAGAGCCGTGGACATGCCGACGATGTGGCCTCCGATCGCCTTGGCCATCTGCACCTCGGCCGGCGTCTCGTAGTGCGGGCCGCGGAACTGCGTGTAGACGCCCTCGTCGAGCGTCGGGTCGACCTCGCGGGCGATCGCGCGCAGGCGCGACGAGTAGAGGTCGGTCAGGTCGATGAAGGTGGCGCCTTCGAGCGGGGAGTCGGCGGTCAGGTTGATGTGGTCGCTGATGAGCACCGGCTGCCCGGGGGTCCACGTCTCCCGGATGCCGCCCGCGCCGTTGGTGAGCACCATGATCGTGGCGCCGGTGGCCGCGGCGGTCCGCACGCTATGGACGACCCGGCGCACGCCGTGTCCCTCGTAGTAGTGCGTGCGCGCGCCGATGACCAGCACGCGGCGGCCGGACGGCGTCAGGATGCTGCGGAGCGAGCCCACGTGTCCGGCCAGCGCCGGCGCGCTGAAGCCGGCGACCTCGGTGGCCGGGATGGTGGCGACCGTCTCGCCGATGAGCTCTGCGGCGCGTCCCCAGCCGCTGCCGAGCGTGAGGGCGATGTCATGGCGCTCCACGCCGGTCAGGCGGGCGATGTCCGCGGCGGCGTCGGCGGCGACGGCGAACGGGTCGGCGGCGGGGTCGTCAAGGGGGTGGGGGTCGTGTGACATGGACCCCACTCTAGGAACACGGCGTCGGCGAGGCCAGGAGACGGATGCCGCAGCCCGCCCGGCCCGCAGCATCCTGCGCCTCGTCCGGCCCCGCGATGTGCGGTGGTCCGCCCCGGCAGGGGAGAATGGGAGACATGTCGTTGAGCTTCGAGAGCAGCCAGAGCGTCGCCATCATCGGCGGCGGACCGGGGGGATACGAGGCGGCGATCGCGGGGGCGCAGCTCGGGGCCGACGTGACCCTGATCGAGCGGGTCGGCATCGGCGGATCCGCGGTCATCACCGACGTGGTCCCGTCGAAGTCGCTCATCGCCACCGCGGATGCCGCCGTCGCCGTTTCCGAGGCGACCGACCTCGGCGTGCAGTTCTTCGCGAAGGGCGATGACGGGCGCCCGCTGCGCCCCGAGATCGCCATCAACCTCGCCGCCGTCAACAAGCGCCTGCTCTCGCTGGCGCGCCAGCAGTCCGACGACATGCGCGCCTCGCTCGTCGAGGCGGGGGTGCGCATCATCTCCGGTCATGGCCGACTGGACAGCGATCGCGGCGTCATCGTCTCGACCGGCCCCGACGGCACCGACTTCGACCGCGTCGAGGCGGACACCCTGGTCATCGCGACGGGATCGTCGCCCCGCGAGCTGCCCTCGGCCCGCCCCGACGGCCAGCGCATCTTCACGTGGACCCAGCTGTACGACATGAAGGCGCTGCCGGCGCACCTCATCGTCGTGGGCTCGGGCGTGACGGGTGCCGAGTTCGCCTCGGCGTACATGAACCTCGGCGCGAAGGTCACGCTGATCTCCAGCCGTGACCAGGTGCTCCCGGGCGAGGACAAGGACGCCGCGGCGGTGCTCGAGAAGGTCTTCAAGCGCGGCGGCATGACCGTCCTGTCGAAGTCCCGCGCCGAGTCGGTCGTCAACACCGGCGACGGAGTGACCGTGACGTTGTCCGGCGGCCAGGTCGTCGAGGGCAGCCACTGCCTGCTCGCGGTCGGCTCCATCCCCAACACCGCCGGCCTGGGACTCGAGGAGGCGGGCGTGCAGATGACCGACTCCGGTCACATCCAGGTCAACCGCGTCGCGCGCACCTCCGTGCCCAACGTGTACGCCGCCGGCGACTGCACCACATTCGTCCCGCTCGCTTCGGTCGCCTCGATGCAGGGTCGCACGGCGGTGTTCCACGCGCTCGGCGACGTGGTCATCCCGCTGGAGCGCCGCCGGATCGCGTCGAACATCTTCACCGCCCCCGAGATCGCCACCGTGGGCTGGCAGGAGAAGGACATCGAGGACGGCCTCATCGACGGTGTCGTGAAGAAGCTGCCGCTCGCGGCCAACCCGCGCGCGAAGATGATGGGCATCCGCGACGGCTTCGTGAAGGTGATCGCGCGCAAGGGCAGCGGCACCGTCATCGGCGGTGTCATCGTCGCCCCCCGCGCCTCGGAGCTCATCTACCCGCTCGGCATCGCCGTGGAGCGACGGATGACGGTGGATCAAGTGTCGCGCGTGTTCGCGGTGTACCCGTCCCTCACCGGCAGCATCACCGACGCGATGCGCTCGATGCACTCCGTCGACCACTCGGACGCCGCCCGCGGCTGAACCGGTCGGCGTCCGTGAGCCTGCGGCCGCGGGGTCGCCGACGCGGTCGGTCGCGGCGGATCGCCCGCCGGCGGACGGCTAGGAGATCGTCAGGAGCGCGTGCCCTGCGGACACGGTGGCGCCGGGCGTCGCGTTGACGGCGCCGACGACGCCGTCCTTGTGGGCCTGGATCGGCTGCTCCATCTTCATGGCCTCGAGCACGACGACGAGGTCGCCCTTGACGACCTGCTGGCCCTCCTCGACGGCGAGCTTCACGACGGTGGCCTGCATCGGCGACGCGACGGCGTCTCCCGAGGCGCCGGCCATGACGGTCGTCGCGTGCGAGCGGCGCGACGGCGGGACCGCCGCGGGGCGGCCGACGGCCGAGGGCGCGGCCACAATGCGGTCGGGAAGGCTGACCTCGAGACGCTTGCCCGAGACCTCCACGACGACGGTGTGACGTGTCTCGTCGGCCTTCGGGACTCCGGCCTCACCGTCCCACGGCGGGATGTCGTTGACGAACTCGGTCTCGATCCAGCGGGTGAACACCCCGAACCGGCCGTCCTCGGCCGTGAAGGCGGGGTCGCTGACGACCTTGCGGTGGAAGGGCAGCACGGTGGGCATGCCCGAGACCTCGAACTCGTCGAGTGCACGGCGGGAGCGCTCCAGCGCCTCCGCGCGGTCACGGCCGCTGACGATGATCTTGCCGAGCAGGGAGTCAAAGGCACCGCTGACGCTGTCGCCGGCGGTGACGCCCGAGTCCAGACGCACGCCGGGGCCGCCGAAGGTCTTGAACACGTTGATGGTGCCGGGCTGCGGAAGGAAGCCGCGCCCCGGGTCCTCGCCGTTGATGCGGAACTCGATGGAGTGTCCGACCGGCTCGGGGTCGTCGTAGTCGAGCGTGCCGCCCTCGGCGATGCGGAACTGCTCGCGCACGAGGTCGATGCCCGTCACCTCCTCGGAGACGGGGTGCTCGACCTGCAGGCGCGTGTTGACCTCGAGGAACGACACGGTGCCGTCGGCGCCGATGAGGAATTCGCACGTTCCCGCGCCGACGTAGCCGACCTCCTTCAGGATGGCCTTCGACGACTCGTAGAGGAGTCGGTTCTGCTCCTCGGTGAGGAACGGGGCGGGCGCCTCCTCGACGAGCTTCTGGTGGCGGCGCTGCAGCGAGCAGTCGCGGGTGGACACGACGACGACCGTGCCCGCGGCATCCGCCAGGCACTGGGTCTCGACGTGACGCGGCTTGTCGAGGTACTTCTCGACGAAGCACTCGCCGCGGCCGAAGGCGGCGATCGCCTCGCGGGTCGCCGACTCGAACAGCTCGGGGATCTCCTCGATGGTGCGCGCCACCTTGAGACCGCGTCCGCCGCCGCCGTAGGCGGCCTTGATGGCGATCGGCAGGCCGAACTCCTCGGCGAAGGCCACGACCTCGTCGGCGCCGTCGACGGGACCAGGGGTGCCCGGGGCGAGCGGCGCGCCCACCTTCTCGGCGACGTGACGGGCGGTGACCTTGTCGCCGAGCGCCTCGATGGCCTCGGGCGAGGGCCCGATCCAAGTCAGGCCGGCGGCGATGACCGCGCGAGCGAAGTCGGCGTTCTCAGCGAGGAAGCCGTAGCCCGGGTGCACCGCGTCGGCGCCGGAGCGCCGGGCGACGGAGAGGATCTTGTCGATCGAGAGGTAGGTCTCTGCGCTGGTCGACCCCTCGAGGGCGTACGACTCGTCCGCGAGCCGTGTGTGCATCGCGTCGCGGTCCTGGTCGGCGTAGACGGCCACGGACGCGCGTCCGGAGTCCCTCGCGGCGCGGATGACACGAACGGCGATCTCGCCGCGGTTCGCGATGAGCACCTTGGCGATCTCAGGCATGGATGTCAGCCTATCGACCCCGTCCGGAACGTTTTTGAGCGGTTCCTACAAGAACCGACGAGAAACGTGGGATTCCTACGACAACGTCGGCGCGCCTCTCAGATCCGGTTCCACAGGGCCGGCCAGTCCACGCCGAGCTCGCGCACCAGGCGCCGGAGCGTGGACAGCGACATCCCGACGACCGTGGACGGATCGCCCTCGACGCGCTCGATGAACGCGCCGCCGAGGCTGTCGACCGTGAAGGCTCCGGCGACCTGCAGCGGCTCGCCGGTGGCGACGTACGCGGCGATCTCGTCGTCGGTGACGTCGGCGGCGAAGGAGACGGATGCCGCGGCCACCGCATGTGCGCGCGTGGGAGCCGCCCCCGGAGTGAGCCGGATCACGCTGTGTCCGGAATGCAGCACGCCGGTGCGTCCGCGCATGTCCGTCCACCGCGCGACGGCGACGTCCGGCAGGAGCGGCTTGCCGAGGATCTCGTCGCCGAGCGCGAACATCGAGTCGCCCCCGATGACGATGCCGTCGAAGCCCGGATCGTCCGCGGCGAGGCGGGCCGCGACATCCTCCGCCTTCCGCTCCGCGAGCAGCAGCACGTGCGCGTCGGGGTCGAGCCGGCCCGAGGCGGCCTCGACCTCGGCGATGACCGCCTCCTCGTCGACGAGCGGCGACATCGTCTCCGGCTCGATGCCGGCCTGCCTCAGCAGCATCAGTCGGGCGGGGGAGGTGGAGGCCAGGCAGACGCGCATGCGGCCACGCTACCGTCGCCCACCGGGTCGACCGGTGGGCGGGGTGTGGGATGCTCGGACCCGTGGACAGCGGAGACGTTCTTGACCTCGACATCACCGATGTCGCCCACGGCGGCGTCTTCATCGCCCGGCTGCCGGTAGGGGACGCCGACCAGGGGCGCGGCCGCGTCGTGTTCGTGCCGGACGCGATCCCGGGGGAGCGCATCCGTGCACGCCTGACGGACGTGGGCAAGGCGTCATTCTGGCGCGCCGAGGCCCTCGAGGTCCTGGATGCCTCGCCCCACCGTCGCGCGCACGTGTGGCGTCAGGCCGACATCGGCGTTCCGCCGGAGGATCGCCCGGGGGGTGCGGACTTCGGACACATCGCGCTCGATCACCAGCGGACGCTGAAGCTCGAGGTGCTGCAGGACGCACTCACCCGCATCGGCCGGGTGGACGTGCCCGCGACGATGGAGGGGGCCCTGCCGGTCGTCGACGCCGAGGGTGCCGTCGTGGCTCAGGAGTCTCCAGATGCCACGCGGTGGCGGACCCGCGTCAGCCTGCACGTCGACGCCGACGGGCGCATCGGACCGTACGCCGCCCGCAGCCACCGGGTGGTGCCCGTCGAGGACCAGCCGCTGGCCACCGCGGCCATCGAGGAGGCCGCGCGGCACATCTCCGGCACCCGGGGTCGCATCGACTTCGTGCAGCCCGCCGACGGCAGGGTGCGCACCGTCGCCCGCCCCGACTCCGACCGTCCGGTGCGCGGACGTCGGCGTCCCACCGCGCGTCCCGCGGACGAGCGCTCAGCGCGCGAGGTCGTCATCGAGCGGGTGGGCGACCGCGAGTTCCGCGTCGACGCGGCCGGCTTCTGGCAGGTGCACCGCCTGTCGGCGTCCTCCCTCACCCGCGCCGTGACGGACGCGCTCGCCGGCACCGTCGACGGCGATGCCGCACACCTGGACCTCTACGGCGGCGTCGGCATGCTCGCCGCCGCGATCGGGGATGCCGGCGGCCCGGGAACCCGGGTCACATCGGTCGAGTCCGACGCCCGGGCCACGGAGCACGCCGGCGAGAACCTGGCCGACTGGGTCGGCGCCCGCGCCGAGACCGCCCGCGTGGACCGCTACCTCCAGCGACTCCTCGCGGACGCGTCGGCGGCGGAGCGCTCGCGTCTGACGCGCGGAGTGGTCGTGCTCGACCCGCCGCGGGCGGGTGCGGGAGCGGATGTCGTCGAGGCGATCGCCGAGCTCGACCCGGCCCGCATCGTCTACGTCGCCTGCGACCCGGTCGCGCTGGCCCGCGACCTCGCGACGTTCGCCGACCGGGGGTACGTCGTGGACGGAGCCGTGCGCGCCATCGACCTCTTCCCGCACTCGCACCATGTCGAGGCGGTCGCCGCCCTCACGCCCTCTAGGCTGGCCCGATGACACGGGTGGCGCTGATCGACGACCACGAGTCCGTGCGGCTCGGGCTCGAGGCCGCATGCGCACGATCGGGCAACGACGTCGTCTTCTCCGGCGCCGGTGTGGCGGAGTACGTCGAGTGGCGCGAGTCCACGCGGTCCCGCCCCGCCGACGTCGTGGTGCTGGACCTCACCCTCGGCGACGGCTCCACCGTCACCGAGAACGTCAGCCGCCTTGTGGCCGAGGGATCGAGCGTCATCATCCACTCCATCGCCGACCGCCCCGCCGCGGTGCGCGAAGCGATCGCCGCGGGGGCGGCGGGCGTGGTGAGCAAGTCCTCGCCCATCGGCGATGTCGCCGCGGCCATCCGCACGGTGGCGCAGGGCGAGCTGCTCGACAACGTCGAGTGGGCCAGCGCCGTCGAGGGCGACCGGGAGTTCGCGGACGCCCAGCTGTCGGCACGCGAACGGGAGGTGCTCCGGCTGTACGCCGCCGGGCTTCCGCTGAAGGTGGTCGCCGATCGGCTCGGCGTCGCGTACTCCACCGCCAAGGAGAACATCACCCGCGTCCGGCTGAAGTACGTCGAGGTCGGCCGCCCGGCTCCGACGAAGGTCGACCTGCTGCGCCGCGCCATGGAGGACGGCATCGTGTCGCCGGAGGACAGCAGTGGCGGCTGACACCGACCGCGCCGTCCTCGACGAGGCCTGGGGGCACATCTCCCAGACCCGCGACACCACCGTGGGGCTCGGGTCGTTCACCCGGCAGCGCATCGAGCGCATCATCGGCTACGCCGCCGCGCTCGGCTCCACGATCCTGGGCGGGCAAGCCGTCGCCGGAGTCTTCAGCAGTGCGGAAGAGCAGCCTGAGTGGAAGCTTCCCCTCCTCCTGCTGACGTTCCTGCCCTTGGCTGCGATGATCGCCGCCTGCCTCTTCGGCCGGTTCGTGCGCACGGCGGCAGGAGTCTTCGCTGTCGCCTACGTCATCGCCCTGGTTCTCTGGCCGCTGGCGGCCGCCGGCTCCATGCCGACGCCGGGCACGGTTCCCTGGATCTACCTCTTCGTCAACATCTCGACGCTCGCCGCGGTCCTCGCATTCCCGCTGGCCCTCCAGCTCGCATGGACCATCGCGATCCCGCTGCTCTGGGGCCTCGTCCGCCTGATCCAGGTCGACTTCGACAGCGCCTTCACGGTGGACCTGGCGCTCGATGTCTCCTTCACGCTGATGCTCGGTGGCGTGCTGATGGCGCTCGGGTGGGTGTTCCGCTCACTCGCGTCGAACGTCGACGGCACGCGGGCTCGCGCGGTCGACGCCTACGCGGATGCCGCGGCCTCCGCCGCCTCCGAGCAGGAGCGGTTCGCGGTCGCCGCGCTCATGCACGACAGCGTGCTGGCGGCGCTCATCGCCGTCGAGCGCGCGACGACGCCGCGAGAGCGGACGCTGGCCGCGGCGATGTCGCGCGAGGCGCTCACCCGCCTCGCCAACGCCGAGCAGGACTCCGGCGAGGGCAGCGATGCTCCGCGTCCGATCGACTCGGTCGCGGACGACATCGAGCGGGAGGCAAGCGAGCTCGGCGTGCGCCTCGCGGTCGCACGCTCCATCGCCCCGGCGGCGCCGCCCATCCCGGGACGCGTGGCGCGCGCCCTCGCGCTCGCGGCCACCCAGGGCGTCGCCAACGCCGTCCAGCACGCGGGGGGGCGCGGACTCTCCGTCTCGGTGTCGGCGACGGACACGCCCGCGGTGGTGCGCATCGCCGTCCGCGACACCGGCGCCGGTTTCGACTTCGCAAAGGTGCCCGACGACCGCCTCGGCATCCGCGCGTCCATCATCGCCCGCGTAGCCGCGATCGGCGGGTCGACGGACATCGTCTCCGACGCATCCGGCACCACCATCACGCTCGAGTGGGGACATCCGGAGCAATGAGAAGCGTCCGTTCCGTCCTCGTCGGCCTGGGTGTCGCCTTCATCGCCTACTTCGCCCTGCGCGCCCTGTGGTGGGTGGGCGCCCCCACGCCGCCGAACTCGCTCGCCCTCGCCGCCCTGACTCTCTTCCTCGCCACCGCGCTTCTCTGCCTGCTGTGGAGGGCTCCGACGGCCACAATGGCCGAGGAGACGGAGACGGAGACGGAGGCCGGGAGCGGCGGCGACGCTCTACATCCGTGGGCGTGCGCGCTGGCGCTCGCGACGGCGGCCATCCTGCCGACGGCGATGGCCTTCGCCGTCGGACCGGACGAGCGCCTCGCGTCGTACTACACGTGGATCCTTGGTGGCGTCGGCGCCATCATGACCATCGTGATGTCGCGGCGTCGCCCCTGGGTCGCCTGGACCGGCATGATCATCCTGACTGTGGGAGTCATGGCGTGGATGGGGCCCGTTCAGCCGTGGTTGAAGGGGCTGATCGGGTCGTACATCTGGGTGGTCGTCGCGCAGCTCATGGTCCTCTCCCTCGACCGCGCCGCGCGTGACACCCGTCGCCTGACGACGCTGCAGCGCGCCACCTCCGGATGGCAGGCCTCCCAGACCGTGCGACAGCGCGAGCGACGGGTGCAGGTGCAGCGGGCGCTCGCCGTCGCCGGTCCCGTGCTGACCGAGGCGGTCGCGTCGGGCGGTCACCTCAGCGAGGAGGAGCGGCTGGAGGCGCGCATCGCCGAGGGACGCCTCCGTGACGAGCTGCGCGGCCCCCGCCTGCTCGACGACGCGGTGCGCGACGGCATCGACGCGGCACGCCGACGGGGCGCGACGGTCACGGTGCTCGACGAAGGCGGACTGGACGATGCTCCGGAGGCGTCCCTCGAGCTCATCCGCCGCGAGCTCGCCGAGACGCTGCGCACATCGAGGTCGGATCGCGTCATCATCCGGACCTCGCCGCACGAGAGCATCGCGGTCACGGTCGTGGGCCGCTCCGCCGACGGCGGGTCCGAGGACGTCGAGCTGTGGCAGGAGATCATGCACCCCGTCCCGGGGGCCTGACGACCGCCAGCGCGTGCGGCGGTCGTCGAGCGACGGCATGGCGACGAAGGGCGCCCGCTCTGCGTCGCCCTCGACCGAGGATCGCTAGGTTTCCGTCATGGAGACACGACCGCAGATGAGCCAGGGCCGCTACCTCGTCTACCTCACGTACGGGCTGGTGCTGTCCGTGGTCATGGTGGGGGTCGGGGTCTGGGGCGTCGGCTGGAGCAATGAGCCCGTGCTGGGCTGGGTCATGCTCGTGGCCGGCATCGCCATCACGGCGCTGTCGATCGTGCAGCTGCGTCACGCCCGCGCCCGCTGACAGGGGCGGCGCCGCACGGCCTCTCGTACAGGAGGGCCGCGATGCGCACCCGCACGTCACGACGGCGGCGCACTCCGCGATGACGACCGCGGCGCGCGCTCCGTGAAGACGCGCGCGCTGACCGATCTCGTCCGCGAGACGTCAGCGGAGTGGGAGGAGGCGAGGGGCGGCGAAGCCGCCCGCCCCTCGCCTAGCGAACGGTTACCCGAAAACCGTTCGCACTGGCCGAGCCCGGGCCCGACTACCCTGCAGTCGAGCGGACCGGCCGAACGCCAGAGGCGTTCCAGCTCCATAAGTATGTGTCGACGCCTGAGGGTGCGTCTGTAGGTATTTTGGGGGACACCGCCGCCAACGACGGCGACGCGTCACCAGCCGCTGCGAGCCCATCCGACGTCGCGTCGCAGCGGGGCGCGGAGCCCGCGCTGTGAGGCCCTCCAAGCGTCTCCCGATGCGGCGTCCGACGCCGTCGCCGCGGCAGCCTCCATCGCGTAGGCCTCGCTCACGACCGCCACGAGTGCGGCGAGCTCCTCCGGCGACGGACTGCCGCGCCGGACGTCGATCGACAGCGGCACGATCGCGTCCGCTGTGGCCGCAGCATCCGATCCCTCGTCCTCGATCACAGCGGGATGTTCCCGTGCTTCTTCGGCGGCAGGCTCGCACGCTTGCCGCGGAGGGCGCGCAGGGCCTTGGCGATTGAGACGCGCGTCTGCGCGGGCTCGATGATGCCGTCCAGCTCGCCGCGCTCGGCCGCGAGGAACGGCGAGGCGACGTCGTAGGTGTACTGGTTCGCCAGGCGCGTGCGGACGGCCGCGACGTCCTCGCCGGCCTCCTCGGCCTTCCGGATCTCGCCGCGGTAGAGGATGTTCACCGCGCCCTGACCGCCCATGACGGCGATCTCGGCAGTCGGCCACGCGAGGTTGATGTCGGCGCCGAGCTGCTTGGAGCCCATCACGATGTACGCGCCGCCGTACGCCTTGCGCAGGATGACCGTGACCAGGGGCACCGTCGCCTCGGCGTAGGCGTAGAGCAGCTTGGCGCCGCGACGGATGACGCCCTCCCACTCCTGGTCGGTGCCCGGCAGGTAGCCCGGCACGTCGACGAGGGTGAGGATCGGCACCGAGAACGCGTCGCAGAACCGCACGAAGCGGCTGGCCTTCTCGCCCGCCTGGATGTTGAGCGTGCCGGCCATCTGCGACGGCTGATTCGCGATGATGCCGACCGTGCGGCCCTCGACGCGGCCGAAGCCGATGACGATGTTCGGCGCGAAGAGAGGCTGCACCTCGAGGAAGTCGCCCTGGTCGACGATGTGCGAGATGACCGTGTGGATGTCGTACGGCTGGTTCGGCGAATCCGGGATCAGCGTGTTCAGCGTGCGGTCGGCGTCGGTCGTCTCGAACTCGAATGCCGACTCGTAGACCGGGAGCTCGGCCATGTTGTTGTCGGGGAGGAAGCCGACGAGGGTGCGTGCGTAGTCGAGCGCGTCCTCCTCGTCCTCCGCGAGGTAGTGCGCGACGCCGGAGCGGGTGTTGTGCGTGTAGGCGCCGCCCAGCTCCTCCATGCCGACGTCCTCGCCGGTGACCGTCTTGATGACGTCGGGGCCGGTGACGAACATCTGGCTGGTCTTGTCGACCATGATCACGAAGTCGGTGAGGGCGGGGGAGTAGACGGCCCCACCGGCGGCGGGTCCCATGATGATCGAGATCTGCGGGATGACGCCGGACGCCTGCGTGTTCAGGCGGAAGATCTCGCCGTACTTGCCGAGCGCGACCACACCCTCCTGGATGCGGGCTCCGCCGGAGTCGAGGATGCCGATGCAGGGCATCCCGCCGCGGAGGGCGAACTCCATGACCTTGATGATCTTGTCGCCGGCGACCTCGCCGAGCGAGCCGCCGAAGGTCGAGAAGTCCTGCGAGTAGACCGCCACCGTGCGCCCGTGGATGGTGCCGACGCCCGTGACCACCGAGTCGCCGTAGGGGCGGGAGCGGTCCATGCCGAAGGCGGTGGTGCGGTGGCGCACGTACTCGTCGAGCTCGACGAAGCTGCCGGGGTCGACGAGCTGGACGATGCGCTCGCGCGCCGTTCCCTTGCCCTTCGCGTGCTGCTTGGCCTGAGCGCTCTCCTCGGCGCGCACGACGGCGTCGGCGTAGCGCTCCCTGAGGTCGGCGATCTTTCCGGCGGTGGTGAAGAGGTCGGGCTGATCGGTCACGGATTCCACCCTAGCGAGCAGGCCCGCGGGCCGGTTGGAGAGTGCGTACAAGGGGCCGCGACATCCACTGTGGAATGTGTTCATCGGATGCCGCGTCCAACGGTCTCGCCATAGGGTGTGGGCATGCCGATCCCCTCCGAGGGGTACCCCCTCGCAGCCGCCGTCAGCCCCCGCGTCCAGGTCACCGAGCGCACCGACTCCACCAACGCCGACGTGGTCGCAGCCGTCACCGCCGACGCCGACGCGTGGCCGCACCTCTCGCTGCTGCTGACCCGGGACCAGCGTGCCGGCCGGGGGCGCCTGGACCGCAGCTGGACCGCTCCGCCCGAGACCGCGCTCGCCGTCTCGGTCGCGGTGCGGGTTGATGCGCTGCCGGTCGCCGCCCGGGGGTGGATCCCGCTGATCGCCGGTGCGGCGATGACGCGCGCGGTCGCCGCCCAGCTGCGCGGCACCAGCCACTCCGCCGGCCTGAAATGGCCGAACGACGTGCTGCTGGACGGCGCGAAGGTCAGCGGCATCCTGGCCGAGGCCGTCAACGCGCACCCCGACATCGTCGTCATCGGCTCCGGCGTGAACACGACGATGACGGCCGTCGACCTGCCGGTCGAGACGGCGACCTCCTTCGCCGCCGTCGGGCTGGACGTCGACGAGGACCGCCTGCTGGCGGACTACCTCCGCGCCCTCGACGAGCAGCTCTCGGCTCTCGCCTCCGCGGGAGGGGATGCCGCGGCATCCGGAGTCCATGCGGAGATCTCGACGCTCTGTACCACCGTCGGGTCCGATGTGCGGGTCGCTCTGCCGGACGGCTCGTCGCTGGAGGGACGCGCCGTGCGCATCGACGGCGACGGGCGCCTCGTGGTCGACGTGGACGGAGACGAGACGGCGGTCGCCGCGGGCGACGTCGTCCACGTTCGCTGACACCGGCCGCTTCACGACGGTTCGCATCGTTCCGTGGCGTTCCGTGGCGTGGGGGACGGGTCTGCTCGACGCCCGGGCCCATGATGGAGGGGTGACTCAGCCGACGCCGTATGCGGGGCGTCCACAGATGCCCGCGCCGGGAGCGCCGACCCCGGAGCTGCGCATCGCGCGCTTCCGCCGTCATGCCCGGCGACTGGTCTGGTGCGCGATCGTCCTGATCGCCGTGGCGGGCGCGGTCGGCTACTTCCTCGGCAACCTCCCCGCCCCGTTCGAGGACTGGATGCTGCTGGCTGCGGCGGGCCTCGTCGTGCTGCTGCTGGTCGTGCTGCCGTTCCTGTCCTGGGCAGGGCACACCTTCACCGTGACGACCCGCAGGGTCATCGAGCGCTCGGGGATCTTCGGGCGCCATTCGCGCGAGCTGTCCCATGTGCGGGGCTACAGCATCCAGGAGCGCCGCGGTCTCGGCCAGCGTCTGTGGGGCGCGGGCACCCTCACCCTTTCGAACGGCGTCGACGTGCCGATGCGCCTCACCGACATCCCCAGCGTGCAGCTGGTGCACGAGGTGCTGGCCGACCAGGTCGAGGTCAACCAGATCCTGGCGCACCGCGATTCGCAGGCGTATCCCGGTCCGCCGCCCCCGCTGCCCTCCTGAGTCGTCGGCCTCCGATCCGCACCGGCTCCGCGCCGTCGCCGGTGCGTCGCGCGCAGAGCGGGCGTTGCGGGAGGATGGGGGAGTCGGAAGGAACCTCACCATGACCCTGCGTATCGGAGTCGTCGGAGGCGGGCAGCTCGCCCGCATGATGATCGCCCCCGCCGTCGAGCTCGGCGTCGACCTGCGCGTGCTCGCCGAGGACGAGGGGATGTCGGCCGCTCTGGCGGCCACGGCCGTCGGTGACTATCGCGACGCGGGCGTCGTGCTCGCCTTCGCGCGCGACGTCGACGTGATCACGTTCGACCACGAGCACGTGCCGCAGGACGTGCTGACCGCGCTCGTCGACGCCGGGGTCGCGGTGCGTCCCGGCCCGTCGGCGCTGCGCCACGCGCAGGACAAGATCGTCATGCGCACCCGCCTGGCGGAGCTCGGGATGCCGCAGCCGGACTGGGCGGCCGTGTCCGGCACCGCTCAGCTGCAGCGGTTCCTCGACGATCACGGCGGTCGCGCGGTCGTCAAGACGCCGCGCGGCGGCTACGACGGCAAGGGCGTCCGCGTCGTGTCGGCGGCGACCGAGGCCGACGACTGGTTCGCGGCGCTCGCCGAGGATGCGCACGGCGGGGAGCTGCTCGTGGAGGAGCTCGTCGACTTCCGCCGCGAGCTGGCGCAGCAGGTCGCCCGGCGGCCGTCCGGTCAGGTGCGCACGTACCCGGTCGTCGAGACGGTGCAGCGCGACGGCGTGTGCGCCGAGGTCATCGCACCCGCCCCTCGCGCCGGGGAGCGGCTGACCGAGGTGACCGCCGCGCTCGGTGTCGCGATCGCCGAAGGCCTGGGAGTCGAGGGGATGCTGGCGGTCGAGCTCTTCGAGACGACCGACGACCGCGTGCTGGTGAACGAGCTGGCGATGCGTCCGCACAACAGCGGCCACTGGTCGCAGGACGGCGCGGTCACCGGCCAGTTCGAGCAGCACCTGCGCGCGGTCCTCGACCTGCCGCTGGGCGACACGACGCCGCGGGCGCCGTGGTCGGCGATGGTGAACATCCTCGGCGGACCGACGTCCGGATCTCTGGAGGACCGCTTCGCCGCCGCGATGGACGACTGCCCCGAGGTGAAGATCCACACCTACGGCAAGGCGCCGCGCCCGGGTCGCAAGGTGGGGCACGTCAACGCGACGGGCGATGACCTCGACGACGTCGTCTACCGCGCCCGCGCCGCCGCGTCGTTCTTCCAGGACTGAGCCGGCGCGCGAAACGCCGCCGGCGGCCCGGAACGGCTGAGCGGGTGCGTGCCGTTGCGGGGTTCTTCCAGCGACCCGGCTTAGCCTTGCCGGGTGACTGCGCCCGAGAACGATCAGCCGCTGCACGCCTCCGACTCGCCTTCGGTCGGCGTGGTGATGGGCTCCGATTCCGACTGGCGCGTCATGAGCGATGCCTCGCAGGTGCTCACGGACTTCGGCATCCCGCACGAGGTGGAGGTCGTCTCCGCGCATCGCACGCCCGACAAGCTGATCCGGTACGGTCGCGAGGCCCGGGGCCGCGGCATCCGCACCGTCATCGCCGGCGCCGGCGGGGCCGCTCACCTCCCCGGGATGCTCGCGTCCGTCACGGCCCTCCCCGTCATCGGCGTGCCCGTGCAGCTCGCGACGCTCGACGGTCTGGATTCGCTGCTCAGTATCGTGCAGATGCCCGCCGGCATCCCGGTCGCGACCGTCTCCATCAACGGCGCGAAGAACGCCGGCCTCCTCGCCGTGCGGATCCTCGCAGCCTCCGACCCCGCCCTCGCCGACCGGGTGGAGGCGTACGCCGCCGACCTCGAGGCGCAGGTCGAGCAGAAGAACGCCCGCCTCAAGGAGTCCCTGTGAGCGTCACCCACCCGCCGCTGACGTCCGCGCCGCGCGTGGCCGCCACGTCCTCCTCGTTCCTCGAAGAGCGTCCCCTGCGCTATCCCGACGCGTCCTCGCGCGCCGTCATGACGCGCCGCGGGTGGTGGCTGATCCTCCTCAACTTCCTGCTCCCGGGTTCGGCCCAGGTGCTCGCCGGCAATCGGCGGCTCGGCCGCTTCGGTCTCGGCGCGACGCTCGCGATGTGGGTCATCCTCATCCTCGGCGGCGTCACGATGATGCTCTGGCCGGCGGTCGGCGTCAGCGTCGCGGTCGGCGCGTGGATCCCCGACTGGCTCGCCTGGTTCCGCTGGCTGCCGCTCACGATCGTGCAGGCGGCGCTGATCGGCTACGCGGTGCTGTGGGGCTTCCTCACGATCGACACCCTCCGCCTCGTCCGTCTCGTCCGCACGGGATCGCTCGCCCGCTTCGGCATCGCCGTCGTCTCGGTGCTGCTGCTCGTCGGCGCCTCCAGCGGAGCGGCATACGCCGCGAGTGTGGCCGGCGCCGTGCGCGACTCGTTCGCCGACCTCTTCGGCGCATCCGCCCCCGTGGTGCCGCCGTCGGACGGCTACTACAACATCCTCATGCTGGGCGCCGACAGCGGCGAGGGCCGCGACTCGATGCGCTACGACAGCATCTCCGTCGTCTCCATCAACGCGGACACGGGCGCGGTGACCATCACGGGCATCCCGCGCGACATGCCGGGCTTCCCCTTCGCCCCCGGTCCGATGCAGGACCAGTACCCCGACGGACACAAGGGTCACGCGGACGCCCGCTGCGGGTGGGGCAGCGGAATCAACCAGCTGCGCACCGAGGTCGAGGTCTGCCAGGACGGCACCAAGCTCTACCCCGACGCGGTGGCCAACGGCTCGACGCCCGCGGTCGAGGCGACCAAGGACGCCGCAGAAGGCATCCTCGGCATCCAGATCCCGTATTACGTCTTCATCGACATGCACGGCTTCGCGGCGCTCGTCGATGCGCTCGGCGGCGTCGACGTCACCGTCGAGCAGCGTCTTCCCGAAGGCGGTGGTCCCGCCTACCCCGGCCAGTCGGCCGAGGAGTGGGCGTCGGGGTGGATCGAGCCCGGGGCGCAGCACATGGACGGCGACACCGCCCAGTGGTACGCGCGATCGCGCTACACGACCGACGACTTCGACCGCATGAAGCGCCAGCGTCAGCTGCAGCAGGCGATCCTTGCGCAGTTCACGCCGCAGAACGTCCTCGCGCGCTTCCAGGATGTCGCGGCCGCCGGCACCGCCATCGTCGAGACCGACCTGCCCCAGGGGCTGATCGCGCCGACGCTCGTCGACCTCGCTCTCAAGGCGAAGTCGCAGCCCGTCACGACGGTCGAGCTGAGCCCGCCGCTGGTGGACGAGTACGAGCCGGACTTCGCGTTCATCCAGCAGTACATGCAGCAGACGCTGCACCCCCCGACACCGACGCCCGCTCCGGGGGGCTGACGCGTGGTGGCGACACTGCGCGTGGTGCTCGACCAGGTCGCCGCGCCCACCGAGCCGACGCTCGCCGAGGCCTCCCGCGAGCTCACGCGAGCCCTCGTATCGGCTGCGCCCGCAGGCTGCGAGGTCGCGGGCATCGTGCCGTCGAGTCCCGATCGGGATGCCGCGGCCACCGCCGTGCCCGGACTCGCCTCCGTCCGCACGCTGTCACTCCCGCGCCGCGAGCTGGTCGGCGCCTGGCAGCTCGGGGTGGCCTCCGGCGTCGGCGGGGGCATGATCCACTCGCCGTCGCTCCTCGCGCCGCTGGTCAAGCACGACCGCGTGCACGACAACGACCAGACCGTCGTGACGCTGTGGGATCTGCGTGCCTGGGAGGCGCCGTCGGAGCTCCCGCGCGGGCTGGTCGCCTGGCACCGCGGGATGCTGAAGCGCGCCGTCAAGCACGCGGACGCCGTCGTGGTCCCGACGCACGCGGCCGCGCACAGGCTGGCGGAGGCGGCGCCGCTCGGCGACCGCATCCGGGTCATCGCGGGGGCCGCGCCGTCGGGCTTCGCGGTGCCGACCGACGAGGTGGGCCGCCGGCGGCACCTCGGCCTGCCCGACGGCTACGTCCTCGTGTCGGGCGGAGCCGCGGCATCCGATGCCCTCGACGTGGCGTTCCGCGCGGTCGCCCGCGCGGGAATGGACCTGCCCGTCGTCGTGATCGACGCTCGGGACGGCGAGGAACCGGCTCTGCGCGAGCTCGCCTCGGCGGCCGGTGTCCCGGAGCGTCAGGTGCACGTGCGCGGCGCGCTCGAACCGGCGGACCGCGGGGCCGTGTTCGGCGGAGCGCTGGCGCTTCTGGCGCCGTCGCGGCGCACCGCGTTCCCGTGGCGGGTGCTCGAGGCGTTCGCCGTCGGGGTGCCGGTCATCGCGGCCGATTCCCCAGTACTCCGGGAGATCGTCGTCGACGGCGGCGTGCTCGCGGGCGGCGGAGACGACGACGCCGACGCACTCGGCGCGGCGCTGGCGGACACCCTCGGCTCAGCGGCGAGTGTCGAGAAGCAGTGCGTGCTGGCCGCGGACCGGGGACGCGCCTTCTCGTGGCGGGAAGCCGCCGACCGGGTCTGGCAGCTGCACGCCGACCTCTGAGCGCACGGGGGCGCCGGCGTGGCGGGTGCCGTCCGTCCCCGCTGGTAATCTTCGATCAGTCAGCGGCTCCTCTCACGGCGTCATCGTCGTACCCCCTCGGTCGAACCGCACGGCGAAAACTGGGGAGATTACCATGCGCGCGTCCCGTCGCTTCACCGTCGCCGTCTCGATGCTGACCGCAGCGGGGCTCGTGCTCATCTCCGGACCTGCGTCCGCCACGATGACGCCCGCCGCGTTGACGGTCTCGGCGGCCGTTTCAGCCAACGTGTCGCGGGTGGCGGGTGCGGATCGGTTCGAGACGTCGGCGAAGGTGAGTGCGGCGGCGTTCGCGCCGGGTGTGCCGGTGGCGTATGTCGCGACCGGTTACAACTTCCCGGATGCGTTGTCTGCTGCGGCGGCGGCGGGGAAGCAGGGGGGGCCGGTGCTGTTGACGGCGCCGGGTTCTCTTCCGGGGTCGGTGCGTGCCGAGTTGACGCGGTTGAAGCCGGGCAAGATCGTGGTGCTCGGTCAGGCTGATGCGGTGTCGGAGGGTGTTCGGTCGCAGTTGGCGTCGCTGACCTCGGGGTCGGTGTCGCGGGTGGCGGGTGCGGATCGGTTCGAGACGTCGGCGAAGGTGAGTGCGGCGGCGTTCGCGCCGGGTGTGCCGGTGGCGTATGTCGCGACCGGTTACAACTTCCCGGATGCGTTGTCTGCTGCGGCGGCGGCGGAGAAGCAGGGGGGGCCGGTGCTGTTGACGGCGCCGGGTTCTCTTCCGGGGTCGGTGCGTGCCGAGTTGACGCGGTTGAAGCCGGGCAAGATCGTGGTGCTCGGTCAGGCTGATGCGGTGTCGGAGGGTGTTCGGTCGCAGTTGGCGTCGCTGACCTCGGGGTCGGTGTCGCGGGTGGCGGGTGCGGATCGGTTCGAGACGTCGGCGAAGGTGAGTGCGGCGGCGTTCGCGCCGGGTGTGCCGGTGGCGTATGTCGCGACCGGTTACAACTTCCCGGATGCGTTGTCTGCTGCGGCGGCGGCGGGGAAGCAGGGGGGGCCGGTGCTGTTGACGGCGCCGGGTTCTCTTCCGGGGTCGGTGCGTGCCGAGTTGACGCGGTTGAAGCCGGGCAAGATCGTGGTGCTCGGTCAGGCCGACGCGGTCTCCGACAGCATCCGTATTCAGCTCGCGGTGTACGGCGCCGCTCCCGCAGCCGACGACGGCGACGGTCACTTCACGATTGCCACGTACCCGGACACGCAGCAGGAGGTGCTCCCGGGCAAGGGAGACCTGTTCGCCCAACGGTCGCGCTGGCTCGTGTCGCACCGCAGCGCACTCGATCTCAGATTCGTCATCCACACCGGCGACGTCGTGAACTGGGACACCGCCGCGCACGAGCAGTACCAGATCGCCCGCGACGCGATGCAGCCGCTCAACGACGCAGGCATTCCCTATCAGCTCAGCATCGGCAATCACGACACCCAGGCCACCGGCCCCGGGGGAGCCGCCCGCGACGAGTCCAATACCGCGAAGCTCCAGCGGGACACCCGGACGTTCAACGCCTACTTCCAGGCGGATGACTACAGCGCTCTCGCGGGGCAGTTCGAAGCGGGAAAGGTCGACAACACCTACTCGACTTTCACAGCGGAGAACTCGAAGTGGCTCGTCATGAATCTCGAGCTCTGGCCCAGGGTCGAGGTCGTGAACTGGGCGGCGAAGATCATCGCGGCGAACCCGACGAGCAACGTGATCATTCAGACGCACTCCTTCTTCGACGCCGTGGGCAACATCTCCGGTGCCGGACAGTCTCAGACGTTCTGGCAGTACGGCAACACCTCGCCGCAGTACATGTACGACAAGCTGGTCGCGCCGTACGGCAACGTCAAGATGGTCACGAGCGGACACATCGGCACGGCCACGTCGAAGGTCATCACGACCGCCGCGGGCAACAAGGTCGCCTTCGTCCTGCAGGCCATCCACTCCAACACGGACAACCCGGTACGACTCTCGGACATCGACGTCGACGCCGGAACGATCGACACCCAGGTCTACGCGCCCTCGGACGGCGTGACGTGGGACGTCAACATCCTGAGCGGACTGAGCTTCCTGCGCGGCTGAGCCCGGTGCAACCGCGCCTCGGTCTTCACCGCGCTCAGCGCGCGGAAGCCGCCTGCGCGACGATCTTCGCGATGTCCTCAGCGGAATAGGTGGCGGCGATCTGCTGATCGTTGCCGCCGCCGGTGAGGTTGTCGTACCAGAGCGCCACCTCCTGCGTCTCGTCGATCAGCGGGAAGGTGCGGCTCACGCCGTCGACCAGCCGGATGGGCACTCCGTGACGGACGGCGGTGTGGTGGATCCACACGTCGTCGGCCGCCGCCGCCGTCTCACGGAAGTCGCGCCCACGCTTCTGCAGGATCCTCAGGAAGGCGGGGGAGTGGATGATGCCGGAGACCGCGGTGGGGAAGGTGAGGAACGACGGCTCCGCGCGTTCGCTGAACTCCCACGTCGCGTAGGGCGCGAGCTCCTCGCCGGTCACCTCGATCTCTCGGGCCCGATAGCAGACGACCTGGTCGGGCGTGCGCTCGTGCTCCGACACGAGCCGCTCCAGCCACCACCGGGGGTAGATCGTGTCGTCGTCGGCGGTCACCAGCGGATGCGCGATCGCGTCGGTGCTCTCCAGATACGGGTAGTACTTGGTGTGCGGGCCGAAGTTCTCCGCGAGACGGATCTCGAGGCCCCGTCGGCGCAGGCGCCGCAGGGCGGCCGGCGGCCGGGCGAAGGTCTCGGGCTCGTCGAGCCAGAGGATCAGGCGCGACGGCCGAAGGCTGCCGCGCGCGATCGACTCGATGGCGAGATGGCTCCAGGCGGTGCGCATGCCGTAGGTCGTCAGCGACACCACCGGTCCTGTGCCGCCGCCGACGCGTGAGAGCAGCACCCGGTTCAGGACCGTCAGACGCAGCGGACCGGGGAGATCGACGCGGGATGCTGCGGTTCGGGCTTTCCGGTACGCCCCGCGCACGCGATCCCGTCCACGGCCGACGATGCGACGGACGCCCATCACGCGAACGGGGTCGGAGTGGTGCGAGCGACCGGAGCGGTGCGGGAGGCCGCGGCATCCGTCGTCATCGGTCTCCATCCTTCCGACGGCGCAGTCCGCGCACCCACTGCTTGCGGCGCCACACGAAGCCGCGGATGCGCGCATCCATGGTGCGGTCGAGGTGGTAGCGGAGCTCGCCGATCGTGGCCTCGAGCGCGTCGATGCGGGCGTCCGCCTGCTCCCGGCTGATGCGCTGCTCCTCGGCGACGCTGTCGAGTCCCTCGCGCACGGTGCGGTGGATGGACTGCACGGCGTCGGAGATCTCGCCGCGGATCTTGCGATGCCGCTTCTCGGTCACCCGGGACAGGTAGAGGGGGAGTCCGGTGCCGTACTGGTCGACGAAGGCGCGGAGCGCCTCGTCGCGGTGGCGGCCGTCGGCGATCCAGTGGTCGCGCGGGGCGGCGAACACGCTGTTGCCGAGCACCCCGCGCTCCTCCAGCCGCTGGTTCCAGTACGCCAGGACCCGGTCGCTGGCATACGGCACCGGGCCGAGCTGGAGGATCTGCAGGTTGAACGCCCAGTCGGCCGCCGCGGGGAGGCTCGCGTCGTACAGCCCGAGCCGATCGTGCAGGGATCGGCGGTAGAGGAAGGAGATGGGCACGAAGCGGTTGAAGTCGAGGAGGTCCGACAGGAGCACCTCGGGATTGTGCTCCTCCAGCAGGTAGCCGCCCGTGCGGACGGCCGTCTCGCCCTCCCACCGCTCATGCACGACCTCGGTGCGCACGAGCGCGGCGTGGTCATCGGGGTGCGCCTGCAGGTAGGCGACGGTCTCGGAGAGGAAATCCGGATGCCAGGAGTCGTCGTCATCGTGCAGGGTCAGCAGCGGTGCTGTGCTGGCCGTGACCCCGGCGTTCGCGGCAGGCCACCGGCCGGTGGCCGACGGATTGTGGATGACGGACGTACGGTCGCGGAAAGCGGCCGGCTGCGCGGCGAGGACCCGTTCGACGGCCTCCGGGTCGCCGCCGTCGTTGACGATGACCACCTCGTAGTCGCCGAAGGTCTGCGCGGAGATGCTGCCGAGGGCCCGCGACAGGAAGAGCGGGCGGTCCTTGGTCCGGACGACGACGGCGACGAGGGGCGCGGAGGTCGCCGCATCGTCACCCACGGCGCAGCACCTCGACGCCGTCGGCGCTCGGGCCGTCGAAGACGACCTTGCCCTGGCGCAGCACGATCGCCCGGTCGCAGAGGTTGGACACCATGTCGAGGTCGTGGCTCACCACGACGAGCGTCTTGTTCTGCGCGTGAAGCTCGCGGATGCGTGCGAGGCACTTCTTCTGGAACGGCTCGTCGCCGACGGAGAGGATCTCGTCGATGAGGAGGATGTCGACCTCGGTGTGGATCGCGACCGAGAAGGCGAGCCGCAGGAACATACCCGAGGAGTAGTGCTTCACCTCGGTGTCGATGAACTGCTCGATCTCGCTGAAGGCGACGATGTCGTCGAAGCGGTCGGCGCTCTCCTTGCGGCTCATGCCGAGGATCGCCGCGTTCAGGTAGATGTTCTCGCGGCCGGAGAGGTCGGGATGGAAGCCGGCTCCGACCTCGATGAGGCCCGCGACACGGCCGCGGGTCAGCACCTTGCCGCGGTCGGCGGTCAGGACGCCGGAGATCATCTTGAGCATCGTGGACTTGCCGGAGCCGTTGAGCCCGAGCAGGGCGACCGCCTCGCCCTCGCCGATGGTGAACGAGACCCCGTCGAGCGCGTGGAAGTCGGTGGTCAGCGGCTTGCGGCGGACAGCGGCGAGCGCGGTCTCCTTGATGGAGTGCGTGTGACGTAGCTTGAAGTCCTTGTGGACGTCGTCCGCGAGGATGCGCGGCAGCGTGTCACGGTCAGAGGTCCTGGGCAAAGCGCCCCTCCAAGCGACGGAAGACGGCCTGGCCGATGAAGAGGATGACCAGCGAGACGACGAGACCGATGCCGGCGAACGCCCAGAGGTTCGGGATGGTCTGGCCACCCGTGGGGTTCAGCGGCATCCACAGACCGTAGTGGAAGAGCTCCACGGCGGCGGTCAGCGGGTTGAGTCGGTAGAGCGTGAAGAGGAAGCCCGGCACCTTCTCGGCCACCATCTCCCACTGGTACATGACGGGGGAGGCCCACACCGCGCACATCGTGATGATCTCGACGAACGACTGCGCGTCGCGGAAGGTGACGTTGATCGCGCCGAAGAGGAGCCCGAGCCCGGTGGCGAGCACCGCGATGATGAGCAGCGACAGCAGGATCGCGGCGATGCTGAGCACCGACGGCGTCCACCCGAAGAACAGGGCGATGACGATCACCACGAGGATCTGAGGGACGGCGTTCACCGCCGCGATGAACATGCTCGAGACGGGGAACATCTCGCGCGGCAGGTAGATCTTCTTGATGAGGGCCGCGTTGTCCACCAACGAGCGGGTGCCGTTGGAGAAGGCCTCGTTGAAGAACGTGATGATCGTGATGCCGGCCAGGAGGTAGATCGGGAAGAACTCGACCCGCTGGTTCATGCCCAGGAAGTAGCCGATCGCGACGTAGAACACCACGAACTGCACGAGCGGCTTGACGTAGGACCACATCCAGCCGAGGACCGATCCGCGGTAGCGGATCTGCACCTCCTTGCGGACGATCAGCGACAGGAGGTACCGACGGCCGAAGACGTCGAAGAGCCCTCGGCTGTGGCCGGGCTCGTGAAGCACATCGGCTTCGCTCGACGCAGTGCGCATGGAACCCCTTCGGGCGCTGTCCTGTCCGCCCCGATCAGGGCAGAACTACTGTAGGTCTCTCGGTGCGGGTATCCGGGTCACGGCGCACTAGGCGGTGACGGCGGTCCTCGTGACGGATTCGGGCTTCGGGTCGAATCGGATGGCGGCGAACAGGCGGCCGGTGATGCGCCGGCGCAGACGCCACGCCACGCGGCCGCGGTGCATCAGGATCTGCGCGCGCACGAAGAACCGCACGTAGGACAGCACCGACTCGTGATGCAGGTGGTACGAGCCCTCGTTGCGGGCGCCGTACGCGAACTTCCAGATGTTCTGGTCGTCGATCTTGGAGAAGTCGCCCGAGAGGTTGTTCGGGGTGTCGTGCATCACCTTGCTGTCGAGGATGCAGACGCCCGGACCGATGCCGTTGCCGGCCATGCGGGCGTAGGCGGCGTCATCGAACCAGATGAAGTACTCCCGCAGCGGCAGACCGATGCGCTCGACGGTCTCGCGGGTGTAGAGCGCGGAGACGAAGGAGCAGGTCTGCACGAGCACGGCCCGCTGGCCGAGCGCCCACAGCCGGGCCCACTTCCAGTCGGGAGCGGCGATGTTCATCTCGGCGAGCTCGTCGTGATCGAAGTAGACCAGCGAGCACGCGAAGGGCACTCCGCCGGGCATCGCCGCGTTCGCGGCCGCGTGACCGCGGACCAGTTCGTCGAGCGCCGCCGGCTCGGGGTAGCAGTCATCGTCCATCAGCCAGAACAGGTCGGCGCCGAGGTCGTAGGCGCGCTTCATGCCGGTGGCGAAGCCGCCCGCGCCGCCGGTGTTGTCCTCGAGGCGCGTGACGTCGAGGGTCGGGTCGATCTCGGCGGCCAGGAACTCCTTGGTGCCGTCCGTCGAGGCGTTGTCGACCACGACGATCCACTCGGGCGGTGTCGTCTGCGCGCGCAGACGGGACAGGACCGTCTTCAGCTTTTCGAGACGATTGAAGGTGACGACGACCGCGGCGACGCGCTGTGACACGAGACGGACCTCTTTCGGGGCGGGGGAGCTGACGAAGGGCGACGGTTCCTCAGGAACGACGTCGACCGATCCGGAGGCGGCTGGTGACGCGGTGGACGGCCCGGCGCACGGTCTGCTGCAGGGAGTAGTGGCGCGCCGTCTCCTCGATGTACTTGGAAAGGTACAGGAGGCCGCCGATGCCGTTCTTGTCGATGTACTCCTGGAGGAGCCGGTCGCGGACCATGCGGTCGAACTGCATGTGGTCGAGGCTCTCCCCGAAGACGCTGTTCGAGCTCGCGCCGGTGGCGTGCGGGCGCTGATGCCAGTAGGCCAGCGGCTCGTCGCCGACGAAGATCACCCGTCCGTGACGGACGAGACGGAGGTTGAACTCCCAGTCGCCGACGGCCTTCAGTGCGGGGTCGTAGAACCCGATCTCGTCGTACACGCGCCGACGGACGAGGAGGGCGATCGGCACGACGCGATTGGTCTGAAGGAGGTCGTACATCGAGACCATCTCGCCCGGCGGCACGAAGGGGGCGCGGCCGATCTCGACCTGCGTGTCGCCGACGATCTTCTCGAACACGATCTCCGTGCGGCCGGCGGCACCGACCGCCTCCGGGTCCTCGTCGAGCGCGCGGGTCATCACCGCGAGGAAGTCGCGGTCCCACGTGTCGTCGTCGTCGTGCACGACGACGAACTCGCCGTGGGCCTGCTGCGCGCCGATGTTGGCCGCGGCCTCCATCGAGCCGGAGCCGCCCTCGACGTGGATGACCTCGACGCGGCCCGCCATGGCGGCGCGGCGCGCGGAGACCAGCTCGTCGACGGGGGCGACGCGGCCGCCGTCGTTGACGATGATCAGTCGCCAGTCGGTGAGGGACTGCGCCAGCACGTCATCGAGGGCCCGTCGCAGCAGCTGCGGACGGTCCTTCGTTCGCATGACGATGCTCACTCGTTCGCGGGGTTCAGACACTCGACGCAACCTCAGGGGTGGGAACTCACAGCCGTCGCCGGTGGGCGGGCATGACGGCTCAGTCTATCCGCTCGCCCTCGCTGAACCTGAGTGTCCTCACCGGGGCCGCCGCGCCGCCGCCGGTAGACTCTCCCGTCGGCCGCCGTCGATGCGGTCCCCCCTTTCAGGAGAGCACTCACCCATGACCTGGCTGCCCCTCGTCGGAGCGGCCGCGGCCACTGCCGCGGTCATCCTCCTGCCCGGTCTGGTGCTGGCGCTGATCCTCGGACTGCGCGGGCTCTGGGCATGGGCGATGGCCGGTCCGTTCGGGGTCACCGTCGTGGTGCTCGCCTCGCTCGTCGCTCCGTTCGCCGGCCTCGCGTGGGGGCTCGTGCCCGTGGGCATCGTCTTCGCGGCCATCGCCGTCGGTCTCGTCGTCGCGCGTGCCGCCACAGGAGGCTTCCGGCGTCGTGGCGCCGACGAGCCTGCGCCCGGCGGCTCCCGCGGCGCGCGGTGGTGGGCGGTGCCGGTCGCCCTCGCGATCGCCGCCGTCGTGCTGGGCGTGCAGCTCGCGCGGGTGGTGCAGGATCCGGGCAACATCTCGCAGACCTTCGACAACATCTTCCATCTCAACGCGATCCGCTATGCGCTGGAGACCGCGAACGCCTCGCCGCTGCATCTCGGCAGCATGACCTCCGAGAACGGGGGCGTCTGGTTCTACCCCTCCGCCTGGCACGCCGTCGCGTCCCTCGTGGTGCAGCTGACCGGCGTCGGCATCCCGATTGCCAGCAACGCCCTCGCCTTCGTGGTGGCGCTCGTGCTGTGGCCGGCCGGAGCCGTGCTCCTCACCCGCACCGTCGTCGGGTCCAACACCGCCGTCCTCGTGGCCGCGGGCGTGTTCTCGGCGGCCCTGCCCGCCCTTCCCCTGCTGCCCATGGACTACGGGGTGCTGTACCCGTACGCCTTCGGGCTGTCGCTGGCTCCCGCGACGATCGCGGCCACGCTCGTGCTGCTGCGGCTGCCGGCCGTCCGCGACAGCCGGCCCGCGTGGGTCTGGGTCGTGGCCGTCGTCGGCGCCCTGCCGGGCCTGACCATCGCGCACCCCGGAGCGTTCATGGCGTGGCTCGTCATCGCCTCGCTCGCGGTGCTCGTGACCTTCGTCCTGTTCCTCCGCACGCGTCCGGGCCGCCGACGCGTCGTGGGGGCATCGGCCGGCTTCGCCCTCTACGTCCTCGTCGCCTTCGTGGCCTGGCGGGTGCTGCGACCCCCGCTCGACGCGCGCACGTGGCTCCCGACCGTCACCCTCGGCCAGGGCATCGGCGAGGCCGTGACGCTCTCCTACTGGTCGGGCGCCATCCCGATCGTCGTGGTCGCCGCCCTCGTCGTCGGTGTCGTCGTCGCCGCCCGCCGGCGCACCCGCATCGACGTGTGGATGCTGGTGGCGCTCGCCGCGACATCCGTCCTCTACATCGCCGCGATCTCCCTGCCCTGGCTGCAGCTGCGCGACCTGCTCACGGCGGCCTGGTACAATAACGCGCCGCGCCTGGCGTCCATCGTCCCCATCCTCATCGTGCCGCTGGCCGCCCTCGGTGCCGCGGCCGTCTGGAACGCGTGGCGTCGTCGCTCCGGGGCGCGCGAGCACGCGTCGTCGGGCTCCGGCTTCACGGTCGCCGTCGCGGTCGGCGCCGTGCTCGCGCTCGTGGTCGCCACGCAGCTGGGCGCCATGCAGCAGGCCGTCCGCCAGGCGGCGAGCGGCTACGCGCTGACACCCGACTCGCCGCTCGTGTCCACCGACGAGATGGCGCTCCTGCGTCGTCTCCCCGACGAGGTGCCGCAGGACGCGGTCATCGCCGGCAGCCCGTGGACGGGGGCCGGCGTCGCCTACGCGATCAGCGGGCGCAAGGTCCTCATGCCCCACACCCTCATGGACATCGACGACGAGACCGAGCTCATCAACGACGAGCTCGACGACGCGTCCACCCGACCCGACGTCTGCACCGCGATCCTCGACAAGAACGTGGAGTACGTGCTGGACTTCGGCGACCGCGAGGTGCACGGGGCCGTGCATCCGTTCCCCGGTCTCGACGACCTGGCGACCTCCAGCGCCGTAGAAGCCATCGACCGCGAGGGCGACGCCGTCCTCTACAAAGTGATCGCGTGCGGATTGGACCGATGAGCACCATCGACATCGTCGTGCCCTTCTGGGGCGACCCCGGCCTCCTGTTCGAGACCGTCGCCTCCGTGCAGGCCCAGCGCGACACCGACTGGCGCCTCGTCGTCATCGACGACTGCTACCCCGACGACTCCGTCCCGGCCTTCTTCGCGGCGCTGGACGACCCGCGCATCACCTACGTCCGCAACGAGGTGAACCTGGGCATCACCGAGAACTACCGCGAGGCGATCCGTCTGGCGCGTTCGGAGTTCATGACGATCCTCGGATGCGACGACCTGCTGCATCCCGGGTATCTCGACGTGATCCGCCGCACCATCGCCGCGGTGCCCGATGCGGACGTCATCCAGCCCGGCGTCCAGGTGATCGACGAGCACGGCACGGTGATCCGGCCCCTCGTCGACCGCGTGAAGCAGGGGCTCCTCGCGCCGCGCGGCGGAAGCGGCATCGCCGTCCTCCGCGGTCAGGCGATGGCCACGAGCCTCATCCGCGGCGACTGGCTGTACTGGCCGTCGCTGACGTTCCGGGTCGAGACGCTCCGCCGCATCGATTTCCGCGAGGGCCTCCCGATCATCCAGGACCTCGCGCTGCTGATGGACATCGCCTTCGAGGGCGGCACGCTCGCGTACAACCCGACGCTCGCCTTCTCCTACCGGCGCCACGGCGGCAGCGCGTCGCAGAAGACCCTGCTTGACGGGCGGCGCTTCCGCGACGAGCGCACCTACTACCGTCAGGCACGCGGCCTGGCCGAGGCCCAGGGGTGGTCGGCGACCTCCCGCACCGCCCGCGTCCGCCTCATGTCGCGCCTGCACGGCGTAGCCGAGCTCCCGGGCGTCCTCCGGCACGGCACGGGCGCCGGGATACAATCGACCGTCGCGCACATCCTCGCCCTCTGAGCCGCGGGGAGCGCCGCCGCACCACCGTCAGGAGAGCCATGCCCGATCACGTCCTCATCACCGGCGGCGCCGGCTTCATCGGAACCCGTCTCGCGAAGCGGTTCGTCGAGTCGGGCCGCACCGTGACGGTGCTGGACGCGCTGATCCCGCAGGTGCACGGCGACGACCCGGCGACGACGTCGCCGCTGCTGCGGTCCCTCGACGGCGTGGCCGAGGTCATCCACGGCACCGTCACGTCCTCCGACGACCTGCGCAGAGCGCTCGACCGGGCCACGATCGTCGTCCACCTCGCCGCCGAGACCGGCACCGGACAGTCCATGTACGAGATCGACCGCTACGTCGAGGCCAACGTCGGCGGCACCGCCAAGCTCCTGGACATCCTCGCCAACGGCGAGCACACCGTCTCCCGCATGGTCATCGCGTCCTCGCGCTCCATCTACGGCGAGGGCGCCTACCGCACGGCCGACGGCCGCGTCGTCTACCCGCCCCACCGCGCCGACGCCGACATGGCGGCGGGCGACTTCGACGTGCACCTCGCGGGCGAGGGCGCCATCGAGGTCATCCCCACCGACGAGCGCGCGACGCTGCATCCGTCCTCGGTGTACGGCATCACCAAGCAGATGCAGGAATCGCTCATCATGACCGTCGGCCCCACCATCGGGGTCGAGCCGGTGGCGCTGCGCTACCAGAACGTCTACGGACCCGGGCAGTCGCTCAAGAACCCCTACACCGGCATCCTCTCGATCTTCTCGACCCTCATCCGCCAGGGCAAGGAGATCAACATCTTCGAGGACGGGCTCGAGAGCCGCGATTTCGTCTACATCGACGACGTCGTGGAGGCGACCTTCCTCGCCGCGACCGAGCCCGCGGCCGCGGGCGGGGTGTTCAACGTCGGCTCCGGGGTCGCGACCACCGTGCACGACGTCGTGGCCGCTCTGTTCGCGGCGTTCGGCACCACGGTCCCCACTCGGGTGTCGGGTAACTACCGGCTGGGCGACATCCGTCACAACATCGCCGACACGACGGCGCTGCGCGAGAAGCTCGGCTTCACGCCGGCCGTGTCGTTCTCCGAGGGCGTCTCGGCGTTCGTGGACTGGGTGCGCACCGAGCCGGTCGAGGGCGACAGCTACCAGCGCTCCCTCGACGAGATGGCGTCGCGGAACCTGCTGAAGTGAGCGCGGCCACCGCGCTGCGCGGAACGCCGTATCCGTATCGGCGCAACAGCCTCAACCTCTTCCGGCTGATCCTCGCGGCGCTGGTGCTGTTCGCGCACGCGTTCTACATCGCCGGCGCGGGCGACGGCCCGCACCTGCACGGCGAGAACCTGGGCGGCTGGGCCGTCGCGGGCTTCTTCGTGCTCTCCGGCTTCCTCATCACGCGGAGCCGCCTGCGGACGAAGCCCGGCGACTACCTGCTGCACCGCATCGCCCGCATCTTCCCGGGCTTCGTGGTCTGCCTGCTGGTCATCGCCTTCGTCTTCGCGCCGGTCGCCGCGCTCATCGAGCACGGCACGCTCGCGGGCTTCCTCAGCACGCCGGTCACCCCGCTGCAGTACGTGTGGGGCAACATCACGCTCTACATCGACCACTACGACATCGGCACGACGCTGCAGTCCGTGCCGTACCCGGGCGCGTGGAACGGCTCGCTGTGGACGCTGTTCTACGAGTTCTGCTGCTACATCATCGTCTGGCTCCTGGGCGGCCTCGCCGTCTACCGGCGCTCGCCCTGGCTCGCGGCCGTCGCGTTCCTGCTCGGCCTCGCCGTGTGGATCGGCATCAACCTCGCCCAGCGCTGGGGCCTCGACGAGAGCTTCTTCCTGCTGGCGAAACTCGCCCCGTTCTTCCTCGGAGGCGCGTTCGTCTACTTCATCGTCGAGCGGGCGGGCATCAACCGCTGGGTGGCGATCGGATGCCTCGTGGTCGCGCTCGCGCTCATCTTCCTCGTGCCGCGCTGGGGCGGACAGGCGTCCGCGCCGTTCTTGGCCTACGGGCTGCTGTGGCTCTCGGCCGTCATCCGGCAGCCCGCGTGGATCGCGCGCAACGACGTGTCGTACGGCTTCTACATCTACGCGTGGCCGGTGCAGCAGCTGGTGGTACTCATCGGGGGACTCGCACTCGGATTCCCCCTCTACATCGTGCTCACGATCGTCGTGACCTTCGCGCTGGCCTGGCTCAGCTGGGTCGGCATCGAGCGCCGCGCGATGCGGTGGGTCAGGCCCGCGGCATCCACCGCCTCGCCCGAGAGCGTGCCCGGCGACATCCAGCGCGCCTGACGTAGGCTGGCTGACCGTGCCCCGCGTGCTCGTCGACCTCCTGTCCTACTCCGGAACCAAGGGGGGGATGGAGACCTACACCCGGGAGCTCTACCGCTCCCTCGGCGCCCTCGACGACGACTACGAGTACATCGGCTACCTCAGCAAGGAGGGGGCGCAGCTCGATCGCTCCTGGTTCCCCGGCCGCATCATCGAATCCGGCATCAGCGGCGAGAACCGGTTCCAGTGGGCGTGGGGCGAGCTGACGCAGGTCGCGAAGGCGGCGGCCGCGGAGAACGTCGACCTCGTCCACGCGCCCGCCACCCTGGGGCCGCGGAAGACCGCCATGCCGACGGTCGTGACCATGCACGACATGCTCTACTGGTCGCACCCCGAGTACATGTCCACGCCGCTCTACACCGCCCCGGTGAAGTGGATGGAGAAGGTCGCGGCCCGGAACGCCGCCCGCATCGTCACGATCAGCCCGACGTCCGCCGACGAGATCGTGCGCTTCCTCGGCGTCGAGCGCGACCGGCTCGACGTGGTGCCGCTCGCCGGCAGTGCGCCGCTGGACGTCGACCGGTCGCGCGCGGGGGAGCGCGGGCCGATGATCCTCGCGATGGGCAACCGCCGGCCGCACAAGAACTGGGCTGCGCTCATCCGCGCGATCGCCCTTCTCCCCGCGGACGACCGCCCGCGCGTCGTGATCACCGGAGGCCGCGGCGAGGACCCGCTGCAGGCGGATGTCGAGAGCACCGGCATGCAGGCCTGGGTCGAGCTGCGCGGGTGGGTCGACGACGACGAGGTGCGCGAGCTCTACTCGACCGCCTCGGCGCTGGCGATCCCCTCGCTGGCGGAGGGGTTCTCGCTGCCGACGCTCGAGGCCATGGGCGCCGGCGTGCCCGTCCTCCTCAGCGACATCGACGTGCACCGCTACGTGGGCGGCTCGGCCGCGCGCTACTTCGACCCGCGCGACGACCGGTCGGTGGCCGACGCGATCGCCGCCGTGACGACCGATGCCGCGCTCCGCGACCGCTTGAGCGCCGAGGGCCGGCTGCGCGCGACCGAGTTCACGTGGGAGCGCACGGCACGCGAGACCCGCGCCTCCTTCGACGCGGCCCTCGGGCTCAGGCGCTGACGCTCGCGCGACGCTGCAGCAGGCCCGTCGCGTGCACGGCGACTCCGACGACGGGTCCGGCGAGCAGCGCCGTGAGCACGCGCGGGAGCTCCGGCACGGGCAGGAACAGGCTCGCGACGGTGACGGCCGACGCCGCGATCCAGCCCGCGAGGTAGAGCCGGTGGCGACCGCCTGCCAGGGCGGCCGGGCCGGTGATGCAGAGCAGGCCGGTGAGTCCGGCGCTGGCGACGATCGCCGCGTACGCCGGGGCCGGCAGCTCGTACCGGTCGCCGTACAGGAGCGACACCACCCACGGCCCCACCACGACGGCGAGGGCCGAGAGCACGACGGTCGCGCCGAGCAGACCGGTGCCCCACACGAGGACCCGTCGTCGCACGTGCTCGGCGGCGTCGCGGAACGTCACCACCAGGTAGCTCTGCAGCGCGAGCAGGGGGATGACCAGCGGGGCGCGCGTGAGGGTGATCACGAGGATGAGTGAGGCCAGGAGCGCCGCGTCGTCACGCGCCGAGGTGACGCCGAGCAGGAAGGGCAGCCCAGAGATCATGACCCCGGTCGCGATGGCGGCACCCACGGTGTGGAGGCTGTGCCGCAGCAGCGTCGGCAGGTCGGCGTCGAGCGCGAGCCGGGAGCGGATGCCGCGCCCGGCGATCAGCCAGATGATGAGCGCCGCCAGCGTGAACGGCACCGCGACGGCCCAGCCGATGGCGACGAGCCCCGCGCCCAGGAGCACGGCGGCGCCGACGGTGAGGAGGCGCACGCCGGCGTCGGCCACCGTCATCCCGGCCACCCCGCGCCAGTCCTTGACGCCGTAGAGCGCGCCGCTGATCGCCGCGACGAACGCGTAGCCGACCGCGGCGACCGCCAGCGCCGCGACGAGCGGGACGGTGTCGGCGCCGAAGACGCCGGGCGCCCACAGCACGGCCGTCGCCGCCACGATCACGGCCGCGATCGCCGCGTAGACCACGGCGAAGCGGGCGAGCACCCTCCACCCGCCGCCCTGCGCGGAGGAGCGGGAGGCGCGCGTCGCCTCCTGCTGGATGCCCGACAGCCCGGACACGACGAGGTAGACGATCGACCAGAAGACGCTGAACACGACGTACTGCGCCTGGTCGACGAAGGCCGGGACGGCGGCCTGGATGACGTAGCCGATCGCGCCGGCGACCGCGGTCGCCCCGAGGATGTACGCCAGGCCCCCGCCGGAGCGCTCGGGCGCCGCGGCGGAGTCCTCAGACAACGGGCGGCTCGATGCGGCCGACCGGAGCCGGGTCGGCGACGCCCTCGGTGGTGCGGCTGACGGCGGGGGAGTCCAGTCCGTCCACGCGGGCGGTCAGATGCTCCAGCTGCGTGCGGAGGATCGTCACCTCTTCCGCGGTGCGACGGATCTCCTCCTCCGCCTGCGACAGCTCCCACGACAGGTGCAGCGCGACGCCGAGGAGCAGGACGATCGCGATGGCGAACAGGAGGTTGGCCGGCAGCTCGACGCCCACGACTCGTGTGAGTCCCTGCAGGAGCTGGGGGAAGATGCCGAGCACGAGCACGCCGACGCCGATGACGAGCCAGAGGGCGGCGTACTTCTCGCGCAGGCGCCGGGTGAGCAGCATCGCGATGACGACGACGATGAGGACGAGGGAGAGGGCGATGCCCAGGAAGACGATCATGCCGGTCCCCGTTCCCGGCCGGTGGGCCGTCGCATGATGGCGAGGCTGAGGGCGAACGCCGATCGCAGCAGATAGACCGTCGAGCCCCACGCGCCCTGGCTCGGGCGCCCGAACGCGCGCGGACGCATCGCGACTGGCACCTGGGTGACCGTCAGGCCCGTGTGGCAGGCCGCGACGAGGGAGTCCAGGGTGTCGCCGAGGTACTCGGCGGGGTAGTAGCGCACGTACTGGTCGATGGCACGGGGTCCGGCGGCGCGGAAGCCGCTCGTGACGTCGGTGAGCTTGGTCTTGGCCACCCGCGAGACGATCGCGGCGAGGAGCTTCATCGCCCACTTCCGCGGGCCGCGCACCTGGTAGTCGCCGACGTCGCTGAAGCGCGCGCCGATGGAGATGTCCGCGGTCTCGAGCCCGGCGAGGACGCGATCGATGTCGGCCGGATTGTGCTGGCCGTCGGCGTCCACCTGGATGGCGCGGCCGTAGCCCATGCGCTGCGCGTAGGTGAACCCGGTGCGCATCGCGCCGCCGACACCGAGATTGAACGGCAGGGAGAGCACGATGGCCCCGGCCTCGCGGGCCACGGTGGCCGTGGCATCCATCGATCCGTCATCGACCACCGCGACGTCATAGCCCCGTCCGGTGCCCAGGATCTCGCGCACCGTGGTGCCGACGTTCTGCTCCTCGTTCCATGCGGGGACGATGACGAGCACGGAGTCGGCGGGACGGGTCATGGTGCTCACAGCGTATCAACCGAGGGGTGCCGCCCCCGTCTCACTCGAGGCGGTAGGTGCCGTCGGCGAGCAGCACCAGGGTGCCTCCCTGGAACCGCTGCGACCACCGCCCGTCACCGGCTCGCTCGTTGGCGAGGGGGAAGCCGAGCGTGCCGCTCTCGCCGCCGCGCCGCAGGTACTCCGCCCGCAGCGCGCCGCGGGTCACGAAGGCTCCGTCGGCCGAGACCAGGATGCTGCCGCCGGTGAAGTCCTGACGGTAGCCGCCGGCCGTCGCGTACTCGTTCTGCGTCGGCACCCCGAGCACCCCGCCCGCGCCGCCCTGCTGGGCGTGGAAGGTGCGGATGTAGCCGCGGGTGACGAAGGTGCCGCTCGGCGTTGCGTAGAGCGTCGCCTTCTCGAAGGCGTGGATGCTGCGTCCCGACCCCAGCGCGGACGCCGGGCCGGTCGCGAAGCCGAACGAGTCCAGTCCGCCGTTCTTGCGATAGCCGTCGTAGAAGGCCCCGACGACCGCGGACGCCGCGGCGGCACGGGGGACGAAGACGACCCCCGATCCGAACTCCTGGTACCAGCCCGACGCGGTCTCCTTCTCGACCCCGGTCGGCGCGCCCAGCGCGTCGTTGCCACCTGCCACGAGGGCCGCCTGGAGGATGCCCCCCACGACAGCGGCTCCGCTGCGACCGTCGGCGCTCATCCAGATCTCTCCGCCCTGGAAGACCTGCTTCTGTCCCTTCTCGCCTTTGACCACCGGACCGGTCGGCCACCCCAGGCGGCCCTTCACGCCGCCGGCGGCTTCGAGCGCCTTGCCCACCGCGGTGGGCACGGCCGTCGTCGCTGCGGGGCTGCAGTAGATCCGGCCACCCTGGAAGTCCTGGACGACGCCGTCGCCGACGACGCGCTCCGGTCCGGTGGCGGCGCCGAGGAAGCTCGTCACGCCACCCGACGCGCGGTAGCTGCGGCCGATGACGCCGCCGACGGAGAAGGCGCCCGCCGATGAGGTGGTGAGCGTCGTGGCGCCGAAGTCCTGCGAGAACGTGGAGTCGGATCCGACCTGCGGGCCGGTCGGCCAGCCCAGAGCCGCCACGCCGCCGGCGTTGGCCAGCGCCTTCGACAGTGCGGTGACGGCGAATGTGCCGGCCGTGGAGACGTAGACCGTGCCGCCCTGGAACTTCTGGGAGTAGGCGCCGTTCTTGGACTGCTCGTTCTCCAGCGGCGCACCCAGCGGGCCGCCGATGCCGCCGGCCGCGATGTAGCCGCGGAACGTCTCGCCGCGGACGAGGTACTGCTGGCCGCCGGACGTGCGCGCCATGAGGGCCGATCCGAACTGGACGTACGGCCCGGCATCGGTGCGGCCCGCGGTCACGGGCCACCCCAGCTTCGACGGCCCGCCGCCCTTGAGGAACGCGGACGTGAAGGTGGCGTCGAGCGCGACGGTGGCCGTCGGGCCCTGGAAGACGCTGCCGGTGGCGAAGTCCTGACGAGATCCGCCCTCGAACCGGTACGCGCGGCTCGCAGGCCAGCCGAGCGGGCCGGTGATGTTGCCGGACTTCTCGTACGCGTCGTTGATGGGCTGGGCGACCGCGAAACCGCGGCCGTCCGACGGGCGGACGTAGATGCGTCCCCCCTCGAAGTTCTGGTACCAGCCGCCGCCCGCCTGGGCGACGAAGCTCGTGGGCCATCCGAGCCCGCTGTCGACCTCGCCGACCGCGCGGTACTCGTCGCGGGTGCCGCCGACCGTTCCCTGCACGACGGTGGTGCCGTTCTGCAGGTAGAGGTCGGCGTTGGCGAACCGCTGCGACCAGCCGCGACCCGGCCATTCGCGCATGGAGCCGGTGGAGGCGCCGATCCAGCTGTTCGCGCCGCCCGAGTCCTGCCAGAAGCGGGTCAGTCCCGCTCCGAGCTGCACCGACGTGCTGCCGAACCAGTCGGTGAAGTTCTGGAAGAAGTTGCGGTTGCCGTAGGCGGAGCAGCCGTCGCCCTCGCCGTAGCCGGCGCGCAGCGCCGCCGCGTTCGGCTGATACGGCGTGTAGTAGTAGAGATTCGAGGTGGCCTGGTTCTCGATGTACACGGGCGAGGAGCCGCAGGCCGCGTTCGGGCTCCAGCGGATGTTCCACGTGCGACCGGGTGCGTAATAGGTGAAGTACCGGTTCTCGGTGTAGATCTTCATCTGCCGGGCGGCGCCGTACATCTGGTTGTAGAACCCGTAGTAGCGGGTGTCGCAGGCGGCCGTGTCAGGGCATCCCTGGCCCATCGCGATCGTGTACCGCCAGTCCGACGGCCACGTGTGGGTGACGAGGCCCTGTTCCTTCTCGAGCATGACCAGCAGCACCTGCGGATTGATGCCGCACGCCCGGGCCACCTTCGCGATGATGCGCGCGGCCGACTCGGAGCCCTCACCCGAGTAGGCGTTGCAGTAGCTGTCGGCGCCTCGGCTGGAGGTGGCCTGGCGGAAGTCCTTGAGGCACGTGTAGCCCGACTGGCAGCGCGACACCTTCTGCCGCAGGAACGAGTCGATCTGGCCCTCGTCCATCGTGGAGGAGTTGAAGAACACCGAGTCGGAGATGATCATGCCCGGCCGGAACTTCGACAGATCAGCGGCCTTGACGATGCCCGTCGGCGCGGCGACCGCCGCGACGGCACCGGTCGGGGCGACCGACGCGGTGGCCGTCGACACCGGCCCCGCGGCGAGCAGGCCCACGGCCAGAGCGAGGCTGGTCAGCAGCGCGAGGAGGGCGCGCGGAGGCGCAGGATGGCGTCGAGTCACGCGGACCAGTGTGACTGAAGTTGTTCGTGGATACCACTGTTACTCGAGTAATGGCGTCAGACACGCCGCGTGTCGGCGTTTCTTCGCACCCCTCCGCGACGGGCGGAGTGCCCCGTCTATGCCACGATTGACAGGTGAAGGGCATCATCCTGGCCGGCGGTTCCGGCACGCGTCTGCATCCGATCACGCTCGGCGTCTCGAAGCAGCTCATTCCCGTGTACGACAAGCCGATGGTGTACTACCCGCTGTCGACGCTGATGCTCGCCGGCATCCGGGACATCCTCATCATCACCACGCCCCACGACGCGCCGTTCTTCGAACGCCTCCTGGGCGACGGGTCGCAGTTCGGCGTCTCCCTCACCTTCGCGCAGCAGCCCTCGCCGGACGGGCTCGCGCAGGCCTTCACCATCGGCGCCGACTTCATCGGCGATGACAAGGTCGCCCTCGTGCTCGGCGACAACCTCCTCTACGGCCCGGGCCTCGGCACGCAGCTCAAGCGCTACGCCGACGTCGACGGGGGAGCCGTCTTCGCCTACTGGGTCAGCGAGCCCTCCGCCTACGGCGTCGTGGAGTTCGACCCCGACGGGCGCGCCGTGTCGCTCGAGGAGAAGCCGGCCGCGCCGAAGAGCAACTACGCCGTCCCCGGTCTCTACTTCTACGACAACGACGTGGTGCAGATCGCGCGCGACCTCGAGCCCTCGCCCCGCGGCGAGTACGAGATCACCGACGTCAACCGCGCGTACCTCGAGCGGGGCAAGCTCCAGGTCGAGGTGCTGCCGCGCGGAACGGCGTGGCTCGACACGGGGACCTTCGACCAGATGACGGATGCCGGCGACTACGTGCGCACCATGGAGCGCCGGACGGGCCTGCGCATCGGGGTTCCCGAAGAAGTGGCCTGGCGGCAGGGCTTCCTCGACGACGAGTCGCTGCGCGAGCGCGCGAACACCCTGGTCAAGTCGGGCTACGGCACCTACCTGCTCGAGATCCTGGAAAGAGGACGCTGATGGCCGATCTGCTCGTGACCGGCGGAGCCGGATTCATCGGCTCCAACTTCGTACACCACGTCGTGGCGCACACCGACCACCGCGTGACGGTGCTCGACAAGCTCACCTACGCCGGCAACCGCGCGTCGCTGGCGGGGCTTCCGGACGATCGCGTGCGGCTCGTCGAGGGAGACATCGCCGACGCCGAGCTCGTCGACGGCCTCTTCGCCGAGGTCGACGCGGTCGTGCACTACGCGGCGGAGTCGCACAACGACAACTCGCTGCACGACCCCCGGCCGTTCCTCGACACGAACATCATCGGCACGTACACGCTGCTGGAGGCCGCGCGCCGCCACGACCGCCGGTTGCACCACATCTCCACCGACGAGGTGTACGGCGACCTCGAGCTCGACGACCCGCAGCGGTTCACCGAGGACACCCCGTACAACCCGTCCTCGCCGTACTCGTCGACCAAGGCCGGCAGCGATCTGCTGGTGCGCGCCTGGGTGCGCTCGTTCGGCGTGCGGGCGACGATCTCGAACTGCTCGAACAACTACGGGCCGTACCAGCATGTCGAGAAGTTCATCCCGCGTCAGATCACGAACGTCATCCGCGGCATCCGTCCCAAGCTCTACGGCAAGGGCGAGAACGTGCGCGACTGGATCCACGCCGACGACCACTCGTCGGCCGTGCTGACCATCCTCGACCGCGGCGAGACCGGCGAGACCTACCTCATCGGCGCCGACGGCGAGAAGAACAACAAGGACGTCGTCGAGATGATCCTCGAGATCATGGGCGAGCCGCGCGACGCCTACGACCACGTCACCGACCGCGCGGGCCACGACCTGCGCTACGCGATCGACTCGACGAAGCTGCGCACCGAGCTCGGCTGGACGCCCTCCTTCGGCGACTTCGAGTCGGGCCTGGCCGCCACGATCCAGTGGTACCGCGACAACGAGGCCTGGTGGGCGCCCGCCAAGGACGGCGTCGAGGCCTTCTACGCCAGCAAGGGCCAGTGATGGCCGAGTTCGGCAAGCAGCTGTCGGTCGTCGAGACGACCATCCCGGGCCTGGTGGTCTTCGAGCTCCCCGTCCACGGCGACTCCCGCGGCTGGTTCAAGGAGAACTGGCAGCGCGAGAAGATGACCGCGCTGGGGCTGCCCGACTTCGGTCCGGTGCAGAACAACATCTCGTTCAACGATGCGGCGGGCACGACGCGCGGCATTCACGCCGAACCGTGGGACAAGTGGGTCTCCGTGGCCACCGGCCGCATCTTCGGCGCGTGGGTGGACCTGCGCGAGGGACCGAGCTTCGGCGCGGTGTTCACCACCGAGCTCGACCCGTCGCGCGCGATCTTCGTGCCGCGCGGCGTGGGCAACTCGTACCAGACGCTGGCCCCCGACACCGCCTACACCTACCTCGTCAACGACCACTGGTCACCCGACGCGGCGTACTCCTTCCTGAACCTCGCCGATGAGACGGCCGCCATCGCCTGGCCGATCCCGCTCGCCGACGTCGAGATCTCGCCGAAGGACCTCGCGCACCCGCGGCTCGCGGACGTCACGCCGATCCCGCGCCGCAAGACCCTCGTCATCGGGGCGGGCGGCCAGCTGGGTTCGGCCCTGCGCGCCGAGTACGACGGCGACCCCACCGTGGAGTTCGCCACCCGCGCGGACCTCGATCTGACGGACCAGGATGCCGCGGCCTCCCGCCGCTGGCGCGACTACGGCACCATCGTCAACGCCGCCGCCTACACGGCCGTGGACACCGCCGAGACCGCGGACGGCCGCCGCGCCGCCTGGGCGTCCAACGTGTCGGGCGTCGCGACCCTCGCCGGCATCGCCGCCGCCAACGGCATCACGCTCGTCCACGTCTCGAGCGACTACGTCTTCGACGGCTCGCTCGACCGCCCCTACCGCGAGGACGACGCCCTGTGCCCGCTGGGCGTCTACGGGCAGACGAAGGCTGCCGGCGACGCGATCGTCGCAACCGTGCCGCGCCACTACATCGTGCGCACCTCCTGGGTCATCGGCGAGGGCAAGAACTTCGTCCGCACGATGGCCTCGCTCGCCGAGCGCGGCGTCGATCCGAGGGTCGTGGACGACCAGACCGGGCGGCTCACCTTCACCGAGGACATCGCCCGTGGCATCCGGCACCTCCTCGACGTCGACGCCCCCTACGGCACCTACAACCTGACGGGCGCGGGGGAGCCGGCGACCTGGGCGGACATCGCCCGCCGCGTCTACGAGCTCAGCGGACACGACCCCGAACGCGTCACCGGGGTCTCCACCGACGAGTACTTCTCCGGAGCGGCGGGACCCGTCGCGCCCCGACCGGCGAACAGCGTGCTCGACCTCGGCAGGATCGAGGACACCGGGTTCGTGCCGGCCGACGCGGCCGCGTCGCTGGAGTCGTACCTGCAGGGCTGAGCGCTTCGTCCGATCACCCGTGCGCGTCCTCGGATGCGCACAGGGGGCGGTCGTAGACTGATCCGCGCCGAGGCGCAGGTCACGGGTGCGCCTTCTGCACTCCCGCCCCCATCCCGCCCGGGCTTCCCCCACGCTTCACGGAGATCCGCCATGTGCACGACCCCGCCTCGCCCTTGGTGCGGCGTCCCCGCGCGGACGGTCCGATGACCGCCCCCGCTCGGGCCGCCGCTCCGTCGGCGACACGGCCTCGCGCGCCCTTCCGGACCGACATCCAGGCGCTGCGCGCCGTCGCCATCGGCGCGGTCGTGCTCAACCACCTGTGGCCGACCGTCTTCACCGGCGGCTACGTCGGCGTCGATGTCTTCTTCGTCATCTCCGGCTTCCTCATCACCGGGCACCTCTGGGGGGAGCTGGAGCGCACGGGTCGGGTCCGGCTCGGCACGTTCTACGCCCGGCGCATCCGACGACTGCTGCCGGCCGCCCTCCTGGTGCTGACGGTCTCGGCAGTGCTGGTCGCCCTGTTCCTGCCCTACACCCGCTGGGCGCGCAACGCCGGCGAGATCGCGGCCAGCGCCGGCTATGTCGAGAACTGGTTCCTCTCGGCGATGTCGGTGAACTACTCCGCCCTCAACGACTCCGCGAGCGTGGCGCAGCACTACTGGTCGCTCTCCGTGGAGGAGCAGTTCTACCTCATCTGGCCCCTGCTCCTCGCGGCAGCGGTGCTGTGGGGCGGCCGCCGGCTGTCGGACGCATCACCGCGCCGCCGCCGGGCCTTCACGGCACTCGCCGTCGTCGGCGTTCTGTCCTTCGCCGCCAGTGTGGTCTTCACGGCGACCGCTCCCGCGCAGGCCTACTTCGTCACCTTCACGCGCGCGTGGGAGTTCGCGATCGGTGGGCTCATCGCGCTCGGCGCGACGCTCGTGCGCGTGTCTAAGCCGTGGGCGCAGACGCTCAGCCTCGCCGGTGCCGTGGCCGTCGTCGCGTCGGTCTTCCTCTACGACCACGAGACGCCGTTCCCCGGGGTGGCGGCCGCGCTGCCCGCGCTGGGCACGGCGGCGATCATCATCGCGGGGACCGTCACTCGCCCGCTCTGGCACACCCGGGTCAGCGCCGCCGCTCCGGTGCAGTGGCTGGGCGGTGTCTCGTACTCGCTGTACCTGTGGCACTGGCCGCTCATCGTCGTGACGCCGTTCGCGCTCTCGATGGAGCTGCGCACGCCGGTGAAGGTCGGCATCCTGGCCGTCGCGCTGCTGCTCGCCTGGGTGACGAAGAACCTCGTCGAGGATCCGGGTCAGCGCTGGCGCTGGTGGTCGGGATCGGTGCGTCGTGCCGTCGGAGGCATGGTCGCCGGCATCCTCGTGGTCCTCCTCTGCGCGGGCGCGCTCCTCGTCGGATCGCAGCTGCGCGGCGCGGACGACGTGCCGACGGCGGCCCTGCCCACCGGGTCGTGCGTCGGCCCCGATGCGCTGGCGCCGGGCGCGGACTGCCCGGATGCATTCGGTGCCCCGGCATCGGTCGAGATGACGGCCAAGAACGAGTACTTCTACACCCCGCCGGAGTGCGGCGACTTCCTCGACATCCTCAGCTACGGCGACAAGCAGACCACCAAGCGGTGCGACTTCGGCGGAGGCCAGCCCACCGCCGACGTGTGGCTGGTGGGAGACTCCCACGCCCAGCAGTGGCAGGGCGCGGTGTTCGACCTCGCGCGCGAGCGCGGCTGGCGCGTCACGACGAGCTACTACGGCGGATGCCCGGCGGCCGACGTGGCGTTCCGCGGCTTCCGCGACGAGTGGGGTCAGCCCGACATCGATCAGTGCGTGCGGTGGTCGCGCGAGGTCGCCGACGAGATCGCCGCCGAACGGCCGCAGATGGTCTTCACCTCGATGGCGGCCCGCGAGCAGATCGTCGACGACGGCTCGGGGTCTCCCGAGATCGACCAGTTCGCCGCCGGACTGGAGCGCGACTGGACCCGATGGGCAGACGCCGGCTCGCAGGTCGTGGCGCTGGCCGACCCGCCCCTCAACGGGGTCGTGCGCAGCCCCGACTGCCTGCTCCTGGCGGGAGACGATCCGGTCTCGTGCGCGCGACCGCGCGCAGAAGCGCAGCCGGCCGACCCGCTCGTCGCCGCAGCCCAGGCGATGGACCGACCCGAGGTGCGGCTCATCGACCTCACCGACCGGTTCTGCGACACCTCCCTCTGCTACGCCGCCGTGGGCGGTCTGCCCGTGTACTACGACGCGGATCACCTGAACCTGCAGTACGTCCGCCTGCTCGCCCCGATCATCGGCTCCACCCTCGACGCAGGGCCCGCGCAGGCGGCCGGGTAGGCTTTCAGGGTCGCGCGAGCGGCGCACATCGCCCCCTCCCCGAAGCGGAACATCATGGATCTCCTCATCGTCGGCTCCGGCTTCTTCGGCCTCACGATCGCAGAGCGGGCCGCGGCATCCGGTCGGAAGGTCACCGTCATCGACCGCCGCCACCACATCGGCGGCAACGCGTACAGCGAGAACGAGCCTCAGACCGGCATCGAGGTGCACCGCTACGGCGCGCACCTGTTCCACACCTCGAACGCGACGGTGTGGGAGTACGTGAACCGGTTCACGACCTTCACCGACTACGTGCACCGCGTGTACACGAACCACCGCGGCGTCGTGTTCCCGCTGCCGATCAACCTCGGCACGATCAACCAGTTCTTCCAGTCGGCGTACTCGCCCGCGGAGGCGCGCGCGCTCGTGCTGGAGCAGGCCGGCGAGTTCGACGTCAAGGAGGCCGCGAATCTGGAGGAGAAGGGGATCGCCCTCATCGGGCGCCCCCTCTACGAGGCGTTCATCCGCGACTACACCGCGAAGCAGTGGCAGACCGATCCCACCGAGCTGCCCGCCGAGATCATCAGCCGGCTCCCGGTGCGCTACACCTACGACAACCGCTACTTCAACGACACGTGGGAGGGTCTGCCCACCGACGGCTACACCGCGTGGATCGAGCGGATGGCGGACCACCCGAACATCGAGGTGCGCCTCTCGACCGACTTCTTCGACGAGGGCCAGCCTCTGAACAAGAAGGCGACCGTCGGCCAGGTGCCCATCGTCTACACCGGCCCCGTGGACCGCTACTTCGACTTCGCCGAGGGGGAGCTGTCGTGGCGCACCCTCGACTTCGAGGAGGAGGTGCTCGACATCGCCGACTTCCAGGGGACGCCGGTGATGAACTACGCCGACGCCGACGTGCCGTACACCCGCATCCACGAGTTCAAGCACTTCCACCCGGAGCGCGCCGGCCGCCACCCCTCCGACAAGACGGTCATCATGCGGGAGTACTCCCGCTTCGCCACGCGCGACGACGAGCCCTACTACCCGGTCAACACCCCGGAGGACCGCGCGGGGCTGCTCGCCTACCGCGAACTGGCCGCGGGGGAGAAGGACGTCCACTTCGGAGGACGTCTGGGCACCTACCAGTACCTCGACATGCACATGGCGATCGGGGCGGCGCTGTCGATGTGGAACAACCAGCTGGCGTGAGAGCCCGCCGTTCCGTCCACCTCCTGCTCGCCGCCGTCGTGGCGGCGGCCGTCACCGCCTGCGCGCCGGCGACGGGGCCTCGAGACACATCGACGGCAGCCACGAGCCCGGCCGCGCCGACGGCCACGGCCGTCCCTGCCGAGACCGCCGGGGCCGTCACCTCGCTGGTGATCGTGGGCGACTCGAACACCACCGGATTCTCCGGAACGCTCGACGCCGGTCTCGATGCGGGCACGGCATGGGCGGCGCAGCTGCCGCCGGAGCGCTTCCCCATCGCCGGCGGCTGGGCGGTGGACGGCGCGACCACCGCGGCCATGCTCGACGGCATCACCGCCGCCTCCGTCAGCAGCGGTGACCGGGTGCTGGTCATGGGCGGCACGAACGACCTCTCGCGCGGCGTCGACACCGAGACCATCCTCGACAACGTCCGGGCGATCGTCGTCGCGAGCGGTGCTCCGGCGGCGACCGTGCTGGCGATCGCGCCGTCCGAGGGGCGCCCGGGCGCGACCGACGAGCTCAACGCCGAGCTGGAGGCGCTCGCCGCCGGCGAGGGCTGGAACTTCATCGACCCGTGGGCCGATGTCCGCGCGGCCGACGGACGCTGGTCGGAGGACTACCTCACCGACGGCGTCCACACCACCCCGGAGGGCTACGCCCGCGCCGGACAGGCAATCCTCGCCCATCTCGAAGGCGGGGTGCAGTGATGCACGCGATCCATCCACCCTCACACCGGAGCGTGATCGCCGCATGACGGCGGTCACCACCGGCTCGCGGCGGGCGTCGGCCCTCCCCGAGCCTCGCGTCGCGTCGCATCGCGCCGACATCGACGGGCTGCGGGCGCTGGCCATCCTGCTTGTCGTGAGCTACCACGTCTGGTTCGACCGCGTCTCGGGCGGGGTCGACGTCTTCCTGATGATCTCCGCGTACTTCCTCACCGGATCGCTGACGCGCCGACTCGTCGCGGGCACACCGCTCGAACTGGGGCGCTACTGGTCGCGCCGGTTCGTGCGGCTCCTTCCGGCTGCGGCGGTCGTGCTGGTGGCCGTGCTCGCGGCGGTCTGGCTCTGGTATCCCGCGTCGGCCTGGACCGACGTCTGGTCCCAGACGTGGTCGTCGCTGTTCTATCTGCAGAACGCCGAGCTCGCAGCATCCGCGGTCGACTATTACGCGCGGGATGCGGCGTCCCTGAGTCCGCTCCAGCACTTCTGGTCGCTGTCGGTCCAGGGGCAGGTCTTCGTGCTGTGGCCCGTCGCCATGCTGCTGGCGGGCGGTCTCGCACGTCGTCGCGGATGGGACGTGCGCCGCACCCTGCTGGTGCTGTTCGCGGGCATCTTCACCCTGTCGTTCGTCTACTCGGTGGTGCACACCCGCGTAGCGCAGGAGTCCGCGTACTTCGACACGGCCGCGCGGCTGTGGGAGTTCGCCCTCGGCTCCCTGCTGGCTCTCGTCGCCCCGCGCATCCAGCTGCGCGCGTGGGCCGCCGTGATCGTCGGCTGGCTCGGCATCGCCGGGCTGGTGCTCTGCGGCGTGCTCGTGGACGTCCAGGGCGGCTTCCCCGGATACCTCGCCCTGTGGCCCACTCTGAGCGCCGCCGCGGTCATCATCGCGGGCCAGACCGCTTCGCGTGCGGCTCCCGCCTCGTTCCTCGCGAGCCGACCGCTGCTGCGCCTCGGCGGCGTCGCGTACGCGCTGTACCTCGTGCACTGGCCGATCCTCATCACCTGGCTCGTGGTCAGCGGCGAGCCCCGCGCGGGCATCCTCTCGGGCGCGGGGGTCATCGCGGTGTCGTTGCTCGCCGCCATACTGCTGACCGCACTCGTCGAGAGGCCGATCCAGCGGTCCGCGTGGATCGGCGCGCGGACGGGACGACGGATGCTGGCTCTCGCCGTCTCCGCAACCGTTGTGGCCGCGCCGCTCGCGGTCTGGCAGACGTCCGAGACGGTGCGCGCGGCCGCGCTGGAGAGCTCGTCCGCCAACCCGGGCGCCGTCGTCCTGCTCCCGGGCGGATCGGGTATCAGCGGCGACTACGAGACGACGCTGCCCCTTCCGACCACCCTGGGCGACGAGTGGGTCGCGCTCGACGGTGCGTGCACGGGCGAACGCGCCCCAACGACCGAGGCCGCGCGCGAGTCCTGCCTGGAGCAGCGCGCGGACGGCGACCGGCGCGGCACCCTCGTCGTGGTGGGCGACTCGCACGCGCAGCAGTGGTCGGGCGCCATGCTCCCGCTGGCCCGCGATCGCGGCTTCGACGTCGTCGCGCTCCTCAAGGGCGGCTGCTCCTTCGCCGCCGATGAGCCGTACGGCGCGAATATCGAGGGGTGCGACGAGTGGCGCACCGAGGCGATGGCGCACATCGCGCGCCTTCAGCCCGACGTCGTCGCCGTGATGGGGACCCGCTCACGCGCGGACGGGGCGGACGAGTACGTGCCCCGCGGCCTCGAGCGGACCATCGCCGACGTGCGCGGGACCGGAGCGGAGGTGGTCGTGCTGCGCGACAACCCCCGGTTCTCGTTCAACATGTTCGACTGCGCTCAGGAGGCGGCTGACCCGGCGGACGAGTGCGCGCTCCCTGTCTCCGACGTGCTGGCCGATGCCAACCCCGCGGCGTCCCTCGCCGGCGACGGGGTGCGCGTGATCGACCTCACCGACTACCTCTGCCCCGACGGCGTATGCCTCCCGATCATTGGCGGCGTATCGGTGTACCTCGACGACAATCACCTGACCGGCACGTACGCCCGGACCCTCGCGGACGCGCTCGACCGCGCGCTCTGATCGACCCGGTTGTCGGCAGGGGCGGCCGCCGAGGCCGCCCATTCAGTCTCAGCGGGCCGTCGCGCGTGCGGCGAGGCGCACGAGATCCGCCACGGAGGACTCGTCTCCGAGGACGACGATGCGCTGCGGTTTGAGGCGCGCGAGTTCGGTGGCGATGGAGACGGGCAAGGCGTCGGCGTTGGTGAGGAGGACGGGGCCGCCGAGAGTTCCCGCAGCTGCGGCTCCGGAGAGCGCGTCGGGGAACTTCCACCCGTTGGTGAGGTAGACCACCGGCACGCCGGGAGCGAAGGATGCTCGGGACACAGCCGCCGATGTCTCGAAGCGGTCGGCGCCCGCGAGGCGTTCGACCGTGGCGGTGTACTTCCGTGCCGCGGTGCGGACGCTCTCGCTGACGGAGCCGGCCGATCCGAGGAGTACGATCTTCTCCGGCTTCAGCCGGGCGAGTTCGGCGGCGATGGCGCCGGGGAGGCTCTCGCCGTCGGTGAGCAGGACCGGTCCGCCGAGCGTCCCGGCCGCGGCGGCTCCGGAGAGCGCGTCGGAAACTTCCACCCGTTCGCGAGGTAGGCCACGGGAACACCGGGTGAGAAGGTCGCTGCCGACACCGCTGCCGATGTCGCGAACCGGTCCTCGCCGGCCACCCGCTGCACGTCGGCCGAGTACAGCGACAGAGACGTCGCGACGCCTTTTCGGACGGAGGCCTCGGAGCCGAGGATGACGATCTTCTTCGGCTTGAGCCGGGCGAGCTCGTCGTGGATCACTCCGGGGAGGCTCTCCTCATCCGTCAGAAGAACGGGCCCGCCCAGCACTCCGGCGGCGGCAGCGCCCGACAGGGCATCCGGGAACTTCCACCCGTTCGCGACGTATGCCACCGGAACCCCGGGCGCGAAGGACGCCGCCGACACCGCGGCGGACGTCGCGAAACGATTCGGCCCGGACTGTCGTGTTGCGGGCGGAGAGCCGACGGGGACTATGCCACCGTCGATGCCGGAGCGGTGTTCACCGGACGCGAGGTCGATCCAAGTCGCCTCGGTGATCGTCGAAGCACCCGTCCACCACTCGGTGGCCGCCGGGATGGCGCGGTTGATGCTCTCAAAACCGACGGCGTACTCGCCCGGAGTGAGGGCGACCGAGTACGCGACGCTCTTCTGATAAAGGATGTCTTGCGCGTAGCCGGGCAGCAGGACCCAGTCCTCGCCGTCGCGCTCGTAGAGGCGAACAGCACCCACATCGGTGACTCCACTCAGTGTGAGACCCGCGGCGCCGATGGTGCCTGATATGCGCGAGGGCAAGGGCAGCGCTGCGAGGGCGAGTGACCTCAGCTGCTCCCGCTCGGCCAATGTGACGGCCGAGCCGGAACCGACGCGAACGAATTGCACCGACGACAGCGGCGAGGTCATCGTCGAAATCCCGTCGAGGACGTGAGTGCCGACAGCCAGCCGATACGTTCCCGGACGAAGACCGGGAAACGAGAAGTCCATCGTGTCGTACCACAGGCGATCGCTGTAACTAGAGATGACCTCGCGTCCGTCCGCGCTGGTGAGCCACAGTGTGTATCTGTCATTGCCAGGGTGCGCGCTCCGCAGGGCTGCCATGTCGAGCGTCCCACTGAACCAAGCGCCATGCTCGAGGTGGGCGTCGATCTCATCGATCTGGGCGCCATCGGAGACGAGGATCGGTGTGGCGTCCTCGATGCGCGCACCGCCGTCCCAGTACTCGGCGATCAAGTCGGTTCCATAAGATGGGCGGAATTCCACTGCGACCTTGCCGGACGGCACGCCGGCGAGCGTGTAGGCGCCCGTCGAATCGACCTGCGTGGTAGCGACAAAGCTCCCGCCACCGATGCGGTAGGCGTACACGTTCGTGCCCTCCAGCCAGGAAGCGGGGACGTCATCCGGCGCCGACACCGTGCCAGAAATGCTGGCCGTCCCCGCGGCCGAGGCGGGGCTCGAGGGAGCAACGGCGGAACCCGCCGTCATCGCTCCGGCGACGACCAGCACGGCGGCGGCCAGTGCCGTCGATCGACGGATGCGGCTGCGGGCATGGGTGAACAACGACAAGACGACCCCCTGGTTCGGGGAGCGCAGCATCGCGGTCCCGCTCGATGCGACGCGCCCAACATATCAGTCGGGCGACGGCGCGATCCGCCTGCGTGTCTCGTCAGGCGGTCAGCGCGGGCATCGGCCGCCAGGAGCGGTCGCGTGCGATCTTGCGGCCGTCGCGGAGACCGCGGAAGAGGTTGGACGTGCCGCGCACGGTGCGCTCCACCAGGAGGAGGCGGATGAGCTCCTTGCCGAAGGTGAGCGCCGTGCCAAGGGCGAAGGGCACAGGGCGATACACCCCGAACGCCCGGTAGTAGTTCTTCAGATGCGCGCGGTTGCGCATGATGTAGTACCGGTAGGCGTTGCTCGAGGCGTTCATGTGGCGCACGCCGAAGTCGTGCTGCTTGATCTCGCGGGTGCGACGGAGCACGAACTCATCGACGATCACCGATGCGGTTTTGCGGGAGGCCAGCCACCCGTACATCTGGTCATCCCAGTAGATGAAGAAGCGCGGGTCGGGAAGGCCGATCTGCGTGACGATGTCGCGGTGGATGAACATGCCCTCGAAGCATCCGGAGTTCATCGGCTTGTACCCCGACGCATTGAACCCGGCGGGGGCGAACGGGATCGGGATCGCGAGCGGCTCGGCGATGCGGTACTGCCAGTAGAACTCGCTGCCGTCGTAGTCGTAGCGGCGGCCCTGGATGCTCCTGAACTTCGGTGCCCAGCGGCCCATCTTCGCGAGTCCGTCCGGGATCACCTCGACGTCGTCGTCCATGAGCCACATCCACTGCGAACCCAGCTCGTACGCGACGCGCATGCCCTCGCTGAATCCGCCGGAGCCGCCGGTGTTGGAGTCGAGGCGGCGATAGACCAGCTCGGTGCCGAGGCGCTCGCGGAAGGACTCGACCACCTGCGTCGTGTCGTCGGTGGAGGCGTTGTCGACGATCACGACGTGACCCGGCTTCGGGTCCATCTCGATGATGCTCTCCAGGAGCCTCGTCAGAAGTCCGGACCGGTTGTAGGTCACGATGGCGATGGTCGCCGTGGCGGGGTCGAAAGCGGTCGCAGACGTCATCTCGGGGCTTCCGGCTGGCTGAGGCATAACCTCAGCATCCTACCGTGGGCGCCCGCGACGCCCGTGCTCACCCGGGCTTGACGACCGGCTCGACCGGATCGCCCAGTTCCATCGCGAGCGTCTGCTCTGCGGGCCCGACGCCGATCAGCGGGGACTGCTTGATCTTGAAGGCGAACAGGAGGAGCAGCATCCATCCCCACACCATGAGGGGAGCGGACTCGGAGAGCCCCTGCACGATGAGGACGGCTCCTAGCAGCGTCGGCAGAAGGGTGAGCGGCGAGTACGGGCGGTCGGCGCGCAGATCCCACCGGGGGCGGTCGACGGCGAAGAACCACGAGCGCCAGACGAACGCGAGATAGGTCAGGCCCATCAGCACGATGCCGATCACGCCGAGCTGGAAGTAGACGTCGATCCACATGTCGTGGGCCTGGATCACCGTCCGGCCGTGGGTGACGATCCAGCCGTCGAAGGCGGGATCCCACGGCAGCCAGGGCGTCGCGAAGCCCCAGCCGGCGGCCGGGCGCTCACCGGCACGCGCGAGCACCGTCTGCCAGATGCCCTCGCGCGCGTCCAGGTCCTCCGCGCGGTCGAGTGCGCCGAACACCGGACCCCTCCAGAGCCACAGCGCGATCAGTCCGCCGACGCCGATCACCGCGTAGCCGACGTAGTACTTCGTGCGCTGCCCGGGGCGTGAGGCGGTGCGCATGAGGAGGACCGTCGTGAGCACGATCACGACGCCGACCGCGGCGAGGGCGGCGGTGGCGGAGGAGGCCCGCACGAAGAGGAAGGCCGAGAGCAGCATCCACCCGATCAGCAGCACGCGACGCGGGGCACCGTTGGAGTACCGGATCGCGAAGACGATGACCGCCATGAGCGCCGCGGCGGCGAGGAGGTTCGAGCTGCCCCAGATGCCCTGCAGCCGGCCGCCGCCGAAGAGAGCGCCGCTCGACCAGTGCAGGGCGGGATCGACGGGCTCGGTCGGCAGGACGAAACCCGGGAGGAGCGGTCCGCGGACGATGAGGGCGACGGCGACCTCGAAGACCAGGGAGAGCCCGATCGCCCACTTGAACGCGGACGCGATGGCGCGGATGACCTCGCGCCACGTCAGCACCGCCGCGACGAAGAAGGCCTGCATGCTGGTGATGACCAGCAGGGCCCAGGTGAGGGCCGAGGTCATGGGCCACGCCGACCAGAGGATCGACAGTCCCGCGAACAGGATGTAGCCCATGGCGTACCAGGGCAGCCGGCGCCACTGCACCGTCGGGCGGATGTTGAGCCACAGCACGGCGGAGACGATCCCGCCTGCGGCGAGGAGGGCGGCGGCCCCCGCTGCACCCAGCGCGTGGACCATCGCCGGGCCGGCCACGGCCTGGAAGAGCAGGAAGATGCACCAGCCGCGCAGGAGGAGGTGCCGCGTCTTCTCGCGCACCGGCGCGGCCGGAAGGGGGGACACCGGATGCTTCGTGTGGACCGCCATCGTGCCCTCAGGGTACCGCGGCCGCGCGTTTAGGCTGGAGGGGTGCTGATCCGTCTGTCGAACACCCCCCGCGACTACGCCTGGGGCTCGACGACGATGATCGCCGAGCTCGAGGGCCGCGAGCCCAGCGGCAGGCCGGAGGCCGAGGTCTGGTTCGGCGACCACCCCGGGGCGCCGGCGCGCGTGGAGGACGGCACGGGCCGCACGCTCGACGACGTGCTCGGCGCCGAGAAGCTGCCGTTCCTGCTGAAGCTGCTGGCCGCGGCATCCCCTCTCTCGATTCAGGCTCACCCGTCGATCGCGCAGGCGCGCGAGGGCTTCGCGAGGGAGGATGCCGCGGGTGTGCCCCGCGACGCCGGCCACCGCAACTACCGCGACGACAATCACAAGCCCGAGGTCATCGTCGCGCTGCGCGACGGCTTCGAGGCGCTCGCGGGTCTGCGCGACCTCCCGGCCACGCTGCGGCTCCTCGAGGGGCTCGGCGAGGCCGCGTCACCGCTGCGCGACCGGCTGGACGTCGCGAGCCCGGACGCCTCGCTCCGCGCGGCGATCGGATGGCTGCTCTCCGGCGAGGCGCAGGACGAGGTCGACGCCGTCATCGCCGCCGCGACGACGGCCGCGGTGCCCGGGTTCACGGCGGAGCTGGCTGTCGCGCGACGTCTGGCGGACGCGGCGCCCGGCGACCCCGGCATCGTGGTGGCGCTGCTGATGAACCTCGTCACCCTCGCCGCGGGGGAGGCGGTGTTCGTCCGCGCCGGGGCGCTGCACGCCTACCTCGGCGGCCTCGGGGTGGAGATCATGTCGGCCAGCGACAACGTGCTGCGCGGCGGCCTCACGCCCAAGCACGTCGACGTGACCGAGCTGCTCGCGGTGCTCGACACCACGACGGGTCCCGCGGGAATCCTGGCTCCGGTCGCCGAGGGCGCGGGCATCCTGCGCTTCGCGCCGCCGGTCTCCGACTTCGCTCTGCTGCGCATCGACGCGTCCTCCGCCGGCGCCGTGCCGCTGGACGGACCGGCCATCGCCCTCTGCACGGCAGGACGCGTCACGGTCCGCGGCGCGGGCGGAGCGGAGATCTCGCTCGAGCCGGGACAGGCCGCGTTCGCCTCGGTCGAGGAGTCTCCGCTGCAGGTCTCCGGCGGAGGCGACCTGTTCCTCGCGGAACCCGGAGCGACACCCGACCGCGCTCCTGGCGACGCCGTTTCCGCTCCCTGACAGGCGACACGCCATCGGCGCGTCGTGAAGGTTCAAGGGGTGGGTGAGGCTTTATGATCCGCGACTTGACCGGAGCGAATTACACCGGTGTAATTGGTTCGAACACGCGGACCAGCGTGGGGGGATACAGGCAGGAGAACGATATGACGGGTTACCGTTCCGGCGTTCCCGATAATTGGTTCGTCGATCCGGTCCAGCTGGGCGTGCCGGGGGTGCGTCGTCCCGTCGAGGGAGTCGACGACAACCCGCTGTCCTGGCAGACCGACGCGCTGTGCGCGCAGACCGACCCCGAGGCGTTCTTCCCTGAGAAGGGCGGATCGACCCGCGACGCGAAGCGGATCTGCACGACGTGCGATGTGAAGGGCGAATGCCTGGAGTACGCGCTGCAGAACGACGAGCGCTTCGGCATCTGGGGCGGTCTCAGCGAGCGCGAGCGCCGCAAGCTCAAGCGCCGCGCCTGATTCCGCGGTGACGGCGGGTGCGCCCGCGCCCGAGGCGCTGATCTCGCGCCCGCGGCGCGTGCGCCCCGATGGCACCGGGGGAGGCGCTTAGGCTGACTGCGCCATGCCCGCCAGAGTCCACGCCATCCTCGTTGTGCGCCCCGACGGCCGCGCACCGGCGGCGCTGCACCTCGCGCGGACCCTGTCCGCCCTCGATGACCAGCAGCGTCGGGTCGACGCGCTGACGATCGTCCTCTGCGGCTCCGACGACACGCTGCGCGAGATGGCCGCGGCGTCCGGGGCGGAGTCGGTCATCACGACGGGAGCCGGTACGCGCTTCGCCGCGGCAGCCGCCCTCGCGACTCCCCGGCTCACCGGCGACGCGGTCTGGCTCCTCGCCCAGGACACGGCGCCCGAGTCGGATGCGCTCGCCCGCCTCGCCGGCGCGCTGGAGCTCGCCCCCTCGGTCGCCTTCGTCGCCCCCAAGCTGGTGCGCTGGGACGACCGCACGCAGATCGTCTCCCTCGGTGTCACCATGACGTCGCTCGGCACGGCCGTGGGCCTCGCCGACGGCCAGCTCGACCAGGGGCAGCACGACGCGGCCGAGGACGTGCTCGGCGCGGATGTGCGCGGACTGCTCGTGCGGACGGATGCCTGGCGACGACTCGGTGGTCTGGACGGGGCCCTCCGCGGCGCCGACGAGGGACTCGACCTCGGGGTACGGGCGAGACTCGCCGGCGCCCGCGTCTCGCTCGTGCCGACCGCACTGGCGGCCACCGCGGGAGACGGCGTCGCCGGCGTGCCCGCCCCGCTCAGTCCGCAGCGGGTGCAGCACCGCGCGTTCATCGAGCGCACCGCTCAGCTGCATCGCCGACTGGCGTATGCGCCCGCGGCCGCCGTGCCGTTCGTCTGGCTCTCGCTATTGCCCCTGGCCGTCTGGCGCACGCTGGTGCACCTGGTCGCGAAGCACCCGGTGATGGTCGGCATCGAGTGGGGCGCCACGGCGACGGTCATGGCGCGCCTCGGCGCCATCGCCCGGTCGCGCGGGCGCATCCGGGCGGCCCGCCAGGCGCCCTGGAGCCAGCTCTCCGCCCTCCACGCCACCCGCACCCAGCTGCGGGAGCGCCTCGACGACGAGGCCGAGCCCGTCCCCCTGGGCGCTGCACGGCCCCGGGAGGAGCTGCGCTTCTTCATCGGCGGCGGTGCGTGGCTGGTTCTGGCCGCGCTCATCCTCAGCGTCGCGGCCTTCCCCGCGCTGCTCGCGTGGCCCGTCATGGGCGGGGGAGCCCTCGAGCCCCTCCGCGCCACCGTGGCGCAGCTGTGGGCCGACGCCGGCTATGGACTGCGAGCGACCGGGCTCGCCACGGTGGCCCCCGCCGACCCGTTCGCCGCGGTCGTCGCGCTCCTGGGCACCCTGTGGCCGGCCGAGCCCTCCCGCGCGCTCGTGCTGCTGTGGCTCGCGGCGCTTCCGCTGGCCGCGCTCGGCGGCTGGTTCGCCGCGACGCGGGTGACCTCGCGGTCGTTCCTGCGCATCGTCGGCGGAGTGGTGTGGATGCTGGCCCCCGCGTTCCTGACGGCCCTGGTCGACGGACGCCCCACCGGCGTGCTGGTGCACCTGCTGCTGCCCTGGCTGTTCTACGCCGGGAGCGTGGCGCATCGCTCGTGGGCGGCGTCGGGCGCGGCATCCCTTCTGTTCCTCGCGGTCCTCTCCTGCGCGCCCTCGCTGGCACCGGCTCTGCTGGTGCTGACGATCGCGGCCATCATCGTCAACGTGGCGATCCGCGGCGCGCGCGGCACGGCCCGCCTGGTGTGGCTGATCGTCCCGTCGGCGGTCGTGTTCGCACCGCTCGTCTGGGTGCAGGTGCGCGCGGGCAATGCTCTCGCCCTGCTGGCCGACCCCGGCGTGGTCTGGGCGGGTCCCGTCGTTTCGGCCGACGCGACCGGGCGCGCGCTCCTCGCCGCCGGCCTGCCGACGTCCGACCCCGCGGGGTGGGGCGCGTTCCTCAGCGGCGCCGGCGTCGACATGCCCGTCTGGTGGGTGCCGCTTCTGGCCGCGCCGCTCGCGGTGCTGGCGCTCGTCGCCCCGCTCACCCAGCGCTGGGCAGCCGGAGCCGCGCTGCTCGCCATCACCGCGGCCGGACTCGCGACGGCATTCGCGGCGGTGGGCGTCACCGTGTCCTTCGCAGAGTCCGCGCCGGTCGGCGTGTGGCCGGGGGCGGGCCTCAGCCTCGCGTGGCTCGGCGTCATGGGCGGGGCGCTCGTCGCCCTCGACACCGGACTCGCGCCGCGTCTCGTCGCCGTGCGGACGGCCGTCGGGGCGCTGGTCGTGGTCGCCGTGTGCGTGCTCGCCGTCCCCGCGCTGACCTCGCTCGGTCGCCCCGGAGCCTCCGCCCTGACCAACGGCCCGGAGAGCACCCTCCCCGCCTACGTCGCCGCCGCCGGTCGCGAGGACGCGTCGGTCGGCACGATCACCATCACCCCGCAGAACGCCGGCGGGGCCGCCGGCCGGATCGTCTGGGGCGGCAGCGATACGCTCGGCGGTCAGTCGACCGTGTCGGCGACCCGGCGCACGGCCTCGCCCGCGGACGTCGAGGTCGCCGACCTCACCGCCGACCTCGTCTCCACCGGGGCCGGCGACGTCGTGGAGCGGCTGACCCGGGCGGGCGTCGACTTCATCCTGCTCGCCCCCGCGGCGGCGCCGGAGTCCGACGTCGCCCGCGCGTTCCGGCTGAGTGCCGCCACCGCGATCGATCAGCGCGACGGCCTCGACGCCGTCGGCACGACCTCGAAGGGCGAGCTGTGGCGCTTGACGACGCCCGCCGACCCGCGACCCGAGGCCGCAGCATCCGTCTCGACCATCGCCGCGTGGATCGCCGTCCTGCAGCTCGCGATCGTCGCCATCGCGCTGCTCCTGGCGCTTCCCACCCGCGTCTCCCGACGCACCGCACGCCGCTCCTCGCGCGTCGTCGGCCCGTTCTGGCAGGAGGGTCGATGAGCGACCGCCGCGGTTTCCGCTGGGCCACCACCGGTGCCCGCCTCGTCGGCGGCACGGTCGCCGCCGCGGGCTTCGTCGTGCTCGTCGTGACCGCCGTGGCCGCTCCGTGGCCGACGACGGCGCGCGAGCCCGTCTCGGTGCAGGCCGCGCCCGCGCCGGCCGACACCGTGGTCTCGTGCACCGGCGGCCTGCTCGCGCTGGGCCGCGACGCTCGGGATCCGGCACGACTCACGGTCGCCGCGGCGCCGTCGGTCACGGTCGGCACGCCGAACGGCGCGGCGGCGCCGCCGGAGACGACGCTGTCGGGATCGGGTGCGCTGAGCTCCGGCGGGACCGCCTACACGGCACCGCCCGAGAACGGTGCGCGTGTGGATGTCGCGGCCGCCGCCTCCGCGGTCGCCACCGACGACGACCTCCGGGGCTTCGCCGCGTCCGCGTGCCGACAGCCGCTCATGGAGTCGTGGCTCGTGGCGGGGAGCACCGCGACCGGCTCCGCGGACATCGTGCTGCTGTCCAACCCCGGTCCGGTCCCGGCGTCGGTCGAGCTGACGGTCTACGGACAGTCCGGCCCGGCCGTGCCGCCGGGCGGATCGGATCTCGTCGTCCCCGCGGCCACGCAGATCGCCGTTCCGCTCGCCGGCATCGCGCTCGGCGAGACCGCGCCGGTCATCCGCGTGACGGCCACGGGGGCGCCCGTGCAGGCCGCCATGCAGTCCTCCCTCACGCGGACGCTCGCCCCGGTCGGCGTCGATCAGGCCGGGCCCTCGGCGGCGGCGTCGACGGACGTCGTGATCCCCGGCGTCGACGTCACGGTCGCCCCGGTCTCGGGCGCCACCGAACCGACCACCCTGCTGCGCGTGCTGTCGCCGACCGCCGACACCACCGCCACGGTCACGATCACCCGGGTCGGCAGTGCCGAGCCCGTGACGCAGCCGGCGAGCGTGGCGATCGCGGCGGGTGTGCCGACGCAGGTCGACCTGACCGGCCTGGCGGTCGGACGCTACGTCGTGCGGGTGACCGCGGAGGCCCCTCTCGTGGCCGCGCTCTGGCACACGACCGGGATGACGGAGGGATCGGACTTCGCCTGGTACACCCCCGCCCCGCCCGTCACGGCAGCGAGCGTCTTCGCGACGGTCGCCGGCCCCGCGCCGGTGTTGAGCCTCGTGAACCCCGGCGCGGCGGACGCCGCTGTGCGCGTCGTCGCAGCCGACGGCTCGGACGATCAGACCGTCACGGTCGCGGCGGGTTCCTCCGCGTCGCTCACGCTGGACGCGCGCACCGTGTACACGCTCGACCCGTCGGGCGGCACGATCGACGCCGCGCTGTCGATGTCGGGAGACGGGGCCCTGGCCGGCTACCCCGTGTGGCCCTCCGCGGCGGCGGTGCCTACAATCACCGTCTACCCGTGACGGCGACCGCTCCCGGTCAGAAGTAGCGGAAGCGCTCCGGCCCGAGGTCCCACGGGTCGCGGTCGAGGTACTCGGCCGCCGCGCGGAAGACGCTGCCCTCGACCATCATGCGACGGTGCAGCTCGTCGTCGCGGTGCGGGTGCCCCAGGCGCTCGACGGGCAGCCGGAAGATGACGATGCGCTTCTCATCACGGAGCGTCTGCCAGCGCGGGATGCCGTCGGCATCGCTCGCCGGGGGCATGTCCGCCACCTCGAAGCTCACGTCCTCCAGCTCCGACCAGGCGGAGCGCAGAAACTCCGCGGCGGTGCCGACGGCCAGGTCGAAGCGCTCGGCGCGCGTATCGAGCGGGGGAAGCGGCGGGCGCACCACCGGGCTGCGGTCCTCACGGCCGTGACGGCCGTGACGGGACGGCCGCCTGCGGGGCACCGGGGTGCTCGCCGCCGATCGTCGCCACGCCATGCGTTCATCCTAGATCCGGCGCGGCACCGCCGTGAGGCTCCTCCGGCGGCAGCTCTTGCGGTGTGCGGGAAGACGGAGATGTGCAGCATGCCGGACCGCGTGTGCCCGCAGCATCCGTGTTCGTGCACATCTCCGTGATTTTGCGCACTTGGGGGACGGGCCGGCGGTGACTCGTGCGACGCGGATGGCCTGCGGGCGGAAGGACGGAGATGTGCAGGATGCCGGACCATCTGTGCCCGCAGCATCCGTCATCGTGCACATCTCCGTGATCCTGCGCACTCGGCGCGGGCGACAACCGGCGCGGCCTCCCGGAGGGCTCCTCCGCCGCGACTAGCATGACGACGATGCGCGAGAGACTCTGTTCCAAGGTGGCGTGCGCCCGCGAGGCCGTCACGACGCTCACCTTCGACTACGAAGACCAGATGGCCGCGCTCGGTCCGCTCGGTGCGGGCGACGATCCGCACGCCCATGACCTGTGCGCGATCCACACCGATCGGCTCTCCGTTCCGCGCGGCTGGATGGTCGTCCGCCACGAGACGGTGCGCTGAGCACACCCACCCAAAGGCGACCCGCACCCTCGGAACCGGCGCCATGACCCGCACGCCGACGGACGTTTCGCGGCGTCATCCGGAGCCGGCCGTCATGCCGCGGTGGGAAGATGGCGGCATGACGACCACCTCCGTCTCCACCAGGATCGACTTCGACGTCGCCGATCTCCGTCTCGCCGAGGCCGGACGCCACCAGCTCCGCCTCGCGGAGAACGAGATGCCGGGGCTCATGGCCCTCCGCCGGGAGTTGGCCGCGACACAGCCGCTCGCGGGCGCGCGCATCGCGGGGTCGCTGCACATGACCGTGCAGACCGCGGTGCTCATCGAGACGCTCGTGGCCCTCGGCGCGCAGGTGCGCTGGGCGAGCTGCAACATCTTCAGCACCCAGGACGAGGCCGCCGCGGCCGTGGTGGTGGGTGCCGGCACGCCCGACGACCCCCGCGGCGTGCCGGTGTTCGCCTGGAAGGGCGAGACCCTCGAGGAGTACTGGCGCTGCACCGAGCGCATCTTCGACTGGTCGGCCGAGGGCTTCGACGGCCCGACGCTGATCCTCGACGACGGCGGCGATGCCACCCTGCTCGTGCACAAGGGCGTCGAGTTCGAGAAGTCGGGGAGCGTCCCGGATGCCGCGCCCGGCGATTCGCGGGAGTACGGAGTCATCCTCGACACCCTGCGACGCAGCCTCGCGGCCGACGCGCAGCGCTGGACGCGCGTGGCCGCCGGGCTCGTCGGCGTGACGGAGGAGACGACCACCGGCGTGCACCGCCTGTACGAGCTGGCCGCCGCGGGCGAGCTGCTCTTCCCCGCGATCAACGTCAACGATTCCGTCACCAAGTCGAAGTTCGACAACAAGTACGGCATCCGCCACTCCCTGCCCGACGGTCTCAACCGCGCCACCGACGTGCTGATCGGCGGCAAGGTCGTGTTCGTCTGCGGCTACGGCGATGTCGGCAAGGGCGCCGCCGAGGCGCTCCGCGGTCAGGGCGCCCGCGTCATCGTGGGCGAGGTCGACCCCATCTGCGCGCTGCAGGCCGCGATGGACGGCTACCAGGTCGTCCCGCTGGACGACGTGATCGGCGAGGTCGACATCGTCGTGACGGGCACGGGCAACAAGGACGTCGTGACCGTCGAGCACCTCCAGGGCCTCAAGCACCTCGCCATCGTCGCCAACGTCGGCCACTTCGACGACGAGATCGACATGGCGGGGCTGGCCGCGATCCCCGGCGTCGAGGCGGTGGAGATCAAGCCGCAGGTGCACGAGTGGCGCCTGCCGTCGGGCCGCAGCATCCTGGTCCTGAGCGAGGGTCGGCTCATGAACCTGGGCAACGCGACCGGACACCCGTCGTTCGTCATGAGCGCCTCGTTCACCAACCAGGTGCTCGCGCAGATCGAGCTGCACGCGAATCTCGCCGCATACCCCGTCGGGGTGCACGTGCTGCCCAAGGCGCTCGACGAGAAGGTCGCGCGCCTCCACCTCGACGCGCTCGGGGTGAAGCTCACGACGCTGACGCCGGCTCAGGCGGCCTACATCGGCGTGCCGGTGGACGGTCCGTTCAAGCTCGACCACTACCGCTACTGACGGCGGCGGTTCAGCGCTCGGGGTAGCCCCGAGGGCCGTCGGGCGCGCCGGCGACGAGCCGCTCGACGCGGCGTTCTTCGAGCTCGAGGGCGCGCAGCTCGCGGTCGTGGCGCACGGCGGCCACGCCACGGAGCAGCAGTTCCGGGTCGACGGCGGGCACGGGGGAGACCAGGTCGCGCACCTCCGAGGCGAGGGATGCCGCGACCCGGGCACGCGCCGAGGGCTCCATGTTCTCCGCCTGGCGCACGAACTGCGCGATGCGGCGGGCCAGGCGGTCGGGCAGGCGCGCGACGTCCGCGACCTCGGCCCAAGCCGCCAGCGCGGGCGGGGCGCCCGGGGCGGGCGGCGGGAGCTTCGGTGCACGCGTGCGCTCGGAGTAGGTGCCGGCCAGGAGGTCGCCCAGGCGCTGCGCCCGCGGCGTCAGCGCGCCGACGACGCCGGCCACGGCGCCGAGGGTGAACCACAGCTCGAACACGCCGACGAGCGACCGGATGAACGCCTGACGGAAGCCGGAGGCGCCGCCGTCCGAACGGACGACGCGCGCGCCCACGGCGAGCCGGCCGAGGCTGCGGCCCCGTGTGGCGGTCTCGACCGTGGTGGGCACGACCACCGCCACGATCACCAGCATCGTAATCGACAGGATCGGGAACACCGCGGGGTCGACGGCGCCCTGCGCGGCGAGCCAGGTGGCGACGAGCGCGAACAGGAGGAAGGCGCCGGCGCCCACCGCCATGTCGATGAGAACGCCGAGCGCACGGAGGAAGAAGCCGACGGGCTGCACGTCGAGCGCGACGGCCTCGCCGGTGAGGATCTCGTCCTGCGCCAGCTCCACCCGGATCGCGCCGGCGGGCGTGGTGGCGTCGGACGGCATGCGTACAGTTAACCAAATGGACCTCGACGCCCTCACCGCCGCCCGGCGCGAGGAGTGGGCCCGCCTCGACGAGCTGGGCCGGCGCCGGCGCCTGACCGGCCGCGAGGTCGACGAGCTGGTGGCCCGCTACCGGTCCGCATCCGCCGATCTGGCCGACATCAAGACGTCCGCCGGTCGCACACCTCAGGGCGATCACGTCTCCACACTGCTCGCGCAGGCCCGCCTGCGACTGACCGGCGCGGGCGACGACGGCCTGCGACGGCTCTCGCGGTTCTTCCTGCTTCAGCTGCCCGCGGCGCTCTACCGCGTGCGGTGGACGACGCTGATCATCGCGGCGGGCTTCGCGGCCGTGGCATCCCTCGTCGCCGTCTGGATCTCGCAGGACCCGCAACTGGTCGCATCGCTCGGCACCGAGGCGCAGCTGCAGGACTACGTGGACAACCGCTTCACGCAGTACTACAGCGAGAACCCCGCCGCGGTCTTCGCCGGAACGGTGTGGACCAACAACGCCTGGATCGCGGCGCAGTGCGTGCTCTTCGGCATCACCGGCCTCTGGCCGCTGATGGTGCTCGTGCAGAACGCCATCGGCATCGGCACCACGGCGGCCGTGATGACGGCGTTCGACCGCGGCGACGTCTTCCTGCTCTACATCGCTCCGCACGGGCTGCTGGAGCTGACCTGCATCTTCGTCGCCGGTGCGGCGGGCCTCCACATCTTCTGGGCGTGGGTCGCGCCGGGGGCGCGCTCCCGGGGCGAGGCGCTCGCGCAGGAGGGTCGATCCCTCGCAACGGTGGCGATCGGCCTCGTGCTCGCTCTCGCGCTCTCGGGCGTCGTCGAGGGCTTCGTGACCCCCCAGCCCTGGCCGTGGCCGGTCAAGATCGGGCTGGGAGCGCTCGCCCTCGGCGTCTTCCTCATCTACATGCTCGTGATAGGCCGCCGCGCGCACCGCCGCGGCGAATCGGGAGACCTGACCGAATACGAAGCCGGCACACCGCGCCTCGTCGCCGGCTGACACCTGCCGGCACCGATTTCGATCATCGGATGTTCATCGGGCTCTCACGGGCCGTTGTTTTGAACTGTTCAAAACCAGCGGATACGCTGAAGTCATGGAGATCGGAGCTTCGGAGCACGGCGACACGGCCTCGGCCGCGCTGCTCCGCGGCGCGGGGCTGCGGGTCACCTCGCCCCGTCACGCCGTCGTCGAGGCGCTGCGGGAGGGGTCGCACGCCAGCGCCGAGGAGCTGTACGCGCACGTCGCGCGCCACCGTCCCGAGACGAGCCTGCAGTCGGTCTACAACGCGCTGGGAGACTTCGTGGATGCCGGTCTCGTGCGTCGCATCGAGCCCGCCGGCCGTCCGCGGCTGTACGAGCTGCGCGTCGGCGACAACCACCATCATGCGGTCTGCACATCGTGCGGCGCCGTCGCCGACATCGAGTGCGCGACCGGGGTCGCGCCGTGCCTCGTGCCCGCCGACACCGCCGGCTTCGTCATCCGGACGGCGGAGGTCACCTACTGGGGCCTCTGCTCCGCGTGCGCCGCCCGCGCGAATGGATCCGCTGCCAGTACGGCCGTCGCCGACACCGCCCACTTCTCCGACCACCCCTGACCGCCTCTGACCGCCTCTCGAAAGGGAACACATGAGTGAGAACGACGACATCGCGACCGGCATCGGCAGCGAGCCGACCGATACGGACCAGTCCGTCACCGACATCGACACGCCCGTCGACGAGCGCGAGGACGGCGAGACCCGCCCCAGCCCGAACCCGGACGACGCGACGTGCCCGGTCATCCACGACCGCCAGCCGCTCCCGGTCAACGGTTCGGCGAACCGCAAGTGGTGGCCCGAGCAGCTGAACATCAAGATCCTCGCCAAGAACCCCCCGGCGCGGAACCCGCTGGGCGAGGGCTTCGACTACCGCGCGGCCTTCGAGTCGCTGGATCTCGCGGCCGTCAAGGCGGACATCGCGCGCACCCTGACCGACAGCCAGGACTGGTGGCCGGCGGACTTCGGCAACTACGGCCCGCTCATGATCCGCATGGCCTGGCACAGCGCGGGCACCTACCGGGTGACCGACGGACGCGGCGGCGGCGGCACCGGCCAGCAGCGCTTCGCGCCTCTCAACAGCTGGCCCGACAACGTCAGCCTCGACAAGGCGCGGCGCCTGCTGTGGCCCGTCAAGAAGAAGTACGGACAGAGCCTGTCGTGGGGCGACCTGATGATCCTCACGGGCAACGTCGCGCTGGAGACCATGGGCTTCTCGACCTTCGGCTTCGGCGGAGGCCGCCCCGACGTCTGGGAGCCGGACGACGACGTGTACTGGGGTCCCGAGACCACCTGGCTCGGCGACGAGCGCTACTCCGGCGACCGCGAGCTGGAGAAGCCGCTCGCGGCGGTGCAGATGGGTCTCATCTACGTCAACCCGGAGGGGCCCAACGGCAACCCCGACCCGCTGGCGTCGGCCCGCGACATCCGCGAGACCTTCGGTCGCATGGGCATGAACGACGAGGAGACCGTCGCCCTCATCGCCGGTGGTCACACCTTCGGCAAGACGCACGGCGCGGCGCCCGACACGAACGTCGGGGACAACCCCGAGGCCGCCGGCATCGAGAGCCAGGGCCTGGGCTGGGCGAACAGCCACGGCACCGGCAAGGGGGATGACACCATCACCTCGGGTCTCGAGGTCACGTGGACCTACCACCCCACCCGGTGGGACAACGAGTACTTCCACATCCTCTACGCCTACGACTGGGAGCTCATGCGCAGCCCCGGCGGCGGACACCAGTGGCGGCCGGTGAACGGCGGCGGCGCCGACATGGTGCCGCTGGCGCACTCCGACGGCCGTCGCGAGCCCCGCATGCTCACCAGCGACATCGCGCTGCGCGTCGATCCCGCCTACGACGAGGTCTCCCGCCGCTTCGCAGCGGACCCCGAGGCCTTCGGCGACGCGTTCGCCCGCGCGTGGTTCAAGCTCACGCACCGCGACATGGGGCCGATCGCCCGCTACCTCGGTCCCGAGGTGCCCACCGAGCAGCTCATCTGGCAGGACCCGGTGCCCGCCGTCGACCACGAGCTGATCGATGACGCGGATGCCGCCGAGCTGAAGCGCCGCATCCTCGACGCGGGGCTGAGCGTGGCCGAGCTCGTCGCCACGACGTGGGCTGCGGCATCCACCTTCCGCGGCAGCGACAAGCGCGGCGGCGCCAACGGCGCCCGTATCCGACTGGCCCCGCAGAAGGACTGGGAGGTCAACAAGCCCGCTCAGCTCGCGCGCGTGCTCGGGGTGCTGGAGGGCGTGAAGGCGACCTTCGACGCCGAGCGCGGCGACGGCCGGAAGGTGTCGCTCGCCGACCTCATCGTGCTGGCGGGCAACGCCGGCGTGGAGAAGGCGGCGCGGGATGCCGGTGTCGAGGTCACCGTGCCGTTCCGGCCCGGTCGCACCGACGCCACTCAGGAGCAGACCGACGAGCACTCGTTCGGCCACCTCGAGCCCGCTGCGGACGGCTTCCGCAACTACCAGGGACCGCTCGCCGGGCTGCCCGCCGAGTACCACCTGCTCGACCGGGCCAACCTGCTGACGCTGACCGCGCCGGAGATGACGGTGCTGGTGGGCGGACTCCGCGTGCTCGGTGCCAACTGGGACGACTCGGCCTACGGCGTCTTCACCGACCGCCCGGGCGTGCTCACGAACGACTTCTTCGTGAACCTGCTGGACCTCGGCACCACGTGGAAGCCGCTCGACCCGGGCTCGCACGCCTTCGAGGGACGTCGCGACGGCTCCGGCGAGGTGCTCGGCCGCGGCACGCGCGTCGACCTGCTGTTCGGGTCGAACTCGGAGCTGCGCGCGCTGGCGGAGGTCTACGCCTCCGACGACGCGACGGAGAAGTTCGTGCACGACTTCGTCTCCGCCTGGGGCAAGGTCACGGAGCTCGACCGCTTCGACCTCATCTGATCTCCGCCTGAACGACGAAGCCCGCCCCGGTGCGCCGGGGCGGGCTTCGTCGTTCGATGCGGCGTCAGTTGACGCGCGCCTCGGACTGCAGCGGGGGCAGGTCGACCCTCTCGAAGAGGGCGCGGTGCAGCCAGCCGGCCAGCAGGCCGCCCACGACAGGGAAGACCAGGAAGACCCAGAGCTGCGACAGCGCATCGATGCCGCCGTACAGCGCGGTCGCGAGGCTGCGGGCGGGGTTGACCGAGGTGTTGTCGATCGGGATCGAGGCCAGGTGGATCGCGACGAGCGTGAGGCCGATCGACAGTCCCGCCACGTTGCCGTTGCCGCGCTTCGTGTGGGTGACGCCGAGGATCACCAGCACGAAGATCGCGGTGAAGAGCACCTCCGCGATGATCGCCGCGCCGAGGCCGAAGCCGCCGGGGGAGGAGGCGCCGTAGCCGTTGCTGGCGAAGCCGCCGTCCTGCGCGGTGGCGAGCCAGTCGTCGGGCCCGAACAGGCCGATCAGCACGAGGAGGGTGGTGCCGACGGCACCGCCGACGAACTGCGCGACGATGTAGGCGGGCGCGTCCTTCCAGCTGAAGCGACCGGCCGCGGCGAGGCCCAGGGTCACGGCGGGGTTAAAGTGCCCTCCGGAGATGTTGCCCCAGGCGTAGATGCCCGCCATGAGGGTGAGGCCGAAGGCCAGCGCGACCCCGACGAAGCCGACGCCCAGCGGGGTGCCGTTGTCGGCGAGTCCGAAGGTGGCGGCGAACAGCGCGGTTCCGATGGAGCCGAAGACGAGGAGGAACGTGCCGAGGGCTTCGGCGGCGAGCTTGGTGACCGTGGTGGGCGGGGTGGCGAGGGTGTCCGACATGAGCGTCCTTTCCGGGTGTGCTGAGACGGTATCGCGCGGGACGAGAGCCGTTCCGCCGATTTGACGACGACGCCCGGATGTGAGTGAGGAGGCCACGCCCCGCGGCGCGGACGTCGCGCGATGTCCTCAGCGAGAATGACGGCGGGTCGCCGTCACAGGCGGCCGGCGGCCTTGAGCGCCAGGTATCGGTCGGCGATCCGCGGGGGCAGCGCCTCCGGAGTGTCGGCGATCGCGTCCGCTCCGCCGCGGGCGAGCGCGTCGGACACCCGGCGGGCGTCGCGGAGGCTTCGTTCCGCGGATGCCGCGCAGTAGACCTCGTCGCTCGTGGCGCGCTGAGCGGCGATGTCGTGCAGCCGGGTGTCGGTGGCGGTGCCCACGACGACGTGCCCCGCGCGGCCGAGGCCGGCGAGCGAGCCGAGGAGGCCGCGAGCCGACTCGGGCGCGTCCTGTGCGGTCAGGATGACGACGAGGGCGGGTCGCGAGACGAGTGAGCGCACCTGGGCGAAGGCGGCATCCCAGTCGGTGTCGATGAGCTGCGGCTCGACCGGGGCCATCGCGTCCACGAGAGCGGGCAGCAGCGCGGTGCCGTCCACCCCGGTGACGCGTGCCCGCACGATGCGGTCGAACATGACGAGGTGCACGTGGTCGCCGGCGCGGGCGGCGAGAGCGGACAGGAGCAGCGCCGCCTCCATCGCGGCATCCAGCCGCACGCCGTCGCCGACACGGGCGGCGCTGGTGCGGCCGGTGTCGATGAGGATGACGACATGGCGGTCGCGCTCGGGGCGCCACGTCCGCAGCATGGTGGTACCGGCCCGCGCGGTCGCGCGCCAGTCGATGGAGCGCACGTCGTCGCCGCGCACGTACTCCCGCAGCGAGTCGAACTCGGTGCCCTGCCCGCGCACCTGCACGCTCGTGCTGCCGTCGAGCTCACGCAGGCGCGCCAGCCGCGACGGGAGGTGCCGGCGCGAGGCGAAGGGCGGCAGCACCCGCACCACGCCCCGCGACTCGACGCGCCCCTGGCGCCCGGCCAGGCCCAGGGGGCCCTGCGCGCGGATCACGACGAACCCGCTGGACAGCTCGCCGCGGCGCCGCGGCACCAGCGGCACCCGCAGGCGCCGGCGCTCGCCGGGCGGCACGTCCAGCCGCATCCGCTCGGCGGGCGCTCCCGCCGTCGGCTGCCAGGCATCGCGCACCTGTCCCCGCAGGCGGCGCGGCCCGGTGTTCGCGACGGTGAGGACCGTCTCGACTGGCTCGCCGAGTCGCACCCGCGCGGGTGCCGAGCGCTCGATGCGCGCGCGGCGCGGATCGGCGGCGGCCGCGGCATCCGCTCCTGCGACGACCGTGCACGCGACCAGCCACAGGACGGCCGTCAGCCAGGGGTCGACGCCCACTCCCGACAGCACGACGACCGGCACGACGCCGGCGGCGACGAGCAGGGGGAGACGACCGGTGACGTACACGGCGGATCAGATCGGGACGCGCGTCTGCTGCAGCACGCCGGTCAGGACCGCGTCCACGGACACGCCCTCCAGCTCGGCCTCGGTGCGCAGGCGGATGCGGTGGCGCCAGGCGGGGATCACCATCGTCTGCACGTGGTCGGGGGTGATGGCGGGGTAGCCGCCGAGCCACGCCCACGCCTTGGCCGCGGCCAGCAGCGCGGTCGACGCGCGGGGGCTGACGCCCAGCTGAACCGACGGGCTCTGGCGCGTCGCCCGTGCGAGGTCGACCACGTAGGCGAGCACGTCGTCCGAGACGGCGACGGATGCTGCGGCCCGCTGCGCCGCGCGGATCTCGGCGGCCCCGACGACCGGACTGAGGTCCTCCAGGGCACGCGGATCGAAGCCGGCCGCGTGACGCCGCAGCACGGCGATCTCGGCATCCCGCCCCGGCACGTCGATCACGAGCTTGAGCAGGAAGCGGTCGAGCTGGGCCTCGGGGAGCGAGTACGTGCCTTCGTGCTCGACCGGGTTCTGCGTCGCGGCGACGAGGAACGGGTCGGGGAGAGCCCGCGTCACCCCGTCGGTGGACACCTGGCGCTCCTCCATGGCCTCGAGGAGCGCGGACTGCGTCTTCGGCGGCGTGCGGTTGATCTCGTCGGCCAGCACGACGTGCGTGAAGATCGGTCCCTCGCGGAAGTCGAACTCGCCCGAACGCGCGTCATAGACGAGCGAGCCGGAGACGTCGCCGGGCATGAGGTCGGGCGTGAACTGGACGCGCTTGGTGTCGAGCCCCAGTGCGCGGCTGAACGACCGCACCAGCAGCGTCTTCGCGACGCCGGGAACACCCTCCAGCAGCACGTGACCGCGTGAGAGCAGCGCGATGAGCAGCCCCGTGACGGCGCCGTCCTGGCCGACGACGGCCTTGCCGACCTCCAGTCGGACGCGGTTCATCGCATCGCGGAGGGCGGCGTCGTCGAGGGTGGTCTCGGGGAGGGTCATGGGCGGTTCCTTTCGGGTCGCACGGCCGCCTGGACGGCGGTCTCCAGGTCGCGAAGGCTGTCGCTCAGGGCGAGGAGCTGCCGATCGTCGGTGGGGAGGTCGTCGAGGAGGATGCCGCGCAGGCGGCTCCGGTCGACGCCGAGGCGGTCGGCGGCCGCGTCGGCGATCTCCGGTGCCGAGGCCGCGGGGCCGAGGGCCAGCGCACGGCCCAGGCGGGCCAGGGCGCCGATGCGGAGCTGGTCGGCGGCGTGCACGGCGTCCCGCGACCTGCCGTAGAGACGGGCGCGGCCTTCCGTGGTCTCCGATGCCCGCACCGTCACCGGGAGGCGCTCGGCGACGAGTGGGCCGAAGCGTCTACCGCGCCAGACGGCGGCAGCGAGGCCGGCGCCGAGCAGGAGCACGATGGCGGGGGTGACCCATCGGGGGGTCAGCTCGCCGAGTGATGCACCGGAGGCCCCCGCGTCGGCGTCGGCGATGCCGGGGACGAACCAGACCAGTCGCGGCGTCGCGCCGAGGAGGTTCACGGCGAGGGCGGCGTTGCCGGCCGTCGCCAGATGCTCGTTGGACAGCAGCGTCCGTCCGTCGACGGCCGTGACGTCGCCGGCGGTCAGCAGGGCGAAGGCGCCGCCGTCGACCGGGTAGCAGCCGTCCACGCCGGCACCGGGGGAGAAGACGTCGCCGGGTTCGATCGCGCCCGCGCGGTCGGCGGCGTCGTTCCCGCACCGCGGCTCGACGGTTCCCTCGGGCGCCACGCCGTCGGACCGCGACCCGGAGAGCAGCAGCCGCAGGTCGCGCGAGCTCGGATCGATCAGCACGACGGAGGGTGCGGCATCCGCCATCGTCGTGAGGGTCTCGTTGGCGAGGTAGCGCGCATCGGCGATCGCCAGCGTCGCGGAACCGTCCGACAGCGCGCGCGAGGCCGTCGCCCGGTCGCGGGCGACGACGACGTCGACGCCGCGCTCGGCGAGGATGCGGGCGAGGGCCCGACCGCCCTGCGGTGCGGCGGAGTCGGGGTCGAGCGCATCGCGCTGGGCCCACTGTCCGGCGCCGGAGATCACCGAGCCGAGGATGCCGACGAGCACGACCACGAGACCGATCACGGTCCAGGCGACGACGGCGCGACGGCGCGACGTGGGTCGAACGTCGGTCACGACGGCGACCCCGTCGGGGTCGCGGGGCTGAGGGGCGTCCGACGCTGCACGTCGTCGTCGACGGCGACGATGCGCTGGTACAGCTCGGCCGTGCCCGGGCGGCGGAGGTAGCGCACGTCGTCGAACGCGGCGGCCGCGGAGTCGAGCTCGCCGGCCGCGTCCGGGAAGGCGCGGGCGGCGGCGCGGGCGAAGCCGTGCACCGTCGTGCCGGGCGGCGCATCCACGACACCGCGCTCGTCGAGGCCGCGGGCGAGGGCGCGGAAGCGCAGCACCACCGCGTCCACCCAGTCGCCGGCGGCGGCGCTCGCCTGCGCGTCCGCGCGCAGCTGCGCGGCCGTGCGCTCCTCGGCCTCGCCGAACAGCTCGCCGGCGGGCACAGTGCGGGAGCGCACGAGCGCGCGCGGGCGACCCCAGATGAGGAGAGCGGCGACCACGAGCGCGATGAGCACCACGACGACGATCACGGCCAGGAGCGAGCCCCATCCGCCCTCGACCTGTCCGTTGAAGAGGTTCCCGAAGAAGTCGCCGATCGCGCGGGCGAGCCGGTCGATCGCCGTGGGCTCCGACACGGCGTACGACGGGTCGGTCAGCTCCTGCTCCGCCCAGCGTCGCGCCTCATCCCCGTCGGGGGTCAGAGGCGGCGCGTCGAGGCCGAGGGGCGGCAGGAGCGTCGCGATCACCGGGCGTCGCGGTCCTCGGAGGATCCGGGGGCGGCCCAGCGGGTGGCGGAGGGCTGCTCGTCAGGCGCGGCGGCGCTCGCCGGAGGCGCGGGCTGAGGCGGCGGGTACGGGCCGTCCTGGGGGGACACGCCACCCTGCGGGTGCGAGCCGCCCTGTGGGTACGAACCGCTCTGAGGGTACGACCCGCCCTGCGGGTACCCGCTGTTCTGCGGAGAGCCCGGCGCGGGAGCGGCGTACCCATAGGGTGCCGGTGCCGCCGCATACCCTGCGGGCGGGGCGTACGACGCGGGCTGCACGCCGTAGCCGCCGTATGCCGGTGGGCGCGGGATCTCGCGACCGATGTGCGCGCGATACGGGTCGGGCAGGCCCGTGGCCCCGGCATCCCGCTGGTCCACGTACGACAGCAGATCGGCGTCGAGGCCCTCGCGGCGCATCCGGCAGTCGATGTAGATGAGTGCGACGGCGGTCGACTGCACCACGACCGCGACGGCCTGGATGGCGAGGGTGAGCACCTGCACCAGCACGCTCGTGGCGAGCACGGCGATGATCGAGGTCGCGTCGGGCTCACCGGTGGGCGCAATGATCGTGCCGAGCCCGCTGGAGAGGAAGGAGAAGGGGATGCTGATGACCTGGCCGATGGCACCGAAGACCATGCTGATGATGACGATGATGCCCAGGGCCGGCCAGAAGCGACCGCGGATGAGCAGCCAGGAGCGGCCGATCGCCTGCCCGATGCGGGCGTCCTCGAGGATGATCGCCGAGGCCACCAGCGACAGCTTCGTCGAGAGCCAGAGGGACAGCGGGATGAGGCCGATGGCCGACAGGACGATGAGTCCCACAGCGACCGGCAGGGAGGCCTGAGCGATGAGGAAGAGCAGCCCTGCCAGGATCCCCAGCAGCAGGAAGACGGCGACGCTGACGAGCGCCGTGAAGCCTACGAGCCGCCAGGCCACCGGCCGCACCCGGCGCCACAGCGCCCGGAGCGGGAGCTTCTCGGCCAGCACCGCCGCGGCGACCTCGCTCACGACGACGCCCTGCACGAGCACGCTCATGGCCCCGGCGGCGAGACCGAGCACGATGCCGGTCACCGCGGTGAGGGCGATGGAGCCGGCGGTGACCGCCTCGAATTCATCCGTGCCCCAGCGGAGGGTCTCCAGGCGGGAGAAGGTCAGGAACCCGACCCCGACGACGCCGAGCAGCACGACGAGGTAGCTCACCACCTGTACGGGCAGGGCGAAGCCCAGGAGCACCTTCGGGTTGTGTCGCAGGACCGAGAAGGACCTGCCGAGGATCGTGCCGAAGCCCAGCGGGTGGAGGGGGATGATCCCCGGACGGGTCGCCGGTGTCCAGGCCGGGTACGCGCTCACGAATCCTCCTCCTGCCGTGCCTGCGTCCATCGTGTCACAGGCGTCCCGCCGCCCCGGCCTCCCACGGCCGCTCTCCAGGAGCGTCCACTAGGGTGTGAGAGCGCACGGGGGATCGCGCGGCACGTCGTGCCGTCCCCATGGAACTCGAAGGACGCACGCACGCATGACCTCACGGATCCTGGTTGTCGACGACGACACAGCTCTGGCCGAGATGATCGGCATCGTGCTGCGCACCGAGGGATTCGACACGGTGTTCTGCGCGGACGGAGCCGCCGCCGTCGACGCGTGGCGCACGGAGCGGCCCGACCTCATCCTCCTCGACCTGATGCTGCCCGGCATGGACGGCATCGAGATCTGCACGCGCGTGCGCGCCGAATCCGGCATCCCGATCATCATGCTCACCGCCCGCACCGACACAGCTGACGTCGTGCGCGGTCTCGAGGTCGGCGCGGACGACTACATCGTCAAGCCCTTCAACCCGAAGGAGCTCGTCGCCCGCATCCGCACCCGCCTCCGGCCCGCCGCCCAGGCGGCCGCCGAGACGCTGCGCATCGGAGACCTCTCCGTCGACGTCGCCGCGCACGAGGTGCGTCGCGGCGACGAGGTCATCGCCCTGACGCCGCTCGAGTTCGAGCTCCTCGTCGCCCTCGCCGCGAAGCCCCAGCAGGTCTTCTCCCGCGAGATGCTGCTCGAGCAGGTGTGGGGCTACCACTACAAGGCCGACACCCGCCTGGTGAACGTGCACGTGCAGCGTCTCCGCGCCAAGGTCGAGCAGGACCCCGACAACCCCCGCATCGTCACGACGGTGCGCGGCGTGGGCTACCGCGCCGGCGCTGTGGTCTGAGCGCCGTGACCGGCGCGCGAGGGGCGGGCGCGGCATCCCGCGCGTCGCTCTCGGCGTGGCGCGACTGGCGATCGTGGCCCGAGAGCCTGAGCTCGCTGTGGCGCCGCTCGCTCCGCTTCCGCACCATCCTGGTCACCCTCGCCCTCACGGCGCTGACGATCCTCGTGGCGTGCGTGTGGATGGGCCTGGCCGTGCAGAACGACCTCTTCACCTCGCGCAAGGACCAGGTGCTCACCTACGCCGCACGCGCGACGGAGGCCGCCCAGCTCACGCTCGACAACGCCGTGGTGGAGGGCGACCCGGTGCAGCTGGAGACGCTCCTGAACACCGTCGCGCGTCAGCTCAGCCAGCAGTCCTCGAGCGATTCGTTCGCGGTGACGCGCATCGCGGACGGACCCTCCCCGATCGCTCCACCCGACATCTTCTCCGGCGCCCTGTCGGTGGAGGAGAACGACCTCGTCTCCGACGGTCTGCGCACGGCCGTGCGCGGCAAGTCCGATGCCCAGTGGTGGCAGTCGGTCTCCCTCCCGACGGCCGACGGCACCGCCGTCCCCGGCATCGTCGTCGGTCAGCAGCTGCAGGTGCCCGAGGTCGGCGCCTACGAGCTGTACCTCGCGTACGACCTCGGCAGCGCCCCGCAGACCCTCGGATTCATCCAGGGCACGCTCTGGGTCGTCGGGGTGGCGCTCATCCTCCTCGTGGGCGCCATCTCCTGGTTCGTGCTGCGGTCTGTGACGACCCCGATCGGGGAGGCGGCCGACACCAGCGCCAAACTGGCCGCCGGCGAACTCGGCGTGCGCCTGCCCGTGCGCGGGGAGGACGAGCTGGCCACCCTCGGCCGATCGTTCAACGCCATGGCCGACAGCATCGAGTCGCAGATCAAGGAGCTGGCAGAGCTCTCGCTCGTGCAGCAGAGGTTCGTCTCCGACGTCTCGCACGAGCTGCGCACGCCGCTGACGACCATCCGCCTCGCCGCCGACATGATCAACGACCGTCGCGACGAGTTCGACCCCGCCACCGCCCGTGCGGCCGAGCTGCTCAACGCCCAGGTGCAGCGCTTCGAGACGCTGCTGACCGATCTGCTCGAGATCAGCCGCTACGACGCAGGCTCGGTGCAGCTCGAGCTCGAGCCCACGAGCCTCGCGCACCTCGCCGAGGACGTCATCGCATCGATGAGCACCCTCGCCGAGCAGCACGGCAGCGATGTGCGGCTCGTCGCCCCCGGCGGATACTCCCCGGTCGACATGGACCCCCGGCGCGTACGTCGCATCGTGCGCAACCTCCTCGGCAACGCCATCGAGCACGGCGAGGGGCGCCCCATCGTCGTCACCGTCGACAGCAATCAGGCCGCCGTCGCGCTCTCCGTGCGCGACTTCGGCCTCGGCATGACCGCGGTCGACGTCGAGCGCGTCTTCGACCGCTTCTGGCGGGCGGACCCCTCGCGCAAGCGCACGATCGGCGGCACGGGTCTCGGCCTGTCGATCGCGCTCGGCGACGCCAAGCTGCACAACGGCGAGCTCACCGTGTGGTCCGAGCTCGGGCGCGGCACGAACTTCCTGCTCGCGCTGCCCCGCACCGCCGGGCGCGCACCAGACCCGTCGCCGCTGTCGGCGGACGAGGGCCACGACAGTCCCGCCGCGATCGACGCCCTCGGCCTCACGCAGCCGATCGTGCTGCCGGTGATCGACGCCCCGGCGACCGGAGGGCGGCAGTGATGAGACTCAGACGGATGCTGGGGGCAACGGTGGCCCTGACGATCGCCCTCGCGCTCGCCGCCTGCTCCGGGCTGCCGATGACCAGCCCCGTGATGCCGGGTCGTGCGCCGGGCTCGGCGCAGGAGGTCCCCGATTTCGTCCTGCGTCCGGACAGCCCCCAGCGCGGGGCGACGCCGCAGGAGATCGTGGAGGGGTTCATCCGGGCGGGCTCCGGGCCCGCCGGGGGCTGGGCGGTCGCCCGCGAATACCTCACGCCCGAGGCATCCTGGAATCCGCTCGGCGGCGTCACCATCGACGAGGGCGAGCGCGCGTACACCGACGCCGGCCTCGGCGGCGTCACCCTCGCGCTGACGCAGATCGCCGGCGTCGACGCGAGCGGGGCGTACTCGGTGGCCGACCTCGGGTCGGCGCTGCTCGACTTCCGGCTCGAGCAGCGCGACGGGGAATGGCGCATCAGCCAGGCGCCCGACGGCGTCGTGCTCAACCAGAACGTGTTCGCCAACGTCTACAAGCGCTATCAGCTGATGTTCTTCGACGACTCCTGGTCGACGCTCGTGCCCGACCTGCGCTGGTTCCCGACGACGAACGCGGCGGCCCGCGTGACAGACGCCCTCGTGGACGGTCCCAGTCCGTGGCTCGCCGCCTCGGTGCGCACCGCGATCCCCGACAACGTGACGCCGCCGGGCTCCGTGCCGGCGGTCTCCGGGGTGGCGCAGGTCGAGCTCGGCCCCGACGTCGTGTCGCTCGACCAGGACACCCTCGACCGCATGCAGACCCAGTTCGAGACGAGTCTCGCGCTGGCGGGGGTCACGGAGGTGCAGATGACCGTGGGGGGCACGCCCCTCGAGGCCGAGCGCCTGCAGAAGACCGCGACCGGCGTCGACGCGCGGGCGCTCGCGCTCACCGACGCGGGCTTCGGCTTCCTCACGAGTGGCGCGCTGGAGCCCATCGCCGGCCTGTCCGACGCCATCACCGGTCTGTCGTCCACGCCGCTGGCGATCCAGGTCTCGCCGACACAGGATGCCGCGGCCGTGCGACTCGACGACGGCACCGTCGTGCGCGTGCCGGCCGACGGCCCCGTCTCCGACATCGACCGGCGGCCCGGGATGATCGATCCGACTATCGATCGGTACGGCTGGATCTGGACGGTTCCCCGCGACAGTCCGACGTCGATCCTGGCGACCTCGCCCGACGGCGAGCAGGTGAGCATCACCAACGGCTGGGGCGGGGCGACGGCGGTGACCGCGATGGTCGCGTCGCGAGACGGCACGCGGATCGCGGCGCTCGTGGAGAGCGGCGGTCGCACCTTCGTCTGGGTCAAGGGCATCATCCGGCAGTCGGACGGCACACCCGCCGCTCTGGGCGTGGAGCTCGAGCTGGCATCGCCGGCCGGCCAGGGCACAGGTCTCACGTGGCTCGACGACGCGACCGTGGGCGCCCTCGTCCTCGGCGCCGACGGACCGGCGACCCTCGAGCAGCCGGTCGGTGGACCCGGCTCGACCGTGGCCGCCCCGATCGGCGTCAGCTCCATCTCCGGCTCCAACCAGACCACGACGGTCCGCCTGCGCGGCGACGACGGAGCGCTCTACGTGCGTCGCGGCACGAACTGGAACCAGACGGCGTCGGGCGTCCTCGTCCTCGCGACGCAGCAGGGCGCCGGCCGCTGAGCCGAGGCGGTCCTCCACAGCGACCTCCTTCGGCGCACCGGTCACCGATCCGCTCACCGACCACGCCGACGGCTCGCGGGCGGGGGATGCTGGCCGGATGCCCTTCCCGCCGGTCGTCCGTCTCGCACTGGAGGATGCGCTCGCCCTCCTGCTGCCCGTCGAGTGCGCGGGGTGCGACGGGCCCGACACGGCTCTCTGCGACGACTGCCGCGGGGCGCTGGCTCCCGCGCCGACGCTGCGGATGCACGACGGCGTACCCGTCTGGAGCGGGCTGCCCTTCGAGGGGGTGCCGGCCCGCGTGCTGCGGGCGCTGAAGGAGGAGGGGCGGACGGGTCTCGCCCCCGCGCTAGCGCCGGCGCTGGCAGCCGCCGTCCGCGCGCTCGACGACGATGCGCTGCTGGTGCCGCTGCCCACGTCACGCGCCTCGATGCGCCGGCGCGGCTACCGGGTCGTCGACCTCGTCGCTCTCCGCGGCGGCCTCCGGCTCACCCGTCTGCTCTCGCCGGCGCGCGCGACGGCCGATCAACGCGGCCTGGGCGTCGACGAGCGGGCGCGCAACGTCGCGGGCAGTCTCCGGGCGCGAGGCGGAGCCGGAGCACGGGTGATCGTGCTCGACGACGTCGTCACCACGGGGGCGACGCTGGCCGAAGCCGTCCGCGCACTCCGACACGCCGGGGCCGAGATCGCCGGATGCGCCACGATCGCCGCCACCGCGCGCCACAACGCCCGCGGTCGACGTCGCAGGGTCAATCCATAGATGACACCCGGTGCCCCCGCGACTAGCGTGGGGGGACACAAGGCGACTGACGGTCCGCCCTTGACCCGGCGGACCGGACCAAGGAGGTCATGATGGAAACCAGCATCGTCGGCGTAGGCGTAGGGATCACCGATCGATTCCGCACTGTCGTCGAAGAGAAGGCCGTCCGCATAGAGCACCTCGCGCCACGGGCGCAGACCCTGGAGATCAAGGTCACGCACCGCTCGTATCGCAATAACCGCATCGACGATGAGACCGTCGAGCTCACGTTGACCGGCAAGGGCCCGATCGTCCGGGCGGAGGCCGTCGACGGCGACAAGTTCTGCGCCCTCGACCTCGCCGTCGACAAGATGGCGGAGCAGCTGCGCCGGGCGAAGGACAAGCGCGTCGACGCCCGCAACCACCCGCGCGGCGCCCACTTCGAGAAGGGCACCGGGCAGCTGGAGGGCATCGACGTCGAACCGGCCTCCGTCGAGGTGCTGCGCGCCGTCGCCACCGGCTCGGTGCCGGTGGTCACCGCGGGCGAAGAGGAGGCCGACTACACGCCGGTCGTCATCCGCACCAAGAACTTCGACGCCGAATGGATGACCGTCGAGGAGGCCGTCGACCGGATGGAGCTGGTCGGCCACGACTTCTTCCTGTTCATCGACGCTCGCAGCGATCACCCGAGCGTCGTCTATCGGCGCAAGGGCTGGGACTACGGCGTCATCTCGCTGACGGCGCAGGCGCCGCCGGTCGAGGAGCAGCTCGCGTCCTGACGCGCAACGCAAGAGGGAGGGATGCCGCGGCATCCCTCCCTCTTCTCGTTCAGGTCGTCAGTCGAAGAGCCCGCCGAGGAGGCTGCCGATCACGACGCCGCCGAGGATGCCGCCCATCCCGCCGCCGCCCATGCCGCCCCCCATGCCGCCGCCCTGCGGGCCTCCCCAGCCACCGGGACCCTGCTGCGGACGCGAGGAGTCGATGTCGCGCTGGGCGAGCTGCAGGGCCTCGCTCGCGAGCATGCCGGCACGGCGGGCCATCTGGAGGGCGGGCTCCATCGAATCCTCGTCGCCCGACAGGCCCTCCATGTCGAGGCGCACGCGCTCGGCTTCGGCCAGCCGGGTGCGGGCGTCGGCGCCGATCCAGCCGCGGTGTCCCGCGATGACGCTGCGGGCCACCGCGATCTGCCGGTCGGCGTCGTCGACGGCGTGCCGGATCTGCTCGACGGTCGGGAGCGGCCGGGCCGCGCGCTCGCGCGCCTTCGCGATCGCCACGTCGAGGGCGGTGTTGGCTTCGCGCAGCTGCGTCAGCTCGTGGAAGGGATCCGCCTTCGCGCTCGCGGGGGAGAGGGCTGCCAGCGCCTTCTCCAGCGCGGCGGTCGCCTCCTGCACGGCGGGGGTGCGCGGGGCGTCGCGCGCGGCGACGAGGTCTCCGCGCGAATCGGCCACCACGTCGGCGAGCGTGGACTGCGCGCGCAGCGCTTCGACCTCGAAGTCGTCGACCGCGTCGAAGAGCGATGCCGCGCGGCGCACGGCCTCGGTGGCGGTCTCCAGGGCGATCAGCGCCTGGTCGCGCTGGCCGGCCTCGCGACGGCGCTCGGAGACGGCGGCGCCGTGCTCGGCGAAGTCCAGCAGCTGCTCTGCCTCGTCGGCGTTGGCCGCCACGGTGTTCACCGCGTTCTCGCTGTACCGCTCCCGGACGCGGGCGATGACCGCGCGGACGTCGGGAAGGCGCTCGCGCAGACGCTCGGCATCGGCGCGGACGCCGGCGAGGATCTCCGGAGCGCGACGCACGGTGGCGATGCGCGCCTCGAGCGCCTCGGTCTTCTGCTCGAGCAGGTCGTTCGCCCACTCGCAGAGCTGCACGATCCGCGCGTTGCGGGTGACGAGCTCCTCGCGCGTGTCGGGGATCTCGTCGTGGTTCAGCTGATGCAGGTGGAAGGCCTCGGCCATGTGGGTGCGCACCGCGGTGAGCGCCTCGCGGAGCTCGGCCGTGGCGGCGACGCCCAGCTCCGCCTCGGCGAAGGACAGCTCGTCGGTGGTCAGCCGGATGCGCTCGTCGGCCTCGACGAGCGCGCTCTGCGCGCGACGGTCGAGGTCGGCATCCTGCGCGTCCTGCTGCGCCTGCTCTTCACGTCGTCGTCTGCCCCAGAAACCGGCCATAGCTCGATCCTAGATTCCGCTGCGACACCGGCTCGACCGGTTCGCCCTGAGCGCAGGCCGGTCGCCTCGCGGCCGCCGCACCGAGGCGCGGGGTGGTCGCTTCGCAGCGGCGGCGCCGAGGCGTGGGGCGGCCGCGGCGACCGCCCGACCGCTCAGTCGCGGTGACGGGGCTTGCGCGGCGCGCGGTCGTCGCGGTCGGAGCGCGCGTCGCGGTCGTACCCGCCTCGGCTTCCGCCGTCGGTGCGCGAGCGACCGGGGCCGCCGGTGTCGAGGCGGAGCTGGATGAGCTGACCGGAGATGCGGGTTCCCGACAGCTTGTCGAGGGTCGCGGCGGGCAGGTCGGCGGGCAGCTCGACGAGCGAGAAGTCGGGCCGGATCTGGATGGCGCCGAAGTCGCCGCGGCCGAGGCCGCCCTCGTTCGCGAGCGCGCCCACGATCTGGCGCGGCTCGACCCGCTGACGCTTGCCGACCGCGATGCGGTAGGTAGCCATGGGTCCGCCGTTGCCGCGCGGGCGGCGCTCGGGGCGCTCGCCGCGGGTGTCGCCGTCGGTGCGGCGCGGGCGCTCCTCGCGGGGAGCGGGCTCCGGGTCGGCCTCGAGCAGCAGCGGCGAGTCGCCCTGGGCGACGACGGCCAGGGCGGCCGCGACATCCACCTCGGGCACGTCGTGGTTGCGGACGTAGTGGGCGATGATGTCGCGGAAGCGATCGATGCGGGCGCTCTGCGCCAGGGCTGCAGTGATGCCGTCGTCGAAGCGCGAGAGCCGCGTGACGTTGACCTCGTCGACGCTGGGCAGCTTCATCTCGGTGAGCTCCTGGCGCGTGGCGCGCTCGATCGCCTTCACCAGACCGCGCTCGCGCGGAGTGACGAAGCTGATGGCGTCGCCCGAGCGGCCGGCGCGGCCGGTGCGTCCCACGCGGTGCACGTACGACTCGGTGTCGGTCGGGATGTCGAAGTTGACGACGTGGGAGATGCGGTCGACGTCGAGGCCTCTGGCCGCGACATCCGTCGCCACCAGGATGTCGAGCTTGCCCGACTTCAGCTGATTGACGGTGCGCTCGCGCTGCGCCTGCGCCACGTCGCCGTTGATGGCGGCAGCGGAGTAGCCGCGGGCGCGGAGCTTCTCGGCGATCTCCTCGGTGACGCTCTTCGTGCGGCCGAAGATGATCATGCCCTCGAAGTTCTCGACCTCGAGGATGCGGGTGAGCGCGTCCATCTTCTGCTGCCAGGCGACGATGAGGTAACGCTGGGTGATGCTCGCGGAGGTCGTGGTCTTGGTCTTGACCGTGATCTCCTCCGGGTCGCGCAGGTACTGCTGCGACATCCGGCGGATCGAGGCGGGCATGGTCGCCGAGAACAGCGCGACCTGCTTGGTGTCGGGGGTGTCGGCGAGGATCGTCTCGACGTCCTCGGCGAAGCCCATCTTCAGCATCTCGTCGGCCTCGTCGAGCACGAGGTACTTCAGCTCCGACAGGTCGAGCGTGCCCTTGTCGAGGTGATCCATGATGCGACCGGGCGTGCCGACCACCACGTGGACGCCGCGGCGGAGCGCCGACAGCTGCACGCCGTAGCCCTGACCGCCGTAGACGGGGAGCACGTGGACGCCGCGGGTGTGCGACGCGTACTTCTCGAACGCCTCGCAGACCTGCAGCGCGAGCTCGCGCGTGGGAGCGAGCACCAGGGCCTGCGGCGTCTTCTGCGTCAGGTCGAGCCGGTCGAGGATCGGAAGGGCGAAGGCCGCGGTCTTGCCCGTGCCGGTCTGCGCGAGACCCACGACGTCGCGGCCGGACAGCAGCGTCGGAATGGTGGCCGCCTGGATCGCGGAGGGCGTCTCGTAGCCGACATCGCGCAGCGACTTGAGGACGGCTTCACCCAGCCCCAGATCTGCGAAGGTCAGGGATGCGGGCTCGGTGGACGTCTCGGCTGCTGCGGGGTACTCGGTTTCAGACACAGTTAAGGGTAGTGGGTGGCGGCTGTGAGACCACAGGATGCCGCGGCGTCCTGCTCAGGCCACCGCCGGACGCGCCGGCCGACCTCGCCGGGGACGCTCGGTGGACAGCGCCAGAGACAGAGCCTGTCCGGGATGCTGCGCCAGCCGCCGCTCGGTGTGGTCCAGCCAGCGCACCTCAGCCTCGGCCGCGAAGATCATCGAGTCGACCACGAGCGACCGGGCGAGCTCCTCGGGTCCGTTCGCGGGGAGACCGGCGGCCGCCCTCAGGGCGCGGAGATGCGTCGCGGAGGACTCACGCTGGATGTCGATGATCGTCGACACGTCGACCCCGGGGAGAGTGGAGGCGACGGCGAGCTTCACGGCGAGCTCGTCGCGGGTGGCGCCCACGCGCACCACCGGCGCGGCGAGCCACTCGCGGACGGCGGCGGATCCGGCATCCGTGATCTCCCAGAAGACGTGCCCCTGCTCGTCGACCTCGCCCTTCTCCACCAGCCCGTCGCGCTCCAGCCGGTCGAGCGTGTTGTAGATCTGCCCGACGTTCAGCGGCCAGGTCGACCCGGTGCGCCGGTCGAACTCCGCTCGCAGCTGATAGCCGTAGCACGGCCCCTGGTCGAGGATGGCGAGCAGGCTCTGGCGGACGGACACGGGCACACCATACCGGGTATGTACATACGCGGTATCGATTCCGCGCCCCGCGCGCCCCCGCTCGGCGCATCAGCCGATGGGGCAGGGAAGCGCGCCGCGACGGCGGTGCTCCCGAGCACGCCGCCCAGCGCGCTCCAAGGTCACGGCCCGATAACATGAAGGGATGTGTCTGCGGTCCTCCGGGGCCGGGCACGGCGGGCGGTCCGCGAACCGGAGCGCCGCACCCGACAGATGGAGATCGTCCGTGGCAAATCCGCTCGAGAAACTGCTTCGCGCCGGTGAGGGCAGGATCCTGCGCCGCCTGCAGCAGGTCGTCAAGGCCGTCAACGCGCTCGAAGAGGACTACACCCAGCTCACCGACGAGGAGCTGCGCAGCGAGACCGCCGAGCTGCGCGCCCGCTACGAGGCCGGAGCGACACTCGATCAGCTGATGCCGGAGGCCTTCGCCGCCGTCCGCGAGGCCGCCAAGCGCACCCTCGGCCAGCGCCCCTACGACGTGCAGATCATGGGCGGTGCCGCCCTGCACCTGGGCAACATCGCCGAGATGAAGACCGGTGAGGGCAAGACGCTCACCGGTGCCTTCCCCGTGTACCTCAACGCCATCGCCGGCAAGGGCGTCCACGTCATCACGGTCAACGACTTCCTCGCGTCGTACCAGTCCGAGCTCATGGGTCGCATCTACCGCGCCCTCGGCATGATCAACGGCACGATCGTGTCGGGTCAGACCCCCGAGGTGCGCCGCCAGCAGTACGAGGCGGACATCACCTACGGCACGAACAACGAGTTCGGCTTCGACTACCTCCGCGACAACATGGCGTGGCGCAAGGAGGACCTCGTGCAGCGCGGTCACTTCTTCGCGATCGTCGACGAGGTCGACTCGATCCTCATCGACGAGGCCCGCACCCCGCTGATCATCTCGGGTCCCTCGTCGGGAGAGGCGAACCGCTGGTTCGCCGAGTTCGCGAAGATCGCGAAGACGCTCGAGCCCGGCGTCGACTATGAGGTCGACGAGAAGAAGCGCACCATCGGCGTGCTGGAGCCCGGCATCGAGAAGGTCGAGGACTATCTCGGCATCGACAACCTGTACGAGTCCGCGAACACGCCGCTCATCTCGTTCCTCAACAACTCGATCAAGGCCCTCGCCCTGTTCAAGCGCGACACCGACTACGTCGTGATGAACGACGAGGTCATGATCGTCGACGAGCACACCGGCCGCATCCTCGTCGGGCGCCGCTACAACGAGGGCATCCACCAGGCGATCGAGGCGAAGGAGGCCGTGCCGGTCAAGGCCGAGAACCAGACCCTCGCCACCGTCACGCTGCAGAACTACTTCCGCCTCTACGAGAAGCTCGCCGGCATGACCGGTACGGCCGAGACCGAGGCCGCGGAGTTCATGTCCACCTACCAGCTGGGCGTTGTGCCGATCCCGACGAACAAGCCCATGATCCGCAAGGACCAGTCCGACCTCGTCTACAAGAACGAGCAGGCGAAATTCACACAGGTCGTCGAGGATATCGCCGCCCGGCACGCCGAGGGCCAGCCGGTGCTCGTGGGCACGGTGAGCGTCGAGAAGAGCGAGCTGCTCTCCCGCATGCTCGCCAAGAAGGGCATCAAGCACGAGGTGCTCAACGCCAAGAACCACGCCCGCGAGGCTGAGATCGTCGCCCGCGCGGGCCGTCTGGGCGCCGTCACCGTCGCGACCAACATGGCCGGCCGCGGTACCGACATCATGCTCGGCGGCAACGCCGAGTTCCTCGCCGTGCAGGAGATGAAGGCGAAGGGCCTCGATCCGGTCGAGACGCCCGAGGAGTACGAGAACGAGTGGGATGCCGTCTATCAGGGCACCCGCGACACGGTGGCCGAGGAGGCGTCCAAGGTCGTCGAAGCCGGCGGTCTCTACGTGCTCGGCACCGAGCGCCACGAGTCGCGCCGCATCGACAACCAGCTGCGCGGACGCTCGGGCCGTCAGGGCGACCCGGGTGAGAGCCGGTTCTACCTGTCGCTCACCGACGACCTGATGCGGCTCTTCCAGTCGGGCGCGGCCGAGGCGATCCTCTCCCGCACGAACTTCCCCGACGACGTCGCCATCGAATCCAGCATGGTCTCGCGCGCGATCAAGAGCGCGCAGTCGCAGGTCGAGGGCCGCAACGCCGAGATCCGCAAGAACGTCCTCAAGTACGACGACGTGCTCAACCGTCAGCGCGAGGCGATCTACTCCGACCGACGCCACATCCTCGAGGGCGATGACATCGCCGACCGGGTGCAGCACTTCATCGAGGACGCGATCAACGCCGTCATCGACGACCACACCGGCTCCGGTCACACCGAGAGCTGGGACTTCGACGCGCTGTGGACCGAGCTCAAGACGCTCTACCCCGTGAGCGTCACGATCGACGAGGTCGTCGCGGAGGCCGGCAATAAGGGGCGCATCACGCCCGCCGTGCTCAAGCGCGAGATCCTCTCCGACGCGAAGATCGCGTACGCGACGCGCGAGGAGTCCCTCGGCGAGTCGGCGACGCGCGAGCTCGAGCGTCGCGTCGTGCTCCAGGTGCTCGACCGCCGCTGGCGCGACCACCTCTACGAGATGGACTACCTCAAGGACGGCATCGGCCTGCGTGCCATGGCGCAGCGCGACCCGCTGATCGAGTACCAGCGCGAGGGCTTCACCATGTTCCAGGCCATGATGGGCCAGATCAAGGAGGAGTCGGTCGGCTACCTCTACAACCTCGAGGTCGAGGTGCGCCGCGGCGACGCGGACGCCGTCGCCCAGGTCGAGGCCAAGGGTCTGGGCGCCGCGCCCGTCGAGGGTCAGAAGCTCGAGTATTCGGCGCCCAACGACGCCGGCGAGGTCGAGGTGCGCAACGATCGTGGTCAGGTGCAGCAGGCGGCGACCAACCGCGTGCGCAACGCCGCGGCCGCGGCATCCGCCGCCTCTGCTCCTGCGGCGCCCGCCGCCGTCGCCGAGGCTCCCCGGGGTGCCTTCGGTCAGCGCACCGACGGCGGTGCGCCGGCCGGCGCGAACCGCGCGGACCGTCGCGCCGCCGACAAGAAGAAGTAGTCCCGGCCGCGGTCCCGGCCGCGTGCGCCGCAGGCCAGAAGTGGACCATTGGCCGCGCCGGGCCGGGCGTATTCTGAACCGATGAGCCCGCTGCGCACTCTCGACCAGTCGTCGAAGCTGAAGGACGTCCTCTACGAGATCCGCGGTCAGGCCCTCGTCGAGGCCGGGCGCCTCGAGGCCGAGGGCCACACCATCCTCAAGCTGAACACGGGCAATCCGGCCGCGTTCGGGTTCGAGGCGCCGTTCCAGATCGTGCGCGACATGATCGAGGCGATCCCGCAGGCGCACGGGTACAGCGAGAGCCGCGGCATCATGTCGGCCCGTCGCGCGGTGGTGTACCGCTACGAGCAGACCCCGGGCTTCCCGAAGGTCGATCCCGACGACGTGTTCCTCGGCAACGGGGTCTCCGAGCTCATCACCATGACCATGCAGGCGCTGCTCGATGAGGGCGACGAGGTGCTCATCCCCGCGCCGGACTACCCGCTGTGGACGGCGATGACCAGCCTCGGCGGTGGGACGCCCCTGCACTACGTCTGCGATGAGCGCAACGGCTGGCAGCCCGACATCGAGGACATCCGCTCGCGGATCACGCCGCGCACGAAGGCGATCGTCGTCATCAACCCCAACAACCCGACGGGCGCGGTGTACTCGCGGGAGGTCCTGGAGCAGATCGTCGAGGTGGCGCGCGAGCACTCGCTCCTCCTCCTGGCCGACGAGATCTACGACCGCATCCTGTTCGACGGCGCCGAGCACATCCCGCTGGCGACCCTGGCCCCCGACCTGCTGTGCCTCACCTTCAACGGGCTCTCCAAGACCTACCGGGTGGCCGGCTACCGCTCCGGATGGATGGTGATCACGGGACCGAAGGCGCACGCCGCGGGATTCCTCGAGGGCATCAACCTGCTCGCCTCGACGCGCCTGTGCCCGAACGTCCCCGCGCAGCACGCGGTCCAGGCGGCGCTGTCGGGCGTGCAGTCGATCGACTCCCTCATCGCCCCGATGGGCCGTCTCCACGAGCAGCGGGATGCCGCGTGGGAGGGTCTGGAGAAGATCCCCGGTGTCTCGTGCGTACGGCCGGAGGGGGCGCTCTACGCCTTCCCCCGCCTCGACCCCGAGATCTACGAGATCCATGACGACGCGAAGCTGGTCTACGACTTCCTGGTGGCGGAGCATGTGCTGCTCGTGCAGGGGACGGGCTTCAACTGGCCCGATCCCGACCACCTGCGGATCGTCACGCTGCCCGAGGCACGCGTGCTGACGCAGGCGGTCGAGCGGCTGGGCAACTTCCTGTCCTCGTACAAGCAGTAGCGCTGCCGGCGGGCAGCTGGATGGTGGCGAACGGGTCGGTCACGACGCTGGGGCCGACCCGTTCGCACGTCTTCGTCAGAGCAGGGCGAGCGAGGTGGCCCGCCAGCGGCGGTCCATGCCCTCCGCCCGGAGCGCCACGGCGCGGGTGCGGGCGGGCCCGCTGACGATGATGACGGCCTCCACGACACCGTCGGCGGGGGACGAGTGGTGCACCGAGAGGATCGTGTGCACCGGCCGGGTCGCTGGCACGCCCCGGGCACTCCGCGCGCGGGCCGCGAGGTTGGCGCGCGTGAGGAGCGCGCGATAGGAGTCCTCGGTCATCCAGCGGGCGAGCTGGTCGACCTCGCGCACTCCGGCCAGCACCTCGAGCACGCCCCGGGTCAGATTGGTCAGGAACGGCTCGGGATCCGGCAGCGACTCGGTGGACGTGCGCTGCGGGGCGAAGAACTCCGAGAGCTCCATCGCCCCCAGGTGTCGCGGGGCCGTCCTCGCGGTGCTCGCCGGCGTCGGTGCCATCGGATCGTCTCCCCGCGGTGTCTCGGTTCTCGTCACGGGGTGTCGCGGAATGACACCTCTCGTGTCGTGAAAGTGAACCACAGGGCGAACTCTCAGGAAACAGGTGCGAGCCGTCTGTGGATAACTCGTGACCGACCCGTGACCTTCTGCCCTAGCCTCCGAGGGTGCGCTGGGATCGCTTCTTCGAAGACCTCGAGGATCAGCTCGCCTCGGAGTGGGAAGCGGAGCGCGCCGCCCTCGACACCGAGGCGGAACGGCTGCGCCTCGCGCGCGTCGGTCTCCGCGAACGACTCGTCGCGGCGGCCGACCGGGAACCCGGGGGCGCATCGCCGTCTGTCGAGTTCGCCGACGGCACGACGGTGAACGCCGCCATCACCGGCGTCGGCGCCGACTGGGTGGCGCTGGATCCCGGAACCCGCACCGGCGCGATCCTCGCACCGATGGCATCCCTCCTCTCGATCGGCATGCCGCACGCCGACCTGCTCCGCTCCGCGCGCCCGGCGTCGGCGCGCGGCTCCTCGCTGGCGGAGCGGATGACCCTCGGCTTCGTGCTGCGCGACGTGGCGCGCCGCCGGCTGCCGGTGACGGCGCACCTCGTCGGCGGCCGGGCGCTCACGGGCACGATCGACCGCGCGGCCGCGGATCACTTCGACATCGCGCTCCACGAGGCGGGCGCCGCTCGGCGCGCCGAATCGGTCAGCGGTCATCGGCTGGTGCCGTTCACCGCGCTGGCCTGGCTGCGCATCGAGAGCGCGGCCGCGATCCTCTGACGCCCGGCGCGGTCCGGGATCGGGGGAGACGCCCGCGCAGACGACCGGCGCGCAGCTTCGTCCTCGCTCACCTGACGCTCACCGCGGCATTCGGTGTTTCATTCCTGCGGGAAGCGTCATCCGGACGGCAGCGCGGGCCCGGCGGCGCAGCATCCGATCCGCTCAGGTGACGCGTGTGGCTATGTGCCGCGGCTCATTCCCGCAGGGAGCGTCAATCGAACACGCGGGATCGTTCAGGCGAGGCATGACGAGACGCGCGCATGAGTCGTCGCGCAAGCGAGGCGAGACGCGGGCGATGACGCGTCGCGAAAACCGACGACGGCTCAGTCCGCGTTGCGGATGACGCCGGTGCCCCACAGCTCGGGGAAGCTCGCCGCATTCGACTGGCGCCACAGCGCCATGCGACGTGCCTCCTCGGCCTGGTCGTCGACGTACTCGCCGACGCTGGCCTCTTCGACACGCCACTGCGCCGGCGATCCGACGCGCATGCCGCGCAGACGCCCCTCGGTGATGAGATCCACGACCTCGTCGACCGTCACCCCCAGCACCTCTGCCACCTGGGCCGGGGCGAGCAGGCGCACGTCGGAGGTCGGCGCGTCAGGCATGTCCTCATTATCGCCGGACCCGCACGGCCCCGGCCCGCTGCGACACCCGTTGTGGATAACGCCGGATGCCCCCTGACCGTCTGAGCGACGATGGTCGCATGAGCGCAACCGAACCCGGCCGCCGCCGCCCGCGCGGCTTCTGGAGCGACACCCGCTTCTTCCTCGGCGTCGTGCTGGTCATCGCCTCGGTGGCGGGCGTGTGGTTCGTCGTCTCGGCCGCGCGCCAGACCTCGCCGGTCTACGCGGCCACGCGCACCATCGTGCCGGGCGAGGCGGTCGGCGCCGACGACCTGCGCGCGGTGGACGTCGCGCTCGGCACGCTCGGCGATGCCTACCTGCCCGCGGAGGCGCTCTCCGACGGACTGGTGGCGACGCGCACCATCCCCACGGGTGAGCTCGTCGCGCGGAGCGCGGTCGGCGACGCCGGCGCGTCGACGCTCACCACCGTCGTCCTGCGCAGCGCCGTCGACGTGCCGGCCGCCGTCGAGGCGGGGACGGTGGTCGAGGTGTGGTCGGCTCCGCTCAAGGAGCGCGGCGTCTACGACACGCCGCGCATCCTGGTCGCCGACGCGACCGTCGTGTCGGTCACCCGTGACGACTCGATGATCGGCGGCGGAGCGGCGACGCTCGAGGTCGTCATCCCGCGCTCCGACGTGCCGGCGACGCTGACGGCCATGTCCGACGAGTCGGCACTGTCGGTGGTGCCCTCGGCGGGCGGCGCGCGATGAGGGTCTTCGTCGCGGTCGATCCGCCGCGCGGCCGGGCGCTGGAGGACGATCTGGTGCGCGAGGGAGCCGAGGTGACCGGCGGATCGGACGCCGCCACGCTCGCGGCACTGGCGGCCGACACGCTCGTCGGCGGCCGAGGCGACGCCGTGGTCGACGTCGACGCGCTCACCGCCGCCGTGCGCGACGCCGACATCCTCGTGCTGCAGGCCGATCGCACCACCTTGACCGCCGACACCGTCGCGCTCTGCGATCGTCTGGGCGTGCGCATCGTGCCGCTCTGCGCGACGGAGTCCGACGAACGTCTCGGCGCAGCCTTCGGCCTCGGCCCCATGCTGCCGCCGGACGCGGCGGCGTGGCAGGTGCTCGAGGCGGCGGCCCGGGTGCCGCATCCGATCGACGTGACGCCGCGCGCCGCGCTCCCCGGGGTGATCGCGGTGTGGGGCCCCGCGGGCGCGCCCGGACGCTCGACGATCGCGGTGGAGCTCGCCGTGGAGCTGGCACGCGGCGGCCGGCACGTCGCCCTCGTCGACGCGGACACCCACGCACCCTCCCTCGCCCTCTCGCTGGGGCTGGCCGATGAGGGCCCGGGCTTCGCCGCGGCGTGCCGGCAGAGCGAGCTGGGCGGACTCGACGCCCGCGAGCTGACCCGGATCAGCATCCCGCTCTCCTCCGGCGGCGTCGACGTCCTCGCGGGCATCAACCGCCCGTCCCGCTGGCCCGAGCTCAGCGAGTCGCGCGTCGCCGGAGCGCTCGCGGTGTGCCGCACCTGGGCGGAGCACACCGTCGTCGACGTGTCGTCGTCGCTGGAGCGCGACGAGGAGATCGTGAGCGACCTCGACGGACCGCGCCGCAATGCGGCCACGCTCGCCGCTCTGCGCTCCGCCGATCTCGTCGTCGCGGTCGCATCCGCCGACCCGGTCGGCATCGCCCGCTTCCTCCGCGGCTACACCGAGCTGCGAGCCACCGTCGGCACGACGCGGGTCGCGGTGGTGGCGAACAAGCTGCGGCCCGGCGTGCTCGGCATCGACGCGCGCGGGCAGGTGCGGCGCGCGCTCGACCGCTTCGGCGGCATCGAGGACGTGTGGTTCCTCCCGATGGACCCGCGATCGGTGGATGCCGCGACCCTGGCCGCCCGCCCGATCGCCGACGTCTCTCCGCGGTCGCCGCTCTCCGCCGCCGTCCGGCGGTTCGTCGGCGAGGCGGTGGTGCCGCCGCGCACGGCGGGGGAGACCCGGGAGCGGCGAGGCTCACGGGAGCCGAGCATCACCGCGTCGCGGACCCGCCGGAGCCGCCGCGCGGCATGAGCGGGCGCGGCGATCACCGCCCGCCTAGGCTGGGAGCATGTCGACCCTCAGCGACCTCGTCTACGCCCAGGGGCGCTCCCGCGACGCCGATGTGGAGTGGCTGCACCGCCTCGCCGGTGACGGCCAGCTGCTCGCCGACCTCGCCTTCGCCGACATCGTGCTGTGGGTGCCGACGGCGGACGACTCCTACATCGCCGTGGCCCACGCGCGCCCGAGCGGCGCCGCGACGCTCTTCTACCGCGACATCGTCGGCGACCGCGTGCGGCCGCAGTGGCGCACGCAGGTGCACGAGGCCTTCCAATCCGGCACGATCGTCGACTCCGCCTCGCCCGACTGGTTCGAGGAGACCCCCACGCGCGTGCGCGCCGTGCCGATCGTCCGCCAGTTCCCGCACGGCGGCTCGCCGATCCCGATCGGGGTAATGACGCGGCACACCAACCTCGGCGAGACGCGCACACCGTCCCGGCAGCAGATCACCTTCAACGACTGCGCGGACGAGCTGTTCGGCATGATCGCGTCCGCCGACTTCCCCGATCTCGCGGCGCCGACGGCTCCGCGCCGCGGAGCGCCCCGCGCCTCTGATGGGCTCATCCGCCTCGACGTGGACGGCATCACCACGTTCGCCAGCCCGAACGCGCTGTCGGCCTTCAACCGCATGGGCTTCGACGACGAGCTCGAGGGGGAGGCGCTCGTGGAGGTCACCACGCGCATCATCCCCGAGAAGCGGCAGTTCGACGAATCGCTGCCGCTGGTGGTCACGGGCCGGGCGCCCTGGCGTGCCGACATCGAGGCCCGTGGTGTCGCGGTGTCGCTGCGCACCATTCCGCTCAAGCACCGGGGCCAGCGCATCGGGGCGATCGTGCTCTGCCGCGACGTCACCGAGATCCGCCATCAGGAGCAGGAGCTCATCACCAAGGACGCGACGATCCGCGAGATCCACCACCGCGTCAAGAACAACCTGCAGACGGTGGCCTCGCTGCTGCGCATTCAGGCGCGCCGCTCGCACTCCGACGAGGCGCGCGAGGCGCTCACGCAGGCCATGCGCCGCGTCTCGGCGATCGCCGTCGTGCACGACACGCTCTCGGAGGGCCTCGCGCAGAACGTGAACTTCGACGAGGTCTTCGCGCGGGTCATGAAGCTCGTGGCCGAGGTCGCCGCCTCGCCGACGACCCACGCGCGCACGCGCTCGACGGGGAAGTTCGGCACGCTGCCCAGCGAGTACGCCACGCCCCTGGCGCTCGCCCTCACCGAGCTCGTCACCAACGCCGTCGAGCACGGGCTCGCCGGCCAGGAGGGCGACGTCGAGATCATCGCCGACCGCACCGACGACCGCCTCGAGGTGCGTGTGCGAGACACGGGCGTCGGTCTCCCCGAGGGTCAGGTCGGCCGCGGTCTGGGCACGCAGATCGTGCGCACCCTGATCCAGGGCGAGCTCAGCGGCACCATCGACTGGCACACCATCATGGGCAGCGGCACCGAGGTGACCATCGACATCCCGATGCGCTACATCGCACGGTCGTCGAACTGAGAGGAGAGGGGATGCCGCGGCATCCCCTCTCCTCTCAGGCGAATCCTGACTGCGCCGGCAGCCGGACGGAGGAACCCGTCGTCAGCTGGCGCGGCGGGCGCGAGCGGCGCGACGCTTGAGCGCGCGACGCTCGTCTTCGGAGAGTCCGCCCCACACACCGGAGTCCTGGCCGCTCTCGAGGGCATACTGCAGGCAGACCTCGGTGACGGTGCACCGGGCGCAGACGGACTTCGCCTTGTCGATCTGGTCGACCGCCGGGCCGGTGTTCCCTACGGGGAAGAACAGCTCGGGGTCTACGGTCAGGCAGGCCGCTTTGTCGCGCCAATCCATGGTGATGCTCCTCGGAACGAGTCGGGGTCGAAGTTCAGGGTCCGGTAACGGTCCGGTACCCTGTGGGTGTGCGAGCGAACGCTCGCCCCACTTCGCTGTGGGAGCACACGGCTTGTTCAAGCCTCCCATACCATATGGGCGGAATCAAGAGATGTCTCGCAGGTTTCGTGTAGGTGCACGCTCCGACGGCCGTCGAGCGGCGTGATTCCGCGGCCGACGCCGCGAAGAAGGAGATCGACCGCGATGACGACAAACCCCTTCGCGCGCATCGCCGCCGGCCTTCTCGCGCTCGAAGCGGGGGCGATCATCGTGCTCCTCGTGCAGCAGGTGCTCGCCCTGCTCGCCGGCGACGTGGAGTCGGCCGAGAGCGCGATCGCCCTGACCGTCCTGACCGCGGTCGGCGCAGCGGCGGTCGCCGCCTTCGCCGTCGCGACATGGCGCGGTCAGTCATGGGGACGCTCGGGCGGCATCGTCACGCAGGCGCTGATCGCGGCCGTCGCGCTCGGCGCGGCGACGGGGGCGTTCGCCCACCCCGTGATCGGGCTCGCCCTCGCGGCGCCCGCGATCGTCACCTTCGTGATGCTCGTGCTCGCGGCGCGGCGCGCGGGCGCCGACCGCCGCTAGAGCGCGACTCGGCGGCGACCCGTCGAGCGAGCCCGCGTGACTGCGGCGAGGGGGCTCAGGCGCCGATGAGGCTGCGGATGCGCTCGACGTGCCCGGTGGCCTTGACGTTGTAGAGCGCGTGCTCGACGCGCCCGTCCTCGTCGATGATGACCGTGGAGCGGATGACTCCCTCGTAGGTCTTCCCGTAGTTCTTCTTCTCGCCCCACGCGGCGTACGCCTCGAGCACGGCGTGGTCCTCGTCGCTGAGGAGGTCGAAGGTGAGGCCGTCGCGGTCGCGGAACTCGCTGAGCTTCGCAGGGGAGTCGGGCGAAACGCCGAGCACGGTGTACCCGGCCGACTGCAGGCTCGACAGGTTGTCGCGGAAGTCACAGGCCTGGGTGGTGCAGCCGGGCGTCATGGCCGCGGGGTAGAAGTAGAGGATGACGCGGCCGCCGCGCAGGTCGTGCAGCGAGACGTCGTCGCCGTCCTGGTTCTTCAGCGTGAAATCGGGTGCCTCGCCGCCGGGGGCGAGCCGCGTGTTCGTCATGGCTCCAGCCTAGGAGTGCCGGCCGTTGTCGGTCGCGAAGGTGGCCAGCAGCCGCTGGAGCGAGTCGAGGCGCGCCGCCCCGTGCGGGCCGGCGCGGCCCTCCTCGACGGCTTCCACGATGGCGCAGTCGGGGGCGTCCGGCAGGTGGGTGCATCCACGCGGGCAGTCCTCGGCGATCTCGGCGAGGTCGGTGAAAGCCCGGAGGATGTTGTCGGTGTCGACGTGCCCGAGGCCGAAGGAGCGCACACCGGGAGTGTCGATGACCCACCCGCTGCCGCCGTGCCCGTCGTCGTAACGCAGCGACACCGTCGACGAGGAGGTGTGGCGCCCGCGGCCCGTGACGGTGTTGACGTGCCCGGTCGCGCGGGAGGCCGACGGCACCAGCGCGTTCACCAGGGTCGACTTGCCGACGCCGGAGTGTCCGACGAAGACGGTCGAGTGCCCGACGAGGGCGGCGCCGATCTCCTCGATCGGCATCTCCTCGTCGCCGCCGTCGCGGCGGGCGCTGGTGAACACCTGGAGGTCTTCGAGTCCGGCGAAGTGGCTCAGGAACTCGGTCGGATCGGCGAGGTCGGTCTTCGTCACCACCATGAGGGGCCGCACGCCCGCGTCGAGGGCTGCGATCAGGTAGCGGTCGACGAGGCGCTCGCGCGGCTCGGGGTCTGCGGCGGCGACCACCACGAGCATCTGGTCGGCGTTCGCGACGATGATGCGCTCGACCTGATCGGTGTCGTCGGCGCTGCGGCGCAGCAGCGAGGAGCGCTCCTCGATGCCCACGATCCGCGCCAGCGTGCCGTCGTCGCCCGTCGTGTCTCCGACGATGCGCGCCCGGTCGCCGGTCACGATCGCGATCTTGCGGAGCTCCCGCGCGCGGGAGGCGAGCACCTGGTGCTCCTCCGGACCGCCCTCGTCGACCAGGACGGTGTAGCGGCCGCGGTCCACGCCGAGCACGCGGGCGATGCGGGCGTCGGCGTGGGCGGGGCGTCGCTTCGTGCGCGGCCGGTTCGCCTTCGGGTTCGGACGCACCCGGATGCTGCTCTCGTCGTACGCGGAGTCGTCCTCGTCGTCGTCGACGTCATCGAGCCAGCTCACGCGGGGGCATCCTCCGCATGAGGCGCGGCCGACCGCGACGCGGTGCCCGCGGCATCCGCGTGTCCGTTGTCGTGCGCGCCCTCGACGAGCCCCTGCCACAGCTCGGGGAACTCGGGGAGGGTCTTGGCGGTCGTGCCGATGTCGTCGATCTCGACGCCCGGGACCGCGAGGCCGAGGAGCGCGCCGGTCGTCGCCATGCGGTGATCGCCGTGCGCGTGCCAGGTGCCGCCGTGCAGCGGACGCGGAACGATGCGGATGCCGTCCTCGAGCTCATGCGCCTCGCCGCCGAGTCCGCGCAGCTCGCCGATGAGTGCGGCGATGCGATCGGTCTCGTGACCGCGGATGTGCCCGATGCCGTAGAGCGTGGTCGGCGCGTCGGCGAAGGCGGCGAGGGCGAAGATCGTCGGGGTGAGCTCGCCCGCGGCGGACAGGTCGAGGTCGACGCCGCCGATGCCGGTGCCGCCCGTGACGATCAGGGCGCCGCCGCGACGCGAGACCCGGGCGCCCATCAGGGACAGGATGTCGCCGAGCATGGCGCCCGGCTGTGTCGAGTGCACGGGCCAGCCGGTGATGGACACGGTGCCGCCGGCGATCATCGCGGCCGCCAGGAACGGCGCGGCGTTGGAGAGATCGGGTTCGATCGCGATGTCCTTCGCGCGCAACGGCCCGGCCGGCACGACCCATTCGCCGGGCGCGGGGCGCTCGACGTGCACGCCGCGGTGGCCGAGCGACTCGATGGTCATGTCGATATGCGGCTGGCTGGGCAGGCGGGCGCCGGAGTGGATCAGGTGGAGTCCCACGTCGAAGCGCGGCGCAGCCAGCAGCAGCCCGGAGACGAACTGGCTCGACGCGCTCGCGTCGATCGTCACCTCGCCGCCGCGCGTGTGCCCGCGGCCGCGGACGGTGAAGGGGAGCGACCAGTGGCCGCCGTCGTCGATGTCGACGCCGACGTCGCGCAGGGCCTTGATCATCGCGCCCATCGGGCGGTGCAGCGCGCTCTCGTGCGCGGTCAGGGTGACGTCGCCCCGGGCGAAGCCCGCGAGTCCGGCGACGAAGCGCATCACGGTGCCCGCCTGCCCGCAGTCGATCTCGGTGCCGCCGCGGAGCGGCCACGCGGGCGTGACTTCGAGGTCGTCGCCGAAGTGCCCGCTGCCCTCGAGCCGCTCGATGCCCACGCCGAGCGCCTGCAGCGCCTCGATCATGCGCGCGGAGTCATCGGAGTGCAGGGGGGCCGACAGGATGCTGGGACCTTCCGCCAGCGCGGCGAGGATCAGCTCGCGATTGGTGAGCGATTTCGACCCCGGAACGGCCAGAGCGGCCCGCAGCGGACCGTCGGCGACGGGGGCCGACCAGCGGCCTCGCGGACGAGGTCCGCCGTCGTGGGAATACCGATCCGCGTTCATCGGGTTCTACCCTACTGAACCGCATCGGAACACCCAGGAGGGGGAGCAGTGCACACCGTGCTCGAACGACCCACCCTGGCCGGGCGGGGCTCCGACGTAGACTGGCGCCTGATGGACGAGGACGCACAGACCACGGCGGATCCCAGCGCGCAGTTCGAAGAGCAGGCGCTGCCCTTCATGGATCAGCTCTACGCCGCCGCGATGCGGATGACCCGCAACCCGGCGGACGCCGCCGACCTCGTGCAGGAGACCTTCGTCAAGGCGTTCGCCTCGTGGAAGACCTTCACGCAGGGGACGAACCTCAAGGCGTGGCTGTACCGCATCCTCACTAACACCTACATCAACACGTATCGCAAGAAGCAGCGCGAGCCCTATCAGGGCACGATCGACGAGCTCGAGGACTGGCAGCTCGGCGGGGCCGAGTCCACGACCGCGACCAGCTCGCGGTCGGCGGAGGCCGAGGCGATCGATCACATGCCGGCATCCGTCGTGAAAGACGCGCTGCAGGCCATCCCGGAGGACTTCCGGCTGGCGGTGTACCTCGCGGACGTCGAGGGCTTCGCCTACCAGGAGATCGCCGACATCATGAAAACCCCCATCGGCACGGTCATGAGCCGCCTGCACCGTGGCAGGCGTCTGCTTCGCGACCTTCTCGCCGACTACGCGCGTGAGCGCGGCATCAGTGCCGCCTCCGCGGGACAGACAACGACGGGAGCAGAGAGATGAGCGACTGCGGCTGCGACAAGGCCAAGCGCGACCTGGAGGAGTACCTCCGCAACGAGGTCTGCAAGACGAGCCACCAGGACATCTCGGCGCATCTGGAGAACTGCCCCACCTGCCGCGACGAGGCCCTTGTCGCCCGCACGCTGACCGACGTGGTCGCGCGCGCCTGCAAGGAGAGCGCGCCCGAGGAACTCCGCGAGCAGGTGCTCTCGCGCCTCCGCGCCGCCCAGACCACGCACTGACGGCGGGATGCCGCGGCCTGACGACATAGCGGGCGCACAGCCGTCCCGCGGTGGCCGCCCAGCGCCACGGCTCTAGGATCGATCCCGGAGAAACGGGGTCAGCGCATGGAGATCGCGCAGGTGGACGGCGCCAGTGCGCCGGTGGCGGCGCGACGCCGGCTCAGCGGCGGCGTGGTCGTGCTGCGGTCGTATCTGCGGCGCAACCCGGTCGCGGTCTCGTTCGCCCTGCTCATCCTCCTCACCGGCATCGCCAGCGGGTCGCTGTGGGGGAGCGAGGACGCGGTGCTCCTCGGCTGGGGCGCGGCCTCGCTGGGCGCGCCCGCCACGTGGTGGACCACCGTGACGGCGCTGATCATCCCCGACTCGACGGTGGACGCCGTGCTGTCGATGCTCCTCGCGCTGTCCGCGCTCGCCATCGCCGAGCGACTGCTCGGTGTGCGACGGACGATCGTCGCAATGGCTGCGACGGGATTCGTGGCACTCTTCGTCGGCGCCGGTGCGCAGGCCGCCGTCGCCGGACTCCCCGAGGTCAGTGACGCCGCGGCCCAGACGATGGTGCTCGACCCGACGATCCCGATCGCGGGTGCGGTCGCCGCATCCTCCGCCCTCGCCGGCGTGCTATGGCGACGGCGCCTGCGCATCGTGACCTTCGCGGCGCTCGGCATGTTCGCCCTCTACGCCGGCGACGTCGATTCGTGGTTCCGGCTGATCGCCGCGCTGCTCGGACTCCTCCTCGGATTCGGGCTCGCCCGCGGCGCCGCCCGCCGGTCGTGGCACCGCAGCTCCAGCAGGGAGATCCGCTCGCTCCTCGCCGTGATCGTGGCCGTCACCGGTCTCGGTCCGATCGCCGCCCTCGTGGCCGGCGGCGGACGCGGCCCGCTGTCCCTCGTCGCGGACGCGTTCACGCAGTCCGACAACTGGCTCTCGCAGCGCTGCGAACGGCAGTACGTGCCGGCGTGCGACCACGAGTTCGCGCTCCTCGTGACGCGCGGCGCCGGCCCCGCGATCCTCGCGATCATCCCCCTCGCGCTCCTGGTGCTGGCCGCCTGGGGGCTGCGCAACGGACGTCGGAGCGCGTGGATCCTCGCCGTCGCCGTCAACGCCTCGCTCGCCGCCCTGGCGATCATCACCCTCGCGCTGGGCGACATCTCCTTCCCCGACCCGGTCGACGGCGCGACGTTCGAATGGGCGCTGTGGTTCATCTCCTCCGCGATACTCCCCATCGGCGTGATCGTGGTGCTCGCGCTCAATCAGCGGCGGTTCCGCGTGCGGGCCTCCGCCCGCGCCCGGCGCACCTGGGGCATCGTCGTCGGCGTGGCCTTCGTCGCCTGCGCCGGTGCGTTCCTGCTCGTCTCGAGCGTGCTCACCAGATCGTTCGACGTCACCCCCACGCTCGCCGACCTCCTCACCGAGATGGTGCGGCGGTTCATCCCGCCCGCGTTCCTGCAGGGCATCGGTCAGCCGCCCTTCCCACGAGGCGGTGCCGCCCTCGTGGTCTACCAGTGGGTGGGCGTCGTGTTCTGGGTCGTGTTCATCGTCGCGACGCTCCGCCTCTTCCGGAGCACCGCCCTGCCCGAGGGCTCGGACAGCTCCTCGCTGACCCTGTACCGCTCGCTCCTGCGGCGCGGCGGCGGGACCCTCTCGTTCCTCGGCACCTGGCGCGGCAACGCGCACTGGTTCAGCGACGACCTGCAGTCCGCGGTCGCCTATCGCGTGGTCGGGGGAGTCGCCCTCGCCGTCGCCGACCCGCTCTGCCCCCGTGGTCGGGAGGGCAGCACCCTGCGCGGATTCGCCGACTTCGCCATCTCCCGCGGCTGGACGCCGGTGTTCTACAGCATCCACGACGACTTCCTCCCCGCCTTCGAGGCGATGGGCTGGCACACCGTCGAGGTCGGGCAGGAGACGGTCATGCACCTCCCCGACCTGCAGATGGCCGGCAAGCAGTGGCAGAAGGTGCGCTCGCCGCTCAACCGCGCCGAGCGCGAGGGGATGACGGCGCAGTGGACGCGATGGCGCGATCTCCCGGCGGGCGTCAGCTCGCAGATCATCGACATCAGTGAGCAGTGGGTGACCGACAAGTCTCTGCCTGAGATGGGCTTCACCCTCGGCGGACTCGAGGAGCTCGACGATCCCGACGTCGCACTCCTGCTGGCCGTGGACGCCACCGGACGCGTGCAGGCCGTGACGAGCTGGATGCCGTCGTGGCAGGATGGCCGCATCGTGGGGTGGACCCTCGACTTCATGCGCCGGCGCGACGATGCGCCCAACGGGGTCATGGAGTTCCTGATCGCGAAGGCGGCGCTGCTCATGAAGGACGACGGCGTGCAGGTGCTGAGCCTGTCCGGCGCGCCCCTCGCCACCCGTCCCCGCGCGGAGGGCGAGAGCGTCGCGGAGCCGACCGCGCTGTCGGCGTTCCTCGGCTGGCTCGCCGGCGTGCTCGAGCCGGTCTACGGCTTCGCATCCCTGTTCCGGTTCAAGAGCAAGTTCCTCCCGGAGTACCGCACCATGTACATGGCCTACGCCGACCCGGTCGAGCTCGGCTCCATCGGCGCTGCCGTCGGGCGGGCGTACCTGCCCGACGCCTCGCCGCGCGAGTACGTCGCGGTCGTGCGCACGCTGCTGGCTCCCCCCGGGCGCGCCCCCGCGGGCGCCCCGCGGTGACCTACTGGATCCTCGGCCTCGAGCTCATCGACGGACCGGTGCTCCCCGCCTGGGGGATCCTTACGGCGCTGTGCACGGTGCTGGTGGCGCTCGTGCGGTCGCGGCATCCGTGGCGTCTGCTCATCGGAACCCTGATCGGGGCGGCCGTGGCGGTCGGGACGGTCGTGGTGTTCGACGAGCAGCGCACCTTCGGGATCGTGATCCCGCCCGAAGCCGGCGTCTGGGCCGCGATCGGGCTCGGCGGTGCGGGGCTCGGGGTCGCCGGCGCGCTCGGCCGACCGAAGCGGCGCCTCATCCCGGCGGTGCTGCTGATCCTCACCTCGCTCGTGCTGTGCGCACTCGGGGTCAATCGGGCCTTCGACATCACGCACAACCTCGCCGCACTGATCGGCGTGCAGGCGGTCGGAGCGATCGACCTCCCGCCGCAGACCGACACCGCCGTCCCCGCGCAGCCGCTGTCGGAGACGTGGACGGCACCGGCCGGCATGCCCGAGAAGGGGCTCGTCGGAGCCCTGACGGGGGACGACCGCATCCCGTCGCCGGGCTTCGCCGCGCGCGACGCCGCGATCTACCTGCCGCCCGCGGCGCTCGTGGCCGATCCGCCCGCGCTGCCCGTCATCGTCTTCATGATGGGTCAGCCCGGAGCGCCTGATCCGACGTCGCTGTCGCGCGCGCTCGATGCGTTCGCCGCGCAGCATGACGGTCTCGCGCCGATCGCCATCATCGCCGACCAGCTCACCGGTCCGACCGTCGATCCCGCCTGCCATGACTCCGAGACCTATGGCGCCGTCGAGACGTACTTCACCACCCACATCCCGGAGTGGATCCGGACGCATCTGAACGTGCCCGACGACGCCGCCTACCGCGTCATCGGCGGCTACTCCAACGGCGGGTCGTGCGCCGCCCTGTGGGGCGCCTCGCACCCGGACGTCTGGGGCAGCATCCTCGACGTGTCGGGCAACGAGTTCCCCGGGTCCGAGACAGTTCAGGCCACCACCGCGCGTGTCTTCGGCGGCGACAGCGACGCGTTCGAGGCGGCGAAGCCCGCCAACGTGTTGGCCCGCAACGCCGGCTCGTACGAGGGACACACCGCCGTCTTCACGCTCGGCGCCGACGACGACGTGTTCGGTCCGGGGCAGCGGTCCAACGCCGCCGCCGCGGAGGCTGCCGGCTTCACGGTGCGGGTGATCGAGATCCCTGCCGCGGGCCACGTCGGACCGGCCCTCGACACCGGTCTGGCCGAGGGCGTCGCGGCGCTCGCCGTGCCGCTCGGTCTCTCTGACTGAGACCGGCGCCCGCGCAGCCGTCCGGAGCCTGGTCAGCTGTCCGGCGCGAACAGAGAGAGCGCAGCGGGAACGACCTCGATCTCCAACGGCAGGGCACCGACCGGCTCCCCGTCCGCGTAGGCGGTCACCGTCGCGGCATCCATCCGGACGCGGGTGACGCGGTGCGTGGAGACCTCCGCGGCACCGGTGTGGGTCCCCCGGTAGACGCGGGGGAGCAGGCGCAGCAGGCGGAGGCGCCCGACCGGGCGCACGAGGGTGAGGTCGAGCACCCCGTCGGCGATGTCGGCGTCGGGGCAGATCGGGATGCGACCGCCGTACGTGCGTCCGTTGCCGACGGTGGCCATGAGCAGGTCGCCGGAGAGGCGCTCCCGCATGCCGTCGGCCCGGATGAGGTCGATCGTGTACGGGATGCCGCGCAGGGTCAGGAACTCGCGCAGGATCGCGAGGGTGTAGCGCGACCGTCCCCGCGGCCGCCGCATCGCGTTGGCGCGGTCGTTCACGCGCGAGTCGAAGCCGCTGGCGAGCACGCTGCCGAAGAGCTCGCCGGTGCCGTGGGCCCGCGTCACCCGGGCGAGGTCGACGCGCCGGGTGCGGCCCCGGGCGATCAGCTCCACGGCCCCGGCGATGTCCAGGTCGCGGAGCCCGACGGCGGCCGCCATGTCGTTCCCCGTGCCGATCGGGATGATGCCGAGCGGCACCGAGGTGCCCGCCAGCTGCTGGATCGCGAGGTGCACCGTGCCGTCGCCGCCGGCGACGACGACCGCCCCGGTGCCGAGGGAGAGCGCGGTGCGCAGCAGGCGGCTCGATTCGGCCGCGCTGCCGCCGCTGAGCACGGTGGTGCGGATGCCGCGGGCTCGCAGGCGCTCGGCCGCCTCGGGCACCGCCCGGCCGTGCGCACCCGCCCGCGCGGCAGGGTTCACGAGCAACGTCACATCCATCGCGTCGTCCCGTCCGCCCCGCCCACGGCGCCTCCGTCTCGACCCGCGCCCGGGGTTCACGATAGCGCCGGGGCCCCGCCTGAGCCGACGGCTCCCGTCTGCCCGGTGACGGGCAGTCGCTAGCCTGGAGGGATGCCCCACCTCGACTGGAAGAACCTGCCCCTCGACGCGACGGCGGTGGCCGCGGCATCCGCTGCCGGCTTCGACTACCGCCTCGTGGACACGTCCGACGAGGAGGCCTACGGCGCCGCGATGGCTGCGATCCGGCGTGGGTTCCTCGACGACGAGGGCACGGCGGAGCAGCTGCAGGCGGGGCTCGACGACATCCGCTTCCGCCGTTTCACCGGGGTGTACGACAGTGGCTCGCCGACCCCGGCGACGCCGATCGCCACGGTCGCGTCATGGGTCGCGGAGCTCACCGTCCCGGGACGCGCGACGCTCCCGATGTGGGCCATCAGCGACGTGACGGTCGCGGCGACGCATCGCCGTCGCGGGCTCGCGCGCATCCTCCTCGAGGGAGAGCTGCGCACGGCGGCGGACGCCGGACTTCCCCTCGCCGGGCTGACGGTCTCGGAGGCGACCATCTACTCCCGCTTCGGCTTCGCTCCGGCCGCGTTCGCCACCACCGCGGAGATCACCACCTCCCGCACGGCCTGGATCGGGCCGCGGCCCGCCGGACGCCTGGATTATCTGGACCGGCAGGCGCTCGCGCGTGAGTTCGCCGAGCTGCACGCGCGCGTGCGCCTCGACCGCGTCGGCACGATCGACGCGTGGCCCGGGCTCTGGGAACGACTCGCGGGAGCCACCCCCGGCCAGGAGAAGGCGACGGCCATCCGAGGGGTCCGGTGGACGGATGCCGCGGGCACCACTCGCGGCATCGTCTCCTACCGGATCGTGGAGAACCACGACGACTTCTCGCGCAACACCCTCGAGGTCCAGCACCTCATGGCCGAGACCCCCGACGCCGCTGCGGCGCTGTGGCGCTTCCTGCTCGAACACGACCTCGTCTCGGTGGTGCGGGCCTCGCTGCTGTCGGTCGACGAGCCGCTGCGGTGGATGGTCGCGGATCCGAGAGGCATCCGCGAGACGCGGGTGGACCACGAGTGGCTGCGCATCCTCGACGTGCCGCGCGTGCTCACCGCTCGTCGCCACTCCGGGCCCGGGTCGACCGTGATGTCGGTCACCGACCCGCTCGGCTATGCGGAGGGGACGTGGCGGCTCACGGTCGACGACGACGGCGCAGCGACCGTCGACCGCGTCGAGGCGGCGGCCGACCTCACCCTGCCCGTCACCGAACTCGCGGCGATCCTGCTCGGCGGGGTGCGGCCGTCGACGCTGCGTGCCGCGGGGCGAATCGAAGGGGACGAGGATGCCGCGCTCGCCCTGGATCGGATGTTCGCCTCGGACCGCGTCCCGCACCTCGGCTTCTGGTACTGACCGGGGCCGGCGCCTCCGTCCTCTCGGGCGGATGCGACAGGGCGGACGGGCCGAAGCCCGTCCGCCCTGTCAGCGGAGACCGAGGTCTCAGGTCGTGAGCGCCTGCTGCATGATCTCGGCGTGCTCGCGCGCGTGCACCTTCGGCGACCCGGTGGCGGGCGACGCGGCGCTCGCGCGGGACACGCGGCGGATCGTGCGGCCGCCGAGTCGCGAGGCGACCTCCAGCGCGATGAAGGGCCAGGCCCCCTGGTTCTCGGGCTCGTCCTGCACCCAGACCAGCTCGGCGTTCGGGTAGGACTCCAGCACCGCGTTCAGCTCGTCGATCGGCGCCGGGTAGTACTGCTCCAGGCGCACGAGCGCGATCTGCGGGTTGGGGTTCTTCTCGAGCTCGGCCTTGAGGTCCCAGTGGATCTTCCCGGCGTGCAGGAGCACGCGGGTGACGGCCGAGCGGTCGATGCCGCGGGTGTCGTCGAGCACGGGCTCGAACTTGCCGGTCGTGAAGTCCTCGACGGGGCTGGTCGCGCCGCGCAGGCGCAGCATGGCCTTCGGGGTGAAGACCACGAGCGGGCGGCGCGGGCGCATGTAGGCCTGGCGACGCAGCAGGTGGAAGTACGAGGCGGGCGTCGAGGGGCGCGCGACCGTCATGTTGTCCTGCGCGCACATCGAGAGGTAGCGCTCGATGCGGGCCGACGAGTGGTCGGGTCCCTGACCCTCGTAGCCGTGCGGGAGAAGCAGCACGACGCTCGACTGCTGGCCCCACTTCTGGTCGGCGGCGGAGATGTACTCGTCGATGACCGATTGGGCGCCGTTGGCGAAGTCGCCGAACTGCGCCTCCCACAGCACCAGCGCGTCGGGACGCTCGACCGAGTAGCCGTACTCGAACGCCATGGCCGCGTACTCCGACAGCAGCGAGTCGTACACCCAGAAGCGGCCCTGGTTCTCGCTGAGGTTGGTCAGCGGGATCCACTCCTGGCCGTTCGCCCGGTCGTGGAGCACGGAGTGACGCTGGACGAAGGTTCCGCGACGGCTGTCCTGGCCGGCGAGGCGCACGTTGGTGCCCTCGAGCAGGAGCGAGCCGAAGGCCAGCAGCTCGCCGAAGGCCCAGTCGACGTTGCCGTTGCGGCTCATGTCGAGGCGCTTCTCCAGCAGCTGCTGCAGCTTGGCGTGCACGGTGAACCCGTCGGGGCGGTTGACGAACGCGTCGCCGATGAGCTGCACGACGTCGACGCCGACGCCCGTCGTCTCGGGCGCGCCGGAGGCCGGCTCGACCGGTCCGTTCTCGTCCACGACGTTCGACGTGCCCGTCTCGGCCTCGTGCGTCTCGGCGAAGGCGATCTCCAGGCGGTCCTGGAAGTCGCGCTTGGCCTGCTCGTACTCCTCCTCGGTGATGTCACCGCGGCCGACGAGCGACTCGGTGTACAGGCGGCGCACGGAGCGCTTGGCCTCGATGAGGTTCGTCATGAGCGGCTGCGTCATCGAGGGGTCGTCACCCTCGTTGTGACCGCGGCGGCGGTAGCAGACGAGGTCGACGACGACGTCGCGGTGGAAGCGCTCACGGTAGGCGAACGCCAGCTGCGAGACGCGGACGACGGCCTCGGGGTCATCGCCGTTGACGTGGAAGATCGGCGCCTGGATCGTCTTGGCGACGTCGGTGGCGTACACCGAGGTGCGCGCGTCACCCGGGACGGTGGTGAAGCCGACCTGGTTGTTGACCACGACGTGGATGGTGCCGCCGGTGCGGTAGCCCCGCAGCTGCGACATCTGCAGCGTCTCGACGACGACGCCCTGGCCGGCGAAGGCCGCGTCGCCGTGCACGAGGATCGGCAGCCAGGCGAACGTGCCGATCGGCTTGCGGTCCTGCTTGGCGCGGACGATGCCCTCGAGCACGCCGTCGACCGTCTCGAGGTGCGACGGGTTGGCGGCCAGCAGGATCGGCAGCTCGTCGCCGCGGTCGTCGACGAAGGTGCCCTCGGTGCCGAGGTGGTACTTCACGTCGCCCGATCCGCTCTTCGAGCCGACGGCGACGGAGCCCTCGAACTCGCGGAACACCTGGCCGTAGGTCTTGCCGGCGATATTCGTGAGCACGTTCAGGCGGCCGCGGTGCGCCATGCCGATGGCCGCGCCGTCCATGCCGGCCTGCGCCGCGCCCTGGAGGATCTCGTCGAGGAGGGGGATGAGCGACTCGCCGCCCTCGAGGCTGAAGCGCTTCTGCCCGACGTACTTCGTCTGCAGGAAGGTCTCGAACGCCTCGCCCTCGTTGAGCTTGGAGAGGATGCGCAGCTGCTCGTCGTGGCCGGGCTTCTGGTACTTCACCTCGACGTTGTCCTGGAACCACTTCCGCTGCTCGGGGTCCTGGATGTGCATGTACTCCAGGCCGATCGTGCGGCAGTAGGAGTCGCGCAGGACGCCGAGGATGTCGCGCAGCTTCATCTGGCGCTTGCCGCCGAAGCCGTTCGTGACGAACTCGCGGTCGAGATCCCAGAAGGTGAGCCCGTGCTCCTCGATCTCGAGGTCGGGGTGCGTGCGCTGCACGTACTCCAGCGGGTCGATGTCGGCCATCAGGTGGCCGCGCACGCGGAAGGAGTTGATGAGCTCCTGCACGCGGGCGGTCTTGTCGACGCGCTCGGCGAGGTCGACGTTGATGTCGGAGGCCCAGTGGATGGGGGCGTAGGGGATGCGGAGGGCGGCGAAGATCGACTCGTAGAAGCCGCGCTGCCCGATGAGGAGCTCGTGCACCTTCTTGAGGAACTCGCCCGAGCCGGCGCCCTGGATGACGCGGTGGTCGTAGGTGCTGGTGAGGGTGATGGTCTTGCCGATGCCCAGCTCGACGAGCGTCTTCTCGCTGGAGCCCTGGAACTCGGCGGGGTACTCGAGGGCACCGGCGCCGACGATGCAGCCCTGGCCCTTCATGAGACGGGGGACCGAGTGGACCGTGCCGATGCCGCCCGGGTTGGTGAGCGAGATCGACGTGCCCTGGAAGTCGGCCGCGGTCAGCTTGTTGTTGCGCGCGCGGGTGACGAGGTCTTCGTAGGAGGCGAGGAACTCGCCGAACGTCAGGGTGTCGGCGCGCTTGATGCTCGGCACCATGAGGGCTCGGGTGCCGTCGGGCTTGGGAAGGTCGATCGCGATGCCGAGTCCGACGTGCGCGGGGGCCACGACCGACGGCTTGCCGTCGACCTCGGCGTAGAAGACGTTCTGGCTCGGGAACTCCTTGAGCGCCTGGATGATCGCCCAGCCGATGAGGTGGGTGAAGCTCACCTTGCCGCCGCGGGTGCGGGACATGTGGTTGTTGATGACGATGCGGTTGTCGATCATCAGCTTGGCCGGGACCGTGCGCACGCTCGTGGCGGTCGGGACCGTCAGCGACTCGTCCATGTTCGCCGCGAGGGTCTTCGTCATGCCGCGGAGGGGCGTGACGGTGTCCTGCTCGCTCGCGTCCTCGGACGACGACGGCGCGGACTTGGGCGCCTGCGCCGGGATCGGCTGCTTCGCCGCCGGCTTGGCGGTCGTGCGCGCCACGGGCTGCGCGCCCACGACGGGGATCGGCGCCGTGACGGGACGCGGCTCGGACGCGGCGGGCTGGGTGCGCGCCGGGGTCGCGGCGGCAGGAGCCGGGGCGGCGCCGTTGCTCTCAGCCGCGGGTGCCGGTGCGGCGGCCGGCGCCGGCGCTACCGGGGCGGCCGCGGCGCCGGAGCCGGACGATCCGGACGGCTTGTAGGCCTCCAGGACCGGCCACCAGGCCTTGTCGACGGAATTCCTGTCGTTCGTGAACTGCTCGTAGAGCTCTTCGACGAGCCACTCGTTGGCCCCGAACTCTCCCTCGCTCGAAGTCCCGACGCCTGTCACCTGGCTCGACACGGCTAGATCGCCTGCTTTCATCAGTGAAGTCTGAGAAGCGCGGGCCGGTCAGAGACGCCCGCACACGGTGGACAAGCCTATCCCAGATCCCTGTGCCGACAGCGGTCGTCAGCCAACCCAGGGGCGCGGCTGATCCCGAATGGTTACCTTGGAGGGGTGGAGTTCTACGGAGACCGGCCCGACGTCGACCTGACCTACTCGGATGTCTTCCTGGTGCCGCGACGATCGGCCGTCACCAGCAGGCTCGACGTCGACCTCGCCCCGCGCGACGGCACGACGGCGACGCTGCCGCTCGTCTCGTCGAACATGAACTCCGTCACGGGTCCGCGGCTGGCCGCGACCCTCGCCCGCCGGGGCGGCCTGGGCGTGCTGCCGCAGGACATGCCGCTGCAGGAGCTGGATGCCGCGATCCGGTGGGTGAAGGAGCAGCCCGTGCCGTGGGACACGCCGCTCGTGCTCGCACCCGACGCCACCGTCGCCGACGCCGGACGCCTCCTCCCCGCCACCGAGGGCCACGGCATCGTCGTCGCGGCGTCCACCGGCGGCCGCCTCTCGATCGGCGACGTGCAGGGCGTGGTCCCGGCATCCCGGCTCGGCACGGCCCTCCCTGACGCGCGGCTCGGCGACCTCGTCCGCGGCGCGACGCCGTCGATCGACGCCGAGGACGTCGGCAGCCCCCGCCACGCCTTCGACCTGCTCGTCGCCGCCGACGCCGAGACCGTGTGCGTGCTGCACCACGGCTTCGTCGTCGGCACCCTCTCGCGCCGGAGCGCCCTGCGCTCGACCCTGTACACCCCCGCCGTCGACGCGTCGGGCCGTCTGGTCGTGGCCGCGGCGGTCGGCATCAACGGCGACGTGCAGGGCAAGGCGAAGGCGCTGGCCGCGGCCGGCGTCGACGTGCTCGTCGTCGACACGGCGCACGGGCACCAGGAGGGAATGCTGCGGGCGCTCGCCGAGGTCGCCGCCCTCGACCTCGGCATCCCGATCGCCGCAGGCAACATCGTCACCGCCGAAGGGGTGCACGATCTGGTGCGCGCGGGCGCCGACATCCTGAAAGTCGGCGTCGGCCCGGGCGCCATGTGCACCACGCGCATGATGACGGCCGTCGGCCGCCCGCAGTTCTCCGCCGTGCTCGAGACGGCCGAGGCCGCCCGCATCATGGGCGCCCACGTCTGGGCGGACGGCGGCGTGCGCTACCCGCGCGACGTCGCGCTCGCCCTGGCGGCAGGCGCGGCATCGGTCATGATCGGCTCCTGGTTCGCCGGCACCATCGAGTCGCCGGGCGAACTCCGGGTCGACGAGGCGGGCCGCCCCTACAAGGAGTCGTGGGGCATGGCCTCCTCGAAGGCCGTGCACGAGCGCTTCGGCCGCCTCGACCCCTACGACCTCGCCCGCAAGGAGCTCTTCGCCGAGGGGATCTCGTCGTCGAAGATCTACCTCGACCCGCTGCGGCCCGGGCTGGAGGACCTCCTCGACATGATCACGTCGGGAGTGCGCTCCTCCTTCACGTACGCGGGCGCGTCGAGCGTGCCGGAGTTCCACGAACGGGCGCGCGTCGGCCGTCAGTCGGCTGCCGGCTACGAGGAGGGCAAGGCGCTCCCGGTCAGCTGGTGATGCGCGGGGCCGTCAGCTCGTCACGGTGACCGCGGCCTCCAGCGTCATCCACGCGCCGAGCTGCACCGACAGATCGCCGTCGGGCTCGCTGCCGCCGTCGGTGGCGCCGCCCACCGCGGCGCGCGGCGCGGCGTCCCGACCGGAGGGCGCGACGGCGCCGCGACGCGGGTCGGCGGAGAACAGCGGCCGTCCGTCGATCACCAGGCGTCCGTCCCACAGGGCGCGCGCTTCGGCCAGCACGAGGCGACGGGCGGATGCCGCGGCATCCGCCGTCTCCGCACGGTCCGCGAGCCGCACCGCCGCCTCTGCCAGATAGCGGCACAGGATGCCGGCGAACAGGCCTCCGTCCCCGCCGCCCGCGGTGGGGAGCAGCCCGTCCGGCTCGCACCAGGCGGTGATCGCGCGGACGAGCGCGGCCGCCGCGTCGGCCCGCGACGGGTCGGAGTCGGACGCCAGCGCGAGCTGCGCGCCGAGCGCGACGCCCTGGTTGTAGGTGTAGAGCGTGTCGCGCACGACGCCGCCCTCCACGCCGTCGCGCACGAGCCCGGACGTCTCGTCGGTCAGCTGCCGCAGCATCCAGTCCTCGAGCTGCGCCGCCTGGGTCGCGTCGCCCGTGCGCGCGAGGAGGATGGCGGCCGGACCGTTGGCCGGCGCGTTGTAGAGCGAGCTGCCGACGTGCCAGGGGAGTGCGCCGACCGCCGGGTCCACGCCGTGCGCGAGGCGACGCGAGATGCGGCGCACGGGGCGGCGGCGTCGCTCGGGCGCAGTGCGCTGGAGGGCGAGGCCCATCCAGGCGATGTCGTCGTAGAAGCGGTTCACCCACCGGCCGGCGGTGCGCAGGCGAACCGTGCGGGCGAGCATGCGCAGCCGCCGATCGCGGGCGGGGGAGGGCCGGTGCAGGGCGGCGTCGCCGGCGCAGTCGATGAGGTGCGCGTGCCACCAGTAGTGCCACACGGCGAGCTCGTCGAGGGGTCCGCGCAGTCCGCCGCGGGCAGGCCAGCGCGGCCGCGCCCACGCGACGCCTGCCGCATGCCTGCCGAAGCGTTCCAGCACGGCGTGCTCGGCGGCGGCGGCGCGGTCGTTCCACTGCTCTCGATCGGGCATGCGCCCATCTTCCCCCCTCAGCCGCCGCCGCCCGCGGCCACCGGAGGCGGGCGGCGCGCAGGCCGTAGACTGGCGGGACGATGGACGACCCTCCCAGTAGACCCGCGCCCCGCGTTCCCGCACCTCCGACAGCGGAAGGTGACGCGTGATGGATTACGTCATGCTGGGCGTGGGGCTTCTGCTCACGGTCGGGACCGGCCTGTTCGTCGCGAGCGAGTTCGCGCTGGTCAACCTCGACCGTGCCGACCTCGAGGCCCGCCAGGCGGCGGGGGAGTCCCGGCTCGCGCTGACGATCAGCGCCCTGCGCATCACCTCGACGCACCTCTCCAGCGCGCAGCTGGGCATCACGCTGACGACGCTCCTCACCGGTTACACGATGGAGCCGGCGATCTCGAACCTGCTGCGACCGGTCTTCGCGGCGTGGGGTCTGCCCGAGGGCTTCGCGTCGCCTTTCGCCGTGGTGCTCGGCGTCGGCGTCGCGACCGTGCTGTCGATGATCCTGGGCGAGCTGGTGCCGAAGAACTTCGCGCTCGCGATCCCCCGCCAGACGGGCAAGCTCGTCATGCCGTTCCAGGTCGCGTTCACCACGGTCTTCCGGCCGGCGATCGCCCTGCTCAACGGCAGCGCCAACGGCGTCCTGCGCCTCATGGGCGTCGAGCCCAAGGAGGAGCTGTCGGGCGCCCGCACGGCGGAGGAGCTGTCGAGCCTCGTCCGTCGCTCCGCCAGCGCCGGCGTCCTCGAGGAGGACACCGCCTCGCTCCTGGACCGCACCCTGACCTTCGCCCGCCTCACCTCGGCCGACGTGATGACGCCGAGGCCCAGCATCCACGCCCTGTCGGCGGACGACAGCGCCGAGGACGTCATCCAGCTCGCCCGGCGCACCGGTCACAGCCGGTTCCCCGTGTACGAGGAGTCGATGGACGACATCACCGGCATCGTGCACCTGAAGGCCGCCGTCGGCGTGCCGCGCGACCGCCGCGCCGACGTGCCCGCCGCCGCCCTGGCCAGCGAGCCCCTGCGCGTGCCGGAGGCCGTGCACCTGGACACGCTGATGGCGGAGCTCCGCGCCCGCGGCTACCAGATGGCGATCGTCGTCGACGAGTACGGCGGCACGGCCGGCGTCGTGACGCTCGAGGACCTCGTCGAGGAGATCGTCGGCGAAGTGCTCGACGAGCACGACCGCCGCAAGGCCGGCATCGCCCGCGTCAAGGACGGCGTGCTGTTCCCGGGCGAACTGCGACCCGATGAACTGAGGGACCGCACCGGCATCCGCATCCCGGAGGGCGACGTCTACGACACCGTGGGCGGCTACATCATGAGCGTGCTGGAGCGGATCCCCGTGCCCGGCGACACGCTCGTCACCGACGACGGGACCATCGAAGTGCAGCGCATGGACGGACGACGCGTGGACCGGGTGAAGTTCGTGCCCGCCGTCGTGCCGGACGACACGGAGAACGCCGAGGCCGCGGGCGGAGGTGAGCGTCGATGAACGACTGGGCCGGAATCGCGTGGCTGTTCGTGCTGCTGGCGTTCAACGCCTTCTTCGTCGGCGCCGAGTTCGCCGTCATCTCCGCGCGGCGGTCGCAGATCGAGCCGCTCGCCGAGCGCGGGTCGCGATCGGCGAAGACCGCGCTCTACGCCATGGAGCACGCGACGCTCATGCTGGCCACCAGCCAGCTGGGCATCACGATCTGCTCGCTGCTGATCCTGAACGTCTCCGAGCCGGCGATCCATCACCTGCTCGAGGTGCCGCTGGGTCTCACCGGCATCTCGGAGGAGGCCGTGAGCGTCGCCGGGTTCGTCATCACCCTGCTGCTCGTGTCGTACCTGCACGTTGTGTTCGGCGAGATGGTGCCGAAGAACCTCGCGTTCTCGCTGCCCGACCGCGCCGTGCTCATGCTCGCGACGCCGCTGGTGTGGGTGTCGAAGGTCTTCCACCCCGTGATCGTCACGCTGAACTGGATCGCCAACCACGTCGTGCGCCTGTTCCGCGTCGAGCCGAAAGACGAGGCCGCCTCGACCTTCACGCTCGACGAGGTCGCCACGATCGTGAACCAGTCGCGCATCGAGGGCGTGCTGGACGACTCCTCGGGCGCCCTCTCGGCCGCGCTGGAGTTCACCGACAAGAAGGCGATGGATGTCGCGGTGCCGCTCGCGGGCCTCGTCACCCTCCCCGAGCGCACGACGCCCGAGGAGATCGAGCGCGCCGTCGCCAAGCACGGCTTCTCGCGGTACGTGATCGTCGACGCCGAGGGCCTTCCCGTCGGCTACGTGCACCTGAAGGACATCCTGCGGGCCGCGGAGGGACCGGATGCCGCGACCGACGTCGCCCGCCCGTTGCCGGCCAAGCGGATCCACCATATGGTGCCGGTGGTGGAGACCACCGACCTCGAGGACGCGCTCGCCCTCATGCGGCGCGCCGGGCGTCACCTCGCGCAGGTGCGCGACCTCGACGGCCGGGTGACCGGTGTGCTGTTCCTCGAGGACATCATCGAGGAGCTCGTCGGCGAGGTGCAGGACGCCACCCGCCGCGGGCGGTGAGGGCTGCGTCCTTCACCTGACGCGTGTTGCGGCCGCGGGCGCGCGGCAGCAGCACTTTGCGTCAGGTGGGGGCGCGCGTCAGGTGAAGGCGCGGGTCAGGTAAGGGCGCGGGCCGGGGGCCTGCCGCCGCTCAGGGGCGCGCGCGGAGGTACTGCGCGGGCCGGGACCTGGCGCCGCTCAGGGGCGCGCGCGGAGGTACTGCGCGGGCCAGTAGTCGATCTCGACGCCCAGCTCGGTCGCGGCGCGGAGGGCGAAGTGCGGGTCGCGCAGCCACTCGCGCCCGGCCAGCACCGCGTCGGCCTGGCCGCTGGCCACGATCTGCTCGGCCTGCGCGGCCTCGGTTATGAGGCCGACGGCGGCGGCGGGCACGTCGGACGTCTCGCGCACCTCGGTCGCCAGCCCCACCTGGTAGCCCGGGAACACCTCGATCCGCTGGTGCCGGACGAGGCCGCCGCTGGAGATGTCGAACAGGTCGGCTCCCGCGTCGCGCGACCAGCCGGCGACGATCGCCGTCTCGTCGACGTCGAGGCCGCCCTCGGCCCAGTCGGTGGCGGAGAACCGCACCAGGAGCGGGACGTCGGGTGCGGCATCCCGGATCTCCCGGACGATCCGCAGCACCAGGCGCGCGCGGTTCTCGAGCGACCCGCCGTACTCGTCGTCGCGCTGATTGGACAGCGGCGAGAGGAACTGGTGCACGAGGTAGCCGTGCGCGGCATGGATCTCGAGCACCTCGAAGCCCGCCTCGAGCGCCCGCAGCGCCGCGGCGACGAAGTCGGACACGACCTCGTCGATGCCGGCGATGTCGAGGGCGACGGGTTCCGCGTAGCCCTCGAACGCGACCGCCGACGGAGCGACGGTCTCCCAGCCGCCGTCGTCCGCTGACACGGAGCCGTGCCGACCGGAGAACGGCGACCACGTCGAGGCCTTGCGTCCCGCGTGGGCCAGCTGCACGCCGGCGAGGGCTCCGCGGCTGCGGATCGCCGCGACGATCGGCTTCCACGCCTCCACCTGCTCGTCGTTCCAGATGCCGACGTCCTCGGGGGAGATGCGTCCCTCGGGTGAGACCGCCGTGGCCTCGGCGATGACCAGGCCGGCCCCGCCGGAGGCGAACTGCGCGAGGTGCGTGTGGTGCCACTCCTGCGGCACGCCGTCGACGGCGCTGTACTGGCACATCGGAGCCACCCAGAGGCGGTTGCGCGCGGTCAGGCCGCGCAGATCGAGGGGGGTGAAGAGAGCGCTCACGGGAAGGGGTCCGATCGGATTCGGGGGCTTTCGGCGGGGTTATCGTGGGGCATGCCCGAGCGATGGACCGCGCAGGACGCCGGACGCGTCCTGCGGATGCCAACCGACGACGACGACAAGTATTCCCGAGGGGTGCTGGGCGTCCGCACCGGCTCGGAGCAGTATCCGGGGGCAGCCGTCCTCGGCGTCGAGGCTGCCTGGCGGACGGGTGCGGGCATGGTGCGCTACCTCGGTCCGGAGCGCCCGAGCACGCTCATCCTGCAGCGCCGCCCCGAGACGGTGACTGCCGACGGGCGGGTGCAGGCGTGGCTGATCGGGTCGGGAACGGATGCCGCGTCCCGCGCCGTCGACGAGACGGCGGCCCTCCGCGGCATCCTGTCGGGCGACCTCACGGTGGTGGTCGACGCCGGTGCGCTCGACCTCGCGCCGTCGGGCACTGCGCCCCGCATCGTGACGCCGCACGGCCGCGAGCACGCGCGGCTGCGGGAGGCGCTCGGGCTCGCCGCCCTCAGCGCGCAACCCGTCGAGGAGGAGCGGGCGGATGCCGCGGCCGAGACCGCGGCGGCGCTGGGCGCCGTCGTGCTCCTCAAGGGTGCGGTGACGATCGTCGCGACCCCGGACGGATGGTCGACGCGGGTGCAGGCGGGCACGCCGTGGCTGTCGACGGCTGGCACGGGCGATGTGCTGGGCGGCGTCGTGGGAGCTCTTGCGGCGGCCGCGGGGGAGGACGCCGGCCCGGACGAGCTGGGCCGGGTCGCCGCGACGGGGGCCTGGCTCCACGGGCACGCCGCGTCGCTGGCCGCCGTCGCGGCGGCCGGGACGAGCGGCTCCGGGCCGATCACCGCCCTGGACGTCGCCGAGCACCTCCCCGCCGCCGTGGCCGCGGCGCTCGCCGCGGCGTAGTCGCACGCGGCTCTGCGCGGCCTCGGTCGACCGTTCCGATCCCGTCGCGTGAGGCTCGAACGGCGGCGTCCGCTCACAGGGAGTCGAGAGGACGCCCCCCGTAGACTGCCCCTGTGTCGAGGCGTGCTGTTCTGTGGATCGCGTTCGTGGTCGTGCACGCGGTCGTCGCGTGGCTCGGCTGGGTGCTGCCCAACGCGGCGATGGGCGACGTCTACCTCGTCTACGAACGCTGGTCGGCGGCATGGCTGAACGGCGGCTACGTCGATCCCACCATCTACGGCCTCACCACCGTGCGCGAGTACGTCGGCTTCGTCGGCATCAACGAGCCGTGGGTCTACCCGCAGCTCGCGATCATCCCGATGCTCGTGACCCACGCTCTCGCGTGGCTCGTGAGCTACACGCCGGCGTGGGCGATCCTCGTGACGCTAGCGGATGCCGCGGCCTTCGCCCTCCTCGTCGGCCGCGGCCGCTCGCGCGGGCGTGTGACCGCCGCATGGTTCTGGCTCGCGTTCATCCTGCTGCTCGGCCCCGTCGGCCTCTACCGGCTGGACGGCTTCACGGTGCCGCTGGTGCTCGCGGGCTGCCTGTGGCTGGTGGGCCGCCCCTGGCTCGGCTCGACCCTGCTCTCGATCGCCGTCTGGATGAAGGTGTGGCCGGCGGCCATCCTCGCCGGTGCGGTCATCGCCGTGCGCCGTCGCTTCGCGCTCATCGGCGCCGCGCTCGCCGTCTCCGCCGTGACCGCGGGCGTCGTGGCCGTGCTCGGCGGGGCGTCGAACATGCTCGGCTTCGTCGGCGACCAGGCCGGTCGCGGGCTGCAGATCGAGGCGCCCATCAGCACGCCCTACCTGTGGCGCTCGGTCTTCATGCTCCCCGACAGCGCGGTCTTCTACGACCCCGACATGCTCACGTTCCAGGTGAGCGGTCCGTTCCTGAACGAGGTCATCGCGATCATGACGCCGCTGCTGGCGCTCGCGGTGCTGTCGGTGGCCGGACTCGGCGCCTACAAGATGCTGCGCAAGGCGTCGTTCGCGGCGCTCTTCCCCGCGCTCTCGCTGGCGCTGGCGCTGGCCTTCATCGTCTTCAACAAGGTCGGCTCGCCGCAGTACATGGTGTGGATGATCGCGCCGCTCGTCATGGGCCTCGTCATCGACCGCCGGCGCTGGGCGCGTCCCGCGGTGCTGGGCCTCGTCGCCGCGCTGCTGACGTTCATCGTCTATCCGCTGCTGTACGACGGCCTCATGCTGACCTACCCGTACGCCTTGCCGACGCTGGCGCTGACGCTGCGCAACCTCGCCGTCGTGGCGCTCTTCGCCTGGACGATGGTCATCCTCGTCCGCGTGCCGGTGCGCGCGCCGCTGGAGTGGCCGACGCTCGCGCGTCCGTCCCGGGTGCGCGCGGCATCCGCTCCCGTCCCCGAGCTCGTCGAGAACGCCTGATCCACCCCCGGAGGTCACCATGCTCGTCGCCTTCTCCGTCGCTCCCAGCGGCACCGGCAGTGCCGACGGGTCGGTGCACGACGCCGTCGCGGCGGCGGTCCGTGTCGTGCGCGACTCGGGACTCCCGCATCGCACGACCTCGATGTTCACCGAGCTCGAGGGCGAGTGGGACGAGGTCTTCGACGTCGTGAAGCGCGCCACCGAGGCCGTGCAGGCGTTCGGCTCGCGGGTCTCGCTCGTCCTGAAGGCCGACATCCGACCCGGCTACACCGGCGAGATCGACGCGAAGCTCGAGCGTCTCGAAGACGCCATCACCGAAGCCGACGGCACCTCCGCCCCCGCGTGAGCGCGTCCGCGCCCGACGGTGACGCAGCCGTGAGCGGCGTCCTGGCGCGGGCACTGTCGGGAGCCCGTGCGCGTACCGCAGACGATGTCGCAGATCCGTCCGCCCGCGTCGCCGCGACCGTGGTGCTGCTGCGGGACGCCGATGAAGGCCCGGAAGTGCTGCTGATCCAGCGGCCCGGCCGCGGGACGTTCGCCGGCGCCTGGGTGTTCCCCGGCGGCGCGGTAGAGCCGGCCGACGCCGGGCAGGCGGAGGACGCGGGGGAGGAGGCCGTCGCGCGCGTTGCGGCGGTGCGCGAGACCGCCGAGGAGACCGGGCTCGTGGTCGACGTGGGCGAGCTGATCACGCTCTCGCGGTGGGATCCGCCGCCCGGCATCGCCGTGCGCTTCCGCACGTGGTTCTTCGTCGGCTGCGCGCCGCGGGGCGAGCTGCGGCTGCAGCCGGACGAGGCGGTCGGGGCCGCCTGGGCGCGCCCGGTCGATGTGCTCCGACGGCACGGTCACGGCGAGCTGACCCTCTTCCCGCCGACCTTCGTCACTCTGGCGCGTCTGAGCGCGCAGCCGAGCGTCGAGGCCGTTCTCTCGGAGGCGCGCGTCGCCGGAGTGCGGGACTTCGCGACCCAGGTGCGCGAGGGCGGTGCACTGCTGGTCTGGCCGGGCGATGCAGAGGACGGGGCGAGGCGAGCGGATGCCGCGGCCACCACCGCGCGCCACCGTCTGCGTGTCGACGCGCTGCCCTGGACCTACGAGCACACGGCGTAGCCGCGGCATCCGACCTCTTCAGGAGACGAGATCGGCGAGCGGGCCGGTCGGGAGGACCACCCAGCCCTCGCGTCGGGCGCGGTCGACCTGCGCGGCGCTCGGGCGCGCGTAGTGGCGGAGGAGGGCTGCCCGAGCCGACAGCGCGGCGATGACGGCGTCGAATGCGTCGCACGACCTGGTCATCAGTTCCGGGTGGTCGCCGAGCTCGAGCCACGGCGCCTCGGCGGCGAGCCGGGCGAGCAGGCGGCGCCGCACGTCGACGTCGACCCGGTAGCCGCGGACGTCCCAGCCCCAGAGCCGAAGTGTGGCGCCGGGGTACACCTCCGCGACCCGGCCCTCCTCCGCCGACCCGTCGACCCGCACGCCGCCCGCGGCGAGACGGGCCAGCAGTCCCGCGCACCGCATAGCGGTGAGACCCAGCCGGTCGGCGGAGACGCTCAGCGGCCAGCGCCCGATCGCGGCGTGCACGGCACGATCCGTCTCGCGGTAGGCCAGGGTGCGGCGCCAGTCGATGCCGCCGTCGGGGGTCGCGTCGCCGGCGGCGTGCGCGGCGACGAAGTCGACGAACTCGTCGGGCCAGCCGAACGCGCAGTCGATGCCGAGCAGGTCGAGATCAGCGGTGGCCGTGACGACCCGCTCGTCGTCGGCGTTCAGCTCGAGACTCTCCAGCCGCGCCCGCCCCGGCGACCACGCGACGACCGCCAGCGCGGTGCCCGGCGCTCCGGCGGCGAGGTCGACACCGCCGGTCCGCTGTGGAGTCTCCGTCACGCGTTCAGCCGGCGCGTGGGACGGTGATGCGCATCACCGTCTTGCTCGTGCCGATGTGACGCTCGAATGTGAAGCCCGCTTTCTCGAACATGGTCCGCGTACCGTTGTGGAGGAACGACGACGAGGTGCGCTTGCCGGGCTTCGGCTCGTTCGGGAACGACACGACCTCCCCGCCGCCGGCCTCGGCGATCAGGCCGAGCGCGCCGTCCAGCGCCTCCCGCGCCACGCCGGAGCGCCGGTGGTCGCGGTCGACGAAGAAGCAGGTGATGCGCCACAGAGCCGGTCGGGTCTCGCCGGCGTCGTACTGCTTCCGGTGGTAGATGCCCGGCAGCTCGGCCGGGCTGCCGTACTCGCACCACGCGATCGCGGTATCGCCCTCGAAGACGAGCGCGGCATGGGCCACCCCCTCCTCGACGAGGCGCCGTTTGAACGTCTTGCGGTCGTAGTCCGCCTTGACCGTGTGCTCGGTGTCGCCGTGGAAGTAGGAGCAGTAGCAGCCGCCCCACACCCCGTTGTGCTTCTCCGCGAGTGCCAGCCACGCCGGGAACGTCTCCGGCGTCAGCGGCCTGATCCGACCGTCCATGGGTCGAGCGTAGGGGTGCGTTCCGCGCGCCGGAAGGCTCAGGCGCCGGTGAACTGCGCGATCGTGTCCCACGCGAGCTTGACGATCAGCAGCGAGAGTACGACGAGGAACACGATGCGCACGAAGCGGTTGCCGTTGCGCGTCGCCATGCGTGCCCCGATGAAGCCCCCGGTCATGTTCAGCGCGGCCATGGCGATGCCGAGCACCAGGATGATCTCGCCGTGCACGCCGTAGACCGCGAGCGCGGCGAGGTTGGTGGTGAGATTGGCGATCTTCGCGTTGACGCTGGCCTGGAGGAACCCGAATCCCAGCACGCCGACGAGGAGGATGACGAAGAACGAGCCGGTGCCCGGTCCGAGGATGCCGTCGTAGAAGCCGACCAGGATGCCGATGAGCGCCGAGCGCCAGGCGACCGAGGCGTTGCGCGTGTGCCGCGGCTGATGGTGCAGGCCCATCTGCGGCTTGAGGAGCGTGTAGACGGCGACCACCACGACGGCTGCGAGCACGATCGGCGTGAGCACCTCCCGCGGCACGAAGCGCGAGAGCGCCGCTCCCACGGCCGACCCGGCGAAGGCGCCGATGACGAGAGGCACCAGCAGCGCGAGGTGCACGCGGATGCGCCGCAGATACACCCAACTCGCCGACAGCGTGCCGAAGAAGGACGACATCTTGTTCGTGCCGAGGATGAACGGCGTCGAGACGTTCTGCGGGACGGCGATGACCAGGGCGGGCAGCTGGATCAGTCCACCGCCGCCGACCACCGCATCGACCCAGCCCGCGACGCCGGCGGCGACGAGGAGGAAGATCAGCGCCCCCGCCGACACGGGGAGCCAATCGGCGAGCAGCGGACCATCGAGCACCGGTCGATTCTGGCCTGTCGGCGGGAGCCCGCCAAACCGGCGCCATAGGCTGGGGGCATGGTGCAGCGGACGGTCACTCAGATCACCGACGACCTCGACGGGACGCCCGGCGCCCGATCCGTCACCTTCGCCCTCGAGGGCGCGTCGTATTCGATCGACCTGTCGGAGGTGAACCTCGCCCGTCTGCGGGAGGCGCTCGCACCGTTCATCGAGAACGCCGTCCGTGAAGGTGCTGCCGACGGCCGGCGTGCGTCGTCCGTCGGAACGTGGCGTCGCGAAGACCTGCAGGAGTGGGCCAAGGCCCGCGGCTACCGGGTGGGCGATCGTGGACGGGTGCCGCAGGGCATCGTCGACGAGTACCTGTCGACCCGCTGAGCCGACGCGACGACGCGCTGACCGCGTCCGGGATCCGCCGGTCGTGACCCTCCTCCCTTCCTCCGACCGGGAGAATGGAGGCATGTCGCGACGCAAGGATGGACGGCCCCGCACGGTGGCAGCACCGGTGATCGAACGGCGCCGCACCCCGTCGACGACGCCGCCCGACGTGCCGCAGGCGGCGGACCCTCGCAGCGAGAAGCCGCCCGCGCCGCACAGCTGATCTCAGCACAGTGGTGCCGGCGAGCATCGCGCTCCGGGGAAGCGGTGAGAATGGATCGTGCCTCATTCCACACCTCGCCGCCCCGACGTCCGCGACCTCGAACTCGTCGGCGGCGTGGAGAAGCTGACGGTGTCGCTGCACGACGCCGACGCGGCGTGGCGCGACGTCTTCGACGAGCATCGTCGTCGCCTGCGGGAGGCGCTCGGCGAACGGGCGGTGCTGATCGAGCACATCGGCTCGACGTCGGTTCCCGGTCTCGCGGCCAAGCCGATCGTCGACATCGTGGTCGGCGTCGCGGACATCACCGCCGAGGAGGACTACCTTCCCGCGCTCCTCGCCGCGGGGTACGTGCTGCGGGCGCGGGAGCCGGGTCACCGACTCGTACGCACACCCGGGCGCGACGTCCATGTGCACGTGTACGAAGCCGATGACCCGGCCGTGGAGGCGTACCTGCTCCTCCGCGATCGCCTTCGCGCGCACGCGGACGACCGGGCGCTGTACGAGCGCACGAAACGTGACCTGCTCGAACGGGAATGGGACGACATGAACGCCTACGCGGATGCCAAGACCGCCGTCATCCATGGGATCCTGGACCGCGCGCGAACCTCGCGCGGTTCCGAGCCCGGAGAGGATGCGCCATGACGGACAGGCCCGCCGTCCTCTTCGTCTGCGTGCACAACGCCGGACGCTCCCAGATGGCCGCCGGCTATCTCGAGGCTCTCGCCGGGGATCGCATCGACGTGCTGTCGGCCGGGTCCGAGCCGAAGGACCGGCTGAACCCCGTCGCTGTCGCCGTGATGGCCGAGGAGGGCATCGACATCGCAGGCAGCACTCCGAAGCTCCTCACCGTCGACGCTGTCCGGGAGTCGGATGTGGTCATCACGATGGGCTGCGGCGACGCCTGCCCCATCTTCCCGGGCAAGCGCTACGAGGACTGGGCTCTCGACGATCCCGCGGGTCAGGACCACGAGACCGTCCGGCGCATCCGCGACGACATCCGCGCCCGCGTCGAGACGCTCATCGGCGAGCTGATCGGTCCTGGCGCGAGCGGGGATTCTGCGACATCGGTCGCGGAATAGGCGCCACGCGGACCGTTTTGCGACAACCTTCCGGGGGATGCAGTCCGCCTCCCGGCGACGGCGTGGATCGGGCCCGACGATGACCCTGTGACCCGAACCCCCGCGGCAGCCCTCCATCCGGGGACCCCTCGTGCGCAGGTGCCCCCTGCGGAGCTCGCCGACCTCATCGAGCGGACGGCTCGCAGGGACGTCCCGGCCTTCACCGAGGTCTACGACGCGCTGGCGCCCCGGGTCTTCGGTCTCATCGTGCGGGTGATCAACAACCGCGCCCTCGCAGAGGAGATCCACCAGGACGTCTTCCTGGAGGTGTGGAATAAGGCGGGCGCCTTCGACCGGACCCGCGGCTCGGCGAGCACCTGGGCGCTGACGATCGCCCACCGGCGCGCCATCGACGGGGTGCGCGCCCGGCACGTCCTTCACGAGCGCGAGCATCGCGTCGGCGTCCGCGATCTCGCCGGCCCGGTCGAGGACGTCAGCGAGTCTGTCATGCACCGCGAGGACGCACGACGGCTGCGCCAGGCGCTCGAGATCCTCCCCGAGCGCGAGCGGCTGTTCCTGCACCTGGCCTACAGCGAGGGCCGCAGCCAGAGCGAGATCGCCGCGCTCACCGGCACGCCGCTGGGAACGGTCAAGACCGTCACCCGGACTGCTCTCAGCCGCCTGCGGGCGACCCTCGCCACCGCGGACCCCTGCAGTGACGCGCCGGTCAGGCGTCCAGCAGCCGCCGCAGGTGAGCGCCGACCGCTGCCGTCTCGATGAGGAAGCCGTCGTGACCGAAGTCGCTCGTCAGGACCACCGCCCGCTCCCCGTCGAGGGTGGCGGGGATCGAGCGCGCGATGCGGTGCTGACCGTCGATCGGGAAGAGCCGGTCGGTGTCGATGCCGACCACGAGCGCCGTCGCGGTCACCGATCGCAGCGCCTCTTCCACCCCGCCGCGGTCGCGACCGACGTCGTGCGAGTTCATCGCCTCCACCAGGCGGATGTAGGAGTTCGCGTCGAACCGACGGGTGAACTTGTTGCCGTGGAAGTCGAGGTAGGACTCGACCGCGAAGCGCCCGCCGTGGCCGAGCGGACTCACGCCCGACTGCCATGAGCGCTGGAAGCGCTGGTTAAGCTCCGTCGGGCTGCGGTAGTTGAGCAGGGCCATGCGCCGGGCGAGGGCGAGGCCCCGGTGCGGCCCGTCGCCGTCGCCGCTGTCGTAGTACTGCCCGTTCTGGAAGCGCGGGTCGACCTGGATCGCCGCCAGCTGCACCGAGTTGAGTGCGATCTGATCGGCCGTGTTCACCGGCGGGGCCGACAGGATGCCGACGCGCTGCACGCGTTCGGCGTGCCCGACCGCCCACTCCAGGGCGTGCATCCCGCCCATGGAGCCGCCGATGACCGCGGCCCATGTGCCGATGCCGAGAGCGTCGGCCAGCAGGGCCTGGGCGGCGACCTGGTCGCGGATCGTCACGTAGGGGAACCGCGCGGCCCACTCGTAGCCGTCGGGCGCAATGCTCGCCGGACCGGTCGACCCCTGGCATCCGCCCAGCATGTTCGGCGCCACGACGAACCACCGATCGGTGTCGATCGCACCGCCGGGACCGACGATGTCGTCCCACCAGCCGGCGGTCGGATGCCCCGGCCCGGCCGGACCGCGGAGATGGCTGTCACCGGTCAGCGCGTGCAGGACGAGCACGGCGTTGTCGCGTGCGGCGTTCAGCTCGCCCCACGTCTCGTAGGCGAGGCGGAAGCCGGGGAGGCGGCCGCCGCCCTCCGTCGCGAAGGCGCCGAATGCGGCGAACCGGCGCTCGCCGACCGGGTCGCCGTCGCGCCACGCGCCCGTCACCGGGGGGCGTCCGAGGAGCAGGCGCGCGTCGGCCTCGGTGACCGGCGCCGAGGGCACGGGTTCTTCGGAGGTCTGCCAGTCCATGCCTGCCATTCTCCCGGTCGGCGCGGAGGGCGGGCGGACTGTTACGCGCCGCGGAAGGCCGACGTCTCGTAGACGGCTCCGTGCTGGCCCGCCAGCGCGACCGGCACGGCGTCGACCGTCTGCACGAAGCGGTGGTCGACGGCGAGGCCGGCCGGAACGCGCGCGTCGATCTCCGGCAGCGTGCCGGCCGTCTCGTTCGAGAGCCAGAGCACGGGACGGTCGAGCCGGGCGCTCAGGCCCATGACCGTGTCGGCGAAACGGCGGCGCGCCTCGGCGTCGAGGTACAGCAGCACGGCGCTGTGGAAGATGACCAGTGTGGCCTCGCGCGGCGCCTCCGCGGCGACGGGAGTGACGAGGTCGATGATGTCGCCTGGCTCGATGCGGGGCGGCGCGGCACCGACGATCGCCGCCGCACCGCGCAGGCGCTCGACCCGGGCGTCGTGGTCGGGTCCCGGCCAGACCAGGTTCGCCAGCCAGGCGATGGCGTCGTCGTCGGTCGCGTCGATCGGGTCGAGGTCGATGCCTCGTCGCCAGACGACGTCCGGCATCCGCTCGGGAACGGAGGCGTCGGCATCGACCTCGCAGGCGAGTGCGAACGACGTGGCGCCGCCGTGAGGGTCGACCCGGCGAGGTCCGGAGGGGGCGGCGTAGTCGACGCTGTAGTGATCGGGGAAGAGGCAGAGGCCCGCGGCGGTGCCGGTCTCGAGCAGGGCCACGGGTCCGTCGAGGCGCGACAGCACCGGCAGCAGGGTGGCGCAGCGGTTGGGCTCGTTGGTCTGCACGCTGCGCTCGGTGGCGATCGCGATGACGTCGTCCCACGCGGAGCGCAGCCAGCGGATCCACGACTCCGACGGCTCCAGCGCGCACCCCGCCCAGCGCGAGGCCGCGAACAGCAGGTTCGGCTGCTGCAGACGCCGCGGGAGCGCGGCGATCCGGGCGCAGAGGTCCGGATGCCGCGCGATGCCGCACGCCCAGTCCTCGTACAGCGGCGACGTGCCGTGCGCCCAGCGCCGCCCGAAGTCGTCGTACACGGCGGAGACACGCTCAGTGGCGGCCGAGTCGACGTTCGACATGGCCACACCCTACGCCCGCCGGAAGAGGCCGGCTGCCGCCCCCGGCGGGTCGGGGAGCATGACAATGGAGTCCCACGACACGGAGGATCCATGGCCCGCTATCTCATCATCGCCGCGTCCAGCGGGATCGGACAGGCCACCTGTGCGCTGCTGCGCGAGGCCGGCCACGAGGTCGTGACGACCGCCCGCGACACCTCGACGATCACCCCCGACGTGATCCTCGACGCGAGCGACTTCGACGCCGTCGACGCCGCCGTCTCGAACGCCGGCGAGCTGGACGGGATCGCCACCTTCGCGGGCTCGATGATCCTCAAGCCCGCGCACCTGACCTCCCGTGAGCAGTACGACGAGACGATCGCGGCGTCGCTGACTCCGGCCTTCGCCACGGTGCGGGCCGCCGGCCGTCATCTGCGCGGGGGTGGATCCCTCGTGCTCGTCTCGTCGGCGGCCGCCCTGGCCGGGCTGCCGAACCATGACGCGATCGCTGCAGCAAAGGCCGGTGTGATCGGCCTGACGCTGTCGTCCGCGGCGAGCTACGCCTCGCAGAACCTGCGGATCAACGCCGTCGCGCCCGGGCTCACGCAGACGCCCCTGACGGCGGCCCTCACGGCCACCGAGGGCTCGCGCAGGGTGTCGGAGAACATGCACGCCCTGGGCCGGCTCGGCGAACCGGACGACGTGGCGCGCGCGGTCGTCTTCCTCCTCGATCCCGCCAACGACTGGATCACCGGTCAGGTGCTCGGCGTCGACGGCGGCCTCGGACATGTGCGTCCGAAGGTGCGCGCCTGAGGCGTCGGCCCGCAGAACGACGGATGCCGCCGCCCGGTCGGGGCGGCGGCATCCGTGTGTCGACAGGTCAGGCGCGCGCGGCCTCGGTCACGCGGTGCGCGGCGGCCAGAGCCTGCTCGAGGTCGGCCTTCAGGTCGTCGATGTTCTCCAGTCCGAGCGACAGGCGCACGAGTCCGGGCGTCACGCCGCTGGTGAGCTGCTGCTCGGGCGTCAGCTGCGAGTGCGTGGTCGAGGCGGGGTGGATGACGAGCGAGCGCACGTCGCCGATGTTGGCGAGGTGGCTGAACAGCGTCAGGCTGTTGACGAACTCACGGCCCGCCTGCACCCCGCCCTTGAGCTCGAACGACAGCACTGCGCCGACGCCCTTCGGGGCGTACTTGTTCGCCGCCGCGTACCAGGGGGACGTGGGCAGACCCGAGTAGTTCACCGACGCGACGTCATCACGGTTCTCGAGCCACTCGGCGATCTCCTGCGCGTTCTGCACGTGCCGCTCGATGCGCAGCGACAGGGTCTCGATCCCCTGGATGAGCAGCCAGGCGCTCTGCGGCGAGATCGCGGCGCCCAGGTCGCGCAGCAGCTGCACGCGGGCCTTGATGACGTAGGCGAGACCGTCGCCGACCGCGGTCGTGTACGAGGCGCCGTGGTAGCTGGGGTCGGGCTCGGTCAGTCCGGGGAAACGGTCGACGTTCTCCGACCACTTGAACGTTCCGCCGTCGACGATCACTCCGCCGATCACGGTGCCGTGCCCGCCGAGGAACTTGGTGGCCGAGTGCACGACGATATCGGCGCCGTGCTCGAACGGACGGATCAGGTACGGGGTCGCGATCGTGTTGTCGACGATCAGGGGGACGCCCGACTCGTGCGCGACGTCGGCGACGAGCCCGATGTCGAGGATGTTGATCTTCGGGTTGCCGATGGTCTCGGCGAAGAAGAGCTTGGTGTTCGGGCGGACCGCCGCGCGCCACTCCTCGGCGTCGTCCTGGTTCTCGACGAAGGTGACGTCGATGCCGAGCTTCTTCAGCGTGTACTTGAAGAGGTTGTACGTGCCGCCGTAGATCGAGCTCGACGAGACGATGTGATCGCCGGCCTCCGCGATGTTGAGCACCGCGAAGGTCTCGGCCGCCTGGCCGCTCGCCACCAGCAGCGCCCCGGTCCCGCCCTCGAGCGCCGCGACACGCTCTTCCACGACCGCCTGGGTCGGGTTCTGGATGCGGGTGTAGATGTTGCCGAACTCCGCCAGCGCGAACAGGTTCGCGGCGTGGTCGGCGTTGTCGAACACGTACGACGTGGTCTGGTAGATCGGCGTGGCGCGAGCCTTGGTCACCGGGTCGGGCGCGGCGCCCGAGTGGATCTGCTTGGTCTCGAAGCGCCAGTTCTCGGCAGCGGTCACGGCATCCTCCTACGGGTGCGGAAGGCGCAGCGGGTGCCGCGCGGCTTCTGCGAGAGTACGGATGCCGCGGTGCGGCCGACAAGCGAACGGACACGCTGCGTAACCTGGAGCCCTTCTCCCGCCTGGGTAGTGTGGATCGCATGGCCAGCAGACGCGCAGTGGTGACCGGAGCGAGTTCAGGGATCGGCGCGGCGACCGTGCGGGCGCTGCGCGCGAGCGGGTGGGACGTCGTGGGCGTCGCCCGTCGCGCCGCGCGCCTCGAGGAGCTCGCCGGCGAGACCGGAGCCGAGGTGTTCGCCGCCGACCTGACCCAGCAGGCCGACGTCGATGCGCTGACGGAATGGCTCGCGCAGAGCGGCTCCGTCGATGCGCTCATCCACGTCGCGGGTGGCGCACGCGGCACGGATCGCATCGAGGACGGTGCCGTCGCGGATTGGCAGTGGATGTTCGACGTGAACGTGCTCGCCGCACAGCGCCTCGTCGCCGCGCTGATGCCTCAGCTGCGGGCCGCGGCAGCCGTCAACGGGCACGCCGACGCGGTCTTCCTCACCTCGACGGCCGCCACCACCCCGTATCCGGGCGGAGGTGGCTACAACGCCGCCAAGGCCGCGGAGTCGATGGTCCCGCAGGTGCTGCGCCAGGAGCTCAACGGCGAGCCGATCCGCGTCATCGAGATCGCCCCCGGAATGGTGCAGACCGAGGAGTTCACCCTCAACCGTCTCGGCGGCGACGCGGAGGCGGCCGAGCGGGTGTATCAGGGCGTCGAGAACCCGCTGCTGGCCGAAGACGTCGCCGACGTCGTCGCCTACGCCGTGAACGCCCCGGGGCACGTCAACCTCGATCTCGTGCTCATGCGGCCCGTCGCCCAGTCGGCGCAGCACCTGCTCGCTCGCGGACCCCTCCGCGTGCGCGGCGGACAGGACTGAGACCGCCGGTGCCGGGCGGACCGTCCGCCGAGCCGCTCGGCGCTCCGTCGCGCGGACGCGTGCTCGAGGTCGGGGCTCTCTCCGCCCGGCCGCGGCACGCCGAGCTGAAGCGCTTCCGGGTGGCGTTCGCGGCCTCGCATCCGTGGATCGCGACGCCCGTCCCCGCCGTCCGACGGGTGATCCTCGGCGTCGGCGCGGCGGCGAGCGTCATCGGGGTGCTCACGCTCGCCTTCGGCTTCAGCGAGACGGTGGCGGAGGGCGGCGACGACGTCGTGGGTCAGGCCACGGGCATCGCCGCGTTCGGGCTGCTGATGCTCATCGGGCTGGTCGTGCTCGTGTGGGCCTCGGTCCGCACGGCCCGCCGCAAGGAGACGCCCCTGCGCCACTGGCGCCTGGCGCGCTTCGCCGCGGAGAACGGGCTGACCTACATCCCCGGTCCGATCCCCGGCGAGCTGAGGGCCTGGCGTGAGCGCGGGCTGCTCACGATCGCCCGGGCCATGCGCGCACGGACCCCCGACGGTCGTCCGATCGAGTGGGCCGACTACGAGCTGCGCTACGGCAACGAGACGTCGAGCAGCACCCAGTTCGGAGGGTGGATCGCGGTGGCGCTGCGGCGCCCGCTGCCGCACATCGTGCTGCGCTCGACCGCGCGCGGCAGCCGTGCGCTGTCGACGGCCGCCGTCCCGGACGCCACGCAGCGGCTGTCGCTCGAGGGCGACTTCGATCGGCACTTCACCCTCTACTGCCCTCGCGGCTACGAGCGCGATGCGCTGTATCTCTTCACGCCCGACGTGATGGCGCGCGCCATCGATGCCGCCGGCGGCTGGACATCGAGATCGTGGACGACCGGCTGCTCATGGTGCGCTCCCGCGATGTCGTGACCACCGATGCCCGCTCCTGGGTCGAGGTGGTCACCGCCGCCAACGCCTTCGCGGGGAAGGTGCAGCAGTGGGAGCGCTGGCGCGACGAGCGCGTCGATCCCGGCGGTGAGGTCGGGACCGGCATCGAGGTGGCCGGCGTCGCGGCGGCGGGTCGTCGCCTCCGCACCGTGCTCAGCCCGGCGACCTGGGTGTGGCTCGGCATCGCCGTGTTCGTGTTCGCGGCCCTGCTCGTCGCCGACCTCCTCTGACGCCGGCTCGAGCTGCATCGGCCCGCGGTCAGAGGACCTGCGCCCGCCCGGCGGTGCCCTCCGGATCGGCGGTGGCCGCGGCATCCGGAGCTTCATCGCCGAAGGCGACCTTCGGCACGAAGAGCAGCAGCACGGCGGCGAGGAATCCTCCGGCGGCGCAGACGGCCCACACGGTGATGTAGCCGCCGAGCGAGGCCGCGGTCTGGCTGGCGACCGTTCCCGCGCCCACCGCCAGGACGACGCCGAAGATCGCCGAGGCGAACGTGCCGCCGATCGTCTTGGTGGTGTTCGTCAGCGCCGACGAGATGCCCGTCTGACCGCGCGGTGCGGCGGCCGCCGCCGCGGACGGCAGGGCCGCCACGAGGGCGCCCGATCCGAGGCCGGCGATCGAGAGGTTCAGCAGCACCTGCCACAGCTGCAGGTGGAACGGCACGAACAAGAGGTAGCCGACGCCGACGAGGACCGACGCGCCGATGAGGATGAGGCGTGGGTTACCCGTGCGCGAGGTGACAGCGAACAGCACAGCGCCCACGATGAGCGAGACGAGGTAGACGCCGATGACGTTGGAGCGGTCCGTGGCATCCAGCCCCAGTCCGTAGCCCAGGGAGGAGTCGGTGCCCGCGTACGTCGACAGCGGCCCCTGCGCGCCCAGCAGGCTGATGCCGACGAGGAAAGCCGTGGCCTGCACGGGCCACATCTCGGGGCGCGCGAGCACGCGCACGTCGACGGCCGGATCGTCCTGCCGCAGCTCGTAGCGCACGAAGACGACGAAAGCGGCCAGCCCGGCGGCAAGCAGCACCCAGGTCCAGACGAAGCCCGGGCCGTTCAGCCGGAGGAACGTCAGCGCGCTGGTGATCAGCAGCAGTCCCATCGCGAGGATCACGAAGCCGCCCGTGTCGAGGCGCCGGCCGGGCAGCGGCTCGGACTCCGGGACACCCAGCCAGATGACCACCGCGATCAGGGTGACGGCGATCGCCGGGATCATCAGCGTGACGGTCAGGTCGCCCGTGGCGGCGAAGATGCGGCCCGCGGCCAGGGCGCCGATGATCGCGCCGGCCTGCAGGCCGACGACGAGGAGACCGGCTGCACGGCGGGTCAGCGAGACGCCGCGATCCTGCACGCGGCCACGCTCGAAGATGAGGGCGATCTCGAGGGGCAGCCAGACCACGTAGAACCCCTGCAGCGCCCAGGCGATGAGGAAGGTCCAGAACGATCCGGCGAACACGAGCCACCAGCTCGCCCCTGCCGTCAGGATCGCGGCGATCAGCAGGATCCTCTTGTGGCCGTACATGTCGCCGAGCTTCGCCAGCACGGGCACGACGAGCGCCGACAGCAGCAGCTGCGCGGCTTCGAACCAGTTGACGTCGGCGTCGGTCACGCCCAGGTGCGCGACGATGTCGCTGAACAGCGGCACGTAGAAGCCCTGCAGGATGCCGCTGGTCAGCTCGACGAGGATGAACCAGCCGATCAGCCCCGCCGTGATGCCGAGGGCGGACCCGCGGAGGCGGTCGGCGGCGGCGGAGGCGCGGGACACGACGGCGAGACTACACCGGGGCGGCTCTACGCTGGTCGGACGGAGAGAGGGGTCTACGTGACCGAGGAACGAGAGCGGCTGTCGTGGGACGGCTTCGGGGAGGCGGCCCGTGATCTGGCCCGCTCGATCGTGGCCGACGGATTCGAGCCTGAGGTGGTGGTGGCGATCGCGCGCGGCGGCCTGCTGCCCGGCGGGGCCATCGCCTACGCGCTGGGTGCGAAGAACTGCGGCGCCTTGAACGTCGAGTTCTACACCGGCATCGGCGAGGTGCTGGACGCGCCGGAGGTGCTGCCCCCGACCCTCGACCTCGACTACCTCGACGGGCGGCGCGTGCTGCTGGTGGACGACGTCGCCGACAGCGGCCGCACGCTGGCGCTGGCGGTGCAGCTGCTGGCCGATGCCGGCGCCGACGTGCGCTCGGTGACGATCTACACGAAGCCCGGCACCGTGGCCACTCCCGACTACGCGTGGCGCGAGACGACGCTGTGGATCGACTTCCCCTGGTCGGCGCGCGGTCCGGTGCAGGACGAGTCGGCGAACGGCGCCTGAGCCGGTGGCGCTATCGCTGACCGAGCTCGCCGCGTCGGGCCGGATGGACCAGGGCTGGGCCGACGCGCTCGCCCCGGTCGGGCCCGACATCGCCGCCCTCGGCGAGCGCCTGCGGGCGGAGGTCGCGGAGGGCAGGCACTACCTGCCCGCGGGCGAGAACGTGCTGCGGGTGTTCCAGCGGCCCCTGGAGGACGTGCGGGTGCTCATCGTCGGACAGGACCCGTACCCGACGCCGGGGCATCCGATCGGCCTCTCCTTCGCCGTCGACGGGCATGTGCGTCCGCTGCCCCGGAGTCTCGCGAACATCTACCAGGAGCTCGAATCCGACCTGGGCATCGCGCCCGCGCGGCACGGCGATCTGTCGGCGTGGAGCGATCAGGGCGTCATGCTGCTCAACCGCGTGCTGACCGTCGCGCCGGGCCAGCCGGCGTCCCACCGCGGGTGGGGCTGGGAGAAGGTGACCGAGCACGCGATCCGCACGCTGGTGGCGCGCGACCGGCCGCTCGTCGCGATCCTGTGGGGCAAGGATGCTGCGAACCTCCGTCCGCTGCTGGGCTCGACGCCGATCGTGGAATCCGCCCATCCGTCGCCGCTCTCAGCCCGTCGCGGGTTCTTCGGCTCGTCGCCGTTCTCCCGCACCAACGCGCTGCTGGGCGAGCAGGGCGCCGAGCCGGTCGACTGGCGGCTGCCTGCCGAGCCCGTCGCCTCCGCCGCGTAGGCTCGCAGCATGCTCGAGGAGGAATACCAGAAGCGGCGCGTGCTCCCGCGTCACCTGCGCAAGCCGCCGGTCGAGGAGGCGCCGTTCGCCTACGAGATCCGCCCCGCCCGCGAGAGCGACATCCCCGACATCCGCGAGATCTACAACTATTACGTCACCAACTCCGTGGTGACCTTCGACGAAAAGCGCTGGACCATCGCGCAATGGCGCGAGAAGTTCGCGCACCTCCACAAGCTGAAGCTGCCCTTCCTGGTTGCCGAATCGCCGTCGGGGCAGATCCTCGGCTACGCGCTGGTGCAGCCCATGTCGACCAAGTCGGCGTACCGGTTCAGCGTCGAGAACTCGATCTACCTCGGCCACGCCGCGGCGGGCAAGGGTCTCGGGCGCGCCCTCCTCGAGGCGCTCATCGAGGCGTGCGAGAACGCCGGCATCCGCGAGATCGTCGCGATCATCAGCGACAAGGGCGCGGAGGCCTCCGTCGCGCTGCACGAGCGCCTGGGCTTCGTCGAGGTCGGCCGCATGGGCCGCGTCGGCTTCAAGTTCGGGCGCTGGCTCGGCACGATCTACCTGCAGAAGCATCTGAAGCCGAAGAAGCAGTCACGATCGCTCTTCGGCCGCCGAGAGCGCGGCGAGGACGGGGACGCGGGCTGAGAGCCCTTCGCGACCTGCGGCACCCGACCGGTCAGCGCTTCGCGACCTGCCGCACCCGACCGGTCAGCGCTTCGCGACCTGCCGCACCTCGTCCACCAGCGTCCGCCACGGCCCCGCCACGGCCTGGTCGGGCAGGTCGGCCTCGCGGTGCTGCTCTCCGCAGCGGGCGCTGATGCTCCAGACGTAGCGATCGGCGCCGCGGGTCTCGCCGACCGACTCGTCCCACGGACAGCTCTCGATCAGCGTGACCCAGTGCTCCTGCTCGTCGGGGGCGGGTTCAGCACTCCAGGTCTTGCGCATGCCCGCGATGCCGCCGGTGCGCACGACGGTGACGACGACGAGAGCGGATGCCGCGGCATCCGCATCATCAGCGGTCGGTTGACTCATCCTCCAGCACGCCGACTCCTGTCCACCCCGCGCGGACGGCGTCGACGACCTCCGAGTCCTCACCGTACTCCTGGGCGGCCGCGGCCAGGGTGGCCGCCGCGAACGCCGCGAAGTCGGCGGTGGGCGACAGGTCGCCGGTGATCGTGCGGTACCAGACGAGTCCGGCGCGCTCCCACGCGTTGCCGCCCAGCGCGGTGGCCGTCAGGTAGAAGGCGTGGTTCGGGATGCCGGAGTTGATGTGCACGCCGCCGTTGTCGTCGGTCGTCTCGACGTAGTCGTCCATGTGGGCGGGCTGCGGGTCGCGGCCGAGGACGTCGTCGTCATAGGCCGTGCCGGGAGCCTTCAGCGAGCGCAGGGCTTCGCCCTGCACGGCCGGCGTGAAGATGCCCGCACCGATCAGCCAGTCGGCGGCGTCGGCCGTCTGGCCCTTCGTGTACTGCTCGGTCAGTGCGCCGAAGACGTCGGACAGCGACTCGTTGAGCGCCCCCGACTGACCCTGGTACTCGAGCCCGCCCTCGTGCTCGGTCACCCCGTGCGTGAGCTCGTGGGCGATGACCGTGAGCGAGGAGGTGAACCCGGTGAACACGTCGCCGTCGCCGTCGCCGAACACCATCTGCTCGCCGTTCCAGAAGGCGTTGTCGTAGTCCTCGCCGTAGTGGACGGTCGCGATGAGCGGGGCACCGGCGCCGTCGATGCCGCTGCGCTGGTAGGCCTCCCAGTAGAAGTCGAACGTCGCGCCCAGGCCGTCGAACGCCTGGTCGACGGCGGAGTCGCCCGAGGCGGCGTCGTCTTCGCCGCGCACGCGTGTGCCCGGGAGGTCTTCCGTGTTCTTCGCGTCGTAGATCGTGCGGTCGGCGGCAGGGGCGTTCTCGACGACGAGCGTGCCGTCGCCTTCGATCGACAGGCGCACGCGGGAGCGCTGCGGGCGAACGACGCGATCGGCCAGGAGAGTCGCCTTCGCGGCGGCCGAGGCGCGTGCCAGCGCGGGCTCGTCCGTGGCGGCCAGGCGGGCCAGGAGGTACGGGGGGATGATCCCATGCAGCGCGCTCGTCATGGTCAGAGGCTAACCCCGGCCGGCGACATCCGTCCGCCGCTCGGAGACATCGCGACACACGTCGCCGCCCGCGTCAGGAGGCGCCCGCGGAGCCCGGGTCGATGACGGGGACGGATGCCAGCAGGCGCCGCGTGTAGGCGGCCTGGGGCTGCAGCAGCACCTTCTCGGTCGGCCCCTCTTCGACGATGCGACCGTCCTTGAGCACGAGCACGTCGTCGCAGAGGTTCTGCACCACGCCGATGTCGTGCGAGACCAGCAGGAGCGTCATGCCGTCGCGCTCGCGCAGCCGCCCCAGCAGCGCCAGGATCTGTGCACGGACGGTCACGTCGAGGGCCGACAGCGGCTCGTCGCCGACCAGCAGCGTGGGGCGGTGCACGATGGCCCGGGCGAGCGCGACGCGCTGTCGTTGCCCGCCGGAGAACTCGTGGGGGAAGCGATCGGCCATGTCGGCCTCGAGTCCGACGTCCTCGAGCGTCTCGCGCACCCGCGCCCGCCGGTCGCCCTCGATCCCCAGCGCCCACAGCGGCTCGCCGACGATGCGCCCGACCGACATGCGGGGGTCGAGCGAGGCGTACGGGTCCTGGAACACGACACCGGTGGCCCGTCGCAGCCAGTGCAGCGAGCGGGCGGAGGCCGCAGCATCCACTTCTCTGCCCTCGAAGTGGACGGTGCCCGCCGTCGGGGCGTCCAGGCCCAGCAGCAGGCGGATGAGGGTGGACTTGCCCGAGCCGGACTCGCCGATGACGCCGACCGCCGACCCCGTGCGCACGTCGATGTCGGCGTCTTCGAGGGCGACCGTCGTTCGGGGGCGCTCGAAGAGGGACGTGCGGGGGAGTCGGTGGGTGCGCCCGAGCCCGCGCCCGCGCAGGAGCACGTCGTCGCTCACGAGGTGCCCTCCGGCCGCCACACCGTCGCCGTGGCGTCCCGCAGCAGCCCCTGCGTGATCGGGGACTGCGGCGCTGTCAGAAGGCGTCGGATCGGTGCGTCCTCCACGACGCGTCCGTCTGACAGCACGACCCCGTGCGTGGCGATGCGCGAGAGCACCGCGAGGTCGTGGGTGATGAACACGAGCGACATGCCGGCGTCCTCGACGAGACCGAGCAGGAGCCGCAGGATCTCGTCCTGGATGGTGACGTCCAGCGCGGTGGTGGGCTCGTCGGCGATCAGGAGGTGCGGCCGGCACGCGAGGGCCATCGCGATGGCGACCCGCTGACGCTGACCGCCGGACAGCTGGTGCGGGTAGCGGTCGACGATACGCGCCGGGTCGGGAAGGGCGACGCGCTCGGCCTCGGCGATCGCGCGCGCCTTCGCTTCGGCGCGGCTCGCCTTCTCGTGGATGCGGATCGACTCGGCGATCTGGCGGCCCACCGTGCGGATCGGGTTGAGGGCGGTGCGCGGCTCCTGGAACACGATGCCGATGTCGTCGCCGCGCAACTGCGCGAGCTCGCGGTCGGGCATGCCGATGAGTTCGCGGTCGTTCCAGCGGATGCTGCCGCCGACCTCTGCACCCGCGGGGAGCAGGCCCAGGATCGCCAGCGCCGTGAGCGACTTCCCCGATCCCGACTCTCCGATGAGGCCCAGACGGGCGCCGTCGGGCACGGCGAAGGACACCCCGTCGACGACCCGCCGGCCGTCGATGTCGATGGTGAGACCCTCTACGCGTAGGCTCATGCGACGACTCCCGGCACGTGCGTGCGGGCGCTCGCCCTGCGGCGCGACAGTGTCGGATCGGTCGCCTCGCGCAGCCCGTCGCCGAGCAGGTTGAAGCCCAGCACCGTCAGCGTGATCGCGAGCCCGGGCCAGACGACCGACAGCGGGTACACGCCGATGTAGCGCTGCAGGTCGGACAGCAGCAGACCCCACGACGGGTCGGTGAGCGAGGCGCCGAAGCCGAGGTACGACAGGCCCGCCTCGGCGAGCACCGCCACGGCCATCGCCCACGAGAGCTGCACGATGAAGACCGGTGCGACGTTGGGCAGCAGGTGACGCACGAGGTTCTGGAACGGGGTGAGCCCGACGGCGCGTCCCGCCAGCACGAAGTCGGTGTGGAGCACCCGTCGCAGCTCCGGCCGCGTGACGCGGGCGATGTTGACGCCGAAGCCGATGCCGACGGCCCAGATGACCACCCACAGCGACCGGCCCCACACCGCGGCGATCATCGTGGCGATGATGAGCACGGGGAAGGCGATGAGGATGTCGACGAGCACCGCGACCGACTCGCGCACCCATCGCACCGTCAGCGCGCCGAGGGCCGCCAGGGCGATGCCGATGACCGTCGCGATCACGCCCGCGCCGACCGCGACGAACACCGTGGTGCGCGCGCCGGCCATGAGAAGACTCAGGATGTCGCGGCCCGATCCGTCGGTGCCGAGCAGGTGCGGCCAGCTCGGCCCCGTCCACCGGGCCGAGATGTCGGTCGTCGTGGGGGAGAAGGGCGTCCAGAACAGGGCGACGAGCGCGGTCAGCGCGATGAGCAGTACGACGGCGACGCCGAAGCGTCCGGTCGACAGCGACAGCAGGCGACGGAGCCAGCCGTCGCGAAGAGCCTCGGCGGCGGACATCACGACTCCCTCTGGCGCGGGTCGATCAAGCGGTGCAGCAGGTCGACGAGGAACCCGACGAGCAGCACGAAGCCGGTGAGCACGAGCAGCTCTCCCTGCACCTTGGGGAGGTCGCGGTTGCCGACGTCGGTCACCAGCATCCGTCCGATGCCCGGCAGCGTGAAGAGCTGCTCGATCACGACGGCGCCGACCACGATGCCGGCGACCTGCAGACCGAGCACCGTGATCACCGACAGCCCCACGTTCGGCAGGCCGTGGCGCAGCAGCGCCGTGGTGCGGGTGAGGCCCTTCGCGGCCGCGGTGCGCACGTAGTCCTGCCCGATCGCCTGGAGCGTCGCGCTCCGCACGAAGCGCAGCAGCATCGCGCCCTCCACCACGCCGATGGTGAGGGCGGGGAGGATGAGGGCGCGGAGGGCGGCGCCCGGCTCGGCCCATCCGTCGCGGGGGAAGCCCTGTGCCGGGAGCCAGCCGAGCCAGACGGCGAAGACCACGACGAGCATCATGCCGGCCCAGACGACCGGCACCGCAGCCAGTGCCTGCGACGCGACGCTGAGCGCCGTGCCGCCGGGACGGCCGCGGCGCAGCGCTGACAGCACGCCGAGCGGCACGCTGATGATGAGGGCGATCGTGAGCGCGAGGATGCCCAGCGGCACCGTCACCTGAGCCTTCTGGGCGAGCTCCGTCGCGACCGACGAGCCGGTCAGCAGCGAGCTGCCGAGGTCGCCGGTCAGCACGCCGCCGATCCAGCCGAAGTACTGCGTGATCGCCGGTTCGTTGAGCCCGAGGCTCTCGCGGATGGCGGCCACCTGCGCGGGGGTGCCCTCGCTGCCCGCGATCAGCTGGGCGACGTCGCCGGGCAGCACGCGCAGCGACAGGAAGATCAGCACGCTGGCCACGAACAGCCCCACCAGGAGGAGGGCTGCCCGGGTCAGCGCGTAGCGGATCACTCCGGGAGGCTACTTCGAGACGGTCACGCCGGCGAGGTCGATGCGCGAGTTGATCGAGTCGACGGGGAAGCCGCTGACGGTGGACTGCACCGCCGTGATCGTCGCGCCGTTGTACAGCCAGTCGGCCGCGCTGTCCTCCGACACGATCTTCGCGGCCTGCTTCAGCAGGTCGGCCGACTCGTCGGGGTCGACCGTGGCGAGCGCCTCCTGATACAGCTTCTGCACGTCGGGGTTGTCGTAGCCGAAGTAGTAGTCGGGGTTGGCGAAGTTGCCGAAGTCGCGGGGCTCGACGTGCAGCACGAAGCTCAGGTCGTAGTCGCGGTTCGTGTAGACGTCCTGCAGCCACGTCGAGAACTCGACCGCGTCGACGGTCAGGTCGACGCCCACGGCCTCGAAGTCCGACACGAGCACCTGCGGCACGGTGGTGCCGTAGAAGGACGGGATCGTCAGGGTCAGCTCGAGGTTCTCGGCGCCGGCCTCCTTGAGGAGCTCCTTGGCCCGCTCGGGGTCATACGAGATCGTGCTCGAGAGGTCCTCGTACCCGGGGTCGAGCTCGGGGATCGGGCCGTACATGGTCTGGCCGGCGCCGACCGCGGTGACGAGGTCGTCGTGGTTGATCGCCAGGCGCAGCGCTTCGCGCACGCGCTTGTCGTCGAGCGGGGCCTTCTTGTTGTTGAACGCCAGGGTCGCCTTGTCGGTGGTCTTGCCCGTCGTGAGGCTGAAGCCTTGCGCGCCGTCGAGCTGCGGGGCGAGCGTGGGGTCGACCGCGGTCAGCACGTCGAGGCTGCCGTCCAGCGCTGCGTTCACACCGGCGGTGAAGTCGGGGATGTACTGCAGGACGACGGATGCCACGCCCGCCGGCTCTCCCCAGTACGCGTCATTGCGGGCGAGCTCGAGGCTGTCGCCCTGGTTCCAACGCGTGAGGGTGAACGGGCCCGTGCCGTTCTCGGCCGTCTTGAGGTCGGTGGTGTCGCCCGCCTTGACGACGAGGCCGGCCGGGCCGGTGAGATTGAACAGGAAGTTCTGGTCGGGCGTCGTCAGGGTCACGACGACCTTGTCCGCGCCGTCGGCGGCGATGCTCGCGACGTTCGCGAAGTCGGCGTGACCGATGATCGTCTCGTCGTCCTTGACCTGTGTGAAGGAGGAGACCACATCGTCGACCGTGAGGGGGTCGCCGCTGTGGAAAGCGACTCCCTGCGCGAGGGTGAAGGTGTAGGTCAGTCCGTCGTCGGAGACGGTGTGGTCCGTCGCGAGCGCGTTCTCGACCTCGTTGTCCTGCGACCGGCTGACGAGCCCCTCGTAGACGTTGCCGATGAGCACCTGCTCGAGGGCGGCGCCACTGGTGTGGCGGATGTCGAGGTTCGACGGCTCGAGCACGAGGCCGACCCGGAGGGTGGCGCTGGAGTCCGCGGGACCCGTCGACGTCGTGGTCTCGCCGGCAGGGCTTCCGGAGCAGGCGGTCAGCAGCAGTGCGCTCGTGGTGACGAGGGCGGCGGCGGCCAGGGTGATGCGGCGACGCATGTGGGGGTCCTTTCGCGGGGCCGCGGCATCCAAAGGGGTGTGCGGATGCCGGGGAAGTCGGCGACTCGGGGGTTGGGGCAAGCCTACGGTTCCGTGCGAGACGGCGTGCAACGCGCTACATGGAACGCAACACAGGCCTCAATCCTTCCGGACGAGGCTCCGCAGGCGACGGCCGAGCTCGACGGGCAGCTCCTCCTGCACGTTGTGCCCCGACGCGACGGTCTCGATCGAGGCCGCCGGGACGCGCGCGGCGAACACCGCGGCATCCTCCTCCGTGACGTAGCCGTGGTCGCCTCGGAGAAGCGTGACGGGCGCGGAGACGGCGGCGAGGTCGTCCCAGCCGGCTTCTCCCAGGACCGCCGAGACGGCGTCGTGCGGCGCGGAGCCGGCGGCTGCAGCATCCGTCTTCGATTCTCCCGACGCGGCTGCGGCGGCTGCGGCGGCGAGATGGGCGAAGTGGTGCTTCCATTCCACGCGTCCGTCGGCGCGCACGCGGGAATTGAGGAAGACGCCGCGCTCGGCGGCCGTGCGCGAGCCGCCGAGACCGAAGGCCAGGGCGCGCTCGACGAGCTCGTCGCGGCTGGCCCAGTCGGTGGGTCCGGCGAAGAACTGTCGGATCTGGGAGGCGCCCGCGTCGGGGTCGAGGCCCGGGGTGATGTCGATGACGACCAGCTCGCTCACGAGATCGGGCCGGGATGCTGCGACCGCCGCCGCCGTCAGGCCGCCCAGCGACTGCCCGACGAGCAGCTGGGGGGTGTCGGTCCAGGCATCCATTCCGGCGGCGACATCGGCGGCGAGCACCCGGGCGACGTACGCCGCGTCGTCGCGCCATGAGGAGTCGCCGTGCCCGGGGAGGTCGATCGCCAGGGCGGGAAGTCCCATCGCCAGGATCGTGGTGTCCCAGGTGTGGGCGTTCAGCCCCGCGCCGTGCAGCAGCGTCACGACGGGGGACGCGCCGGGCGCGTCGGCCGGGGTGGTGCGGATGGCGCTCAGCCGGCGACCGTCCGGCAGAGTCAAGTCGACGCGCTCGCGGTGGGGGAGCTCGCCGTCGTGGCCGATGTCGGCGGCCTGGGCGGGCAGGAAGGAGAATTCGTCGAAGTCGGTCACGCGGCATCCTCGGTGGTGACGGGTCAGGGCCCTCCATTGTCCCCCGCGCGCGCACGGCTCGATGATGTCCCACTCCCTGCGCAACACACCGGTGACTTCCGCAGAAAGTGGGACACGGTGTACTTCCCTCGCGCGCACGGCGTGACTGTGTCCCACTCGCTGCACAACACGCCGGTGACGTCTGCAGAAAGTGGGACACAAAGATGAGTGCGGTGCTGATCAGCTCACCGGCCGGCCCGGCGGGGGCTGGCTAGGCTGGCACCATGTCGGATGAACGCCGTGTGCACCTGTCCCGATCGGCGCCGGAGGCCTACAAGGCGCTCGAGGCGTTCTCGAAGGCGGTCGGCGCCATCGCCACGGCGAACGGCATCGACGATCGCCTGAAGGAGATCGTCCAACTGCACGCGTCGCAGCTGAACGGGTGCGCCTACTGCGTACGGGTGCACGTCGACCGGGCGCTGGTCGCCGGGCTGACCGCCGACGAGATCGCGCAGCTGGCCACGTGGCGCGAGTCGGGCGTCTTCGACGAGCGCGAGCGGGCGGCGCTCGAGCTGGCGGAGGCGTTCACCTTCATCTCCGAGGAGGGCATCCCCGACGCCGTCTACGACCACGTCGGCGGCATCCTCTCGGAGCAGGAGTACGTCGGGCTGAGCTGGATCCTGGTCTCCATCAACGCCTTCAACCGCGTCACCATCGCCGGGCGCTACCCGGTGCCGCCCCGGCCGAAGGCCACCACCTGATGACCGACCAGACACTCGTCCCGGGGGCGATGAACTTCCGCGACGTCGGCGGTCTGCCCGCCGGCGACGGCCGCACCCGGTTCGGCGTGCTCTACCGCTCGGGCAATCTGGCCGCACTCGAGGAGCCCGGAACCGAGGCCTTCCGCGGGCTCGGGGTGCGCCGCATCATCGACCTGCGCGACGACGAGGAGGTCGAGCGCTCGCCGAGCCGGGTGGACGGCATGGACCTGCAGATGCAGCGCGTGCCGCTGTATCTCGGATCGATCTCGTCGTTCTTCCAGCAGGATGCGTCGCTGGCGCAGTTCTACCGCGAGATCGTCGAGGACTCCGCCGACCAGGTGGTCGAGGTCGTCCGCAGCGTGCTCGCCGATCAGCCGGTGCTCGTGCACTGTACGGTCGGGAAGGACCGCACGGGTGTCACCGTGGCCCTGACGCTGCTCGCCGCGGGCGTCGACCGGGAGGCGGTCATCGCCGACTACGCGCGCACCGAGTCGATGCTTCCCGCCGAGCGCAACGAGATGATCATCGAGCGACTGCGGGCGGCGTTCCCCGACTCCGAGAACCTCGTGGAGCTGGCGACGCGCTCGCCCGCCCACGTCATGCGCGGCCTGCTCGACGATCTGACGACGCGTTACGGCGGACCGGTGGAGTACCTCCGAGCCAAGGGGCTCCGCGACGACGAGATCGCCGAGCTGCGCCGAGTGCTCATCGAGTCCTGATCCGGCACCGCCGACGGATTCGAGTGAGGTTAGGCAACCCTTCTCTGCGGCGGGTACACTGGAGCACGCCATGTCCTCCGCCGAACACAACGCCAGCCTCTGCCGCACCGTGCGCCACGCGCGCGTGCAGCAGCTCATCACCGCTGACGAGAACGCGCTGTCCGAGCTGCAGGCCGTCCTCGCGACGCTGCCGATCTGCTCGACCGGTCGGGTGTTCATCGAGGTTCCCGACGCGTCATGGATCGGTGAGGTGAGCGCTCCCGCGCGCATGGTCGTGACGTGGCTCGATCGCTCGGCCCGCAGCGGCGCACCCGGGACCGGCCGCGCGTGCGCGACCGGCGAGGCGCTATCCCGCGCCGTCGCCGCATGGGCCGATGAGATGCTCTGCGCCGAGGACGACGCGACCCGCGTCACCCTGCTGGGCGGCTACCTCGGCACGGCTGACATCGTCGACCACCTCACCGGCCGCCTCGGCATGGCCGCCGACGCGATCCACACGCCGGAGCGCTTCGGCCTCACGACCGCGCGCTGACCTCGGCCGACCGCGCGCTGATCCCGGGCTCGGGCGCCGTTCGCGGACTGACGCCCGTGGTTCGAGTCAGAACCCGCGCGGCAACTCCCGCGGTTCCGCTCAGGACCCGCGCGGCACGTAGTTGCCGTTCTCCAGGCCCGCCTCGATCTCGAAGCGATTGCGCAGCGGATCGCGCCCGGAGAGCGAGTACAGCACCGGCATGAGGAAGCCGTAGCGGCGCCACTGCCGGGCGTGCACGGCTTCGTGCGCGATGATCGCGTCGGTCACGGGCTCGTCGCCGGTCAGGAAGCAGTCTCCGACGCACACGCCACCGCGCGGAAACGCCCACGACGGGAGTCCGCGGAAGACCCAGAGACCGCCGCGGCGCTCGATGCGCCCGGTGCTCCAGAGCGTCCCCCAGATCCAGCCGACGGTGCGGCCGTACCAGAGGCCGACGCGGCTGACGGGGGAGTCGAGCAGGACGGTCGGGATCATCCGCTCGATGCGCTTCCCGCGGGCGACGGCGCGGTCGGCGTCGGCGCGCCACAAGCGCGGGGGAGGAGGGATCGGGCTCACGCGAGCGCCCCGACCAGGCGCAGGATCGCGCCGAGGTCGTCGACGGCGGCCTCGGGCGAGGAGGGGGAGAATTCGGTGAGGGATGCTCCGGCCAGCGGCATCCGCTCACGCACCGCTCTGATCGCCGCGACCACCTGAGCCACTGTCGCTCCGAACGGCACCGGATGGGTGAGGGCACCCATCTCCCCGGGGTCGAGGACGTCGAGGTCGACGTGGATGTACACGCGCGCGGCGCCCGTCGCGGCGACGGCGTCTGCCAGCGCGGTGGGGTCGGCGAGGTCGTCGACGGTGAGCGCCGTCATCCCAGTAGCCGAGACGTAGAGCTCCTCGCCGAGGTCGAACTGGCGGGTGCCCGCCAGCACCACGCGGTCGGGGGTGATGACTTCGGCCGGCAGGCTCAGCACATCGGCGCCCTCGCCGAGGATCGCACGCAGCACCATGCCGTGGAACGCACCGGAGTCGGACGTCTCTGGGGAGTTCAGGTCGGCGTGCGCGTCGAGCCACACCACCGCCAGGTCGGGACCGGCCACGGCACCGACTCCGGCGAGCGTGACGCCGCAGTCGCCGCCGACGATGACCACGGGCTCATCCGCAGCGGCGACGGCCTCCTCGATCGCCGTGCGGACGCGAGTGAGCGAGCTCAGGCGCCGCACCCCCGACTCCAGGCTCTCTCCGGCCTCGGCCGGCACGTCGATGACGGTCGTCGTGGCACGGGGCAGGTCGCCCGCGATGGCGAGGGCGCCGTCGATGAGCTGCATCGCGCGGGAGGATGACGAGCCCTGCCACTGCGGCGCCACGATGAATCGGGTCATGGGCTCATCCTGCCCCACCACGCGCGGGCACCGAGGCCGCTCCGCGGAGGGCGAACAGCGGCGCCCGAAGGCGGACGTTTCCGCGGGTCTGGCGGCCGACCCGGCCCAGCCGGACCCGTCGCCGTCCGACCCGCGAACCACCACACCCCCACACAACGACGGGCGCCGCCCCCCGGAGGAGCGACGCCCGTCGAACGGGTCAGAGCGTCAGCTCTGGGCGCTCTCGATCGCGGCCGGAGCCTGTCCGCCCTTGAGTGCGGCGAGGCGTGCCTCGACCTCGGTCAGCTCGCCGATGTCCTCGAGCTGGTTGAACTGCGCGTCGAGGCTCGACGCGGCGAGCTCCTGCTTGCCGGCGGCGAGGGCCTCCTGGCGGCGGATCTTGTCCTCGAACCGGCCCAGCTCGCTGGTGGGGTCCATGACGTCGATCGACTTGACGGCGTCGACGACCTTGTTCTGCGCCTCGGCGGTCTTGGCGCGCGCCAGCAGCTCGGAGCGCTTCGACTTCAGCTGCTCCAGCTTCTGCTTCATGCCGTTGAGGCCATCCTTGAGCTGGTCGACGACCTGCGTCTGCGTCGCGATCTGCGGAGCCGTGGCGCGCGCCTCGTTCTCCTCGCTGATCTGACGCTGCAGGGCGATCTTGGCCAGGTTGTCGAACTTGTCGGCGTCGGCGGTGTTGCCCGCGCGGCGCAGCTCGTCGGCCTTGCGGCTGGCGGCGAGGGCCTTGTTGCCCCACTCGGTCGCCGCCTGCACGTCTTCGGCGTGGTCGCGCTCGAGCAGACGCAGGTTGCCGATCGTCTCGGCGATGGCCGACTCTGCGTCGGCGATGTTGTTCGAGAAGTCGCGCACGAGCTGATCGAGCATCTTCTGGGGGTCCTCGGCGGAGTCGAGCATCGAGTTGATGTTCGCCTTCAGGAGGGTCGAGATGCGACCGAAGATGGACTGCTTTGCCATCGGGTTTCCTTCCTATTCATGGGAGAGGTCGAGAAGTGGATCAGGACGAGGGATGCCGCACCGGCGCGGCGACGGGAGTGCGGCTCAGAAGCGGCCACCTCCTCGGCGGGCGCGGGTGCCGCCTCCGCCGAAGCTGCCGGGGCGCATGCCGCCGGACGACCGGCCTCCGCCGCCCCCGCCGAACATGCCGCCGAGTCCGCCCGAGCCGCCCAGACCGCCGAGGCCGCCTGATACGCCGGAGCGTCCGCCGCCGAGCATGGAGTTGATGACGATGCCGCCCAGCACGGCGCCCAGCATGCCGCCGCCAGAGTTGCCGCCGCCCTGGCCGCCGCCCAGCATCCCGCCGAGTCCGCCTCCGCCGCCGAAGGCGCCGACGTCGTCCTGCGCGCGCTGGATCGCCTCGGCCGACAGCTGCGCCGAGCGCTGCGCCTGCTGCAGCGCCTGCGCCGGGTCGACCGCCTGCAGCTGCTGCGCCTGCACGAGCGAGGCGCCGGCTTCGGCCAGCCGGGTGCGCGCCTCGGCGCCGACGGCGCCGCGGCGTGCCGTGATGTAGTCCTCGGCCGCCGACACCTGCGCCTGTGCTTGCAGGATGGTCTGACCGACCTGCTGGCGGGCGCGCTCGGCCTGGGCCGCGGCATCCCGCACGCCCTGCATGACCGCGTCGATCTCGGTGTTCGCCGCCTGCAGCGACTCGAGAGTCTGCAGCGGGCGCTTGTCGGTGCCGGCGCTCGCCGTCCGGGCGGCGTCCACCCGCTGGCGCGTCGAAGCGATCGCCGCGGCGACGCGCCCGTCGGCGTCGGGGAGCGTCGCGGCGGTCGCCATGTCGGCCTCGAGCTCGGCGAGGAGTGGCGCGATGCCCGCGTCGGCGGCCGCGAGATCGGCGCCGAGCTTGTCGACGGCCTGCTCCAGCAGCACGGCCTGGGCGACCGCCTCCTCCGCGGCACGGATGCCGACGGCCGCCTCGCCGCCGCGTCCGGCGCCGATGTCGGTCTCGGCCTCCGCCAGCTGGGCGTCGGCGAACGCGATGCGCTCGCGCGCCTGATCGGGGTTGTCGGCGATCGTCGCGAGGGCGTCGGAGGAGTATCGCGCGGTGAGGGCGGCGAGGGATGCTGCGGCCCCGTCGATGCCGGCGGCCGCGGTCTCCCGCGCCTCCCGCACGCGCGCGAGCGCCTCCGGTGCATTCTGCTCGAGCTTGCGCAGCTCGTCGAACGCCTCGGCCTTCTCGTCCAGTCCGTCGTTCGCCTCGCGGCACAGCTGGATGATCTGCTCGTTCCAGGCGCGCGTCTGCTCCTCGGTGTCAGGCACCTCGTCGTCGAGCTGCTGCTTCAGCGTGAAGGCCTGGGTGAGGTTCTGCGATGCGCGGGCCAGAGCCTGCTCGAATTCGGTGGTCGCAGCATCCCCGAACTGCGCCTTGGCGAAGCCGAGCTCCTGCTCGCTCGTCTTGATGGCGTCGTCGGTGGCGATGAGCGCGGACGACGCCTCGCGGGCCAGGTCCGCGGTGGAGACCTGCGGAGGACCGGCGGGAGCGGTGACCGAGGGACGTCGGCGCCTCCGGACGAGCCAGACGATGCCGAGGATCACGAGCGCGATGACGACCACCACGAGGATGCCGGTGATGACGCCGCCCCCGTCGGCACCGGTCGGGCTCGCGCCGCCGCCGGACGTGCCGAGCAGCTGGTCGACGGTGCCGGCCGCCGTGGTGGCGGCGCCGATCCAGTCGCCGGCGGTCAGCTGCGGCTTCACGGCATCCTCGACCTGGCTGACCTGCGGGACGCTCAGCGGCCCGCTGCTGTCGGCGGAGAGGTAGTACTGGCGGGAGTCGACGGCGATGGCCAGCAGATACTGCTTGGGGCCGAGGCCGTTGTCGTTCGCGAGCTGATTGGCCCAGGCCTCGCTGTCGTCCGGAGACGTGAAGGTGTCGACGTAGACCACGAAGATGTCGACACCGGTCTTGCGGTAGGTCTCGGTCATCCGCGTGCTGAGGTCGATCGCCTCCTGATCGGTGAGGACGCCCACCTCATCGGTGATGTACGAGTCGGCCAGCGGAGGCGGGGGAGTGGCGGAGGCCGCCGTCGCCGCCCCGGTGAAGACGATCGCGAGCGCCGCGGCGAGCGACACCGCCCAGCGAGCACGCATCGACTCCTCCTCCGCGGGGACTCCACAGCCGTCCCTCCGATCGAGTCTATTGACGGACCGCTTCCCGCGGGAAGCGACGGCGGCGGCTTGACGGGGCGGACGGCCCCGGGTAGGCGGCTGACCGGCGGGTCCGGCGTCCGCGCGGGTGCGCGGCGGCTACGCTCGCCCGGTCGGGAGGGGCGCATGGACGATCGGTACGGCTCGGATGTGCTGGCCAAGGGCTGGCGGGAGAAGGCCGCGAAGGTGCTCGCGCGCGTCCCGGCGGAGCGCGACCTCGTGGTGGAGGTGGCGGCTGACGGCTACTGCGGCGCCGTCGTACGCATCGGCTCCGGCCTGGTCGAGCTCGAGGACCGCCACGGCCGGCGGCGGCAGTTCCCGCTCGGCGCCGGCTTCCTGATCGACGGTGCGGATGTGATCCTCGTGCCCCCCGCGCCGAAGGCTCCGGCAGGCCCCGCCCGGACGGCGTCGGGGTCGTTCGCGACGCCCGACTCGCGGGCCCGAGTCGCCCGTGCCAGCCGCATTTGGGTCGAGGGGCGCCACGACGCCGAGCTCGTCGAGAAGGTCTGGGGCGACGACCTGCGCGCCGAGGGAGTGGTCGTCGAATACTTGCAGGGTGTCGATCTGCTCGACCAGGCGCTCGCCGACGATCCGCCGTCCGCCGAGCGGCGCTACGGCGTGCTCGTGGACCATCTCGTGCCCGGCTCGAAGGAGACGCGTCTCGTCGAGGCCACCCTGCGCGGCCCGCACGGCCGCCACCTGCGCGTCGTCGGCCACCCCTACATCGACGTCTGGCAGTGCGTGCTGCCCCGCGCCGTCGGCATCGAGCGGTGGCCGGAGGTGCCGCGCGGCATCGAGTTCAAGGTCGGCGTCTGCCGCGCTTTGGGCTGGCCGGCGCGCGACCAGGCGGACATCGCCCGGGCGTGGAAGCGCATCCTCGGCAGCGTGAACTCCTACCGCGATCTCGAGCCGAGCCTGCTCGGCCGCGTCGAGGAGCTCATCGACTTCGTCACGGCCTGACCCTCGCCGAGCCGCGTCGGACCGTCTGGTTCGAGAGCGCGGCGGGTCCGCTCCACGCCGGTCGATACCCTGGAGGGGTGTCCGACACCCCCGCCGACCCGCGCCGCCACCGCGACCGCCCCGTGTCCTTCGTCCGCCGCAGCGGACGGATGTCCGACGGGCAGGACCGCGCGTGGGAGCGCCTCTCGCCGGAGTACCTGCTGACGGTCACGCGGGATGCCCCGGCCACCAGCATCCTCCCCGGCACCGCCATCGACCCGCGCGAGGTGTACGGCCGCGAGGCCGCGCTGATCGCCGAGATCGGCTCGGGGCAGGGGCACGCGATCGTCGCAGCCGCCTCCTCGCGTCCCGACGACGACTTCCTCGCCATCGAGGTCTTCCGCGCCGGGCTGGCGCGCACGATGTACGAAGCCGATCGTGCCGGCGCCCGCAACCTGCGCATGGTCGAGGCGAACGCGCCCGAGGTGCTCGCGCACCTGCTGCCGGAGGGATCGCTCGACGAGCTCTGGGTGTTCTTCCCCGACCCGTGGCACAAGCACAAGCACTTCAAGCGCCGCCTGGTCACGGCGGAGTTCGGCGACCTCGCCGCGCGCGTGCTGACGGACGGCGGGATGCTGCGCCTGGCGACCGACTGGGAGGAGTACGCACGCTGGATGCGCGACGTGCTCGACGGCATCCCCACCCTCGAGCGCGCCTTCGACGGCGACTGGGCAGATCGCTTCGAGGGTCGCGTCGAGACCGCGTTCGAGCGCAAGGGCGCCCGCGTGGGGCGCGACATCCGCGACCTCGCCTACCGCCGCACGCCTCGCTCGTGAACGCCTGTCCGCTGGAGCGCTGATGCCGCAGCATCCGTCGTCGTCTCCCGCCGTCGCCCTGCCGGCGTGGTCGTGGGGACTCCTGCCCGCTCTGCTCGCGTGCCTCGCGGCGCCGGCCTTCTTCGTGCTGCTGCTGCCGTGGCTCGGATGGGTGCTGCTCGCGGCCGCGATGGCATCGGCGTGGATGCTGGAGCGTCGCGCCTCCGCTCCCCTCGAGGTCCTGCCGGGTCAGACGCGTGCGCCGAGCCTCCTGCGCGACCTGTCGCTGATCGCCGCCGGGCTGCTCGTGGTCAGTGTGATCCCGCTGAAGGCGGAACTCGACAACGTGGCATTCGTGCGCTTCACCCTGGGCCTCGGCGGTGCCGTCGTGGTGCCGTACGTGATCTCGCGGTTCGTCTACCGCGATCGCACGATCGGCTTCCCGTGGCGCGGCGGCGGCCGGTGGACCACCTTCCAGTGGGCCTGGCTCGCGAGCGTGCTCGTGCTGGGCTGGCTCATCATGCCGTTCTACTTCATCACCTCGGGGGTCTACCTCAACTGGCCTGTCGTGGACACGCCGGAGCTCATCGCGCGGCTGTTCGTGGGCGTCGGCGCGGTCGGCATCTGGGATGAGCTGTTCTTCGTCTGCACCGTCTTCGCGCTGCTGCGCCGTCACTTCCCGGTGTGGCAGGCGAACGTGCTGCAGACGATCGTGTTCGTGTCGTTCCTGTGGGAGCTCGGCTACCGCGCGTGGGGACCGCTCCTGACCATCCCGTTCGCGCTGCTGCAAGGGTTCATCTTCCTGCGCACGCGATCACTGGCCTACGTCGTGACCGTGCACCTGCTCTTCGACGCGGTCGTGTTCCTCGTGCTCGTGCACGCCCACAACCCCGGCGTGCTCGACGGCTTCTTCCTCGTCCCCTCGCCGTGATCATCCGACCGCGGTCGATCGTCACGATTCGCCTGCGCTTGCGGTCGCTTGTACCACTCGCCCAGCCTGGTATGGGAAAATCCGGTGACGCGGTCGGCGGAACCTCCCTGCTGCGCGAGGAGGATGCGTGACCGCTCAGGAACAGGAGCGCGCGGCGACGACCGTGCCGCCCCCGGGGGCGTCCGACCGGACCTCGCTCGTCGCCCGTGTCTGGGACGGTTCGATGCGTCTCCTCCGATCGGCGCCTACGACGACGATCAATCGTGATCCGCTTCCCGCGGGTGTCATCAGCCGGGTGCTGCTGCTGTGGGGCGTCGGACGGGCGATCAACCTGCTGATCCTCTTCAGTTGGTACCAGATCTCCAAGGCCGGCAGATGGGGCTTCGGGCCCGAGGGCGAGCTCGTCACCACCTTCCTGAACTTCCTGAGCGACTGGGACGGCGCCCGTTACGGCCGCATCTCGCAGGTCGGCTATCCCACGTGGCTGCCGCTGGCGCCGAGCGGTGTCGTCCAGCCGAACGACTGGGCGTTCCTCCCCGTCTTCCCCTGGCTCGAGCGGATCATCTCCGATGCCCTGGGCATTCCGTGGCAGGCGGCCGGTGTCGGCCTCAGCGTGATCGCGAGCGCCGGCGCGACGGTCATGCTCTATCTGCTGCTGCACCGCGTCACCACGCCGGCCTCGGCCTGGTGGGGCGTCGTGCTCTTCACGCTGAGCCCGCTCTCCTTCGTCTTCGTCCTCGCCTACGCCGAGTCGCTCATCCTCATGCTGCTGTTCGCCTGCCTGCTGCTGGCGGTGAACCGGCGCTACGCCTGGATCGCGCCGGTCGGCGTGCTCGCCGCCTACGTGCGGCCCGGCGGCCTGGCCATCGCGCTGACGCTCGGCGTCGTCTTCCTGGTGCGCTGGGCGCGTCGCGCGGAAGACCCGTTCCCGGCCGCGCAGCGCTGGGGCATGATCGTCTCGGCCGCACTCATCTCCGTCGCGGGACTGTCGTGGTCGTACATCGCCCAGGCCGTCACCGGCACCCGCGACGCCTACGTGCGCACGGAGATCGCGTGGTGGATCCCCTTCGTCGGCGACGGACACTTCGTGCCGCTCACACCGTGGTTCCGCTTCTGGGGCACGTATCTCGGCATCCTGGGCGTGCTCATGGTGCTCACGATCGCGGGCGGCTTCATCGTCTGGATGCGCTCCAAGCCGATCCGCGCCCTCGGCGTCGAGACGTGGTCGTTCGTGGCCGGCTACGGGCTCTACCTGTTCGCGGTGTTCCTGCCCCAGCAGAGCCTGTTCCGCCTGTTGATGCCGATGGCGCCGCTGCTCGCCGACTCGCGCCTGTCTGCCACGGCCACACGGCGCCGCCTCGGCGTGGTCGTCTGCATCGTCCTGCAGGTCGTCGCGGTGCTGCTGCTCTGGACCATCGGCTGGCCGTAGACCGGATGCTGCGGCCCCGCCCCGTCCGGACGCCCCCGCCGCCCGGTGATAGCATCGTGTGGTTGCGCCTCCGTAGCTCAGGGGATAGAGCGTTGGTTTCCGGTACCAAAGGTCGCTGGTTCGATTCCAGTCGGGGGCACCAGTAGAGACAAGGGATCGCGGGTCATCAGACCTCGCGGTCCTTTTTCTTCTGCGGACGCGAATACGATGCCCTCATGAGTGTCACGGGCATCGGCGGGCTGTTCTTCCGGAGCCGGGATCCGGAGGCCCGAACGGCGTGGTACCGGGAGCACCTCGGAATCGGCGCCGGCGCGGATGAGGTGTGGCAGCAGGAAGCGGGCATGACGGTCTTCGCACCGTTCGCGGTGGACAGCGACTACTTCGCCTCCGAACAGCCGTTCATGCTGAACCTTCGGGTCACGGGGCTCGACGAACTCGTCGCGCGGTTGGTCTCGGCAGGAATACCGGTGGAGCGTCGCTCGGAGTGGGAGACGGATCATGGGCGCTTCGTGCGCATCCATGATCCAGAAGGCCTCCCGCTGGAGCTGTGGGAGCTGCCGGGCTGACGCGTCAGCCTGCCGTGTCTGCGGTCATCGTCACCGACACGAGGATGCCGGGTAGATCAGGGCCAAGTCGGGTGACGGCGCGCGCGGGCGGTTCCGGGCCGAACGCCTCCGAATAAGCCTCGTTCATGCCTGCGAAATCCTCGGGTTTCGAGAGCAGAACGGTGACGAAGACCACATCCGCCAACGAGCTGCCGGCCGCCTGAAGGATGGCCGCGCAGTTGCGTACGGCCTGCCGGGTCTGTTCCTGGATCGTCGAGCCCGCGAGCTCACCTGTCGACGCCTCTACGCCGACCATGCCCGACACGTAGACGGTCGTTCCCGCCCGGACTGCCTGGCTCCAGAGAGGCGACGTCGGGGCGTCTGTCGTGTGGATGATCTACCTCGTCATGGACCGGAGCATATGCCCGCGGAGGTTCAACGGGAATGGCCTCGGCGTCGAGGGCATGCCGGTGCGAGGCGATCTTTCGCACGGGGAGATGGGCACGTGAGTGGATGCCGGCGCTGATGACTGACGTCCGCGCCTACCCGCGGGAGGTCACCCGCCGAAGCTCGTCAGAGCGCCCCTCTCATCGAATCGGGCGGAGGCGGCCCATGCGATCTCCCATCGATTGCCCTCGGGATCGGCGACGTAGCCGGAACGACCGCCCCACTCCCGCTGCTGGGGGGCGGCCAGGGCGGTGGCGCCGGCGTAGATCGCGGCACCGTAGGCGGCATCGACCTCCGCTGCTGAGTCGACGTTGCACGCGAAGGTCACCCCCGACCACGTACCGGCCCGCGCGATGTCGGCGCCCGCTTCCGCCGCGAGGTCGGCGAGGGGGTGGAGCGTGAAGAGCACGCCGCCGACGAGATAGGCGGCCCAGTCGTCGTCGCTGCCGTTCACCTCGCTCCATCCCAGCGACCGGTAGCAGGCGCGCAGCATCGGGACATCACGGGCGCCGAGCGTGACGACGGACAAGCGAGCGGGCATGGACATGGCGGCAGTCTGCCATCACGCGGCGGCCGTGACTCGAACGCTGTTCCCGGCAGATCACGGCCACGCGCTCGAGCTGTCGAGCCATCCATGTCTTGGCGTCGATCAGGATGGCTCATAGGAACCTCCAAGGTCGGCGCGCCACGGTGAGAGCAACCGTCGTCGACCTCCCACGACGACTGCCACGGCTGAGCCGGGAACAGGATCGACATGCACGCTTCGACGTCGCGACCTGCGCCGTTGACGCGCCCCGACGGATCGCCCGTCCGTGCGCTGATCGTGGACGACGAGCGCAACCTCAGCGAGCTGCTGCGGATGGCGCTCGCTCACGAGGGGTGGGAGGCGCGCACAGCCGCCAACGGCCAGGAGGCGCTGGGCGTCATCCGGGAGTTCGCCCCCGACATCGTCGTGCTCGACATCATGATGCCCGGGCTCGACGGCATGGAGGTGCTGGCGCGCGTGCGGGCGACGGGCAACGACGTGCCGGTGCTCTTCCTCACCGCGAAGGACGCGGTCGAGGACCGTATCGCCGGCATCTCCGCCGGCGGCGACGACTACCTCTCGAAGCCGTTCAACCTCGAGGAGGTCGTGGTGCGGCTGCGGGGGATGGCGCGCCGGCACGTCGCCGCAACGGCCGCGGCCGATCCGCTCCTCCAGGTCGGCGACCTGACCCTCGATGAGGAGACCTATGAGGTCGAACGAGACGGCACGCCGATCAGGCTGACGGCAAAGGAGTTCGAACTGCTTCGCTATCTGATGCAGAATCCCCGCCGGGTGCTGAGCAAAGCGCAGATCCTCGACCAGGTGTGGAGCTACGACTTCGGCGGCAACGCCAGCGTCGTCGAGATCTACATCTCGTACCTGCGAAAGAAGATCGACACGATCGGCGAGCCGCTGATCCACACCGTCCGAGGCGTGGGCTACACGATCAAACCCGCGCGATGACCCGCAGGAGGTGGACGCTGCGCCGGACGCTCGTCGTCAGCGTCGCCGCCCTGCTCGCAGCGGGCCTCATCGCCTCCGGGTTCGCGACGAGCCTCGCGCTGCGATCGTTCGTGTACGAGCGTCTGGACGCGCAGGTGCTCGAATCGCTGAACTTCATCTCCGGGCCCGGTGGGGCGGGCGATCTGTACGACCGGCGCGGACCGTCCGGTGACGCGGACGGCTCAGGCGCGAGCGACGGCCCAGACGCGAGCGGAGGGTCCGACGGCACCGGGCCCGGCCAGCGCGTCGGGTCGCTCCAGGTGATCCTCGACGCCGACGGGGCCGTCATCGCCTCGGCGTACATCGCTTCCGACGGAACGAAGGTCGCGCTCTCCGATGCGCAGGTCCAGACGCTGGCTGCGGCCGATCCGGCTCCGCGAACGCCCACCACCATCGATCTGGGAGGAGACCTGGGCGCGTTCCGGGTCGCATCGGAATCCGCCGGCGGTGCGACGGTGATCGCGGGCAACTCGCTCGATGACGTCACCGCCACCACGGATGCGCTCTCCTGGATCCTCCTAAGCGTGAGCGCGCTGACGCTCATCATCGTCGTCGTCGTTCTGTCGCTCGTCATCCGCCGCAACCTGCGGCCGCTCGAGCGCGTGGCCGCCGTCGCGGAGCACGTCGCCGAGCAGCCGCTCGCCCAGGGCGATGTCGAGATCCGGGAGCGAGTGGCCGACCAGGACACCGACCCCCATACAGAGGTCGGGCGGGTCGGAAGCTCGCTCAACACCCTCCTCGGGCACATCGAGGCTGCGTTGACCGCACGGCAGCACAGCGAGCAGCAGCTGCGGCGCTTCATCGCCGACGCGAGCCACGAGCTGCGCACGCCCCTGGCGTCGATCCGCGGCTACGCCCAGCTGTCGATGGGTGAGGCGGCCCCCATGACCCCGACGCAGCAGAGGTCGTTCGACCGGATCGCGGCGGAATCGGAGCGGATGAGCTCGCTCGTCGATGACCTGCTCCTTCTTGCGAGGCTGGATGCCGGACAGCCTCTTCGCCGCGAGCCGGTGAGCCTTGCGATGCTGGCCATCGACGCCGTGAGCGACGCCCACGCCACCGAGTCGGGTCACGACTGGCGTCTGGAGATCGGCGAGGACGCGATCGAGGTGCTGGGCGACGAGAATCGCATCCGCCAGGTCATCGCGAATCTGCTGCGCAATGCGCGGACCCACACCCCGGCGGGCACGAAGGTGATCACTTCCGTGAAGACGGACGACGCGGATGCCGTGCTCGAGGTGTCGGACGACGGGCCCGGCATCGACGCGGCCGTGCGGAACCGGCTGTTCGAGCGCTTCGCGCGCGGGGACCACTCGCGCAACAGGGACGCGGGCAGCACCGGCCTGGGGCTCTCCATCGCGGAGGCCATCGTCTCCGCGCACGACGGCGTCATCTCCGTGCGGAGCGAACCCGGCTCCACCGTCTTCACCGTGCGCCTGCCGCTCCTTCGGCCTTAGCCGCCTCTGTCGTCGCGGGCGCGCCTGCCGACGAATGTCGCGCGCGGAGGTCTCGCCCGGGCGCGCCGATGCGCCGCTCCGCGCGGGCGCTCCCATTCGTCAGGTTGCGGCGACAGAAGAGGTGGGCCCCCGCGTGTCGCGGAGGCCCACCTCTTCGTTCCGATCGTCTCGTCAGGGGCGCTGGTCGCCTCCGGGGCCGCCGGATCCGGGGCCGCCGCCCATGCCGCCTCCACCACCCATGACGCCGGCGGTCGCGGTGCCCTCGGTCACCGTCGCCGCCGAGGTGCCGTTCACCAGGACGGTGTAGGTCGCGCCGGCCTGCAGGTCGGCCGAGGAGAAGACCACGGACTGGAACGTCTTTTGGGCGGTGAAGGTCGCCACGACGGTGCCGTCGGCATCCGTGAGCTCGACCGTGTCGCCGGCACTCCCCGACGCGCCGGCGGAGATCCAGGACTGCGTCGACCCGTCGCCGGGCGATTCCGCCATCCCAGCGCTGCCGACGGCGAGCAGGGTGCCGCCGGTCACGACGAAGGCGCCGTTCGTGTCGAGCGCGCCGTTGCCGTCGCTCGTCGGACCGAACACGGTGACGGTGCCGCCGGAGATGGTCATGGAGCCGTTCGAGTCCAGCCCGTCTCCGCCGGCGTCAACCACGATGGTGCCGCCGGAGATCGTGAGCGTCTCGCCGGTGTCCTGCATGCCGCCGCCTGCGGTCGATCCCGACCCGCCCGATGCGTTCACGCCGTCGTCGGACGCCGTGATGTCGATGTCGCCGCCCGAGAGGGTGATGGCCGCGGCCTCGAGCGCCTCGTACGACTGCGACACCGTGACGCTGCCGCCGGCGATCGCGAGTGCGACGTCGCCGTGGAGGCCGTCGCCCTCGGCGGCGACGCTCAGGTCGCCTCCCGTGACGATGACGTCGGTGAGCGCGTCCACTCCGTCGTCGGTGGCCGTCGCATCGATCGTGCCTCCTTCGATGAGCACGTAGCCGCGCGCGGCCTCTTCCGCGTTGTCGCTCTTGAGAGCGTCTCCGCCGGCCGTGAGCGAGAGCGTCCCACCCTCGATGGTCACGGAATCCTTTCCGCGAAGGGGGTCGTCGGCGGCGGTGACGCTGATCGTGCCGGACAGGATCGCGAGGTCGTCGGTGCTCGTGATGCCGTCGTCGCCGTTGCCGTCGACCACGAGGGAGCCCGTGCCGGTGATGGTCAGGTCGGCGGAGCTGTAGAGCGCGGCGTTCGCGTCCGCGTCGTCGGCGTAGGCCGCGGCATCCGACAGGGTGTTCGTCGTCCCGTCGGCGAGGGAGACGGCGACGTCGTCGGCGGTCACGACCTCGATCGCCGGGCCGTCGGCGTTCGAGATCGACGCGTCGTCGAGGATGAGGACGACGTGCGCGTCGTCGGGGGCGGAGACGACGACGGAGCCGTCGAGCGTGCCGGAGAGGCGGTAGACGCCGGCGGCGGTGATGGTCACCGTCGCGCCGTCGACGGACACCCCCGCAGAGGTCGTCGTCGCGGTGGAGCCGCTCAGGGAGATGTCTGCGGCGTCGGCCGCGGACCACTCGTCGTCGCGGACGACGGTGGCGTTCTCGTTCGCGTCGATCAGGGCGTCGGCGGTCGCGTCCGCCGTCTGCACGACGGTGGTCTCCGTCACCGCGGCGACGTCGGATGCCGCGGTCGAGGCCGGCTGCACGGTCGTCGTCGCGCAGCCCGCGAGGACGAGCGCGGCGATGCCGAGGGGGATGGCGGACAGGATCAGGCGGCGTCTGCGCATGATGTCTCCTCTGTTCGGATCATGGATGGGCGGGCGGTGGGAGGGGAATGGAGAAGGGCGCCGGCGAAGGGTCCGCGCAGCAGCCGCGACCACTTGTTGCGGGGAAGGTGGGGATGCAGCGCGGCCATGCCGGTGGCGTACTTGCTGATGCTCACCGGCCGATGACCGGCCCGCCACAGCACCCGGTCGACGTCGGATGCGGCCGCGGGCGACTTGGTCTCGAGGATGACGAGGTGCGGCGTCGTCAGCACCGGGCCGGCGACGTCGTCCCATTCCAGGTCGACGTCGAGGGTGGCGCGGGCCGCGCGGTCGGCCGAGACGAACGTCGCGCGGCGGTACCGGGTCGTCAGCCGCACTCCGAGATCGTCGGCGCGCCGACCGCCGACGCCGATGGCATCCAGACCTTCGGCGGCGTAATCGCGCGCCGTGTCGGTGAGCCGGCGGCGAGCGGACGGCGCGTACTCCACGCGGTCCTTGACCGTCGTGCTGCGTGCGCCGCGCGTCTTGAGTTCGAGGAACGCGGTCTGCGAGTCCACGTAGGTGCGGGTGCGGAGCTTGAAACGCCGTCGTCGCGGCTGCGCCGCCATGTGGAAGCTCAGGAGGTCGGGGGTGTCGAAGTAGACGGACTCATACCGGAACGAGCGCGTGCCGCCGGTGTCGAGGATCAGCGTGCGCGCGTCCAGCGATGCGACGACGCGAGCCGCGGCATCCTGTGACAGCACGTACTTGCGGTCGACGCGGGTCTGCAGCGCGGCGTCGGCGATGAGCCGCTCGAGATCGATTCCCTCGAAGCGGCCGAGGTCGAATGTCGTGGTCATCGTGCGCGCTCCTCGACGAGGGTCTCGTGCGAGACGGCCGTGGCGGCTGCGATGCGTGGCAGTCGGTAGCGGACGTCGACGAGGGTCGTGTCGTCGACGAGGTCGAGGTGCTGCACGGTGAGCGAGGTCACGGTCGCGCCGAGACGACGCTCCAGTTCGGCGCGAAGGTCGTCCTCGTCGGCGATCGCCCGGTCCACGTGCACGCTCTGGTGCCGGGAGCGGCTCAGCAGCGCGGGATGGTCCGCGGCCCACATGACGGCCAGGACGAGCGCCATGAGCGAGAGGGGGATCCACGGCTGCGCCGTCGGGAGGCCGGAAACGAGACCGAGCGCGAGCGCCGAGAAGTAGTAGGCGACCTCGCGCTGCGAGACCTCCGAGGAGCGCAGCCGGATGATGGACAGCACCCCGAACAGCCCGAGGCCGAGCCCGACGGCGACCTCCGACGAGCCGAGCACGGTCGTGACTGCCAGGACGCCGATGTTCACTCCGAGGAAGGCGACGACGAGGTCGCGGCGGCGGTGACGGCGGTAGTAGAGGGCGAAGCTCAGGATGCCGGCGGCGACGAAGTCGGCGGTGATGAGCAGGAGCGTGGTGTTCATGAGGTCCTCTCGAAGCGGGGCGTGATGTCCATCTGAGCCGGACCGTCTGGCGCACTGCTAAACCGTTCCTGTGACGGAGCCAAGCGGCCGGAGACGTCGGCCGATCGCCGTGCGGCCGCACCTCTGCCGAAGACGAAGCGCCGCTGCACCTGGTAGCTCGTGACGAACAGCACGGCCTCGGTGGCCGCTTTCGCGACGAGCAGGGGAAGGCCTGCCCCGGTGAGGGCCTGCATCCACACGACGTTCGATGCGAGGAGGAGCGCAGCCAGGCCGGTGTATCGCAGCGCCTGCGTGAATGTGCGGGCGGTGCGGGGGCTGCGGAAGACGACCCGTCGATTGACGGCGAAGTTGACGCTCGCGCTGACGAGCCGAGCGCCGACGATGGAGGCGACCAGCGAGCCCGTCAGCGCCTGGAGCACCAGCAGCGCGACCGTGTCGACGAGGAAGGCGAGCAGGGACGACGCGGCGAACAGCAGGAGCGGGAGTGTGACGCGCAGCGAATCCATGAGGGGTCGAAAGTGGCTGGACGCGTTCTGCGCGAGATAGACGGTCTCGATCGGGATCTCGCGGGCGGTGAATCCCGCCTTCCCGAGACGCAGCAGCATCTCGATCTCGTACTCGAAGCGGTCCCCGGGCACTTCCCGCAGCCAGGGCAGCATGCCGACGGGGATGCCGCGGAGTCCGGTCTGCGTGTCGGAGGCGCCCCAGCCGGCCGCCACCCGGAAGAGCGCGCGCGAGATCGCATTGCCGATGCGGCTGCGAAACGGGACCTCACCGCGGAAGCCGCGCGCGCCGAGCACCAGCTCCGAGGCACCTCGCGCGGAATCCACCCGGAGCGCGTCGGCCACCCGGAGGATGTCGCGGGCGGTGTGCTGCCCGTCGGCATCGGCGGTGACGACGTCGTCGCCGGGTCGCCGCTCTTCGACGTCGCGGAGCCCGGTCTTGAGGGCCGCGCCCTTGCCGCGGTTCACGGGGTGCGCGAGCAGACGGGCACCGGCGCGCTGCGCGGCCGCGAAGCGCTCGGCGAAGGCCGAGCCGCTGCCGTCGTCCACGATCAGCACCTCCGCATCGGGGTCCTGGTCGAGGAGGTCGCGGACGAGGGGGACGAGGTGCTCGCCCGGTTCGTAGGCGGGGATGAGGACGATCACCGCTGTCAGCCGGCCACGTAGAGGATGTCACTCGTACCGCGCTCGCCGCCGTTGGACGGCTGGTTCACCACGACCCCGTTGAGGTACATGGTGGACGAGCCGCCGCCGTCGAGGTTGTACGCGGTGGTCGCACCGAGCCCGGTCATGATCTCGGCGAGACCCGTCAGGGTGACGCCCTTGCTGTACCCCTCGGAGCGTCCGTCGACGACGACGAACACGTAGTGATTCTCGCCGATGACGCCCACAGCCGTCCGCGGCTGCTGGCCCTGGATGGAGTGGTTGCCGACGTTGGTGTCGACCTCGACATCCTCGATGCCGTCGACGACCGCGCCGTCCTCGACGATGGCCGGGCCGAAGGAGATGGTGTTCCAGACGCCTGCGGCGACGAGCTCGTCCGCGGTGGTCGCGGTCTCGTCGTAGACCTCGACGTGCCCGTCGGTGTAGAACGCGAGCCCCTCCCGGACGCCTTCGTCGCGGTAGACGACGCCGTTGCGGATTTCGATGCCCGTCGTGCGGAAGCCGTAGTAGTCGCCGTTGACGGCGAAGACCGCGTCGTTCTGCGCCGCGATGGTGCTCGTGGTCTCGGTGATGTTCTCGCCGAACTGGTCCTTCGCGAATGCGGACCGCAGCTGGGTGGCTTCGGAGACCACGACGTCGGCGACGTAATACGTCACGGTGTCGTCGCCCGACCCCGCGGTGACCTGCGTCACGGTGATCGTGGTGTCGCCGTCGGAGTACGAGGAGTCGGTGACGACAGCCGCGACCGCGTCGGCTGACGCGGACGCCGTGGCGGTGGTGCCCGCGTCCGTCGCGGTGGGGGAGTGCTCCGCCTCGTAGGCCGAGACGTCGGAGATCTCCACGTGCTCGATGAGGAAGCGGTCCGCGGCCCAGGCGGCCGTTCCCCCCGCGGCCAGGAGCACGGCGAGCCCTCCGGCGATTGTGGCGTTCCGAATGCGCCGTCGTCTCGTGCGCCGCACGCCGGTCGTTCGGATCGGTGCGGCAGGCGTTTCGTCGTCATTCTGAGATGCGCGATGCGGGGGAGGCGGGGTGTCCATGCCTCCAGGGATACGGACGCGCCCTTCACCGGACGTTGACCGTCCCTGTGGTTTTCGGAAGAGCCGCACTCATCGCATGCGCTCTCCCTGCCCTCTTGACGCGGCACTTCTATTTTGCAAGTGTCTGCACATGAGCCTTTTCATCACCTGTCCGGTCGCAGACGTCGAACGCGCCACCGCCTTCTACACCGCCCTCGGGTGGACGCTGAACACCGAGATGTCCGACCACAACGTGTCGTGCTTCGCGATCGCACCCGAGCAGTACGTCATGCTCGGCAGCCGGGAGATGTACGCAAGCGTCGGCGGCACGGAGGATCTCATCGGCGGACCGGAGACGCCGTCCAAGGTCACGGTCTCGTTCGACCTCAGCAGCAGGGAAGCGGTCGATGCTCTGGTCGAACGGGCTGCCGCGGCGGGTGGGCGCGTGGGCGGCACGGACGACTACCCGTTCATGTATCAGCGCCAGTTCGACGATCTCGACGGCTACCACTACTCGCCGTTCTGGATGAAGCCGGACTCCGACGCCGTCACGTGAGCGACCTCTCCGCGGCACTCGCCGTCGTCGGGCCTCGATGGGCGCTCCTCATCATCGATCGGCTGATGGAGGGGGCGCAGCGTTACGGTGACCTCCAGCGCGACCTCGGGGTGCCGACCAACATGCTCGCCACCCGTCTGCGGGAACTGGAAGCGGCGGGCGTCCTGACGAGACTTCCGCTGCGGCACAACACCCGCGCTTACGCGCTGACCGACCGGGGGCGGGAGCTGCACGCGGCCATCGACGCACTCGCCCGCTGGGGAGCCGCGATCGGATGACGAGGCGCCGCGATAGCGCGCGAGCGGCCGTCGAGTGCCGCATGGTTGTCTTCGTCATCCCGCGTTCTCACGGCATGATGAGAGATTCATGAGCACGACGACCCACACCTCCGCACACCGAGGCCACACCAAGACTGCCGCGACCCGCGAGGGGCAGACCAGGCGCGGTGGTGTCCGCCTCCGATGAAGGTCATCGTCATCGGGGCGGGCGCATGGGGACTTCCTGCCGCACTTCACCTCTCCATCCGCGGACACGACGTGACGCTGATCGACCGCGACGTGCCCGGTGGGCCGACGTCATCCTCGCGAGGCGCCAGCCGTCTGTGGCGGCTGGCGGATCCCTCGCCGCGACGCATGCCCGTGATGCGTGCTGCCGTCGAGGCGATGGACCGGCTCGGCGAGCTGGTGGGGGCCGCCCTCTACACCCGCAACACGTTGATGTGGCGCGACGGAGGCTCGCTGGATGCGACGGCGGCCGTGATGCGCGACCTGCGTGTCCCCTTCCACCGCATCGCTGCGCGTCACGTGGCGCAGTCGTTCCCGCACCTGGCGCCCGACACGCGTGACGCCCTCCTCGTCGGAGACGCCGGCGTCGTGCTGGCCGGAGTGCTCCTGCAGCGGACAGTGGCAGCCCTCGAGCAGCGGGGCGTGAAGCTGAAGATGCGGACGACGCTGCTCGGCGTGTCCACAGAGGGTGGCCGCGCAAGCGTGCAGACCGACAAGGGCACCCTGGTCGCCGATCACGTCGTGATCGCCGCCGGGCCGGGCTCGCGCGCGATCCTCGCCGGCCTGGGCGTCGACCTGCCACTCCGGACCTACCTCGAGCAGACGGTGCGTTTCGACCACGGCGGCGCGTTGGATGCCGCTCCGTGCCTCTTCGACGGCCCGATCGGCGATCGCGCCGGCCTCTACGCGATGCCGGACCCGGCCGGCGGCTACAAGCTGGGGTGGGATGCGCCGCTGCGCGAAACGGACGGCGACGACCCGGACCGGTCCGTCGATCCCTCCCGGACCGCACACATCGAGCGTGCAGCCGCAGCTCTCTTCCCCGAAGTCGAGTTGCGCACACTCGATGCTGCGGTGTGCTGCTGGACGGACTCGCCGGACGGAGAATTCGTGATCGACCGAGTCGACGATCGCGTCACAGTCGCCTGCGGCGACTCGGGGGAGGGCTTCAAGTACGCCGCGCTCATCGGAGAGCATCTCGCGGACCTGGTGGAGGAACGGGAGCGCCCCGAGCGCAGCCGCTTGTGGGGCATGGAGCGTTTCTCAGGAATCGGCTTCGCCGAGCGCCATCCCACCGCCATGGGGCGGTGAAAGGACATCGTTCGAGAAGAGGGGTCGTCCCGGCAGGACGCGGCCGTGTCATCCGCGGCAGCAGGCGAGCGACAGCCGCAGCAGCCACACCGCGCCGCTGAGGCTGGCGAAGGTGAGTGAGGGGGCGGGAGGAGCCTCCGGCGCCAGTCGGCCGGGAGAGGTGCTCCGCGTTCCCGCCTTCGCGCTCTTCTGGAGTGCGACGACGATGCGCGCCTTCGGCAGCGCCGTCGGGGGCGTGGCATTCCAGGTGCTGATCGTCACCGTCATCGATGCGACGCCCGTGCAGATCAGCATCCTCAGCGCCCTGGGCGTCGTGCCCTACCTCTTCCTCGGACTCATCATCGGCGCCCTGATGGACCGGTGGCGACGCCAGCCCACCCTCGTCATCACGAGCATCGGTCGCGCCCTCGCGCTCGCCTCCATCCCCGTGCTCCTCCTCACGAACGCGCTGAACTTCTGGTCCCTCGCAGCCGTCGTCCTAACCCTCGGCGTCCTCACCCTCTTCGCCGACTCGGCCGCTCAGCCGTTCCTGCCCCACCTCGTTCCACGGCAGTCGCTCGTCGCGGCGAACGCACGTCTCGGTCAGAGCGCGACGGTAGCGGGCACCGTCGGACCCGCAGTCGGCGGCGCGCTGGTCAACCTCGTCGGCGCGCCGCTGCTCTTCGTCTTCGAGGCGGTGATCCTCACGGGGGCGGCTCTTCTCCAGTCCCGCATCCGGGTGCGTGAAGTGCGGGCGGATGCGCGCGCGCCCGGACGTCACATCGGCCACGAGATCGCTGACGGGATGCGGTACACCTACCGGCATCGGATGCTGCGTCCTCTGGCCCTCTCGGTCCACCTCTGGTTCCTCGCGAACAGCATCGTGGCGACGTTGTTCGGCGTCTTCGTCCTACGGGAGCTGGATGTCCCGGAGTGGGCCTTCGGCCTCATCCTCGCTGTCGGCGGCATCGGCGGTTTCTTAGGTGCCCTCCTCGCGACCCGCGTCGGCTCACGGATCGGAGCAGGGCGAGCGATCCTCCTCGGGCGGGTCGTCACCGTCGCGCCCTGGCTGGCGCTCGCCCTGCTCCCTCTCACCGCCGCCACCTCACTGGCGCTCCTCGTGCCCGTCCTCGCTGCCGCGCAGTTCCTCTACGCGATGTCGCAGGGGATCGAGGATGCCAACGAGATGGGATACCGCCAGGCCGTGGCACCCGACGCCATGCAGGGCCGAATGAATGCGACCATCCGCACCGCCAACCGGGTCGTCTTCTTCTTCGGAGCCCTGCTGGCCGGCCTGCTCGCGACCCTCCTGGGCTACCGGGTCACCATCGGCATCGCGGCGGCGGTCTTCGCCATCGCAGCTCTCGTCATCGCCCTCTCGCCGCTCCGCGGCGCGCGACATGGCGACTTTCACACTGTCGATAACACCCCCAGTTGAAATGCTCCGCCCGTGGAGCGCTGGGTGACGGGTGACCGTGCCGGGCGATCAGCCGGACGATCGGGCGAGAGGTCGTGACCACGCGACCTCCCGATCCAGCTGGCCGGTCTCCTGGAAGAGTCGCACCTGGTGAGCATCCGCGAGCACCCTCACGAGGTCACCGCGATCCGCCGGCGAGAAGCCGAGGCTCTGCCAGAACGGCCCGGAACGACGCGAGAACAGCCAGGCGTGATGGGCGCCGTCGGCCGCTGCCCGGGCCAGTGCGTGTGTCGCCAGTCGCGTGCCGGCACCGCCGTGGCGTCGACCGGGGCTCACGGCGACCGACCGGATGAGGGCGTGCCGGCCGTCGTGGCTCAGCTCGTAGCCCGTGCTGCCGGTGATGGTTCCGTCGGCGTCGCGCTCGACCCAGAGACGGACGTTCGGGGCGTCGAGTCCGGCGAGCGTCAGATCCGCTTCGGCGAGGAAGTCGCGGAGCGATCCGACTTCGGCGGGCGTGAGCAGGGTGAGGGGCACGCGATCGATTCTCGTTCAGTCCTCATCCGACGACGTGGCGGTGTCGAGTCTCGCGAGGCGGAGGGTGGACGCCCGCGATTCTCCAGTGACCATGGATGCTGCGCCGACACCGTACTTCGATCGGTATGCCGTGTCGATCGATGCGGCGGGGCCGGGCGCCGACGGCTTCTCGGCTGACGTCATGGGGTCATTCTTCCGCCCACTGTCCCGATCACCTCTCGCGGTCTCGACGCGGCTTCGGTCGTGGCGACGGGACGTGTGCGGCATCCGATGAATCCGGGGGCTGTCCCCTCCTCGCAGGCGACCCAGGCCCAGTGCCTGCGCTCCTCGGTCTTCGTACGCTCGGAGCAGCCGGCGAGACATACCGGAAGGAATGGAGCTCCGATGACAGGCATGACCCCTCCCATGAGCGAGGCCGCGTCACCTCCGACGGCGGCTCCACGTCCGGGCAGGACGCTGGGCATCGTCGCTTTCGTCCTGTCATTCTTCGTCCAACCGATCGCGCTGGTCCTCGGCATCGTCGCTCTCGTGCAGAGTCGCAGAGCAGGTGAGAAGAACGGCTTCGCCGTCGCGGCCATCATCGTCTCCGTCGTGCTGATGATCGTCGCGGTCGTCGTGATCGTCGCGCTGACCACCCTGGCCGCACAGAGCGTGCTGCAGGCCTGTTCAGACAACGGCTTCACCGGCACAGTGACGGTCTGGGGTCAGGACGTCACCTGCAGGGATTCGATGCGCTGAAAAGGCGATCGACCGGTTTCGCCGGTCGTCGTCGTGCGTTGATCTCAGTCGGTGTTCTCGAGGATGAGTCGGATCACCTCCTGCGGCGCGTCCCACTGCGGGAAGTGACCGCAGCGCTCGAACCAGTGCAGTTCGGCATCGGGGAACAGCTCGGAGGCGCGCGCGGCCTGTCTGGGCACGGTGACCAGGTCCCGCCGCCCCCACCCGATCGTGACCCGACCGGGCACGGAGCCGGCGAGAGCGCCCTGCTGCGCCGGGCCCTTCGTGAGGGCGTCCATGGCTGCGCCCGTCGCCGGGGAATCGGCCAGTCCGCGCACGTCCGGCAGGACGATCTCGCGAGACAGCGCCCAGGGCCGTGCCGACAGCTGAGCCAGCAGCAGAGTCCTGCCGACCGGATTGCCGAGCAGGGCCGGCAGCGCGCCTCGCAGCGCCCGGACCAGAACGATCGACGGCCGCAGCGTGGCCGCGAAGACGGCGAGTTCGCGGCGGCTCCAGAACCCGCCCGGGTCCAGGGCAACCGCGTCTCCGCCGATGCCCCGTCGCGCGAGCTCCAGCACGATCCGCCCGCCCATCGACTGACCGGCGGTCGAGATCCCGTCCAGCCCCTGCTCGCGGATGAAGTCCGCGACCGCGTCGGTCAGGGTGGCGATCGAGACCTCGCCAGTGAGGGGCGGTGTCTCCGCGAACCCCGGCAGGTCGACCGCGATGACCTCACGGTGCTCGGCCAATCGATCCAGGATCGGCGTCCAGGATCGCCAGCCTGCGCCCAGGCCATGGACCAGCAGCAGCGGGCTGCCACTCCCGCGTCGGATATGGTTCAGCGTCATCCGGCAACGCTAGGTCAGTCGATCCCGGGCACCCCGGAGGATTGACAACGCGGCGACCTCGGGTGATGGGCGGATCAGCGCTCGTCGCGCGAGCGCTCCTCGGGCGAGTGCTCGACGAGCGCGTCGAGGTATCGGCGGATCATCCTGGTCTGCACCACTCGGACCAGGGGAGCGCCGAGCCGCGTGAACCACCGTCCGGGGGCGGAGAAGGCCGTGATGGAGAAGCAGACGTCGCCGGTGGGCAGAAGGCGCAGCTCGAACCTCTCCTCACCGCGCAGAGGATGACGCGGGAGGGTGCCGTACGCGAAACCCGCGCGCTCCGCCGTGCGCTCAGCCCAGACCACGCGGCACGGCGCGGAGAAGGCGAGGAATCCGAGAGGGAGCCGCATCCTCACGGTCGTGCCGACGCGCAGCGGGACCTGCGAGAGCGAGATGTCGACTCCGGCCCGCTTCTGCGCTTCACCGCGCAAAAGGTCGTCGCCCGCCCGCTCGAAGGCGTCCCGGCCGCGGCCGATGGTCCGACGGATGCGCACATGCCGGTAACCATCGGGCAGGGCGCCGGCCGTGGCGCCCACCTCCGGGTACGTGAGCTCCGGCATCCGTCCACCGTACGCCTGACGCCCGCGTGCCCGGCGGAGGCGCCGGGAGACGCGGACATGGGGCGCCGGGTCGTCATGCGGGGAAGCGGACCCCCGTCAGGTCCTCAGAGACCGCCCACATCCGCGCGGCGTCCTCGGGGTCGCTGATCCTCGCGTTCGGCTGCTGCACGGCGGGCGGGCCGCCGAGACGGCCGGGTCCGCTCGGTCCGTAGAGCCGTCCGCCGGGAGCGTCGGAGGTCGCGGCGAGAAGCGCCGGAAGGGAGGCGGTCTCGATCGTTCCGACGAGGATGCCGAGCCGGGAGAGGAGCCGGATCAGCCGCACGTCGAAGCCGTCGCGTGACCGACCGGTCGCCGTGCGCGCGGCGAGGAGGCTGGTCGGAGCGACACCGGGGTGCGCGAGGTCGCTCGCGATGCCCCAGCCGCCCGCGATGCTTCGCCGGTCGAGCTCGAGTCCGAAGAGGCCGAGCGCGATCTTCGACGAGCTGTACGCGCGCATCGCGTTGTAGCGGCGCTCCCACTTGAGGTCGTCCCAGTTGACGGCACCCTGATCCGCCGCGATGCTCACCTGCGAGACGACGCGCGCGGATCCTGCTCGCAGCAACGGCAGGAGGCGGCCGATCAGCGCGAAGTGACCGAGGTGGTTGGTGCCGAACTGCAGCTCGAAGCCGTCGGCGGTGACGCGCCGGGCGGGAGGCGTCATCACTCCGGCATTCGCGACGAGCATGTGCAGGGGAGCGCCGTCGGCGGTCAGCTGAGCCGCGAGCGCCGCCACGGACGACAGGTCCGCGAGGTCGAGGTCGTGAAGGATCACCCGGGCGGCGGGGTGTCGCTCGCGGATGCGCGCGACGGCCGCCTCACCCTTCGCGCGGTCGCGCACCGGCAGGAGGACCTCGGCGCCGGCGCCGGCCAGCCGGGTGGCGAGCACCAGGCCGATGCCGTCGCTGCCGCCGGTGATGAGGGCGCGGCGGCCGGAGAGGTCGGGAACGGGGATGTCGATGCGGCGGGGCATGGGTGCCTCCTGACGGTCGGGGATGCGGACGGTCCGTCCCCGTGCACACAGCCTCCGGCACGCGCCCGTGCGCATCCACGGCGCGTGGAGCCGTGGATCGGCGGGTCCTGGCTGCGTTCGCAGTCGACCGGGAGAATGGGTCACGACACCAGGAGGACGAATGCGTCAGATGGATGCCGCGGGTCTCGCCGAGTTCCTCCGGGGCCGCCGTGAGGCGCTCCAGCCCGAGGACGTCGGCCTTCCGCGCACGGCGCGCCGTCGTACGACCGGACTCCGCCGCGAGGAGGTGGCGGCGCTGTCGAGCATGTCGACGGACTACTACGCGCGGATCGAGCGCGGGAACAGCCCGCAGCCGTCGGAGCAGATGCTGGCCGCCATCGCGCAGGGCCTGCACCTCAGCCTCGACGAGCGCGACCACCTCCTCCTCCTCGCCGGACATCAGCCGCCGGCGCGCGGAGGCTTGAGCGACCATGTCTCGCCGGGCCTGCGGCGCATACTGGACCGGCTCGAGGACACTCCCGCGGAGGTCGTCACCGAGCTCGGCGAGACGCTCGTGCAGACGCCGCTCGGCGTCGCGCTCACGGGCGACACGGCGCACCTCTCCGGTCCCGAGCGCAGCATCGGCTACCGCTGGTTCACGGTCCCTGCCAGCCGGAGTCTCTATGCGCCGGAGGATCACGCCTTCCTCGGTCGGCTGTGGGTCTCGGGCCTCCGCGAGATCGCGGCCCGACGCGGACCGGGATCCCGCGCCGCCCACTACGTCGAGCTCCTCACATCCAGCAGCGCAGAGTTCCGCGATCTGTGGTCCGCGCACGAGGTGGGGCTCCGTCCTGCCGCATACAAGAGGTTCCAGCATCCGGAACTCGGAAGACTCGAGCTCTCCTGCCAGACCCTCGTCGACCCCGACCAGTCGCACCATCTGCTCGTCTACACGGCCACGCCGGGCTCGGAGAGCCATGAGAAGCTGCGGCTGCTCGGGGTGATCGGGAGCCAGCACTTGAGCGAATAGCGTCGAGGCGGTCGGTTCCACGGCACGTGCACCCGACCTCCTGCTGCCTCTGGAGCGCGGTCATCTCTGCGGGAGCACGGCATCGGCGGTCCTTCGGGCGACGGAACCTCTTCCACTGGGCGCAGCGCGGTCATACCGTGTCCGCATGGGCTTCGACGGTGCCGCGGTCGACTACGACCGCTTCATGGGGCGCTATTCGACGGGATTGAGTGCGCCTTTCGCGGACTTCGCCGGTGTGCGGGAGGGGCAACGGGTTCTCGACGTGGGCTGCGGTCCCGGGGCACTGACCGCCGAGCTGATCGCCCGCGTCGGCGCACAGTCCGTCGCGGGAGTCGACCCATCGGAGTCCTACGCGGCCTCCGCGCGGGAGCGCTTCCCGGCGACGCGCATCGAGGTGGCGTCGGCGGGCGCCCTCCCGTTCGCGGACGACGAGTTCGATGCGACGCTCGCTCAGCTCGTCGTCCACTTCATGACCGACCCCGTGCGAGATCTCCGCGAGATGGCTCGGGTCACGCGACCGGGTGGCGTGGTCGCCGCATGTGTCTGGGACCACGCGGGAGGCATGAGCCCGCTGAGCCGGTTCTGGGATGTGCTGAGCCGTCTCGATCCGTCCGCGCCCAGGGAGGCCGCGCTTCCCGGAACGAGCGAAGGCCAGCTGAGCGGGTTCCTCGTCGCTGCGGGTCTCGACGACGTCGTCGAGACCGTGCTCACCGTGCGGGTGGTGCATCCGACGTTCGAGGACTGGTGGACGCCGTACCTCCGCGGGGCCGGACCGGTGGGCTCATACATCGACGCGCTCGACGACGACGGTCGTGCTGAGCTGGAGTCGGCGGTGCGCGCCGCGATGCCGGCGGCGCCGTTCGAGGTGACCGGTTCGGCGTGGGCCGCGCGGGGACGTCGTTCGCTCACCCGAGCCGTAGGCGCGTGATCTTCCCCGCTCTGGCGTCCGGACGGTCAGCGGGTTGACCATTGACTTCGGCCGTGACCTCGTTTCCGGGCCCCGCCGACGCGCCTGAGTCCGATGTTTCTTCTACGGGGAATCCGGGGCCTCTCGTTACTGACGCGCCGTCACCACCGGACGACACCGCTCCGCCCGTACCGAACCGCGATCGTCGGCGCGGTCTGCTCATCGTCCTGGCCGTCCTGGTGGTCCTCCTCCTCGGTGCGACCGCCGCCGGGACCTGGCTCTTCCTGCAGCTGACCGAGGCGCGCCAGCAGATCGACGACCGGAACGACCGGATCGACGAGCAGGACGATCAGATCGAAGAGCAGCAGGAGCAGCTCGACAAGAAGGAGGAGTTCGGCGCCGCCATGGCCGGGCTCCAGAGCACGATCGCGCCGCTTGCCGGCCTCCCGTTCGCGCAGCTCGTTCCCTGGTCGGACTACGATCTGCTCGCCGCGCGCGCGTGGTCTCAGCGTCGGGACATAGCGGCGATGGACCGGATCATCTCGGACGTCGAAGGCGCGACGGCGGAGCTCGCGGACATGCAGGAGGCGGCTCGCGCGCAGGCAGCGGATAACGCGAGCGGATCGGCGTGGGAGGCGACGCTGGATCAGCTCGGCGGTGGCTGGGTGGCGACATCCATCGACGACGTCTCCGTGTCGTGCGAGGGCGACGTCCTCGCGTGCGTGAACGGGTCCGACCCCTATGTCGTCCATATCGATGCGGCCAGCGCGTCCGACGAGGCGATGACCGATTGGATCCGCACGGGCGTGGCGTACCACGAGTTCGCGCACGTGCTGCAGTTCCTCAATCCCGACGCGACGGCCGCGGCAGAGGTCGCCTTCGGGGGCGACTGGGAGACCATGGCCGACTGCTACGCGCTCACCGTGCTCCCCGGCTGGTCGCTCGACCACAACGTGCCGATCAACGAGTACGAGTACTGGGAGATCAGCGTCGGCTACGGCTACACCTGCGATGAGAGCCAGCGGCAGACGATCAGGGACTGGACCGCCCAGCTCGGTTTCGAGCAGCACACCATCGCCGGCTGACGCGGGGTGTCGCTGCTGGCCGCGCGGTGATCGACGACCGGGCCTGATCCGTCCGGGGTCGCAGAAGGCGACTCACCGGTAGCCCCACCAGCCTTCGGCGATGTGCAGCGCCCAGTCGGCCTGCCGGAGCACCGGCATGCCGAGGATCAGATCGAACGGCGGGTCGCCGGGCCGTTCGATCCCGGCGATGTCGGCGACCCCGGCGATCGTCGGGCTGAACGTCCTCCCGCCGATCGTCACGGCGTCCATCCGCACCATGTCCACCGCCGACTCGGACCCGCCGGCGTCGATTCCGTGCGAGGAGCCCTCCGTGCGGAACAGTCCGCGGTGGCGGCGGACGAAACCGCGGTCGATGATGCTGATGCTCGCGCCGGAGTCCCAGATCGCGTCGGCCACCACGCCACCCCAGTGGACCTGCACGTACGGATGCCGCCGCGACGACCGGACCAGCTTTCTCCGCTCGTCCACGCGGCCCTCCCCGCCGAACTCGAGGATCGACTCGGAGAACAGGAAGTCGAGGCGGTGAGAGCCGAGCACGTCGAGGCCGAGCAGCGACGGCGCCGCGGGAAGACGTTCGACATCGAACTGCGGCCGGGCGACCCGCACGCCGCCGATCATCATCTCGACCGCTTCCACTCGGTCGCCGCGATCACCCCGTCCGAAGACCCCGCGACCGGGATCGGAGCCGGATGCCGCGGGCACCAGCATCCGGCTCAGATCTCCCTCGGCGAGGGCGCTGTGCGCTCCGCCCGTGTCGACGATGAGTCGTTGCCGAACACCGTCGATCTCCGCGACGAGCGAGACGACGAGCGCCTCGGGAACGTCCGGGTCCGGGTCGAGGTCGAGATCCACGGCGATGGTCACGTGGTCACCCTAGGCCGGTGGGCGTGCGTGTTCCGCGGTCGTGGACATCATCCCCGCGCCCGATGCCGCCGTCACGGCGACGACGATCGCGGACGCCGCGAGCGCAACCGGCAGCGTGGCGGCGGCGGCGACGAGGCCGACGAGGATCGGTCCTCCGGCGTCACCGACTTCTCGGCCGAGCTCGGCGCTGCCCATCGTGCGTCCCATGCGCTCCGCCGGTGTCGTCGATGCGAGGCGCGCGAAGCCGAGCGGTGTGATCGCACCGACACCGAGGCCGATGGCGACGGCCGCGATGACGATCGTCGGCGTCGCGGGGAGGAACGCGACGAGTGCCAGCGCGGCGACGAGGAGAGCAGCGGCGACGAGCATGACGGGCACGACACGCGTGGGGGCGTCGTCGTGGACGCGCCCGAAACGGGGCTGCACCAGCGCCGAGACGATCGCGAGCGCGCTGACGACTCCCATCGCGATGATCGGATCGAGACCCAGCCGCGTGGCGATCAGCGGCAGGAACCCCACGGCGATGCCGAGCGTCGCGGTGGCGACGGCGAGGAGGAGGACGGGGCCGAGGAACACGGGAGCCGTCGATTGACGGACGAGCTCGATCAGAGTGACCCGCTGCTTCGGCAGCACCGGCATGGCGGGCATGGCGACCTGCACCCAGATGGCCGCGCCGACGGCCAGCACGGCGAGCGCGAGGAAGAGCGCGGGAAGGCCGGCCCACATGATCAGGACGGCGCCGATGAGGGGACCACCGCCGTACCCGAGGCTCTTCCACGACCCGTATCTGCCGAAGTAGCGTCCGGCGAGCGAGGGTCCGACCATGCGGGCGACCGCCGACGAGGAGGCCGGCGAGAAAGCGGCGGCGGCCGCCCCCTGGCCCAGGCGCGCGATGGCGAGCAGCACGAACGAGCTCGCGAACACCCCCAGCAGCGAAGCGACGGCGAAGGCGAGAAGACCCCCGACGATGACCGGCTTGACGCCGATGCGGTCGCTCAGCGCCCCGAAGAGGGGTTTGAGCACCACTTCGGCGATGTCGTAGACGGCGAGGATCAGGCCCAGCGCCGCGAACGAAAGGCCGAGGTCGTCGGTTTCGGTGCCGACGGCTGCGGCCACCCCGTGGGCGCCGAAGGCTGTCGTGAACCCCGCGAGGTAGAGGGGGCTCAGGCCGCGGAGCCGAGTCGTCACAGAACCCAGCGTACGGCTGCCTCGTCGACGCCCCGTGTCGGTGGCGCGTCCTAGATTGATGGATCATCCGTCGTCCGTCGAAGGGAACGCCATGACCACCGTCCTGCTCTTCCATCACGTGCTCGGGCTGACCCCCGGCATCCATGCCTTCGCCGACCGCCTGCGTGCGACGGGCCACGAGGTGATCACCCCCGATCTGTTCGACGGGCGCACCTTCGCGACGATCGACGAGGGTTTCGCGTACCGCCGCGAGAGCGGCATCGACACCGACGAGCGAGCGGATGCTGCGGCCGCCGCTCTCCCGTCCGACATCGTCTACGGCGGCTTCTCCCTCGGCGCGATGCCCGCGCAGCGCCTCGCTCAGACGCGCGCCGGCGCTCGCGGAGTGGTGCTGCTGGAGGGATGCGCGCCGGTCGGCGACGACGGGTTCGGGCCGTGGCCGTCGAGCGTTCCCGCGCAGATCCACGGGATGGACGCCGACGAGTTCTTCATCGGCGACGGCGACGTCGATTCGGCGCGCGAGATCGTCGCGACCGTGCCCGGGTCCGAGCTCTACCTCTACCCGGGCGACGGACACCTCTTCTCCGACAGCTCGCTGCCCGGCTACGACGCCGAGGCGACCGAGACGGTGATCGCGCGGGTGACGGCCTTCCTCGAGCGGGTGGGAGCCTGATCCAGCACTGCCGGCGGCTGGAGGCTGGGCAGGCACCGGAGAGTGAACGTCAACAGTCGGGTGCCTGTCCGTCGCACGCAGGTTGCTGACACGGCGGAGCCGGCTCCCTTATGGTGCCGCTGTGGACAACGTGAAATCCGGGAACGGCTCGACCGCGGTCGGTGTCACCGCCGCAGCACTCGCAGCCGCCGGGGTCGCCTGCCTCCTCCTGCATCGCTCACTCTGGATCGACCGCGCGGGAGACCCGGTCGCCCTCGACGCGAACGAGGGTGTTGCGACCCTCGCCTGGCTCCTCGGCTGGTCGCTCGTCCTCTGTGCGGGTGCCACGGCGGTCGTCCTTCTCTGCCTGGTCGTCATTCAGATCGTCGTCCGCGGTCGCTCGCTCGGCGGCGGCATCGCCCTCGTCGTGACGACGGTCCTCATCGTCGCGGCCGGTTTCCTAGCCCCTGTGTGGGGCACCGGATCGGTGTGAGGGTGCTCCGCACGATCATCGCGCCCCTACTCGTCTTGGGCTCGGCCGTCCTGCAGCAGATCGCCGCTGTCCAACGGTGGACGTCGGCTGCTCCCGCGGAGGGTGAACGTTCCATCGAAGATCATCTCTTCGACTACGTGTTCCCCGCCGATCCCTGGGTGCCGGTCGGGGCTGCGGCCGAGTTGGCCGGCGTCGCCTACCTCCTCCTGGCGTGCGGTGTCGGATTCGTGGTCTTCGCCGGCGGCCGGCGTTGCCCGATCGGCTCTCTGGCGGCTGTTCCGGTGATCGGATGGTTCCTGTACGTGGGCGGGCACGCTCTCCTGTCCGGCATCCTCGGCGTGCCGTCCGCGCTGTTCAACCCCGCCGTCGCCGTCGGTCTCGGCACGCTGGCTGTGGCCGGCCTCGTGGTGCTCGCCGCCGCCGTGGGGCGACGATCGTCGGCGACCGCCGTCGCCTTCATCCTGCTTCTCGGACTGACATGGCCGGGCTACGTCGTCGCGGCCTTCGTCATCGCGCCCGTCGTCGCCGGCTACCAGTCGTACGACACCACGCCGTGGACGGAATCGATCGGAGCGGCAGCGACCGCTGCGGCCGGCGTCGGCCTGCTGTTCTCCGCGCTTCTCAAGAAGAACACCGACATACCGTTGTCGCGGGCGGCCGGAAGAGTGGACTCATGAGTGATTCCCTCGCACCCGCGACCCCTGACACCGACGCCCGCTCCTCGCTCGACCAGTGGCTCGTCATGTGGAACGGCGACAGTGATTTGGCACGCCGCATCTGCTCGGACGACTTCCGTATCCGATTCGCGGTGACCGAGCCCGACGGCTCGACACCCGCCGATGACATCAGGACGAGCGAGGACTTCGCCCGCTACCTGGAGTGGTGGCACGGGCAGCATCCCGATGCGGAGTTCGTGAGCCTCGCCGACGCTGTCGACGGGCGGCACGGTCGGCTGATCTGGGACATGACGGCGGGAGAGGTGCACGTGGGAGGTGTGGACGTGTTCGACTTCGACGACAGCGGTCGCGTCTCCCGCGTGTGGTCGGCCGGCGGTCAGCGGAGCATGCGCGGCTGACGGTCAGGCGCACGACACGGTGGAGATCGACGAGTGAAACGAGCCGAGCGGCAGTACGCCCTGGTCGATCTGCTCCGAGGAGCCCGGACTCCCTGGTCCGCCGCTCGGCTCGCCCACCATTTCGAGGTGTCGGCGCGCACCATCGAGCGCGATGTGGCATCGCTGCAGCTCTCCGGCGTTCCGATCTACGCCGATCACGGCGCGTCGGGCGGCTATTCGATCCTCCGCGAATACTCGCTTCCGCCGTTGAATCTGTCCGCGTCCGAGTCGCTCGCCGTGCTCGCCGGGCTGGGACTCCTCGAGTCATCGCCGTATCACTCCGCCGCGCTGCGAGCCGCCGCCAAGATCGCCGCCGTCATGCCCGACGAACACCGCGACGCCGTGATGCAGTCGCTTCGGATGATCCGCGTGATCGACGCCGTCGCGGAGACGGGCACGTCGGCGGTGCCCCTCGCCCTGCTCTCCGACGCCATCGCCGCCCGGCGCGTCGTGCGCCTGACCTACCTGAGCGAGGAGACGGACGTGGATTCCGCGACCCGCACGAGCACGGTCCGAGACGTCGAGACGATGGGGCTCCTGCGCGCCGGCGACGCGTGGGTGCTCGCGGGCTTGTGCCGGCTGCCCAACGCGATGCGCGGCTTCCGGATCGAGAGGATCACCGCCTTCGAGATCCTCGATGAGGTGCCTCCGCCTCGCGACTCCACGGTCTGGGACGACGACCTCTCGAGGTGGCAGACGAGGCGCCTGGGATGAGCGCCGGCCGCCGTGCTCTCGGTCGGGAGGCTGGCCGCAGCATCCGATCGGATCGAAGATGGGCAGAAGGCACGAGCTGAGGGAGACACATGTCACGGATCGCTCTGTTCCACTCGGTCCTCGGAGTGCGCCCGGGCATGACCGACGCTGCTGATCGCCTGCGACAGTCGGGCCACGTCGTGACGGTCGTCGATCAATACGACGGGCGGTCGTTCGACGACTACGAGGCCGCCGGCGCCTTCGCCGCCGAGATCGGCTTCCCCGAGCTGATGCGGCGCGCGCTCGACGGCGTCGGGGCGCTGGATGACGGATTCGTCGCGATGGGCTTCTCCAATGGGGGAGGCATGGCAACCTACGTCGCGACGCAGCGGTTGCTCAGCTGCGCGATCCTCTGCTCCGGCGCGCTCCCTCTGGGGAGGATCGGGGCGGAACGGTGGCCGACCGGCGTACCGGTCCAGCTGCATTACACAGCAGGCGATCCGTTCAAGACTCCGGGCTCCGTCGATTCGGTGATGGCGTCGGTCAACGTCGCGGGAGCGGCCGCCGAGTATCACCAGTACCCAGGGTTCGGCCATCTCTTCACCGACCCATCCATGACCGACGAATTCGACGGTCGCGCCTCAGATCAGCTGTGGGCGCACGTCGAACGCTTCATCGCGGCGAACACCTGACGTCGGTTCACCCGAAGGTCTCGACCAGGAAGTTCTTCATCGCGGTCCAGCTGCGGCGCTCGGCGACGGCGTGGAACTGCGCTCCGTGGTCGGGGTCGTTCGCGTCGGGGAGGGTGAAGGCGTGCATGGCACCGGCGTACACGATGAGCTCCCAATCCACGGCGGGTGAGGTTCGGAGGTCGTCCACGAAGGCGAGCATCGCGTCGTCCGGCGCGACCGGATCAGCGGCTCCGTGCAGCACCAGCACCTTCGCAGCGATCTGAGCCGCCTCCCCGGCGGGCCCGGTCAGCAGGCCGCCGTGGAAGCTGACCACCGCGCCCACCTGGGCGCCGGTGCGCGCGAGCTCCAGCACAGCTGATCCGCCGAAGCAGTAGCCGATCGCAGCGGTGCGGCTCGGGTCGACGGAGGGCTCTGCCAGCAGCCTTTCGAAGGCGTCACCGAGCCGCTTCCGCCACCGTGCGCGGTCCTGGTAGAAGCCGCCGGCCACGGCGGGGGCCTCCTCCGGTGCGGGACGGATGTCAGCGCCGTAGATGTCTGCGGCGAAGGCGCTGTAGCCGAGACGTGCGAGCATGTCGCAGCGCATGCGGACGTAGTCCGTCACGCCGAGCCAGTCGTGCACCACGAGAACGCCCGGATGCCTGCCGTCACCGGCCGGCCGTGCGGTGTAGCCGCGGTAGAGCACGCCGTCAGCCTCGTAGTCGACGTCGCCGGAGACGATGCCGCCCGCCGGAAGCGATTCCCGCTCGAGGATCTCGGTGAGAGGTGGGGTGTAGGTGTTCACGAGGTGCTCCCATACGGCGATCAGGTCGGGCACCCGTGCGGAGCGCCCGTGGTCGTGGCCTCCTCCATCGTGGTGCCCGCAGCGGCGGACGGCGCCGAGCGGTCGCAATGAGTTCCGGATCAGGAGCGAATGCCGTCCGCGTCGGCGGGAACGGCCTGCACCCCTACCGAGCTGGTCTCCTCGATCCGCCGCCGCCCGGCTGAGGACTGGAATCGGATGAGGTACCCGTCAGGATCCTGCACGAGGAACTGCCGGACGCCGGCCTCCTCACCACCGACCCGGTACCAGGTCGTCTCCAGCGGCATGAACAGGTCGACGCCGGCATCCGCGAACGCCGCGGACAGGCTTTCGCTGTCGGCGACCGTGATCTGCAGGTTCACTCCCCGGCCCAGGGGGCGATCGAGGGACCCGGTGACCCAGTTCCGGCCGACGCCCGCCTGTTCGAGCATGAGGTGCGCCGATCCGCGCGTGACGTAGGCGAACCGTTCGTCCATCCGTGAGTAGCGGATCGTGAACCCGCACGGCCCGCACCAGAACTCGAGGCTCCGATCGAGGTCGGCGACGAGCAGCTCGGGCACGAGGGCGGGTTCCACGGGGTCGGTCACCCCGACATCGTCGCACCGACTGATCGTCCACACGGACGACAGGGGCGACGGATGCCGCGGGCCGGGCTCAGACGGTGACGTCGTCGCCGACGGCGACGACGTCGGGCCTGTCGTCGAGCACAGGCACGAGCCAGACCCCGAAGTAGGTCTTGCCGTCCTTCTTGCGGTGCTTTGCGAGGGTTCGGATCGGCTCCTTGCCGCGCGCGAGCGATACGGGATCGATGGTCGTCATGACGCAGCGGTCGCACCTGCCGGCGACGCGGAACGAGGTGCCGCCGAGGCGGACGGACGACCAGTCGTCCTCGGCGAACGGCTTCCCGCCGTCGACGACGACGTTCGGGCGGAACCGCACCATGTCAAGGGGCGCGCTGTCGTCCTCGGTCCACCGGTCCAGCTGTGCGAGGGATGCCTCGCTGGTGAGCAGGAGCGGGCCGACGTCGGCGAGCGAGACATGGTCGCCGGGCAGCCCGCCGTGCGCCGGGTTGACGGTGCGTGCAGCGGGGTCGGGCTGCCACACCAGACGCACGTCGCGCCCGAGTCGGGCGGTGAGCCACTCGGCGGCCTCGTCGCCTGCCGGCAGTGCGGTGCCCTGACGCGAGTGGCCGACCGGGACGGGCGCGGCATCCGTCGGCAGATCCACCCGGAGAGGATCGGACCGCCCGTCGCCCAGCAGAAGCCCGCCGTCGGCCAGGACCTCTGCCGTGAGTGCGAGCAGACCGTTGGCTTCGCGCGCGGTCACGGGTTCGCCGGACGGATCGACGACAGCCCAGCGGCGGTCGCCCTCGAGCCCCCACGGCTCTACGCGCGCCGAGCGGACGTCAGCGCCGGCGAACGACTTGATCGGGTAGATGCGGAGCCGGGTCACCTGCATCCGTGCCACGCTACCCGCCCGCCCACGGCGCGGCGAAATGCGGGAGACGTCGCACACGGCAGACAGTGAAACTAACAGAAGTAGCCGAAAACCTAACTGTATTAGGATGTCGACATGACCCGTCGAACCCTGACTCCCGCCATCGTGATCGAGGCCGCTGCACAGCTCGCCGATCGCGACGGCTTCGACGCGATCGCCGTGTCCGCGCTGGCCGAGAAGCTCGGCGTGCGCAGCGCCAGCCTGTACGGACACGTGCGCGATCGCCAGGCGATCCTCGCGGGGGTGCAGAAGCTCGCCATGACCGAACTGGCTGACACGATCGGAGCGGCGATCGCCGGACGATCGCGCGCCGACGCGCTCTTCGCGATGGGGGAGGCGCAGCGCCGTTACGCGCGCGAGCGTCCCGGCTGCTGGGAGTCGCTGCAGCGCCGCGCGGAGACGGGCGTGCCGCAGTCCGAGGAGTCGTCGAGGGTCGCGACGCTCGCCCTTGCCGTCCTCCGGGGCTACCGACTCGCCGATGAGGATGCCGTGCACGCCGTGCGGGTGGCCGGTGCGGCCATCGGGGGGTTCATCGGTCTGGAGCGGACGGGGGCCTTCGACCATCGCGATCACGACGTCGACGAGTCGTGGCGACGCACCATCGACATGCTCGACGGTGCGTTCGCGTCGTGGGGAGCCGCAGCGTGATGATCAGCACCCCCATCGAACCGGCGCTGTTCCGCGGCGGGGCGATCCTCGAACCGGCGGCACACGGACTCCGTCCGCACCGCCTTCCCTCCTGGGTGCGCGAGCAGTTCCCGGATCCCCAGCTGTTGATGGTGGAATCGCAGCCGTCCGGCATCCGGTTGTCGTTCCGCTCCACAGCACAGCGGATCGAGCTGACGGTCCATCCCACGCGGGTCGTGTATCGGGGCGCTGACCGCGCCCGCGGCTGCGTCGACCTCTTCGTCGACGGCGAGTTCCAGGCGCGCGACACGCTCTGCGGCGGTGACGCGGTCACCGTCGATCTCAGCGACGGCACCACGGGATTCGTCCCCGGCACCTCGCACGTGAGCGTCTTCACAGGGCTCCCGGCGCCCGACAAGCGCATCGAGATCTGGCTGCCGCACAACGAGACGGTCGACCTCGTCGCCCTCCGATCCGACGCCCCGCTCGTCCCCGTGCACGAGGCACTGCCCGTCTGGATGCACCACGGCTCCTCCATCAGTCAGGGATCGAATGCCGCCGCGCCCAGTGACACCTGGCCCGCCGTCGCCGCCCGGTTCGCGCGCGTCGACCTGCGCAATCTCGGCTTCGGCGGAAGCGCGATGGCGGAGCCCTTCATGGCCCGGGTCATCAGGGACAGTCCCGCGGACATCATCAGCGTGGCCCTGGGCATCAACGTCGTGAACGCCGACGCCATGCGGCTGCGAGCGTTCGTGCCCGCCGTCCACGGGTTCCTCGACACGATCCGCGACGGCCATCCGCACACACCGCTCGTGCTCGTCTCGCCGGTCTTCACCGGAATCCACGAGACGACACCCGGACCGGGCGCATTCGATCCGGCGACGATCGGCACCGATCAGGTGGGATTCATCGCGACCGGTGACCCAGGAGACGTCGCGGCCGGCGCCCTGACTCTCCAGGTCATCCGCCGGGAGCTGGCGTCGGTCGTCGAGCGACGGTCCGCAGACCCTCACCTGCACTACCTGAACGGACTCCACCTGTTCGGCTCCGACGACGCATCCAGGCTGCCGCCGAAGGACGGACTGCATCCCGACGGAGAGGCCCACCAGCTCATCGGGCGCCGCTTCGCGGACACGCTGCTCCGCGTCGGCGGCGGAGTTCCGCCCTTCGCTGCTGCATACTCCTCTTCATGAGCCCGCCCGTCTTCGTCCACGTCCGCGTGCGCGTGATCGACGGGTGCTGATGGCGTCGTCTTCCTCTGCTTCGCGGCGGGTCGCGAGCTCGGCGACCGTGGGCTTCCTGCTCCTCTTCACGGGCTGTACGGCCGTGAGCCCTTCACGTCAGCAGGCTGCCGTCATCGACCTGTTGGAGCAGGACTGGAGCCACGCGGCCGGGGTCGCGCAGGACGGTGATCGTCTGCGGGTGGCGGCGACCGGTCTCAGCATCGTCGAGCAGGACGGCGGGGGAGGTCAGCCCGATCCGCCCGTCAACCTCGCGGGGACGCATCTGACGACGGCAGGGGATTTCCTCCTGCGGGCGTCGCTGTCGGACGTGGAGGGCGACGCCGCGATCGCTGTCTACGACACCCCGCCGGTGATCGCTGACGAGTTCCGCATCGAGCCTGCGGGAGTGCGGCTCACGCTCCGTGGCGATGATCTCCGCATCGACGTCTTCGACGGCTCGCCCTCTGAGGACGCGACGGATCCGCAGCCGGCCGAGGTCGAGCACGTGACGGTTCCCGACGCGGAGACGGAGTTCTCCCTGAGCCGCATCGCGGGCCGGATCGACGTGGCCGTCGGTGATGAGACGCTGTCCTCTCTGCCGCTCGGCGACGTCTTCCGCTCGGGCGAGATCTGGCTGGGTCTGTCGAGCGAAGAAGGCTCTTTCGCCGTCCGTTCGCTCACCGCCGCCGGCCTGGACGGCGACGCGCTGTCCGCCGCCGGTCCGGTCGTGGTCGACGCCGAACCGCGCCCGAATGGTCTGCAGACTCTCGCGGAACGGTCTCGCCCCGGCTTCCTGATCGGCGCCGCCGTCGCCCTCGGGCCGCTCGCATCGGATCCGGACTACGCCGGCCACGTCGTGGGTGACTTCGGTGCGCTCACCATCGAGAACGCGATGAAGCCGCAGGCACTGTCGCCGCGGCGCGGTGAGTACACCTTCCAGGAGGCCGACGCCATCGTCGACCTCGCGCGCAGCAAGGGGATCGCCGTGCACGGTCACACCATCGCGTTCAGCGAGGCGATGCCTGCGTGGATGCGGGAACTCCCGGCCGGCACGGTGGAGGAGCGCCGGGGCAGCGCCGACATCCTGCTCGACTACATCACCACCGTCGTCACCCACTTCGCCGGGCGGCTGACGTCGCTCGACGTCGTGAACGAACCTTTCGACGTGGATCAGGGGACGAGCCTGCAGGAGAACATCTGGTACCGCGTCTTCGGAGCGGAATACCCGGTGGCCGTCTCCCGGGCTGTGCACGCAGCCGACCCGAGCATCAGGCAGTTCATCAACGAGAACGGTGCCGACGTGCCGGGCCCCCGTCAGGACGCACTGCTGGAGCTCGCCCTCGACACGAATGAACGGGGCGGTCACATCGACGGCGTCGGCCTGCAGGCCCACGTCTACGACCTCGACACGGATGCGATCTCCGTCGAAGACCTCGCGGCGACGTTCCGCCACGTCGAGGACGCCGGTCTCATCGCTCGCATCTCCGAGAACGACGTCCCCGACGCCGAGGGTCAGGACGTGCAGGCGGAGCAGTACGCCGCGGTCCTCGAGACCTGTCTGCGGTCACCGGTCTGCGTGTCGTACACGACATGGGGCGTCGACGACAGGTACGACTGGTCTATCGACGGCGACGGCGCCCCCCAGCAGGGTCACGACCTCCTTTTCGACGACGGAAGGCCGACGCCCGCCTATGACGCGCTGCAGAGGGTCCTCCGCGCGAGCGGTGAAGGGGAGGCGCGAAGGGACCCGGCGCGCTAGATTGCGGGTCATGGCGGAGATTTCGGCTCTCACGGTGTTCGCAGGCCTCCCCGTTCGCCGGCTGGCGGACGCGATCGACTGGTACGGGCGGGTGCTCGGACGGGAACCCGATGCGCGTCCCGCGCCCGCCATCGCCGACTACTACCTGACGCGCGACCGCGTGCCGGAGCACGGCACGCTGCAGCTCCGCGAGGACGCCGCACGCGCCGGCGGCGGATTGGTGACGATCAACGTCGAGGACATCGCCGCCTTCGCTCAGTCGCTGGAGCGCATGGGCATGACCTTCGCCACGCAGGATTTCCCCATCGACGCGGTCGACGTGAGCTCCGTGACGGTCGGCACCTTCGAAGACCCCGACGGCAATGCCGTCACCGTCGTCCAGCCTCACCCACGATCTGCGTGATCGCCGCAGGAGGGGAAGAGGCGACCGGGTCGAGGTCGATGCGCCGCGCCGGGCACGCGATGCAGCGCACGTAGCGGACGCGGCCTGCGCTCGTCGCGTGCGTCGACTCGGTGACCCACGCGTGTTCGTGGAGGGATGCTGCGACGGGCGACGAGAGGGTGCTGGGGGCGGTCATGCACCCAGCGTGATGTAATGCCCTTATGCATCTCAACCCTTACGGGGAGTACGCCGTGCTGCTCGCCGCCTCGCTCGCAAACGACTGGCCGAGCGATCGCGCGGGAATCGAGGAGCGCACGATCGAGAAGGGCATGACGATGCGGTTCCCGGTGGCGTCTGACGATCACACCCGCACCCGCGCCGTCATCGACGACTGGCTGCGCATCGTCGACGAGCCCGACCCCGACGCCAGGGCCGGATTGCTCAACACGCAGATGGCCGCCGCGGCCGCGTATCCGCGCCTGACGAACCACGACGGCGAGGGGTGGCACCTGCACTACCGCGACAGCGATGACGCGTTGCCTCGCGTGCTCGCGGCGGTCATCTCGGTCGGGACGTCGCTGCACCTGGTGACGCGCGGGATGCATCGGCTCGGACGGTGCGCGGCCGAGCCGTGCCGCGCGGTCGTCGTGGATGTCACGCGCAACGGCCGTCAGCGTTACTGCTCGGTGCGCTGCGCCAACCGCGCCGCCGTGCGGCGCCACCGCGCTCAGGTCTGAGCGGCGTCCAGCGCGGCGATCAGATCCGCCTTCGCCAGCCGGTAGTACTTGGGGATCTTCTTCTCCTTCGCCTGGCGCCGCAGCTCGATCAACGTCGCGGGCGCCGGCTCGGGTGTGGGAAGGGGTGGCGTGAGGTCGTCCACCTCGTGATCGGGCGCAGGGGCGCCGGCACCGTTTTCGGTGACCGCGTCGGGTGCCGAAGAGGTGGTGTCAGAGGTCTCTCCCGTGGGCGATGCGATGACGGTGGACAGAGCTTCCTCGGCCTCCTCTGCCTTCCGCTGTGCGGCCGCATGCTTCTTCGCCAGCTGCTCCGCTCGCCGTGTCAGCTTCGCGGCTCGCTTCCGAAGCTTCCCTCGGGACTTCTTGACGGCTTTCCGCGCGGTCGCCACCGCATCACCCGCGGCGGCGAGAGCCTTCTCCGCATCCTTCTCGTGTTTTTTCGACGACTTCTGCTTCTTGGAGGTCTTCTTCGACGCGCGTGCCTTGCTGCCTGACATAGGGGAGCCCTTCATCCGCCCACACTCGTAGGGTCAAGCAACGCTACGCCCATTCCCTTTGCAGAGCGAAAGGCGCGTGACGGGAGTCGGCGTCGGGCGCGCCCACTCGATCAGCGCCCGGTCAGCTCCGGGAAGTCGCTGTCGCGCCACTCACCGCGCTGGTCGCGCGGTGTCTCGGCGAGCTCCTCCTCGCGCTGACGCAGCTCGACGCGGCGGATCTTGCCCGAGATCGTCTTGGGGAGCTCGGCGAATTCGATGCGGCGCACACGCTGGTGCGCGCCGAGGTGCCGGCGGGCATGGCGGAGGATGTCCTCGGCCGTCGCCGCATCCGGCTGCCAACCCGAGGCGAGCGTGACGTACGCCTTCGGCACGTTGAGGCGCACCGCGTCGGGGGCGGCGACGACGGCGGCCTCCACCACGCCGGGGTGCTCGATGAGGGCCGACTCCAGTTCGAACGGGCTGATCTTGTGGTCGGACGACTTGAACACGTCGTCGGTCCGGCCGATGAAGGTGATGTAGCCGTCCGCGTCCCGGGTCGCCACGTCACCGGTGTGGTAGAAACCACCGGCCATGGCCTGCGCGTTGCGTTCCGCATCGTCGAGGTAGCCCGGCATGAGATTGACCGGATGCTGCGACAGGTCGAGGCAGATCTCACCCTCGCCCGCACCCTCGATGCGCTCGCCGCTGACCGGGTCGACGAGCACCACGGGCACGCCGGGGAGCGGTCGGCCCATTGATCCGACCTTGAGAGGCATGCCGGGTGGGTTGCCGATCTGCGCGGTGGTCTCGGTCTGGCCGTAGCCGTCGCGGATGTCGAGGCCCCAGTGCGAGCGAACCTGCTCGATGACCTCCGGGTTGAGCGGCTCGCCCGCTCCGATCACCTCGCGCAGGTCGCCGCCGCCGCCGGAGAGGTCGGCGTTGATGAGCATCCGCCAGACGGTGGGCGGCGCGCAGAACGTCGTGACGCGGTGCTCGCGGATCTTCTCGATGAGCGCCGCGGCGTCGAATCGCCCGTAGTTGTAGATGAGGATTGTCGCCTCTGCCATCCACGGCGCGAAGAAGCACGACCACGCGTGCTTCGCCCAGCCGGGGGAGGAGATGTTGAGGTGCACGTCGCCCGGACGGATGCCGAGCAGATAGAGCGTGCTGAAGTGCCCAACCGGGTACGACACCTGTGAGTGCTCGACCAGCTTCGGGCGCGACGTCGTGCCCGACGTGAAGTAGAGCAGCAGCCGGTCATGCGGAGCGGTGCCCGGGTGGGGGAGACGTACGTCGTCGGGGCCGTCGTAGGCGTCCGCGAATTGCAGCCAGCCGTCGACGTCGCCGACGCTGATCCGCGTGTAGTCGCCCGGCACGTCGGCGAACTTCGCGGCATCCTCGGGGTTGCAGATGACGTGGCGCACCGAGGCGCGCTCCACGCGGTCGACGAGGTCGGACGGGCCGATCGCGGTCGCCGTCGGCATCAGCACGGCCCCCAGTCGCATGACGGCGAGCATCGACTCCCACAGCTCCACCTGGTTGCCGAGCATGAGCAGCACCGCGTCGCCGCGTCCGACGCCCTGCTGCGCGAGCCACGCGGCGACCTGGTGGGACCGCCGGAACATGTCGTCGAAGGAGTACCGCGCGACGCGGCCGTCGTCCTCGACGATGACGAGCGCCGGTCGCTCGTTGCCGTCGGCCATCGCGTCGAACCAGTCCGAGGCCCAGTTGAACGCCCCGTCGAACTGCGGCCAGCGGAATTCCCGGACGGCCCGGTCGACGTCACCGCCGAAGCCGAGTACCTGGTCGCGGGTCCGGAGGAAGGCCTCGGTGGCCTGCGTCGGTTCGGATGATGCGTGCGCGGTCACGTGCTCTCCTGGGGGACGGATGCTGCGGGCCGGGCGGCAGCATCCGCCCGGCCCTCTCATCTTGCCCCTCAGCCGCCCGCGGTGGCGTTCTCGTAGGCGCGCATCGCGGCGCTCTGCGCGTCGGCCAGCGCCTGCTCGGTCGTCTTGTCTCCGAGTAGCGCCGCGGTCACGGCGTTGTTCAGCTCGCTCTGGATCGCCTGTCCGGCGGGGGAGGAGCCGAACGTCGTTCCGTAGTCCACGACGTCGTAGTACGTCGAGATGACCTGGTCGAAGCCGGCGTCACCGGAGTCGGTGACCCACTTCTCCCGGATCGCCTGGTCGGCGGACGGGGAGCCGGTGAACAGCCCCGTGTTGATCCCGCCGTCCTCTGCGCGCGTGGCGCCTCGCGCCTCGCCGGCTGCCGCCCACGCGTCGTCGCTGGTGACGTCCACCATCCACGCGCAGGCCGCGGCCGGGTTCTCCGCGCCGACCGGGATCACGAACGCCGAGCCGCCGGCGACCGAGAACGGCTTGCCGTCGGCGTCCTTGAAGGGCACCGCCTCGATGTCGATCTGGCCGACGTACGGCGACAGCACGTTCGGGTACCACTGGGCGTTCACCTGCGCGCCGACCTGGTTGGCGACGAACTGGTTGTTGTCGCCGAACGTGTCGAACGAATCGGTGAAGCTCTTCACCGAGGCGAAGCCGCCCTGGGCATCGGTGATCTGCTTCAGCAGATCGATGCCTGCCGCGTTCCCCGGGGCGTCGAGCGTGGGCGCGCCGTCGGCGTCGCTGAGCTGTCCGCCGAGTCCGAGCACCCACAGGCTCGCCTGACCGGTCGCGACCGGGTCGAAGCCGAGCCGCGTCGGGACGCCGCCGGAGGCCTGGTACATCTTCGCGATGGCGCCCAGGAGCTTGTCGGGCTGCGAGGTGTCGATCTCGTCGCTGGTGACCCCGGCCTCGGCCATCACGGTCTTGTTCAGCAGGATGGCCGGCGGCTGGTAGAACTGCGGCACCGCCCAGACGGCGTCCTTGTAGCGCACGTCGTCGACGACCGACGGGTACCAGTGATCGTCGGGGGTGACGTCGTGCGCGGTGAAGCAGGCATCCAACGGCATGATGAGGTCCTGCGCGGCGTACTGGGTGACGTAGCGGCGGTCCATCTGCACGACGTCGGGCACGTCGCCGCTGGCCAGTCGCGTGGTGAACTTCTGCGCGTCGAAGGCGGTGGCGTCGAGGTCGACCTGCACGCCGGACAGCTGCGCGGCGGCGTAGTCGAGGCGGGCCGTGCCCACGTCGTCCGCGTTCTCAAATCCCCAGGCGGAGACGGTGCCGCTGGGCTCGGCGGCGAAGTCGACGTCGGCTGCGACGTCGCTTCCTCCGCCTCCCGCGCATCCGGAAAGGACGACGGCGGATGCTGCGATCAGCACCACCCCGGTCACTCGCTTGTTCATGTGCTGTTCCTCTCGTGTCGTGCCCGCAGGAGTCGTGCTCCGCGGGCGCGGCGCCGGGACGGGCGCCGGGTCATCCCTTCCGCCCCTGGGTCGCGACTCCTTCGATGAAGTAGCGCTGGCCGAAGGCGAACAGGATGAGCATGGGGACCGTGATGATCAGCGATGCGACCATCACGTACTGGTAGTCGCCCTGACCGCCCGCGGTCGGGCTGTACTTGGTCATGGCGTAGGCGATGCCGAGCGGCGCCGTGAAGCCGTCGACCGAACCGGCGTTCAGGTAGATCAGGGACGCCTGAAGGTTGTTCCAGCTCGCCTGGAACTCGAAGAGGAACACGATGATGAACGACGGGATGGACAGCGGCATCGCGATCCGCCAGAACATCGTCCAGTAGTTCGCGCCGTCGATCCGGGCGGCCTCGAAGAGCTCGCGCGGGAGACCGAGGAAGAACTGGCGCTGAAGGAAGATGTAGAACGCCGATCCGAAGAGGTTCATGCCCCACAGCGGCACCCAGGTGCCCAGCATCCCCGTCTCCTTCCAGATCAGGTAGATCGGCACCATGGTCACCGCGCCGGGGAGCATCATCGTGGCCAGGACGAGGCCGAACAGGAGCTTGCGCCCGGGGAAGCGGAAGTACGCGAAGCCGAACGCGACGATCGAGCTCGAGATCGACACCGCGATGGCGGCCAGCAGCGCGATGGCCACGCTGTTGAACATCCACGACAGCAGCGGCAGCTGATTCCAGACCTCGACGTAGTTCTCGGGGGTGAAGGTGCGGGGGATCAGCGAGTTGTCGAACACCTCGCCCCGGGGCTTGAAGCTCGCCGCGAGCAGCCACGCGAAGGGATAAAGGAACAGCAGCGAGAACCCGAGCAGGATCACGGTGAGCACGAAGCGGCCGATGAACGTCTGCGGCGCGCGGGGTCGCCTGCGCGCTCGCGTCGGCGCGGGCGATGCAGCCAGCGCCATCTCGGGCATCGGCTCGCTGACACCCGGCGTCTCACGTGTCAGAGCCATCAGCGGTCTCCCTCGTAGTAGACGAACCGATTGCCGAACCGCACCTGGATGACCGTGATCGCCATGATGATGACGAACAGCAGCCAGGCCATCGCCGCCGCGAAGCCGAAGTTGAACTCGCGGAAGGCCTGCTGGAAGAGGTAGATGGCATAGAAGAGGGATGCTTCGGGCGAGGCGTTGCTCTGATCCCGCCAGAAGAGCAGGTAGGCCTGGTCGAAGACCTGGAACGCGGCGATGGTCAGCACGATGACGTTGAAGAACATCGCCCCCGAGATCATCGGCAGGGTGATCGAGAAGAACTTCCGCACGGCGCCGGCGCCGTCGAGCGAGGCGACCTCGTAGAGCTCTGTCGGCACGCTCTTCAGCGCCGCCAGGAAGATGACCATCGTTCCGCTGACGGTCCACAGCGCCATGATCACGATGCTCGGCTTCACCCACGCGGGGTCGACGAGCCACTGCGGCCCGGCGATGCCGAAGAGGCGCAGGAACTGGTTGATGGCCCCCGTGTTGCCGTTGAGCAGGAGGAAGAAGATCGCCGCCGTCGCGACGGCCGGGGTCATCTTCGGCAGGTAGAACAGCGTGCGGAAGACGCCCGCGCCGCGGCCGACGCGGTTGAGCAGCAGGGCCAGAGCGAGGGCGAACGCGATCTCGAGCGGCACGGCCATCACGGCGTAGAACAGCGTGTTCGCGAGGGAGACCCCCACGCGCGGGTCCTGGAACAGCTCGGCGTAGTTCGCCAGCCCGACGGGGCGCGCGCGGTTCGTGGCGAGGTTGTAGCTGCTGAACGAGATGTAGAGGCTGTAGATCATCGCCCCGGCGGTGAAGACGAGGAAGCCGATGATCCAGGGTGAGATGAACAGGTAGCCGGCGAGGGCTTCGCGCTTGTTGTAGTGCTGCTTCACACGCGGGCGGCGGAACCTGCCGCGGCGTCCGCCGGGGAGAAGCGCGCGTGCGGAGGCCTCGCCCTCCTCGACGGTGGTCGGGGAGGGCCGGAGCGTGGCGCTCATCGTCCCGGCATCCGGCGAGGGGAGTGGCTGCCGTACATGTGGTCGCCCTTTCGGTCGCGGCGGGCCCCGGCCGTGCGGCTCTGCACTTCTGGGGACACCTCTTGTCGCGAGTGTCAGTCCACTTCTCCTGCTTCTCCGAGACCCTTGCTTCTCTCCGGGCGAAGGTGTAACCGCCTCAGTCGACTCGTCCGAACTCGAGCTGTCGTGTGAGCGCCGCGTGGTACTCGGGCGGACCGGCCTCGGCGAACCAGAGCCAGAGCTCCGCAGCGACGATGGGCGTCCAGGCGCGCACGTCGGCGCGGTCGGCGCCGTAGGCGTCGACCATGATGTCGAAGGAGCGCGGGTCCTTCCGCGAGGCACCCCAGGCCGCGCGCGCGAGCTCTCGCAGCGGATCGCCGACGTGCGCGGCCTCCCAGTCGAGCACGGCGGTGATCGTTGCACCGATCGCGAGCGCGTTGCCGTCCGTCCAGTCGCCGTGGCAGAACGCGGGAGCCTGCGGGGCGAGGATCTCCAGCGGCAGGGGCGGTCCGCCGGCGTCGCGGTAGCGCGCCACGAGGAGTTCGTCATCCGGCGCGGGTGCGAGACCGGCGGGAGGGGAAGAGGTGTGCAGGAGCCGCAGCAGCGGCATCGAGGCCGCCAGGCGCTCGTTGCGCAGGTCGGCGGTCGACGCGTCGAGGCGCTCGCCCGGCATCCGCGTCATGAGGATGATGCCCGGCGACTCCGACACGATGCGTGGAACGGGGAGTCCGCGGGCGGCGGCCGCCCGGAGCGCGCGGACCTCCGTATGGTGGCGGACGGGGTCGCTCAGGCGCTTCTCGACGAGCGCGACCCCGTCGATGTCGACCGCGCGTACCGCGCCCACGGCTCCCTGCTGCACAGGCGCCATCCTCTCTCACGCCCGGCACCCGCGGGCACGCGGAAGGCGGTGCGCGCCGTCACCGGCACGCACCGCCTTCCGGGGATTCAATTGTGCGACAGGGCGGGGCCGCGACGGTGGCGACGGATCACCAGGTAGGCGCCGCCGGCCACGAGGGCCAGAGCGATGCCGCCCAGTGCGAACGGCACGGACGTGCCGGTGGTGGCCAGGCTGCCGGTGCTGCTGCCCGAGCCGGTGCCCGCGGCGGCTGCCGGCGGAGTGGCGCTCGCGGTGGGCGCCGGGTCGACCGGCGCCGCGGCCGAGACGGTGACGTCGGCGGTGAGCACCACACCGGTCTGCACACCGGTCAGCGTGACGGTCTGCGTACCCGGCTCGGCGGGAGCGGTGACCTGGAACGAGGCGGTGCCCCGCAGCACGTCCTGCTGTCCGAGGTCATCGGCTCCCCGCACCTGCCAGTCGGCGTTCAGCCCGGACGCGGTGACCGTGTAGGTCGCACCGGGCAGCACCTCGGCCGGCGCGGCGAGGGTGGCGGCCGCGCTGAGGGAGGCGAGGTCCTGGTTCAGGCCCAGCGTGTTCGCCGAGGTGAAGAACAGGTCGGTCTGGTCGCTGAGGCCGGCGACGTTCGCCGCGCCCGGTCCGTAGCCGGCGATGCGCACCTGGGCGCCCGTGTGCTGCTGCGAGCCACCCGCGGCCGACGTGCCGTAGGCGACGATCATCGGCTGGCCTTCGGCGGTGAGCAGGTGGGTGTTCAGTCCGGGGATGGCGGAGCCGACGATCTGGCTCGTGTGCGCGTGATCGGCCGTGACGACGACGAGCGTGTCGCCGTCGGTCTTGGCGAAGTCGAGCGCGACCTGGACGGCCTCGTCGAGGTCGACCGTCTCGCCGATCTGACCACAGGCGTTGGCCGCGTGGTCCTGCTTGTCGATGCTCGCGCCCTCGACCTGGAGGAAGAAGCCCTTCTCGTTGTCGAGCAGGTCGATCGCCTTGTCGGTCAGCGCGGCCAGGGAGACGCCGGTGTCGAGCCGCTCCGGGTTCTCGGTGCACGCGACGGGAGCCGGAAGGTCGCCGCCGTTGGTGAGATCGGTCGCCTCGGGTCCGACCCAGCGGGTCGGGAAGTTGTTCGGTGCGAACAGGCCGAGCACCGGCTGGTCGGCGTCGGCCGTGGTGACGGCCGCTAGTCCTGCCGCGTCATCGACGAGCTGGTAGCCGCGCGCGTCCGCCTGCTCGAAGAGCGTCCTGCCGGCCCACGGGCCGGCGACGGCGGTCTCCCCGAAGGTCTCGGCGCCGCCGCCGAGGGTCACATCGGGGCGCACGTTGAGGAGCTGCTCGCTGATCGAGCCGAGGCCGCCGGCCTCGACCGACTCGGCCGGGCAGTTCGCCGTGGTGTCGACGGGTCCGAAGCAGCCGCGCTTGGAGATGTGGGCGACCTCGGCGCCGGGCGTGGCGTCCTGGATCTCGGCCGTCGAGACGTTGCCGGTCTTGAGACCGTTCGCCTTCGCGATCTCGAGCAGCGTGGCCTGCGGCACGCCCAGCTCGCCCGAGTAGTCGACGCTGAGGCGCCCGTTGATCGTCTTCGTGCCCGTCGACCAGGCGGAGGCCGTGGATGCCGACTCCGACGCGTAGTTGGGCTTCCCCGCCGCATCGACGGCCCAGTGCACGTACGAGCCGGTGATCGGGAGGGCGTCGATTCCCGCGAAGGTGCCGCCGGCGCCCTCGGCGTAGTTGCGCGCGACGGTGATCTCGGAGTCGCCCATGCCGTCGCCGATGAGGAGGATGACGTTCTTGGCGGGGCCGCCCTTGATCGAGTCGCTCAGCATCCGGGTCATGTCGGCGTCGTGGCGGGCGGCGCCGCCGTGCTCGGTCGCGTCGTCGGGGCTGGCCGCCGACGCCGGGAGGGCGGCGAGGCCGACAAGGCCGACGAGCGCGGCCGAGGTGGCGGTGAGGGCCAGGGCGGCGCGCACGCGCCGCATGGTCCGGTTGTTCATGGGGAGTCCTGTCGCTGGGGGAAGCCGTGGGGACGGCTGCAGAGGGCTTCCCCAGGTAACAGGCATCAGGTCGACGGCAGCGCGCCGAAAGGGTGACTGGGAGGTGACGCGACGGTGGCCATCCGGTGGCCGCGGCATCCGATCGTCCTCACGACCACCGGCAACGACGAAGCGCCCGGCACGCGAGGTGCCGGGCGCTTCGTGAGGAGGATCAGGCCTCGACGTCTCCGCGCCAGGCGCCGGTCGCCGTGCCCTTCTTCTCGATGAACTCCTTGAAGTTCTCGAGGTCCTTCTTGACGGCGTGCTGGCCGACGCCGACGACCGACCCGAGCGTCTCGAGGAAGCCCTCGGGCTTCCAGTCGAGCTGAACGGTCACGCGGCTGGTGGTGTCGCTGAGCTTGTGGAACGTGACGACGCCCGCGTGGTCGGTGTCGCCGCCGGTGGAGTTCCAGGCGACGCGCTCGTCGGGGTGCTGCTCGGTGATCTCGGCGTCGAACTCGCGCACCTGACCGGCAATCTTCACGACCCAGTGGGTCTGCGTGTCGCTCGTCTGGGTGATCGACTCGACCTCGTCGAGGAAGTGCGGAAAGGACTCGAACTGGGTCCACTGGTTGTACGCCGTCGTGACCGGCACGTCGACGTCGATGGTCTCGATGATCTGCGTCATGGCTTCTCCTTGGATCGGTGAGTTCCACTCAACAACGCGCGACGCCTCGATGACCGGGCCTTGCCAGAGGCGCGGCGGTGTGCTGTCATTCGCCGCCTCGGACACGGGGCGAACTTCGTATGCGCATGCATACGTTCCCGCGATCGTCAAGGGCCGATCGGCGCGCGTCGCCTCGGGTTGAATGAAGCCGCGGCCGCACACTGCGGCACAGGAGCAGCAGGAGACGACATGCGGGACGACATCACGGCGGCGGCGATCCGGTCACTGCTGGATGCGTGCGCGCAGCTGGTGCGTCGTCAGCCGCGACGGCGTTCGACCTGGGTCCCGGCGTTCGACGCCGGTCGGGCGCGCGCGTCGGCCTGACCTCAGAGCGCCGCCGTCAGAGCCGTCGGTCAGGCCTGACGCAGCTCCTCGTGCGAGGCCTCCATGGCCGTCGACTTCAGTTGCATGATCGCCACGGCCTCGTGCAGGGCGCCGACCGACGTCTCGACCTCGTCGTACTGGTGGACGAACCCGTTGGCATCGCGCGCCGTGATCGTCACGAGGGCGTACCCGTGGCGCGCAACCCGTCCGCTGCTGCGATTCGATCGCCTGCGCTCACCCATCGGATCCCCTTCCCCCTGACGACGGGCATCGTCTCGAGACGTCCCGTCGGACTCAGGATGCCGCACCGCGCCGCCGGGGACCGGTTGCGACGTGCCGCGGCGCGCGGTCCGTCGCGAGGTGTGTCGCGGGATGGAGCGCGCTGACGGCGTGTCGCGTGACCGAGCGGGGGTGGAGGGCGTCGGAGGCTGCGGGCAGACTGACCCCATGAGCGACGCGACGCGCCCGTGGGTGCTGCATGTCGACCTCGACCAGTTCATCGCCGCCGTCGAGGTGCAGCGGCGACCCGAGCTCGCCGGCCGGCCCCTGATCGTGGGCGGACGAGGAGAGCCCGGGGAGCGTGCCGTGGTGTCCACGGCGTCCTACGAGGCGCGCGCGTTCGGCGTCGGATCGGGGATGCCGCTGCGGCTCGCCGCCCGGAAGGTGCCGGACGCCGTCATCCTCCCCGTCGACCGCGAGGCCTACGAGGCGGCCTCCGACGAGGTGATGGCGACGCTGCGCGCGCACCCCGGAGCGGTCGTGCAGGTGCTGGGCTGGGACGAGGCGTTCGTGGGGCTGACCGTTGCCGACCCCGAGGCGTCGGCCCGGGCGCTGCAGGCCGAGGTGTTCGAGCGCACGCGTCTGCACTGCTCGGTCGGCATCGGCGACACGCTCGTGCGGGCGAAGGTCGCCACCGGCTTCGGGAAGCCGGCCGGCGTGTTCCGGCTCACGGCCGACACGTGGCTCGGCGTCATGGGCGCGCGGCCGACGATCGATCTGTGGGGCGTCGGCAAGAAGGTGTCGGCGCGGCTCGCGGGTCTCGGCGTGGAGACGGTGGCGCAATTGGCGGAGGCCGACGACGCCGCTCTGGTGGCCGAGTTCGGCCCGAAGATGGGGCCGTGGTACCGCCTGCTCGGCCAGGGCGGAGGCACGGCGGTCGTCGACGACACGCCCTGGGTCGCCCGGGGGCATTCGCGCGAGACGACCTACCCGGTCGACCTCGCCGAGCGCGCCGAGGTCCTCGCCGCCGTCGATGACCTCTTCGACGCCGTGTGGGCGGACGTGACCGCCGAGGGGCGGCCCGTCGTCGGACTGACGCTGAAGGTGCGCTACGCGCCCTTCACCACGAAGGTCTTCACGAAGAAGATCCCGGTCACCTCCGATCGAGCGGAGGTGGCCGCGCGCGTGCGCGAACTCGTCGATCGGATGGAGCCGGAGCGGCCCGTGCGGCTGCTCGGCGTGCGTGCCGAGATGACCATGCCGGAGGACGCGCGGGAGGGTCACACGCCCACCCGCGGAGGCTGGTGACATCCCTGCGACGACCGGCGGAGTGAGGGGCCCGGGGCGCGTCGCGGCACGGTGCCGGGATCGCGGTCCGGGGGCGGCTCGCGGCGTGCGAGGATACTCCGGTGCAACGCGTCGTGACCGCTGAACTGGACCTCGAGCTGGGCGCGTCGGTCGACCTCATCTTCTCGATCGCGACGGCCCAGCCCGTGCCGCTGTCGCGCGAGATCCTGACCTTCACGCAGGGCGATCGCGAGTACACCCCGACCGAGATCGTCGACCAGTCCGGCAGCCGCCTCCACCGCCTCACCGGGGAGGCCGGCCGCCTCGAGGTGCGCTACGAGGCGGTGGTCGACGGGCCTGCTGCCAGCATCCGCACGAGCGATCTCGAAGCCATCACCTATCTGCGTCCCAGCCGCTACTGCCAGTCCGACGAGGTGTTCTCGCAGGCCCGCCGGCAGTTCCGCGGCCTCGGCGGTCACGAGCTCATCGCCGCGGTCTCGGACTTCGTGTCCGCGAGCGTCACCTACACGCCGGGGCTCAGCATGGGCACCGACAGCGCGGTGACCACCCTCATGACCGGGCAAGGCGTCTGCCGCGACTACGCGCACGTCGTGATCGCCCTGCTGCGGGCCATGGACATGCCCGCCCGTTACGCCGCGTGCTACGCGCCGGGCCTGCGTCCGATGGACTTCCACGCCGTCGCCGAGGCGTACCACGACGGCGCCTGGTACGTGCTCGATGCGACCCGCCTGGCCGACCGCCGGAGCCTCGTGCGCATCGCCACGGGACGGGATGCCGCCGACTGCGCCTTCCTCAGCTATCACGGTGGTCACGTCGCGATGCCGCACATGCGCGTCGACGCGTGGACCGTGCCCGACGACGCCGACGACCCCGCGCGCGACTCCGAAGCCGAGGCCGACGAGACCGTCGCCGACGACTTCACGTCGCTGGTGCAGATCGCCTGACCTGCCGGTGGCCCTGGCGCCCGTTCAGGGGAGCCGGAGGCGGCCGAACTAGACTGGACCGGTTATGGACCCCGAAGCCCTCTCCGCCGCCCTGCTCGCCGTCGTGACGCCGCTGGCCGAGGCTCGACGCCAGGGTTCCAGCGCCGGGCTCACCGCCGCCGACCTGGTCCTGGACCGCCCGAAGAACCGTGACCACGGAGACTGGGCGTCCAATGCCGCGCTGAAGCTCGCCAAGAACGTGGGCGCCAACCCGCGCGAGTTCGCCGCCGAGATCGCGGCCGGCCTCGCGCAGGTCGACGGCATCGCCTCCGTCGACGTCGCCGGACCCGGCTTCATCAACATCACACTGGATGCCGCGGCCGCCGGCGCGCTCGCGAAGACCATCGTCGAGGCGGGCGCGGCGTTCGGATCCAACGAGTCGCAGCGCGGCAACACGATCAACCTCGAGTTCGTCTCGGCGAACCCCACCGGCCCGCTCCACATCGGCCACACCCGCTGGGCCGCTCTCGGCGACTCGATCGGCCGCCTGCTCCAGGCCAGCGGCGCCACCGTCGCGCGCGAGTTCTACATCAACGACGCCGGCGTGCAGATGGAGCGCTTCGGACGCTCGGTGCTCGCCGCGGCCAAGGGCGAGCCCACCCCCGAGGGCGGCTACGCCGGCGGCTACATCGACGAGCTCGGCCGGCGGGTGCTCGTCGAGCGTCCCGACCTCCTCGACCTCCCCGATGAGGAGCAGGTCGCGGCGGCGCGCGACGCGGCATACGCCCTGCAGCTCGGCGAGCTCCAGGCATCCCTCGCCGCCTTCAACGTCGACTTCGACGTGTGGTTCTCCGAGCGGGTGCTGCACGCGAAGGGCGACAACGGCGGACCGAGCCTCGTCGACGAGGCCGTCGACCGTCTCGTCGCTCAGGGGCACGTGTTCGAGGACGAGGGCGCGGTGTGGGTGCGCACCACCGACTTCGGCGACGACAAGGATCGGGTCATCCGCCGCTCCAACGGGGAGTACACCTACTTCGCCGCCGACGCCGCGTACTACCTGAACAAGGGCGACCGCGGCTTCGCGCACAAGATCTATCTGCTCGGAGCCGATCACCACGGCTACGTGCACCGGCTGAAGGCGCTCGCGGGCGCCGCGGGCGACGACCCCGACGCCGACATCGAGGTGCTCATCGGGCAGCTGGTGTCGGTCAACGGCGCGCGGCTGAGCAAGCGTGCCGGCAACATCATCGAGATGGACGACCTGCGGGAGTGGCTCGGCACCGACGCGCTGCGGTACTCGCTGGGCCGGTACCCCGCCGACTCGCCCCTCACGCTCGATCCCGAGCTCCTGCGCAAGCGCACGAACGACAACCCGGTCTTCTACGTGCAGTACGCGCACGCCCGCACCCACAACGTGGGACGCAACGCCGCGGCATCCGGGGTCGACCGCTCGGAGTTCGCGCCCGAGCTGCTGACCCATGAGACGGAGTCGGCGCTGCTCGGCGCGCTGCAGGAGTTCCCGCGCATCGTGGCCTTCGCCGCGGAGGTGCGCGAGCCGCACCGCGTCGCGCGCTACCTCGAGGAGCTCGCCGGTCTGTATCACCGCTGGTACGACAGCTGCCGCGTGATCCCGCTCGGAGACGCTCCCGTCGAGGCCGTGCACCGCACGCGCCTCTGGCTGAACGACGCCACCGGACAGGTGCTGCGAAACGGACTCGACCTGCTCGGCGTGAGCGCGCCCGAGCGCATGTGACACTCCGGGGACGGCTGTGCTGAGCGAACGGATCGAGACCTGATGAGTGACGCGCAGCAGACGCAGCCTCTCCCGGATCCGCGCGCGCAGTGGGTGCTGTCCTCGTCGGGCGCGCCCCGACCGCGCCGCCGCGCCTGGCCGTGGCTCGTCGGACTGCTGCTCGTGGCCGCGCTCGCGGTCGGCGCCTGGTTCGTGGGTGAGTGGATCGCGCGCGACATCGTCACCAAGACGATCCGCCAGGGCGCGATCACCCAGCTCTCGCTTCCCGCCGACCAGCAGATCGACGTCGACATCGCGGGCGCCGTGCTGCCGCAGCTGATCTCGGGCACGCTCGACGATGTGACCGTGGCCTCCGATGACGTCGCCTTCGGCGCGCTGTCCGGCGACGTCGTCGTCCACGCGCAGGGCGTGCCCGTGCGAGGGGATGCTGCGGCCCGCAGCGCCTCGGCGACCATCCAGCTCGACACGCCTGAGCTGCAGGCGCTGCTCGAGCAGATCCCCGACTTCCCGGCGGCGACCGTCGGTCTCGTCGAGCCGAACGTGACCGCGTCGACCGAGCTGAACCTGTTCGGCGCGGCGATACCAATCGGCATCTCGCTGACGCCGGGAGTCGCCGACGGCGACATCACCCTGTCCCCGGTCTCGCTCGAGGTGGCGGGTGCGCAGCTGACGGCGAGCGACCTCACCGAGCGCTTCGGAGACCTCGCCGGCGTCGTCGTGCGCGACTACGACGTGTGCATCCGCCAGTACGTCCCGGCGGGGGTCACGCTCACCGGCATCCGGGTCTCGGGCGATCGGGTGATCGCCGACCTCGACATCGACGGCGCGATCGTCACCGACCCTGCGCTCCAGGCGAACGGCACCTGCGCCTGAGCCCGAGGCGGGCGGGCCGTCTGCCGGGTCCGCGGGCGCGGTTGCCCTAGACTTCACGGGTGCCCGGCGCGTGATCCGACCGGCCGTGGCGCACCGCCCGTGATCCGGGCGCCCGTGCTTCCGACACCACCGATTGGCTCACCCGTGTCCGCCCCGACCTCCCCGCACCCGGCGCCCGCACGGCTCGTCCGCCCGGACGACGTCAACGCCCTCACGGCGAACGTCTGGCCGTCATCCGCCGAACGGGACGAGCGCGGCATCCTCACGCTCGCCGGGATCGCCGCCGACCAGCTGGTGGAGCGCTTCGGGACGCCGCTGTACGTGCTGGACGAGGACGAGGTGCGCGCGCACGCGCGTCGCACCCTGGCCGCGTTCGCCGACGCGACCGCGGCGCACGGGTCGCGGGCGCGCATCTACTACGCGGGCAAGGCGTTCCTGTCGACCGACGTGGTGCGCTGGGTGATGGACGAGGGCCTCGCGGTCGACGTCTGCAGCGGCGGCGAACTGGCGGTGGCGCTCGCCGCCGGCGCCGATCCCGCACGACTGGGCTATCACGGCAACAACAAGTCCGTCCGCGATCTCGAGCGCGCCGTCGAGGTGGGCGTGGGCTCGATCGTCCTCGACAGCTGGATCGAGCTCGATCGCCTCGCCGCCGTCGCACGGCGACTCGGCCGGGAGCAGCCGGTGCTCGTGCGGGTCAACAGCGGCGTGCACGCCGAGACGCACGACTTCCTGGCGACGGCCCACGAAGACCAGAAGTTCGGCTTCCCGCTGACGGATGCAGCGTCCGTCGTCGCCCGTATCCGCGAGACGCCCGGCCTAGCGTTCGTGGGGCTGCACTGCCACATCGGGTCTCAGATCTTCGGCACCGCGGGCTTCGAGGAGTCCGCGTCGCGGCTCGTCGCGGTGCACGCGGACCTGCTCGAGGGCGGTGAGGTGCCCGTCCTCAACCTCGGCGGCGGCTTCGGCATCGCCTATACCTCCACCGACGACCCGACGCCCATCGAGAAGCTCGCGGCGGGGATCGTCGACGCCGTCGCCCGCGAATGCGCGAGCCGCGGCATCCCGGTTCCGGATCTCGCCTTCGAGCCGGGGCGCTCCATCGTCGGGCAGGCCGGCGTCACGCTCTACGAGGTCGGCACGATCAAAACCGTCCGCGTGTCCGACGACCTCGAGCGGCTCTACGTGAGCGTCGACGGCGGCATGAGCGACAACGCCCGGCCCGCCCTCTACGGCGCGCAGTACTCGGCGCGCGTCGCCTCCCGCGTCAGCACCGCTCCGCCGGCACTGTCCCGGGTCGTCGGACTGCACTGCGAGTCGGGCGACATCGTCGTCGACGCGGAGTACCTGCCCGCCGATGTGGCGCCCGGCGATCTGCTGGCCGTCCCCGCGACCGGCGCGTACTGCGCGGCCCTGTCGAGCAACTACAACTTCGTCCCGAGACCGCCCGTCGTGGCGGTCGGGCAGGGGCGCGCCCGCGTGATCGTGCGCGGGGAGACGATCGACGACCTGCTGGCGCGCGATGCCGGCGTGGACCCGTCGAGCACGGAGGAGAACCACATGAACGAGCGGAACGACACGTGAGCGACTATCGCCGACTGCGGGTGGCGCTGCTGGGTGCCGGCGCCGTGGGTTCGCAGGTCGCCGCGCTGCTGCTGAAGCACGGCGACGAGCTCGCCGACCGGGCGGGCGCATCGCTCGAGCTCGTCGGCATCGCCGTGCGCGACCTCGACGCTCCCCGGGACGCCGACCTCCCGCGCGACCTGTTCACGACGGATGCCGAAGAGCTCATCCTCGGCGCCGACATCGTCATCGAGCTGATGGGCGGCATCGAGCCCGCCCGCACGTACCTGATGCAGGCGATCAACTCCGGTGCCGACGTGGTGACCGCCAACAAGGCGCTCCTGGCCACCTACGGCTCGGAGATCTTCGAGGCGGCCGACCAGGTCGGAGCGCAGGTCTACTACGAGGCCGCCGCCGCCGGCGCGATCCCGATCATCCGGCCGCTGCGCGACTCGCTCGCGGGTGACCGCGTGCAGCGGATCATGGGCATCGTCAACGGCACGACGAACTACATCCTCGACCGCATGGACACCGAGGGCGCCGACCTCGTCGACGTGCTCTCCGAGGCGCAGGCGCTCGGCTACGCCGAGGCCGACCCGTCGGCCGACGTCGACGGCTACGACGCCGCGCAGAAGGCCGCCATCCTCGCGAGCCTCGCGTTCCACACGACCGTCCCCCTGTCGGCGGTGCACCGCGAGGGCATCATGGGCCTGGACAAGGCGATGATCGACGCCGCCCGGCACGCCGGCTACGCGATCAAGCTCCTCGCCGTGTGCGAGCGCCTCGCCGCCGAGGACGAGGGCGAGGAGGGCGAGTCGATCTCCGTGCGCGTCTACCCCGCGCTCGTGCCGCGCTCCCACCCGCTCGCGAGCGTCCACGGCGCCAACAACGCGGTCTTCGTGCAGGCCGAGGCCGCCGGTTCGCTCATGTTCTACGGCGCCGGCGCCGGCGGCGTGCAGACCGCGTCCGCGGTTCTGGGCGACGTCGTCTCCGCCGCCCGCCGCCACATCGCCGGCGGTGTGGGCGTGGGGGAGTCGACGCGTGCGAACCTGCCCGTCGTGCCGATCGGCCGCGTCACCACGCGCTACCAGATCACGCTCGAGGTCGACGACCAGCCCGGCGTGCTGGCGACCGTCGCGGGCACCCTCAGCGAGGGACGCGTGTCCATCGCCACGGTCGAGCAGACCGTCATCAGCGAGTCCGCAGACGGACCGGGCGTCGCCCGGCTCGTCATCGGAACCCACAAGGCCCGGGAGCAGGACCTCAGCGAGACCGTTGCGCGGCTGGCCGCCAGCGGCGTCGTCGAGCGCGTCGCGTCCGTCCTGCGAGTAGAAGGAGACTGACATGGCACACCTCTGGCGCGGAGTCCTCCGCGAGTACGCCGACCGGCTCGGCGTCACCGACGACTCGACGGTGGTGACGCTCGGCGAGGGCGGCACGCCGCTCCTGCCCGCCCCCGCGCTGTCGCAGCGCACGGGCGCCGACGTGTGGGTGAAATTCGAGGGCATGAACCCGACCGGGTCGTTCAAGGACCGCGGCATGACCGTCGCGCTGTCCCGCGCGGTCGAGCACGGTGCGAAGGCCGTGATCTGCGCCTCCACCGGCAACACCTCGGCGTCGGCAGCCGCCTACGCCGCGCACGCCGGCATCACCGCCGCGGTGCTCGTGCCCGAGGGCAAGATCGCCATGGGCAAGCTCAGCCAGGCCGTCGCGCACAACGGCCGCCTCATCCAGATCCGCGGCAACTTCGACGACTGCCTCGAGATCGCGCGCGAGCTCGCCGACCACTACCCGGTGCACCTCGTCAACTCCGTCAACCCCGACCGGATCGAGGGGCAGAAGACCGCCGCCTACGAGGTCGTCGAGGTGCTCGGCGACGCGCCCGACTTCCACTTCATCCCCGTCGGCAACGCGGGCAACTACACGGCCTACTCCCGCGGCTACCGCGAGGAGGCCGAACGCGGCGTCGCCACCACGGTGCCGCGCATGTTCGGCTTCCAGGCCGAGGGCTCCGCACCGCTCGTCCGCGGCGAGGTCGTGCGCAACCCCGAGACGATCGCCTCCGCCATCCGCATCGGCAACCCCGCGTCGTGGGAGCTCGCCCTCGAGGCGCGCGATGCCACCGACGGCTGGTTCGGCGCCATCGACGACGCGCGCATCCTGGCCGCCCAGAAGCTGCTGTCGTCCGAGGTGGGGATCTTCGTCGAGCCCGCCTCCGCGATCAGCGTCGCCGGCCTCATGGACCGCGCCGAGCAGGGCCTCATCCCGTCCGGCTCGCGCGTCGTCCTGACGGTGACCGGCCACGGGCTGAAGGACCCGCAGTGGGCCCTCCGCAACGCCGACGGCAGCGACGTGACGCCGACCGTCGTGGACGCCGCGACCTCCGAGGTCGCGTCCGTGCTGGAGCTCGTTCCGACCTCCGCGGGAACGCCCACGTGAGCGCAGCCGGCGGCGGGGAGCGCGCCGGGCACCGATCGGTGCACGTGCGGGTCCCCGCCACCAGCGCGAACCTCGGCCCGGGCTTCGACACGCTCGGCCTGGCGCTGAGCGTCTACGACGAGCTCGTCGTGACCGAGCTCGGGCGCGACGGCCTCGAGATCCACGTGACGGGGGAGGGCGCGGCATCCGTTCCCATGGATGCCTCGCACCTCGTCGTGCGGGCCATGGCCCACGCCTTCGCCTCCGTCGGCCGTCCTCTTCCGGGCGTCCGCCTCGAAGCGGTCAACGCCGTGCCCCACGGCCGGGGACTCGGGTCGTCCGGTGCCGCGGTCGTGGCCGGACTGCTCGCCGCGAAAGGACTGCTCGAGCCCGAGGTGGAGCTCGACGCCGACGCGCTCCTGCGGCTCGCGACCGAGCTGGAGGGCCACCCGGACAACGTCGCCCCCGCCCTGTTCGGCGGACTGACGATCGCGTGGGTCGACGAGACCGGTCCGCAGCACAAGAAGCTCCTCGTGCACCGCGGCGTCTCGCCTCTGGTGTTCGTGCCAGAGTTCACGATGTCCACGAGCGTGGCGCGGAGCCTCAACCCCCTGAACGTGCCCCGCGAGGACGCGGTGTTCAACGTCTCGCGCTCGGCGCTGCTCATCGCGGCGCTCACCCAGAGCCCCGAGCTGCTGCTGGCCGCCACCGAGGACAAGCTGCACCAGAACTACCGCGCGCAGGCCATGCCCGAGACCGACCGACTGGTGCGGGCGCTCCGCGCAGGAGGCTTCGCGGCCGTCGTCTCCGGGGCGGGTCCCAGCGTGCTCGTGCTGGCTGACGGCGCCGGCAGACGCCTCGAAGCAGCCGATCTCGCGCACTCCGTCGTCGACACTCCCTGGGACGCCCGCATGCTGGCCGTCGACTTCAAGGGTGGTACAGTGAAGGAGTACACGGAGGGTTCCACGTAACACGTGAATCTGGCCTCCGGCGCAATTCTGCGACAGCACTGCATACCCCTCAGCCACTGACGGGAAGAACGCGGCCCTCGGGCCGCCCCCACCGTCGACGGCAGCACGGGCACGGATCCGTCATGCACGGATCCTGATGCGGTCGTGCACATCCACCCGCTTCACAAAGGGAGAACTCGTGGAGTCCATCTCCGAGATCCATGCTGCTGAGCCTTCGGCCGACGAGCGCGTAGACGCGCCCGCCGCCGAGGAGAACGGCACCGGCGCTTCGAACGCCGACACCACCACCGCTCCGGCGGCCGACGAGACTCCGGTCGACGAGGCTGCGGAGGTCGCGCCCGCTGAGGACGAGACCGCCGAGGTCGCTCCGGATGCTGCGGCCCAGCCCGCCGCGGACGCCCCGGCTGCCGACGCTGCGGCCGGCGACGACACGGCCGCTGCCGATGCTGCGGCTGCCGATGCTGCTCAGCCGGTCGCCGACGCTCCGGTTGAGGACCCGACCCCGGCCGACGTGCCGGTCGAGGCGACCGACGCCGCCGTCGAAGAGAAGCCCGCGAAGGCGCCGCGCAAGCGCGCACCGCGCCGGGCCAAAAGCTCCGACCTGCCGGCCGCTCCGGCCGAGGCCGCACCCGCAGAGGCTGCTGCCGAGACGCCGGCCGCTGCCGCGTCCGACGCCGTTCCGGCTGAGGCCGCAGCATCCGACGCCGCAGCATCCGACGCCTCGTCTGACGCTGCCGCTCCGGCCGAGGTGCCCGACGCCGCCGGCGAGAGCACGTCGTCCGACGAGGCGCCCGCCACGTCCGAGCGTGCCCCGGCCCGTTCGGGTCGCGGAAGCGGTCGCGGCCGCAACGCCCGCGCCGCGCAGGCCCCCGCCGACGAGACCGAGGCCGCCGACGCCGCCCCGGCCGACGACGCGCAGCCGGCCGCCGACGCCGACGAGCAGGCTCAGAACGCCTCGACGCAGGACGCCCCGGCCCAGAACGCGCAGGGCGACGACGACAACGCCGACGCGAACGGCGACGGCGACGCATCCGACTCCGGGTCCAACCGCGGACGCAGCCGGAGCCGCAACCGCAGCCGCAGCCGTGGCGGCAACGCCAACGGCAACGCGCCCCAGAACGGCACTGCACAGCAGGGCAACGCCCCGCAGGCCGCGCAGGGCGGCAACGCCCCGACGCAGGCGCAGACGCAGCAGCAGGCCGACCAGGACGACGCTCCGGCAGGCGGCCGTGGCCGCCAGCAGCAGCGCAACAACAACGCCAAGCGTCGCGGAGCGCCCAACGCCAACGGCGACGAGTTCGAGACCGAGATCACCGAGGATGACGTCCTCATTCCGATCGCGGGCATCCTCGACGTGCTCGACAACTACGCCTTCGTCCGCACCAGCGGCTACCTCCCCGGCACGAGCGACGTCTACGTCTCGCTCGGCCAGGTGAAGAAGTACAACCTGCGCAAGGGCGATGCCGTCGTCGGCGCGATCAAGCAGCCGCGCGAGGGCGAGCAGTCCAGCCGCCAGAAGTACAACGCGCTCGTCAAGGTCGACTCGGTCAACGGCCTCTCGGCCGAAGACGCGGGCGACCGTGTCGAGTTCGGCAAGCTCACGCCGCTCTACCCGCAGGACCGCCTGCGCCTCGAGACGGCGCCCGAGAAGCTGACCCAGCGCATCATCGACCTGGTGGCGCCGATCGGCAAGGGCCAGCGCGGCCTCATCGTGGCGCCCCCGAAGGCTGGCAAGACCATCGTGCTGCAGCAGATCGCCAACGCGATCGCGACGAACAACCCCGAGGTCCACCTCATGGTCGTGCTCGTCGACGAGCGACCCGAAGAGGTCACCGACATGCAGCGCACCGTGAAGGGCGAGGTCATCGCCTCGACCTTCGACCGCCCCGCGGAAGACCACACCACTGTCGCCGAGCTCGCCATCGAGCGCGCGAAGCGCCTCGTGGAGCTCGGTCGCGACGTCGTCGTGCTGCTGGACTCGATCACCCGCCTGGGCCGCGCGTACAACATCTCCGCGCCCACCTCCGGCCGCGTGCTGACCGGTGGCGTCGACGCCTCGGCGCTCTACCCGCCGAAGCGCTTCTTCGGCGCCGCGCGCAACATCGAGAACGGCGGATCGCTCACGATCCTCGCGACCGCGCTCGTGGAGACCGGCTCCAAGATGGACGAGGTCATCTTCGAGGAGTTCAAGGGCACCGGCAACAGCGAGCTGCGCCTGTCGCGCCAGCTGGCCGACAAGCGGATCTTCCCCGCAGTCGACGTCAACGCCTCCAGCACGCGCCGCGAGGAGATGCTGCTGTCGGCCGACGAGGTCAAGATCACGTGGAAGCTGCGTCGCGCCCTCGCCGGACTCGACCCGCAGCAGGCCCTCGAGGTCGTGCTCGGCAAGCTCAAGGAGACCTCGAGCAACGTCGAGTTCCTCGTGCAGATGCAGAAGTCGATCCCGACGCCGACCGGCCACAGCCACGGGCACGAGAACAACATCCGCTGATCCGCGGGGGAGGAGCACACCGTGTTCGACTCCGTGAAGCCGCTCCTCGAGGAGCACAAGGCGATCCAGGAGGAGCTCAGCGATCCCGCCGTGCACGCCGATGCGGCGCGCGCCAAGCGGGTCAATCGCCGGTACGCCGAGCTCAGTCGCATCGTCGCGGCCCACGACGCGTGGGCCGCGGCATCCGATGACCTGGAGGCCGCGCGCGAACTCGCCCGCGAGGACGAGGCGTTCGCCGCGGAGGTGCCCGTCCTCGAGGAGCGCGTCGCCGAGACCCAGGAGAAGCTCCGGCGGCTCCTGATCCCGCGCGATCCCGACGACGCCCGCGACGTCATCATGGAGATCAAGGGCGGCGAGGGCGGCGCCGAGAGCGCGCTGTTCGCAGCAGACCTCCTCCGCATGTACCTCCAATACGCGGCATCCCGCGGCTGGAAGACCGAGCTCCTGGAGCGCACCGAGTCCGATCTCGGCGGCTACAAGGACGTGCAGGTCGCGATCAAGGGCTCCTCCGCCGACCCCGCGCAGGGCGTGTGGGCGCACCTCAAGTACGAGGGCGGCGTGCACCGCGTGCAGCGGGTGCCGGCGACCGAGTCGCAGGGGCGCATCCACACCTCCACGACCGGCGTGCTCGTCTTCCCCGAGGTGGACGAGCCCGATGAGGTCGAGATCAGCCCCAACGACCTCAAGATCGACGTCTTCCGGTCGTCGGGTCCCGGTGGGCAGTCCGTCAACACGACCGACTCCGCCGTGCGCATCACGCACCTGCCGACGGGCATCGTCGTGTCGATGCAGAACGAGAAGTCGCAGCTGCAGAACCGCGAGGCCGGCATGCGCGTTCTCCGTGCCCGCATCCTGGCCCGGCAGCAGGAGGAACTGGATGCCGCGGCATCCGACGCCCGCAAGTCGCAGATCCGCGGCATGGACCGCTCCGAGCGGATCCGCACGTACAACTTCCCTGAGAACCGCATCGCCGATCACCGCACCGGCTACAAGGCGTACAACCTCGACCAGGTGATGGACGGCGCGCTCGGCCCGATCATCGACTCGTGCATCGCCGCCGATGAGGAGGAGCGTCTGGCCGCCCTCGGCCAGGACTCCTGACCCTCACCCGCGCGCCCGCGCCCCTGACCGCGAGACTGCAACCGGTCGGCGAGACAGCGGGTGAACTCCGACGTCTCGCCGCGCAGCTGCAGTCTCGCGGTCGAGGAGGCCGTCAGATGACGTAGTCGGGCGCGGTCAGCAGGGCCCGGGTGTCGAGTCCCTCGCGCCGCGCGCGGGGCTTCGCCGGGATGCCGACGAGGATGCTGCCTTCCGGGGCATCCCGGGTCACCACCGCGTTCGCGCCGATGACCGAGTCCGCGCCGATCGTGATCGGTCCGAGCACCTTCGCACCCGCCCCCACCGCGACGCGGTCGCCGACCGTGGGGTGGCGCTTGCCGCCCTCGCGCTGCCGTCCGCCGAGGGTGACCCCGTGGTACAGCATCACGTCGTCGCCGACCTCGGCCGTCTCGCCGACGACGACGCCCATGCCGTGGTCGATGAAGAACCGGCGGCCGATCACGGCGCCGGGGTGGATCTCCACGCCGGTCAGCGCGCGGGTGATCTGCGACCCGGCGCGCGCCGGGAAGCGGATGCCGCGCACCCACAGCGCGTGCCACACCCGGTGCGCCCACACGGCGTGCAGCCCCGGGTACAGCGCGGCGATCTCGAGACCGCTGCGGGCGGCGGGGTCGCGCAGACGCGCGGCCGCGACGTCCTCGCGCATGCGCGACACGGCGACGCGCACGCCCTCGAGCAGGCGCGGCATCAGTCCTCGCGCAGGTCTTCGTAGAGCGCGGTGGAGAGGTAGCGCTCGCCGAAGGACGGGATGATCACGACGATGTTCTTGCCGGCGGCCTCGGGGCGCTTCGCGACCTCGAGCGCGGCCCAGATCGCGGCGCCGCTCGACATGCCGACGAGGATGCCGTCCTTCGAGGCCGTCTCGCGGGCCAGCCGGATCGCGTCGTCGAACTCGACGTCGATGACCTCGTCGATCACGTCGCGGTCGAGGATCTGCGGCACGAAGTTCGGCCCGATGCCCTGGATCTTGTGCGGGCCGGGGTGACCCTCGGTGAGCATGGGGGAGTCCTTGGGCTCGACCGCGATGACCTTCACGCCGGGAACGCGCTCCTTGAGCACCTGTCCGACGCCGGTGATGGTGCCGCCCGTGCCGATGCCGGCCACGAAGTAGTCGACCTTGCCGTCGGTGTCGCGGAGGATCTCCTCGGCCGTGGTCTTGCGGTGGATCGCGGGGTTCGCCTCGTTCGCGAACTGCTTCGCGAGCACGGCGCCGGGGGTGCGGGCCGCGATCTCCTCGGCCTCGCCGACGGCCTGGGTCATGCCCTTCGTCGGGTCGGTGAGGACCAGTTCGGCGCCGAACGCCTTCAGCAGCAGCCGGCGCTCCTTCGACATCGAGGCGGGCATGGTGAGGATCACCTTGTAGCCGCGGGCCGCTCCCACCATCGCGAGCGCGATGCCGGTGTTGCCGCTGGTGGCCTCGACGATGGTGCCGCCGGGCTTGAGCTCGCCGGAGGCCTCCGCCGCGTCGACGATCGCGATGCCGAGACGGTCCTTGACGCTGGAGGCCGGGTTGTAGAACTCGAGCTTCGCGAGGATCTGCGCGTCCACCCCCTCGGCGACGCGGTTGAGCTTCACCAGCGGAGTGTTGCCGAACGCGGTGGTGATGTCGGAATGGATGCCGGTCATGACAGGCCTTTCGCGGGGCGGGCGGGGCTGCGGTGCGCCCGCTCAGCCTACGGGAGCGCACCCGCGGAGGGTCCTGTGTGACGGGACGCCTAGGCTGGGGGATCGCCATGACCACGCCCCCGAACACCCACACCGACTCGGCCCGCACGCTGTCCGCCGCTCTGCGCGAGGCCGTGCAGGAGCTGGCCGCCGCCGGTGTGCCGGATCCCGACGTCGACGCCGAGCTCCTCGCGGCGCACGTCCTCGGCCTGGGGCGCGGGGGCGTGCAGGCCGCGGCGATCCGCGGCGACCGGCTGGCCGCCGAGCACGACGACGCGCTGCGCGCGCTCGTCCGTCGCCGCGTGACGCGCGAGCCCCTGCAGCACCTGACCGGCACGGCGCCCTTCCGCCACCTCGAGCTGCGCGTCGGACCCGGCGTGTTCGTGCCGCGGCCCGAGACCGAGATGGTCGCGCAGCTCGCCGTCGACGCGCTCGTGGCCGCGGCATCCCCGTCTCCGATCGCGGTCGACCTCGGCACCGGCAGCGGCGCGATCGCCCTCGCCCTCGCGACGGAGGTGCCGCACGCTCGGGTGTTCGCCGCGGAGAACTCCGCCGACGCGCTCCCGTGGACGACGGAGAACTTCGCACGGGTCGGCGCCGACAACGCGCAGCTCGTGGCCGCCGACCTCGAGCACGCGTTCCCCGAGCTCGACGGGACGGTCTCGGTCGTCGTGTCGAACCCTCCCTATGTGCCGGATGCCGCGATCCCGCGCGATCCGGAGGTGCGACTCTTCGATCCCCCCGCCGCGCTGTACGGCGGGCCGGACGGCCTCGACGTCATCCGCGTCCTCAGCCGCGTCGGCCTGCGGCTGGCGCATCCCGGCGGGATGATCGTGCTCGAGCACGGGGAGTGGCAGGGCGAGGAGATCCGGGGCATCCTCTCCGCGGACGGGTGGCGTGCGGCATCCACCCACCCCGACCTCACGATGCGCGACCGCGCCACCACGGCCGTCCGGCCCTGACGCGCACGGCATCGCGGGTTCCCGCCCGTAGAATGGGCGCGCCATGTCCTCTCTCTACGACTGCCGCGACGAGGCGCAACTGCTTCCCGGCATGCGCCACGCCCGTCAGGCGATCGGCAGGGGCGAGCTCGTCGTCCTGCCGACCGACACCGTCTACGGCATCGCCGCCGACGCGTTCAACGCCCGCGCCGTGCAGGGTCTGCTGGAGGCCAAGGGCCGTGGCCGGCAGTCGCCGCCGCCGGTGCTCGTCGCCGGCTCCACCACGCTCCGCGCGCTGGTCGCCGAACTGCCGGAGGCGGTCGAGAGACTCGTCGAGAACTTCTGGCCCGGCGGCCTGACCATCGTGCTGCCGTCGCAGCCCTCGCTCTCGTGGGACCTCGGCGACACGAACGGCACCGTCGCCGTCCGCATGCCCGACAACCGTCTCGCCCTCGAGCTGCTGGAGGACACCGGGCCGCTCGCCGTCTCCAGTGCCAACCTCACCGGCAAGGCGGCCGCGATCATGGCGGCCGACGCGCAGGCCATGCTCGGCGACAGCGTCTCCGTGTATCTCGACGGCGGGCCGTCGCGCACCGGCATCGCCTCGACGATCATCGACGCGACGCGCCTCGTGGGCGGACAGGACGATCCCCGGGTGACCGTCCTGCGCGAGGGCGCCGTCGGACTCCCCGCCCTGCGCTCGGTCCTGGGCGACCTCCTCGAGCCCGACCCCGTTCGCGAGGGCGCGCGCGAGACGACGGTCGCCGAGGACCCGCACGCGTGAAGCAGTACGTCTTCGTCATCATCCTCACGGCAGCGATCACGCTGACGCTCTCGTGGGCGGTGTGGCGGCTGAGTCTGCGTTTCAAGCTGTACCCGGGCATCCGCGAGCGCGACGTCCACAAGACCCCGACGCCCCGGCTGGGCGGCATCGCGATGTTCCTCGGGGTGTGCGCCGCATTCGCGGTGTCGGCCCATCATCCGTTCTTCTCGATCTTCTGGGTCGATCCGAAGGCCGTGCTGTCGATCCTCGCCGCGACGCTCATCATCGTGCTCGTCGGCGTCGCCGACGACCTGTGGGACCTCGACTGGATGATCAAGCTCGGCGCGCAGTTCCTCGCCGCCGGCATCATCGCGTGGTTCGGCGAGCTGCAGATCTACACCCTCCCGATCGGCGGGCTGACGGTCTCGAGCTGGGTGAGCTTCACGCTGACCGTCTTCTCGATCGTGATCGTGATGAACGCCGTCAACTTCATCGACGGCCTCGACGGACTGGTCGCCGGCGTCTGCCTCATCGCCAACGTGATCTTCTTCGCGTACTCCTACATCCTCGTGCGCGACATCGGCGCCAACTCGTTCTTCAACCTGGCGTCGTTCATCGCCGCCGTGCTCATCGGCGCCTGCGTCGGCTTCCTGCCGTTGAACTGGAGCCCCGCCAAGCTCTTCATGGGCGACTCGGGCGCGCTGATGCTCGGCCTGCTCATGGCCTGCTCGGCCATCGCCATCACCGGACAGCTCGAGCCCGCGGTCCTCGACCCCGCCGAGTTCGGTCGCTCCCAGCTGCTGGGTGCGTTCATCCCGATCCTGCTGCCCATCGTCGTGGTGCTCCTGCCGCTGCTCGACTTCGGCCTCGCGGTCATCCGTCGCATGAGCGCCGGCAAGTCGCCCTTCTCCCCGGATCGCAAGCATCTTCACCACCGGATGCTGGACATGGGCCACTCGGACCGTGACGCGGTCCTCATCTTCTACGCGTGGACGGCCGTCGTCGGTCTCGCCGTCCTGCTGATGTACATCGGCACGCAGGAGGATTGGCCCGGCGAGTACCTCATCGGCGTCGCCTTCGGTGTCGTCGGCGTGGCCGCCTGCCTCGCCGTCACCCTGCTGCCCTCCCACCGCACCCCCTCCCAGGAGTCCCTCCCATGAGCCCCAGTCCCGTCACGAGCACGCCGATCCTCCGCACCGCTCTGGTGTGGTCCGTGATCGTCGCCGCCGTCCTCGCCGTCGTCTTCGGCGTGGTGGGCTTCCTCGTCGGGGGAGGGGAGGGCCTCGGGAGCGGCCTGCTGGGCGTCGTGCTCTCGGCGGTCTTCCTGGCCATCACCGCAGGCAGCATCCTCGTCGCCAACCGCTGGTTCGGGGACGCGCTGTACGTGCCGATCTTCTTCGGGATCGTGCTCGGGGGCTGGATCCTCAAGCTCGTCGTCTTCGTCGTCGCGCTCCTGCTGCTGCGTGGCCAGCCCTGGATCGATCCGATGATCTTCTTCATCGCGGTCGTGACTTCGGTGATCGCGTCGCTGGTCGTCGACGTCGTCGTGCTCCTGCGCATGCGCGTCCCCACCGTGAGCGACGGCCGACTGCCGACGGCCGTCGTCGACGATGAGGCCCCTGTCTCTCGACGTGGAGACACCGACGCCGTCTGAGCGCACATCCCGCCCGCCCGAGTTTGGTAGGGTGGACACTGCGCCCGCCTCCTCAGCTGTGTTCTTGCTGAGATTCTGTGGAGTGACTCACCGACCATCGTCGCACCGGCCTGAGCCTGTGCCCCTGAGCTGGAGCCAGCGCTGTTTACTCACGTCGCGAGCCTGATCGCCATTGCCGCCGAATCGGACGATAGCGGCTTCCACCCGCCCTCGATCGAGGAATTCTTCCCCGATGCCATCTTCTTCGATGGCACCATCTTCGCGATCACGCGCATCAACCTGATCCAGATGCTGGCCACGGCCGTTCTGATCCTGGTGTTCATCCTCGGCACGCGTCGTATGAAGCTCGTCCCGGGCCGGTTCCAGAGCATCGTCGAGATGGGCCTCGACTTCGTCCGCGTCAACATCGCGCACGACCTCCTCGGGCGCAAGGACGGCAACCGCTTCCTGCCGATCCTGACGACGTTCTTCTTCATGATCCTGTTCATGAACCTGACGGGCATCATCCCGTTCCTGAACATCGCCGGCACCAGCGTGATCGCCGTGCCGCTCCTGCTGGCGATCGTCGCCTACGTGACCTTCATCTACGCCGGCGTGCGCAAGAGCCCGGGCAACTTCTTCAAGAACTCGCTCATGCCCCCCGGGCTGCCGTGGTTCCTCTACATCCTGATCATCCCGCTCGAGTTCCTCTCGACCTTCATCATCCGGCCCGTCACGCTGACGCTCCGACTGCTGATGAACATGATCGTCGGGCACCTCATGCTGGTGCTCTTCTTCGCGGCCACCCAGTTCTTCATCGTCACCCTGAGCGGCTTCTGGTCGCTTCTCGGCGTCGGGACGCTGGCATTCGGTCTCGCCTTCACCCTCTTCGAAATCCTCGTGGCCTTCCTCCAGGCCTACGTCTTCGCCATCCTCACCGCGGTCTACATCCAGCTCGCGGTCGCGGACGAGCACTGATCGGGTCGGCAACCGCCGCCCCCTACGAAAGGAAAACCCCCGTGGACGCAACTACGGTTCTCGCTGAAGTGACCGGCTCGGTCGCGACGATCGGCTACGGCCTCGCCGCCATCGGCCCCGCCATCGGTGTGGGCATCGTCGTCGGCAAGACGATCGAGGGCGTCGCCCGTCAGCCCGAGCTGGCCGGCCGCCTGCAGGTGCTGATGTTCATCGGTATCGCCTTCACCGAGGCGCTGGCGTTCATCGGCATCGCCACCGGCTTCATCTTCGGCTTCTAAGCCATCCGCACTCGACTTAAGGAGACAGGATGCTGAGCGCTCTTGTCACGGTCGCCGCAGAAGAGGGCGGCACGCCGACGAACCCGCTGATCCCGGCGTGGTACGACATCATCTGGTCGGGCGTCTGCTTCATCGTCATCCTGTACGTGTTCTGGCGCGTGGTCCTTCCTCGCATGCAGAAGCTGCTCGACGAGCGCTCCGCGGCGATCGAGGGCAACATCGCCAAGGCCGACGAGGCGCAGCGCAAGGCCGAGGCGGCACTCGAGGAGTACACCGCCCAGCTCGCCGCGGCGCGCAAGGAGGCGGGCGAGATCCGCGAGGCCGCCCGCGACGACGGCCGGAAGATCGTCGCCGAGGCGAAGGACACCGCATCCGCGGAGGCCGCTCGCCTGACCGCGACCGCGCACACGCAGATCGATGCGGAGCGCCAGACGGCGCTCGTGTCGCTGCGCAGCGAGGTGGGCACACTCGCCCTCGACCTCGCCGGCAACGTCATCGGCGAGACGCTCGCCGACGACCAGAAGGCGCAGGCCGTCGTGGACCGCTTCCTGGCTGAGCTCGAAGCATCCGAGTCTGCTACGCAGGCTCAGGGTCCGAGGGCGTAATGGGCAGCGCGACCACACAGGCCCGCACGGCGACGACGGCGGCGCTCGATGCCTCGTCGGCCGTCGACCTCGGCGTCGCGCGCGATCTGTTCGCGGCGGCACGCGCGCTCGACGACTCCACCCAGCTGGGCGGAGCGCTGTCGGACTCGTCCGCCTCGCCCGCGTCGCGGGAGGCACTCGTGCGTGCCGTCTTCGGAGCGGTCTCCTCGCCGGCGTCCCTCGACCTGCTGACGACCATCGTCCAGCAGCGCTGGTCGTCGGCGTCCGACCTCATCGACGGCATCGACGACCTCGCCGTCCGGGCAGCCTCCCTGGCCGCCGGTGACGCTGACGTCGAGGGCGAGCTGTTCGGATTCTCCCGCACGGTCGCCGAGAATCCGGAGCTCGAGCTCGCGCTCGGCAGCCGGGTCGGGGATGCCGCGGCGAAGTCCGCGCTCGTCGAGAAGCTCCTGGGCGGGCGCGTCAGCGAGGCGACCGCACTCATCGTCACCTCGCTCGTGCGTCAGCCCCGCGACCGGCGGGTGCGCTCGCTGCTGAGCGCGGCGATGAAGACCGTCGCCGATCAGCGGGGCCGCACCGTCGCGACGGTCGTGACGGCTGTCCCGCTGAACGAGGCGCAGTCGTCCCGACTGGCTGCCGCCCTCTCGGCGAAATACGGCACGCGCGTGTCGATCAACACGGTCATCGACGCCTCGGTGGTCGGAGGCCTGCGCGTGCAGATCGCGGACGATGTCATCGACGCGAGCGTCTCGTCGCGGCTCGCCGACCTCCGTCAGCGTCTCGCAAGCTGACACACGCCGCCGCGAGGCGGAGATTTCGGGGCACGGAGCCCCACACCGAAGCATTGAGTAAAGGGAAGACAATGGCAGAACTATCGATCAGCCCCGACGTCATCCGTGACGCGCTGAAGGATTTCGTCGCCGCCTACGAGCCCTCGGGCGCCGCGGCGACCGAGGTCGGCTACGTCATCGACGCCGCCGACGGCATCGCCCACGTCGAGGGTCTTCCCGGCGTCATGGCCAACGAGCTGGTGAACTTCGCCGACGGCACCCAGGGCCTGGCCCTGAACCTCGACGAGCACGAGATCGGTGTCGTGGTGCTCGGTGAGTTCTCCGGCATCGAGGCCGGTCAGGAAGTCACCCGCTCCGGCGAGGTCCTGTCGGTCGCCGTGGGTGACGGCTACCTCGGCCGCGTGGTCGACCCGCTCGGCAACCCGATCGACGGACTCGGCACGGTCGCCACGACCGGCCGCCGCGCCCTCGAGCTGCAGGCGCCGGGCGTCATGCAGCGCAAGTCGGTGCACGAGCCCCTCCAGACCGGAATCAAGGCCATCGACGCCATGATCCCCGTCGGCCGCGGCCAGCGTCAGCTCATCATCGGCGACCGCCAGACCGGCAAGACGGCGATCGCGATCGACACGATCATCAACCAGAAGGCGAACTGGGACTCCGGCGACGTCAACAAGCAGGTCCGCTGCATCTACGTCGCCATCGGCCAGAAGGGCTCCACGATCGCCTCCGTCAAGGGCGCGCTCGAGGACGCCGGAGCCATGGAGTACACGACGATCGTCGCGGCTCCCGCCTCCGACCCGGCCGGGTTCAAGTACCTCGCTCCGTACACCGGCTCGGCCATCGGCCAGCACTGGATGTACGAGGGCAAGCACGTCCTGATCATCTTCGACGACCTCACCAAGCAGGCCGAGGCGTACCGCGCCGTGTCGCTCCTCCTGCGCCGCCCGCCGGGCCGCGAGGCGTACCCCGGCGACGTGTTCTACCTGCACTCCCGTCTGCTGGAGCGCTGCGCGAAGCTGTCCGACGAGCTCGGTGCCGGCTCGATGACCGGCCTGCCGATCATCGAGACGAAGGCCAACGACGTGTCGGCCTACATCCCGACCAACGTGATCTCGATCACCGACGGCCAGATCTTCCTGCAGTCCGACCTCTTCAACGCCAACCAGCGTCCCGCGGTCGACGTGGGCATCTCGGTGTCCCGCGTCGGCGGCGACGCGCAGGTGAAGTCGATCAAGAAGGTCTCCGGCACCCTGAAGCTCGAGCTCGCGCAGTACCGCTCGCTCGAGGCGTTCGCGATGTTCGCGAGCGACCTGGATGCGGCATCCCGTCGTCAGCTCTCCCGCGGCGCGCGCCTGACCGAGCTGCTCAAGCAGCCGCAGTACTCGCCGTACCCCGTCGAGGAGCAGGTCGTCTCGATCTGGGCCGGCACCAACGGCAAGCTCGACACCATCGAGGTCGAGGACGTGCTGCGCTTCGAGCGCGAGCTGCTGGACTACCTCCGTCGCAACTCCTCGATCCTCGAGACGCTGCGCGACACCAACGTGCTGAGCGACGACCTGGTCGCCGAGCTCACCTCGAAGGTGGACGAGTTCATCCCGCAGTTCCAGGCCGGCGACGGCCAGTCGCTGACCCAGCCGGGCAGCGATGACATCGCGGCCGCGGACGCGGGCGACGTCAACCAGGAGAAGATCGTCAAGGGCCGCCGCTAAGGCGGCGCCGCGAGACAGGAACCATGGGCGCACAACTCCGGGTCTACAAGCAGAAGATCAGCTCTGCCCAGACGACCAAGAAGATCACGAAGGCGATGGAGCTCATCGCCGCCTCGCGCATCCAGAAGGCCATGGCGCGCGTTCGGGCATCCTCGCCCTTCGCGCGCGCCGTGACCCGTGCGGTGTCCGCGGTGGCGACGCACTCCAACGTCGAGCACCCGCTCACGCGGGAGCGGCCGGTGATCCGCCGGTCGGCGGTGGTCATCTTCGCCTCCGACCGCGGCCTCGCCGGCGCCTTCAACTCCCAGATCCTCCGCGAGGGTCTGGAGCTGTCGGAGCTCCTGCGCTCCCAGGGCAAGGAGGTCGCGTACTACGTCGTCGGCCGCCGGGCGGTGGGATACTTCCAGTTCCGTCGCATGCAGACGGAGGCGGAGTGGACGGGTGACACCGACACGCCGCACTTCCGCACAGCGGAGGAGATCGCCGACGTGCTGCTCACGGCCTACAACCGCGGCGGCGACAACGGCGGCGTCGACGAGATCCACCTCGTGTACAACCGCTTCGTCAGCATGATGACCCAGTCGCCGGAGCAGGTCCGCCTGCTCCCGCTGGAGGTCGTCGATGCGGAGGAGGCCTCGTCCGCGCAGGTGTACCCCCTGTACGAGTTCGAGCCCGACGCCGAGACGGTGCTCGACGCCGTCCTGCCCGTCTACATCCAGAGCCGCGTCTTCAACGCCCTCCTGCAGTCCTCGGCGGCGAAGCACGCGGCCACGCAGAAGGCGATGAAGTCCGCCAGCGACAACGCCGACAAGCTCATCACCGACTACACGCGGCTGCGCAACAACGCCCGTCAGGCCGAGATCACGCAGCAGATCGCCGAGATCGTCGGCGGCGCCGACGCGCTCTCGTCGGGCAAATAGACCTCACACGAAAGAGAATGAAGCCATGAGCCTCACCGCTGAGAAGACGCAAGCCCCGGTCGTCGGGCGTGTCGCCCGCGTCACGGGCCCCGTCGTGGACATCGAGTTCCCGCACGACTCGATCCCCGACATCTACAACGCGCTGAAGACCACCATCGTGATCGACGGCGCGTCCACCGAGATCACGCTCGAGGTCGCCCAGCACCTCGGCGACGACCTCGTCCGCGCCATCTCGCTGAAGCCGACCGACGGCATGGTCCGCGGCCAGGACGTCCGCGACACCGGCGGCCCCATCACCGTGCCCGTGGGCGACGTGACCAAGGGCAAGGTCTTCAACGTGACCGGCGACGTGCTGAACGGCGAGCCCGGCGAGACCGTCGAGGTCACCGAGCGCTGGGGCATCCACCGCAAGGCGCCGAGCTTCGACCAGCTCGAGTCCAAGACGACCATGTTCGAGACCGGCATCAAGGTCATCGACCTCCTCACGCCGTACGTGCAGGGTGGGAAGATCGGCCTCTTCGGCGGCGCCGGCGTGGGCAAGACCGTCCTCATCCAGGAGATGATCCAGCGCGTCGCGCAGGACCACGGTGGTGTGTCGGTGTTCGCCGGGGTGGGCGAGCGCACGCGTGAGGGCAACGACCTCATCGCCGAGATGGAGGAGGCGGGCGTCTTCGACAAGACCGCCCTCGTCTTCGGCCAGATGGACGAGCCGCCGGGAACGCGTCTGCGCGTCGCCCTGTCGGCCCTGACCATGGCGGAGTACTTCCGCGATGTGCAGAAGCAGGACGTGCTGCTCTTCATCGACAACATCTTCCGCTTCACGCAGGCGGGCTCCGAGGTGTCCACGCTCCTCGGCCGCATGCCGTCCGCGGTGGGCTACCAGCCCAACCTCGCCGACGAGATGGGTGTGCTCCAGGAGCGCATCACCTCCACGCGCGGTCACTCGATCACGTCGCTGCAGGCCATCTACGTCCCCGCCGACGACTACACCGACCCGGCGCCGGCGACCACGTTCGCCCACCTGGACGCGACCACCGAGCTGTCGCGCGAGATCGCGTCGAAGGGCCTGTACCCGGCCGTCGACCCGCTCACCTCCACCAGCCGCATCCTCGACCCGCGCTACATCGGCGCCGACCACTACCGTGTGGCCACGTCGGTCAAGCAGATCCTCCAGAAGAACAAGGAGCTGCAGGAGATCATCGCCATCCTCGGTGTCGACGAGCTCTCCGAAGAGGACAAGGTCGTCGTGTCGCGTGCGCGTCGCATCCAGCAGTTCCTGTCGCAGAACACCTACATGGCCAAGAAGTTCACCGGCGTCGAGGGCTCCACGGTCCCGATCAAGGAGACGATCGAGTCGTTCGACGCGATCGTCAAGGGCGACTTCGACCACGTGGCCGAGCAGGCCTTCTTCAACGTCGGCGGCATCGGCGACGTCGAGGAGAAGTGGGCGCAGATCCAGAAGGAGAACGGCTGACATGCCGCTCAAGGTGAGCCTCGTCTCCGCTGACGCGGAGGTCTGGACGGGGGAGGCGACGCTCGTCGTCGCCAAGACCGTCGAGGGAGAGATCGGCTTCATGGCCGGGCACGAGCCCGTGCTGGCCATCCTGGCCGAGGGTCAGGTTCGCATCACGCAGGCCGACGGCTCGAAGATCCTCGCGAACGCGCAGGACGGCTTCCTCTCCATGGAGGGCGACGACCTCACGATCGTCGCCGGAAACGCCGCGCTCATCGCCTGACACCTCAGATCGGCCGGGAAACCACATCCGCGCCGGGACCGCACGCACCGCGTCGCGTCCCGTCGGGGGTGTGGTTTCTCGTATGAAGGGATGACGGATGCTGGTGCTCCTGCCCCCGTCGGAGACCAAGCGCCCCGGCGGCTCGGGTGGCGCCTGGCGCCCCGACGCCCTGTCGTTCCCGTCGCTCGAGCCTCATCGGCGAGAGGTGACGGCGGCCCTGGTCGCGCTGTCCGCCTACCCGGATGAGGCAGCACGGCTGCTGAAGCTGGGCGCCACGCAGCGGACCGAGGTCGCCGTGAACGCGGCCCTCGCCGACGCGCCGGGTCTGCCGGCGGTGGATCGCTACACGGGCGTGCTCTACGACGCGCTGGACGCGGCATCCCTCGACCCCGCCGCCCGACGCTGGCTCGGGCGCAGCGTCGCGATCCACTCGGCTCCGTTCGGACCGGTCCGCGCGCTCGAGCGCATCCCGGCCTACCGGCTCGGTGCCGGCGTCTCCCTGCCCGGGCTTCGTGCGCTCCCGCGCCTGTGGGGCGCCGCCGTGACCGCAGCGATCGCCGACGCGCAGCCGGGCTTCGTGCTCGACCTGCGCTCGGAGGCGTACGTCGCGCTCGGGCCGGTTCCGGCATCCGTCCCGTCTGTGTATCTCCGCGTCGTCACCGAGACCGAGGCGGGCACCACCCGGGCGCTCAACCACTTCAACAAGCATGCCAAGGGCGCACTCGTGCGCGCCCTGGCCGAGCAGCGCCCGCGGGTGCCGTCGGTCGCCGGACTGCGACGATGGGCGGATGCTGCGGGCTGGCGCCTGCGCGACGGCCGCACCGGCGAACTCGACCTCGTCGTCTGAGTCAGCCGCGCGTGTTCTCGGCCGTGCGCTCGGTGTTCTCGGCGATGGCGATGAGTGCGACGACCGCCTCGATGATGAAGCGGAGCACGATCACGGCGAGGAACGAGAACAGCGGCACGAGCACGAGCGTCGCGACGATGAGGGAGATGCCGGCGCCCGGGTTGTACCCCAGTGCTGAGGCTCCCCGCACTATGCCGCCGATGAAGTAGACCAGGAAGCCGATCGCGATGACGATCAGTCCGACGACGTAGAACACGCTCGCCAGCCGACGCGTGATGAACGTGCGGAACGAGACGTCGAAGAGGGCGCGGAGGAATCCGCGGCCGATCTCGGCCGCGTCAGAGCCGGCCGTGGTGGGCACGCCCGTGTCGTCGGGATCGGTCGCCGGGTCGTAGCCGTCGCCCTCGACGCGCGCGGACTCGCGCGCGGCCTGCGCGGCGGGCCGGGCCGGAAGAGGGGGGACAGGGGGGATCGCGCTGCTCATGGCTTCCTTTCGGCGGAACGCTCCGCGTCGTGTTCAGCGTAACGACCGCCGACATACCTGGGAATCGACTGACAGTCGGCCGGTGTCGTCGCTAGCATGTGATCGCAGTGGGGGGCAGTCCTCGCCGACATCCGATCCGTTCCATGAAAGGGACGCGCATGTATTCCGATCCGAATGACGCCGCCGCCTTCGCGGTCCTGGCCGTCTTCTACGTCTTCCTGTTCATCTTCGCCATCGCCGGCTACATCATCTCGTCGTTCTTCTTCATGAAGATCTTCGAGAAGGCCGGTGTGCAGGGCAAATGGCGCGCCTGGGTGCCGATCTACAACACCCTGATCTTCGTCAAGCTCGGCGACCTGAACCCCTGGTGGCTGCTGGTGCTGTGGGGCGGCACGATCGTCCTCGGCTGGGTGCCGGTGCTCGGCACGCTCATCGGCCTGGCCGCCTTCGTCTACACGATGCTCGCAGCCTGGCGCGTGGGACTGAAGCTCCAGAAGGAAGCCGTCTGGCTCATCCTCTACTTCTTCCTGTCGATCGTGTGGCTCGGCATCAACGCCTTCGACAAGTCCCGCTGGAACACGGCGATCCCGGCCGCGCCGTGGGCCGGCAACTTCCTCGCCGACAAGACGGTGTGGGACGGCGTCCCCGTGCAGAGCAGCGCGCTGGGTTCGGCCGCGGCGTCTGCCGGCTATCAGCCCCCCGCGGGCTACGAGCCCCCGGCCGGCTACCAGCCGCCCGCACCGCCCGCAGAGTCGGTCCCGCCCGCGCCGCCGGCCGGCTACACGCCGCCCGCACCCCCGGCATCCTCGAACCCGGAACCGCCCACGGTGCCGCCGACCACGCCTCCGCCGCCGGCTTCGCCCGAGCCGCCCGCGGGTCCGGACCAGCCCCGGATCTGACGACAGCGAAGCGCCTCTCGCCCTGCGAGGGGCGCTTCGTCGTTCCCGCTGCGTCGGTGTGCCGGCGAGCCCGGTCCGGGCGCCGGGGGGAGGTAGCGTGGCGGCATGAGCACTCCCGCATCACGCCACGTCGGAGCATCCGGTCTCGTCGTCTCGGCCGTCGGACTCGGCTGCAACAACTTCGGCCGGCCGGGCACCCGCAGCGAGACGCTCGACGGCACGCGGGATGTGGTGTCCGCCGCCATCGCGGCCGGCGTGACGTTCCTCGACACGGCCGACATGTACGGCGGCGAGCCCGGCCAGAGCGAGACGCTCATGGGCGAGGCGCTGCGCGGACGCCGCGACGAGGTCGTGCTCGCCACGAAGTTCGGCCACCCCGGACGCGACATGGGCTACACGGTGCGCGGATCGAAGGCATCGCGCTCGTACATCCGCACGGCCGTCGAGGCCTCGCTGAGGCGACTGCAGACGGACTGGATCGACCTGTACCAGCTGCACGTGCCCGACACCGAGACGCCGATCGAGGAGACGACCTCGGCCCTGGAGGATCTCGTCCGCGAGGGCAAGATCCGGTACTTCGGCCATTCGAACCTGGCCGGGTGGCAGATCGCGGAGGCTGAGCTGACGGCGCCGGGTCGCGGCATCCGCTTCATCTCCGCTCAGAACCACTACTCGCTGCTCTCGCGCGGCGCCGAGCGCGAGGTGCTGCCGGCCGCGCGCCGATTCGGGCTCGGGTTCTTCCCGTTCTTCCCGCTCGCGAACGGTCTGCTGACGGGCAAGTTCACGCGCGAAGGCGGCCCGCAGGACAGCCGCATCATGCGTCAGCGTCCCCACGTCTGGAGCGAGGCGCCCTGGGATGCGCTGGAGGCCTACCGCGACTTCTGCGACGAGCGGGGTATCTCGATGCTGCAGGCGACGTTCGGGTGGCTGCTCGCTCAGGATCCGGTGTCCAGCGTCATCGCCGGCGCGACGAGCCCGGAGCAGATCGAGGCGAACGCGGCGGCGGCGGCATGGACGCCGGATGCCGCCGACCTCGCCGCGATCGACGCACTGTTCCCGCTTCCGGCCGACCCCGCAGAATAGCGGATGCCGGAGCCTGCTGAGACGGTCCACTAGGCTGGGAGACCCCGGCGCCCTGTCGCGCCGCAACGCCGCACGACAGGAAGAGGTGAAGATGTCCGACGTGGTCACCCGCTCCCGAACGCTCCCGCTTCCCGGCGGCGAGATCGAGGTGTCCTGGGCCGCCGTGACGCATACGGGCCGGCGCCGCGACAACAACCAGGACGCCGTGCTCGCGGACTTCCCCCTGTTCGTCGTCGCCGACGGCATGGGCGGGCACATCGGCGGCGAGATCGCCAGCACGAGCACCGTCGACCGTCTCCGGCCGATCGCCGAGTCCGGCGACGTGTCGACCAAGGCGATCGAGAAGGCGCTGTCGAAGGCGGTCAAGGACATCGCGTCGCACGTCGACACCACCGACGACGGCACGGGCACGACGGTCACCGGGGTGTTCCTGGATGCTGCGGGCGGGTCGGTCCACTGGGTCACGCTGAACATCGGCGACTCCCGCGTCTACCTCCTGCGCGACGAGACGATCGTGCAGATCACCACCGACCACTCCGTGGTGCAGGAGCTCATGGCCGCCGGCCGGCTGAGTCCTGAAGAGGCGGAGAACCACCCGTACGGCAACGTCATCACCCGGGCCGTGGGTCCGAGCGAGAGCGTCACCCCCGATTACGTGCGCCTCGACGTCGTCGACGGCGACCGCTTCGTCGTGTGCTCCGACGGACTCACCAAGGAGCTGACCGACTACGGCATCCAGCACTTCCTGGCCGAGCACGAGGATCCCGCGGCAGCCGTCGACGCGATGCTGGAGGCGGCGCTCGAGAACGGCGGCCGCGACAACATCTCGATCGTGGTGCTGAACGCCGTCCGGCGCTCCAGCGACTCGGCGGACGCCGACACCGCCACCCACGCCACGCGCTGATTCCTCCCCACCGGGCGCCCTGACGCCGGTGCACGCGGGCGGTCGCCCGTCGGCCGGGTCCGGTCCTTCGCCGGCGACAGACTGACGCGATGTCTCGATCCTCGCGTGGACCGTCCGAGCGCACGCCCGTCCCTCGCGGTGCCGACCCGGCCCTCGCCGCCGTCGACGAGCCGATCGTGCTGCCGCCGTCGTGGACTCCGTCGCCCCGCGCGGGCCTTCCGCTCCTCGCGTCGATCGTGCCGGTCGTCGGCTCCGTCGCGCTGTTCCTCGTCACCGGATCGGTGCTGGCGCTGTGGCTGGCGCTGCTCGGACCGCTGATCGCAGGTGCCACCATGGCCGACGGCGCCCGCTCCGCCCGTCGGGCACGCCGCACCGCGGACCGCGACGCGCGCTCCGCATGCCGGCGCGCCGCGGTCGAGGTCGAGCGCCGGCACGCGGCCGAGCGGGATCACCTGCGCCGGCGCCATCCCGACGCGGCGAGCTTCCTGGCCGCCGATGCGGAGGTGTGGCGGCCGGTCCCCGGGCGCGGCGACGTGTTCGCCATCGGGGCGGGCGAGGCACCGAGCGCGGTGCGGATCTCCGGGGGCGGTGAGGCGGCCCGCACCCTGAAGGCGGACGCAGCCGTGGTCCCCGACGCGCCCGTCCTCCTGCCGGCCGACACCGCCCTCGCCGTCGTCGGTCCGCGGATGCTCGCCGACGCCGTGGTGCGCGCGCTCGTCGTGCAGGCGTGCAGCGTCGCCGCGCCGGGGGAGCTGGAGCTGATCGCCGTCTCGTCGCGCGACGCCTGGGCCGAGCGGATGCCGCACCGGCATGTGCCGGCGTCGCGTGCCCTCGCCGTGCTCAACGCCGACGACCCGCGTCCGCGGCGCGCGGACCGGATCATCGTCCGCGTGCCCGCAGACGCGCCCCCGCCCTCCTGGTGCGCGGCGGTGCTGACGGTCTCCTCTCCGCAGCGGGCGCGCCTCGACCACGGCGGACGCACGAGCGAGCTGCGTGTCGAGTGCCTGTCCGCGGTGCAGGCTGCCGACATCGCCGCCGATCTCGCCCAGCGCGCGGTCGCACTGGGAATGCCGACGGACACCGCCGAGGACGTCGTGCGCCTGGCCGATCTGCTGCCCGACGCGCCGGCGCCCGCCGCCGGTGGTCTCCGGGCCGCGCTGGGCCGGAGCGACGGGTCGCCCTTCCCCGTGGACCTCGTGTCGGACGGCCCGCACGCCGTCGTCGCCGGGGTCACGGGCTCGGGGAAGAGCGAGCTGCTCATCTCGTGGATCGTCTCGCTGTGCGCGCAGGCGTCCACCGCCGAGGCCAGCTTCCTCCTCGCCGACTTCAAGGGCGGGACCGCGTTCGACGGGCTCGCCGGCCTGCCGCACGTCACGGGGGTCATCACCGACCTCGACGGCGGGGGAGCACGTCGAGCCATCGACAGCCTGCGTGCCGAGGTGCGGTGGCGCGAGCGATCGCTCGCCGACGCGGGAGCCCGCGACATCCGCGACCCTCGGGTGCAGATGCCGCGGCTCGTGATCGTGGTCGACGAGTTCGCCGCGCTGCTGGGGGCGCACCCCGAGCTGCACGCCGTCTTCATCGACGTCGCGGCGCGGGGGAGGGCGCTCGGCATGCACCTGATCCTCGGCACGCAGAGGGTGGCGGGAGTGGTGCGCGAGTCGCTGTTGGCGAACTGTCCGCTGCGGGTCAGCCTGCGCGTCACCGACGCCGCCGACAGCAGAGCCGTCATCGGCACCGATGAGGCCGCGCTCCTTCCCGGGGGACGAGCCGGTGCGGGACGCGCCCTGGTGCGTCGCGCCGGCGACGACGCTCCCGTCGCGGTGCGGATCGCCCTCGCCGAGCCTGCCGACGTCGAGCGCGTCGCGCATGCGTCCCGCGGGCCGGCGCCGCGGCGCTCGTGGCTGCCCGACCTGCCGGCCATCGTGCCGCTGGCCGGACTTCTCGGGCAGGGCGGCGCGGGCGACATCGTGCTGGGGATCGTCGACGAGCCGGAGCGGCAGCGGCAGTCACCTGCCCTGCTCTCGATCGCGGACCGCGGGATGCTGGTGGTCGGCGCGGCCGGCAGCGGCAAGTCGACCGTCCTGGACGTCGTCGCCGCCCAGGCGCGCGGATCAGCCGTGCGGGTGCCCGCGGACGCGGAGGCGGCGTGGGACACCGTGTCGGGTCTGACCGAACATCCGCCGGACCGCGGCGATGTGCTGGTGCTCGACGACCTCGACGCCCTCGCCGGAGCGTTCCCTGCCGAGTACGCCGCCGCCGTCTTCGAGGCACTCGAGCGTCTCATCCGGCAGGCGGGCGCCGGGGGCTATCTCGTGGTGGCCGGCGTCCGGCGGCTCGCCGGTCCCGTCGTCCGGCTGGCGGAGCTGCTGCCGCGCAGGGCGCTGCTGGCGATGCCGTCGCGGGCGGACTACCTCGCCGCGGGAGGCGACGGGTCCCATCATGCGATCGATGCCGCGCCCGGTCGGGGGCGGCTCGACGGGCTCGACGTGCAGTTCGCCTTCCCCGAGTCGGAGAGCGACACCGCGACGGCCGATGCGCTTCTGGCGCTCGAGTACCCGGAGTCGGACTGGATGAACGTGCCCGGATGGCTCTCGGGAGAGAAGGTGACGGACGCCCCGTTCGTGCCGGAGAGGACCACCGCCTTCGTGGCCCGTCGGTGGGGTGTCACACGGGGGGCGCTGGAGAGCTGGCGAGCGGCCGGTATCGCCGTCATGTCCGTGGAGGACGTCGCCTCCTCCTGCGCCGAGGACATGGCGCGGCTGACGGTGCCGCGCGTCGTCCATGGCGAACCGGAGGAGTGGCAGCGCCAGTGGGCGATGCTCACGCGCATCCGCGGCGACGGCGACCTGCTCGTCGACTCCGCGTGCGCGGGCGAGTATCGGCTCGTGACCGGCGATCGAGCCCTCCCGCCCTACTGCGCGACGGGTCGGGGGCGCGCCTGGCTGCGACGCGGCGGCGGTGCGGCCGAGCGCGTCACCCTGCCGCCCGCGCCCGAGCCGCCCGCGCCGGAGCCGCCCGCGCCCGAGCCGCCCCCGCCCGCGCCCGTACCCGCCACCCGCCGCAGCCGGCGCTCGTACCCGCCACCCGCCGCAGCCGGCGCCCGTGAGCGCGCCTCTTGACCGTTCGTCGCGCGCCGCCCTAGTTTCAGGGCTGTGACTACCACTCCGATCGACCTCACCCGACCCGACGGGAAAGGCCTCGCCGCGGGCACACTCGGCCTCTGGGGCTCCACCGTCATCGGGCTCGCCTCCACAGCCCCCGCCTATTCGCTCGTCGCGACCCTCGGCTTCGTCGTCCTCGCCGTCGGCGCCCAGGCGCCCATCGTGTTCGTGGTCGCCTTCATCCCGATGCTGTTCATCGCCTTCGCCTATCGCGAGCTGAACAACGCCGTCCCCGACTGCGGAACGACGTTCACGTGGGGCACGAAGGCGTTCGGTCCCTGGATCGGATGGATGGGCGGCTGGGGCGTCGCCGCAGCCGGCATGATCGTGCTGGCCAACCTGGCGCAGATCGCCGGAATCTACTTCTGGGCGCTCATCGACGGCATCGTGGGCAGCGGCGAGGACGCCCTCCTCTCCGACAATGTGCCGCTCGTGACCGCCACCGGCGTGGTCTTCATCGCGGCGATGACCTGGGTCAGCTGGCGCGGGGTGGAGATCGGCGAGCGCATCCAGAACATCCTGCTCGCGCTCCAGTACGCCGCCCTCGGCCTCTTCGTCGTCGCGGCGCTCGTCCAGTTCTTCACCGGTTCCGCGCCGGATGCGACCCCGTTCGACTGGGCGTGGTTCAACCCGTTCGCCGGCAGCGACTGGGGCAGCTTCATCGAGGCGATCCTCCTCGCGATCTTCATCTACTGGGGCTGGGACACCTGCCTCGCCCTCAACGAGGAGACGCGCGACCCCAAGCGCATCCCGGGACGTGCCGCTCTGCTGACGACCGTCATCCTCCTCGTGACCTATGTCGGCGTGACGATCGCGGCGATGATGTACGCGGGGCTCGGCGAAGAGGGCACCGGACTCGGCAACGAGGCGAACGCCGACGACTTCTTCCTCGGGATCAAGGACGGCCTCCTCGGCCCCTTCGGCTGGATCCTCGTGCTCGCCGTCATGATCTCGGCGATATCCTCGACCCAGACGACGATCCTCCCCACCGCGCGAGGCACGCTCGCCATGGCGGCGTACAAGGCCCTCCCGCGGAGGTTCTACCGGGTGCACCCGGTCTACAAGACCCCGTCGTTCTCGACGCTCGTCATGGGGGTGGTCGCGATCGTCTACTACGTGGGCATGACGCTCATCAGCGACAACATCCTGCAGGACTCCATCCTGTCGCTCGGACTCGCCATCGCGTTCTACTACGCGATCACCGGCTACGCCTGCGTGTGGTACTTCCGCAGGCAGCTGTTCGACTCGGTGCGCAACTTCTTCTACCGGTTCCTGTTCCCGCTGCTCGGCGCGCTCATGCTCACCTACGCCTTCATCCAGTCGGCGATCGACATGTACGACGTCGACTACGGCTACACGGTGCTGTTCGGCATCGGCGGCACGTTCGTGCTCGGCATCGGCTCGCTGGCGATCGGCGTGGTCCTCATGCTGATCTGGTTCCAGTTCCCGCGGGCGAAGGCGTTCTTCCGGGGTGAGAGTCTCAACCGCGACACCGAGGTGCTCGTGCCGGAGGACGGCAAGGACTTCGTCCGCTCGGTCGACGGCGGGATCTGACGAAGACGACGCCGACGGAACGGGGCTGAGCGCGCATCGGCGGGCTCAGCCCCGTTCCCGGTCCTCGGTGAGGATTGTTCGCGATCCGCTGTCGGACGTCGCGTTCTCAGACCGGGATCACGCCAGGACGTCGGCGAGGGATGCCGCATCCAGCCCGTGGGCGGTGGCCACACCTTCGTTCACCACGCGTCCGGCATGCGTGTTGAGGCCCTCGGCCAGGGCGGCGTCGGCGCGCAGCGCGTCGCGCCAGCCCCGCGCGGCGATCTGCCGTACGTAGGGGAGCGTGGCGTTGGTGAGCGCCGAGGTCGAGGTGTTCGGCACAGCACCGGGCATATTCGCGACGCAGTAGAACACGGTGTCGTGCACCGCGAATGTCGGGTCGGCGTGCGTGGTCGGGTGGGTGTCCTCGAAGCAGCCGCCCTGGTCGACGGCGATGTCGACGAGCACGCTGCCCGGACGCATGCGCGACACCATCTCGTTCGTGACCAGCTTGGGCGCCTTGGCGCCCGGTATGAGCACCGAGCCGACGACGAGGTCGGAGTCGACGACGGCGCGGTCGAGGTCGAGCGGGTTGGAGGCCGCGGTCTTGATGCGGCCCTGGAAGTGGTCGTCGAGGAAGCGCAGGCGCGGCACGTTGGTGTCGAACACCGTGACGTCCGCGCCCAGGCCGACGGCGATGTAGGCGGCGTTCGCGCCGGCCACGCCTCCGCCGATGATCGTCACGCGGGACGGTCGCGTGCCCGGCACCCCCGACATGAGCAGCCCGCGCCCGCCCTCGGACCGCAGGAGCGTGTGCGCGCCGACCGTCGGGGCGAGCCGGCCTGCGACCTCGCTCATCGGCGCCAGCAGCGGGAGGACGCGGCCGGGCAGCTGCACCGTCTCGTAGGCTATCGCGGTCACCCGGTCGGAGACGAGCTGGTCGGTCAGCGGACGGTCGGCCGCCAGATGCAGATACGTGAAGAGCACGAGGTCGTCGCGGAAGTAGCCGTACTCGCTGGGGATCGGCTCCTTGACCTTCAGCAGCAGCTCGGCGCGCGCCCAGACCTCGGCCGCATCGTCGACCAGGGTCGCACCGGCGTGGGCGTACTCCTCGTCGGTCATCGAGGAGCCGGTGCCGGCACCGGACTGCACGATCACCTCATGGCCGGCCAGCACGAGATCGTGCACACCGGCGGGCGTGAGTGCGACGCGGTATTCGTTGTTCTTGACCTCGGCGGGGACGGAGATCCTCATCGATCGTCCTTTCCGCTCCTCGTGGGAGCGTCTCTAGAAGACGGGGCGGATCGCCCCGACGGTGCTGCCGCCGCCGGACACGGACAGCGACAGTGCGGCCGTCGTGTCATCGACGGCGGAAGTCTGCAGGGCGCCGGCGCGCTCGAGGAGGCGCAGCGCGACCGCGGCGGCCGCGCGCCCGCTGCCGTCGAGCATCTTCAGCGCGACGGTGGTGCCGTCGGGTGCGGTCATGACCATCACGCCCTCGGCGCCGCCCTTGGCGAAGACGCCGAGCCGCTCGATGACGATGGTGTCGTCCATGCCGGGTCCGTCGATGGCCCACGGGTTCTCGCGGACGGCGCGTACGAGCGCGCCGGCGTTGCGGTGCAGGGCGAACGGCGACGTCTCCGACGACGTGGCCACGCGGTGCACGGCACGGGCGAGGCCGATGAGGGTGATGGCGAAGATCGGCGCGCCGCAGCCGTCGACGGCCGTCGCGGCCACGCGCTCGCCGGTCAGCCGTTCGACGACCTCGCGGATGTGCACCTGCAGCGGATGCTTCGGGTCGAGGTACCCCTCGACGTCCCACCCGTTCGTGGTGCAGGTGAGGAGCATGGCGGCGTGCTTGCCCGAGCAGTTCATGCGGATGCGGGCGGGGGAGCCGAGCTCCCGCACGAGCTCGTCGCGCGCGGAGCGGTCCTCCGGCCATGCGGCCGGGCAGGCCAGCGCGTCTTCGTCGAGGCCGGCCTGCTCGAGGATGGCGCGGGCGACGGACACGTGACGGTCGGTGCCCGTGTGGCTGGCGGTCGAGAGCGCGAGCTTCTCGCCCTCCAGCGACGCGCCCGCGCTGAGGAAGGCGAGAGCCTGCAGGGGCTTGAGGCTGGACCGGGGGAGGATCAGTGCGTCGGCCTCGCCGAGAGTCGTGGCGACCGTGCCGTCGGGGGCGAGGACGACGGCTGCGCCCGCGTGACGCGACTCGATGAACCCGCTCCGTTCGACGACGGCGAGTTCCACGGCTCCGGCGACGGGGAAGGTGTGCGGCACCGTTCCAGCCTACCGCCGGGCCGCAGCATCCCCCGGCCCCGCGACCCCTCGCCGTGGAAGACTGGCGGCATGATCGGCGAGCACCACTACGCACTCACGGCCACCTGGACGGGGAACCGCGGCACCGGGACGACCGGCTACCGCGACTACGACCGGGGCATCACGGTGTCGGTCGCGGGCAAGCCCGACGTGCTCGCCTCAGCCGACAAACCGTTCCGAGGCGACCCGGCGCGGTGGAACCCGGAGGACATGCTCCTGGCCGCCCTCAGCGAGTGCCACCTGCTGTCATACCTCTACGCCTGCGTGCAGGCGGGTGTCGTCGTCACCGCCTACGAGGACGCCGCGACGGGCGTCATGGTGGAGGACGGCCAGGGGTCGGGCCATTTCCGCGAGGTCGTGCTCCACCCCCGGGTGACGGTCTCGGATCCGGCGATGGTGGATGCCGCGACCGCCGCTCACGCGCGGGCGCACGCCACGTGCTTCATCGCCAACTCGGTCAACTTCCCGGTGCGCCACGAGCCCACCATCCTCGTGGCCGGCGCCTGACACACGAAAGACCGCGAGACTGCACCCGGCCGACGAGACCGCGGCGGAAAGCCGCTGTCTCGCCGTGCAGGTGCAGTCTCGCGGCGGGGGATCAGGTCAGACGACGTCGTCGTCCACCCAGTCCATCGACTTGGTGACGGCCTTCTTCCAGAGGCGCATCTGACGATCGCGCTCCTCGGAGTCCATGCTCGGCTCCCAGCGCTTGTCCTCCTGCCAGTTGGCGCGGAGGTCGTCGAGGTTGTCCCAGAAGCCGACGGCCAGGCCCGCGGCGTACGCCGCGCCCAGGGCCGTGGTCTCGGCGACGACCGGGCGCACGACCGGCACACCGAGGATGTCGGCCTGGAACTGCATGAGCGCGTCGTTCGCGGTCATGCCGCCGTCGACCTTCAGCTCGGTAAGGTCGACGCCCGAGTCGGCGTTGACGGCGTCCAGCACCTCGCGCGACTGGAAGGCGGTCGCCTCCGACGCCGCGCGGGCGATGTGGCCCTTGGTGACGTACCGGGTCATTCCGACGAGCGCACCGCGCGCATCCGGACGCCAGTAGGGCGCGAAGAGACCGGAGAACGCCGGCACGAAGTACACGCCGCCGTTGTCGTCGACCGACTTCGCCAGCGTCTCCACCTCGGGAGCCGAGGAGATGATGCCGAGCTGGTCGCGCAGCCACTGGATCAGCGAACCGGTGACCGCGATGGAACCCTCGAGTGCGTAGTGCGCGGGGCCGTCGCCGAGCTTGTACCCGAGGGTGGTGAGCAGACCGTTCTTCGAGCGGACGATCTCCTCGCCCGTCTGGAAGATGAGGAAGTTGCCCGTGCCGTAGGTGTTCTTGCTCTCGCCCGGGTCGTACGCGGCCTGACCGAAGGTCGCGGCCTGCTGGTCGCCCAGGATGCCAGCGATCGGGGTCTCACGCAGCAGCGAGGAGGACTCGACGTTGCCGTACACCTCGGAGGAGGAGCGGATCTCGGGCATCATCGACTTCGGAACGCCGAAGTCGGCCAGGATGTCGTCGCGCCACTGGAGCGTCTCGAGGTCCATGAACAGGGTGCGGCTGGCGTTGGTGACGTCGGTCGCGTGCACGCCGCCGTCGATGCCGCCGGTGAGGTTCCACAGCACCCACGTGTCGGTGGTGCCGAAGATCAGGTCGCCGGCTTCGGCCTTCTCGCGCGCGCCGTCGACGTTCTCGAGGATCCAGACGATCTTGGTGCCGGAGAAGTACGTCGCCAGCGGGAGGCCGACGATGGTCTTGTAGCGCTCGGTGTCGCCGTCGGCGAGGCGGTCGACGATCGACTGCGTGCGGGTGTCCTGCCAGACGATGGCGTTGTAGACCGGCTTGCCGGTGTTCTTGTCCCACACCACCGCGGTCTCGCGCTGGTTGGTGATGCCGACGGCGGCGATGTCGTGGCGGGTGATGTCGGCGCGGCTGAGGGCGAGGCCGATCACCTCCTGGGTGTTGCGCCAGATCTCCAGCGGGTCGTGCTCGACCCAGCCCGCCTTCGGGAAGATCTGCTCGTGCTCCTTCTGTCCGACGGAGATGACGCTTCCCTTGCGGTCGAAGATCATCGCGCGCGTCGAGGTGGTTCCCTGGTCGATGGCGAGAACGTAGTCAGCCATGGGTGACTTCCTTGTCTGTGTGTTTTCTTGTGTTCGGTGAGGGAGGCGCGGGCGCCGCCGGGGCGGCGCCCGGGAGGAGGTGGATCAGCTGCCGAGGCTCAGCAGCACGGGGGCGAGCAGACCGGCCAGCACGCCGCCGATGAGGGGACCGACGACCGGAACCCACGAGTAGGACCAGTCGCTGGAGCCCTTGCCCTTGATGGGCAGCAGGGCGTGCGCGATGCGGGGACCGAGGTCGCGCGCCGGGTTGATCGCGTAGCCGGTGGGGCCACCGAGCGAGGCGCCGATGCCGACCACGAGGAGGGCGACGGGAACGGCCGACAGGCCGCCGAGGCCTCCGGGGACTCCCACGTCGGCCACGCCGTAGTCGGCGAAGCCGAAGATCACGAAGACCAGCACGAAGGTCGCGATGATCTCGGTGGCCAGGTTCCAGCCGTAGGAGCGGATGGCCGGGCCGGTCGAGAAGACGCCCAGCTTGGAGGCGGCGTCGGGCTCGTCGTCGAAGTGCTGCTTGTACGAGACGTAGCAGAGCACCGCGCCGATGATGGCACCGACCATCTGACCGAGCACGGCGACGCCGAACATCGGGAAGTCGATCGTGCCGCGCACGAGGAGGCCGATGGAGACGGCGGGGTTCAACTGAGCGCCCGAGTAGGCCGAGGCGATGACACCGGCGAACACGGCGAGACCCCAGCCCCAGTTCACCATCAGGAACCCGCCGGCGTTCCCCTTCGTCTTGGCGAGGGCGACGTTGGCGACGACACCGGTACCGAGCAGGATCAGCAGCCCGGTTCCGACGACTTCCGAGGAAGTACAGACCCAGATTCACTTCTTGCATGTCGACAATGACCTTTCAGGTGTGTGTCCGCGTTCGCATCGTTGCACGGCCGCGGGCCGCCGGTTGAGGCTGACGCTACTCCCCGCGACGCGCTCGTCGCGGGGAGGAACGCCGCTTCAGGATCGTGTCGCGCTGACCTCTTCCAGCTCGACGAGGTGCATGGTGCGCAGCTGCTCGGTGGCGTCCGCGATCTCCGCCTCGCGTCGCGCCTCGTCCCAGCCCAGGGGCTCGGCGACGGCGTCGGCGACCTCGCGCAGCGTGCGGGCGGTCATGCCGCCGACGAATGCGATGGAGGTGCGGCGCAGCAGCACGTCCATGAGGTGGACGACCTGCTCGGTGCGGGCGAGGTGCGCCAGCTCCTCGCGGTAGTAGCCGTCGGTGGCGGGGAGCGGCTCGGCTCCTGCGGGGATGACCTCGAGGACCTCGGTCGCGCGGGTGCCGTAGCGCGTCAGCATCCGCTCGACGAGCTCGCGCGAGTGGCCGGCGCTGTGCGCGCGCACCCACGTGCCGCGGGCGGCGGGCGTCTGCGGGAAGTCCTTGCCTCCGCCGATCGGGCGACCGGCGGTGCTGATGCGGTGCGGGCGGCCCAGCGTCTCCAGCGTGCGCGTGCTCAGGTGCTCCGCGAGCGCCCGGAAGGTCGTCCACTTCCCGCCGACCAGGCTGAGGACGGGGGTGCCCTCGTGCGTGTCGTCGACGATGCGGTAGTCCCGCGAGACGAAGCCGGGCGCGGTGTCGTCGTGGTGCGGCAGCGGACGGATGCCGGAGAACGTGTAGACGATCTGCGAGCGGTCCACCGTGATGTCGGGATAGACCTCCTTGACGAGGTCGAAGAAGTAGTCGATCTCGTCGTCGGTGATGACGGCGGGCTTGCTCGGGTCGGCGTCGATGTCGGTCGTTCCGACGAGCACGCGTCCCTTCAGCGGGAAGATGAGCACGATGCGGCCGTCGGAGTTCTCGAAGAAGATCTCGCGGCCCTTCGTGGCGGTGAGCAGCTCCTCGTTGTCGAGCACGATGTGCGAGCCCTTGGTGCCGCCCATGAAGCGCGTCTGCATGCCCATAGCGCCGTTGGTCAGGTCGGTCCACGGGCCGCTGGCGTTCACGACGACCTTCGCCCGCACCGCGAACTCGTCGCCGGTGAGCTCGTCACGCAGCTGGACGGAGCCGTGCTGCATGCCGACGGCCGAGACGTAGTTGACGGCCGAGGCGCGGGGCCCGCCGGCCACGAGGCCGTCGTGCATAACGTCGAGCGCCAGGCGCTCGGGGTCCCACATGGAGGCGTCGTAGTACGTCGCGGTGTACTTGAGGTCGGAGTTGAGTCGAGGGAGGGCGGCGAGGGACTTCTTGCGTCCGTGGAACTTGTGACGGGGGACGGTGCCGCCGCCGCGCGAGAAGGTGTCGTAGATGACCAGGCCGATCTTGATCAGCAGCGCACCGCGCTCGCTGGGCTTGCCGCGACCGTGCGTGATGAGCAGGCGGAACGGCGCCGACAGGATGCCGGAGAACGTCTTGAAGATCGGGATCGTCGTCTCGAGCGGCCGCACGTAGTGAGGGGCGGTCTTCAGCAGCGCGTTGCGCTCCGTCACGGCCTCCTGGACGAGGCGGAACTCGCCGTTCTCGAGGTAGCGGATGCCGCCGTGCACCATGTGGCTCGACGCCGACGACGCGCCGGAGACGAAGTCGCCCTTCTCGACGAGGGCGACGTCCACCCCCTGGAGTGCGAGGTCGCGGAAGGTGGCCAGGCCGTTGATGCCGCCGCCGATGATGAGGACGTCGACGTCCCCCCGGTCGCGGAGGGTCTGCACGTCGGGGCGGATGGAGGAGGAAGTCGTCGTCATTGCGCTGCCTTTCTGTGAAGCTTGTTCCACCCTCGTCCTGCGGTGAACGGAGTTGCAAGCCCTTTGCACAAACGTGCAGACTGCAGTATCGACGGAGGAGGTGACCACGGTGCCGACAGTCTCGACGCGCTCGCAGGACGCCCTCCGGGCCGCGCAGTTGTACTACCTCCAGGACCTCACGATGGAGGCCATCGCGCGCGAGATGAAGATGTCGCGCTCGTCGGTCTCCCGCCTCCTCGCCTATGCCCGTGGCACGGGTCTGGTGACCATCTCGATCCACTCCCCGCAGGACGCCCGCAGCCAGGTCGAGAGCCGTATCGCGCGCCGATTCGGCGTGACGGCGCGGGTCGTGCCGACGCCCTTCCGCATCAGCGAGGCCGAGCGGCTCGAGCGCACCGCGCTGTCGGCCGCCCGCCTGCTCGCCGAGCGCGTCGAGTCGTCGATGACGATGGGCATCGCGTGGGGCTCCACGCTGTCGGCGGTCGCGCGGCACCTGCCGTCCAAGCGCACGCACGACGCGCGCGTCGTGCAGATGAACGGCGCGGCCAACGTGCGCACCTCGGGCATCACCTACGCGGGCGAGATCCTCGCCCGCTTCGGAGCGGCGTGGTCGGCCCCCGTGCACCCCTTCCCGGTGCCGGCGCTGTTCGACGATCCCCTCACGAAGCAGGCCATGTGGCGTGAGCGCTCCGTGCGGGCGGTGCTCGAGATCCAGGAGCGCGTGAATATCTTCGTCTTCGGCCTCGGGTCGCCCGACGCCGACGTGCCCAGCCACGTCTACTCGGGCGACTACTTCGACGAGGCGGATCAGCGCTCCATCGAGCGCAACGGCGTCGTCGGGGACTGTGCCACGGTGTTCTACCGGGCGGACGGCTCCTCCGACGGGATCGACCTGAACGAGCGCTCCAGCGGCCCGGACCTGGAGGCGGTGCGCCGCATCCCCACCCGCTTCTGCATCGTGTCGAGCCTCTCGAAGCTCGACAGTCTGCGCGGTGCGCTCGCCGCCGGCCTCATCACCGACCTCGTGGTCGAGGAGTCCCTCGCCCGGCGGCTCCTGGAGGTCACCGCCGGGCGGTGAGTCACATCTCGCCGAACCCGTCCTCGATCATCCCGCGGAGCTCGTCGAGTGCCGCGCGCGCCTCGCGTCCCGTCGCGGTCACCCGCACCTTGGCGCCGCGCCCGATGCCCATCGCCATGAGCGCCAGCAGGCTGTTGGCCGCCACCGGGGCCATCTGCGATCCGAGGTCGGTGAGGGTGACCCGCGCGTCGAACCGGCCGGCCGCCCGCGCGAACGACGCCGCCGGGCGCGCGTGCAGTCCGGAGGGATTGCGGATGACGGCCTCGAACGACAGCTCGCCGTCATCGGCGGGCGCATCATCGATGGACTCGCGGGAGGCCGTCTCGTCGGCGGGCGCGGGGGCCGCGGCATCCGTCGTCGGGGGCAGCTCCTCCTCGAGGCCGAGCTGCTGACGCTTGGCGGCCAGCGCGGTGTCGAGCTGCGCGATGATCGCGTCGAGATCCGAACCGGATGCCGCGCCCACGACCGCCGCGACGAGTCCCTCGACGAACGGCGCGGGGCTGAGGCGCACGGTGATCTCGGGATCGACGAACTCCAGCGCGGTCTCGGCGCTGAGGATGGCCGATCCGAGGTCCATGAGGATCAGGACGCCGTCGTCCGACGAGGCACGCTCGACCGCTTCGGCGATGGCCGCGGCATCCGTTCCCAGTTCGCCGTCCGGGGTGCCGGCGGCGATCTCCACGAGGGGCGGGTCGTCGCCGCCCATCTGGAGGGCCAGCTCGCGGGCGGCCGCCGCGAGCGCGGGGCTGTGGGAGACCGCGACGATCCCGATCACGCCGCGGCCAGGGTGTCGCGGAGCGCCTCGAGGAGGAGGGTCGCCGACGCCGCACCGGGGTCGAGGTGTCCGGCGCTGCGCTCGCCGAGGTAGCTGGCCCGGCCCTTGCGCGCCACGAGCGGCAGCGTCGCGTCGCGGCCGGCGGCCGCGGCCGTCGCCGCCGCCTCGGCCGCGGATGCCGCATCCGCCCCGCCGGCGACGGCGTCGTCCCACGCCTGCAGGGCCGGGGTGAGGGCGTCGACCATCGTCTTGTCGCCGGGCTCGGCCCTGCCGCGCTGAACGATGCCGTCGACGCCGGCGCGCAGCGCCGCTCCGAGCGTCGCCGCGTCGAGAGCGTCCTCCGCCCCGGCGGCACCGCCCAGGCGCAGGAAGAAGGTGCCGTACAGGGGTCCGCTGGCTCCGCCCACCGTCGAGACGAGGGTCATTCCGATCGCCTTCCCGAGGTCGGCCGGCGTCGCGGCGCCGTCGAGCTTCGGAAGCACCGCGTGCATGCCGCGGGCCATGTTCGAGCCGTGATCGGCGTCGCCGATGGCCGAGTCGAGCTCGGTCAGCTCGGCCTGTTGCTCATCGACGAGGGACGCGAAGCGGGTGATCCAGGCGCGGAGGTCCGCGGTGGTGACGTCGGTCATCGCGGTCGTCACGCTCCCCACCGCAGACCCGGCGTCACGACCGGCGCGTCCCAGAGCCGCAGCATCTCCTCGTCGGCCTTCACGACCGTCAGCGAGCACCCCGCCATGTCGAGGCTCGTGATGTAGTCGCCCACGAGCACGCGCTCCACCGAGACGCCGGCGGCCTCCAGCAGCGGCGCGATCTCGGCCCACATCACGTAGAGCTCGATCAGCGGCGTGCCGCCGAGACCGGAGAGCAGCACGATGGCCGGACCCGCGGCATCCATGTCCGCGAGGATCGGGTCGACGAGCATCGAGGCGATCTCCTTCGCACCGGCGAGCGGGCGGCGCTCGCGGCCGGGCTCGCCGTGGATGCCGACTCCGACCTCCATCTCGTCCTCGGGCAGCTCGAAGGTGGGCTTGCCCGCCGACGGCACGGTGCAGCTGGTCAGCGCGACGCCCATCGAGCGGCCGTTGCCGGACACTTTCTCGGCGAGGGCGAGCACCGCGTCGAGGTCGGCGCCTTCCTCGGCGAGCGCGCCGACGATCTTCTCCAGGATGACGGTGGTCCCCGTGCCGCGCCGACCGGCCGTCCAGGTGGAGTCCTGGACGGCGACGTCGTCGGCGACGACGACCGTCTCGACCCGGATGCCCTCGCCCTGGGCGAGCTCGGCGGCCATCTCGAAGTTCAGGACGTCGCCGGTGTAGTTCTTCACGATGTGCAGCACGCCGGCGCCGGAGTCGACGGCCTGGTCGGCGGCGAGCATCTGATCGGGGGTGGGGGAGGTGAAGACCTCGCCCGCGCAGGCGGCGTCGAGCATGCCGCGGCCGACGAAGCCCCCGTGCATCGGCTCATGGCCGGACCCGCCACCGGATACCAGCGCCACCTTCCCGGCGCGCGTCGGCTCGCCGCGCAGGATCACCCGGTTCTCGGTGTCGACGCGGACGTCGGGGTGGGCCGCCTGGATGCCGCGCAGCGCGTCGGCCAGCACATCGGCGGGGGCGTTGATGAGCTTCTTCATGATTCCTCCATGACGGCGTCGGTGCAGTCAGGGAGAATCTCCCGCGCGGAGGGGAGACTGTCAAGGGCGCGCGACCGCGCGCTCAGCGGCGCTCGTGCGGCAGGACCTGCTTGATGCGCTCGATGGGGTTCGCGGCGGGGACCTCGTTGTACGCACCCGCGAGCTCCTGGCCCGACAGCGCGTGGATCGCGGCCATGATCTCGTCGGTGGCGCCCCGGCGCGCGCGGCCGGAGGTGGCGGGTCCGTGCGGCGAGAGGTCCAGCGGCTGACCGAAGCGGACGGTGATGCGCTCGCTGGTGGACGGCACCTTCGCGCCGACGGGCATGACCTTGTCCGTGCCGATGAGACCGACCGGGACCACGGGGGCGCCGGTCTGCAGGGCGAGGAAGGCGACGCCGGTGCGGCCCTTGTAGAGGCGTCCGTCGAGGGACCGGGTGCCCTCGGGGTACAGGGCGACCGTGCGCCCCTCCTCGAGGAGACGGCGCTGCTGGTCGAGCGCGTCGAGGGCGGCCTGCCCGGCGCCGCGCTCCACGGGGATGGCGCCGATCGCCGTGAAGAACTCGCGCGAGGCCCAGCCCTTCGCGCCCGACCCGTCGAAGTAGCTGGACTTGGCCAGGAAGTGCACGGGACGCGGGGCGGCGACGGGAATGGCGATCGAATCGATGAACGACAGGTGATTGCTCGCGAAGATCACGGGGCCGGTCTTGGGGACCAGCGAGCGGCCCTCCACCTTCGGGCGGTAGACCAGCCGGGCCAGGGGCGTGATGATGAAGCGGCCCAGGAAGTAGGTGGCGCCCATCCGCGTGACCGGAGCCTCGCGATCGGTGTCGGGATCGGCCTCGCCGGGCGCGGCGGTCTCCTCGGATGTCACCCGTCGAGGGTACTCCGGAATGCATACCCGCCCTGGCATGGCCCGCGCTCCCAGGCAGGACAGAGGAAGCATGGGGGAGGATGGGGCGTCCCCTTCTCCTCAGATTCTCGAGGTCTTCGTGCGTCTTCGCCCACTTGCCACCCTGTCCATCGCCGCGGCCGCGGTCGTGCTGCTGGCCGGCTGCTCCGGCGCCGGCGGCGCCCCCGCAGACAGCGCGAGCCCCAGCGCCTCCGCCGCCGCAGACCTCTGCGCGGCAGCCGCTCCGTCGGGAGCCGCGTCCGACGCGGTGACCGTGGACGGAGCCGCCGGCACCGAGTCGACGGCGAACTTCACCTTCCCGCTCGACATCCCCGAGCTGCAGCGCACCGTGGTGTCGGAGGGATCGGGTGACCCCGTCCAGAGCGGAGAGCTCATCTCCTACGCCCTCTCCGCCTTCAACGCCGAAACCGGAGAGAAGCTGGGCGCGGTCGGCTATGCGGAGAGCGAGATCCTCCCGGCCGCCATCACGGCCGACAGCCCGCTCGGCCAGGTCATCGGCTGTGCGACGCCCGGCAGCCGCGTCGTCGCGACCTTCCCCGCGTCGGAGGACGGCCCCGGCGAGGTCTACGTGTTCGACTTCCTCAAGACCGTGCCGAAGGCGGCGTGGGGCGAGCCCCAGACGCCCGAGGCGGGTCTGCCGACCGTCACCCTCGCGGAAGACGGCACCCCCACCATCGACGTGCCTAAGACCGATCCGCCCACCTCGACCGAGGTGTCCACGCTCAAGAAGGGCGACGGCGCGGTCGTGGAGAGCGGCGATCAGGTGCTGATCCAGTTCCGCGGCGCGCGGTGGTCGACCGGCGAGCTGTTCGACGGGGGCGACACCTGGGCGAGCGGCCAGCCCTACACGGGCGCCACGACCGGCTTCGTCCCCGGGTTCACCAAGGCTCTCGAGGGCCAGACCGTCGGCTCGCAGGTGCTCGTCGTCATCACGCCCGCCGACGGCTACGGCGAGGGCGAGATCAACGACACGGATCTGAAGGGCGACACCCTCGTCTTCGTGATCGACATCCTCGGCGCCCAGCACCCGCAGGCCCAGTAGCACCGCAGCACTCCCCGGACGCGCCGCGTCCCGCCCTAGGCTGGCGGGATGCGGCGCGTCCTCGTTCTCGGCTCCACCGGCTCCATCGGCACTCAGGCGCTGGACGTGATCCGCGCCAACCCCCACCGCTTCGAGGTGGTCGGCCTGTCGGCCGGCACCGACCGCGCAGGGCTCGAGGCGCAGGCCGCGGAGTTCGGGGTCGAGGCGACGGCGCTCGGCGCCGTCGAGGCGGAGCAGCTGGTGCGCGACGTCGAAGCCGACGTCGTGCTCAACGGCATCACGGGCTCGGTCGGACTCGGACCGACCCTGGCCGCCCTCGAGTGCGGTCGCACCCTCGCGCTCGCGAACAAGGAGTCGCTGATCGTCGGCGGCGATCTCGTCCGCGCTCTGGCCGAGAAGGGGCAGATCGTCCCCGTCGACTCGGAGCACTCGGCTATCGCGCAGGCCCTCCGCGCCGGCGAGCACAGCGAGGTGCGGCGGCTCGTGCTGACCGCCTCGGGGGGACCGTTCCGCGGGCGCACGGCCGCGGAGCTGCGCGACGTCACCCCCGCGCAGGCGCTAGCCCACCCGACCTGGGACATGGGCCGGGTGGTGACCACGAACTCGGCGACGCTGGTCAACAAGGGCCTCGAGGTGATCGAGGCGCACCTGCTCTTCGACGTCGACTACGACGACATCGACGTCGTCGTGCACCCGCAGTCGATCGTGCACTCGATGGTGGAGTTCGTCGACGGCTCCACGATCGCGCAGGCCTCACCGCCCGACATGCGCCTCCCCATCTCACTCGGCCTCGACTGGCCGCAGCGCGTGGGGGGCGTCGGCCGTCCGCTGGACTGGATCGTCGCGTCGTCGTGGACCTTCGAGCCGCTCGACGACGAGGCGTTCCCCGCCGTCCGTCTCGCCAAGCGCGTCGGGCGGGCGGGCGGCACGTACCCCGCCGTCTTCAACGCGGCCAACGAGCAGGCCGTCGACGCCTTTCACGACGGACGGCTGAGCTTCCCCGGCATCCTCGACACCATCGACCGGGTCGTCGATGCGCACGAGGCACCCGGCGCCCTCACCCGCGAGAGCCTCGCGGAAGCCGAGCGCTGGGCGCGCGAGTCGGCGGACCGGACGATCACCGCGGCATCCTGAGCCCGCACGCGGTCACCGGCTGACCGCCGCGACCGCGCGTCAGGGGAACGCGGGCCGAAGCGGGTCGGAGTCGGGTGTCTCGTCGTCGGGGTACGGCACCGGCCAGTGCGAGTCGGGCACGTCCCAGCCGGCGGCGCGCAGCGCGCGCCGGGAGAGCTCGCGGGCGGAGTAGGGCGTGCGCACGCCGCGGATGTCGCGGTAGTCCTGGTGCCCGGGGCCGGCCCAGAGGATCGCGTCGCCTTCGCCGACCAGACGGATCGCCTCGACGATCGCCCGCTCCGGCGGCGAGTACTCGTGGATCTCGGCGTCGGGACGCGCCCTGCGCGCTCCCTCGATGAGGGTCGCGCGGATCGAATCGGGGTCCTCGAAGCGCGGGTGGTGGTCGGTGATCACGAGGATGTCGCTGCCCAGCACGCTGGTGCGGCCCATGTCGAGCCGCTTGGTGGCGTCGCGGTCGCCGTCGGCGCCGACGAGCATGACGACCTTGCCCGGTGTGACGCGCCGCACGGCGGCGAGCGTCTTCTCGAAGGCGTCGGGGGAGTGGCCGAAGTCGACGTACACGGCCGGGCCGTGCTCTCCCGACACGAGCTGCGTGCGGCCGGGAAGGTACGCGTCGATGCGGCCCGTGCCGCCGGCCGATGCGTCCAGCGCACCGCGCAGGCGGTCCCAGGAGTATCCGCCCTCCAGCAGCATCACGATCGCCAGGCCCGCGTTGGCGGCCATGTGGCGACCGATGACGGGCACGACCGTGGTGAGCGTGCGTCCGTCGGTCGAGGTCAGCGCGAACTCCGTGCCCGCTGGCCGCTCCGCGAGGATCTCCACGGTCCAGTCGGCGGATGCCGCGGCATCCGGATCGTCGGCGATGTCGGGCGTGCCCACCGTCACGAAGGGCACCTCGCACCGGGCCGCGACCTCGGCGCCGGGGGCGGAGTCGAGGCAGACGACGGCCTTCCGCGCGCGGTCGGGCCGGAAGAGGGGGAGCTTGGCCTCGAAGTACTCGCGCATGTCGGCGTAGTCGTCGAGGTGGTCGTGGCTGAGGTTGGTGAAGCCCGCGACGTCGAACACGAGGCCGTCGACGCGACGGCGGCTGAGGGCCTGCGCGCTGACCTCGACGGCGACCGCCTCGACGCCGCGCTCGCGCATCAGGGCGAGGAGGGCGTGCATCTCGGATGCCTCGGGCGTGGTCAGTCGCGAGACGATGACCTCGCCGGCGATGTGGCGCTCCGCGGTGGAGGACAGGCCGCTGGTGACGCCGAGCTGGCCGAGGATGCCCTCGAGGAGGTGCGACACGCTCGTCTTGCCGTTGGTGCCGGTGGTCGCGAACAGGAGGGGCAGGTCGTCGTCGGCGCCGGTGCCGTAGACCCACGCCGAGAGGGCCCCGAGCATGCCGCGGGGGTCGTCGACCACGAGGATCGGGAGGCCGGCGTCGGCGGCCAGCTCTGCGCCGTCCTCGTCGGTCAGGACCGCCACGGCGCCCTTCTCGGCGGCCGCTGCCGCGAATTCGGCGCCGTGCCGGTTGGCGCCGCGGATGGCCACGAACACCTCGCCCGCGCGCAGGTCGGCCGTCGCCAGCGTGATGCCCGAGACGAGGCGCCCCGTCGTGTCGCCCCGCACCTCACGGGCGAAGCGCTCGGCGAGATCTGCGAGTGCTCTCGTCGGCGGGCTGTCGGGCCGGAGCACCGGGGGCAGGCGGGAGGCAGGGTTGTCCATGGCCTGACAAGTCTCTCATCCGCGCGCCGGACGCCCGGGAGGCGGGCACCGTCACGGCACGCCGTGCACGGCCGTTTCAAAGACAGCGGCGGGTACGGTGAATCCGTGACCGTCCTGGCCTTCGTGATCGGCATCGTCCTCCTGGTCGTGGGGCTCGCGGTGTCCATCGCGCTGCACGAGATCGGCCACCTGGTGCCGGCCAAGAAGTTCGGCGTGCACGTCGGCCAGTACATGGTCGGCTTCGGTCCCACGCTCTTCTCCCGCACCGTCGGCGAGACCCAGTACGGCATCAAGGCGTTCCCTCTCGGCGGCTACATCTCGATGTCGGGCATGTACCCGCCGTCGCCCGCCGAGCGCGAGGCGCAGGCAGCGGGCACCGTCCCCGCCGCCGGTCGTGCGTCGGGGCGCTTCTTCGCCGCCATGGTGCAGGACGCACGTCTGGCCAACGAGGAGACGCTGATCGCCGGGCGCGACCGCGTCTTCTACCTGCTGCCGGTGTGGAAGCGCGTCATCATCATGCTCGGCGGGCCGCTGATGAACCTGCTGCTGGCGATCGTGCTGTTCGCGATCCTGTTCAGCGGCATCGGCGTGCAGACCGCCTCGACCACCGTCGCCTCCGTGAGCCAGTGCGTCCTCCCGGCGGGCACGACGCAGACCGCGTGCGAGCCGGGCGATCCGGCGACTCCGGCCGCCGAGGCGGGCTTCGCGCCCGGCGACACGATCCGGTCCATCGACGGCACGGCGGTGTCGACCTTCGACGAGACGTCCGCCATCATCCAGGCGAACCCGGGCCGCGCGCTGGACGTCGTCATCACGCGCGACGGCGCCGAGAAGACCCTCACCCTCACCCCGGTGCTCGCGGAGCGTCCCGTCTTCGACGACAAGGGCGCCGCCGTGACGGATGCCGCGGGCGACCCGGTCACGCAGGACGTGGGCTTCGCGGGCATCGGCCCCACCTCCGTGCTGACGCCACAGCCCATCTGGGCCGGGCCGCAGGCCGCGGTCGAGAACGTCGGCGCCGTGTTCGGCATCATCGCGCAGCTGCCCGTGAAGGTGTACCAGACCGCCGAGTCGCTCTTCACCGGCGCGGAGCGCGACCCGAACGGTCCGCTGAGCGTCGTGGGCGTCGGCGTCATCGCCGGCGACGTCGCGGCGTCGGAGTCGCCCATCCTCAACCGCGTCGCCGGGTTCCTCGGCTTGCTCGCTTCCCTCAACATCGCGCTCTTCGCGTTCAACCTGATCCCGCTGCTGCCGCTGGACGGCGGGCACGTGGTCGTGGCGCTCTGGGGCGGCCTCAAGAACGTGTGGGCGAAGCTCCGCCGTCGTCCGCCGCCCGCTCCGGTCGACGCGACCCGCCTCGTGCCGCTGACCTTCGTCGTCGTCATCCTGCTGGTGGTCATGGGCGGCATCCTGGTCGTCGCCGACCTGGTGAACCCCGTGTCGATCTTCGGTCCCTAGCGTCCCGACCCTGACGCTCGCCCGATGCCGTTCAGGCCGTCGGGGCGAGGGCCTGCGTGACCAGTCGTTCCAGGGTCGCCATTCCGTCGCGCGACAGGATCGACTCCAGGTGTCCCTGCACCGACGCGAACGCCGGACCCCGGAGGGCGTACACGTCTCCCGAGTGCGTGTCGGCGGCGATCTCCGCGACGCCGACGCGGGTGGTGCCGGCCGGCACCCGCGCGGTGAAGGTGTTGTAGAAGCCGATCGAGGCGTCGCGGCCGAAGACGTCGACCGTGCGCTGCAGACCCTGGTGCGGCGCGTCGAGCGGGGCGAGCTCCAGTCCCAGCGCGTCGGCGAGGATCTGGTGGCTGAGGCACACGGCCAGCAGCGGGCGGTGCGCGGCCAGGCGCCGCCGCACGACCTCGCGCATGCGCCGCATGCGCGGGCTGTCGGGGTCGCGGGGGTCACCGGGCCCGGGACCCGACACGACCAGCTCGGCCGCGTCCAGGTCCTCGTCGGTCACCGCGGTCCACGGCGCGATCGACACGTCGAGGCCCAGGTGGCGAAGCTGGTGGGCGAGCATCGTGGTGAAGCGGTCTTCGGCGTCGACGACGAGCGCGGTCCGGCCGTGCAGCGGTCCCGACTCGGCTCCTCCCTGCGGGTTCAGCCAGAATGCGGCGAGACGGGCGTTGCGCGACTCGAGCAGCTCGGCGATCTCGGGATCCTCGGCCAGCGGCCTCCGCGTGTCGGCGGGCCGGTCGGGATCGGTGTCGGCCGGAGCAGCCGTGGGCGTGTCGCGTGCGATCGCACCGATCGCGCCGAGCACGCCGGCCGCCTTGCCGTGCGTCTCGCCGACCTCGCCGTAGGGGTCGGAGTGGCGCACGAGCGTCGCGCCGACCGGGACCCGCAGCATCCCGTCCTGCAGATACGCGGTGCGGATGAGGATCGGGGCGTCGAGGTGGTGGGTACGTCCGTCGCCGGTGGGGGTGAACAGCGCCGCGACCCCGGAGTAGTAGCCGCGCGGCGTGCGCTCATGACGGGAGATCACCGTGCACGCGTTCTGCATCGGCGAGCCGGTGACGGTGGGGGCGAACATCGTCTCGCGGAGGATGTCGCGCGGATCCATGCGGCTGTTGCCCCGCAGCACGTACTCCGTGTGGGTCAGCCGGGACATCTCCTTGAGGTGCGGCCCGGTGATGCGACCGCCGTCGGCGCAGACCGCGCTCATCATCTTGAGCTCTTCGTCGACGACCATGAAGAGCTCCTCGGTCTCCTTCGTCGACTGGAGGAACTCCGTCAGCGTGGCCGCGGTCGCCCCGCCGGCGGGGTGGCGGAACGTGCCGGAGATGGGGTTCATCGTGACGACGGCGGATGCCGCGGCATCCGCTCCGCCCGACTGCTCACGGTCGACGCGCGCGCTCACGTGCGCCTCCGGGCTGGCGCCGACGGCGACATGTCCGGGGGTCACGACGGCGAAGGTCCAGTAGGCGCCTTTCTCGTGCTCGAGGAGCGCGCGGAACCAGGTCAGGGCGACGGTGGCGGGGTCGCCCTCGACGCCGGCGGTGAAGTCGCGGCGGATGACGAAGTTCGCGCCCTCGCCGCGTCCGATCTCCTCGGCGATGACGGTGCGCACGATCTGCGCGTAGTCCTCGTCGTCGATGTCGAACCCCGCGTCGCGCAGCGGGATCGAGGCGGAGGGCAGCTGAGCGAGCGCGTCCTCCAGCGGCAGGGAGTCGTGCGCGTCGACGACGAGGCACCGCAGCGGTGCGCCGTCGTCGTGGCAGACGAAGCCGCGTTCCCGCACCTGCCGGAACGGAACCAGCGCGAGCACCTCGCGGGGCGTGCCCGCGGCATCCGTCAGCGGGATGTCGGCCAGCAGCTCGACGTCCACGACCTCGCCGGTGAGGACCTCCACGGTGCGGCCGTCGCGGGCGAGCAGGGCGAACGGGATGCCGCGCGCGGCCAGGTCGGCGAGTGCACGGGGAGCGGGGCCGGGCATGAGGATTCCTTCGTCGAGGGGGCGGTCACCCTACGAAGAAGACCGCCCGGGCGGGGCGGTCTGTGGTCGCGAGAGCACACCGCCTATGCGGTGCGCCACCAGGAGAAGCTCGCGGACATGCGCCGAAACTACCACAGCGCCTTCCTGAGGCCCCTCTCAGCCCCTGCGGCGTAGTCTGAGAGCGTGCCAGCAGTGAATCTCGGGATGCCCAAGGTCCCCGAAGTCCTCGCCCCTCGTCGCAAGTCCCGCCAGATCAAGGTCGGGAAGGTCCTGGTGGGCGGAGGTGCCCCCGTCAGCGTCCAGTCGATGTGCACCACGCCGACCACCAACATCAACGCCACGCTGCAGCAGATCGCCGAACTCACCGCCTCCGGCTGCGAGATCGTGCGCGTCGCGGTTCCGTCCCAGGACGACGCGGACGTGCTCCACATCATCGCGAAGAAGAGCCAGATCCCCGTCATCGCCGACATCCACTTCCAGCCGAAGTACGTCTTCCAGGCGATCGACGCCGGCTGCGCCGCGGTGCGCGTGAACCCGGGCAACATCCGCAAGTTCGACGACCAGGTCGGGGCGATCGCCAAGGCCGCGAAGGATGCCGGCGTCTCGCTGCGCATCGGCGTGAACGCCGGGTCCCTCGATCCCCGACTGCTGCAGAAGTACGGCAAGGCCACCCCCGAGGCGCTCGCGGAGAGCGCCCGCTGGGAGGCCAGCCTGTTCGAGGAGCACGACTTCCACGACTTCAAGATCTCTGTCAAGCACAACGACCCGGTGATCATGGTCAAGGCGTACCGCCTGCTGGCCGAGATGGGCGACTGGCCGCTGCACCTCGGTGTGACCGAGGCCGGTCCCGCCTTCCAGGGCACCATCAAGAGCGCGACCGCGTTCGGCATCCTGCTCGGCGAGGGCATCGGCGACACCATCCGCGTCTCGCTGTCGGCGCCGCCCGCCGAGGAGGTGAAGGTCGGCCTGCAGATCCTGCAGTCGCTGAACCTCCGCGAGCGTCGCCTCGAGATCGTCTCGTGCCCCTCGTGCGGGCGCGCCCAGGTGGACGTCTACTCGCTGGCCGACAGCGTCACCGAGGGCCTCAAGGACGTCACGGTGCCGCTGCGCGTGGCCGTCATGGGCTGCGTCGTCAACGGACCGGGTGAGGCCCGCGAAGCCGACCTCGGCGTCGCCTCCGGCAACGGCAAGGGCCAGATCTTCGTCAAGGGCCAGGTCGTCAAGACGGTGCCCGAGGAGGAGATCGTCGCGACCCTCATCGAGGAGGCGCGCCGGATCGCCGACGAGATGGGCCCGGACGCCGCGCTCGGAACCGCACAGGTCGTCACGGCCTGACGGCTGCTTCCCTCGCCGGGGAGCGGGCCTCCGTCGGTCGGCACCCGTCTGCGGCGCGGCGCTCGTCAGGGCGTGAGGACGATCGTGCCCGATGCGATGTCGGCCGACTCCAGCCGAAGTCGCGCCACCGACCCCGCGGGCGCCGACAGGCCGGCGACCTTCGCCGACACCGGCGGCTCGGCGATCTGCACGCGTGCGCCGTCGCCGCGGACGCCGAGCACCACGGCGTCGAAGACCTCGCCGACCCGGCCCGAGAGCACCGCGGCCTCGATGCGGTCGACGGTGCCGGAGTCCAGGCGTCCGGCCACCCCGTCGCTGCGGCCCATGATCCTGGGCAGCTCGGGCAGGCTGGTGCGCGCCCACTCGGGCACGGGCCGGCCGTTCGCGAGCGCCTCGCAGACGACCAGCGACCACCGGTCCACCAGCCGCCGCAGCGGAGCGGTGGTGTGCGCGTAGGGCGCGCCGATCGCCGACTGCAGCGGATCGGCGGGCGGCTCTCCGTCGAAGGCGACGTAGCCGGCCCCGCGGAAGAGGGAGGCCGCGGCATCCATGATCGCCGCCGTCACCACCTGCGAGCGATCGAGGCCGCGCAGGTAGTCGCCGTAGGACACGCCCTCGCGCCACGGGACGCCGAGCGCCACGGTCTGCTCGCGGAACGCGGCGACGTCGTCGGGGTCGGCGGCGGGCATGGTCCGGAGGATCCCCACCCGCCCGCGCAGCATGATCTCCGCCGCGGCCATGCCGGTCAGCAGCGAGACCTGCGCGTTGTACTCCTCGACGGGCAGCGACGCTTCGCGCTCCAGGCGGTAGCGCCCGTCGTCGGACACCACGCGCGTCTCGGGGATGTTCAGGCTCGCGCCGCCGCGCTCGGCTTCGCGTGCGGAGCGGAGCGGTCCGAACCACGCGAGTGCGGCGAGGCTCGCCGGGCCGGTTTCTGCGTCGATCGCTCCCTGGGCGTCGATGTAGCTCCACCGGGCGCGTGAGCGCACCACCCCGCGCCGCAGGGTGGTGGCGACGGGTCGCGCCTGGTCGTCGAGCTCGAAGCGCCAGACGAAGGCGCGACGGTCCTGATCGGGGAGCAGCGATGCCGCGTCCTCGCTGAGCACGGCGGGATGCAGGGGGATGCGTCCGTCGGCGGCGTAGATCGTCTGCCCCCGGCGGCGGGCTTCGTCGTCGACGGCGCCGCCGGGCGCGACGAACGCGGGGACGTCGGCGATCGCGTAGTGCAGCACGGCGCCGGCGGGCGTCCGCTCGAGGTGCAGCGCCTGATCGAGGTCGAGCGAGCCCTCGGGGTCGATCGTGAGGAACTCGATGTCGCGCAGGTCGTCGACCCCCGCGGCGGCGGGGTCCACCGGCACGGAGCGGGCGGCCGCCTCGGCCTCGGCCTGCACCTCGGCGCTGAACGCCGTGGGGAGATCGAGGTCGGCGCGCAGCTGCGCGAGGGCCGCGCTCAGCTCCCCGGCGGAGTCGCGGCGGACGAGACGGGGGCGGCGGGAGGGCACCGCTTCAGTGTAGGCACGGGGTCACGGACCGAGGCCGGGAGAGGGAGTGCGTCGGGTCAGTGCCCGAGCGCGCCCTCGAGCTGGTCGGCCATCCCGTGCAGGCGCAGGCGCAGCGCCTCGACCACGGCGGCGACCGCGGGGCGCGTCAGCGATTCCGGCCGGAGCACCATCCAGTAGGGGAGGTGCTCGTCGATGAGGTCGGGGAGGATGCGCACGAGGTCGGCGTGCCGGTCCGCCACGAAGCAGGGGAGCAGACCGATGCCGGCGCCCGCGCGGGTGGCCTCGACGTGCACGAACACGTTCGTCGAGGTGAGGGAGTCCCGCATCGTCGGCACGAGCCGTCGCGGCGCGTCGAGGTCGTCCACCAGGAGCATCGAATCGATGAAGTAGACGAGCGGATGCTGCGCCAGCTCGGCGAGGTCGGCAGGGGCTCCGTGCGCGTCGAGGTAGTCGTGCGACGCGTACATGCCCAGGGTGTAGTCGGCCAGGTGGACGGCCTCCGCCCGATGCACCTGCGGGCGGCCGACGACGACCTCGATGTCCAGTCCCGAGCGCTGCTGCAGCGCGCGCCGGGTGACGGTGACGATCTCCACCTGCAGCGCGGGGTGGTCGCGCTGCAGGGCGGCGACGGCGGGAGCCGCCACGTACGCGCTGAAGCCGTCGGTCGCCGACAGCCGCACCACTCCGGTGACGGCGGTCGCAGCATCCGGTGACTGCAGGAGCTGGACCGCGGACTCGACACCCTCCGCGGCCTGCACCGCCCGCCGCCCGAGGTCGGACAGCTCCCAGCCGCCGACGGTGCGCGCGAGCACCCGGCCGCCGAGCGCGGTCTCGAGCGCCGAGATGCGGCGGGCCACCGTCGTGTGGTTGAGGCCCAGCGTCGCGGCGGCCGTCGTGAACCGTCCGGTGCGCGACACGGCGAGGAGCACCAGGAGGTCCTGCGGGTCGGGGTTCACATCTGCAATTCTGCACATGCGAGGCGCCGAAATGCCCATTGCAGGGAATCCGAACTGCACGTTTACTCATGTGAGTCAACGACGACCCACGAGGAGAACCATGACTTCCGCCGACAACGCGCGCTCGCGCACCGCCGATCCGACCTCCGCCTCCGACGACGCCGCTCCCTCCGGCCTGAAGCGCATCGTCGCGGCCTCCATGATCGGGACCGTCGTGGAGTGGTACGAGTTCTTCCTCTACGCCACCGCCGCGAGTCTCGTCTTCGGCACCGTGTTCTTCCCGAACGCGGGAAGCCAGCTCGACGGCATCATCGCCGCCTTCCTGACCTACGCGGTCGGCTTCATCGCCCGCCCGCTCGGCGGCATCGTGTTCGGGCAGATCGGCGACCGGCTGGGCCGCAAGCACACGCTCCAGGTCACGATCATCATGATCGGCGTCGCGACGTTCCTCATCGGCTGCCTGCCCGGCTTCGGCACGATCGGCTATTGGGCGCCGGCGCTCCTGGTCGCCCTCCGCTTCATCCAGGGCTTCGCGCTGGGCGGCGAGTGGGGCGGAGCCGTGCTGCTGGTCGCCGAGCAGAGCCCGAACCGCTCGCGTGCCTTCTGGGCGAGCTGGCCGCAGGCAGCCGTGCCCGTCGGCAACCTCCTCGCGACCCTCGTGCTGCTGACGATGTCGGCGATCCTCCCCGCGTCGCAGTTCCTCGACTGGGGGTGGCGCGTCGCGTTCTGGCTGTCCGCGGTGATCGTGCTGGTGGGCTACTACATCCGCACCCACGTCAGCGAGGCGCCGATCTTCCTCGAGGCCCGCGCCCAGGTCGAGTCGGAGAAGGCCGTCAGCTACGGCGTGTTCGAAGTCCTGCGCCGCTACCCGAAGGGCGTTCTCAAGGCGATGGGGCTGCGGTTCGCGGAGAACATCCTGTACTACATCATCGTCAGCTTCACGATCGTGTACCTCACGACGGTGCACAAGTACGACACCAGCCAGCTGCTCCTCGCCCTGCTGATCGCGCACGCGGTGCACTTCGTGGTGATCCCCCAGGTCGGACGCCTGTGCGATCGCATCGGACGCAAGCCGGTCTACCTCGCCGGCGCCGTGCTGGGTGCCACCTGGGCCTTCTTCGCGTTCCCGATGTTCGACTCCCTGAATCCGGTGCTGATCGTGCTGGCCGTGACCATCGGCCTCTGCTTCCACGCCCTCATGTACGCCGGACAGCCGGCCATCATGGCCGAGCTCTTCCCGACCCGGATGCGCTACTCGGGCGTCTCGCTCGGCTACCAGGTGACCTCGATCGTCGCCGGCTCGCTCGCACCGATCATCGCGACGGCGCTGCTGCAGCGCTTCCAGTCCTGGGTGCCGGTGGCGCTGTACATCGTCGCGGCCTGCGTCGTCACGCTGATCGCGGTGCTGACGCTGCGCGAGACGAAGGGTCTCTCGCTGCGCGCGGTCGATGATGCGGATGCTGCGCGCTTCGACCTGCCGACCGCCCGGGGAGCGCGCGCATGACCGCCGAAGACCTGAGCGGCCGCCGCGCGCTGGTGACCGGCGGGGGAGCGGGCATCGGCGCCGCCATCGCGCGCGAGCTCGCCTCGCGCGGCGCGACGGTGCTGGTCGCCGACCTGGATGCGGAGGCCGCGGTCGCGGTCGCGGACGAGGTCGGCGGCGAGGCGTGGGTGGTCGACCTCTCCGATCGCGATCAGGTCGAGTCCGACGGGTTCGCCGCACGCGTGGCGGGCACCGACATCCTGGTCAACAACGCCGGGGTGCAGCGCATCGCCGCCATCGAGGACTTCGATCCCGAGGCGTTCCGCTTCATCCTTCGGCTGATGGTCGAGGCGCCCTTCCTGCTCGTGCGCGCGGCGTTGCCGGGCATGTACGAGCGCGGCTTCGGCCGGATCGTGAACATCTCGTCGGTGCACGGTCTCCGTGCGTCGCCCTACAAGAGCGCCTACGTCATCGCCAAGCACGGGCTCGAGGGGCTCTCCAAGGCGACGGCGCTCGAGGGCGGAGACCGCGGTGTGACCAGCAACTGCGTGAATCCGGGCTACGTGCGGACGGCGCTGGTCGAGAAGCAGGTCGCCGACCAGGCGGCCCGTCACGGCATCGACGAGTCGGAGGTGCTCGACAGGGTCTTCCTGACCGAGAGTGCCGTGAAGCGTCTCGTCGAGCCGGAGGAGGTCGCCTCACTCGTCGGCTGGCTGACGACGGATGCTGCGGCGATGGTCACGGGCGCCAGCTACACCATGGACGGCGGCTGGTCGGCGCGCTGAGGCAGGATCTGCCGATGCCGTTCCCGGTCTGTGCCGGTGCCGGTGTTTGTGCGGGCGCCGGTCCCGGTGCGGTGATCAGGCGGTGCCGGTTCCCGCGTCTGCGGCGGAGTCGGCGTCCGGCGCGGGCTCGGCCACCAGGTCGAGCGAGAGCCAGTTCTCCCGGCTGAGGGCGGCGGCCCTGTCGGCGTCGCCGGCGCGGATCGCCTCGAGGATCGCGGCGTGCTGGGCGACCGAGTCCCGCGCGGCGAAGGAGGTGAACCGCGTGCGCTCCGCTCGCCGGAGCAGCGGTGTGGCGAGCTCGAGCACCTCGGCGATCATCGCGTTGCCGCTCGCGCGCACCAGCACGTCGTGGAACTCGTCGTCGTGCGCGAGTGCGCCGTCACCGTCGCCGTCGGAGACGGCGTGCTCGAAGGAGAGTCCGGCGGCCTCGATCTCGGCCAGCTGCTCGGTGCTGAGTCGGGGCACGGCCAGGCGTGCGGCGAGCTCGTGCATCGACGCCGCGATCTGCTGCGCGCTCACCGTCGAGGCCGGATCGACGGGCGAGACGATGGTGGAGCGTCCGGGCTGGGAGACGACGAGTCCAGCGCGCTCCAGTCGCAGCAGCGCTTCCCGGATGGGTGTGCGGCTCACGCCGAGCCACGCCTCGATCTCCGTGTCGCGCAGGCGCTCGCCGGGGGAGAGGGTGCCGTCGACGATCGCGTCCCGGAGTGACGTATAGACGTTGTCGCGCAGCAGCTCGCGCGGCTGGGTGCGGACGGCGGACGGAACGGGCATGAGGCTCCTTCGAGCGGACGTCTCCAGCGTACCCGCTGGCCACCGCCGTGAAATGCGATATCCAGGATATCGGGTACGGTGTGAGAGACCTGACCCGCGGCATCCGCACTTCCTGGAGGACTCCATGGCCATCTCCGACTTCGAGCGGTACCCGCTGACCTTCGGCCCGAGCCCCGTGCATCATCTGCCCCGGCTGACGCAGCACCTCGGCGGGGCGCAGATCTGGGCGAAGCGCGAGGACGTCTCGAGCGGACTGGCATTCGGCGGCAACAAGATCCGCAAGCTCGAGTACCTCGTGCCGGATGCGCTCGCTCAGGGTGCCGACACGCTGGTCTCGATCGGCGGCTACCAGTCCAACCACACCCGCCAGGTCGCCGCGGTCGCGGCCAAGCTCGGGCTGAAGGCCCGGCTCGTGCAGGAGAACTGGGTGGAGTGGCCGGATCCGCTGACCGATCGTGTCGGCAACATCCAGCTGAGCCGCATCATGGGTGCCAAGGTGACGCTCGACTCCGCCGGCTTCGACATCGGCATCCGCTCGAGCTGGCAGGACGCGATCGACGAGGTGATCGCCGACGGCGGCAAGCCGTACCCGATCCCCGCCGGCGCCTCCGAGCACCACCTCGGCGGCCTCGGCTTCGCGAACTGGGCCTACGAGGTCGAGCAGCAGGAGCGCGAGCTGGGCGTCTTCTTCGACACGATCATCGTCTGCACGGTCACCGGGTCGACGCACGCCGGCATGATCGCCGGTTTCGCCGGGCAGGACCGACCGCGCCGCGTGATCGGCATCGATGCGTCCGCGACGCTGGAGAAGACCCGCGCGCAGGTCGAGCGCATCGCCCGGCACACCGCCGAGCTGATCGGACTCGGGCGCGAGCTGCGCGACGACGAGATCACGGTTCTCGAGGGCTGGGCGGGAGACCTCTACGGCATCCCGGTGGAATCGACCCTCGACGCGATCCGGCTCGGCGGCTCCCTCGAGGCGATGATCACCGACCCCGTCTACGAGGGCAAGTCGCTCGCCGGGCTGATCGACCTGGTGTCGTCGCGCGAGATCCCGGCCACGAGCAACGTGCTCTACGCCCACCTGGGCGGCCAGCTCGCGCTCAACGCCTACAGCGGACTGTTCCGCTGAGCCCGGTCCGGCGAGGCGCGGCCCGTCGGCCGGGTCCGTCGTGGAGGCGTCGCGGGGCGTCCGAAGTCCGCTGACCGATTCGGGAACCATTCGCGGCGTCGCGGACACTACTGGGTATGGATGACGCCGACCCCGGGTTGTGGGCCAGAGTGCGCAGTGGAGACGAGGCGGCCCTCGCCGCCCTGTTCGACAGGCATGAGCCGAGACTGTTCCGCCATGCCGCGCGCCTGCTCACGTCGCGCGAGGACGCGAAGGACGCCGTCACGATCGCGTTCTTCGAGCTGTGGCGAAAGCGGGAGAGCGTGCGTCTCGTCGACGGGTCGCCGCTGCCGTGGCTGCTCACGACGGTCGCGAACTGCGCCCGCAATCTGGAGCGCTCCGGGCGTCGCTACCGCGTGCTGCTCGAGCGCACCCCCGCGCCGCGCGGCGATGGCGCACCGGTGGCGCACGACGAGAGCGGCGTGCTCGCGAGCCTGAAGAAGCTGCCGCCCCGCGAGCAGAGCGTCGTCGTGCTGTCCGTGCTCGAGGGCTACCCCGAGCGGGACATCGCCGAGGCCCTCGGCATCCCCCTCGGAACCGTCAAGTCCCGGCTGTCGCGCGGCAAAGCGCGGCTGCGGGACGAGCTCACGTCTTTGGAGGCGTCATGGGCATGAACGACGATCAGCTCACCCCCGCGGAGCACGCGGCCGTGCGTCAGCGGCTCCTCGCCGGCGCGCGACGCATCGAGCCCGTCGGTCGGCACCGCAACGCGTGGATCGCGGGGTCGGTCGCCGTCGTCCTGATCCTCGCCCTCGCGGGCGGGGCGGTCGGCCTCGGCGGACTCCTCGGGACCGCGCAGCCGCAGCCGGCGACCACCGCCACCGCGACAGCGTCACCGTCGCCGACCCCCACGGCCACCCCGACGCCCAGCAGCTCGCCGACGCCGTCTCCCACCCCGACCGAGCCTCCGCCTCCGGTTCCGGTAGTCGCCTTCGACGGCGACTGCTCGCGGGTGCTCACCGATGAGGAGGCCAGCCAGGCGGCAGGTGTACCCGTCAGTCTGCTCGGCGACATCGGCCCGCTCTCCCTTTACCCCGAATCGGCTGCGTCGGCGCGCCTCCTGGGCGGGATGTCGTGCAGCTGGCGGAGTGATGACACCGGTATCGGTGGCTTCGTCTCCGTCACCGTCCTGGACGCGCGCGCCGTTCCGGCGGATATCACAGACGCGTACTCGACCACGGACTGCTCGAGCCTGTCAGGGGTCTGCGAGACGGTGCGCGTCGTCGGCGATGCGTGGATCGGCGCCACGGTGCCCCGAACCGTCTCGAACCTCGGCTCCCCTACGGAGGAGGAGCTGCAGAGCATCGACGACGATCTGGCATTCGTCATCGACGCCGTCTCCTCGCGGCTTCCCGAAACGAGCGCGGTCGCCGTCCCGCGGCAGGCCGCGTGGTGGCAGCTGAGCCCGTGCGAGGCGCAGCGCGCAGCGGTCGACCGGGCAGCCGGCGGCTCGATGGAGGCGCAGTTCCCCGGCGACTTCGTGCCGGAGGGCCTCTCCTGGGACGCCATGGTCGCGGCGGGCGTGATCCAGTGGTGCCCCTGGTATCTCTACACGGACTCGGGAGGGGGACCGCTGTTCGAGATCTACGCCCAGCCGGGGGTCTCGTCGCCGGACGTCGACTACCTCGAGCGCAACGGCCTCACTCCCGTCGAGATCCAGGGCGCCGACTCCGCGTGGATCGGGTACAGCGAGACCTACCCCGACAACGGGATGCTGGTCGCTGTGAGCGGCGACAACCGGCTCACGGTGAAGTTCTCCGTCATCTCGGAAGACGTGCTGCGGGGGATGGTGGCCGAGCTGCTGCAGGTCGCAGGCTGAGTCGGCGGGTGCTCTCGAGCATCCGCCGACCGGCTGGCCGCGGCATCCTGCCTGTCTAGACTGAATCCTCGTGGTCACACGTCTCTCTACCTTCTTCCTCCGCACCCTCCGCGAGGACCCCGCCGACGCGGAGGTCACCAGCCACCGCCTGCTCGTGCGCGCCGGCTACATCCGCCGTCAGGCGCCGGGGGTGTTCGCCTGGCTGCCGCTGGGGCTGAAGGTCAAGGCGAAGATCGAGACGATCATCCGCGAGGAGATGGCGGCCGCCGGTGCCTTCGAGGTGCACTTCCCCGCACTGCTGCCGCGCGAGCCCTACGAGGTGACCGGTCGCTGGGAGGAGTACGGCGACGGGCTGTTCCGCCTGCAGGACCGCAAGGGCGCCGACTACCTCCTGGCGCCCACGCACGAGGAGGTCTTCACCCTGCTCGTGAAGGACCTGTACTCGTCGTACAAGGACCTCCCGCTGACGATCTTCCAGATCCAGGACAAGTACCGCGACGAGGCCCGTCCGCGGGCCGGCCTCCTGCGCGGCCGCGAGTTCACCATGAAGGACGCGTACTCGTTCGACGCCACCGACGCAGGACTGGATGCCTCGTACCAGGCGCAGCGCGACGCGTACGAGCGCATCTTCTCCCGCCTGGGTCTCGAGTACGTGATCGTGGCGGCTGACGCGGGCGCCATGGGCGGATCGAAGTCGGAGGAGTTCCTCCACCCGACGGCCATCGGCGAGGACACCTTCGTGCGCTCGGAGGGCGGATACGCCGCCAACGTCGAGGCGTTCACGACGGTCGTCCCCGACGCGATCCCCCTCGAGGGCCTGCCGGAGCCGATCATCTTCGACTCGCCGGACACCCCGACGATCCAGACGCTCGTGGATCACTCGAACGCGGTGCTCGACGGGACGTACTCGGCCGCGGACACGCTCAAGAACGTGGTGCTCGCTCTGACCCACCTCGACGGCACGCGCGAGCTCGTCGTCGTGGGACTTCCCGGCGATCGCGACGTCGACGACAAGCGTGTCGAGGTCGCCTTCGCCCCCGCCGAGGTCGAGGCGGCAACGGCCGAGGACTTCGAGAAGAACCCGCTGCTGGTGAAGGGCTACATCGGCCCCTGGTCGGAGACCGGCCCCGTGCTCGGCGAGGAGTCGGCGACCGGCATCCGGTACTTCCTCGATCCTCGTGTCGTCGACGGGACCGCCTGGATCACCGGCGCCAACATCGACCAGAAGCACGTGCACTCCCTCGTGGCCGGACGCGACTTCACCTCCGACGGCTTCATCGAGGTCGCCACCGTGCGTGAGGGCGACCCTGCGCCGGACGGTTCGGGCCCGGTGAACCTGGCGCGCGGCATGGAGATCGGTCACGTCTTCCAGCTCGGACGCAAGTACGCCGAGGTGCTCGGGCTCAAGGTGCTCGACGAGAACGGCAAGCTCGTCACCGTCACGATGGGGTCGTACGGCATAGGCGTGACCCGCATCCTCGCGATCATCGCCGAGCTCAACAACGACGACCGGGGTCTCATCTGGCCGGAGTCGGTCGCGCCCTTCGACGTCCACGTCGTCGCGACGGGCAGGGATGCCGCGGCCCTCGCGCTCGCCGAGTCGCTGTCCTCGGATCTCGAGGCCGCCGGCTTCGACGTCCTCTTCGACGACCGCCCGAAGGTGTCGCCCGGCGTCAAGTTCGGCGACGCGGAACTCGTCGGCGTGCCCCGCATCGTCATCGTGGGTCGCGGCGCCGCGGACGGCGAGGTCGAGCTCTGGGACCGCCGCACCGGGGACCGCACGGTGGTCCCAGCGGCCGAGGCCGTGGCGCGACTCACCGCCGGCTGACCCCGCCGCGAACGAGAATCGCCTGCCGCGGGTCGGCGTACCTCACACGGGCGCCGGCTCTCTGCCGCCGGGCCGCCGGGCCGCCGGGCCGCCGGGCCGCGGAGCGTCAAGACGCCGTCGGCGTTCCTCAGAACGGCGCGGGCTCGCTGGCGACGCTGCTCCGGAACACCGGCATCCGGCGCTCGGGCTCGACGAGGTAGCGACGGCCGGTCGGCGAGATCCACTCCATGACGCCGCCGCTGCCGGCGACCTGCTGCACCGACCACCCACCGCTGTGCTTGACGTGATGGTGACCGGTGCAGAGGGGCGCCAGGTTCTCCAGCGACGTCTCGCCGCCGTCGACCCAGGCCCGCGTGTGGTCGATCTCGCAGCGTGACGCCGGCATCGTGCATCCGGGAGCGAGACATCGCTCGGCCCGCCACCGCACCAGCCGCCTGAGTTCGGGTGGCGGGTCATAGCGTGTGCGTCCGACGGACAGGGCGATTCCGGTTTCAGGGTGAGTGAGGATGCGCACCCAGGAGGCGGCGGCGCCGCACAGCTTCCGGGCCCGGTCGATGCCGATGGGGCCGATGCCCTCCACCTCGGCCGGGTGGGATCTCGCGTGCTCCGGGTCGAGGAGGGAGAGCGCCGGCACGGTGACCAGCACGGTCGGGCGGATACCCCGTACCGCGGCGTCGTGGTCCGCGCAGACGCCGTCGATGAGCAGGTCGCACAGGATGTCGGCGCGAGCCTGGTCGAGCGATCGACCGCCCGCGCTTTCCGCGAACGGGCGGGCGTCGCCGCGCCCGCGCCCCGTCATCGCCTTCGCCATGCGCGTCAGACGATCGAAGGCCGCGTGGGCCTCGACTGCCGGGAGGTAGGCGGTCACGCGCATCATGCCGTCGTCAGCCGCTTCGATCGTCACGCACCGTTCGGCGACGGCTCGCGCGTGACGCTCTGCGAGCGTCACCGCCTCCTCCGTCTCGATCAGACGGCGCAGCCGCCGGCGGAACGATCCCGCGGGGAGCTCCTCTGCGAGTGCGACGGCCACGCGTGTCAGCCGGACAGCGGTCTCGGCATCCGCCGCATCGAGCAGGTCGACGAGATAGCGCGCGTGCTGATCGGTGATCCGCGCGTGCATCATCGCGTCGAGCGCGGCCGGGTAGCGTTCGACGAGGGCAGTGGAGCGGGCCAGCAGGTCGCCGACCGCGTACTCGGTGAGCCGCAGGGCGGCGGCAAGCTCCAGGCGGAGCGAGCGGTCGATCATCTCGTCCGCGACGGCGGAGGAGCCGGCATCCGTCATCGTCTCCCTGCGCAGAGCGGCCACCGAGGCGTACTGCTCCGCCGTCTGGATGGTCAGCACAGCCGCGATGTCGGTGACCTGGCCGACGGCATCGCGCGGCGTGAAGGCGGCGGCGCGCTCCGTCACCTCGTCCCAGTAGCCCGGGTAGGGCTCGGGGTCGTCGTCCTCGCTCATGGTTTCAGTTTAGAACAAAAGTGCGAATAATGACGGTGATGCGGGGCATCCGTGGAGGCCGACTTCTCCACAGCAGCGAGAGTGGAGGCCCTGGCCCGTCCGCCGCCGCCGCCGCCGCCGCATGACAGGGTGGAGTCATGGAGACCGGATCGACCAACCCGATTGCCCCCGAGGTCACGGAAGACCTCCGCCGCACGATCGAGACCGCGGGAATCTCCGACAACGCCGATCTCGTGGCGCGCATCCTCGCGACCGGCATCGGCATGGGGCTGGACCGCACCGATCGTCTCGATCTCAAGATCACGACCGCGGCACTGTCCGAGATGCGTGCCGCCTTCCGGCTCTTCGCACCCTTCTCCGACGTGCCGAAGGTCACCATCTTCGGATCGGCGCGCACGAAGCCCGACGACGCGGCCTACCGCCAGGCGTCGGACGTGGCGGCGGCGCTCGCCGGCCACGGGTGGATGGTGGTCACGGGCGCGGGGCCGGGGATCATGCAGGCGGCCGCCGAGGGTGCCGGGCCCGACAACTCCCTCGGTGTGTCCATCCGCCTCCCGTTCGAGCAGCGTCCGAACGCGATCGTCGAGGCCAACGCGCACAACGTCGCCATGAAGTACTTCTTCACGCGCAAGCTGATGCTCGTGAAGGAGTCGAGCGGATTCGTCTGCGTGCCGGGCGGCTTCGGAACTCTGGACGAGATGTTCGAGCTGCTCACCCTGCAGCAGACGGGCAAGGCCGAGCCCACTCCCGTGGTGCTGCTCGACGAGCCCGGCGGCACGTTCTGGAAGGGGCTGGAGACGTTCGTCCACGAGCACCTCGAAACCGCCGGCGTGATCTCGCCGCATGACTTCGATCGGGTCGTCGTCACTGATTCCGTCGAGGAGGCGACCGCCGAGATCATGGGCTTCTGGCGGAACTACGACTCGATGCGGTGGGTCGGCGGACGGCTGGTGCTGCGGCTCAAGGCCGCTCCGACGGACGCCGAGATCGAGGAGCTCAACGAGCGATTCCCCGCCCTGCTGGCCGAGGGCCGCATCGAGCGCACGGAGGCGCTGCGCGTCGAGCGCGAGGACGACGACAAACCTGAACTTCCGCGCCTGGTGCTGCGTTTGAACCAGTGGCGCGTCGGCGAGCTGCACCGCCTCATCCGGGCGCTGAACGCGCTGCCGTCCGCCCCGGCCGAGACTGCGATTCAGTAGCCGACGGCGCTGCGGATCCGGTCGCGCTCGGCGACCAGGTCCGGGTAGCCGTAGAAGAACCGCAGCTTGTCGGCGATGGGGGAGTCGTCCTGGCCGGTGGGCGTGGGCTCGGCGACGAACACGCTGAAGCTTTCCGCGAAGTCCTCTCCGACGTTCGTCGCAGCGTACCCGGTGACGAAATCCGCCTCGTGCTCGGCGTAGAGAGCCGCCGCGGCATTCGCGTCCTGGCTGTCCGGTCCCGGGGCGGACGACGCGTACCCCTGCCAGAAGGCGTCGTCGAAAGCGACGATGTAGGACGCAGCCCTCGCGCAGCCGTCGGCGATTTCGAAGGTCGCGCACGCGGCGTGGCGGCCCAGATCGAGCTGATCCGACGACAGCGACAGGCTGTGCGCGTACTCGTGCACCAGGGTCTCGGTGAGCCCGCCTTCGCGGGAGAAGGCCAGATTGGCCGCCAGCACCCAGAACCGGGGATCGCTGTCGTGCGAGACGTAGGCGAGTGTGTCGACGTCCTTCGAGTCGCCCGCGCGGAACTCGCGCACCTCGTGCGCCCGCTCTCCTGCGACCTCCCGGAACGCGTCCCACACCTCCTGGGCGCGCACGCTCGGCTCCGGCTCGAGCACCCCGTCGGACACCCGGTAGATGTTCACCGCATCGAGCGCGTCGTCCTCGAACTCGCCGTAGGGAAGCGGATCCGTCCACTTCTCCGTCGGAATCGTGCAGCCGGCGAGCACGGCGCCGACCATGACGGCGGCGGCGAGGGAGACGGCGAGGCGGCGCACGACCTCAGAGTAGGTCATGCGCCGCCTCGGCGATCAGCGGATCTCAGACCCGCCGCAGCGTTCGTCAGCCGACGATGCGCCCGTGGTTGGTGATGTCGTCGTCGGGGGTGTCGCGCGTGACGAGCGATTTCAGCATCACCGCGGCCATGGCGACCTTGTTCTTCGCCGGCTCCCAGAACTCGGTCTCGGCGGGAGTGACCTTCAGGAGGGTGATGCCCGGAGTGTCCAGACCGTCCTCGAACCAGATGTCGAGCGACGGGGAGTACAGCTCCTCCATCTTCGCCCGGTCGTGCACGACGCTCGCACGGCCGGCGACGGAGACGTATCGCATCCCCTTCGCATCGCAGTAGGCGAGGTTGACGTCATGGTCCGCCTTGGCCTCATCGACCTTCTTGCTGTCCTCGGAGGTGAAGAACCAGATGTCGCCGTTCTCATCCATCTGCCGGGTGCTCATCGGACGACTGACGAGGTGCCCCGCATCGTCCTGGGTGGTGAGCATGGTGAAGTCGATGTCCTCGACGAGTTCCTTCACGCGATCGCGTGCTTCTCTGCCTGTCAATTCCGTCATGCCGTGATGGTCTCGCTCGGCGAGGGGCGCCGACAAGGTCTTGACATCGACCGGCTCTCGCCCCGACCTACGATGGCCCGATGGCCGATCACCCCCGTCACGGCGTGTGGAAAGTGCGGCTGAATGCGCTTCCCACGCTGCTGGCGCGCACGCCGCCCGGCGTCCGGTCGATCGCCGGACTGGCCCTCGTCGTCCTCGGTGTGTTGATCGTCTTCCGTCCTCTGACGTCCCTCCTGTTGCTCTCCCTCTACGTCGGAGGCAGCGCGATCGTCTCCGGGCTCTTCACCCTGCTCGTGCACCGCAGCTCGCCGCAGTGGTGGACCCGGGTGATCGCGGTGCTCTGGCTGCTGGGCGGTGCCACGGTGCTGATCTGGCTGGGTCGCAGCTTCGAGGTGCTCCCCGTGGCCCTGGCCATCCTGCTGATGCTCGGCGGCCTGGCCGCGCTGGGCGACGCCGTTCTCGGCGGCCGGGTCAGCGAACGCGTGCTGGCGGTCGCCTGGGGTGGCGCGCAGCTGGCATTCGGCATCCTCTCCCTGACCTGGCCCGACGTCACCCTGCTCGTCGTCGCGGTGGTGTTCGGCGCACGCACGATCGTCTTCGGCGCGGTGTCCGTGCTCGGCGGCATTCGCGAGCTCGCCCGGCGTCCCGAGCAGCCGGATTCAGCGGATGCTGGGCAGTGGGCGCGCTCGCCGGCTCGACAGCGAAGCGGCCGCGCGTGGGTGGCAGGAGCACGGTACGCACTCGCCGCGGTGCTGATTGCGGCGACCACCGCCGGCTGGGGGCTCAACGACTGGCTCGCCGACGGCGCGCCCGTTCTCGACGCGTTCTACGACCCGCCGGACGATGTGCCTTCCGAGCACGGACGGCTCATCCGCGCAGACGGGTACGTGGGGTGGCCGCCGACCGGAGGAGAGGTGCAGCGTATCCTCTACACGACTCAGGATGCGCTCGGCAGGGCCGCCGTCGCGAGCGCCCTCGTCATCATTCCGCTGGACCCTCCGCCGGGACCGCGGCCCGTGGTCAGCTGGAATCACGGCACGACGGGCGTCGCGCGCAGCTGTGCGCCGAGCCTCCGGGAGGACTCGGCGATCGACTGGGCGGTGCCGGCCGTCGACGAGGCGATGGCGCGAGGGTGGGTGGTGGTCGCCTCCGACTACTCGGGTCAGGGTGCGCCGGGGGTCTTCCCTTACCTGATCGGGGCGGGCGAGGCCCGGTCGTCGCTCGACGCGGTCCTCGCGGCGCGCGAGGCGCAGGCGCGTTCCACGACGGGCTTCGTCGAGCTCGGAACGGACGTCGCCGTGTGGGGTCATTCGCAGGGAGGACACGCGGCGCTGTGGACTGCCCAGATGGCCGGCGATTACACGCCCCAGCTCACCATCGTCGGAACGGCGGTCGCCGCTCCCGTCGCAGATCCGAAGGCCCTCGCCCGCGAGCTCACGCGAGGCGGCGCCGGAGCCGAGCTCTCGGTCCTCACCGCCTGGGTGCTGGTCCCCTACAGCCAGACCTACTCCGACGTCTCGCTCAACACCTACGTCACCCCGGCGGCGCGCTCGATCGTCCGGGAGATGACGCAACGGTGTCTGCTGGAGCCCGGGGTGGTCGTCTCGCTCATCAGTGCCTTGGGCGTGTCCGAGGATCGCCCGATCTACTCCGCGGGCCTCATCGGCGGTGCGCTGGGGGAGCGCTTGGCCCAGAACGCTGCGACCGGTCCGTTCCCGAGTCCGGTGCTGGCCGTGTGGGGGAGTGCCGACGAGGTCGTTCCCCCACGACTGCAGGATGAGTGGGTCCGCAGCCGCTGCGACGCCGGCGCCACGATCGAGAGCGCTGTCCTGGCCGGTCTCTCGCACGTCGAGCCGATCACGCCGGGCTCCCGCTTCCTTCCGACCCTCATGCGCTGGACGGCGGCGCGGTTCGATGGGAGGACGTCTGCAGCCGGGTGCGGGGGATGAGCGTTTCCGGCGCTCGACGCCGTCGCGTGCTGGGCCCTCCGAGGAGGTTGGGCGCAGCATCCGGTATCGTATGAAGGATGCCGCGGGGCGCGCACGTCCCCGGTGAGAGCTGAATATGGAGGGCACTGTGGACATCGATCTCGGACTGCTGAGGACGATCGAGCGGGAGAAGGACATCCCCTTCGACGAGCTTGCGCGCATCATCGAGCAGGCGATCCTCACCGCCTACGGCCGTCACGTCTCCGAGTCCGGCGAGATCCCCGCCGGCGCGCGGTCGGAGCTCGACCGCAAGACCGGTCACGTCGCCATCTACGCACCCGTCCTCGATGATGAGGGTGCGATCGTCGGCGAAGAGGAGCAGGTGCCCGACGACTTCGGCCGTATCGCCGCCTTCGCCGCCAAGCAGGTCATCAGCCAGCGCCTCCGCGACATCGCGGACGACGCGGTGCTCGGCGAGTTCCGCGGCAAGGAGGGCGACATCGTCGCCGGTGTCGTGCAGCAGGGTCCGAACCCGCGCATGGTGCACGTCGACCTCGGCACGGTCGAGGCGATCCTCCCCCCGGAGGAGCAGGTCCCCGGCGAGCAGTACACGCACGGATCGCGCCTGCGCGTCTACGTGACGTCGGTCTCGAAGGGACTCAAGGGCCCTCAGATCACCGTGTCGCGCACGCACCCCGGTCTCGTGCGGAAGCTCTTCTCGCTCGAGGTGCCCGAGATCGCCGCCGGCCTCGTCGAGATCGTCTCGCTCGCCCGGGAGGCCGGCCACCGCAGCAAGGTCGCGGTCAAGGCGAACGACCCGTCGATCAACGCCAAGGGCGCCTGCATCGGCGAACTCGGCCGTCGGGTCCGCGCCGTCACCGAGGAGCTCGGCGGCGAGAAGATCGACATCGTCGACTACGACCCGGAGCTCGCGAAGTTCGTGGCGAACGCGCTGTCGCCGGCGAAGGTGACCTCCAGCTTCATCCTGGATGCCTCGTCCAAGGCCGTCCGCGCGCTGGTGCCGGACTATCAGCTGTCGCTGGCCATCGGCAAGGAGGGCCAGAACGCCCGCCTCGCCGCCAAGCTGACCGGCGCGAAGATCGACATCCAGCCCGACAGCATCCTCGAGGACGCGTGACGCGGACCCCGGTCTCCGGAGAAGCGCGGCGCACCGAGGGGTCGGCGGGCTGAGCCCGAGGTGGGGAGAAGGGAGTTCGGGGGCCGTCCCCCGGTGTAGAATGAAACCTGTACGAACGTGCGTCGGTTGTCGCGCTCGTGCTTCCCGGTCCTCCCTGCTCAGGGTGGTGGCCATCGATTCCACGCTCATCCCCGATGAACGTGCTGCGATGCCCGGGAGGGGCGCGTGGGTCCACCCGACTCTCGACTGTGCGGAGACCGCCATCCGGCGCCGCGCCTTCGTGCGTGCATTGCGTGTGTCGGGTTCGCCCGATGCGCAGACCTTGATCGACCACCTCCAGCGAAACGGCTGAACGGCTATGGAAAAAAAGTGAACGGCTCGAAATGAGTCCCGTCCGCGACTAACGGTCTGCCCTGCCTGGGTGGACCCCAGACAGGAGAATTGTGGCTAACGCCAAACCCCGCGTGCATGAAATCGCCTCCGAGCTCGGAGTCGACAGCAAGGTCGCTCTGGCCAAGCTGAAAGAACTGGGCGAGTTCGTCAAGAGCCCGTCGTCCACCATCGAGCCCCCCGTGGCCCGCAAGCTCCGCGCTGCCCTCCAGGCCGAGGGAGGCGCCGCCGGCGCCGCCCCCTCGAAGCCTGCCGCGGCCACGAGCCCGCGTCCCGCCGGTCGTCCCGGTCCCGTCCGCCCCGCGGGCGGCCCGACCCCCGGACCCGCAACGCCCGCTCCGGCAGCCCCAGCCGCTCCCGCTGCGGCGGCGCCCGCCGCTCCGTCGGCACCGCAGCCGTCCGCACCGCAGCCCGCCGCGCCGGCACCCGCCGCCGCGTCGGCCGCACCCGCCCCGGCTCCGTCGGCCACGCCCGCCGCGCCGGCCGCACCTGCGGCATCCGCTCCCACCCCCGGCGGCTCCGCTCCGGCGGCTCCGCGTCCGGGTGGCGCACCGCGTCCGGGCAACAACCCGTTCGCCTCGGCGCAGGGCATGGGCCAGCGTCCCGCCGGCCCGCGCCCGGGCAACAACCCGTTCGCGTCGGCGCAGGGCATGGGCCAGCGCCCGTCGCCCGGCAACATCCCGCGTCCGCAGGCCCCGCGCCCCGGCGCTCCCCGTCCCGGCGCTCCGCGTCCGGGTGGCGCAGGTCGTCCCGGCGGCGCAGGCCGTCCCGGCGCGCCCTTCCAGCAGCGTCCCGGCGGTCCCGGTCGTCCCGGCGGCGCCGGCGGCGGCTTCCAGCGTCCCGGTGCTCCCGGTGGCGCGCCCGGCGGCGGCTTTGCCGGTCGTCCCGGTGGTGGTGGCGGTCGTGGCCGCGGCCCCGGCGGCGGCACGGCCGGTGCATTCGGAAAGGGTGGCGGCAAGTCCAAGCAGCGCAAGTCGCGTCGGGCCAAGCGCCAGGAATTCGAGATGCGGTCCGCCCCGGTCGTCGGTGGCGTCAACGTCTCGAAGGGCAACGGCGAGATCATCCGTCTGCGTCGCGGCGCGTCGATCGCCGACTTCGCCGACAAGCTCGAGGCACTGCGCGGCTACACCGTGCAGCCCGGCACGCTCGTCACCATCCTGTTCAACCTGGGTGAGATGGCCACGGCCACCGAGTCGCTCGACGAGGCCACCTTCGAGGTGCTCGGCGAGGAGCTCGGCTACAAGATCCAGATGGTCTCGCCCGAGGACGAGGACAAGGAGCTCCTCGAGGGCTTCGGTCTCGACCTCGAGGCCGAGCTGGAGGCGGAGGACGAGGACGACCTCGAGATCCGGCCTCCCGTCGTGACCGTCATGGGTCACGTCGACCACGGTAAGACCCGACTGCTCGACGCCATCCGCCAGACCAACGTGGTCGCGGGCGAGGCCGGCGGCATCACGCAGCACATCGGCGCGTACCAGGTCTGGACCGAGCACGAGGGCATCGACCGCGCGATCACCTTCATCGACACCCCGGGTCACGAGGCGTTCACCGCCATGCGTGCCCGTGGTGCGCAGGTGACCGACCTCGCGATCCTCGTGGTCGCCGCCGACGACGGCATCATGCCGCAGACGGTGGAGGCCCTGAACCACGCCCAGGCGGCCAACGTGCCGATCGTGGTCGCGGTCAACAAGATCGACAAGCCCGACGCCAACCCCGGCAAGGTGCGCCAGCAGCTCACCGAGTACGGCCTGGTCGCCGAGGAGTACGGCGGAGACGTCATGTTCATCGACGTCTCGGCGCGCAACAACATCGGCATCCAGGACCTCCTGGACGCGGTGCTGCTCACCGCCGACGCCGGGCTCGACCTCACGGCGAACCCGAACAAGGCGGCGCGCGGCGTGGCGATCGAGGCGAAGCTCGACAAGGGTCGCGGCTCCGTGGCCACCGTGCTCATCCAGTCCGGAACGCTCCGGGTCGGCGACGCGATCGTGGCGGGCACCGCCTACGGCCGCGTGCGTGCCATGGCAGACGAGAACGGCGACGCCGTCCTCGAGGCATGGCCGTCGCGTCCGGTGCAGGTGCAGGGTCTGAACTCCGTGCCCCGCGCCGGCGACACCTTCATCGTCACCGAGGAAGACCGTCTCGCCCGTCAGATCGCCGAGAAGCGCGAGGCTGCCGAGCGCAACGCCCAGCTGGCCAAGGCCCGCAAGCGCATCTCGCTCGAGGACTTCACCCGCGCTCTCCAGGAGGGCAAGGTCGAGTCGCTCAACCTCATCATCAAGGGCGACGTGTCGGGTGCCGTCGAGGCGCTCGAGGAGTCGCTCCTCAAGATCGAGGTCGACGACTCCGTGCAGCTGCGGATCATCCACCGCGGCGTCGGTGCCATCACCGAGTCGGATGTGAACCTGGCGACGATCGACAACGCGATCATCATCGGCTTCAACGTCCGCCCCGACCCGAAGGCCCGCGAGCGGGCGTCGCGCGAAGGCGTGGACATCCGCTTCTACTCGGTCATCTACAACGCGATCGACGACGTCGAGCAGTCCCTCACGGGCATGCTCAAGCCGGAGTTCGAAGAGGTGCAGTCGGGTGTCGCCGAGATCCGCGAGGTGTTCCGCTCCTCGAAGTTCGGCAACATCGCCGGTGTCATCGTGCGGTCGGGAACGATCACGCGCAACGCCAAGGCGCGCGTCATCCGCGACGGCATCGTGCTCGCCGACGGCCTGGCCATCGAGTCGCTGCGTCGCTTCAAGGACGACGTCACCGAGGTGCGCACGGACTTCGAGGCCGGTATCGGCCTCGGCAAGTTCAACGACATCCAGGTCGGCGACGAGATCGAGACCACCGAGATGGTGGAGAAGCCCCGGAGCTGAGCTCCGAGACCGTCAGGATGCCCCGCCCTTCACGGGGCGGGGCATCCTGTCATTCACCCGCCGTCGCGGCGGGTTCGCACAGAGGGAGAGATCATGGCAGGCGAACGACAGGCACGAGTGGCCGACAGGATCCGCGTGGTGCTGGCCGAGCGGCTCGAGAAGGGCCTCCGCGACCCGCGTCTCGGATTCGTGACCATCACCGACGTGAAGGTGACCGGCGACCTCCAGCACGCCTCCGTGTTCTACACCGTCATGGGCGACGAGGCGCTGCGCGCCGACACCGCCGCGGCCCTCAAGTCGGCGAGCGGCATGCTGCGCACCGAGGTCGGCAAGCACCTCAACACGCGGCTCACCCCCTCGCTCGAGTTCTTCCTCGACGCGATCCCCGAGAACGCCGACCACATCGCAGCCCTGCTGCGTGAGGCGCGCGAGCGCGACGCCGCTGTGGCGGGTCTTGCGTCGACGGCGACGTACGCCGGCGACGCCGACCCGTACGTCAAGCCGCGCGATGCGGACGACGACGCGATCGCAGACGACGACGCGTCCGAGGACGACGCGTCCGAGGACGACGCGAAGGTCTGACCCGATCGCCGCGGTGGCTCAGGCCGGCAGGCGCAGGGAGGAATCGGATGCTTCGGCGAGCCCGTCCGCGATCAGCGAGTCGATCGCGCGGTCGCGCTGATGGGCGTCCGGCCAGTCGGCCAGCACCGCTGTCAGCGGCACCGGGTCGGGCGCGGCATCCCGCAGCGCCTTGAGGACCGCACCGCGTGCCTGCCGGTCGCTGCCCTCGTAGCGCGCCTGCCGCCGGCGCTCGTCGCCGGTGTCGGGGTAGCCCGCCGCCCGCCAGGCGCAGCGATCCGCGAGCGGGCAGGCACCGCAGCGCGGGGCGCGGGCGGTGCAGACGACGGCTCCCAGCTCCATGGCCGCCGCGTTGACGATCGCGGCGGCGGCGCCGTCGGCGGGCAGCACCGCCTCCATCGCGGCGAGGTCGCGCTTCGCGGGCGGTCCGGGCTGGGAGCGCCCGTCGACCGCGCGGGCGAGCACGCGCCGCGTGTTCGTGTCGACGACCGGGTGCCGGTCGCCGTAGGAGAACACGGCCACCGCCCGCGCGGTGTAGTCGCCGATGCCGGTGAGGGCGAGGAGCGCCTCGATGTCGCGCGGCACCACGTCGCCGTGGCGCTCGGCGATCTCGCCCGCGGCCCGGTGCAGCCAGATGGCGCGGCGGGGGTAGCCGAGGTTCGCCCACTGCCGCACGGCCTCCGCCGGGGCGTCGGCGGCGAGGTCGGACGGTCGCGGCCAGCGCTCCAGCCACGCCTCGAGGTGCGGGATGACGCGCGTCACCGGCGTCTGCTGCAGCATGAACTCGCTCACCAGCACGCCCCACGCGTCGAAGCCCTCGCGCCGCCACGGCAGGTCGCGCTTGTGCTCCGCGTACCAGGCGATGAGGGGCGTCGCGAGGTCGGGCACGGCTCTCACCCTAAGCCGCACCGGCGGGCCCCGGCCCGCACCCCGGCCACCGGCCCGCCGTAGGCTGGGAGGGTGCGACTGCCCACGACCCCGGTGACCTCCCTCTGGCGCGATCTGCGTGACGAGGTGCGGCACAACTATCCGGCCGGGCGCGTCGTGCTCGCCGTCGACGGGGTGGACGGCGCGGGCAAGACCACGTTCGCCGACGGTCTGGCCGAGGCCTTCTCCGAGGCGGGTTCCGCGGTCTACCGCGCGAGCATCGACGGCTTCCACCGGCCCCGGTCCGAGCGCTACGCGCGCGGGCGCGACTCGGCGGAGGGGTTCTACCGCGACTCCTACGACTACGCGACGTTCCGCCGCGTGCTTCTCGACCCGTTCCGCGAGGGCGCGCAGACCGGCGGCTCCACCGGATTCCAGCTCTCCGCCTTCGACGTCACCCGTGATGCGCCGGTCGAGGCGGCGTGGGTGACCGCCCCGCGCGACGCCGTGCTCATTGTCGACGGCATCTTCCTCAATCGACCCGAGCTGCGCGGCCTCTGGAACTGGTCGCTGTGGCTCGAGGTGCCCTACGCCGTGTCCTTCGCGCGTCTCGCCCTGCGCGACGGATCCGACCCCGATCCCGATGCGCCCGCGAACGCGCGCTACCGCGGCGGGCAGGAGCTGTACCGCCGGGAGGCGCGGCCCAGCGCCGCCGCGACCGCGATCGTCGAGAACAGCGACCTCGCGCATCCGGTCCGCATCTTCGGGGACTACTGCTGATGGCCGGACCCACCGGCATCCTGCTCGTCGACAAGCCGGGCGGCATCACGAGCCACGACGCCGTCTCGCGCACCCGCAAGGCCCTCGACACCCGCAAGGTCGGACACGCCGGCACCCTCGATCCGATGGCCACCGGCCTTCTCATGCTGGGCGTCGGCCACGCCACGCGGCTGCTGACCTACATCGTGGGCCTCGACAAGACCTACGAGGCGACCATCCGCCTCGGCTCGTCGACGTCGACCGACGACCGCGAGGGGGAGACCCTCGCGACAGCGGATGCCGCGGCGATCGCCGCGCTGACCGATGACGCCGTCGACGCCGGCATCGCCGCGCTCACCGGCGAGATCTCGCAGGTGCCCAGCACCGTCTCGGCGATCAAGGTCGACGGGCGTCGCGCCTACGACCTCGCCCGCGCCGGAGAGGACGTGCAGCTCAAGGCCCGCGCGGTCACCGTCAGCCGGTTCGAGGTGCGCGCCCGCCGCTCCAGGCCGGAGGGCCTGGACCTCGACGTCGCGGTCGACTGCACGAGCGGCACCTACATCCGGGCGCTCGCCCGCGATCTGGGCGAGGCGCTGGGTGTCGGCGGACATCTCACGGCCCTGCGTCGCACCCGTATCGGACCGTTCGAGGTCGACGAGGCGAGCGCGGTCGACGCCATCGCGCCGGACCGTCTGCTCGCGCCGGCCGCGGTCGCGACCGCCGTCCTCGGCGCCCTGCCGGTGTCGGGTGACGAGGCCCGCGACCTCCGCCACGGAAAGCGGATCGCGGGCGCCGCCGAGCGCGTCGACAGCTTCCCGAGCGCGGCGGTCGATCCGGCGGGCGTGCTCGTGGGGATCGTGGAGCGCCGCGGGCCGGACGTGAAGAGCGTCATGAACCTGCCGGGGGAGGAGAGCGCGTGATCCTGTGGCTGACCCTCGTGGGGGTGGGGCTCGCCGTCCTCGCCGGGCTCCTGTGCGTCGTGCTGGGACTGGCGGGCCGCCGGCCGAGCGACCTGTCGGTCGGCTCGCTCGCGCTCGTCGAGCTGTACCTCGTCGTGCAGGTCGTGACCTCGATCGCGGCCCCGCTCGCCGGGAACCCGCCGACCGGCAGCCTGCTGGAGTTCTGGGTCTACCTCGTCTCCGCGGTGCTTCTGCCGCCCGCCGCGGTCTTCTGGGCGCTCCTCGAGCGCAGCCGCTGGAGCACCGTCATCATGGGCGTCGCCGCTCTGGCCGTGGCCGTCATGGTGTGGCGCATGTACGCGATCTGGACCATCCAGGCCGCGTGAGCCCGCCGGACGTCGGTCATCCCGCGGCAACTAAGCTGGAGGACGACATGTCCTCCGCTCCCACCTCCCGCCGCATGACCGGGATCAGCCGGGTCCTCGTCGTCGTCTACGCGATCATGGCGCTCGCCGCCACCGGGCGCTCGTTCGTCCAGATCGCCGAGAAGTTCGACGAGGCGCCGGTGGCGTACACGCTGTCGGCCGCCTCCGCCGTCGTCTACATCATCGCGACGCTCGGGCTCGTCTTCGCCCGCTCCGACGCCTGGTACCGCATCGCGTGGGTCGCGATCGTCTTCGAGCTCGTCGGCGTGCTGGTGATCGGCACCCTCTCCCTCGTGCTGCCAGAGCTGTTCGCCCACCCCACGGTGTGGTCGTGGTTCGGGCTGGGGTACCTGTTCATCCCGCTGGTGCTGCCGTTCTTCGGACTCTGGTGGCTCGTCGCCCACCGCCGCGGACGGTCCGCCGACCGTCGTCCCGTCGCCGCGGCATCCCGGCGATGATCGTCTTCCGCGATCCGTCCGAGGTCCCCGCCGACTTCGGTCCCTCGATCGTCGCCATCGGAAAATTCGACGGGGTCCACGCCGGTCATCGCGCCGTGATCAACAAGGCGAGGGTGGATGCCGCGGCCACCGGTGCGCGCCTCGTCGCCGTCACGTTCGACCGCAACCCGCTGAGCCTCCTGCGTCCGGACAAGTGCCCGGAGAGTCTTATCGGCGTGACGCAGAAGCTCACCTTCCTCGCCGAGACCGGCGTCGACGCGACGCTGCTGCTGACCTTCGACGAGGCGCTGGCGAACCTCACCGCCCGCGAGTTCGTGGAGCACGTGCTGGTGGGCTCGCTCGCCGTCCGTACCGTCCTCGTGGGCGAGGACTTCCGCTTCGGCCGCGGCGGGGCCGGCGATCCGGAGCTGCTCGCGGAGATGGGCGGCGACCTCGGGTTCCGGGTGGAGGTCGTCGACGACATCCGCTCTGTCGATCGCGACCGCCGGGTCTCCTCGACGTGGATCCGCGAGCTGCTCGCTGAGGGCGACGTCGAGGGCGCCGGGCGGCTTCTCGGCCGCCCCCATGCCGTGTGGGGCGAGGTCGTGCACGGCCTCAAGCGAGGCCGCGAGCTCGGCTACCCGACGGCGAACCTCTCGTCCGACCTCGAGGGCTTCGTGCCCGCCGACGGCGTCTACGCCGGCTGGCTCATCGACGAGGGCGTCCAGGGCGGCACCCGGAGACAGGTGCGCTACCCCGCGGCCATCAGCATCGGCACGAATCCGACCTTCGACGACGTGCCCGTGCGCCAGGTCGAGGCCTATGTGCTCGACGAGACCGACCTCGATCTCTACGGCCACCACGTCGAGGTGCAGTTCACCGCGCGCATCCGCGGCATGGTCGCCTTCGACGGCATCGACCGCCTCATCGCGCAGATGGGCGACGACGTCACCCACGTCCGCGCCGCGCTCAGATGAGCCGCGGCATCCGTAGATCCCGATCGAGCACCGTCCTACGATCGTTCCCATCCCCACCACCCAGGAGTCGCGCATGAGCCGCACCGATCTGCAGACGCTGCCCGAGCGTGCCCTCGACCTCTTGGGCGGTCAGCCCGACGACGCCACCCTCGGCCGCTACCTCCACGGGCTGCCCGGCGTCGACGCCGTCGGCCTCGAGCAGCGCGCCGCGGCACTGAGCACGCGTTCGATCAAGACGTCGTCGAAGCTGTGGGCGCTCGAGCGCATCATCCAGCTGATCGACCTCACGACCCTCGAGGGCTCCGACACCCCGGGCAAGGTGCGCTCGCTCGTGGCCAAGGCGCTGCGACCGGATGCTTCAGACCCGACATGCCCACGGGTGGCGGCCGTCTGCGTCTACGGCGACATGGTGCCCGACGCCGTCGCCGCACTCGGTGCCGCCCACGGCGACCCCGACGACGGGCTCATCGGCGTCGCGGCCGTCGCCACGGCGTTCCCGAGCGGGCGCGCCTCGCTCGAGGTCAAGCTGCGCGACACGGCGGAGGCTGTGGCCGCCGGCGCCGACGAGATCGACATGGTCATCGATCGCGGCGCCTTCCTCTCCGGACGCTACGGACTCGTGTTCGAGCAGATCGCGCGCGTCAAGGAGGCGTGCCGTCGCGCGGACGGCACCGCCGCCTCGCTCAAGGTCATCCTCGAGACCGGCGAGCTCACCACTTACGACAACATCAAGCGCGCATCCTGGCTCGCGATCCTCGCGGGGGGCGATTTCATCAAGACGTCCACGGGCAAGGTGCAGCCGGCGGCGACGCTGCCCACCACGCTGCTGATGCTCGAGGTCGTCCGCGACTGGCACCGCGCCACGGGCGAGAAGGTCGGGGTCAAGCCCGCCGGCGGCATCCGCACCTCGAAGGACGCCATCAAGTACCTCGTGACGGTCGCCGAGACCGTGGGCGAGGAGTGGCTCCAGCCGCACCTGTTCCGCTACGGCGCCTCGAGCCTGCTCAACGACGTGCTGCTCCAGCGCCAGAAGATGCGCTCCGGGAACTACTCCGGCGCCGACTACGTGACGATCGACTGATGCCGGTCTGCGCACCGCAATCGAAAGGTCAGGGATGAGCTTCCTGGAATACGCCCCCGCGCCCGAGTCGCGCTCCGTCCTGCGGCTCCGTGAGGACTACGGGCTCTTCATCGACGGCGCGTTCCGCGCCGGCCGCGGCGAGCCGTTCGCGACGATCTCGCCGGCAGACGAGTCGCACATCGCGATGATCGCCCAGGCCGACGAGGCCGACGTCGCCGACGCCGTCGCCGCCGCGCGCCGCGCCTACGACACGGTGTGGTCGACGATGAGCGGCCGTGACCGGGGGAAGTACCTCTACCGCATCGCCCGCCTCGTGCAGGAGCGCGCCCGTGAGCTCGCCGTCGCCGAGAGCCTCGACAACGGTAAGCCGATCAAGGAGAGCCGCGACGTCGACGTGCCGCTCGTGGCCGCGTGGTTCTTCTCCTACGCCGGATGGGCCGACAAGCTCGACTACGCCGGGCTCGGCGCGAACCCGCGCGCGCTCGGCGTCGCCGGTCAGATCATCCCGTGGAACTTCCCGCTGCTGATGCTGGCGTGGAAGATCGCCCCGGCGCTCGCCGCCGGCAACACCGTCGTGCTCAAGCCCGCCGAGACCACGCCGCTGTCGGCGCTGATCTTCGCCGAGATCCTGCAGCAGGCCGACCTGCCGCCGGGCGTGGTCAACATCGTCACCGGCGCGGGCGCCACCGGCGCTGCGCTCGTCGCGGCCGACATCGACAAGGTCGCCTTCACCGGGTCGACCGGCGTCGGCCGTGCCATCGCCAAGCAGGTCGCGGGCACCGGCAAGAAGCTGACGCTCGAGCTCGGCGGCAAGGCGGCGAACATCGTCTTCGACGATGCCCCCATCGACCAGGCCATCGAGGGCGTCGTCAACGGCATCTTCTTCAACCAGGGGCACGTCTGCTGCGCGGGAAGCCGCCTGCTGGTGCAGGAGTCGATCCACGACGAGGTCGTCGCCCGCCTCAAGGAGCGCCTGTCGACGCTGCGCCTCGGCGACCCGCTCGACAAGAACACCGACATCGGCGCCATCAACTCCGCCGAGCAGCTCGAACGCATCCGCACGCTCACCGCGGCGGGCGAGGAGGAGGGCGCCGAGCGCTGGAGCCCCGACTGCGTGCTGCCCGACAACGGCTTCTGGTTCGCGCCGACGATCTTCACCGGCGTCGAGACCAGCCACCGCATCGCGCGCGAGGAGATCTTCGGGCCTGTGCTGTCGGTGCTGTCCTTCCGCACCCCGGCCGAGGCCATCGCCAAGGCGAACAACACCCCGTACGGACTGTCGGCGGGTATCTGGTCCGACAAGGGCAGCCGCATCCTCGCCGTGGCCGACAAGCTCCGCGCGGGCGTGGTGTGGGCGAACACCTTCAACAAGTTCGACCCCGCATCGCCCTTCGGCGGCTACAAGGAGTCCGGTTACGGTCGTGAGGGCGGACGCCAGGGCCTCGCCGCATACCTCGCCCCCGCAGCATCCGCCACCGCTCTGGAGGCGGCGCCGGCGAAACAGAAGCGCTCCGCGAGAAAGGCGGCCGCGAGATGACGCGCCTGTCCGTGCCCAAGACCTACAAGCTCTACATCGGCGGCTCGTTCCCGCGCAGCGAGTCGGGGCGCACCTACGAGATCCGCGCGGCCGACGGATCGTTCCTGGCCAATGCCGCACAGGCCTCGCGCAAGGACGCCCGCGACGCCGTCGTGGCCGCGCGCGCGGCGGTGAAGGGCTGGTCGAGCGCCACCGCGTACAACCGGGGACAGGTGCTGTACCGCATCGCCGAGCTCCTCGAGGGCCGGCGTGCGCAGTTCATCGACGAGATCGTGCAGGTCGAGGGCGTTTCGGCCGAGGCCGCTGCCGCGCAGGTCGACGAGGCCATCGATCGCTGGGTCTGGTACGCCGGCTGGACCGACAAGCACGCGCAGGTCGCCGGCAACGCGAACCCCGTGGCCGGTCCGTACTTCAACATCTCGGTGCCCGAGCCCACGGGCGTGGTGGCCGTCATCGCGCCGCAGGACTCGTCGCTCCTGGGGCTGGTCTCGGCCGTCGCGCCTCCGCTCGTCACCGGCAACACCGTCGTCGTGGTCGCGAGCGAGCGCTACCCGCTGTCGGCGATCTCGCTCGCCGAGGTGCTCGCCACCAGCGACGTGCCCGGGGGAGTCGTCAACGTGCTCACCGGCTCGCCCGCCGAGATCGCGCCGTGGCTGGCCGCGCACGCGGACGTCAACGCGCTCGACCTCGTCGGCGCGAGCGCCCTCGACTGGGTCGACCTGCAGATCACGGCAGCAGACACGCTGACCCGTGTGCTGCCGCCCGAGGAGGGACCGGATGCCGCGGCCCCGAGTCTCGAGCGCATCACCGCGTTCACCGAGATCAAGACGGTGTGGCACACCAAGAGCCTGATCTGACGCAGAACCCCCGGGGAATACCCCCCGGGGGTATCCTGTTGACTCCGGCGACGATCAAAGGAGTCAGTCATGGAGAGCTACACGTACCTCGTCGAGGGCATGACCTGCGTGCACTGCGCCGCTGCCGTGACCACGGAGGTCTCGTCACTGCCGGGCGTCGACAGAGTCGACGTCGATGTCGCGGCCGGAACCGTGCGCGTGACCGCCGCGACCGAGCCCTCGGCGACCGAGCTCGAGGCCGCCGTGTCGGAGGCCGGCTACACGCTCGCCGGCCGGTCATGAGCACGCCCGTGGTCGACGGGGAGCGCCGCGAGGCCACCCTCGCCGTCGAGGGCATGACCTGCGCGAGCTGTGTGGCGCGCGTTGAGAAGCGCCTGCAGGGCGTCGACGGCGTCATCGCCTCCGTGAACCTCGCCACGGAGTCGGCCAAGGTGTCGTTCCCCTCGGGCGTCGGCGAGGACGACCTCCTCGCGGCCGTCCGTCGCGCGGGCTACGACGCGACCGTGCGCCGCAGCGCTGCGGTGTCGCCGGCGCCCGTCGGGCCGGCGGTCGAGAGTCGCGTGCTCGACGACGCGGCCGGCGCGGACAAGGCCCCCGATGCCTCCGACCACGCCAGCGGCGCGCAGGATCACACTGCTGGCGCGGACCATGCTCCCGATCCCGCTGACCGCCCCGCCGGAGCGACCGACCACGCCAGCGGCGCGCACGATCACGGTGCGGACGACGAGCCGGGGAAGACCACCCTGCGCACCCGGTTCGCGGTCAGCGCCGCCCTGTCGGTGCCGGTCGTCGCGCTCGGCATGATCGAGCCGCTCCAGTTCACCGGCTGGCAGTGGGTCTCGCTGGTGCTCACGGCGCCCATCGTGCTGTGGGGCGGCTGGCCGTTCCACCGCGCGACTCTCCGCAACGCCCGCCACGGCGCCGCGACGATGGACACGCTCATCACCCTCGGCACGATGGCCGCGCTCCTGTGGAGCGTGTGGGCGCTCGTCTTCGGCGGCGCCGGAGGCATGGGCATGACCGAGGGCTTCACGCTCTTCGGGCGGCCGGAGGACGCCGGTTCGCACGTGTACTTCGAGGTCGCGGCCGCCGTCACCTCCTTCCTGCTCCTCGGCCGGCTCATCGAGCAGCGCTCGAAGCGGCGCGCCGGCGCTGCGCTGCGCTCCCTGATGGACCTGGGTGCCAAGGACGTCGAGCTCGCAGACGGCCGGCGCGTGCCGATCGGGCAGCTCCACGTCGGGGAGGTCTTCGCGGTGCGCCCGGGCGCCACGGTGGCCGCCGACGGCATCGTCGAGGACGGCTCCGCGTCGATCGACCAGAGCATGCTCACCGGCGAGTCCGTCCCTGTCGATGTCGCCCCGGGCGGCAGGGTGACCGGCGGCACCCTCGTCGTCGGCGGCCGCATCCTGGTGCGCGCCACCTCGGTCGGCGAGGACACCCGTCTGGCGCACATGGCGCGCCTCGTCGAAGACGCGCAGGCCGGCAAGAGCCGTGTGCAGCGGCTCGCCGACCGCATCTCCGCGGTGTTCGTGCCGATCGTGATCGTGCTCGCGGTCCTCACCGTGCTCGCCTGGGTGATCGCCGGACAGCCCCTCGCGTCCGGCTTCATCGCGGGCGTCGCGGTGCTCATCATCGCGTGCCCCTGCGCGCTCGGCCTCGCCACGCCGATCGCCGTGCTGGTCGGCACCGGCCGCGGCGCGCAGCGCGGCATCCTGGTCACGGGGCCGGAGGCGCTCGAAAACGCCGACCGCGTCGACACGGTCGTGCTCGACAAGACCGGCACGGTGACCGAGGGTCGCATGTCCGTGCGGTCGGTCGTGACGGCGCCCGGAACGAACGAGGCGGATGCCCTGCGCCTGGCGGCGGCCGTCGAATCAGCCTCGGAGCACCCGCTGGCCGCGGCCGTCGTCCGCGCGGCCGACGGCGGAGTGCTCATCCCGTCCGTCACGGACTTCGTCAGCCACGCCGGTCACGGCGTCACCGGCACCGTCGAGGGTCGCGTCGTCTTCGCGGGACGCCCCGGCTTCGCGGAGGAGCGGGGCGCAGCGCTGCCGTCGGAGCTGACCGCCGCCGTCGCGGACATCGAGCAGCGGTCCACGGCGGTCGTCGTGGGCTGGGACGGGCAGGCACGCGCCGTCCTGGAGGTCGCCGACACCGTGCGCGCCGACAGCGCCGCGGCCGTCGCGGCACTGCACGCGCTCGGGCTGGAGGTCGTGCTCCTCACCGGCGACAACCCGGGTGCCGCGCACGCGGTGGCCGATCAGGTCGGCATCCGCACAGTGGTCGCCGGCGTCCTCCCCGAGGGCAAGGTCTCCGAGATCGAGCGCCTGCAGGCGGCCGGACGCCGCGTCGTCATGGTCGGCGACGGGGTCAACGACGCCGCCGCGCTCGCCGTCAGCGACCTCGGCGTCGCCATGGGCGGGGGGACGGATGCCGCCAGGCATGCCAGCGACATCACGCTCGTGCGCTCGGAGCTGTCGGCGGCCGTCGACGCGATCCGGCTCAGCCGCCGCACCATGCGCGTCATCCGCGGCAACCTCTTCTGGGCCTTCGCGTACAACGTGGCGGCCCTTCCGCTCGCCGCGCTCGGACTGCTGAACCCGATGATCGCCGGAGCGGCGATGGCGTTCTCGAGCGTGTTCGTCGTGCTCAACAGCCTGCGGCTGCGCCGCGCGCTCTGACGCCCGGAAGCCCGCCGGTTCGCGACGCGGCCCGGCGGGCTCCGCGGTGGCCGCGGCATCCGTCGGTACTGTCGGAGGACCCCTGCGAACGGAGCCGGCATGCCCACGACACCGCGTCACGCCACCCGCGCGTGGGCCGCTGCGCTCGCGGCGGCCGCGCTTGTCCTCACCGTCACCGCGTGCGTCCCCGAGCCGGGCCCGTCCGGGTCGGCCGCGCCGACGACGACCACCGGCGCCTCGCCGAGCGCCTCGCCGTCGACCTCCAGCGCGGCGCCGAGTCCCTCTGCCACCCCGTCCCCGACCGCGGCGGCCGGGGACATCTCGCTGCCGTCCTCGTGCGAGCAGATCTACTCCGCGGGCATGCTCGCGACGCTGAACGAGACCACGCCGCCTCTGAACGATCCGGGGGTGACGCTCCTGTCGACGCAGATCAGCGAGGCTCTGGAGGTGCTGGATGCGGCTCCCACCATCCGCTGCTCCTGGGGCACGCCGTCGGAATCCGGCCTCGCCACCAACGTGACGATCGTCGACGCGGCGCAGGCCGCCGCCGTGCAGACGGGCCTGGCCAACGCCGGGATCGGCTGCGAGTCGACCCTCGGCGGAACGCTGTGCGCAGCATCCACCCAGTCCCTCACCCTCGACAACGTGCTGGTGACCCGCGGCGAGACGCACTTCCTCCGCGGCAACGGCTGGGTGTCGACCTCGTGGATCTCCATCGACCCCGAGGGGTACACGCCCGACATCGTGTCGACGCTCTGGGGCTGACTCCCGCCGATGGCGTAGAATAGCGCCAGGGGAACACGTCGTCGTCTCCGCATCTCGCTGAAGCGGGGTCCTGCGGGTCGTCACGACTGAGCTCCGACCCGCGTCGCCGCCACCTTCTGGAGTCGACGCGGTGCGCGCCCGCCTCTCCGGCCTCCGGATCGGATCAGGAAGGCGCTTCCGCACTCACGCTCAGGAGGAGCATGCCGACCACGGCACCGGCGCACAGATCTGCGCAGACCTCGGCGAACCGCCGCAGGTCATCGTCTCGTCGCGACGACGAGGCCCCCGTCATCCCGATCCTCGCCCGGAAGGTGCGCGAGGTCGAGGCGAAGGCCCAACGGGGCAAGCTCGGCCCCACCAACCGGGTCAAGTTCCAGGTCATCGCCTTCCTGGTGCGCGAAGAGCGCGCCCGGGTCAAGGCCGACACCGAGATCACCGACGGCGCGCGCGCGGAGCTGCTCAAGCGCCTCGACGGCGTCGCGACGATCCTCGCGAAGACCGCCGCGCGCGACACGTCGCTCATCCAGCTGCTCGAGGTCGACCACGCGGCCTCGCCGGTCGCCCGGCGCATGCGCCGCGACTGGCTCCTCGAGTCGGGCGCGGAGCTCGCCCCCGACGAGCTGATCATCACGGATGCCGCGCCCGCCTCCGCGCCGGTCGTGCCGCCCGCCCTCGCCCAGCGCCAGGTGGTGCCGGTCGCGATCGAGTCGCGTCAGATGGCGAATCCGTTCCTGCCGCCCGACCTGAGCGCCCCCGTCGTGCGCGAGCAGCCCCGGCGCCGCCTCGACGGCTGGGAGCTCATGGGCCCGCTGTACAAGGCGTTCGAATCCGGAGCGGGCGGCACCGCGGCATCCATGGCCCTGCCCGACGTCCCCGAGTTCGATCGACTGTCGCCCAAGGGCCTCGAGATCATGCCGCACCAGTCGCGGTTCCTCGAGGCGGTCCGCGAGGGCCACCGCTCGTTCCTGCTCGCCGACGAGCCCGGCCTCGGCAAGACCGCGGAGTCGGTGCTCGCCGCCTCGGTCGCGTCCGCCTACCCGCTGCTGGCCGTCGTGCCCAACGTCGTCAAGATGAACTGGGTGCGCGAGGTCGAGCGCTGGACGCCGCAGCGTCGTGCCACGGTCGTGCAGGGCGACGGCGAGAACATCGACGCGTTCGCCGACGTCTTCATCGTCAACTACGAGATCCTCGACCGTCACCTCGCCTGGCTCAGCTCGATCGGGCTGAAGGGCATGGTCGTTGACGAGGCGCACTTCATCAAGAACCTCAGCTCGCAGCGGTCGCAGAACGTGCTGGCGCTCGCCGGCCGCATCCGGGAGCGCGTGCGCAACCCGCTGATGCTGGCGCTGACCGGTACGCCGCTGATCAACGACGTCGAGGACTTCGACGCCATCTGGCGCTTCCTCGGCTGGACCAATGGTGAGAAGCCCGGTCCGGAGCTCATGGAGCGCCTCGACGCCACGGGGCTGACCCCGGCCGACAAGGCGTTCTATCCCGAGGCCCGGGAAGCGGTCATCTCAATGGGCATCGTGCGGCGCAAGAAGAAGGACGTCGCCGCCGACCTCCCCGACAAGCTCATCGCCGACCTCCCCGTCGAGCTCGACGACGAGTACGGCCGCTCCATCCGTCACGCCGAGCGCGAGCTCGGGCAGCGTCTGGGTGCGCACTACCGCCGCATCATCGAGGCCCGCGGCGACCGCGGACTCGCGATCGGCGAGGTGGACGAGGACATCGTGCGGCTCGTCGCGCAGAACGAGCTGGACGAGTCGAAGTCGGCCGGCTCCGGGTCGGAGAACGTCTTCACGATGGTCCGCCGCATCGGTCAGGCCAAGGCGCTGCTGGCGGCGGACTACGCCGTGCAACTCCAGCGCTCCGTGGGCAAGGTCGTCTTCTTCGCGAAGCACATCGACGTGATGGATGCCGCGGAGAAGCACTTCGCCGCCGCCGGGCTGCGCACGATCTCGATCCGGGGAGACCAGACGTCCACCGCGCGCCAGGCCGGGATCGACGCCTTCAACGAGGACCCGGGCGTGGGCATCGCGGTCTGCTCGCTGACCGCCGCCGGCGTCGGCCTCAACCTGCAGGCCGCCTCCAACGTGGTTCTGGCGGAGCTGTCGTGGACGGCGGCCGAGCAGACGCAGGCCATCGACCGGGTGCACCGCATCGGTCAGGACGAGCCCGTGACCGCCTGGCGCATCATCGCCGCGCACACGATCGACACGAAGATCGCCGAGCTCATCGACTCCAAGCAGGGGCTCGCGCTGCGCGCACTGGACGGCATCGTCACCGATCCGCAGTCCAGCGACTCCGTGCAGCTCTCGGCGCTCATGCACCTCACCCGTCAGGCGCTCGGCGCGGTCTGAGGCCTGTCGACGGTCGTCGGTGACGGCGGCGCACTCTTCCGGGAGTGCGCCGCCGCCCGCGTTTCCGCGGTGTGGCAGGCCCGCGGCATCCGGCGCTAGTGTCGGAGAGGCAGCGTCGCCGACTCGATCATCCCGACAAGCGAGGACCACAGCATGAAGATCGGCATCCTGACGAGCGGTGGAGACTGCCCCGGCCTCAACGCGGTGATCCGCGGCGTGGTGCTGAAGGGCACGACGAACTACGACATCGAGTTCGTCGGCATCCGCGACGGATGGCGCGGCGTGGTCGACGCGGACTTCTTCCCCCTCACGCGCCACGAGGTGAAGGGCCTGTCGAAGGTCGGCGGAACAATCCTCGGCACGAGCCGCACCAACCCGTACGAGGGGTCGCGCGGCGGTGCCGAGAACATCTCCAAAACGCTGTACGGACACCGCATCGACGGCATCCTCGCGATCGGCGGGGAGGGCACGCTCGCGGCGGCCGACCGCCTGTCGAAGGACGGCATCAATGTCGTCGGCGTCCCCAAGACGATCGACAACGACCTGCGCGCGACCGACTACTCCTTCGGCTTCGACACCGCCGTGAACATCGCGACCGACGCGATGGACCGCCTCCGCACGACCGGCGACTCGCACCAGCGGTGCATGGTCGCCGAGGTGATGGGGCGTCACGTCGGCTGGATCGCGCTGCACGCCGGCATCGCCGCCGGCGCCCACGTCATCTGCATCCCCGAGGTGCCGCTCTCGCTCGACGAGATCGTCGACCAGGTCACCCGCGCGCACGACCGCGGGCGTGCGCCGCTCGTCGTCGTGTCGGAGGGCTTCAAGCTCAAGGGCATGGAGGAGGCGTTCAGCGACAAGGGCCTCGATGCCTTCAATCGCCCGCGCCTCGGCGGCATCAGCGAGATCCTCGCTCCCGAGATCGAGCGCATCACCGGCATCGAGACGCGCTCCACCGTGCTCGGCCACATCCAGCGAGGCGGTTCGCCCTCGGCCTTCGACCGCGTGCTCGCGACCCGCCTGGGCCTCCACGCCGCCGACGCGCTCCGCGAGGAGGCCTGGGGGCAGATGGTCGCGATGCGCGGCACCGACATCGTGCGCGTGCCCTTCGGCGACGCCCTGGGCGAGCTCAACACCGTGCCGCTCTACCGCTACGAGGAGGCCGCCGCGCTCTTCGGCTGAGCGGTGGCGGGGAGCGGTGCCGGGGAACGGTGCCGGGGAGCGGTGCCGGGCCGGTCCGTCTGGGCCGTCTCTGTCGTTCGGACCCGCCCTGGTTGCCCGCCCGTTCCGCGGTGGTGTCCCACTTTTTGCACAACACGCCGGTTGGCTGTGCAGAAAGTGGGACACCAAGTCAGATGCGCCGGCTCGGGGGGTCACCGACCGCCCGGTCAGCCGGCCACCAGGCGCGCCGGCTCAGGGGTCACCGACCGCCCGACCAGCCGGCGCGTCGGAGCGCCGAGCGCACCTTCTCCACCGCCGCACGGCCGTCCCCGCGGATGTGGTGGTTGAGGATGCGCACGTGGTCCCAGTCGGCTGAGCGGATGCGGTCCCAGCGGTCGCCGTCCTTCTCGAACTGGCGCTGATCGTCGGCGTGCACGCGGCCGTCGTACTCCGGGGCGACGCGCCACCTCGGGTACGCGAGATCGAGCTCCGCCACGAAGCGACCGTGGGCGTCGCGCAGCACCCAGTTGATCTCGGGTTCCGGAAGGCCGGCGCGCGTGAGCACGAGCCGCAGCTTGGTCTCGCGCGGCGACCTCACCCCGACCCGGACCTCCCTCAGCGCCCGGTGCAGGACCTGGCCCGGCGTGTCCTTCATGGTCGCGACCTCTTCTCGCAGCTCCGCCACCGAGGCGAGCGGGTGGTCGCCGGAAACGAGGTGATCCGCGGCCGCGACGAGATCGTCGATGCCCCAGCGGGTGCCCGCCTGTCGCCAGGCTCGGACCGGATGCTCGATGCGGAGGCCGTCGGCGTCGACGACGGCGAGCGTGTCCCGCGTCTGCAGCCGATGTCCGACGATGCCGGCGACTCGCGGTTCGCGAGCCGGCCGATGCGCGGACACGTGGATGGCCGGCCGGTACGGCCACGGAGGGAGAGGTGCGCCGTGCAGAGCCAGCGCCGTCTCGTGGCTGAAGAACTGCCAGCCCCTCAACCGAGGGAGGTACTGAGCGCACCGCGCGCGCAGGTCATCCTCCTCCGCGAACTCGAAGGTGCGCACACCGGGGTACGGCTGCCACAGCTAAGGTCGCCGCAGTGCGTGCGCGGAATGACCGAGCGCGACAGCCTCTGAGATCGAGAACGAATGGGCCAGACCGGCGGGTAATGGTCGGGGACGAGGCATCCATCATCGTGACGTCGCCGGCGTCGCCCCAGCCCCGCCGAACCCCAACCGGTGCAGCGCACCCCGCTCACCGCACCTGGGGAGGACCGCCCCGCCCGAGCGTGTCCCACTTTCTGCACAACTCGCCGTCGAGTTGTGCAGAAAGTGGGACACGAACACGAACAGCCGAACGACGGGCCGGCCCAGGACAGGGAGAGGCGGATGCTGCGGGTCAGGCCTCCGCGAGGCCGAGCACGTCGAGCAGCCAGGCCAGCTCGAAGGCGCGCTCGCGCCAGGCGTTGTAGCGACCGGTGACGCCGCCGTGGCCGGCGACCATCTCGCACTTGAGCAGCGCGTCGGCGCCGACTTCGCGGAGGCGGGCCACCCACTTCGCGGGCTCGACGTAGAGGACGCGCGTGTCGTTGAGCGAGGTGACCGCGAGGATCCGCGGGTAGGTCGCCCCCGAGCGCACGTTCTCGTAGGGCGTGTACGACTTCATGTACGCGTAGACGTCGGCGTCGTGCAGCGGGTCGCCCCACTCGTCCCACTCGATCACGGTCAGCGGCAGATCCTCGTCGAGGATCGACGTCAGCGCGTCGACGAAGGGCACGTCGGCGACGATCCCGGCGAAGAGCTCCGGCGCGAGGTTGGCCACGGCGCCCATCAGCAGGCCACCGGCGGACCCACCTTCGGCCACCAGGCGTTCCGGGGTGGTGTAGCCGCTGTCGACGAGGTGGCGGGCGCTGTCGACGAAGTCGGTGAAGGTGTTGCGCTTGTACAGCAGCTTGCCGTCCTCGTACCACTGGCGGCCCATCTCGCCGCCGCCGCGGACGTGCGCGACCGCGAAGACGACGCCGCGGTCGAGCTCCGACAGGCGCGCGATCGAGAAGCGCGGGTCGATCGAGTGCTCGTACGAGCCGTAGCCGTACAGGTGCAACGGACGCGGCTCCGCTCCGGCCTCGCCGAACGAACGCTTCCACACGAGCGAGACGGGCACCTGGGTGCCGTCGGCGGCCGGAGCCCACACGCGCGCCTGCGCGTAGTCGGCGGCGTCGTAGTCGCCCAGCACGGGCTGGCGCTTGCGCAGGATGAGCTCCCGCGCGGCCGGGTCGTAGTCGTACACGGTCGACGGCGTGACGAAGGAGTCGTAGCCGAGGCGCAGGAGGGGCGGCGCCCATTCCCGGTTGCCGCCGAAGCCGGCGGCGAAGAGCGGCTCATCGAAGGCGAGCTCGTCGACGGCCCCGGTCGCGTAGTCGAGGAGACCGACGCGAGCGAGGCCGTCGCGGCGGTACTCGATGGTGGCGAAGTCGCGGAAGCAGTCCACGTCGATCAGCCGGGTGCCGGGGGTGTGGGGGAGCAGCACGGTGCGCTCGCCCGTGGGATCGGATGCCGCGACCCGCACCAGCTCGAAGTCGAGGGCGTCCTCGTTGTGCAGGATGAGCAGGACGTCCTCGCCGTCGAGGACCGCGTGGTCGACGGAGTACTCCACACCCTCGCGGCGCGGCCAGACGACGGTCGGGGCGGCGGTGAGATCGGATGCCGGCACCAGCCAGTCCTCGGACGTGATGGACGACCCCATCCCGATGACGAGGTACTTGTCGCTCCGGGTGAAGCCGGCGCCGAGCCAGAAGCGCTCGTCGGGCTCGTGGAACAGCGTGACGTCGGCAGCGGCATCCGTCCCCACCGCGTGCGCCCAGACGGTGTCGGGGCGCCACTTGTCGTCGACCGTGGAGTAGACGATGTGTCGGCCGTCGGGCGAGAACTGCGCACCGGCCGCGATGCCCGTCAGCTCGTCGGCGAACGTCTCACCGGTCTCGAGGCTCCGCACGCGCACCGTGTAGCGCTCGTCGCCCGTGGCGTCGACGCCCCACAGCATGAGGCGGCCGTCGTCGGTCACGTCGAACGCGCCCAGCGAGAAGAATTCCAGGCCCTTCGCCTCGGCATTGCCGTCGAACAGCACCTGCTCGCCCGGCACCGCCACCTCGGGCGACAGCTCCGGCGGGGTCCAGTCGTCGGGCGCCGAGATCGGCGCGCGGCACTGGATGCCGTACTGCTGGCCCTCGACGGTGCGGCCGTAGTACCACCAGTCGCCCCGGCGCGACGGGACCGACAGGTCGGTCTCGAGCGTGCGGCCCTTGATCTCGGCGAAGATGCTCTCGCGGAGCCCCGCCAGGTGCGCCGTGCGCTCCTTCGTGTAGGCGTTCTCCGCCTCGAGGTGCGCGATGACGCCGGCATCGTCCTTGTCGCGCAGCCACTCGTAGGAGTCCTCGACGGTGTCGCCGTGGTGCGTGCGGATGGTGGGGACGCGGCGGGCGACGGGGGCATCGGTGGTGTCGGTCACCACAACACGCTAGCCGAGGGCGCCCCGGTTGGGGCGCCCTCGGAACACGCGGGTCAGCGCACCGTCACCAGGTTCTTCTGCCAGCCGGACGAGCCGTTGGGTGCGATCGGCGCGCGCTCCTGGATCTGGAGGTTGCCGGCGGAGTCGGTGGCCCGCACGGCGAGGTAGTGCGTTCCGGGGGTGGCGTCCCAGTCGAGATACCACTGCACCCAGGTGTCGTCGTTGATCGGCGTCGAGAGGGTCGCGGGCACCCAGTCGCCGTTGTCGATCGAGACCTCCACCTTCCCGATGCCCACGGTCTGAGCCCACGCCATGCCGGCGATCTTCACGGCGCCCGCGTCCACCGGGGCGTCGACGCGCGGCGTGTCGATGCGCGAGGAGAGCTTGATCGGCGCCTCGGCGCTGTAGCCGCGGGGGGTCCAGTACGCCTCGTCCTGCGCGAAGGTCGTGACCTTCAGCGAGGTCAGCCACTTGGTGGCCGACACGTACCCGTACAGGCCGGGGACGACCATGCGCACGGGGAAGCCGTGCTCCAGGGGGAGGGCCTCGCCGTTCATGGCGACGGCCAGGATGGCGTCGCGGTTGTCATCGGTGAGCGCGCTCAGCGGCGTGCTCGCGGTGTAGCCGTCGACGCTCTCGGAGAGCACCATGTCGGCGCCGGACTGCACGCCCGCCATCTTCAGCACCTCGCGCACCGGCACGCCCCACCAGGTCGCGTTGCCGACGAGACCGCCGCCGACCTCGTTCGAGACGCAGGTGAGGGTGATGGCGTACTCGTCCAGACCCATGCCGACGAGGTCGTCGAAGCTCAGCTCGACCGTGCGGTCGACCATGCCCTCGACGGTGAGCTTCCAGGTGGACGGATCGATCGAAGGCACCGTCAGCGCGGTGTCCACACGGTAGAAGTCGGCGTTCGGGGTGATGAGCGGGGAGATCCCCGGGATGTCGAGCTCGGCGCCCGCCGGGATCGTCACGGTCGTCCGCGGCGCGGGGATGTTGAGCGCCTCGCGCAGCTTCTCCACCGAGGAGGTCGCAGCGGACACCACCCGGGCGCCGGCGCCGACGGCCAGGGCTGCGACGGCCGAGATGCCCGTCATCACGAGGAATCCGCGACGCGAGGGGGCGGCCGTCTTGGGCGAGCCTGCGCCCGCCTCGATGACGGGAGAAGCGGATGCCGCGGCATCCGGTCGTCCGTCGCTCACGGAGTCGCGCCACGCCTTCAACCGGCGCACGAGCAGGAGGATGAGGACCGCACCGGCGATCGTGCCGACGACCGGCGGGATCGCGGACAGGAAGGTCGCACCGGTGCGGGTGACGATGGCCGCGGTGGACAGCACGCCGGCGATGATCATGGCGATCACGCCCAGCGGCGGCCGGACGTACTGCAGGATGCCGGCGACGGCGGCCGCCACGACGACCGCGATGCCGAGGCCGATGAGCAGCGCGGGCTTGTCGAAGTCGCCGAAGGTCGTGATCGCGAATTCCTTCAGCGGCCGCGGGACGATGTCGATGACGAACGAGCCGACGGCCAGGATCGGGCTCGCGGAGCGGTCGACGAGGAGCGCCACCGCCTCGGCGACGGCGAGGAACCCGCCCGCGGAGACCACTCCGGAGACGGCCGCCCAGGCGACGAACCGGGCCGATCTGCTGCGGGACATGAGTCCGCCCTTCTGCTGTGCTGCGCGCACGCCTGCTGTGGGTGCGTGTCCTGCATATTCGCCCCGGGAGGGGGATCGGATTGCGTCATGCGCCCGGTGTCGCGTGCGGGATCGGCGAGGGTCGTCCTCCGTCGCGCCGCCGGCGGCGGCCGCCTCGGTGAATCGCGCCGCGATGTGCGAGGATTCGATGGCCGGTGAACGCGCCGCGAAGTCCAGGTGAACTCTTCGTTCACCGTGCCGATGTGCTCGGCCCCCCTCCTACTCCCTCCCCCTGGAAGGCCCACGGTGGACACCGCTGCACTGATCATCGTCCTGGTCATCGCCCTGGCACTGTTCTTCGACTTCACGAACGGGTTCCACGACACCGCCAACGCGATGGCCACCCCCATCGCCACGGGGGCGCTCAAGCCCAAGGTGGCCGTGCTGCTGGCGGCCGTGCTCAACCTCGTCGGCGCGTTCCTGTCGACGGAGGTGTCGCGGACCATCTCGCACGGCATCATCCGGGAAGACGAGATATCGGCGTCGATCTTCCCCGCGCTGATCTTCGCGGGCTTGATCGGCGCCGTGACGTGGAACATGCTCACCTGGCTGCTGGGGCTGCCGTCGAGCTCCTCCCACGCGCTGTTCGGCGGCCTGATCGGCGCCACGATCGTCGGCGTCGGCTTCGCCGCGATCAACTTCGGCACGGTGCTGAGCAAGGTGATCCTGCCGGCGCTCATCGCCCCCTTCACGGCGGGCGTCATCGCCTTCCTCGTCACGCGCATGGCCTACGCCATCACTCGCAGGAGCGACTCGAAGCCCGACGGACGCGACGGCTTCCGGTGGGGGCAGATCTTCACGTCCTCGCTCGTCGCCCTCGCCCACGGCACCAACGACGCCCAGAAGACGATGGGCGTGATCACCCTGGCGCTGATCACGGTCGGATGGCAGAGCTCGGAGCACGCCGACCCGCAGCTGTGGGTCATCCTCGCCTGCGCCTTCACGATCGCCCTCGGCACCTACATGGGCGGCTGGCGCATCATCCGCACCCTCGGCAAGGGACTCACCGACGTCAAGCCCGCGCAGGGCTTCTCGGCGGAGACCTCGACCGCGGCGACGATCCTCGCCTCCAGCGCCCTCGGCTTCGCGCTGTCGACCACGCAGGTGGCCTCCGGCTCCGTGATCGGATCGGGCCTCGGCCGGCGCGGCTCCGTGGTGCGCTGGGGCACGGTCGGGCGCATCGCCGTCGGCTGGCTCCTCACCCTCCCCGCGTCGGCGGCCGTCGGCGCGATCGCCGCGCTGTTCGTGGTCTGGTGGGGCGAGGCGGGCATCGTCGTCGACGCCGTCCTGGCGGTCGCGATCATCCTGTTCCTGTTCTGGCGCTCGCGCCGCAACCGCGTCGACGCGGGCAACGCGATGAGCGAGGTGGCCGAGTCCGGTCGCGCCGTGAAGGTGACCCGGCACCCGCCGCCCACGCGCCGCCGCCGCACGCAGAAGCGCGCCGCCGAGAAGAGCAGGGCGGGCGCCGACTCCGACGAGCGGACCGGCCGATGAGCATCGACATCAACTGGCTCGCCTTCCTGCAGGTCTTCGGCGCGGCGCTGGCCGGCGCCGTGCTCGTCGTCGGGTTCTACGCGCTCGGACTCCGGCTGCTCGTGCGCGCCGGCCGCGTGCCGGTGGTCGCGCCGGCCGAGTTCACCGACGCGATCTCGGTCATCTCGCCCAAGCACGCGCAGCGCGCCGCACACCGCGCCGAGAAGGCGGCCCGCAAGAACCCGCTGTCGGAGGGCCAGAAGCGCGTCGCACGATTCAGCGCGTACGCGAGCTTTGCGCTGTGCGCGGCCGCGGTCCTCGCGGGGCTGCTGCTCATCGTCCTCGGCTGACCGGCCGACCGGGCGGCGGCGAAGAAACCGGCCGACAAGGCGGTGGCGCAGCGACACGGCGCTAGCGCAGCGACGCGCGGCGGCGCAGCGACGAGCCGGCGTCGTCGGTGGCCTGGCCGTCGGGGCCCCGCCGTAGGCTGACGGCATGGTCGCGGCATCCTTCTCCCTCGGGCAGCACCCGCCCGCTCGGCGCACCATCGTGCACCTCAGCGACACCCACCTGCTCGGCGGAGACCGCCTGCTCGGCGGGGTCTACGACACGGCTGGTCACCTGACCCGGACGATGGAGGCGATCACCCGTCTCGGCATCGCGCCCGACGCGCTCGTGTTCACCGGCGATCTCACGGACGTCGGCGAGCCGGAGGCCTACCGGGCGCTCCGCGCGCTGGTCGAACCGGTCGCCGCCGAGCTCGGAGCTCCCGTCATCTGGGTGGCCGGCAACCACGACGAGCGACCGGCCATGCGGCGCGAGCTGCTCGACGGGGCGGCGAGTGAGGACCCGGTCACCGGGGTCTGGGACCTCGGCGGGCTTCGTGTCATCGCACTCGACAGCAGCGTGCCCGGCTGGCACCACGGAGAGGTGGATGCCGCACAGCGGGAGTGGCTCGCGGCGGAGCTGGCGACGCCGGCGCCGCTGGGGACGCTCCTCGCCCTCCACCACCCTCCGCTGCCCAGCCACATCCCGCTCTTCGACATCCTGGAGCTGCGCGACCAGCCGCTGCTGGCCGAGGTGCTCGCCGGCACGGACGTGCGCGGCATCCTGGCCGGTCATCTGCACTACTCCACCAGCGGCACCTTCGCCGGCATCCCGGTGAACGTCTCGGCGGCCACCTGCTACACGATGAACCTGCAGCGGCCGCCGGCGGAGGTGAACGGCATGGATGCCGGGCAGTCCTTCCACCTCGTGCACGTCTACGACGACACCATCACCCACGCCGTCGTCCCGGTCCTCGACGCGCCCACCGGCGACTTCTTCTCGGAGGAGTGGGTCGAGCGCATGGCCGCGCTCAGCCCGGAGGAGCGGCTGGAGCAGTTCTCGCGGAAGCGACGCTGAGCCGCAGCATCCGACGGTCTTCTCGACACGACGGAGACGCGATCCACGACACCTGTACGCGGCGTACAGGTGGGGCTCGCAGGTCGCCGAGTACGCTCGGAGCATCCCCCATCTCGCTCCGTGACCCACAAGGACTGCTCACATGGCACTGGACGCAATGACGCGCACCCGCACCGAGACCGATTCGCTCGGCTCGCTCGAGATCCCGGAGGACGCCTACTGGGGCATCCACACCGCCCGGGCGCTGGAGAACTTCCCCATCGCGAAGCGGCCGATCTCCGTCTACCCCGACCTCGTGGTCGCCCTGGCGATGGTCAAGCAGGCGTCCGCCCGCGCCAACGCCGAGATCGGCGACCTGGACGCCGAGAAGGCCGACCTGATCGACCGCGCGGCACAGCTGGTGATCGACGGCCAGTACCACGAGCAGTTCGTCGTCGGCGTCATCCAGGGCGGGGCGGGAACCTCGACCAACATGAACGCGAACGAGGTCATCACCAACATCGCGCTCGAGCTCGCCGGTCGCCAGAAGGGCGACTACGCCTTCCTGTCGCCGATCGACCACACGAACCGCAGCCAGTCGACGAACGACGTCTACCCGACGGCCATCAAGATCGGCCTCGCGCTCACGCTCCAGAGCCTGCTCGACGAGCTGAGCCTCCTGCGCCAGGCGTTCCTCGACAAGGCGGTCGAGTTCCACGACGTGCTCAAGGTCGGTCGCACGCAGCTCCAGGACGCGGTGCCGATGACGCTGGGCCAGGAGTTCCACGGCTTCGCCACGACGCTGGGGGAGGACTACAACCGGCTCAAGGAGAACGCGTACCTGCTCTACGAGATCAACATGGGCGCGACGGCCATCGGCACCGGCATCACCGCCCACTCGGGCTATTCCTCGGCCGTGCTGCACCAGCTGCGCCGCATCACCGAGCTCGACCTCGAGACCGCGGTCGACCTCGTCGAGTCCACGAGCGACACCGGCGCCTTCATGTCCTTCTCCGCCTCCCTCAAGCGCAACGCGGTCAAGCTCTCGAAGATCTGCAACGACCTGCGCCTGCTCTCCAGCGGTCCGCAGGCGGGCCTCGGCGAGATCAACCTGCCGGCGCGGCAGGCGGGATCCAGCATCATGCCCGGTAAGGTCAACCCGGTGATCCCGGAGGTCGTCAACCAGGTCGCCTTCTCGGTCGTCGGCGCCGACATGACCGTGACCATGGCCGTGGAGGGCGGTCAGCTGCAGCTGAACGCGTTCGAGCCGGTCATCGCGCACTCGATCTTCCAGTCGATCACCTGGATGCGGCAGGCCATGTGGACGCTGCGCGTCAACTGCGTCGAGGGCATCACGGCCAATCGCGAGCGCCTGGGCGCGATGGTGGGTTCCTCCGTCGGCGTCGTCACCGCGCTCACCCCCTTCATCGGCTACGCCGCGTCGGCGGCCCTCGCAAAGACCGCGCTGCTCACGAATCGCAATGTCGCCGACCTGGTCGTCGAGGCGGGGCTGATGTCGCGCGAAGAGGTGCAGAAGCAGCTGTCCCCGGCCCGTCTGTCGGGGCTGGAGACCATCACCGCGGCGATCCCGATCGTGCAGGCGGCCGAGGACCTGGTGGCGGTCGAGAAGGACTGACCGCATACCATACGCGCCGTCCGCGGCGGGGGAGCTGTCGGCGAACGTCCAGGAACCGCTACCTTGTGACCGACACGCACCCATGCGTGCCCGTCTCACGAGGAGCCACGATGACTGACCCCAACGGACCCGCCAACTCTCAGCCCCCCGCCTACTCGCCGCCGCCCGCACCCGGCGAGCCCGCGCCGTACAACGCCGCGCCGCCCGTCGGCTCGGGCGAGTACGGTGCCGCCTCGACGACCTATCCGGGCAAGACGCTCGGCATCGTGGCCGTCGTCGTCGCGATCTTCTTCAACCTGATCGGCCTCATCCTCGGCATCGTCGCGCTCGTGCAGAGCCGCAAGGCCGGCCGCAAGAACGGTCCCGCCGTCGCGGCCATCATCATCGGCGCGATCCTGACGGTCGTCGGCATCATCGTCGCGGTGCTCATCGTCGGAGCGATCGGCGCCGCCACCGGCATCGCGAACGACGCGCTCCAGGCCTGCGAGGCGGCCGGCTACACCGGGACCGTCACCGTCCAGGGCGTGGAAATCGACTGCTCGAGCATCTCGCGCTGATCTCGACGTTGAAGGCCCCGTCGCGCATGCGCGGCGGGGCCTTCTCGCGTTCCGCGCCCGGCGCGTCAGTCGAGGATGCGGCAGTGCGTGGTGAGCGACCCGATCCCGTCGACGCCGACGCTCACCGTCGAGCGGTCGCGGAGGAAGATCTGCGGGTCGCGGGAGTAGCCGGCGCCGCCGGGGCTGCCCGTCGAGATGAGGGTGCCCGGCAGCAGCGTCGCCGACTGCGACAGGTGCGCGACGAGCGTGGCGACGCTGCGCACCATCTGGTCGGTCGAGGCGTCCTGCACCGTGTGCCCGTCGACGATCGCCCAGATGTGGAGGTCCTGCGGGTCGGGGATCTCGTCGGCCGTGACGACGAAGGGTCCGGTGGGCGTGAAACCGTCGAACGACTTGCAACGCGACCACTGCGCCTCGGAGAACTGGATGTCGCGGGCCGTGATGTCGTTGACGACGGTGTAGCCCCAGACGTGGGAGAGGGCGTCGGCGGCGGAGACGTCGTGCGCCGGCCGGCCGATGAGGACGCCCAGCTCCGCCTCGTAGTCCACCGACTCGCTCAGCGAGCGCGGCCACGAGGTGGTGGCCTCGTGCGCCGTCAGCGAGTTGGGCCACAGGGTGAAGACGGTGGGCGCGGTGTCGGTCTTGAGCCCGAGCTCGCTGGAATGCGCGGCGTAGTTCAGACCGATCGCGAGCACCACCGGGGGAGCCAGCACGGCAGAGGCGAAGCGAAGACCGGAGACCGGATGCCGCGGGCCCGCGTCGCCCGCCGCGTCGCGCACGCGCGCGAGCAGCTCGTCGCCGCCGGCGATCAGCTCCTCGAGGACACGCGGGGCTCCGTCGAAGAGGTCCTCGACGACGACCGCGTCGTCATCGATGATGGTGACGAGGCGCGGATCGTCCGCTCCGTCGAGGAACACATGGGCGAAGCGCATGCCTCCACGCTACCCGGCGGGGCCGGGCGGCCGCGTCATTCCGGGGCGGAGGGGTCGCAGCATCCGGTGCGAATCCTCACGGCACACCCGCTGACGCGTCAACCCTATACGTATTCATGTTGCGGGGATGTAACGATATTTTCGCCCGTTTTTAGGCTTCCCTAACCCGAATGCATACGTATACTCTGTGGCCATGTCATCTACCAAGAAGCGCGTCATCTCCCTTGTCGCCATGGCGGCCGTGGGTGCATTCGCTCTCACCGCCTGCGGCGCCGGCAGCCGCACCGGCAACGAGAATGCCACCTCCGTCACCTGCGACTACACCGCACCCGAATCCGCGACCACCGTCAACGTGCTCGCCTACAACTCCTCCGCGATCGACCCCTTCACCGACACGATGGTGTCGAGCTGCACGAAGGGCGACGTCACCGTCAAGCACGACCCGATCGACTTCGGCGGCCAGGTCACCAAGACGACGGCGACCCTGGCCGGCGACACCGGCAGCTACGACATCGTCGAGACGTACGGCTACGTCATCCCGAGCCTCGCGAACGACCAGAAGCTGATGCCGCTGGACGACCTCTTCGCCAAGTACGCGGCGGACTACAAACTCGACGACATCAGCGAGTCGATGCGCACGGGCATGTCGTACGACGGGAAGCTCTACGCCCTGCCGATGCAGGCGCAGATGTTCATCATGGCCTACCGGTCCGACATCTTCGACGAGCTGGGGCTCGAGGTGCCGAAGACCTTCGACGACATGATCACCGCCGCCGAGGCCATCAAGGCCGCGGGCAAGATGGAGTACCCGATCGCCCTGCCGTGGCTCGCCACATCCGACGTCGCCACCAGCTTCCAGGCCGTCATGAACTCCCTCGGCGCCGACTTCACCACCTCCGACGGCGAGGTCACCCTCGACACCCCGCAGGGCAAGCAGGCGCTCGAGGCCATGCAGAGCCTGCAGCCCTACATGGACCCGCAGGTCACGACGTTCGACCAGCCCAAGGTGCAGCAGCAGATGTACAACAACACCGCGGCGATGTCGATCATGTTCTCCGGCCGCATGAGCGACCTGACGGATGCCGCGAACAGCAAGCTCTCGGACTCGTTCGCCTTCGCGGCGCCGCCGAAGGTCTCGTCCGACGCGGAGTACCTGTACAACCGCCTCTCCATCGACGGATGGTCGATCCCCTTCAACACGAAGCTGGATCCCGACATGCTCTTCGTGATGATGGCCTCGGCGGTCAGCGAGGACGCGTCGAAGGCATCCGTACCGGCGGCCTACCCGGCCCGGGAGGGCATGATGACCCCGGAGAACTCGCCCTACGGGCAGGCGGCCAACGACTCGATCGCCGGCACCATGCCTCCGGTCGTGTCGCCGGTACTGGCCCCGGTCAGCAACGAGATCACGCCGATCCTGGCGCAGGTCCTGGCGGGCAACCTGACGGTCGACGACGGTCTGGCGCAGATGCAGGCCGCCGCGGAGAAGGTCGCGGGCTGACGCCCACCCCATCCACCCACCGGTGAACCGAACGACTGCGGCCTGTGCCGTCCGGCACAGGCCGCAGTCGTCGATCGAAGGGAATCGCTCCGATGAAGGCACGCGAATTCTGGCTGCTGTTTTCCCCCAGCCTGCTGATCATGAGCGCCCTGCTCATCCTCCCCCTGGCGCGCACCGTCCAGTGGAGCTTCGAGAACGTCCGGTACGGCACGCCCGGCACGTTCGTCGGGCTGGCGAACTTCACCGACGCCCTCACCGACCCCCGGTTCCACCGGGCCGTGATCTTCACGGTGGCTGTCACGGTGGTCACCACCGCCATCCTCATCGTCTTCGGCTATCTCATCGCCACCGCGGTCAACACTCTCCGGCTCACACGGCCGCTGGTGCTCGGCATCATGCTCGTGTCGTACGTGCTGCCGAACCTCGTCGGGGCCGTCGCCTTCTCCTGGCTGTTCGACGACAACTTCGGCGGCGTCGTGAACCGCTTCATCGGACTCCTCGGCGGCACCCAGGTGCTGTGGTTCACCGACCAGGTCCCCAACGCCATCCTCGTCATCGCCAACACGGTCTGGCAGATGCTCCCGTTCGCGATGCTCATCATCCTCGCGGGGCTGCAGGGCGTGCCGGTCGAGCTGCGCGAGGCGGCCCGCATCGATGGGGCGAACGCCTTCCAGACGCATCTCAGCGTGATCATCCCGACCATCCGCGGAGTGCTCGGCTTCGTCACGCTCATCTCGATCATGGACGTGCTGCGCCTCTTCGACGTCCTGATACCCCTGTCGCCGCAGGCGGAGACGATCGGCAACGAGTCGATCATGCTCTACGTCTACTCGGTGGCCTTCGCCAACGGGGCGAACGAGCTCGGCCTCGGCAGCGCGATCAACGTCCTGACCATCCTGCTCATCCTCGTCATGCTCATCCCCTTCATCCGAGGGATCTTCAAGGAAGCGAAGGCCGCGCGATGACCCTCACCACCGAGACCCTGTCGACGCGGGCCATCACCACGGGCGACCTCAAGGGGAAGAACCGTCGCCCCCGGGCCGGACGCGGTGTGCGGGCCCTCACCGGCACCCTCCTCGGACTGCTGTGCGTGCTCATGCTCAGCCCGTTCATCTGGATGACGCTCTCGGTGACGAAGCCCACCGACGTCGCCTTCGCGAACCCGCCGGTGCTCTTCGGCTACGAGCCGACCTTCAAGGCGTTCGTCGACCTGTGGCAGACCACGTACTTCGCCGACTACCTCGTCAACACGCTCGCCGTCGCAGTGATCTCCACCGTGATCGCCCTGGTGATCGGCATCCCGGCGGCCTACGCCCTCTCCCGGTTCCCGAGCTACATCTCGGCCCTCCTGCTGGTGCTGGCGCTCGTCTTCCGCGCTCTCCCGCGCTTCGCCGTCGTGCTCCCGATGTACGACATCAGCCGCGCGCTGGGCATCTACGACACCACCTTCGCGCTGGCGATCGCCCTGGTCGCGATCAACCAGCCGTTCACCATCTGGCTGCTGCGCAACTTCTTCGCCGAGATCCCGCGTGAGCTGGACGAGGCGGCGATGATCGACGGCTGCACCCGCATCGGGATGCTGCGCCGCGTCATGATCCCGCTCATGGGTCCGGGCATTCTCACCGCCGGCATCTTCGTGTTCCTGTTCGCGTTCCAGGAGTACCTGACGGCCCTCGTCCTCACCGACACGTCGTCCAAGACCGTGCCGGTCTTCATCGCCACGCAGCTCGGGCAGACGCTGCCGATGCTGCAGCAGGCCGGCGCAGCATCCATGCTCCTCACGATCCCCGTGATCCTCATCGCCTTCATCGCGCAGAAGTACCTCGTGGCGGGCCTCAGCGACGGCGCCGTCAAGGGCTGACGTGAGAGGACTCCCGCTCGTCCTGCTGGCGGGGATGAACTGCACCGCCGACCTGTGGACCGGATGCGGGCTCGACGACGCCCTCACGCCGGTGCTCGACCGGCCGACGATGGACGAGCAGGTCGCGCATCTCAGCGACACCCTGCCCGAGCGCTTCGTCCTGGGCGGGCTGTCGCTCGGGGCGATCGTCGCGATGGAGCTCGCGGTCCGCGCTCCGGAGCGCGTCGCCGGGCTGTGCCTCGTCTCCACCAACGCCAAGGCGCCGACGGATGCCCAGCAGGCGGGATGGCGGGAGTGGCGGCAGCGGCTCGACGACGGAGCGACGGCGGAGGAGCTCCAGCGGTCGATCCTGCCGGCGCTGCTGTCCGCCGAGGGGCTCGCTCGCCCTGACCTCGTGACGAGAGCGCTGGCGATGGGGGAGGAGACGGGCGAGCGGATGCTGCGCGCACAGCTCCTCCTGCAGTCCACCCGTCGCGACCTCCTCGCGCGGCTGCCGAGCGTCGCCGTGCCGGCGCTCGTCGTCTCGGGCACGGCGGACGCGATCTGCCTGCCGACGTTCCACACGGAGATCGCCGCCGAGCTTCCCGGCGCCCGTGTCGTGGCAGTGGACGCCGGCCACCTCCTCCCGCTCGAGCGCCCCGGCGAGGTCGGGGCGCTCGTCAGCGCGTTCCGCGCCCGGCTGGGCTGACCTCGACGGACGGGCGCGCTGATCCGGCGCGTTGCGCTCAGGTCCGCGCGAAGCGCGCACTCTCGCGCGTCGCACTCACTCCCGCGCGCCGCGCAGCGCGCGGAAGTGCTCCATCAGCGAGTGGGCGAGGTTGTAGACGACGAGTCCGGCGCCGTCATCGAAGGCCGCACGTGCGGCGTCGGGCGTGCCGACGATGTCCATGCGCAGCCGTCCGGCGTCCGCCAGTGCCGCGTTGACGCGGGCGGTGGACTCGGCGGGCGACGGATCGTCCGGGCCCGAGGAGGCAGCCAGATCCGCGGGGCCGATCATGATGCCGTCGAGACCGGGGGTGCCGATGATGGCGGCGGCGTTCGCCGCGCCGGCGGGCGATTCGATCATGCCCAGCACGAGGGTGTCGGCGAGGAAGCGCTCGCGATGCTCGGATGCCGGCACCTGGCCGAAGCGGCCCGCTCGGCTGTAGGTCGCGAATCCGCGGGTGCCGACGGGCGGGTAGTGCGCCGCGGAGACGAGGGCGGCGGCCTGTGCCGCATCGTCGAGGTGAGGCGCGAGGATGCCCTCCGCTCCCTGGTCGAGCGCCCGGAGGATCATGCCGGTGTCGCCCTCGCCGATCCGCACGATCACCGGCACCTCGTGCAGGGCCGCGGCGGCGATGTGCTGGCGCAGGGGGATCAGATCGGCGGGGCCGTGCTCGCAGTCCACCAGCACGAAGTCGAAGCCCGCGACGGCGGCCATCTCGACGAGTTCCTCGGCCGGCATCCGCAGCAGGACACCCACCAGGCGCTCACCGGCGAGGGCGCGGGAGCGGAGAGACGGGCGCGTCACGCGATCATCCCGGCCGACAGGTCGACGTCGGCCCCGCACATGCCGGGCATCGCCAGCATCGCGACGACCGCCGCGCCCACCTCCTCCTCCGTGACCATGCGCCGGAGGGCGGATCGCGAGACGAACGCCTCCTCCGCGTCGGCCACCGAGCCGCCCGAGCGCTCCGCCTCCAGCCGGAAGTTGCGCTCCATCCGCGGCCCCGACACGGGACCGGGGGAGAGGGTGTTCACGGTGACCCCCGACGGCCCGACCTCGAACGCGAGGGTCGAGGTCAGCCCGATCACCGCCATCTTGGAGGCGGTGTACGGCGTGCGATGGGCGAGCGGGCGCTTGCCCGACACCGAGGCGATGTTGATGACGTCGCCGGATCCCCGCGCCGTCATGCCGGGGAGGAAGGCGCGGCACATGAGGAACGTGCCGCGCACGTTGATGTCGAAGACCTCGTCCCACTCCTCGACCGAGATGTCGGTGAGGGCGGCGACCGGTCCCGCGATCCCCGCGTTGTTCACCAGGATCGACACCTCGGTGCCCTCGAGCTCCTTGCGGAGCCGATCGACCGACGACGGGTCGGAGACGTCGCACGCCGCCGCACGCGCACGGTGCCCCAGCCGCTCGACGATGCCGGCGAGCTTCGATGCGTCGCGCCCGACCACCACGACGTCCGCGCCTGCGGCATGGAGCGCGGTCGCGATCGCCGCACCCAGTCCGCTGCCGCCGCCGGTGACGAGGGCGACGCGACCGCCGAGGTCGCTCACCGCGACGGCGTTCCGGCGCCGGCGCCCTCGCTCTGCGCGATCCAGTCGTGCTGCGTCCCGCCATGCCGCCACGACCGCACATCGCCCGAACGGGCGTGACCCTCGAACAGCTCCACCCGTGCGGCCCGGCCGCACACCTCGCCGAGCATGGCGGACGAGGCCGTGTCGGTGATCTCCTGGTAGGTGACGGTGCGGAGATACTTCCCGACCCAGAGGCCGCCCGTGTAGCGGGCGGCGCCCAGCGTCGGCAGCACGTGGTTGGTACCGATGACCTTGTCGCCGTAGGAGACGCAGGTGTTCTCGCCGAGGAAGAGCGCGCCGTAGTCGTGCATCTTCTTCAGCGCGGCGCGCGGCTCGGCGGTGAAGATCTGCACGTGCTCGAACGCGAAGTCGTCGGCGAGCGCGTAGGCCTCGTCGAGGTCTTCCACCACGATCACCTGACCCCAGTCGCGCCAGGCCGGCCCCGCGTAGTCGCGGGTGGACATGCCCGGCAGCAGCTGCTCGATGTGCTGCATGACCCGGTGGCCCAGCGCCTCCGACGTGGTGATGAGCACGGCGGGCGACTCCGGGCCGTGCTCGGCCTGCGACAGCAGGTCGACGGCGGTGAGGAACGGGTCGGCGTCGTCGTCGGCCACGATGAGGATCTCGGTCGGTCCGGCGAACAGATCGATGCCGACCTCGCCGAAGAGCTGGCGCTTGGCCTCCGCGACGTACGCGTTGCCGGGACCGGCGATCATGTTCACCGGCGCGATGGTCTCGGTGCCGACGGCCATGGCGGTCACGGCCTGCACGCCGCCGAGGATGTAGATCTCGTCCGCTCCCGCGAGCTTCATCGCCGCCACGGTCGCCGCGGGGATCTCGCCGCGGATGGGCGGGGTGCAGGCGACGACTCGGGGCACACCGGCCACCTTGGCGGTGATGATCGTCATGTGCGCGGAGGCCGTCAGTGGGTACTTCCCGCCCGGGATGTACGCGCCGGCGGCCTGCACGGGAACGTGCTTCTGTCCGAGGTGGACGCCGGGCAGGGTCTCGACCTCGATGTCGACCAGCGAGTCGCGCTGGGCCTGGGCGAAGCGGCGGACCTGCTCCTGAACGAACACGATGTCGTCGATCACCTGCTGGTCGAGCGTCGCCATGATCTCCGCGACCCGCGCGTCGTCGAGCCGGAACGGCTCGGTCCAGCGGTCGAACTCCTCGGCGTAGCGGCGCACGGCGTCATCGCCGTTCGACCGGATGTCCGAGATGATCGCGCCGACCCGTGTGGCGACGTCGGCCTGGGTGGTGTCGGTGAACGATTTCGTCGGCGCGCTCTTGAGGAATCGAGGCATCAGTGTCCCTTTCGTACATACGTATGTAGACATTATGACTTCGTATGCATGCCAGAGCAACCCGTCCGCTAGACTTCGCCTGACGGAGTGGGCCGAGGGGGTGCGATGGCTGTCACCAGCAGAGACGTCGCGCGGCTCGCGGGGGTGTCGCAGCCCACGGTGTCGCGCGCGCTGCGCGATGATCCGCGGGTGTCGGAGGACACCAAGAAGCGCGTGCGCGATGCGGCCGTGCTGCTGGGCTACGTGCCCAGCGAGGCGGGCCGCGCCCTGTCCTCCGGCCGCACCCGCCGCATCGGGCTGCTGGTGACGGATCTGAAGAACCAGTTCTACTCGAACATCATCGCGCCGGTCCACGACGAGCTCGAGGGCATGGGCTATCAGCTGATGCTCCACACCGAGACGGCCGACAACGAGACGGTGGCCGAACGCCTCATCGCGAACGGTCTGGACGGCGTGATCCTGGCCACCACTACGGTGGACTCCGTCGCGCCCCTGCGCCTGCGCGACCGCAGCCTGCCCTTCGTCTACTTCAACCGCACGGCGGCCTACGTCGACGCCGACGCCACCGTCGTCGCGCCCGCGCGCGGTCTGGGCGAAGCGGTGGCGCGCGCCGTCGAGCTCGGTCACCGGCGCATCGGTGCCGTACTCGGCCCCAGCAACACCAGCACGGCACAGTCCCGGGAGCTTGCGCTCCGTGCGGCGCTCGCGGAGCACGGTCTCGTGCTCGAGCCCGAGAACGTGCGGCGAGGGCCATATGACACGGCGTCCGGCGATGCGGCGACAACCGAGCTGCTGGCGACACCCGCGCCGCCGACCCTCATCTTCTGCGGAAACGACGTCGTCGCGTACGGGGCGCTGAACGCGGCCCGGCGCGCAGGATTCGACGTCCCCCGAGATGTGTCCGTCGTCGGATTCGACGACCTGCCGCCGGCCGCCTGGCCGATCATCGAGCTCACCACGGTCGCCTACGACCTGTCCGGGATGGCCCGGGAGGCCGCTCGCCTGATGGCGCGGCGCATCGAGGAGCCCGGGGCTCCGCTCGCCCACGTCGAGTACGAGACGTCCTTCGTCGAGCGCCGCACGCTCGCCGCCGCCGCGTCGCGCTGAGTGACTTCGGCGGCCGCGGTCTGCCGATCTCTTGCATCGCAGTTGTGCATACGCATACACTGACGGCACGACATCCCCAGCGTCGTCGGAACGGCGGCGCGGAACACTAGGAGCGAACGAGTGCCTCTCGACCCGGTTGCCTACCAGCCGTACGCGGACCCCGATGACTTCATCCGCGAGGTGACCGATCTGATCTGGGTGGACCGGTCGATCAGCTACATCCGCGAGAACTACGAGCCGGACTCCATCGTCCACGGCGCCTACGGCACCTCCACCACCCGCGACGAGGTCATCGAGGGATCGCTGATGCGCATCTCGGCGACGCCCGACCGCGTCGGCCAGGCCGAGGACGTCATCTGGGAGGCGCGAGGAGACGACGCGTTCCTGAGTTCGCACCTGGTGCTGTCCTCCGACCTGCACAGCGGCGACCACAGCCGCACCATCGCCAACTGCCTGTATCGCCGCGGACGCATGGTCGAGGAGTGGGTCGTGCGCGACTCGCTCGCGGGTGCACTGCGCCGTAGGGAGGATCTCGACGAGCTCGCCCGGGCGCAGGCCTTCCGCGGCTACACCGGTTCGTGGACCGAGCCGGCACCCGCCGACCCGATCGCCCGCGGCGACTCGGGTCCGCGGCCTGACGACCACCGCTCCGAGGTCGAGACCGTCATCGACATGATCCAGACCGTGTGGAACGACCGCGACCTGCAGAAGGTCGAGAAGTTCTTCCTGCGCGACCTGGTGCTCCAGACCGTGGGCGACCGTCTCGTGATCCGGCCGGAGGGCTACCGTCGCGCCCTGCTGCGCTTCCTCGAGTCCTTCCCCGCCGGACAGTTCGAGATCCGCGACATCCAGACCAACTACGACGTCAGATACGCGGGCCTCCGCGTGGCCGTCACGTGGAAGTTCGTGGGCGACTACATCGGGGTGCCGAACTACGGGCCGCTGACCGGACGGCCCATCGACCTGCTGGGCATCTCGCAGTTCACCTTCCACAACGGCGCGCTCGTCAAGGAGGTGCGTCTCTGGGACGACATCGCCCTGCGCGCCCAGATCGCGGGCATGCGCGGCGACGAGCCCGTCGGCTTCTCGAACATCTACTGAGCGTCACCGAAGAAAGAAGAGCACATCATGAGCACCGATCACCTCAGCCACGACGTGACCGTCGACGCGGCCGAAATCCAGCGGCGGACCATCCTCAAGTCGGACTGGGCGCCGCACCGCGCCGCCTTCATCGACTGCCGCACGCCCGGTTCCGACCGCAAGGAGAACTACGCCTTCATCGGCGGCGGGGTCTCCCAGAACGCCGGTCAGGTCATCAACCTGACCGAGGAGCACGGCTTCAACACGGGTGCCGCCGGAATGCCGAACGGCATCTCGAACAACCTGCACCTGCACTTCACCGCCGAGGTGTTCGTCAACCTGGGCGGCGAGTTCCGCCTGCGCTGGGGCATCGACGGCACGCAAGGCGAATACGTCAGCACCGACGGAGACATCATCTCCATCCCGACCTGGATCTTCCGCGGATTCACCAACGAGGGCCCGGACGACGGCATCCTCTGGACCGTGCTCGGACGCGACGTCACCGGCGGCATCATCTGGGGGCCGTCGGTGCTCAAGGAGGCGGAGTCGTACGGCCTGCACCTGACGGCCGACAACCAGCTCATCGACACCGTCGCCGGCGACGTGCTGCCGGAGGACGTCGCGCTGATCAAGCCCATCCAGCAGAAGTACATCGACGAGCTGACGACCTACTCGGTGGAGCAGATGCGCGGACGCGTCATCCAGCCCGCCGATCGCGTCTACAGCCGTCACGCGCTGCTGTGCGCCGCCCTCCCGGGCGGTGCCGCCGAGCTCGCACTCGCGATCGGCTACGGCATGAGCGAGGACCGCCGGCAGGTGCCGAACATCCACGAGCCGCACTCCTTCAACATGGCGTGGGTGCGCGCGGCGGAGGACGAGGGGATGCTGCGGCACCGGCACAACCGGACGCAGGCACTGCTGGTCAAGTCGGGCCGCTGGGAAGTCACGCTCAACGGCGACCCGTCGGCGACCGTCGAGCTCGGACCCTCGGACTCCTTCTCGGTGCCGGTGGACGCCTGGAGGGCCTTCCGGTGCATCGAAGCCGGCGAGGACGGCGCGGGCGAGCTCCTGGTCGTCAACGGCGGCGACGACCGCGTCTACCTCGAGTGGGCTCCCGAGGTCGTGGATGCCGCGCGCGACGCCGACTGGATGATCGACACGAACGGCTACCTGGCGCCGGTCGGCGTGATGGTCACCGCGACGGAGGACGACTGAACGACCGGAGCGCGCCCCGCACGCTGCGCGTGGCCGCGATCTCGCCCGACATCCGGCTGGGCGAGGTCGCGGCCAACGTCGCGCGGATCGCCGACGCGCTCGCCGGCGCGGGGTCCGACGGCGCGCGACTCATCGTGCTGCCCGAGCTCGCGACCAGCGGCTACGTCTTCCACGACGCCGCGGAGGTCGCAGCCGCCGCGGTCACCCGCGACGACCCGCTGTGGCGCGAGCTCTCGGCCACGCTGCCCGCGGGGGCCGTCGCCGTCGTGGGCTACGCCGAGCGCGATGGGACCGCCGTCTACAACACGGCCGCGGTGCTCACGCGCGACGCGCGTATCGGCGACTACCGGAAGGCGCACCTGTGGGGCGGCGAAGCGGCGCTCTTCACGCCGGGCGAGCGGGCGGGCGAGGTCTACGACACCCCGATCGGACGGCTGGCCGTGGCCATCTGCTACGACAACGAGTTCCCGGAGGTGCCGCGCCGCCTCGCCCTCGCCGGAGCGGACCTCCTCGCCCTGCCGGTCAACTGGCCCCTGGTGCCCCGACCCGCCGGCGAGCGCCCGCCGGAGGTCATCCAGGCCATGGCGGCCGCGCGGTCGTCGCGGCTCGCGACCGTCATCGCGGACCGTCGCGGCAGTGAGCGGGGGGTCGCCTGGACGGGTGGGACGAGCGTCATCGACGAGGACGGCTGGCCTGCGGCCGAGGGGGCCGGCGCGGAGACCGCGTTCGCGACGCTGTCGCTCCGGCCCGCCGGAGACAAGAGCCTGCCGCCGCACAACGACCTCTTCGCCGATCGGCGACCCGACCTCTACTCCTGAGCGCTCCCCGGTGCCGCGGCGGCGGCGATGCGACCGGCATGGCGGGTCACGCGCTCCCGGAGCATCTCCTGGGCGAGGTCCGCCAAGCGTTGCGTGGCGGGCGAGAGGGTCGCACCCTCCCGCTGCACCAGCGCGACCGTGTCGTACAGCGGCTCCGCGAACGGCGTGAGCAGGATGCCGTCGGGGAAGCCCGGCGCCTCGGCGATGGTGCGCGACACGACGGTGTCGGCCGCGCCGGACGCCACGACGCTCAGCGCCGTCTCGACATGCTCGACCTCGATCGCCGCATCCAGCGTGAGACCCTCCAGTCGCGCGCGGGCGCGCAGCTGCCGCCGGGTCGGATCGCTCCAGCCCGCGTAGGCGTCGTAGAGCACCAGCTTCCGCTCGGTCACCTCGGCGATGGTCAGCGGGCCGTCGTCCGGACTCCGCTCGGAAGACGCGAAGAGCACCTCGTCACGGAACAGCGGCGTGATGCGCAGACCGGCCTCCTCGACCGGGAGCACGACGACGCCCGCCTCCAATTCGCCGGCCGCGATCGAGCTGGCCACGAGCGCGGAGTTGAGACCCACTAGGCGGACCTTGACGAGCGGATGCCGGCGGTGGAAGGTCTGGACGAGATCGCCGAGGTCGTAATAGGCGGCGTTGCGCAGCACGCCGAACGTGCACGTGCCCCCCTCGAGCGACCGGAGGGCGCGCACCGATTCCACACCGTTGTCGATCGCGCCGACCGCCTGGTCGGCGTGCGCCCGCAGCGCGTGCGCGGCCTCGGTCGGCGCGAGCCGACGGCCGCCGCGCATGAACAGCGCGGCACCCAGTTCGCGCTCGAGCCGGGCGATGAGCTCCGACACGGAGGCCTGCGTGATGTCGAGCTCGTCGGCGGCGGCGGTGAACGATCCGAGGTCCATCGCCGCCAGGAACGCCCGCAGCTGCACGATGGTCACGTGCCAATGGTAAACCCTGTGCCGCGCATCGGAACCACTGGCCTTGTGGGGGATCAGACGCCGCTCTAGCGTGAGGGCATGCGCTTCACTCCCGCCGTCCTCGAGAGCCTTCAGGGCTCGTTCCATCACCTCAAGACACCGCTGGTCGACGCGCCGGCCGCACAGCGCGATCCCGCAGTGATCGAGACGGTCTCCCGCATGCTGCTGGACATCCAGCGCCGCGGGATGGACGCCGTGCTCGACTACGCGCGGTCGCTCGACGGGTACGGCGGGGGAGACGTCGAGCTCTCCGCCGACAGGATCGCCTCGAGCGGCGACCGGCTGCCCGCCGACCTCCGCGCGGCGATCGAGCTCGGATCGCAGCGCACCCGCGCGTTCGCGGTCGAGCAGCGCTCGCACCTGACCGGCTTCGAGACGGAACTCGTGCCGGGGCTCGTCACCGGGGTGCGCTACGTCCCGGTCTCCCGCGTCGGGGCGTACCTGCCCGCCGGCCGCTTCCCCCTGACCGCGAGCGCGTTCATGACGGTGGGGGTGGCCAAGGAGGCCGGCGTGCCGACGGTCATCGCGTGCACGCCGCCCCAGCCGGACGGCGGCGCGAACGAGGCGGTCGTCTACGCGGCGCACCTGTCGGGCGTGGACCGCGTGTTCGTCCTCGGCGGCGTGCAGGCGCTGGCGGCGATGGCCTACGGACTCCTGGGCGAGCTGCCCGTCGACATGCTCGTCGGGGCGGGCAACGCCTTCGTCGCCGAGGCGAAGCGGCAGCTGTTCGGCGCCGTCGCCATCGACCTGCTCGCCGGGCCGTCCGAGGTCGCGGTCATCTCCGACGAGACCGCCGATCCCGAGATCGTGGCGGCGGACCTCCTCGGTCAGGCCGAGCACGGCCCGAACTCGCCCGCCGCGCTCGTGACGACGTCGGAGGAGCACGGTCGCGCCGTCATCGCCGCCGTCGACCGTCAGCTCGCCGGACTCGCGACGGAGCCCATCGCCGGGCCCGCCTGGCGCGACTACGGGTCGGTGACGGTCGCCGACGACCGCGAGACGGCGGCGGCGCTCATGGACGACCTGGCGCCGGAGCACCTCGAGGTCATCTCGGCCGACGACCACTGGTATCACGACCGGCTGCGCAACTACGGCTCGATCTTCCTCGGACCGTGGAGCACCGTCGCCTACTCCGACAAGGGGATGGCGGGCACCAACCACGTCCTCCCGACCGCGGGCGGCGCCAAGCACAGCGCGGGGCTGTCGGTGTCGCGCTTCCTGAAGCCGCTCACCTACCAGCGCATCGTGCGCGAGGCGACGCCGGAGCTCGCGAACGCCGTCCAGGTCATCTCCGACTCCGAGGGGATGGCCGCGCACAGCGCCACGGCCACCATGCGCCTGGCCACCTACACCTGAACGCCGCATCTCGTCCCGCTCCGATCGCCCATCGACCGGGCGGGCGCAAGCGGGAGGTCCACTTCCGGCGCGACTCATAGGCTGTGCGCCATGACCTCTCCGTCCCCGCTGTCCCGCCCGCACGGGGGGACGCCGGCGCGCATCGTCCCGCCGCCGGCATCCCCTCCGGTGCTGCCCGTCGTCCCCCGCAGGGGACGCAGCGCGTCGATCTGGCTCATCGCCGTCGTCGTCGTGGTGCTGCTGGCCGTCGCGGGCTACTTCCTCGCGGCGCTCGGGGCCGCGGCATCCATCGCCGGAATGGTCCTCGCGCTCATCCCGCTCGCGGGGGTGCTGTTCGCCGTCCGCCTCATCGACCGGTGGGAGCCGGAGCCGCGCAGCCTGGTGATCCTCGCCGTGGCCTGGGGCGCCGTGGTGGCCGTGGCGATCGCGCTGGGGGTCGACCTGCTGCTGACCCTCGTGCTCGGCCGGGCTGACACGCCTGCCGCGGAGGCGTTCGGCTCCGTCGTCCAGGCGCCGCTCGTGGAGGAGTTCGCCAAAGGCCTGGGCGTCTTCCTCATCTTCGCGACGGCCCGTCGCGCATTCGACGGTCCGGTGGACGGCGTCGTGTACGGCGCGCTCGTGGGCGCCGGCTTCGCCTTCACCGAGAACATCCAGTACTTCGCCGTCAGCCTCATCGAGGGCGGCGCGACTCAGGCGACGGTCACGTTCTTCCTGCGCGGCGTGCTCTCGCCGTTCGCGCACGTCATGTTCACCGCGGTCACGGGCTTCGCCCTCGGACTCGCCGCGCGACGCGGGCTCCGCCCCGGGCAGGCGCTCGGACTCTGGGTGGCGGGCATGGCGGGTGCTGCCGTGCTGCACGCGCTGTGGAACGGCTCCGCGGCCTTCTTCGACTTCTTCGCGCTCTACGCCACGCTGCAGGTGCCGCTGTTCGTCCTCTTCGTGCTGGGCGTGCTGGCGCTCCGCCGGGAGGAGGCGCGGCTCACCCGCGCACGACTGGGGGAGTACGCGGCGGTCGGGTGGTTCACCGCTCAGGAGGTCGACATGCTGGCGACGCCGGCGGGACGCCGGGCGGGGATCGCGTGGGCCCGCAGCCTGCCCGGCGACCGCGCCCGCACGATGAAGACCTTCATCGCCGAGGCGACGGCGCTCGCCGCGGCACGCCAGCGCGCGCTGTCGGGCCGCGACGCCGCGGCCGCGCAGGACGAGCACGTGCTGCTGCAGCGCTCGGTCGCCGCGCGCGCGGCGCTGTTCGCCCGGTGACGGCACCCGGCACCCGCTGACAGCGTGCCGCGTGCGGGCCGCCGGAGCGCAGTTGCGCGGCCGCGGGCGGCCGGCGCCCTTGACAGCCCCGCACGCTCTGGGCACCATTGAGGAAGACCAACTCAGCGCTCGGTTGACACGCAGGCATCGCCGCGGCACCGGGCGCTGAGTCTGTGTACGGGGTGTGCATCACGGCCGGGCGCTTTGACCCGTCCGCGCGGCTCGGGTTGGATGGACCCATGACCAACGAACGCACCAAGCCCGAATTCGACGCTCCCCAGGCACCCGCCCCCACCGACCTCGTCATCCGCGACATCGAGGTGGGCGACGGCGCGGAGGCCAAGCCCGGCGACACGGTCACCGTGCACTACGCCGGCGTCGAGTACGAGTCCGGCGAGGAGTTCGACTCCTCCTGGGGCCGGGGCGAGAGCATCCAGTTCCCGCTCCGCGGCCTCATTCAGGGGTGGCAGGACGGCATCCCGGGCATGAAGGTCGGCGGACGCCGCGAGCTCGTCATCCCGCCGCACCTGGCCTACGGCCCCGCCGGCGGACACTTCCTCGGCGGCAAGACCCTCATCTTCATCATCGATCTGCTCGCCGTCGGCTGATCCCGCTGAGCGAGACCGGAGGAGCGGGTGCCGCGGCATCCGCTCCTTCGTCGTCTCCGACGCCTGATATATTCAAGGGAATAGATCTGCGCGTCCCGCGTTCCATCTGTCGTAACGCCGGATCACCGGCCCGTCTTGGAGGACCGACATCATGACCACCACGAACACCATCGACATCCCCGGATACAAGCCCGGCACGTGGGAGCTCGACCCCTCGCACAGCGAGGTCGGCTTCACCGTGCGTCACATGATGATCTCGAAGGTGCGCGGCTCCTTCGGCATCAAGAGCGCCACCTTCATCGCCCCGGAGAACCCGCTCGAGGCCTCCGTCACCGCGCACGTCGACGCCGCATCGCTCGACACCAAGGACGAGGGTCGCGACCAGCACCTCCGCTCCGCCGACTTCTTCGACGTCGAGACCTACCCGTCGATCGACTTCGTCTCGACCGGCGTCCGCGTCGAGGACGGCGAGATGCTCGTCGACGGCGACCTGACCATGCACGGCGTGACCAAGCCCGTCACCTTCGAGTTCGAGTTCGGCGGCTTCGGCACCGACCCGTGGGGCAACTCCAAGGCCGGCGCGACGGCCAAGGCCGTCATCAACCGCGAGGACTTCGGCCTCACGTGGAACGCCGCGCTCGAGACCGGCGGCGTGCTCGTCGGCAAGGACGTCACCATCACGCTCGACCTGCAGGGCGCCCACCAGGCCTGATCGCCTCTGCTCCGGAGGGACCGCTCGCCTCGGCGATGCGGTCCCTTCGTCGTCCCAGGGAGCGCAGGCGGTTTTGCGCCAGCACGATGCCCGCGAACACGACGAGGGCGCCGACCGGCTCGTTCCAGGTGAGCGGCTCGCCCAGGATCGTCATGCCCAGGGCCACGCCCACGATCGGCGTGATGTAGGTCACCGTCGAGGCGCGGGTCGGGCCCCAGGCGCGCAGCGTGTTCTGGTTCCAGATGTAGACCACTCCGGTGCCGAGGCAGCCGAGCGCGATCATCGACAGCACGACCGGCGGAGTGAGCGAGACCGGGCCGAGTGCGATGGCCGGGGTCAGCACGACCATGACGGCGGCGCCCAGCCCGATGTTGAGGAACGAGAAGGTGAGCGCACTCATCCCCGTGCGCGGCACGAAGCGCCGCATGTACGCGAGGCTGAAGCCGTAGCAGGCCGTCGCTCCGAGCATGGCGAGCTGGGCGGGGATGCTCTGGGCGAGGTCCAGCCCCTGCCAGGGCGCGATGATGACGCCGACCCCCAGCATCCCGATCAGGATGCCCGCCAGCTGGACGGGTCGCAGCTTCTCGACGCGGAAGAGCAGCCCCGCCATGACCGCCGTCATGATCGGCGTCGTCGCGTTGTAGATGCTCGCGAGGCCGGAGGTGACGTGCTGCTGCGCCCATGAGAACAGCAGGAACGGCAGCACGCAGAAGCTGATGCCGAGCACGAGCATGTGGCCCCAGACACGGATGCTGCGGGGGAGCCGTTCGCGACGGATGGTCACGAACGCACCGAGGGTGATCGCGCCGAGCACCAGCCGCGACCAGGCCACCTGGGCGGGGCTCAGTCCTTCCAGCCCGACCTTCATGAAGAGGAAGCTCGACCCCCAGACGATGCCGCACAGCACGAACTGCACCGTCACGGTGGCGGAAGTCGGGGTGCGCGCGGCGTCGGTCACCCTGCGAACCTAGCGCCGGCCTCCGACGCGGCGTGCGGGAGCGGACAGCTGCGTCCGAAACCCGCCGACACCTGGCAGTCCGGCGCCGTGCCGGGGGAGCGGTCGGCTCCGGCGCGCGGCTCAGGGCTCGGGATGCAGGGCGTCGTAGTCGCGGAAGCGCGGGTTGGCGCGCACGAGCAGCCACACGAGCGTCACGATCACCAGGCCGCCGATGAGCGGCGGGAACCACAGGGTGGTGAGCGTCGCCAGGGTGCCGGCGTAGAGCGCGCCGACGCGGGGCCCGCCCGCCACGACCACCACGAAGATGCCCTGAAGGCGCCCGCGAATCGCGTCGGGCACGGCGGACTGCATCATCGTCGAGCGGTAGATCGCGCTGACGTTGTCGGCCGCGCCGGCCACCGCGAGGAACAGGAACGCGACGGCGATGAGTGCGAGGTTCGCGGACTGCTCTCCGACGTCGGCGGGCGCGAAGACGCCCAACGCTGCGGCGAGCAGCACCGCGCCGAACGCGAGGATCGCGAGCCCGTAGACCTGGATGGACCGCTGGATGCCGATGCCGTGGTGGCGCACCCGGCCGATCGGGCCGGAGAACAGGCTCGAGAGGAACGCCCCCGCCGCGAACGCCGCCGTCAGCACCCCAGTCGTGATCGGGCCACCGCCCAGCAGCAGGGCGCCGATCGCCGGGAACAGCGCCAGCGGCTGCCCGAAGGTCATCGCCGTGATGTCGAGGATGTACTGCAGGCGGATATTGGTCGCCCGCCGCAGGAACGCCCACCCGTCCTTCAGCGACTCGAGTCCCGGCTTGACGACGACCCCCTCGGGACGGATGCTCGGCAGCGTGAACAGGCCGAGGAACAGGGAGAGCATCAGCACGACGTCGATCGTGTAGGTCCACTGGTAGCCGGCGACCGCGACGAGGACGCCCGCGAGCGCCGGCCCCGCCATGACCATGACGCCGACGGTGATGCCGTTGAGCGCAGCGGCGGCCGGCAGCAGGTCGCGGGGGAGGAGGCGCGGCGTGATCGCGGACTTCGTGGCCATCACGATGGAGTTCGCCGCGGCGTTGACGACGCTGAGGAGGTAGAGCCACCACACCGTCTCCAGGTGGCCCCACGCGAGTCCCGCGAGCACGGCGGTGGAGACCCAGGTGACGGATGCGGCGATCAGCGCCACCGTCTTGCGGTCGAACGCGTCGGCGAGCATCCCTCCGTAGAGGCCGGCGAGCACCATGGGCACGAGTCCGGCGACGGCGATCATCGAGACGGCGAAGGTGTCCTGCGTGAGCTCGTAGACGTGCAGCATGACCGCGACGATCGTCAGCTGTCCGCCGAGTCCGGCGAGGGTCGAGCCGACCCAGAGCCGCGCGAACGCGGGGCTGGCGGAGAAGGGGCGCAGGTCGAGGAAGTGCTCGCGGCGCAGGCGCGTCTTCACCTGTTCATTCCGACGGCGCCCACCACGTCTCCGACCCTAACGCGTGCCCGGAGCCCCGGGACGCGGCATCCCTCCCATCCCTGATAGACTCCCAAGGTTGCCGTTTGATCGGCCGCGGATAAAGAGAGCTCGCACATCGTGTGCCGGGCGCCGCGCAGTGAGAGAAAGGGGATCCCATCTATGCCGCTCGATTCTGACGCCAAGAAGGCGATCATCGACCAGTACGCCACGCACCCCGGTGACACCGGATCCCCCGAGGTGCAGGTTGCGATGCTGTCGCAGCGCATCAAGGACCTCACCGAGCACCTGAAGGAGCACAAGCACGACCACCACTCGCGTCGTGGTCTGTTCCTGATGGTCGGTCAGCGTCGCCGTCTGCTCGGCTACCTCCAGGACATCGACATCGCCCGTTACCGGTCGCTGATCGAGCGCCTGGGGCTTCGCCGCTGAGTCGCATCCGCGTATATCGCCTTCCGAAGGCCGTCCCACGGTGTGGGGCGGCCTTCGTGCTGTCCGGCGGGCGTCCGGGAGACGGAGCGCCCGCCCGCACGCCGCTCAGTAGCTGAGCGTCGCCGGCTCGAGGCCGCTCGTCTGATCACCCACCAGCGAGAGCTGTGTCGGGTCGAGGCGGCGCACCTCGGTGGTCTCGGCGAGGTCGTCGAGGCAGACCCAGAAGATGTTCGGGCTGCGGGTGGCGCCGAAGTAGTAGACCCGATTGGTCAGGTCGGCGCCCGCGCGCCACCACGTCGGGTAGACGTCGCCGGTGGAGTACGGCGCCCCGAACGGCACCGACACGTTCGCGATGAGCTGGAACACGCCTGCCACGGCCTGCTCCTCGTTCTCCGGCTCCGGCAGGTAGTGCAGGAAGTAGGCGGCCCGCACGAAGCGATCGAGCGAGGTGATGTCGCCCGGGGGAGGCAGTTCGCCGCCGAACGGGCGGTAGCGCGCCAGGTTCGCGAGCTGCTCGTCGAGCGCGGGGGAGTTGGCCATCACCGTGTACTCCGGCCCGTGGTGCACCACGAGCACGCCGTCGATCGGCTCTATGACGGCCGCGTCGCCGCTCGCGTCCTCCAGGGCGATGTGCACGCCCATCTCCAGTCCGCGGAACAGAGGCGAGGTGATGCGCACCCGGTCGAGGTCGGCGACGGCCTCGGCGACCGTGGCGTAGGAGTCGAGCAGGTACTGGGTCCACAAGGCGTTCGCCAGCGTCGGGCGGCCGTCGGGCTCGGGGAAGGACACGTCCTCCGGGTCGAGGTAGAGCGCGTGGGCGGCGAGCCCCCGCTCGTTCATCCCGTCGACCGTGCCCACACCCCACATGCTGGTGACGAGGCTGCTGTATCGCGACGTCCAGCGCAGCGCCTCCTCCTCCGGACCGCCGCGGCGTTCGGTGCCGCGGGGCACGAACCAGAGCTCGGGCTCGTCGCTGACGGCCCAGTCCATGCAGCGGCTGACCGTCTTGGCCACGGCGTTGTCATTCCAGAAGATGCGGGTGCACACGAGCGCGAGCGTAGCCGCCGGACGCGGCCGGAACGGGTTCGACGCCGCCGCGGTCGCGGAAGTGCCGTCAGGATGTCGCGGCGCGCGCCTTCACGAGGTCGCCGTGCCAGCGCTCGGCGACATCCGGGTGGGCGCGCAGACGGGACTTGAGCGCGTTCTCGCCGTACAGGGCGTGGATCGGGTTGCTCGGGTCCTGCGTCACGCCGCGGGCCTCGGCGGCCAGCTCCGCCGGCAGGTCGAGCAGCGGCAGGCGCTGATCGAGTGCGGGGTTGAAGAAGAAGGGGACCGAGATGCGGTCGTCCGGGAGTCGAGGCGAGATCACGCGGTGGTTCGTCGCCGTCAGATAGCCCTGCGTGGCGTACTCCAGCAGCTCGCCGATGTTGACGACGAACGCGCCGGGCACGGAGGGGGCGTCGACCCACTCGCCGCCGCGCTCCACCTGGAGACCGCCCTTGCCGGGTTCCACCCACAGGAGCGTCAGGACGCCGGAGTCCTTGTGCGCGCCTACGCCCTGCTGCGGCTCGGGGGCGTCGGTGCCGGGGTAGCGGACGATCTTGATGAGGGTGGAGGGCTCGCCGAAGTGGTCGTCGAAGTAGCCCTCCGGGGCGCCGAGTGACAGGGCCCAGGCGCGGAGCAGCTTGCGCGCCACGCCGGAGAGGTGGTCGTGCCACTCCGAGACGACCTCCTGCAGCTCGGGCTGCGCGGCCGGCCAGAGGTTCGGTCCGATCAGCCGGGCGAAGTCGGGCGCGTCGGGGTCGTCGACGGCCGCGCGCTCCGGCCCGATGTCGATCTGCTCGCGCCAGTCGACGGCGCCCTGCGTGCGCTCGCCGCCTACCCTCGTGTAGCCGCGGAAGTGGGGGCTGGTGATGTTCTCGATGGCGAGCTTCTCGGCCTCCGGAAGCGCGAAGAACGCGCGGGCGGCCTCGTGCAGGCGCTGCTCGAGCGCGGGGGAGACGCCCGTTCCCGTCAGGTAGAAGAACCCCACGTCGTGGGTCGCCGCGCGGAGATCGTCGCGGAATCGCGCGGCGGCCTCGGGGCCGTCGTCGAGGCGGGACAGATCGAGGATGGGCAGGGTCAGCTCGGACATGGATCGAGGCTAGATCGGCTTCGACGCGGACGGCCCAATGTTGCCTCCCGTTACCGCCGCCGCCGGATCGCTGCGATTTGCGGCGCGTGCCGGCGGAGGTAAGGTGAGACTTACTGAGGCTCGCCTTACCTGCTGAGGCGGCCCGGTCCTCCCCTCTCAGTGAAAGTCCGTTCGCCGTGCTCGCCACCTTCCTCATCGGCCTCCGTGAAGGCCTCGAAGCCGCACTGGTGGTCGGCATCCTCGTCGCCTATCTGACGCGCCTCCGTCGCCGCGACGTGCTGCCCCGCCTGTGGGCCGGCATCGCGCTGGCGGTGGTCCTCGCCGTCGGCATCGGAGCGGTGCTCACGTTCGGCGCCTACAGCCTCACCTTCCAGGCCCAGGAGCTCATCGGCGGATCCCTGTCGCTGGTGGCGGTCGCCATGGTGACCTGGATGATCTTCTGGATGCAGAAGGCCGCGCGGTCGCTGAAGGCGACGATCGAGGGCGGCATCGACCGGGCACTGGCTCAGGGCACGCTGTGGGGGATGGTGCTCATCGGCTTCGTGTCGGTGGCCCGCGAGGGCATCGAGACGACCCTGCTGCTGTGGTCGATGGTGCAGTCGTTCGGCGATGCGCCGTCGGCGCTGCTGGGCGCCCTGCTCGGTCTGCTGACGGCGGTCGTGCTCGGCTGGCTTCTCGCGCGCGGGATGCTGCGGCTCGACCTCCGACGGTTTTTCACCTGGACAGGCGGCTTCCTCGTCGTCGTCGCGGCAGGGGTGCTCGCCTATGCGCTGCACGACCTGCAGGAGGCCGGCGCCCTGCCGGGTCCCTTCACCGACGCCGCCCCGCGCGACCCCGCCACCGGCGCGGTCGCCGTCGGATGGTCGGGGTTCCCTTTCGGCTGGGCCTTCGACGTCAGCCAGACCGTCCGCCCGGGCGACGCCCCCGCGGCGCTCCTGCAGGCGACGGTCGGCTTCATGCCCGCCATGACCTGGCTGCAGGTGATCGCTTGGGCCCTCTACGTCGCGATCGTCGGCGCGTTCTTCCTGCGCAACGTCCGCCGCGGCCGTCCGCGCCGTGCCGAGGCCGTCGCGGCGGGCTCCACCGCCGTCGCCGCCGCCTCGATCCCCACCGCGGCGGGCCCGGCCGCAGCATCCGCTTCCCCTTCCGCCCCCGTCTTCCCCGACGCGCTCTCCGCCGCGTCGGCGTCCCCTTCTGGAGCAGCATGAGAACCCTCCGTCCCACCGCCGGTCGCGCGCTGACCGCCGCCGTTGTCGTCGCCGTCTCCGCACTCGCGCTGAGCGGCTGCGTCGCCAAGGCCGACACGGCCGCGGCCGGCTCCTCCGCCGGCCTCACCGTCACGTCGACGGACGACGCCTGCCAGGTGTCGGGATCCACCGCGCAGAGCGGCACCCTCGCGTTCGACGTGACCAACGGCGGCAGCCAGGTGACGGAGTTCTACCTGCTCGCCGAAGACGGCCTGCGCATCGTCGGCGAGGTCGAGAACGTCGCCCCGGGCGCCAGCCGCAGCCTCACCGTGGTGGCGCAGCCCGGCTCGTACTTCACCGTCTGCAAGCCCGGGATGGTCGGCGACGGCGTCGGCCGCGCCGACTTCACCGTCAGCGGCGACGCGGTCACGGTCGACGGGCCCGACGGCGAGCTCAAGCAGCAGGCCGTCGATCTCTACGCCGCCTTCGTCAAGGACCAGGTCGCCCAGCTGCTGCCTGCCGTGCAGCAGCTCGCCGACGCGTACGAGGCCGGCGACGATGCGGCGGCGCAGGCCGCGTTCCCGCAGGTGCGGGCGTACTACGAGCGCATCGAGCCGGTCGCCGAGGCGCTCGGCGACCTCGATCCGCGCATCGACTACCGCGAGGTCGACGCCGTCGCGGAGGGCCTGGACTGGACCGGGTTCCACCGCATCGAGAAGGATCTGTGGGTCCCCGCGCAGGATGCGCTCAACTCCGACGGCGAGACGCCCGCCTGGCAGGGCTGGGCGCCCTCCACGCCGGAGGAGCGCGCCGCCTACGGCGATGGACTGGTCGCGGACGTGCAGGAGCTGTACGACTACGTGCACGGGCCGGAGTTCCAGCAGTCGCTCGACGCGCAGGGCGTTGCCGGTCTGAGCAACGGCGCGATCGCGCTCCTCGACGAGGTCGCCACGGGCAAGATCACCGGCGAGGAGGACTGGTGGTCGGGCACCGACCTCTACGACTTCGCCGCCAACGTCGAGGGCTCCAAAATGGCGTTCTCCCTCGTGCGCGACTTCGCCGACAGCAAGGGCCAGGACGGCACGAGCCTCGTCTCGCGCATCGACGCCGGCTACAGCGACCTCGAGGCGGCGCTCGCCGCGCACGGCTCGCTCGCCGACGGGTTCGTCGGCTACCGCACCCTCACCGACGCCGACAAGCGCGAGCTCACCGACCTCATCAACGCCCTGGCCGAGCCGCTCTCGCGCCTCACCACGACGGTGCTCGACTGACATGACCGATCCCGCCATCCCCGAGCCCGAGCATCGCGGCGGCCTCAGCCGTCGCGGCATGCTCGGCCTCGTGGGCGCGGCCGGAGCGGTCGTCGGTGCCGGCGCGGGGGTCGCCGGGGGCGTGGTCGCCGCCCGCTCCGCCTCCGCGACGACAGCCGATGCGGCATCCGTCCATCCGTTCTTCGGTGAGCACCAGTCGGGCATCACGACGCCCGTGCAGGATCATCTGCACTTCGCGTCGTTCGACATGATGGCCCGCACGACCCGCGAAGACCTCATCTCGCTGCTGCAGGACTGGTCGTACGCCGCCTCGCGGATGACCCAGGGCCTCGACGTCAGCGCGAGCGGTGCCGTCGGCGGATCGCCCGAGGCCCCGCCCGACGACACCGGCGAGGCCCTCGGGCTGCCGGCCGCCTCGCTCACCATCACCTTCGGCTTCGGACCCACGCTGTTCGACGGCGATGCGGGCGACCGCTACGGGATCGCCGCACGACGTCCGCCGGAGCTCGAGCGCCTGCCGCCGTTCCTCGGCGAGGACCTCGACCCCGACGCGAGCGGCGGCGATCTGTGCATCCAGGCCTGCGCCGATGACCCGCAGGTCGCCGTGCACGCGATCCGCAACCTCAGCCGCATCGCCTTCGGACGCGCACGGATCCGCTGGTCGCAGCTCGGCTTCGGGCGCACGTCCAAGACGACGTCCGCGCAGGCGACGCCGCGCAACCTCTTCGGCTTCAAGGACGGGTCGGCGAACATCCTCGCCGACGACGCCGCGGCGCTCGACTCCTCGGTGTGGGTGTCGGCCGCCGACCAGCCGTCGTGGATGTCGGGTGGCAGCTACCTCGTCGCGCGCAAGATCGCCATGCTCATCGAGTCGTGGGACCGCGTGCGCCTGTCGGAGCAGCAGAACATCGTGGGCCGCGACAAGGCGGCCGGCGCGCCCCTGTCGGGCGGCGACGAGTTCTCGCGTCCGGATCTCGAGAAGACGGATGCCGCGGGTGCCGCCGCCATCCCGGCGCGCAGCCACGTGCGGCTCGCTCATTCCGACTCCAACGGCGGCGTGCAGATCCTCCGCCGCGGCTACAACTTCGTCGACGGCAACAACGACCTCGGACGACTCGACGCCGGCCTGTTCTTCCTGTCGTTCCAGCGGTCGCCCGCGCAGTTCGTCACGCTGCAGCGCTCGCTGTCGACCGATGCCATGAACGAGTACATCCGGCACGTGGGCACCGGCATCTGGGCCGTCCCGCCCGGCGCGTCCGAGGGGTCGTACGTGGGCGCCGGCCTGTTCAGCTGACCCGATCGGCGCGCGTTGCCCACCCGTCGCCCGCTCCCCGATCTATGCGGAGCGGGCGCGTTGAGCGGCCGGAGACGGGAGGCCCTCGACACGTGTCGGGGCCTTCCCGCGCGTCAGGGAATAGATTCGACGTGACGCTGTTTCATCAGATACATTCAGATGAATAGAAGCGGATGCCACGGCATCCCGGATCGGAGATCGATCGTGAACGACACGACACCCCAGATGCAGTTCGGCATCTTCACCGTGAGCGACATCACCGAGGACCCGACCACCGGCCGGACCCCGAGCGAGGCGGAGAAGATCCGCGACACCATCACGCTCGCGAAGCACGCCGAAGAGGTCGGGCTCGACGTCTTCGCCCTCGGCGAGCACCACAACCCCCCGTTCTGGTCGTCGTCGCCGACCACCACGCTCGCCTTCATCGCCGCGCAGACCGAGCGTCTCGTGCTCTCCACGGCGACCACGCTCATCACGACGAACGACCCGGTGAAGATCGCCGAGGACTTCGCGATGCTGCAGCACGTCTCCGGCGGTCGCACCGACCTCATGCTCGGCCGCGGCAACACCGGCCCGGTCTACCCCTGGTTTGGCAAGGACATCCGTCAGGGCCTGCCCCTCGCCATCGAGAATTACGCCCTGCTCCACAAGCTGTGGCGCGAGGACGTCGTGGACTGGGAGGGCAAGTTCCGCTCGCCCCTGCAGGGATTCACGTCCACGCCGCGGCCGCTCGACGGCGTCGCCCCGTTCGTCTGGCACGGCTCCATCCGCACGCCCGAGATCGCCGAGCAGGCCGCGTACTACGGTGACGGCTTCTTCGCCAACAACATCTTCTGGCCCGCCGAGCACTACCAGCGTCTCATCGCGCTGTACCGCCAGCGCTTCGCGCACTACGGACACGGCACGCCCGAGCAGGCGATCGTCGGCCTCGGCGGTCAGGCGTTCATGGCCAAGAACTCGCAGGACGCCGTCCGCCAGTTCCGCCCCTACTTCGACAACGCGCCCGTCTATGGACACGGTCCGTCGATGGAGGACTTCGCCGAGATGACGCCGCTCACGGTGGGATCGCCCCAGCAGGTCATCGACCGCTACGCCGGCATGCGCGACATCTACGGCGACTACCAGCGCCAGCTGTTCCTCATCGACCACGCCGGCCTTCCGCTGAAGACCGTCCTCGAGCAGCTCGACATCCTGGGCGGCGAGGTCGTCCCGGTGCTGCGTCGTGAACTCGCGAAGAACCGTCCGGCCGAGGTGCCCGACGCGCCCACGCACGCGGCCCTCGTCGCCAAGGCCTATGCCGACGGCGCACCCCGTGAGGCCCGCCCGAACGCCAACCGCGGCGACAACGTCACGGGAAGCTCGCCCTACCAGGACACCCCGGTACGCCAGGGCTCCGCGTTCGGCGCCGCGGCGACGCGATCGGTGGCGTGAGATGACCGCCTCGCGCCGCATCGCGGTCGTCTCCGCCGGCCTCTCCAACCCCTCCTCGACCCGGCTCCTCGCCGACCGGCTCTCCGCCGCCGTCGTGCGGGACCTGCGGGAGCAGGGCATCGAGGCGGAGGTCGACGTGTTCGAACTGCGCGACTACGCGCACGACATCATGAACAACCTCCTGACGGGCTTCGCGCCGGCCGCACTCGAGACGATGGTCAACGCCGTCGTCTCGGCCGACGCCCTCATCGCCGTGACGCCGATCTTCTCGACGAGCTACTCGGGGCTCTTCAAGTCGTTCATCGACATCCTCGACCCCGACGCACTCTCGGGCACGCCGGTGCTCATCGGCGCGAACGCCGGCACGGCGCGTCACTCGCTCGCGATCGATTACGCCATCCGCCCGCTGTTCACCTATCTGCACGCCGAGCCGGTGCCCACCGGCGTCTTCGCCGCCTCCAGCGACTGGGGCGGAAGCGCCGACCAGGTCGCACCGCTGGGGAACCGCGTCGACCGCGCCGCGCGCGAGCTGGCCGACGCCATCGCGCGGCGGGAGCCCGCGGCATCCGAGGATCCCTTCGATCCGTCGACCTACCTCGGGGAGGGCCGCTCGTTCGGCCACCTGCTCGGAGGCCTGGCGGGGGAGTGATCCGCGTCCGCCCCTCCCGTCAGCGGGAGAGGCGGATGTCGGCGGGGTCGTCGAGCTCGCGCCACGACGCACCGGGGCGGGATGCGGGCACGAGTGCCAGCACGTCGGCCTCGGCCAGCAGGCCGACATCGATCCCCGCCTCTGCAGCGATGTCGGTGATGGGCGCCTGGAAGGTGCGGAAGCCGGCGAGGGGGGCCACCGCACGCTCCTCGCCGGTGTCGATGAGCCGCGACTGGTCGAGCACGAAGCCGGCGGCCGCCAGCGGCGATCCCGGTCCGTCGGTGGCCCAGGCCGCGATCTTCCAGAACCGACGGGGGAGGCGGACGCCGCGGTAGAGCGGATCGTCGTCCTCGAGCATCGGCGCGGTGAAGACGGAGACGCGCAGGCGGTTCGCGCCGGCGTAGGCGAGCACGTGATCTTCGAGGCCCAGCCACAGGTCGGGCGACTGGTTGAAGCCCGACGCCTGAGGCGCGGCGTTGGTGAAGAAGAAGGTCTGCTCCGTCGCCTCGCGAGCGGTGGACTCGTCGCCCCAGCCGGGGTCGCGTCGGCGCACGAGGTGCCCCCGGTCGAGATCGTTGCGCGCGTACACCTCGGGTCCGCACTGCGCGTCTGCATCCACCCGCGGGTCGTACTCCCAGTCACCCGTGCGCGGGAGGTCTTCGAGGGACGCGCCGTCGATGTTGACGCCCGTCGCGCAGGCCAGCCGTCGCGCGGTCTGCAGCACCACCGAGAAGTGCAGGTAGGGCAGCACCTCGACGGGCACGTCCGCGGCGGGCATCGGGAGGGGCAGCGGTGACCCAAGGAAGCCGGGGTCGTAGCCCGGTCCGTACGTCTCGGTCATGGGAACACCCTTCCACGGGGAGCGGACAGCGCCGCGCGTGCGCGCGAGGCGCGTGAGGACCGCGTCGAGCAGCGCGCCGAGGGCCAGCGCGACGACGACGGACACGACGACGGCCGGCACGGGCGCTCCGGGAAGCAGCTGGCCCACCAACGCGCCGACGAACGCCTGGTAGAGCGCCCAGACCAGGGCGGCGCCGGCGGCGAACGGCAGGTGACGCCGCACCGGCATACGGCCCGCGCCCGCGGTGAGGTTCACCGCGAGCCGGGCGAACGGGATGAAGCGCGCCGTGAAGAGCACGGACGCGGTCCGGCGGTCGAGGCGATCACGGGCCCAGGCGAAGGCCGCCGTCACCCGCGGCCGCCGCATCCAGGTCCAGCGGTCGAGCCCCACGCGGCGTCCGACGGTGTAGCAGAGCACGTCACCGCAGAGCGCCGCCGACGCCGCGACCAGCACCACCCCGGCGAGGGACGGCGCCCCCTGCGACACCGCGAGCGCCGCCAGCGCCGTCACCGCGGCCTCGCCGGGAAGGATCACGAGGAACGCGTCGCCGAGCACCAGCGCGAACAGCAGAGGCAGAACGGCGGGGCTGTCCGCCAGCCCCCTCAGCGCATCGTCGATCATCACCGAGGCCAGCGTCCCCCGCGCCCGGGAACGGGTCGGCAGACGCCCGGTGGCCGCCCGTCGAGCATCCGGTGAACGTCGCGTGCGCGGGCGTCGGAACGCCGGTCGGATGCCGCGGCGAGGGCCACCCTGGACGTGTGAGAGTCGCGCTGCTGGCCGAATCCCTCCTTCCGCACATGAACGGCGTCACCGGGTCGGTGCTCCAGGTGCTGCGTCACCTCGAGCGCGAAGGGCACGACGCACTGGTGATCGCGCCCGGTGCGGGAGAGCCCGACGCGCCCCTGCACGGAGCCCGCACCGCGCTCCTGAGGTCGGTGCCGCTGCCGTCCTATCCCGAGGTGCGCGTGGCGTTCGCCCGCAGCGCCCGGCTCACCCGGCTGCTGCGCGCGTTCTCGCCCGACGTCGTGCACCTCGCGTCGCCGTTCGTGCTCGGCGGACAGGGCGTGGTGGCCGCCGACGTGCTGCGCGTGCCGAGCGTGGCGGTCTACCAGACCGACGTCATCGCCTACGCGGAGAAGTACGGGGTGCCCGGCATGGCACCGCTCGCCGCGCGGCACGTCGCGAAGCTGCATCGGCGTGCGACCCTTACCCTCGCGCCGTCGTCGGCGGCCGCGGCGCAGCTCGAGGGGCTCGGCGTGGACCGCCTGCGCACCTGGGGGCGGGGCGTGGACGCGGAGCGCTTCCACCCGTCGCGCCGCAGCGAGGCATGGCGCCGCGCGCACGGGGCCCCCGGCGAGGTGCTCGTGGGCTACGTCGGCCGGCTCGCGCCGGAGAAGCAGGTCGAGGACCTCGCCGCGCTCGCCGGCATCGAGGGTGTGCGCTTGGTGGTCATCGGCGACGGCCCGGCCCGCTCACGCCTGGAGACGCTGCTTCCCGGGGCCGTCTTCACCGGCTTCCTCGGCGGCGACGCGCTGGCGACGGCCCTCGCCAGCCTTGACGTGTTCGTGCATCCGGGCGAGAGCGAGACGTTCTGCCAGACCGTGCAGGAGGCGCACGCCAGCGGCGTGCCCGTGGTCGCCACGGGGCGCGGCGGCCCGGTCGACCTCGTCCGCAGCAGCATCGACGGCTGGCTCTACCGGCCCGGCGATCTCGCCGACCTGCGGGCGCGGGTGGGCGACCTCGCCGGAGATGCGGCGAAGCGCCGGTCGTTCGGGCTCGCCGCCCGCGACGCCGTGCGCGAGCGCACCTGGGAGGCCCTGGGCCGCCAGCTCCTCGGACACTACGAGGACGCCCGGATGCTGCGCCGGCTCGACGAAGCGACGATCGTGCGTGCCGCGACCCGCACGTCCGGCCCGCCCGCGCCCCGGGGGGACGGCGCGCCCGCGGCGCCGCGCTGGGCGCGGTACGTGGCCCTCGGCGACTCGATCACGGAGGGTTTGTGCGACGGCTCCCGCATGCCGGAGGGGGAGTACCGGGGCTGGGCCGACCGGCTCGCCCTGCTCCTCGCGCACGCGCGCACCGGCTCCACCCGCTTCCGCTATGCGAACCTCGCCGTGCGCAGCCGCCGCATCCAGGATGTCCTGCAGGAGCAGATCCCCGCCGCCCTGGCCCTGCGACCGCAGCTGGTGTCGGTGCTCGTCGGTGCCAACGACCTCGTCCGGGTCGGCGCCGATCCGGTGGCGCTCGCCGCGGAGCTCGAGCGCGGCATCCGCACCCTCCGCGTCGCGGGATGCGACGTGCTGCTCGTGACGCCCTTCCTGCCGCACCGCGCGACCGCGCGCGTGCTGGCCGGCCGCTTCGCCCGCTTCGCCTCGGAGCTGCGCCGCATCGCCCGCGACACCGGCTCCCTCCTCCTCGACGTCGACGCCGTCCCCGAGATGGGCGGACTCGGCATGTGGGCGGAGGACCGCGTCCACCTGCAGGCCGTCGGCCACCGGTTTCTCGCCTACCGCGCGGCGGAGGTGCTGGGCGTGCCCGACGCCGAGGCGCTCGGCGAGCTGGACGCCGCACTGCACGCCGACGAGGACGCGCCGGTGCCGAGCCTGCCGTCGCGCGTGTGGCTGCGCCTGCACGCGATCCCCTGGATGCTGCGGCGCATGGCCGGCAGGATGGCCGGCGACGGCGTCACGGCCAAGCACGACGGCTACGTCGAGCTGCGGCCACGGTCGTCGTCGCGGCGCGCGGAGGCGTGAGCCGCCTCGTCGCGGCGCGCGGAGGCGTGAGCCGCCTCAGCCCTGGATGCCGCCCTCGAAGTTCTCCAGCTCGAGGGCGACCTCGCGCCGCATCTCGGCCTCCTCGGCGGCCGAGATCGTCAGCTCCTGCTCGTCGGGCGCGGCGTCGGAGCTGATCTCCGGGTCGTCACTGGGCACGGGTGTGGTGTCGCGGTCCATGTCGCACTCCTTCGCTCGCGCCGGCGCTGTGCCGACCCGACCACCGTAGGCGGAGGTCCCCCCACCCGCCAGCGGGTTGCGCCGACGGTCCCACGACTCAGCTGCGCCAGGAGTACTCGGTCTCCGGGCGCCCCGGCGATCCGTAGCGCGGCGCACGCTGCACGCGGGCGACGTCCGCCAGGTGCTCGAGGTAGCGGCGCACGGCGACACGGGACATCCCGAGCCTCTCCGCCGCCTCGCTCGCCGAGAGCGGTCCGTGCGCGCGCAGCTCGGCGGCGACCCGCTCCAGCGAATCGGCCGACAGGCCCTTCGGGGTCGCAGCGGCCACGGCCGGCCGGAGGGCGCCCAGCATCCCGTCGATCTCGGCCTGAGTCGCGTCGCCCGCCGCGTCGGACGCGCGGCGCCGGTAGTCCTGGTACTGCTGCAGCCGCTCGCGGAACGTCGCGAAGTCGAACGGCTTGACGAGGTAGTGCACCACGCCCAGGCCGACGGTCTGGCGCACCACGTCCGCGTCGCGGACCGAGGTGATCGCGATGACGTCGACCGAGGCGCCCCGCGCCCTGATGTGGCGGAGCACGTCGAGTCCGGTGCCGTCGGGCATGTTCATGTCCAGCAGCACGAGGTCGATGCCGCCCGCGGGCGGCCGGTCGAGCACGGCGCTGATGGCGGCACGGGCGCCGGTGGCCTCGGCCACCACCTCGAAGCCGTCCAGCCGTGCGACGTAGTGCCGGTGCAGCTCCAGGGTCAGCGGCTCGTCGTCCACCAGCAGCACGGAGATCACGACATGCTCCGGGCGGGCAGGTCGGCGTGGAAGGTCGTGGGGGCGGTGGTGCTGAGCTCGAGGGTGCCGCCCGCGTCCTCCACCAGCGAGCGCACGAGCGCCAGCCCGACGCCGCGCCCCTCGGCGCCCGCCGGCTTCGTGGAGAAGCCGTGCTCGAACACCTTCTCGCGCAGCTCGTCGGGGACGCCGTCGCCGCTGTCGGAGACCGTGAGCGCGATGCCCAGGGGACCGGGGGCGATGCCGACGCGCACCCAGCGCGGGAGAGGGCCGGCGGCCGCGGCATCCAGAGCGTTGTCGATCAGGTTGCCGACCACCGCGACCTGGTCGATCGGGGCGAGCACCGAGCTCGGCGCGTCGGGGGAGATGTCGGCCGTCCAGTCGATGCCGCGCTCGGCGGCTTGCGACGCCTTGCCGAGCAGGAGCGCCCCCACCGTCGGATCGCCGGCGCGGCGGGCGTTCACCTGATCGATGAGCTCCTGGCTGCGGCGCGATGTCGCCGTGAGGATCTGTACGGCCTCGTCGGTGCGCCCCAGCTCGATCAGCGCGACGGCCGTGTGGGCGCGGTTGCCGTGCTCGTGGGTCTGCGCGCGCAGGGCCTCGCCGAGGGTGCGGAGCGACTCGTACGACGACAGCGCGTCCCGCACCGCCCCGGCCGGGAGGTCGCCGGTGACGCGGCGGGTGACCCGGCGGGCGAGCAGCGCCCCCGCGACGCCCGCCGTGACCACCGCCACGGCGATGACGAGGGCGATGGGGAGCCGGGCGAGGAAGGCGGACGAGATGCTGCCGATCGTGACCCCGACCGCGACCCACCCCACCTGGCGGCCGTCCGCCCGCACCGGGACGATCGTGCGCACGGAGGGGCCGAGCGTGCCGGTGAACTCCTCGGTGAGCGCGACGGGGGAGGAGGGGATCGTGCCGATGTAGGGGAGCCCGATCTGCGCGGGATCGCGATGGGTGACGCGGATGCCGTCCACGGTCATGATGGTGACGAAGTCGACGCGCGACTCCGCGATCACGCGCACGGCGACCGGCTGCAGCACGGCGGTGGGATCCGGATCGTCCGCGAGCTCGCCGGCCACGTCGGGAGACGCCGCCAGCGCGGACGCCACCGCCGCCGTCACCCGCTCCGCCTCGGCGCGCACCGCGCGCTGCGACTCGAACAGCAGCAGGGCGGTCATGGCGCCGGCGATGAGCACGCCGGCCACGCAGAGCGCGAGGAACACCCGGGATGCCGCGCTGCCGACTTCCCGTGACCTCCTGGTGCGAGCGGCCACGCCCGTCCTCCTGTTCGCCTCTTCGCGATCCTCACATGCTCGGCCACGCCATGCCCAGGGCGCGCGGCGTCCGTGTTCGCGACCAATACGACCACAAATCGCGGCGCGGTGCGCGCGGGCGCATCGTGAGTGCATCAGCCGGTTCCCTCCGGCCCACAACCTGGACGAAGCAGTCCCGATCGATGGAGGCGACGATGTCTTCCCGCATACCCCAGACCACCACTCTCCGACTCCCCGGCTTCAACTGGCGCCGCGGCAAGCGCAGCTGGGACCGCCACACCTGGCTCTACGTCTCGGTCATCATCGCCGTCGTCCTGGGCGCGGTCGTCGGACTGCTCTGGCCCGCCTTCGCCGTGGGCCTGGAGCCCATCGGCAAGGCGTTCGTCAACCTGATCAAGATGATGATCGCGCCGATCATCTTCTGCACGATCGTCGTCGGTGTCGGCTCCATCGCCAAGGCCGCGACCGTCGGCAAGATCGGCGGACTGGCGCTGGTCTACTTCATGATCATGACCACCTTCGCCCTGGCGATCGGCCTGGTCGTCGGCAACATCATCCACCCGGGCGACGGCCTCGACATGAGCTCGTCCACCTACGACACCTCGAACGTCGAGGCGAAGACCACGCAGGAATTCCTCCTCGGCATCATCCCGACGACGTTCTTCAGCGCCTTCACCGGCACGAGCGTCCTGCAGGTGCTGTTCCTCGCCCTGCTGGTCGGCTTCGCCCTCCAGGGCCTCGGCAAGCGCGGCGAGCCCATCATGTTCGCCGTCAAGCAGCTGCAGGTGCTCGTGTTCCGCATCCTCGGAATGATCCTGTGGCTCGCCCCTCTGGGCGCCTTCGGCGCCATCGCCGCGGTCGTCGGAAAGACGGGCGTCGCCGCGATCGTGAGCCTCGGCATCCTGCTCATCGCCTTCTACATCACCTGCGCCGTGTTCATCATCGGCATCCTCGGCACCCTGCTCTACGCCGTCGCCCGCATCAACCTGTTCAGCCTGATGAAGTACCTGGGCCGCGAGTACCTGCTGATCATCGGCACCAGCTCCTCCGAGTCCGCCCTGCCGCGCCTCATCGCCAAGATGGAGCACCTGGGTGTCTCCAAGCCCGTCGTCGGCATCACGGTGCCCACGGGCTACTCCTTCAACCTGGACGGAACCGCCATCTACCTGACGATGGCCTCGCTGTTCATCGCCGCCGGCATGGGCACGCCCATGTCGATCCCGGAGCAGATCGGGCTCCTGCTGTTCATGGTCATCGCCTCCAAGGGTGCCGCCGGCGTCACCGGTGCGGGCCTCGCCACCCTCGCCGGCGGTCTGCAGGCCTTCCGCCCCGACCTGGTCAACGGCGTCGGCGTCATCGTCGGCATCGACCGCTTCATGTCCGAGGGCCGCGCGGTCACCAACTTCACGGGCAACGCCGTCGCGACCGTCCTCATCGGCACCTGGACCCGCGAGTTCGACCGCAGCCGGGCACGCTCGGTGCTGGCAGGCGACCTGCCGTTCGACGAGGCATCGCTGACCGGACACGACCACGACGGCATGTCCGCCGCGCCGGACGCCGTCGGCACGCAGGGCCTGGAGGAGGCCGCGGTCAGTGCCGAGGCCGACCGCCAGAGGGCGGTGGCGGGCAGCGCACCGCGCGCCTGATCCCGGAGAACACGATGGCCCGGACTGCGCAGAGCGCGGTCCGGGCCATCGTCATGTCTCGCCGGGCGGCGCTCAGCCGCTCTTGCGGCGGAACTCGCGCTTGGTCACGGCCCCGTGCGTTCCGTGGACGGAGGAATCCCCGTCCAGGTGCGCCTGGCCCTCGCGGTGCGTGGCGTTCTTCTTGTCGAGCGCCTCTCTGAACTTGCGCTTCATGTCAGCGGAGGAGGCGGCGGCGTCCGCCTTGTCATCGGTACTCATGCGCCCAGCCTAGACATCCGTGCGGGAGACGGGACTGGTAGGCTCGGGAGGGTTGCCCTCGTGGCACCCGCTCAATTACACATCGAGCAACTCACGGAGCAGGCCGGCAGGAAGCTGGTCCCCAGTGGTGGTCTCCCATTCTCGCGCAGCATGGTGGATTTCGACCGGTGGCCAGTGCCAGCGAACGCGGTCATGCCGCGCGCCGATAACTGCCTGTTCCTGCTCCTTCGAAGCACTCGTGCGCCATTCGGGCACGCGAGTCTAAAAAAAGAAGGAGAGACCTCTTGGAAGGTCCTGAAATCACCGCCGCCGAAGCCGTCCTCGACAACGGACGCTTCGGCACCCGCACCGTCCGGTTCGAGACCGGCCGGCTCGCCCAGCAGTCCCAGGGAGCAGTCGCCGCCTACCTCGACGAGGAGACGATGCTCCTGTCGGCCACCAGCGCAGGGAAGCACCCGCGCGAAGGCTTCGACTTCTTCCCGCTGACCGTCGACGTCGAGGAGCGCTCCTACGCCGCCGGCAAGATCCCCGGCTCGTTCTTCCGCCGCGAGGGACGCCCGTCCACCGAGGCGATCCTCGTGTGCCGCCTCATCGACCGCCCGCTGCGCCCGTCGTTCGTCGAGGGCCTCCGCAACGAGGTGCAGATCGTCGTCACCGTGCTGTCGATCGCGCCCGGCGAGTTCTACGACGCGCTGGCCATCAACGCGGCGTCCCTGTCGACGCAGATCTCCGGTCTGCCGTTCTCCGGCCCGATCGCCGGTGTGCGCCTCGCGCTCATCCCCGGTCACGGCGAGCACGCCGACCAGTGGATCGCGTTCCCGACCGTGTCGCAGCTCGAGGACGCCGTCTTCGACCTGATCGTCGCCGGCCGCGTGCTCGACGACGGAGAGGTCGCGATCATGATGGTCGAGGCCGAGGCCACCGAGGGAAGCTGGAACCTGATCAAGTCGGGCGCCGTCAAGCCCAACGAGCAGGTCGTGGCAGAAGGGCTCGAGGCCTCGAAGCCCTTCATCAAGCAGCTCGTCGACGCGCAGAACTCCGTCGCCACGACGGCCTCGAAGCCCGTCAAGGACTTCCCGGTCTTCCTGCCCTACAGCCAGCAGACCTACGACTTCGTCGCCGGTCGCGCCTACGACAAGCTCGTCCCGATCTACCAGATCGCCGACAAGCAGCAGCGTCAGGACGCCGACGACCAGCTGAAGGACGCCGTCAAGGCGGAGCTCCTGGCCGCCGTCGAGGCGGGCGAACTGCCCGGCGTCGCGACGCTGGAGTTCTCGGCCGCGTACAAGTCGGTCACCAAGCTGATCGTCCGCGGACGCATCCTCTCCGAGGGTGTGCGCATGGACGGCCGCGGGCTCGCCGACATCCGTCCGCTGGACGCCGAGGTGCAGGTCATCCCTCGCGTGCACGGGTCGGCGATCTTCCAGCGCGGCGAGACCCAGATCCTGGGTGTCACCACGCTGAACATGCTCAAGATGGAGCAGCAGATCGACTCCCTCTCGCCGGTGACGCGCAAGCGCTACATGCACCACTACAACTTCCCGCCGTACTCCACCGGTGAGACCGGCCGTGTGGGAAGCCCCAAGCGCCGCGAGATCGGGCACGGCTTCCTGGCCGAGCGCGCGCTCGTGCCCGTGCTGCCCAGCCGCGAGGAGTTCCCCTACGCGATCCGTCAGGTGTCCGAGGCACTCGGCTCCAACGGCTCGACGTCGATGGGCTCCGTCTGCGCCTCGACCCTGTCGCTGCTGAACGCCGGTGTGCCCCTCCGGGCCCCCGTCGCCGGTATCGCCATGGGCCTCGTCACCGACCAGGTCGACGGCCAGACCCGCTACGCGGCGCTGACCGACATCCTCGGCGCGGAGGACGCGCTCGGCGACATGGACTTCAAGGTCGCCGGCACGAGCGAGTTCGTCACGGCCATCCAGCTCGACACCAAGCTCGACGGCATCCCGTCGTCGGTCCTGGCCGCCGCGCTCACCCAGGCCCGTGAGGCACGCCTCACGATCCTCAACGTCCTGAACGCCGCGATCGACGCGCCCGACGAGATGGCGCCGACCGCGCCCCGCGTCATCAGCGTGCAGATCCCGGTCGACAAGATCGGCGAGCTCATCGGGCCCAAGGGCAAGACGATCAACGCGATCCAGGACGAGACCGGCGCCGACATCTCCATCGAGGAGAACGGCACCGTCTACATCGGCGCCGTCGACGGCCCGTCGGCCGAGGCCGCCCGCGCCCAGGTGAACGCGATCGCCAACCCGACCAACCCGGAGGTGGGGGAGCAGTTCCTCGGCACCGTCGTGAAGATCGCCGCCTTCGGCGCATTCGTCTCGCTGCTGCCGGGCAAGGACGGCCTCCTGCACATCAGCGAGGTGCGCAAGCTCGCCGGCGGCAAGCGCGTCGAGAACGTCGAAGACGTGCTCGGCGTCGGTCAGAAGATCCTGGTGAAGATCACCAAGATCGACGACCGCGGCAAGCTGTCGCTCGAGCCGGTGGTCGAAGAGGCCGCCGACCAGGATGGTCGCGCCGCGGCCAGCGCGGGCCCGGAGGCCCCCGCCGAAGGCTGATCCTCCACCCGCACCGCGGATGCCCGTCCCTTCCGAGGGGCGGGCATCCGTCGTCTCCGGCCCGTGACGCCGCGGTCGGGCAACTCGTGATGCAAGCGTTATCGAATATTCACCATTCGTCCGCCGGGGTGAACGGCGCGGAGACGGCGGGGCCCTAACCTGTCAGTACGTGTCGGGGGGCACGGACGCCTGGACGTCACCTCTCCGACGCGACGCCTGTCGAGGAGGTGATGGATGACGGACTCCGACGTTCGAGCGACGGTCGCGCCGACCGGTCCCATCGCCGCGTCCGCCGTCGCCGGTGACCCGAGCGGAGGCGCTCCGCATCCGTCTGCGCCTATCCCCGTGCAGGGTCGGCCCCTCGGCGAGGGCGTCCGCACCGCGCTGGGCGAGACCGGCTTCCGCATCTTCCCGCTGATGCTCGGCGCAGCTGAATTCGGCTGGAACGTCGACGTCGACGCGAGCCAGGGAATCCTCGACACCTACGTCGGCCTCGGCGGCAACGCCCTCCACACCTCCGACAGCTTCTCCGCCGGGCGCAGCGAGCACATCCTCGGCCGGTGGCTGCACTCCCGCGGCGTACGCGACGACATGGTCCTCGGCGTCCGGGTCGGCGGTCACCCCGACAACCCCGGACTCGGCTCGGTCAACCTGGTGCGCGCGGTCGAGGCATCCCTGACCCGCCTGCGCACCGATCGCATCGACGTGCTGTTCCTCGATGCGCGCACCGACTCGGCCACGCCGCTCGAAGACACGCTCGCCACCGCGGAGTGGCTGGTGGAGACCGGCAAGGTGCGATCTCTGGCCGCCACCGGCTACACCGCCGCGCAGCTCGTCGAGGCGCGCATCCTGGCGTCCGCCGGCTTCCCGCGCATCTCGGTGCTCGACGTGCCCTTCAACATCCTCCGCCGGCAGGACTTCGACTCCGACCTCCGCCTCGTCGCGGGGGCGCAGAGCATGGCCGTCACCGCCTCGCACGCCCTCGAGCACGGCTTCCTGTCCGGTCGCCACCGCACCCGCACACGCAGCACCCTGTCGGCGCGCGGCGCGCAGCTGGCGGCCAACCTGAACCGCCGCGGCGGCCGCACGCTGCGAGCCCTCGACGCCATCGGCACCGAGCTCGGCGTGCCCGATGCGGCTGTCGCCGTGGCGTGGCTGCTCGCCCAGCGACTGGTGACGGCGCCGATCGTGAACGCCTTCGCCCCGCAGCAGGTCGAGGAGCTCGTGCAGGGGGTCGGCGTGCGACTCAGCCGCTCCCAGCTCAGCGACATCGCCCGCGCCTCCGAGTAGGCGCGCACGATCCGGCGACCCGCGTGATCGCCCGCGGCTGCGAGGTGGCGCGCTGCGAGATGCCTGCCCCTGGCAGGCGGCGCGCCCGGCGCGCAAGGGTCGGAGGGGTCGCGAGGAGGGTGTCGTAGGGTGGAAGTCACCCACAAACGTCCCCGACGAAGTGAGCAGCTGTGACGCACTTCATCTACCTGGTGCGACACGGCGAGCACCAGAACGCCGAGCACGGACTCGTCGACGGACCGCTCTCCCCGCGCGGTCGACGCCAGGCCTCCCTGCTCGCCGACCGCCTGTCGGGGGTGCCGCTGGACGCCGTGTGGCATTCGCCGCTGGAGCGGGCGAGCGAGACCGCGCGAGCCGTCGCCGACCGACTGCCGTCCGTCTCGCCGCAGCCCTCCGCGCTGCTGTTCGACTGCGTCCCGACGGGCATGACCCCCGAGACGCCGTCCACGTTCGAGCCGTTCTTCGGCAGCGTCACCGAGGCCGAGATCGACGCCGGCGGGGCGCAGATGGCCGACGCGGTCAGCGAGTTCCTCGTGCGCAAGCCCGGCGACGTCCACGAGCTGCTCATCACCCACAACTTCGTCATCGCGTGGTTCGTCCGCGAGGTGCTGCAGGCTCCCGACTGGCGCTGGATGACGCTCAACCAGGCCCACTGCGGACTGACGGTGATCAGCCAGAAGCAGGGTCGCCCCTGGACGCTCGTGACCCACAACGACCTCGCCCACCTGCCGGTCGAGCTGCGCACGGGCCTTCCGGAGAACCTTCCGGTCTGACGCGGCGGTGCGCCCGCACGGGCCCGTAGGCTGGGCGGCATGACGACACGCGTGGCCCTGGTGGGCGGCACCGGCAGGCTCGGCGGCATCATCCGCGACGTCGTCGAGCAGGAGGACGGCTTCGAGGTGGCGGCCGTGCTGTCGTCGCGGTCCGACCTCGACGAGATCGACGGCGCCGACCTGGTCGTCGATGCCAGCGTCCCGTCCGTCTCCATCGACGTCGTCCGCGCGGCCGTGCAGCGCGGCATCCCCGTGCTCGTGGGAACCTCCGGGTGGTCCGCCGAGCGCATCGCACTGATCAGGCCGCTGGTGGATGCTGCGGGCAGCGGTGCTCTGTTCGTCCCGAACTTCTCGCTGGGCTCGGTGCTGGGCTCCGCGCTGGCGGCCGCCGCGGCGCCGTTCTTCCCCTCGGTGGAGATCGTCGAAGCACACCGTGAGACGAAGATCGACTCGCCCAGCGGCACCGCCGTGCGCACCGCCGAGCTCATCGCCGCGGCGCGCTCCTCGGTCGGACCCGTCGAGTCGCCGCACGTCGACCAGCGCGCCCGGGGTCAGCAGGTGGCGAGCGTGCCGATCCACTCGCTCCGCCGCCCCGGCGTGGTCGCGCGGCAGGAGACCATCCTCTCCGGTGCGGGGGAGGCGCTCTCGATCGTGCACGACACGGTGGACCCGGCCGCCGCCTACGCTCCGGGCATCCGCATCGCGCTGGCCGCGGCCGTCGACGTGCGCGGCGTGGTGGTGGGCCTCGACAGCTTCCTCGACATCGGCATCCGCGCACCGCGGCCGGCGGCTGCGAAGAGTGCGCCGACGGACGAGGGCGACGTGCCCGGCCAGGTGGCCCGCGTCACCGGCGCATGAGCGCACGCATCGGCGTCGCCGTCATGGCGGTCGTCCTGGCGCTGTACATCGGGCTGGTCGGCCAGCGGGCGTGGCTGCTGCTGACGGCGCGGGAGCCCATCGCGGTGGCGATGGGAGTAGCGCTCGTCGTGCTGCCGGCGATCGCGACGTGGGCGATCGGACGGGAGCTCTGGTTCGGCGTGCGCGCGGAGCAGGTGGCGCGCCGCCTCGAGGCGGAGGGCGGACTCCCGACCGACGATGTGGCCGTCCGGCCGAGCGGACGCGTCCGGCGCGAGGACGGCGACGCCGTCTTCCCGGTGTACCAGGCCGAGGTCGAGGCGTCCCCGGAGTCGTGGCAGGCCTGGTTCCGGCTCGCGCTCGCCTACGACGCCGCCGGCGATCGTCGACGTGCGCGGGCCGCCGCGCGGCGGTCGATCTCGCTCGAAGGCGCGTCCCGCCGGGAGCGCTGACCGGAGCCGGCGCGGCCGCCGAGGGGGCCGCGCCGCTCAGGCCGGGTCGGCCAGCGCGGCGGCGACGGCGGACTCGACCGTCGGGTGCCGGAACTCGAACCCCGACCCCTGCAGCACGTCGGGTGCGACGTCGGCGTCGGTGGTCAGGAGAGCCTCCGTGGCATCCTTCCCCAGACCCAGCTTCAGCGCCCACTCCGGTGCGCGCAGCAGGAACGGCCGGTTCATCTGCGTCGCGAGGGCGAAGCCGAGGTCGTTGGCCGTCGCGCGCGTGGGACCGGTGAGGTTGACCGGGCCGTCCAGCTGCGCATCCACCACATGGCGGATCGCGCGCACCTCGTCCTCGAGCGAGATCCACGGCCACACCTGCGTACCCCGGCCGATCGGCCCCGAGACACCCAGGCGCGTGAGCAGGATCAACGGCTTGAGGACGCCCCGGCGGTGCACCACCGGGGCGGTCCGCAGCATCGACACCCGGGCATGCGGTCCTGCTGCGGCGGCCGCAGCCTCCCACTCGCCGCACAGGTCGGCCAGGAACGTGTCGCCCCGGGGCGACGTCTCCGTCAGCCGCACGCCCGGCACGGAGCCGTAGTAGCCGACGGCGGACGCGGACACGAGGGGCGGAGCATCCGTCTTCAGCTCGCGCACGGCGCGCGCGAGAGCGCGGGTCGGCGTGATGCGCGACCACACGAGGGTGCTCTTGTAGCTGCGCGTCCAGGGGAAGCGCCCGATGCTCGCACCGTTCAAGCCGATCACCGCACGGGCGCCGGCGAGCACGGACGGATCGAGCGGGCGGTCGTCGGTGAGCCATTCGTGCTCGTCGGCGGTGCGCGGCGGGCGACGCACGAGCGTCGTCACGCCGATGCCGTCGGCGCGGAGGCTCTCGATCAGGGCCTCGCCGATCAGACCGGACGCGCCGGCCAGGACGACGCGACCGGACTCAGGCAAGCGTGGCCTCGAGCGTGATCTCGATGCCCGACAGCGCCTGCGACACCGGGCAGTTCGCCTTGGCGTCCGCCGCGATGCGGTCGAAGTCCTCCTGCGAGAGCCCCGGGACGACGGCGTTGACGTTGAGGTGGCTGCCGGTGATGCCCGTGCCCGGCTTGAAGGTGACCGAGGCGGTCGTGTCCACCGACTCCGGGGGAGTGCCGTTCTCGGCGAGGGCGTGCGAGAAGGCCATGCTGAAGCAGGCCGCGTGGGCGGCGGCGATGAGCTCCTCGGGGGTGGTGACCGACGTCGACCCCTCGCTGCGGGCCTTCCAGTTGACGTCGAACGTGCCGACGCCGGACGAGTCGAGGGACACGGTCCCTGAGCCGTCCATCAGCGAGCCCTTCCAGTGGGTGGTCGCTTCACTGGTGACGGTCATGGCAGCCTCCTGACGATGGGTGCGCCGCGCGGATCGGGCGCATCGCGGCCAGCCTAATCAGGCGTCTTCGCGCGTGCGACGGCTTGACACCGCCTCAGTGACCCGCCGATCGGCTCGCGCTGCGGACCGCCGATCGGGTCAGGCTGCGGAGCGCCGGCGGCCGACGAGGCCGGTGCGCTGGAGGGCGAGGTACAGCATGCAGCCGAGGCACACCCCGAACACCGCATTGAGGAAGGCCGCGACGAACGCCATCGCCGCGGCGATCGGCAGCGCCCACGGCACGCCGGCGAGGTGCAGCACCAGTCCGGCCGCGCTCACGAAGAGGCCGACGCCCTGCGCGAACCGCGGTGGACGCGGGTCTTCGAGATCGGTCGGCGGGCGCAGCCGCGGGCGGATCAGCCGGCGGAACAGCACGCCCCACGGCGCCGTCCGCGGCGCCACGACCGACCAGGCGAAGAGGAGGGCGACAACGAGGAGCAGCAGGAAGCCGGGATCGAGCGCGCGCTCGCCCAGCGAGGCGGCGCGGACCGCCCAAGTGTCGGGGAGGAACATCTCCGATGCCAGCGGCTGGTAGGCGAACCACCCGAACGTGCGCGACGTCGACATGCCCGTCAGCGAGACGAGCACGGTGATCGCGAGGAGGACGGCGGTGATGGATGCCGCGAACCGCGGTCCGCGCGGATCGATGCCCGCCGGCCGCTCAGACATCGCTCCTGCTCCCGTCGAGGCCGGCGAGCTCGAGCTCGATGACGTCGGGGTTGGGCACGCCGCCGAAGCGGGTGCGGATGACGCCGTGGCGATCGAGGATCAGGGTGGTGGGCGTCTGCATCACGTGGAAGTGCCGCGCGAGGTCGGGGCGGTGCGTGAGGTCGACGTCGAGGTGACGGACGCCGTCGTGCGCGGCCGCGACGGCCGCCAGCTGGCGGTGCACGCCCGGGCACCGCGCGCAGATCTCCGTGCTGAACTGCAGGAGCGTGGCGGTCTCGCCGAGCCCGTCGGCACCCAGACGCTGCGCGTCGACGACCTCGTGGGGCAGGTGACGCTGCGGAGTGCGCTGACGCCACTGCAGGTAGGCGCCGATCGCCACGGTCACGACCAGCAGCACGGCCAGCACCACGAGCGCGTTGATCAGGGTCACAGCCGACAAGGCTATCTGCTTTCCGCTGAATGGATCCGGAGACGGTCCCGTGTGACGGAGCATGACCCGCGGCGGCCCGGCGCACCGGCGTGCCGGTCGCGGGCGCCGGTATCGTGGACGGCGTGACGACCCCCACCCCGTACGAGAATCTGCTGCGCGATGTGCTCGAGAACGGCACGCACAAGGACGACCGCACCGGGACGGGCACGACCAGCTCGTTCGGGCGTCAGATCCGCTTCGACCTGTCGGAGGGCTTCCCCCTCATCACCACGAAGCGCGTGCACTTCAAGTCGATCGCGTACGAGCTGCTCTGGTTCCTGCGCGGGGAGTCGAACGTGCGGTGGCTGCAGGAGAACGGCGTCACGATCTGGGACGAATGGGCCGACGCCCAGGGCGAGCTCGGCCCGGTCTACGGCGTGCAGTGGCGGTCGTGGCCCGACCGCGACGGCGAGGGCATCGACCAGATCTCCCAGGTGATCGATCGCATCCGCGCCGATCCGGACTCGCGTCGCCTCATCGTGTCGGCGTGGAACCCCGCAGACATCCCCGACATGGCCCTCGCGCCGTGCCACGCGCTGTTCCAGTTCTACGTCGCCGACGGCAGGCTGTCGTGCCAGCTGTACCAGCGCAGCGCCGACCTGTTCCTGGGCGTCCCCTTCAACATCGCCTCCTACGCGCTGCTGACGATGATGATCGCGCAGCAGACCGGCCTCGAGCCGGGCGATTTCGTGTGGACGGGCGGGGACTGCCACATCTACGACAACCACCTCGAGCAGGTGCGCGAGCAGCTCACCCGCGAGCCGTACCCGCTGCCGACCCTGCGCATCACCCGCACGCCGGAGTCGATCTTCGACTATCGCTACGAGGACTTCGTCATCGAGGACTACCAGCACCACCCCGCCATCCGTGGAGCGGTTGCGGTATGACGCGCATCGGCCTGGTCTGGGCCGAAGCGGCCGGCGGCGTCATCGGCGCCGACGGCGGCATGCCCTGGTACGTGCCCGAGGACCTCGCCCACTTCAAGGACGTCACGGCGCAGCATCCGGTCGTCATGGGCCGACGCACGTGGGAGTCCCTGCCCGAGGGGTTCCGGCCGCTGCCGGGACGGGCGAACATCGTGGTCACACGGTCGGCGCAGTGGGCGTCCGAGGGCGCGCAGCGCGCCGGCTCGCTCCACGAGGCGCTGGAGGCCGTCGGCGATCCCGAGCGGATGTGGGTGATCGGCGGTGCGGGCCTGTTCCGCGAGGCCATCGGCAGCGCCGACCTGCTGGAGGTCACCGAGCTCGATCTCGAGGTCGAGGGCGACACCTTCGCCCCGCCGCGCGACGGCTGGCGGGTCGTCGTCGCCGACCCGGCCGATGGGTGGCACACGTCGCGCCGCGGCATCCGCTATCGCTTCCTCAGACTGGAGCGCTGATGCCCGTCGCCCTCATCACCGGCGCGAGCTCCGGACTCGGCGCCGAGTTCGCCCGACAGCTCGCCGCCCGCGGGGCGGACCTGGTGCTGGTCGCCCGCACGCGCTCGGCTCTCGAGCGCGTCGCCGCCGAGGCGGGGGAGCGCTACGGCGTGCACTGCGACATCATCGTCGCCGATCTGTCGGACCCCGAGCAGATCGGCGCGGCCGTCGCGCGTCTCGCGAGCACCGAACGCCCGATCGACGTGCTCGTCAACAACGCCGGGTACGGCCTGCCCCTCGCCTTCGAGAGCAACGACATCGACGACGAGGTGCGCCACCTGAGGGTGCACGACGAGGCGACGATGCGGCTGATGCACGCCGCCCTCGGCCCGATGCTGGCGCGGGGGAGCGGCCGCATCATCAACGTCGCCTCCGTCGCGGCGTTCATCCCGCGCTCGACCTACGGCGCGGTGAAGGCCTGGATGGTGAGCTTCAGCCGCTGGGCGAACGCGGTCTACGCCCCGCGCGGGGTGACCGTCACCGCCGTCTGCCCGGGGTACGTGCACACGGAGTTCCACGAGCGCCTCGGACTCCCGCCCGGCGAGGAGGGCATCGCCTCCTGGATGTGGCTGAACGCCCCCGACGTGGTCGCCGAGGCGTTGCGGGATGCCGCGCGCGGCCGCTCGGTCTCGGTGCCGTCCATCCGCTGGAAGGCGCTGACCCGCCTCGTGCCGCTCCTCCCCGACCGCCTCGCCGCGCGAATGGGCATGCGCGGTCGCTGATCCGGCCCGCCCCGCCGTCAGCGGGCCGAGATGTCGCGGTCCCTGACCGTTGGTGTCCCACTTTCTGCACAACACGCCGACGCCGTCTGCAGAAAGTGGGACATCGAGCGGGCATGACCCACCGCTGCACCCGCCGCGCACCCCGAAGCGGCGCGCGCGGGCGAACCGATAGCCTGGAGTCATGACGCACTCGGGCAACCCCTTCGGGCAGGTGCTCGTCGCGCTGGTCACTCCGATGACCGCCGACGGCGAGGTCGACTGGCCGGCCACCGAGAAGCACATCGACGACGTCGTCACGGCCGGAGCCGACGGCATCGTCGTCACCGGCACCACCGGCGAGACCAGCACCCTCACCGACCCGGAGAAGATCCGGCTCGTCGAGGTCGGCAAGGACGTCGCCGCGGGTCGCGCCAAGATCATCACCGGCGGCGGCTCGAACGAGACCGCGCACGCCATCGAGCTCTACAAGGCGAGCGAGAAGGCCGGCGCCGACGGCATCATGATCGTGACGCCGTACTACAACAAGCCGACGCAGGCGGGCATCCTCACGCACTTCCGGCTCGTCGCCGACGCGACCGACCTGCCCGTCATCCTCTACGACATCCCCGGACGCACCGGCGTGCCAATCAGGTACGAGACGATCCTGCGCCTGGCGAAGCATCCGAACATCCTGGCCATCAAGGACGCGAAGGGCGACTTCAGCGAGGTCAGCCGGGTGCTCAACCAGACCGACCTGCTCTACTTCTCGGGCGACGACGCCAACGTGCTGCCGCACCTCTCGATCGGCGCGTCCGGGCTCATCGGGGTGACCGCCAACATCGCCGCCGCCCCGTACCGCACCATCGTCGACGCGGTGAACGCGGGCGACCTCGCCACCGCCACCGCGGCGCACCGCCGTCTCGAGCCGCTCGTCCGCGCGATCATGACGCACGTCCCGGGGACGGTGGCCGCCAAGTACGTGCTGCACGGCCTCGGCCGCATCGGCAGCCCGCGCGTGCGACTTCCCCTGGTCGGGCCGGAGGAGTGGGAGGCCGCCAAGATCGAGGACGAGCTCGCCCTCGTCACCGACGTGACCGGCGCCGACTTCTCCAACTTCCGCCCCGACCGCAACGCCGCCGCCGGCGGCGCACTGCCCAAGGTCTCGGGCACCACCCGGTGACGAACCGACTCTGAACGAACGGATGCCGCGACCCGGCATCGCGAGGAGGCACTTCATGCCCACTGACGTCTACGACCCGCCCGCACTCGCCCCGGGGACGCTGCGCGTCATCCCGCTCGGCGGCCTCGGCGAGGTCGGCCGGAACATGACCGTCTTCGAGTACGAGGGCAAGCTCCTCGTCGTCGACTGCGGCGTGCTCTTCCCCGAGGAGCACCAGCCCGGGGTGGACCTGATCCTCCCCGACTTCGAGCCCATCAAGAAGCGGCTCAACGACATCGTCGGCGTCGTGCTCACGCACGGCCACGAGGACCACATCGGCGCGGTGCCCTACCTCCTCAAGCTCAAGGGCGACATCCCCCTCATCGGCTCCGGTCTGACCCTGGCGCTGGTGGAGGCGAAGCTCAAGGAGCACCGCATCAAGCCGTACACGCTGACGGTGAAGGAGGGCGACCATGAGAAGCTCGGGCCCTTCGACCTCGAGTTCATCGCGGTCAACCACTCCATCCCCGATGCGCTCGCCGTCGCGATCCGCACGCCCGCGGGTCTCGTGCTGGCCACCGGCGACTTCAAGATGGACCAGCTGCCCCTCGACGGCCGCCTCACCGACCTCCGCTCCTTCGCCCGGCTCGGCGAGGAGGGCGTCGACCTCTTCCTCGTGGATTCGACCAACGCCGACGTCCCGGGCTTCACCCCCCTCGAGCGCGAGATCGGACCGGTGCTCGACCAGGTCATCGGCCGCGCCCCGCGGCGGGTGATCATCGCGAGCTTCTCGAGCCACGTGCACCGTGTGCAGCAGGTGTTGGATGCTGCAGCCGCCCATGGCCGCAGGGTCGCGCTCCTCGGCCGCAGCATGGTGCGCAACATGGGCATCGCCGAAGACCTCGGCTACCTCAACGTGCCGCAGGGCGTCCTCATCGACTACAAGAAGGCCCGCGACCTGCCCGACGACAAGATCGTCTACATGTCCACGGGCTCGCAGGGCGAGCCGATGGCCGTCCTCAGCCGCATGGCCAACCTCGACCACGAGATCCAGCCTGGCCCCGGCGACACCGTGATCCTCGCCTCCAGCCTCATCCCGGGCAACGAGAATGCGGTGTACCGCGTCATCGACGGCCTGACGAAGCTGGGCGCGAACGTCGTGCACAAGGGCAACGCCAAGGTCCACGTGTCCGGCCACGCCGCGGCGGGGGAACTGCTCTACTGCTACAACATCCTCACCCCGCGCAACGTGCTGCCGATCCACGGCGAGTTCCGTCACCTGATGGCCAACGCCCGACTCGCCCAGGACAGCGGCGTGCCCGCCGAGCGCACCATCCTCGGTGAGAACGGCACGGTCATCGACCTCGCCGGCGGCGTGGCCACCGTCACCGGTCAGCTGGACATCGGCTTCGTCTACGTCGACGGCTCCACCGTCGGCGAGATCACCGACGCCGACCTCAAGGACCGCAGGACGCTCGGCGAGGAGGGGTTCATCTCCGTCATCGTCGTGGTCGACTCGGCCACCGGCAAGATCATCACCGGTCCCGAGATCCACGCCCGCGGCTTCGCGGAGGACGACGCGGTATTCAACAACGTCAAGCCCAAGATCGCCGCGGCCCTCGCCGAGGCGGCGAACTCCGGCGTGCGCGACACGCACGCGCTGTCGCAGGTCGTGCGCCGCACGATCGGCCGCTGGGTCAACCAGTCGCTGCGTCGCCGTCCGATGATCGTGCCGCTCGTCATCGAGGCCTGACCGGAGGACACGATGCCGGATCCGGGGTTCGAGGAGTAGTCGACGTGCCGGTCTCGTTCACCGTGCGCCCGGCCGTCGCCTCCGACGGCGCCTTCCTCGCCGACATGGCCGTGGAGGCGGCCAACTGGCGCGCCGGCGACCCCCGGCCGCGTCACGAGATCATCGCGTCGCCGGTCTACAGCCGCTTCATCGGCGGATGGATGCGCCCCGGCGACGCGGGGTACGTGGCCGTCGACGCGCAGGAGACCCCGATCGGCGCGGCCTGGTACCGGATGTTCCCGCGCACCGATCCGGGGTTCGCATACGTCGGCACGGGCGTGCCCGAGCTCATCATTGGCGTGCGCCCCATCTGGCGTGCGCACGGCGTCGGGCGGGCGCTCCTCCAGCAGCTCGCGGACCACGCCCGCGCGGAGGGCTTCGCACGTCTGAGCCTGAGCGTCGAGCGCGGCAACTTCGCCGCGACGCTGTACCGGAGCGAGGGGTTCGCCGTCACCCAGGCGGGCTTCGGCCGCGACACGATGGTCAAGCGGCTGCGCTGAGCCGCAGCATCCGCTCCGCCCTCGGGGGCCGCGTCGATCCACGCCGTTGGGGGTGGAGGCACGTAGCGTGGGGGCATGGCCAGGAGTCCCAGTCCGACCACGAGTGGTCGCGCGTCCGCGAAGGGCACGTCGTCGCGCGCGCGCAAGCCCGAACCCGCCCCCAAGCGCTACGTCGACGACGTCGACCGGCCGCCCGTCGCGGTGCGCGGCTGGCTGGGGCTCGCCCACGCCGTGGGCGGGCTGTTCCGCGCCTTCGGCCCTGAGACGCTAGAGAAGGACCAGCGCCGCGACGGCCTGCCCTTCCTCATCGTGCTACTCGCCGTCATCGGCGCCATCGTGGAGTGGTTCCTCGTCGGCACTGAGGTCTCCGCCGCCGTCAGCGCCTACTCCGTCGGCGGCCTCGTCGGTCGGCTGGCGTTCTTCATGCCCGTTCTGCTGCTGCTGCTCGCCGGCTGGCTGTTCCGCCACCCGCCCTCGGTCACCGACAACGGCCGGATCGGGATCGGCTTCCTCCTTTTCGTCATCCTCATCGCGGGCTTCTGCCACGTGCTGGGCGGACGCCCGGCCCCGAAGGACGGCCTGCCCGCGCTCAGCGAGGCCGGCGGTCTCTTCGGCTGGATGATCGGCGAGCCGCTGGTCCTCGGACTCACGGGCGTCGGCGCGTGCATCGTCCTCGGCCTGCTCACGGTCCTCAGCATCCTCATCCTCACCAAGACCCCGCCGAACCGCATCGGCCGGCGCCTCGGCGACCTGTACGCGTGGATGTTCGACGCCGAGCGCCCGGCGCCGCGTCCCGAGGGCGTCGCCTTCGACGAGGGCGAGAAGGATGCTGCGGCCACCGATCCCGCCCTGCCCTGGTGGCGTCGCAACAAGACCGGTCGCGAGCAGGACCCCGACGACGGCATCGGCTCGCAGGACCTCACCGAGCTGCTGACGCCGGGCACGAGCGAAGGAGGCTTCGAGAAGGCCGCCATCGCGACCCCGCCCCCGCCGCCGCCCGTCCCCGCCGACGCGCTCACCGAGATCATCGCGCCGCTCGGCGCCTCCGGCCGCGCGACGGCGCCCGACACCTCCCTCCGCGACGACAGCCCCGACACCGGCGAGGTGCTGCCTGGACTGTCGGGCATCGGCACCGACGCCGAGGGCGTCCCCTCGGCGGTCAACTACCGCCTGCCGGCTGTCACCGCCCTGGCCGCCGGAACGCCGCACAAGTCGCGCTCCGCGGCCAACGACGAGGTCGTCCGCGCCATCACGAGCGTGCTCGACCAGTTCTCGGTCGACGCGCGCGTCACCGGCTTCTCGCGCGGCCCGACCGTCACGCAGTACGAGATCGAGGTCGGGCCGGGCGTCAAGGTCGAGCGCATCACCGCCCTCACCAACAACATCGCCTACGCCGTGGCATCCAATGAGGTCCGCATCCTCGCGCCGATCCCCGGCAAGAGCGCGATCGGCGTCGAGATCCCCAACAGCGATCGCGAGATCGTGACGCTCGGCGACGTGCTGCGCTCCGAGGCGGCGGCGAAGTCCACCCATCCCATGACCATCGGCGTCGGCAAGGACGTCGGCGGCGGCTACGTCGTCGCGAACCTCGCCAAGATGCCCCACCTCCTTGTGGCCGGATCCACGGGCTCGGGCAAGTCGAGCTTCGTGAACTCCATGATCACCAGCCTGCTCATGCGCGCGAAGCCGTCCGACGTGCGCATGGTGCTCATCGACCCGAAGCGCGTCGAGCTCACCTCCTACGCCGGGGTGCCGCACCTCATCACGCCCATCATCACGAACCCCAAGAAGGCCGCCGAGGCGCTCCAGTGGGTCGTGAAGGAGATGGACATGCGCTACGACGACCTCGCGTCGTTCGGCTTCCGTCACATCGACGACTTCAACCGGGCGGTCGTCGCCGGCGAGGTCGACGTGCCGGTCGGCAGCGAGCGGGTGCTGAAGCCCTACCCGTACCTGCTGGTCGTCGTAGACGAGCTCGCCGACCTGATGATGGTCGCGCCCCGCGACGTCGAGGACTCGATCGTGCGCATCACGCAGCTGGCCCGCGCGAGCGGCATCCACCTGGTGCTGGCCACGCAGCGGCCGTCCGTCGACGTGGTCACGGGCCTCATCAAAGCCAACGTGCCCTCGCGGCTGGCCTTCGCGGTCACGAGCGTCACCGACAGCCGCGTCATCCTCGACCAGCCGGGCGCCGACCGCCTGATCGGCCAGGGCGACGCGCTCTTCCTCCCGATGGGCACGTCGAAGTCGCTGCGCGTCCAGGGCGCCTGGGTGAGCGAGTCCGAGATCGAGAAGGTCGTCAAGCACGTCACCGCGCAGGCGCGGCCGGACTACCGCGACGACGTCGCCGCCGAGGTGCAGAAGAAGGAGGTCGACGCCGACATCGGAGACGACCTCGAGCTGCTCCTCGCCGCCGCGGAGCTGGTCGTCTCCACGCAGTTCGGCTCGACGTCGATGCTGCAGCGCAAGCTGCGCGTCGGCTTCGCGAAGGCGGGCCGCCTGATGGACCTGCTGGAGTCGCGCGAGATCGTCGGACCCTCCGAGGGATCCAAGGCGCGCGACGTCATGGTGACGGCGGAGCAGCTGCCGGGTGTGATGGCGCGGCTGCGCGGGGAGGACGCCCCGAGCGTGGGAGGCGCGGCATCCGCAGGGCCCTCCGGCGTGCCGCCCCGGCCGCCCGACCCGGTCGACGCCCAGTTCGACGGCTACCCGGTTGTCGAGGCGGATGACGACGAAGACGCCTGGGGCCTGACGGGACGCGACTGATGGCCGTCCCCCGCCAGCTCCCCAACGCGATCACCATCGTGCGCATCCTCTGCGCACCGGTCTTCCTGTGGATGCTGATCGCGGATGCCGGTGCCGACGGCGCGCTGCGCTGGTGGGCCGCCGCGCTGTTCGTCGTGGCGATCGCGACGGACGGCATCGACGGGTGGATCGCCCGCAGGTACGACATCGTCTCCGACCTCGGCAAGCTGCTGGACCCGATCGCCGACAAGGTGCTGACGGGTCTCGCGTTCGTGGGGCTGTCGATCCTCGGCGAGCTGCCGTGGTGGATCACCATCGTGGTCCTCATCCGCGAGGTCGGCATCACCGTGTACCGCTTCGTGGTCGTCAGCGACCACGTGCTCGCCGCTGCCTGGATGGGCAAGCTCAAGACCGTCGCCCAGGCCGTCGCCCTGTCGCTCGCGCTGTTCCCGCTGTGGACGGTCGTGGGCGAGTGGATCTGGTGGGTGAACGGCGTCACCATGGCGATCGCGGTCATCCTCACGATCGCCAGCGGCATCGACTACGTCATCACCGAGGTGCGGGCGGCCCGCCGGAAGCGCGCGTGAGCGACGCGTCGGCGCTCCTCGACATCCTGCACGAGCGCGGATGGACTGTCGCCGTCGCCGAGTCGCTCACCGGGGGACAGGTCGTCGCCGCGCTCGTGGACGTGCCGGGTGCCTCCGCCGCGGTCCGCGGGGGAGTGGTGGCGTACGCCACCGACGTCAAGCGCGACGTGCTCGGGGTGGATGCCGGTCTCCTCGCCGCGGAGGGTGCCGTCCACCCGGAGGTGGCCCGGCAGATGGCGGCGGGCGTCGCCGCGCTGCTGCGCGCCGACGTGGGCATCGCCACGACCGGCGTCGCCGGCCCGGATCCGCAGGACGGGAAGGACGTGGGGACGGTGTGCATCGCCGTGCGCACGCCGGGCGGCGAGACGATCCAGACGTTCCACTTCGACGGCGACCGCGCCGCGATACGGGCCGCGACGACATCTCAGGCGCTCACGGAGGCCCTGCACGCGCTGTGAATCCGACGGGTCGGGAATGCCTGCGTTTCCATCGCGTTACATCCGGCGATTCCCACCCTTCCCCCAGCGCACGGGGTTAGATTGGCACCTGTCGGTGTTGTACTGTGGTCCACCCGGACGACAGCAGGAATCAGCAGTGAGGAGGGGACCCCATGATTCTGGTACGTCAAGAGATCGGCGACGTTCTCCGCGATTTCCGTCAGCAGAAGGGCCGCACCCTCCGACAGGTCGCCAGCCGCGCAAGCGTCGCGCTGGGCTACCTGAGTGAGGTCGAGCGTGGTCAGAAGGAGGCCTCGAGCGAGATCCTCGCCTCGGTGGCGGAGGCGCTCGACGTCCCCATCTCCACGATCATGCGCGAGGTCGGTGACCGCATCTCGGTGCTCGAAGGTCTGCAGACCTTCCCCGATGTGGTGCCCGACGACCTGGTGGCCTCGGTCGACGCCGAGCTCTCGCTGCGCTGAATCCCGCGTGCTCCCGATGACGGCATCATTCGTCGTGCGCGCGTATCGCTTCTGCGGAGTTGCTGATGCGCCGCAGTGAGTTCCTGCGCGCGGTCCACGACGAGTTTGGCGGGCGTGCGACGTCACTCCTCCACGACCTCGTGCTGAGCGCCGTCGGCGGTCGCACCGCCGCGCAGGCCCTCGACGCCGGGGTGCCGCCGCGCGACATCTGGCTCGCTCTGTGCGTCGACGTCGACGTTCCGCTCGAGCGCCGGCACGGCGTCGGGCGCCTGGAGCCGCGCGGGCACTGATCTCCGCATCCCCGCTCCGCCGGTGCGGCGTGTCGTCGAAGATGTGTTCGACGCGAGCGTAGGCTCCTGCACAGCTGGTGTCGAGCGCCCGTCCATCCACGATGGCGGGGGGTGCAGGTCCGGATGTCGGAGCCCCCTCCTAGCGTGAGGAATGTCGAACGACACCACATGCCTTGCCGCAGCATCCGCTTCAGCCGAAGCGGAGCGCGGCAGCCTACAGGCGACCGACCCCCGCAGAAGGAGCACGACATGCCATCACCCGCCGACCGCGAGAAGGCCCTCGACTCGGCCCTCGCCCAGATCGACCGGCAGTTCGGAAAGGGCTCGGTCATGCGGCTGGGCAGCGACGACCGTGCTCCCGTGGAGGTCATCCCCACCGGGTCCATCGCCCTCGACGTGGCTCTGGGCGTGGGTGGTCTGCCCCGGGGGCGCATCATCGAGATCTACGGCCCGGAGTCCTCGGGTAAGACCACGCTGACCCTGCACGCGATCGCGAACGTCCAGCGCGCCGGCGGCATCGCGGCGTTCATCGACGCCGAGCACGCGCTCGACCCCGACTACGCCCAGAAGCTCGGTGTCGACATCGACCAGCTCCTGGTGTCGCAGCCCGACACGGGTGAGCAGGCGCTCGAGATCGCCGACATGCTGGTGCGCTCCGGCGCGATCGACCTCGTCGTCATCGACTCGGTGGCCGCGCTGGTGCCGAAGGCCGAGATCGAGGGCGAGATGGGCGACACCCACGTCGGTCTCCAGGCTCGCCTCATGTCGCAGGCGCTGCGCAAGCTGACCGGTGGTCTCAACCAGACAAACACCACGATGATCTTCATCAACCAGCTGCGCGAGAAGATCGGCGTGTTCTTCGGCTCGCCCGAGACCACCGCCGGTGGCAAGGCGCTCAAGTTCTACGCGTCGGTCCGACTCGACATCCGTCGCATCGAGACGCTGAAGGACGGCACGGAGGCGGTCGGAAACCGCACCCGCGTCAAGGTGGTCAAGAACAAGATGGCCCCGCCCTTCAAGCAGGCCGAGTTCGACATCCTGTACGGCGTGGGCATCTCCCGCGAGGGCAGCCTCATCGACTTCGGCGTCGAGCACATGATCGTGAAGAAGTCGGGCGCCTGGTACACGTACGAGGGCGAGCAGCTCGGCCAGGGCAAGGAGAACGCGCGCAACTTCCTGCTCAAGAACCCCGACATCGCGGCGGAGATCGAGACGAAGATCAAGACCAAGCTCGGCGTGGGTGTGCCCAAGGGCACAGCTGAGGTCGCCGACGAGCTGGCCGCCCGCCGCCCGGCCTGATGGTCCATTTCGTCGACAGCGGCGACGAGTCCGCCGACGAGCTCGCACCCGTCATCCCGCTGTTCGGCGGCCCCGCGTCCTCAGCGGGCCGTCGGACGCGGGAGGGCGACGGCGCGGGCGGCAGCGGGTTCTCCCGCGGCTTCGCTTCCCGAGAGGGTGCGCAGTCCGCTGACGGGGGTCCCTCTCGGCCGGAGCGACGGGGTCGTGCCGCAGAGCCGGATGAGTCGCCGCGCGACCTCGCGGAGAAGGCCCTGCTGCGCAAGCTGCGCACGCGGTCGCTGTCGATCCGCGAGGCGCGTACCGCGCTGACCGGGTTCGACCTGGCCCGCGAAGACGCGGACGACATCATCGAGCACCTGGAGCGGCTGGGCTACCTCGACGACGCTCAGCTGGCAGAGCAGCTCATCCACGCGGGGTCCGACCGGAAGGGACAGGGCCGCACCGCGATCGCGCAGACGCTGAGCAAGCGCGGTGTCGCGCGGGAGGTCGCCGACGCGGCGCTGTCGGCTCTGCCCGACGACGATGCCGAGCGCGCTCTCGAGTTCGCGCGGTCGAAGGCGGGGTCGATGCGGTCGCTCGACCGCGACACCGCCCTGCGGCGGCTGACGGGGCAGCTCGCGCGCCGCGGCTACGGGGGATCGATGGCCATGACGGCCGCGCGCACCGCTCTCGACGAGACCGGCGTCGGCGGCTCGAACGTCCGCTTCCGCTGAGGTGCAGGGCGCGGGCTTCTTCAGGGAGCCCCGCCCGGCGCATCGGCGAGCGGCGTCCCGTCCGGCGCCGGATCGTAGAATGGCCGACATCATGACCTCCCCGCTCAGCACTCCGACGCTCATCGCGCCTTCGGTCGCCGCACGATCCGACGACGGCCGGGTCCGCACCTACGAGGTGAGGACCTTCGGCTGTCAGATGAACGTCCACGACTCCGAGCGGCTCTCCGGATCCCTCGAGAGCGCGGGCTACGTGCGCGCCGAGGCCGGTGCCGAGGCCGATGTCGTCGTGATCAACACGTGCGCCGTCCGCGACAACGCCGCAGGCAAGCTCTACGGCACGCTCGGCCACCTCAAGTCCGTCAAGGACAAGCGCGACGGCATGCAGATCGCCGTCGGCGGATGCCTCGCCCAGATGGACAAGGACGTCGTGCAGCAGAAGGCGCCCTGGGTCGACGTCGTCTTCGGCACGCACAACATGGGGTCGCTCCCGAGCCTGCTCGAGCGCGCCCGGCACAACGGGGAGGCGGAGCTGGAGATCCTCGAGGCGCTCGAGATCTTCCCGTCCACTCTGCCGACCCGCCGCGACGCCGTCCACAGCGGCTGGGTGTCGATCTCCGTCGGCTGCAACAACACCTGCACGTTCTGCATCGTGCCGAGCCTCCGGGGCAAGGAGAAGGACCGCCGTCCCGGCGACATCCTCAACGAGATCCGCCTGCTCGTGGACGACGGGGCGATCGAGGTCACGCTGCTCGGGCAGAACGTCAACTCCTACGGCGTCGAGTTCGGCGATCGCCAGGCGTTCGGCAAGCTCCTGCGCGCAGCGGGGGAGATCGAGGGACTGGAGCGCATCCGCTTCACCAGCCCGCACCCGGCCGCGTTCACCGATGACGTCATCGACGCCATGGCCGAGACGCGCGCCGTCATGCCGCAGCTGCACATGCCGCTCCAGTCGGGCAGCGACCGCATCCTGAAGGCCATGCGCCGGTCCTACCGGAGCGAGCGGTTCCTCGGCATCCTCGACCGCGTCCGCGCGCGGATGCCGCACGCCGCGATCTCGACGGACATCATCGTCGGCTTCCCCGGAGAGACCGAGGAGGACTTCCAGGACACGCTGCGCGTCGTCGAGCAGGCGCGATTCGCGACGGCCTTCACCTTCCAGTACTCCGTCCGCGAGGGCACTCCTGCCGCCACCATGGCCGAGCAGGTGCCGAAGGAGATCGTGCAGGAGCGCTACAACCGTCTGATCGCTCTGCAGGAGCGGATCAGCCTCGAGGAGAACCAGGCCCAGGTGGGTAGGGAGCTCGAGGTGCTGGTCTCCACCGGGGAGGGGAAGAAGGATGCCGCGACCCGGCGTCTGACCGGACGCGCCCAGGACAACAGGCTCGTGCACTTCGGGGTGCCCGACGGCTCCGCCGTGCCCCGTCCGGGAGACGTCGTGACCGTCGCGGCCACGCACGGCGCGCCGTTCCACCTGCTCGCGGACGCCGTTCCCGGAGCGCCGCTGCGCGTGCGGCGCACCCGCGCCGGCGACGCGTGGGACCGCTCGCAGGCCGAGTCGTGCGCCGTGCCCGCGCCGGGCGACGCGTCAGCTCCGCGCGCCGTCTCGCTGGGGCTGCCGACGCTCCGCGTCGGCGGGTGAGCGCACCCGACGCATCGCCCGAGGAGGCCGGCAGTCGCCTCTGGGCCGTCGTCGGCGCCACCGGCACGGGGAAGACCGGTGCCTCGCTCGAGCTGGCGGAGGCGCTCGCCCGGCGGGGGCGTCCTGCCGAGATCGTCAACGCCGACGCCATGCAGCTGTACCGCGGCATGGACATCGGCACGGCCAAGCTGCCACCGGCCGAACGCCGCGGCATCCCGCACCATCTCTGGGATGTGCTCTCGGTGCGCGAGGATGCGGCCGTCGCCCGATACCAGCAGGAGGCGCGCGACGTCATCTCCGCCATCCACGGCCGCGGTGCCGACGCCATCCTGGTGGGCGGCTCCGGCCTCTACGTCTCGAGCGTCCTGTTCGACTTCGCCTTCCCGCCGCGCGACGCCGCCGTCCGTGCCGAGCTCGAGGCGGAGCTCGAGCAGGTCGGTCCCGGAGAGCTGTTCGCGCGGCTGCGCACACTCGATCCGGTCACCGCGGAGAAGGTGGACCCGCGCAACGGACGCCGGGTCGTGCGGGCGCTGGAGATCCTGGCCCTGGGAGAGAGCACGCACGGAGCCGCGCTGCCCGAGGAGCCGGTGCCGTGGCATCCGCGCACCCGCATCGTGGGTCTCGAGGTCGCGCGTGCCGAGCTGATACCGCGCCTCGACGCGCGCGTGGAGGAGATGTGGGCCGCAGGACTTCTAGACGAGGTGGAGGCCCTGCGCGCGGACGGGCTGGAGGAGGGCGTGACAGCTCGTCGCGCCATCGGCTACGCGCAGGCCCTGGAGCAGCTGTCGGGCGCCCTCACGCGCGCCGAGGCGATCGCGCAGACCCAGGCGCTGACCCGTCGATACGCCCGCCGACAGGTGTCGTGGTTCCGCCGTTATCGCGACGCGCGCTGGATCGAGGGCGGGCGCCCCGGCGCCGGGGACCGGATACTGGAGTCATGACACACATCCGCGCGTTCGCCGTCCGCGACACCGAGTCCGTCATCGACCTGTGGCAGGAGACCGGCCTCACCCGGTCCTGGAACAACCCCCACCTCGACATCCGGCGCAAGCTGAGCGTGCAGCCCGAGCTGTTCCTCGTCGCCGAGGACGGCGGCGACATCGTCGGGTCGGTGATGGCCGGCTACGACGGCCACCGCGGCTGGATCTACTACCTCGCCTCCTCGCCGCAGCGCCGCGGCGAGGGCATCGCACGGGACCTGCTGGCCCACGTCGAGGAGCTGCTGCTGGAGATGGGCTGCCCCAAGGTGCAGCTCATGGTGCGACCCGGCAACGAGGACGTGCTGGGTCTTTACGACAAGCTCGGCTACGAGCGGTTCTCCACGACCACGACGGGCAAGCGGCTGATCGCCGACTGAGGCCCCGGCGCACGTCGGTCCCGCCACGGTCCCGTGCGACGGCGCCCGTAGACTGAGGGCATGCCTCAGACGATCGCCTTCACGAAGGGGCAGGGGACCGGCAACGACTTCATCCTGCTGCCCGATCCCGACGGCGATCTCGACCTGTCCGACGCGCAGGTGGCCGCGCTCTGCGACCGCCGCTTCGGCATCGGCGCCGACGGCATCCTCCGCGTCGTGCGGACCCCGTCGATCCTCGAGGGACACCAGGCAGCGTCCGAGGGTGCGGAATGGTTCATGGACTACCGTAACGCCGACGGCTCCGCGGCGGAGATGTGCGGCAACGGCATCCGCGTCTACGTGCGCTACCTCCTCGAGACCGGCCTCGCCGAGCTGCCCGCCGACGGGTCGCTCCTGATCGGCACGCGCGCGGGCGTCAAGCGCGTGTCGCGCCCCGAGGAGCACCTCGAGGTCGATCTCGGGGAGTGGCGTACGGAGGAGGACGAGGTGCTCGTCCGGGCGAAGGGTCTTCCCGTCGCCCGCCCGGGACTGAGCGTCGACGTCGGCAATCCCCACGTGGTCGTCGCTCTCTCGGGTCCTGAGGAGCTCGACAGTCTCGACCTCGCCGTCCAGCCCCTCCTCGATCCGGCCCCCCGTGACGGCGCCAACATCGAGTTCGTGGTGCCGAGCGATCCGCTGGTGCACCACGGCGTGGGCTCCATCCGCCTGCGCGTGTTCGAGCGCGGTGTCGGCGAGACCCTCAGCTGCGGAACAGGCGTCGCGGCGGCCGCCCTCGCCGTGCGCCACTGGGCCGGCGCCGCCGCGCCCGACCGCTGGACGGTGGACGTGCCGGGTGGCACGCTCAGCGTGCGCATGGTCGACGGACGCGTGCTCCTGTCGGGACCGGCATCCCTCGTCTTCAGCGGACAGGTCGCGCTGGCCTGACCATGTGGCGGTCGCCCCTGCGAGGACGGCCGGGGTCAGCCGGCGTCGGAGCCCGCGTCGGTGACGCCGTGTCTGCGCACCTTGAGCACCCGGAAGCCGCGAGCGGTCGACGCGCGCTGCACCGTGTAGCCGTCGGGGAAGGATGCTTCGAGCCACCGCTGCAGCGAGTCCGAGCCCAGGTTGCGCTGAACGACGAGCCAGGCGTCGCTGCGCTCGTCCAGGCGCGGGATCCAGCGCTCGAGAAGGGAGTGCAGCTCGTTCTTGCCGATTCGGATCGGCGGGTTCGAGCGGATGGTGCGGAACGAGACACCGTCGGGAACATCCGCCGGCAGTACGGCGTTGACATTACTGAGGCCCAGTTCGTCGCAGTTGCGCCGCACGAGGTCCAAGGCGCGTTCGTTCACGTCCACCGCCCAGACGGTGGCGCGAGGGGACTGGAGCGCCAGCGACAGGGCGATCGGGCCCCAACCGCACCCCAGATCCAGCAGATGACCCCCCGGCGGTGGCGGAGGGGTGCTGGACAGCAGCACCTCGGTGCCGGAGTCCACGTGGTCGGGACTGAAGATCCCGCCCGCCGTCGTCACCTCGAACGGCCGACCGGCCAGGGTGACGCGAATGCGTCGGAGCTTCTCGGGTCCCGCAGGCGTCGCAGTGAAGTAATGGTCGCTCGCCATCCAGCGAGCGTAGCGGAGAGGCCCCCCAGCGGGGGAGGCTAGAGTCTGACGACGTCGCGATGACGTCCTGAAAGGAACCCATGACAGACACCACGACACCAGTGAACACCGACGAGACGATGGTGGACCCGGTGGATCGTGTGCTGTCGCGCGCCGAGGGACGCTCCGGCATCCGCGTCTTCGGAGCCGCGCAGGCGCTGCAGGACGAGGCGACCACCGTCGGAGCGGATTCGGACGGCGACCAGTGGGATCGCGAGGACCGCGCGGCGCTGCGTCGCGTCGTCGGACTGTCCACCGAGCTCGAGGACGTCACCGAGGTCGAGTACCGGCAGCTCCGTCTCGAGAACGTCATCCTCGTCGGCGTGCACCCGCAGGGCGAGCAGACCGACGCCGAGAACTCGCTGCGCGAGCTGGCCGCCCTCGCGGAGACGGCGGGTGCCGTCGTGCTGGACGCCGTGCTGCAGCGGCGGCCGCACCCCGACCCGGCGACGTACCTGGGGCGAGGCAAGGCGGCGGAGCTCCACGATCTCGTGCGCGCGCTCGGCGCCGACACTGTCATCGCCGACACGGAGCTCGCCCCCAGCCAGCGCCGCGCGCTGGAGGACGTCGTCAAGGTGAAGGTAATCGACCGCACCACGGTCATCCTCGACATCTTCAGCCAGCACGCCAAGAGCCGTGAGGGCAAGGCGCAGGTGGAGCTCGCGCAACTCGAGTACCTGCTTCCCCGCCTCCGCGGCTGGGGTGACTCGATGAGCCGACAGGCCGGTGGCCAGGTCGGTGCGGGCGGCGCGGGCATGGGCTCGCGCGGACCGGGTGAGACCAAGATCGAACTCGATCGCCGCCGCATCCGCACCCGCATGGCGCAGCTGCGCCGTCAGATCCGCGACTTCGCCCCGGCTCGCGACGCCAAGCGCGCCGAGCGCAAGCGCAACACGATCCCCTCCGTCGCCATCGCGGGCTACACGAATGCCGGCAAGTCGAGCCTGCTGAACCGGCTGACGAGCGCCGGCGTCCTCGTCGAGAACGCACTGTTCGCGACCCTGGATGCCACGGTCCGGCGCTCCACCGCGTCCGACGGTCGCGTCTACACGCTGACCGACACGGTCGGCTTCGTGAGGAACCTCCCGCACCAGCTCGTGGAGGCGTTCCGCTCGACCCTCGAAGAGGTCGCCGACGCGGACGTCATCCTGCACGTGGTCGATGCCGCGCACCCCGACCCGGCTGCGCAGCTGCAGACGGTCCGCGATGTGATGGGCGACGTCGGGGCGCGCGATGTGCCGGAGCTCGTCGTCTTCAACAAGGCCGACCTGGTCGACGAGGGCACCCGGATGGTGCTGCGCGGACTGGAGCCGCGCGCACTGTTCGCCTCCTCGCGATCGGGCGAGGGCATCGACGACCTGCGGGCCGCCATCGAGAAGGCGCTGCCGCTTCCCGCGGTGGAGGTGCGCGCGATGGTGCCCTACGACCGGGGCGATCTCGTCGCGGCCGCGCATCAGTCGGGCCACATCCTCTCGCAGGAGCACGAGGAGGCGGGCACGGCGCTGCACGCCTACGTCTCGGAGCGGCTGGCCGCCGATCTGGAGCCCTTCCGGGTCTGAGGCCCGAGCGCGGGGCGCGGCGGGACGTTCCGTCTCGCTGCGCCCGCTCAGCAGTCGCGGACTGCGTCCGCTCAGCGGTCGCGGACTGCGTCCGCTCAGCGGTCGCGGAGCTCGCCCTCCAGAGGGAGGACGGGCGCGCCGGCGGGCGAGAAGTCCAGCACCTGGCCGAGGAAGCTCAGCTCGGCCTCGAGCGACGCGACGATGGTCTCCGCCCGGCGGAAGCCGTGCGACTCGCCCTCGAACGCCAGGTAGGCGTGGGCGACGCCGCGCGCGGCCAGGGCGTCGCGCACCGCCTCGGACTGCGCCGGCGGCACGACCGGATCCTCCGTGCCCTGCTCGATGAGCATGGGCGTCGTGAAGCGGTCGAGGTGCGTGAGCGGCGACCGCTCGACGTAGACCGCCTCGGCTTCGGGATAGGGGCCGACGAGACCGTCGAGGTAGCGCGCCTCGAAGTCGTGCGTGTCGGCGGCGAGGGCGCGCAGATCGGCGACCCCGTAGCGGCTGATGCCTGCGGCGAAGACGTCGCCCGCGGTCAGTGCGCAGAGCACCGTCCACCCGCCCGCCGACCCGCCCCGGATCGCCAGGCGATCGGCGTCGGCCACCCCGGCCGCTGCGATGCCGGCGGCGGCGGCGATCATGTCGTCGCGGTCGACCACGCCCCACTGCCCCCGCAGACGCTCGCGGTAGGCGCGCCCGTAGCCGGTCGACCCGCCGTAGTTGACGTCCAGCACGCCGATGCCGCGGCTCGTGAAGAACGCCACGTCCATCGCGGCGCCGCCGGAGGCGTGCGCCGTGGGTCCGCCGTGGGCCAGGAGCAGATACGGCGGCAGCTCGCCGTCCGGCGCGGCGGCGTCGGGATTCGTCGGGGGGTAGGCGAAGGCGTGCACCGGGCCGTGGGCTCCGTCGAAGGTCAGCTCCTGCGCGACGGGCAGCCACGCGGCATCCGGTGACTCGTCCACCGTGCCGCGCACGAGCCGCGGCACAGGTGCGGCATCGTCGAGATCCACCTCCCAGAGGCCGCCGAGGGTGCTCGACCCGGAGCCGCTGAACAGCACGCGGGTGCCGCGGACGTCGCCCAGGAGAAGGCGCGAGGAGGCGTCGGCGGGGAGTCCGCGGAGGTCGTCTCCGTCGATGACGACCAGGACATCGGCACCGTCCGTGCGGACGGCCAGCACGCGCCCGTCCGCGAGCGGCGCGAACCAGCGCGCGCCGAGGTTCCACAGCGGACCGCCGGTGTCGGCGTCCGCCGGCGCGACCGCGACGGACCGCCCGTCGAGGTCGGTGCGGTCGAGGTTCCACCGCCCCGTGCGGTCCGAGGAGTGGAGGATCTCGCGATCGGAGACCCACTCCGGCTGCAGCACGGAAACGCCCGGTCCTCCCGCCAGGGTCCGCCACGATTCGACGGAGCCGAGCGCATCGAGGTCGCCGACACGTAGCTCCGAGGCATCCCACGGCATGTCGGGGTGGTCCCAGGCGATCCAGGCGAGGCGCCGCCCGTCCGGCGACACCCGCGGCGCCGCGAGAAAGTCGCTGCCCGCGACGACGGACGTGAGACGGGCCGGGTCCGTCCCGCCGGAGCCGTCGAGCGGGATCGCGACGATGTCGCGTCGCGGGACGGGAGCACCGGCGTGCACCTCGCGCACGGCGAGCAGGCGTCCGGCCGCGAGCACCAGGTCGGCGTACCGGGCGCGGGGATCCTCGGGCGTGAGGGGGACGGGTTCGACCCCGACCCCGCCCCGCCACACCCGCTGATCGCCCCCGTGCACGAAGAACAGCGACCCCGTGGCATCCGTCGTCCATGCCGCGCCGCCGTACTCGTGGACGCGACTGCGCACATCCCATGGGGCGGGCAGCACGGTCTCGGGCTCGTCGCCGCGCGCCGCGGCATCAGCCGTCAGGCGACGGACGGCCGACCGGCCGTTCTCGGCGGGGAGACGCTCGAGCCACCAGATGTCGTCGCCCACGTAGCGGCCCGCGTCGACCGGGCGGGAGCCGGCGGCCACGTCACGGGCGGAGAGCGGCGACGGCCAGGATCCGTAGGGGAGTGTCTGAGTCACCCGTCCACCGTACGCGGCGGCGCGGGCGCGGCCCGCGGGCCGGCCCGGCGGCTTCTCAGATGGCGCGGAGGACCGCCACGACCTTGCCGAGCACGGTGGCCTCGTCGCCGAGGATGGGCTCGAAGGCGGAGTTGCGCGGGAGCAGCCAGGTGTGTCCGTCGCGGCGGCGGAAGGTCTTGACCGTGGCCTCCTCGTCGAGCATCGCGGCGACGATGTCGCCGTTGTCCGCATCGGGCTGGGAGCGGACGACGACCCAGTCGCCGTCGCAGATGGCCGCGTCGATCATCGACTCGCCCGAGACCTTCAGCATGAACAGGTCGCCCTTGCCGACGAGCTGGCGCGGCAGCGGGAAGATCTCCTCGACCTGCTGCTCGGCGGTGATCGGGATGCCCGCGGCGATGCGGCCGACGAGCGGCACGAGCGCGGCGTCCCCGACGGCGGGCGCGGTGTCGGCCGGGTTCTCGGTGGAGGCGCCGGGCAGGTCGATGAGGACCTCCATCGCGCGCGTCTTCCCGGGGTCGCGGCGCAGATAGCCGCTCAGCTCGAGTTGATTGAGCTGGTGGGTGACGCTGGACAGCGACTTGAGCCCCACGGCGTCGCCGATCTCGCGCATGCTCGGCGGGTAGCCGTGACGGGCGATCGAGCGCTGGATGACCTCGAGGATGGCGAGCTGCTTGTCGCTGAGGCTTTTGCGACGGCGGGTCTGGGGCTTGTCGCGCGCTCCGTCGGCCTGTGCCGGCTCGGTCATCTTCGTCTCCTGTCTGAGGCCCTCCTCCGCATCGGTCTTCGAATGTCGGAGGTTGGTGATGGGGTACTCGTATCGAAACCGTATCCGTAGACCAGGGCCGCGACGCTGAACGCGTCCGCGTGTCGTGTTCGAAAGATGCGCGGACATCGATGCGCTTGACACCCTACAAGATCGAAGATAACTTCGGAAAAGAGATTCGCATCCGGCACTCCCGGCCGAGTGCCGGATGCGAACCTCTCCCCGTCCAAGGAGGAGCCATGACCACCATCGCTGCGACGCCCATCCCCTCGACCGCCACGACGCGCCTGCGCCTCACCGTGCGCGGCCGCCGGGTCCTGGCTGCAGCGGCGGCCTTCCCCGCCGCCGTCGCCCTGGCCATCGCGGTCGTGGGCGGCTCCGCCGCCATCGCCACCCCTGACGCGGGGATGCCGGCGGGCTCGTTCCAGACGGTCACGGTCGGCGCCGGCGAGTCGCTGTGGTCGATCGCCCAGGAGATCGCGCCGTCGGCCGACCCGCGTGACGTCGTGTCGGCGATCGAGCGGCTCAACGCCCTCGAGAGCGGAACGCTGACGGCCGGCCAGAAGCTGTCGGTTCCCGCCGAGTACGCCCGCGGGGAGTGAGGGCAGGCCCACGGCTCTACGATGGGACGGGTGACCGTTCGTCTCGATGACCTTCCCCTCCGCGATGATCTCCGCGGAATGACGCCCTACGGCGCACCCCAGGCTCCGCTCTCGGTGGCCCTGAACGTCAACGAGAACACCCACCCGGTGCCGCAGGATGTCGCCGACGACATCCTGGACGCGATCGCCCTCGCTCTGCGTGAGGTCAACCGCTACCCCGACCGCGAGTTCAGCGCTCTGCGGGAGGGATTCGCCGACTATCTCGGGCATGGTCTCGAGCGCGATCAGATCTGGGCGGGCAACGGCTCCAACGAGGTGCTCCAGCACATCCTCCAGGCGTTCGGCGGCCCCGGCCGCACCGCCTTCGGCTTCGCGCCCACCTACTCCATGTACCCGCTGCTCACGCGCGGCACCGGCGCCGAGTGGATCGCGGGCACCCGCGGACACGACTTCGTCGTGACGGCCGACGACGCCGCCCGTCAGGTCGCCGACGCGCGGCCCGACGTGGTGTTCCTGTGCGCGCCGAACAACCCCACGGGCACGCCGATGGGACTCGACGTCATCGAATCGGTCTACGACGCGACCGACGGCATCGTGATCGTCGACGAGGCCTATCAGGAGTTCGCGCCCCGCGACGAGCGCTCGGCGGTCACGCTCCTGCCCGACCGGGAGCGGCTCGTGGTCTCCCGCACGATGAGCAAGGCCTTCGCCTTCGCGGGTGCCCGCGTCGGCTATCTCGCGGCGGACCCCGCCTTCATCGACGCGCTCCGTCTGGTCCGTCTGCCGTATCACCTGAGCGCCCTCACGCAGGCGGCCGCCACGGCGGCCCTCCGTCACGCCCCGGTGATGCTGTCGATGGTCGACGAGATCGTCGCGCAGCGCGAGCGGATCTCCGCGACGGTCGCGGCCCTGGGCTACCAGCCCTACGAGTCCTGGGCGAACTTCGTGCTGTTCGGGGGAGTGGACGACCCGGCCGCCACCTGGCGCGCGCTCTACGACCGCGGCATCCTGATCCGCGACATCGGCATCCCGAACCACCTCCGCGTGACGGCCGGCACCGAGGAGGAGACCACCGCGTTCCTCGACGCCCTCGCCTCGGTAGGATCGGCCTCATGACCCGTCCCGACGCGCACCGGACGGCGTCGCTGCGTCGTGCCACCAGCGAATCCACCGTCGAGCTGAGCCTCGACCTCGACGGCACCGGCGTCGCGCGCATCGACACCACGGTTCCGTTCTTCGACCACCTGCTGACAGCCTTCGCGAAGCACTCGCTGACCGACCTGACGGTGCGGGCCTCCGGTGACACGCAGATCGACGCCCACCACACGGTGGAGGACGTCGCGATCGTCCTCGGCGACGCCCTCCGCGAGGCGCTGGGAGACAAGTCCGGCATCTCGCGCTACGGCGACGCCCTCGTGCCGCTGGATGAGGCGCTCGCGCAGGCCGTCGTCGATCTCAGCGGGCGGCCGTACCTCGTCCACGACGGCGAGCCCGCCGGCTACGAGTTCCACCTGATCGGCGGACACTTCACCGGTTCGCTCGTGCGGCACACGTTCGAGGCCATCGCGTTCCACTCGGCCATGACCCTGCACGTGCGCGTGCTCTCGGGCCGCGACCCCCACCACATCGCCGAAGCCGAGTACAAGGCGTTCGCCCGCGCGTTCCGGCAGGCCAAGGCCCTCGATCCGCTGGTCTCGGGCATACCGAGCACCAAGGGCGCCCTGTGACCCGCAGGCCGCTCGTCGCGGTCCTGGACTATGGATCCGGCAACGTGCATTCGGCCGTCAAGGCGCTCGACGCGGCGGGAGCCGATGCGCGCCTCACGAGCGACCGCGGTCTCGTGATGGACGCCGACGGGCTCCTCGTGCCCGGAGTCGGCGCCTTCGAAGCGGTCATGACGGCTCTGCGGGCGAGTCGCGGCGACGAGCTCATCGATCGGCGGCTCGCCGGAGGGCGCCCGGTGCTCGGCATCTGCGTCGGCATGCAGGTGATGTTCGAACGCGGCGTGGAGCGGGGCACGGACACCGAGGGCCTCGGCGAGTGGCCAGGGACCGTCGACCGCCTCGACGCGCCCGTCCTGCCGCACATGGGCTGGAACACGGTGTCGGCGGGGGAGGGATCGAGCCTCTTCCGGGGACTGGAGGACGAGCGGTTCTACTTCGTGCACTCCTACGGCGCACGTGAGTGGGACCTCGATGTGCAACCGCCGTTCCCGGCTCCGGTGCTGACGTGGGCCACCCACGGCACGCCGTTCCTGGCCGCCGTCGAGAACGGTCCGCTCGCCGCGACGCAGTTCCACCCCGAGAAGTCCGGTGCCGCCGGCATCCGTCTGCTGTCCAATTGGATCGACGGTCTCGGCGCGGCTACGCTCTGACCTCGTGTCCTCACGCCGGGGCGCCCCGTCCGGCGTCTCCCCGAGCAACGAATGAGCCATGAACGATTTCGCCTCCACGCCCGAGCTGATCCTCCTCCCGGCCGTCGACGTCGCCGAGGGGAAGGCGGTCCGTCTCACCCAGGGTGAGGCCGGCAGCGAGACGAGCTACGGCGACCCGGTCGACGCCGCCCTCGAGTGGGCGCGCCAGGGGGCGCAGTGGATCCACCTCGTCGACCTCGACGCGGCCTTCGGGCGCGGGAACAACGCGGGCGTGCTGCGCAAGGTGATCAAGCAGGTGCGCGGCGTGCACGTCGAGCTGTCGGGCGGCATCCGCGACGACGAGTCGCTCGACGCCGCCCTCGAGAGCGGCGCCACGCGCGTGAACCTCGGCACCGCCGCCCTCGAGAACCCCGAGTGGGCCGCCGACGTCATCGCCCGCTACGGCGAGGCCGTCGCCGTGGGACTCGACGTGCGCGGCACCACGCTCGCCGCCCGGGGCTGGACGCGCGACGGCGGCGACCTCTGGACGGTGCTGGACCGCCTGGAGTCCGCAGGCTGCAGCCGCTACGTCGTCACCGACGTCACGAAGGACGGCACCCTGCAGGGCCCCAACCTGGAACTGCTGCGCGAGATGACCGGCCGCACGCCGAAGCCCGTGGTCGCCTCGGGCGGCATCTCGAGCCTTGACGACATCGCCGCCCTGCGCGAGCTCGTGCCGCTGGGCGTCGAGGGTGCGATCGTGGGCAAGGCCCTGTACGCCGGAGCCTTCACCCTGGCCGAGGCGCTCGATGTCGCCGGAGGCTGACCCCCCGCACGATCACGGCCACCACGCGGGCGACTCCGCCGGCGTGCCGTGGGAGGGTCGCGCGTTCGAGTCGAACCCGCATTCCGGTGACGACGGCTCCGCCGATCCGGCTCTGCTGGCGGCGCTCCGCGCCTTCCGTGCGGGGGAGGGCTCGCAGACCGACGTCGTGGACGCCTACCGCTCCGCGCGTCTGCTGATCCCACTCGTGGCGCAGAAGGGCGAGACGGGCGTGGCCCCCTCGGGCCTGACGGTCGACAAGACCCAGGAGCTGTCGATCGTCACCGTCGCCGCGCCCGACGGCCGCCGCGTGCTGCCGGTCTTCACATCGGTGGAGACGATGGGTCGATGGGATGCCGCGGCTCGCCCCGTGCCCGCTCCCGGAGTGCGCACGGCGCTGGCCGCCGCGGACGACGACAGCGAGCTCATCGTCATCGACCCCGGCTCGGACACCGAGTTCATCCTGCGGCGTCCGGCGGTGTGGGCGATCGCCCAGTCGCAGGCGTGGGACCCGTCGTTCGCCTCGCCCGACGTCTTCTCCGCCCTGCAGGCGAGCGTGGCCGGGGAGCTCGCGGTGCTCGACCTGACCGTGCAGCCCGGCGACCCCGACGCCCGCCTCCGCGGCCCGGAGCTCGTCGTCCGCCTCGAGCTCATGGAGGGGCTCGATCAGGCTCAGCTCGATGCCGTGCTGTCGAGGCTGGCGCGCCGCTGGGCGGCGGATGACCGCATCGCGGTGCTGGTGGACTCGCTCACCGTGAAGCTCGTGCGCTCCGCAGAGCCGCCGATCGGCTGACGCGTGCGACCGACGACCGGCCGTGGATCGACGGCGCCGGTCGGCTGACGAGAGGAACCTCGGTCAGTTGACGGGGCCGGTCCACTTCTCGCCGGGCCCCTTGCCGATCGGATCGGGGATGACGGAGGCCTCGCGGAAGGCCAGCTGCAGCGACCGGAGCCCGTCGCGCAGAGAGCGGGCGTGCATGTCGCTGATCTCGGGGGCGCCCGCCGTGATGAGGCCGGCGAGGGCGTTGATGAGCTTGCGCGCCTCGTCGAGGTCCATCTCCGCGTCGGGGTCGTGCGCGAGGCCGACCTTGACGGCGGCGGCGCTCATCAGGTGAACGGCGGCCGTCGTGATGACCTCGACGGCGGGCACGTCGGCGATGTCGCGGGTCGCCTCCGAGGCGGCGCGCTCCTGCTCCTCCCACCGGGCCTGACGCGGGTCGGCGGCGTCCTCCGGGGTCTCGAGCGGGCTGTCGTTGCCGGGAATCGTGTGCACGTCGTTCTCTCTGCTAAACTTCAGGGGACTCCGGGGCTCTCGCCCTGGATCGCAAGAGGATCACATCCCACCCGCGCTTGCCGTTCCAGGCTACCGGGTCACGCACTCCGCCCCGTCCCACCCGGATGAGGTAGGCCCTCACGGGTGATGGGTGCAGAGCCGGCGCTCCGCGTCGTGCCGGGTGGAATGCCCTCCTGCGTCCGTGACGCCGACCGCGTCGCGGTCTCATCACCCGCATGAAAGAGGAGTTCCGCATCAGCGATCCCCGCACCAACGACCGCATCCGCGTCCCCGAGGTCCGCCTCGTCGGACCCGCGGGTGAGCAGGTCGGCGTCGTCCGCATCGAGGTGGCACTGCGCCTGGCCCAGGAGGCCGACCTCGATCTCGTCGAGGTGGCCCCGAACTCGAAGCCCCCCGTGGTCAAGATCATGGACTACGGCAAGTTCAAGTACGAGGCTGCGCAGAAGGCCAAGGAAGCGCGTCGCAATCAGGCGAACACCGTCCTCAAGGAGGTCCGGTTCCGTCTGAAGATCGAGGCTCACGACTACATAACCAAGCTCAAGCGCGCCGAGGGCTTCCTCCAGTCCGGCGACAAGGTCAAGGCCATGATCCTGTTCCGCGGACGCGAGCAGTCGCGCCCCGAGCAGGGCGTCCGGCTCCTCCGCAAGTTCGCGGAGGACGTCGCGGAGTTCGGAACGGTGGAATCCAACCCCACCATCGACGGCCGCAACATGGTGATGGTCGTGGCTCCGCACAAGAACAAGTCCGAGGTCAAGACCGAGCAGAACGCCCAGCGCGCGGCCAACAAGGAAGCCGCACGCTCGGCCCGCACCGGTGGACCCGACGACGAGGACGACGAGACGGTGGATGCTGCACCAGCACCCGCCGCGACGGCGCCCGCCTCGGCCGAATAAGCCCCCACAGACTCCCGCCCCGGCGGGACACCGACTCCCGCCCGCGGGAATCCGAACCGAAAGAAGAAGAGATGCCGAAGCAGAAGACCCACTCGGGTGCCAAGAAGCGCTTCAAGGTCACCGGCAGCGGCAAGCTGATGAAGCAGCAGGCCGGCATGCGCCACAACCTCGAGGGCAAGTCGTCGCGTCGCACGCGCCGTCTCAACCAGGAGCAGGTCCTGGCCCCGGGCGACGCCAAGGCCGCGAAGAAGCTCCTCGGCCGCTGACGCGGACCGACGCACGTTAGGAACAGAAAGTCATGGCAAGAGTCAAGCGGGCGGTAAACGCCCACAAGAAGCGTCGGGTCATCCTCGAGCGCGCCAAGGGTTACCGCGGACAGCGGTCGCGCCTGTACCGCAAGGCGAAGGAGCAGGTCACCCACTCCCTCGTCTACGCGTACCGTGACCGTCGCAAGCGCAAGGGCGACTTCCGTCGTCTGTGGATCCAGCGCATCAACGCCGCGAGCCGCCAGAACGGCCTCACGTACAACCGTCTGATCCAGGGTCTGGGTCTCGCGGGCGTGCAGGTCGACCGTCGCATGCTCGCGGAGCTCGCGGTCAACGAGCCCGCGACCTTTGCGTCGCTGGTGGCGACCGCGAAGGCCGCGCTGCCGACCGACGTGAACGCCAAGAAGGCGTAAGCACCGGCATCCTGATCGACGGGGCGTCTCTCTGCGGAGAGGCGCCCCGTCGTCATGTCCGGCCGGGCCGCCCGCCCTAGACTGAAGCCGTGCTGGAGAATCCCCGCTCGCCGCGCGTGCGCGCGGTGGCGAAGCTGACCAAGCGCAGTGCGCGCGAGGAGACCGGGCTGTTCCTCCTCGAGGGGCCGCAGGCCGCGCGCGAGCTCCTCGCGCACCGTGCCGAGACGCTGGTGGAGCTGTTCGCGACGCCCACCGCGATGGAGCGGCACACCGATGTGAGGGATGCCGCGGCCGCCGCCGGGGTCGAGATCGAGTTCACCACCGAGGCGGTGCTCGACGCCATGGCCGACACCGTCACCCCGCAGGGCATCGTGGGCGTGGCGCGGCAGGCGCCGACGTCGGTGCGCGACGTCTTCGCCGCGGGGCCGCGCCTCGTCGCCGTCTGCGAGGAGGTCCGCGACCCGGGCAATCTCGGCACGATCATCCGCGCCGCCGACGCGGCCGGCGCCGACGCGGTCGTCCTCACGGGACGCACCGTGGACCCGTACAACCCGAAGGTGGTGCGTGCGACCACCGGCTCCCTCTTCCATCTGCCCGTGGCGGTGGGTGTCGAGCTCACCGCCGTCGTCGACCTCGCCCGCGGCGCCGGCCTCCAGGTGGTGGCCGCCGACGTGGGCGGGAGCGACTTCCTGGCCGCCCGTCCGCTCCTCGGCCGACCGACCGCGTGGGTGTTCGGCAACGAAGCACGCGGCCTCGACGACGAGGCCCTCGCGCTGGTCGACCGGTCGCTCCGTCTGCCCATCTACGGCAGCGCCGAGTCGCTGAATCTGGCCACTGCGGCCAGCGTCTGCCTGTACGAGACGGCGTTCGCGCAGCGCGCCCCCGTCTGACGATCGCGTTCCGGCCCTGTTACAGATCGGTAAAGGTCGCGGCGTGCGTTTGGCGTCCGGCACAGCCCGTACATAGTTTGGGGTCATGGTGACCTCCGATTCATCGCCGACGGAGGCCTCGGCCCCCGCCGGTGCGCCCCTCGTCGTGATCTCCGGCGTGCAGAAGCACTACGGCGACTTTCAAGCACTCACCGACGTCGATCTGACCGTCCACAAGGGCGAGGTCGTCGTCGTGATCGGCCCGTCGGGGTCGGGCAAGTCGACGCTCTGCCGCACCATCAACCGCCTCGAGACGATCACCTCCGGGTCGATCACCATCGACGGCAAGGAGCTGCCCAAGGAGGGCAAGGGGCTCGCGAACCTGCGCGCCGACGTGGGGATGGTGTTCCAGTCCTTCAACCTGTTCGCCCACCTCACGATCCTCGAGAACGTGACGCTCGGACCGATCAAGGTCCGCAAGATGAAGAAGGCCGACGCCGAGCGCGAGGCCCAGGTGCTCCTCGACCGCGTCGGCGTGGGCCACCAGGCCTCCAAGCTCCCGGCGCAGCTCTCGGGCGGCCAGCAGCAGCGCGTGGCGATCGCCCGTGCGCTGGCCATGAACCCGAAGGTGATGCTCTTCGACGAGCCCACCAGCGCACTCGACCCCGAGATGATCAATGAGGTCCTCGACGTGATGGTCGGCCTCGCGCAGGACGGCATGACGATGATCGTCGTCACCCACGAGATGGGCTTCGCCCGCAAGGCGGCCGACCGCGTCGTCTTCATGGCCGACGGCCGCATCCTCGAGGACGCCCAGCCCGAAGAGTTCTTCACAAGCCCGCGGTCCGATCGCGCCAAGGACTTCCTCTCCAAGCTCATCACCCACTGAGCCCGCACCCGTCCGCCGTCATGCACCGTCGGCGGAGAGCAAGAAAACGCATACGAAACCCAGGAGGACATCACATGCGCACCAACCGCATCATCGCCGGCGTCGGACTCACCGCCGCCGCGCTGCTCGCGCTCACGGCCTGCAACAGCGGAACGCCCGGGGCCGCCCCGGCGGAGAGCGGCGCCGCCGGCTCCGACGGCGCCCTGTTCGAGGTCGCCACCGACGTCACGATCGCCGACAGCCCGACCTTCGACGCGATCACCGAGCGCGGCAGCGTCAAGGTCGGCGTCAAGGAGGACCAGCCCGGTCTCGGCTACCTCGACCCGACCACCAACGAGCGCTCCGGCTTCGACGTCGACATCGCACGCTGGATCGCGGCGTCGCTGGGCTACGACGAGGACAAGATCGAGTTCACCTCGATCCCCTCGGCCAACCGCGAGCAGGCCATCATCAACGGCGACATCGACTACTACGTCGGCACCTACTCGATCACCGACAAGCGCAAGGACCAGATCTCCTTCGCCGGCCCGTACTTCGTCACCGGCCAGGGCCTGCTGGTCGCGGCCGACAGCGACATCACGAGCGTCGACGACCTGTCCGGCAAGAACGTCTGCTCGGCCACGGGCTCCACCTCGATCCAGCGGATCAAGGACGAGCACCCCGAGGCGACCACCACGGAGTTCGACACGTACTCGCAGTGCGTCGAGCAGCTCAAGTCCGGTCAGGTCGACGCGGTGACCACCGACGAGGCCATCCTCATCGGCTACGCCGCCCAGGACCCCGACAACCTCAAGGTCGTCGGCGACGTCTTCAGCGAGGAGCGCTACGGCGTCGGCATCCAGAAGGACGACACGGCGTTCGTGGAGTTCGTCAACACGATGCTGACCGACGGCGGCGACACCTGGACCGCGATCTTCGACAAGAACCTGGGCGCCTCCGGCGTCGAGGCGACGCAACCGAAGGTCGACGCGGCCGAGTAAGACCCGTGGCGGCGTCATCCCGTGTCGGATGACGCCGCCACCCGCCTCCGGCCGGCTCCCGCCGGCCGGAGGCCCACCACACTGATCGACGAGAGCGACAAGGGGCCGCTGTGGGGATCATCACCGACAACCTCGACCTGTGGGGCGAGGCGCTGTGGGGAACCGTCATCCTGTTCCTGGCGGGCGGGGCGCTGGCGCTCGTGCTCGGGGTCATCGTCGGCGCCATGCGCGTCTCGCCGATCCCGGTCGCCCGCACCGTGGGCGCCCTCTACGTCAACACCGTCCGCAACACCCCGCTCACCCTGATCTTCTTCTTCTTCGCCTTCGGAGCCCCGCTCCTCGTCGACTTCCGCGTGAACTTCCTGATCCTCGGCATCCTCGCGCTCGGTCTGTACACGGCCACCTACGTGGCGGAGACGCTCCGCTCCGGCATCAACACCGTGCCGGTCGGCCAGGCAGAGGCGGCCCGGGCGCTCGGCCTCACCTTCGGCCAGGTCATGACGCTGGTCGTGCTCCCGCAGGCGGGCCGGTCCGTCATCCCCCCGATGATGAGCGTGCTCATCGCCCTGCTGAAGAACACCACGGTCGCCGCCGGCTTCTCGGTGCTCAACCTGGGGTCCATCCGCGCCAATCTTAGCGAGCGCGGAGAGAACGCCTTCGGCGTCATCCTGTGGGTGATGCTCGTCTTCGTCGTCCTGGTGCTGCTGCTGGCGGCCGTGCAGAGATACCTCGAGAACAAGTGGAGGGTCGCGCGATGAGCTCCGTCCTGTACGACGTGCCCGGCCCGAAGGCCATCGTCCGCAACCGCATCCTCGGTGCTGCGACCGTCGTCGTGGTGCTCGCCCTCCTGGGCTTCGTGGTGTGGCGCTTCGCCATCACGGGTCAGTTCAGCGCCCAGAAGTGGTCGGTCTTCACGTATTCGGCCATCTGGGAGGCCTTCGGCCTCGCCGCCCTGCGCACGCTGGCGGCCTTCGCGTCCGCCGCGGTCGGAGCCGTCGTCCTCGGCTTCGTCCTCGCGATCGCCCGTCTGTCCGACCACGCGTGGGTCCGCATCCCGGCGACCGCGATCGTCGAGGTGCTCCGCGCCATCCCCGTGCTCGTGCTGATGCTGTTCCTCTACTACGGCCTGCCCGTCATCGACATCAAGCTGGGCTCGTACCTCTCGGTCGTCATCGCACTCGTCGTCTACAACGGCGCGGTCATCTCTGAGATCCTGCGCGCGGGCATCGAGTCGCTGCCGCGCGGGCAGAAGGAGGCGGGCTACGCCATCGGCCTGCGGAAGGCCGGCGTGATGCAGCTGATCCTGCTCCCGCAGGCGATCCGCGCGATGCTCCCCGTGATCATCGCCCAGCTCGTGGTCACCCTGAAGGACACCGCGCTCGGCTTCATCATCACCTACCCCGAGCTGCTGTACTTCGCCAAGACCCTCGGATCGAACGCGCTCTACGGCTCGCCGCTCATCCCCTCCGCGATCGTCGCCGGCGCCATCTACATCGGACTGTGCCTGCTGCTGTCCTGGGCGGCGCAGACGGTGGAGAAGCGACTGCGTCGCTCTCCGCGGGCGGTCGCGCCCACCGCGGGGGCCCCCACGCGCGAGGGCATCACCGACACGTCCCTCATCGTCGCCCAGCGCGACGCGCCCGACCTGAAGGCCTGACGCCGGGCTCGGCGGCCGCGCGGCCGTCGGTAGACTCGATTCTCGTGTCCGACGCCCCTGAGAACCCGCCCATCACGCCGGAGGCGGTGGATGCCGCGGTCCAGGCCGCCATCGACGCCGTGGCCGCCGCAGCCGACACCGCGCAGCTGAAGGCGGCCCGCGCCGCGCACAGCGCCGAGGGCTCGCCCCTCGCCCGCCTGAACGCGCAGCTGCGCAACGTCGCCCCGGCGCAGAAGGCCGAGTTCGGCAAGCTGGTGGGACAGGCCCGCGGACGCGTCAACCAGGCCTTCGCCGCCCGCGAGCTCGAGCTCGCCGAGGCCGAGACGGCCGCCCGGCTCGACGCCGAGCGGGTGGACGTGACGGCCCTGGCGTCCCGCGCGCGGGTGGGGGCGCGGCATCCGATGACCCTCCTCCAGGAGCAGATCGCCGACATCTTCGTCGGCATGGGGTGGGAGATCGCCGAGGGGCCGGAGCTCGAGCACGAGTGGTACAACTTCGACGCTTTGAACTTCGACGTCGACCACCCGGCGCGTCAGATGCAGGACACGTTCTTCGTCGATCCGGTCTCGCGGCACCTCGTCATGCGCACGCACACGAGCCCCGTGCAGGTGCGCTCCATGCTCGAGCGCGACCTGCCGATCTACGTGCTCTGCCCCGGCCGCGTCTACCGCACCGACGAGTTCGACGCCACGCACCTGCCCGTCTTCACCCAGTTCGAGGGGCTCGTCATCGACAAGGGCATCACCATGGCGCACCTCAAGGGCACCCTCGACCACGCCGCGCGCGTGCTGTTCGGGCCCGAGGCCAAGACGCGCTTCCGCGCGAACTACTTCCCCTTCACCGAGCCGTCCGCCGAGCTCGACCTGTGGCATCCCACCTTCAAGGGCGGCGCCCGCTGGATCGAGTGGGGCGGCTGCGGCATGGTCAACCCGAACGTGTTGCGCGCGGCGGGGATCGACCCGGAGGAGTACTCCGGCTTCGCGTTCGGCATGGGGATCGAGCGGACGCTCATGTTCCGCAGCGACGTGCAGGACATGCGCGACATGGCCGAGGGCGATGTCCGCTTCAGCGAGCAGTTCGGGATGGTGGTCTGATGCGCGTTCCGCTGTCCTGGCTCCGCGAGTTCGTCGACCTCCCGGCGGACGTCACGCCCGAGGCCGTGCTCGCAGATCTCGTGCGCGTCGGCTTCGAGGAGGAGGACGTCCATCGCTTCGAGCTGACCGGGCCGATCGTCGTCGGCGAGGTCGTGTCCTTCGACGCCGAGCCCCAGTCCAACGGCAAGACGATCCGCTGGTGTCAGGTGGACGTCGGCGAGGCCGAGGGGGGAGTGCGCGGCATCGTCTGCGGCGCCGGCAACTTCTTCGCCGGTGACAAGGTCGTCGTCACGCTCCCGGGCGCCGTGCTGCCCGGGCCCTTCCCGATCGCCGCGCGCAAGACCTACGGTCACGTGTCCGACGGCATGATCGCTTCGGCCAAGGAGCTCGGCCTCGGCGACGAGCACTCCGGCATCCTTCGCCTCGTCGAGCTCGGAATCGACGCACCCGTCGGCACCGACGCCATCGCCCTCCTCGGCTTGGACGACGTGGCCGTGGACATCAACGTCACCCCCGACCGCGGCTACGCCCTGTCGGTGCGCGGCGTGGCCCGTGAGTACTCCCACGCCACCGGCGCGGCCTTCCGTGACCCGGGGCTGCGGCCGTGGGGAGAGGTCAACCTCCACGACGAGCAGGCGTTCTCGGTCGCCGTCGACGACCGGGCGCCGATCCGCGGACGCGAGGGGGCCACGGAGTTCGTCGCCCGCATCGTGCGCGACGTCGACCCGACCAAGCCGACGCCGGCCTGGATGGTCGCCCGCCTGACGCTGGCCGGCATCCGCTCGCTCGGCATCCTCATCGACATCACCAACTACGTGATGATCGAGCTCGGTCAGCCGATCCACGGCTACGACCTCGATCGCCTCACCGGCGGCATCACCGTGCGCCGCGCGCAGCAGGGCGAGACCCTCGAGACGCTCGACGGCAAGGTGCGCACGCTCGACCCCGAGGACCTCCTCATCACCGACGAGTCCGGCCCCATCGGCCTGGCCGGTGTCATGGGCGGCGGCACGACCGAGATGACGGATGCCACCCGCAACGTCCTGATCGAGGCGGCGACCTTCGACACCGTGTCGATCGCCCGCACGGCGAGGCGCCACAAGCTGCCGTCGGAGGCCTCGCGTCGCTTCGAACGCGGTGTCGACCCGGCGATCGCGTTCGTGGCCGCCGCGCGCGTCGCCGAGCTCATGGTGGCCTACGCGGGCGGCACCGACACGCGCGCCGGCGGCGCGCTGCTGCGCGCGTACGAGACGCCGGGCATCGACCTGCCCAGCGGCTTCGTCCCGGGTCTCATCGGCGTCGCCTACACGCCGGAGGAGATCGTCGCTGCGCTGGAGATGATCGGATGCCGCGTCACAGCCGGTGCCGACGGCTGGGCCGTGTCGCCCCCGACGTGGAGACCCGATCTCACCGACAGGTGGACGCTGGCCGAGGAGGTCGCCCGCATCGAGGGCTACGACCGCATCCCCTCGATGCTGCCCACGCCGCCCTCGGGTCGCGGGCTCACGCTCGCCCAGCAGGGTCGGCGCCGAACGGCGAACGCCCTGGCTGCGGCCGGCTACGTCGAGACGCCGTCGTTCCCGTTCACCACCGAGGCCGCGAACGACCTGCACGGCTCCGAGTCGGGGGAGCACCTGCCGAGCATCAAGCTTGCCAACCCCCTCGACGGGCAGTCGCCGTTCCTGCGCCGCTCGCTCGTGCCCGGTCTGCTGGAGGTCGCGCACCGCAACGTCTCGCGCGGCTTCACCGACCTCGCCCTCTTCGAGACGGGCATGGTCTTCCTCCCCGCGCCCGGCGTGACCTACGGCACCGACACCGTGCCGCCGCTGGCGACGCGGCCGGATGCGGCGACCCTCGCCGCGCTCGATGACGCGATCCCGCCGCAGCCGCGGCACGTGGCGGTGCTCCTGACGGGCAACGTCTCGCCCAAGCAGCCCGGTCACCCGTCCGTCGCCGCGGACGTCGCCGACGCGCTGGACGCGGTCCGCACGATCGCCGCCGCCGCCGGGGTGACGGTGGACGTCGCCCAGACCCGCCGCGCCGCCCTGCACCCGGGACGCACCGCGGTGCTGTCGGTGCACGGCAGGGAGGTGGGCTACGCCGGCGAGTTGCTGCCCGCGGTGGCGGAGGCGGCCGAGCTGCCGGGACGGGTGATCGTCGCCGAGCTCGACCTCGACCTCGCGCTGTCGCTCGCGGGCGAGCGCGTGGTCGCGGCATCCCTCTCGGGCTTCCCGGCCGCCACCCAGGACGTCTCGCTGGTGCTGGATGCCGAGGTGCCCGCGGCCGATGTCGGCGCGGCTCTGCACGACGGTGCCGGCGCGCTGCTGGAGTCGCTGCGCCTGGTGGACGACTACCGGGGCGCGGGGGTGCCGGAGGGTGCGAAGAGCCTCACCTTCGCCCTGCGCTTCCGGGCTCCGGACCGCACGCTGACCGCCGCGGAGGCCACGGAGTCGAAGCTGGCCGGCGTCGCCGTCGCCGCCCAGCGCTTCGGCGCGACCCTGCGCGAGTAGCCGGGGCCTCGCGCCGCGGCATCCGCTCTGCTGGGATGGGGACATGACCGACGTCCTCATCCTCGGTGGAACAGGCTGGCTGGGCGGCGCGACGGCCCGTCGGTGGATGGATGCCGGAGCCCGCGTCACCTGCCTCGCCCGCGGCGCGCGCGAAGCCCCCTTCGGTGCCGCGCTCGTGGCCGCCGACCGCGAGCACCGCGCGGCGTACGCGCGCGTGGCGGATCGCGAGTGGGACGAGGTGCTGGACGTCTCGTCCGACCCCGCGCACGTGGAGGCGGCCCTCACCGCGCTCGCCGGCCGCACCCGGCACTGGACGTACGTGTCGAGCGTCTCCGTCTACGCCTCGTCGGACGTCGCCGGGCAGGACGAGGGCGCGGCGCTCGCCGACCCCGCCGAGGCGGGCGAGCCGTACGACTACGCCCGCGCGAAAGCGGCCTGCGAGGCGTCCGTCCGCCGAGCCCTCGGCGGCCGTGCCGCGGTCGTGCGCCCCGGTCTGGTGGTCGGCCCCGGCGATCCGAGCGACCGCTTCGGCTACTGGCCCGCCCGCTTCGCGCTCGCCGGGGGAGAGCCGGTCCTCCTCCCCGAGGGCGACGACCGGATGGCGCAGGTCATCGACGTGCGGGATCTGGCGGACGAGATCGTCGCCCTGGGGCGCGAGCGCTGGGTCGGCACGATGAACGCGGTCGGCGACCCCGTGCCGCTCGCGCGTCTGCTGGAGCTCGCCCGCGAGACGGCCGGTCACACCGGTGAGCTCGTCGTCGCGGACGACGCGTGGCTCGAGCAGCACGACGTGCAGCACTGGGCCGGTCCCCGATCGCTGCCGCTGTGGCTGCCGCGCGACATGCCCGGCTTCACGACGCGCACCAACACCGTCTACCGACTGCTCGGCGGGACGCTCCGCGACCTGCGCGTCACCCTCGCCGACACCCTGGCCGACGAGCGTGCGCGGGGGCTGGACCGGGACCGCCGCAGCGGGCTCACGCGCGCCGAGGAGGAGGTGCTCCTCGCCGACCACCGGGCGGAGCACGACGCGCGCCGGCGTGACACCGGCCCGACCGGCGACATCGCCTGATTTGGCCGACCGCCGCGACTGCCGCTATCGTCGGCGCATGCCCTCGGCCGCCCCGGACCTGCAGATGCTCCCCGTGAGCATCGCTCCCGCGCGCCGACGCCGGGCCGGACGCCGACTCTAGGCGACGACCCGCTCTTCCGCCGTGCCGGCGGGTTCGAGTGCGTCGCCGCCCTCGCTCCCGCCCGTCATCCCGCGCCGCGCCGCCTCGCGTGCAGGCGCCCGCACCTTAAGGTGGAATCCATGACCTATTCGGTCGCCGTCTCCGGCGCCTCCGGCTACGCCGGCGGCGAGATCCTGCGCATCCTCGCCGCGCACCCCGACGTGGAGATCCGCACCGTCACGGCGCACTCCAACGCCGGGCAGCCGCTCGTCGCGCACCAGCCGCACCTGCGGTCGCTGCGTCACCTCGAGCTGCAGGAGACCACCCCGGAGGTGCTCTCCGGTCACGACATCGTCTTCCTCGCCCTCCCGCACGGACAGTCCGGCCAGTACACCGACGCGCTCTCCGAGACGGCGCTCGTCATCGACGCGGGCGCCGACCACCGACTGGAGTCGGTGGAGGACTGGGATCGCTTCTACGGAGGCTCCTTCCACGATCCGTGGGTCTACGGCGTGCCCGAGCTGCCCGTCGGCGGCGGAGTCCAGCGTGAACGGCTGATCGGGGCATCCCGCATCGCCGCCCCCGGCTGCAACGCCAGCACCGTGAGCCTCAGCCTCGCCCCCGGAGTGGCGGCCGGCGTGATCGACACCGCCGACATCGTCACGGTGCTCGCGGTGGGGCCGAGCGGTGCCGGCAAGAGCCTGAAGCCGAACCTGCTGGCGAGCGAGATCCTCGGCTCGGCCAACCCGTATGCCGTCGGCGGCACCCACCGGCACATCCCCGAGATCCGCCAGGCGCTGCGCGCGGCGCGCCCCGCGGGAGCGCCGGACGCCCCGATCCGCATCTCCTTCACACCCGTCATCGTGCCCATGTCCCGCGGCATCCTCGCCACCTCCAGCGCCCCGCTCGTCGAGGGCGTCTCCGACGCGGACGTCCGCGCCGCGTGGGAGGCGGCCTACGGCGACGAGACCTTCGTGCAGCTGCTGCCCGCGGGGGAGTTCCCCCGCACCGCCGACGTCCTCGGCGCGAACACCGCGCTCATGGGCATCGCGATCGACCGCGACGCCGGGCGCGTCGAGGTCGTCACCGCCGTCGACAACCTCGCCAAGGGCACCGCGGGGGCCGCCGTCCAGTCCATGAACATTGCGCTCGGCCTGCCCGAGGACCGCGCCCTCACCGTGAACGGAGTCGCGCCGTGAGCGTCACCGCGCCCCAGGGATTCGAGGCGGCCGGCGTCGTCGCGGGTCTGAAGTCGACCGGCAAGCCGGACCTCGCCGTCGTCGTGAACCGCGGCCCCCTCAAGGTGGGCGCCGCGGTGTTCACGAGCAACCGGGCCAAGGCCAATCCCATCATCTGGTCGCAGCAGGCGATCCAGGACGGGGTGGTCGAGGCCATCGTGCTGAACTCCGGCGGGGCCAACTGCTTCACCGGCAGCTTCGGGTTCCAGACCACCCACCAGACGGCCGAGAAGGCCGCGGAGCTGCTCGGGGTGAGCGCCGGGGACATCCAGGTCTGCTCGACCGGCCTCATCGGCGTCGGCGACGAAACCTTCCGCGCGAACGTGCTCTCGGGCACCGAGGACGCCATCGCGGCGCTCGGCTCCGACGGCGGCGTCGACGCGTCCCTGGCCATCATGACGACCGACTCGCGGCCGAAGCGCGTCGTGCTCGAGCGCGACGGCTGGGTCGTCGGCGCGATGGCGAAGGGCGCCGGGATGCTGGCCCCCGGCCTCGCCACCATGCTCGTCGTCATCACCACCGACGCCGTCCTGACGCCGCAGCAGGCCGACGAGCATCTCCGCCGCGCGACGCGGACGAGCTTCGACCGCCTCGACTCGGACGGCTGCATGTCGACCAACGACCAGGTGACGCTGCTGGCGAGCGGTGCCAGCGGCATCACTCCCGACGCCGACGCCTTCGGCGACGCGCTCGCCGCTGTGTGCCTCGACCTCGCCGAGCAGCTGCAGTCCGACGCGGAGGGCGCGAGCCACGACATCTCCATCCACGTGGTGCACGCGGCATCCGAGGACGACGCCGTGGAGGTGGGCCGCTCCGTGGCCCGCAACAACCTCTTCAAGGCGGCCATCTTCGGCAACGACCCGAACTGGGGGCGCGTGCTCGCCGCGATCGGCACGACCGACGCGGCTTTCGACCCCTACGACGTCGACGTCTGGATGAACGGCGTCCGCGTCTGCACCGGGGGCGGCCCCGACCGGCCGCGCGAGGAGGTCGACCTGACGCCCCGCGCCACCGACCTCGTCATCGACCTGCGGGTCGGCGACGCCGAGGCGACGATCCTCACCAACGACCTCACCCACGACTACGTCCACGAGAACAGCGCGTACGCCTCATGACCGGCATCGACCTCCAGGACACCGACCCGGCCGAGGCCAGCGTCAAGGCCGCCGCGATGATCGAGTCGCTGCCGTGGCTGCGGCAGTTCCGCGACCGGGTCGTGGTGGTCAAGTACGGCGGCAACGCGATGATCAGCGACGAGCTGCAGGAGGCGTTCGCCGCCGACATCGCCTATCTGCGCTACGTCGGCGTGAAACCGGTCGTCGTCCACGGCGGCGGCCCGCAGATCTCCTCGATGCTGGACCGGTTGGCGATCCCCAGCGAGTTCAAGGGCGGCTATCGCGTCACGAGCACCGAAGCCATCTCGGTCGTGCGGATGGTGCTCACGGGTCAGATCAACCCGCAGCTCGTGGCGAAGATCAACGCGCACGGACCGCTGGCCACCGGGCTGTCCGGAGAAGACGCCGGCCTCTTCGGCGGCCGCCGTCGGGGCGTGGTCATCGAGGGCGTCGAGCACGACCTGGGTCGCGTCGGCGACGTCACCGAGGTCGACCCGCAGCCGATCCTCGACCAGCTCGACGCGGGGCGCATCCCGGTCGTCTCCAGCATCGCGCCGGATCTCGACCACCCCGGCAACTCTCTGAATGTGAACGCGGATGCCGCGGCCGCCGCCCTCGCGGTCGCCCTGGGCGCCGCGAAGCTCGTCGTCCTCACCGACGTCGCCGGTCTCTACGCCGACTGGCCGAACCGCGACTCGCTCGTCTCCCACCTGACCTCCACCGAGCTGCGCGCGATGCTGCCGAAGCTCGAGTCGGGCATGATCCCGAAGATGCAGGCCTGCCTGGACGCCGTCGAGGGCGGCGTCGAGACGGCGGCGATCATCGACGGGCGGGTGCCGCACTCGGTGCTCGTGGAGATCTTCACCAGCAAGGGAATCGGAACAGAGGTGGTGCGCGGTGGCTGAACAGGCAGGTCCGACGTGGCAGGACGACGCGGGGCGCGACCTCGTGCGGAGCTTCGGAGACCGCATGGCCATGTTCGTGCGAGGGGAGGGCGCCCGGGTCTGGGACGCCGAGGGGCGTGAGTACCTCGACTTCCTCGCCGGGATCGCCGTCAACTCCCTCGGGCACGCCCACCCGGTCTTCGTGGAGGCCATCGCCGGGCAGGCCGCAACGCTGGCGCACGTGTCGAACTACTTCGCCACGCCGCCCCAGCTCGCGTTGGCCGGCCGGCTGAAGCGGCTCGCGGGCACCGGCGAGAGCGGCCGGGTCTACTTTGGCAACTCCGGCGCCGAGGCCAACGAGGCGGCGTTCAAGCTCGCGCGCCTGCACGGCGCGGCGAGCGGTCGCACCCGCATCCTGTCGCTCAAGAACGCCTTCCACGGCCGCACCATGGGCACGCTCGCCCTCACCGGGAAGCCGGCGATGCAGGAGCCGTTCCTGCCCATGGTGCCCGGTGTCGAGTTCATCGACTCCACCATCGAGGCGCTGGAGGATGCCATCGACGATCGCGTCGCCGCGCTGTTCGTCGAGCCCATCAAGGGCGAGGCCGGTGTCATGCCCCTGCCCGACGGCTACCTCGAGACCGCGCGCGCCCTCACGGAGCGTCACGGCGCGCTGCTCATCGTCGACGAGATCCAGACGGGCGCCGGGCGCACGGGGGAGTGGTTCGGCTTCCAGCACGCCGGCATCATCCCCGACGCCATCACGGTCGCCAAGGGCATCGGCGGCGGCTTCCCCATCGGCGCACTCATCACCTTCGGCGCGGCGAGCGAGCTGTTCTACCCCGGGACCCACGGCTCGACCTTCGGCGGCAACGCCCTGGGCACCGCGGTGGCCGGCGCCGTCCTCGCCGAGATCGAGCGCGCCGACCTCGTGCGCAACGCGGCGCGACGCGGCGCGCAGCTGCGCGAGGGGATCGCCGCGATCGGGTCGTCGCTGGTGGCCGGATGCCGCGGCCAGGGCCTCCTCATCGGCGTCGCGCTGCAGCATCCCGTCGCGAAAGCCGTCGTTGCGGCCGCCCAGGAGCACGGGCTCATCGTCAACGCGCCGAACGACACGACCATCCGCCTCGTGCCGCCGCTCACGATCGGCGATGCGGACGTCGAAGAGTTCCTCCGCCTCTTCGCCGCAGCCCTCGCGTCCGTCGAGGACGCGCTGCTCCTCGAGTCGGCGGACGCTGCCCCCGTCTCCGGGGCGGTGCCGGCATGACCCGTCACCTGCTGCGCGACGACGACCTGACGCAGGCCGAGCAGGGCGAGATCCTCGATCTCGCCCTCGAGCTCAAGAAGGACCGCTGGTCCGACCGCTCCCTCGCAGGACCGCAGACCGTCGCGGTCATCTTCGACAAGTCCTCCACGCGCACGCGCGTCTCCTTCGCGGTGGGCATCGCCGACCTGGGCGGGTCGCCGCTCATCATCTCCACCGCCAACAGTCAGCTCGGCGGCAAGGAGACCCCGGCCGACACGGCCCGCGTGCTCGAGCGCCAGGTCGCCGCCATCGTGTGGCGCACCTACGCCCAGGCGGGGCTCGAGGAAATGGCACGGGGCACGCGGGTGCCCGTCGTCAACGCGCTGAGCGATGACTTCCACCCCTGCCAGCTGCTGGCGGACCTGCTGACCATCCGCGAGCACAAGGGCGACCTCGCCGGCCTCACCCTCGCGTTCTTCGGCGACGGCCGCAGCAACATGGCGCACTCGTACGTGCTCGCGTGCGTCACGGCCGGCATGCACGTGCGCGTCGCCTCGCCCGAGGACTACGCACCGCGCGAGGACGTGATCGCCGATGCCGACCGCCGAGCCGCCGAGACCGGCGGTTCCGTCACGCTCCTGACCGATGCGAACGAGGCGGCCGCCGGTGCCGACGTCATCGTGACCGACACGTGGGTGTCGATGGGCAAGGAGGAGGAGAAGCTCGCACGCCTCCGCGATCTCGGCGGCTACAAGGTCACGCAGGACACCATGGACCTGGCCGACCCCAGGGCGATCTTCATCCACTGCCTCCCCGCCGACCGCGGGTACGAGGTCGACGCGGACGTCATCGACGGCCCGCAGAGCGTCGTCTGGGACGAGGCGGAGAACCGCCTCCACGCCCAAAAGGCGCTGCTGGTCTGGCTGCTCCGACAGCCGTGAGCCGGGTCGGCGGGCACGGGTGACGGCGGTCGGGAGGACCGCCGTCGCCCCGACCCGCGGCCTGCTCAAGCGCAACCTCGATCGCATCGACGGCGCGGACCGTGTCGCCGGTGTCGACCTCGCGCGCGGGCTGGCGGTCGTGGGGATGCTGGCGGCCCACCTGCTGATCGTCCCCATCCTCGTCCTCGGCGACCCGTCCACCTGGGCGGGTGTCGTGGACGGACGGTCGTCGATCCTCTTCGCGACCCTGGCCGGCGTGTCGCTGGGGCTCGCCACGGGCGGCCGTCGGCGGCGGACGGGTGATGCCCTCCGCGTCGCACGGCTCCGCCTGCTCGTGCGGGCCGCCGTCCTCTGGATCCTCGGGATCGCACTGATCCTCACCGGCGTCCCGGTGTACGTCATCCTCCCCGCCTACGCGCTCCTCTTCGTGCTCGCCGTGCCCTTCCTCCGCCTCGGCGCCCCCGTGCTCCTCGTCGTCGCCGCGGCATCCGCCGTCATCCTGCCGTTCGTGCAGCCGATCCTCGACGAGCAGCCGGTCTGGTCGGGCCGCGCGGGGGAGACGCTGTCCTTCGCGATCGGGTGGCATTACCCGTTCACCGTCTGGATCGCCTTCGTGCTCGCCGGACTCGGCATCGCGCGCGCGGGCGTCGACCGTCTGCGTGTGCAGCTCTGGATGGTCGGCGCCGGTGCCGCTCTGGCCGCGGTCGGGTACGGGGCGGATGCTGCGCTCGGCACCCCCGCGGACGCCTATGCCGCGCAGGTCTGGACGGCGGCGCCGCACTCGAGCGGGGTGCTCGAGGTGATCGGCTCCGGCGGCTTCGCGATCGCCGTCACCGGGCTCTGCCTTCTCCTGTGCCGCACGGGCCTCCGTGTCGTCGTGCTGCCCCTGCGGGCCACCGGAGCCATGCCCCTCACCGCATACACCGCGCAGCTGGTGGTGTGGGCGGTCTGGGCGGCATCGGTGCTCGGCGACGCCGGCGACCTCAGCGGCTTCCGCGCGCTGGATCCCTTCCCCGTCATCACTCTGGCGACCATCGCCGGGTGCACGGCGTGGGCGCTGCTGATCGGCCGCGGACCCCTCGAATGGGTGCTCGACCGCGTCGCTCGCCTCGTTCCGTCGCGCGGCTAGGCTGGTCGATCGTGAGCGACGAGACCAACGACCGCACGAACGACGGCGCCCTCTGGGGCGCCCGATTCGCCTCCGGACCCTCACCGGAGCTCGCGGCGCTCTCGCGCTCGACGCACTTCGACTGGGCGCTGGCGCTGTACGACATCGCCGGCTCCCACGCGCACGCGAAGGCTCTGGCGGCGGCGGGCTACCTCACCGCCGACGAGGAGCAGCGCATGCACGCCGGTCTCGACGCGCTCGCCGCGGCGGTCTCCGCCGGGACGCTCGTGGCCGGACCCGACGACGAGGACGTCCACGGTGCGCTGGAGCAGGCGCTGATCGTCGAGGTGGGCCCCGAACTCGGTGGGAAGCTGCGCGCGGGTCGCAGCCGCAACGACCAGATCGCGACGCTGGTGCGGCTCTACCTCCTCGACCACTCGCGCGTCATCGCGCGCGACGTGCTGCGACTGGTCGACGCGATCGTCGCCCAGGCCGACGCGCACCCGGCGGCCATCATGCCCGGTCGCACGCACCTCCAGCACGCCCAGCCGGTGCTTCTCGCGCACCACCTGCAGGCCCACGCGTGGCCGCTCGTGCGCGACCTCGAGCGCCTGCGCGACTGGACCGCGCGCGCGACGGTCTCGCCCTACGGCGGGGGCGCGCTCGCCGGGTCGTCGCTCGGGCTCGACCCGCAGCTCGTCGCCGAAGAACTCGGCTTCGCGCGTCCGTCTGAGAACTCGATGGACGGCACCGCCGCACGCGACGTGGTGGCGGAGTTCGCGTACATCTCCGCGCAGATCGGCGTCGACCTCTCGCGGTTCGCCGAGGACATCATTATCTGGAACACGCGGGAGTTCGGCTTCGTGCAGCTGCACGACGCGTACTCGACCGGTTCGAGCATCATGCCGCAGAAGAAGAACCCCGACATCGCCGAGCTGGCGCGCGGCAAGTCCGGGCGTCTGATCGGCAACCTCACCGGACTCCTGGCGACCCTCAAGGCCCTGCCGCTGGCCTACAACCGCGATCTGCAGGAGGACAAGGAGCCGGTCTTCGACTCCGTCGTCACCCTAGAGGTGCTGCTCCCGGCCTTCGCCGGCATGATCGCCACGCTGCGGTTCGACACGGAGCGCATGGCGCAGCTCGCTCCGCAGGGATTCTCACTGGCGACCGACGTGGCCGACTGGCTCGTGCGGAAGGGACGCCCGTTCCGCGAGGCGCACGAGATCTCCGGCGCGCTGGTCAAGTTCTGCGAGGAGCGGGGGCTCGAGCTCCACGAGGCGGACGACGCCGCCCTCGCGGGCATCTCGGCCGACCTGACCCCGGACGTGCGCGATGTGCTCACGATCGAGGGCTCCGTCGCGAGCCGCTCCGGAGTGGGCGGCACCGCCGGCGTGCGCGTCGACGAGCAGCGCGCGGAACTCGTGGCGCGGGCTCAGGCGGTCACGCACGCCCTCGGTCTCTGACGGCCGTCACCAGATGGCGAGGCGGATCAGCCCGCCCAGCACGGCCGCCCACAGGAGACTGGAGAGCGTGCCGATGATGAAGCGCTCGCGCGACTGGGCCTCGGACAGCTCCGAGAACCGTCCGACGCCCTTCACCGCCACGACGACCGCGATGGCCTCGGGGAAGCCGGCGATGATGGCCACGGCGACGGCGGTGCGCTCGAGGTAGCCGATCGTCGTGCCGCCGCGCATGACCTCCCGCGTGGAGGCGATCGCCGACGGGTCGTCCTCCGCTCCGGGGCGCGGCGGAGCCTGCACGAGGATGCCGCCCGCGATGCCCTCGCGGACCGATCCGCGCGTCGCGATGTCGAGGATGCGCCGGGTGACCGAGTCGCCGCCGACGACGGCGACGGCGGTGCCGAGCATGGCGAGCCCCAGACCGACCCAGATCGGCACGTTCGCCGGAGCGATGGCCACGACGAGCAGCGCTGCCACCACGAGGCCGGCCGCGGTGATCAGGGGGGCGTTCGCGGGCTTGCGCAGGCTCACGGTGACGAGGGCGAGCGCTCCGCTCAGCGCGAGGTAGAGGAATATCGACAGGATCGCCGTGAGGATCGCGTCGGGAACGAGCACCATTCCGTCAGTCTCGCATGGGCCCCGGACGCCGGTTCAGCGCGTCGAGCACCGCCGCGAGCGCCGGGATCGCGGCCTCCTCGGCGCGGAGTCCCGCGGCCTTCGCCCTCAGGCTGACCGCCGTCTCCGTGATGCCCAGCCGTGCCGCGATCTCCTTCTGCGTCAGACCCTCGGACAGCAGATCGGCGACCTCCCATCCCGGGCCGGTTCGGCGTTCGCGCAGCTCGAGGAGGAGGCGGATGAGCGCTTCCGCTCCGTCGGCCTCCGCGGCGTCGGCGGCCGTCAGCGCGAGCCGCCACTGCGACGGCTTCGCCCGGTCGACCGCATCGCGGGCATGGATGAACGCGGGTCCGCGAGCCGCGCGGATGTCGTCGGGAAGCGGATGCTGCACCTCGCCGACCCCGATCCCGACGCTCCAGACGCCCGTCCGTACGAGGTGGAGGGCGACGTCCAGGGCCGTCCGCCCGTCGTCCGTGGCCGCCTGCACCTCGTCGCCGGCGTTGCGGTCCGGAGCGAGTGCGAGTCGGCGACCCGCCCGGCGCGTGACGTCGGCGAGCGCGGAGGGCACGAGATCGTCGCTGGTCCGGCTGCCGCGCTGGTCAGCGGTGATGACGAACATGCTCGCTCCAGTCCACAGACTTACTATCTGGCCGATTATGTCATGAAGCATAAGTAAGGTCCAGGACGATACGTCTGAGGTTTGCAGGCTTCATCCTCTTCCACTGAAGCCCTGTCACCTCATCAGACGCCGCGTCCGACGGCCGAGACGACGGAGGTGCCGCTGATAACCTCGACCCGTGTCAGCCGCAGTGATCCCGACCGCGCCCGCCAACGATCCGTCGTTCGACAACGTCTGGGACGAGCTCGTCTGGCGCGGCCTCGTGCAGGTGTCCACCGACGAGCAGGCGCTGCGCACCATGCTCGGCGGAGAGCCGATCACGTTCTACTGCGGATTCGACCCGACGGCCCCGAGCCTGCACCTCGGCAATCTCGTGCAGCTGCTCACGATGCGCCGTCTGCAGCTGGCCGGTCATCGCCCGCTCGGGCTGGTCGGCGGCTCCACCGGCCTGATCGGCGACCCCCGGCCGACGGCCGAGCGCACTCTGAACGAACGCGAGACGGTCGAGGAGTGGGTGGGATACCTGCGGGCGCAGGTCGAGCGCTTCCTCGACGTCGACGGACCGAATGCCGCCCGCATGGTCAACAACCTCGACTGGACCGCGCCGCTCAGCGCCATCGACTTCCTGCGCGAGATCGGCAAGCACTACCGTGTGGGCACGATGATCCGCAAGGACGCGGTCGCGGCACGCCTCAACTCCGAGGCGGGCATCAGCTACACGGAGTTCAGCTACCAGATCCTGCAGGGTCTGGACTACCTGGAGCTGTACCGCCAGTACGGGTGCAGGCTGCAGACCGGCGGCAGCGATCAGTGGGGCAACCTCACAAGCGGAACCGATCTCATCCACCGCGTCGAGGGCGTGTCCGTGCATGCCATCGGCACGCCGCTGATCACCAACAGCGACGGTACGAAGTTCGGCAAGAGCGAGGGCAATGCGATCTGGCTGGATGCTGCGATGTGCAGCCCGTACCGGATGTACCAGTTCTGGCTCAACACCGATGACGCCGACGTGATCTCGCGGTTGAAGATCTTCACGTTCCTCTCCAAGGCGGAGATCGAGGAGTTCGAGGAGCTCGTCGCCGCCGAGCCGTTCCGCCGCGAGGCCCAGAAGAGGCTCGCCCGCGAGGTGACGGCGTTCGTCCACGGTCCGGATGCCGCGGCATCCGTCGTGGCGGCCTCGGAGGCGCTCTTCGGGCAAGGGGATCTGACGGCGCTGGATGCCGCGACCCTCCGCAGCGCGCTCGAGGAGCTTCCGCACACCCGGGTGTCGGAGCCGACGACGGTCGTGCAGGCGCTCGTCGCGACGGGACTGACCGCCAGCCTGTCCGAGGCGCGGCGCGCCGTCGCCCAGGGCGGCGTCAGCGTGGACGGGCATCGGGTCGACGACGAGAACACCGTCATCGCCGGAGCGCTGCCCGGTGGCGCCTCCGTGCTGCGCCGCGGGAAGAAGACGCTCGCCGGCGTCTTCGTCTCCTCGAGCTGACGCGCATGCCCTTCACCGCCAGCCACGCGGTCGTCGCGCTGGCGTTCGTGCGCACGCCGCTCGTGCCGGCGGCCATCGCGATCGGGGCGATGACGCCCGACCTCCCGCTGTTCCTCCGCGGGTGGGGGATCGACTACGGCCGCACGCACAGCCTGTCCTGGCTGCCGGTGACGATGCTCGTGGCGCTGGCACTGCTGCTGGTCTGGCGCTGCCTGCTGCGTCCGGCCGTCCGCGAATTGCTGCCGCGCACGGTGGCGCGCCGGATCCCGGCGGACTGGGATACGGGCCCGGTCGCCGCACTGCGGGAGACGTTCGGCGGCACGGACGGCAGCAAGCTCCGCTCGACCGCTCTGCTGCTGATCTCGCTGGCCCTCGGAGTGGCGAGTCACATCGCCTGGGACGTGTTCACCCACGAGGGACGCTGGGGTACGGAGCTGCTGCCGGTGCTCGACCAGGACTGGGGTCCGCTCACCGGCTACAAGTGGCTGCAGCACGGATCGAGCGTCGTCGGCCTGGTCGTCATCGCCGTCTGGGCTGCGTGGGCTCTCCGCAGGAGACCCGCCGGCTGGGGACCGGAGCGGCTGCTCCCTGTGGCCGTGCGGTTCAGCTGGTGGCTCTCCCTCCCCGCCGTCCTCGTCCTCGCGTGGGGCACGGGGCTGGTCATCTATGGTCCGCTGTCGCCGACATGGACGGTCGCGCATCTCGCATACCGCGTGCTGCCGCCGGCGTGCGCGGTGTGGGGTGTCCTCACGCTCCTGCTGTGCACCGTCGTCGTCGTCGTGCGCCGCGCTGTGCTGCGGCCGGGGGAGCGCGCGAAGCGATCCGACACGCCCGGGACGACGCCTGATTTGCCGACTCCCGGAGCCTGACGTAACGTATTACTTGTTCGCCCCACAGGGTTGCGAGAGGCTCAGAGCTTCACCCCCTCACGTTGGCGAACACGCCTCACCTTGGAACGGTTTCAGCCGGGCCACTTGAGGATCGCGGGCCTCCGGGTCTACGATGGAAATCCCCCTCCGAGCAGTGCGAGCAGCAGTTCGCCTCTCGAAGCACATGGACGGTCTCTTGGATCGACATGACCAATCGGGGGTAGGTTTGTGAAGTTGCCCTTCCGGCAGACACGCGAGTGTCGACGGGGGGTGCGTCCGTTCCTTGAGAACTCAACAGTGTGCACTTGTCATATGCCAATGAACCTCGCAACTGATCCTTTTTTGGGTTGGTTGGTGAGATTTCTTTGAGATTAATTGAATTGTCAGTGATGGCATTCTTTTGGTCAGGTTGAACTCGCATGACTTTTCGCCTTTTTCCGGTGGGGGTTGTGCATCATTTTTTTATGGAGAGTTTGATCCTGGCTCAGGATGAACGCTGGCGGCGTGCTTAACACATGCAAGTCGAACGGTGAAGCCAAGCTTGCTTGGTGGATCAGTGGCGAACGGGTGAGTAACACGTGAGCAACCTGCCCCGGACTCTGGGATAAGCGCTGGAAACGGCGTCTAATACCGGATATGAACCACAGCCGCATGGTTGGTGGTTGGAAAGATTTTTTGGTTCGGGATGGGCTCGCGGCCTATCAGCTTGTTGGTGAGGTAATGGCTCACCAAGGCGTCGACGGGTAGCCGGCCTGAGAGGGTGACCGGCCACACTGGGACTGAGACACGGCCCAGACTCCTACGGGAGGCAGCAGTGGGGAATATTGCACAATGGGCGGAAGCCTGATGCAGCAACGCCGCGTGAGGGATGACGGCCTTCGGGTTGTAAACCTCTTTTAGCAAGGAAGAAGCGAAAGTGACGGTACTTGCAGAAAAAGCGCCGGCTAACTACGTGCCAGCAGCCGCGGTAATACGTAGGGCGCAAGCGTTATCCGGAATTATTGGGCGTAAAGAGCTCGTAGGCGGTTTGTCGCGTCTGCTGTGAAAACTGGAGGCTCAACCTCCAGCCTGCAGTGGGTACGGGCAGACTAGAGTGCGGTAGGGGAGATTGGAATTCCTGGTGTAGCGGTGGAATGCGCAGATATCAGGAGGAACACCGATGGCGAAGGCAGATCTCTGGGCCGTAACTGACGCTGAGGAGCGAAAGGGTGGGGAGCAAACAGGCTTAGATACCCTGGTAGTCCACCCCGTAAACGTTGGGAACTAGTTGTGGGGGCCATTCCACGGTCTCCGTGACGCAGCTAACGCATTAAGTTCCCCGCCTGGGGAGTACGGCCGCAAGGCTAAAACTCAAAGGAATTGACGGGGACCCGCACAAGCGGCGGAGCATGCGGATTAATTCGATGCAACGCGAAGAACCTTACCAAGGCTTGACATATACGAGAACGGGCCAGAAATGGTCAACTCTTTGGACACTCGTAAACAGGTGGTGCATGGTTGTCGTCAGCTCGTGTCGTGAGATGTTGGGTTAAGTCCCGCAACGAGCGCAACCCTCGTTCTATGTTGCCAGCACGTAATGGTGGGAACTCATGGGATACTGCCGGGGTCAACTCGGAGGAAGGTGGGGATGACGTCAAATCATCATGCCCCTTATGTCTTGGGCTTCACGCATGCTACAATGGCCGGTACAAAGGGCTGCAATACCGTGAGGTGGAGCGAATCCCAAAAAGCCGGTCCCAGTTCGGATTGAGGTCTGCAACTCGACCTCATGAAGTCGGAGTCGCTAGTAATCGCAGATCAGCAACGCTGCGGTGAATACGTTCCCGGGTCTTGTACACACCGCCCGTCAAGTCATGAAAGTCGGTAACACCTGAAGCCGGTGGCCCAACCCTTGTGGAGGGAGCCGTCGAAGGTGGGATCGGTAATTAGGACTAAGTCGTAACAAGGTAGCCGTACCGGAAGGTGCGGCTGGATCACCTCCTTTCTAAGGAGCATCTGGCAGCTGGCGTCCTCCTTTGGGGGTCGTGTGGTTGTCCAGGCGCCAGTTCGAGACGAATGTTCTCGCTGGTAGCTCATGGGTGGAACATATGACGAGGTGCTGTTCGGGTTGTTCCGGGCTGAGTACGCCGCTTGCGGTGGGAAAGGTTCGGGGTGGTCGGGGTGGCACATGCACGCTGTTGGGTCCTGAGGGACCGATCGTGACTGCTTTCGGGTGGTTGCTTCTTTCCTCTGGGCCTTGCCTTCTGTCACCGGATGGTGGTGGGGGTGGGGTACCGCCCGTACTTTGAGAACTACACAGTGGACGCGAGCATCTTCAAGATGACCTGTAAGGGTTGTCTTGTTTTGATGATCTTAAAGATCATTAGTCAATTTCGAGTCACACCTTTGGGTGTGGTCCGATTCTTTGATGAACTCATGTGATTTCAAGTCTTTAAGAGCAAACGGTGGATGCCTTGGCATCTGGAGCCGAAGAAGGACGTAGCAATCTGCGATAAGCCTCGGGGAGTGGATAAGCACACTGTGATCCGAGGGTGTCCGAATGGGGAAACCCCGCTGGGCGGCGTGCCGACCTAGTGACTCCCGCCTGAATATATAGGGCGGGTAGAGGGAACGTGGGGAAGTGAAACATCTCAGTACCCACAGGAAGAGAAAGCAACCGCGATTCCGTTAGTAGTGGCGAGCGAAACCGGAACAGGCTAAACCGAGTACGTGTGATATCCGGCAGGAGTTGCGTATTCGGGGTTGTGGGACTTTTCGGGCTGCTCTGCCGAGCAGCCGGCGTGACAAGAAGGTATAGACGAACAGGATTGAAAGCCTGGTCATAGAGGGTGTGAACCCCGTAGTCGAAATGCCTTGTCTTGGCGTGAAGAGTATCCCAAGTAGCACGGGGCCCGAGAAATCCCGTGTGAATCTGTCAGGACCACCTGATAAGCCTAAATACTCCCAGATGACCGATAGCGGACAAGTACCGTGAGGGAAAGGTGAAAAGTACCCCGGGAGGGGAGTGAAATAGTACCTGAAACCGTTTGCTTACAAACCGTTGGAGCCTCCTTAGTAGGGGTGACAGCGTGCCTTTTGAAGAATGAGCCTGCGAGTTAGCGATATGTGGCGAGGTTAACCCGTGTGGGGTAGCCGTAGCGAAAGCGAGTCTGAATAGGGCGATTCAGTCGCATGTCCTAGACCCGAAGCGAAGTGATCTATCCATGGCCAGGTTGAAGCGACGGTAAGACGTCGTGGAGGACCGAACCCACTTAGGTTGAAAACTGAGGGGATGAGCTGTGGATAGGGGTGAAAGGCCAATCAAACTTCGTGATAGCTGGTTCTCTCCGAAATGCATTTAGGTGCAGCGTTGCGTGTTTCTTGCCGGAGGTAGAGCTACTGGATGGCCGATGGGCCCTACAAGGTTACTGACGTCAGCCAAACTCCGAATGCCGGTAAGTGAGAGCGCAGCAGTGAGACTGTGGGGGATAAGCTTCATAGTCGAGAGGGAAACAACCCAGACCACCAACTAAGGTCCCTAAGCGCGTGCTAAGTGGGAAAGGATGTGGAGTTGCTTAGACAACCAGGAGGTTGGCTTAGAAGCAGCCACCCTTGAAAGAGTGCGTAATAGCTCACTGGTCAAGTGATTCCGCGCCGACAATGTAACGGGGCTCAAGCACGTCACCGAAGTTGTGGCATTGACATTTTTGGTAGGCCTTCGTGGTCCAGCCGTGTTGATGGGTAGGAGAGCGTCGTGTGGCCAGCGAAGCGGCGGTGTGAACCAGCCGTGGAGGCTACACGAGTGAGAATGCAGGCATGAGTAGCGAATGACGTGTGAGAAACACGTCCTCCGAAAGACCAAGGGTTCCAGGGTCAAGCTAATCTTCCCTGGGTAAGTCGGGACCTAAGGCGAGGCCGACAGGCGTAGTCGATGGACAACGGGTTGATATTCCCGTACCGGCGAAGAACCGCCCAAGCTAATCCAGTGGTGCTAAGTGCCTGAATCCCAGTGCATCGATCCCTTCGGGGTGAGAGCGTTGGGCCTAGCGCACGACCCCATGCTGGTGCGGTTAGCGTATTAACAGGTGTGACGCAGGAAGGTAGCCCAACCCGGGCGATGGTTGTCCCGGGGCAAGTGCGTAGGCCGAGTGATAGGCAAATCCGTCACTCATTAAGGCTGAGACACGATGCGGATAAAAAGTGGGTGATCCTATGCTGCCAAGAAAAGCATCGACGCGAGGTTCCAGCCGCCCGTACCCCAAACCGACTCAGGTGGTCAGGTAGAGAATACCAAGGAGATCGAGAGAATCGTGGTTAAGGAACTCGGCAAAATGCCCCCGTAACTTCGGGAGAAGGGGGGCCATCCACTTATACCAGCTTGCCTGGAAAAGGGTGTGGTGGCCGCAGAGACTAGTGGGTAGCGACTGTTTACTAAAAACACAGGTCCGTGCCAAGTCGCAAGACGATGTATACGGACTGACGCCTGCCCGGTGCTGGAAGGTTAAGAGGACCGGTTAGCCGCAAGGCGAAGCTGAGAATTTAAGCCCCAGTAAACGGCGGTGGTAACTATAACCATCCTAAGGTAGCGAAATTCCTTGTCGGGTAAGTTCCGACCTGCACGAATGGCGTAACGACTTCCCAACTGTCTCAACCGCGAACTCGGCGAAATTGCATTACGAGTAAAGATGCTCGTTACGCGCAGCAGGACGGAAAGACCCCGTGACCTTTACTATAGCTTTGTATTGGTGTTCGGTGTGGCTTGTGTAGGATAGGTGGGAGACTTTGAAGCGTGGACGCCAGTTCATGTGGAGTCATTGTTGAAATACCACTCTGGTCACTCTGGATATCTAACTTCGAACCGTGATCCGGTTCAGGGACAGTGCATGGTGGGTAGTTTAACTGGGGCGGTTGCCTCCCAAAAAGTAACGGAGGCGCCCAAAGGTTCCCTCAACCTGGTTGGTAATCAGGTGGCGAGTGTAAGTGCACAAGGGAGCTTGACTGTGAGACTGACAGGTCGAGCAGGGACGAAAGTCGGGACTAGTGATCCGGCAGTGGCTTGTGGAAGCGCTGTCGCTCAACGGATAAAAGGTACCTCGGGGATAACAGGCTGATCTTGCCCAAGAGTCCATATCGACGGCATGGTTTGGCACCTCGATGTCGGCTCGTCGCATCCTGGGGCTGGAGTAGGTCCCAAGGGTTGGGCTGTTCGCCCATTAAAGCGGTACGCGAGCTGGGTTTAGAACGTCGTGAGACAGTTCGGTCCCTATCCGCTGCGCGCGCAGGAAGTTTGAGAGGATCTGACCCTAGTACGAGAGGACCGGGTTGGACGAACCTCTGGTGTGTCAGTTGTTCCGCCAGGAGCACCGCTGATTAGCTACGTTCGGGATGGATAACCGCTGAAAGCATCTAAGCGGGAAGCCGGCCTCAAGATGAGACTTCCATACCATTTATGGTGAGAGGCTCCCAGCCAGACTACTGGGTTGATAGGCCGGATGTGGAAGCGTGGCAACACGTGAAGCTGACCGGTACTAATAAGCCGATGACTTGATAACACACCGTTCTGAGGTGTTTGCGTCCACTGAGTGGTTCTCGATGTACGGTCGAGAACCGCACCAACAACTGTTGTTGTGTGCACGATTGAAACATCACAAGTGTTTCGGCGGCCATAGCGAGAGGGAAACGCCCGGTCACATTCCGAACCCGGAAGCTAAGCCTCTCAGCGCCGATGGTACTGCAGGGGGGACCCTGTGGGAGAGTAGGACACCGCCGAACAACCTCTTTGAAAACACGAAATGGCCACCCCGCGGGTGGCCATTTCGCGTTAACAACCTCACAGTGAAAAGGATGGATCCCCCATGGCCGAAGACGAGCAGCGCAACGATCGCGCACGGCGTTCCGGATCCGGGTCTACGGGTGGCAGACGTCCTTTCACTGCGCGCGACGCCTCGAGTGGCGCGCGTCCCGGCCGTGATGGTGAGCGGAAGTCGTATCCGCCGCGTGATGGTGAGCGGAAGTCGTACCCGCCGCGTGATGGTGAGCGGAAGTCGTACCCGCCGCGTGATGGCGAGCGGAAGTCGTACCCTTCTCGCGACGGTGAGCGGAAGTCGTACCCGCCACGTGATGGCGAGCGGAAGTCGTACCCTTCTCGCGACGGTGAGCGGAAGTCGTACCCGCCACGTGATGGCGAGCGCAGGTCGTACCCTTCTCGCGATGGCGAGCGGAAGCCGTACGAGAAGCGCGACGGCGACCGGCCCTACGCAGCTCGCGACGGTGAGCGCAGGTCGTACCCGCCCCGCAATGGTGAGCGGAAGTCGTACCCGCCCCGCGATGGCGAGCGCAGGTCGTACCCGCCCCGCGATGGCGAGCGGAAGTCGTACCCGCCCCGTGACGGTGAGCGGAAGTCGTACCCGCCCCGTGACGGTGAGCGCAGGTCGTACCCGCCGCGTGACGGTGAGCGGAAGTCGTACCCGCCGCGTGACGGCGAACGGAAGTCCTACCCGCCGCGTGACGGCGAGCGTCGGTCGTACCCGCCTCGGGATGGTGAGCGGAGGCCGTACGAGAAGCGCGACGGTGACCGGCCCTACGCAGCTCGCGACGGTGAGCGCAGGTCGTACCCGCCCCGCGATGGTGAGCGGAAGTCGTACCCGCCCCGCGACGGCGAGCGGAAGTCGTACCCGCCCCGTGACGGCGAGCGGAAGTCGTACCCGCCCCGTGACGGCGAGCGTCGGTCGTACCCGCCGCGTGACGGTGAGCGGAAGTCGTACCCGCCTCGCGATGGTGAGCGGACCTCGTATCCGCCGCGCGACGGGCAGGCGCGGTCGCATGCGCCCCGAGCCGGTCGTGATCGCGAGTACCGCCCGGAGGACGAGCTTCGTCCGGTCCGGTCGTTCCACGACGACCCCGTGCTGCCTGACGACGTCACGCCCGACTCCCTGGACAAGGGTGCCCGCAACGAGCTGAAGACGCTGTCGAAGGAGAACGCGGAGTGGGTGGCGCGCCACCTTGCGATGGCGTCCCGTCTCATCGAAGACGACCCGGAGCGTGCGCACGCGCATGCCGTCTCGGCATCCCGCCGGGCCGGACGCATCGCGATCGTGCGCGAGACGCTCGCGATCACCGCGTACACGATCGGCGACTACGCGCTTGCTCTGCGCGAGCTGCGCACCTACCGTCGCATTTCCGGCAAGGACGACCAGATCGCCCTCATGGTCGACAGCGAGCGCGGGGTCGGACGCTCCGACCGCGCCCTCGAGCTCGGCCGATCGGTCGACCGCTCGACGCTTCCCGCCCAGGTTCGGGTCGAGCTGGCCATCGCGATGTCGGGAGCCCGTCTCGACCTCGGCGAGCCGGAGCGCGCGCTCACGGAGCTCGACATCCCCGAGTTGGATCCGGACCGCGCCTTCGAGTGGAGCCCGGCGCTCTTCGCCGCCCGTGCGTCGGTTCTCGAGGAGCTCGGTCGCAGCGACGAGGCGGAGCAGTGGCGCGCCCGCGCCGAGGTCGCTGAGGACGCGCTCGGACTCAACGAGGACGAAGGGTCTGACGAGGTCATCGTCGTCGAAGAGGTCTTCGAGGCCGAGGACGCGGCGGGCGAGGACGCGCCGGGTGACGACGCGCCGGGTGACGACGCGCCGGACGGGGACTTCGGCGACGCGCCAGCCGAGGACGGCGGCCGCGGCTGATGGCGTTGTTCTCCCGAAGCAAGGCTCCGGCGGAGGCGACTCCGCTCGACGGCGTCGATGCGGTGCTCGCGGATCTCGACGGTGTCGTGTACGCCGGCCCCGGCGCGCTGCCCCATGCGGTCGAGAGCCTGAACTTCGCCGGACGCACGCGCCGCCTCGGCTACATCACCAACAATGCGTCGCGCACCGACGCGTCGGTGGCAGCTCACCTGACCGTGCTCGGTCTCGACGTCCGCCCCGAGGACGTCGTGACCAGCCCGCAGGCCGCGATGCGGCTCCTCTCGCCGCGCGTCGCCGCCGGATCGAAGATCCTCGTCGTCGGCGGCGAAGGCCTCGTCGTCGAGGTCGAGAAGGCCGGCTTCACGGTGACGCGCAGCGCCGACGACGCACCCGCGGCCGTGGTGCAGGGCTTCGCCCCCGAGGTGGGGTGGGCGCAGCTGGCCGAGGCCGCCTACGCGCTCGCCCTCCCGGAGGAGGAGGGCGGCATCCCGTGGATCGCCACGAACACGGACTGGACGATCCCGCAGGCCCGCGGCATCGCGCCGGGCAACGGCACGCTCGTGTCGGCTGTCCACACGGCGGTCGGCCGCCTCGCCGTCGTCGCCGGCAAGCCCGAGACACCCATCTTCGAAGAGGCGGTGGCGCGGTTCGGTGCGCAGCATCCGCTCTTCATCGGCGACCGTCTCGACACCGACATCGTCGGTGCGCGGCGGGCGGGCATCCCGTCCGTCCTCGTCCTCACGGGCATCGACCGGCCCAAGCACGTGCTGGCGGCCGGACCCGACTCGCGGCCGGACTTCATCGTGGGTGATCTCCGCGAATTGCACGAGCCGTATCCGCGGGCGACCACCGACGGCGACGTGACGACCGTCCGCGGCGCGTCCGTGCAGATCGACGGGGCCGACATCCGCATCGTCAGCGAGGGGGATCGGCCGATCGACCTCGTCCGCGCCGGTGCCGCGGCGATCTGGGGGAGCGGACGCGCGATCTACGGCTTCCGGGTTCCGGAGCGCCTCTACCACGACCCGTTCCACCGGCCGTAGCGGCGTACGCTGGGCGCATGAGCGATGCGCCCTCCTCGGACGAAGCCCGCGAGCTCGTCAGCCGTCTGCGCGTCATCGAGGAGCAGCCGCTGGCGGCTCGAGCCGACGCGTACGCCGCGCTCCACGACGAGCTCGCCCAGCGGCTCGAGTCCGCGCCGCCACGGTGACCGCCGGATCGCAGCGGCTCGACGCCGCCCTCGCGAGCCGCGGGCTGGCGCGGTCGCGCACACACGCGGCCACCTTGATCACCGAGGGCCTGGTGACCGTCGACGGACGCGGCGTGGTCAAGCCCTCCGCCCCGGTGACGGATGAGAGCGTGCTGGTGGTGGCGGGTGCGGACCACTACGTCAGCCGCGCCGCGCACAAGCTCATCGCCGGACTCGACGCCTTCGGGGTCTCCGTCGCCGGTCGGAGGGCCCTGGATCTCGGTGCGTCGACGGGAGGCTTCACGCAGGTGCTCCGCGAGCGCGGGGCGGAGCCCGTCATCGCCCTGGACGTCGGTCATGGGCAGGTCGCAGCATCGGTCGCCTCTGATGCGGGCGTGATCGTGATCGAGGGATTCAACGCCCGCGACCTCACACCCGAGACTCTGCGCGCCGCCTCCCGCGTCGACGCGGCGCCCGAGGTCGTGACGGCCGACCTGTCGTTCATCTCCCTGACCCACGTGCTCGGGCCTATCCGCGACGTCATGGCCGACGGCGCCGACGCCGTGCTGCTGGTCAAACCGCAGTTCGAAGTCGGGCGCACCGCGGTGCGCGGTGGTCTGGTGACGGATGCCGGGCTCCGCGCCGACGCGGTGACCGGCCTGCTCTGGGCGGCCTGGGACCTCGGCCTGCGCACGCTCGGCGTCATCTCCTCCCCACTGGTCGGCACGCACGGCAATGCCGAGTTCGTCGTGCACTTCGCGGCTGACCGGGGGACCAATCCGACAGAATGGTTGAGCACGGTCAGCCGATTGGCAGGAGAGCGATGATCGACGAGCGTCACATCCTCGTCGTCGCGCACGCCCGCCGCGATGACACGGTGGAGGCTGCGCAGCGCGTCCTCGACGCCCTCTCCTCCGCCGGCGCGCGCCCCGTCGTCACCGCCGAAGACCGGGAAGAGCTCATCGCCGCACTCGGCGACCTCCCCGACGTCCTCACGCTCGGCGACGACGTCTCGGTCGCCGACATCGAGCTGGCGATCGTGCTCGGCGGCGACGGCACGATCCTGCGCGCGGCCGAGATCGTCCGCGACGGCACGGCGCCCGTCCTCGGAATCAACATGGGACACGTCGGATTTCTGGCCGAGATCGAGCGCGATGACATGGACGACGCCGTGCGTCACGTGATCGAGCGCGACTACGGCGTCGAGGAGCGACTCACGCTGCAGGTGCGCGTCAAGGACTCCGCCGACGCCGTGATCTACGAGACGTGGGCCCTCAACGAGGCGACCGTCGAGAAGGCGAGCCGTGAGCGCATGCTCGAAGTGGTCATGGAGGTCGACGGGCGTCCGCTGTCGAGCTTCGGCTGCGACGGCGTGGTGGTCGCCTCGCCGACCGGTTCGACCGCCTACAACTTCTCCGCGGGCGGACCGGTGATCTGGCCGACGGTCGAGGCGATCGCCGTCGTCCCCCTCTCGGCGCACGCGCTCTTCGCGCGTCCGCTGGTCGTGGGACCGGAGGCCGCCGTGGCGATCGAGGTCCTCGAGCGCACCAACGGGACGGGCATCCTGTGGTGCGACGGCCGTCGCTCGCACGAGCTGCCCCCCGGCGCCCGCGTCGTCGTGCGGAGGTCGGAGCGACCCGTGCGCCTCGCGCGGCTGCACCCCGCCGCGTTCACCGATCGCCTCGTGCGCAAGTTCCGTCTGCCCGTCGAGGGGTGGCGCGGCCCGGTCTTCCCGGCGACCGGCGCGATCACCCACCCGGAGCAGCCGTGATCGAGGAGATGCGCCTGCGCGACCTCGGAGTGATCGCGGAGGCGACGCTTCCGATGGGTCCCGGCTTCACCGCGATCACGGGGGAGACGGGTGCCGGCAAGACCATGGTCGTCACCGGGCTGAGCCTCCTGATGGGGCAGCGCGCCGACTCGGGCGCCGTGCGCGCCGGTGCTGCTCAGGCATCCGTCGACGGCGTCTGGATCGTGCCCGACGAGGGTCCCGTCGTCGACCGGGTCCGCGAGGCCGGCGGCGACGTCGAACAGGTGGGGGCGGGTCGCGCGGAACTGTTCGTCGGGCGCACCATCTCGAGCGAGGGCCGCAGCCGCGCCACCGTCGGCGGTCGCTCGGCGCCGGCCGGCGTGCTGGCCGACCTCGCCGATCAGCTGGTGGTCGTGCACGGGCAGTCCGACCAGCTGCGGCTGAAGACCGCGGCCGCCCAGCGCGACGCCCTCGATCGCTTCGGCGGTGCGCCGGTCGCCGCCGCACTCGCGGAGTACCGCACGGCCTACGAGGCGTGGCGCGGGGTCGAGCGGGAGCTCGCGTCGCTCACGGGCGACCGCGACGCGCGCGCGGCGGAGGCCGCAGAGCTGCGCGCCGCGATCGCCGACATCGAGGCCGCGGAGCCGCAGCCGGGGGAGGACGTCGAGCTCGCCCAGCGCGCGGAGCGTCTCGCGAACGCGGAAGAGCTGCGCCTCGCCGCCGCGACGGCCCACAACGTGCTGTCCGCCGAAGACGACGCCCCCGATGCCATCGGACTCATCGCCGAGGCGCGCCGCGCCCTGGAGCGCGCCGCGTCCAGCGACACCGCCCTCGAGGATCTCGCCGGCCAGGCGGCCGAGCTCGGCTACCGTGCGACCGATCTCGCCGCCTCTCTCGCCGGCTACCTCGCCGACCTCGACGAGTCGGGTCCGCACGAGCTGGCCGCCGTCGAGGAGCGCCGCGCCGTCATCGCCGGACTCGTCCGCGCCCACGGAACGCTCGAGGCCGCGATCGATCTGCTGCGCACCGGCTCGCTCCGCCTGGCCGACCTCGACGACGACGGCGATCGCGTCGAGCGACTGCGACACGAACGGGATGCCGCGGCATCCGTCCTCGACACGGCCGCTGCCGCCCTCACCGACGCGCGCACCCTCGCCGCCGCGCGGCTGTCGACCGACGTGACCGAGGAGCTCCACGCCCTCGCCATGCCGGACGCCGCGCTGACGGTGGAGGTGTCGCCGGGCGCCGAATCCACCAGCGGGCGCGATGACGTCGCGATCCTGCTGGCCCCGCACCCCGGTGCGGCGCCGCGCCCCGTCTCCCGCGGGGCGTCGGGCGGCGAGCTGAGTCGCGTGATGCTCGCCATCGAGGTGGTCATCGCCGCGACCGACCCCGTGCCCACGTTCGTCTTCGACGAGGTCGATGCGGGCATCGGCGGGGCCGCCGCCATCGAGGTCGGCCGGCGGCTGGCGCGCCTGGCGGAGTCGTCGCAGGTCATCGCGGTGACGCACCTCGCCCAGGTGGCCGCCTTCGCCGGAAACCACCTCACGGTGGTCAAGGCCAACGACGGCTCCGTGACCGCGTCCAGCGTGACGCGACTCGACGGCGCGGAGCGCGAGCACGAGATGGCTCGCCTGCTGTCGGGACTGGCGGATTCGGATGCCGCGATCCTCCATGCCCGCGAGCTTCTGCAGACCGCACGCGCCGTATCGTGAACCGTACGGATTCCTCCCACCCTCGACTGATAGGCTCGAAGCCCGTGATGCAGACTTCAGATCCGGGACAATCGAACGACACCACCAGGCACATCTTCGTGACCGGCGGTGTCGTTTCCTCGTTGGGCAAGGGCCTGACGGCGGCGAGCCTCGGCAACCTCCTGACGGCCCGCGGACTGCGCGTGGTCATGCAGAAGCTCGACCCGTATCTCAACGTCGATCCGGGCACGATGAACCCGTTCCAGCACGGCGAGGTGTTCGTCACCGACGACGGTGCGGAGACCGACCTCGACATCGGGCACTACGAGCGGTTCCTCGACATCGAGCTCAGCCAGGCGGCCAACGTCACCACCGGCCAGATCTACTCGCAGGTGATCGCTCGGGAGCGTCGCGGCGAATACCTCGGCGACACCGTGCAGGTCATCCCGCACATCACCGACGAGATCAAGCGCCGCATGCGCCTGCAGGCCACGGAGGAGCCCCGCCCCGACGTGATCATCACCGAGATCGGCGGCACCGTCGGCGACATCGAGTCGCAGCCGTTCATCGAGTCGGCCCGTCAGATCCGGCATGAGCTCGGCCGTCAGAACGTGTTCTTCGTGCACGTGTCGCTCGTGCCGTTCATGGGCGCCTCCGGTGAGCAGAAGACCAAGCCCACCCAGCACTCCGTCGCGGCGCTGCGCTCGATCGGCATCCAGCCCGATGCGCTCGTCCTGCGCAGTGACCGCCCCGTCACCGACAGCAACAAGCGCAAGATCGCGCTGATGTGCGACGTCGACGAGGACGCTGTCGTGAACGCCGTCGACGTGCCCAGCATCTACGACATCCCCTCGATGCTCCACGACCAGGGCCTGGACGCGTACATCGTGCGGACGCTGGGCCTGGACACGGCGGGCGACGTCGACTGGACCCGCTGGGGCAAGGTGCTCAAGGCCGTCCACAACCCCAAGCACGAGGTGACCGTCGGCCTCGTGGGCAAGTACATCGACCTGCCCGACGCCTACCTGTCGGTGACGGAGGCGCTCAAGGCCGGCGGCTTCGCGCAGGAGACGCACGTCAACATCCGCTGGGTCCCGTCCGACCTGTGCGAGACGCCGGAGGGCGCGGAAAAGGCTCTCGGCGAGCTCGACGGCATCGTCGTGCCCGGCGGCTTCGGCATCCGCGGCATCGAGGGCAAGATCGGCGCGCTGCGCTTCGCCCGTGAGCAGGGCATCCCGACGCTCGGCATCTGCCTCGGCCTGCAGTGCATGGTCATCGAGTACGCCCGCCACGTCGCCGGCATCGAGGACGCGTCCTCGAGCGAGTTCGACCCCGACACCGCGCACCCGGTGATCGCGACGATGGAGGAGCAGGTCGACATCATCGAGAAGGGCGACCTCGGCGGCACGATGCGTCTGGGGCTGTATCCCGCCGACCTCGCCGAGGGCTCGATCGCTGCGGAGGTCTACGGCGGCCGGACGGCCTCCGAGCGCCACCGCCACCGCTACGAGGTGAACAACCGCTACCGCGACCGCATCGCGGACGCGGGTCTGCTGTTCTCGGGCATCAACCCCGACCTCGACCTCGTGGAGTACATCGAGCTGCCCCGTGAGGTGCACCCGTACTACATCGCCACGCAGGCGCACCCCGAGCTGCGCTCGCGTCCGACCGACGCGAACCCGCTGTTCCGCGGCCTCGTCGGTGCCGCGCTCGAGCGTCACCGCTCCAGCGAGCTCTTCGACGACGTCGAGTCCGAGGACGACCTCGCGGGCAGCGCCGCGTGAGCGACGTTCGGGACGAGGGGACGGATGCCGCGGCGGACGCCCTGCACGACGAGCCCGTCGACCCCGACATCGTCGACAGCGAGCTGGTCTACGAGGGCCGGGTCTGGGACGTGCGCTCCGACACCTTCCGCTACAACGGCGACGAGCTCGTGCGCCAGTACGTGGATCACCCCGGCGCCGCGGCGATCGTCGCGGTGGACGACGACGGCCGGGTGCTGCTGATCCAGCAGTACCGGCATCCCATCCGCCACCGCGACTGGGAGATCCCGGCCGGCCTGCTCGACATGGAGGGGGAGTCGCCGATGGCGGCCGCCGTCCGGGAGCTGGAGGAGGAGGCGGACCTCACCGCGTCGTCATGGGAGCCGCTGGTCAGCATCTTCACCACGCCGGGCGGCAACGACGAGGTCGTGCACCTCTTCCTCGCGCGGGGCATCAGCGCCCGCGACGCCGCGCACGCGCGGGAGGCCGAGGAGGCCGACATCCGCGTGGAATGGGTGCCGATGGACGAGGTCGTCGACGCCGTGCTGGCGGGGCGGATGCGCAACGGCATCCTGGCGACGGGGGTCCTGGCGGCTGCCGAGCTACTGCGCCGGGACGCCCGCTAGGCGGATCGATGCGGCTGGAGTGCGCCGTCGACGCGTATCTGCGTCACATCTCCCTCGAGCGCGGACTCAGCGACCACACCGCCGCCGCGTACCGGCGTGACCTCGCGGGCTATGTCCAGTGGCTGGCCGAGCGGGGCATCGACGACTCCGACGACGTGTCGGCGGCGACGGTGGCCGCGTTCGCGGCGGAGCGGGCGTCCGCGCAGCCGCCGCCCGCGGCATCCAGTCTCGCCCGGCTGCAGTCCTCGATCCGCGGGCTCCACCGCTTCCTCACCCGCGAGGGGCTCGCGACCGACGACCCGACGGGGCGGCTGCGTCCGCCGAAGGCACCGCAGCGGCTGCCGAAGGCGCTGACCATCGAACAGGTGGAGCAGCTGCTGGATGCCGCGGGTCCGGCTCCCGCCGATGCCGCGCCGGGCGATCTCCTCGGGCTGCGCGACCGCGCCCTGCTGGAGCTGCTCTACGCCACGGGCGCCCGCGTGTCGGAAATCGTCCAGCTCGACGTGGACGACGTCGCGCACGGCGACGTGCTGCGCGTGCGCGGCAAGGGGTCGAAGGAGCGGATCGTCCCCGTCGGGTCGTACGCCCGTGCGGCGATCGACGCGTACGCGACGCGCGCCCGCCCGGAGCTCTCGCGACGGGGGACCGCGACGCCCCGGCTGTTCCTGGGTGCGCGCGGGGCGCCGCTCTCGCGCCAGAGCGCCTGGCTGATCATCGTCGCCGCCGCCGAGCGCGCCGGCCTCACCGCGCACGTGTCGCCGCACACGCTGCGGCACTCCTTCGCCACGCACCTGCTGCAGGGCGGCGCCGATGTGCGCGTCGTGCAGGAGCTGCTCGGCCACGCGTCGGTGGCGACGACCCAGATCTACACCCACGTGTCGGTCGACGCCCTGCGCGACGTGTACGTGACGTCGCACCCCCGCGCGCGCTGAGCATCCCCCCATCGCCGTCGTCGATGCCGCGATCGTCGCTCCTGCGGGCCAGCCCTGCGGGCGGCGGCCGGGCGGGCGACTAGGATCGGGAGGCGACAGGGCGAAGTCAGGAGAGTCTGTGGCGGCCACGAAACGAGCAGCGACGCGGAAGTCGGCGGACGACGCGCCGATGGGACCCACCGGGCGTCCGTACCACGGGTTCCCGACCCCGCCGAAGCTCGACGGGCACGGTCCGGCGCGCATCATCGCGCTGTGCAACCAGAAGGGCGGCGTCGGGAAGACGACGACGACCATCAACCTGGCAGCGTCGCTCGCCAACTACGGACGCCGTGTGCTCGCGGTCGACTTCGACCCGCAGGGCGCACTCTCCGCCGGTCTCGGCGTGCAGACCCACGACGTCCCGACGGTCTACGACCTGCTGCTGGACCCCAAGCGCGACGCGCGCGAGGTCATCGTGCACACCGACACGCCCGACCTCGACATCATCCCGGCGAACATCGACCTCTCCGCCGCCGAGGTGCACCTCGTCAACGAGGTGGCCCGCGAGATGATCCTCGCGCGCGTGCTGCGTCAGGTCGCCGCCGACTACGACGTCATCCTCATCGACTGCCAGCCCTCGCTCGGGCTGCTCACGGTCAACGCGCTGACGGCCAGCCACGGCGTCATCATCCCGCTCGAGTGCGAGTTCTTCGCGCTGCGCGGGGTGGCGCTGCTCATCGAGACCATCGAGAAGGTGCGCGACCGGCTGAACCCGACCATCAAGCTCGACGGCCTGCTGGCGACGATGTACGACTCCCGCACCCTGCACTCGCGGGAGGTGCTCGACCGCGTGGTCGAGGCATTCGGCGACGACGTGCTGGAGACGGTCATCGGTCGCACCGTGAAGTTCCCGGACGCGTCGGTGTCGGGTATGCCGATCACCGAGTTCGCGCCCGAGCATCCCGCCGCCCAGGCGTACCTGAGGCTGGCGCGGGAGCTGGTCGCCCGTGGCGCCGTCGCCTGAGGACGACGACACCACCGGCACGGCCGAGGCCGCGTCGCCCGGCGACGACGGCGCGTTCCGCGTCTCGCTGGGCGTCTTCGACGGCCCGTTCGACCTGCTGCTGAGCCTCATCTCGCAGCACGAGCTCGACATCACCGAGATCGCGCTGAGCCGCGTCACCGACGAGTTCATCTCGTACCTGCGCGGGCTCGACACCGAGGAGGAGCTGGACGCGGCATCCGAGTTCCTCGTCGTCGCCGCGACACTTCTGGACATGAAGGTCGCCGGACTCCTGCCGCAGGGCGAGCTCGTCGATGCCGAGTCCGTCGCGCTCCTCGAGGCGCGCGACCTCCTGTTCGCCCGGCTGCTGCAGTATCGCGCGTTCAAGCAGGTGTCGGTGTGGTTCGCCGAGCGGCTGCAGTCCGAAGATCGGCGGCACGCCCGCTCGGTGCGCCTGGACGAGAAGTTCCGCCGCGCCGCACCCGAGCTCGTGTGGACGCTCACGCCCGATGACTTCGCCGCGCTGGCCCTGATGGCGATGACGCCGAAGGAGATCCCCCGCGTGGGACTCGATCACCTGCACGCGCCGCTGGTGAGCATCCGGGAGCAGGCCGCCATCATCGTGACCCTGTTGCGCAGCGCCGGAACGCTGTCGTTCCGCGAACTCGTCGCCGGGGTCGCGGAACCGGGGGTCTTCGTCGCGCGTTTCCTCTCGGTGCTGGAGCTGTACCGCCACGCCGCCCTGTCGTTCGAGCAGCTGGAGCCGCTGGGCGAGCTCACGCTGCGCTGGACCGCCGAGCGCTGGTCCGAAGAGAACCTCGCCACGTTGGGAGCCGACTATGACCGCTGACACCCGAGCAGAGCAGGAGACGGATGCCGCAGCATCCGCATCTCGCGACGAAGAGCTCCGCGCGCAGGACCCCGTCTCGGTCGCGCGCCGCCTCGAGGCGATCCTGCTGGTGATCGAGGAGCCGCAGAGCCTCGTCGCCCTCGCCGCGGCGGTGGGCTCGCCCGTGGCCGCCGTGCGCCAGGCCGTCGAGGGGCTCGTCGAGGACTACGACGGCCGCACCGGCGGACCGCGTCGCGGCTTCGAGCTGCGCGAGGTGGGCGGAGGCTGGCGGCTGTACGTGCGCGCCGAGCACGACGACGTCGTGTCGGAGTTCGTGAACACCCAGGCGCCGTCGCGGCTGTCGCAGGCGGCGCTGGAGACCCTGGCGGTCATCGCGTACAAGCAGCCCGTCAGCCGCAGCCAGGTCGCGTCCATCCGCGCGGTGAACGTCGACTCGGTCGTGCGGACGCTGCTCGCACGCGGCCTCATCACCGAGGCCTTCACCGATGCCGAGACCGGCGCGATCCACTACGAGACGACGGATGCGCTGCTGATCAACCTGGGCATCAACTCCCTCGACGAGCTGCCCCACATCTCTCCTCTGCTGGAAGACGGCGCAGAGGGCTTCGACGAAGGGATCGCACGATGAGCGACGAGGACGCGCGCGACGCCGCCGGGCCCGAGGGCGTGCGCCTGCAGAAGGTGCTCGCCAACGCGGGAGTGGCCTCGCGCCGCGTCGCGGAGGACATGATCGTCGCCGGACGCGTGCGCGTGAACGGCGCGGTCGTCACCGAGCTCGGCCGCCGCATCGACCCCGAGACCGACCTCGTCGACGTGGACGGCACGGCGGTGCAGCTCGACCAGTCGAAGCGCTACGTCGTGCTGAACAAGCCCACCGGCGTCGTCAGCTCGATGAACGACGACCGCGGCCGTCCCGACCTCCGGCGGTACACGAAGGATTGGCCCGAGCGGCTCTACAACGTGGGTCGCCTCGACGCCGACACGAGCGGGCTGCTGGTGCTCACCAACGACGGCGAGCTGGCCCACGTGCTGGCGCACCCGTCTTTCGGCGTGACGAAGGTCTACATCGCCAAGGTCGAGGGTCGGGTGACCGCCCAGACCATCGCGACGCTCACCCGCGGCTTCGACCTGGAGGACGGCCCGATCCGCGCCGACAAGGCCCGGCTGCTGTCGGCCTCGAACGCGGGGGACGGCTCGCTCGTGGAGCTGACGCTGCACTCCGGGCGCAACCGGATCGTGCGTCGCATGATGGCCGCGGTGGGGCATCCGGTCGTCGAACTCGTCCGGCGGCAGTTCGGCCCGCTCCACCTGGGAACGCTCCCCGTGGGGCGCGCGCGGGAGCTGAGTAAACTGGAGAGAGGCGCGCTTCTGACACTGTCGCGCCGCGGGGCGGGTGACGCTGCGCCGACCGAGTCCCAGGAGACCGAGTGAGCGACGACTCTTCCGCGCCTGCCCGCGTGGCATCGCGCGTTCAGGGGACGGTGCGCATCGTCGGAGCGGGGCTGCTCGGCTCGTCCGTCGGGCACGCGCTGCGTGCGCGCGGGGTCGACGTCGTGCTGGCCGATGCCTCGCCTGCACAGCTGCGCCTCGCCGTGGACTACGGCGCGGGCCGGCTGCCCGCCGCCGACGACCGGCCCGCGCTCGTCGTGGTCGCGGTGCCGCCGGACGTGATCGCGGACGTCATCCAGCGGGAGCTCGCCGATCACCCCGAGGCGGTCGTCACCGACGTCGCGAGCGTCAAGCTCGAGCCGCTGCGCGAACTCCGCCGGCGCGGTGCCGATCTGACGAGGTACATCGGATCGCACCCGCTCGCCGGGCGGGAGCGCGGCGGCGCGATCTCCGCGCGGGCCGACATCTTCGTCGGCCGTCCGTGGGTCGTGTGCCGCGACGAGGAGACCTCCGCCGCCGACCTCGCCGTCGTGGAGGCGCTCGCCCTCGACCTCGGCGCCACCCCGATCGAGATGAGCCCCGAGGAGCACGACCGTGCCGTCGCGCTCGTCTCGCACGTGCCGCAGATCGTCGCGAGCCTGCTGGCCGGACGCTTCGTGGAGGCTCCGGACGAGTCGCTGCGCCTCGCCGGGCAGGGCGTGCGCGACACCACCCGCATCGCCGCGTCGGCCCCGGAGCTGTGGACCCAGATCCTCGGCGCCAACGCCGCGCCGGTCGTGGACGTGCTCGACCGTCTCGCCGACGACCTGTCGGCGGTCTCGGCCGCGCTTCGCGAACCGGATGCCGCGGGCTCCCGCCGCGCGGTGGCCGACGCCATCCGCCGCGGAAACGACGGGGTCGACCGGCTCCCCGGCAAGCACGGTCAGAACCGCCGCTTCGAGTCGGTCGTCGTCATGGTCGACGACACCCCCGGTCAGCTCGGACGCCTCTTCGGCGAACTGGGCGAACTGGAGGTGAACGTCGAAGACCTGCGCCTGGAGCACTCGCCGGGCGCGCAGTTCGGCCTCGCCGAGATCAGCGTCGTGCCCGGCGCGGTGCGCCGCGCCGTCGACGGACTGCAGGCGCGCGGCTGGAAGATTGCGAGCACCAATGACTGACCCGAACGACGTGGCCGCAGCATCCCGAGTCTCTGCTTCCTCGCCCGGGGACGCTCCCGTGATCGCGCCCGTGCTCGTCGCCATCGACGGGCCCGCCGGCAGCGGCAAGTCGAGCGTGTCCAAGCAGGTCGCGCGGCGGCTCGACTACGGCTACCTCGACACCGGCGCCGCCTACCGTGCGCTGGCGTGGCTGGCACTGGAGCGCGGTGTCGACACCGCCGACGAGCAGGCCGTGAAGGGCGTGGCCGACGACTTCGACTACGCGATCTCGCTCGATCCCGGCGATTACTGGGTGCGCGTCGGCGTCACCGACGTGACCGACGCGATCCGCGAGCCGCGCGTGACCGAGGCCGTGAGCGGTGTCGCCCGCGTGCGGCCCGTGCGCGAGAGCGTGAACCGGCTCTTCCGCGCGCTGGTGGCCGAGTCCGGTCGCCGCGGCGTCGTCGTCGAGGGCCGCGACATCACCACCGTCGTCGCTCCCGACGCGCCCGTCCGCGTGCTGCTGACCGCCGCGCCCGAGGTGCGGGCCGCGCGCCGCAGCCGCGAGATCACGACGCAGGATGCCGCAGCCGTCGCCGACGCGCTGCACCGCCGCGACGCCGCCGACTCCACCGTCGTCGACTTCCTCACCGCCGCCGACGGCGTGAGCGTCGTCGACTCCACCGACCTCGATTTCGAGCGCACCGTGGAGGCCGTCATCGACGTCGTCACGGTCTCGCTCGGCACCCCACAGACAGGAGCACCCGATGGGCGCTGAAGAAGAGTACGAGGGCGGGCCCGACCAGCTCGCCGAGAAGATGGCCAACCTCGATGAGGAGCTCGCCGCCGCCCGCGCCGAGACCCTCCGCGCGTCGCTGGCCGACTACGACCTCGAGGACGACGATGCGCGCCTCCTCGACAGCGAGGACTACGCCGAGGGGGAGGCGATCTACTCGCCGGCGCTCCCGGTCGTGGCGATCGTCGGACGCCCGAACGTGGGCAAGTCGGCGCTCGTGAACCGCATCCTCGGCCGGCGCGAGGCCGTCGTCGAGGACACCCCCGGCGTCACGCGCGACCGCGTCACCTACAAGGCCGAGTGGATGGACCGGCGCTTCTCGCTGGTCGACACCGGCGGGTGGGAGCCGGACGCGCGCGGCATCGACCAGTCCGTCGCGCTCCAGGCCGAGATCGCGATCGACCTCTGCGACGTCGTCATCTTCGTCGTCGACTCGAAGGTCGGGGCCACCTCGACCGACGAGGCCGTCGTCAAGCTGCTGCGCAAGAGCGGCAAGCCGGTCTTCCTCGTCGCCAACAAGATCGACGACGCGCGCCAGGAGCCCGAGGCTGCGGCGCTGTGGAATCTCGGCCTCGGACAGCCGTACCCCGTCTCGGCCATCCACGGCCGCGGCGTGGCCGACCTCCTCGACGAGATCATGAAGGTGCTGCCCGCGATCTCGGCGGTCGCCAAGGACGAGGTGGCCGGACCGCGCCGCGTCGCGATCCTCGGACGCCCGAACGTCGGCAAGTCCTCGCTGCTCAACAAGGCCGCCGGGGAGGAGCGCGTGGTCGTCAACGAGCTCGCCGGCACGACCCGCGACCCGGTCGACGAGATCGTCGAGCTGGGCGGCAAGATGTGGCGCCTCGTCGACACCGCCGGCATCCGCCGCCGCGTGCACCTGCAGCAGGGCGCGGACTTCTACGCGTCGCTGCGCACCTCTGCCGCGCTCGAGAAGGCCGAGGTCGCCGTGGTGGTGCTGGACGTCTCGCAGCCGATCTCCGAGCAGGACGTGCGCATCATCGACATGGTGCTGGAGTCGGGTCGCGCGCTGGTGCTGGCCTTCAACAAGTGGGACGTGCTGAACACCCCCGAGTACGAGAACGCCGAGCGTCGCCGCTACCTCGAGCGCGAGATCGAGCAGGACCTCGCGCACGTCGCCTGGGCCCCGCGGGTGAACATCTCCGCACGCACCGGACGCCACCTCGACAAGCTCGTGCCCGCACTGGAGACCGCGCTCGATTCGTGGGACCAGCGCATCGCCACCGGCAAGTTCAACGCCTTCCTGTCGGAGCTCGTCGCGGAGCACCCGCACCCGCTCCGCGGAGGAAAGCAGCCGCGCATCCTGTTCGGCACGCAGGCGGGCACGCGTCCGCCGACCTTCGTGCTGTTCACGACCGGCTTCCTCGACCCCGGCTACCGCCGATTCATCCAGCGCCGGCTGCGCGAGATCTACGGCTTCGAGGGGTCGCCGATCGTCGTCAACATGCGCGTGCGCGAGAAGCGGCAGCGGTAACGGCGCGGGCCGTCTGGGTGCGGCGGGTTGTCCGTGGGGCGGCAGGCGGTCTGTGTCGCTGCCCGGGGTCCGTGTCGCTGTGCGGTCTGTGTCGTTGCGCTTCCACCGCGGCCGTCGGCCCGCGACCGTGTGACAGGGTGGAACGGTGACGATCGTGCCGCCCGCCTCCGGTGAACCCCGCCGTCCGTCCGGTCCTCGCGACCCCGGGGACGCCTGGGTGGTCGCCGACTCGGGCGAGAAGTACTGGGGACGCTTCGGCGCGGCGGGCCTGCTCGCCGTCGACGCCGAGCGCGGCATCCTGCTGCAGCACCGGGTGTCGTGGAGCCACTTCGGCGACACGTGGGCGCTGCCGGGCGGCGCTCGGCACGAGCACGAGTCCGCGCGCGACGGTGCATTGCGCGAGTCCGCCGAGGAGGCGGGGGTGCCCGACGGGGCGATCCGCTCGCGCTTCGAGAGCGTGCTCGACCTGGGCGTCTGGTCGTACACGACCCTCGTCGGCGATGTCGTGCAGCCCTTCGAGCCGGTGATCAGCGATCCGGAGAGCAGGGCTCTCGCGTGGGTGCCCGTCGATCAGGTCGATGATCTGCCGCTGCATCCGGCTTTCGAAGACTCGTGGCCCCGACTGCGAGACCTCCTCGACGTTCGCCCGGTCGTGGTGGTCGACGTCGCGAACGTCGTCGGCTCCGTGCCCGACGGCTGGTGGAAGGACCGCGCGGGCGCCGCGCGTCGGCTCATCGACCAGCTCGAGCGGCTGTCGGATCGGGGGATGGATGCCACGGCACTCGGTCTGCCCGAGACGACCTGGTTCCCCGGCTTCGTCGCGATCGTCGAGGGCGCGGGGCGGAGTGCAGAGGATTCGTCGACGGATGCCGTGCGAGTGGTCGCGGCGGAGCGGTCGGGCGACGACGCGATCGTCGCGCAGACCAGGGAGCTGCGTGCCGCGGGACACGAGGTGCGCGTCGTCACCAGCGACCGCGAGCTGGCCGGGCGGGCGACGGATGCGGGCGCGTCCGTCGTGGGGACGAGCTGGCTGCTGGGGCAGCTGAACTGAGTCCAGGGTCCAGTGCGGGGTCTGTCTGTCCGGCTGGCGATTTTGCGCTGATCGGGCTCAGGGTTGATGACCGGTGTGGTCCTCGGCCCTGCGTGATGGGTTCGCGACAGTGGGCTGGTTCGCTCGGTCTCGCCGGTCTCTCAGCCGTCAGCCGTCAGTCGTCGTCGGCGTCGCGGCCGCGGAGACGGTCGATGTCGCGGCGTTCACGCTTCGTCGGGCGACCGGCGCCGCGGTCTCGCACGGGGACGAAGGCGACGGATTCGCGCGGAGGCGGCGGGGGAGTCCGGTCCTCCATGGACTCCGCGACCACGGCGGCCCCGACGCGCTTGCTGATGGGACGTCGGACGACGAGCTGACGGTCGAAGCCGGCGATGCGCACGCGCAGCTCATCACCCGGGCGCACCGGCTGGGCAGCCTTCACCCGATCGCCGTTCACCCGCACGTGCCCGGCACGGCACGCGGCCGTCGCGGCGGACCGCGTCTTGTAGATCCGCACCGCCCACAGCCAGGCGTCCACGCGCGCGGACGAGGCATCCGTCATGGGGCGTCCTTTCGTGGACTGGTGCGGCGGAGTCACGGCCGCTGATGGGGTGGGACAGCTCCATCGTAGGAGGGGCTGCGGACGCGTTCAGTCCGGTCTCCGCAAGGGCCACTCCTCCCCAGACCCGGGTGTTCGTGTCGCTTCCCGAGCGGCTACGACCGGGAAAGGGAGTGTCGTACCTTTGTTCTAAACTCGGGATATGACAGACAGCGTTCCCGAACCGCCGACTTCGGCCGAGTGGCGCGACGATCCGTGGCCGCCGCCGCCCGACGCCGTCGATCTCGTCCGCGAGGCGTCCGATCTGATGGCCGTCTTCAGCGCGCATCGTTTCGTGCGCCTCGACGCGCTGCGTCGCGAGCAGCTCGACGACGCTGCACGTGCGGGGCGAGAACTGACCGACGTCGTAGAGCGCGGCATCCGTCTCGAGGTCGCGGCGGCTCTGCGCATCACCGAGTTCGCGGCCGATCGTCTTCTGACCACGGCGGAAGCACTCGTCCATCGGTATCCCGCGGTGCTGGAGTCGCTGGAGGCGGCGCGGATCACCGAACGCCACGCGGAGCTTCTCGTCGAGAGTCTCGACCAGCTCGGCGAGCGGCTCTCCGACGACACCATCGCGCGCGCGCTCGGCGTCGCCGAGGTCGAGTCGGTGGGAACTCTGCGTCGATCCCTGCGCCGGCTGGTCGACGAGGTGAGAGAGGCCGCGCTGGCCGAGCGCCACGAGGAGGCACTGCGTCGGCGACGCGTCATCGTCGAGACGGCTGCCGACGGCATGGCCTGGCTGATGGCGCTGATGCCCGCTGTTGAAGCGCATGCCGCATACGGCAGGATCACGGCGATGGCGAAGGTCCTGGCCGGGCGGGAGGGTGAGGAGCGCACGTTCGACCAGCTGCGGGCGGACGTGGTCGGCGATCTCCTGATCGACGGTGAGACATCGTCGCATCCGGCCGAGGCGCGCGGCATTCGCGCGACCGTGGCCGTCACCGTGCCAGTGCTCGCGCTGCTGGACGGGCCGGATACCCAATCCACTGAAGTCGAGGGATCAGCGTCGACATCGGGGATCCGACGGGTCGAGGGATCAGCGTCGACATCAGGGATCCGATGGATCGAGGGCTCAGCGCCGTCATCCGAGATGCCGCGGGTGGAAGGGGTCGGCCCGATCTCGATCGCGCAGGCGAAAGCGCTGTGCGGGGGAGCGGACGGGTGGATGCGAATCCTCACGCACCCCGAGACCGGCGCCGTCCTCTCCGTGGGGCGCGACCTGTACCGACCGCCACCGGCTCTGCGACGACTGGTGCGATGGCGAGCGGATCGGTGCATGGCGCCCGGCTGCGGCATGCCCGCCGGTCGGTGCGAGATCGACCACACCGTGGCATGGGAAGCCGGCGGCACCACGGAGCTGTCGAACCTCGCCCCCATCTGCAAGGGCCACCATCTCGTCAAGCACCACGGCGGGTGGCAGGTTCGACAGGTCGAAGGCAGCGGGGGCGCGCTCGAGTGGACCTCTCCGACGGGACGCCGCTACGCCGTGGCGCCCGAGCGCCGAGTGCCGGTCTTCGTGACGGCGGATGACTCCGCCGCGCCGTTCTGAACGTGGGGGCCCTTCCGGCCCCGCGCCGTCCTGACGTCCGAGTCGTTCTGGCCGCACGTCGTTCTGACCGCGCGTCGTTCTTGCTGCGCGTCCACCTTCAGCTCCGCGACAAAGCGGCTCGGCTCACCGCAACGCCCGCCGATAGGTCTGTCGGTGCTCCTAGCTCGTGAGGTCGAGGAGCACGATGGGACGATCGGGCTTCGGGCGCGCCACCTCGCGGAAGCCCGCCTCCTCGAAGACCGAGAGCAGTCCGTGGTAGAGCTCGTTCGCGTGGTGGGTTCCGACCGCCGTGTCCACGGGATACGCCTCGAGCGCGCGGGCGCCGCGATCGCGGGCGAAGGCGATCGCATCGTCGAGCAGGCGGCGGTTCAGCCTGCGGCCGCGGTGCTCGCTGCGCACGGCGAAGCAGGAGACCGCCCACACCCCCTCGTCGTCCATCGGCTCGGTCGAGTTCTGCACGATCATCCTTGTGCGCGCGATACGCCGCTGGAGGGTGCGCGGGCCGACCCGCACCCACCCTGCAGCGGCTCCGTCCACGTAGGCGATGAGCGCAGGCGGCACCTCGCCGTCGAGTTCGGTGCGCAGCATCCCCTCCCGCTGTTCCAGCGTGCTCGCGTTGAACTCCGAGTTCGTGATAGTCCACCACTGGCACTGGCAGGTCGCACCGTCGCCCCCGCCGGTGAGGGCGTGCTCGGCGTCGTCGAAGCGGTCAGCGGTGGCGGGAGCGATGACGATGTCGGTCATGCCGAGACCGTACTCCGCCCGCACGACAGGCGCCACGCCGAACCGCGCCAGGACTGCTCCGTCGGGTGCACGCGTTCGCGGGGGAGCGGGCGACCCGGTAGGATAGTCGAGTTGCCCGCACGCGGGTGGCGACAACAGAACATCGGGATGTGGCGCAGCTTGGTAGCGCACTTGACTGGGGGTCAAGGGGTCGCAGGTTCAAATCCTGTCATCCCGACGGAAACGTCGAAGGGCCGGCTCACGAGAGCCGGCCCTTCGTCGTTCGCGCGCAGCTCGCGCGCCACAATGGGCTCATGCCGATTCTGAACAAGGACATGACGCTCTGCATCTCGCTCGCGGCGCGGCCGTCGAACCTCGGCACGCGGTTCCACAACTTCCTCTACGAGGAGCTCGGGCTGAACTTCGTCTACAAGGCGTTCACGACCGACGACATCGAGGGGGCCATCCGCGGTGTGCGGGCGCTGGGCATCCGCGGATGCTCGGTCTCGATGCCCTTCAAGGAGGCCGTCATCCCCCTCGTCGACGAGATCGAGGAGTCCGCGGCGGCCATCGAGTCGGTGAACACCATCGTGAACGACGGCGGTCGGCTCACGGCATCGAACACCGACTACGAGGCCATCGCCCAGCTGATCGCCGAGCACCGGCTCGACCCGGCATCGTCCGTCCTCGTCCGCGGATCCGGCGGCATGGCGAAGGCGGTGGTCGCCGCCTTCCGCGGCGCCGGCTTCGACGACGTGACCGTCCTTGCCCGCAACGCCGTGAGGGGCGCCGCGCTGGCTGAGAAGTACGGCTATGCCACCCTCGCAGAAGAGCCCGCACCCGGTGCGCGCATCATCGTCAACGTCACGCCCCTGGGCATGGACGGGGCGGATGCCGCGACCCAGGCGTTCGGCGACGACCACGTCGCTGCGGCCGAGGTGGTGTTCGACGTCGTCGCGTTCCCGGCCGAGACGCCGTTGACCCGCGCCGGCCGGGCCGCGGGCGCGCACATCATCACGGGTGCGGAGGTCATCGCCCTTCAAGCGGCGCGCCAGTTCGAGCGCTACACCGGGGTCACGATCACCCCTGAGCAGGTCGCCCGAGCGTCGGCGTTCTCTCGCGAGAGCTGACGCCCGGGACATTCCGCACACGCGCTTCGCCCGGTGGCACGCGCTCACAGCTCGGCGACGCGCACCAGCACCTTGCCCACCGTCGCACCCTCGACGGCGTCGTGCGCGGCGGCCATCTCCTCGAGCGGGAACCACGTCAGCGGCAGACCGTGCTCCTCGCCCACCGGAAGCGCGCCGTCGGCGAGCGCTGCCGTGATGGCGGTGACCGCAGCATCCAGAGCCTCTTCACCGACGGTGTACAGCAGCACGCCCTGCACGCGCACGTTCTTCGCGAAGGTCGGACGCACCGGCATCGCGAAGTCGTCGCGGCCGCCGTCGTCGGCGTAGTACGCGATGCTCGCGTGGTTGGCCGCGATCTCGGCGTCGATCGCCGCGTTCACCGAGATCGACACCTCGACGATGTGATCGACGCCCTGGGGTGCGATCTCGCGCACCTGCGCCACCACGTCTCCCGCGGTGTAGTCGATGGTGTGGTGGGCGCCGGCGGCCCGGGCGAGCGCCGCCTTGCTCTCCGAGCTGATCGTGGTGATGACGGTCGCGCCGGCCCAGCGCGCGAGCTGGATCGCGGCGTGACCCACGGCTCCCGCTCCGCCGGCGACGAGGACGACCCGGCCGTCGAGCGATCCGGGGGAGAGCGCGGCGGGTCCCTGCTCGTGGACGGTCAGCGCCCGATGGGCGGTCACGGCGGGCACGCCCAGGCTCGCACCGAGCGCGAAATCCACGTCGGCGGGCAGCGGGACGGCGCGGGAGGCGGGCACGACCGTGAACTCCTGCGCGGTGCCGGTGGGACGCTCGTGCTGGGCCAGGTGCACCCACACGCGGTCGCCGACCGAGAGGCCCTCGACCCCGTCGCCGACGGCGTCGATGACGCCCGCGCCGTCCTGGTCGGGCACGGTCTCTGCGAAGTCCTGTCGGCGGGTCGAGCCGGCGCGCGCCTTCCAGTCGGTGGGATTGACGCCCGATACGGCGATGCGCACGCGCACCTCGCCGGGGCCGGGCGTGCCGGGTTCGCGATCGACGAGCGTGAGGACGGAGGAATCACCGGGGGAGGTGTAGACGATGGCTCTCATGCCGGTTGGCAACCCGCGCGGCCCGGGCGTCATTCCCCGACCGGGCGATCGCGCACCGCCGACCGGTGTACCGCCGGCCGGCGCACCGCCGCCCGGCGCACCGGCCGCGAGGTCGCGCGGCCATGCCATGCTGAAATCCCCCCACCCCTCCGGAAGAGGACAACATGCAGCAGCGCCCCCTCGGCAGAACCGGCCGCGACGTCTCCGTCATCGGCCTCGGCACCTGGCAGCTCGGCGCCGACTGGGGCGATGTGAGCGAGGAGGACGCGCTCGCCGTCCTCGCCGCCTCCGCCGACGCCGGCGTGACGCTCTTCGACACCGCCGACGTCTACGGCGACGGTCGCTCCGAGACGCTCATCGGCCGCTTCCTCGCCGACCGCCCCGACGCGGGTATCACGGTCGCGACGAAGATGGGCCGCCGCCAGGAGCAGCTGAAGGAGAACTACACACCGGAGAACTTCCGGGCCTGGACCGAGCGGTCGCGTCGGAACCTCCGCACGGACACGCTCGACCTGGTGCAGCTGCACTGCCCGCCCACCGAGGTGATCGAGGACGACGCGACCTACGACGCCCTCGACGCGCTGGTCGCCGACGGCGCCATCGCCGCCTACGGCGTCTCGGTGGAGACCAGCGCGCAGGCGCTCGCCGCCGTCGCCCGCCCGAACGTGACCAACGTGCAGATCATCGTCAACCCGTTCCGACTGAAGCCACTGGACGAGGTGCTTCCGGCAGCGGATGCCGCGGGTGTCGCCATCTTCGCCCGCGTGCCTCTGGCCAGCGGCATGCTGTCGGGCAAGTACACCGCCGACACGACCTTCGCGGCGAACGACCACCGCTCGTACAACCGGCAGGGCGAGGCTTTCGACCGGGGCGAGACGTTCTCCGGCGTCGACTACGAGGTCGGCCTCGCCGCCTCGCGCGAACTCGCGGCGGCGCTGCCGGACGGTGTGACCCTCCCCGCCGCCACGCTGGCGTGGATCGCGAGCCGCACCGGCATCACGACCGTCATCCCCGGCGCCCGCACCGTGGCCCAGGCGACCTCCAACGCGGCGGCCGCCTCCGTGGCCGGCCTCGACCTCGACGCCTTCGACGCCGCCGTGCACGAGGTGTACGACCGCCACCTGCGCGAGGCCATCCACCCTCTCTGGTGAGTCGGCTGAGCTCGCGCAGCCCTCAGCGAGCTCTGAGCGAGCCCCGAGCGGGCGGTGAATCGGGGTCAGCGCCCCGCGTACACCGCCCGTTCGAACGCCGCCACGCCCGCAGCGCAGGCCGGATCGAAGAAGGGCAGCAGCTGCGTCGCCCACACCGCGGCGACACCCGAGCGCCGGTCGATCCAGTAGTGCACGTTCGCCAGTCCCGCCCAGGAGAGGGTGCCGGCCCGCCGTCCGCCCGGCACGTCCTCGTCCGTCACGAGGAACGACGTGGCCCACGACGTGCGCAGCCCCGGGAAGAACTCCGCATCGCGCGTGACCCCGGGTGCGGCGGAGGCCAGCGGGGTGACCTCGAGCCCCGGCATCCCCCGGACGGCGCGCTCGATCGTCTTCTCCTGCAGCACGCGGCCACCGGGGGCCGAGCCGTCGCCGAGCCACACCCGCAGCAGGGCCAGCACGTCGGGCACCGTCGAGAACAGGCCCTGTCCGCCCATGTCGAACTCCGGGGCTTCGGGCGGCTCGACGATGGCCGGCGCGAGCGTGCCGTCGAGACGCCGCCGGTGCAGCACCGCGCTCCGTGCCCGCATGTCGGGGCGCAGGTCGAAGGACGTCGACGTCATGCCGCACGGCCCGCAGATCCGCTCCTGCACCACGGTGTCCAGGCGCTGCCCGCGCACGGCGGCCACGATCAGCCCGAGCCAGTCGAGCGACGTGCCGTAGGTCCAGCGCTCGCCGGGATCGTGGAGCAGGGGAGTGCGCAGGGAATCCGCCAGCGGCGTGGTCGATCCACTCCGGCGCCGCGCCCGAGCGAGGGCGGCGTAGCGCGGGTCGAACATGTCGTACGCGAGACCCGACGTGTGCATGAGGAGCATCCGGCTCGTGATGTCACGCACGGGAGGTCGGGTGCGGATCCGGCCGTCGTCGTCGAGCTGCTCGAGCACCTCCAGCTCGCCGATCGCCGGCAGGTACTCCCGCGCCGGCGCGTCGAGGTCGAGGAGCCCGTCCTCCGCGCACTGCAGGGCGACGGTGGTCGTGAAGGCCTTCGTGACGGAGTAGAGGCCGAGGACGGTGTCGGATGCCGCGGCCTCCGCCGCGTCGTCGGTCACCGCCCCGCGGCGCCCGGCCGCGTGCACGAACGTCGTCTCCGAAGCCGACGTGGTTCCGGCGACGATGAAGGGAATTCCGCCGGCCACCGCGTCATCGATCGAGCGCGTCACGTCGTCGTGCATCCCCCGAGCCTAGGAGACGGTCACGGTAGGGTGCTCAGCGTGAGGCGCGCGTGAACATCGACTTCGACGACGTCGTTTTCCGCTGGGAGGCCCGCACCGACTCGGACTGGTTCTTCACCGCCGTCCCGGCCGAGCTCAGCGAGCTGATCCGCGAGATCCCGCGCCCGACGCGCGGCTTAGGCTCCGTCCGCGTCGACGCCCGCGTCGGGCTGTCCGCCTGGCGCACCTCGATCTTCCCCAGCGCCGACGGGCGCTACTGGCTCCCGCTCAAGCGCTCGGTCCGCGACGCGGAGCACCTCGTCGAGGACGGCCCCGTCTCCGTCGCGCTCATGATCCTCGACGTCTAGCGAGGACGGTCCCGTCTCCGTCGCGCTCACGATCCTCGACGCCTGACGAGGGGCCGACCCGCCTGTCAAGCAGGCGAGACCGCACGGGCGGCCCGCTAGCCTGAAGCGCATGGCCGAGGCATCCCCGTCGCCCGCACTGATCCCCCGACTGATCGCCCGCGCGCTTACCCTCAAACCCGTCCGGGTGTTCCTGCTCTACGGGGAGCGTCGCGGACCGATGCTCGCCGACAGCATCACGTACCGCACGCTGTTCAGCGTCTTCGCGGGCGTGCTCCTCGGGTTCTCCGTCGCCGCGATCTGGCTGGCCGGCAATCCCATCGCATGGCAGGCGCTCATCGACGCCGTGGACAGCGCGATCCCCGGACTGGTCGGAGAGGGCGGCGTCATCGACCCCGACTCGATCAAGGCGCCGGCGGGCTTCACCGTGGCCGGCGTGATCGCCCTCATCGGTCTGCTCGGTGCCGCCATCGGCGCGATCGGCTCGCTGCGCACGGCCATCCGGCTCATCGCCGGGAAGGTCCACGACGACTCGCTGCCCATCATCGTCATGGGCCGCAACCTCCTCCTGGCCATCGCGCTCGGCGGCGCTCTGGCGGTCTCGGCGGCGGCGACGTTCCTCGCGACCGCCGGCATCGGCATCCTGACCGACCTCCTGGGCTTCGAGGACACGTCGCCCGCGGCGATCATCGGCACCCGCGCGGTCTCGGTGATCGCGGTGTTCCTCCTCGATGCGATCGTCGTCGCGGTGATGTTCCGCACCCTCTCCGGCACGCGGCCCCCGCGTCGCGCGCTGCTCACGGGCGCGGTCATCGGCGGGATCGGCCTCACGGTGCTGCAGCAGCTGTCCGGACTGTTCGTCGGCGGAGCCACGTCCAACCCGCTCCTCGGTGTCTTCGCGACGCTCATCGCGCTGCTGCTGTGGATCAACCTCAGCGCGCAGGTGATCCTCATCGCGTCCGCCTGGGTCGTCGTGACGATGGCGGAGGACAGCGATCGGGTGCGGGAGCGCTTCGGCGCCGCGACCTTCGTGCAGCGTCGGGTGCGCCAGGCGGAGGCGTCGGTGCGCGTCGCCACCGACGAGCTGCAGGCCGCCCGCACCGCCGAGGCCGCCGAGCGCGAAGCGACGGAGAAGGCCGCTGCGAAGGCGGCCGCGAAGGCTACCGAGAAGGCCGGCGGCTGACGGGAGCCCCGAGGCCGCGCACACGGGTTCTCCACAAACGAGCGGATGCCGCACCGCACGCCGCCGACGGCGGTCAGACTGAGGCGATGTCCGTGCCCGACGTGCTCGCCGTCGTGGCGCTCGTCCTGGCGTACGGCTGGCTGGCGGCCGCGAGCGTGGTGCTCGCCGTCGTGGACGTACGGACGCACCGGCTCCCGGACCGCATCGTGCTGCCGTGTTATGCCGTCGGTGTCGTCCTGTTCGCGATCGCTGCCGCACTGACAAGCGACATCGGATCCCTGCTGCGCGCCGTCTGCGCGGCAGCTGTGCTCTTCGCCGCCTTCCTGCTGCTGCGCATGGTCAGCCCTGCAGGTCTGGGTGGAGGCGACGTCAAGCTGGCCGGCGTGCTCGGGCTCTTCCTCGGCCGGATGGGCTGGGAGGCCGTGCTCACCGGGGTCGTCGCCGCCTTCCTGCTCGGCGGTGTGTGCGCGCTGATCCTGATCGCCCTGCGCCGGGCGCGACGCTCCACGGCTCTGCCGTTCGGGCCGTTCCTGCTCGCCGGCGCGTGGTGCGGCATCCTCACCGCGGTCGTCACCTCGTGACCGGCTCAGGGGAGCGGACCCGGCCTAGCGGGCGAAGCGCTCCGTGAAGGTGCGGAGCATCCGGGCGGTGTGCTCGACCGGTGCGCGGCGCACGGCGGCGAGGGTCAGCTCGAGTTCGTCGGCGGGGAAGTACCCGAAGTCGGCGTACGCGTGGATGCGCGTGGTGATCCCGTCGACGTCGAGCTCGGGGTGGAACTGCGTGGCGTAGACGTTGCGCCCGACGCGGAACATCTGCACGGGGCAGGCGGGGGAGGAGGCCAGCAGGACAGCGTGCGGCGGCAGCACCCGGATGGCTTCCTTGTGCCCCACGAAGGCGGTGAACTCTGCCGGCATGCCGGCGAGGATCGGGTCGTGGACGCCCGCCTCGGTGAGCGTCACAGGCACGACGCTGATCGGCTCGGAGTGCGTGCGGTCGATGACGGCGCCCTGGTGCGCGCCGAGCGTGCCCACGCCGTAGCAGGCGCCGAGGAACGGGAAGTCCCGCCGCACGACGCGGTCCAGCAGCGCCGAGAACTCCGCCTCGACGCGCAGCTGCACGGGCGACTTCTTCTCCGTCGGATCCGACGCGTTGAACGGACCTCCGCCCACGAAGATGCCGGAGATCTCGTCGAAGTCGAAGCGCGGCATCCGCGTCGCCTCCAGGCGCACCCGCACGAGCTCCGACGGCTGGAGTCCGGTGCCGCGCAGGAAGAGCTCGTACTCCTCGTCGGCCGGCCCGTCCTCGGCGCGCGTCGCCAGCAGCACGAAGGGTTTCACCCCCTCACGATAGCCGCGGGGAACCGGGCTCCCGTGCGGGGCGGGTCCGGCCCTCCGTCACCAACGTGTTAACTCTCGCCGTACGACCGCTCAATCGTTCGCGGGCGCCACCGACGGTCTGTACCTTCGTACTGTGCCCCACGAAGATGCTGACCTCGCCCCCGTCGACTCCGTCGCCCCCGTCGCCTCGGGGAGGACGCTGGTCGCCGACCACCCGCTCGCCCTCGCGCCCGTGAGCGCGCCCGCGAGCTCCGTCGACGGCTTCGTCCGCGAGTTCCTCAAGAACCTCAACTTCACGCAGGGCGTCCCGCTGTCGGCGTCCAGTCCCAACGACCGCTATCTGGCACTCGCGCACACCGTGCGCGACTACCTCATGGCGCGCTGGCTGGAAGACCAGCGCGGGCAGCGGGAGGCCCAGGCGAAGGGCGTCGCCTACCTGTCCGCGGAGTACCTGCTGGGGCGACAGCTCGACAACAACCTGCTCGCCAGCCGCCTCACCGACGTCGCCACCGAGGCGCTCGCCAAGTGCGGCATCGACATCGACGACCTCCGGCAGCAGGAGGTGGAGCCCGGCCTCGGCAACGGCGGTCTCGGGCGCCTCGCCGCCTGCTTCATCGACTCCCTCGCCACCATGAGCGTGCCCAGCATCGGCTACGGCATCCGCTACGAGTACGGCATCTTCCGCCAGACCTTCGTCGACGGCCAGCAGGTCGAGCAGCCCGACGCCTGGCTCAGCCTGGGCTCGCCGTGGGAGTTCCCGCACCCCGAGGCCGCGCAGACCATCTCCTTCGCCGGCCACACCGAGACCTACGACGACGAGGGCGTCGAGCGCTCGCGCTGGATCCCCGCGTGGAACGTGCAGGCGGTGCCGTACAACTACATGGTGCCCGGCTACCACAACGGCCGGGTCAACACGCTGCGCCTGTGGCGCTCCGTCGCCACCAACGCCTTCGACCTGCGCATCTTCAACTCCGGCGACTACGAAGAGGCCGTGCGCGCGCAGATCTTCGCCGAGAACATCTCCAAGGTGCTCTACCCCGAGGACTCGACCCCGCAGGGCAAGGAGCTGCGCCTGCAGCAGCAGTACTTCTTCGTCGCGGCGTCCATCCGCGACTTCCTGACGAACGTCCTGGCGGAGGACTTCGACCTGCAGAAGCTCCCCGAGCGCATCATCTTCCAGCTGAACGACACGCACCCCGTCATCGCGGTGCCCGAGTTCATGCGCGTCCTCGTGGACGAGAGGAAGATGGACTGGGATGCCGCGTGGGCGATCACCCAGCAGTGCTTCGCGTACACCTGCCACACCCTCCTGCCGGAGGCGCTCGAGGTCTGGTCGGTGGATCTCCTCGGACGCCTGCTGCCGCGTCACCTCGAGATCATCTACCGCATCAACGACGAGTTCCTCCTCGCGGTCCGCGAGCGGTTCGGCGACGACGAGATGCGCATCCGCAACATGTCGATCGTCTCGGACTTCCCCGAGCGCTCGGTGCGCATGGCCTACCTGGCCACGGTCGCCGGGGCGAAGGTCAACGGCGTGGCCGAGCTCCACTCGCAGCTGCTGCGCGACAAGGTGCTGCCGGACTTCAACGAGTTCTACCCCGGCAAGTTCACCAACGTCACCAACGGCGTCACGCCGCGCCGCTTCATCCGGCTGGCCAACCCGCAGCTCGCCGACCTCATCACCGAGGCGCTCGGCGCCGGGTGGACGGTCGACCTCGAGCGCCTGCGGGGGCTCGAGTCCTTCGCGGAGGATCCGGAGTTCCGCGCCCGCTTCGCGGAGGTGAAGGCCGCCAACAAGCGCACCCTCAACACGGTGCTGCTCGCCCGCGACGGACTCACCGTTCCGGACGGCCACATGCTCGACGTGATGGTCAAGCGCCTGCACGAGTACAAGCGCCAGATGCTCAAGGTGCTGCACATCGTCACGTCGTACGAGGGCATCGTCTCGGGCCGGGTCGACGTGAAGGACATCACCCCGCGCACCTTCATCTTCGGCGCGAAGGCCGCCCCCGGCTACGTGATGGCCAAGCGCATCATCCACCTCATCAACGCGGTGGGCTCGGTCGTCAACGCCGATCCGCGCGTGGAGGGGCGGCTGAACGTCGTCTTCCCGCCGAACTACAACGTCACGCTCGCCGAGCGCGTCATCCCGGCGGCCGACCTCTCCGAGCAGATCTCGCTCGCCGGCAAGGAGGCCTCCGGCACGGGCAACATGAAGTTCGCCCTGAACGGCGCGCTCACCATCGGCACCGATGACGGCGCGAACGTCGAGATCCGGGAGCTCGTCGGCGACGACAACTTCTTCCTCTTCGGCATGACCGAGCCCGAGGTCGAGGCGCTCTGGGCCGAGGGATACCGCCCGAGCGAGTTCTACCAGAAGGACGAGGATCTGCGCCGGGCGATCGACCTCATCGCCTCCGGTGCCTTCTCCGGCGGCGACCGGACCACGTTCGAGCCGATCGTGTCGAACCTGCTGTACGACGACCGCTTCATGGTGCTCGCCGACTACGCCTCCTACATCGCGGAGCAGGCCAAGGTCGACGCGGCCTACGCCGACCAGGACGCCTGGACGCGCTCGGCGATCCTGAACGTCGCCCGCAGCGGCTACTTCTCCTCCGACCGGTCGATGCGCGATTACATCCAGCGCATCTGGCACACGCCGCCGGCGTACTGAGCGACAGCTCCGGCCTAGCACGCAGAGCCCGCCGGCGCACGTCTCCCGTGCGCCGGCGGCGCTCGGTCTACGCTGGACCCCATGACAATCGCACGACTGCACGGCGGCCCGCTCGACGGACAGGTCCTCCCCCTGGAGAGCCCCGATCTGGATTCGCTCATCGTCCCCTACAGCGAGACGCAGGTCGTCTACGAGCGCAAGGGCGACCTCGAGAACACCGGCTCGGACGACGGCCCCACCGAGGCCCAGTTCTGGTTCGTCGAGTCCGAGGACGTCATCGACCCGTACAGCGACGAACCGCGTGACCGTCGCTGACGAGCCCGTCCCCGACCGCACCGGCGAGCCGGTGCGGTCGCTGGAGGTGGAGCGCACCTACGAGGTCGACGCGACGACCGCGCTGCCCGACTGGCACGACATCCCCGGCGTCGTCGAGGTGATGCCCGAGGAGATCCGCGAGCTGGATGCGCGCTACCTCGACACCGAGGAGCTGCATCTCGCGCGCGCCGGGTACGCCCTGCGTCGCCGCACCGGCGGCCACGACGCCGGGTGGCACATCAAGGGGCCGCTCGTGGACGGCGCCCGCGTGGAGTCCGCCTGGCCGCTCGGCCTCGACCCGGATGAGGACGTCCCCGACTCGGTGCGCGCAGAGATCGAGAGGGTGACGGATGCTGCGCTGCATCCGCTCGCACGCGTCGAGAATTCGCGGGTGCCCACCGCGCTCCGCGGGGAGGACGGCGGGCTGATCGCGGAGTTCGTCGACGATCACGTGCGCGGCACCGATCTGCGCGGCGACACCGTGCGGGAGTGGCGCGAGTGGGAGGTCGAGCTCGGCCCGGCCGCGCCCGCCGACCCCGGCGAGCGCGAGGAGCTCTTCGCCGCCATCGAGAGGGCGATCACCGCGGTGGGCGGGCGACCGGCCGGACCCTCGTCCAAGCTCGGCCGCACCCTCGGGCGCTGAGAACGAGAACGCCCCGGCTGTCCGATGGACGGCCGGGGCGTTCGATGTCTGCGCCCCGGTCAGCGGGGCGCAGTGGTGATCAGAGGTTGATCATGTGGCCGGCGAGGCCGTGGAACGCCTCCTGCACGGCCTCGGAGAGCGTCGGGTGCGTGTGCACGTTGCGCGCGGTCTCCAGGGCGGTCAGGTCCCACTTCTGCGCGAGCGTCAGTTCGGGGAGGAGCTCCGACACGTCGGGTCCGATGAGGTGTCCGCCCAGCAGCTCGAAGTGCTCGCCGTCGGCGATCAGCTTGACGAAGCCGATCGGCTCGCCGAGCCCGTTCGCCTTGCCGTTGGCGCTGAACGGAAACTTGGCGACCTTGACGTCGTAGCCGGCGTCGCGCGCCTGCTGCTCGGTGAGGCCGAAGGACGCGATCTGCGGCGAGCAGAATGTCGCACGCGGCATCATCCGGTAGTCGCCGAGCGTCATGGTCTCGGCCTTGCCGATGGTCTCGGCCGCCACGACACCCTGCGCCTCGGCCACATGGGCGAGCTGCAGCTTCGCGGTGACGTCGCCGATCGCGTACATGTGCGGGACGTTCGTACGCATGTGGTCGTCGATCGCGATGGCGCCGCGGTCGGTGAGGGCGACACCCGTCTTGTCGAGGCCGTAGCCGTCGACGTTCGCGGCGAAGCCGATCGACATCAGCACGCGGTCGGTGTCGACGGACTTGGTCTCGCCGCCGCCGTTGGGCGTGTAGGTCACGGTGACGTGGTCACCGTGGTCGGTGACCGTCTCCACCTTGGTGGAGGTCAGGATCTCGACGCCGTACTTCTTGTACTGGCGGGCGATCTCCTTCGACACGTCGGCGTCCTCGTTGGGGAGTGCGCGGTCGAGGAACTCGATGATGGTGACCTTGACGCCGTAGTTCACCATCACGAAGGCGAACTCCATGCCGATGGCGCCGGCGCCGACGATGACGATGGACTCGGGGAGGTCGCGGTTGAGGATCTGCTCCTCGTAGGTCACGACGTTCTCGCTCAGGGTGACGCCCGGGAGCAGACGGACCGTCGAGCCGGTCGAGATGATCGCGTTGTCGAAGGTGACGCGCTCCGAGGATCCGTCGGTCTTGACGACGTCGATGGTGTTCGCGTCGGCGAACGTCCCGCGGCCCTCGTACTCGGTGACCTTGTTCTTCTTCATCAGGTAGTGGATGCCCTTGACGTGGGTGTCCGCCACCTTGCGGCTGCGATCCCACGCGACGCCGAAGTCGAAGTGGACGTCGCCGGAGATGCCGAAGAGATCCGCCTGGTCGTGGAAGACGTGGGCGAGGTCGGCGTTGCGCAGCAGCGCCTTGGAGGGGATGCAGCCGACGTTCAGGCACACACCGCCCCAGTACTTCTCTTCGATGATGGCGACGGAAAGACCGAGCTGGGCGCTGCGAACGGCCGCGACATAACCGCCGGGGCCGGCGCCGAGGATAGCGACGTCGTAGTGAGGCATGCTTCCAGCCTAGTGCTCGGGAGGGGTGCCGGAATCGGCCCGGGACGGCGTCGGAACGCGGTCAGCGCGAGGTCGGGGACTGCCCGCGCGCCCGCCCGACGAGCACGGCCACGAGCGCACCGACCGCCGCCACGAGGACGATGCCGCCCACGACCCACGGCCATGCGGGCGTGCCCTCGGAGTCGCCCACGGCGTCGACCGTCGTCGCCGACGGCGCAGGTGCCGCCTCCACCCCTTCGGTGGCGCTCGGCGCGGGACTCGCTGCAGCGGTCGCCGATGCGGAGGCCGTCGGGCTGGGAGCGGGTGCGGCCGCGGCCACGGTGAAGTCGAGTTCGCCGGAGATCGGGTGCCCGTCGCTGGAGACGACCCGCCACAGCACGGTGACGGCGCCTCCGGCAGACGCTGCGGCGGTGTCGACCGCCTGCGTCACCGTCGTGCCGGCGACCGCGGGGGCGCCGGAGACGAGGGAGGTGCCCGCGGCATCCGTGATCTGCACCTCGGTCGCCCCCGGATCGGCCAGCAGCTCTCCGCTGAAGGTCAGGGTGAGCTGCTCGGGGGCGGCGTCGAGGGTCGCACCGGCCGCGGGATCCGTGGAGACGAGCTCGTCGTGCGCGCTGGCGGGAGCGGCGACGAGCACGCCGCCGACCATCCCGGTGAGCACGAGGAGCGCCGCGGCGACGGCGAGAAGACGCGGGCGACGGGCGGGGGAGCGGTGCGGCATCCGTTCAGGCTACCGGCGCCCCCTCGTCGCGAGCCGGGCGCGAAGAAGGCGGCCGCTCTGCACTCGACACGGCGGCTCCGGCTTCAGTAGGTTCGATTACTCGACAGGCTCGTCACGTGGCCGTCGCGGAGCACCCGGCGCGACACACGTGGACATCAGAGGGAACGTCCGGACTCGGAGCCTCGCGCACCCGCCCACGCCGCAGTGGGGAGGGTGGGCGATCGGCTAGTCTGGATGCGAAGGAGGTACGCCGTGGAGGACAACCGCACACCCGGACCGGAGGACATCCGGCGAGGCGCCGACGCAGGCTCTCCCGACGCGCCCACCGATGTCACGCAGACGTTCGGGCACGACTCCGACCTGTCGTTCGTGCCGTTCGGCGCCGACCTCAACGAGGCGGAGATCGAGGCGATCGGCGCCCTGCCCTCGCAGGCCGCGCTGCTCCTCGTGCGCTCCGGCCCGACGGCCGGCGCCCGGTACCTGCTCGACACCGACGTGACGACCGTGGGCCGTCACCCGGAGGCCGACATCTTCTTCGACGACGTCACCGTCTCGCGTCGTCACGCCGAGATCACCCGCGACGGAGCCGCGTTCGAGATCGTCGACCAGCGGTCGCTGAACGGCACCTACGTGAACGGGGAGCGCGTCGATCGCGCGTCGCTCGTCAACGGCGCCGAGGTGCGCATCGGCAAGTTCCGACTCAACTTTTTCGTCTCGCCCGCCGACCTCCCGCTGCACGCGGAAGGCTGATGCCGGCGGCCTCCGCCCGCGAACGTTCGTCGTCCGCGGGTCTTCTCAGCATCGGCCAGGTGCTGGCCCGGCTGACCCCGGAGTTCCCCTCCCTCACCTCGAGCAAGCTCCGCTTCCTCGAGGTCCAGGGCATCGTCACGCCGACGCGCACCGAGTCGGGCTACCGAAAGTTCTCGCAGGCCGACGTCGACCGTCTGCGTCTCGCGCTCACCCTGCAGCGCGACCACTACCTGCCGCTCCTCGTCATCCGCGACTACCTCGCCGACGTCGACGCGGGGCGCGATCCCGCTCCGCCCACGGCCGTGCCCTCGATCGTGCCCGCGCCGCGTCGATACCGCCGCGAGGAGCTCCTGACCGCGGCGGGCGCCTCGCCGCAGCTGCTCAACGACGCCGTCAGCACGGGGGTGCTCGGCGCCGACGCCTACACCGATCAGTCCGTCGCGATCCTGCGTGCCCTCGTCGCCCTCGATCGCCATGGGATCGAGCCGCGCCACGTGCGCACCCTCCGTCAGAGCGCCGAGCGCGAAGTCGCGCTGATCGAATCCGCGCTCTCGGCGCTGCTGCGGCGGACGGATGCCGCGTCTCGTGCGCGCGCGAGCGATCTGGGCCCTGAACTGGCCAAACGTCTGGACGAGCTGCGCGGCATCTACGTGCGCGCCTCGCTCGAGCGACTGCTGTCCTAGCGCGACACGCCGACGCCGACGACCCGATGTCGTTGCCCGGCCGCCCGGGCTGATCTAGCGTGGGCACTACCCGAACCGATGAGGAGGACGCGCATGACCGCTCCCGAAGCGGCCGGCGACACACCGTTCGCCGCCGATCTCCTCTTCACCGACGGCTTGCCCGCGATGGACGACGAAGTGGGCTACCGAGGTGCTCAGGCCGCACGCGCCGCCGGCATCACCTACCGCCAGCTCGACTACTGGGCCCGCACGGAGCTCGTGGAGCCCACCGTCCGCGGTGCCAGTGGCTCCGGTTCCCAGCGCCTCTACGGCTTCCGCGACATCCTCGTCCTGAAGCTCGTCAAGCGACTCCTCGACACCGGGATCTCGCTGCAGCAGATCCGTGTGGCCGTCGATCAGCTCCGCGCCGCGGGCATCCGTGATCTCGCCGGCACGACTCTCATGAGCGACGGGGCATCGGTCTACCTCTGCACGTCCAACGACGAGGTCATCGACCTCGTCAGCCGCGGTCAGGGCGTCTTCGGCATCGCCGTGGGCAAGGTCCTCCGCGAGGTCGAGTCGACCCTCGTCGACTTCGACGCACAGGTGCCGGAAGCGGTCGACGAGCTCGCCGCCCGCCGCGCGGTGCGCTCGGCCTGACGCCGCCGCTCAGCGAGCGTTCAGCGCACTGGACGATTCGCCCTCGGGGGTGTCCGCGTTCGCGCGGTCGCGCACGGCGCGGTGCCCGCGCGGGCACCCGGCTGGCGCCGTCAGGCGCGGTCAGGCGCGTGCTTCGCCCGGAACCGGGATGCGACCGGTGCGCATCACGCGGTCGAGGAGGGCGTCGAAGTCTGCCGCCAGCTCCTGAGCCGAGTCGCCCGGCCAGATGTGGAGCGGCTTCGCGGCGCCCTGCGCCTGCTGCAGCGAGGTGCGCTCGGGCAGCTGCGGGGAGAGGACGAGCGGCCCGAACATGTCGCGCAGCTCCTTGATGCGGAACTGGTGCTCGATCGACTGCGGCCGCACGCGGTTCACGACGATGCCGAGCGGCTGGAGACGGGGGGAGAGGCCGCGCCGGATCTCCTCGATCGCGCGCAGGGCGCGGTCGGCGGCGGCGACGGAGAACAGCCCGGGCTCCGTCACGACGATCACGCGATCGCTGGCGGCCCACGCCGTACGGGTCAGCGCGTTCAGGGACGGGGCGCAGTCGACGAGCACGAGGTCGTAGTCGGCCTCGATGGTCGCGAGCGCCTCCTCGAGCTTCCAGACGTCGCGCACGCTCGGGTGCGGGCCGTCGAAGTTGATCGCGGAGGGGCTGCCGATCATCACGTCGATGGTGCCGGGGTGGACCTTCGCCCATCCGCTGGAGGTGATCGCCTGGTGGACGACCTTCTCCTTAGGATTGGCCAGGACGTCGGCGACATTCAGGCGACCGGCCACCTGGATGTCCATGCCCGTCGAGACATCGGACTGGGGGTCGAGGTCGACGACCAGGGTACGGACGCCGCGGGCGAATGCGGCGGAGGCGAGCCCCAAAGTCACGGTCGTCTTACCGACCCCGCCCTTGAGCGAGCTGACGGAGAGTACGTGCACGAGGCTCTACGTTACCGTCCCCTAGGCTGTGTGCACACTCAGGCCTACCGCCCGGTCCCTCTGCGAGGTTCACATGTTCCGAAAGATCCTGGTCGCGAACCGCGGAGAGATCGCCATCCGCGCATTCCGTGCGGCATATGAGCTGGGGGCCAAGACCGTCGCGGTCTTCCCCTACGAGGACCGCGGGTCGCTTCATCGCCAGAAGGCGGACGAGTCCTACACGATCGGGGAGCAGGGCCATCCCGTCCGGGCCTACCTGGACGTCGAGGAGATCATCCGCGTCGCCGTCGAGTCGGGCGCCGACGCGATCTACCCGGGCTACGGATTCCTCTCGGAGAATCCCGACCTCGCCGCCCGCGCCGCGGAGAACGGCATCACCTTCATCGGGCCTCCGGCGCGCGCGCTGGAGATGGCCGGCAACAAGGTGACGGCCAAGGAGCACGCGATCGCCGCAGGCGTGCCGGTGCTGGCCTCGACGCCCGCCTCCGACGACGTCGACACGCTCGTCGCAGAGGCGGGCGACATCGGCTTCCCCATCTTCGTGAAGGCCGTCGCCGGCGGCGGCGGTCGCGGCATGCGCCGCGTCGCGACCCCCGAGGAGCTGCCGCCGGCCATCGCCGAGGCGATGCGGGAGGCCGGCGCGGCGTTCGGCGACCCGCGGGTGTTCCTCGAGCAGGCGGTCGTGCGCCCGCGCCACATCGAGGTGCAGATCCTCGCCGACGCGACGGGTCACACGGTCCATCTCTTCGAGCGCGACTGCTCCGTGCAGCGCCGTCATCAGAAGGTCGTCGAGATCGCCCCGGCGCCGAACCTCGACGAGGAGCTGCGCCGACGCATCCATCGCGACGCGGTCGCGTTCGCCGAGTCCATCGGCTACGTCAACGCGGGCACGGTCGAGTTCCTCGTCGACACCGCGGGCGAGCGCGCCGGCCAGCACGTGTTCATCGAGATGAACCCGCGCATCCAGGTCGAGCACACCGTCACCGAGGAGGTGACCGATGTCGACCTCGTCCAGTCGCAGATGCGGATCGCCGCGGGGGAGTCGCTCGACGAGCTCGGGCTGTCGCAGGACCGCATCGTCCTGCGGGGCGCCGCGCTGCAGTGCCGCATCACGACGGAGGACCCGTCGCATGGCTTCCGGCCCGACACGGGCCGCATCACGACCTACCGCTCGCCCGGCGGCGCCGGCATCCGCCTCGACGGCGGTACCACGGCGGCCGGCTCGCAGATCAGTCCGCACTTCGACTCCATGCTCGCGAAGCTCACGTGCCGTGGTCGCGACTTCCCCGCGGCCGTCGCCCGCGCCAAGCGCGCCCTGGCGGAATTCCGCATCCGCGGCGTCTCGACGAACATCCCGTTCCTCCGGGGCGTGCTGGACGACCCGTCCTTCGTCGCCGGAGACCTCAGCACCGCGTTCATCGAGGAGCGCCCGCAGCTGCTCACGAGCAACCCGTCGCGCGACCGTGCGACGAAGCTGCTCAACTGGCTCGCCGACGTGACGGTCAACCAGCCGTACGGCGAGAAGCCCCTGTCGGTGTCGCCGGGCAGCAAGCTGCCTTCCTGCGACCTGGCCGCGCCGCCGCCCGCCGGCACGCTGGAGCGTCTCCACGACCTCGGTCCCGCCGGGTTCGCCGCCTCCCTGCGCGCGCAGACCGCGCTCGCGGTCACCGAGACGACGTTCCGCGACGCCCACCAGTCGCTGCTCGCGACCCGCGTGCGCACCCGCGACCTCGTGCGCGTCGGTCCGCACGTGGCGCGGATGACGCCGCAGCTCCTGTCGATCGAGGCCTGGGGCGGCGCGACCTACGACGTCGCGCTGCGCTTCCTCGCGGAGGACCCCTGGGAGCGGCTCGCCGCGATCCGCGAGTCGATCCCCAACATCCCGATCCAGATGCTGCTGCGCGGTCGCAACACCGTCGGCTACACGCCCCGCCCCGTGGAGGTCACCGACGCGTTCGTCCGCGAGGCGGCGGCGACCGGCGTCGACGTCTTTCGCATCTTCGACGCCCTCAACGACGTCGACCAGATGCGCCCGGCGATCTCCGCGGTGCTGGAGACCGGCACGGCCGTCGCGGAGGTCGCGTTCTGCTACACCGGCGATCTGCTGGACCCCGCCGAGCGGCTGTACACGCTCGACTACTACCTCGGACTGGCTGACGCCATCGTCGCCTCGGGCGCCCACATCCTGGCCATCAAGGACATGGCGGGACTCCTGCGCCCCGCGGCGGCCGCGAAGCTCGTCACGGCGCTCCGCGAGCGGTTCGACGTGCCCGTGCACCTGCACACCCACGACACGGCGGGCGGCCAGCTGGCGACGCTGCTGGCCGCGAGCGCCGCCGGCGTGGATGCGGTGGATGCTGCAGCCGCGCCGCTGTCGGGAACGACCAGCCAGCCCTCGCTGTCGGCTCTCGTCGCCGCTCTTGCGCACACCGATCGCGACACCGGCATCGACCTGCAGGCCGTCAGCGACCTCGAGCCGTACTGGGAGGGCGTGCGGCACCTCTACCGCCCGTTCGAGTCCGGGCTGCCCAGCCCCACGGGCCGCGTGTACCACCACGAGATCCCGGGCGGTCAGCTCTCCAACCTGCGGCAGCAGGCCATAGCCCTCGGCATGGCCGACGACTTCGAGCTCATCGAGGACATGTACGCGGCCGCCGACCGCATCCTCGGCCGCATCCCGAAGGTGACGCCGTCGTCGAAGGTCGTGGGCGACCTCGCCCTCGCCCTCGTCGCCGCCAAGGCCGATCCCGCCGACTTCGCGGAGAACCCGCAGAACTACGACATCCCCGACTCGGTGGTGGGCTTCATGGCGGGCGAGCTGGGCGACCTGCCGGGCGGCTGGCCGGAGCCGTTCCGCTCGAAGGTGCTCGCCGGACGCGAGGTCTCCATCGAGGTGCCCCCGCTCACCGAGGAGGAGCGCGCGGGTCTCGACGGCGACGCGGCACAGCGTCGCCGCACGCTCAACCGCCTGCTGTTCCCCGGTCCGGCCAAGGAGTTCGAGAAGAACCGCGAGACCTACGGCGACCTCTCTTCGCTGGGGACGCCGGACTACCTCTACGGGCTCACGCCGGGGGAGGAGCACGTCGCCGAGATCGACCCCGGCGTGCAGCTCTACGTGGGTCTCGAGGCGATCGGCGAGGCCGACGCCAAGGGCATCCGGACGGTCATGACCATCCTCAACGGTCAGCTCCGCCCGGTGTACGTGCGCGACCGCGGCATCAAGGTCGAGGCGCGTCAGGCCGAGCGGGCCGACACCTCGAAGGCGGGCCAGGTGGCTGCTCCGTTCGCCGGCGTGGTGACCGTGAAGGTGGAGGCGGGGGCATCGGTCAAGGCCGGTCAGCCCATCGCGTCGATCGAGGCGATGAAGATGGAGGCGGCCATCACCGCCACCGTCGACGGCGTCGTCGAGCGGCTCGCGATCACGGGGAGCCAGCAGGTGGAGGCGGGCGACCTTTTGGTCGTCATCCGCCCCTCCCAGTAACCTGGGACGGGGTGACGTAAGCCCACCCCCCGCTTGGAGATGCCGCAGTGACGCCCGATCGCAATGACCAGCAGCCGGAAGACAGCACCGAACACGGCGTCCTCGACGACTCCGGGAACCTCGATGTCGCCCGGCTGGACATCCTCGGCGGACCCGCCACGGAGCAGATCAGCGTGATCGTTCCGGCCGCCCACGACGACGACCTCCTCGACGATGACGTGGTCGACGACGAGCTCGACCCCGCTCGCATCGACGACGAGCTGAACGGCGCCGAACTGTCGGTGCCGGCCGACCCGGAGACCACACGCGAGGAGTCCGCCGACTCGGAGGCGACGGTCGAGGACGTCGTCATCGTCGACTTCGAGGACGACGACGATCCGGATGACTCCCGTCCGGTCGCGGCCGAGCAGAACGAGACCGCAACGGCTTCCGATGCTGAGATCGTGGACGTCGAGGTCGTCGACGACGCCGATATCGCCGGTGACGGATCGGCTCCGGCGGACAGCGCCGTGGCGGACGCTGCAGCGCTGAGTGCCGCCTTCGACGCCCGTGTGCGCGAGGAGATGGATGCCGCGGCCGCTGCCGCCGTCGCCGCGACCGCCGCAGCGGTATCGAGCGCGGCGACCGCCTCGCCGACGAGGCCTGCGTCGCCCTACATGACCAGCCGTCGCGCCGTCCGCACAGGCGCGGTGCCGCTGCCCCCGCGCGAGGCGGAGCCGGCCCGTGCCGAGCAGCCGGCGTCCGCCGCGCCGAGCCCTTCGGTCGCGGACGCCCCGGCCGCGTCGGAGACGCCCGCGGCCGAGCCGACCCCGGCCGCGGCGCAGACGCCGGCGGAGCCCGTCGCCTCGCAGGCCGCCGCCGCGGAGCCCGCAGAGACCGTCACCGCGGAGCATGCGGAGACCGAGGCTGCACGCGAGCCCGAGCCGGCATCCGTGCCCGCGCCCGAGGCGACCGCGCCGGAGCCCGCCGAGGTGCCGGACGCCCCCGCGCCCGCGCGCGCGATTCGCCGTCCCGCGCCGGAGCCCGCCGATCGCACGCAGGCGCTCGAGCGCGTCACCACCCGCCCCGACGTCGCCCTGACCTCCAAGCGCCTGGGGGAGTTCGAGGTCGGCCGGGAGTCGTCCGACCTCCTCACGGCCGATCGCCTGCTCGATCCGTCGATGATCGTGCGGCCGGAGCCGGAGGGGGCCTGGCGCCACTTCATCTACCGGCTGACGGGCAAGCGCATCAACCTCGGCGACGGCCGCGCCGCGCGCCGCCGCAAGGAGCTCGACCGCCGCATCGCCGTGCCGCTCAGCGGCAACGCGCGCTTCGTGCCGGTGCTCTCGCGCAAGGGCGGCGTCGGCAAGACGACCGTCACGACCCTGCTGGGCATGGCGCTGGCAGACGCCCGCGACGACCGCATCATCGCGATCGACGCCAACCCCGACCGCGGCACGCTCGCCGAGCGCATCGCGAAGGCGAGCGGCAAGACGATTCGCGACCTGGTGCGGGTGCGCAGCACCGTCCGCGGGTACAACGACATCTCGGCCGTCGTCTCGCGCGACGAGACGCGCCTGGACGTCCTGGCATCCGACTCCGACCCCCGCGTGTCCGAGGCGCTCAGCGACACGGACTACCAGGACGTCGCCTCGCTCGCCGCGCACTACTACTCCATCGTGCTGACTGACACGGGCACCGGCATCGTACACTCCGTGATGGGGGCGACCCTCGAGGTCGCCGACCAGATCGTCGTGGTCGCCGGTCTCAGCGTCGACGAGGCGCGCCTCGCCTCCGAGACCCTGACGTGGCTGGAGACCAACGGCTACGCGGAGCAGGTGCGCACGGCCGTCGTCGTGCTGAACAGCGGTCGGCCCGGTGCGCCCATGGTGCGACCGGACGAGCTCGAGGCGCACTTCCGCACGCGCGTGCGTGCCGTGGTGCGTGTGCCCTACGACCCGCTGATCGCCGCCGGAAGTGCCATCACGTTCCGAGACCTCCAGCCCGAGACGCGCCTCGCCGCGCGCCAGCTGGCGGCAGCCGTCGTCGAGGGCCTGCGCGCCCTCCCCGCGGCCGCGTAGTCGCCGGTATGTCGGTCCGTCCCATCCGGGTCTTCGGCGACCCCGTCCTCCGCGCCGTCAGTGCTCCCATCGAGCACATCGACGACGGGGTGCGCGCGCTCATCCGCGACCTCCTCGACACCGTCGAGCTTCCCGGGCGCGCCGGCGTCGCCGCCCCGCAGATCGGTGTCGGCCTCCGCGCGTTCAGCTACAACATCGACGGCGACATCGGGTACATCATCAATCCCACGCTGGTGGAGGTGTCGGGCGAGCCCGAGACCGTCGGCGAGGGCTGCCTGTCGGTGCCCGGGCTGTGGCACGACGCGATCCGTCATCCGCACGCCAAGGTGGTCGGCATCGACCTCGACGGGCAGGAGATCGTCCTCGAGGGCGACGGTCTGCTCGCCCAGGCGCTGCAGCACGAGACCGACCACCTCGACGGGCGCCTCTACCTCGAGCGCCTCTCGCCGGAGGACCGGCGCGTCGCCATGCGTCAGATCCGGGAGTCCGACTGGTTCTGACCGGCCACCACCCCGACCGGTCCGGCCGCGACGGATGCCGCAGCCTGAGAAGAGCGGAAGACGACGAGAGACCCGGATGCCGCGGCATCCGGGTCTCTCGTCGTCAGAGGTCGCTCGGGCGTCAGCCGACCGAGACGTTGGTCGTGTTGACCGGCTCGGCGTAGAGCTGGGCGACGTCGTCGGCGAAGTCGGACATGATGACGTTGCGCTTGATGCTCATCTTCGGGGTGAGGTGGCCGCTCGCCTCCGTCCACTCGGTCGGGAGGATCACGAATTTGCGGATCGACTCGGCCCGCGAGACGCCCTTGTTGGCGATGTCGATGGCGCGCTGCACCTCGGCCCGCACCGCGTCGTCGGTCGCTGCGGCCGCCAGTGACAGGTCGGCGGGCAGCCCGTTGTTCGACAGCCACGCGGGGAGCATCTCGGTGTCGAGGGTGACCAGCGCCGAGATGAAGGGCTTCTGGTCTCCGACGACGACGACCTGGCCGACGATGGGGTTGGAGCGGATGGGGTCCTCGAGCGCCGCCGGGGCGACGTTCTTGCCGCCGGCCGTGACGATGATCTCCTTCTTCCGGCCCGTGATCGACAGGAAGCCCTCCTGGTCGAAGGACCCGAGGTCGCCGGTCTTGAACCAGTCGCCGTCGAAGGCCTCCGCGGTCGCCTCCGGGTTGCGCCAGTACTCCTTGAACACGTTGATGCCGCGCACCTGGATTTCGCCGTCGTCATCCAGACGCACGCCGACGCCGGGCAGCACAGGACCCACCGAGCCGATCTTCGACTTGCGGGCCAGGTTCACCGTCGCGGGGGCCGTGGTCTCGGTGAGGCCGTACCCCTCGAGGATCACCACGCCGAGGCTGTGGAAGAAGTGCCCGAGGCGCGCACCGAGCGGCGCGGAGCCCGACACCGCGTAGACGACCCTGCCGCCCATCGCCGCGCGGAGCTTGGCGTAGACCAGGTGATCGAAGACGGCGAACTTGATGCGCGTGCCGAGCGGGATCTTCGCGCCCTCCTGCTGGAGGCGCGAGTGCTCGATCGCGGTGCGGGCCGCCGCACGGAAGATCTTGCCCTTGCCGCCGGCCTCCGCCTTCTGCTCGGCGGAGTTGTAGACCTTCTCGAAGACACGGGGGACGGCCAGCAGGAACGTGGGCTGGAACGAGCCGAGTGCGGGCAGAAGCTGCTTGGTGTCGGGCTGGTGCCCAGTCTTCACTCCGGCGTGCACGTCGAGGAGGGAGATGAAGCGGGCGAACACGTGCGCGGTCGTGATGAACAGGAGCGTCGAGGCCCCCGGCATCGTGACGACCTCGCTGAGCGCCTTCGCGGAGTTGCGCGCCAGCTCGACGAAGTTGCCGTGGGTGAGCACGCATCCCTTGGGCCGCCCGGTCGACCCGCTCGTGTAGATGAGCGTGGCGATGTCGGACGAGTTCGCGATCGAGCGCCGGCGCTCGATCTCCGCGTCCGCCACCCCGGCGCCGCCGGCGGCGAGCTTGTCGAGGTCGCCGCGGTGCATCTCCCACACCTTGCCGATGAGAGGCAGGTCGGCGCGCACCTCGTCGAGGCTCGCCGAGTGGGCCGTGCTCTCCACGATGCAGGCGATCGCACCGGAGTCCGACAGGATCCACTGGATCTGGCTGGGGGAGCTGGTCTCGTAGACCGGCACCATGACCGCCCCGGCGTAGAAGAGGGCGAAGTCGACCAGCGTCCACTGGTACGTGGTGCGGGCGATGAAGGCCACCTTGTCACCCGGCTCGAGGCCCGCGGCGACGAACCCCTTGGCCAGGGCGATCACCTGGCGCTGGAACTCAGCGGCGGAGACGTCCTTCCATCCGGCCCCCTCGGGGACGGCGAAGAGGGCGAGATCGGGCGTGGCCCTGACCCGCTCGACGAGCAGATCGGCGACGTTCGCGCTCGGATCGGCGGGGACGACGGCGGGGACTTCGAACTGGATCACGGCAGCTCCTTCGGTACCGGTGGACGACTCTGTGCACCGAGTCTACCGGGGCCGCTTCCGGCTCCCCGGAGTCGGATGCCGGTTGCGGAATGCCGCGCGCCACTAGACTTCGAGGCGCCGACGCGGGCGCGGCCGAGGGGAAGCGGCCCACGCGGGTGCGCGATCGAAGGGGAGCACGGTGCACAGGATCGGGATCGACATCGGCGGCACGAAGATCGCCGGCGCCGTGGTGGATGCGGACGGACGCATCCTCGAGAAGCTCCGAATCGAGACGCCCGTCGACGTGCGCGAGCTCGCGGATGCGGTCGTGAACATGGCGACGCATCTGAGCGCCGCGCACGAGGTGGACGCCGTCGGCGTCGCCGCGGCGGGCTTCGTCGACAAGGCCGGGACGACCATCATCCACGCGCCGAACATCGCGTGGCGCAACGAGCCGCTCCGCGCGATCCTCGAGGAGCGCATCCCGCTGCCGGTCACCATCGACAACGACGCGAACGCGGCCGGATGGGCGGAGTTCCGCTTCGGGGCCGGGCGTGACGTGAGCGACATGGTGATGCTGACCATGGGTACCGGCGTCGGGGGCGCGGTGGTGCTCGACGGCAGGCTCTACCGGGGCGGGCACGGCATCGCCGCCGAGCTTGGCCACGTGCGCTTCATCCGCGACGGCCTCCTGTGCGGCTGCGGACAGAGCGGATGCCTGGAGATGTACGCCTCGGGTCGCGCGCTGCAGCGGCAGGCCGAGGAGATCGCCGACGGCGGCGGCATCGGCGCGGGCCTCGCGGCCCTGCGCGCCCAGACCGGTCAGATCTCCGGCCCGGCGATCTCGCGGCTGGTGCTGGCCGGGGACCCGGGCGCCACGGAGGCGCTGCGGCGGGTGGCCACCGCGCTGGGTGAGGCGTGCGGCGGTTTCACCGCGACCCTCGATCCCGAGCTCTACGTCATCGGGGGAGGCGTCGCCGAGCTCGGCGAGGACCTCCTCGGACCTGTGCGCCTCGCCTACGAGACGTCTCTCCCGGGCTACGGCGACCGCGAGGTGGCGCGCTTCGCCATCGCGCGCCTCGGCAACGACGCCGGGGTCATCGGCGCCGCCGACCTCGCAGGCGCATCCGCCTCGACAGCATCCGCTCCGACGGCATCCGCCCTGACGGCATCCGCCTTGACGGCGTCCACCCCCACGGCAAGGATCTAGCCGATGTTCTACTGGCTGATGAAATACGTCGTCATCGGACCGATCGTCAAGGCGATCTGGCGGCCGTGGATCGTGGGGCGCCGGAACGTGCCCGAGACGGGGGCGGCGATCCTCGCCAGCAACCACCTCTCGGTCATGGACTCGGTCTTCCTCCCGCTCCTGATCGATCGGAGGATGTCGTTCCTCGCCAAGAGCGACTACTTCACCGGCAAGGGACTCAAGGGCTGGGCGACGCGGATGTTCATGAAGGCGACCGGCCAGATCCCGATCGACCGCTCGGGCGGCAAGGCGTCGGAGGCCTCCCTCAACACCGGCCTCCAGGTGCTCGGGCGCGGCGACCTCCTCGGCATCTACCCGGAGGGCACGCGCAGCCCCGACGGCAAGCTCTACCGCGGCCGCACGGGCCTGGCGCGCATGGCGCTCGAGGCGCGGGTGCCGGTGGTGCCCGTCGTCATGGTCGACACCGACACGATGCTCCCCATCGGCCACACCCTCCCGCGCATCGTCCGCGTGGGTGTGGTCATCGGCGAACCGCTCGACTTCTCGCGCTTCGCGGGGATGGAGGGCGACCGCTATATCCTGCGTTCGGTGACCGACGAGATCACCGTCGCGCTGCAGCGACTGGGCGAGCAGGAGTACGAGGACGTCTACGCGTCGACCGTGAAGGACAGGCTCCCCGCCCCGCCGCGCTGACGGCGGCCCGCGGCATCCGTCACACGGCATCGCCGTCACCCCGCCCCGGCTAGAATCGAGGGATGCTTCAGCAGCTCGACCCCCTCGACCACTGGCGGACCCTGCCCATCAAGCAGCAGCCCGCGTGGGCCGACGCCGACGCCGTCTCGGCGGTCTCCGCCGAGATCGCGACGCTGCCGCCGCTGGTGTTCGCCGGAGAGGTCGACAACCTCCGCGAGCGGCTCGCCCGTGCGGCCTCCGGGCAGGCGTTCCTGCTGCAGGGCGGAGACTGCGCCGAGACGTTCGCCGGCGCCACGGCCGAGCAGATCCGCAACCGCATCAAGACCGTGCTGCAGATGGCCGTCGTCCTCACGTACGGCGCCTCGATGCCCGTGGTGAAGATGGGCCGCATGGCCGGGCAGTTCGCCAAGCCGCGCTCGAGCGACACCGAGACGCGCGGCGACGTCACGCTGCCCGCCTACCGCGGCGACATCGTCAACGGCTACGACTTCACCGAAGGCTCCCGGCGACCCGATCCGGCGCGCCTGCTGAAGGGGTACCACACCGCCGCGTCGACGATCAACCTGATCCGCGCCTTCACGCAGGGTGGCTTCGCCGACCTCCGCGAGGTGCACAGCTGGAACCAGGGCTTCGCCAAGAATCCGGCCAACCAGCAGTACGAGCGTCTCGCGTCGGAGATCGACCGCGCCATCAAGTTCATGGAGGCGGCCGGAGCCGACTTCGACGAGCTGCGCCGCGTCGAGTTCTACACCGGCCACGAGGGTCTGCTGATGGACTACGAGCGCCCGATGACGCGCATCGACTCCCGTACGCTGACGCCGTACAACACGTCCGCGCACTTCCTGTGGATCGGGGAGCGTACGCGCGACCTCGACGGCGCGCACATCGACTACTTCTCGAAGATCCGCAACCCCATCGGCGTCAAGCTCGGCCCCACCACGACGCCCGAGACGGCGCTGGCGCTCATCGACAAGCTCGATCCGACCCGCGAGCCCGGACGCCTCACGTTCATCACGCGCATGGGCGCCGGCAAGATCCGCGACGCGCTGCCCCCGTTGCTGGAGGCCGTCCGCGACTCCGGAGCGACGCCGCTGTGGGTCACCGACCCCATGCACGGCAACGGCATCACGACGCCCACCGGCTACAAGACGCGCCGCTTCGACGACGTCGTCGACGAGGTGCGCGGGTTCTTCGACGCGCACCGCGACGCGGGCACGTTCCCCGGCGGCATCCACGTCGAGCTCACCGGCGACGACGTCACCGAGTGCCTCGGCGGTTCGGAGCACATCGACGAGGCCTCCCTCGCGACCCGCTACGAGAGCCTGTGCGACCCGCGCCTCAACCACATGCAGAGCCTCGAGCTCGCGTTCCTCGTGGCCGAGGAGCTCGAGAAGCGCTGAGCCGGAACGAGTAGAGCGGATGCCGCGGCATCCGCTCTACTCGTCTCTGCAGGTGGGTGTCGGGGTCAGCCCGAGACCTGGAAGCGGAGGGAGACCTCGGACCCCGCGCGCACGAGCTGACCGGCCGCGGGCACCTGCGCCTCCACCCGGGTGGCGGAGTCGAGGAACAGGTCCCAGGTGGCGAGGTACTGGTAGGTGAAGCCCAGGTCGGACAGCTTCTTCTTCGCCTGGTCGCGCGTCAGCCCGACCACGGAGGGCACCTCGACGGGCTCCGGACCCTTCGAGACGGCGAGGGTCACCGACTCGCCGGGCACCCAGTTGCCGCCGCCCTCGCGGTTCGCGATGTAGATGACCGCTCCGGCGTCGAGGTCGTCGTTGAACTCCTCGTATGTGCCGGCCACGGAGAGTCCGACCTCCTGCAACGCGGCGGTGGCGTCCTGGACGCTCTTGCCGCTCACGTCGGGCAGCGGGCCGGCCGAGACCGACAGCGAGGCCGTGTCGCCCTCGTGCACGCTGCAGCCGTTCGTGCAGTCGATCGCCTCGGCGCCGTCGCGCGGAGCGACCGAGGCGGACAGCACCGCGCCCTTCTCCGCGTCGGTGAAGGACTGCTGATCCGGATCGGTCACGACGATGTTGAGACCCCTCAGCGTGCTGCGCGCCTGATCCGCGCTGAGACCGGCCAGAGCGGGGATGTCGCGCGGCTGAGGTCCCTGCGAGACGAGTACGGCCACGCTCGCGCCCTTGTCCACGCGGGTGCCCGCCTCCGGATCGCTGCCGACCACCGTGCCGGCGCCCACGTCGAGGCTGTAGACGTCCCGCTGCTGCGCGGTGAGGCCCTGCGCGACGAGCGCCGCCTCCGCCTCGGCGAAGGACGGCGTCCCTGCCACTGCCGCCACGGACACCATCGAGCCCGGCCCGGAGCCGAAGTACCACCCCGCCCCGCCGGCGGCGACCGCCAGCAGCAGCACCAGCGCGAGGAGCCAGCCGCCCTTGGCGGCGCGGCGACGCGCGACCGTGCGCAGGCGCGAGGCGTTGTCGGCCTCCTCGGCGGCGGCGATCGGCGCGGTCACGCTCGGGGGGAGCACGCGGGTGAGCTCGCCGGAGTCGCGCACGTCGTCGGCGACCCGTCGGCGCGACGGCGTCAGCGTGCGGGCGACCTGCGGGGCGACGCCGAGCTCGCGCTCGATCTCGCGGAGGCGCTGCAGCATCTCGGCCGCGTCGGAGGGGCGGTCGTCCGGCGTCGTCTCGGTCGCCCAGAGGACGAGCTCGTCGAGCGGCTCCGGAACCCCGGGGTTCTTGACGCTGGGCCGCGGCACGGAGTCGGTGGCGTGCTGGAAGGCGATCTGCATCGGCTGCTCGCCCTTGTACGGCTGCTCGCCGACGAGCATCTCGTAGAGCATGATGCCGAGCGCGTAGATGTCGCTGCGGGCGTCCGCGGTGCCGCGCGTGACGAGCTCGGGCGCGAGGTAGGCGATCGTGCCCAGCAGCTGTGCGCCCGTGGCCGTGTTGGCGGTGGTCGCCCGGGCGAGCCCGAAGTCGCCGATCTTGATGCGGCCGTCCTCGGCCAGCAGCACGTTCTCGGGCTTCACGTCGCGGTGGATGATCCCGCCGCGGTGGGCGGCGGCCAGACCCGACAGCACGGCGTCCATGATCGTGATCGTCTGCGTGATGTTCAGGCGGCGCTGCTCGCGCATGAGCTCGCGGAGTGTGATGCCCGGCAGGTACTCCATGACGAGGTACGCCATGTCGCCGTCCTGGCCCTGGTCGAACACGTTCACCACGTGCGGGTCGGCCAGGCGCGCGGCCGCGCGGGCCTCCTGGATGAAGCGGCTCTGGAACACGCTGTCGTCGCTCAGGTGGCCGTGCATCACCTTGAGGGCGATGCGGCGCTCGAGCCGGAGGTCGGTCGCGACGTACACGGTCGCCATGCCGCCGCGCGCGATGCGCGCGCGCACCCGGTACCGGCCGTCGACGAGACGGCCGATCAGCGGGTCGGCCTGCTGACTCGTGCTCACGCCCCGAGTCTACGGACGGGGGAGGGCCGCACCGGGGAGCGGCTCACCCACCGTGACCAGGTCGAGACCGCGGTGGATCGTGCTCATCCGAGGACCGACAGCCACGTCGTCGCGGGCTGCTCCCACTGCGCGTAGCGGTCGGGATAGGCGGAGATCTGCACGGCCTGCGCCGCGTCGGCGAACGACATCGACTCCCAGCCCGGGATGTCGAGCAGCCCGCGGGTGTCGTAGCCGTTCGGGTCCGAGGCGCCGCCGAAGAACACGCGTGTGGCGTACCCCGGGTCGGTGACCTCCGCGGCGGTGCCCCATCCGGTGCTCGGCCGCTGCTGGAAGAGGCCCAGCGAGTCGCGGTCGCCCCAGTCGAGGTTGCGCAGCCAGGATTCCTGCATCGCCGTGCCGAGGGCGATCGCGATGCCGCGGTCGGGCACGCCGAGCTGCCGGCCGATGCCGATGATGGTGCGGGCGTTGGCCGCCTGCTCCTCGTCGAGATCGAGGGGGGTGGAGGATGCCGCGGGCACCGCCGCCAGCGCGGCCACCGCGGCGGCGTCGGGGATGGCCAGCGTCTGGCCGGGGTAGATGATCGAGTCCGCGCCCAGGCCGTTGGCCGCGAGGATCGCGCGGATGCTGACGCCGTGGCGCTGCGCGATGCCGCTGATCGTGTCGCCGGCCACGATCGTGTACCCCGCGGCGGGCGGTGCCGGCGCCGGTGCGGGAGCGGCGACCGGCGCGGCAGGCGCCGCCGCCGCGGCCGGGGCGCTGCCGGGGAGGGCGAGCTTCTGGCCCGGCATGATCACCGACGACCAGTCGAGGCCGTTCGCGTCGAGCACGGCCTGCGTGCTGACACCCGCGCGTCGCGCGATGGCGCTGATCGTGTCTCCGGCGGCGACGGTGACGGAGCCCGACGGGGCAGGAGCGGGAGCAGGAGCAGGAGCGGCGGGCGCGGGTGCCGCGGCCGCCGCCGGCGCGCTCGCGGTGACGCGCAGGTGCTGGCCGGGGTGGATGACCGACGACCATCCCAGGCCGTTGAGGGCGAAGACGTCGGCGATCTTGACGCCGAAGCGCGCGGCGATCGCGCTGATGGTGTCGCCGGGCTGCACGACGTAATCGCCGGCCTCGGCGCCCATCAGGGCGGCGCGGACGGCGGGAGCGCGGAACGTCGCGTCGGCGGGCTCGGCCGCCAGGCGCGGCATCCGTCGCTCGCTGTCGCGGGGCGCATCGGCGGCGTGCGCGGGCACGGCGGCGAGCGTCAGCGCGAGCGATCCCGCGATCGACCCGGCGACGACGGCGGGCAGCCCGGCGGTCGGCAGGCGTCGTGGTGCCGGGTGCACCGTCTGAATCGGTTCGGGTCCGATGGGCTGGCGCACGGGACTTCCTCTCGTAGGCTCCGGACACCGTGGCACGGCGGCGTGACGGGTGTCAACGAAAGTGACGCATGTGAATTATGAGACTTCTGTTACACAAGCACACTCGGCTTCGTGGGAACGACACGCGGTCGAGCCCACAGGCGGAGATGGCATAGTGGCAACGTGACCGGGAAGAACGTGCCCAGCATCCACACCGAATGGCTGACGATGCCCGAACTCGTCGCCGCTCTGGACGAGCCGCTCGGGCGGGTGAAGCGCCTGCTCGACGAGCATCACCTGATCGGCAGCCGCCGGCATGGCGTCTTCCGCGTGCCGTCGATCTTCCTGGTCGACGGGCATCCGCTGACGTCGCTGCGCGGGACGATCATCGTGCTGCAGGACGCCGGCTTCAGCGACGACGAGGTCATCGACTGGCTGCTCCAGGACGAGGAGCTCACCGGAGCGGCGCCGATCGAGGCGCTGCTGGCCGGTCGCAAGACCGAGGTCCGGCGGGTCGCGGCGACCCTGGCCTGACGCCCCGTCTCAGGCGGTGCGGGCGACGGCGGCTCGCGCGAGATCGCGCAGCTGCCCGACGGCCGCATTGCCGAGCCGCGCCCCGGACAGCGCGCGCTCGGCCTGCCGGGCGTAGTCGGCGATGAGGGCCTCGACGCGCTCGAGCGCGCCCGAGTCGATGATCGTGTTCTGCAAGGCGGTGATCTGACCGGCGTCGAGGGTCGGGTCGCCGATGAGCTCGTCGACGGTGCGCACCGCCGAGGCGGGGAGACGTTCGCGGGCGTAGGCGATCAGCACCGTGCGCTTGCCCTCCCGCAGGTCGTCGCCGCTGGGCTTGCCGGTCACCGCCTCGTCGCCGAAGACGCCGAGCACGTCGTCGCGCAGCTGGAAGGCCATACCGAGCGGATGCCCGAAGCCCGACAGTGCGGCCAGCTGGGCGTCGTCGGCGCCGGCGAGCGCGGCGCCGATGGTGAGGGGCTGCTGGATGCTGTACCGCGCCGATTTGAGCGAGGCCACGCGCAGCGCGCGCTCGGCGTGTCGATCGTCGGACTCGGAGCGGAAGGCGGACTCCTCCGCCACGTCGAGGAACTGGCCCACGGTCACCCCGCGGCGCATGGCGCCGTACTCGGCGCGGGCGGCGGCGGCCGCCGCGGCGTCCACCTCTGAGAAGCCCTCCTCCGCCAGATCGTCGCTCCATGCCACGAGCAGGTCGCCGAGGAGGATGGCGCCCGACCTGCCGAACGCCGCAGCGTCTCCGACCCACCCGTGCGCGACATGGTGCGCCTCGAGGGCACGGTGCGAGGAGGGGCGCCCGCGGCGGGTGTCGGAGTTGTCGATGAGGTCGTCGTGGACGAGGGCGGCGGCGTGGAACACCTCCAGCGACGCGGCGACGGAGAGCACGGCCGGATCGAGCGCCGCGGGGACGTTCGAGGATTCCTCCACAGCCCTCCACCCGGCGATGCAGAACCGCGCGCGAAGGCGCTTTCCACCGCGGAGGGAGGCCGCGCCGGCGTCGGTGAGAACGGCGGCTTCCGGACCCCATTCCTCCGATTCCCGGCGGCGGGCGATGAGGAAGGTGTCCAGTCGCTGGGAAACAGCTTCGATCGGGTCCGGAGAGGGGTCCACGGGCCTAGCCTAGTGATCGACGGCGCGGGTAGAATCAGCCGGGAACGAACGTAAAGAGGGGGAAGCATGCCACTCTCCGAACAGGAGCAGCGTCTGCTTGACGAGATGGAACGCCATCTCCTGCGCAACGACGCGGATGTCGTGAGCGCGCCGCGCGATGGCCGCACGCTGAGCTACCGCAACATCGTCTACGGCACGATCCTCGTCCTCCTCGGACTCGGCGGTCTCATCGTCGGCGTCTCCGTTCCCCTCGTGGTCGTCGGCGTCATCGCGTTCGCGGTCATGCTGGGCGGCGTGATCCTCGCCGTGACCCCGACCAAGGGCACCCCGCGTGCCCAGGCCGAGCCGGGCCGTCCGGTCAAGGCGCCGGCATCCTCCACGTCCTTCATGGATCGCATGAACGAGCGCTGGGACCGTCGTCAGGGCGGCGACCGCTGAGCACCTGAACCTTCGCGCGTCGGACTGAGTCCGATCCGCTGACACGAGAGCACCGACCCTGCGGGTCGGTGCTCTTTTCTTTTCCCTGCGCCCGCTGGGCGCGTCGTGCGCGGAAAAGCGCGTTTCCGTCGCGTCCGCCGTAGGGAAGTGGAGGAAAGTGGAGTAAAGTGGCGAGCACGAACCCGGAGGGCCGAGACGAAGGGGGTGACCGCGATGCTGTTGGGCACGCACACTCCCAGGCTCGACGACAAGGGCCGCGTCATCCTCCCGTCCAAGTTCCGCGACGATCTGGGATCGGGCGTCGTCATCACGCGCGGCCAGGAGCGCTGCCTCTACGTGTTCAGCACCGAGGAGTTCGAGCGCGTCCACGAGCGCATCCGCGAGGCGCCGCTCTCCAACAAGCAGGCGCGCGACTTCCTCCGCATGTTCCTGTCGGGTGCGAGCGCCGAGAAGCCCGACAGCCAGAACCGCATCACCGTCCCCCCTCACCTCCGCACCTACGCGGGACTCGACCGCGACCTCGTCGTCACCGGCGTCGGTGCGCACGCCGAGATCTGGAACTCCGACGCGTGGGCCGCCTACGCCGAGAGCAACGAGGACTCCTACTCCGAGATGGAGCAGGAGGTGATCCCGGGACTGTTCTGACCCTCGGCTGCGATCTCCAGCCGTTTCTGCCCTGACGCACTTCCCCGGCGCCAGGTCGAAACGGAGGGGGATCGGAGCAGAGGGCACCAGGGCCCCGACATCATGGACATCCGAGACATCCACACCCCGGTCCTCCTCGAGCGCTGCATCGAGCTGCTCGCGCCGGCGATCGCCCACGACGGCGCCGTGCTGGTCGACGGCACGCTCGGCATGGGCGGTCACACGGAGGCGCTGCTGCAGCGCTTCCCCGGGCTCCACGTCATCGGGCTCGACCGCGACCAGGACGCGCTCCGCATCGCCGAGGAGCGCCTCGCTCCGTACGCCGACCGGACCACGTTCGTGCACACGGTCTACGACGGCATCGCCGCCGCCGTCGAGGAGGCCGGCGCAGGCCCCGTGGACGGCATCCTCTTCGACCTCGGTGTGTCGTCGCTGCAGCTGGACGTCGCCGACCGCGGGTTCGCCTACGCGAAGGACGCGCCGCTCGACATGCGGATGGACCAGACGACGGGGCCCACCGCAGCGGACGTGCTGGCCACCTACGGCGAAGGAGACCTCCGTCGCATCTTCGAGCGCTACGGCGAGGAGCGCCTCGCCGGCCGCTACGCCCGCGCCATCATCGCCGCGCGCGCCCAGGAGCCGCTGCTGCGCTCCGGCCGCCTCGTCGACATCCTCCAGGCCGCCACGCCCGCCGCGCTGAAGCAGGCGGGGCACCCCGCCAAGCGCGTGTTCCAGGCGCTGCGCATCGAGGTCAACGGCGAGCTCGCCGTGCTCGAGCGCACGGTGCCCGCCGCGCTGGCGCAGCTGCGCGTCGGCGGACGCATCGTCGTGATGTCGTACCAGTCGCTCGAGGACCGTCTGGTCAAGCGCGTGCTGCAGGATGCCGCGGCATCCACCGCGCCGGCGGGGCTCCCGGTCGAGCTCCCCGAGCACGCCCCCCGCTTCCGCCTGCTCGTGAAGGGGGCCGAGACGGCCTCCGAAGAAGAAGTGGCGCGCAATCCGCGCGCCGCGCCTGTCCGGCTGCGTGCGGCCGAGCGCATCAAGGAGTCGATGTGACCACCGCGAACGCCTTCTCGACCCCCGCCCTGCGGCCCGCACCGGGGCGGAGCGCGCCCGCCCGGCGGCTGCAGGCCGTCGACGCGCCCGCGGTCCGCCGGCGCCCGCGCGTGGCCTACGCCGTCGTCGCGCTGACCGGCGCCCTCCTCATCGGCGGGGCGCAGATGGTGCTCTCGATCCTCACCACCCAGGGCTCCTACGAGGTGTCCACCCTCACCCAGCAGCAGCGCGAGGTGACGTGGCAGCGGCAGATCCTCGCCGACGACGTCGCCGGGCTGAGCTCTCCGCAGTACCTGGCGGCCAACGCGGCCGCCCTCGGCATGGTGATCGACGAGTCGCCCAGCTACCTCCGCCTCAGCGACGCCAGCGTGCTCGGCGCGGGGGAGGCGGCCGCCGCCACCTCCTCGATCGACGCCATCGGGCGCGGCGCGGTGCCGAACGAGCTGATCGCCGACACCCCTCTGATCACCGCGCCCGACGCGACGATCGGCGGCGTGCCGGTCGTGACGCCGGAGGTGAGCGGCGACGGTGTCGCGAACACGCCGCCCGCACTGACCGACGGACTGCCGACTCCGGCCACACACTGACATCATGACGACCCGAGCCACACGCAGCCCGCGCCGCCGCACCGTCACCGCCCTCTTCATCGTCCTGGTCGTCCTCGTCGCCTTCATCGTGCGGCTGGTCGACATCCAGGTCGTCAACGCCGACGAGCACGTCGAGGACTCGATCGCCCTCGGCCTCGGGAACTCCCACACCCTGTACGGCACGCGGGGCGAGATCGTCGACGAGTCCGGCCAGGAGCTCGCCGGCAGCATCCTGCTCTACGACGCGCAGCTGAGCCCCCTGAACGTCAAGAACTTCGAGCGCACGGATGCGAGCGGCACCAAGGTCACCGTGCCCGTCGCCGACACCGCCGCCAAGATCGCCTCCGTGACTGGTCAGACCGCGGAGGAGGTCACCGCGATCGTCGAGGACGCGCTGGCGGCCAACCCCGACTCGCAGTACGCGTCGCTCAAGAAGGGCATCTCCACCGAGATGTACCGCCAGCTCGTCGACCTGAAGCTGCCGTTCATCTACTTCACGCCGCATCCCGCCCGCACCTACCCCGACGGCGCGGTGGCGGGCAACCTCGTGGGCTTCATGGGGTCGGACGGAGAAGCGCTCGGCGGCATCGAGAAGACGCAGGATGCCTGCCTCGCGGCCTCCGACGGCGTGCAGAAGTTCCAGCAGGGCAAGGACGGCGTCGTCATCCCCGGCACGGAGGTCACGGATCCCGCGGTTGACGGCGGCACTCTCCAGCTGACCATCAACAAGGACCTCAACTGGTACCTGCAGCAGCTCGCCGCCGAGCAGGGCCAGGACATGGGGGCCCAGCGGGCGACCATCACCGTCGTCGAGGTGAAGACCGGTAAGATCCGCGCCGCCGCGGAATGGCCGGCGATGGACCCGAACAACGTGTCCGCGTCCGCCCCCGCCGACCGCTACAGCCACATCTTCACCGACACATTCGAGCCCGGGTCCACCTTCAAGTCGCTCACGGCCGCAGCCCTCGTAGACGGCGCCGGGCAGACGCCGACCTCCACGGTGATGGCGCCCGATCAGGTGACCTTCGCCAACGGCGCCCGCGTCCGCGACGGCCACGCGCACGCCGACCTGAACTACACGCTGACCGGCGTGCTCATCGACTCCTCGAACGTGGGTATCTCGACCTTCAGCGAGCGGATGTCCACGCAGGCCCGCTACGACTACCTGAAGAACTTCGGCATCGGCGAGGGCAGCGCCGTCGACTACGAGGGGCAGGCCACCGGCACGCTCTACCCGGCCGACGAGTGGGGCGCGCAGACCGCGTACAACACCACCTTCGGGCAGGCTGTGACCACGACCGTCCCCGAGCTGCTGGGCGCGTACGGCGCCATCGCGAACGACGGCAAGCGCATGCCGCTGTCGCTGGTCGAGTCGTGCACCAAGCCCGACGGCACGGTCGTCACCCCCGACCTGCCCGACCCCGTGCAGGTCATCAGCCCCGAGAGCTCGAAGCAGATGCGCGAGATGCTCGAGAACGTCGCCACCCAGGCCAACTACGGCCAGGAGATCGGCGTGCCCGGCTACCGCATCGCGGTCAAGACCGGCACGGGTGAGAAGTCCGACGGCAAGGGCGGCTACAAGGCGGGGCTCTACTTCACGACCATGATCGGCTTCGTCCCCGCCGACGACCCGCAGTACCTCGTCGCCGTCACCCTCGATGAGCCCACTGTTGTAAGGTCGTCTACGGCCAACGCCTCCGCGTTCCAGAAGGCGATCACGCAGGTCGTGAAGACCTATCGCGTGATGCCGGCGACGTCGGAGGGTCCCCAGCTCCCCGCGTTCGGGTGAGCCCCGCCACGCGCGGCCGGAGAACCCATGATCGCCCTCACACTCACTGAACTCGCCTCCGCCATCGGCGGAGAGCTCCACCTCGGCGGAGCGGACACGCCCGACACGGTCGTCCGCGGCACGGTCGACACCGACTCCCGCAACATCGGCCCCGGCGATCTCTTCGTCGCCAAGCCCGGCGAGACCACCGACGGCCACCTCTTCGTGCCGGTCGCGGCCGACGCCGGCGCGGCCGCGGCCATCGTCGAGCGGGTGGTGGCCGAAGCATCCGTCTCCCAGATCGTCGTCCCCGACGTCGTGACCGCCCTCGCCGACCTCGCCCGTGTGGTCGTGGCGCGCGTGCGCGCGCACGGCGACCTCCGCATCGTCGGCATCACCGGCTCCAACGGCAAGACGACGACCAAGAACATGCTCGCCCGCATCCTTCTCGAAGAAGGGGAGACGGTCGCACCGCGCGCCTCCTTCAACAACGAGGTCGGCGCCCCGCTCACGATGCTGCGCGTCGGCGACGGCACCCGCTTCCTCGTCAGCGAGTTCGGCGCCAGCGCCCCGGGGGCGATCGCGCACCTCGCCGGCCTCGTCGAGCCCGACATCGGCGTCGTGCTGATGGTGGGCATGGCGCACGCCGGCGGCTTCGGCGGCATCGACGCGACGCGCAAGGCGAAGTCCGAGCTCGTCGAGGCGACGCGCCGCGGCGGCACGGCGGTGCTCAACGCCGACGACCCGCGTGTCGCGGGCATGGCCTCCATCGCCGCCGAGCGCGGCATGTCCGTCCGGTGGTTCGGGCGCGGCCCCTCCGCCGACGTCCGCGCCGACGACGTCGAGGTCACCGCCGACGGCACCCGCTGCACGGTCGTCATCGACGGCGTGCCGCACGCGCTGCACCTGCGCGTGCTCGGCGAGCACCACGTGATGAACGCGCTGGCAGCACTGGCCACGGCCACCGTGCTCGGCGTCGCCCCCGACGCGGCCGTCGCCCGGCTCGAGCAGCTGCCGCTGGCGGAGCGCTGGCGTATGGAGCCCCTGGGCTCCGAGCGCGTGCGCATCATCAACGACGCCTACAACGCCAGCCCCGACTCGATGTCCGCGGCCCTGCGCACCCTCGCGCAGATCACCGGCCCCCACGAGCGCACCGTCGCGGTGCTCGGCGCGATGAGCGAGCTCGGCGAGTGGGACGGCGAGGAGCACGATCGGGTCGGCCTGCTCGCGGTGCGCCTGGGCATCCAGCGCATCGTGGTCGTCGGCGCCGCCGCGCGCCGGATGTTCCTCGAGGCCATCAGCCAGGGCTCGTGGGACGGCGAGGCCGTCTTCTTCGCCGACGCCGACGAGGCGTACGACTACCTGACGGGCGAGCTCCGGGACGGGGACCGCGTGCTGGTGAAGTCGTCCAACTCCGCGGGACTCCGCTTCCTCGGAGATCGTCTGGGAGAATTCTTCTCGTGAGATCACTTCTGACGGCAGCAGCGATCTCCCTGGCCTTCACCCTCTTCCTCACTCCGGTCTTCGTGCGGCTCTTCCGCACGTGGGGCTGGGGTCAGGTGATCCGGACGCCGGAGGACATCCGCAACCCCTCGCACGGGGAGAAGCGCGGAACGCCCACCATGGGCGGCACCATCTTCATCGCGGGAACCCTGGTGGGCTATCTCGTCGGCAGCTTCACCGGCAACAATCCGCCGACCATCTCCGGATGGCTGGTCGTGTGGATGATGGTCGGCTTCGGCACGGTCGGCTTCATCGACGACTTCATGAAGGTCCACCGGCAGCGCAGCCTCGGCCTGTCGGGCTGGCCCAAGGTGGTCGGGCAGGTGATCGTCACGATCCCGTTCGCGGTGGTGGCGCTGAACTTCCCCAACATGATGGGCTATACGCCCGCATCGCCGTACATCTCGCTCTTCCGCGACATCTCGGTGCTGTCGCTCATGGCGCTCGGCCCGATCCTCGGCTGGCTGCTCTACCTCGCGTGGGTGTCGTTCATCGGCGTGGCCTGGTCCAACAGCACGAATGTCACCGACGGTCTCGACGGGCTGGCCGCGGGGGCGGGCATCTTCGTCACCGGCGCCTACAGCCTCATCGCCTTCTGGCAGTTCAACCAGGTCTGCACCGGCGAGCGCACGAACACGACGCTCCAGGCCTGCTACGCCGTCCGCGACCCGTTCGACCTCGCGATCGTCGCGGCAGCCTTCTCCGCCTCGCTGGTCGGGTTCCTCTGGTGGAACGCGCCGAAGGCGAAGGTCTTCATGGGCGACGTGGGCTCGATGGCGATCGGCGGCGTCATCGCGTCGATGTCGATCCTCACCCACACCGAGCTGCTCGGCGTGCTGGTCGCCGGCGTCTACATCATCGGCCCCGGCTCGGTGGTGCTGCAGCGCACCTACTTCCGCCTCACGCGCGGCAAGAGGCTCTTCCTCATGAGCCCGTTCCACCATCACCTCGAGATGCGGGGGTGGCTGGAGATCACGATCGTCGTGCGCATGTGGATCATCGCCGGGATGCTGGCGGTCACCGGTGTCGGCCTGTTCTACGTCGAATGGCTCGCGCGCACATGAGCACTCCGGCATCCGATGCGAGCCGCCTGGACGGCCTGACCAGCTGGCACGCGGACTGGGCCGGACTGCGCGTCGCCGTCCTCGGTCTCTCGGTCACCGGGTTCTCGGTCGCCGACACGCTCACCGAGCTCGGCGCCGACGTGCTCGTGGTCTCGGAGTCCGCGTCCGAGGAGTACGCGAGCCTCCTGCCGGTCATCGGCGCGCGCCTGTGGACGGGTCCGCTCGACAGCGTGCCCCACGAGCTGCGCGCCTTCGCCCCCGAGGTCGTCGTGGCCTCCCCGGGGTTCTCGCCGCAGCATCCGCTCATCGAATGGACGCGCGCCGCAGGCATCGCCCTCTGGGGCGACATCGAGCTGGCCTGGCGCGTGCGCGACAAGGTCGTGCGCGACGACCGCTCCACCGCGCCGTGGGTGCTCATCACCGGCACGAACGGCAAGACCACCACGACGCGCCTGGCGGCCTCGATGATGGTCGCGGCCGGCCTGCGCGCGGCGCCCGTCGGCAACATCGGGGTGCCCGTGCTCGACGCCGTCCGCGACCCGCAGGGGTTCGACGTGCTCGTGGTGGAGCTGTCGAGCCACCAGCTCTGGTATCTGTCGCTGCAGACCGGGCCCGAGCCGCTGTCTCCCGAGGCCAGCGTCTGCCTCAACCTCGCCGACGACCACCTGGAGTGGCACGGATCGTTCGAGGCGTACCGGGATGCCAAGGCCGGCGTCTACACGAACACCCGCATCGCCTGCGTCTACAACAAGGCCGACGCCGCCACGCGGATGATGGTGGAGGACGCCGAGGTGATCGAGGGCGCCCGCGCCGTCGGGTTCGACCTCGGCATCCCCGGACCGAGCGATCTGGGGGTCGTCGACGGGATCCTCGTGGACCGCGCCTTCCTGGAGGAGCGCCGCACGAGCGCCCTCGAGCTGACCACGGTAGAGGACCTCGCCGCCCACGGGCTCGGCGCTCCGCACATCGTGGCCAACGTGCTCGCCGCGAGCGCGCTCGCCCGGGCCGTGGGCGTCAGCCCGGCGGCGATCCGCGCCGCGCTGGACGATTTCCGGCTCGACCCGCACCGCATCGAGATCGTCGCCGTCGCCGACGGCGTCACGTGGGTCGACGACTCGAAGGCGACGAATCCGCACGCCGCGGCGTCGTCGCTTGCCGCCTACCCGGGCGCCGTGTGGCTCGTGGGCGGTCTGCTGAAGGGCGTCGACATCGCTGATCTCGTCGCCGGACGCGGAGCGCGGGCGAAGGCGGCCGTCGTCCTCGGCGCCGATCGCGCCGAGGTGCTGGCAGCGTTCGCGCGACACGCGCCCTCGGTGCCGGTCTTCGAGGTGGACGGCGTCGAGACTGGGAGCATCATGGCGCGGGCCGTCGAACTGGCTGCCGGAATCGCCCGTGACGGGGATGTCGTCCTGCTGGCCCCCGCCGCGGCATCCTTCGATCAGTTCTCGTCCTACGCCGACCGCGGACGGCGATTCGCCGACGCGGTGAAGCAGTGGATCGAGAGGGCAGCCGATGGCCGGCACGACGCAGACCCGGACTCGACCCCCGGCTCTCCCACCTGAGGCCCCGGCGCGCGGCGGTCTCGCCGCTCGGGTCTCGCTCGGCCGCGTGTTCGCTCCGGTGCCGAGCGAGTTCCTCCTCATCGCCTCCACGGCGCTGCTGCTGACGGGGTTCGGGCTGGTGATGGTCCTGTCGGCGACCACGGCCACAGCGACCGCCGCCGGACAGCCGCCGTACGAGGCCGTCATCAAGCAGGCGGTCTTCGCCGTCATCGGCATCCCGCTGATGTTCATCGCGAGTCGGCTGCCGATCGCCTTCTGGAAGCGCATCGCCTGGCCCTCGCTCATCGGCGCGACGGCGTTCCAGATGCTGGTGTTCGTGCCCGGGCTCGGCGTCGAGGCCAACGGAAACCGCAACTGGGTGCAGATCGCCGGCCTGCAGTTCCAGCCTGCCGAGTTCCTCAAGATCACCCTCGCGCTGTGGATCGGCTACGTCCTCTTCCGCAAGCGCACGCTGCTCGGACTGTGGCGCCACGTGTTCATCCCGCTGGTGCCCGTCTCGGTGCTCGTCATCGCCACGGTCATGGCCGGCCACGACATGGGCACGGCCATGATCCTCGCCATCGTCGTGCTCGGCGCGCTGTTCTTCTCGGGCGTCAAGCTCCGGATCTTCATCCTTCCGCTGATCGCGGCGGGATTCGGCGCGTTCCTCTTCGCCGTCAACAGCCCCGACCGCATGCGCCGGATCCTCAGCTTCCTCAACCCGAACTGCCTCGACGACTACTTCAACGACTGCTATCAGCCGCTGCACGGCATCTGGGGTCTCGCCAACGGCGGCGTCTTCGGCCTGGGTCTCGGCAACTCCAAGGAGAAGTACGACTGGCTCCCGGCCGCCGCGAACGACTACATCTTCGCCATCGTGGGGGAGGAGCTGGGGCTGATCGGATGTGCCGTGGTGCTCGCGCTCTTCGCCCTCTTCGCGATCGGGGCCTTCCACGTCATCCGCAAGACCGACGACCCGTTCGTGCGCATCGTCTCGGGCGGCATCACGATGTGGATCGTCGGCCAGGCCCTCATCAACATCGGCGTGGTGCTGCGGCTGTTCCCCGTGCTCGGCGTCCCCCTGCCGTTCATGTCGCAGGGAGGCACGTCGCTGCTGTCGGTGCTGCTGGCCTCCGGGGTGCTGCTGTCGTTCGCGCGCTCGCTCCCGGCGAAGACCGGGGCCCGGGAGCTGCGAGCGCCGACGGCCGCGCGCGTGCCGCGTGCGAAGATCTCCGGGTGAGTTCTTCCGACACGACCCGCACGTACCTGCTCGCCGGCGGCGGAACCGCCGGTCACGTCAACCCGCTCCTGGCCGTCGCCGACGCGCTCCGCGCGCGGGAGCCCGAGGCCGAGATCCTTGTGCTGGGCACGCGCGAGGGGCTCGAGGCCCGGCTCGTGCCCGAGCGCGGCTACGAACTGCTCTTCGTCGACAAGGTGCCCTTCCCGCGCCGCCCGGATCGCGCCGCCGCCGCCTTCCCCACCCGCTTCCGACGCGCCATCGGGCAGGTGCGCGGCCACATCGCCACGCGCGGCGTCGACGTCGTCGTCGGCTTCGGCGGCTACGCTTCGGCGCCGGCGTACGTCGCCGCCCGCCGGGCGCGGGTGCCCGTCGTGGTGCACGAGGCCAACGCGAAACCGGGTCTCGCGAACGTGCTCGGCGCGCGGACGGCCGCCGCCGTCGGGGTGGCCTTCGACGGCACGCCGCTGGCACGTGCGCAGGTCGTGGGCATGCCGCTGCGCCGCGAGGTGGTTGACCTCGACCGTGACGCCCTTCGCGCGGAGGCCGCCGCGCACTTCGGCCTGCGCGCCGACCTGCCCACGCTCCTCGTGTTCGGCGGCTCCCTCGGGGCGGCGCGCCTGAACGCCGCCTTCGGGCCCGTGGCGGGAGGCGAGGCGTGGCGCGCCGTGCGCGATGCCGGATGGCAGCTGCTCCACGTGACGGGGGAGCGCTCCGAGCTCGTCGACCCGGAGGCGGAGGGCTACGCGATGCGCCGGTACGTCGACCGCATGGACCTCGCGTACGCGCTCGCGGACCTCATCGTCTCGCGAGCCGGGGCGGCCACGGTGAGCGAGATCAGCGCCCTCGGCATCCCGGCGGTCTATGTCCCGTACGCCGTCGGCAACGGCGAGCAGGCGCTCAACGCGCGGTCCGCGGTGAAGGCGGGAGCGGCCCGTGTCATCCTCGACGCGGAGTTCACGGGCGACCGCGTGCGCTCGGAGATCGTCCCGCTGCTGGCCGATGCGGCGGCGCGGAAGCGGATGACGGATGCCGCGGCCACCGCCGGCGAGCGATCGGGCGCCGAGAACGTGGTGGCTCTCATCGACCTGGCGCTGGCACCGGCGCGGTAGTCAGGACCTCACGCGCGTGCTCTGCCGAGGTCCGTCGCGCCGCCCCGGAGCGCCGCATCCACGAGGGCGCGCGCGTCGTCGTCGCCGATGCGCAGCGACCGCATCTCCGCGGCGAAGGCCGCCGCCGCGCGCTGCGCCCGCTGACGCGCGGGGTCGCCCTGCGGTGAGACGACGGTGCCGTTGCGGCCGAGCGTCTGCACGAAGCCCGCCGCCTCCAGCTCCTTGTAGGCGCGGGCGACGGTTCCGGGGGCGACGCCCAGCTCCTCGGCGAGACGGCGCACGGCGGGCAGACGCGCCCCGGCCACGAGCCGGCCCGCGCCGATGGCGTCGACGACGCCGGTCCGCACCTGCTCGTACGGCGGGAGCGACGAGGCGGGGTCGATGCGGAGTCCGGGGACGTCGGTGGTGTCGGGCACGGCGCCATCGTCGCCGCCCCCGGACCGGGTGTCAAACGGGCGGGCTCGACGACCCGGGCGCGCCGGGGGGTCCGGCGCAGGAGGCCGACCTAGGATCGGAGGGTCATGATCACACCCGACCTCACCCTGCCGATCCCCGAGCGGATCGAGGCGGCCCACTTCATCGGCATCGGCGGGTCGGGCATGTCCGGACTCGCGCGCATGTTCCTGGCCCGCGGCATCCGCGTGTCCGGATCCGACCGTGCCGACAGCCCGGGCCTCCGCCGGCTCGAGGCTCTGGGCGCAACGGTGCACGTCGGCCATGACGCCGCGAACCTCGGCGACGCCGACACGGTGATCCACACCGGCGCCATCTGGCCCGAGAACCCGGAGTTCGTGCTGGCGAAGGAACGCGGGATGCCGGTCATCCACCGTTCCCAGGCGCTGCACTGGCTCATCGGCGGGCGGAGGCTGGTCTCCGTCGCCGGTGCCCACGGCAAGACGACCTCGACCGGGATGATCGTCACGGCGCTGCAGGCGCTCGGCGCCGATCCGAGCTTCGTCAACGGCGGCGTCATCACGTCACTGGGAGCTTCCAGCGACACCGGAGCGGACCCCCTCTTCGTCATCGAGGCGGACGAGTCCGACGGCACGTTCCTGCTGTACGACACCTCGATCGCGCTCGTGACCAACGTCGATCCCGACCACCTCGACCATTACGGCAGCGAGGACAGCTTCGTCGCGGCCTTCGCGCGATTCGCGAACGAGGCGCGCGAGGCCGTCGTCATCTCGGCCGACGACCCCGGAGCGCAGCGTGTGACGGCCCTGCTCACGCATCCGAACGTCATCACCTTCGGCGAATCGGATGCTGCGACCCTGCGTCTGCGGGACATCCGCACCGACGGCCCCGTGTCCTTCGCGCTCGAGCACGAAGGGCGCTCCTTCTCCGCGCAGCTGGCCGTGCCCGGTGCGCACAACGCGGTCAACGCCGCCGGGGCCGTGGCGGTGCTCGTGAGCCTCGGCTACGACGTCGAGCCCGCGCTGCGCGCGGTCGAGGGCTTCGCCGGCACCGCCCGGCGCTTCGAGCTGCACGACGTCGTCCGCGGGGTCAGCGTGTTCGACGACTACGCGCACCACCCGACCGAGGTGGCTGCCGCGCTGGCGGCGGCGCGCACCGTGGTCGGCGACGGCCGGCTCATCGCGCTGCACCAGCCGCACACCTACTCCCGCACGCAGCTCATGGCGTCCGAGTTCGCCGGCGTGCTGGAGCACTACGCCGACCACACCGTCGTGCTCGACGTGTACGGCGCGCGCGAGGACCCGATCCCCGGCGTGACGGGTGAGCTCGTCAGCTCCGCGTTCGCCGACCCCGGCCACGTGCACTACGTCCCCGACTGGGATGAGGCCGCGCGCTACACCGCCGCGGTGGCGCGCGAGGGCGACTACGTCATCACCCTCGGCTGCGGCAATGTGAACCTGATCATCCCGCAGGTGCTCGAGGCGCTCGCGACCGCAGACGCGGGGGAGTGACCCGTGCGTCGGCCCGCCCCGATCCCGACTCCGGCGCCTGAGCGCCCGGATGACGTGACGACCCGCGTGGGCCGGAGCGCCCCGGACACCGCCCCTCGGGAGCTGACGCCACCCGTCCCGCTCCTGCTCGTCGCGAAGGACGCATCCACGGGCCAGGGCGCCCGCTCCGCGGCGGATGCCTCTCCCCAGATGACCCGGCCTCCGGCGGACCCGACGGCCGATGCACCCGCCGACGACATCGGCCTGCGCGACGTGTGGCGCGCGGCGCGCGCGCGACGCAAGGCCCTTCGCGCCGAGATGCGCCGCTTCACGCAGCGCCGCCGACGTCGGCGCGCCGCGTGGCTGGCGGCCGCGGCATCCGTCGTCGTGCTCGTCGCAGTGACGGTGGGAGCCGCCTACAGTCCGCTGTTCGCCGTCGAGCGGATCGAGGTGGTGGGAACGTCGCAGCTCGACCCGGCCGCCGTCGAGCAGGCGCTCGCGGGCGAGATCGGCACGCCTCTCGCCTCGGTGGACGGAAGCGCCGTGAAGGCGGCGCTCGTCGCGTTCCCGCTCGTGGAGAGCTACGCGCTCGAGGCACGTCCGCCGCACGACCTCGTCGTGCGCATCGTCGAGCGCACCCCGGTCGGCGCCATCCGATCCCGTGGCGGGTGGACCGTCGTCGACGCCGCGGGCGTCGTGCTCTCGACCTCGACGAGCGCGCCCGCCGGTCAGCCCGTGCTCGACATCACGGGCGGGCTCTCGTCGTCGGCGTTCACGGCCGCGGCGACGGTCATGCGGGCGCTGCCCGACACCATCCGCTCACAGGTGACGGCGGTCGCCGCCACGACCGCCGACGACGTCACGCTCACCCTCGGTTCCCGGGGCGCGCAGGTCGTGTGGGGCGGCACGGCGGACTCCGCCCGTAAGGCCGTCGTGCTGCAGCAGGCCATGGCGGCGTTCCCGATCGGGTCGGTGTCGTCGTACGACATATCGTCACCCGAGGCGATCGTCGTCCGCTGACCGAGGCGCGCGTCCGCACCTCTCCGCACGCCGCCCGGAGCGGCGAAGAAGGCCGCGGACGCGGCCGCCGAAAAGATTCGGCGCGAGATCGCCGACACGCCCGCGCGCCTGCGGGACCGTGCGGCGGGGCGACCTAGTTTCGAGTCAGGAATTGCATACCGAGCAATACTTTACACCTCTACTAGAGGTTGAAGGTTATCAGGTCCAGGGCACGGAGGCCGGCATGAGCCAGAACCAGAACTACCTCGCCGTCATCAAGGTGGTCGGCGTGGGCGGCGGCGGCGTGAACGCCGTCAACCGCATGATCGAGCTCGGCCTGCGAGGGGTCGAGTTCATCGCGGTGAACACCGACGCGCAGGCGCTGCTGATGAGCGACGCAGACGTCAAGCTCGACGTGGGGCGCGAACTCACGCGCGGCCTCGGCGCGGGCGCCGATCCGGAGGTCGGCCGTCGTGCCGCCGAGGATCACGCGGAGGAGATCGAGGAGGCCCTTCGCGGTGCCGACATGGTCTTCGTCACCGCGGGCGAGGGCGGCGGCACGGGCACGGGCGGAGCACCCGTGGTCGCGAAGATCGCCAAGTCGATCGGAGCACTGACCATCGGTGTCGTCACCAAGCCGTTCTCCTTCGAGGGGCGCCGCCGGCAGAGCCAGGCCGAGATCGGTGTGGCGAAGCTGAAGGAAGAGGTCGACACCCTCATCGTGGTGCCGAACGACCGTCTGCTGGAGATCAGCGACCGCGGTATCTCGATGATCGAGGCGTTCGCCACCGCCGACCAGGTGCTGCTCGCCGGTGTGCAGGGCATCACCGACCTCATCACCACGCCGGGTCTCATCAACCTCGACTTCGCCGACGTGAAGTCCGTCATGCAGGGTGCGGGCTCCGCGCTCATGGGCATCGGCTCCGCCCGGGGGGCGGACCGTGCGATCAAGGCGGCCGAGCTGGCGGTCGAGTCGCCGCTGCTCGAGGCGTCGATCGAGGGTGCGCACGGCGTGCTGCTGTCGATCCAGGGCGGGTCCAACCTCGGCATCTTCGAGATCAACGACGCAGCGCAGCTGGTGAAGGAGGCCGCGCACCCCGAGGCCAACATCATCTTCGGCACGGTCATCGACGACACGCTCGGCGACGAGGTGCGCGTCACGGTCATAGCCGCCGGCTTCGACAGCGGCGAGCCGACGCTCCGTCTCGACCCGGTCACGGCGTCGCGTCCGCTGACGGCCCCCGTCGTGCCCGCGATCCCCGCGCCCGAGGTCGCCCGCGAGTACGTCGCCGAGAAGCCGGAGAAGGAGACCGTCTCGGTCGCCGCCTCCGACTCGGGGTACGACTCGGCTTTCGGCGACGACGACCTCGACATCCCCGACTTCCTGAAGTAGGTCGCACGCGTGACCCCGGACCTGCCCGACCGGCTCGCCGACGTCGACGCCCGCATCGCGGACGCGGCCCGGCGGGCCGGCCGGGACCCCCGCGACATCACCAGGATCGTGGTCACCAAGTTCCACCCGACGTCCCTCGTCGAAGACCTCGTGCGCCTCGGCGTGCGCGACGTCGGCGAGAACCGTCAGCAGGAGCTCAGCGCGAAGCGCGCGGAGCTCCCCGACGCCGGCCTCCGCTGGCATTTCGTCGGACAGGCGCAGGCCAACAAGGCGCGTGCCATCCGCGCCGCGGCATCCGCTGTGCACTCGGTGGACCGCGCGCGGATCGTCGACGCCCTCGATGCGGCGGCACCCGATGACGGCGCGGATCCGCTCGACGTCTTCCTCCAGGTCAACCTGACGGACGACGCCGGCCGCGGAGGGGTGGCTCCGGCCGATCTTGAGCGGCTCGCCGAGCACGCGACGGGATGCCGCAGCCTCCGGGTGCGCGGCGTCATGGCCGTCGCACCGCTCGATGAAGACCCGGCCGATGCCTTCGAACGACTCGCCGGATACTCCCGGCGCGTGCGCTCCGTGGTGCCGGACGCAACCTGGATCTCCGCCGGCATGACGGCGGATTTCGCGGAGGCGATCGCCGCCGGCGCGACACACCTGCGGATCGGTTCCGCAATCACCGGCCCGCGGCCACCCCGCGGCTAACCTCGAAACAGACGAACGAACGGAGCATCCGATGTCGAACCCGCTCAAGAAGACCATGGTGTACCTGGGTCTCGCCGACGAGGAGGAGATCTATGAGGAGCCCGCTCCGCAGCCCGCGAACCGCAGCAAGCCCCAGGCCGTGAAAGAGGTCGCTCCCGTGACTCCGCTCCACCGTCCCACGGTCGTGCGTCAGCCGGCGCCGTCCGCGGTCAGCGAGATCCTGACCGTCCACCCCAAGCAGTACCGCGACGCCCAGGTCATCGCCGAGAACTTCCGCGACGGCATCCCCGTCATCATCAACCTCTCGCAGATGAGCGATGCCGACGCCCGCCGTCTCATCGACTTCGCCAGTGGTCTGTCGCTCGGCCTCTACGGCCGCATCGAGCGGGTGACCAGCAAGGTGTTCCTGCTGTCGCCCGAGAACGTCGCCGTGTCGGGCGAGGGCGGCGTCGCCCAAGCGGATCCGGAGGCTGTCGCCTTCGCGACACCGTAGCCTTAACGGGTGAACATCCTCGGCCTCATCGCCTCGATCCTCAACGCGCTCCTCCTCATCTACGTCCTGGTCCTCCTTGTTCGTCTGATCCTGGACTGGATGCCGATGCTGAATCGGGAGTGGCGCCCTCGCGGCGCCGGGCTCGTGGCGGCCGAGGTCGTCTACACGGTGACCGACCCGCCCATCCGCACGCTGCGCCGATTCATCCCGCCGCTGCGTGTCGGAGCGATCGCGATCGACTTCGCATTCGCGCTCACGATGCTGCTCTGCTTCGTGCTGCTGGGCATCACGGGCTCCCTCGCACGGGCCTGAGGCGCCTACTATGCTGGCCTGATACGGTGGCCGTTCCGCGGTCGGTCCCCCCGATGTCGGCCTGCGACCTGAACTGTCGAAAGAGGAAACAACAATGGCATTGACCCCCGATGACGTCGTCACCAAGCAGTTCCAGCACGTCCGGTTCAAGGAGGGGTTCGACCCCGACGAGGTGGACGACTTCCTCGACGAGATCGTCGTGGAGTGGCGCAAGACCATCGCGGAGAACGACGAGCTGAAGGCGAAGCTCGCCGCGCTCGAGTCCGGCGATGCCCCGGCCGCCGCTGAGAGCACGGAGACGCCGGCACCGGTGCCCGCCGCATCCGAAGAGCCCGCTCCGGTCATCGAGTCCGCTCCCGCTCCGGCCGCCTCGACCGGCTCGGACGGCACGCCTCCCGCCGCCGCCAGCGCCGGCATCATCGAGCTGGCGCAGCGCCTGCACGACGAGCATGTCGCCGAAGGTGTCTCCAAGCGCGACCAGCTCATCTCCGACGCCCAGGCTCAGGCCGCCAGCATCCTGGCCGACGCCGAGGCCAAGGGCCGCGACGAGATCGCACGCCTCGACAAGGAGCGCGCGATCCTCGAGACCCGCATCACCGAGCTCCGCCAGTTCGAGCGCGACTACCGCACGCAGCTGCGCAGCTGGATGGAGGGCAAGCTCCGCGACCTGGAGACGACCAACACCTCCTCGGGCGCCACTCCGGTCTCGTCCATCGGTCTGTAAGGCGGTCTTTTGACGAGCCGGACCCCCCTCGGCAAGGCGGCGGCCGGCACGATCATCGCGGTTCTCGCGGCGATCGTGCTGGCCGCCGACCAGTTCACGAAGCATCTCGCGATCGACGGCCTTCCCCCGGAGGAGCCGGTGAAGATCCTGGGCGACGTGCTGGTGTTCTATCTCATCCGCAACTCCGGTGCCGCGTTCTCGCTCGGCTCGGAGGTCACCTGGGTGTTCTCGATCGCGCTGGCCGCGGTCGCCGTCGTGATCGTGTTCCTCGCGATCACGCGGGTGCGGTCGCGGGTGTGGGCGGTTCTGCTCGGCCTCCTCCTCGGCGGTGTGCTCGGCAACCTGGCCGACCGGCTGCTGCGCGCGCCCGGCTTCGGCGTCGGCCACGTCGTGGACTTCATCAGCACCCCGTGGATGATGCCCGCGATATACAACGTGGCCGACATCTTCATCGTGACGATGATGATCGGCGTGGCGCTGCTGGTGTTCACCGGACGCCATCTCGACGGCACTCGCGAGCCGAAGCGCGTGGACGACGACGTCGACGCCGACGTCACCGAGCACTGACGTGGACCGGCGCACACTCGCCGTCCCCGACGGTCTCGACGGCACGCGCGTCGATGCGGCCCTGGCCAAGATGCTCGGCTTCTCCCGCACCTTCGCGGCGGAGGTCGCGGAGGCGGGTGGCGTCCGACTGGACGGACGCGTGGTGGGCAAATCCGATCGCGTGACCGGCGGCGGCTGGCTCGACATCGAGTGGGAGGCACGCCGCCAGGCCGAGATCATCCCCCTCGCCGTCCCCGACCTCGGCATCGTCTACGAGGACGACGACATCGTCGTGGTCGACAAGCCCTCCGGTGTCGCGGCGCACCCCTCCGTCGGCTGGGAGGGTCCGACGGTCCTCGGCGCGCTGGCCGCGGGCGGCGTGCGTGTGGCCACCACCGGTGCCCCCGAACGCCAGGGCGTCGTGCATCGCCTCGATGTGGGGACCAGCGGGCTCATGGTGGTGGCGAAGACCGAGCACGCGTACACCGTCCTCAAGCGCGCCTTCAAGGAGCGCGAGGTGGAGAAGATCTACCACGCCGTCGTGCAGGGCCACCCCGATCCGCTCTCGGGCACCATCGACGCGCCCATCGGACGGCATCCGTCCTCCTCGTGGAAGTTCGCGGTGACGCCCGACGGCAAGGATTCCGTCACGCACTACGAGACGCTCGAGGCGTTCCCCGGAGCGTCGCTGCTGGAGATCCACCTCGAGACGGGCCGCACGCACCAGATCCGCGTGCACATGGCCGCCCACCGGCATCCGTGCGTGGGTGATCCGCTGTACGGGGCCGACCCGACGATGTCGGCGCGCCTCGGACTGACCCGGCAGTGGCTGCACGCGCATCGGCTGGCGTTCGCACACCCGTCCGGTGGAGAGCGCGTGGCGTTCGAGTCGCCGTATCCCGCCGACCTCGCGCACGCGCTCGAGGTGCTGCGCGGAGAATGACGACCGCGTGCGTCAGCCCTTGTCGGTGTCGGATGCCTCGGGCACAGTGATCGCATGGCCTTCGACGTGCGTCCCGCCGACGTCTTCGACGACGTCGCGACCCTGCTGAGCCCCAAGGACCGCACCAAGCAGTCATGCTGGTGCCTGTCGTACCGCCTGCCGTATCCCGAGCGGCGCGCGATGACGGGCCAGGATCAGGCGGAGTACGTGGCCGGGCTCTGTGCGCGCACACCCGCACCGGGCGTCGTGGCCTACGACGGCGAGATGCCGGTGGGATGGGCCGGCGTCGCGCCCCGCGCGGAGCTGCACGCCTTCACCCACGGGCGCGTCATCCCCACCGTCGACGACCTGCCGGTGTGGAGTGTGTGGTGCTTCAAGGTGCGGGGCGGCCACCGGAAGCAGGGGATCGCGCACGCGCTCCTGGACGGGGCGGTCGCGTTCGCACGCGAGTCGGGCGCGCCGGCGCTGGAGGGATATCCCGTCGACACCGGCGACCGGCGCGTCGACGCGATCTCGGCCTTCGTGGGCACGCGCCGCATGTTCGAAGCCGCGGGATTCACGAAGGCGGCCGACACGGATTCGACCCGCGGCGAGTTCCCCCGCGTCCTGATGCGCCTCGACCTGCGGTGAGCGGTCAGCGGCCGCCTTCGAAGTGCGCCGACTCCTCGTCGGCGACGGCGCGGGCGATCCGACGCTCCATCTCGTCACCGAGCGGAGGGAGGGCGTCGAGGTCGTACCAGCCCACCTCGGTCATCTCGCCGTCCACGGGATACGGCTCGCCGGAGACCCAGGAGCAGCGGAAGGTCAGGTCGAGGTAGTCGCTCTGGTCCCCGTTGGCGTAGGTGACGCGGGGGATCTGGTGCACCCAGACGAGCCGGTCGACGCGGATGACGACGCCCGCCTCCTCGAGGGCCTCGCGGGCTGCCGCATCGGCGGGCTCCTCACCCGGGTCGATGATGCCCGTGATCGGCGTGAGCGCACCGTCGTCGCTGCGTCGGCCGAGCAGCACCCGCCCCTCATGCAGGACGACCGCGCTGACACCCGCCAGGAACAGGGGCTCGTGGCCGATCTTCTCGCGCAGCGCCAGGACGAAGTCAGGAGTCGGCATGCCCTCACGATACGGCGCCCCGGCAACCTGCACCCTCAGGTCGAGGGTGAGGCGAGTCCGTCCCGCGACAGCACCACTCCGGTCTCCGACCGGGGTCGATGTCCGGGTCCCTTCGTAGACTCGACCCGTGGCATCCGACTCCTTCGTTCACCTCCATGTCCACAGCGAGTACTCGATGCTCGATGGGGCCGCCCGCATCCAGCCCATGGTCGCCGAGGCGGTGCGGCTCGAGATGCCGGCCATCGCCGTGACCGACCACGGGAACACGTTCGCGGCCTTCGAGTTCTACCGCGCGGCCACCGCCGCCGGCATCAAGCCGATCATCGGCATCGAGGCCTACGTCACGCCGGGAACCCACCGGTCCGACAAGGCGCGCGTCCGATGGGGCACGCCCGAGCAGTCCGGCGACGACGTGTCGGGCTCCGGCGCCTACACGCACATGACGCTCCTGTCCGAGACGACGGAGGGCATGCACAACCTCTTCCGCCTCTCCAGCCGGGCGAGCATGGAGGGCTACTACTTCAAGCCGCGCATGGATCGCGAGCTGCTGCAGAACTACTCGGGCGGCCTGATCGCCACGACCGGCTGCCCGTCGGGCGAGGTGCAGACCCGCCTGCGGCTGGGGCAGTACGACGCGGCGCGGGCCGCGGCCGCGGAGTTCCAGGACATCTTCGGCAAGGACAACTACTTCGCCGAGATCATGGATCACGGGCTGAGCATCGAGCGGCGCGTGATGGGCGACCTGCTGCGCATCTCGAAGGACCTCGGCATCCCGCTCGTCGGCACGAACGACCTGCACTACACGCACCAGCACGACGCGACCAGCCACGCGGCCCTGCTGTGCGTGCAGTCGGGGTCCACCCTCGACGACCCGAAGCGCTTCAAGTTCGACGGCGACGGGTATTACGTGAAGTCGGCGGCGGAGATGCGGCAGGTCTTCCGCGACCACCCCGAGGCCTGCGACAACACGCTGCTCATCGCGGAGCGGTGCGAGGTCGAGTTCAACACGAGCGCCAACTACATGCCGCGCTTCCCGGTGCCCGCCGGGGAGACCGAGGAGTCGTGGTTCATCAAGGAGGTCGAGAAGGGCCTCGAGTTCCGCTACCCGGACGGCATCCCCGCCGAGGTGCGGCGGCAGGCGGAGTACGAGTCGGGCGTCATCGCGCAGATGGGCTTTCCCGGCTACTTCCTCGTCGTGGCCGACTTCATCAACTGGGCGAAGGACAACGGCATCCGCGTCGGTCCCGGGCGAGGCTCGGGCGCCGGCTCGATGGCCGCGTACGCGATGCGCATCACCGACCTCGACCCGCTGCAGCACGGGCTCATCTTCGAGCGCTTCCTCAACCCAGACCGCGTCTCCATGCCCGACTTCGACGTCGACTTCGACGACCGGCGCCGCGGCGAGGTCATCCAGTACGTCACCGAGAAGTACGGCGACGAGCGCGTCGCGCAGATCGTCACGTACGGCACGATCAAGGCGAAGCAGGCCCTCAAGGACGCCGGCCGCGTGCTCGGCTTCCCGTTCAGCATGGGGGAGAAGCTCACCAAGGCGATGCCGCCCGCGGTGATGGGCAAGGACATGCCGCTGGAGGGCATGTTCGACAAGGACCACCCGCGCTTCAAGGAGGCGTCTGAGTTCCGCGCCCTCATCGAGACCGACCCCGAGGCCAAGACCGTGTTCGACACGGCCGTCGGGCTGGAGAACCTGAAGCGCCAGTGGGGTGTGCACGCCGCCGGCGTCATCATGTCCAGCGAGCCGCTGATCGACATCATCCCGATCATGCGCCGCGAGCAGGACGGGCAGATCGTCACGCAGTTCGACTACCCGTCGTGCGAGTCGCTCGGGCTCATCAAGATGGACTTCCTGGGGCTGCGCAACCTCACGATCATCAACGACGCGCTCGACAACATCTCAGCGAACCGCGGGCACCCGCTCGTGCTGGAGGAGCTTCCGCTCGACGATCGGGGCGCCTACGACCTCCTCACCCGGGGCGACTCGCTCGGGGTGTTCCAGCTCGACGGCGGCCCGCTCCGCAGCCTGATGCGCCTCATGCGCCCCGACAACTTCGAGGACATCTCGGCGCTCATCGCGCTGTACCGGCCCGGCCCCATGGGCGCGAATTCGCACATCAACTACGCGCTGCGCAAGACCGGCCAGCAGGACATCACGCCCATCCACCCCGAGCTGGGGGAGGCGCTGTCGGACATCCTCGACACGACCTACGGCCTCATCATCTACCAGGAGCAGGTGATGGCGATCGCGCAGCGCGTCGCCGGGTTCTCCCTCGGTCAGGCCGACATCATGCGTCGCGCGATGGGCAAGAAGAAGAAGTCCGAGCTCGACAAGCAGTACGCGGGGTTCGAGGGCGGCATGAAGGCCAACGGCTACTCGGAAGCGGCGATCAAGACGCTCTGGGACATCCTCGTGCCGTTCTCCGACTACGCCTTCAACAAGGCGCACTCCGCGGCGTACGGGCTCATCTCCTACTGGACGGCGTACCTCAAGGCGCACTACCCGGCCGAGTACATGGCGGCGCTCCTGACCAGCGTCGGCGACGCGAAGGACAAGCTCGCGGTCTACCTCAACGAGTGCCGGCGCATGGGCATCAAGGTGCTGCCGCCCGACGTCGGCGAGTCCATCCGCTACTTCGCCGCCGTCGGCGAAGACATCCGCTTCGGCCTCGGAGCGGTCCGCAACGTCGGCGCGAACGTGGTCGACGGCATCGTCGAGGCCCGGCAGAAGACGCCGTTCACGTCGTTCCACGACTACCTCGCGAAGGTGCCCGCGGCGGCGGCCAACAAGCGCACCGTCGAGTCGCTCATCAAGGCCGGAGCGTTCGACTCCTTCGGCGCGACGCGCCGCGCATTGCTGGAGATCCACGAGGACGCCGCGGAGGCGGCGGTCGACACGAAGCGCAAGGAGGCGACCGGGGCGATCGGCTTCGACTTCGACAGCCTCTACGACGACATCCAGGAGATCGCGCCCGCCAAGGTGCCCGACCGGCCTGAGTGGACCAAGAAGGACAAGCTGGCGTTCGAGCGCGAGATGCTCGGCCTGTACGTGTCCGACCACCCACTCGCGGGGCTCGAGGTGCCGCTCGCCAAGCACGCGTCGACCAGCATCCACGATCTCCTGGCCTCCGACGACGTCTCCGACGGCGATCAGGTGACCGTCGCCGGACTGGTCACGAGCGTGCAGCACCGGGTCGCGAAGCAGAGCGGCAACCCCTACGGCATGATCACCGTCGAGGACTTCGACGGCGAGGTCACCGTCATGTTCATGGGCAAGACCTACACGGAGTTCGCCGGGGCGCTGCAGGCGGATTCGATCCTCGTCGTCCGCGGCCGGGTCTCCCGGCGCGACGACGGCCTCAACCTGCACGCGGTGTCGGCGTTCTCGCCGGATCTGGGATCCATGGATGCCTCGGGCCCGCTCGTGCTGGTCATGCCCGAGCAGCGCGCCACCGAGTCCGTGGTCGGCGAGCTGGCCGAGGTGCTCGCCCGTCATCGCGGCGATACGGAGGTGACCCTGCGGCTGTTCAAGGGGTCGAGCGCCAAGGTGTTCGAGGTGCCGATGCCGGTGCGCGTCACAGCTGACCTCTACGGCGAGCTGAAGGGCCTGCTCGGCCCGCAGTGCCTCGGCTGATCTCATAGATGTCTCATGTCGGCTGGGTAATATGCCAACGCGAGTCGCGGCAGCGCGACCGGAGAGGAACACCGTGAGCGACCATCAGTGGAACGACGACCCGGCGCAGGCCGAGGTCGACGTGCGGGACGAGTCGGGCACGCCCGTCGACCAGGACCGCACCGCGGCCGGGGAGCACAACGCAGCGGCGACCGCGTCCGGGCCGCAGCCGCAGTACGGCGTCGGTCCGTTCTCCATTCGGGAGGTCGCCCTCGCGGGCGTGTGGCTGGTCGCGTTCGTGGCGTCCTTCTTCCCGCTGTACAGCCGATCGATCGACGGCGGCTCCGTCTGGGAGAGCGGCATCGACTGGGTGCTGCGGATCGGCGTCCCGACGGTCGCGGTCTTCCTCATCGTGCTGCGCCGCTTCTCGCCCCAGGGCATCCGCCGGGTCGGTTCGCTGGGCATCGACCAGTTCGCCTCGGTCGCCTTCTCGGTCGCGTCGGTGCTCTGGCTCGCCTCGATCTGGAACGGCTTCATCGCCCTCGCCGAGAGCGGGGTGTGGATCGGCTCGTGGGTCATCTGGGTCGAGTTCGTCTTCCTGACCGCCGGCGTGGTCCTGACGGTGATGGCTCCTGTCATCCCCGTGCTGAAGGAGGACTTCCGCGACCGCCCGGAGATCCCGGCCCACCGCAACGCGCGCCCGATCCGCGCCATCACGCCCCGGCCCACGCCGGCGCCGCGGGAGAAGGCCGCTCCGCCGGTCGCCTCCACGGCTGACGGGCACGAGAACGTGGCCGCGCCGGACGACCACACGTCGGTCTTCGATGCGGTGCACGACGACCGTGACGCCGGTCATGACGGCCCCTATCAGGCCGCTTCCCCGTACCAGGGCGGCGCCGCCCACCACCAGGACGCCCCGTTCCAGGATGGCGCGCAGCCCGGCAGCGGCTACGCCGGATACCCGCAGAGCGACCGCCAGGACAGCGTCTACGCGCAGGAGCAGGCAGACCACGACACCGGCGCACAGGTGCCGGGTTACCAACGCTCGTCTTCGTTCGCGGACGATCAGGAGACCGGCGCCTACCCGCCGCTCGCCGACGACACCATGCCCGCGCGCGGCGTAGCGGTGTCGGACGCTTCCGTCGACGACACCTGGACCCCGCAGCAGCGGCGCGGCACCTACGAGCCCGCCGAGGCCGAGCCGCAGGCGCCGTCCTACCAGGCGTTCTGGGCCCTGTCGCCGGTGGAGCGGGAGGTGCTCGACGAGCGCGGCCTGCCGATCTTCCGGGTCGGCCCGATGGCGTGGGCCCTCGTCATCGAGGACCGCGGCTCCGTCTTCGTGATCCGACATGAAGACGGTCGCGTCGGCTACCTGCACGACGTCAGCGGCGTCACCCGCGGCTGATCATCCGGCCGGTCGGGACGCCCTACAGCGGATCGGCCGGCCGGCCACGGCCGGTAGCCTGGAGGGATGCTCCGCACCATCGACCTCCGCGGTCGCGACCTAACCACGGCCGAGCTCCTCGCCACTGTCCCGCGCGCCACGGCGGCGCGGGAGGCGGCCGTGACGGCGGCCGCGGCGATCGTCCACGAGGTCGCCGAGCGCGGTGAGGATGCCCTCCGCGATCAGGCCGACCGCTTCGACGGCGTGCACGGCCACGCGATCCGCGTGCCCGCAACGCACCTCGAGGAAGCCCTGGCAGGCCTCGATCCGCTGGTGCGCGAGGCGCTCGACGAGGCGATCACCCGCGTGCGCGCGGCATCGGCGGCGCAGATCCCCCCGGAGCGCACGACGGAGCTGGCTCCCGGGGCCCGCGTCGTGCAGCGCTGGCAGCCCGTGCGCCGCGTCGGCGTCTACGTGCCCGGCGGCAAGGCCGTCTACCCCTCGAGCGTCGTGATGAACGTCGTCCCCGCGCAGGTCGCGGGCGTGTCGGAGGTCGCCCTCGCCTCGCCGCCCCAGACCGACCAGGGTGGCCGGGTGCACCCCGTGATCCTCGCTGCGGCGCACCTGCTCGGCGTGACGGAGGTCTACGCCATGGGCGGCGCCGGCGCGGTCGGGGCCTTCGCCCACGGCGTGCCCGCCCTCGACCTCGAGCCGGTCGACGTCGTCACCGGTCCCGGCAACAACTTCGTCGCTGCCGCCAAGCGCGCCGTGGCCGGGCTCGTCGGCACGGACTCCGAGGCCGGCGCCACCGAGATCCTCATCGTCGCCGACGACTCGGCCGACGCCCGCCTCGTGGCGGCCGACCTCATCAGCCAGGCGGAGCACGACGAGCAGGCCGCCGCCGTCCTCGTGACCACGAGCGAGCGTCTCGCCGGCGACGTCGCACGGGAGCTCGCCGAGCGCGCACCGCGCACCCGGCACAGCGCACGCGTCGGGGTCGCGCTCTCCGGACCGCAGTCCGCGGTGATCCTCGTCGACGACGTCGCCGCCGCGACCGCCGTGAGCAACGCCTACGCCCCCGAGCACCTCGAGCTGCACCTCGCCGAACCACGCCCGGAGGACTTCGTCCACGCCGGTGCCGTCTTCGTGGGGGAGTCCTCGCCGGTCAGCCTGGGCGACTACCTCGCCGGAAGCAATCACGTCCTCCCCACCGGAGGGCAGGCGCGCTACGCCGCCGGCCTGTCCGCCAGCACCTTCCTCCGCCCCCAGCAGGTCATCGACTACGACCGCGCAGCGCTGGCGGAGGTGCGCGAGCGGATCGTCGCCCTCGCCGACGCCGAGGCCCTGCCCGCGCACGGCGAAGCCGTCGAGGCGCGCTTCGAGGCGTAGTCTTTCCCTGCCATGCACTGCCCGTTCTGCCGCCATCCGGATTCCCGCGTCATCGATTCCCGTACCAGCGACGACGGGCTCAGCATCCGTCGTCGTCGGCAGTGCCCCGAGTGCGGGGGCCGGTTCTCCACCATCGAGACCGCGAGCCTGAACATCATCAAGCGGTCCGGCGTCATCGAGCCCTTCAGCCGGGAGAAGGTCATGTCCGGTGTCCGGAAGGCCTGCCAGGGTCGTCCCGTGACCGACGCCGACCTCGCCGTGCTCGCGCAGAAGGTGGAGGAGGCCGTCCGGCAGACGGGCGCCTCGCAGATCGAGACCAACGAGATCGGCCTGGCCATCCTCGGTCCTCTCCGCGAGCTCGACGAGGTCGCGTATCTCCGCTTCGCGAGCGTCTACCAGGCATTCGACTCGCTGGAAGACTTCGAGAGCGCCATCGGCCAGCTGCGCGCCGACCATCACGCCGGCGGTCCGCGGGCCTCCCGCACCGACGACGAGGCGCCCGCCGCCGAGACGTTCGACGCCTCCCCGTCCCGGTAATCTGGCGGGGATGTATCCCCTCCTCTTCCGCACCGTCCTCGCGCGCCTCGACCCCGAGACCGCCCATCACGCGGCGGTGATCGTCATCCGCGCGCTCGGCGTGCCGCCCCTGTCCTGGATCGCCCGCGCCGTCACCTCTCCGGCGCTGTCGCTGCGCACCGAGGCTCTGGGTCTCGTCTTCGACTCGCCGTTCGGCGTGGCCGCGGGGTTCGACAAGGACGTCACGGCCGTGCGCGGCCTCGACGCTCTGGGCTTCGGTCATGTGGAGGTGGGCACCATCACCGCCGTGCCGCAGGAGGGCAACCCGCGCCCTCGCCTGTTCCGCCTCATCCCCGACCGCGCTGTCATCAACCGGATGGGCTTCAACAACGGGGGAGCGGAGGCCGCCCACGGTCGCCTCGCCCGCCTGCGACGCCGGCCTCGACGCGCGATCGTCGGCGTAAACATCGGCAAGAGCCGTGTGGTCGACGTCGCCGACGCGACCGCGGACTACCTGCGCAGCGCCGCGCTGCTCGCGCCACTCGCGGACTACCTCGTGGTCAACGTGTCCTCCCCGAACACCCCGGGACTTCGCGGCCTGCAGGCGGTGCAGACCCTGCGTCCTCTGCTGGAGGCGGTGCGGGATGCCGCGGGCCGCACGCCGCTGCTGGTGAAGATCGCCCCTGATCTGCCCGACGACGAGGTCGAGGAGATCGCCCGACTCGCCGTCGAGGTGGGGCTCGCCGGCCTCGTGGCGACCAACACGACGCTGTCGCGCACCGGCCTGCGCACCGATGCGTCGGTGGTGGAGGCCGCCGGCGCGGGGGGACTGTCGGGAGCGCCGCTGCGCGCTCGCGCGCTCGAGGTGCTGCGGCTGGTGCGCGGCGTCGTGCCGGCGGAGTTCTGCGTCATCTCGGTCGGCGGTGTGGACACGGCCGACGACGTCCGCGAGCGGCTCGCCGCGGGCGCCGACCTCGTCCAGGGCTACACGGCGTTCCTCTACCGCGGTCCGCTGTGGGCGCGGCAGATCAACCGCGGCCTGGCCGTCAGGCGGGGCGACCGCCGCGCTTGACCTGCGGCTTCGGCAGGCGCATGAAGCGCATCTGGATGGTGCGCATCGCGGCATACCATCCGAGGCCCCGCTCGGTGCGCTCTTCGCCGAACTTCGCCCGTGCGGCGCGCTTGGCACGGATCGACGTGATGATCATGTCGCCGATGACGAACAGGATGAAGATCCACAGCACGATGAAGGCGTAGTACTGCACCGGCGGGTACGGGATGAACGTCGCGACGATCACGAGCACCATCGCCGGCATGACCGCCTCGCCGAGGTGCCAGCCGGAATCGACCAGGTCGCGGATGAACCGGCGCTGCGGACCCTTGTCGCGCACGGGGAGGAACTTGTCATCGCCGGCCGCCATGCCCAGACGGGCCTTCTCGCGCTGCGCCGCCATCTCGGAGCGTGCGCGGGCCTTCGCCTCCTTGGTGTCGGCGACGAGCGGGCGACGGCGGGCCGCCTCTTGCTCCGCGCGGCTCGGCGTCGCACGACCCTTTCCCGATCCGCCGACGGCGACGCCGTTCAGGGCGGTGCCCTCCGAGGGGGCGTCGCTGGGCGCGGGGGCTGCGGGGGTCTTGGCCACGGTTCTCATCCTCGGGAGTGCGGAAGGGGGTCTCCTAAGATTACCCGCATGAGCTCCGACCTGTCCCGAACCGAATCCGTGCGGGATGCCGCCACCTCCGGCATCCCCGCAGCACTCGCCGATCTCGGGGCGCTGGTGAGGATCCCCTCCATCGCGTGGCCCTCCTTCGACCAGACGCAGCTGGGCCGCAGCGCCGAGGCGATCGCGGCCCTCGTGCGCGACACCGGCGTCTTCGAGAGCGTCGAGATCAAGACCGCCGCGATCCCCGGCACCGACGAGCAGGGGCAGCCCGCGATCCTCGCGACCCGGGCCGCGCGCAACGGCCGCCCGACCGTGCTGCTCTACGCACACCACGACGTGCAGCCCCCCGGAGACGAGTCGCTGTGGGACACGCCGCCCTTCGAGCCCACCGTCCGCGACGGCCGGCTGTACGGCCGCGGCGCCGCAGACGACAAGGCGGGCGTCATGGCGCACGTCGCCGCCGTGCGTGCGCTGCGCGAGGCGCTCGGCGACGACTTCGACCTGGGTGTCGCACTCTTCATCGAGGGCGAGGAGGAGTACGGCTCGCGCTCCTTCGCCGCATTCCTCGCGGACAACGCCGACGCGTTGCGCTCCGACGTGATCGTCGTCGCCGACTCGGGCAACTGGGATTCGCGCACGCCGGCGGTGACCGTCTCGCTCCGCGGCAACGCGCGCTTCACGCTCACCGTGCGCACGCTCGACCACGCCTCGCACTCCGGCATGTTCGGCGGTGCCGTGCCCGATGCGATGCTCGCGACGATCCGTCTGCTCGACAGCCTCTGGAACGAGGACGGCTCTGTCGCCGTCGCCGGCATGACGGAGCGGGATGCCGCGACTCCCGAGTACACGGAGGCCACGCTCCGTGAGGAGGCCGGCCTCCCGGAGGGTGTGCAGCCGATCGGCGGCGGCAGCATCCTGAGCCGTATCTGGAACAAGCCGGCGATCACGGTGATCGGCATCGACGCGACGACGGTGGCCGCAGCATCCAACACCCTCGCGCCGAGCATGTCCGTGGTCGTCAGCGCCCGCGTCGCCCCGGGGCAGAGCGCCCGCGAGGCGTACGAGGCCATGGAGACGCACCTGCGCGCCCACGCCCCGTTCGGCGCGCAGCTCGAGTTCAGCGACCTCGACCTCGGCGACGGCTTCCTCGTCGACACCTCCGGCTGGGCGGTGTCCGCCGTCCGCGACGCCCTGCACGCCGGCTACGGCGTGGAGCCCGTGGACATCGGCGTGGGCGGGTCCATCCCGTTCATCTCCGATCTCGTCCGGGAGTTCCCGGGGGCGCAGATCCTCGTCACCGGGGTGGAGGACCCGCACTCCCGCGCGCACAGTCCCAACGAGTCGCTGCACCTCGACACGTTCCGCGCGGCGGTCGTCTCCGAGGCGCTGCTGCTGGCCGACCTCGACGCGCGCACGCTCTGAGCCATTCGGGGCCGCCCGGGCGACCGGGGCGTAGAATCGTGACGACGGCACCGCCGTCCGCACCAGGATCCTCGCAAGGAGAGCCATGACCGACACCGCACTGTCGACCGACCAGACCGCGCGCGCACACGGCGTGCTGCTCAGTGATGCCGCCGCCGGCAAGGTGAAGAGCCTGCTCGGCCAGGAGGGTCGCGACGACCTCCGCCTGCGCGTCGCCGTGCAGCCGGGCGGTTGCTCGGGCCTGATCTACCAGCTGTACTTCGACGAGCGCTTCCTCGACGGCGACGTCGCCGTGGACTTCGACGGTGTCGAGGTCGTCGTCGACGAGATGAGCGTGCCGTACCTCGACGGCGCCACCATCGACTTCAAGGACACGATCTCGGAGCAGGGCTTCACGATCGACAACCCGAACGCCGCGGGCAGCTGCGCCTGCGGCGACAGCTTCCACTGATCCACGTGGATCGCCGGCCGGGTCGCGCGTCCTGAGGGGCGGGCGCACCCGGCCGTTTCCGTCTCGACGTCGAGAGTCCGGCTGGGCGCTTGGCCTGAATACACTGAGCGCTTGCCGTAGACTTGCGGGCGTCTCTCTCACCTCCGGAAAGGTGCACTGTGCCGTCGAAACGCCGCATCCGCTGGGCTGTTCTCCCCGTCGGGATCGCAACGGCCGTCGTCCTCGCCGGGTGCACCCCGACGGAGCTCAACGGCTTCCTGCCGGGCTTCCAGGAAGACGGATCCCAGGCCACGAACCACACAGCGATGGTGTCGGGTCTGTGGGTCAACTCCTGGATCGTCCTGCTCGCCGTCGGCGTGATCACGTGGGGACTCATCCTCTTCGCCGCGTTCGCGTACCGTCGCCGCAAGGGCCAGTCCGGGCTCCCCGTGCAGCTGCGCTACAACATGCCGATCGAGATCTTCTACACGATCGTGCCGCTCATCCTCGTCATCGGATTCTTCGCGTTCACCGCGCGTGACCAGACGATCCTCGAGACGCAGACCGAGAACCCCGACGTGTCGATCACGGCCATCGGCAAGCAGTGGGCCTGGGACTTCCAGTACAACGGCGAAGACGCCGACAACGAGGACGCCGTGTGGACCATGGGCGTCCAGGCCGTCCCGACCGCCAACGGCGACGTCGACCAGGCGGCCCTGCCGACCCTGTACCTCCCCGTCAACAAGACGGTGAAGATCAACCTCCAGTCGCGCGACGTGATCCACTCGTTCTGGATCATCGACTTCCTGTACAAGAAGGACATGTACATCGGGCGCGAGAACTACTGGTCCTTCACCCCGACCCGCGAGGGCACGTACGCCGGCAAGTGCGCCGAGCTCTGCGGCGAGTTCCACTCGGCGATGCTCTTCAACGTGAAGGTCGTCAGCGAGTCCGAGTACGACGACTACCTGGCGTCCCTCCGCGCCGCAGGCAACACCGGAGACATCTCACAGGCCTACGACCGGCTGGGCAACCTGCCCGGCACCGGGGCCACGACCAGCGAAGAAGGTGAGTGATGGCGACGACGCTTCCGCTTCAGGAGAAGTCCTCCGGCCGTCCGTTGACACTGCCCCCTCGTCAGGCGGCGCTGCTGACCTCGACGCGGGTCGAGGACAAGGGAAACCTGATCGTCAAGTGGATCACCTCCACTGACCACAAGACCATCGGCTACATGTACCTGATCGCCTCGGTGGTCTTCTTCATGCTCGGTGGCGTCATGGCGCTGATCATCCGTGCCGAGCTCTTCGAGCCCGGCATGCAGGTCGTGCCCACCAAGGAGCAGTACAACCAGCTGTTCACGATGCACGGCACGATCATGCTGCTGATGTTCGCGACGCCGCTGTTCGCCGGCTTCGCCAACGTGATCATGCCGCTGCAGATCGGTGCGCCCGACGTCGCGTTCCCGCGCCTCAACGCGTTCGCCTTCTGGCTGTTCCTCTTCGGCTCCACCATCGCCGTGTCCGGCTTCCTCACCCCGCAGGGCGCGGCCGCGTTCGGCTGGTTCGCGTATCAGCCGCTGGCGGGGGCGAGCTTCTCACCGGGCGCGGGTGGAAACCTGTGGATGCTGGGCCTCGGCATGAGCGGATTCGGCACCATCCTCGGCGCCGTGAACTTCATCACCACGATCATCACCATGCGTGCCCCCGGCATGACGATGTGGCGCATGCCGATCTTCACGTGGAACACGCTCATCACCAGCATCCTCGTGCTGATGGCCTTCCCGGTGCTGGCCGCCGCCATCCTGGCCGCCGCGGCCGACCGCGTGCTCGGCGCCCACATCTACGACCCGGCGAACGGCGGCGTGCTGCTCTGGCAGCACCTGTTCTGGTTCTTCGGCCACCCCGAGGTCTACATCATCGCCCTGCCGTTCTTCGGCATCGTGTCGGAGATCTTCCCGGTGTTCAGCCGCAAGCCGATCTTCGGATACAAGACGCTCGTCTATGCCACCATCGCGATCGCCGCCCTGTCGGTCGCCGTGTGGGCGCACCACATGTACGTGACCGGCGCCGTGCTGCTGCCGTTCTTCGCGCTCATGACGATGCTCATCGCCGTTCCGACCGGTGTGAAGATCTTCAACTGGGTCGGCACCATGTGGCGCGGCTCCGTGACGTTCGAGACGCCGATGGTCTGGTCGATCGGCTTCCTCATCACCTTCGTGTTCGGTGGCCTGACGGGCATCATCCTCGCCTCGCCGCCGCTGGACTTCCACCTGTCCGACTCGTATTTCGTCGTGGCCCACTTCCACTACGTGGTGTTCGGCACGGTCGTGTTCGCGATGTTCGCCGGCTTCTACTTCTGGTGGCCGAAGTTCACCGGACGCATGCTCAATGAGCGTCTCGGAATGGTGCACTTCTGGATGCTGTTCATCGGCTTCCACATGACCTTCCTCGTGCAGCACTGGCTGGGCGTCGACGGCATGGTGCGTCGCTACGCGGACTACTCCGCGGCCGACGGCTTCACCTGGCAGAACCAGCTGTCGACGATCGGCTCCATCATCCTGGGCGCGTCGATGATCCCGTTCCTGTTCAACGTCTGGGTGACCGCCCGCAAGGCGCCCAAGGTGACGGTCAACGACCCGTGGGGCTACGGCGCGTCGCTCGAGTGGGCCACGTCCTGCCCGCCGCCGCGTCACAACTTCACGTCGATCCCGCGCATCCGCAGCGAGCGGCCCGCATTCGACCTGAACCACCCCGAGGCCGGCGTGCCGGTCGGCGTGGGACCGGCGAAGGACGCTCCCGACGCCCCGGTGGCCGACCTCGCCGAAGGAAAGGTGAAGTAAGTGCGCACCAATGTGGCTCTCTGGTGGCTGCTCACCGGGTTCTTCTTCCTGGTCTTCGTCGCCTACACGGTGTGGAACATCGTGGCGCACCCGCAGCCGGAGTGGTGGCACGGCATCGAGTGGGTCGGCAGCGTGGCGCTGCTGTTCACGGCCCTCATGGGCTCGCTCATCGCCTTCTACGTGCAGCGCGTCCACGCCGCGCAGGGCGGCGAGCTCCCGGCCGACATCCTGACCGCCGACATCGATGACGGCGACCCCGAGCTGGGCGAGTTCAGCCCCTGGTCGTGGTGGCCTATCATCCTCGCCTTCTCGGCGGCCATCGGCATGATCGGGCTGGCCGTCGGTACGTGGATGTTCCCGATCGGCCTCGGCATCTTCGCCGTCGCCATCGTCGGCTGGGTCTACGAGTACTACCGCGGATACTTCGCGCGCTGATCCCATGAGGCTCACCGGAGCCTCCGTCTCGGAGGTCGGACCCCGACGGTCGGTGAACCAGGATGCCGCCTTCACGGCATCCTGGGGAGCCGCCGTCGCCGACGGGGTCGGTGGCGGTCCCGCCGGCGACCTCGCGTCCGCGGCACTCGTGCACCGCCTCGTCGCGGGCGTGCAGCGCGAGATCGGCGAGGAGCGGCTGCACACGCGCATCCGCCTCGCCAACTGGGACCTGCGGGCGCACACGGCCCGCGACAGTGCTCTGGCGGGTATGGCGACGACGCTGACGGGTGTCTTCGTGGATGTGGAGCCGGAGCGACTGCTGCTCGCACACGTCGGCGACTCACGTGCCTATCGCCTCCGCGGCGGCGACTGCCGCAGGATGACGCGCGACGACTCCTACGTCCAGGAGCTCGTGGATCGCGGGATCGTCGCGCCTGAGAACGCCTGGTCGCATCCCCGACGGAACATCATCACCGCGTCGTACAGCGGCAACGAGCGGGACATCGTCCGAATCGAGTCGCATGACGCGCAGGAGGGCGATCGCTGGCTCCTGTGCAGCGACGGTGTCACGGACTACGTACCGGAGGACCTCGTGGCCGACGTGCTCCGCGCAGCGACGTCGCCCGCCGACGCTGCGACGGAGCTGGTGCGCCTGGCCGATGACGCGGGCTCGGCGGACAACATCACGGCGGTCATCGTCGACGTGCAGGCGGGGGAGACCCTGAGCGATCGCGCCCGGTTCTCGGGAGCGGCATCCGCTCGCTTCTGCGAGGAGCCGGACGACCTCGATCGGACCGCGTAGGCTCCTCGACGCGGCGGCGGTTGCCGGGCGCGTGAGGCGACGCGCTCAGCGCATGAGCGCCACGCGTCAGCGCACGAGTGCGACGAGTCGGTCGCGTGTGCGGGGGAGCGCGCCGTCCGCATCCTCCGTCGGGTAGCCCTCCCGCGCCCAGTACTCGAAGCCGCCGATCATCTCGCGCACCGCGTAGCCGGCGTGCGCGAACGCGAGCGCTCCCTTCGCGCCGGCGTTGCATCCCGGGCTCCAGCAGTAGACGACCACGGGCATGTCGAGCGGGATGTCGAGGGCAGCCCGTTCGGCGATCTCCCGGTACGGGATGTGAACGGCACCGGGGATGCGTCCCTGCGCCCAGGCGTCGGATCCGCGGACGTCGACGAGGATGAACCTCTCGCCGGTCTCCTGCGCCTCATAGACGTCCGACGGGTCGGTCTCGCACGCGAGCTTGGCGGAGAAGTACGCGGCGGCGTCCACGGTCGGGTTCGCCACAGCGCCGCTGGTCGGGAGGTCAGTGGTCATGCCACGAGCGTATGGTCGCCCTCCGTCGCGTGCCCTGCCGTCGGGCGTCACACTCCGAAGGATTCCTGCCGTGTCGGGTCGTCGGCGCCGCGGCAGCCGAGACACGATGGCGGAAACGGGAACGCCCGGGTGGTCATCCACCCGGGCGTTCCCGTTGCTCGAGGCTGTGCCTCAGGACTTCTTCTTGCCGTCCTTGTCATCGGGGATGATGACGTTGGACGGGCGGACGGCGGTCTCCGAGGAGTGGCCGTCGTCGATCGGCGTGAGCGGCGCGCCGGGGACGCCGGCGCGGGCGTGCGCACCCTGCAGCTCCTCGGCCTCGTCGGCGGCGATGTGCTCCAGCTCGTGGTGCTGGTGGGCCACTGCGGCGTCGAGCTCGCTCTGGGTGATCGGCGTGAGGCGGTCCTCGAAGAACCAGCGCGACAGCGAGGCGCGGATGTTCTCGTGCCAGGGGATCTGGCCGCGCGAGTTCGGACGCACCACGAGCGGCTCGTTCGTCTCGAAGCCGATGAGGCGCCAGCGCTCGTACTCGTCGACGGGCTGGTGGACCTCGATGTACTCACCGCCGGGGAGGCGGACGATGCGACCGGACTCGTAGCCGTGCAGGGCGATCTCGCGGTCCTTCTTCTGGAGGGCGATGCACATGCGCTTGGCGACGAAGTACGCCACGACCGGTCCCACGAACAGCAGGGCCTGCAGGGTGTGGATGACGCCCTCCATGGTCAGCTGGAAGTGCGTCGCGATGATGTCGGACGATGCCGCCGCCCACAGCACGGCGTAGAACGTGACGCCGGCGGCGCCGATGGCCGTGCGGGTGGCCGCCTGGCGCGGACGCTGCGCGATGTGGTGCTCGCGCTTGTCGCCCGTGATCCACGCCTCGATGAAGGGGTAGATCATCACGAGCACGATGAACAGTCCGAGGCCGGCCAGCGGGATGATGATGTTCCACGACCACGTGTTGTTGAACAGCACCGTCTCGAGGTGCGGCGGCACCAGACGGAGCGCGCCGTCCGCGAAGCCGATGTACCAGTCGGGCTGGGTTCCGGCGGACACGGGGGAGGGGTCGTACGGCCCGTAGTTCCAGATCGGGTTGATCGTGAACAGCGACGCGACCAGGACGATCACACCGAACGTGATGAAGAAGAAGCCGCCCATCTTCGATGCGTAGACCGGCAGGATCGGGTAGCCCACGACGTTGTCGTTGCGACGGGCGGGCCCGGCGAACTGCGTGTGCTTGTTGATGATCATGAGCATCAGGTGCAGCGCGAGCAGAGCGACCAGGATTGCGGGCAGCAGCAGGATGTGCAGCGTGTACAGGCGGCCGACGATCTGGTCGCCAGGGAACTCGCCGCCGAAGAGCAGGAACGAGATCCAGGTGCCGATCAGCGGGATGCCCTTGACCATGCCGTCGATGATGCGCAGGCCGTTGCCGGACAGCAGGTCGTCAGGCAGCGAGTATCCGGTGAAGCCCTCCGCCATCGCGAGGATGAACAGGATGAAGCCGATCACCCAGTTGACCTCGCGCGGCTTGCGGAATGCCCCGGTGAAGAAGATGCGGAGCATGTGGACGCCGATGCCGGCGACGAAGACGAGCGCGGCCCAGTGGTGGATCTGACGGACCAGGAGTCCGCCGCGGATGTCGAACGACAGTCGCAGCGACGAGTCCAGTGCGGCCGACATCTCGACACCGCGCATCGGGATGTACGCGCCGCTGTAGTGGGTCGGAACCATCGACGCCTGGAAGAAGAACGTCAGGAACGTGCCGGACAGCAGCACGGCGACGAAGCTCCACAGCGCGATCTCGCCGAGCATGAAGGACCAGTGGTCGGGGAAGATCTTCCGACCGAGCTCCTTGACGATGCCCGACATGCTCGTGCGCTCGTCGAGGTAGTTCGCCGCACCTGCGACGAAGCGGCCGCCGAGCGGCCGGTCGGTGGAACGCGAGTCAGGGAGCGCAGGCTCCGTGGTCACGTTCTCCGTGGGGTGAGTCGAGGTGCTCAATGCCGCTCCCAGAAGCTCGGGCCGACGGGTTCGAGGAAGTCGCTCTTGGCGACGAGGTACCCGTCTGCGTCGATGGTGATGGGCAGCTGCGGCAGCGGACGCGCCGCCGGGCCGAAGATGACCGCCGCGCCGTTCGCCACGTCGAACTGCGACTGGTGGCAGGGGCACAGCAGGTGGTGGGTCTGCTGCTCGTACAGAGCCACGGGGCATCCGACGTGCGTGCAGACCTTGGAGTAGGCGACGATGCCCTGATAGGACCAGTCGGCCTTCTCAGGCGCTTCGTTGAGGTCTTCGGGGAGAAGGCGCATCAGCAGGACGATGGCCTTGGCCTTCTCCTCCAGGTAGCCCTCTTCGTGGGTCAGCGACGCCAGCTCCTCGGGGATGACGTGCACGGCGGAGCCGAGCGTCACGTCTGCGGCGCGGATGCGCTCACCCGACGGGTCGTGGGTGAGGTACGCGCCCTCGGTCCACATGGTCTGGCTGAGCAGCGGCACCGGCTGGCCCGCGATGGGGTTCGCCGCGGTGTTCTGCGGGGCGAGGCCGCGGAAGAGCGTCACGCCGGGGATGATCGAGGCCGCGAGGGCTGCGAACAGCGAGTTGCGGATCATGACGCGGCGTCCGAAGCCGGACTCCTTGTCGGCGATCTCGAACACGGCGACAGCCGCCTCGCGGGTGCTGTCCTTGCCACGCGTGGCGTGACGGGGCTCGATGTACTCCTTGTCGGACATCACCGCCTTCGACCAGTGGATGGCGCCGAGGCCGAGCGCCAGGAGCGCCGTGCCGATGCCGAGGCCGATGAAGAGGTTGTTGCTGCGGATGTCGACGATCCGCCCGCTCTCAATCGGGAAGATCATGTAGGCGGCGACCGCCCAGATGCTGGCCGCGACCGACAGGTAGAAGAGCGTGTAGACCGTGCGGACGGCGCGCTTCATGACCGCCGGGTCCTTGTCCGTCGCACGCTCGCGGTGCGGCGGAAGCTCAGGGGGCTGCACCGGATCGATGACCGCGACGGTGAGCCCCGGAGAGGGCTTCCAGGAAGGCCTCTCGTGCTCGAGCGCGTCGACTTCGTGTGCCATGGTGCTCCTCGTCAATCCGTGCGTATCGCGTCAGGGAAGATCAATTGGATTTCGCCGTGACCCAGACGGTCAGTGCGATCAGGGTGCCGATTCCGAAGATCCAGATGAAGAGACCTTCGGACACCGGTCCGAGGGAGCCGAGGTCGAATCCGCCGGGGGACTCGTTCTGCTGCAGGTAGACCAGGTAGGAGATGACGTCGCGCTTCTCCTCCGGGGTGAGGTTCATGTCGTTGAAGACCGGCATGTTCTGCGGGCCCGTGACCATGGCGGCATACATGTTGAGCGGCGACACCGTGTGAAGGTTGGGGGCGTATTTGCCCTCGGTGAGCGCCCCACCGGCGCCGGCGACGTTGTGGCACATCGCGCAGTTGATGCGGAACAGCTCGGCACCGTGCGCCGAATCGCCCTGTCCGTCGAGGACCTCGTCCGCCGGGTAGGTCGGGCCGGGAGCCGTGGACTGGACGTACGCCGCGATCGCCGCGACCTGGTCCTCGGTGAACTGCGGCGGCTTCTGCGGTGCCTGCGGTCCGCTCTGCTGCAGGGGCATGCGTCCCGTGCTGACCTGGAAGTGGACCGACAGCTCGCCTACGCCGTAGAGCGAGGGGCCGTTCTCGGAACCCTGCAGGTTCAGACCATGGCAGGTGGCGCAGTTCGCCTGGAAGAGCTTCTGGCCGTCTTCGACGGTGAGCGCGCTGGCGGCCGCCGGCTCGGTGGTCGACGCCATGGCTGCCGACGCTCCGGCGTACACGCCGCCCGTGAGGAGCAGGCCGATGCCGATCAGCGCCGCCGCAGCCCAGGGGCTCCGGCGACCGGTCGGACGATGCTTCTTCTCGCGTGCCATTCGGGCAGCTCCGCTCATTTCAGGAAGTAGATGACGAGGAACAGGGCGATCCAGACCACGTCGACGAAGTGCCAGTAATACGACACGACGATCGAGGTGGTCATCTCCTTACGGCCGAAGTTCTTCACCGCGTACGCCCGGCCGATGACCAGGAGGAAGGCGATGAGACCACCGGTCACGTGGAGGGCGTGGAAGCCCGTCGTGATGTAGAACGCGGAGGCGTACGAGTTGGCGCTGATCGGCATGCCCTCGGCGACGAGCTGCGCGTACTCCCACACCTGTCCGGAGACGAAAATCGCGCCCAGGGCGAAGGTGAGGAAGAACCACTCGACCATGCCCCAGCGCTGGAAGAACGACTTCGACTTCACCGTGTACGGCTGGAAGCGCTCGGCGGCGAAGACGCCCATCTGGCACGTCACCGAGGAGAGCACCAGGATGATGGTGTTCACGGTGGCGTAGGGAACGTTGAGGAGCTCGGTCTCCTGCGCCCAGAGCTCGGGCGAGGTGCTGCGAAGGGTGAAGTAGATCGCGAAGAGACCCGCGAAGAACATCACCTCGCTTCCGAGCCACACGATGGTTCCCACAGCGACCGGATCGGGCCGCTTGACGGAGCGCATCGCCTGGGAATAGGCCGCTGTTGTGGTCGTCACAGTCCCCATTATGACTCAGGTACAGACAGTGGCTTCCATCCCCGGACAACGATTTAGCTTCACGTCGGCCTAGTTCGGCCTCGGTGTGCGCTAGGAGTCCCCTACGAGTGCTCGCAACGCCTCATGTGCGTCGGCTGAGCACGACCGCGGCCGGTCGCCCCGGCCTCTCCGCACTACGATCGGAAGGCATGGCGGACCTTCACACCTGGCCGGACATCCTCACCGATCTACTCTCGGGCCGCGACCTCAGCGTCTCCGAGTCGACGTGGGCGATGCGTCAGGTGATGCGGGGCTCGGCGACTCCGTCGCAGCTCGCCGGCTTCCTCATCGCGCTGCGCGCGAAGGGCGAGACGGTCGATGAGATCGTCGGCTTCCGCGACGCCATCCTCGAGGCCGCCCTGCCGCTCCGCGTGGACGCCAACGTGCTCGACATCGTCGGCACCGGCGGCGACCGCTTCGGCACGGTGAACGTCTCCACCATGGCGGCGGTGGTGGCCGCGGCATCCGGAATCCCCGTCGTGAAGCACGGGAACAAGGCGGCCAGCTCGTCGTCCGGCGCCTCCGACGTGCTCGCGGCGCTCGGGCTCGACCTGTCGCTGTCGCCCGAGGCCGTCGCCGAGGTGCTCGCGCGCACCGGGATCACGTTCGCCTTCGCATCGGCCTTCCACCCGGGCTTCCGTCACGCGGGGCCAACGCGGTCCGAGCTCGGCGTGCCGACGGTGTTCAACTTCCTCGGGCCCCTGTGCAATCCGGCGCGCGCCGAGGCGAACGCCGTGGGCGTCGCGCACCTCGACCGCGTCCCGCTCATCACCGGTGTGTTCCGCACCCGCGGGGCGACGGCGCTCGTGTTCCGCGGCGACGACGGCCTCGACGAGCTGACGACGACCGGTCACAGCCGCCTGTGGGAGGTCAGCCGCGGCGACATCCACGAGCACGACCTCGACCCCCGCGACCTCGGCATCCGGCTGGCCGACATCGACGAGCTTCTCGGCGGCGAGCCGGCGCACAACGCGGCGATCGTGCGACGGATGCTCGAGGGGGAGACCGGCGCCGTGCGCGACATCGTGCTCCTCAACGCCGCCGCCGGCATCGTCGCGTACCGGCTGTCGCAGGATGCCACGCAGGTGCAGCGCCCGATCCTGGAGCGTCTCGCAGAGGCGCAGGATGCCGCGGCCGCAGCCGTCGACGGCGGTGCAGCCGTCGCGAAGCTCGACGAGTGGGTGCAGGTGAGCGCCGAGCTCGCCGGCGCCACGGTCTGAGCGGAAACGGCGATGGACCCCCGGGAGGCGCTGGACGAGATCGCCACGCTGCTCGAGCGCGAACGCTCGTCGCGGTACAAGTCGAAGGCGTTCCGCGCCGCGTCCGACGCGATCAGCGGTCTCACCGACGCCGAGGTCCGCGATGCCGCCTCGCTCCGCCGGCGGAAGGGCATCGGCGATTCGACCTTCGCCGTCATCCAGGAGGCGCTGGCCGGGAAGACCCCCTCCTACCTCGAGGACCTGCGCGAGCGGGCCGGCGGGCAGCGCGCGTCGCAGCTGAGGAAACAGCTGCGCGGTGACCTCCACTCCCACAGCGAGTGGTCGGACGGCCTCACCTCGATCGACCTGATGGTCGACGCCGGCCGGGCGCTGGGTCACGAGTACCTCGCGCTCACCGACCACTCCCCCCGACTGCGTGTGGCCAACGGCCTCTCACCCGAACGGCTGCGCGCGCAGCTGAAGGTGGTGGCCGCGATGAGCGGCGACGGCTTCACCCTGCTGTCGGGCATCGAGGTCGACATCCTCGAGGACGGCGGTCTCGATCAGGAGCCCGATCTGCTGCGCGAGCTCGACGTCGTCGTGGCCTCGGCCCACTCGAAGCTGCGCATGGAGCGCGCGCCGATGACGCGGCGACTGGTCGCCGCCGTCTCGAGCGGGCGGATGGATGTGCTCGGCCATGTGACGGGGCGGCTGGTGGAGGGCTCGCGCGGCACGCGGCCGCCGTCGACCTTCGATGCGAAGGCGGTGTTCGCCGCATGCGCGCAGCACGACGTCGCGGTGGAGATCAACTCCCGGCCGGAGCGGCAGGATCCGCCCGACGACCTCATCGCGATCGCCCTGCGGGAGGGATGCTTCTTCTCCATCGACTCGGACGCGCACGCGCCCGGGCAGCTGTCGCTGATCGACTACGGCGCCGAGCGCGCCGAGAAGGGCGGCGTGCCCGCAGACAGGATCATCACGACGTGGCCCCTCAAGCGTCTGCGCGAATGGACCGGCCGGCGGCGCTGAGTCCGTCCGGTGCGCCGTGCCCGGTGAGTGCGCGGGCTGAGCTTTCTCAGGCCGCTCCGGCCTTGTCGAGTGCGGCGATGATGCGGTCCATCGCGGAACCGAGACCGCGGCGCGCGGCCAGGGCCGCAGCATCCTGTCGCTCTGTCTCGCCGAGGGGACGCAGGCGCGCATCGACTTCGGGAAGATTGAGATCCCGGACGACGGCGACCACGGTGGGAGCGACCTCGAGGTAGTCCGCGGCCGCCGCGATCTTCGAGCGGACCCCCGCCGACATCCCGCCGCCGGCCTCCGCGGCCGCGATGATCCCGGCGAGATCGCCGTGCGCGGCGAGCAGCGTGGCGGCGGTCTTCTCTCCCACGCCCGCGACGCCGGGCAGTCCGTCGGAGGCGTCTCCGCGCAGTGTGGCGTAGTCGGCGTACTGCGAGGGGAGGACGCCGTACTTCTTCACGACGACCGCGACGGTGATGACCTCGAGGTTGCTCATGCCGCGCGCGGTATAGATGACGCGCACGTCGCGGTCGTCGTCGACCAGCTGAAAGAGGTCGCGGTCTCCGGTGACGACGTCCACCGGGAGCGTCGAGGTCGCGGCGAGCGTGCCGATGACGTCGTCGGCCTCATGCTCCGCCGCGCCGACGATGGGGATGCCGACCGCGCCGAGCGCCTCGCGGATGACCGGCACCTGCACTTCGAGAGGGTCGGGCACGACCTCCACGTCGGGACCGACCTCGACGACCTCGGCGACGCGATGGGTCTTGTAGGTCGGGATGAGGTCGACGCGCCACTGCGGCCGCCAATCGTCGTCCCAGCACGCGACGAGGTGGGTGGGTTCGTAGATCGTGATCAGCTTCGTGATGATGTCGAGGAAACCGCGCACCGCGTTGACCGGTGAGCCGTCGGGTGCCTTGACCGTGTCGGGCACGCCGTAGAACGCACGGAAGTACAGCGACGCGGAGTCGAGGAGCATCAGTCGGTCGGTCACCCGGCCAGTCTGGCAGGGTGCGACGACGCCGATCTAGCAGCCCGGACCGCGGGGATTCTCCAAACACGTCTTGTCGACCAGCGCCGTGCGCACCTCGACGATGCGGACGTCGTAGCCGGACGTGGTGGCCTCGACGAAGCCCGCCACGGGACGCCAGCGTCCGGTGCCGAAGTCGACCGCGGCGCTGTACAGCACCGTGACGCCCACCGTGTAGGTGCCGCGCTCGCCGTAGGCGTGACTGGTCGGTGTGGCCGTGAAGTCGGCCTGGCCCAGCTGCGCCCAGGTCGCCCCGCCGGTGTCGGTTGCACGCGTGGTGCCGTCGCCGTAGGAGAAGCGGTAGCCGGCGGGCGTGAAGCGCACGGTGACGTCGTACTCGAACAGCCGGCCGGCGATGTCCTGAGCGGATGCCGCGGCCACCACATTCGTCGCCATGCCGACGATGCCCACGCCGTCCGGTTCGCCCACAAGGCTCGGACGCGCCGGCACGAACGACGCGAGGTCGTCGATCGTCACGTCGGGCAGGCCCACGACCTCGTAGTTGCCCCGGCAGAACTCTGTCGGGGAGGGGATGCACTGCGGGGTCGTCGCGGGACCGGTGCCTCCGTCCTCCGCGCCGCCTCCGCCCTCGCCGTCGCCCTCGGACTCGTCTCCCCGCCCGCCCGAGCCGTCATCGCCCGGGTCGGTCGCGCTTCCGCCGATGTCCACGCTGGACCCGGAGTTCGAAACGGAGCAGCCGCCGGACCATCCATTCCCATCGCAGCTGCCTCCGGCGGTGGATACAGGAACGATGTTCGGAGACAGGGCGGTGAGATTGATCGCGATGAGGAGGGTTGCGGCCCTGCGGATCAACATGTCGGGTCCCCTGACCTCGACTGGAAACTAGAGATCACCCACCCTGTTGGGCTCTCTTGGGAGCCCTCCATCAGGACGTCCCGGCTTTGCAGGTCGGGACGATCACTAGGCACGGCTGAACTACCGTCGGGATTGCTTAGGCGTACATCTGAAACGTCCAGGCACACCGCCAGAGTGAAGGCTGGAGGATCTGCCGTGAAGCCGGTGCCTTGCATCAGCGATACAGAGGTCTTGCCGTCGACGGTGACCCCATCAGCGTGGAGGGACGCGAAAGACTTGCGGTCTGCCGCATTGGCGTCACCTGTGGTCCACGCGTACACAGGCTCGAACGTGGCCGGGTCGCTCAGATCCACCTGATTGAGCGCGTCGACGTAATTGCGATAGGTCTGCTCCGCCGCGGCGAAAGCCTCGTCCTCCGTCGCGAACGTCGGCGTGCTCGCGACCGGAGCAGGCTCGCCCGTGCAGCCGCTCAGCAACGCCGCGGCGAGAGTCGACACGGCGACGATGAGGGACAGGCGGGAGCGCACGCCCCCACCGTAATCCCGCCCCGCGGACCCGCGGAGAGTTATCCACATGAGGAGGAGCGGGGGCCCGCGGCATCCACCTCACGAACCCGAACCTGACGCATTCCTCCGCGGTTGCTGTAGATCGCCACCACATCCTGCCTGCGGCATACGACCCCGCGTAGTCTGACTACAGCGATCGGCACCTGCCTTTGGCTTCCATCTCCGGACTTGCACCGCGAGTTTGCCAAGACGATCGGGTACCCCATCGCTTCTGCCACTGCTGTCGCCTATCCCGACGCGCGACTCGGCCCTGTTCGCTCCACCTACGCGGGGAATGACACCTTCCCCCACCTGACCCACGCGTACACCGAGGTGTCGCAGCTCGTGCGGGAGACCGGACTGCTGGGGCGTCGCCAGGGCTTCTACGCCATCGTCGGCGGTGTGCTCGCACTCGCGTTCGGCGGCGCCGTCACCGGCTTCATCCTGCTCGGCGACAGCTGGTTCCAGCTGCTCATCGCTGCGGCGCTCGGCGTCCTGTTCACTCAGGCCGCGTTCCTGGCACACGAGGCCGCGCACAAGCAGATCCTGGCGTCCGGCCCCGCGAACGAGAAGCTCGGTCGCTTTCTCGCCGCCGGCGTCGTGGGCATCAGCCTCGGCTGGTGGAACTCGAAGCACACCCGTCACCACGCCAACCCGAACCGGGTGGGCAAGGATCCGGACATTGAGGTCGACACGATCCGCTTCCTGGAAGAGGATGCCGCGAAGACGCCGCTCCTCATGGGATTCATCGTCCGCCGCCAGGGGTGGCTGTTCTTCCCGCTGCTCACGCTCGAGGGCCTGAACCTGCACTTCCTGGGTATCAAGCACCTCGTGAGCCGCGGACCCGTGAAGGGCCGCTGGACCGAGCTGTCGCTCATCGCGGCGCACTTCGCCGTCATCCTCGTGCCCGTCTTCCTCCTGCTGCCGCTCGGCATGGCCTTCGCCTTCATCGGCGTCATGCTCGCCGTGTTCGGCGTGTACATGGGTGCGTCGTTCGCCCCGAACCACAAGGGCATGCCCGTCATCGACGCCGGTGCGAAGCTCGACTTCTTCACCAAGCAGGTGCGCACGTCCCGCAACATCAGCGGCGGATGGTGGGCGACCATCCTCATGGGAGGGCTGAACTACCAGGTCGAGCACCATCTGTTCCCGAACATGCCGCGGCCGCACCTGGCCCGCGCGAGCGAGATCGTGCGCGAGCACTGCGCGACGCTGGGCGTCCCCTACACGGAGACGACCATCCTGCAGTCGTACCGCATCGTCATCGACTACTTGAACCGCGTCGGCCTGGCTGCGCGCGACCCGTTCGACTGCTATATCGTGGAGCGCTTCCGCAAGGTCTGAGCCCGCACGACACGAGCGCCGGCGCACATCATGTGCGCCGGCGCTTTCGTGTGCCGGCAGCTCTCCAGGCCCTGCGGATAAAGCAAGAGGTCGCCCCGCCGAAGCGGGACGACCTCTTGTCGTTCAGAGCGCGAGGCTCAAGACGAGGTGGTTCAGAGCGGGCGGATGTTCTCCGCCTGCAGGCCCTTGGGGCCCTGTGCCACGTCGAACTCGACCTGCTGGTTCTCCTCCAGGTTGCGGAAGCCACCGGTCGAGGCGATCGCGCTGTAGTGCGCGAACACGTCGGGGGTGCCGTCGGACGGGGCGATGAAGCCGTAGCCCTTTTCGGAGTTGAACCACTTGACGGTTCCAGTTGCCATGATGTCTTCTTTCTTCAGGTGTTCGGCACGGCTTATGCGGTGCCCAGATGACCACGCCGTGCAAGGTGTGGACAGGGGATCGGCGAAAGGCCGAAGAGGAGGGACGTCACCGCAGAGGCGGTAGACGTGGGGCCCGCGCGGAAGGGCGGGGAGGACGCCGAGAGAGGCGTTCGGGAAGTCGGGATCGTTCTACTCTCGCTCCGGGCCGAGGGCTTCCGGAGGGTTCTTCTCAGGCGGCTGAGCCGTCTACGGGTGATCGCGGCCGAGTTCGGCATCACAGATCCAGAAGCGCGAACGCTGACCCGACCTGTGGATCACGCCTCAGCCTACACGGGTATGCCGCGAGCGGACCACCCGCGACATGAAGCGTCATCCGCCGTTCATCGCACCGACGCGGGATGGAGGACCGGGATCACCGGCGACGGATGCTGCGCACCCCGGTGGTCGCGGGAGGTTCCTCCCGCTCGCCCAGCGCTTCGTGCACGCGGCGCAGATCCACCAGCAGCGAGCCGACGAGGAGCCAGTGACGGCGCGACGGCGCGGACACGTCGAGCGGCGCGGTCAGAGCCGGCGGCTCGTCGGCGGGGACGACGGGCTCCTCGCGCGGCAGCGTCCGGGAGAGTTCGCGCCGCGCATCGTGCGCCGCCCGCCGGAGCTGCTCGGCGATGGCGCGCACGGCCGGCTCCTCGCTGATGCCGTCCTCGTACAGATCGGCGACCGCCCGCGTCATGCCGATGACCTGCGTCACGATCGGCCCGAAGCGGTCCAGGAGCGCGGCGAGGTCGGCGAGCTCCCGGCGGTGCCGGCGCCCGCGGGGGTTCAGCGCCAGCGACTCCTCGCTCGTCGCGATGGCCGCCTCCGCGGCATCCCGCATCGGACGCATGAGCCGCGCCTCGATGAGGAGCCCCTGCAGCTCGGCCGGCGTCCGGGCGGTGTCGAGCGCATCCGCGAGGCGCTCGAGCGACGACGCGATCTCCTCGAGCAGACGGTCCACGGCCTCGCGGGCCGGTCGCATGGCGACGGGCGGCACGAGCGCGAGGTTCACGAGGATGCCGATGACGGCGCCGATCACGGTCTCCAGGATGCGGTCCACCGCGTACCCGGGTGTGGCGGCCGCCAGCGCCAGAACGAGCATCGCGCTGATGGCGACCTGGTTGGTCGTACCCGACGTCATCCTCAGCGCCCAGGCGATGAGGAGCGCGCAGACGATCGCCAGGAGGACGATCGGTGTGCCGCCGCCGAGGAACACCCCGAGGATCGTGGCGATGAGCACACCGACGATCACGCCCACGCTGCGCTCGATCGCCTTTCCGAAGGACTGGTTGAGGCTCGGCTGCACCACCAGGAGCGCCGCGATGGCCGCGAAGACCGGCGGAGGACCCTGCACCGCCCACCCGGCCACGAGCCAGGCGGCGACCGCGGCCAGCCCCGACTTCGCCACGAGCAGGAACGGCGTCCGCTGGGGTGCGCGGAGGGACACGGGGATGCGCATCCCCCCACGGTAGGCGCGGGGGAGCGGGGCCGGCGACGGGCGCGATGTCGGCGGGCTGACGCACACTGGTCTCATGGCGGACATCCGAGACTCGACGGGCGAGATCGCCCACGCGCTGGCGGACCGTCGACGTGCCCTCGAGGCGGAGCTGGGTCTCACCGGCGAGCGGCTCGGCGACATCCGCGCCGCACGGGCGGACACGGTCGCCGACGACGAGCACGACCCGGAGGGTCCGACGCTGGCGGCCGAATGGTCGCGTGCGGAGGGGCAGCGGGCCGACACGCTCACCGAGCTCGCCGATCTCGAGGCCGCGGAGGGGCGTCTGGCCGCGGGAACCTACGGGGTGTGCGAGGGGTGCGGGCGCAGCATCCCTCCGGCGCGGCTCGCCGTCCGTCCCGCCGCCCGACGCTGCGTCGCCTGCGCAGAGGCGTCGGGAAGATGACGGGTCCGGGAGGCGGTCGGGCGGCCAGGACGCGTGGCGACGAACCGTGTCCGTGCGGTAGCGGGGACACGTACGACGGATGCTGCGCCCCCGCCCACCGCGGAGAGCCGCCCGCGACGGCCGAGGCGCTGATGCGCAGCCGGTACTCCGCCTTCGCCCGCGGCGACACCGCCTATGTGCGTGACTCCTGGCACCCCGGGACACGCCCCGACGCACTGGACATCGACGACGGGACGCGCTGGCAGGGACTCGAGATCCTGTCCACCGAGGGCGGCCCCGGTGATCGCCGGGGGACGGTCGAGTTCCGCGCGCGCTGGCGGCAGGGTGCGACGAGCGGTGTGCTGCACGAGCGCAGCCGGTTCGTGTTCCAGAGCGGCCGCTGGTGGTACCTCGACGGCGTCGTGGACTAGTCCAGAGTGCGCGTCCGCGCAAGCGCAGGCCCCCGGCGGACGGCAGCAGTGCTCGCCGCGCTAGCGTCGGAGCATGACCACTCAGCAGGAGAAAGCACAGACCCTCGCCGCTCTGCACGCCGCCCCGGAGATCCTCCGCGTCGTGAACGTCTGGGACGCCGTGTCAGCCTCGGCCATCGCGGCGCTGCCCGGCACGAAGGCGCTCGCCACCGCGGGGCACTCGATCGCCGCAAGCCACGGCTACGCCGACGGCGAGCAGATCCCCCTCGATCTCATGATCGCCGCGATCCAGCGCATCACCGCCGTCACGGACCTCCCGGTGTCCACCGACCTGGACGCCGGCTTCGGCGACGCCGGTGAGACCACGCGCCGCGCCATCGGAGCAGGGTCGGTGGGAGCGAACGTCGAGGATCGGCTCAAGCCGCTGTCCGAGGCGGTCGCCGCCGTCGAGGCCATCGTGCGCGCCGGTGAGGCCGAGGGCGTGCCCTTCGTGCTCAACGCCCGGACCGACGCCTTCGTCCGCGGCGGCGACCGCCCCGCGGCCGAGTCCGTCGCCGACGCGATCGAGCGCGGACGCGCCTACCTCGACGCCGGCGCGGACCTGGTCTTCGTGCCCGGCGTCCTGGACGCCGACGTGACGCGACGGCTGGTCGAGGGGATCGGCCACCGCAAGATCAGCGTCATCGGGCTGCCCGGCGCGCTCACCGCCGCGGAGTACGAGGCCCTGGGTGTCGCGCGCATCTCCTATGGGCCGATGACCCAGCGCGTGGCGCTGACGGCGCTGCAGGATCTGGCCACCGATCTCTACGCCGACGGCGTCATCCCGTCCTCGACCCGGCCGCTGAACTGACACGGTGCGCCCGGCCGTGCGATCCGCCGGCCGGGCGCAACCCCGTGGTGACGGGGGGTCGGACCCCGCAGACTCGTCTCATGACTGACGAACATCGCACGTCCCCTCGCACCCTCATCATCGGCGGCCACGGCAAGGTCGCCCTCCTCCTCGAGCCGCTCCTGGTCGAGCGCGGCGAGACGGTGACCGCCGTCATCCGCAACCCGGAGCACCGCGCCGACGTCGAGAAGACCGGCGCGCAGGCCGTGGTGGCCGACGTCGAGTCCCTCGACCTCGAGCAGCTGACGAATCTCCTTAGCGGGAACGACGCCGTCGTCTGGTCAGCAGGCGCGGGCGGCGGCTCGCCCGAGCGCACCTACGCCGTCGACCGCGATGCCGCCATCCGCGCGATGGACGCCGCACGGGATGCCGGAGCCGGCCGCTTCGTGATGGTCTCGTACTTCGGTGCCGGGCCCGATCACGGGGTTCCCGAGGACGACGACTTCTTCGCGTACGCGGAGGCCAAGACCCAGGCGGACGAGCATCTGCAGGCCAGCGGACTGGACTGGACGGTGCTCCGGCCCAGCGCGCTCACCCTCGACCCGCCGACGGGGCGCATCAACGCGGCTGCCGAGAAGGCCGCCTCGGTGCCCCGAGGAGACGTGGCCGCGGTCATCGCCGCGGTGCTGGCCGATGCCTCCAGCATCCGCCGCATCATCTCGTTCAACAGCGGCGACACCCGCATCGCCGACGCCATCCGGAGCTGAACGGAGCGGCGTCAGGCGCGCGGGGGAGCCGTGTCGTCTCCGCGCTCGTCGCCCGTCTCGTCGTCCTGCGCGTCGGCAGGCCCTTCATCACCGTCTGCCGGCTCGTCGCGCGTCTCCGCGGCGACGGCTCGGCTCAGCGCGTCCAGCTCCTCCTCGAAGGAGCGGTCGGCGCTGCCCGCGGTGAGCACCGGCTCCGCGGCGAGCGTGAGGTCGATGAGGCCGGCCAGCAGACCACCCATGGTGGGGGAGCGCAGCAGCCGGAGCTGGTCGAGGTCGCCGAGCGGGGCGATGGCCGCCAGCTGCCAGCTCGACTCCACCGGGTCTTCGGACAGCTCCACGTCGGCGGGCCAGGTCGTCTCGGAGTACTCGGCCGCGCGGGCGAGCACGCGGCGCACGGTGCGCTCCGCTTCGGCGCGCAGCGGCGTCAGCGCCTCGTTCCAGGTCAGGTCCGGCACGGGCCGCACCTTCGCCCGGGGGTACGGGTCGTCCGGCAGCCACTCCTCGACCTCGAAGCGCTCGGCCCCGCGGGCCACCACGTGCACGTCGTCCGCACCCGCCGCGACGTGGGTCAGCCGCGCGAGCGTGCCGATACCGAAGCGGTGGTCGCCGCCACCCGCCTCGAAGCCGCGCTCGATCAGGACGACGCCGAATGCCGGCTCCTCGTCGTCGAGCACCGTGCCGAGCATGATGCGGTAGCGCTCCTCGAAGATGCGCAACGGCAGCGGCATGTAGGGGAACAGCACCGAGCCCAGCGGGAACATCGCGGTGGCGGCATCCATGGACCCAGTCTGGGGGAGATCCGTCTCGCGGGGTCCGATCTGCTTCGATGTCGAGCATTACCGACCCGGGAATCGTCCGCGGCCCCGGGGCGGTGCCGCCGGTCGACAATGGAGAGGTGAAGAGACCCTCGCCCGCACCGCTCGCCCCCGGTCAGGAATCCGTCTGGGACTACCCCCGCCCGCCGGCCGTCGACCGCGTCGACCGACGCGTGATCGTCGCCTTCGGCGGCGTGACCGTCGTCGACACCCGAGACGTCGTCCGCGTGCGCGAGACCAGTCACCCGCCGGTGTACTACCTGAAAATCTCCGACTTCGTGCCGGGGTCGCTCGTCGACGCATCCGGCTCCTCCTGGTGCGAGTTCAAGGGCCGCGCCGCCTACTTCGACCTCGTGGCCGGTGGGCGGAGCGCGGAGGGCGTCGGCTGGACCTATCCGGAGCCGTCGCGCGGGTACGAGCTGCTCGAGGGCCGGGTCGCGCTGTACGCCGGCCCGATGGACTCCGTCACCGTCGACGGTGAGACCGTCATCCCGCAGCCGGGCGGCTTCTACGGCGGGTGGATCACGCACGAGGTCGCCGGACCGTTCAAGGGCGGGCCAGGGTCATCGGGCTGGTGAGGATGCCGGGAACAACCGACCCCCGAGCGGCGTTCTGATATCCTGAAGTGTCCACCGTGTGACCCTCGTCGGTCGCAGACTCGGACATCGCACCACCGACAACCCGCTTCGCCTCGGCGTCGCGCTGCGTCCACCTTCCCCACAGCCCGGTTCTTCCGGGCGCCGCCGCGGTCTCAGACCGTGCGGGGAACGGAGATGCGGCGTGGCATCCGGGGCCTGAGACCCCAACCCAACAAGGACAACCCACTACATGACTATCGCAACGACCGCCCCGGCCACCAAGCAGGTCGCCATCAACGACATCGGATCTGCTGAGGACTTCCTGGCCGCGGTCGAGAAGACTCTCAAGTTCTTCAACGACGGAGACCTCATCGAAGGCACCGTCGTGAAGATCGACCGCGACGAGGTCCTCCTCGACGTGGGCTACAAGACCGAGGGCGTCATCCCCTCGCGCGAGCTTTCAATCAAGCACGACGTCGACCCCAACGAGGTCGTCAAGGTCGGCGACGCGGTCGAGGCCCTGGTTCTCCAGAAGGAGGACAAGGAAGGCCGCCTCATCCTGTCCAAGAAGCGGGCTCAGTACGAGCGCGCCTGGGGCGATGTGGAGAAGATCAAGGAGAACGACGGCGTCGTCACCGGTTCGGTCATCGAGGTCGTCAAGGGCGGCCTCATCGTCGACATCGGACTCCGTGGCTTCCTCCCGGCGTCGCTCATCGAGCTGCGTCGCGTCCGCGACCTGACCCCGTACCTGGGTCAGGAGATCGAGGCCAAGATCCTCGAGCTCGACAAGAACCGCAACAACGTGGTGCTGTCGCGCCGCGCGCTGCTCGAGCAGACGCAGTCCGAGTCGCGCACCACGTTCCTCAACAACCTGCACAAGGGCCAGGTCCGCAAGGGCACGGTGTCCTCGATCGTCAACTTCGGCGCATTCGTCGACCTGGGCGGCGTGGACGGCCTCGTGCACGTCTCCGAGCTCTCGTGGAAGCACATCGAGCACGCCTCCGAGGTCGTCGAGGTGGGCCAGGAGGTCACCGTCGAGATCCTCGAGGTCGACCTCGACCGCGAGCGCGTCTCCCTGTCGCTGAAGGCGACGCAGGAGGACCCGTGGCAGGTCTTCGCCCGCACCCACGCCATCGGCCAGGTCGCACCGGGCAAGGTCACCAAGCTCGTCCCGTTCGGCGCCTTCGTGCGCGTGGCGGACGGCATCGAGGGCCTCGTGCACATCTCGGAGCTCTCCGGCAAGCACGTCGAGCTCGCCGAGCAGGTCGTGTCGGTCGGCGAAGAGGTCTTCGTCAAGATCATCGACATCGATCTCGAGCGTCGCCGCATCTCGCTGTCGCTCAAGCAGGCCAACGAGTCGGTCGACCCCAACGGCACCGAGTTCGACCCGGCCCTCTACGGCATGGTCACGGAGTACGACGAGAACGGGGAGTACAAGTACCCCGAGGGATTCGACCCCGAGACCAACGCCTGGAAGGAAGGCTCGGACGAGGCCCGCGAGAAGTGGGAGCAGGAGTACGCCGCTGCCCAGGGTCGCTGGGAGGCGCACAAGGCCGCCGTCGCCAAGGCGCTCGAGGCCGAGGCCAACGCCCCGACCGAGACGTCCAGCGCGTCCTCGTCGTTCGCGTCCGACGTCAACGGCGGCGGAACGCTGGCCGACGACGCAGCCCTCGCCGCTCTGCGCGAGAAGCTCTCGGGTCGTTGATCCGCTGATCGACTCCGGTCGATCGCCCACAGGGCCGGGATCCTTCGGGATCCCGGCCCTGTGCCGTTCCCGGATGCCGCGGTCACAGCATCCTCGGAGAGACGCGTCCTACGGTGAGCAGTCCGACACGACGGAGGACGCCATGGGATTCTGGGACCGCCTGATGGGCAACGACGAGACCGCGCAGCCCGCGCCCCAGCCGGGTCGCGCCGCCCCTGCAGAGAGCGCGCAGAGCGAGGACGAGCGCGCGATCGAGCGCTACCGCTACCTGCTGCGCACAGCACCGCCGGAGACGATCGAACAGGTGCACGCCGAGGCGTTCGCGCAGCTCACGGAGCCGCAGCGCCAGCAGGTGCTCGCCGAGCTCTCGGCGGGGCTCGACCCCGCGGAGCAGCCGCGGTCGACCGATCCGCAGGCCATGGCGCGCGCGGCGACCCGTGCGGAGTACCGCTCGTCCGGGTTCATGGAGCGCACGCTCGGCTCGGGCGCGGGTGGGCAGCGCGGACCCGGCATGGGCGCCATGATCGGCTCCTCCCTCCTCGGCACGGTGGCGGGCTACGTCATCGGATCCGCCCTCGTGAGCGCCTTCATGGCGCCGGCGTTCGCCGACGGAGGGTACGGCGAAGGCGACGGAGGCTCCGGCGACGCAGGCTCCGGCGACGGCGGTTCCGCCGACGCCGCGGGCGCCGACGCGGACGCCGTCGACGGCGGCTTCGGGGGTGACGTCGGCGGCGGGTTCGGCGGGGACTTCGGCGGAGGCGACTTCGGGGGCGGCGACTTCGGCGGCTTCTGAGCGTCGCCGTCGTCGACGGCGTCGTCGGACGGATGCCGGCGGCCGCGGCATCCGGCGCTCGGCGGGGGTCGGCGCGTGGGATGCTCGTTCCATGTCTCTGATCGCTCTCACCGGCGGCATCGCGTCGGGCAAGTCGACAATCGCGCGGCGGCTCGCCGAGCACGGGGCCGTCATCGTGGACGCCGATCAGATCGTGCGCGACGTGCAGGCACCCGGATCGCCCGTCCTGAGCAGGATCGCGGCGGAGTTCGGCGACGAGGTCATCCAAGCCGGAGGATCACTCGACCGCGCGGCACTCGGCGCGCTCGTCTTCGGTCATCCCGACAAGCTGGCGCAGCTGAACGCGATCGTCCACCCGGCCGTGCGCGAGGAGTCGTCGCGACGATTCGCCGCCGCCGCGGAGGCGAACCCGGACGGCCTCGTCGTCTACGACGTGCCGCTCCTGGCGGAGTCGCGCGCGCACGACCCGTGGCAGCTCGTCGTCGTCGCCCATGCTCCCGCCGAGATGCGCGTCGGCCGACTCGTCTCCGAGCGCGGCATGACGGAGGCCCAGGCGCGCGCCCGCGTCGCGTCGCAGGCCACCGATGCCGACCGGCTCGCGCTGGCCGACGTCGTGATCGCCACGGCCGGCACGATGGAGGACACCTTTCGTCAGGTCGACGAGCTGTGGGAGCGGATGCCGCAGCTCCTCGTCGCGCGCGCCTGAGGCTCCGCGCGGCGCGGTGCTCCGGCATCCGGCGTCGTGCCCTCCGCGCAGGGCGAACGCCCGTCCCGATGTCGGAGGGTCGCCGTACCCTGGAACAATGCAGGCGACACGTTCCGTACGGCCCTTCGAGGTCATCAGCGAGTATCAGCCCTCCGGCGACCAGCCGCAGGCGATCGCCGACCTCGCGGCGCGCATCAACGCCGGTGAGACCGACGTCGTGCTGCTCGGTGCGACCGGAACGGGCAAGTCGGCCACGACCGCCTGGCTCGTCGAGCAGGTGCAGCGGCCGACCCTCGTGCTCGCACACAACAAGACGCTGGCGGCCCAGCTGGCGAACGAGTTCCGCGACCTGATGCCGAACAATGCGGTCGAGTACTTCGTCTCCTACTACGACTACTACCAGCCCGAGGCGTACGTTCCGCAGACAGACACCTTCATCGAGAAGGACTCGTCGGTCAACGCGGAGGTCGAGCGCCTGCGTCACTCCACCACCAACTCGCTCCTCTCGCGTCGAGACGTCATCGTCGTCTCGACCGTCTCCTGCATCTACGGCCTCGGCTCGCCCGAGGAGTACCTGCGGGCGATGGTGGCCCTGCAGGTGGGGGAGCAGTACGACCGCGATGCGCTGATCCGCAAGTTCATCTCGATGCAGTACAACCGCAACGACGTCGACTTCTCGCGGGGCAATTTCCGGGTGCGCGGCGACACGATCGAGATCATCCCCGTGTACGAGGAGTACGCGATCCGCATCGAGATGTTCGGCGACGAGATCGAGGGGCTCTACATGCTCCACCCGCTCACCGGCGACGTGGTGCAGAAGATGGATTCGGTGCCGATCTTCCCCGCCACGCACTACGCCGCCGGCACCGAGACGGTGCAGCGGGCCATCGGCACCATCGAGCACGAGCTCGAGGAGCGCCTGAAGGAGCTCGAGTCGCAGAACAAGCTGCTCGAGGCCCAGCGCCTGCGGATGCGCACGACGTTCGACCTCGAGATGCTGCAGCAGCTCGGGTTCTGCTCGGGCATCGAGAACTACTCGCGTCACCTCGACGGCCGGCTGGCGGGCGATCCTCCCCACACGCTGCTCGACTTCTTCCCCGACGACTTCCTCATGGTGATCGACGAGTCGCACGCCACCGTGCCGCAGATCGGCGCGATGTACGAGGGCGACGCATCGCGGAAGCGCACGCTGGTGGAGCACGGGTTCCGGCTGCCGAGCGCCATGGACAACCGCCCGCTGCGGTGGGACGAGTTCAAGGAGCGCGTCGGGCAGACCGTCTATCTGTCGGCCACGCCCGGTCGCTACGAGATGGGCATCGCCGACGGCGTCGTCGAGCAGATCATCCGCCCGACCGGACTCGTCGACCCGCAGATCATCGTGAAGCCGTCGAAGGGCCAGATCGACGATCTGCTCGAGCAGATCCGGCTGCGCGTGGAGCGAGACGAGCGCGTGCTGGTGACGACGCTCACGAAGAAGATGGCGGAGGAGCTCACCGACTTCCTCGGCGAGCACGGGGTGCGCGTGCGCTACCTGCACTCCGACGTCGACACGCTCCGCCGCGTCGAGCTGCTGACCGAGCTGCGCAGCGGCGTCTACGACGTCCTCGTGGGCATCAACCTCCTCCGCGAGGGCCTCGACCTCCCCGAGGTGTCGCTGGTCGCGATCCTCGATGCCGACAAGGAGGGCTTCCTCCGGTCGGGCACGTCGCTGATCCAGACGATCGGTCGCGCGGCGCGCAACGTCTCCGGCGAGGTCCACATGTACGCCGACAACATCACCGACTCCATGCGCAAGGCGATCGACGAGACCGACCGTCGTCGCGACAAGCAGATCACCTACAACATGGAGAACGGGATCGATCCGCAGCCGCTGCGGAAGAAGATCGCCGACATCACCGACGCCCTGGCGCGGGAGGGTGCCGACACCGCCGCCATGATGTCCGACCGCAAGGGCCGGGCGGGCGCGACGGGCAAGGGCAAGTCGCCCACACCGCGTCTGCGACGCGAGGGCATCGCTGCCGAAGGCGCGAACCAGCTGGAGTCGACGATCGAGGATCTGACGAACCAGATGCTGGCCGCGGCGTCCGAGCTGAAGTTCGAGCTGGCCGGTCGCCTGCGCGACGAGGTGCAGGACCTGAAGAAGGAGCTGCGCGCCATGGAGCGCGCCGGACACGCCTGACCGGGGCGCCCGGGCGGGGCAAGATCGCCGCGCGCCGGACACGCCTGACCGGGGCGCCTGGGCACGGCAGGGTCATCGCGTGAGTCGGTGACCCGCGCGGGCTCGAGGGCGTGAGCGCTTGCGGGCGTGAGTGCTTGCGGGCGTGAGCGCTTGCGGGCGTGCGCTCGCGGGAGTGAGCGCTAAGGTGCGCCGCTCAGGGGCAGTGTATGAGCGGCTTGGGTCCGCTGCGGTCGAAGGTGTGGGCCGACATGGGGGCGCCGCAGAGGGGGCAGGGCCGCTCGGTGCGCACAGGCTCGGGCGTCGTCTCGTACGGACCGACGGACGCCGGGCCGGCCGCCCGCACGAGCTTGGTGTTCAGCCAGAGATACCACCCGCCCGCGGCGCGCACCCGCTCACGCAGTGGGGGACGCGGGGTGTCGGTTCCGTCGGGGGAGGCCATGATCATTAGTGTACTAAACATTCGTCCACCTAAGATAGCGGCATGGATTCGCCCGACGATCTGCTCCGGCTCGACAATCAGGTCTGCTTCGCCATCGTGACGGCCGCCCGGAACGTGGTGGCGATCTACCGTCCCGTGCTCGAGCCGCTGGGCCTCACACACCCTCAGTACCTGGTCATGCTGGCGCTGTGGGAGCACGCACCGCGGTCGCTCGGAGAGCTGGCGGAGGAGCTGGCCATGGAGCCCGCGACGCTGTCGCCGCTGGTCAAGAGACTCGAAGCCCAGGGAAGAGTGCAGCGGGCGCGTCGGCCTGCTGACGAGCGCGTGCTCGAGATCACGTTGACGCCCGAGGGCCGGGCGCTGCGGTCGGAAGCACTGCAGGTCCCGCAGAAGATCATGGACGCCGTGGGAGCGGACGCCGAGGCGCTGGGGCGCCTGCGCGATGCGCTCGCTCCTTTCAGCGGCCGTCGCGCGGGAACGCCCGCGACATCTTGAATGAGCACTTTCTCATGTGTCTAGGCCGATTCCCAGCTGCGTCATAGGCTCGCCGTGGCGCCGTTCCGCCCAGCGTCGTGCAGACGGTCGCCTCCCTTCCGGTTCGAACAGAGGACGCCATCCATGCACTCTCGACCTTCCGTCACCTCCCGCAGATCCCGCGGGCTCCGACTCGGCGCGGGGGCGGTCGCGACGATCGCGGCCCTCGGCGCCGGCCTCCTGGCGGCCCCGGCCGCGCAGGCTGCGGATCCGGTGACCATCGACCTCGTCACGGTCAACGACTTCCACGGCCGGATCGAGGCATCCGCACCGGCGGGCGGCATCGCCGCCCTCGCCACGGCGGTGAACGGCATCCGCGCGGGCAACCCGAACACGATCTTCGCCGCCGCCGGCGACATGATCGGCGCGTCGACCTTCACCTCGTTCATCCAGCAGGACACCCCGACGATCGAGACCTTCAACGCCGCCGGGCTCGACGTCAGCTCCGTCGGCAACCACGAGTTCGACCGCGGGTGGAGCGACCTGGTCGACCGCGTGCAGCCGCTCGCCCTGTGGGAGTACCTCGGTGCGAACGTCTACGACCGCGCCACCGGTCAGCCCGCCCTGCCGAGCTACTACGTGAAGGACGTCGACGGCGTGAAGGTCGGCTTCATCGGCGCCGTCACGAACGAGCTGCCCTCGCTGGTCAACCCCGCCGGCATCGCGAACCTCGACATCCGCGACGTCACGACCGAGGTGAACCGCGCCGCGGCCGAGCTGACCGACGGCACCGACACGGGACTCGGCGACGGGGGAGTCGGACTCGCCGGACCCGACGCGAACCTCGAGGCCGACGTCATCGTGCTCCTCGTCCACGAGGGCGCGGCGACGCCCGCCATCGAGTCGGCGACCGACCCCGCGTCGCCCTTCGGCCGCATCGTGAACGGCGCCAGCCCCAAGATCGATGCCATCGTCTCGGGTCACACGCACCTCGCGTACAACCACCAAATCCCCTTCAGCGGTGGCCAGCTCCCCACGCGCCCGGTGATCTCGTCCGGGCAGTACGGCGAGAAGTTCAGCGACATGAAGATCACGTACGACCGCGAGGCCGGCGCCCTCGTGTCGATGGCCAACACGACCTACGACATGTACACGACGCCCGCGGGATCCACGACGCCCGTCGCGAACTACGCCCCCGACGGACCGATCGCCACCCTCGTGCAGCAGGCGGTCGACGCCGCCGCCGCACCCGGCGCGAAGCAGCTCGGCACCATCACCGCCGACTTCAACCGCGCCCTGCAGCCCGGCACCGACGCGCAGGGCAACCCCGCGAACGTCGAGAACCGCGGCGGGGAGTCCACGCTCGGCAACTTCGTCGCCGACGTGCAGCTGTGGTCCGCGCAGCGGACCGACGCCTCGACGGCCGTCGCCTTCATGAACCCGGGCGGACTGCGCGCGAACATGACGTACGCGCCCGACGGCGTGCTGACGTACAAGGAGGCGGCGGCCGTCCAGCCGTTCGCCAACACCCTGGTGAACGTCACCATGACGGGTGATCAGATCCGCGAGGCGCTGGAGCAGCAGTGGCAGCCGTCGACCGCCGCCCGGCCGTTCCTCAAGCTCGGCGTCTCGAAGTCGCTCACGTACACGTTCGACCCGGCGGCCACCGCCGGATCGCGGATCACGTCGATGACGCTCAACGGCTCGCCCGTCGACCCGGCCGCGTCGTACCGCGTCGTGGTGAACAGCTTCCTGGCCGCCGGCGGAGACAACTTCCCGGCGTTCGCCGCGGGCACGGCCAAGACCGACACGGGCAAGGTCGACCTCGAGTCGATGGTCGACTACATGGCCGATGCGGGCACGGTCTCGCCCGACCTCGCTCAGCGAGCGGTCGGCGTGACCCTCTCGGCGCCCGGCCCCCAGGGATACGTCGGCGGCACCTCGCTGACGGCCGACCTGTCGTCGCTGGACTTCACGACGTCCGAGACCGCCGCGGGCACGGTGAGCGTCGCGATCGGCGACGCCCCTGCCGTTACCGCGACGATCGACCGCACCCTCACCGTGGCCAACGACCTCACCGGTCGCGCCTCGGTCACCGTGCCCGTGCCGACCGGCGTGTCGGGTGCGGTCCCGCTGACCATCACCACCCCGTCGGGCACGAGCGTGTCGCTTCCGATCACGGTCTACCAGGAGCCGGTCGTCGAGACCTCGCCGACGGTGACGATCGGCTACCCGGGCAAGCTGCTCGTGCGCGCCGGCTCGTCGCTGCCCTACACCGTGCTGGTCTTCGCCTCCGGCGAGACGCCGACCGGCGAGGTCACCGTCTACGACGGGTCGAAGGTCGTGGCCACCGCCGTCCTCACCGAGGCGGACCGCGGCCGCGTCAAGGTCACCGTGAAGGGCCTGAGCCGCGGACTGCACCTGCTGTCGGCGACGTACGGCGGCAGCGAGACCCTCGAGCCGAGCCGGGGCCCCGCCCTCCCCGTGCTCGTGTGGTGATCTTCACGCTCTGACGGATGACGCGGATGCCGCGGGCCCGACGGGCCCGCGGCATCCGTCGTTCCTCGCTCGGAGCGAACCCCGGGGCCGGTGTCGGAGGGTCCGCCTAGACTTGTCCGGTGCCCATCGTTCCTGTCGTCGCGCCCGGAAAACTCAGTGTTCGCGGTGCTCGCGTGCACAACCTGAAGAACGTCGACCTCGACATCCCGCGGGATTCGCTCGTGGTGTTCACCGGCCTCTCGGGCTCGGGGAAGTCGAGCCTCGCGTTCGACACGATCTTCGCAGAGGGCCAGCGGCGCTACGTCGAATCGCTGAGCGCCTACGCCCGCCAGTTCCTCGGACAGGTCGATCGGCCCGACGTCGACTTCATCGAGGGGCTGAGCCCCGCCGTCTCCATCGACCAGAAGTCGACGAACCGCAACCCGCGGTCGACGGTCGGGACGATCACGGAGATCCACGACTACATGCGTCTGCTGTGGGCGCGCATCGGCGTGCCCCACTGCCCGGAGTGCGGCGAGGTCATCCAGCGCCAAACCGTCCAGCAGATCGCCGACCAGCTCATGGAGCTGGAGGATCGCACCCGTTACCAGATCGTCGCTCCGATCGTCACGCAGAAGAAGGGCGAGTTCGTCGACCTGTTCCGCGAGCTCGGCGCGAAGGGCTACGCCCGCGCCATCGTCGACGGCGAGCTCATCCAGCTGGCCGAGCCGCCCGTGCTCAAGAAGAGCTACAAGCACGACATCGCCGTCGTGGTCGACCGTCTCGTGGCCGCTCCCGACATCCTCGGCCGCGTCACCGACTCGGTCGAGACGGCGCTGGGGCTCGCCGGCGGGATCATGCAGGTCAACTTCGTCGACGGCGAGGGCGATGCCGCCTGGCAGAGCTTCTCCGAGAAGCTCGCCTGCCCGAACGGGCACGCGCTGCAGCTGACCGAGATCGAGCCCCGCACGTTCTCGTTCAACGCGCCCTTCGGCGCCTGCCCGGCGTGCTCGGGCCTCGGAACGCGCATGTCGGTCGACCCCGACCTGATGCTCGGCGACGAGGACGCCTCCATCCGCGAGGGCGTGCTGATCCCGTGGACGACCCAGGGCAAGGGGCTGTTCCAGTACTACGAGCGCCTCCTCGAGGGACTGGCGCGCGACCTGAACTTCTCGCTGGACACCCCGTGGCGGATGCTGCCGAGCGACGTCCGCGAGGCCGTGCTGCGCGGCGAGAACTACAAGGTCACCGTCAAGTGGAAGAACCGGTACGGGCGCGAGATGCGCTACGCGTCCGGGTTCGAGGGCGTCGTGCCGTACATCGAGCGGCAGTACACGCAGGCCGAGACCGACTCGCAGCGTCAGCGCTGGTCGGAGTACCTGCGCGAGGTGCCGTGCCCGGTCTGCGACGGCGCCCGCCTCAAGCCCGAGGTGCTCGCCGTGCTCGTGCACGGGCACTCCATCGCCGACGCCTCGCGTCTCAGCCTCGCCGACGCCCAGGAGTGGTTCGCGCAGCTGCAGCTCAGCGACCGCGAGGCCAAGATCGCCGCGCAGGTGCTGCGGGAGATCCGCGCGCGCCTGGACTTCCTCATCCAGGTCGGGCTCACCTACCTCAACCTCGGACGCTCCGCCGGCTCGCTGTCGGGTGGAGAGGCGCAGCGCATCCGCCTCGCGACGCAGATCGGCTCCGGTCTCACCGGTGTGCTGTACGTGCTCGACGAGCCGTCGATCGGCCTGCACCAGCGCGACAACCGGCGTCTCATCCAGACGCTGGTCACCCTGCGCGACCTCGGCAACACCCTCATCGTCGTCGAGCACGACGAGGAGACGATCCAGGCGTCCGACTGGGTGGTCGACATCGGACCGCGGGCGGGCGTGAACGGCGGGAGCGTCGTGCACTCCGGACCGATGGACTCGCTGCTGACCGAGCGGGAGTCGCTCACCGCCGACTACCTCACCGGGCGTCGCGAGATCCCCACGCCGAAGAAGCGGCGCCGCATCGACAAGAGCCGCAAGATCACGGTGGTCGGCGCGCGCGCCAACAACCTGCGCAACGTCACGGTCGACTTCCCGCTCGGCGTGCTCACGTCGGTCACCGGAGTCAGCGGATCGGGCAAGTCCTCCCTCGTCAACGACATCCTGTACGAGGTGCTCGCCTCGCGCCTCAACGGCGCCCGCCGCGTGCCGGGCAAGCACACCCGCGTCACGGGCACCGACGAGCTCGACAAGGTCGTGCACGTCGACCAGGGCCCCATCGGCCGCACGCCGCGCTCGAACCCCGCCACCTACACCGGCGTCTTCGACCGCATCCGCACCCTCTTCAGCGACACCCCCGAGGCGAAGGTGCGCGGCTACCAGCCCGGGCGCTTCAGCTTCAACGTCAAGGGCGGCCGCTGCGAGGCGTGCTCGGGCGACGGCACGATCAAGATCGAGATGAACTTCCTGCCCGACGTGTACGTCGACTGCGAGGTGTGCCACGGCAAGCGGTACAACCGCGACACGCTCGCCGTGCACTACAAGGGCAAGAACATCGCCGAGGTGCTCGAGATGCCGATCGAGGAGGCCGCGGACTTCTTCGAGCCGATCCAGGCGATCCACCGCTACCTCCGCACGCTCGTCGACGTCGGTCTCGGCTACGTCCGCCTCGGTCAGTCGGCCACGACGCTGTCGGGCGGCGAGGCGCAGCGCGTGAAGCTCGCCACCGAGCTCCAGCGCCGCAGCAACGGGCGCAGCATCTACGTGCTCGACGAGCCCACCACCGGACTGCACTTCGAGGACGTCCGGCGTCTGCTCGAGGTGCTCAACGGCCTCGTCGACAAGGGCAACACGGTCATCGTCATCGAGCACAACCTCGACGTCATCAAGTCGTCCGACTGGATCATCGACCTCGGCCCCGAGGGCGGCGCCGGCGGCGGGCAGGTCATCGCCACCGGCACCCCCGAGCAGGTCGCGCGGGTGGAGGGAAGCCACACCGGCGAGTTCCTCGCCGAGGTGCTGGGCGGCGGCCAGGCGGTCCGCAAGGCGGGCTGAGCGTGGCCGCACAGCTCTCGTACCGCCCGAAGCCGGGGGAGATCCCCACCAACCCGGGCGTCTACCGCTTCCGCGACGCCGACGGGCGCGTGCTCTACGTCGGCAAGGCGAAGAACCTGCGCGCCCGGTTGTCGAACTACTTCGCACCGCTGCGGTCGCTGCACGAGCGCACCCGCCGGATGGTGACCACCGCGGCATCCGTCGAATGGACCGTGGTCGACAGCGACGTGGACTCCCTCCAGCTGGAGTACATGTGGATCAAGGAGTTCGATCCGCCGTTCAACGTCCGCTACCGCGACGACAAGTCCTACCCGTTCATGGCGATCACCCTCGCCGACGAGGCCCCCCGCGTCATCGTCACCCGCAACCACCGCATCAAGGGCGCCAAGTACTTCGGCCCGTACCCGAAGGTGTGGGCGGTGCACGACACGATCGACCTGATGATCAAGGTCTTCCCGATCCGCACCTGCAGCGACGCGTCGTACAAGAAGGCCATGCAGTCGGGCCGTCCGTGCTTCCCCGGACAGATCGGACGCTGCGGCGGACCCTGCTCGATGAAGGTCACGATCGAGGAGCACCGCGCGATCGTCGACGACTTCATCTCGTTCATGTCCGGCGGCGACGAGCGGTTCGCCCGCGCGCTGACGGCACGGATGAAGGAGGCCTCCGCGGCGATGGACTACGAGGCCGCGGCGACCTACCGCGACCGACTGCAGGCGATCGACGCGGTCCTCAAGCGCAGCGCATTGGTGCTCGCACCCGACACCGACGCCGACGTCTTCGGCATCGCGGAGGACGAGCTGTCGGCCGCCGTGCAGCACTTCGTGATCCGCGGCGGACGCGTGCGCGGTGTGCGGGCTACGACGATCGACAAGGAGCTCGACATCGCCGGGGCCGACCTCGTCGACCAGGTGCTGCAGAGGGCGTACGGGGATGCCGCGTCCGCCGACATCCCGCGGCAGGTGCTCGTTCCCGAGCTGCCCTACGACGCGGCCGACCTCGAGCAGTGGCTGCGCGACCGTCGCGAGTGGCCGGTGTCGATCCAGGTGGCGCAGCGCGGGCGCAAGGCCGACCTGATGAAGACCGCGACCCTCAACGCCCAGCAGGCGCTGATGCTCCACAAGACGCGGCGGACCAGCGACTACGTCGCCCGCTCGCAGGCGCTCACCGACCTGCAGGAGGCGCTGGACCTCGCCGAGGCTCCGCTGCGGATCGAGTGCTTCGACGTCTCGCACCTCAGCGGCACGAACGTGGTCGCGTCGATGGTGGTGTTCGAGGACGGTCTGCCGCGCAAGGACCAGTACCGCTCCTTCGGCGTGCCGGAGACGACCGACGACACCGACTCGCTCTACCAGGTGCTCACCCGGCGCCTGGCCTACCTCGATCGACCCGAGGAGGGGGAGGAGCTGCCGGATGCCGAGGCGGTCCTCGCCGCCGGGGTCTCCGACGGCGAGGTCGTCACGACGCGCAAGAAGCCGCGCTTCGCCTACCGGCCGCAGCTCCTCGTCGTCGACGGCGGCAAGCCCCAGGTGGAGGCCGCGGCGCGCGCCCTCGCCGACGCCGGGCACTCCGAGATCGCCCTCTGCGGCATCGCGAAGCGACTCGAGGAGGTGTGGATGCCGGGGGAGGAGTACCCGGTGATCCTGCCCCGTACGAGCGAGGCGCTGTACCTGCTGCAACGGCTGCGCGACGAGGCGCACCGCTTCGCCATCACCCACCAGCGGCGGCGTCGCAAGCGCGACATCTCCAGCGTCCTGGCGGAGGTCCCTGGACTCGGAGACACCCGCATCAAGGCGCTGTTACGGCATTTCGGCTCGGTCTCGGCGCTGCGCGAGGCGACGCCGGAGCAGATCGCCGAGCTTCCCGGCATCGGCCCCAAGCTGGCCGCGACCGTGCACGCCCACCTGTCGGAGGGATGAGTCGGCCCTCCGGCAGGTGGGTAGGCTGGTGGGGACGACGGGGGACACATGAGCGAGGCGGAGCACCGGCAGCCGGGTGAGGTGCTGATCGTCACGGGCATGTCGGGAGCCGGTCGCTCCACGGCCGCCAACGCCCTCGAGGACCTCGACTGGTACGTCGTGGACAACCTTCCGCCGCGCATGCTCAAGCCCCTGCTGGAGCTGACCGAGCTCGCCGGCGGGGCCGTGCCGCGTGTGGCGGTCGTGGTCGACGTGCGGGGGCGCGACCTCTTCACCGAGCTGCCCGCCGTCACGCGCGCCCTCCGCGACGCGCGGCAGCTGCGCGTGCTGTTCCTCGACGCCTCGGACGACGCGCTCGTCCGCCGGTTCGAGTCGGTGCGCCGCCCGCACCCGCTCCAGGGCGACGGCACGATCCTCGACGGCATCCGCCGCGAGCGGCAGCGCCTGGCTCCCGTGCGCGAGGGCGCGGACGTGCTGGTGGACACCTCCGCCCTCAACGTGCACCAGCTCTCGTCGCGCATCGTCGAGCTCTTCTCCGAGGAGGGCGCCGCCCGGCACACGGTCACGATCATGAGCTTCGGCTTCAAGTACGGCCTGCCCACCGATGTCGACATGGTCGCCGACATGCGGTTCCTGCCGAATCCGTTCTGGAACGAGGCGCTGCGTCCCCTGACGGGACAGGATGCCGCGGTGCAGGAGTTCGTGCTCGCACAGCCGGGCGCGACCGAGTTCATCGACGCCTACGCGAGCGCGCTCACGCCCGTGCTCGCCGGCTACCAGCGCGAGAACAAGCGGCACTCCGTGATCGCGGTGGGGTGCACCGGCGGCAAGCACCGCTCCGTCGTGACGGCCCACGAGCTGGCTGAGCGCCTCTCGTCGCAGCCGGGGGTGGCCGTCCGCGTGACACACCGCGACCTCGGTCGCGAGTAGGCTGGACCCTCGTCCCGACCCCGAGTCGTCTCGCCCCATGCCCATCTGAGACTTGAGGAGTCCCGTGCCGCTGACCGCCGACGTGAAGGCCGAGCTCATGGCCGTCCGCGACCCGCGGCCCACCGCCCGGGTCGCCGAACTGACCTCCCTCCTGCGCTTCTCCGGAGGGCTGCACTCCATCGCCAACCGCGTCGCGGTCGAGGCGGAGCTCGACTCCGACACCCTCGCACGGCGCACAGCCCGCGACCTCATGGAGCTGTACGGCGTGCGGCCCGAGCTCGTGCACGTGCAGGGCTCCGGCCAGCGCAGCGGCAGCCACTACGCGGTGCGCGTCATCGAGGGCGGTGAGACGCTCGCCCGTCAGACGGGCCTCCTCGACCAGCGTCGGCGACCGGTGCGCGGCCTGCCGAACAAGCTCACGACCGGCTCCCGGGGCGATCTGTCCGCCGTCTGGCGCGGCGCGTTCCTCGCGTCCGGCTCCCTGAGCGAGCCCGGACGCTCCGCCGCCCTGGAGATCGCCTGCCCGTCGCCCGAGGCGGCCATGGCCCTTGTCGGTGCGGCCCACCGGCTGGGCATCCCGGCGAAGGCGCGCGAGGTGCGCGGCGTTCCGCGCGTCGTCGTCCGCGACGGCGAGGCCATCCGCCAGACGCTCGCCGAGATGGGCGCGAAGCGCACCGCCGGCGAGTGGGATCAGCTGCGTCAGCGGCGTGAGGTGCGCGCCGGCGTGAACCGCCTCGTGAACTTCGACGACGCGAACCTGCGCCGCTCGGCCCAGGCAGCCGTCGCGGCCTGCGCACGCGTCGAGCGCGCGCTCGAGATCCTCGGCGACGAGGTGCCCGACCACCTGAAGGAGGCCGGCGACCTGCGCCTCGCGCACCGCGACGCCAGCCTCGACGAGCTCGGCCACCACGCCGACCCGCCGCTCACGAAGGACGCCGTCGCCGGCCGCATCCGGCGGCTCCTGGCCATGGCCGACAAGAAGGCCGAGCAGGACGGCGTGCCCGACACGGAGTCGGCCGTGCCGGTGGGCGTCGAGGACTGATTCATTCGGGCGGGCGGGTGCCGCGGCATCCGATATCGCCCGTCATCCGGGGAAGCAACCCCTGCTCCGCCGCGTTGCCCCTTCACTAGGATGAACACGTCACCCTCGCCGCGCCGAGGAGCCTCGGCCCGGCGCCGACCGGAAGAAGAGAACATGGCGATCTACACGCTGCCCGACCTCCCCTACGACTACGCCGCGCTCGAGCCGCACATCAGCGCGAAGATCATGGAACTCCACCATGACAAGCACCACAAGACGTACGTCGACGGCGCGAACACCGCGCTCGAGAAGCTCGCGGAGGCCCGCGACAGCGGCGATCTCGCGAACGTCAACAAGCTCGAGAAGGACCTGGCCTTCAACCTCGGCGGCCACGTCAACCACTCGATCTTCTGGACGAACCTGTCGCCCAACGGCGGAGGCGAGCCCGAGGGCGAGCTGGCCGCGGCGATCCAGGAGTACTTCGGCGGCTTCGCCAAGTTCCAGGCGCACTTCACCGCCGCCGCCACCGGCATCCAGGGCTCCGGCTGGGCCGTCCTCAGCTGGGACTCGATCGGCCAGCAGCTGATCATCCAGCAGCTGTTCGACCAGCAGTCCAACACCGCCCAGGGCACCGTGCCGATCTTCCAGCTCGACATGTGGGAGCACGCGTTCTACCTCGACTACCTCAACGTCAAGGCCGACTACGTCAAGGCCGTCTGGAACATCGCCGACTGGGCCAACGTGGCGCAGCGCTTCACCGCCGCCCGCGAGAAGACTTCGGGCCTGCTGGTACTGTCATAGCAACAGCGGGCGTCCCGGCGGGATCGCCCGCCGGGACGCCGTTGTCCTCCGCGATCCACCCGCAACAACCGCGCTCTCGCGCACGACACATCAGGAGATCTTCCGTGACTGTCAAGATCGGAATCAACGGCTTCGGCCGTATCGGACGCAACTACCTCCGCGCCGCGCTCGCGCAGGGCGCGGACCTCGACATCGTGGCGGTGAACGACCTCACCGACAACAAGACGCTCGCGCACCTGCTCAAGTACGACTCCGTGGGCGGCCCGCTCGCCGAAGAGGTCACCTACGACGAGGACTCGATCACCGTCGGCGGCAAGACCATCAAGGTCTTCGAAGAGCGCGACCCGGCCAACCTCCCCTGGGGCGAGCTGGGTGTCGACGTGGTCATCGAGTCGACCGGCCGCTTCACCAAGGCGGAGGACGCCAAGAAGCACATCGCCGGCGGCGCCAAGAAGGTGCTCATCTCGGCTCCGGCCACCGGTGACGACGTCACCGTGGTGATGGGCGTCAACGAGGGCGACTACGACCCCGAGAACCACGTCATCATCTCCAACGCCTCGTGCACGACCAACTGCCTTGCACCGCTGGCCAAGGTCTTCAACGACGCCTTCGGCATCGAGCGCGGCTTCATGATGACCGCGCACGCCTACACGGCCGACCAGAACCTGCAGGACGGCCCGCACAGCGACCTGCGTCGCGCCCGCGGTGCCGCGATCAACATCGTGCCCGCCTCGACCGGTGCCGCCAAGGCGATCGGCCACGTGCTCCCCGAGCTCAACGGCAAGCTCAGCGGCTCCTCGTACCGCGTGCCCGTGCCCACCGGCTCGATCGTCGACCTCACGATCGTGACGCCCGCCGAGGGTCTCACCGTCGACCAGGTCAACGCCGCCTACAAGGAGGCCGCCGCAGACGGTCGCCTCGCCGGCTACCTGCAGTACACCGAGGACCCGATCGTCTCGAGCGACATCCAGGGCAACCCGCACTCGTCGATCTTCGACTCGGAGCTGACCAACGTCAGCGGCAACCTGGTCAAGGTCTCCGCCTGGTACGACAACGAGTGGGGCTACTCCAACCGTCTCGTCGACCTGACCGAGTACGTCGCCGAGCGTCTCTGAGCCCGGCCATGGCCCTGCGCACCCTCGACACCCTGGGTTCGCTGGCCGGCAAGCGCGTCATCGTCCGTGCTGACCTCAACGTCCCCCTCAAGGACGCGGTCATCACGGACGATGGCCGTGTGCGGGCCACGCTCCCCACGCTGAACGCCCTCATCGAGCAGGGCGCGCGCGTCGTGGTCTGCTCCCACCTGGGACGGCCCGACGGTTCACCCGACGACCGCTACAGCCTGGCCCCGGTCGCCGAGCGGCTCTCCGAGCTGCTTGGCGCGCCGGTCGCCTTCGCCCGCGACACCGTGGGCGAGTCCGCCCGCGAGACCGTCGACGGCCTCGCCGACGGTGACGTCGCGGTGCTGGAGAACCTTCGCTTCAACGCGGGCGAGACGGCGAAGGACGACGCGGAGCGCCGCGCGTTCGCGGAGCAGCTCGCCGCCCTCGGCGACGTGCTCGTCTCCGACGGGTTCGGCGTCGTGCACCGCAAGCAGGCGAGCGTCTACGAGCTCGCCGAGCTGCTGCCGTCCGCGGCCGGCCTCCTCATCGCGACCGAGCTCGACGTCCTCGATCGTCTCACCGAGAACCCCGAGCGGCCCTACACGGTCGTGCTCGGCGGCTCCAAGGTCAGCGACAAGCTCGGCGTCATCGAGCACCTGCTCCCGCGCGTCGACCGCCTCCTCATCGGCGGCGGCATGATGTTCACCTTCCTCAAGGCGCAGGGCCACGCCGTCGGCAAGAGCCTCCTCGAAGAGGACCAGCTCGAGCGAGTCCGCGGCTACATCGCGACCGCGCAGGAGCGCGGTGTCGAGCTCGTGCTGCCCGTGGACGCCGAGGTGGCGGCATCCTTCTCCGCCGACGCGGCGCATGTGACGGCCGACGTCGACGGACTCGAGGACACCCCCGCGGGCGCCGACGGTCTCGGACTCGACATCGGCCCCCGCACCGCGGAGCAGTTCGCCGACGTCATCCGCTCGAGCAGGACGGTGTTCTGGAACGGCCCGATGGGCGTGTTCGAGTTCGCCGACTTCGCCCACGGCACGCGCTCCGTCGCGAAGGCGCTCACCGAGGTCGACGGCCTGTCGGTCGTCGGCGGCGGCGACTCGGCCGCGGCGGTGCGTCAACTCGGCTTCGCCGACGACGAATTCGGACACATCTCGACGGGCGGCGGAGCGAGCCTGGAGTTCCTCGAGGGCAAGAAGCTCCCCGGACTGGAGGTCCTCGGATGGTCGCAGTGACGCAGGAATCGACGGGTGGCGCCGCGCGCACCCCGTTTATCGCCGGCAACTGGAAGATGAACCTGGATCACCTCCAGGCCGTCGCGTTCGTGCAGAAGCTGCAGTGGACGCTGAAGGACGCCAAGCACGAGGACGGCTCGGTCGAGGTCGGGATCTTCCCCCCGTTCACCGACATCCGCACCGTTCAGACGCTGATCGACGCCGACAAGATCCCGTTCTCCCTCGGCGGTCAGGACCTGTCAACGAAGGACTCGGGCGCCTACACCGGCGAGGTCTCGGGGCAGTTCCTCGCGAAGCTCGACTGCCGATATGTGATCATCGGGCACTCCGAGCGTCGCGAGTACCACCAGGAGAGCGACGAGATCGTCGCCGCGAAGGTGCAGGCGGCGCTGCGTCACGGGCTCGTGCCCGTGATCTGCGTCGGTGAGACCGCCGACGACCTCGAGGAGTTCGGCGCGAGCGCCGTGCCCGTCGGCCAGCTCAAGGTCGCGCTCGAGGGCGTGCCGGCCGACGCGGACATCGTCGTGGCGTACGAGCCGGTCTGGGCCATCGGCTCGGGCAAGGCCGCCACGCCCGACCAGGCGCAGGACGTCTGCGCGAAGCTCCGCGCCGTGGTGGGGGAGTCCCTCGGCGCCGATGCCGCCTCGCGCACCCGCGTGCTGTACGGCGGCTCGGTGAAGTCCGCGAACATCGCGAGCTTCATGCGCGAGCCCGATGTCGACGGCGCCCTGGTGGGCGGCGCGAGCCTCGTCGTCGACGAGTTCGCCGCCATCATCCGCTTCCAGAAGCACGTCGGCGTCTGACGACACCGTCCGCCCCGCCCGCCGCCTTCCGCGGCGAGCGGGGCGGAATCGTGTCAGCCGGTATACTCGACGCTTGTGCGGTCCATCGGACCGCGGTGAAAGGCTTCAACGACTGTGGACATCCTCCAGTTCGTCCTGCAGGTGCTGCTCGGCATCACGAGCCTCCTGCTGACGCTCCTCATCCTGCTGCACAAGGGCCGCGGCGGCGGTCTCTCCGACATGTTCGGCGGCGGCATGACCTCGGCGATGGGCTCTTCGGGCCTCGCCGAGCGCAACCTCAACCGCTTCACCGTGATCCTCGCACTCGCGTGGTTCCTCTCCATCGTGGCCCTCGGCCTCATCACGAAGTTCCAGGGGATCTGACATGGCCACAGGAGGAAACGCGATCCGCGGCACCCGCGTCGGTGCAGGACCCATGGGCGAGCAGGACCACGGCTTCCACGCCGACCGCGTCGCCATCTCCTACTGGGACGCCCTTGGCAACGAGACCGTCCGCCACTTCGCCGCCGGCATCGCCGACGAGGAGATCCCCGAGACGATCGACTCCCCGCACTCCGGTCTTCCCGCCGGTCGCGACCGTGAGAACCCGCCGGCCGTCGCCAAGACGGAGCCGTACAAGACGCACCTCGCCTACGTGAAGGAGCGCCGCACCGAGAAGGAAGCCACCGACCTCCTCGACGACGCCCTGCAGCAGCTGCGCGAGCGCCGCGGTCTGGGCTGACCCGCGCGCACATCACGAAAAGGGAGAAGCGGATGCCTCGGCATCCGCTTCTCCCTTTTCCGTCCGGTCCGGTGGTCCGGCTCAGTAGTCGCGATCGATGAGCTCCTGCGGAACCTGTGCGGCGGCGGCGTCGTCGACGAAGAGCACCGTGCGTCGGCGACCCTTCGCCCCGGCGGCGGGGACGCTGAGGTAGCTCGCTCCGGCGAGGGCCAGCCCGAGGGCGGAGGCCTTGTCGGCTCCGGCGAGCACCATCCACACGCGCTGCGACGAATTGATGACGGGGCGGGTGACCGAGATGCGATTCGGCGGCGGCTTGGGGGAGTCGCGGACGGCGACCGTGGAGACGTCCACGAGCGAGATCTCGGGCCGGTCGGGGAACAGCGAGGCGATGTGGCCGTCGGGGCCGACGCCGAGGAAGCAGATGTCGAACGACGGCCAGGGGCCGCTGTCGGCGCGGTTGGCCGGGGCGAAGGCCGCGAGCTCGTCGGCGTAGGCGGAGGCCGCGGCATCCAGATCCAGACCGCTGTCGGTCGACGCCATCGCATGGATGTTCGCCGCCGGGATGTCGAGGCCGTCGAGGAAGGCTTCGCGGGCCTGCTTCTCGTTGCGGTCGTCGGAGTCCTGCGCCACGAACCGCTCGTCGCTCCACCAGAAGTGCACGCGCGACCAGTCGATCTTCGACGCCTTCGGCCGGGCCGCCGCGGCGCGCAGCACCGCAGTGCCCATCGTGCCGCCGGTCAGCGAGACGTGCACCGTCTCGCCGGTCTCGCTGCGCTTGTAGACCCGGCTGAGGAAGCGCGAGGCGACCGAATCCGCGAGGTGATCGGTGTCGGGACTGATCACGACCCGCTTCTCGGTGAAGAACTCAGCCATTCGTCTCCGTTGCCTCCGGCGGGTCCAAGAGCGACCAGCCCTCGGTGATCACTCGACCATACAGGACGTCCGGATCGAGCCTGCGCAGCTCCTCCGCCAGGCACTCCCGCAGGGTGCGACGGGGGAAAGCGAGGTCGTGGCTGGGCTGACCTGGCTGCGTGAGCACCGCCATCCCGGGGCTCGGACGCTCCAGGACGATGTCGCCGCCGGCACGGGTCATGCGCACCGACTTGATGCCGTGCGGCCACTCGTCGGCGGGCAGATACGAGTACGCCACCGGCACGTCGAGCTTGAGGCGCAGCCAGGCGGCCAGCAGCGCCGTCGAGGGGGAGTCGGCGGCGCCGCGCACATCGACGGAGGTGACCTCCTCGTAGGGCGGCTGGTCGAGCACGGCGGCGAGCTGCTCGCGCCAGCGCGTGAGCCGCGTCCAGGAGAAGTCGGTGTCGCCGGGGGCATAGCTCTCGCCGAGCCCGGCGATCCACGCGGCGGGGTCGTCCTGCGTCGAGGCGTCGGTGATGCGTCGCTGCGCGATGCGTCCGATCGGCGAATCCGCGCGCACCGGCGGGGCCTCGCCGGGCCACCACGCGACGACGGGCGCGTCGGGCAGCAGGAGCCCGGTGATGAGGCTCTCCGGATTGGATGCCGCAGCGCCGAACGCGCGCAGCACCACGACCTCGCTCGCGCCGGCGTCGCCGCCCACGCGGATCTGGGCGTCGAGGCGCGCGTCGGCGTCATCACCGTCGCCGCCGTTCACGATCAGCACGATCACACGCATCGGGTGCTCGCGCGAGGCGTCGTTCGCCGCCTCGATGACCTGCTCCTCGAGCCCGCCCTTCGTGGCGATGATGAGCGTCAGCACGCGGCCCAGGGCCACGGCGCCGCCCTCCTCCCGCACGTTCACGAGCGAGCGGGAGATCTTGCTGACGTTGGTGTCGGGCAGATCGATGATCACGGACGTCTCCAGGTTCTTCCGTCACCGGCGAGCAGTTCGTCGGCGGATGCCGGACCCCACGAGCCGGGGGCGTACTGCTCCAGCGGGCCGCCCTGCTCCGCCCAGAAGTCCTCGATGGGATCGAGGATCTTCCAGGACAGCTCGACCTCCTCGTGACGGGGGAAGAGCGGCGGGTCGCCGAGGAGGACGTCGAGGATGAGGCGCTCGTAGGCCTCGGGGCTCGCCTCGGTGAACGCATGGCCGTAGCCGAAGTCCATCGTCACGTCGCGCACCTGCGTGCCGACGCCGGGGACCTTGGAGCCGAAGCGGATGGTGACGCCCTCGTCGGGCTGCACGCGGATGACGAGCGCGTTCTGGCCGAGCTCCTCCGTCTGGCTGCGGCCGAACAGCAGCTGCGGAGCGCGCTTGAAGACGACGGCGATCTCGGTCACACGGCGGCCGAGGCGCTTCCCCGTGCGCAGGTAGAAGGGCACGTCGGCCCACCGGCGCGTGTTCACCTCGAGCTTGACGGCGGCGTACGTCTCCGTCGTCGAGTCGGGCTTCATCCCGTCCTCCTCGAGGAAGCCGAGCACCTGCTCGCCGCCCTGCCAGCCGCCGGCGTACTGCCCGCGGGCGGTGGCCAGGGAGAGGTCCTCGGGCAGCCGCACCGCGGCGAGCACCTTCTCCTTCTCGGCGCGGAGGTCCTTCGCGTTGAAGCTGATCGGCTCCTCCATCGCGGTGAGCGCCATCAGCTGCAGCAGGTGGTTCTGGATGACGTCGCGGGCGGCGCCGATCCCGTCGTAGTAGCCCGCACGGCCACCGACGCCGATGTCCTCGGCCATCGTGATCTGCACGTGATCGACGTAGTTGCGGTTCCAGAGCGGCTCGTACAGCTCGTTGGCGAAGCGCAGCGCGAGGATGTTCTGCACCGTCTCCTTGCCGAGGTAGTGGTCGATCCGGAAGATCGAGTCCGTCGGGAAGGCCGAGCGCAGCGCGTCGTTGAGGGCACGCGCCGAGTCGAGGTCGTGCCCGAAGGGCTTCTCGATCACCACGCGGCGCCAGCAGTCGTCGTCGCCGGCGTCCTCGCCCACCAGTCCCGAGTCCTTCAGCTGCTTCGCGACGATCGGGAAGTCCTTAGGCGGGATCGACAGGTAGTAGGCGTGGTTGCCCATCGTGCCTCGTTCGACGTCGAGGGCGTCGACGGTCTCACGCAGACGCGCGAACGACTCCGGGTCGTCGAAGGTGCCCTGCACGAAGCGGATGCCCTGGAGCAGCTGACGCCACGTGTCCTCGCGGAACTCGGTGCGCGCGTGCTCGCGGACCGCGTCGTAGACGACCTGGGCGAAGTCCTGGTCCTCCCAGTCGCGGCGCGCGAAGCCGACCAGCGCGAACCCGGGCGGCAGCAGACCGCGGTTCGCCAGATCGTAGACGGCGGGCATGAGCTTCTTGCGGGAGAGGTCTCCCGTGACGCCGAAGATGACGAGCGCACTCGGACCGGCGATGCGGTTGAGGCGCCCGTCTTCGGGGTCGCGCAGCGGGTTGTGCCCGCGCGAGATCTGGACGGTCATCGGACTCCTACTGTGCGGCCTCGAAGAGTGCGAGCACTTCGGGCTGGGGATCGGTGAGGGTGATGGTCAGCACAGGACGGCCGTGGGCCGCGAGCACCGCGGCGTCGCCGGCGGCCTGCGCCGCGATCAGCTGGCCGAACGTGAACGGCCGGCCGGGGATCTCCAGATCGACGTCGGTGCTCTCGAGGATCTGGACAAACACGCCGTTGGCGGGACCGCCCTTGTGGTACTGCCCGGTCGAGTGGAGGAAGCGCGGCCCCCATCCGAAGGTCGTGGGTCGTCCGGAGTCGGCAGCGATGAGCTCGCGGAGCCCCTGCAGCTGCGGGAGCGACCACCGGTCGACGTACGCCTGCACGGCGACGTAGCCGTCGGCGGGGACCCGCTTCCACAGTGCATCCAGCGCCGCGGCCAGGGTGCCGCCTGCGGCGAGGGAGGGGTCGCTGACCCGCACCTCGACGCCGTCGGCGGTGAACGCCGGCGCCGACGTCTCCGGGCGCGACTCCAGCAGCCCGCGGGTGGCCGTCTTCGCCGACTCGACGTCGGGCTGGTCGAAGGGGTCGATCCCGAGGATGCGCCCCGCGATCGCTGTCGCGTACTCCCACACGATGAACTGCGCGCCGAGCGAGCCGCTGATCAGCACCTCGTCGTCATGCCGCTCGAACAGGTGGAAGCGTCCGGCCTCGTCGACGAAGCGCACGACCTGCAGGTCGGCGGGACGCGTGTCGAGCTCGGGGGAGACCGGGAGAAGGACGACGGGCAGGATGCCGGTGCCTGCCTTGCCGGTGGACTCCGCCACGAGCTGCTCGATCCAGTCCGGCAGCCCGACGATGTGCGTGCCGTCGCTGACGAGACCCAGCTTGTCGCGGCGCGGGGTGCCGGCGGCGATCGCGGACGCGAGGACGAGCGCGGGGTTCTCCGGGCTGTCGATGGCGACCTCGAGCAGGGTGGCGTCGGCCTCGTCGAGCAGCTCGGAGATGTCGACGCCGGCGAGCCCCGCGGGCACGAGCCCGAATGCCGTGAGCGCGGAGTAGCGACCGCCGACCGTCGGGTCGGCGGTGAAGACGCGGTACCCGGCCTCGCGGGCGGACTCCTCCAACGGCGAGCCGGGATCGGTCACCACGACGATGCGCTGCGCCGGGTCGATGCCGACGTCGCGGAAGGCCGCCTCGAAGGCGCGGCGCGCCGAGTCGGTCTCGACGGTGGAGCCGGACTTCGACGAGACGACGAGCACCGTGCGGTCCAGACCGCCGGTCTCGGGATCGCCGTCGATGGCGCTCAGCACCTGGCCGGGTGCGGTGGAGTCGAGGATGAGGAGCGGCACGCCCGCGGTCTGGGCGATCACCTCCGGCGCGAGCGACGAGCCGCCCATGCCCGCCAGCACGATGCGGGTGAGCCCCGCCTCGACCAGCTCGGCGCGGAGCGCCTCGATCTCCGGCACGAGCGGCCGGGACACCGTCACGGCCTGCAGCCAGCCGAGCCGGCGAGAGGCCTCGTCCTCGGCGGCGGGACCCCACAGGGTGGTGTCGCCCGCCGTGAGGCCGGAGGCGACCATGCCCGCGACCAGGCCGGGCAGAGTCTCCTCCACCACGGCCTTCGCGCGGCCGGTCAGACGGATGTCGAACGTCATGCGTCGCCCTGGAGCGAGGACTTCAGGGCCGTCGAGACGGTCTCCTGCAGCTCGTGCCAGGAGGCGATGAACTTCTCGACGCCCTCGTCCTCGAGCACCTGCGTCACATCGGCGAAGTCGATGCCGACGGCGGCCAGCTGGTCGAACACCGCGTGGGCGTCGGCGTAGTTGCCGGTGATGGTGTCGCCCTCGAGCACGCCGTGGTCGAACGTCGCCTGCAGCGTCTTCTCCGGCATGGTGTTGACGGTGCCCGGCGCGACGAGCTCGGTGACGTAGAGCGTGTCGGGGAGGTTCGGGTCCTTGACCCCGGTCGACGCCCACAGCGGACGCTGGACGGTGGCGCCCGCGGCGAGCAGCTCCTTCGCCCGGTCGTCGGCGAAGCGCTGCTCGAACAGCTCGTAGGCCAGACGCGCGTTGGCGATGCCGGCCTTCGATTTGAGCGCCTCGGCCTCGGGCGTGCCGGTGGCGGCGAGGCGCTTGTCGACCTCGGTGTCCACGCGCGAGACGAAGAACGAGGCGACCGACTGCAGGGTCGTGATGTCGTGACCCGCTGCCTTCGCCTTCTCCACGCCGGCGAGGTACGCGTCGATCACCTCGCCGTAGCGCTCGAGGCTGAAGATCAGCGTGACGTTCACGGAGATGCCCGCGCCGATGACCTCGGTGATCGCCGGCAGGCCCGCCTTGGTCGCCGGGATCTTGATGAGCGCGTTCGGGCGGTCGACGGCGGCGGCCAGCTTCTTGGCCTCGGCGATGGTGGCCTCGGTGTCGTGGGCGAGATCGGGGGAGACCTCGATCGACACCCGTCCGTCGACGCCGTCCGTGGCCGCGAAGACCGGCTGGAAGACGTCCGACGCCGCGCGGACGTCGTCGGTGGTGATCTCGAAGATCGCCTCGTCGGTGGAGGCGCCGCGCTCGGCGAGCACCTTCACCTGCCCGGCGTAGGACTCGCCGTTGGCCAGGGCCCCGGCGAAGATCGTCGGGTTGGTGGTCACGCCGGTGACGTTGCGGGTGGCGATCAGATCGGCCAGGTTGCCGGTGATGATGCGCTGACGGGACAGGTCGTCGAGCCAGATGCTCACTCCGGCGGCTGCCAGCTGGGCGGTGGGGGTGCTCATGCGTGCGCTTCTTCCTTCTTCGTCACCGCTGGGCGGCGGCGATGCTGTCGCGGGCGGCCTGGACGACGGCGTCGGCGGTGAAGCCGAACTTCTCGAACAGGGTCTTGTAGTCGGCGGAGGCGCCGAAGTGCTCGATCGAGACCGAGACGCCGTGGTCGCCGACGAGGCCGCGCCACGGCATGGCGATGCCCGCCTCGACCGAGACGCGGGCCTTCACGGAGGTCGGGAGGACGGACTCGCGGTACGCGGCATCCTGCTCGTCGAACCACTCCAGCGCGGGCGCCGAGACGACGCGGGCGTTGATCCCCTCGGCGGCCAGCGTCTCGCGCGCGGCCACCGCGAGCTGCACCTCGGAGCCGGTCGCGATCAGGATCACGTCCGGCGTGCCCCCGGGGGCTTCCGCGAGGACGTACGCGCCCTTGACGGCCTCGTGGGCCGAGGCGAGCTCGTCACCGGATGCCGCACCCTCGCCGCGCGCGAAGACCGGCACGTTCTGGCGGGTCAGGGCGATGCCGGCGGGGCCGGCGTTGCGGCGCAGGATCTCGAGCCAGACCACTCCGGTCTCGTTCGCGTCCGCCGGGCGCACCACCGTGAAGTTCGGGATGGCGCGGAGCGAGGCGAGCTGCTCGATGGGCTGGTGGGTCGGGCCGTCCTCGCCGAGCGCGACGGAGTCGTGCGTCCACACGAAGATCGACGGGACGTCCATCAGCGCCGCGAGCCGGACGGGCGGACGCATGTAGTCGCTGAAGATCAGGAACGTGCCGCCGAAGGGGCGGGTCGGCCCGTGCAGCTTGATGCCGTTGATGATCGAGCCCATCGCGTGCTCGCGGATGCCGAAGTGCAGCACCCGTCCGTACGGGTCGCCCGACCATTCGTGGGTGGACCACTCGGGCGGCAGGAACGACTTGGCGTCGGTGATCGTGGTGAGGTTCGACTCGGCCAGGTCGGCCGATCCTCCCCAGAGCTCGGGCAGACGCGCGGCCAGGGCGTTGATGACCTTGCCGGACGCGGAGCGGGTCGACACGTCGGTGCCCGCCTCGAAGACGGGGAGCGCCGAGGCGATGTCGTCGGGGAGGAGCCCGGCTTCGAGGCGGTCGAGCAGCTGCTTGCGCTCGGGGTTGGCCTCCGCCCACGCGTCGAAGGAGGTCTGCCACTCGGCGTGCGCCTGCGCGCCGCGCTCGACGAGTCCGCGGGTGCGCTCGATGACCTTCTCCTCCACGACGAAGCTCTTCTCGGGATCGAAGCCGAGCACCTCCTTCGTGGCCTTGAGCTCGTCGGCGCCGAGCGCGGAGCCGTGGATCTTGCCGCTGTTCTGCTTGCCGGGCGATGGCCAGCCGATGATCGTCTTCAGGATGATCAGCGACGGCTTGTCCGTCACGCCCTTCGCGGCCTCGACGGCGGCGTAGAGCTCGGCGACGTCTTCGACGTACTGGCCGGTCTTCTTCCAGTCGACGGTCTGGACGTGCCAGTCGTAGGACTCGTAGCGCTTCGCGACGTCCTCGGTGAAGGCGACGTTGGTGTCGTCCTCGATCGAGATCTGGTTGGAGTCGTAGATCGCGATGAGGTTGCCGAGCTGCTGGTGGCCGGCGAGCGAGGACGCCTCGCTGGTCACGCCCTCCTGCAGGTCGCCGTCGCCCGCGATCACGTAGATGTGGTGGTCGAACGGCGACTGACCGGCGGGCGTCTCGGGGTCGAAGAGGCCGCGCTCGAAACGCGCGGCGTAGGCGAAGCCGACGGCGGAGGCGAGGCCCTGGCCCAGCGGGCCGGTGGTGATCTCGACGCCGTCGGTGTGGCCGTACTCCGGGTGCCCGGGGGTCTTGGATCCCCAGGTGCGGAGCGCCTCGAGGTCGGAGAGCTCGAGGCCGAAGCCGCCCAGGTACAGCTGGATGTACTGCGTCAGCGAAGAGTGCCCCACGGACAGGATGAAGCGGTCGCGCCCCAGCCAGTGCGTGTCGGACGGGTCGTGGCGCAGCACCCGCTGGTACAGCAGGTAGGCGGCGGGCGCCAGGCTCATGGCGGTTCCGGGGTGGCCGTTGCCGACCTTCTCCACCGCGTCCGCTGCGAGCACTCGGACGGTATCCACCGCGCGCTCGTCGATTTCATCCCACTGCAGATCCGACACCCGGCCGCCTTTCTCGAGGAAGCGCCTCAGAAGACCGTGCCGCGGCCCTCTTCGCGAGGAAAAAGGGGGGTCGGCGTACTGGGCGCGCGTTGAGACTCAGCATAGCGAGGTCACCGGCCCGGCCGGACAGCGCGAGACGTCGTGTGACGATGCCTTAGACTGGACGACGACCGGGACGCGGCACGATACGGGGGGCGATGGACATCTCTACGGGTGCCTCCACCCTCTCGGCTGCCCATCCGGCCGCCCCTCGCTCCCTCGGTCGCACGATCCGCGCCTACGTCGCTCTGACGAAGCCGCGCGTGCTCGAGCTCCTCCTCGTCACGACCGTTCCGGTCATGATCCTGGCGTACGGCGGCTTTCCGTCCCTCTGGCTCGTGCTCGCCACCGTCATAGGCGGGTCGCTGAGCGCCGGCTCGGCCGCCGCGTTCAACATGTACCTCGACCGCGACATCGACGCGCACATGCAGCGCACGGTGAACCGCCCGCTCGTGACCGGCGAGGTGTCGCCGCGCGGAGCGCTGGTGTTCGCGTGGACGCTGGCCGTGGCATCCACCATCTGGCTCTGGCTCACCACGAACCTGCTGGCGGCGGCGCTGTCGTCGGCGGCCATTTTCTTCTACGTCGTCATCTACACGATGATCCTCAAGCGTCGCACCGAGCAGAACATCGTCTGGGGCGGCATCGCGGGATGCTTCCCGGTCGTCATCGGCTGGTCGGCGGTGACCGGCTCGCTGTCGTGGACGCCGATGATCCTGTTCCTGCTGGTGTTCCTGTGGACGCCGCCGCACTACTGGCCGCTGTCGATGAAGTACGCGCGTCAGTACGACGAGGTCGACGTGCCGATGCTGGGCGCGACGCGCGACAGCTCGCAGGTCGGACTGCAGGTCATCCTCTACGCCTGGGCGACGGTGGCGTGCTCGCTGCTGCTGATCCCCGTGGCATCCATGGGCCTCGTCTACACGGTCTCGGCGCTCGTCTTCGGCGGCTGGTTCCTCTACGAGTCCCACCGGCTGTACTCGCGTGCCGTGCGCGGCACCGAGCCGCGGCCGATGCGCGTCTTCCACGCGTCCATCACGTATCTGACGCTGCTGTTCGTGGCGATCGCCGTCGACCCGCTGCTGCCCTTCTGAGGCGCAGCCGGGCCGACGGCATCGCGGCTCGGCCTCAGCGCGCGGCGGGGACCTCGTCGCGGGCGGGGACGACCTCGTCGGTGCGCACGAGCACGGTGTCGTCGCCGGTCTCGGCGTCGTCGGCCTCGATCGCGTCAGCGGTCGGCTTCACGACGGGCAGGAACGAGCGCGCGGCGGCCAGGGCCAGCAGCACGAAGAGGCCGACGAGGCCCGCGGCGAGCAGGCCGGAGCCGATGGTGATCCAGGACTGACCGCCGTAGACGAGGCCACCCGTGGCGGTCTGGTCGTCGAGGCCGGCGATCATGGCGGGCAGGGTCGTGGCGACGATCGCCGCACCTGCGACGGTCACGGCGAGCGAGGCCACGAGGAGGATCCAGAACGGGATGCTGCGGGTCAGGCTCGGACGAACGATCATGCGGAGTACTCCTCAGGGTGTGGGGTGCCGCGGACGGCGGCTTCACGACCCTCGCACCCTCACCCGGGCGACCTCTCGGCGCGGGCGATGAGTCTCCTATGCGATGTCAGTGCGCGCCGGCGGTGGCCCGGCGGCGCGGGGAGGCGGCGGCGGGCGCCGCCTGGTCCTGCTTCAGGTGCATCACCACGGCGGTCATCGCCGCCACGAGGGTCACGGCCAGAACCATGTGGATGTTCACCAGCACGATCGGCAGGCCGGTGCGCGCCTGCCACAGTCCGACGGCGATCTGCACGACCTCCACCGCGAGCAGCAGTCCGACCCAGCGTCGCAGACGCAGGGTCGCGGGCGTGCGCCAGGAGGCGATCAGCAGCGCGATCGTGAGGGCGAAGGTGACGTAGGCCGGCCACGAGTGCACGTGCTGCCACAGGACGGGATCGAGGCCGTTGCGCGCGGCCTCGTCGTCACCGGCGTGCGGTCCCGAGCCGGTGAGGAGGATGCCGACCAGAACCGTGACCGCCACGGCCGCGCTCGTGGCGTGGGCCAGGGCGGAGAAGAAGGACGTGACGGCGCGCACGCGCGGACGACCCGGTGCGGACACGCGGGCCACGAGAGCGGCGGCGTTGGCCACCAGGGCCGCGGAGATGACGAAGTGGATGCCGACCAGCGTCGGCGGGAGGTGCAGCCACACGACGATGCCGCCGATGACGGCCTGGAGGATGATGCCCACTCCGTTGGCGAGGGTGAGGATGCGCAGGTCGCGGCGGCCGGTGCGCACGACGGTCAGGAAGGCCACGAGCGCGATGACGACGAGGAGGCCCGTCAAGGTGCGGTTGCCGAACTCGATGAGGCCGTGCACGCCGAGCTCCTGCGTGGGCACGAGGGAGCCGCCCGTGCAGTACGGCCAGGTGTCGCAGCCCATGCCCGAGCCGGTCAGGCGCACGAGGCCGCCCGTGCCGACGATGAGGATGTTGCTGATCAGCACCAGCCACGCGAACACCCGGGCGAGGCGCCCGACGCGGTCGGGGAGGCGACGCAGCAGGGATGCGACGCCGCGGCGGTCGGGGCGCGGCGCGGTGAGCGTGTCGGCCATTCCTCACCTCCTGGGAGAGTGCTCCGCAGGGTGCGGGAGCGGGGGTCCCTGCTGCCCGGAGGGGGAGCGGAACCTGTAGAATCGAAGGGTCGGGAGGCGTACGCGAAACGCGTCGTGCTCCCCTGACAGTTTAGGCGCGATGGACGGCGCCACTTGAGAGGGCCCGCGAGCGGCATCCTTCCCCGGGATATTCCCAGGGACCGGAATGCCGGGGCGGATGACACCGTTGAGGCCCGGAGGAGAGTGTGACCATGTCTGATGTGCTCATCGATCGCCCCGAGCTGGACAGCCTCGGGCAGTACGAGTTCGGCTGGCACGACGCCGATGCGGCGGGTGCCCTCGCTCAGCGCGGGATCAACGAGGACGTCGTCCGCGGCATCTCCGGTCTGAAGAACGAGCCGGAGTGGATGCTGAAGACCCGCCTCAAGGGCTATCAGCTCTTCGGGCGCAAGCCCATGCCGACGTGGGGCGCCGACCTCAGCGAGATCGACTTCGACAACATCAAGTACTTCGTGCGCTCGACGGAGAAGCAGGCGCAGTCGTGGGAGGACCTCCCCGAGGAGATCCGCAACACCTACGAGCGTCTCGGCATCCCCGAGGCCGAGCGCCAGCGCCTCGTCGCCGGTGTCGCCGCGCAGTACGAGTCCGAGGTCGTCTACCACCAGATCCGCGAGGACCTGGAGCAGCAGGGCGTCATCTTCATGGACACCGACACCGCGCTGCGGGAGCACCCCGAGTTCTTCGAGGAGTACTTCGGCACCGTCATACCCGCCGGCGACAACAAGTTCGCGGCGCTGAACACGGCCGTGTGGTCGGGCGGCTCGTTCGTGTACGTGCCCAAGGGCGTCCACGTCGAGATCCCGCTGCAGGCCTACTTCCGCATCAACACCGAGAACATGGGCCAGTTCGAGCGGACGCTGATCATCGCCGACGAGGACTCCTACGTCCACTACATCGAGGGCTGCACGGCGCCGATCTACAAGAGCGATTCGCTGCACTCGGCGGTCGTCGAGATCATCGTGAAGAAGAACGCCCGCGTGCGCTACACGACGATCCAGAACTGGTCGAACAACGTCTACAACCTCGTCACGAAGCGCGCGATCGCGCACGAGGGCGCGACGATGGAGTGGATCGACGGCAACATCGGCTCCAAGGTGACGATGAAGTACCCCTCGATCTTCCTCGTGGGCGAGCGCGCCAAGGGCGAGACGCTGTCCGTGGCGTTCGCGGGTCCGGGTCAGCACCAGGACGCCGGCGCGAAGATGATCCACATGGCGCCCTACACGCAGTCGTCGATCGTCTCGAAGTCGATCGCCCGCGGCGGAGGACGCGCCGGCTACCGCGGCGAGGTCCGCGTCGACGAGAACGCCCACCACTCCGCCAACACGGTGCGCTGCGACGCGCTCCTGGTGGACACGATCTCCCGCTCCGACACCTACCCGGCGATCGACATCCGCGTCGACGACGTGCAGTTGGGCCACGAGGCGACCGTCTCGAAGGTCAGCGAAGAGCAGCTGTTCTACCTCATGAGCCGCGGCATGCCCGAGGACGAGGCGATGGCGATGATCGTGCGCGGCTTCATCGAGCCCATCGCCCGGGAGCTTCCCATGGAATACGCCATGGAGCTCAACAAGCTCATCGAGATGGGCATGGAAGGATCCGTCGGCTGATGACGACCACCACCGAGGCACCCGTCGTGGTGCCTGGCTCCACAGCGCACTCCGACGGGGCGTTCGTGCCCGTGCAGACCCGCTCCGAGCGTCCGTCCTCGTTCGACCCGGCGGACTTCGACGCCCCCACGGGCCGCGAGGTCAACTTCAAGTACACGCCCGTCGCGAAGCTGACGGCGCTGTTCGTCAACGAGGCGGCCCCGACCGGCGTCATGGACGTCTCGGTGGATGCCCCCGCCGAGGTCGAGCAGCTGACCCTCGCGGCCGGCGCGGCGCCCCGCGGCGAGGTGTTCCGGCCCGAGGACCTGCCCGCGGCGATCGCATGGACGCAGGAGACCGAGGCGCCGCTGCTCCGCATCCCCGCGAACGCGGAGCTCGACCGCCCCGTGCTGGTGAGCCTCACCGGCACGGGCGGCGTCGCGCACGCGCACGTCGTCGTCGAGGCCATGCCCAACTCGCGCGCGACCGTGATCTTCCGCCACACCGGCACCGCGCAGCACGCGCAGAACGTCGAGATCATCGTGCGCGACGGCGCCCGGCTCGACGTGGTGTCGCTGCAGGAGTGGGACGACGACGCGGTGCACGCGGCATCCCACCAGGCCCGTGTCGACAAGGACGCCCTGCTCCGGCACTTCGTCGTGAGCTTCGGCGGTGCCGTGGTGCGCGTCAACCCCTCCGTCGAACTCGCCGGCCCCGGCTCGCAGGGCGAGCTGTACGGCCTGTCCTACTCCGACGCCGGCCAGCACCTCGAGAGCCAGGTGTACCTGCACCACAAGGGCCCGAACACCCGCGGCGACGTGCTCTACAAGGGCGCGCTGCAGGGCTCGGGCGCGCGCAGCGTGTGGATCGGCGACGTGCTGATCGGGCCCGACGCCGTGGGCACCGACTCCTACGAGGCCAACCGCAACCTCGTGCTCACCGACGGTGCCCGCGCCGACTCGGTGCCGAATCTCGAGATCGAGACCGGCGACATCCAGGGCGCCGGCCACGCCAGCGCCACCGGACGCTTCGACGACGAGCAGCTCTTCTACCTGCAGGCGCGCGGGATCGACGAGGAACAGGCACGTCGCCTGGTCGTCATCGGCTTCCTCGCCGAGATCGTCCAGAAGCTCGGCATCCCCGCCCTCGAGGAGGAGCTGTCGGCCGCCATCGAGCGCGACCTCGTCCAGGGGGCCGCCGCATGAGCGCCTCCCGCGTCTGCGCGCTGAGCGCCCTGGAGCAGGACACCGCCCTGCGCGTCGAGGTCGACGGCGTCCCCATCGCCGTCGTGCTCGACTCGGCCGGCGAGGTGCACGCCATCGGCGACGTGTGCACCCACGGCGACATCTCCCTCTCCGACGGCTTCGTCGAGGGCGACACGCTCGAGTGCTGGGCCCACGGCTCGGCCTTCTCGCTGCGCACCGGCAAGCCCCTCAACCTCCCCGCGTACGAGCCCGTCCCGGTCTACGCCGTCACGATCGACGGCGACGACGTGCTCATCGACCCGACTGTCACGAAAGAAGCCTGAATGTCTGTCCTGGAAATTCGCGACCTGCACGTCACGGTCGAGACGGATGCCGGCACCACGCCCATCCTCAACGGCCTCAGCCTGACCATCCGCACGGGTGAGACGCACGCCATCATGGGCCCCAACGGCTCTGGCAAGTCCACCCTCGCGTACACGATCGCCGGGCACCCCAAGTACACCGTCACCGGTGGCTCCATCACGCTCGACGGCGACGACGTCCTCGCGATGACCGTCGACGAGCGCGCCCGCGCCGGCCTGTTCCTCGCGATGCAGTACCCGGTCGAGATCCCCGGCGTGACGGTCACCAACTTCCTGCGCACGGCCAAGACCGCCGTCAGCGGCGAGGCCCCGTCGATCCGGACGTGGACCAAGGACGTCAAGCAGTCCATGAAAAACCTCCGCATGGATCCGAAGTTCGCGCAGCGCAACGTCAACGAGGGCTTCTCGGGCGGCGAGAAGAAGCGCCACGAGATCCTCCAGCTCGAGCTGCTCAAGCCCCAGATCGCCGTGCTCGACGAGACCGACTCCGGCCTCGACGTCGACGCGCTCAAGATCGTCTCGGAGGGCGTCAACCGCGCCAAGGCCGAGACGGGTCTCGGTGTGCTGCTGATCACGCACTACACGCGCATCCTCCGCTACATCCACCCCGACTTCGTGCACGTCATGGTCGCGGGCCGCGTCGTGGAGGAGGGCGGGCCGGAGCTCGCCGAGCGCCTCGAGGATGAGGGCTACGACCGCTTCCTGACCCCGGCGGCCGAGACCGCCGTCGACGCCGACGCGTAGGCTCGCAGCATGACCGCGACCATCACTCCGGAGAAGTACGACGAGGTCACCGAAGCCCTCAAGGACGTCATGGACCCCGAACTCGGGATCAATGTCGTCGACCTCGGGCTCATCTACGACCTCGCGTGGGACGACGAGAACGACGCGCTGGTCATCCACATGACGCTGACGTCGGCGGGCTGCCCGCTGACCGACGTGCTTGAGGAGCAGACCGCGCAGGCCCTCGACGACGTCGTGGAGCGCTTCCGCATCAACTGGGTCTGGATGCCGCCGTGGGGTCCGGAGCGCATCACCGACGACGGCCGCGACATGATGCGGGCCCTGGGCTTCGCCATCTGACCGGTCGCGTGACCGCGGGTGACGTGCGGACGCCTCCGGGCGGGCGGCGTCGGTAGGCTCGTCGGGTGAGTGCTCCACCCCTGCGCGCCCTGCCCGTCGATGAGCTGAGGCAGCGCTCCAGCACGAAGTGGCGGCGCTATCCCGAGAACGTGCTGCCGCTGTTCGTGGCCGAGACCGACTACGCGCTCGCCCCGGAGATCACGCGCGTGCTGACCCGCGCCGTGGAGCTCGGCGACACGGGCTACACGCCGCCGCAGCCCGGCGTGGCCGAGGCGTTCGCCGCGTTCTCGGCACGCCGCTTCGGGTGGGAGGTCGACCCGTCCGCCGTGCGCTGGACCGGCGACGTGATGATGGGCGTGGTCGAGATCCTCCGCCGGGTGACCGCCCCCGGCGACGGCGTCATCGTGATGCCGCCGGTGTATCCGCCGTTCTTCGACACCGTGGAGGAGGCCGGCGGCGTGCCCGTGCGCGTGCCGCTGATGCGTCGGGAGGCCGGGTGGGCCGTCGACGTGGACGGCGTCGGGGCGGCTCTCGCCGCGGGAGCCCGGGCCGTGCTGCTGTGCAGCCCGCACAATCCCACCGGCACCGTCCACTCCCGAGCGGTGCTCGAGGCCCTGGCCGACATCGCGGAGCGCCACGGTGCGACGGTGATCAGCGACGAGATCCACGCGCCGCTCGCCTACGACCCCGACGCGTTCACCCCGTTCCTGGCCGCGGGGGAGACCGCCCGGCGCGTCGGCTACGCGGTCACGAGCGCCAGCAAGACCTTCAATCTCGCGGGTCTGAAGTGCGCTGTCATGGTCGCCGGCGGTCCCGCGCAGCGGGGCGTGCTGCAGAGCCTCCCCTGGGAGGTCGAGTGGCGCACCGGACTGTTCGGAGCCCTCGCCAACGTCGCCGCCTACGCTCCCGCGTCCGACGCGTGGCTCGACAGCCTGCTCGCCGCGCTCACGGAGAGCCGTGCGCTGCTGGGATCCCTCCTGTCCGAGCACCTGCCCCGCGCGCGGTGGCTGCCGCCCGAGGCCGGCTTCCTCGCGTGGGTGGACGTCTCGGACTACGGCTGGGGCGAGGACCCGGCCTCGCTGATCGTTCGGGAGGCGGGCGTCGCCCTCCACCACGGGCCCTACTTCGGCGCCGAGGGTGCGGGGCATGTGCGGATCAACTTCGCGTGCGGCCCGGAGGTGCTCACCGAGGCGATGGCGCGCATCGGCGCGCTCGCGCGCTCGTGACCACGCCCGCCGTCGCGCCGAGCACCGGCATCTGGACCGGCACGAACCTCGCCGTCACCCTGGGCGCGGTCGCCCTCATCTTCCTCGCGGCCATGCAGTCGCTCGCCGTCACGACCGTCATGCCGATCGTCAGCGCCGACCTCGACGGGGCGGCCCTCTACGCGGTCGCCTTCTCCGGCACGCTGGCCACCAGCGTGATCGGTATGGTGGCGGCCGGCGCCTGGTGCGACCGCTCCAACCCCGTCGGACCGCTGACCACCGCCGTGGCGCTGTTCGTCGTGGGCCTGATCATCGCCGGACTCGCCGTGTCGATGCCGCTCCTCGTCGCGGGACGGCTGATCCAGGGCCTCGGCACCGGCGGTCAGACGGTCGCGCTGTACGTCGTGGTGGCCCGGGTCTACGCACCCGAGCTGCACGGACGGGTCTTCGCCGCGTTCTCGGCCGCGTGGGTCGTGCCGTCGCTGATCGGGCCGTTCCTCGCCGGCGCCGTCGCGGAGTACCTGCACTGGCGGTGGGTGTTCCTCGGCGTCGCCGCACTCACCGTCCTCGCGTTCGCCGTCGTGCTGGTCCGACTCGGCGGACGGGACCTCCGCACGACCAACCCCGCCTCCGGCCGCGTCGCAGGTCGTCTCGCGTGCGCGGCGGCCGTGGCCGCGGGCGCGCTGGGACTGAGCCTCGCCGGCGAGACCGGACCCTTCGCGATCGCCGTCGTCGCGGCATCCGTCGTCCTGGTGGCCCTCGCGGCGCGTCCACTGCTGCCGCGCGGCACCCTCCGGGCCCTGCGGGGACTACCGAGCGTGGTGCTCATGCGCGGCCTCATCGCCGGGTCGCTCTTCGGCGCGGAGATCTACGTGCCGTACCTGCTGATCGACGACTACGACTTCTCGCCGACGTTCGCCGGCCTCGGGCTCACGACCGCCGCCCTGCTCTGGGCTGCCGGAGCGGAGGTGCAGGGACGCTACGGCGATCGCATCGGGAACCGGCGCATCACGCTGATCGGCATCACGCTGCTCGGCCTGGCGTGCCTCACCTCCGGGGCGACGGCCGCGCTGCACCTGCCGCCGTTCGTCCTGATCGCGGGGTGGTCCCTGGCCGGCGCGGGCATGGGACTGATGTATCCGCGGCTCACGGTGCTCACGCTGGCCTACTCGACCCCGCAGAACCAGGGGTTCAACTCCTCGGCGCTGTCGATCTCCGACTCGGTCGGCGCGGCGACTGCGATCGCCGCGATGGGCGTCGTCTTCACCGCTCTGACGGGGACGGATGCCGCATTCCCGGCCGTCTTCGCGATCGCCCTGGCCCTCGCCCTGCTGGCCCTCGTGCCCGGTCTCCGCATGAGCGCGGGGGTGGCCGCGGGCCGCTCGACGTGAAGACATCGAAGCCTGCCCGGTTTTGAGGATCAGGCGAGGTAAGGATAACCTAATCTCGTGACCCAGACCTCCGCAGCCCTCAGCGTGCGCCCGGCCTATCGTCCGTATCTCCTCGACGTCGCGCGCGTGGAGCGGCTGTCCCCGAGCTTCGTGCGGGTCACCCTCACCGGCGACGAGCTCGAGCACTTCGGCACCGCCGGGCTCGACCAGCGCATCAAGGTCCTCTTCCCGCGCGCGGACGGGACGATCAGCGACGTCGGCCAGGACGACGAGGAGGCGATCGCGGCCGCCCTGTGGTACGAGCGGTGGCGCGCCCTCCCCACGGAGGATCGCAGCCCTTTCCGCACCTACACCGTGCGCGCCGTCCGTCCCGATGCCCGTGAGCTCGACATCGAGTTCGTCGTGCACCACGACCCGGGTCCCGCGGGGGAGTGGGCGGCGCAGGCCGCCCCCGGGCAGCAGCTGCTCGTGGTCGGGCCCGACGAGCGCAGCCCGCACTCCGGCTCCGGCATCGACTGGCGTCCCGGTCCGGCGCGCCGGCTCCTGCTCGCCGGCGACGAGACAGCCGCGCCCGCCATCCAGGCGATCGTCGAGTCGCTGGGCGAGGGCTACGACGTCGACGCGTTCATCGAGGTGCCCGAGGCCGCCGACATCCGTCCGTGCGCGACGCCGGCGGGCGTCCGTCTGACGTGGCTGCCCCGTTCCGGCCGCGAGCACGGCGAGGCGCTGCGCGACGCCGTCGAGGCGTGGTGCGGCTCGTCGGAGGGCGTGCTCCGGCGCGCGTCGTCGCCCCTGCCGCAGGAGCTCGACGACATCGACGTGGACCGCGACCTGCTCTGGGACAGCCCCGACCCCGCCGACGGGGAGTTCTACGCGTGGTTCGCCGGCGAGGCCGCGACCATCAAGGCGCTGCGACGACAGCTCGTGCAGGGCTGCGGCGTGGACCGCCGACGGGTGGCGTTCATGGGCTACTGGCGCCGAGGCCAGGCAGAGCGCGTGGAATGATTTCGCACACCCGCACTCGTCGTGCGCGCGTGGTGCTCCTGGCCGCGATCCTGGTCCTCCTGGTGATGATCGTCGCGAGCCTCGCCCTCGGCGCGCGCGCCATCGCCCCGTCCGTCATCGTGGACGCCTTCCTGCGACCCGACCCCGCTCTCGCCGACCATGTCGTCGTGCTCAGCCAGCGCGTGCCGCGCACCGTCATCGGCGTCGTCGCGGGGGCCGCCCTCGCCCTCGCGGGCACCCTCATGCAGGGACTCACCCGCAACCCGCTCGCCGATCCCGGCCTCCTCGGCATCAACGCGGGCGCCTCGGTCGCTGTGCTCATCGCGATCACGCTCCTGGGCATCACCAACCCCGGCGGCTTCGTCTGGTTCGCCTTCGGCGGTGCGGCCGTCGCCGCCGTGGCGGTCGCGGTGATCGGCTCCCGCGGTCCCGACGGCGGCAACCCCGCCAAGCTCGCGCTGACGGGCGCGGCCATCACCGCCGGACTCACCGCGGTGACGATGCTCGTGCTGACCACCTCCACCCTCGCCTTCGACACCTTCCGCTACTGGTCGGTCGGAGGGCTGACCTCCCGGGGCCTGGACGCCGTCGTCGCGGTGCTGGTGCCGATCCTCGTCGGCGCGGTCATCGCCTTCTCCTCCGGCCGAGGACTCGACCTCATCGCCCTCGGCGAGTCGACCGCGGCCGGCCTCGGTCACAACGTCGCCCGCACCCGCTGGCTCGGCATCGTCGCGACCGTGCTGCTGTGCGGCGGCGCCACCGCCATCGCGGGACCGATCGTCTTCCTCGGGCTGCTCGTGCCGCACGCCCTGCGAGCCCTGGTCGGCGACGACTACCGGCGCCTGCTGCTGATCGGCGCTCCCGTCGGAGCAGCCGTGCTTCTCCTGGCCGATGTGGTCGGCCGCTTCATCGGCTCGCCCGGAGAGATCCAGGCCGGCGTCGTCGTCGCGTTCGTGGGCGCTCCCGTGCTCATCGCGCTGGTGCTGCGCAAGAAGCAGGTCGCGCTGTGAGCGCCGAGGTGGCCGCGCGCCCCGACGCCTCGCCTCAGCGTGCGGGTCTGCCGGGTGCGGCTGCCGCCGTGCGGCGCTCGGTGCGCCGGCGCGCGCGGGCGGTGGTCGTCGCGGCTATCGTCGCACTCCTGGTGGTCTCGGCTCTCGCGCTGATGACGGGCGACTACCCCCTCGACATCGGTCAGGTCTGGCGCACGGTGCTGGGCGGCGGCGAGCGCGTCGAGCAGTACGTGGTGCTCCAGGTGCGCGCGCCGCGGCTGGCGATGGCGATCGTGGTGGGCGGATGCCTCGGCATCGCCGGCGCTCTCCTGCAGGGCCTGCTGCGCAACCCGCTGGCGAGCCCGGACCTCCTGGGCATCAGCGGGGGCAGCAGCGTCGCGGCGGTCTTCCTCACGGTGATCCTCGGCGTCTCCGGAGCGCCACTCGCGATCGGCGCCTGCGCGGGCGGCATGATCGTCGCGGCTCTGCTCCTGCTGGCAGGGCGGCGCGGGGCGGACGGCGGCTACCGGCTCATCCTCGCCGGCATCGGCATCACCTTCCTGTGCGCCTCGGTGACCAGCTACCTCCTCGCCAGCGGAAAGGTGGAGCTCGCGCAGGCCGCGCTCATCTGGATCACCGGCACCCTGAGCGCCTCGTCGTGGACGCAGGTGCTGATCGTGGGCGCTGTGCTCGTGGTGACCCTGCCCGCCGTCATCGCCGCGGCACGGTGGCTCCCGCTGACGCAGCTCGGCCCGCAGACCGCCGCCGGCCTCGGCGTGCGCCCCGACCGCGTCCGCTGGGTGGTCGTCGTCGCAGCGGTCGTGCTCACCTCCGTCACCACCGCGTTCGCCGGTCCGATCGCCTTCGTCGCCCTGTGCGCTCCGGCCATCGCCCGCCCGCTGCTGGGTCACGGCGCGGTGGGCGTGGCGACGAGCGCGCTCCTGGGCGCCACCATGCTCGCCTCCGCCGACCTCGTCGCGCAGTTCGCCGTGCCGGGTCTCTCGTTCCCGGTCGGCATCGTCACGGGCGCCCTCGGCGCCGTCTTCCTCCTGTGCATCCTCGCCACCTCGAAGGGACGTCAGCTGTGAGCACGACCGCCACCGCGCCCCGCCTCGTCGCCCGCGGGCTCGACGCGGGGTATCCGGACCGCCGTGTCATCGAGGGGCTCGACCTCGCGATCGCCTCCGGGCGCATCACGATGATCATCGGCGCCAACGCGTGCGGCAAGTCGACGCTGCTGGGCACGCTGGCGCGCCTGCGCCCGCCGCTGGGCGGCAGCGTCGAGCTCGACGGCGTCGACGTCGCCACCCTGAACCGCCGCAGGTTCGCGGGGACGGTCGGCCTGCTGCCGCAGCATCCGTCCGCTCCCGACGGCATCACCGTGGCGGAGCTCGTCTCCCGCGGCCGCTACCCGCACCGCGGCGTCTTCCAGCGCTGGGGAGCCGGCGACTCCGAGCGCGTGGACGACGCGATGGCCCGCACGGGTGTGTCGGAGCTGGCGGACCGCGCCGTCGGCGACCTGTCCGGCGGGCAGCGTCAGCGCGTCTGGATCGCGATGGCGCTCGCCCAGGATCCCGAGATCCTCCTGCTGGACGAGCCGACCACCTTCCTCGACCTCAGCCACCAGATCGAGGTGCTCGATCTGCTCCGCACCCTGAACCGCGCCTCCGGCACGACGATCGTCGTCGTCCTGCACGACCTCAACCTGGCCGCGCGCTACGCCGACGACCTCGTCGTCATGTGCCAGGGGCGCGTCATCGCCCACGGCGCACCCACCGAGGTGCTCACGGCCGAGGTCGTCGCGGAGGCCTTCGGCCTGCAGGCGCTCGTCATGCCCGATCCCCTCACGGCGACCCCGCTCGTCGTGCCCGTCCCCGGCGGTGCCCACAGCGCCGCCGATCCCGTGTGAGAACGCGTCGCACCCGATGAAAGGAAACACAGCAATGTTCCGCCACACCAGGAAGGCCGTCGCCCTCGTGGGCGTCGCCGTCGCCGCCCTCGCACTCGCCGGCTGCGCCGGCCAGACCGGCGCGGCCGCACCCTCCGTGTCCGACGCGCCCCAGACCGAGGGATTCCCGCTGACCATCACGCACATGTACGGGCAGACCACGCTGGACGCCCCGCCGCAGCGCGTCGCCACGTGGGGCTGGGGCGCGACCGACGCGGTCCTCGCCCTCGGGATCCAGCCGGTCGCGATCCCGTCGGCCGAGTACGGCGGCGGCGACGACCTCATCGTGCCGTGGGTCAAGGACGCGATCGACGAGGTCGGCGGCGAGGCGCCTGTGCTGCTGGACAACTCCACCTACGAGCTCTCCGTCGAGGAGCTGCTGGCCACCGACCCCGACGTGCTCATCGCGCCGTACTCCGGGCTCACGCAGGACGAATACGACGCGGTGACCGCCGCGGGCATCCCGGTCATCGCGCCCGAGACGGCCCTGTGGTCGACGCCGTGGCGCGACGTCGTCACCATCACCGGCGAGGCGCTCGGACGCGAGACCGACGCCGCGACGGTGCTCGACGGCATCGACAAGGAGGTGTCCGACGCCGCCGCGGCGAACCCGGATTTCGCCGGCACGACCGTCGCCTTCGTCACCGCGACGCCCGACGAGGTCGACGTCTACCTCCCCGCCGACGCCCGCGTCGAGATCCTCGAGGATCTCGGGTTCGTCTCGGCGCCGTCGGTCACCGAGCTCGACACCGGCGCATCGACCTTCTACACCGCGATCAGCCCGGAGAACCTCGACAAGCTCGACGCGCAGGTGGTCTTCACCTTCGTGCAGTCCGAGGACGAGCTGCAGACCTTCCTGACGTCGGAGCGCACGCGCCTGATTCCGGCCGTCGCCAAGGGCGCCGTCGGAGCGGTCGTCGGCACGGAGGACGCCTCCGCCGTCTCGCCGACGGCGCTCAGCCTGCCGTACATCCTGCCGAAGTTCGTCGAGCAGCTGCAGACCGCGACGGCGACCGCCAAGAGCTGACGCCCGCCGTCCACGAGGAAGCGCCCCGTCCGATCGCGAGATCGGACGGGGCGCTTCCTTCGTCGTGCGCGTATCTGCGATGCAGAGCGGATGCCGCGGGCCGCGGCATCCGTCAGCTGCGCCGGGAATCCACCCGGCGCACGAGCGCCCATGCGGCGGGGATGATGAGCGCCGCGAGCGCGGCCTTGATCAGGCCGGGGACGATGAACGGGGTCACGCCTGCGGCGAGCACGGACGAGACGGTGACCTCCGCGCCCATGACGGTGCCGAGGATGACGGCGAGGTAGGGCACGCCGATGAGGAAGGGCACGACGCTGGCGGCGGCGAAGCCGACGAAGGCGAGCGCGGGGCGACGGTCCCACGTGCGCTCGGCGAACCAGCCCGCGAGGAACGCGGCCGGGATGAAGCCGAGGATGAAGCCGAACGACGGAAGGAGGACGGCGGCGGGGCCGGCGACGGCGCTGGAGAAGACCGGCGCTCCGGCGAGTCCGGCGAGCATGTAGGTCGTGAGAGCGGCGGCACCGCGGCGGGAGCCGAGGGCAGCGCCCACGACGATGACGCCGAGCGTCTGGCCCGTGAGGGGCACGGGGCCGATGAAGAACGAGACCTTGGCGAGGAGTGCGACCAGCGCGACGCCCGACAGGACGAGCGCGGCATCCACCGCGAAGGCGCGCGTGGCGGCACGGGGACGACCGACCAGATCGGCGAGGACGCGACGACCGGAGGGGGCTGCGAGCGATGACATGGGGTCCCTTCGTGGGTGGCGGCACCACGCAACGGGTGCGATGTGCATCAGCCTAGGACCCGGTGCGTGCACGACCGTCGACGCAGCGCTCCGCGCCGCAGTTGCAGGGCCCCGGCGGCCTCGGAGGTTCGCGGAGCCCGTCGGCGGTAGACTGGGAGATCGGCCGATCGGTCGACACCCTCACACCCCAAGGAACGGACGTTCGCTGTGCTCGCCGTGCACGACCTCGAGATCCGCGTGGGCGCCCGCGTGCTCATGTCCGACGTGTCGTTCCGCGTCAGCGACGGCGACAAGATCGGGCTGGTCGGCCGCAACGGCGCGGGCAAGACCACGCTGACGAAGGTGCTCGCCGGCGACCTCCTTCCCGCCGACGGCCGCGTGGACCGCTCCGGCGAGCTGGGCTACCTGCCGCAGGACCCCCGCAGCGGCGACCCGGAGATGCTCGCCCGCACGCGCATCCTCGACGCACGAGGGCTCGGCTCGCTCGCCCTCGGGATGCACGAGGCATCGCTGCGGATGGGCGACGACGACGCGGATGTCGCGGCGAAGGCGATGCGCAAGTACAGCTCGCTCACCGAGCGGTTCGAGGCCCTGGGCGGCTACACGGCCGAGGCGGAGGCCGCCTCCATCGCGCACAACCTCTCCCTGCCCGACCGCATCCTGGAGCAGCCCCTCAGCACGCTGTCGGGCGGCCAGCGCCGGCGCATCGAGCTCGCCCGCATCCTGTTCTCCGACGCGCAGACGATGATCCTCGACGAGCCGACGAACCACCTCGACGCTGACAGCGTCGTGTGGCTCCGCGAATTCCTGAAGAACTACAAGGGCGGACTGATCGTGATCAGCCACGACGTCGAGCTCGTCGGCGAGACGGTGAACCGGGTGTTCTACCTCGACGGCAACCGTCAGGTCATCGACGTCTACAACATGAACTGGAAGAACTACCTGCGCCAGCGGGTGGCCGACGAGGAGCGCCGCAAGAAGGAGCGCAGCAACGTCGAGAAGAAGGCCTCGGTGCTGCAGCAGCAGGCCGCGCGCTTCGGCGCGAAGGCCTCGAAGGCCGCCGCCGCGCACCAGATGGTCGCGCGCGCCGAGAAGATGCTCGCCGGGCTCGACGACGTGCGCCAGGAGGAGCGGGTCGCCAAGCTCCGCTTCCCGAAGCCCGCGCCCTGCGGCAAGACGCCGCTCATGGCGTCGGGTCTGTCGAAGTCGTACGGCTCCCTCGAGATCTTCACCGACGTCGACCTCGCGATCGACCGCGGATCGAAGGTCGTGGTGCTCGGCCTCAACGGCGCGGGCAAGACGACGCTGCTGCGCATCCTCGCGGGCGTGGACGCCCCCGACACGGGCCAGCTCGAGCCAGGCCACGGACTGAAGGTCGGCTACTACGCGCAGGAGCACGAGAACCTCGACGTCGGCCGCTCGGTGCTCGAGAACATGATGTCGGCCGCGCCGGACATCACCGCGACCGAGGCGCGGAAGGTGCTCGGCTCGTTCCTGTTCACGGGCGACGACGTGCTCAAGCCCGCCGGCGTGCTGTCGGGCGGAGAGAAGACGCGACTGTCGCTCGCGACACTCGTCGTCTCGTCGGCGAACATGCTGCTGCTCGACGAGCCGACCAACAACCTCGACCCGGCGTCGCGCGAGGAGATCCTCGGCGCGCTGGCCCACTACGAGGGTGCCGTCGTGCTCGTCTCGCACGACGAGGGCGCCGTGCAGGCGCTCAACCCGGAGCGCGTGCTGATCCTGCCCGACGGTGTCGAGGACATCTGGGGTCGCGACTACATCGACCTCATCAGCCTGGCCTGAGCCGGCTCACCCGCCGGCTGCGACCTCCGTCGCCGACTCAGTGCTCGGCGTGGTCGAGCAGGGCGTCCTCGTCGACCATGTCGCGGTCGCGCTGCCGCTTCGCGCCACGACGCATGCGATCGGCCGGGGACGCCGCGGCCGCCGGTGCGCGGCCCTCGGCGCGCGCACGCTCGGCCTCCTCGAGGTCTTCGCGGCGGTGCTTGCGCTCACTGCGGATGACGTATCCGATGAAGAAGAAGCCCATCAGTGCGAACAGGATCCACTGCACGGCGTACGACAGGTAGGGGCCGGGGTCGTCGGACGGCGACTCGAGCGCCGCCGGAGCCGTCGCGGGTGCGGGATCCTCCGACACCATCACGCCGAACGCGCTCTGCTCGAGCGGCCGCGCATTCTGCGGATCGATCGCGTCGGCGACCAGGGGCAGGTTGATCGTCGGGACCTGGCCGTCGGGCGCGGTCTCGCGCCCGGAACGGGGGAGTCCCTCGCCGGGACGGAGGCGCACGATGACGGTCGCCTCACCCTCGGGCGGCGCGGGCACCGCGTCGGGCTCGGGCTGATCACGGCCCGGCGGCACCCAGCCGCGATCGACGAGGAAGACGCGGCCGTCGTCGAGCTGGAACGGGACGAGCACCTCGAAGGCCGCGGTCCCGCCGTGGGGGCGGTTGCGCACGAGGAGCTGCTGATCCGTGAGGTAGACGCCCTGCAGGATGACGGGCGTCCACTCGTCCTCGGGTGCCAGCTCCCCGCCGGCCGGGATGACATCGGCCAGCGGCACCGGAGACGCGTCGTAGTTCTGCGCGACGAGGGCCAGCTGCTCGCTGCGCGAGGCGTTGCGCGAGAACTGCCAGTTGGACAGGAACGCGCAGGCGATGGCGAAGACCACCGCGACGGCGACGTAGACGGTCCACCGCACGGCGGGGGGCGCGGACTGCCGGCTCATCGTCCGGCCTCGGAGAGCGCGTCCACCTCGACGGGGAACGAGCGGGCGGCGAGGAACTCCCGCAGATAGCCCACGTGCTCGTCGCAGGCGACCCACACCTTGCGCCGGTCCTCGGTGTGGATGCGCGGATTGCGCCAGAGCACGCGCCAGACGGCGAGCTCCCGGCAACCCGCCCGGGAGCACTGCGTACCGGGGAGGCCCTCGGTCATTCCCTCGGCTCGCGCCCCGGGGAGGCCTGCGAGGACTCCTGGATGCGATAGACCGAAGAGGCGCTGCCCGTCTCGTGCAGGATGATCGGCGACGACGTGGCGGCCGCCGCGGGAGCGGACGGCGTGGAGACGCGGCTCGCAGGCGCCTCGAGCATGCGCTCGGGGTTCTCCGCCGGGGGCTCCGACACGTCCGATCCCGCGTTCGCGATCACGACCGCGATGTAGGGCAGGAACACCGCGGCGGCGGCGAACACCCAGGTGTACCAGCCGTACGGCGTGATGGCGGCCATGAGGATGAAGCACAGGATGCGAATGCCCATGGTGATGAGATACCGGACCGACCGCGAGCTCACGTCGTCCTTGGGGGCACGGGGGAGGGAGGTCGCGGACTGGGCGTGCGCCGAACTCTTCACAGTGGTCCCAGACTACGCCGCGTGGGAGGCGGTGGATCCGTCTCACGGCACAGATCTGCGGTGCTCAGGCGCTGTAGCGCGAGCCGCTGCCCACGCCGGCGGCGATGATGCCGAAGAAGGCGATGACGCCGATCACGAACAGGCCCACGCCGACCCAGCCGACGATGATCCCGGCCAGCGCGAGGCCCCGGCCCTTCTCGCCGTTCTTCTTGATCTGACCGAGCGAGATGTGTCCCATGATGGCGCCGGCGAGCCCGCCGAGGAACGGGATGATCCAGATGAATCCGACGATCGACGCGATCAGCGAGATGATCGCGAGCACGTTGGTCTTGGGTTCTGTCGGGTAGGGCGTGTACGCGGCGGGGTAGCCCTGCGCGGCGCCGTAGGGCGCGGCGGCCGGGTAGCCGGAGGGCTGCTGTCCGTAGCCGCCCTGACCGTACGCGGGTCCGGTCGGCGGGGCGTAGGACGGCGCCGAGGACGACGGCGCGCCGTAACCTGCCGGCCCCTGGGGCGGGGTGGGGTACGCGTCGCCGTAGGGCGCCGTCGGCTGATCGCCGTAGGTGTCGCCGTACGAGGGTGCTCCGTAGGCGGGAGCGGTCGGCGGCTCTCCGTAAGGGCGCTGACCGTCGGCGTCGTTCGAGTACGCCGCGGACGGGTCGTACGCCGGCGGGGCGGGCGGCGGAGGAGGCACACTCCCCGATGCGGGCTGCTCGGCGCCGTCGTTGCCGGGTCCGCGGGTGGTGTCGTCGCTCATGGGTGCTGTCTCCTCTGCACATGCGGCCGGCCCCGCGGTCACGGGGCGACCGTCCCAGCGTCCCAGCGCCCCCGCCGCAGTGTCAAACGGCCGCGCCGATAGGCTGGATCCGATCATCCGCCGACCCCCGGGAGCATCTCATGTCCAACGATCGCGTCGTCCTCGTCACCGGCGGGAATCGCGGCATCGGCCGTGCGATCGCGGAGCGCTTCCTCGCGAAGGGATACCGCACGGCCGTGACCGCCCGCTCGGGAGAAGGCCCCGAGGGTGCTCTGACGGTGCGCGCGGACGTGACGGACGCGGCATCCCTCGACGAGGCCTTCACCGAGGTCGAGAAGGCCCTCGGCCCGGTCGAGATCGTGGTCGCCAACGCCGGCATCACGAAGGACACCCTGCTGCTGCGCATGTCGGAGGACGACTTCGACAGCGTCGTGTCGACGAACCTCGGCGGCGCGTTCCGCGTCGTCAAGCGCGCGTCGAAAGGCATGCTGCGTGCACGCTGGGGCCGCGTCATCCTCATCTCCAGCGTCGTCGGCCTGTACGGCTCGGCCGGCCAGATCAACTACTCCTCGTCCAAGAGCGGGCTGGTGGGCTTCGCCCGCTCCCTCACACGCGAGCTCGGAGCCCGGGGCATCACCGCCAACGTCGTGGCCCCGGGCTTCATCGAGACCGACATGACCGCCGCGCTCCCCGAGGACACGCAGGCCGAGTACAGGAAGAACATCCCCGCGGGCCGGTTCGCGACGCCCGACGAGGTCGCCGGCGTGGTCACCTGGCTGGCGTCGGATGCCGCGGCCTACATCTCCGGCGCGGTGATCCCCGTGGACGGCGGCCTCGGGATGGGGCACTGACCCGAGCCGTCACGCCGGCGGTCTCGACGCCCGACGTCATGCCGGCGGTGTCCTCGCGCGACGTCGCGGCGGGGGTCTCGCCGCCCGCCGTCAGGGGAGCAGGGGGATGACCTCGCGGAGGTCGACCGGACCGACGACGAGGTCGGCCTGAGCCCGCACCGCGGGCTTCGCGTTGAAGGCGAGTCCGAGGCCCGCGACGGCCATCATGCGCAGGTCGTTCGCGCCGTCGCCGATCGCGAGGGTGCGCTGGAGCGGCACGCCGGCCCCCGCGGCCCATGCGCCCAGCGTGTCGGCCTTGGCCGCGGCATCCACGATGTCTCCGTCGACCGTGCCGTCGAGCACGCCGTCCGGGGCGTTCAGGCGGTTGGCGCGCCACACGTCGACGCCGAGGTCGGGGGCGACGGTGTCGAGGATCTCGTGGAAGCCGCCGCTGACGACACCCACCCCTCCGCCGCGCCTGTGCACGGCATCGATCAGCTCCCGCACCCCGGGGGTGGGCTCGATGCGGGCGAGGACCCGGGAGAACGCGCTCGTCGGCACACCCGCGAGCGCTCGCACGCGGGTGCGGAGGCTCTCGGCGAAGTCGACCTCGCCGCGCATGGCCGCCTCCGTGGCGGCGGCCACCTCCGGCCCTCGGCCGGCCTCGTCGGCGATCAGCTCGATGACCTCGTTGCGGATCAGCGTGGAGTCGGCGTCGAGCACGACGAGAAAGCGGACGTCCGAGAGCACGACGTCCACGCTAGCGGCAGGCCGCGTCAGCCCTCGACGTGGACGTTCTTGCCGACGATGGTGATGCCCGAGTCGGTCACCGTGAAGCCGCGGGCGAGATCCCGCTCGCGGTCGACGCCGACCGTCGCGCCGTCGGCGAGGGTGACGTTCTTGTCGAGGATCGCGCGATGGATGCGCGCTCCCGACCCGACCTCGACGTGATCGAACAGCACCGAATCGGTGATGGTCGATCCTCCGCCGGCGAGTGTCCACGCGCCCACGACGCTGCGCTCCAGGTGGGTGCCCGACAGCACCGACCCGAGCGACACGATGGAGTCGATCGACGCGCCGATGCGGCCCACCGAGTCGCGGACGAACTTCGCCGGCGGGGAGTTGACCGTCTGCGAGTGGATCGGCCACTCCATGTTGTAGAGGTTGAACACGGGCAGGGTGGAGATCAGGTCCATGTGCGCGTCGAAGAACGACTCGATGGTGCCGACGTCCCGCCAGTAGTCGCGGTCGCGATCCGTGGAGCCCGGCACGTCGTTGCGCTTCATGTCGTACACGCCGGCTTCGCCGCGGTTCACGAAGTAGGGGATGATGTCGCCGCCCATGTCGTGGTTCGACGTCGGCAGCTCGCCGTCGGACTCGACGGCCTCGATGAGCGCGTCGGTGTCGAAGATGTAGTTGCCCATCGAGGCGAGCACCTCGCCGGGGGAGTCCGCCAGCCCCGTCGGGTTCTGCGGCTTCTCGAGGAACTCGTTGATCTTCGCGGGGTCCTTCGCGTCGACGTCGATGACGCCGAACTGGTTCGCCAGCGCGATCGGCTGGCGGATGCCGGCCACGGTCGCGCGGGCTCCCGAGGAGATGTGGGCGTCGAGCATCTGGCGGAAGTCCATGCGGTAGACGTGGTCGGCGCCGATCACCACGACGATGTCGGGCTTCTCGTCGTTGATGAGGTTCAGGCTCTGCAGGATGGCGTCGGCGGAGCCGGAGAACCAGCGCTTGCCGAGTCGCTGCTGCGCCGGCACCGACGTCACGTATGAGGCCAGCAGCGGCGACATGCGCCACGTCTGCGAGACGTGGCGGTCGAGGCTGTGCGACTTGTACTGCGTCAGCACCACGATCTGCCGGAGGCCGGAGTTCACGAGGTTCGAGATCGCGAAGTCGATGAGCCGATACTGACCGCCGAACGGCACCGCCGGTTTGGCCCGGTCGGCCGTCAACGGCATGAGTCGCTTGCCCTCGCCACCGGCGAGGATGATTCCGAAGACCTTCGGCGTCGTAGGCATGGCACCACCCTAGGGCCGCGATCGGTGCCGCGGGGAGCGTCTGGTCCCGTGAGTCTCGCGTGTACTAGCGTTCGTGCCATGCGCGTCGACATCGTGACCAAGGAGTACCCGCCGGAGATCTACGGGGGCGCGGGCGTCCACGCGACCGAGCTCGTCAAGGCGCTCCGCGAGAGCATCGAGGTGCAGGTGCGGGCGTTCGGCGCCCCGCGCGACGAGGCCGACACGACCGCCTACGCCGTGCCCGCCGAGCTCGCCGACGCGAACGGCGCGCTGCAGACGCTCGGCACCGACCTGGAGATCGTGTCGGACGTCGCCGGAGCCGACGTCGTGCACAGCCACACCTGGTACGCCAACTTCGCCGGGCATCTCGCATCGCTGCTGCACGGCATCCCGCACGTGGTCACCGCGCACAGTCTCGAGCCGCTGCGGCCCTGGAAGGCCGAGCAGCTCGGCGGCGGCTACGCCGTCTCGAGCTACATCGAGAAGACGGCGTACGAGAACGCCGCCGCGGTCGTCGCCGTGAGCGACGGGATGCGCCAGGACATCCTGCGCAGCTACCCCGCGCTCGACCCGGCCAAGGTGCGCGTGATCTACAACGGCATCGACGTGGAGGCGTGGCATCCGGTCGACGACCCCGACGTGCTCGCGCAGCTCGGCGTCGACGCGTCGCGGCCGTCGGTGGTGTTCGTGGGCCGCATCACCCGGCAGAAGGGCCTGCCGTATTTCCTGCGCGCCGCCGAGCTGCTGCCGCCGGAGGTGCAGGTCATCCTGTGCGCCGGCGCGCCCGACACCCCGCAGATCCTCGAAGAGGTGGAGGGGCTCGTCCGGGCGCTGCAGGAGACCCGCGACGGTGTGGTCTGGATCGACCGGATGCTGTCGCGGCACGAGCTGTGCGCCGTGCTGAGTGCCGCGACCACCTTCGTGTGCCCCTCGGTGTACGAGCCGCTGGGCATCGTCAACCTCGAGGCGATGGCGTGCGGAGCGGCTGTCGTGGGTACGGCGACCGGGGGCATCCCCGAAGTCGTCGTCGAGGGGGTGACCGGCCGGCTGGTGCCGATCGAGCAGGTGCAGGACGGCACGGGCACGCCGGTGGATCCCGAGCGTTTCGTCGCCGACCTCGCCCGCGTGCTCACCGAGGTCGTCTCCGACCCGGCGACGGCGCGTGCCTACGGCGAGGCGGGATGCCGCCGTGCGGCGGAGGACTTCAGCTGGGCGGCCATCGCCCGCGAGACCGCCGCGCTCTACGCCGAGGTCTCGGGCACGTCGGCCTGACGCGGCGCGGATGAGCCCGAGCGGTGCGCGATCCGACGGATAGGCTGGCCCCATGCCGCAGGTGCTCGAGTTCTCCGATGTCGTCGTCCGTCGCAACGCCAAGGACATCATCTCGGGGCTGAACTGGACCGTCTCCGGCGATCAGCGCTGGGTGATCCTCGGACCCAACGGCGCCGGCAAGACCACGGTGCTGCAGCTGGCCGACACGCTGCTGCACCCCACCTCGGGCGTCGTGTCCGTGCTGGGGGAGCGCCTCGGGCGCACCGACGTCTTCGAGCTGCGTCCGCGCATCGGCTTCGCCTCCTCCGCCATGGCGCGGCGCATCCCGGCCGAGGAGCGCGTCGTCGACGTCGTGCTCACCGCCGCGTACTCGGTGGTCGGCCGCTGGCGCGAGGACTACGACTCCATCGACGAGCGCCGCGCGCTGCGGGTGCTCGCCGAGTGGCGCCTCGACCACCTCGCCGAGCGCACCTTCGGCACGCTGTCCGACGGCGAGCAGAAGCGCGTGCAGATTGCGCGCGCCGTCATGACCGACCCCGAGCTGCTGCTGCTGGACGAGCCCACCGCGAGCCTCGACCTCGGCGCGCGCGAGGAGCTGCTGATGCTCCTCGGCGAGTACGCGCGTTCCGAGATGACGCCGGCCATGGTGATGGTGACCCATCACGTCGAGGAGATCCCCGCCGGCTTCACCCATGTGCTCCTGCTCCGCGACGGCGCAGCCGTGGCGGTGGGCCCGCTCGCGGAGACGCTCACGGCCGAGAACCTGACCGCGACGTTCGGGCTGCCGATCACCCTCACCGCGGCGGACGGCCGCTACGCCGCCCGCGCCGCGGGCTGAGCCTCCGCAGTTCACGAGCTCGCCCGCGGGCTGGTAGAATCGTCGTTTGGTGCGCTCGCACCGCAGACTTCCACCGCCCTGGCACAATCCAGGGCACCATTCAAGGGAACACCATGAAGACTGACATCCACCCCGAGTACAAGGCGGTCGTGTTCCGCGACCTCGGCTCCGGCGAGACCTTCCTCACGCGCTCGACCGTGACCAGCGACAAGACGATGGAGCTCGACGGCGTCGAGTACCCCGTCATCGACGTCGAGATCTCGTCCGCGTCGCACCCGTTCTACACGGGAAAGCAGCGCATCATGGACTCCGCCGGTCGCGTGGAGAAGTTCAACCAGCGCTTCAAGAACTTCGGCGGCTCGAGCAAGTAAGCCTCGTCGCCCTCAGAAGCCCCCGGTTCGCCGGGGGCTTCTGTCGTTCCCGGGTGATTTGGGGCGTTGCGGCGCGTTGCCGTGCCCTCGGCGTCGCCGCGCACTGCGCGTTGCCGTGCGCTCGGCGTCGCCGTGCTTTCCCGGCGTTGCCGAGCTCGCCCGGGGTCTCCGCGCTCTCCCTGGCACGGTGAGGCCCGGCTCTTCGCGCGCGCATCCGCGTCTTCATCCGGGTCAGCGGATCGGCCAGCTTCCGTCGAGCCGCGCGGTGGCCTCGATGCGGCCGATGGAGACGAAGTACTCGGTGAGGCTCGCCGCCTGCGCCCGCGCCCAGCCGATCTGGCGCGTGTGCAGCTCGGCCGCGGTGGGCGGCAGCCACGGCGCGAAGCGCTCGGCGAGCGCCTGTGCGAGCCGCCCCGCGGCGACCGCGTCGGCGGCGGCGTCGTGCGCGTCGTCGAGGCGCACCGCGTAGTGCGCGGCGACCGCCGAGAGGGTGCGCTTGCCCCGGCGGTAGCGGTCGTACGTCTTGTCGACCACGAGCGGGTCGATGACCGGCGACGGCGAGACGATCGGCTCGACCCCGTGGCGCTGCGCCTCGTGCTTGAGGAGCGAGAAGTCGTACGGCGCGTTGTAGGCGACGACGGGGATGCCGGCGTCGAGCATCGCCCGCAGCGCCTCGGTCACCTCGGCCACGACCTCGCGCGCCGGCCGTCCGTCTGCGCGGGCACGAGCTGTCGTGATGCCGTGGATGGCGGCCGCGCCGTCGGGGATGGGGACGCCCGGATCGGCGAGCCAGTCACGCGCCCGCACGTGGGCGCCGGTGCCGTCGAGCAGTCCGACGTGAGCGGTGACGATGCGGTCGCGGGTGACGTCGACACCCGTCGTCTCGAGGTCGAAGACCCCGATCACGCGCGACCATTCCGGGCTCTCGAAGAGGGCGAGGGGCTCGGCGTGCCATCGGTCCATGCCGCTGAGAGTATGCGGCGCCCCCGACATCGGGGGAGCGGCGCACCGGGAGGCGGGCAGGGGAGGACACGCTCCGAACGTAGACTCGCGGAATGCCCGTCGCCTCGCCCTACGCCCGGCTCCTGGAGCGCCTCCCCGTGCAGCGGCACGAGACGACCGTGCTCGGCGCGACGACCGCGTACTGGGTCTACGGGCCGGAGGATGCCGCAACCACCCTGCTCGCCGTACACGGCTTCCGCGGGGAGCACCACGGTCTCGAGCCGGTCGTCGGACACCTCCCCGACCTGCGCGTCATCTCGCCGGACCTGCCCGGCTTCGGCGAGTCTGGTCCGCTTCCCGGACGCCCGCACGACCTGGCGGCCTACACGGAGTGGCTCGCGGCCTTCGCCGCCGAGGTGGCTCCCGGAGCACCCGTCCTCGGCCACTCCTTCGGCTCCATCGTGACGGCTGCGGCCGTGGCCGGCGGCCTGGCGACGCCGAAGGTCGTGCTGGTCAACCCGATCGGAGCACCCGCGCTGGAGGGACCCCGCGGCATCCTGACCCGCCTCGCCATCTTCTACTACTGGGCCGGAGCGCGCCTGCCGAAGCCGCTGGGGGAGGCGGTGCTGCGCAACCGCGCCATCGTCCGGCTCACGAGCCTGGCCATGGTCAAGACCCGCGACCGGGCGCTGCGGCGCTTCATCCACGACCAGCACGACACGTACTTCTCGCGCTTCGCCGACCGCGACGTGCTGCACGAGGCGTTCGTGACCTCCGTGTCGCACGACGTCAGCGAGTTCGCCGCGCGCATCGCGCAGCCGACGCTGCTCATCGCCGCCGAGAAGGACGACATCACCTCCATCGAGGTGGAGCGCCGGCTCGCGACCGTGTTCCCCGACGCCCAGCTCGTAGAGATCCCCCAGGTCGGGCACCTCATCCACTACGAGACGCCGGCCCCCGCGGCGGAGGCCGTCAGGCGCTTTCTCGCGCCTTCCGCCGACGGTACGCGTTGACGTTCATGCGGTTGCCGCAGTTGCCGGTGTCGCAGTAGCGCTTCGAGCCGTTCTTCGAGTAGTCGATGTAGACCGACTCGCAGTCGTCCGCCGAGCACACCCGCACCCGGTCGTACTCGTCGGCGCGGATGACGTCGACGAAGGCCATGGCTGCCTCGACGAGGATGCGCGTCGCCAGCGGCGCGTCGTCGTCGGTGGCGTGGATGTGCCAGTCGTAGCCGTCGTGGATGACGAGGCGGGGGAGGGCGCGCCCGTCGCGGAGCATCTCGTTGACGAGCGGCACAGCGTCGTCGCGGTCGACCTCCCACAGCTGCCGGAGGCGCTGACGGATCTCGCGCACCGCGTCGATCTCGGCCTGATCCTTGCGCATGACGCCCGTGTAGGGATTCACCTCGAGGTAGGCGCGGAGGTCATCGGGCGTCTGCAGGGTGTCGACGCCGTCGTAGCCGGGCAGCGTGTTGACCAGCACGACGGCAGCCGTGAGGGCCTGTTTGGTGTCATGGATGAAAACCATGTTGACTCCTGACTGTCCGGGGTCCTACTGTCACAAGTGTACGCACGTTCGCTCCTGACAGTCAGGGTCAGCCATGGTCGCTCCCTCCGCCGCATCGACAGCTCCGACGCTCTCCGCGCGGCCGTTCGGCGCGCAGCGATCCGGACTCGTGCTTGCGCTGGCATCCGCTCTGGCCTTCGCCTCCAGCGGCCCCTTCGTGAAGCCCCTGCTGGAGGAGGGCTGGACGCTCGGCGCCGCGCTCCTCGTGCGCATGGGCATCGCGGGGATCATCCTCTCGCCCGCCCTCGTGCGTGCGATGCGCGCGCAGCGGGGGTTCATGCGGCGCCACTGGCGGATCATCGTGCTCTTCGGCCTCATGCCCGTGCTCGGAACCCAGATCTTCTTCTTCTCGGCGATGCAGCGGATGCCGGTGGCGGTGGCGCTGCTCATCGAGTACCTCGCTCCCGTGCTCCTGGTCGCGTGGGTGTGGCTGCGCACACGGCGGCGCCCGTCCCGGCTCGTGCTGTGGGGGACGGCGGTCGCCGTGGTCGGACTCGTGCTGGTGGTCGACGTCTCGGGTTCGTCCTTCGACCTCTTCGGGACGGTGCTGGCCCTGTGCGCGGCGGTCTGCGTCTGCGTCTACTTCGTCATCTCGGAGCGCGTCGACGACGAGCTGCCGGCGCTGGCGCTCTCCGCCGGCGGACTGCTGGTGGGCGCCGTCGTGATGGCGGTGCTCTGCGTCTCGGGCCTCATGCCGTTCGCCGCACCCGACGTGTCGATCGTCCTCGGGGGGCTCGACGTCGCGTGGTATGTGCCGATGCTGTGGGTGGCGGCCGTCGGCACGACGGTGGGCTATGCGCTCGGCGTGATGGCCGTGCCGCGCATCGGGTCGCGGCTGGCCTCGTTCGTCGTGCTGTCGGAGGTGCTGTTCGCCCTCGGCTTCGCGTGGCTGTTCCTCTCCGAGGTGCCCGCGCCGATCCAGTTCGCCGGGGGCGCGCTGATCCTGGTGGGCGTGGTGCTCGTGCGGTTGGACGCCGGTGCCCCGACGGCGGACGCGCCGTCGACGGGCGTCGGCGCCGCGGTCACGAGTCCCGTCGCGCCAGCTCCATGAGCGGCGTCACGCGGTAGCCGATGACCTCGCCCATCGCCAGCGAGGTCTCCGTGCGCTCCACGCCCTCGATGGCGAGGATGCGGGCGTCGGTGTCGAAGAGGTGCTGGGTGTCGCGGCACGCGACGCGCACGAGGAGATCCACCTGCCCGCTCAGCCCGTGCGCCTGGACGACCTCGGGGACGCGCTGGAGCTCGACGGTGATGCGCGGGAGCTCCGCCTGGCGCACCATCACGTTGATGAACGCCTCGATCGGGAACCCGAGCGCCGAGGACGACAGGGCGCGCTCGTAGGACAGGAACACGCCCGCGCGCTCGAGCCGCGACATCCGCGCCTGCACCGTGTTGCGCGACAGGCCGAGCTTCTCGGCGAGGGCCACCACGGTCGCCCGGGGATCCGTCGACAGCGCGGCCAGGAGTTCGAGGTCGACGTGGTCGAGGTTTCCCATAGTGCGAAAGATTAGCACCCCGGAAATCGCCGCCTCTTGTCAACATGCTCAGGGCGATCGCGAATGCTTGAGCTAGTTGAGTGCCCGACGTATCGTCGGCCCTGTCGGCAGAGTTGCCGACGACCGCAGCGGACGGGCCCCACGAAGGCCCCGAAGCGAATCGGAGGGATGACGATGATGCACACCCTGACCCCCACGGACGACCGCGCCACCGACGTCGACGACGTGGCCCGCCTGCTCACCCAGGATGGTGTGCGGGTGCGCGATGCCGACCTCGACCCGTGGGTGAGCGACCTCGACGCCGACGCGCTCCGCGGCCTCTACCGCGACATGGTGCTCGTGCGCCGCATCGACACCGAGGGCGTCGCCCTCCAGCGCCAGGGCCAGCTCGGTCTCTGGGCGCCCTGCAACGGCCAGGAGGCCACCCAGATCGGCACGGCTCGCGCCCTGCGCGCCGACGACTTCGCCTTCCCCAGCTATCGCGAGATCGGCGTGGGCTACGCCCGCGGCGCGGCGCCCCGCGACTTCGTCATCGCCTGGCGGGGTGAGGAGCACTCCACCTACAACCCGTTCGAGATCAACAGCGCCGTGCCGCAGATCATCATCGGCGCGCAGACGCTGCACGCCGTCGGCTACGCGATGGGCATCCAGCGCGACGGTGCCGATCAGGTCGCCGTGGCGTACTTCGGCGACGGCGCCACGAGCCAGGGCGACGTCAACGAGGCGATGATCTTCGCGTCGTCCTTCCGCGCGCCCGTCGTGTTCGTCTGCACCAACAACCAGTGGGCGATCTCCGAGCCTGTGACGGTGCAGGCCAGCTACCCGATCGCGGGACGCGCGCCGGGCTTCGGCATCCCGAGCATGCGCGTCGACGGCAACGACGTGCTCGCCTGCACGGCGGCCATGCGCTGGGCGCTCGAGCACGCGCGCAGCGGCAAGGGTCCCGCCTTCATCGAGGCGGTGACCTACCGCATGGGGCCGCACACCACCTCCGACGACCCCACCCGCTACCGCGACAAGGAGGAGGTCGAGCGCTGGCGCGAGCGCGATCCGCTGCTGCGCCTCGAGACGTACCTGCGCGCGCAGGGCGCCTTCGACGAGGCGTTCGCCGCCGAGGTCGCGGCCGACGCCGACGCGCTCGCCGCCGAGGTGCGCGCCGCCGCGCTGGGCGCGACCACGCGCGACCCGCTGACCCTGCTCGACAACGTCTACGCCGAGCCTCACGTCGGCATAGACGAGCAGCGCGAGCGCTTCGGCGCCTACCTCGACGGATTCGCGGATGCCGCGACCGACGCCGGGGGAGCGGGACGATGACGCAGCTCACCATGGGCAAGGCGCTCAACGAGGGTCTGCGCCGCGCGATGTCCGATGACCCGAAGGTGCTCGTCATGGGCGAGGACGTCGGCAAGCTCGGCGGAGTGTTCCGCATCACCGACGGACTGCTCGACCAGTTCGGCCCGTCGCGCATCATCGACACCCCGCTGGCGGAGTCCGGCATCATGGGCACGGCCGTGGGCCTCGCCTACCGCGGCTACCGGCCGGTCGTCGAGATCCAGTTCGACGGCTTCGTCTATCCCGCGTTCGACCAGATCGTGTGCCAGGTCGCCAAGCTGCACTACCGCTCGTCGGGCAATGTGCGGATGCCGGTCACGATCCGCATCCCGTGGGCCGGCGGCGTGGGCGCCGCGGAGCACCACTCGGAGTCGCCGGAGGCGTACTTCGTACACACCTCGGGGCTCCGGGTCGTCGCCGTCTCCCAGCCGCAGGACGCCTACGTCATGCTGCGACAGGCCATCGCCTCCGACGACCCGGTGGTGTTCTTCGAGCCGAAGCGGCTGTACCACGCCAAGGGCGAGGTCGATCTCGACGCCTCCCTCGCCGACGCGCCGCCCATGGGTCTCGCGCGCGTCGCGCGCCCCGGGACCGACGTGACCGTGCTCACCTACGGCGCGCAGGTCGGCACGGCGCTGGACGCCGCGACCGCAGCCGAGGACGAGGGCATCTCGCTCGAGGTCATCGACCTGCGTTCGCTGTCGCCCGTGGACTACCGCACGATCGAGGCCTCCGTCCGTCGCACCGGACGCGTCGTGGTGACCCACGAGGCGGCGCGCGAGGCGGGTATGGGCGCCGAGCTCATCGCCAGCGTCACGGAGCGCTGCTTCCACTACCTCGAGGCGCCGCCGATGCGCGTCACCGGGCACGACATCCCGTATCCGCCGGCGAAGCTCGAGAAGCACCACCTGCCCGACCTCGACCGGATCCTGGACGCCGTCGACGCCGTCATGGACCGGCCCAGCAGTCTCGACCGGGTCGCGTCGGGCGACAGCTCCGGTCTGTCGGGCGGAGGCGCGCGGTGATCCAGGACTTCCGTCTCCCCGATCTCGGCGAAGGGCTTCCCGAGGCCGAGCTCGTGTCGTGGCAGGTCGCCGAGGGGCAGACCGTCACGCTCAACCAGACGATCGCCGAAGTCGAGACCGCCAAGGCCGTCGTCGAGCTGCCGTCGCCGTTCGCCGGCACCGTCGCGACCCTGCACGCCGCCGCGGGCGATGTCGTGGAGGTCGGCTCCGTGCTCATCTCCTTCGACCTTCCGGGCGCGGAGGTCGAGTCGCGGGCGCCTGAGCCGGTGAACGCATCGGCGGCTGCCACGGCGTCATCCGCGGACGCCGCGTCCGAGACCGGGGCCTCTGCCCCGTCCGCACCTGAGGCGCCGGCCGAGGAGAAGTCGCAGCCCAACCTCGTCGGCTACGGTGCGGCGCCGCGCTCGACGGCCCGACCCCAGCGCCGCGCACGCGCGGGCGCCGCGTCGGGGGCGGCCGCAGCATCCGATTCCGCTGTCCGCGAGGCCGCTCCGCACGATGCGATCGGTGCCCACGGCGGAGCGGAGTCGCTCGCCGATGCGCTGCTGGACCGGCCACGCTCGACGCCGCCGGTGCGCCGCCTCGCCAAAGACCTGGGCGTCGACCTCGCCGTCGTGCCGGGCACGGGTCGTCACGGCCTGATCACCCGCCACGACGTCGAGGCCTTCGCGAAGCGCGGGGATGCCGCGGCAGCCACTTCGCCGGCAGGGGCGCCCGCCGGCATCCCGACGCGGGCGGACGACGGGGCGCGGACGACCCGCACGCCGATCCGCGGGGTGCGCAAGCACACGGCGCAGGCGATGGTGCGCAGCGCCTTCACGGCGCCGCACGTGACGACGTTCCTGACCGTCGACGTCACGCCGACGATGGAGCTCGTCGCCTCGCTCAAGCGCGATCGGGCGCTCGAGGGGCACCGGATCGGCATCCTCGCGGTCGCCGCGAAGGCCGTATGCCTCGCGCTCGGCGCGCACCCCGAGCTCAACTCGCAGTGGGACGAGGATGCCTACCAGATCGTCCAGCACCATGACGTGCATCTCGGCATCGCCGCGGCGACGGGGCGAGGGCTGGTCGTGCCGAACATCCGACGCGCGCAGGAGCTCACCCTCGTCGAGCTGGCGGATGCGATCGGCGCGCTCGCCGAGACGGCCCGTGCGGGTCGGACGACACCAGCCGAGATGAGCGGCGGGACGTTCTCGATCACGAACGTCGGGGTCTTCGGCGTCGACGCCGGCACGCCGATCATCAATCCCGGCGAGGCCGGGATTCTCGCGCTCGGCGCGATCCGGCGTCAGCCGTGGGAGTTTCGCGGCGAGATCGCGCTGCGCGACGTGATGACCCTCGCGCTCTCGTTCGATCACCGCCTCGTCGACGGCGAGCAGGGCGCGCGGTTCCTCACCGCGGTGGGCGACGTGCTGCGCGAGCCCGGCCGGGTGATGCTCCTGCGCTGACCCTGCGGGGAATAGCCTCTGGCGCCGTCCCCGCCGACCCGACCGGACATCGCGGCGGGTCGGCGGGGCGACACGCCCGCGAGGGTATGCGCCGACTGGGGAGTCGCTCAGGCAGCGGGGCGCTCATCGGGGGATTCGGATGCCGCGGCCCGCGGCACACGGAGGGTCCCTGCGAGCGTCCGGCGCAGCATCCGCTAGACTGGGACCACTTGCGAGTCCGCTCGGACTCCCTGCGTCGTCAGAACGCTCCTTCCCTCCGCGGCCGGCCTCGGCCCCGCGCGACGGAAACATTCTCACGGCGAACGATTGCGCCGACCGGCGCCTTCGCCATCCTGCTGACGCGCCGTCACCGCCGCGTCGGTGCATCGCCGCCCCGCGCCGCTTCGGCTCGGACGCGTGATGCCGCCCGCCACGAAAGGCTCACCCATGTCTTCCGACATCCCCACCTTCGCCGAACTCGGCGTGCCCGCACCGCTGGTGCGCGTGCTCACCGAGCAGGGCAAGACCAGCGCCTTCCCGATCCAGGTCGACACCCTGCCCGACACGCTCGCCGGCCGCGACGTGCTCGGTCGCGGCAAGACCGGCTCCGGCAAGACGCTGGCGTTCTCCATCCCGATGGTCGCCCGTCTCGGCGGCTCGCTCGCCGGCGGCACCCGCCGCGCCGGTCGTCCGCTCGGACTCGTGCTCGCCCCGACGCGCGAGCTCGCCACGCAGATCGACGCCGTGCTGGCCCCGCTCGCCGCGGCCTACGGACTCAAGACCACCACCATCTACGGCGGCATCAGCCAGAAGCGTCAGGTCGACGCCCTGCGCGCCGGCGTCGACATCGTCGTGGCGTGCCCCGGTCGCCTCGAGGACCTCATGAAGCAGGGCGTCGTGACCCTCGACGCCGTCGAGATCACCGTGCTCGACGAGGCCGACCACATGGCCGACCTCGGCTTCCTGCCGGTCGTCACCCGCATCCTCGACAAGACGCCCCGCGGCGGACAGCGCCTGCTGTTCTCGGCGACGCTGGACAACGGCGTCGACAAGCTCGTCGCGCGCTACCTGCAGAACGAGGTGCTCCACTCCGTCGACGAGGCCAACTCGCCCGTCGCCGCCATGACGCACCACGTCTTCGAGACGGCGGATGCCGACACGAAGAAGGAGCTCGTCCGCGTGCTCGCCAGCGGTCGCGGCCGTCGCATCCTGTTCATGCGCACCAAGCACCACGCCAAGAAGCTCGCCAAGCAGCTGACCGACCAGGGCATCCCCGCGGTCGACCTGCACGGCAACCTCTCGCAGCCGCAGCGCGACCGCAACCTCGCCGCGTTCGGCGAGGGCAGCGTGCGCGTGCTGGTGGCGACGGATGTCGCGGCGCGCGGTGTGCACGTCGACGACGTCGAGCTCGTGGTGCACGTCGACCCGCCCATGGAGCACAAGGCGTACCTGCACCGCTCGGGCCGCACCGCCCGTGCCGGCAGCGCCGGTGACGTCGTCACCGTGATGCTCCCCGCCCAGCGCAAGGACACCGAGGCGCTGCTGCGCAAGGCCGCCATCTCGGCGCGCCCCGTCGCCGTCGCCGCGGACTCGGCCGTCGTCGGCGAGCTCGTGGGCCCGACCGCCGCGTACGTGAAGCCGCAGCCCCGCCAGGAGCAGCCCTCCGGCGGCGGACGCTCGCAGGGCGCCAACGCCCAGCGCAAGCGCGCCGCCCGCGGCGAGCACTCCGACCCGTCGCAGCGCTCCGGCCGCGACGGCGGTGCGGGCCGCTCCGGCCAGGGTCGCGGCGGTCAGCGCTCCGCGCCCGCGCAGCCCGCGGGAACCGGTGCGTCGCGCGGTGCGTCGGCCGGCGGCCAGCGCTCCGGTGGCCAGCGCTCCGGCGCCGGTGCGGGTCGATCCGCGGCGGCGGGCTCGGGACGCCCCGGCGCCCGCTCGGGCGGTCTCCGCGTCGGCGACGCCGTTCGCAGCAACCGCACGAACCGTCGCGCGCAGGGCTGATCCCGCGCCGCGGCTCACCTCCCTCGAGAAGTCGCAGCACGCCGCCCGCCTCCGGCCGGACACGGTGTGTTGCGACTTCTCGCGTATCCGGGTGAGTCCGCGCGTCAGACGGTGAGTGCCGAGGTCGCCATGGCGGCGAGGATCTGCCGGACGGTGCTGTCGGTCGGCGTGCTCCGGACGCCCTTCACGCTGTGCGGCGTGGAGTTGATGAGACCGAAGCAGGCGAGCGCGCGCACGCGCAGCTCGTCCTCGGAGCGGCCGGGGTGCACGCGGGAGAGCACCTGCACCCACCCGTCGACGTACTCGCGCTGCAGGCGCCGCACGCTGTGGCGGTCGGCCTCGCTGAGGCTGGCGAGGTCGCGGTCCTGCACGCGGATGACATCGGCCTCCGCCAGGGCGAAATCGACGTGGAACTCCACGAGTGCCTCGAGCTGCGCGCGCGGGTCGTCGTGCGCCTCGGTGACGCGCCGACCGCCGTCGCGGAGGCGCTCGCTGACGCGCAGCAGGATCGCGCCGAGCAGCGCCTGCTTGTTGGCGAAGTGCCGATAAACGGCCGGTCCGCTGACACCGACGGCGGCGCCGAGGTCTTCCAGGCTCACGCCCGTGAAGCCGCGCTCGGCGAACAGCCGCGCCGCCTCCTGGAGGAGGGCGCTCTGCCGGTCCGCCTTCGCGCGGTCGCGTTCGGTGAGTCCGCTTGCCATCTCAGTTAACCCTCGCTAACCTGAAGTCTGAGTTAGTGAACACTAACCAGAAGGATTGCGCGCGGACAACCGGCGTGATCCGATCGTGACGTCGACGGAGATGACATGACCGGCCCAGCGACCGTGGACCAAGCCGCATTGGCGCGGATGCTGCGGGAGCGGGTGGCCGCGGCATCCGTCGGTGGATCGGAATCCTCGCGTGCGCGACACGTCGCGCGCGGCAAGCTGCTCCCGCGCGACCGCGTCGCGCGTCTGCTGGACGAGGGCAGCCCGTTCCTCGAGGTGTCGCCGCTCGCAGCGGACGGACTGTACGGGGGAGAGGCGCCGGCCGCAGGCGTGATCGCCGGGATCGGGCTGGTGCACGGTCGGCATGTGATGGTCGTGTGCAATGATGCGACGGTCAAAGGCGGCACGTACTTCCCGATGACGGTGAAGAAGCACCTCCGCGCGCAGGAGATCGCCCGCGAGAACCGGCTGCCCTGCACCTACCTCGTCGACTCCGGGGGCGCGTTCCTTCCGATGCAGGACGAGGTCTTCCCCGATCGCGACCACTTCGGACGCATCTTCTACAACCAGGCGCGCCTGTCTGCCGAGGGCGTGCCGCAGATCGCCGCCGTGCTCGGCTCGTGCACGGCGGGCGGCGCGTACGTGCCCGCGATGAGCGACGAGACGGTGATCGTCCGCGGCCAGGGCACGATCTTCCTGGGCGGACCGCCCCTCGTGAAGGCCGCGATCGGCGAGGTGGTCTCGGCGGAGGAGCTCGGCGGCGGCGAGCTGCACGCCCGCCGCTCGGGAGTCGTCGACCACCTCGCGGAGGACGACGAGCACGCGCTCGAGATCGTCCGCGACATCGTCGCGACGCTGCCGCTCCCCGGGCCGCCCGTCTGGGACGTCGCCGCCGTCGTTGCGCCCGTGGCAGACCCGGGCGAGCTGTACGACGTCGTCCCGGTCGATGTGAACCAGCCGTACGACGTGCGAGAGGTCATCGCCCGCCTAGTGGACGGCAGTGCGCTGCACGAGTTCAAGCGCGAGTACGGCGAGACGCTCGTGACCGGGTTCGCGCGCATCCACGGTCATCCGGTCGGCATCGTCGCCAACAACGGCGTGCTCTTCTCGGAGTCGGCCTCGAAGGGCGCCCACTTCATCGAGCTGTGCGATCAGCGCGGCATCCCGCTGCTCTTCCTGCAGAACATCTCGGGCTTCATGGTCGGGCGCGACGCGGAAGCCGGGGGCATCGCGAAGGACGGCGCCAAGATGGTCACCGCCGTCGCCACGACGCGCGTGCCGAAGCTCACCGTCGTCATAGGGGGATCCTTCGGGGCCGGGAACTACTCGATGTGCGGACGGGCGTACTCGCCGCGGTTCCTCTGGACCTGGCCCGCGAGTCGCATCTCCGTCATGGGCGGTCCCCAGGCGGCCTCGGTGCTGGCGACTGTGAAGCGGGATCAGTTGGAGGCCGCCGGCGGGGAGTGGTCCGCAGAGGACCAGGCCGCGTTCGAGGCGCCGATCCGCGCGCGCTACGACGAGCAGGGCAGTCCTTACTACGCCACCGCGCGCCTCTGGGACGACGGCGTGATCGATCCACTCGACACGCGCGACCTCCTCGGGCTGGCGCTGGACGTCGTGTCCCGCACTCCGCTGCCCGAGCCCCGCTTCGGCCTCTTCCGGATGTGATGTGATGACCGAGACGCTCTTCCACACGGTGCTGGTCGCCAATCGCGGCGAGATCGCGCGCCGCGTCATCCGCACGCTCCGTCGCCTCGGCATCCGCTCCGTCGCCGTCTACAGCGACGCCGACGCCGACGCGCCGCACGTGCGCGAGGCGGACGTCGCCGTGCGCATCGGACCCGCCGTCGCGTCGGCCTCCTACCTCTCGATCGACGCGGTGATCGCCGCCGCCCGTGAGACGGGCGCCGAGGCGATCCATCCCGGCTACGGCTTCCTCTCCGAGAACGCCGCATTCGCCGCCGCCTGCGCGGCCGCGGGCATCGTCTTCATCGGTCCGGGCGAGCGCGCGCTGGACGTCATGGCCGACAAGATCCGCGCCAAGGCGCACGTGCAGGAGCACGGCGTCCCCGTCGTCCCGGGCTTCAGCGCAGCTGGTCTCGCGGACGAGGCCATCGCGGCCGAGGCGGAGCGCGTCGGGTATCCGCTGCTCGTCAAGCCGTCCGCCGGGGGCGGCGGCAAGGGAATGCAGATCGTCCGGCAGGCGGCCGAACTGCCAGATGCGCTGGCGACCGCGCGGCGGGTGGCCAGCGCGGCGTTCGGCGACGACACCCTGCTGCTCGAGCGTCTCATCGAGCGTCCCCGGCACATCGAGGTGCAGGTGCTGGCGGATGCGCACGGTGCCGTCATCCATCTCGGCGAGCGCGAGTGCACCCTCCAGCGCCGGCATCAGAAGGTCATCGAGGAGGCGCCCTCTCCGATCGTGGATGCCGCGACCCGCGCCCGCCTCGGAGCTGCCGCCTGCGCGGCCGCGGCATCCGTGCAGTATCGCGGGGCGGGGACGGTGGAGTTCCTCGTCGCCGCCGACCGCCCGGAGGAGTTCTTCTTCATCGAGATGAACACCCGGCTGCAGGTCGAGCATCCCGTCACCGAGCTCGTGACGGGCATCGACCTCGTCGAGCAGCAGCTGCGCGTCGCGGCGGGGGAGGCACTCGCCCTCGCGCAGGACGACATCGAACTCCGCGGGCACGCCGTCGAGGCGCGCGTGTACGCGGAGTCGCCCGAGCGTGGCTTTCTGCCGGCCGCCGGGACCGTGGTCGTCTGGCGGGCGCCGCGGGGCGAGGGCGTCCGCGTCGACGGGGCCGTCGAGTCGGGGTCGCGCGTCACGGCGGACTACGACCCGATGATCGCGAAGGTGATCGCGAGCGGCGCGGACCGCGCCACGGCGCTGGCTCGCCTGGACGCCGCGCTCGCGGACACGGCCGTGCTCGGCGTCGACACGAACGTCGGCTTCCTCCGACTGCTCCTCGCCGATCCCGCGGTGGCGGCCGGCGACCTCGACACGGGGCTGATCGATCGCCTGCCGCCCTTCGTCGCGGAGCCGCCCGATGGTGCGGCGCTCGCTGCGGCCGCGCTCGATGCGGCCACCGACGCGACCGGCGCGACCGGTGCGACCGGTGCGGCGACCGGCGCGACCCATGCGGCGACCGGCGCGACCGGGTCTCGGCCGGGTGCCGCCGGTGCACCATGGACGTCGCTCCCGGGATGGCGCATCGCCGCCCCCGCCGTCGTCGCGACGCGCGCGTTCCTCACCGACGGGGATGTCGTCGTCGAGGGCCGCGCTGGTTCCGGAGCGGGCGACGAAGGTGGCGCGGTCGGTGTCGACGAGGCCAACGCCGGCACGGCGGGCGAGGGAAACGCCCCGACCGGCGGCGCGGCCGGCGCCGATGAGGCGGAGGCTGACAGGGCCATCCCCGCCCCCTCCAACGCCGCCCCATCCAACGCCGCCCCAGCCATCCCCACAACGGTCGCCCTGGACGACGAGGGCGCCGTGTGGGTGCACAGCGGCGGCGGAACCTGGCGGCTGCGTCCGCTCTCGCGCCGGGAGGCGGCGCAGCGACGGCGGGACGCGCGCGAGCGGGGGGCTGCAGCATCCGATCCCGTCCTGCGGGCTCCCATGCCGGGGACCGTGGTCGCCGTGCACGTCGTTGACGGGACCCCTGTCGCGGCGGGCGACCGGATCGTGACGGTGGAGGCGATGAAGATGGAGCACGCCGTGCTCGCTCCGCACGAGGGCATCGCCCGGCTCGACGTCGCCGCCGGCGATCAGGTGCGCCGGGATCAGACCATCGCGCGCATCGATGCGCGCGCAGAGGACGACCTCCCTCACGAGGGGACGAACCGATCGGAGGACGCAGATGCAGTACGAGCTGAATGAGGACGAGCGGGACCTCGCCGCTATGGTGCGCGAGTTCGCCGACGAGGTGATCGCGCCGCAGTCGTACGAGGCCGACCGCACCCACACCCTGCCGCTGGACGTCGTCGCGCAGATGGGTGACATGGGTCTGTTCGGGCTGCCGTTCCCCGAGGAGTACGGCGGGCAGGGCGGCGACTACTTCGCTCTGTGCCTGGCGATCGAGGCGATCGGCCGGGTCGACCAGTCCCTCGCGATCACGCTGGAGGCCGGTGTCAGCCTCGGCGCGATGCCGGTGTTCCGCTTCGGCACGGAGGAGCAGAAGCAGGAGCTGCTGCCTGATCTGCTGGCGGGGCGCGCGCTGGCGGGCTTCGGGCTGACCGAGCCGGAGGCCGGGTCCGATGCCGGCGCCACGCGGACGACCGCCCGGCGCGACGGCGACGAGTGGGTGATCGACGGGTCGAAGCAGTTCATCACCAACTCCGGCACCGACATCACCCGCTTCGTCACGGTGACCGCCGTGACAGGCGAGCGCGACGGACGTAAGGCGATCTCGACGATCATCGTGCCGAGCGGCACGCCGGGCTTCACCGTCGAGCCCGCCTACGACAAGGTCGGGTGGAACGCGTCGGACACGCATCCGCTGACGTTCAGCGGCGTGCGTGTTCCGGCCGGAAATCTGCTGGGGGAGGAGGGTCGCGGGTTCGCGAACTTCCTGCACATCCTCGATGAGGGGCGCATCGCCATCGCCGCGCTCGCGACCGGTGCCGCGGAGGGATGCCTGGAAGCGGCCGTGGAGTACTCGCGCTCGCGCATGGTCTTCGGGGAGTCGCTGTCCAAGCGGCAGAGCATCCAGTTCATGATCGCGCGGATGCAGCTGCGCGTGCACAACGCCCGTCTCGCGTGGCATCACGCGGCACGGCTGCGCGACCGCGGACGGCCGTTCAAGACCGAGGCCGCCATCGCGAAGCTCACCTCGAGCGACGCGGCGATGGACAACGCCCGCGACGCGACGCAGATCTTCGGCGGCAACGGCTTCATGAACGAGTATCCCGTCGCGCGGCACTACCGCGACTCGAAGATCCTCGAGATCGGCGAGGGGACGAACGAGGTGCAGCTGCTCGTGATCGCGCGGGCGCTCGGGGTAGCGTGACAGCGTGACCGACGATCGCGTGCCCCCGGCTCCGGCCGGCCGGGTGGTGGAGCAGCGCGGCCTGTTCGCCGACGAGCTGGAGGTCGGAGCGCGGTACCGGCATCGGCCCGGTCGCACGGCGACGGAGGCCGACAACGTGCTCTTCTCCTCACTGACGATGAACACCCAGGCGCTGCACCTCGACGCCGCGTTCGCCGCGACGCAGCCGTTCGGAGAGCGCCTCATGAACTCGATGTGGACGCTCTCCACGATGGTCGGCGCATCGGTCGCGCAGCTGACGCAGGGCACGCTCGTCGCGCAGGTCGGCCTCACCGATGTGTCGTTCCCTGCGCCGCTCTTCGCCGGTGACACGCTCACGGTGGAGACCGAGGTCGTCTCGGTCCGGCCGTCGGCGTCGAGACCGGGGCAGGCCGTGGTGACGCTCGCCCACACCGGCACCTCGCAGTCCGGGGCGGTCGTCGGGAGGGCGACGCGGGTCGCGCTGATGTGGCGATCCGCGGATGCTGCGGCCGCGGCATCCGGATCCGTCGCTCCCGCGCACACGGAGGCGTCCTCATGAACCCGTTCACGCTCGGACCCGCGCTGCTGTTCTGTCCCGCCGATCGTCCCGAGCGGTTCGCGAAGGCTCTGGAGAGGGCGGACGCCGTCATCCTCGACCTCGAGGACGCCGTCGCCCCCGCCCGGCGCACCGCTGCCCGCGGCGCGCTCATCGAGTCGGAGCTGGATCCGGAGCGCGTGATCGTGCGCGTCAACGCCCCCGGAACCGACGCGTTCGCCTCAGACCTCGCGACGCTGTCGCAGACCGACTACCGGACCGTCATGGTCGCCAAGGCCGAGACGGCGAAGTCGCTGAAGGCGTTCGACGCGCGGTTCCGTCTGATCGCGCTCTGCGAGACGGCGCGAGGTGTCGTCGCGGCGGAGAAACTCGCCGCGCACGAGAGCGTGGTCGCGCTCATGTGGGGCGCCGAGGACCTGGTCGCGAGTATGGGCGGCACCTCGAGCCGGAAGCCGAACGGCCGCTATCGCGATGTGGCGCGGGTCGCGCGCTCGCGGGTGCTGCTCGCCGCCGCCGGGAGCGGCAAGGCGGCGATCGATGCGGTGCACCTGGACATCGCCGACACGAGAGGTCTCTCACGGGAGGCGACGGATGCTGCGGCCTCCGGCTTCGCCGCGACCGCGTGCATCCACCCCAGCCAGGTGCCCGTGATCCGCAGCGCCTACGCGCCGGACGCGAAGACGATTGCCTGGGCGCGAGGGGTGCTCGCCGCGGCGGAGTCGCAGGGCGGCGTCTTCACGTATCAGGGGCGCATGGTGGACGAGCCGGTGCTGCGGCACGCGCGCGCTGCGCTGGGACGCGTCGCGCGCTGAGGCTCGGCCGGTTCCTCAGCGTCGCGCCGGCCTGCGAGGTCGCGCCGGGCGCCCTGGGGGTCAGCTTGCCGGTTCTTCGCGCAGGGTGAGGGTGCGGATCTGCCGGTTCGTCAGCAGCACGACGATCAGGACCGTGAACGCCCCGCCGTAGACCACGAACGGCACCCAGAGCGCGGTCACCGTCGCCAGCGCTCCGAAGGCGACGGTGGTGAGTGGGCGCAGGCTGTCGTCGCCCAGGCGGATGATCGACCCCATACGTCCGAGGAAGCTGGGCTCGGTGACGCCGGCGAAGGTGGCTCCGAGCAGCACGGATCCGAAGCCGGCGCCGAAGCCGATGACGATGCCGGCGATGACGACGAGCCAGTAGGGTCCGAGGCCGACGCCCACGATGGCCGCGCCCTGGAGGCTGAAGGACAGGAATCCCGCAAACGCCTCTCTCTGCGGCCGCCAGCGGATCACGATCGCGGCTCCGACGGCGGCGCCGATGCCGGTCGCCGCTCCGAAGAAGCCGACACCCTCTGCCCCCCATCCCGCCGCGCTGGCGCGCAGAGCGACGCCGACGCCCAGTACCGGCGCAATGGCGACGTTGAGGGTGCCCAGGGCGATGACGAGCGCGCGGGTCGTAGGCGCGTCGCGCAGGTGCACGAAGCCGGCCGCGATCCCGCGGAGGACCGGTTCGCGTGCCGCACGCGGAAGGGCGAAGCGCGGGCGCAGCCAGATGGCGATGAAGCCGACGAGGACGGCGAAGGTGACCGCGTTCACGGCGGCCGATCCGGCGAGTCCGGCCTGGGCGACGAGGATGCCGCCGGTCGCCGCGCCGAACTTGCCGCCGAGGCGTCCGGCTGTCTGCATTGCGCCCGTGTAGGCCGCGAGATCCTCCCTCCGCACGAGCTGTCGCGAGATGGTGCCGCTAGCTGGGTCGTAGAACGCGTCGCACAGCCCGAACAGCAGCGCGGCACCGAGCAGGACCGCCACCGTCGGTGTGGTCATCACGGACCAGACGGCCACGGTGGTGATCACCGCCGTGCGAGCGATGTTGAACAGAAGCATGATCCGCCGGGCATTCAGACGATCGGCGAGGACGCCGCCGAAGAGCAGCGCGACCGCCCGGGGGATGGAGCCTGCGGCCACGATCAGTCCCGCGAGGGCCGGTGTCGTGGTCTGGACCGCTGTCCACGCGAGCGCAACGGACCAGATGGCGTCTCCCGCGTCGCTGATCCCGCGCATGAGCACCCACGCGTGCGCGACCTGATCGCGCCGGAACGCGGGCACGGGCCTCAGTTGCTCGAGCTCGACCGGAGGCACGCCCCGAGCGTAGCCCGCGGTCTGCGTGTGCTCTCTCCGGTGGACTTCGACCTAGACCTCGGACCTCGGACCTCGACCTCGACGTCGACGTCGAAGCTCTCCGGTCGGCTCCAGCGTGATGCTGTCGGATAGGTGGATGTTGATGGACGGCCCACACGGCACGGCGGCCCGCGGCGGGCTCAGTGGCCTTGCCATTCCGTGCCCACCAGCGGTTGAACTTTCATCGCCGAGAGGCGACGCGATACATCACTCAAGGACGAGCGGGCAACCGCGCCGGCCATCGGCGGTTTCATCATGGCGGATCCGGCTCGCTCACGAAGCGGAGGAGCGACCTCGGACGGAGGAGACGCGGTCGGCCGCCGTCCGGCGGATGCAGGTGATAGTCGGTGCCGCGTCGGGCGATGCGCCAGCCCTGATTGTGCAGCCTCATGTGGCAGTTGCGGCAGAGGAGGACTCCGTCGGCCAGGTCGGTGGACCCATGGTGGGCGTGCCAGTGACGGATGTGGTGCGCTTCGCAGCGCGAGGGCGGAGCGCCGCACCAGACGCAGCCACCATCGCGGACGGCGAGCGCCGTGCGCTGCGCCTTCGTGAAGAGACGCTGGTGCCGCCCGACATCGAGAGGACGACGACTCGAGTCGGCCCACACGGGCACCCGTCCGGCGTCGCACTCGTACTGCTCGCCGATGCCGGATGGCATCACCTGCCCGGTCTCCTCGGCGACGATCACGGGGGAGCGGCGTGCTTCGTTCATCGTCCTGATCAGGCGCACGCCGGGCTGTCTGTCGCCGAACGCCTGCGCGGGATCGGCAGCGGCCCCGGTGCGCAGGATCGCGAGCAGTGTGTCGTACTGCAGCTGTTCGTTCGTGCGGCGGTCCTCTTCGTCGGCGGGCCGGCCGTCGTGCGGAACGACGGCGCTCCCGGCTGATCCTCCGCCGGATCCGGATCCGGATGCGGATTCGGATTGCGGAGGCGCGGAATGCGGCACTGTCGACGCCGCGAAACGCGGTCCACGACGTGGGCGCAGCGCCGCGCTGAGGATGGTGTGCACCCACATCGCGGCGTCGTCATCGAAGACGATCCGCGCATGGTGCTGGCCGTCGCTGTCGATCCACGCGCGGAACGAGCGCCGCTCGAACCGCTCGTCGAAGCGGATCTGCACGCCGATCGGGTCGAGCGAGTCGCGAGCGAGTCGAGCGGCCGCGGCGAGGTCCTCGACGTTGCGATGAGGCGCCTCGTCGAGCAGCTGCGCGGCGGCGACCCGCCACGAGGAGACGATGATGTCGCCCTCGTCTTCCGGGTAGTGCTCTATGGGCGGCTCACCGAGACCGCGCCTGATGGCGTCGTACTGGTCGCGAGTCAGTTCACCGCGGGTGAGCCCGTCGACGAGCGCCGCGAACCACGGCGGAGCGATCGGCACCGCGTCGTCCGCTCCTGCGCCGCCTTCTCCGACGCCGCTGTGAGTCGCGCGCGCATCGAGCGTCAGCCGAAGGTCCTCGCCGACCGCGGTCGCGCGGCGGACGTCCGCCCTCGTCGTGCCCGTCAGCGATTGCACGAGATCGGTGCCGGTGCGGTGTCCGAGACGCTGCGACAGTCCGTCGTAGCCGCGCGACCGATCGGAGCGACGTTCGACCTCGGCCGTCGCGACGGCGACGAGCAGGCTCAGCGAGCGCTGTGCGTCGGCGCAATCGGCCAAAAGCGCCAGCAGTCCGTCGTCGTCGCTGGCGACGATCCGCGAGGTCGGGTCTCCGTCGCCGAGCCTGTCCACGATCAGCCGCGCCGACTCGACGAGTCGTGAGGTGGATGAAACGGACATCGGTGCGCACCTGTCTCCGGAAGGGAGAGCGGGCACGTCTCTCGGCTGATGGGATGAGATTACGCCGGGCGTCCGACATCGCCTCGCACAGCGACTTCCCCGACCGAGCACCCCTCAGCCCGCATCACTCACCCGCGCAGCGAGGCCCCAACACCTTCAGCCCGCAACGCCACGACCACCGCTGTCTTCCGCCCGATTAGCGCGCAACTCCAGGGCCACCGCCGTCACCCGCCGGATCAGCCCGTAGGGCACAGGCCCGGTGTGCGGGAAGACCACGGCGTCCGTCTTCGACCGGTACGGCGCGATCCCGGCTTCGACGGAGTCGTGCAGAACGGGCACCGGAGACAGCCCGATGTGCTTCTTCCACCCGGCGATGGGGAGGGCGCAGCGGCCGCCGACGAGGACCCCCGGCATCCCGGAGCGCATGCGCAGCTCGCCGCCGGGCACCTCATCCGTCATGGCTGCGCGCACGCGACGCAGACGGTCGGCGATCTCCGGCGGAAGCCGCCGATGTCGGCGTGGACGTCGTCCGCACCGCTCATCGTGCGGCTCTCAGACCCCGTCGGCGACCGGTGTGAGGAGGCGGAGCACCTCGCCGTCGAGCTCCAGCGCGTGCGCCGACCCGTTCGCGAGGCGCTGCCCGACGACCGGGTAGGCGCCGTCGGTGGCGGACCGGAGAACCTCCCGGATGAGCGCGCCGTGCGTGACGACGATGACGGATGCTGCAGCTCCCGCAGTCGCACGGACCGCGTCGTCAGCCACGGCCCTCAGCCCCGCGAGCGCGCGCAGCCGCAGTGCCGGCCACGGCTCCGCGCCGGGCACCTCGGCCGTGTGCCAGTCGCCCCACCGGGCGGCGAACTCGGTGGCGTCGATCCCCTCGGCCTCGCCGTAGGCGCGCTCGCGGAGCGCGGGGTAGAGGCTCGGCCGGTCGATGCCCAGCTCGTCCGCGATGATCTCAGCCGTCTCCCGCGCGCGCGACAGATCGCTCGCGGCGATGACGACGGGCGTGCCCGGCTCAAGCGTCTCGCGCAGGAGAGTCGCGGCATCCTTCGCCTGCTGCCTGCCGGTGTCGTTGAGGGGGATGTCGGTGCTTCCCTGGATGCGCCGGTCGCGGTTCCAGTCGGTCTCGCCGTGGCGGATGAGGGTCAGCGGGGTCACCTGTCGAGCCTAAGGCGTCGCAGAACCGGAACCGGAGCCGGAGCCGGAGCCGCGCGAGCCAGGGCAAAGCCGGAGCTGGAGCCAGGGCAGAGCCGGAGCCGCAGCCGCAGCCGGAACCGAAACCGCAACCGGAGCAAACGCCAGGTCCACGACCGCGTGCGCCGGCATCTACCCGACACACCGCCCGATCACCGCAGCGCGGGCAGCCGCTCCGCGAGGGCCGCGAGCACCTCGCTGGTGCCGGCATCGACCTTCACCGTCGCGCGACCGTCCGCGCGCGTCTCGCCGCGATTGACGATCACGACGGGCAGCCGGCGACGGCGGGCGCGCTCGACGAGACGGATGCCGGAATTGACCACGAGCGACGACCCGGCCACGAGCAGCGCCTGGCTGGTCTGCACGAGCTGCTCGGCCTCGCGGAACTTCTCCAGCGGGATGAACTCCCCGAAGAACACCACGTCGGGCTTGAGGAGGCCGCCGCAGACGCTGCATTCCGGCACGCGGAACCCGTCCACGCTCTCGGGCCGCACGTCGCCGTCGGGCCCGAGCAGTACGTCGGTGTCGACCCGCAGCCACGGGTTCTCCGCCTCGACGCGCAGCGCCAGGTCGCGCCGGTCGAAGACCTGCCCGCAGTGGGTGCAGAAGACGCGGCGCATCGTGCCGTGAAGTTCCACGACCCGCCGGCTGCCGGCGCTGATGTGCAGGCCGTCGACGTTCTGCGTGATGACGCCGGTCGCGACGCCCGACAGCTCGAGATCGGCGATCGCCTCGTGTCCGGCGTTGGGCCCCGCGGCGGCGAACGTGCGCCAGCCCAGATGGCTGCCGACCCAGTAGCGGCGGCGGGCCTCCTCGCCGGCGAAGAACTGGTCCACGGTCATCGGGGTGCGCGTGGGGGCACCCTTGCCGCGGTAGTCCGGAATGCCCGAGTCGGTGGAGACCCCGGCACCCGTCAGCACGGCGATCCGGCGTCCGGCGAGGGCCTCGACGGCCCGGTCGACGTCGGCGGCCACCGCGTCGTCCCACTCCGCTCGCGTCTGCACCGCCACCCCCTCGGGGTCCGAGTGTACGGGCCGCAGATGACGCCGAGGTCACGGGAAGCGTCGTCCCGGGTGCCGTGGCCGCGGCATCCGTCCGCCCCGCCGCCCGGCGGCGGACGAGCGACGGCGCCAGACCTGGGAGAGTGGACGGAGGAGGCGTGCACATGGGCATCGAGCGGATCTCGTCGGCGGAGGATCCCCGGCTGGCCGACTACCGGGATCTGACGGATGTCGCGCTGCGACGCGTGCTCGAACCCGCCGGTGGGCTGTACATGGCCGAGTCCGAGAAGGTGCTGGCGCGCGCGCTCGCCGCGGGGCACCGACCGCGCTCCGTGCTCGTGCAGGAGAAGTGGCTCGCCGATGCGGAGCGGCTGCTGGACGGCCTCGACGTGCCCGTCTACGTCGCGACGTCGGAGGTCGCCGAGGCGATCACCGGCTACACCGTGCACCGCGGACTGCTCGCGGCGATGCACCGGCCGGCGCTGCCGAGCGTGGCGGACGTGGTCGCCGGTGCACGCCTCGTGCTCGTGCTGGAGGACATCGTCGATCACACCAACGTCGGCGCCGCCTTCCGGGGAGCTGCCGGACTCGGCGCCGACGCGGTGCTCGTGTCACCGCGGTGCGCGGACCCGCTCTATCGCCGGAGCGTCCGGGTGAGCATGGGCACCGTCTTCCAGGTGCCGTGGACGCGACTGCCGGAATGGCCCGAGGCGGGGGCCGTGCTGCACGACGCGGGGCTGCACCTGGCGGCGCTCGCGCTGTCGGACGACGCCGTGCCCCTCGACGAGTTCGCGGCGTCGCGACCGGATCGCATCGCGCTGCTCATGGGATCGGAGGGCGACGGACTGTCCCGGCGTGCGCTCGCCGCATCCGACACCGTGGTGACGATCCCGATGGCCGGAGGAGTGGACTCGCTCAACGTCGCGGCAGCGAGCGCCGTCGTGCTGTGGGCCCTCGCCCCGCGCACACCGGCGTCCTGAGACGCCGGGGCGGGTCGCTCAGGCCTTCTCGCCGCGCGGAGCTGTCGGGTCCGCGCCCGGCGCGAGCGTCGTCACCGGGAGCGCGTCGGGCCGTTTGGCCGAGATCGCGTCGCCGGACGACTGATGGCGCAGGCGCCGAAGCACCCACGGCACGAGGTATTCGCGCGCCCAGACGAGGTCGACGGTGCGCGCCTGCCGCCAGGTGCGCGGCGGAAGCGCCTCCGGCTGCATCGGCTGCAGGTCGTTCGGCACGTTGAGCGTCCGCAGCACCATCCGGGCGACCTCGTGGTGTCCGAGCGCGTTGTAGTGCAGCCGGTCGTCGTCGAAGAAGCGCATGTCCTGCACCTCTTTCAGAGCCCACTGATCGGCCACGAGGCAGTCGTACTTCTCGGCGATCGCGCGGATGTTCTCGTTGTAGATCGCGACCTTGCCGCGGATGTTGCGGAACACCGGTGTGAACTCGGTGTCGATACCGGTGAACACGACGACGGTCGCCCCGTCGCTCACCAGGCGCACGATCGCATCCTCGAAGATCTGCGAGATCTCATCGGGGTCCGAGCCGGGGCGGATCACGTCGTTGCCGCCCGCCGAGATGGTGATCAGATCGGGCTTCAGCGCGAGAGCGGGCTCGATCTGATCGGCGACGATCTGGCGGATGAGCTTTCCGCGCACTGCGAGGTTCGCGTACGCGAAGTCCTCGACCTGCGCACCGAGCACTTCGGCCACTCGGTCGGCCCAGCCGCGGTGCTCACCGGGCGCGTCCGGGATCGGGTCGCCAATGCCCTCCGTGAAGGAGTCGCCGAGGGCCACGTAGCGGCGCCACGGGTGGGTGTCGCTGTTCGGCACGTGCGGACTCCGCCGGTCGTCGTTCATGCGTGTCCCCTCGCCGTCGTCCATCGGCTTCGAGGCTAGCGAATCGTTCTCAGCGGCGCCGCCCGGGCGAGGCGGCCGACCCCGGCGATGTCCCCGACAGCGTCTAGGGTTGTCGTTCGTGCCGCCCGCCGTCAGGGGCGGGCACAGGTCGGAAGGAGGCTGCGTGGACGCGTTCGCCGCCACCGCTCCGGAGCTGCTGCCCGACGACCGCTCTCACACCGGCGACGCACAGGCCGCGGCATCCATCCACACCGGCGACACCGATACCGCCGCCACCGGCGGCACCGACGCCGAAGCTGCCCACATCGGCAGCTTCGCCGCGGAGCACCTCTCACCCGCCTTCCCGCAGCGCGCACCGTGGGGCACCGCGCAGCGCCTGCGCGCGTGGCAGGCCGAGGCGCTCGACCTCTACTTCTCGCTCGACGGCCCCGACGGACCCGGCGGCGGACCCCGCGACTTCCTCGCGGCGGCGACCCCGGGCGCCGGCAAGACCACGTTCGCCCTGCGCCTGGCGACCGAGCTGCTGCGCCGCCGGATCGTCGACCGCATCGTCGTGGTCGCCCCCACCGAGCATCTGAAGACCCAGTGGGCGGATGCTGCGGCCCGGGTCTCGATCCGACTGGATCCGGCTTTCAGCAACCGCCACTCGGTGCCGGGCCGGCACTATCACGGCGTGGCGGTGACCTACGCGCAGGTCGCGGTGAAGGCATCCGTCCACCAGTCGCTCATCCTGGACAAGCGCACGCTGGTGATCCTCGACGAGGTGCACCACGGCGGCGATGCCCTCAGCTGGGGCGACGCCCTGCGCGAGGCGTACCACCGCGCGACCCGTCGTCTGCTGCTGTCGGGTACACCCTTCCGCAGCGACACCGCGCCCATCCCGTTCGTCGAGTACCACCCCGACGTGAACGGCATCCGCATCTCCCGCTCCGACTACGTCTACGGCTACCGCCGGGCGCTCGAGGACGGCGTGGTGCGCCCGATCATCTTCCTCGTCTATGCGGGCAAGATGCGGTGGCGCACGAAGACCGGCGACGAGATGGAGGCGCATCTCGGGCAGGACAACACGAAGGACATCACCTCCCAGGCCTGGCGGACGGCGCTCGATCCGGAGGGGGAGTGGATCCCTGCCGTGCTGCGATCGGCCGATCGCCGCCTCACGGAGGTGCGCGAGCAGGTGCCCGACGCCGGCGGCCTCGTGATCGCCACCGACCAGACCGCCGCGCGCGCGTACGCCGAGATTCTGCGCACGATCACCGGCGAGGCCCCGACGGTCGTGCTGTCGGACGAGGCCGAGGCCTCCTCCCGCATCGACGCGTTCTCGTCGGGCACGAGCCGGTGGATGGTCGCCGTGCGCATGGTGTCGGAGGGCGTCGACGTGCCGCGGCTCGCCGTCGGCGTCTACGCCACCTCGGCCTCGACGCCGCTCTTCTTCGCGCAGGCCATCGGCCGCTTCGTGCGCGCCCGTCGACGCGGCGAGACCGCGAGCGTCTTCCTGCCGAACGTCCCCGCGCTCATCGCGCTGGCCCAGGAGCTCGAGCGCCAGCGCGACCACGCCCTCGACCGCGAGAGCGACGGCGACGAGTGGAACGCCGAAGAGGACATGATGGACGCGGCGGAGCGCGAGGACAAGGCGTCCGACGCGCTCACCGAGGAGTTCACGTACCAGGCGCTCGGCTCGCACGCTCACTTCGACCGCGTCATGTTCGACGGCAAGGAGTTCGGGCAGCTGGCGGTGCCCGGCACTCCCGAGGAGGAGGAGTTCCTCGGCCTCCCGGGACTCCTGGAACCGGAGCACGTGCACGAGCTGCTCATGCAGCGTCAGGCGCGCCAAGGACGCCATCGCACCGCACGGGAGGCACGCGAGGCGCAGGAGGGCACACCGGACGGTGCGGCGGAGGCGGCCCTGCCCGCGCCCCTGCACCGCACGCTCAAGGAGCAGCGCCAGCTGCTCAACAGCCTCGTCAGCGTGTACGCGCGGCAGAGCGGCGAGCCGCACGGCGCGGTGCACTCCGAACTCCGGCGGGTGTGCGGCGGTCCCGCGGTCGCGCAGGCCACAGTGGCGCAGCTTCAGGCGCGCATCGACCTCCTGCGCTCGCGCGTGCGGTCCTGACCCCACGGTCTCGACCCCGCCCTTGACAGCGCGCGGAGAGCGCGTAGCGTGGGCACCCCCCGGAACCTGTGAGTTTCCCCTCAACGATCGCAGGTGCCACAGCAGGCACATCGACGTGCCGCTCCACCCCCAGGGAGTCCCGTGTCGACGACGACCGCCGCCCGCACACGCCGTGCGCTGGCCCTCTCCACCTCCGTCCTCCTCGCCCTGTCGAGCGGCCTGCTCGCGGCCGCGCCGGCGTCGGCCGCCCCTGCGGCCGCGGCCGCCGAGGCGCGCTCGTTCGCGCTCGTCGGCAGCCTTCAGAGCGAGCTCGGATGCTCCGCCGACTGGCAGCCGGACTGCGGTGCCACGGAGCTCGCGCCGACCGACGTCGCCGGGCGATACGCCGCGGAGTTCGACATCCCGGCGGGCACGTGGGAGTACAAGGTCGCCGCGAACGACGCATGGGACGAGTCCTACGGTCTCGACGGCGGAGCCGATGACATCCCGCTCGTCACGGCCGGACCGTCGCGGGTGCGCGTCGTGTTCGACGACGAGCTGAAGCGCGTCGGCCTGGAGCTGCTGAGCACGCGCGCCGACTACGACGAAGCGACGGATGCTGCGCTCGTCGCGGACCCCGTCCGTCAGCCGGGCGACGGCGAGACGTTCTACTTCGTCATGACCGACCGGTTCGCCGACGGCGACACCGCCAACAACCTCGGCGGGCTCGAGGGCGACCGCCTCACGACCGGCTTCGACCCCACGGACAAGGGCTTCTACCAGGGCGGTGACCTCGCCGGACTCCGCTCGCAGCTCGACTACATCGAGGGCCTCGGCACCAGCGCCATCTGGCTCACGCCGAGCTTCAAGAACAAGCCGGTGCAGGGCACCGGCGACAACGTCTCCGCCGGCTACCACGGCTACTGGATCACCGACTTCACGCAGATCGACCCGCACCTCGGCACGAACGCGGAGCTCGAGGGCCTCATCGCCGACGCTCACGCGCGGGGCATCAAGGTCTACTTCGACATCATCACCAACCACACCGCCGATGTGATCGGCTACGCCGAAGGCGAGTACGGCTACGTCCCCTTCGCCGACAGCCCCTACACCGACGCGTCGGGCGCCGTAGTCGACATCGCCGCGGAGGCAGGGAAGCCCGACTTCCCGACCTTCGACCCGGCCACCAGTTTCCCGTACACCCCGGTGGTGTCCGAGGCCGAGCGCGACGTCAAGGTGCCGGCATGGCTCAACGACCCGACGAAGTACCACAACCGCGGCGACACGACGTATGAGGGCGAGTCGACGACGTACGGCGACTTCTCGGGACTCGACGACCTCATGACCGAGGACCCGGTGGTCGTCGACGGCTTCGTCGACGTCTACCAGGACTGGGTGGACCTCGGCATCGACGGCTTCCGCATCGACACCGCGAAGCACGTCAACCCGGAGTTCTGGCAGACCTGGTCGACCGAGGTGCTCGACTACGCCCGCGACGTGGCCGGCAAGCCTGACTTCTTCATGTTCGGCGAGGTTTATGACGCCGACCCTTCCCGCCTCGCGCCCTATGTCCGCGACACCGACATGAACTCGGTGCTCGATTTCTCGTTCCAGGACAAGGCGAAGAACTACGTCACCGGCGGTTCGCCCGCCGTGCTCAGCTCGCTGTTCGCGGGCGACGACTACTTCACCACGGCCGACTCATCGGCCACGGCTCTGCCGACCTTCCTCGGCAACCACGACATGGGCCGCATCGGCTTCTTCCTGAACGGAACCGACGACCCCGTCGCCCGCGACCGTCTCGCGCACGACCTCATGTTCCTCAGCGGGGGGCAGCCCGTCGTCTACTACGGCGACGAGCAGGGCTTCGCCGGCACGGGCGGCGACAAGGACGCCCGCCAGAGCCTGTTCGCGACCCAGACGGCCGAGTACGCGGATCAGCCGCTCATCACGGGCGAGCAGCTCGGCAGCGTCGACCGTTACGACACGGACGCGCCGCTCTACCAGCACATCGCGTCGCTCTCCGCCCTGCGCGACGCGCACCCCGCCCTCGACACCGGCGCCCAGATCGAGCGCCTGGCCGACGACGGCTCGGGCGTCTACGCGTTCAGCCGCGTCGACCGCGACGAGCGCGTCGAGTACCTCGTCGCGACGAACAACTCCGCGACCGACCAGACCGTGGACGTGCCCACACTGACCGCCGATGCCACCTTCACCCCGCTGTACGGCGCCGGGACGTCGTTCCAGACCGATGGGGACGCAAGGGCGGCGGTGACGATCCCGGCGCTCTCCGCGGTCGTCTTCACCGCAGACGGCACCGTCACCGCGCCCGATGCCGCGGCGGGGCTGACGATCAGCGTTCCGGCCGCCGGCGAGGCGCTGTCCGGACTCGCCCCCGTCCAGGCCGACACGGACGACTCCTGGCGCGAGACCAGCTTCTCGTGGCGGGTCGCCGGTAGCGACGACTGGACGGCGCTCGGCACCGCGGAGGACACGACCCCGCGGGTGTTCCACGACGTGACCGGACTGGCCGCGGGCACCCTGGTGGAGTACCGGGCCGTGTCGACGGATGCCGCGGGTCACCGTTCCGCCGCATCCACGTACGCCTCCGTCGGCAACCGCGTCACGCTCGCGCCCGTTCCGGAGGACGGCGCGGAGCCCGCGCCCAGCGAGCCGCAGACGCCCGACGTGTACGGCACGGCGAGCGTCGCGGGAAGCCTCGACTCCGAGGCCGGCTGCCCGGGCGACTGGCAGCCCGACTGCCCCCAGGTGCAGATGACGGACGTCGACGGCATCTGGACCCTGACCATCCCCGACCTTCCAGCAGGGGACTACGCCTACAAGATCGCGACCGACAACAGCTGGGACGTCAACTTCGGCGCGGGCGGCGCCCCGAACGGCGGGGACATCGCCATCACCCACGCGGGCGGCGCCATCTCGTTCTACTTCGACCCGCGCACCAAGGGCATCCGCTCCACCGCAGAGGAGGATCCTCCCGTGACCCTCGCCGGCTCCTTCCAGAGCGAGCTCGGCTGCCCGGCGGACTGGTCGCCGGGCTGCCTCGCCTCGATGATGTTCGACCGCGACGGCGACGGCGTCTACCAGTTCACCACCGACGACCTGCCCACCGGCCGGTACGCGACGAAGGTCGCGCACGACCTGAGCTGGGACGTCAACTACGGGGCGGACGGCGGCCTGAACGGCGCCGACATCGGCTTCGACGCGACGGCGGGGGAGATCGTCACCTTCCGCTACGACCTCGCCACGCACCTGCTGACCATCACCAGCGGCGGCGGCGCGCAGCCGCTGCCCGGCGAGGGGGAGTCGCGGGCCCACTGGATCGACGCGGAGACGCTCGCCTGGCCGGCCGCGCTGGCGCCGGTCGACGATTCGTCGGACTGGTGGCTGCACGCCGCATCGCAGGCGGGTCTGGATCTCGTCAGCGGCGTCGTGACCGGCGGTGACGATCGCATCTCGCTGACGCGGGTGGAGGGCGGGCTCACCGAGGAGCAGAAGGCACGCTTCCCCGCTCTGTCCGACGCCATCGCCCTGCATGTCGAGGGTGCCGACCGCGCGGCGGTTGCAGCCCTGCTGCGCGGCGAGCTCGCCGTCGTCCAGCGCACCGGCACGGGTGCCGCCGTCGCCTACACCGGGGTGCAGATCCCCGGCGTCCTCGACGACCTGTACGCGGAGGGCGTGGCCGATGTGCCGCTCGGCGTGTCCTTCACCCGGAATGCCCCGACGTTCCGCCTGTGGGCGCCGACCGCACGCAGCGCCGTGCTCCTCACCTGGGACGCGGGCTCGACGGGCGACCCGCAGCGTCACGAAGCGACCTGGGACGCGGCATCCGGTGTCTGGACGGTGGAAGGCGCACGCGCGCTGAAGGGCGACGAGTACCTCTGGCAGGTCGTGGTCTACGCGCCCACGACCGGAGCGATCGAGACCAACGACGTCACCGATCCGGCGTCGGTCGCGCTGACGCCGAACTCCACGCGGTCCGTCGCCGTCAACATCGACGATCGGCGGTGGCAGCCGCGCGCGTGGCGGACGACCGCGGCCCCCGTCATCGAGCGTCCCGTCGACCGGGCGATCTACGAGCTGCACATCCGGGACTTCTCCATCGGCGACGAGTCGGTGCCCGAGGCCGAGCGCGGCACCTACCGCGCCTTCACGCGCGACAGCGCGGGGACGGCGCAGCTGCGTCAGCTCGCCGACGCCGGCATCAACACCGTGCATCTGCTGCCCTCGTTCGACATCGCCACGATCCAGGAGGACCGGGCGCTCCAGCAGGAGCCCGCGTGCGACCTGGCCTCGTTCGCCCCCGACTCGGCGGAGCAGCAGGCGTGCGTCGGAGCGGTCGCCGACGCCGACGGCTACAACTGGGGCTACGACCCGTTCCACTTCTCCGCACCCGAGGGCTCCTACGCCGTCGACGCGAACGGCGGGGCGCGCGTCTCGGAGTTCCGGGAGATGGTCGGGGCCCTCCACGGCATGGGACTCCAGGTCGTGCTCGACCAGGTCTTCAACCACACCGCCGAGTCGGGACAGGGCGCACGCTCGGTCCTCGACCGCGTGGTGCCCGGCTACTACCAGCGACTGAACGCCGCCGGTGCCGTCGAGACCTCGACCTGCTGTCAGAACGTCGCCACGGAGCACCAGGTGGCCCAGAAGCTCATGGTCGACTCCGTCGTGCTGTGGGCGCGGGACTACCACGTCGACGGATTCCGCTTCGACCTCATGGGCCACCATTCGAAGGCGAACATGCTCGCCATCCGCGCCGCGCTCGACGAGCTGACGCTCGCGCGCGACGGTGTGGACGGCAAGAAGATCTACCTGTACGGCGAGGGGTGGAACTTCGGCGAGGTCGCCGACGACGCCCTCTTCGAGCAGGCTCGTCAGGGCAACCTCGGCGGCACGGGGATCGGCACGTTCAGCGACCGGCTCCGCGACGCCGTGCACGGCGGAAGCCCCGTCGACAGCGGCTCGACCTACCAGCAGGGTTTCGGCACGGGTCTCGCGACCGACCCGAACGGCAGAGACGGACGCTCGGCCGACCAGGCGCTGGCCGACCTCGGTCACGACACCGACCTGGTGAAGCTGGGCCTCGCGGGCAACCTGCGCGACTTCTCGTTCACCACGTCGGACGGCACCGTGCGCTCGGGATCCGAGCTCGACTACAACGGGCAGGCAGCCGGCTACGCAGACCAGCCCGACGAGATCATCAGCTACGTCGACGCCCACGACAACGAGACGCTGTACGACCTCTCGGTGTTCAAGCTGCCGGTCGAGACGAGCATGGCGGATCGCGTGCGCATGAACACCCTGCAGCTCGCGACCACCGCGCTGTCGCAGACGCCGTCGTTCTGGCACGCGGGCACGGAGCTGCTGCGCTCGAAGTCGCTCGACCGCAACAGCTTCAACTCGGGCGACTGGTTCAACCGCATCGACTGGACCGGTCAGACCTCGACGTTCGGCTCGGGACTGCCCCCCGCCGCCGACAACCAGGAGAAGTGGCCCGACATGGCCCCGCTGCTGGCAGACCCGGCGCTCAAGCCCGGCCCCGCCGACATCGCGCAGGCCGAGGCATCCGCCCTCGATCTGCTGCGGCTGCGCCAGGAGGTACCCCTGCTGCGACTCGGGTCTGCGGACCTCATCGAGCAGAAGGTCTCGTCCCGAACGCGGGAACGGATGCCGCACCCGGCGTCGTCGTGATGCTCGTCGACGATCTGGTCGGCGCCGACACCGACGCCGCACTCGACGGGGCGCTCGTGGTGTTCAACTCGTCACCCGACGCCGTCACCCAGGCGGTGCCGGCGCTGGCGGGACGCGGCTTCGCACTCGCCGACGCCCAGGCGTCCGGCTCCGACGCCGTCGTGAAGACGACGACGTGGGACGCGACGACGGGCACGGTGACGGTGCCCGGCCGCTCGGTCGCCGTGCTCGTGGACGCACAGACGGCACCGGTCGAGACCACGATCTACGCGGCGCCGTCGCGGCTTATCGCGAAAGCGGGAACGCCCGTCTCGATGGTGGGCGCGGTGTTCGCTGCGGACGGCTCCGCTCCGACGGGTACGGTGACCGTGTCCGACAGGGGAGTGGTCGTCGCGACGGTCGTCCTCGACGCGTCGGCGAAGGGACGCTTCAGCGTGGCGTTGCCGTCGCTCGGACGCGGCCTGCACCTGCTGCGCGCGACGTTCACCGGCACGGATCCGTACGAGGACTCGCGGTCGCGGATCCCGTTCCCGCTCCTGGTGTACTGACCAGGAGGAAACACGGCCGATACGTGTGCGGCGGCCCGAAATGCTGGCAATACCGGCCCGGAGGAGGGTGGTCGCGCGGGCGTTGATTACGGTGGGAGGCTGCACCGCAGGCCACCCGAGGAGTCCCGTTGACCACCCCCGTCCCCACCGCCCGAGATCGCCGTCGCTGGGCGCAGTACCTCGTGAACGAGCGTGCCGAGGCCCGCGTCTATCGGCAGCTCGCCACCCGCCGCGAGGGGGAGGAGCGTGAGATCCTCCTGGCCCTCGCCGACGCGGAGGGGCGTCACGAGTCGCACTGGCTCGACCTGCTCGGCGGCGAGCCGGGCCGGCTCCCGCGGCCGGACCTCGGCACTCGTCTGCTCGGGTGGATGGCGACGCGCTTCGGGTCGATCTTCGTCCTGGCTCTCGCGCAGAACGCGGAGGGGCGGTCGCCGTACGGCGACGAGCCGTTCGCCCCGGCCGTGATGGCGGCCGATGAGAAGATCCACCGCGAGGTCGTGCGCGAGCTCGCCGCCCGCGGACGCCGGCGGCTGTCCGGCACGTTCCGCGCGGCGGTCTTCGGCGCGAACGACGGGCTCGTGTCCAACCTCGCGCTGGTGCTCGGCATCGGCGCGACGGGAGTGGCGCCGCAGTTCGTGCTCTTCAGCGGCGTCGCCGGCCTCCTCGCGGGCGCTCTGTCGATGGGCGCGGGGGAGTTCGTCTCAGTGCGCTCGCAGCGCGAGCTGCTCGAGGCCACCGAGCCGAGCGACTACGCCGACGAGGCGCTGCCGCACCTCGACCTCGACGCCAACGAGCTCGCCCTCGTCTACCGCGCCCGCGGCATGGCCGAGGCCGACGCCCTGGTGCAGGCGCGACGCACGCTCGCGGTCGTCCAGTCGCCCGGGCAGCCCGTGACCGGCCCGATCGTCGTGGCGACGGCCTCCTCGCACGACGTCGTTGGCAGCGCGTGGGGCGCGGCGCTGTCGAGCTTCCTCTTCTTCGCCTCGGGCGCGATCATCCCGGTGCTGCCCTGGCTGCTGGGCCTGTCGGGCCTGTCGGCGGTGGTCCTCGCCCTGGCCCTCGTGGGCATCGCCCTGCTCAGCACCGGGGCCATGGTCGGGCTCCTGTCGGGCGCCCCGCCGTTCCGCCGCGCGCTCCGGCAGCTGCTGATCGGCTTCGGCGCCGCGGCCGTCACCTACCTGCTCGGCCTGCTCTTCGGCGTGTCGGCCGGCTGAACCGGCGGCAACGCCGCAGAAACAGGAAAGGCCCCCTGACCGGGGGCCTTTCTTCTGTGCGCGAGGGGGGACTTGAACCCCCACGCCCTATCCGGGCACTAGCACCTCAAGCTAGCGCGTCTACCTATTCCGCCACCCGCGCAAGGTGTCGAAGCTGTCACCAGCCGAGGAACGACGTTACCACGTTTCCTCAGACGCCTGGAATCGACGCCGCCCTCCGCCCTGGCGGGCGCGACGGCATCCGGACGGTAGCCTTTCGCCATGGCCCCGCTCGACACGTCCGTTCCGGCGCGCCCGGACGAACCGCAGCTGAGCGAGGTCGCCGAGCTCGCCCGCGATCTCATCCGCATCGACACGTCCAACTTCGGCGGTGGCCGCGCGAACGGCGAGCGCGAGGCGGCCGAGTACGTCGGCGCCTACCTGTCCGGTCTGGGTCTCTCGCCGCAGTACTACGAGCCGATCCCGCGGCGCACGAACGTGCTCGCGCGCGTGCCGGGACGCGACGGCTCGCTGCCCGCCCTCGTCGTGCACGGCCATCTCGACGTCGTTCCGGCGATCGCAGAGGACTGGAGCGTCGATCCGTTCGGCGGCGTCGTGCGCGACGGCATGCTGTGGGGCCGGGGCGCGGTCGACATGAAGAACATGGACGCGATGATCCTCACCGCGGTCGCCGACATCCTGCGGGCCGGCGAGCAGCCCGCGCGCGACCTCGTGCTGGCGTTCTTCGCCGACGAGGAGAACGGCGGCGTCGAGGGCTCGGCGCTCGTCGTGCAGGACCACCCGGAGTGGTTCGCCGGCGCGACCGAGGCCATCAGCGAGGTCGGCGGCTACTCCATCGCGGTCGGCGACCGCCGCGCCTACCTGCTGCAGGTGGGCGAGAAGGCCCTGATGTGGATCAAGCTCGTCGCGCGCGGCCGAGCCGGCCACGGCAGCCGCTTCCACCCCGACAACGCCGTGACGCGCCTCGCCGAGGCCGTGGCCGCTCTCGGACGCACGGAGTGGCCGATCGCGCTCACGTCCACCACTCGCGACCTGCTCGGCCACCTCGCCGACCTCTCGGGCATCGGCGACGCCGACCCCGACGCGCTCGCCGACACGACCGGCGCGGCATCCGCCTTCATCCGCTCCACCCTGCGCACGACCGCCAATCCGACGGGGCTCACGGCCGGCTACAAGCACAACGTGATCCCCGACCGCGCGGAGGCCCTCATCGACGTCCGGGTGCTGCCCGGCACCGAGGACGCCGTGCTGGCCGACATCCAGCGCATCGTGGGCGACGACATCGCGATCGAGACGGTCGTGCGCGACATCGGCATGGAGGTGCCCTTCGAGGGCGGCCTCGTCGACGCGATGGTCGCCTCGCTCGGACGCGCCGACCCGGGCGTGCCGGTCATCCCGTACCTCCTCGGCGCCGGGACCGACAACAAGGCGCTGTCGCGGCTCGGCATCGCCGGCTACGGCTTCGCCCCCCTCCGGCTTCCCGCCGACCTCGACTTCACCGGCATGTTCCACGGCGTCGACGAGCGCGTCCCCCTGGACGCCCTCGACTTCGGCCGGGACGTGCTCGTCGACCTGCTTCGCACATACTGACCGGAGGAGCCGGATGCCGCGGCATCCTCCGCTCCGCTTCTCCACCGAAAGGCGCTCATGCTCATCGAGGCCATCATCCTGGGACTCGTCCAGGGACTGACCGAATTCCTCCCGGTCTCCTCCAGTGCCCACCTGCGCATCGTCGGGGCTCTCATGCCGTCGGCGCAGGATCCCGGCGCCGCCTTCACCGCGATCACGCAGATCGGCACCGAGGCGGCCGTGGTCGTCTTCTTCTGGCGCGACATCGTGCGCATCATCGGGCGCTGGTTCCGCTCGCTCGCCGGTCGCGTGCCGCGCAACGATCCGGACGCCCGGATGGGGTGGCTCATCATCGTCGGATCGATCCCGATCGTCGTGCTCGGACTGCTGTTCCAGGACCAGATCGAGACGACCTTCCGCTCGCTGTGGCTGGTGGCGGCCATGCTGATCCTCTTCGGCGTGCTGCTCGGCATCGCCGACATGGTGGGTGCCAAGAAGCGCAAGCTGAACGAGATCAACATCGGGCAGGGCGCGGTCTTCGGCTTCGCTCAGGCGCTCGCCCTGGTCCCCGGCGTCTCGCGCTCGGGCGGCACGATCACCGCCGGGCTGTTCATGGGCTTCGAGCGCGCGGCCGCGGCGCGGTACGCGTTCCTGCTGGCGATCCCCGCCGTCTTCGGCAGCGGCTTCTACCAGCTCTTCAAGAGCATGGACGAGCCGGGCGTGTTCAGCCTCGGCGAGACGGCGCTGGCGACCGGCATCGCGTTCGTCGTCGGGCTCGCCGTCATCGCCTTCTTCATGAGCTACATCTCGAAGCGCAGCTTCCTGCCCTTCGTGATCTACCGCGTGGCGCTGGGCGCCCTGGTGATGGTGCTCCTGGCGACCGGCGTCCTCGCGGCGTGAGCGCGGCCCGATCCACGCCTTTCCGTCAGCGGCGCGGGTCGTCGCGGTCGCGACCCGGCTTGGTCGGTCCTTCGCCGCCGCCGCGCCGCAGGTAGCGCTCGAACTCCTGCGCGATGGCGTCGCCGGACGCCTCGGGGGAGTCCCAGGTGTCGCGGGTGCGCTCGAGCTGACGGATGTACTCCGTCATCTCCTCGTCGTCCGCCGCGGCGGCGTCGATCGACGCCTCCCACGCGGCCGACTCGGTCGCGAGCTGGGCGCGCGGCACCTGCGCGCCGGTGAGGTCCTCCAGGCGGTCGAGGAGGGCCAGCGTCGCCTTCGGCGACGGGGTGTGGCCGGCCACGTAGTGCGGCACGCTCGCCCACAGCGACGCCGCGGGGATGCCGGCGGCGTCGGCGGCGGCGCCGAGCACGCTCAGGATGCCGACGGGGCCTTCATACGAGCTGCGCTCGATGTCGAGCGTCGTGCGCAGCTGCTCGTTGTCGCTGCCGGAGAAAATCGAGATCGGACGGGTGTGGGGCACGTCGGACATCATCGAGCCCAGGGCCACCATGCCCGTGATGTCCTCGCGGAGGGCCACGTCGATGAACTCCGTCGCGAACGCCTGCCACGCACGCGCCGGCTCGACGCCGGCCAGCAGCCACAGCTGCGTGCCCCGGGCCGTCGTGGTGGGGCGGTACAGGGTCGCCTCGGGCCAGCGGATGACCCGCGCGCCCTCTCCGTCGGTGGAGATCTGCGGGCGCGTGTACTGGTAGTCGAAGTACAGCTCGGGGTCGACGGAGAACACCGGCTCGTACGAGCCCTGCTCCCGCAGCAGGGAGACGGCGGCGGACGCGGCCTCCCCGGCGTCGTTCCAGCCGTCGAACGCGACGACCACCACTCGGCGTCCCAGTCCTTCCACGCGACCCCCTCCGACCGTCCGGCGATTCGTTCCAGGATAGGCGCACCGCGCTGCCGGCGGGTCGGTCGCCCCGGGGGCGCTGGGTAGCATGGACCGGTGCAACGAAACCCTGTCCCCGCCGCGGTCCTGTGGGACATGGACGGCACACTGGTCGACACCGAGCCCTACTGGATGGCCGCCGAGACGCCCCTCGTCGAGGAGTTCGGCGGCACGTGGTCGCACGAGCAGGCGCTCGACCTCGTCGGCCGCGGGCTCGAGGACTCGGCGCGCATCTTCCAGGCCGCCGGGGTGCGCATGTCGGTGCCGGAGATCATCGACCGGCTGACCGACGACGTGATGGCCGGCCTCGCCGCCGACGGCGTGCCGTTCCGTCCGGGAGCGCGCGAGCTCCTCGCCGAGCTGCGCGCCGCCGGCATCAAGACCGCCCTGGTCACGATGTCGATGGGGAGGATGGCGCGCAGCGTCGTGGACCTCATCGACTTCGACGCGTTCGATGTCGTGATCGCGGGTGACGACGCCACCCGCCCGAAGCCGTTCCCCGATCCCTACCTCCAGGCGTGCGAGCTGCTGGGCGTCGACCCCCTCGACACCGTCGCGATCGAGGACTCGCCCAACGGGCTGCTGTCCGCGGTCGCCTCCGGCGCCTCCGTCATCGGCGTGCCCCACATGGTGCCGCTCGAGGGCACGGGCGCGCAGGCGCTCTGGCCGACGCTGGCCGGTCGCGGCGTCGCCGACGTCGCCGCGGTGCACGCGGGCCGCACCACCGCGGGGAGCGTGCGGTGATCGACGACCTGCGGCCTAGCGGGCCGTTCCGCTTCGGCGACCGCGTGCAGCTCACCGGGCCGAAGGCGCGCCTGCACACCATCACCCTGCGCGAGCTCGGCGAGATGCACACGCATCACGGCGTGCTCCGCCACGAGGACCTCGTCGGGCTGCCCGACGGCTCGATCGTCACCGGCAGCGGGGGCCACGAGTACCTCGCGCTGCGCCCGCTGCTGCGCGACTTCGTCATGTCGATGCCGCGCGGCGCGGCCATCGTCTACCCCAAGGACGCCGCGCAGATCCTCGCGCAGGCCGATGTGTTCCCCGGCGCCGTGGTCGTGGAGGCGGGCGTCGGCTCGGGGGCGCTGTCGCTGTGGCTGCTGCGCGCGATCGGCGCGGAGGGACGGCTCATCTCGTTCGAGCGCCGCGAGGAGTTCGCCGAGGTGGCCGTCGCCAACGTCGAGACCTTCCTCGGCGCCCCGCCCGCGAACTGGACGGTGCAGGTCGGCGACCTCGTCGAAGAGCTTCCGGGGGCGGTGACCGCGGCATCCGTCGACCGTGTCGTCCTCGACATGCTCGCCCCCTGGGAGTGCATCGACGCGGTGGCCGATGCCCTCACGCCCGGCGGCGTCGTGCTCTGCTACGTCGCCACGGCCACGCAGCTCAGCCGCGTCGCGGAGTACATCCGCGGCACGGGGCTGTTCACCGACCCCGACGCCAGCGAGACGATGGTGCGCGGCTGGCACGTCGAGGGGCTCGCCGTGCGTCCCGACCACCGCATGGTGGCCCACACCGGCTTCCTCCTGACCGCCCGCAGGCTGGCTCCCGGGGCCGTGCTGCCGGAGCAGAAGCGGCGCGCGTCGAAGTCGAGCTACGGCGACGAGGACGTGGAGCTGTGGACTCCCGGCGCCGTCGGCGACCGCGACATCACCGACAAGAACCTGCGCAAGCGGGTGCGCGAGGCGCAGCGGGCGGCCGCGGGCGCCCGGCTGGCGTCGGCATCCGCCGCGGGCGGCGACGAGGACGAGCCCGACAACCTGCCGGAAGGCGACGACGCACCGCGCGTCTAGACTGTTCCGGTGCGAAAGATCCCCGCTCTCATCGCCCTCGTCGGACTCGCGACCGTCGGACTGGTGGGCTGCTCCGCCGGAGCCACGGAGGCGTGCCCCCGGCCCGCGGCCACGGATCGCAGCACGACCGACCTGATCACGGTGACCGGATCGACGGATGCTGCGCCCTCCGTGTCGGTCTACACGCCGTTCCACGCCGACACGACGGCCTTCGCCGACCTCGCCACCGGCTCGGGAACGCCGATCTCGACCGATGACCAGCTCGTCGTGCTCGACATCTCGCTCTACGACGGCACCACGGGCCAGCCGCTGGTGAAGACCGCGTACGACGGCTCGGACTCGTCGGTGTTCTCGCTCGCCCGCTGGTCGGAGACGTTCCCGTCCTTCGCCGACGCGCTGCACTGCGCCACGCCCGGCACACGCACCGTGATCGCCCTGCCGCCGGACGGCATCGCCGCCCAGACGGCCTCGTCGGTCGGGCTCACCGAGGGCGACTCGGCGATCGCCGTGGTCGACGTCCGCAAGACGTACCTGCCGAAGGCCGACGGCGCCGACCAGTACAACGACGCGCTCGGGATGCCGACCGTCGTGCGGGCGCCCGACGGACGGCCGGGGATCATCGTCCCCGACGCCACGGCGCCCACCGACCTCGTCGTGCAGACGCTCAAGAAGGGCGACGGCGACGTCGTCACCGGCGATCAGCCCGTCCGCCTGGCGATGACCGGCGTCACCTGGGACAACCCGCGGCGCACGACGTTCACCGACACCTGGGGCTCCGAGCCCGTCTCGGTCGGCCTGAGCACCGAGTCCGACGCCTTCCGCAGTGCGATCGAGGGCAAGACGGTCGGCTCGCAGGTTCTCGTGGTGATCCCGCCCGACCAGCTCGGCGACACGCCCCCGGCCGGTGTCACGGCGGGGGAGACGGTCGTCTACGTCGTGGACATCCTCGGGCTGGACGCGACCCCCGCGAAGTGACCGGCGCCCGGCGCCGCGGCATCCCCCGCCTTTAGGATGAGTGAGTGCCTTCGAACACCCCTGCGAAGAATCCTCCCGAGGAGCGGCTCGTCAACCTCGTGGTGGCGCTCATGGCGACCGAGCAGGGGCTGACGAAGGACACGATCCTCTCGTCCGTCGCCGGTTACCGCGAGCAGAACGAGGCGGGCGCGTCCAAGGACGCCCTCGAGAAGATGTTCGAGCGCGACAAGGAGAGCCTGCGCGGCCTCGGCGTCCCGATCGAGACGATCGGCGACTGGGCCGATCCCGACGACCTCCGTGAGGCGCGGTACCGCGTGCCCGTCTCGGAGTACGAGCTTCCCGCCGACATCGAGTTCTCGCCGGCCGAGGTGGCACTGCTGACCCTCGCCGGCGGCGTCTGGTCGCAGAGCTCGATGTCGGACGACGCCCGCAGCGGGCTGCGCAAGATCCGCGCGCTAGGCAACACGGTCGACGAGCCGATCATCGGCTTCTCACCGCGGATCAGCATCCACGAGCCGGCCTTCGGCCCGCTCAAGCAGGCCATCGAGCAGTGCCGCACGGTGTCGTTCCCGTACCTGAAGCCGGGGGAGGACGCGCCGCGCGCCCGCCGCCTGCGCCCCCTCGCGCTCGTCGAGTACGACGCCCGCTGGCACGTCTACGGCGTCGACCTCGACGTGGACGCCGATCGCACCTTCCTCCTGTCGCGCATCACCGGCGACGTCGACGTGCACCGCCAGACATTCCCCGCCGCGCTGCGAGAGGGCGCCGGCGACCGCGCCCTCGCGGGGCTGGAGGAGCTCGCCGCGCGCCAGCGCGCCCTGCTCGAGGTCGATCCCGGCACGGAGGCCGCGCTCCGACTCGGTCGCCGGGGCTTCCCCGCGGAGCAGGGCATCCAGGTGCCCTACGTCGACGTGCACATCTTCGCCGACGAGCTCGCCTCCTACGGTCCCGAGGTGCGGGTGGTCGAGCCCGCCGCGCTGCGCGAGCAGGTCATCGCGCGGCTCGAGGCGACCCTGGCCGTCCACGGGGGTGCGCGATGAGCCCCCGGCCGCTGGTGGCCACGGATCGCGCCGCCCTCATGCTGCAGCTCGTGCCCTACCTGCTGGGCAAGGGCGAGGTGTCGGTGGCCGAGGCCGCCGACGAGTTCGACGTGACACCCGATCAGATGCGCTCGATGGTCGAGAAGCTGACGGTGATCGGCCTGCCCGGCGAGCGCGGCTACTGGCAGATGTCCAACGACCTGTTCGACATCGACTGGGACCTCCTCGACCAGCGCGACCTCATCGTCATCACCAACACCGTCGGCCTCGAGCGCTCTCCCAAGCTGACGGCCCGCGAAGCGGCCGCTCTCCTCGCGGGCCTGCAGCTCGCCCGCACCGTCCCCGGCTTCGGCGACAGTGCCCTGTTCGCCGGGCTGCTGGCCAAGCTCGCGCGCGGCGCCTCCGGCGCTCCGGCCGACGTCATCGTGGCGCCGGGTCCGGTGTCGGAGGTCCGCGACACGGTCGCGGAGGCGCTGCAGCGTCAGGTGGCGGTGTCGTTCACCTACAAGGCTCCGGATGCCGCGCCCACGACGCGCACGGTCGACCCGGTCAAGGTGCACATCGCCACGGGAAACTGGTACCTGCAGGGGTGGTGCCACATGCGGCAGGCGATGCGGACGTTCCACCTCGATCGGGTGAGCGAGCTGGTGCTGACCGACATGCCCATCACCCACGGCGGAGAGCCGGTGCCGGCGCCGTTCACCCCCGCGGACGACGACATCGTCGTGCGCATCCGCTACGCCCCGTCCGTCGCGCCGCTGCTGGGCGACTATCTCGGACGGGCCGACGTCGTGGCCGACGGCGACCTGGTCGTGGCCTCGCTCCGGCTCCCCGACGAGAACGCGCTCCGCCGCATCGCCGCCCGCCGCGGAGGATCCGTCGAGATCCTCGACCCGCCCGATGCGCGGACGGCGGCCGCAGCCTGGGCAGAGGCGGGTCTCGCGCAGTACCGCTGAGCATCCGTCCGCGAGGCGACGCGATCCCGTGCCGAGTGCGACTGCCTGCTTCTGCCCGGGCTCGCGCGTGCAGGGTTAGACTTGTCGGACCCCGCATACGCAAGGAGAAACCCATGCTTGGCAATCTGACCGGATGGCACTTCCTGATCCTGCTCGCGGTCATCCTGCTCGTCTTCGGAGCCGCGAAGCTGCCCGCGCTGGCCAAGAGCATGGGGCAGTCCGCCCGCGTGTTCAAGGGTGAGATCAAGGCGATGAAGGAGGAGGACGCCGCCACGGCGGCCCCCGTCGCCACGAACACCGCGGCCCCGCAGCCCACCGTCGCGCCCGTCGTCGCCGATGCACCCGTGAGCGCACCGGCGCACAGCTCGGCTGCCGCCGACCCCAAGCCCTGACCCGGCGGTGACGACGGCGCGTGCGCCGCGCCCGGCGGCGTCGGAGGTGCGGCGCGAGAAGAGGATGTCGCTCGGTCAGCACCTGATCGAGCTACGCAAGCGCCTGATGATCAGCGCGCTCGGCCTGGTCGCGGGCATGGTGATCGCGTTCTTCCTCGCGAAGCCGATCATCGATCTGCTCACGGTGCCGATCTCGGTGATCGCCGAACGCACCGGCAAGGCGGTGCTCAACTTCGACACCGTCACCGGCGCCTTCGATCTGCAGATCCGCATCGCGTTCGCGGTGGGGCTCATCATCTCGTCGCCGGTCTGGCTGTCGCAGATCTGGCTGTTCATCGCCCCCGGCATGACCCGCAAGGAGACGCGGTACACGGTCGGCTTCCTGGGAGCCGCCATCCCGCTGTTCTTCGCCGGCACCTTCGCGGGCTGGCTGATCATGCCGCACATCATCGAGCTCATGTCGAGCTTCGTGCCCGAGGGCGCGGCCAACTTCTTCCAGTACAGCTACTACTACGACTTCATCCTCAAGCTGCTCCTGGTCGTGGGCGTGGCCTTCGTGCTGCCCGTCTTCCTCGTGCTGCTGAACGTCGCGGGCATCCTCAGCGGCATGGCGATCCTGCGCGGCTGGCGCTTCGCCATCATCGCGATCACGGTCTTCTGCGCCCTCGCGACGCCGGCAGCCGACGTCATCTCCATGTTCCTGCTGGCGATCCCGATGCTCGGCCTGTACTTCGCAGCCGTCGGCATCGCGCTCCTCGTCGACCGGCGCCGCGCGCGCCGCGCCGCAGCCGAGTTCGCCGCCGGGGCGCCCGCGTGAGCGACCCCAGTCCGGCGGAGCGGTTCGCGAGCGCGCGGCAGCGGCAGTCCCATCCGGTGACGGCCGCGTTCGCGGCATCCCAGAGATTCGAACTCGACCCCTTCCAGATGGCGGGATGCCAGGCTCTCGAGGACGGCCGCAGCGTGCTCGTCGCCGCGCCGACGGGTGCCGGAAAGACGGTCGTCGGAGAGTTCGCGATCCACCTCGCCATGCTGGAGGACGGTGACAAGGCGTTCTACACGACGCCCATCAAGGCCCTGTCGAACCAGAAATTCCGTGAGCTCCAGGACGTCTACGGTCCCGAGAACGTCGGCCTGCTCACCGGTGACACCAACATCAACGGCAACGCCCGCGTCGTGGTCATGACCACCGAGGTGCTGCGCAACATGCTCTACGCCGACTCGGCCTCCCTGCGCGGACTGCGGTTCGTCGTGATGGACGAGGTGCACTATCTGGCCGACCGGTTCCGCGGCGCGGTGTGGGAGGAGATCATCATCCACCTGCCGTCGCGCGTGCGGCTGGTGTCGCTGTCGGCGACGGTGTCGAACGCCGAGGAGTTCGGCGACTGGCTCGACACGGTGCGCGGCGACACGGAGGTGATCGTCTCCGAGGTGCGCCCCGTGCCGCTGGAGCAGCACGTGCTGGTGCGCGGAGACCTCCTGCCGCTCTTCGACGACCGCGCCGGGATCGCCACCGCGCAGGTGAACCAGGAGCTCATGCGCATCCGCTCCTTCAAGGGGCCGACGTACGAGAACAACCGCCGGGCTTCGTCGTTCCGCTCCGCCGAGGGCGGGCGGTCCCAGGGGCACAGCGACCGGAGCGGCGGGTACGGCTCGTCGGGGCGCCGCCCGCACAAGGGCGGTCAGCGACCGGTGCGCTCGGCCAACGTCCAGCGCATCGAGCGGCTCGACCGTCCGGACGTCGTGCAGCTGCTGCAGCGCGCCACCCTGCTGCCGGCCATCTTCTTCATCTTCTCGCGCGTCGGCTGCGACGCCGCGGTGCAGCAGGTGCGGCGCTCGGGGCTGCGGCTCACCGATCAGGACGAGCGGCGCGAGATCCGCGCGATCGTGGAGGAGCGCACCCGCACCCTTCGCGACGAGGATCTCGCCGTGCTCGGGTACCACGAGTGGCTCGACAACCTCGAGCGGGGGGTCGCCTCGCACCACGCCGGCCTCCTGCCCGCGTTCAAGGAGGTCGTGGAGGAGCTCTTCCGCCTGAAGCTCGTGAAGGTCGTCTTCGCCACCGAGACGCTGGCGCTCGGCATCAACATGCCGGCGCGCACGGTGGTGCTCGAGAAGCTCGAGAAGTTCAACGGCGAGGCCCGGGTGGCCATCACGTCGGGGGAGTACACGCAGCTCACCGGCCGTGCCGGGCGCCGCGGCATCGACGTCGAGGGCCATGCGGTCGTGCAGTGGACCGAGGGCATGGATCCTCAGCAGGTCGCGGCGCTCGCATCGCGCCGCACGTACCCGCTCAACTCGAGCTTCCGCCCCACGTACAACATGGCGGTCAACCTCATCGACCAGTTCGGCCGCCCCCGCGCCCGCGAGATCCTCGAGTCCTCGTTCGCGCAGTTCCAGGCCGACCGTGCCGTGGTGGGTCTCGCCCGCCAGGTGCGCGAGGCCGAGGAGTCGCTCCAGGGCTACCAGCAGGCCATGACCTGCCACCAGGGCGACTTCGCGGAGTACTCCTCCATCCGGCGCGAGCTGAGCGACCTCGAGAAGCTGAACCGCAAGGACGCCAACGCCTCGCGCGCCACCCGCGACACCCGCCAGCGGCAGCTCGCCTCGCTCCGGCGCCGCATGCAGCGGCACCCCTGCCACTCCTGCCCCGAACGCGAGTCCCACGCGCGATGGGCGGAGCGCTACTGGAAGCTCAAGCGGGCCACCGACAAGACCCGCGAGCAGATCCGCACCCGCACCGGCACCGTCGCGCGCGTGTTCGACCGTGTCGTGGAAGTGCTGCGCTCGCTCGACTACGTGCGCGTCGAGGACGACGGCGCGACGACGCTCACCCCCGCCGGTCGCACGATGCGCCGCATCTACGGCGAGCGCGACCTGCTGGTGGCCGAGTCGCTGCGGCTCGGCATCTGGAACGATCTGGATGCCCCGTCCCTGGCCGCGCTGGCGTGCAGCCTGGTCTACGAGCCGCGCCGCGACGAGTCCGACCCGGGGGAGCGCGGGCTGCCGCGCGGTCCGTTCCGCAACGCCCTGACCCGCACGCAGGAGCTCTGGCAGCGGCTCGACGACCTCGAGCAGGATCACCACCTGCCCGGCACGCTGCCCGTGGCCGCCGGGCTCGCGCAGGCGATGCACGGCTGGGCCCGGGGAGACATGCTCGACCGGGTGCTGGCGGACGCCGACATGGCAGCGGGTGACTTCGTGCGGTGGAGCAAGCAGACGATCGACCTGCTCGATCAGCTGTCACTCGTCGCGGACGGCGCCGTGGCCACCACGGCGCGCAAGGCGCTGGACTCCGTCCGTCGCGGCATCGTGGCGTACAGCACGGTCTGAGGCTGCGCAGGCACCGCGCGGCCCTCGGCGGACGCCCACCCGTGGCCGCTTAGGGTGGTGAGGTGCCCGTCGCGTCCCGACCCCTGCTGCCGCTGTGGGCTGCCGTCGCGACCTCCGTCGCGGGCGGACTGCTGCTCACCACGGCGTTCCCGGCGCTGGGCTGGTGGCCGATGGCCTTCCCCTCCGTGGTGCTCGCGCTCGTCGGGCTCGTGGGGCGCCGCGTGTGGTCGTCCATGCTGGTCGGCTTCGCCTTCGGCGCGGCGTTCTTCTTCGTGAACCTGTTCTTCACCGCGCGCTACCTCGGCCCTGTTCCGTGGATCGCGCTGTCGATGCTCGAGGCGCTCCTCACCGCCGCGTTCGCGGTGCCGATCTCGCTCGCGTACCGGTGGATGCCGCGCGTCACACGTGGCGCGGCATCCCTCCTGCTCCTCCTTCCCGCGCTGGTGGCCGGGCTCTGGACCCTTCGCGAGCAGATCGTCGGGTCGTGGCCCTACGGCGGGTTCCCATGGGGGCGCATCGGGGTGACGCAGGTCAGCGGACCGGCCGCGGGGCTGGCGTCGTGGGTGGGGATGTCGGGTCTCACCTTCCTCGTCGTCCTGCTGTGCGCCATGGCGATCGAGTTCGTGCGGCTCGGGCGCTTCCGCGTCCGGCTCACGGCCGTCCCCGCGCTGATCGTGGCCGCCGTGCTCTTCCTCGTGCCGGCCTTCCCGACGACGGCGGCCGGCGTGCTCCGCGTCGGCGCCGTGCAGGGCAACGGGCCTGCGGGCTACTTCGACGAGCGTGAACCCAACGCCGTCCTGGAGGCGCAGCTCGCCGCCTCCGAACCTCTGCAGGGCGAGAAGATCGACGTGATGCTGTGGCCCGAGGGCGGCATCGACTCCGATCCGACGTCGAACCGCGCGACCGCCTTCGTGCTCGACCGTCTCGCGGAGGGCATCGACGCGCCGCTCATCGTCGCGGCGGCCACCGGGCGCGGCGACCTCTTCTACAACTCCTCGATACTTTGGCGCGCCGGCGAGGGCGCCGTGCAGACGTATGACAAGCGCCATCCGGTGCCGTTCGGCGAATACGTCCCCGACCGGTCGTTCTGGGAGAAGCTGTCGCCGGACCTCATCGGGCTCATCGGCCGCGAGTACACACCGGGCACGGCGTCGCCCGTGTTCGACCTGAACGGCGTGGGCGTGGGACTCGCGATCTGCTTCGACGTGATCTACGACGACGTCATCTGGGACGGGGCTGCCGGGGGAGCCGAGGTCTACATGTTCCAGACCAACAACGCCGACTTCCGGGGCACCGACGAGAATCTGCAGCAGCTCGCCTTCGCGCGCATGCGCGCCATCGAGACGGGCCGATCGGTGGTGAATCTCTCGACCGTCGGCACGAGCCAGGTCATCACCGCGGACGGCGCGGCCATCGACGGGCTGACCGAGGACGTCACGGGTCACATGATCACGGACGTGCCGCTGCGGACAGGGCTCACCCCCGCCGTGGTCGCCGGACCGTGGATCAAGATCGTGCTCGGATGGGGAAGCCTCGCGGCCCTCGTGCTGCTGGGCGTGACGCAGGCGGTGCGGCGCCGACGCGAAGACGCCGGCCCCCGTGGGGACCGGCGTCTGAGAACGCGTGCGCTGGGCGTCAGGCGCTGAGCTTGTGCGCGGCGGCGTCGTCACCGGCACCGCGGCGCGAGCGCACGTAGGCGAGGCGCTCCTCGAGGAGCTCCTCGAGCTCGGGCACGGTGCGACGCTCCAGGAGCATGTCCCAGTGCGTGCGCGCGACCTTGTCCTCGCTGTGGTCGACCGTGGCGGTTCCCTCGCCGATGCGCAGCAGGGCCTCGGCCCCGCACGTGCGGCATTCCCAGGCGGGCGGGATCTCGGCGTCCGCCGCGAAGGTCATCGTCGTGTCACGTGCACACACGGTGCAGGTGTAGGTGTGCTGTGCGCGCTCATGGAACACGACGCCGTCTTCGCTTTGTAGGCTCTGGGCGCCGAGTCGGATGCCGCGCAGGCTGCGATCTGCCATGTTGTGGTCCTCTCGTCTGCTCTCAGGTATAACGACGCCACCTGTGCGGATCATCCGAAGGACGCTCTTCCCGGCGCCATTCACAGACGATGCTCAGGGCGTTGTGGTTACCACCGCGCGAGCGGCCGGATCAGCGTCGGGGCTTGTCGCCGTCGACCAGTGCCAGGGCGAGATCCGCGCGATCCGTGACGAGTCCGTCGACGCCCAGAGCGACGAGTCGGCGCATGTCACCGGGGTCGTTCACGGTCCAGACGTGCACTTCGACTGAGGCGCGGTGGGCGTAGTCGAGGAGCCTCGGCGTGAGCACGCGGAGGAGTCCCTGTCGCTCGGGGATCTGCACCGCGTCGATGCCGCGCAGCACGCGCCGGGCGAGGGCGGGGGAGCGGAGGCCGACGGCCAGCAGGAGCCGCGCGATGACGCCGCGGCCCGCGGAGGTCGCCGGCCGGACACCCTCCCGCGTGGCCGCGTCGAGCGCCTGGCGGCGCCGCGCGTCCGAGAAGCTCGTGAGGAGCACGCGGTCCGCGTAGGGCGCCACCGCCGCTCCCACCGCTGCGGCGGCGGCCGCGGCCTTCACGTCGAGGTTGAAGCGCAGCGTGGGGAAGCTCTCGAGGGCCTGCGTCAGGGTCAGCAGCCCGCCGCGGCCGGCCATCAGCTCCTCGAGCTCGTGGAGGCGCACGTCGGCGACGGCGCGAGGGTCGCCGGCGACGCGGGTGAGGTCGGCGTCGTGGAAGAGCACGACGGCCCCGTCGGCTGTGAGGTGGCAGTCCGACTCGACGTACGTCGCGCCGGCTCCGTGCGCGAGGGCGATCGCCGCGAAGGTGTTCTCGGTGACGCCGTCCGCGGCCGCTTCAGCGGTCACCAGGCCGCGGTGCGCGAGCACCCGGGGCGTGGTGGCCCGGGCGAACCACGGATGCTGCGGCGTCACCGTGAGCGTGTCAGCGTGCGGACGGCTCGTCGCCGGCGGGACGTGCGTCGGGCCCGTCGCCGACGGGCCCGACGGCCGTGGACTGCGCGTCGGACGCGAACGCGTCGGCCGCAGCAGCGGCTTCGCGCACGGCCTGGGCCGCTGCTTCGGCGGCCTCGGAGCGCGTGAGCGTGGGCGTCCGGCGGGGGGAGGCCGCAGCATCCGGATCGCTCTTCGGCTTCGGCTGCGCAGAACCCTCCGCGCCCGCGAAGGCCGAGCCGATGCCCTTGAGTGCCGACGTGAGCTCGCTGGGCACGATCCAGAGCTTGCTGGAGGCGCTCTCAGCGATCTTGGGGAGCGTCTGCAGGTACTGGTAGGCGAGGAGCTTGTCGTCGGGGTCGCCGATGTGGATGGCGTCGAAGACCATCTGGATGGCCTCGGACTCACCCTGGGCGCGAAGGACCGCCGCCTGCTTGTCGCCCTCGGCCTTGAGGATCTCCGCCTGCCGCCGGCCCTCGGCCTCGAGGATCTGCGACTGCTTGGAGCCCTCCGCGGTGAGGATGGCCGCGCGACGGTCGCGCTCGGCGCGCATCTGCTTCTCCATGGAGTCCTGGATGGAGACGGGCGGGTCGATCGCCTTGAGCTCCACGCGGCCGACGCGGATGCCCCACTTGCCGGTGGCCTCATCGAGCACCACCCGCAGCTGGTTGTTGATGTTGTCGCGGCTGGTGAGGGCCTCTTCGAGGTTCAGCCCACCGACGACGTTGCGGAGGGTGGTCGTCGTCAGCTGCTCGACGGCGCCGAGATAGTTGGCGATCTCGTACGTCGCGGCCCGTGCGTCGGTCACCTGGAAGTACACGACCGTGTCGATCGACACGACGAGGTTGTCCTCGGTGATGACGGGCTGCGGCGGGAAGGAGACGACCTGCTCGCGCATGTCCATCAGGGGCCGGAGACGGTCGATGAACGGGATCAGGAGGTTCAACCCGGGGTTGAGGGTCTTGTGATAGCGCCCGAGCCGCTCGACGATGCCGGCCGTGGCCTGCGGCACGATGCGGATGGAGCGGAGGATCGTGACCAGGGCGAAGATGATGATCGCGGCCACGACGATCCAGAGGATCGTCTGGGGGATGATCGAGTCGTTCATGAGGTGAGCTCCTCCTGGGGGCGGACGTGGGCGGTGGCCCCGTCGATGCGGTTCACGAGCACGGTGGTGCCGGGCTCGATGTCGGAACCCGGGAGCGAGCGGGCGGTCCAGATGTCTCCGTTGGACAGCTTTACCTGTCCGGAGTGCGACGTGACCGTGGACAGCACCTGCCCGCGGAGGCCGATGAGGGCCTCGATGTTGGAGGGCGTCGTGTCTTCGCCGCGACGCAGGCGGCGCAGCAGCGGCGGTCTCAGCAGCAGCACCATGGCGACGGCGACGACCGCGGCGACGACGATCTGCAGCCACAGCGGGGCGCCGAGCAGATCGGCGCCGAGGCCGGCGAGTCCGCCGACGCTGAGCATCAGGAAGGTGAAGTCGAGTGTCAGCATCTCGATCACGAGGAACAGCAGGATCAGGACCAGCCAGGCGATCCAGGCGAACTGTTCGATGGCGGTGACGATGTCCACGATGAGCCTCCTCGTCTTCTTCCGAACCTAACACGGACCCTTTCGCGAGAGGCCGGGTTGGTAGGGTCGGAAGGCCCTCCCGGACATGTTCGGAGGCAGCTCACAATGTTCTTCTCGACGGGAGTCACCTCGTGTCCCAGATCCTTCCGGCCGGGTCGCTCGCCGGCCGCTCCGCCCTCGTCACCGGCTCGTCCCGCGGGATCGGCGCCGACACCGTGCGGTACTTCGCCGAAGCGGGCGCGAACGTCGTCGTCAACTACCGCAACAAGGCGCCGCGTGCCGAGAAGCTCGGCGCGCAGCTTCGCGAACTGGGCGTCGAGGCGCTCGTCGTCGGCGCCGACCTGACCGACGCGGATTCCGTGCAGGCGCTGATGGACGAGGTGCGGCGAGCCTTCGGGTCGCTCGACATCCTCGTGCTGAACGCGTCCGGCGGCATGGAGGCCGGCATGGCCGAGGACTACGCCCTGCAGCTCAACCGCGACGCGCAGGTGCGGGTGCTCGAGACGGCGCTGCCGCTCCTCGGCGAGGGCTCGCGGGTCGTGTTCGTCACGAGCCACCAGGCCCACTTCATCCGGACGACCCCGACGATGCCCGAGTACGAGCCCGTGGCGCTCTCCAAGCGCGCGGGTGAGGACGCCCTCCGCGACATGATCCCGCAGCTCGAGGAGCGCGGCATCGGCTTCGTCGTCGTGTCCGGCGACATGATCGAGGGCACCATCACGGCCACACTGCTGGAGCGCGCCAACCCCGGTGCGATCGCGGAGCGTCGCGAGTCGGCGGGCAAGCTCTACGACGTCGCCGAGTTCGCGGCCGAGGTCGCGCAGGCCGCGGTCGACCCCATCCCCGCCGATCACACGCGTCTGGTCGGCGACACCGGATCGTTCGGCGCGGAGTAGGCGCCGCGGCATCCTCTGCTCTGCGCGACGAAGCCCCCGGTCGGTGACCGGGGGCTTCGTCGTGCGGGGGAGCGGTGCGGGTCAGGCGCGCCCGAAGGTGAACGCGCGGACGATCTGGACGACGCCGAGCACGATGAGCATGATGCCCAGCAGCAGCCAGAGCACGAGCGCCCCGAGCAGCGCGTTCACCAGCAGGTAGATGCCCGCGATGATGCTGATGACCGCGAAGAGGATCGTCCAGATGCGCGAGCCGGAGCCGGAGCCGGAGCCGCCGAGCGTGGTGAGGGCGACGACGCCTTCGACGATCCACATGATGCCGATGAGCGCGGCCACGAAGACCGCCAGCGTCGCCGCGGTGGCCTGTAGATTCGCGAACGCCACGACGCCGGCGATGACGAACAGAAGCCCGAGGATGATGTGGAAGGCGCGCGAGGCGCCGGTCATGGTCTTGGAGAAGACGCCGAGGGCCGCATAGACGATGCCGCCGGCGATGGCGTAGACGGCGATGACGATCGTGACGAAGACCGCGGCGGCCGCAGGCTGCCAGACGATCAGAATGCCGGCGAGGAGGGCGAGCACGCCGCCGATGCCGAGCGCGGTGCGAATGCCGTTCACGATGGGCGAGGAGGTGGGGGTTGCCGTGGACATGACACGTCCTTTCTGGGAGTCACCTGGGAGGACCCCGGCCCCAGGGTAGAGCCTGCGACGTACTCCGCGAGGGAGGCGCTCAGCGGCGGCGCGGCTCCGCTGGTTGAGCGGACCGTGGGTCAGCTCAGCAGAGCGACCGCTGCCAGCAGCACCGGGAAGCAGCCGAGGGTGGTCACGAAGACGGTGTCGCGTGAGATCGCCTCGCCCACGCCGTAGCGCTGCGAGTAGTTGAAGACGTTCTGCGCGGTCGGCAGGGCCGCCAGCACGACGACGACGAGCACCTCGGACGGGGCCAGGCGGAAGAGGAACGTCGCCACCGCCCACGCGATGACGGGCATGACGAGGAGCTTCAGCGCGGACGCGACGAGCACGTCGCGGCGACGGCCGTGCGCGCCGAGCACCCGCTGTCCGTGCAGGGAGATCCCGTAGCTGATGAGGAGCACCGGCACGCACGCGTCGGCGATGAGCTGGGCGGGGTCCATGACGACGTGCGGCAGGTCGATGCCGGTGACGGCGACGAGGGTGCCCAACACGGAGCCGATCAGGATCGGGTTCGTCGCCGTGCGCCGCAGCACGGGGAAGAAGGCGCGCTGACCAGAGGTGACGGCATCCAGGATCGCAAGCGTCACCGGCGTGAAGATGAGCAGCTGCAGCAGGATGACCGGCGCGGGGAAGGCGGCGCTGCCGAGCAGGTAGAGCGACAGCGGGATGCCGATGTTGTTCGAGTTCACCTGCCCCGCCGACAGCGCGCCGATGACCGTCTCGGCCGTGTCCCGGCGCCAGACGAGGCGCGCGATGAGGGTGTACAGCGCGATCACCACGACCGCGGCGATGCCCGAGACGGGCAGCAGAGACGAGAAGAGCGTCTGCACGTTGGCCTGCGAGAGCACGACGAAGAGGAGGAACGGCGAGAGCACGAAGAAGGTGAGGCGGCTGAGGACCGGGCGGGCGTGCTCGCCGAGGAGGTCGATGCGCCCGATGATCCAGCCGACGAGGATGGCGACGCCCACCACCACGAAGCCCGTCAGCGCATCCAGCACTGTTCGAGCCTATGGTGCGTGCTCCCGCGCCGCCGACGCGCCGCTAGCGTGAAGGGGAGCGGTCATGCCGACGGCCATGGGGGAGATGTCGATGTCACGTGTCGCAGTGATCGCCGGAGCATCGGGCTTCGTGGGGAAGGCTTTGGCGCGCGCCCTGGCGGACGACGGCTTCGAGATCCGCCGCATCGGTCGCCGCGAGGCCGTGACATGGGATGACCCGGAGCTCCTCGCGCGGGCCGTCGACGGCGCGGCCGTGCTCATCAACCTGGCCGGCAAGTCGGTGAACTGCCGGTACTCCGATGCGAACCGGCGCGAGCTGCTGAGATCGCGGGTCGAGACGACGCGTGCCCTCCGCGAGGCGGTGCAGGCCGCGGCATCCCCTCCGCCCGTCTGGCTCAACGCCTCGACCTCGACGATCTACCGTCACGAGATGCGGCGCGCGAACACGGAGTCGTCAGGCACCATCGGGTCGGGGTTCTCGGTCGACGTGGCGCGGGCGTGGGAGGCGGAGCTGTTCGAGGGCGACCTGCCGGGTACGCGTCGCGTCGCACTGCGCATGGCCATCGTGCTGGGCGACGGTCCCGCGCCGAACATCCTGCGCCGGCTGGCACGGCTCGGCGTGGGCGGGCCGCAGATCGACTCCTGGTGGTTCCCGCACCGGCGGTACCGCGGCATCGGCGAGCACGCGAGCGGTCTCGAGCGCTCGACCTGGCACCGCACCCGGGGTCGGCAGAAGTTCAGCTGGATCCACATCGACGACGTCGTCGGCTCGGTGCGTTTTCTCATCGAGCGCGACGACATCTCGGGTCCGGTGAACCTCGCGTCGCCGCATCCGGTCGACAACCGCACGCTCATGCGCACCCTCCGGGAGGCGGTCGGCATGCCGGTCGGGCTGCCGGCGTGGAGATGGATGCTGGAGCCCGCCATGTGGGTGCTCCGCACCGAGCCCGAGCTGGTGCTGAAGAGCCGGTGGGCGGTGCCGGAGGTGCTGACGGACGCCGGGTACCGCTTCACCCGCCCGCGCCTGGAGGACGCCGTCTGAGCGGGCTCTTGTTTGGCGACGTCAGGATTGCCGTTGCGAGCTGCCGAGCCGTGTTTCGGATTTTGGAGGGTTTCGCTCTCGCGGTTCCGGTCACTACCGCCAATTGCCGATAATGCACATTATGTCAGCTTGGCGATTGAGGCGGGCCCCGCCCCGCTCCCCGCAGTCCCTTCTTCGGCGTCACGGAGTCAGCGGCGGTCGACGACCCGACTGGTGCTGGCTGTGTCACGCACGACCCTGTGGGGGCACACTGGGTCGATGACGTTCCGCCGAGTCGTTTCCATGGATGCTCCCGATGGTCGGAGCGACTGCCGTTCCGTCGTCGACCTGACTCTCACCACCGATCGATGAGGCGAACGTGACGGACTCCTTCTTCCGCGATGTCGAGGTGCCGCCGTACGACGACGACGATCACCTGCCGACCTTTCTCCCCGAGTGGACGGGACCGCCCTGGCACTGGGCGGCTGTGCCCATCCTGATCAACCGGGAGCTCGGACGGTCGGACACGACCGTGATCCTTCTCGACTCCGTGCGCGTGTTCCCCCGAGGGATGCTGCTGCGCATCGTCATCCGAATCTCCGACACCGGGCGGCGTGCGCGGAATCGAGTCTGGGACTATCTCGACCGTGCGCACGGACGGGGCCAGCTGGATGACCGCTTCGCACCGGCAGGGTTCCGCTGGGGCATCGCCTACTCCGACGGCAGGCGCATCACGACCCAGGACGAGTCGCCGTGGGCCGGCGCGCAGGACATCGAGGAGATGGACGTCGCCGGACCTGTGCTGGAGGGCGCGGGACGCCCCGCCGTGTTCGCGGACTCCTGGACGCGTGACTTCTGGGTCTGGCCACTCCCCCCGTTGTCTACCCTGCAGGTGGCGGTCGAGTGGCCTGCGCGCGATGTGCTCGAAACCCTGACGGCGATCGATGTCCAGCCGCTGCTCGACGCGGCGCAGGCGTCTCGTCCGCTCTGGCCGACCGCGACACCGACGGCCCTCGACGAGGGCTCGTGAGCGGCCCCTACCTCGACGCCTTCACGAGCAGCGTGTCCCCGACGAGCTCCGCTATCGCCGGGGTGAGCCGGCTCGGAGACGACGCGAATTCGATCACCCGGCCGTCCGTCGTCGTTCCGGTCACACCGGGACCGCCGCAGAAGACGGACGGGCCGGCGTGGTCCACGGGGAGGTCGACGATGCACTCCGCGTCATCCCCATTCCGCACCGCCCAATAGGCGTTTCCCGCGGAGTCCTCCCCCACGTACCTGCTGGTGTCTTCGGCGACGCTGCCCCAGTAGCCCTCCGGCAGGGCGTCATCGGCTGCGCGCGGACGATCGAAGATCGGCGATGAACCGTCGGCGGACACTTCGGGACCGGCGGTGCAGCCCGCGAGCAGCAGAGCTCCCGCGATCGCCACCGCCAGGCCCGCACGTCTCATGACGACACCTTAGGCCGTGGCGGCCCCCGCGGCCTCGGCGATCACGTCAGCGACGACGTCGGCCTGCGAGACGTAGACCGCGTGACTCCCCGGGACGGTGGTGATCTCGGCGCCCATGCGCGTGGCCATGTGCTGGAGCATCGCCTGGTCGAACGCCTTGTCGTCGCTGCCGATCACCGCCCACGTCGGCCGTTCCCTCCACGCCGCGTGGGTCACGGGCGCGGCGAACACCGACATGTTGACGGGCACCTGCGAGTCCCGCAGGAACGCCGCCTCGTCCTCGTCGAGATCCGCCGCGAAGCCACGCGCGAAGCTGTCGCGCGCGAGGAAGCCATATCCGTCCTCCCCGATGTCGATCACGAACTCGGGCGTCGCGGCGAAGCCCGCGTACTGCTGGGCGCTGGTCTCCCCCGTATCGGGCGCCAGCGCGGCGACGTAGACGAGCGCGGCGACGTTCTGATGGAGTCCGGCCTCGGTGATCACCGTGCCACCCCAGGAGTGTCCGACGAGCACTGTCGGCCCGTCCTGCTGGTCGAGCACGCGGGTGGTGGCCGCCACATCGTCCTCGAGCGACGTCAGTGGATTCTGCACGATCGAGACGCGCATGCCTCGCGCGGTCAGTCGGTCGTACACGCTGCGCCAGCCCGAGCCGTCGGCGAAAGCGCCGTGCACCAGCACGACGTTGGTGATGTCGGTGTTCATGGAGTCTCCTCATTCGATGTGCGGATGCCGCGCCCACCACTCCCTCGACGGGTGTGGCGGCACGGCACCCGACGACTCCTGCGATACGCAATATATTGCATATGACAAGGGAACGCTAGAGGCGTTCGCGCACGCCGAACGACCGACGAGCCGCCGTGCTGTTGCCGGCGAGCGATGCGCCGGCAACCGTCCTCACCGTCCGGCGAGCATCCGATCCGCGGTGCGCAGCGACAGCGCCATCTGTGTGAGGCCCGGGTTGGCGGCGAGCGCGCTGGGGAACGTCGAGTTGTCGCAGATCCACAGGTTGTCGATGTCGTGCGCGCGTCCCTCGCCGTCGACGACCCCCTCCCCCGGGTCATCGCTCATCCGGCAGGTGCCCAGCGTGTGCGCGCTGCGCGCGAGGACGCGGGTGGAGCGCGCGCCGGCCGCCTCGAGGATGCTCGTCATCGTCCGCACGGCATGGGTGTCGATCGCCTTCTCGTTCGCGCCCGGCGAGAAGGTGATGGTCGCCCTGGGGAGCTCCCATTCATCGAGTTCGGTCGAGAGTTCGAGGCGATTCCCGTCGGCGGGGAGGCATTCGGCGTTCATGCCGATGCCGGCGCTGTAGCGGCCTGCATCCAGCTCGTCCATCAGCTCCTGCCCCCAGAGGTCGCCGCCGCGCACGAGCGAGGTCGCGTAGGTGAACGGCATCACGCCGAGGCTCTGCAGGAGGTAGCCGCCGGCGAAGTCGGCGTCGGCGGGCCGGAGGAAGTCCTCGGTGATGAGGGCGGACGGATAGCCGCGGTACCCGCGGATCTGTTCGTCGAAGCGGCCCCATACCTGCACCGCGCCGTGCGCGAGGAAGTTGCGGCCGACCATGCCGCTGGAGTTCGCGATGCCGGCGTGGAGCAGCAGGCGGGGTGTCTCCACTCCCCCGCCGGCGAGCACGAGAGCCTCGCATCGCTGGCGGCGCTCGACGCCGTCGCGACGGTAGATCACGGCGGTGACCCGTCCGCGCCCGTCCTGCTCGATGCCGATGGCGACGGACTCCGGCCGGATCTCGGCACCCGCGGCGACGGCGGCGGGCAGGTAGGTGATCGCGGTGGTCGCCTTCGAGCCGTGCCGCTCGCCCTGGTGGATCGAGCCCACGTTCGTCGTGGCGTGGCGCAGACCATGGTACGGCTGGTCGCGGTCTCGCGTGATGATCGCGGCGGGGGCATCGGTGGCGCGGATGCCCAGCGCGGCGGTGCCGACGGCCATGAGGTCGGCCGGCGCGTTGCGCTGCGGGGGTGCGTACAGGTAGGTCCGCGACGGATCCCACGGATACGGCGTCGGACCGGACACGCCGATGTACGCCTCGACCTCGACGAGATACCGCGTGAGCTCGTCCGGATCGACGGGCCAGTCGGCGCCGAGCCCGGTCTCGGTGCGGAGCCGAAGATCGCGCGCGTCGGGCCGCGGCGTGAACGCGCCCCAGTGCACGGTGCCGCCGCCCACGCCGAACCCGCTGTTGTTCGGACCGAACGCGGTGGGCGCATCTCCGCCGCTGAAGCGGCTGGACATCCAGTTGATCGCGGTCGCGTCGATCTCGTCGGGTGTGGACTCGGCGGGGTCGTGATTCGGGCCCGCCTCGAGTGCGACCACGCGCAGGCCGCGCTCGGCGAGCCGGGCGAGGAGCGGGGCTCCTCCGGCGCCGGTGCCGACCACCACGACGTCGACGCTCTCATCGTCGTCGTAGGTCTTCATCCCGTCGAGGTTCATGCGTCGCTTCCGGTCTGCTCGTGGGGTGCGGGTCGCCCGAGGTCGGACGGCTCCCAGTCGTCGCGCACGCCGGCCTTCAGCGTGCGGTAGCCGGCGAAGGCGACGTCTTCCGCGCCGGTCGCGAAGCCGTCATAGCCGATGCGCGCCAGCGAGGCGGGGTGGATCAGCCATTCCCGCGTGAGATCGACGCGCACGTCCTGAAACCAGCGTCGCAGCGACTCGCCGTCGCCGGCGCCTCCGGCAACGCCTTCGCCCGCGAGCACGGCCTCCAGCGCAGCATCCGGATCCTCGTCCCAGGAGGCCGCGAGGTCGTCGAGGCCCTGGCGGTAGGCCTCGTCATCGGAGAGGGCGTCGGTGGGTCGCCACCCGTCTCCGCCGCCGGCGGCGAGCTCGGCGTCGACCCGGGCGGCGATGTCGACGCGACCGCTGTCAGGCTGCGGCACGAGGCGGTCGGCGATCGACCGCAGCAGGTCGAGCTGGGTCCTCGTCAGCGCCCGGGGCTCGTAGTCGGGCGCGTCGGCCAGTGCGCGCCGGGCGAGGGTGCTGCGCACCCGCGGTGTGGTGCGCGGCGAGGCGATGAGTCTTCCCCACTCGGCGGGCACGGGCGCGCGCTGCTCTTCGATGCCCTCCCATATCTCGGAGATCGCCGCGGCGACCGCCTCCGGCCGCTCGTACGAGAGGAGGTGTCCGGCGCCCGGCAGCGTGACGAACCGGGCGCGCGGGTAGACGTCCGCGAGCAGCGTCGGCTGTGCGGACGCGCCCAGCAGCTCGTCCGCGTCGCCGCCGAGCACGACGCACGGGAGATCCAGCACGCCGATGGATGCTGCGAGATCCTCCTTGCTCCCCTGCTCGAGCCAGCGGCGCCAGGCGACCGGCGACATCGTGCGGACCGTGTCGACGACGTCGCGCTCCCACACCTCGGGCAGCGACGCTCCGACGTTGTCCTGGACGAACGTGCGGGCGTCGTCCTCGGAGATGGGCCCGTCTGCGACCCAGGAGAGCATCTCGACCCGCTTCTCATCGGGCAGGGGCTCCGGTCGCGGCGGCGACGGCGCGAGCAGCACGAGACCCATCAGGCCGAAGGCCGCGACCTCGCCGTCGCGCACGCGCTGGGCGATGCGCGCGGCGATCTTGCCGCCCATGCTGTGCGCGCACAGCAGCCACGGACCGCCGTCGGCGTCACGCTCGATGACCGCGACGGCCGCATCCACCTGGGCGTCGACGGAGCCGTCGGGAGCGTCCTCCGACCCGCCCTGGCCGGGCAGGTCTATGCCGATCACACGGAAGCGGGCGTCGAGCTCCGCGATGAGCGGCAGAGCGGCGGCGGCGTCGAGGCCGAGCCCGGGGAGGAAGAAGACGGTGCAGGCCGGCGCCGTCACGGCGTGACCATGCCGCCGTTGACGTTCAGCGTGGCGCCGGAGACGTAGCCGGACTCCGCCGACGCGAGGTACACGTACGCGGGGGCGAGCTCGGCCGGCTGGCCCGACCGCTGATAGGTGTTCTCGTCGTCGAAGGCGGCCATCTGCTCGTCCGAGACCCCTCCCGACACCTGCAGTGCCGTCCAGACGGGTCCCGGCGCCACCACGTTCACGCGGATGCCGCGCGGCGCGAGCTGCTGGGCGAGCCCCTTCGACAGGTTGTTGATCGCCGCCTTGGTGGCGGCGTAGTCGAGGCGATCGGGCGCGGGCTTGTACGCCTCGAGGGAGGCGGTGCTGATGATGCTCGCGCCCTCGCGGAGGTGCGCCATGGCCGCCTTGGTGATCCAGAAGTTGGCGAACACGTTCGTGCGGAACGTCGATTCGAACTGCTCGTCACTCAGGTCCTCCAGCCGGTCGACGGCGACCTGCTTGCCGGCGTTGTTGACCAGGATGTCCAGTCCCCCGAGGAAGTCGGCCGCATCGGCCACGAGACGGCGGCACGTCTCTGCGTCCGAGATGTCGGCCACGATGGCCCGGCCGCGGCGACCGGCGTCCTCGACGAGCGAGAGGATGTGCGCGGCATCCTCCTCCTCGCCCGGGAGGTGGGTGATCACGACGTCGGCGCCCTCGCGGGCGAAGGCGATGGCCACCGCTCCCCCGATGCCGGAGTCGCCGCCCGTGATGAGCGCGCGGCGGCCGTCGAGACGGCCGGTCCCGCGATACGTGGCCTCGCCGAGGTCGGGCACGGGAGTCATGCGTGCCTGCACGCCGGGCTCGGGCTGGTGCTGGATGGGCGGCTCGACACGGTCGTATCGGGTCACCGGGTTGACGAGACTGTACTGATCCTCCTGCGGCATACCGCCACGCTAGAAGGCGCGATCGATACGACCGGGGGCTTGCGCTCGTCCGCGGATCCGCTATGCCGTCATCGTCCGCGCGCGGTGCGGGCTTCCAGGAGCGCCTGGATGCGCGCGACGCCGGTGGAGAGGTTGCTGCGCACGCCCTGCTCGATCATCGGCTCGACCAGGCGCATCATGCCGGTCGGCTCGCCGTCGATGCGCGCCACCAGCCGTGTGCGCTCGCCGTCCGGCGTGAGGTCGAAGGTGACCGTGGTCGGCAGCGGGCCCGATTCGCTGGTGATGCGCATGCGCCGCGGGGCGTCGAAGTCCGTGACCCGGAACTGGAACTCCACTTCGCGACCGACGGCCGTCATGCGCGAGCGAAGGCGGCTGCCGACACCGATGGGCGGCGGCGACAGCAGCTCCTCGGAGATGACCGAGGGGTCCCAGAGCGGGCGGCTGGCGCCGTCGCTCACAAAGGCGAACACCTCGTCGACGGGGTGGTCGATCACGGCGGTTTCGATGACGGTGAACATCGGGCTCCTCGCGGGTCGTCGTGCGATCAGACCATGGCGATCCTGTCGGACGCAAAGGGTGGCGCGGCGGCGGCGATCGTGCAGTGCCGCGTCACCGATCCGGGTCGTACGCCTCCCACAGGATGCGCGCGTGCAGCCGCTTGGAGGCCTCGACTCCGCGCGGGTCCTGCCGGAGCGCGCTGAACCACTCGCGGACCCGGGCTCCGACCGCGGCGAGCACCATGCGCACATCGGCGTGGCGGGCGGGCGGCAGGGCGGCCTGCGCCTCCGGCATCCGCCCCTTCCGCGGCAGCTGGCCGTCGAGGTGCCGGACGGCCAGGCGCGCGACGCCGATCGCATGGCCGTTGATCACGGAGTGGGCCGCGCCCTCGATCTCCCAGCGCCACGCGTCCTGCGCGGCCGCGACGATCCGCGAATGGAAGCGCCGCGGCGACGAGCGGTCGAACTCCCCGCGGATGAGGAGCACCTTCGCCGTGACGGGCGCGATCTGCTCCAGCATCCGGAAGCGCAGCATCGCCGGCAGCGTGCGCAGGAAGTAGCCGGTGCCGCAGAGCAGGTAGGCGGCCAGTGCCGTCATGGCGAGGTGGAGCGACTCGTGCAGAGACGACTGCGCGAAGCGCACGGCCTGGATGAGCGCTCCCGGCTCCCTGTCGTCGACCACGGGCCCGACGAGGATGGCGTGGCTGATGTGCGGACGCCGCCGCAGCACCTCGACGACGACCTGCGTGCCCATCGAGTGTCCGAGCAGCACCGGGTTCGCCAGGTCGAAGCGGTCGAGGACGGCCTCGACCTGGTCGGCGAAGAACGCGGTGTCGGGCTGCGCGGACGGCTTCGGCAGACCGCCGAAGCCGGGGAGGTCGAGCGAGTACACGTCGCCGCGGTGCGCCAGGGTGGGGGCGAGGAACTCGAAGTACGTCGAGGCCACCCCGAGCCCTGCGACCAGCACGAACGGGCGCGACGGGCCCGGTTCGGTCATGGCGACGTGGGTCACCCGGGTGACGGCGTCGTCGCACCGGACGAGATCGACGTCGATCCGAATGGGCGAGCGGTCATCGGGCATCTCCCCAGGATGTCAGGTCATCACGTCGCCACCGACCCGGCGCTCTAGCCTGGGGGGCATGGATGTCTGCCGGCGAGGCCTGACGCGCCCGCTCAGGCCACGAAGGGCTCGACGCGCGTCCAGGCGGCGTACTTCGCGTGCCGGTCATCGCCGGACGACGTGCCCGTGAGGCGGCGACGCACCCACGGTCCGACGTACTCGCGATAGTACTGCCGACCGGTCGGACGCGCGGCGTCGATCTCCGGCAGCGACCACCACTCCTTCGGCGGCGTCTCGCCGAGCGCCTCGAGCACGCGCGCGGCCACCCGGTGATGCCCACGGGCGTTCATGTGCAGTCGGTCCTCCGACCAGTAGGCGGGGCGCGACAATTCGGCGTCGGGCCAGTTGTACGCGCGGATCACATCGGGCCGGTCGGCGATGCGCTGCTCGACGGCGGCGCTGAGCAGGTCGCCGCGGCGCTGGAAGACGCGACCGAGCGGCAGCTGCGCCGAGGGGTTCGCGCCCGACAGCAGGATGAGCTGCACGCCCTCCTCGTCGCAGCGGCGCAGCACGTGCGAGAACGCGTCGACGATGCGCGTCACCGACGCGCGCGGACGGAGGATGTCGTTGCCGCCGCCGTTGAACGACAGGTGCGTGGGGCCGAGCGCCAGCGCGGGTTCCAGCTGCTGCTCGACGATGGGCCAGACCAGCCGGCCGCGGATCGCGAGGTTGGCGTAGTCGACGGGGGCGCTCGAGGAGGCCGCCCAGCCCTGGGCGACGAGGTCGGCCCATCCGCGCACGTGGCCGTCGGGCAGGTCGTCGCCGACGCCCTCGGTGAAGGAGTCGCCGATGGCGACGAAGCGGATGGACGGCACCGGCCCAGCCTAGGCTCAGCGGTCGTCGAGCGCGGCACCCCGTCGGTCGGCGAGTCCCCAGGCGGCGAGCGCGGCGACGGCGAAGAACGCGGCGAACACCACGAAGAGCGCGGGCGCGCCGCCGAGGGCCAGCAGAGGCGGCACGGTGAGAGGTGCGGCGATGGACGCGAGACGCCCGACGCCGGCCGCCCAGCCCGAGCCCGTGGCCCGCATCGAGGTCGGATACATCTCGGGGGTCACCGCGTACAGTGCGCCCCACGCGCCGAGGTTGAAGAACGACAGCGCCATCCCCGTGCCGATGATCATGGCCTCGGAGCCCGCCGTGCCGAACAGGACGGCGGCGACGGCCGATCCGGCGAGGAAGACCGACAGCGTCAGCCGTCGGCCCCACACCTCGATCAGCCACGCGGCCACCGCGTAGCCGGGCAGCTGCGCGAGCGTGATGATGAGCGTGAAGCCGAACGAGCGGACCAGGTCGTATCCCTGCGACACCAGGATCGTCGGGATCCAGATGAACGCGCCGTAGTACGAGAAGTTGACGCAGAACCACACGAGCCAGAGGCTGCCCGTGCGTGCGCGGAACTCCGCGGACCACAGCGCCGCCAGGCGCTGGCGGGTGGTCGGAGCGACGACCGGGGCGACGGATGCTGCGGCCACCGGCATCCGCTCGGGCGCGGTTGCGGCATCCGCTCGCCGGCTGCCGACGGGGGCTGCGGCCTCGAATTCCCGCACCACGGCGTCCGCCTCGACGACGCGGCCGCGTCCCGCGAGCCAGCGCGCGGATTCGGGGAGCCCCCAGCGGACGACGAGCGCATAGACGGCGGGAACGGCTCCGAGCGCGAAGGCCCAGCGCCAGCCGTCGGCGGAGCCGGGGATCACGAGGTAGCCGATGAGCGCGGCCGCGGTCCACCCGATGGCCCAGAACGCCTCCAGGATGACGATGAGCCGCCCCCGGATGCGCGCCGGCGCGAACTCGCTGACGTAGGTGGAGGCGACCGGGAGCTCGGCGCCGAGGCCGAGCCCGACGAAGAAGCGGAAGACGAGCAGGAGTGCGAGTCCGCCGACGAGGGCGCTCGCCCCCGTCGCGACGCCATAGACGATGAGCGTGAGGGCGAAGACCTGGCGGCGCCCGAAGCGGTCGGCCAGCAGCCCGCCGAGCGTGGCGCCGATCGCCATGCCGATGAAGCCGACGGAGGCGATCCACGCGGTCTGACCCGGCACCAGCTGCCACTGCACGGCGAGTGCCGCGATGATGAACGAGATCAGGCCGACGTCCATCGCGTCCAGCGCCCAGCCGAGCCCCGAGCCGGTGAGCACCTTCAGGTGCTTCCGGTTCAGGGGAAGGCGGTCGAGCCGGTCGGCGGGCGAGTCGTCGGTCGCGGTCGCGGGCGCGGCATCCGTCATGTGGTCATCGTAGGCGTCGGCGCGCCGGGCTCAGGCCAGCATGTCGCGCACGAGCGGGATGACCTTCGTGCCGTACAGCTCGATGGAACGCATCATGTGCTCGTGCGACAGCGTGCCCGTCGAGAACTTGAGGTCGAAGCGGTCCAGACCCAGCAGCTGCACCGTGTGCGCGATCTTGTGCGCGACGGTCTCGGGCGAGCCGGAGTAGATGGCTCCCTCGGGTCCGACGTCGTGCTGGAAGCGCATGCGGCTGTAGGGAGGCCATCCGCGCTCGCGGCCGATCGTGTTGTTCATCGCCTCGAAGCCGGCGTACGCCTCGTGCCACGCCTGCTGGTCGGTCTCGGCGATGTGCCCCGGCGAGTGCACGCCGATCGGGAGCGCGTCATGGCCGAAGCTGTCGACGGACCGGTGGAAGAGGTCGACGTACGGGCGGAACCGCTCGGCCGGCCCGCCGATGATGGCGAGCAGCAGGCCCAGGCCGTGCCGCGCGGTGCGCACGACGGACTCGGGAGATCCGCCGACGCCGACCCAGGCCTTCAGGCGCGATCCGGTCTTCGGATACACGTCGGCCGCGTCCAGCGATGCCCGCGTCGTGCCGTTCCAGGTCACGGGCTCCTCGTCGAGGAGCTTCGTGAACAGGTCGAGCTTCTCCTCGAACAGTGCCTCGTAGTCGCGCAGGTCGTAGCCGAAGAGGGGGAAGGACTCGATGAACGACCCGCGCCCGAGGGTGACCTCGGCGCGTCCCTCCGAGAGCGCGTCGAGCGTCGCGAAGCGCTCGAACAGACGCACCGGGTCATCCGACGACAGGACCGTCACCGAGGTGCCGACCTTCAGCCGCTCGGTCCGGGCGGCGATCGCAGCCAGCACCACCTCGGGACTGGAGATCGCGAACTCCTTGCGGTGGTGCTCCCCCACCCCGAAGAAGTCGACACCCACCTCGTCGGCGAGCACCGCCTGCGACACGACGTTGCGCACGGTCTGCGCGTCGCTGACGCGGGTGCCCGTGGAATCCACGGTCACGTCTCCGAAGGTGTCCAGGCCCAGCTCCACCGCGGATGCATCGTGCTCGGTCATCGTTCTCTCCTCGGCGCGGCGCCTCCCGACGAGGCGTGTCTATGCGCATGCATACAAACGCGCACGGGGCGCGGCTATTCCCGGGGCGGGGAGGACCCGCCCCGGGAACCGGTCAGACGGCGCGCTCGAGCGCGGTGCGCAGGGTGTCGAGACCGACGCCCCCGATGTCGAGCGCCTTCTTGTGGAACTCCTTGATCGAGAAGGCGTCACCCCGGGCCGCCGCGTAGTCGTCGCGCGCCTGCTCCCAGATGCGCTGCCCGACCTTGTACGACGGCGCCTGGCCGGGCCAGCCGAGGTAGCGGTTGACCTCGAAGCGCACGAACTCGTCGGACATGTTGACGTTGCGGCGCATGAACTGCAGCGCGTAGTCGGCGTCCCAGTTGCCCTGGCCGTCGGGGCGCGGCTTCTTCAGGTGCACTCCGATGTCGAGCACGACACGCGCGGCGCGCATGCGCTGGCCGTCGAGCATGCCGAGCCGGTCGGCCGGGTCGTCGAGGAAGCCCAGCTGCTCCATCAGGCGCTCGGCGTACAGGGCCCATCCCTCGGCGTGGCCCGACGTGCCGGCCAGCAGCCGGCGCCACGAGTTGAGCTCCCCGCGGTTGTAGACGGCCTGCGCGATCTGCAGGTGGTGGCCGGGAACGCCCTCGTGGTAGACGGTGGTGAGCTCCCGCCAGGCGTCGAACTCGGTCACGCCCTCGGGCACGGACCACCACATGCGGCCGGGCCGCGAGAAGTCGTCGGTCGGGCCGGTGTAGTAGATCCCGCCCTCCTGGGTGGGCGCGATCATGCACTCGAGCCGGCGGATCGGCTCGGGGATGTCGAAGTGCGTGCGGCCGAGCTCCTCGATGGCGCGGTCGCTCGTGCGCTGCATCCACTCCTGCAGCGCCTCGGTGCCGTGCAGGCGTCGCGCCGGGTCGGACTCGAGGAAGCCGACGGCCTCCTCGACGGAGGCGCCGGCCTTGATCTCATCGGCGATCGACTCCTGCTCGGCGACCATGCGCGCGAGCTCCTCGACGCCCCACTCGTACGTCTCGTCGAGGTCGATGACGGCCCCGAGGAAGCGCTGCGACTGCAGGGCGTAGTGCTCGCGGCCGACCGCGTCCTCCTCCCCCGCGGCGGGCGCCAGCTCGCGCTGCAGGAAGCCGGCGAGACGGTCGTAGGCGACGCGGGCGGCGTTGGCGTTGTCGGAGAGCTCGCGGGCGAGGGATGCCGGCAGCTGACCCTCCGCAGGAGCGGCACCGCCGGCGAACTCGGCGAAGAACCCGGTGTCGGCGGTGTAGCGGCCGATCTGGGTGGCCACCTCCGACACCTGGCGGCGTGCGGGTACGACACCGCGGGAGATGCCTTCGCGCAGCGTCGCGATGTAGCCGTCGACGGCGTCGGGCAGCGCCGAGAGGCGGGTGGAGATGACCTTCCAGTCGTCGGAGGTGTCGGTGGGCATGAGGTCGAAGACGGCGCGGATGTCCTGCGCGGGAGAGGCGATGACGTTGACGTCGCGCAGGTGCCAGCCGGCCTCGTGCACGGCGAGGTCGAGGCGCAGCTCGCGGCTCAGGTCCTCCTGCGTGACCCGGTCGATGTCATCGACGGGGTCGGCGGCCTCGAGCGCCGTCAGCGCGCGGCGGGCGGCCTCCGCCATCCGGTCCGCGCCTTCCGGGGAGTAGTCGCCGAAGCGGTCGTTGTGCTCGTTGCGCCCGATGTAGGTCGCCAGGGTGGGCGCGAGCTCGGCCAGGGTATCGACCCACGCGTCGGCGATCGTGTCGACCGGGGTGGGTGTGCGTGATGCATCCGTCATGGTTTGAGCCTAGGAGCGCGTCCCGTTCCCGACAATCAGGTCAGTGCCCGGCTTCGTTCCAGTCCGCGCCGCGGCCGATCTGCACGTCGAGGGGAACGGTGAGGGACGCCGCATCGCCCATGCGATCCCGCACGATGCGCTCCGCGGCATCCCACTCCCCGGGCGCCACCTCCACGACGAGCTCGTCGTGGATCTGCAGCAGCACCCGCGACGACAGCTCTTGCGCCGTGAACTCCTGGTGGATGTTGAACAGCGCGACCTTCATGATGTCGGCGGCGCTTCCCTGGATGGGAGCGTTCAGCGCGGCGCGCTCGGCGTTCTCGCGCAGCACCCGGTTGGGGCTGGTGAGATCGGGGAACGGGCGGCGGCGGCCGAAGATCGTCTCGGTGTAGCCGTCGATGCGCGCCTGCTCGACCGACGACCGCAGGTAGTCGCGCACGGCGCCGAAGCGCGAGAAGTACTCCATCATGAGCTGCTTCGCCTCGGACTGGTCGATGCGCAGCTGCTTGGACAGCCCGAACGCCGACAGGCCGTAGACGAGGCCGTACGACATCGCCTTCACCTTCGTGCGCATGGGGGGCGTGACGTCGGCGGGGTCGACGTTGAAGACGCGCGAGCCGACGAAGCGGTGCGTGTCCTCCCCCGAGTTGAAGGCCTCGATGAGCCCGGGGTCTTCCGAGAGGTGCGCCATGATGCGCATCTCGATCTGCGAGTAGTCGGCCGTCAGCAGGGCCTCGTAGCCCTCGCCCACTTCGAACGCCGAGCGGATGCGGCGGCTCTCCTCGTTGCGGATCGGGATGTTCTGCAGGTTGGGATCGGTGCTCGAGAGCCGGCCGGTCTGGCTGCCCGTCTGCACGTACGTGGTGCGGATGCGCCCGTCGGCGACGATCGCGGTGTCGAGCGACTCGATGATCTGGCGGAGCTTGGTGGCCTCGCGGTGCTGCAGCAGCAGGTTCAGGAACGGGTGCGGGCTGCTCTCCTGCAGATCGGCCAGGACGGCGGCATCCGTGGAGTACCCGGTCTTGGTCTTGCGGGTCTTCGGCAGCGCGAGCTCCTCGAAGAGCACCTCCTGCAGCTGCTTGGGCGAGCCGAGGTTTACCTCGCGGCCGATGGCGGCGTAGGCGTCCTGCGCGATCGCGTCGGCGCGCGCGGCCAGCTCGGCGGAGAAGCCGGACAGCTTCTCATGGGAGACGGCGACGCCCGCCAGCTCCATGTCCGCGAGGGTATGCAGGGTCGGCAGCTCGATGTCGCGCAGCACGGATGCCACGGATTCTGCGAGCTCGGCGCGCTGCGCCTCGGCGACGCGGAGGGTGTACCAGGACAGCTGGCCGAGGGAGGCGCCGTCGTCCTCGGGCACGAGCTGCTGGGGGTCGGCCTCCGGGAGCTTCTCGCCGAGGTAGCGGTCGACGAGGTCGGCGAGCGTCTTGTCGGGGAAGCTCGGGCGCTGCAGCCAGCCCGCGAGGATCGTGTCGAAGACGAGACCGTCGAGGCGCACGCCCTCGCGGCGGAGCGCCTTGACCTGCACCTTCGCGTCGGTGAACACCTTCGGGGCATCCGACTCCAGCCAGGGGCGGAGGGCGTCGGCGAGCTCGTCGCTCCACTCGGCCTCGACCACCGCGGTCGGCACGGCCAGTCCGATGCGCTGCGGGTGGCCGCTGTGGGTGGTGAGGGTGACGGCGACCTCGCCCTCGGCCTCCTCGACCCAGCGCACGAGCTCGGCGGGCGTCGGCTCGGTCGGCGCGGGTGCGGCCTGCCCGGGGGCGGAGGGCTGTGCGGCCATCGCCTGGTCGATGCCCGCGGCCTCGAAGACGCGAGGCAGCAGCGTGCGAAACTCGAGCTGCGCGAAGATCTCGCGCACGGCCTGCGCATCGATGGGCTGCACCTCGAGCTGCTCGGGCGTGACCGGCAGCTCGACGTCGGTGAGCAGGCGATTCAGGGTGCGGTTGCGGCGCACGTCGTCGAGGTGCTCGCGCAGGTTGTTGCCCACGACGCCGGTGACCTTGTCGGCGTTCTCCAGCAGCGCCTCGAGCGAGCCGAACTGGTTCAGCCACTTGACGGCGGTCTTCTCCCCCACCTTCGGCACGCCGGGGAGGTTGTCGCTCGTCTCGCCGACCAGGGCGGCGATGTCGGGATACTGCTCCGGCTCCACGCCGTAGCGCTCGCGCACGGCCGCCGCGTCGTAGCGCTTCAGCTGCGAGACGCCCTGCACGTTCGGGTAGAGCAGCGTCACGCGGTCGTTGACGAGCTGGATCGTGTCGCGGTCGCCGGAGCAGACGAGCACGTCGTAGCCGGCCTCCGCGCCCTGCGTGGCGAGGGTCGCCAGGATGTCGTCGGCCTCGAAGTCCTCCTTGGCCAGCACGTGGATGCTCATCGCCGCGAGGCACTCCTTCAGGAGCGGGATCTGGCCCTGGAACTCCTTCGGCGTCTCGGAGCGGTTCGCCTTGTACTCCGTGTAGGCGCGCGTGCGGAACGACTGCCGCGACGTGTCGAAGGCCACCGCCATGTGCGTCGGCTTCTCGGCCTTGATGAGGTTGATCAGCATCGCGAGGAACCCGTAGATCCCGTTCGTGTGCTGCCCGTCTTTCGTGGAGAAGTTGTCGACCGGGAGGGCGTAGAACGCCCGGTAGGCCAGCGAATGGCCGTCGACGACCAGAAGGGTAGGCTTCGAAGGATCCGTCACCGTCCCAGCCTAGCCAGCGGTGCCGACACGAATCCCGACGTCGAGAGCGACCTATGAGCGACCAGCCCCCCGCCGACATGAACGGACTCGAATGGGCGGCCCGCCGCGGCATGGGCACCCTCGCGGAGAAGATGGGCTTCCAATGGGTGGAGTTCACCCTGGAGCGCTGCGTCGCCACCATGCCGGTCGAGGGCAACACCCAGCCGGTGGGTCTGCTCCACGGCGGTGCCTACGTGGTGCTGGGCGAATCGCTCGGCTCGATGGCCGCGAACCTGCACGCCGGTCCCGGACGCCTCGCCGTGGGCGTCGACATCAACGCGACCCACACCCGGTCGGCGACGTCGGGCCTCGTGACGGGCGTGTGCACGCCGATCCACCTCGGGCGGAGCATGACCGTCCACGAGATCGTCTGCTCCGACGATCAGGGCCGCCGGTGCAGCACGATCCGCATCACGAACCTCATCAAGGACGCGCCCGCCGGCTGACCGGATGCCGCGGCATCCGGTCATCGAGAGGTGTCAGGCCTTCTTCGGCGCGAGCTGCTCGATGATCGCCTTGGCGACGTCCTGCATGGTGAGGCGGCGGTCCATCGACGCCTTCTGGATCCAGCGGAACGCTTCGGGCTCGCTGAGCCCCATCTTCTCGTTGAGGAGGCCCTTGGCCCGGTCGACGAGCTTGCGCGTCTCGAAGCGCTCGACCATGTCGGCGACCTCGGCCTCGAGCGTGATGATCTGCTCGTAGCGGGCCAGCGCGATCTCGATCGCGGGCAGGAGGTCGTTCGGCGTGAACGGCTTGACGACGTACGCCAGCGCACCGGCCTCGCTCGCGCGCTCCACGAGCTCCTTCTGGCTGAAGGCGGTGAGCAGGACGACGGGCGCGATGTGGTTCTTGCTGAGCTTCTCGGCCGCCGAGATGCCGTCGAGCTGGGGCATCTTGACGTCCATGATGACCAGGTCCGGGCGGAGCTCGGTGGCCAGCTGCACGGCGGTCTCGCCGTCGCCGGCCTCGCCCACGACGTCGAAGCCGTTGTCGCGGAGGATCTCGACGATGTCGAGACGGATCAGCGATTCGTCCTCGGCGACCACCACGCGACGAGGGGCGGTGGACGAGGATTCTGCCGTCGGCTCTTGGTCAGTCACGATTGAATCCTACGGCCACAAAGGCGCGACATCCCAACGGACCCGTCGACGACGTACGACGGAGGCGTCCCGGGAGCACGGGGGCACCATCCACCGGTGACGGGCGCCCTGGGGTCGAGCCCCGGACGGCGCGGGTCTCTGCGGTAGGGTCGTTCCGCGAGTGTGCGGGCCGGTGTGGCGGAATGGCAGACGCGACCGACTCAAAATCGGTTGTCCGTGAGGGCATGTGGGTTCGAGTCCCACCACCGGTACCACCTGGCGGAAGACCATCTTCGCCGCGCTGTCAATCCCTCCGGCCGGTGTCCGGAGGCTCGATGAGACTGAATGCTCATCGAGCGGAGGACGCGTTGAGCGCAGACAGGATCGACCGGGCGGCACGGGAGCTGTTCGGGTGGGAATCGGTGCGGGACGGGCAGCGGCGCAGCGTCGAGGCGCTGCTGGAAGGCCGCGACGTCGTCGCGGTGATGCCGACCGGCGCCGGCAAGTCCGCGGTGTATCAGCTCGCGGGGGCGCTGCGGGACGGGCTCACGCTCGTGGTCTCGCCCCTCATCGCGCTGCAGATGGATCAGCTCGAGCAGCTGTCCGCGGCGCCGGCCGCCCCGCGGGGAGCGGCGGTCAACTCGTCGCTCGGCGCGCGGGCGATCGAGGACGCCTGGGTGCAGGCGGAGTCGGGCGACATCAGGTTCCTGTTCCTCGCGCCCGAGCAGCTGGCGAAGGACGAGGTGCTCGATCGGCTGGCCGGTCTCGACGTCGGGCTGCTCGTCGTCGACGAGGCGCACTGCGTGGCCTCATGGGGCCATGACTTCCGGCCCGACTACCTGCGGCTCGGCGACGCGCGCGAACGCCTCGGCGGACCGCCGACCGTCGCGCTCACCGCGACGGCGGCCGAGCCCGTTCGCGAGGAGATCGCCCGGCGTCTGTCGCTCGATGATCCGCTGCTCGTGGTGCAGGGCGTCGACCGCCCCAACATCGACCTCGAGGTGCGCCGGCACGCCGACGAGAACGAGAAACGGCAGCACCTGCTCGACCTGGTGGTGGAGCTCGGCGGCTGCGGGCTCGTCTACGCGGCCACGCGGCGCGAGACCGAGGAGTACGCCTCCGCGCTGGCCGAGCGCGGCATCCGCTCCCTCGCCTACCACGCAGGACTCCCGGCGAAGGATCGTCGTGCGGTCCAGCAGGCGTTCCACGACGGCGACGTCGACGTGGTCGTGGCCACCAGCGCCTTCGGGATGGGCATCGACAAGCCCGACGTCCGCTTCGTCGTGCACGCCTCGGTGCCCGAATCGCTCGACGCCTACTACCAGGAGGTCGGTCGCGCCGGCCGCGACGGCGAGGCGGCGCGGGCCGTGCTGTTCTACCGCTCCGAGGACCTCGGCATCCGCAAGTACTTCACCTCCCGCAGCGTCGACCGCGCGCGACTGAAAGCCGCGTACAAGGCGGTGGTGGCCGCGCGCGTGCCGATCCGCGCCGCCGCGCTGGCGCTGGCGGTGCGGGTGTCCTCTCGCGCGATCACGGGCGTGGTCAACCTCCTCGTCGAGGCGGGCGCGGTGCGCATGACGCGCGCGGGCATCGAGGCGGTCGGAGCGCTCACCACGCGACAGGTCGTCGCGCGCTCCGTGGAGGCCTCCGATCGCCGGGAGCGCATCGAGGTGTCGCGACTCGAGGTCATGCGCCGCTACGCCGAGACGCGCGACTGCCGGCGCCGCGTGCTGCTGTCGTACTTCGGCGACGAGCTCGACGAGCCCTGCGGTCACTGCGACACGTGCCGCGCAGGCACCGCATCCGCCCACGAGGAGGAGCCGGATGCCGCGCCCGCCCCGTTCCCGTCGGGTTCGACGGTGCGGCACGCCGCGTGGGGCGAGGGCAGCGTCGTAGAGGTCGACCCCGACCGCCTGACCGTGTTCTTCCCGTCGGAGGGGTACAAGGTGCTCGCCCTGGACGTCGTGCAGGAGGGCGATCTGCTGCGACGGGTGGCGTGACGACGGCGACGGCCGCGTTCCCGGGGGAACGCGGCCGTCGCCGTTGCAGTGAAGGCTGTGCCTACTGCTGCACCGCCTGGTAGATCGGAGCCTTGCCGTGCAGGGCGTCGCCGATCTTGTGGATGCGGATGTCATTCGTCGAGCCGATGATTCCGGGAGGGGATCCGGAGATCACGACGACCTTGTCCCCGACCTCGGCCAGGTCGTTGGAGAGGAAGTAGTCGTCGACCTGGATGAACATGCGGTCGGTGTGCACGACGTGCTCCACCAGCGTCGACTTCACGCCCCAGGTCAGCGCCATGCGGCGTCGGATCGCCGGGTCGGGGGTGAACCCGATCATGGGGATGCGGGGACGCAGGCGCGACATGCGGCGGGCAGTGTCGCCCGACTCGGTGAAGATGCAGAGGAACTTGGCCTCCACGAACTCGGCCACCTCGAGCGCGGCCAGCGTGATGGCGCCGCCCTGCGTGCGGGGCTTGGTGGTGAGGGGCTGAATGCGCTCCAGGCCGTGCTCCTCGGTCGAGTCCACGATGCGGGCCATGGTCTCGACCACGACGACCGGGTACTTGCCGACGCTGGTCTCGCCCGAGAGCATGACCGCGTCCGCGCCGTCGAGGACGGCGTTGGCGACGTCGCTGGTCTCGGCGCGGGTGGGCACCGGGTTCTCGATCATCGACTCGAGCATCTGCGTGGCGACGATGACGGGCTTCGCCATGCGGCGGCAGAGCTCGACGGCGCGCTTCTGGACGATGGGCACGGCCTCGAGGGGCAGCTCGACGCCGAGGTCGCCGCGAGCGACCATGATGCCGTCGAAGGCGTCGATGATCTGCTCGAGGTTGTCGACGGCCTGCGGCTTCTCGATCTTGGCGATGACCGGGACGTGACGCCCCTCCTCCGCCATGATGACGTGCACGCGCTGGACGTCCTTCGCGTCGCGCACGAACGACAGCGCGATGAGGTCGGCTCCGATGTTGAGGCCCCAGCGGAGGTCCTCCTCGTCCTTCTGGCTCAGCGCCGGGACGTTGACGGCCACGCCGGGGAGGTTGATGCCCTTGTTGTTGGACACCGGTCCGCCCACGATGACGCGGGTGGTGACGACCGTGCCGTCGGTCTCGACGACCTCCACGCGCACCTTGCCGTCGTCGATGAGGAGGAAGTCGCCGGGCTTGACGTCGTTCGGCAGACCCTTGAACGTGGTGCCGACGATCTCCTTCGTGCCGAGGATCTCCTCGGTGGTGATCTTGAAGATGTCGCCGGCGGCGAGGTCGTGCGGTCCGTTCTCGAACTTGCCGAGGCGGATCTTCGGGCCCTGCAGGTCGACCAGGACGGCGACGGGGCGACCCGCGTCGTCGGCGGCCTTGCGGACGTTGGCGAAGTTGGCCTCGTGGACCGAGTAGTCGCCGTGGCTGAGGTTCAGGCGGGCGACGTCGACGCCGGCATCGATGATGGCTCGCACCTGGTCATATGACGAGGTGGCGGGCCCGAGCGTGGCGACGATCTTGGCGCGTCTCATCCGTGTGTTCTCCGGGTTCCGGGAAGGGGTGGGGGGTGTCGATCGACGTCAGTCAGACTACGCGGGCAGCAGACCGATCGCGACATCGTGCGGACGCACGGGGGCGGGCAGGGCGGTCTCGCCCATGAGGTACTCGTCGACGCTCGCGGCGACCGCGCGACCCTCGGCGATGGCCCACACGATGAGCGACTGTCCGCGGCCCGCGTCGCCGGCGACGAAGACGCCCGGCGCCGAGGTCTGGTAGTCGTCCGCGCGGGCGATGTTGCCGCGGTCGGTGAACTGCGCCGACAGCTGCGCGGCGACCGACTCCTGCTCAGGGCCGGTGAAGCCCATCGCGATGAGGATCAGGTCGGCGGGGATCTCCCGCTCCGTGCCGCTGCGGGGCACGCGGCGGCCGTCGACGAATGCGGTCTCCGCCACGCGCAGCGCGCGGACCTCGCCGCCGTCGTTGCCGAGGAACTCCACCGTGGAGGCGAGGTAGGTGCGCTCTCCGCCCTCCTCGTGCGCGGACGCGATCTCGAACAGCGTCGGGGTCATCGGCCACGGCTGGTGCTCGGGGCGCTCCTCCGGGGGCTGCTTGCCGATGGCGAGGTTGGTGACGCTCAGCGCGCCCTGCCGGTGCGCGGTGCCGATGCAGTCCGCGCCGGTGTCGCCGCCGCCGATGACGACGACGTGCTTGCCCTCCGCGGTGATCTGGTTGGGCACGCGGTCGCCGGCGGTCGCCTTGTTCGACTCCGTCAGGTACTCCATGGCGAAGTGGATGCCGGCGAGGTCGCGTCCGGGGATGGGCAGCTCACGCGGCACCGTGGCGCCGGTGGCCACCACGACGGCGTCGTAGCGGTTGCGCAGGTCGTCCCACGCGATGTCGACGCCGATCTCGACGCCCGCGCGGAAGCGGGTGCCCTCGTCGCGCATCTGCTTGAGCCGCAGCTCGAGCTGACGCTTCTCCATCTTGAAGTCGGGGATGCCGTAGCGCATGAGGCCGCCGATGCGATCGTCGCGCTCGTAGACCGCGACGGTGTGGCCGGCGCGGGTCAGCTGCTGCGCGGCCGCGAGCCCGGCGGGGCCCGACCCCACCACGGCGACCGTCTTGCCGGTCAGGCGCCCGGGGGGCTCCGCCTCGACCCAGCCGTTGGCGAAGGCCTCGTCGATGATCGAGACCTCGATCTGCTTGATCGTGACCGCGGGCTGGTTGATGCCCAGTACGCAGGAGCTCTCGCAGGGCGCGGGGCAGAGCCGGCCGGTGAACTCCGGGAAGTTGTTCGTCGCGTGCAGCCGCTCGAGGGCCGACCGGCCCTCGCCTCGCCAGGTGAGGTCGTTCCACTCGGGGATCAGGTTGCCCAGCGGGCAGCCCTTGTGGCAGAACGGGATGCCGCAGTCCATGCAGCGTCCGGCCTGGCGGCGGATGACCGCGCCGTCGACGTTCTCGTAGACCTCGCGCCAGTCCATGATGCGGACGGGCACGGGCCGACGGGGCGGGAGCTCGCGCTCCGTGATCTTCAGGAAGCCTTTGGGATCAGCCACCGGTCACCTCCAGGATGCGGCTCCAGACGACGTCGCCGTCGGGGTCGAGCCCCTCGGCGAGCGCGGTCCGACGGGTCTCCAGCACGGCCGCGTAGTCGCGCGGCAGCACTCTCGTGAACGACGCGAGCTGCGCGTCGAAGTCGCGGAGCAGGTCAGCGGCGAGCTCCGACTCGGTCTCGGCGACGTGGCGCTCCAGCAGATCGCGGAGGATCTCCGCGTCGCCGGCTCCGAGCTCGCCGAGCACCAGCTCGCCGCCGGCGAGCGCCTCGCGGTTGACCTTGGCCGGGTCGAGCCGGTAGACGTACGCGGTCCCGCCCGACATGCCTGCGCCGAGGTTGCGCCCGGTGTCGCCGAGGATGACGGCCAGGCCGCCGGTCATGTACTCGAGCGCGTGGTCGCCCACGCCCTCGACGACCGCCGTCGCGCCGGAGTTGCGGACGAAGAACCGCTCCCCCACCACGCCGCGCAGGAACATCGTCCCCTGCGTGGCGCCGTAGCCGATGACGTTGCCGGCGATGACGTTCTGCGAGGCGTCGAAGGTGGCGGCGCGCGGCGGGCGGACGACGATCTGGCCGCCCGACAGGCCCTTGCCGACGTAGTCGTTCGAGTCGCCCTCGAGCCGGAGCGTGATGCCGGCGGGCATGAACGCGCCGAACGACTGCCCCGCGGAGCCGGTGAGGTTGACGGTGATCGAGCCCGACGGCAGTCCGTTCTGGCCGTGCGCCAGCGTCACGCGGTTGCCGAGCATGGTGCCCACGGCGCGCTCGGTGTTGCGGATGGGCAGGTCGATGGTGACGGAGCCGCCGTGGTTGATGACGTGCTGCGCGCGCCCGATGAGGCCCACGTCGAAGTGCTCCTCCAGCTCGTGCAGCTGTCCGCGCAGGTTGCGACGCGGGACGTCGTCGGCGAAGGCGGGGCCCTCGAGGATCGGCCGCAGGTTGAGTCCGCTCGTCTTCCAGTGCTCCACGGCGCCCCCGACGTCGAGGAGCTCGTTGTGGCCGATCGCCTCGTCGAGGGAGCGGAAGCCGAGTGCCGCGAGGTACTCCCGCACCTCCTCGGCGATGTACTCCATGAAGGTGACGATGAACTCGGGCTTGCCCGTGAAGCGCTCGCGCAGCACGGGGTTCTGCGTCGCAACCCCCACCGGGCAGGTGTCGAGGTGGCAGACGCGCATCATGATGCAGCCCGACACGACGAGCGGCGCGGTGGCGAAGCCGAACTCCTCGGCGCCCAGCAGCGCGCCGATGATGACGTCGCGGCCCGTCTTCAGCTGACCGTCGACCTGCACCACCACGCGGTCGCGCATGCCGTTGAGCATGAGCGTCTGCTGCGTCTCGGCCAGGCCGAGCTCCCACGGCGTGCCGGCGTGCTTGAGCGAGTTGAGCGGGCTCGCGCCCGTTCCGCCGTCATGGCCGGAGACGAGGATGACATCGCTCAGCGCCTTCGCGACACCCGCCGCGACCGCGCCGATGCCCGACTGGCTCACCAGCTTGGTGTGCACGCGGGCCTTCGGGTTGGAGCGCTTGAGGTCGAAGATGAGCTGCTTGAGGTCTTCGATCGAGTAGATGTCGTGGTGCGGCGGCGGCGAGATCAGCCCGACGCCGGCGGTCGCGTGACGCGTGCGCGCCACCCACGGGTACACCTTGGTCGGCGGCAGCTGCCCACCCTCGCCAGGCTTGGCGCCCTGGGCGAGCTTGATTTGGATGTCGTCGGCCTGAGTGAGGTACAGGCTCGTGACCCCGAAGCGACCCGAGGCGACCTGCTTGATCGCGCTCCGGCGCACCGGGTCGAGGAGGCGGTCGACGTCCTCGCCGCCCTCGCCGGTGTTCGACTTCGCCCCGATGGAGTTCATCGCGACGGCCAGCACCTCGTGGGCCTCCTGCGAGATGGAGCCGTAGCTCATCGCACCGGTGGAGAAGCGCTTGACGATCGAGGCGACCGACTCGACCTCGTCGAGGGGCACCGGGTGGCGCCCGTCGGTGCGCAGGCGGAAGAGTCCCCGGAGGGTCTTCAGCTCGTTGGCCTGGTCGTCCACGAGCTTCGTGTACTCGCGGAAGATGTCGTAGCGGCGGGCGCGCGTGGAGTGCTGCAGCCGGAAGACCGTGTCGGGGTTGAACAGGTGCGGCGATCCGTCGCGGCGCCATTGGTACTCGCCGCCGGTCCACAGCCGCTCGTGCGCCCGGGCCGCGGCATCCTCCGGATAGGCGTAGGCGTGGCGCGCGGCGTTCTCGGCGGCGATGACCTCGATGCCGACGCCGCCGAGCTTGGACTCGGTGCCGGTGAAGTACGCGTCGATGAACGCGTCGGACAGGCCGACGGCCTCGAACACCTGGGCGCCCGCGTAGGAGGACACCGTGGAGATGCCCATCTTCGACATGATCTTCAGCACGCCCTTGCCGAGCGCGTAGATCAGGTTCTTGACCGCCCTCTCGGGGGTGATCCCGGTGATGTAGCCGGCGCGCACGAGGTACTCGGCGGTCTCCATGGCCAGGTAGGGGTTCACCGCCGAGGCGCCGTAGCCGATCAGCGTCGCGACGTGATGCACCTCGCGGACGTCGCCGGCCTCGACGACGAGACCCACCTTCATGCGGGTCTCGCGGCGGATGAGGTGATGGTGGACCGCGGCCAGCATGAGCAGCGACGGGATGGGCGCGAGGTCCTTGTTGGAGTCGCGATCGCTGAGCACGATGAACTCGGCGCCGTCCTCGATGGCCTGGTCCACCTCGTTGCACATCTGCGTGATGCGCTTCTGCATGCCCTTGTGGCCGGCCTCCACGCGGTACAGGCCGCGGATCGTCACCGACGTGCGTCCGGGCAGCGCGGTGTCGATGTGCTGGATCTTCGCCAGCTCGTCGTTGTCGATCACCGGGAAGTCGAGCGTGACGGTGCGGGTATGCTCCGGACCCCAGTCGAGCAGGTTGCGCTCCGGGCCGAGGCCGAGCGCGAGAGAGGTGACGACCTCTTCGCGGATCGAGTCCAGGGGCGGGTTCGTGACCTGGGCGAACTGCTGGGTGAAGTAGTCGAACAGCAGGCGCGGGCGCTCGCTGAGCACCGCGACGGGCGTGTCGCTGCCCATGGCGCCGAGGGGCTCCGCACCGTTCTGCCCCATCGGGGTCAGCAGCACGCGCACCTCCTCCTCGGTGTAGCCGAAGGTGCGCTGGCGACGCGTTATCGAGGCGATGGGGTGCACGATGTGCTCGCGCTCGGGGAGGTCGGCGAGGCGCACGCGGCCCGCGTCGAGCCACTCCTGCCACGGGTGCAGGTCGGCCAGCTGCTGCTTGATCTCGTCGTCCTCGATCAGGCGGCCCTGTGCGGTGTCGACGAGGAACATGCGGCCGGGGCGCAGTCGACCGCGGCGCTTGATGCGCTCGGGCGCGATGTCGAGCACGCCGGTCTCGCTGCCGATGACGACGAGGCCGTCGGTGGTCTCCGTCCAGCGGCCGGGGCGCAGGCCGTTGCGGTCGAGCGTCGCGCCGACCAGCGTGCCGTCCGTGAAGATGAGCGCGGCCGGGCCGTCCCAGGGCTCCATCTGCATGGAGTGGAACTCGTAGAACGCCCGCACCTTCGGGTCGATGTCGGGCTGCTTCTCGTAGGCCTCGGGCACCATCATCATCACGGCGTGCGGCAGGCTGCGGCCGGTGAGGGTGAGGAGCTCGAGCACCTCGTCGAACGAGGCGGAGTCGCTGGCGCCGTCGGTGCAGATGGGAAGCAGCGGGCGGATGTCGCCGATGAGCTCGGACTCGAGCTGCGACTGCCGCGCGCGCATCCAGTTGCGGTTGCCGTTGACGGTGTTGATCTCGCCGTTGTGCGCGAGCATGCGCAGCGGCTGCGCGAGCGGCCACGACGGGAAGGTGTTGGTGGAGTAGCGCGAGTGCACGACCGCGAGCTCCGAGGCGAAGCGCTCGTCCTGCAGGTCGGGGTAGAACGGCTCGAGCTGCAGGGTCGTGACCATGCCTTTGTACCCGAGGGTGCGCGAGGACAGCGACACGAAGTAAGCCCCGAGCTCGGTCCGGCTGCGCTTACGCAGGCGGAACGTGCGGCGGTCCAGCTCGATGCCCGACAGAGCCGGGGTCTGGTCGGTCGCCGGGCAGGAGACGAACAGCTGCTCGAAGGCGGGGCGGGCGGCGTGGGCCAGCTTGCCGAGGTTGTCGGGCGCCGTGGGCACCTCGCGCCACGCGAGCACCGTCAGACCCTCGGAGGCCGCGATCCGCTCGATCCCGTCCTTCTGGGCCTGCCTCTCCTCGGCGTCGAGCGGCAGGAAGATCATGCCGGCGGCGTACTCCCCGACGGGAGGCAGCTCCGCCTCCACGACGGCGCGCAGGAACGCGTCGGGCATCTGCGTCAGGATGCCCGCGCCGTCGCCGGTGCCGGCGTCGGAGCCGATGGCGCCGCGGTGCTCGAGGTTGCGCAGCGCGGTGAGCGCCAGGTCGATGATGTCGTGACCGGGCGTGCCGCGGAGCGTGGCGACCATGGCCAGGCCGCAGGCGTCCTTCTCGAAGGCAGGGTTGTACATCCCCTGCTTCGGCGGGAAGGCGTCGAAGCCGGCGGACGAGACGGGGAGACGGGGACTCGGTGCCATACCAGCCGTCCTCACATTCATGGTCAGGAGGGGACGACGTCGGCCCGGGGACTCGCGGAGGGAAGCGCTACTTCGTGGCGGCGGTGCTTGTGGCGGTGGCCTCACGGACTTCGGTCGTGGTGCCCTCGGAGGCCGGGGGTGCGCTCACGTCGACGAAGTCTTCGGTGTCCTGCGATTGTACAGTCCCCTGCGGGGACCATTCGCGTCCGGGCACGTAGGGCGACGGCTCGATGCCGGGGTGGCGCCGTCGCTGCACGAAGAAGATCGCCAGGCCGACGATGACGCCGATGATGGCGGCCCACACGTTCGTGCGCAGGCCGAAGTAGATCTCGCTGGGGTCGATGCGGATCGACTCCCACACGATGCGACCGGCGCCGTACCAGACGAGGTAGAGCCCGAACAGGCGTCCCCACTGCAGGCGGAAGCGGTGGCCGACCCACAGGAGCACGCAGACGCCCATGGTGTTCCAGATGACCTCGTAGAGGAACGTCGGGTGGAAGAGGGTGCCCGGGGCCAGGCCGACGGGCAGTGCGGGGTTGCCCGGTGCGATCTCCAGACCCCACGGCAGATCGGTCGGCAGGCCGAAGAGCTCCTGGTTGAACCAGTTCCCGAAGCGGCCGAAGGCCTGGGCGAGCAGGATGCCGGGGGCCAGGGCGTCGGCGAAGGTCCAGAACCGGATGCCGGTCCAGCGGCAGCCGAGCCACGCGCCGACCGCACCGCCGAGCAGGGCGCCGAAGATCGCGATGCCGCCCTCCCAGATCGCCCACACCGAGCCGGGCTCGAACGGGTTCCACGGGTTCGATCCCGCCCCGAAGTAGAACCCCGGGTGCGTGAGGACGTGGAAGATGCGCGCGCCGATGATGCCGAGCGGGACGGCGATCAGGGCGATGTCGATGACAACCCATGGCTCGGCACCGCGCTTGGTGAGGCGGTGGTTCGTGAGCAGGACGGCGACGATGATCCCCGCGATGATGCACAGCGCGTAGTAACGGATCGGGATCGGGCCGAGGAAGAACTCGTTGACCGGCGGGCTGGGGATGCTGGCGAGGACGCCGGAGGCCGCGTTCATCATGAGGGTGATCCTTGCTGGGAGTGCGGAGCGGGCTCTGCGCCCGGGGAAGAGGTGCCGGCGGGCGCGTCCGCGGACGTGCCGGCGGTCAGCGCTCGTGCCGTCGCGGCGAGCTGCTCGAGCCCGCCGTCGCGGAGCGCCTTCACCAGGGCGGTGCCGACGATCGCGCCGTCGGCGTACTCGAGCACGCCGGCGACCTGATCGGCGCTGGAGATGCCGATGCCGACGCAGGCGTTCTCCGCGCCGCGCGCACGGAGACGGTCGACGAGGGTGCGGGCCGCAGCATCCAATTCGGCACGCTCGCCCGTGATGCCCATCGTGGAGACGGTGTACACGAAGCCGGTGGAGTTCTCCACGACGAGGTCGAGGCGCTCGTCGCTGGATGTGGGTGCGGCGAGGAAGATGCGGTCCAGGCCCGTGCGGCGGCTGGCGTCGATCCACTCGGCGGCCGATTCAGGAGTGATGTCGGGCGTGATGAGGCCCGCTCCCCCGGCGGCGAGCAGGTCGTCGGCGTAGCGGTCGACGCCGTACTGCAGCACCGGGTTCCAGTACGTCATCACCACGACGGGGATGTCGACGCGCGAGGTGATCTCGCGGATGGCGGGGAACATGTCGCGCAGGCGGAAGCCGCTCGCGAGCACCTGCTGGGTCGCCTCCTGGATGACGAGGCCGTCCATCACCGGATCGGAGTAAGGCGGGCCGAGCTCGAGGACGTCGGCGCCGTTCTCGGCGAGGGTGACGGCCGCCTCGATGCTGGTCGCGACGTCGGGGTAGCCGATGGGCAGGTAGGCGACGAAAGCCCCTCGGCCCTCCGCGCGGGCCGCGTCGATGGCTGCGGCGACGCGGGACGTCACAGCTCGGTCCCCTCGCCCTTGGCGGCATCCTCGGCGGGCGGCGTGTCGACCGGGCTCTGCTGCGCGTCGTAGAGCTCGAAGTAGCGCGCCGCCGTGTCCATGTCCTTGTCGCCGCGCCCGGACAGGCAGATCGCCATGACGGCGTCGGGTCCGAGCTCGCGGCCGATGCGCAGCGCGCCGGCCAGGGCGTGCGCGGTCTCGATCGCGGGGATGATGCCCTCGGTCTCCGACAGCAGGCGCAGGGCCTGCATGGCCTCGTCGTCGGTCGCCGGGATGTAGTCGGCGCGGCCGATGGAGGCGAGCCAGGAGTGCTCGGGTCCGACGCCGGGGTAGTCGAGACCCGCGGAGATCGAGTGCGACTCGATGGTCTGGCCGTCCTCGTCCTGCAGCACGTAGGTCTTCGCGCCGTGCAGCACGCCGGGTCGGCCGCGCTCGATCGACGCGGCGTGCCGCTCGGTGTCGACGCCGTCGCCGGCGGCCTCCACGCCGTAGAGCTTCACTCCTTCGTCGTCGAGGAACGCGTCAAACATGCCGATGGCGTTCGAGCCGCCGCCCACGCACGCGAACACCGCGTCGGGGAGCCTGCCGGCCTCCTCGAGCAGCTGCGCGCGGGCCTCTTCGCCGATGATCTTCTGGAAGTCGCGCACCATCGCCGGGAACGGGTGCGGGCCGGCAGCGGTGCCGAAGATGTAGTTGGTGGTGTCGACGCTCGCGACCCAGTCGCGGTACGCCTCGTTGATCGCGTCCTTCAGGGTGCGGCTGCCGGTCGTGACCGGCACCACCTCGGCGCCGAGGAGGCGCATGCGCGCGACGTTGAGCGCCTGGCGCTCGGTGTCGACCTCGCCCATGTAAATGGTGCACTCGAAGCCGAAGAGGGCGGCCGCGGTGGCGGTCGCGACCCCGTGCTGGCCCGCGCCGGTCTCGGCGATGACCCGCGTCTTGCCGAGGCGCTGGGTCAGCAGCGCCTGGCCGAGGACGTTGTTGATCTTGTGCGAACCGGTGTGGTTCAGGTCTTCGCGCTTGAGGAAGATGCGCCCGCCGCCGGCGTGGGCGGCGAAGCGCGGCACCTCCGTGATGGCGGAGGGCCGGCCGGCGTAGCTGTGCAGCAGGTGCGTCAGCTCGGCCTGGAAGGCCGGGTCGACGATCGCCTCCTCGTAGACGGCGGTGAGCTCGTCGATGGCGGCGATGAGCGACTCGGGCATGTACCGCCCGCCGAATTCGCCGAAAAAGGGGCCTTTGGCCTCGCGCAGGAGGGTCATCTCGACTCCGATCGAAGACTCGACGCCTCGGGGGAACCGTGTCCCAGGAAGCTGCGGAGCGTCGCCACGGGGTCGCCGGTGACCAGCGCCTCCCCGATCAGCACGACATCGGCTCCGGCCGAGCGGTAGTGGGTGACATCGGCGGGCGTGAGCACCGCCGACTCGGCGACCTTGACGACACCGGCGGGGATGCGCTCGGCGACGCGACCGAAGAGGTCGCGGTCGAGGTCGAAGGTGGTGAGGTCGCGCGCGTTGACGCCGATCAGCCGGGCGCCGACGTCGACGGCGCGGTCGACCTCGTCGGCCGAGTGCGCCTCGACGAGCGCTGTCATGCCCAGCTCGCCGACGAGGCCGAACAGCTCGCTCAGGACGGGCTGATCGAGGGCCGCGACGATGAGGAGCACGAGGTCGGCGCCGGACGCGCGGGCCTCCAGCACCTGGTAGGGCGTCGCGATGAAGTCCTTGCGCAGCACGGGCAGCGAGACGGCCGCGCGGACGGCCTCCAGGTCGGCGAGGCTGCCCTTGAACTTGCGGCCCTCGGTGAGCACGGAGATGGCGGACGCGCCGCCCTCCTCGTACCGCAGCGCCTGCAGCGCGGGGTCGGGGATGTCGGCGAGATCGCCGCGCGAGGGGCTCGCGCGCTTCACCTCGGCGATGATCTTCACGCGGTCGGCGGGGGCGAGGGCGGCCAGGGCGTCACGCGCGGACGGCTGCGCCAGCGCAGCTGCTTCGACCTCTGCGGTCGGGCGCGACGACGCCCGTGCCTCTGCGTCCTGCACCGCGCCGGCCGTGAGGTCGGCGAGCACGTCAGTGCTCTTTCGGAACGGTCTTGGAACCCCCGGCGCCGTAGCCGGCGCGCTTCATGATCCAGCCGACGAGCAGGCCCACGACGACCAGACCGGCGGAGGCCCAGACGACGGCCGGGATGTCCAGGACGAAGAACAGGGTGCCGATCGCGATGGCGACGAGCATGATGATCACGGCCGTCCAGGCGGCCGGGGAGTGTCCGTGGCCCGGGTCGGCGATGGAGTTGCTCATGGGTTTCCTCCGAGGGGGATCGTTGCCCGCGCGGCATGCCGCACGCCTGTCCAGTCTAGCGGGGTCATCCCGTCGGATCCGTGCCGCGGGAGAGGTCGTCCCAGCTGTCGACGGCGTCTCGCGGCCGCGCCGGAGCGGACGCGGCATCCTCCGCCTCGTAACGGCGTCCACTCCCCCGCCACCGTCGCGCGGTGAGGAGGACGAACACCCCGACCGCGAGCAGGAGCGCGGACAGCAGCACCGTGATGTAGGGCCACGGCGACGGGGCGATGGACTCGACGAGCTCCGCCACCGCGTCGGCGCCGGTGATGCCCGTGGCGGTGGTGACGGTGGAGGCGACAGCCGATGAGGGCAGCGTGAACGCCACCGGCACGGTCACGACGGCGAGGGCCACCGCGATGAGCACCGTGAGCGCGCCGAAGACGTGACGCAGCACCACTCCCGCGATCGAGAGAGCGCCGCCGAGGGCGAGCACCGCCAGGCACAGGGGCGCCAGCACCGGCACGGCGGCCGCACCCGCCACGGGAAGCTGGTGCTCGGCGCCGTCGGCGAGGGTGACGGTGAGCCAGGTCTGCGTGGAGGAGATCACGCCGAGCGCGCCGACCAGCGCCGTGGCGACGACCGCTAGGAGCCGTGCGCGGGTAATCACGGCTGAGGCCCCTCGACGGGCTGCAGGTCGTCGGCGTCGAAGCACGTGCGGTCGCCGGTGTGGCACGCCGCACCCACCTGCTCGACCTCGACCAGCACGGTGTCGCCGTCGCAGTCGAGGCGCGCGCCGCGTACGAGCTGGATGTGCCCGGAGGTGTCGCCCTTGCGCCAGTACTCCTGGCGCGAGCGCGACCAGAAGGTCACGCGACCGCTGGTGAGGGTGCGACGGAGCGCCTCCGCGTCCATCCAGCCGAGCATGTGCACCTCGCGCGTGTCCCACTGCTGGATGACGGCGGCGACGAGTCCGCGGTCGTCGAAGGTGACGCGCGCGATGCGCTCCTCCACGGTGTCGCTCATGCGCGCACGTCCAGTCCGTCGGCGATCATGGCGGCCTTGACGTCGCCGATGGTGAGCTGCCCGGAGTGGAAGACGGATGCCGCGAGCACCGCGTCCGCGCCGGCCCGGATGGCGGGGGCGAAGTCCGTCACGGCGCCCGCGCCGCCGGAGGCGATCACGGGCGCGTGGGAGATCTCGCGCATGAGGCCGACGAGCTCGAGGTCGAAGCCCTCCTTCGTGCCGTCGGCGTCGATGGAGTTGACCAGCAGCTCCCCCGCACCGCGCTCGATGGCCTCCCGCGCCCACGCGAGGGCGTCGAGGGTCGTCTCGGTGCGTCCGCCGTGCGTGGTGACGACGAAGCCGGAGGGGGTGGTGTCGGAGCGCTTCACGTCGAGCGACAGCACCAGCACCTGCGCGCCGAAGCGGTCGGCGATCTCGTCGATGAGCGCGGGCCGGGCGATCGCCGCCGAGTTCACGCCGGCCTTGTCGGCGCCGACGGCCAGCAGCCGCGCGACGTCCTCGGCGCTGCGCACACCGCCGCCGACCGTGAGCGGGATGAAGACCTGCTCAGCGGTGCGCCGCACGACGTCGTAGGTCGTGTCGCGCGCTTGGACGGTCGCGGTGACGTCGAGGAAGGTCAGCTCGTCGGCGCCCTGCTCGAAGTACAGGCGGGCGAGCTCGACGGGGTCGCCCATGTCGCGGAGGTTCTGGAAGTTGACGCCCTTCACCACGCGACCGGCGGCGACGTCCAGGCACGGGATGACGCGGCAGGCGAGGCTCATCGCTACAGCCTCGCGTTGTGGATCGCCGTGACGAGGATGGCCCGGGCGCCGAGCGCGTAGAGGGCGTCCATGACCTGGTTGACCTCGCCGCGGGCGACCATGACGCGCACGGCGACCCAGGCGGGGTCGCGCAGCGGCGAGATCGTGGGCGACTCCACGCCGCCGGCGATGGCGACCGCCGCGTCGACGAGGTCGGCGGGGAGGTCGTAGTCGACCATCACGTAGCGGCGGGCCACCATGATGCCGCGGAGACGGCGGAGCAGGGTGTCCGCGCCCTCGGCCGGCGACGGGCCGGTGATGAGGACGGCCTCGGACTGCAGGATCACGGGACCGAAGATCTCCAGGCCGGCCTGGCGCAGGGTCGTCCCGGTGGAGACCACGTCGGCCACCGCGTCGGCGACGCCGAGCTGGACGGCCGACTCGACGGCGCCGTCCAGCGGCACGAGGTCGACCGCGACGCCGTGCGCGTCGAGGAAGGCGTCGACGAGCCCCGGGTAGGAGGTCGCCACGCGCACGCCGTCGAGGTCGGCGAGATCGGAGAAGCGACCGGGCCGGCCCGCGAAGCGGAACGTCGAGCCGCCGAAGCCGAGCGCCTCGACCTCCTGTGCCCCCGGCATCCGCGCGTCCTTGAGAAGGTCACGGCCGGTGATGCCGACGTCCAGCGCGCCCGAGCCGACGTAGGTGGCGATGTCCTTCGGGCGCAGGTAGAAGAACTCGACCTCGTTGACCGGGTCGATGACGTGCAGGTCTTTGGGGTCGCGGCGGCCGACGTAGCCGGCTTCGGCGAGCATCTCGGTCGCGGTCTCGGCGAGCGAGCCCTTGTTGGGCACGGCGATACGCAGCATGGGAGGGGCTTTCAGGGTCGTGGGCGGGGCGGTGGAGGCGCGCTCACAGATGTCGGTAGACATCCTCCAGCGACAGCCCCTTCGCGAGCATGAGCACCTGCAGGTGGTACAGCAGCTGGGAGATCTCCTCCGCCGCGGCCTCGTCGGGCTCGTACTCCGCGGCCATCCAGACCTCGGCGGCCTCTTCGACGACCTTCTTGCCGATGGCGTGGACGCCGGCGTCGAGCTCGGCGATGGTCTTCGACCCCTCGGGTCGCTCGGCCGCCTTCGCGGTGAGCTCGGCGAACAGGGAGTCGAACGTCTTCACCCTGCCAGGGTACCGGGCATCGCCGTGCTCACGGTGACGGGCGGTTCAGCGGTGGGCGTGGGAGTGACGGTGCGCGAGGGCCCGCAGCGTCGCGATGGCCTCGTCGGGGTCGTCGGCGCCGAAGACCGCGGATCCGGCGACGAACGTGTCGGCGCCCGCCCGCGCGGCGTGCTCCAGCGTCGAGGCGCTCACTCCCCCGTCGACCTGCAGCCAGACGCTGCTGCCGCGCCGGCGGGCCTCGGCCGACAGCGCGGCGATCTTCGGGACGGTGTCGTGGCGGAACGACTGGCCGCCGAAGCCGGGCTCGACGGTCATGATGAGGATCTGGTCGAACTCGTTGAGCACCTCGAAGAGCGACTCGACCGGGGTGTCGGGCTTGATGGCGACGCCCGCGCGGGCCCCGATCGACCGGAGGCGCCGGGCGAGCGAGACCGGCTCGGTCGAGGCCTCGAGATGGAACGTGACGGATGCCGCGCCGAGCTCGGCGTAGCCGGGGGCCCAGCGCTCGGGGTCCTCGATCATCAGGTGCACGTCCAGCGGCACCGGGCTGGTGGCCTGGATGCGCTCGACCATCTGCGGACCGAACGTGAGGTTCGGCACGAAGTGGTTGTCCATGACGTCGACGTGCACGAAGTCCGCGGAGGCTATGCGCGCCAGTTCGGACTGCATGTTCACGAAATCCGCCGCGAGGATGCTGGGGTTGATGCGCATGTCGCTGGCGCCGGCCGCGTCGGAGGGGGTCACGGCTCCATTATGGTCGCGGCCGTCTCAGCGCCGGCGCAGGAGGGTGATCGACATCGCGTCGGTGCCGTGGCGGTGCGGCCACAGCTGCGCCCGGCCGGAGGGGGCTCCGGTCTCCCCCGGCGAGCGGACCGGCTCCGGCAGGTCGATGTCGCGCTGGGCGACGCGGCGGAGCACCTCGCGGGTGTCGAGCTCCTCGAGTCGGTCGCCGAACGCGCGGCGCACCTCGGCGACCACGCCGGCCGTCTCGGCGAGATGCGGCGAGCACGTCACGTAGGCGACGATGCCACCCGGCCGGAGGGCCACGACGGCCGATTCCAGCAGCTCGCGCTGCAGCTGCGTCAGCTCCGGCACGTCGGCGGGCGACTTGCGCCAGCGCGCCTCGGGGCGACGCCGCAGCGCCCCCAGCCCCGTGCACGGGGCGTCCACGAGGATGCGGTCGTAGCGGCCCGGGTTCTCGGACGCCAGCGCGCGGCCGTCCTCCTCCCGGACGTCGACCTCGCCGGGCACCCCGGCGATGGACCGGCGCACCAGTCCGGCGCGGGTCGGGGAGATCTCGTTGGCGTCGAGGTGCGCGCCGCCCGCGAGGGCCTCCGCGGCCAGGATCGCGGTCTTGCCGCCGGGGCCGGCGCACAGGTCGAGCCAGCGCTCGCCGTCGCGCACCGGCACGGCGCGGCTGAGGGCGAGGGCGGCCAGCTGCGAGCCCTCGTCCTGCACCCGCACACGGCCCTCGGAGGCGACGATCGCGCCCTCCGGGTCTCCGCCGCCGAGCCGGAATCCGATGGGCGAGAACGGCGTGCGGCGCGCGTCGGCCGGCGGCTCGGCGAGTCCCGGCAGGGCGGCCATCGTGACGCTCGGCGAGGCGTTGTCGGACTCCAGCAGGGCGGCCAGCTCGTCGGCCCGGCCCTCGGCGGCCAGCGCGCGACGGAAGGCGCGCACCACCCACACCGGGTGGGACGTGACGAGTCCGAGGCGCTCGTCATCGGAGCGGGCCTGCTGCTCGACGCGGGCCATCCACTCCTCCGGGGTGTCGCGGGACACGCGGCGGAGCACGGCGTTGACGAATCCCGCCGCGCCCCGGCCCGCGGCATCCCGTGCCAGCTGCACCGACTCGTTGACGGCCGCGTGCGAGGCGACGCGGGTCGAGAGCAGCTGATGCACGCCGAGGCGCAGGGCGTCGCGCACCGGCGGATCGATGTCGGCGGCGGCGCGGTCGGCGGCGACGGTGATGATCGCGTCATAGGTGCCCTGGCGGCGCAGGGTGCCGTACGTCAGCTCCGTCGCGAGACCCGCGTCGGCGGTGTTCAGTCGCGCGCGCTCGATCGCACGCGGGAGCAGCAGGTTGGCGTAGGCATCCGACTCGTGCACCGCACGCAGGGTCTCGTATGCGACGATCCGTGCCGGCTGGACGGCGCTCACGCGTCCGCCTCCAGCGACTCGATCCGCAGGCCCCGCCACCAGTCCGCCGCCGACATCGTGCCGCGACCGGCCGGCTGCACGGTCTCGAGCACCACGGGGTCGGTGCCGGTGCCGACGAGCACATCGCCCCCCGGTGCGGCGAAGCGCCCGGGTGGGAGCACCTCCGCGACCTGCTGGCGTCGGGCGCGGTGCACCTTGAGACGGGCGCCGTCCAGGATCGTCCACGCGCCCGGCTCGGGGGTGACGCCGTGGATCCGCGCGAGCACGGCCTCGGCGTCGTCGGTCCAGGGGATGCGGCCGTCCTCCAGCACCAGCTTGGGCGCGAGAGTGGGCTCGCCCTGCTGCGGCATGGCGGTGGCGGTGCCCGCCGCGATCGCGTCGACCACCTCCTCCAGCAGCGTCGCGCCGGAGACGGACAGTGCTGCCAGAAGGTCGCCGGCCGTGGTGCCGTCGGCGATCGGATGCTGCAGCTCGCCGTATACGTCGCCCGCGTCCAGTTCGGGCACGAGCTGGAACACGCTCGCGCCGGTGACGCGGTCGCCGGCGATGAGCGCGCGCTGCACGGGCGCGGCGCCACGCCAGGCCGGGAGCAGCGAGAAGTGGAGATTGATCCAGCCGTGGTCGGGGGCCGACAGGAGGGGCTCGCGGACCAGTCCGCCGTAGGCGACGATCACGCCGAGCTCCGGCTCCAGGGCGGTGATCGCGGCGGTGGCCGCGGCATCCAATCGGTCGGCCTTGATGACCGGCAGACCCAGCTCCTCCGCGGCCTGCGCGACGGGCGACGGGGTCAGGACGCGCTTGCGGCCGAGCGGCGCGTCGCTGCGCGTGACGACGCCGACGACGACGTGCGCGGAGGCAGCGAGGGCGCGCAGGGAGGGGACGGCGGCATCGGGGGTGCCGGCGAAGACGAGACGCATGGACGGGTTCCTCACAGGTCGAGGTCGGGCACGTCGACCCGGACTCTGAGTGTATTGCGGGGTCCGGGCGGGCGCCCTTTCACCGGGCGGCGCGAGCGCAGGGCCTCCGCGACGACGGAGGCGCGGAGGCTTGCGGTGACGGCGCCGCCGTGGGAGTAGTCGAAGCGGACGAAGGCGCGGGAGGCGGGGCCGTCGGTGTCGGCGGGCCCCGTGAGCGGGCCGAGCACCGCCTCGTCGTCGAGAGCGGGCACGTCGGTGCGCAGCGTGGCGAGCGCGGTGTCGACCGCGGCGACCGTGCCCTCGACGGCGGCGACCCGCACCGACGGCGGCATCCGCAGCGGTGCGCGGTCGGCGAGCTCCGCGCGCGCGTAGGCGGGCTGCGTCCAGGTCGCGAGGGCGCGCGCGACGCCGCCCGTGACACCGACGAGGTGCACGGGCGCCCCGGGCGCGGCGAGGGCGGCGGCATTGGACCACCAGCGCAGGCATGCCTCGCCGATGCGCAGATCGTCGGCCATCAGCATCCGGTCGCCGTCCAGCAGCACGACGGCGCGGTAGCCGCCGACGGCGAGGGGCTCGGCCCCGCGGGTGGCCACCACCAGCGCCGGACGCGCGTCGACCTGCGTGACCGGGTGCTGACCGTCGGCGACGATGACCCGCACGCCGGGGAACGCACGGCCCAGCTCGTCGGCGGTGCGCTCGCTTCCGGACGAGGCCATGCGCACGCGTGTGGACTCGCAGTGGATGCAGTGCCACCCGACGGCGGCGCGACCGCACCAGCCGCACTCGGGGACCGCTCCCGGCCGTGTGGCGTGCAGCGGCCCGGCGCAGTGCAGGCAGCGCGCCGGCTTGCGGCACTCCGCGCAGACCAGCACGGGGGCGTAGCCCGGACGCGACACCTGCACGAGCACGGGGCCGAGGGCGAGCGCTTCGCGCGCGGAGGCGAAGGCGGCGGACGGCACGCGGGCGGAGCGCGCTTCCCCCTCGCGCGTGGCGCTCAGCACCACGCGCGGCGACTCGCGCCGGGCGGAGGTCACCTCGTGCACCCAGCCCAGTCCGACCAGCCGCTCGACGTCGGCGGAGCGCGTGTGGCCGGCGAACAGCAGCGCGCAGTCGTCGAGCTCCTGTCGGATGAGCGCGGCGTCGCGCGCGTGCACCCCGGGGCTGAGCGGCTCGGCGAGCAGGGCGTCGCCGTCGTCCCACATCGCGATGAGCCCGAGCCGCGCGACGGGGGCGTAGACGGCCGAGCGGTTGCCGACGACGATGCAGGGCGCGGCGGCGAGCGTGCGCAGGAACGAGGCGTAGCGCTCGGGGCCGCTGCGGCGCGCGTCGACGGGCACCGCGGCATCCGTCAGTCCCTGCGCGTCGATGACGTGCTGCACCTGCGCCTGATCGCGGTGGTCGGGCACGACGATGATGGCGCTGCGGCCGTCGGCGAGCGTGCGGGCGGCCGCCGCGACGAGCAGATGCGCCCAGGCGCCGACCTCAACGGGTTCTTCGCCCTCGGTCGGCCGGCGCGCGGCCGGCCCGGTGTGCGGCGGGGCGTCCACCGCCACCCGCTCGTTCGCGGCCAGGGCGGGTGCGAGCCGCGGGAAGACGCCGAGCACGTCGTCGGCCCACGCCTGCGTGTCGGGCGCGATGACGGGGACGGCGGGCGGGGCCGCCGCCGTCCAGACTTTCTCGACGCGGACCATGCGCTTGGGGATGGCGAGGCGGAGGATGTCGGATGCTCCGCCGGCGGCCCGATCGGCCGCACGGCGTGCGAGGCGGTAGAGGCCGGGCGTGAGCACGGGCATCGGTGAGACGACGGTGTCGAGCTCCGACAGCGGCCGGTCGCTCGGCTCCTCGTCGGCGAGCTCGACGATGAAGCCCTCGACCGTGCGCCCGGCCGAGCGCAGCGGCACCTTCACGCGGACGCCGGGTGCGGCATCCGCGTGCCACTGTGCGGGCACCGCGTAGTCGAACAGCCGGTCGAGCTGCGGCAGCGGCGAGTCCAGGAGCACGCGCGCGACACGGCGTCGGGTGCCGGCGGGCGGCGCCGGAGCGGTCGCCGGGATGTCGGGGATCCGCCCGCCGTCCGTCGGCTCCGGCGGTGGCGTCACAGGCCGGCGGCGGCGCGCAGCTCGTCGACGCGGTCGAGTCGCTCCCAGGTGAACTCGTCGAGCTCGCGGCCGAAGTGCCCGTAGGCCGCGGTCTTCGCGTAGATCGGACGCAGCAGGTCGAGGCTGTCGATGATGGCCTTCGGGCGCAGGTCGAAGACGTCGCGGATCGCGGCGGTGATGACCTCGTCCGACACAGTGCCGGTGCCGAACGTCTCGACATAGATGCCGACGGGCTTGGCCTTGCCGATCGCGTAGGCGACCTGCACCTCGACGCGCTCGGCGAGGCCGGCCGCGACGGCGTTCTTCGCGACCCAGCGCATGGCGTACGCCGCGGAGCGGTCGACCTTCGACGGGTCCTTGCCGCTGAACGCGCCGCCGCCGTGGCGCGCCGCGCCGCCGTAGGTGTCGATGATGATCTTCCGGCCGGTCAGGCCGGCATCGCCCTTGGGTCCGCCGATGACGAAGGGCCCGGCGGGGTTGATGTAGAACTTGACGTCGCCGTGCTCGAGCCCGGTGGCTTCGAGCACGGGTTCGATGACCTCGGCCCGCACGGCCGCGCGGAGGGCCTTCTGCGAGATGTCGGGCTGATGCTGGGTCGACAGCACCACCGACTCCACGGTGCGCGGGATCGCGCCCTCGTACCCGAGGGTCACCTGCGTCTTCCCGTCCGGCCGCAGGAACGGCAGCTCGCCGCTGCGGCGCACCTCGGCGAGGCGCTCGGCCATCCGGTGCGCGGTCCACGCGGCCATCGGCATGAGCTGCGGCGTCTCGGTGGTGGCGTAGCCGAACATGATGCCCTGGTCGCCGGCGCCCTGCTCGTCGCGGGGGTCGACGGAGCCGCCCTCGCGCCGCTCGAATGCGCGGTCGACGCCGGCGGCGATGTCGGAGGACTGCGCGCCGATCGACACGCTCACCCCGCACGAGTCGCCGTCGAAGCCGGTGTCGCTGGAGGTGTAGCCGATGCGGTTCACCACAGAGCGGACGATCGCCGGGATCTCGACGTAGGCCGACGTGGAGACCTCCCCCGCGACGTGCACGAGGCCGGTGGTGACGAGGGTCTCGACCGCGACGCGTCCGTTCGGGTCCTCGGTGAGGATCGCGTCGAGGATGCTGTCGGAGATCTGGTCGCAGATCTTGTCGGGATGCCCCTCGGTGACGGATTCGGAGGTGAACAGACGCAGCTCGGTCATCGGGTCTCCAGGTCGGAACGGGGGTGGGCACGAGTATGCCCCGGACAGCCGACAGCCGTCCGGGGCATCAGGACGGACCGCAACGGTCCGTCACAAAAGGGGTCGACTCACTCGGCGCTGCGCAGGCGCAGCTTGTCCTCGTGGATCTCGTGCATCGCGATGGTGAGGGGCTTGTCCTCGACGGTGGAGTCCACGAGCGGGCCCACGTTGTCGAAGAGGTTCCCCTCGTGCAGGTCGGAGTAGTAGTCGTTGATCTGACGCGCGCGCTTGGATGCGTAGATCACGAGCTGGTACTTGGAGTCGACCTTGTCGAGCAGGCTGTCGATGGGCGGGTCGATGATGCCCTGATTCGTTCCGGCCATGGGAACCTCCTGGTTCGGTGTCGATGAGCGGCCGCGCGAGGCGCAGGCACGCAATTTCCCCATTCTAGCGCGTCCCGGTTGCGAGCCCGCCCTCCCCGTGCCGACGCCTTGATCGTCTGCTTGAACGCAGGATCTGGCGCGGGCGCAGGACCGCACCCGCGGCATCCGTCCTCTTCTCATGCAAGATCCTGCGCTCGGTCGCGCTTCCGGCCGGTCACGGTTCCTCCCCAGGCTCAGTTCTCGGCGCCGGGACGGCGAATTCGGGGATGCTGCGGCCCCGGGCCGGCGCGCGGCGGCAGAGTTCGACCGTGCACTCTCTGAAAGACTCCCGCCGCTCGGCCGTTCTCGTCGCCGTGCGCGCGGGCGGGGGCGTCGTGCGCCGGCAGCGGCTCGTGCGCGACGGTCACAGCCCGCACGTCATCGCCGAGCTCGTGCGGGACGGGACGCTGTCGAGGATCCGCCGCACGTGGGTCGCCGCGGCCGACGCGGATCTTCTCGCCGCCCAGGCGGCTGCGCGCGGGGTGCTCATCACCTGCGTCACGGACGCGCGGCGACGCGGGCTGTGGGTGCTGTCGCCGTCGGGCCTTCACGTCGCGGCGCACGTGCACTCCGCGACGCCCCAGCTCGACCCGGGATCTGTCGTGCACTGGCGTCGCCCGCTCGTGCCGCGGCATCCGGATGCTCTGTTCGATGCGCTCGAGAACACGCTCGTGAACGTCGCGATGTGTCAGCCGTTCGAGGCGGCGCTGGCAGTGTGGGAGTCGGCGCTGAACAAGCGCCTGGTCGATCCGCTCGTCCTCCGCGGTCTCCCTCTGCCGAGAAGAGCGCTCAGGCTGCTCGAGCAGGCGAATCCGTTCGCCGATTCGGGTCTTGAGACATTCGTCCCGATGAGGCTCGCATGGATGCGGGTCCGCATCGTTCCGCAGGCCTTGATCGCCGGCCGCCGGGTGGACTTCCTGATCGGTGACCGGCTCGTCCTCCAGATCGACGGAGGCACGCATGTGGGGGCGCAGCGCGAGCAGGACGTCCGTCACGACGCGCAGCTCCTGCTCATGGGATACCGCGTCGTCCGCGTGGGCTACCACCAGGTCGTCGACGACTGGCCAGCTGTGCAGGACGTGATCATGCGAGCCGTCGCCCAGGGGTTCCACCGCCGGGACCAGGCCCGCTCAGGCCGGTGACGACGCGGTCGAGCAGAGGGTCTCGCGTGAGGAAAGGATGAGATGCCCCGATTCGGTCCTTCGCTCACGCGCGATCCTGCGCTCAGACGGCACGACGCCGCCGACGACGACGCCCTCGGAGAACACCCCGCGCAGCTCAGCCCGCGAGCGACACGACCTCGGCCGCGGCTCGCGCCACGTCGTCGTTCACCACGCGGTAGTCGAACTCCCCCTGAGCGGCGAGCTCCACCTTCGCGGTGCGCAGGCGCCGGGCGCGCTCCTCCGCGTCTTCGGTCCCCCGGCCGACGAGACGGTGGACGAGCTCGTCCCAGCTCGGGGGGAGGAGGAACACCAGCGTCGCGCTCGGCTCGGCCGCGAGCACCTGGCGGGCGCCCTGCAGGTCGATCTCCAGCAGCACCGTGCGTCCCTCGGCGAGCGCGGCGTCGATCGGACCGCGCGGTGTGCCGTATCGGAACCGGTTGTGCACCGTGGCGTGCTCGAGCAGCTCGCCGTCCGCGACCATGCGGTCGAACTCGGCGTCGTCGACGAAGTAGTAGTGCTCGCCGTCGACCTCCCCGGGGCGCGGCGCGCGCGTCGTCGCCGACACCGACAGCAGGATCTCCGGGTGGTGCTCGCGGATGTGCGCGGCCACCGTCCCCTTGCCGACGGCGGTGGGTCCGGCCAGCACCACGAGGTTGCTGCGGCCCTCGCGGGGGGCGGGCTGCGGCATCCGCTCGTCGAGGAAGTGCAGCAGGGCGTCGCGCTGGCGGATGCCGAGGCCGCCGAGGCGCTTGACCGGCGAGATGGCGAGCTGGGTCAGGATGCGGTCGCGCTTGCCCTCGCCGATCGCGGGGATCGCGGTGAGGAACTCCGTGACGCGCATCGCTCCGGCGGGCGACTCCGGGTGCTCGAGCGCCCGGCGCAGCAGCTCCTGCGGCGCGATGACGCGCATCGTCACGTCGCGCTTGAGTGCGGCGCGCTCCCGGCGGGCGGCGACGGCGCGACGGGATGCCGCGGCGCGGTCGACCTCGGGAGGCCGCGTGCTCGTGGCCGGTCGGGGTGTCTCGTCAGCCACGCAGGGCCTCCCGGTACAGCTCGGCGCGCTCCTGAATGCGCGCGGCGACGCGGTCGGGGCCGACGGCGAGGATGCTGCGGCTCTCGTTGGCGACGACGCCCGACGCGACGTACCCGAACAGGCGCTTCAGATCGCGCGGCTCGGCGCCCTGCGCCCCGAATCCCGGAGCGAGCACGGGCGTCCCGGCCAGCACGACGTCGCTCAGACCGTAGGAGCGGCGATCGACGGTCGCGCCGACGACCAGGCCGATCGAGCCGAGGGCCCCCGGCAGCCCGACGTTGTGCGAGCCGACGTCGCGCGCGACGCGCTCGGCGACGGACTCGCCGTCGCCTTCCGCGTCGGAGACGGCGGCGGACTGGAGGACGGATGCCTCGGGGTTGCTCGTCGCGGTGAGCACGAACGCGCCTTTCCCGTGCCGGAGCGCCGCGGTGAGCGCTCCGTGCAGGGAGTCGGGGCCGAGGTAGGGCGAGAGCGTGACGGCGTCGGCCTCGAGCGGCGCGCCGGGCATGAGCCAGGCGGCCGTGTAGCCCTCCATCGTCGTGCCGATGTCGCCGCGCTTCGCGTCGGCGATCACGAGCAGCCCGGCCTCGCGCGCGGCCGTCTGGACGTCTTCGAGCGCCGCGAAGCCCGCGGAGCCCCAGCGCTCGAAGAACGCCACCTGCGGCTTGACGATCCCGACACGCCCGGCGGCGGCCTCGACCACGCGCAGCCCGAACTCCCGCACACCGGAGGCCGAGGCATCCAGTCTCCAGGAGTCCAGCAGGCCCTGATGCGGGTCGATCCCGACGCAGAGCGGACCGTGCTCGTCGAGTGCGGCGCTCAGGCGCTGCCCGAATGTCGTCATCCGCGCTCCGCCCGGTCCAGCGCGTACTCCTGCAGGCTGCGCACCTTGAAGCCGTCGTGCATCGCGTCCATCGCGCTCACCGCCGCACCGAGCACGGCCATCGTGGTGAACAGCGCCTTGTCGCCGGCCACGGCCGCCGCGCGGATCTCGTAGCCGTCCGCACGCGCCGAGCCGCCCGACGGGGTGTTCACGACGATGTCGATCTCCCCCGCGTTGATCAGGTCGACGATGTTGCGCTCGCCGCTGTCCTGCGTCTCGCTGTACTTGCTCACCACGGTCACGTCGATGCCGTTGCGGCTGAGGATCTCCGCGGTGCCCTCGGTCGCGACCAGCGTGAAGCCGAGCTGCTGCAGACGGTGGGCGGGCAGGATGACGGCGCGCTTGTCGCTGTCGGCGACCGAGATGAACACGGTGCCCGACAGGGGCATGCCGCCGTACGCCGCCGACTGGCTCTTGGCGAACGCGGTCGGGAAGTCGCGGTCGATGCCCATGACCTCGCCGGTGGAGCGCATCTCCGGACCGAGCACGGAATCGACCGTGTCGCCTTCGCGGGTGCGGAAGCGCTTGAAGGGCAGCACGGCCTCCTTGACGGCGACGGGTGCGCCCAGCGGCACGCGCGAGCCGTCGCGCTCGGGCAGGAGGCCCTCCGCGACCAGATCGGCGATGCGCGCACCGGTCATGATGCGGCTGGCGGCCTTCGCGAGCGGGATGCCCAGGGCCTTCGAGACGAAGGGCACCGTGCGGCTCGCGCGGGGGTTCGCCTCGATGACGTAGAGCACGCCGGCGCTGATGGCGAACTGCACGTTGAGGAGTCCGCGCACGCCCACGCCCGCGGCGATGAGCTCTGTGGCCTCGCGCACGCGGTCGATGTCGCTGCGGCCGAGGCTCACGGGCGGCAGGGTGCAGCTGGAGTCGCCGGAGTGGATGCCGGCCTCCTCGAGGTGCTCCATGACGCCGCCGATGTAGAGCTGCTCGCCGTCGTACAGCGCGTCGACGTCGATCTCGATCGCGTCGTCGAGGAAGCGGTCGACCAGGAGCGGCAGGCCGGGGCCGATGATGGCCTGGTCGGCGATGCGCACGAAGTAGTCGCGCAGCGCCTCGGTCGAGTAGACGATCTCCATGCCGCGTCCGCCGAGCACGAAGCTCGGCCGCACGAGCACCGGGTAGCCGATCTCCTCGGCCACCGCGACGGCGCCGTCCACGTCGATCGCCGTGCCGTTGCGCGGGGCGACGAGCCCGGCGGTGTCGAGCAGGCGCGAGAACAGCTCGCGCTCCTCGGCGAGGTCGATGGCGGCGGGGCTGGTGCCGAGGATGCGGTAGCCCGCCTCCTCGATGCCCTTCGCGAGCCCCAGCGGCGTCTGGCCGCCCAGCTGGCAGATCACACCGAGGATCTCCCCCGACTGCGACTCCGCGTGGAGCACCTCGAGCACGTCCTCCAGGGTGAGCGGCTCGAAGTACAGCCGGTCGCTGGTGTCGTAGTCGGTCGAGACGGTCTCGGGGTTGCAGTTGACCATGACGGTCTCGTATCCGGCATCCGCCAGCGCGAACGAGGCGTGCACGCAGGAGTAGTCGAACTCGACGCCCTGCCCGATGCGGTTGGGGCCCGAGCCGATGATCACCACCTTCGAGCGGTCGGAGGGCGTGACCTCGGTCTCGAAGTCGTAGCTCGAGTAGTGGTAGGGCGTCAGCGCCGGGAACTCCCCCGCGCACGTGTCGACCGTCTTGTAGACGGGACGCAGCCGCATGGCCGTGCGGATGCCGCGGACCTCGGTCTCGGGGATGCCCCGCAGCTGCCCGATCTGCACGTCGCTGAAGCCGTGCTCCTTGGCCAGCAGTAGCGTGTCGGCGTCGAGCTCGTCGGCGGCGCGGACGGTGTCGGCGACCTCGTTGATGAGCACGATCTGGTCGATGAACCAGGGGTCGATCTTGGTCGACTCGAAGGCCTGCTCCGGGGTGGCGCCGAGGCGGAGGGCCTGCTGGAGCACCACGATGCGGCCGTCGGTGGGCACGGCGGCGATGCGCAGCAGCTCGTCGACCGAGCGGTCCTCCTCGCCCCAGTGGAAGCTCGATCCGCGCTTCTCGAGCGAGCGCAGCGCCTTCTGGAGGGCGGTGGAGTAGTTGCGGCCGATGGCCATCGCCTCACCGACCGACTTCATGGTCGTCGTCAGGGTCGTGTCGGCGGCCGGGAACTTCTCGAAGTTGAAGCGCGGCACCTTCACCACGACGTAGTCGAGCGTCGGCTCGAAGCTCGCCGGCGTCACGCCGGTGATGTCGTTGGGGATCTCGTCGAGGCGGTAGCCGATGGCGAGCTTCGCGGCGATCTTCGCGATCGGAAAGCCCGTGGCCTTGGAGGCCAGCGCCGAGGACCGCGAGACGCGCGGGTTCATCTCGATGACGATGATGCGGCCGGTGGCGGGGTCGACGGCGAACTGGATGTTGCAGCCGCCGGTGTCCACGCCCACGGCGCGGATGATGTCGATGCCGATGTCGCGCAGCTTCTGGTATTCGCGGTCGGTCAGCGTGAGCGCCGGGGCGACGGTGATCGAGTCGCCGGTGTGCACGCCGACGGGGTCGACGTTCTCGATCGAGCACACCACGACGGTGTTGTCCGCCGTGTCGCGCATGAGCTCGAGCTCGTACTCCTTCCACCCGAGGATGGACTCCTCGAGCAGAACCTCGTGCGTCGGCGAGTCGTGCAGGCCGGCGCCGCCGATGCGGCGGAGGTCGTCCTCGTCGTAGGCGAAGCCCGATCCGAGGCCGCCCATCGTGAACGAGGGGCGCACGACGAGGGGGTAGCCCAGCTTCTCGGCGCCCTCGATGAGCTCGGTCATCGAGTGGCAGATGACGGATGCCGCGACGTCCGCCCCCGCGTCCAGCACGAGCTGCTTGAAGATCTGCCGGTCCTCGCCGCGGTTGATCGCCTCGAAGTCGGCGCCGATGAGCTCGACGTCGTACTTCTCGAGGATGCCGTTCTTGTGGAGGTCGATCGCCGCGTTGAGCGCGGTCTGACCGCCCAGCGTCGGGAGGATCGCGTCGGGCTTCTCCTTGGCGATGATCGTCTCGATCACCTGCCAGTTGATGGGCTCGATGTAGGTCGCGTCGGCGAAGTCGGGGTCGGTCATGATCGTCGCAGGGTTCGAGTTGACGAGGATGACGCGCACGCCCTCCTCGCGCAGCACACGGCACGCCTGGGTGCCGGAGTAGTCGAACTCGCAGGCCTGGCCGATGACGATCGGGCCGGAGCCGATCACCAGGACGGAGTGGATGTCGTCGCGCTTCGGCATTACTTCTTTTCCTCCAGGGTGGTCACGACGAGGTCGCGGAAGCGGTCGAAGAGGTAGTTGGCGTCGTGCGGACCGGCCGCCGCCTCGGGGTGGTACTGCACCGAGAAGGCGGGGATGTCCAGGGCGCGGAGTCCCTCGACGACCTGGTCGTTGAGGCCGACGTGGCTGACCTCGACCGCGCCGTAGCCGTTCGGGCTCTCGAAGCTGCCCTCCAGGGGCGCTTCGACGGCGAAGCCGTGGTTGTGCGCGGTGATCTCCACCCGGCCGGTGGTCTTGTCGAGCACCGGCTGGTTGATGCCGCGGTGGCCGAACGGCAGCTTGTAGGTGCCCAGGCCCAGGGCGCGTCCGAGCAGCTGGTTGCCGAAGCAGATCCCGAAGAAGGGCAGGCGGTCATCGAGCACCGCGCGCAGCAGCTCGACGTGATCGCCGGATGCCGCGGGGTCGCCCGGTCCGTTGGAGTAGAACACCGCGACGGGGTCGATCGCCCGGATGTCGTCGATCGTGACGTCCTGCGGCAGCACGTGCACGTCGAAGCCGCGGGCGGCGAGGTTGTCGATCGTCGCCTGCTTGACGCCCAGGTCGAGCACGGCGAGGTTGCCGATCCGCTCCCCCGTCGCCGGGGTGACCTGCACGGAGTCCACCGACACCTCGGCCGACAGGTTCTGCCCCGCCATCTGCGGCGCCTCGCGCACGATGCGCAGCTGCTCGTCGACGGGAAGGGCCGCGGCATCCCCCGAGAAGATCCCCCCGCGCATGCTGCCGGCGGAGCGGATGTGGCGGGTGATCGAACGGGTGTCGATGCCGCTGATGCCGACGATGCCGTCGGCGTCCAGCGCGTCGTCGAGCGACTGCTCGGAGCGCCAGTTCGACACGACGCGCGCGGGGTCGCGGACGATGTAGCCGGCCACCCAGATGCGGCGCGACTCAACGTCTTCGCCGTTCATGCCGGTGTTGCCGATGTGCGGTGCGGTCTGCAGCACGATCTGACCGGCGTACGACGGGTCGGTCAGGGTCTCCTGGTAGCCGGTCATGCCGGTGGAGAAGACCACCTCCCCGAGGGTCGTGCCGCGGGCGCCGTAGGCGCGTCCGAGGTGGCGGGTGCCGTCTTCGAGGACGAGGACGGCGGGGTCTTTCGTGATCAGGGCGGTCATGCGTCGCTTCCTGTGGGAGTCGAGGGAACCAGGGGGCGCACCGCGTCGACGATCGCGCGGGCGGAGTCGTTCTGCGGGCGGAAGTAGGTGTCGACGATGCGGTCGTCGTCGATGAGCCACGACAGGCGGGCCAGGCCGTCGCGCTCGACCACGCGGTCGATCGCCACGGTGCTCTGGCCGACGCCGGTGAGGCGGTCGGCGGGGAGGAAGATCCGCGGCGACCCGGTGAGGTCGAGGGCGACGCCGGCGTCGGTCACCGTCAGATCGGCCTTCGAGCGGAAGCCGAGGCGGCGGATCGCGAGGCGCTCGAGCGGGTCGTCGTGGACGGTCGTCGCCACGTAGAGCCCGGAGAACTCCGCGAGCACCTGCGCGCCGGCGGGGGCTTCGCCGACAGGTGCGGCCAGGCCCGCGTCGCGTCGGGTGCGGCGCCACCACGCCCAGGCGAGCACGCCCAGGACCGCGAGCGCGAACAGGATGGTGACAAGCAGGGCGCCTTCGCGGCTCACGCGGACACCTCCGCGGCATCCTTCAGCAAGCCGTCGGCGACCGTCGCGCGGCCGCGGTGGATCGTCCAGCGCACCTCGCCGGGCAGCTCGCGACCGAGGTACGGCGAGTTCCGGCTGCGACCGTGCAGGTCGTCGGCCGAGAAGGTCCGCACCGGCGCCGGGTCGTACAGCGTCACCGAGGCGGGCTGACCGGCCTCGAGCGGCGTGCCGTGGCTCTCGAGTCGACCGATGCGGGCGGGCGTCCGCGAGAGGACGCGCGCGACATCCGCCCACTGCAGCAGTCCGGTGTCGACCATCGCGAGCTGCACGACGCGGAGGGCGCTCTCGAGCCCGACCATGCCGTTGGCTGCCGCCTGCCATTCGCACGCCTTCGCCTCGGCCGGGTGCGGGGCGTGATCGGTCGCGACGATGTCGATCGTTCCGTCGGCGAGGCCCTCGCGGACGGCGAGCACGTCCTCCTCGCGTCGCAGCGGCGGATTGACCTTGAAGCGCGCGTCGTACCCGCGCGCCAGCTCGTCGGTCAGCAGCAGGTGGTGGGGCGTCACCTCGGCGGTGACGTTCACGCCGCGCTTCTTGGCCCAGCGGATGATGTCGACCGAGCCGGCGGTGGACAGGTGGCACACGTGCAGACGCGAGCCGACGTGCTGCGCGAGGAGCACGTCGCGGGCGATGATCGACTCCTCCGCGACGGCGGGCCAGCCGGCGAGTCCGAGCTCGGCCGAGACGGCGCCCTCGTTGAGCTGCGCCCCTTCGGTGAGTCGCGGGTCCTGGGCGTGCTGGGCGACGACGCCGTCGAACGCCTTCACGTACTCCAGCGCGCGGCGCATGATCAGCGGGTCGAAGACGCAGAACCCGTCGTCGCTGAAGACCCGCACGCGGGCTCGCGACGACGCCATGGCGCCGAGCTCGGCGAGGCGGTCGCCCTTCTGCCCGACGGTCACGGCGCCGATGGGCTGCACGGTGACGTACCCGGCGGCCTCGCCGAGGGCCAGCTCCTGCTCCACCACGCCGGCGGTGTCGGCCACGGGCGAGGTGTTCGGCATCGCGAACACGGCGGTGAAGCCGCCCGCGGCGGCGGCCCGGGAACCGGTGAGGATCGTCTCGGATGCCTCGTAGCCGGGTTCGCGGAGGTGCGTGTGCAGATCGACCAGACCGGGGAGTGCGACGAGCCCGTCGGCGTCCACGACCGTGGCGCCGGCACGGCTGAGGCCGGAGCCCACCTCGGCGATCCGTCCGCCGTCGATGAGGATGTCGGCCGCGTCGCCTCCCTCGAGGCGCGCGCCGCGGAGCAGGAGGACCGGGGACTCGGAAGCGGGGCTCATCGTGCGTCGTCCTTCGTCTCGCGGTCGTCGTCGCCGGTCCGCTCCCCCGCCAGCAGCAGGTAGAGCACGGCCATGCGCACCGAGACGCCGTTGGCGACCTGCTCGAGCACGGTCGATCGCGGGGAATCGGCGGCGTCGGCGGAGATCTCCAGCCCCCGGTTCATGGGCCCGGGGTGCATCACCATGCTACCCGGCGCGAGGGCCGCCAACCGTTCGGCGTCGAGACCCCAGCGCCGGGAATACTCCCGTTCAGTGGGGAAATACGCCGCGTTCATGCGCTCCAGCTGGATGCGGAGCACCATGAGCGCGTCCGGCTCGTGCGCGATGGCCTCGTCGAGGTCGTAGCGGATCGTGACCGGCCAGCCCGAGACGTCCTGCGGGACGAGCGTCGGCGGCGAGACGAGGGTGACGGATGCGCCGAGCGTCGTCAGCAGCCAGACGTTCGAGCGCGCGACGCGGGAGTGCAGCACATCGCCGACGATCGTGACGCGCAGTCCATCGAGGCCGCGGCCGCGGCTGTCGTCGCCGAACCGGCGCTTGCGGATCGTGAACGCGTCCAGCAGCGCCTGGGTCGGATGCTCGTGCGTGCCGTCGCCGGCGTTGACGACCCCCGCGGTGATCCAGCCGCTGCTCGCGAGCGTCCGCGGGGCGCCCGAGGCTCCGTGGCGAATCACCACCGCGTCCGCGCCCATGGCCTGCAGGGTCTGCGCGGTGTCCTGCAGCGACTCGCCCTTCGAGACGCTGGACCCCTTCGCCGAGAAGTTGATGACGTCGGCGCTGAGGCGCTTCGCCGCGGCCTCGAAGGAGATGCGGGTGCGCGTGGAATCTTCGAAGAAGAGGTTCACGACCGTCTTGCCGCGGAGGGTCGGGAGCTTCTTGACCTCGCGCTGCTGCGTGTCGGCCATGTCCTCGGCGACGTCGAGGATGCGGATGGCGTCCGCCCGCGTGAGGGACGCGGTGTCCAGGAGGTTCCTCATGACTCGATCGTCACCTCTTCGGCCCCGTCGACCTCGGTCACGCGCACGTTCACCCGCTCGTCGCGCGAGCTCGGGAGGTTCTTGCCGACGAAGTCGGGACGGATGGGCAGCTCGCGGTGTCCGCGGTCGACGAGGATCGCGAGGCGCACGGCCGCGGGGCGGCCGATGTCCTGCAGGGCGTCGAGGGCGGAGCGGATGCTGCGGCCAGAGAACAGCACGTCGTCCACCAGCACGACGGTGCGCCCGTCGATGCCGCCCGGCGGGATCTGGGTCGGCCGCGGCGTGCGGGTGGGGTGACGGTGCAGGTCATCGCGGTACATCGTCACGTCCAGCGCTCCTGTGGGCACGGGCGTGCCGGAGAACTGCGACAGCAGGGCCCCGATCCGCTCGGCCAGCGTGACGCCGCGCGTGGGGATGCCCAGGATGACGAGGCCGTCGGGGCCGCGGTTGGACTCGAGGATCTCGTGCGAAATCCGAGTCAGGGCCCGGGTGATGTCGGCGCCGGTCATGACGACACGGGCGGTCCCGACACCGGGGACCGCAGAGGGCGTGCTCATCCGCCGCTCCCTTCTCCGCCTCACGGGACGGTGTTAAAGGTTGCTGTGGTGCTCGGTCCAGCCTACCGGAGCCGGAGGCCGCGGCATCCCGGGTCGCCTCGGACGGATGCCGCGGCGACGGTGACGCGCGGGTCAGGCGGCGGGCGCCTCGACGGGCTCGTCGGCCCGGGCCGGCTCGACGCGGCTCGAGCGCATCGGGTGGCCGGTGGTGGTCAGGCAGCGGCCGGTCGCGAGGTCCCACTTCCAGTCGTGGAGGCTGCACGTGAGCACGCCGTCCTCGATCTTGCCGGTCTTGGTGAGGTCGGCGCGGAGGTGCGGGCATCGGCGCTGGACGACCCAGTCCTCCAGCTGCACGTCCTCGGTCTGGTCGGACTGTTCGGCGTACCAGTTCTCGACGTACTCGATGCGGTCGCGCGAGAGGCACTTGAGGAAGGTCGTGAGGAACTCGTTGAACTTGCCGCTGCGGCCGACCTCGAACTGCATCGAGAGGAAGATCGAGTTCGACCAGTCGATCTCGTGGTCGCGGATGTTGGTGGAGACCAGGTCGGCGGGGATCGTGTACCAGTAGATGCACTCCTCCCCCTCGTACGCCCGCACCTTCGCCTTCGGGAAGTCCACGACCATGTCGAGCTCGCCGATGCGGAAGCGCACGGCGCCGCCGACGCCGTTGCGGATGGTGCGCGCGCGGCGCAGCAGGGGCTCCCACCACTCCTTGATCGCCGCGAGCATCTGCTCGGGCGCGAGCACCTCGGCGCGCGAGGCCTCCTCGGCCGCGATCGCGTCCTGGCGGCTGTCGCGCTGCTCGGCGAGGTAGTTCCACTTGTCGCCGAAGACGCGCTCGATCTCGGCGTCGGTGTAGAGGGTCTGCGTGACCGTGACGTTCTGATGGTCGACGTCGACCTGCGTCCCGGGGAGGAACAGGTAGCCCTTCTGATCGGGTCGCTCCTCGGCCATGTGCGCGAGGAACTCGCGCTGGTCGGTGAAGATCGAGTCGTTCTCCAGGCCCGTGCCGTTGTAGCGGAAGAGCTCCTCGCGCAGGAACATCGGCGGCCCGGCCATCGGGAACACGTGCTCCGCGTCGACCTTCTCGATGTAGTACATCGCGCGCTTGTTCTGCGCCTCGCGCTTGAGGCGGGCGAAGTTCTGCTTCGAGTCCTGCGGCAGGTCGTAGACCATGGGCCACCAGATCGCGCCCGACACCTGGGTGAAGTACGCGTCGGGCTTGGAGAACGCCATCAGCGCCTCGAGGTCGAGCGGGTGCGAGTCGTTCTGGTTCAGGACGCTCGCGGTGCCGTCGTCGACGCTCAGCGAGGAGTCGCCGATGGGGCCGTCGCTGGGCGCCCGCAGGGGCGTCACCATGAGCTTCAGATCGCCGAACTCCAGGGGCACGCCGGCCTGCGTGGCGATGATGTTCTCGTAGCCGAGCGCCCGCAGGTCGGATTCGAGGTCGTCGGTCGGGTACTCCGGCAGCAGCACCCGGATGTCCTTGCGGACGTACCGCTCCAGCAGCGCCGGATCGAAGTGGTCGCGGTGGCGGTGGGAGATGTAGAGGAAGTCGGCGGCGCCGAAGCGCTCCCAGTCGAGGGCGCGGTTGTCGGGGAACGGGAACCACGATCCGAAGAAGCTCGGACCGATCACGGGGTCGCAGAGGATGCTTCCGCCGATCGTCTCGATGAACATCCCGGCGTGGCCGAGCCCTGTGATCCGCATGCGTTCTCCTTCCCGATCGAGTCTACGCGCCGCGCCTGCGACGGCCCTGAGCCGCACCCGCCCCGGCGGCGATCGGCGAGCTCAGGGACCGCCCATCCAGTGGTCGATGCGGTGGGTGTCGGGGGCGAAACCGTGCTGCGTGCCGTAGAGCACCGCCTGGGTGCGGCTGCTGACGCCGATCTTCCGGTAGACGGAGCGGATGTACGACTTGACGGTGTTGGGGCTCAGGTACGTGAGCGTGGCGACCTCGGCGTTGCTCTTGCCCTGTGTGATGAGGGCGAGGATCTCCGACTCGCGGTCGGTGATGCCCTCGCGCTTGCCGGGCCAGTCCAGGCCGGGAGCGCTCGCCGCCCGCCGCTGCTGCGGGGTGAAGACGACCTCCCCCGCGTGCACCGCCTCGATCGCCTCGACGAGCTCGCGGGCGGTGAGCGTCTTCGAGAGGTAGCCGTGCACGCCGAGCTCCCGGGCCGTCTCCACGAGCTGCGGAGCGAAGTTCCAGGTGTAGACGACCACGTGCCGTGCGCGGGGGTTCTTCACCAGCGCCGCGATCTCGACATGGTCGGACTCGGGCTGCGCGAAGGAGTCGTAGAGCACCACGTCGACCTCGTCGCTCATCTCGGCGTTCGCATCGATCTCCGCGACGATGACACGGTCGCGGTACTCGTCGAACATGTGCGCGAGGCCCTTCAGCACCACGTCGTAATCGTCGACCAGGCACACGGTGATGGGGCGCTCGTTCGCGGGCATGCTTCAGCTTTTCACCCCCAGGGGTGTGATGGCACACCCGCAGGGGTGGTTGTATGGCATCACTGCCCGTCGCAGCGCCCATCATCGGGCACCCCCACCCGACGGGCGCAACCATAGGAGGACACCATGCTCGGTCTCATCATCAGTCTCATCGTCGTCGGTCTGATCGCCGGCTTCATCGCCCGTGCAGTCATCCCCGGCAAGCAGAGCATGAGCATCCTCATGACGATCGTCCTGGGAATCGTCGGCTCGTTCGTCGGTGGATTCCTCGGGTTCCTGATCTTCCAGCGCGACGCCGCCGAGGGCTTCTTCCAGCCCGCCGGCATCGTCGGCTCCATCATCGGCGCGATCATCGTCCTCGGCATCTACGTGGCCGTCACCCGTCGCCGCGGCGCCGGACGCTCCTGATCAGCTGCTGACGGGCGGGGTCATCTCCCGCCCGCGACAGCAGCACGGTACGACGAAGGGCCGGCGGGGCATCCACCCCTCCGGCCCTTCGTCGTCGCCGCTCCTAGGAGCGGGCCACGCGGGCGAGTACGCCGTGCACGAACGACCCGGAGTCGTCGGTGCTGAACTCCTTGGCGAGCTCCACGGCCTCGTCGATCGCGACGCCGGCGGGAACCTCGTCGTTGTAGAGCAGCTCCCACACGCCGATGCGCAGCAGGGCACGGTCGACGGCGGGCATGCGCGCGAGCGACCAGTCCTTCGCGAAGGTTGTGATCTGCTCGTCGATGGCGTCGCGGTTGTCGATCACGCCGTCGACGATCTCGCGCGCGTACAGCCACGACGCCTCACGCGCGGGCTCGCTGGCGGCGCGCTTGGCCTCGGCGGCCAGGATCGTGCGGGGCTCGTCGCCGCGGACGTCGGCCTGGAAGAGGATGTCGAGCGCGCGTTTGCGCGCCTTCGTGCGGGCGCTCATCGGGGGCGCGTCAGTTGACGCGGCCGAGGTAGTCGCCCGTGCGGGTGTCGACCTTCACGCGGGTGCCCGTCTCGAGGAACAGCGGCACCTGGATCTCGTAGCCGGTCTCCACCGTCGCGGGCTTCGTGCCCGCCGACGATCGGTCGCCCTGCAGTCCGGGCTCGGTGTAGGTGATCTCCAGGACGACGGATGCCGGGAGCTCGACATACAGCGGATTGTCGTTGTTCAGCGCGATCTGCACCTGCTGGTTCTCGAGCATGAAGTTCTTCGCGTCGCCCACGACCGCCGCCGGGACAGACAGCTGGTCGTAGTCGGCGACGTCCATGAAGACGAACGAGTCACCGTCGTTGTAGAGGTAGGTGAAGTCGCGGCGGTCGACGTTCTCGATGTCGATCTTCGCACCGGCGTTGTAGGTGCGGTCGACGACCTTGCCGGACACGACGTTCTTCAGCTTGGTGCGCACGAAGGCGCCGCCCTTGCCGGGCTTGACGTGCTGGAACTCGATGACGTTCCAGAGCTGACCGTCGATGCTGAGGACGACGCCGTTCTTGATGTCTGCGGTCGATGCCATGGGGGTGGGAAGTCCGTTCGTGAGGGTTCGCCAGGAGAAGACTGACCCTTCATCCTAAACGCGGCGGCGTGTTCAGCCGTCGGCGCGGCCCGTGATCACCTGCAGGAGACGCCTCGTCGCGGTCGCATAGCCCGCGACGCCCTCGCCGATGACGTGCACCACGGCGACGTCGGCGACGTAGGAGAAGTGCCGGAACTCCTCCCGCGCGCGCACGTCGGAGATGTGCACCTCGGCGACCGGCAGGGCGACGCCGCTGAGCGCGTCGCGCAGCACGACCGAGGTGTGGGTGAGTCCGCCGGGGTTGATGACGATGCCGGCGCAGTCGGTTCGCGCGTCGTGGATGGCGTCGATGAGGACGCCCTCGTGGTTGCTCTGCACCGCCCGCACGTCGAAGCCGGCTTCCGCCGCGGTGGAGCGGGTCAGCTCCTCGACGTCGGCGAGGGTCCGGGTGCCGTAGACCTCGGGCTCTCGAGTGCCGAGCAGATTCAGGTTCGGCCCGTTGACGAGGAGAAGCCGCCGCGGCGCGCTCACGCGCTCACCTGGGCATCGTGCACGGTGTCGAGGATGCGGTCGGCTCGCGCGTAGATGTTCATCGTCTCCCCGCGGAGGAAGCCGACGAGGGTGATGCCCTGCTCCCCCGCCAGCTCGACCGCGAGCGATGACGGCGCCGACACGGCCGCCAGCAGCGGGATGCCGGCCATCGCCGCCTTCTGCACGAGCTCGAAGCTCGCACGACCGGAGACCTGGAGGGCGACGCCGCGCAGCGGCAGGCGGTCGTGCTGGGCCGCCCACCCGACGACCTTGTCGACGGCGTTGTGGCGCCCGACGTCCTCGCGCAGCACGAGGAGCTCGCCGGTGCGCATGTCGAAGAGTGCCGCGGCGTGGAGGCCGCCGGTCTTGTCGAAGACGGCCTGCTCGGCCCGGAGCCGGTCGGGGTACGCCGCCAGCGTCGCGGCTTCGACCTGCACGTCGTCCGCGCTGGCGTCGTGCACCGAGACGGTGCGCACCGCCTCGATCGAGGCCTTGCCGCACACGCCGCACGAGCTCGTCGTGTAGAAGTTGCGGGCGACCTCGGGGGCCGGCGGGGCGACGCCGGGGGCGAGCGTGACGTCCAGCACGTTGTAGGTGTTCTCGCTGCCGCCGGTGCCCGGACCGCCGCAGTGGATGGCGCCGAGGAGATCGCCGCCGGTGGAGATGACTCCCTCCGACACGAGGAAGCCCGCCGCCAGCTCGACGTCGTGCCCGGGGGTGCGCATGGTGACGGCGAGGGGTGTCCCGGCGACCCGGATCTCGAGGGGCTCCTCCACCGCGAGGGTGTCGGCACGGCGGATGCTGCCCCCGCCCACGCGGAGCTTCACGATGGGCGCTCTCGTGGTGATGCGTCCCATCAGCGGATCCCGTCGGCGGTCGTCGGCATGCGAAGAGCCTAAAGCCACTGAGCGTGCCCGTCGCCGCGTCGCCGCGTCGCCGCGTCGCCTGTCGCCGCGACGCCCGCCCGTCGCCGCGGCGCGCGCTCCCGCATCGGGCGTCGGGTGGATCGGGTGACGCGCGGGTCCGCTCGTTCTGTTGACGCGCGATGCGGGTGGGCGGCACGCGTTCCCGCCGTTCGCGTCACCTGAACCGCCCGACCTGTCAGGCTGAGCGGATGACTTCGGTACTCGGCGACCATACGGCGATCATCCTCGCCGGCGGCGCCGCGCGGCGGCTCGGCGGCGTGCCGAAGCCGCTGCTGGAGGTGCGCGGACGCTCGCTGCTGCAGCGTGCGGTGGATGCCGCTCGCGGAGCCGGCTGCGCGGAGGTCGTGGTGGTCGGGCCGCCCGCCCCCGGCCTTCCGGACGTGCGCACCGTGCGGGAGGAGCCCGCGTTCGGTGGGCCGGTCGCCGCCATCGCTGCGGCCCTGCCCGCAGTCACGACGGCCGGGGTGCTGGTACTGGCCGCCGACCTGCCGCGCTCCGCCGACGCGGTCGCGCTGCTCGCCGCCGCAGACACGACCGCCGCCCGCGCGACAACAACCGCCGCAGCCCACGCGACAACCGCCGCCGCGACCGCCACCGATGCGTCCACCGCCGACGGCGTGTGCCTGATCGACGGCGAGGGACGCCGGCAGCCGCTGCTGGCCCGCTATCGCACAGCGGCTCTGCGCGAACGCCTGAGCGGTCTCGGCGACCCGACGGGCGCGTCGATGCGGCAGCTCCTGCGGGGTCTCCGCATCATCGAGATCGCCGACCCCGCGGGCGTGTCGCGCGATGTCGACACGTGGGAAGATGTCTGGATCGCGCGCCTGGCGCGCGAGGACCGCGAAGGAGTCACGATGGCCGCCGCAGACGCTCCGCTTCCTCCCGAGGCTCTGGATGCCTGGGCCGCCGCCCTCGCGGATCGCTTCGGTCTCGCGCCTGACGACATCCCGATCGCCCTCGTGCTCGATCTCGCGCGGGACGTCGCGCACGGCGTCGCGCGCCCGGCCGCGCCGCTGAGCGCGTTCGTGGCGGGCTTCGTCGCGGGTCGCGCCGGCGGCTCGCCGGCAGACGTCGAGGAGGCCGTCGCTGCGGTCGTCGAACTGGCGCACGGCTGGCGCGTCGACTGAACCACCGCGGTCACCGAGCCGGCCGGATCAGCGCCTCTTCTGCAGGCGGATGATCACCGACTTCGACGTGGGCGTGTTGCTCTCCGCCGCCGTCGAGTCCAGCGGCACCAGCACGTTCGTCTCCGGGTAGTACGCCGCCGCGTTGCCGCGCGGGGTGTCGTAGGCGACGATCCGGAACTCCGTCGCCCAGCGCTCCTCGACACGGCCGTCCGGCGCGCGCCACTCCGACACGAGGTCCACGACCTCCTCATCGGCGAAGCCGAGCTCCTCGAGGTCGCGCGCGTTGACGAACACCACGCGCCGGCCGCCGAACACCCCGCGGTAGCGGTCGTCCTTGCCGTAGATCGTGGTGTTGTACTGGTCGTGCGAGCGCAGCGTCTGCAGCAGCAGCCGCCCCTCCGGGATCACCGGGTACTCCAGCGCGTTGCGCGTGAAGTGGGCGAGGCCGTCGGGGGTGGCGAAGGTCAGGTCGTCGCGGGGACCGTTGGGCAGCACGAACGTGCGTCCCTTCGCCACGCGGTTCTCAAAGTCCTCGAAGCCCGGCACCACCCGGGAGATGTGCGAGCGGATGAGCGTGTAGTCGCTCTCCAGCGCCTTCCAGTCCGCCCGCGGTACGGCGACCGAGTCGGGGCGGTCGCCGAAGACGAGCGCGCAGAGCCGGGCGATGATCGCCGGCTCGGACATCATGTCCTCGCTCGGCGGTGCGAGACGGCCGCGCGACGCGTGGACCGCGCTCATGGAGTCCTCGACCGTCACCCGCTGGTCGACGCCCTTCCGCACGTCGCGGTCGGTGCGGCCGAGCGTCGGCAGGATGACGGCGCGGCGCCCGGTGACGGTGTGCGACCGGTTGAGCTTCGTGGAGACCTGCACGGTGAGGTCGACGTTGCGCACGGCGGCCTCGACGACCTCCGTGTCGGGCGTCGCGCTGACGAAGTTGCCACCCATCGCCATGAAGACCCGCGTGCGCCCGTCGCGCATCGCGCGGATCGCCTCGACGACGTCGTAGCCGTGCTCCCGCGGCGCGAGGAAGTCGAATTCGCGGTCGAGGCTCTCGAGAAAACCCTCCTGCGGCTTCTCGTAGATGCCCATCGTGCGGTCGCCCTGCACGTTGGAGTGACCGCGCACGGGGCAGACGCCGGCCCCGGTCTTGCCGAGGTTGCCCTGGAGGAGCAACACGTTCACGACGTCGCGCAGCGTGGGGACGGAATGCGGATGCTGCGTCAGCCCCATCGCCCAGCACACGATCGTCGCGTTCGAGGTGCGGACCCGCTCGCCCACGCGGCGGAGGTCGGCCTCCGACTGCCCGGTCGCGGCCTCCAGCTCCGACCATTCCACGCGGTCGAGCTGCGCGAGGTAGTCGTCGAGGCCGCTGGTGTGCCGGGTAATGAAGTCGTGGTCGAACACCGAGCCGTCGGCGCGCTCGCGCTCGAGGAGGTGCTTGCCGATGGCCTGGAACAGCGCCTGGTCGCCGCCGAGGCGGATCTGCACGAAGTCATCGGCGATGCGTGTGCCGCCCAGGATGACGCCACGAGGCGTCTGCGGGTTCTCGAACCGGATGAGGCCCGCCTCGGGCAGCGGGTTGACCGCGACGATGGTGGCGCCGTTCGCCTTCGCCTTCTCCAGCGCGCTGAGCATGCGGGGATGGTTGGTGCCCGGGTTCTGCCCCGCCACGATGATGAGCTCCGCCTGGTGCACGTCTTCGATGGAGACGGTGCCCTTGCCGATGCCGAGCGTCTCGACGAGCGCCGTGCCGCTGGACTCGTGGCACATGTTCGAGCAGTCGGGCAGGTTGTTCGTGCCGAGGCCGCGCACGAGCAGCTGATAGAGGAACGCCGCCTCGTTGGAGGTGCGGCCGGACGTGTAGAAGGTCGCCTCGTCGGGGTCGTCGAGCGCGCGCAGCGCGTCGGCCACCGTCGCCAGCGCCTCGTCCCAGCTCGCCTCGCGGTAGTGCGTGGCGCCCTCGTCGAGGATCATCGGACGCGTGAGCCGGCCCTGCTGACCCAGCCACCAGTCGTCGTGGCCGCCGAGCTCGGCCACCGAGTGCTGGGCGAAGAACGCCGCATCCACGCGGCGGACGGTCGCTTCCTCGGCCACGGCCTTCGCGCCGTTCTCGCAGAACTCCGCGATGTGGCGCTTGTCCTCCTCCGGCCAGGCGCACCCGGGACAGTCGAAGCCGTCCTTCTGGTTGATGCGCGACAGCGTGCGCACCGTGCGGGCGGCGCCCATCTGCGCCTCGGAGATCTGCAGTGCGTGCAGGACCGCCGGCACCCCCACCGCGACCTTCTTGGGGTGTGAGACGCGGATGTCCCGCTCGTCGATGTCCGTGCTCGGAGGCTTCCTCACCATGGTCCGATGCTAGGCGACCCCCGCGACGCCGGGGCGGAGCGGCGGGCCCGGCATCACGACGGGGTCAGGCGCCGACCTCCTGGTAGGCGGCGAAGAGGAGCGACTCGTCGGGAGCCTGCAGCACCGTCGGACGCGCGATGTCGTCGAGCACGATGAAGCGCAGCATTCCGCCCCGGCTCTTCTTGTCGCGCTGCATCGTGGCCAGCAGCTGCGGCCAGGCGCCGGCGCGGTAGGAGGTCGGAAGTCCGAGCGTCTCGAGGATGTCGCGGTGACGCTGGGCGGCAGCATCCGGGAGCCGGCCCGCCAGGCGGGACAGCTCGGCGGCGAAGACCATCCCCACGGAGATGGCGGCGCCGTGCCGCCAGCGGTAGCGCTCGGCGTGCTCGATCGCGTGGCCGAGGGTGTGCCCGTAATTCAGGACCTCCCGCAGGTTCGCCTCGCGCAGGTCCTCGCCCACGACGCGCGCCTTCATGTCGATCGCCAGTTCGATGCAGCGGCGGAAGGCGGCGCTCTGCGGGTCGGTGGCGGCGGCGTGGTCGGCCTCGATGAGGTCGAGGATCTCCGGATGCCAGATGAAGCCCGCCTTCACGACCTCGGCGAAGCCGGCGACGGTCTCGTTGCGCGAGAGGCTCTCCAGCAGGTCGAGGTCGCAGACCACCGCGCGCGGCGGCCAGAAGGCGCCGACGAGGTTCTTCCCCTCGGCGGTGTTGACCCCCGTCTTGCCGCCGACGGCCGCGTCGACCATGCCGAGCACCGTGGTGGGCACCTGCACGAGGGCGACACCGCGCAGCCACGTGGCGGCGACGAAGCCGGCGAGATCGGTCACCGCGCCGCCGCCGAACCCGACGACGACGTCCGTCCGCGTGAAGTCGGCCTGGCCCAGGACCTGCCAGCAGAACGCCGCGACCTCGATGCGCTTGCCCTGCTCCGCGTCGGGGATCTCCGCCAGCAGCACCTCGCGGTCGGCGCGCAGGATCTCGCGCAGCGACTCGGCCTGGGCCGACAGCGTCGGCGGGTGCACGATGAGCACCTTGCGCGCCTCCGGCGGCAGCACCGCGCCGAGGCCCGCGAGCAGGCCGCGTCCGACGGTGACGTCGTAGGGGGCGTCGCCTGCGACGGAGATCGTGGTGGTGTCATCGCTCATGCGGTGGTGTCCTGTCCTGGAGGGGCGGAGGTGGTGTCGTCGCGGGCCCACGCGACGATGGCGTCCGTCACCTGTTGCAGCGGGCCGTGGGAGGTGTCGAAGGTGACGTCGGCGACGGCCTCGTAGACAGGTCGTCGCGCGCGGAGGATCTCGGTCCAGCGGGTCATGGGGTCGGTCGGCGCGCTGGGCAGCCCGGGCTCGGCCGCAGGTGCGCGCAGGAGCGGGCGGGCGCTGTCGCGCACGCGTCCGGCCACCACCCGCGGCTCCACCGTGAGCAGCACCACCCGGTGGTCGGCGAGCGCGGCGCGGGTCTGCTCGTGCAGCACCGCTCCCCCGCCGAGCGCGACGACGCCGCCCTGTGCGAGACCGGCGAGCACGGCATCCTTCTCCCACTCGCGGAACTGCGGCTCGCCGTGCTCGGCGAAGATCGTCTCGATCGGCCCGTGGTCGCGGATCACCGCGATGTCGGAGTCGTAGAACGGCACCTGCAGGGCCTTGGCCACACGCCGGCCGATGCTCGTCTTGCCGGCGCCCATGGGGCCGATCAGCACCAGCGCGGGGTGCGCGCCGCTCATGCGTCCGCGAGGGCGGAATCGCTCGCGGCGGTGGTCTGGAGCGTGGCGGGGATGGCGTCGAGGTAGCCGCGCAGGTTGCGCCGGGTCTCGCCCACGCTGTCTCCGCCGAACTTCTCGAGCACCACCTCGGCCAGCACGATGGCGACCATGGCCTCGGCCACGACACCCGCGGCGGGCACCGCGCAGACGTCGGAGCGCTGGTGGTGCGCGGCGGCCGTCTCGCCGGTGGCGACGTCGATGGTGCGCAGGGCGTGCGGGACGGTGGCGATGGGCTTCATGCCCGCGCGCACGCGCAGCACGGTGCCCGTGGACATGCCGCCCTCGGTGCCGCCGGCGCGATCGGTCGATCGCGTGATGCCGTCGTCGGTGGCGAAGAGCTCGTCGTGGGCCTGCGATCCGCGGCGCGTGGTGGTCAGGAAGCCGTCGCCGACCTCGACGCCCTTGATCGCCTGGATGCTCATGATCGCCTGCGCGAGCTTCGCATCAAGACGTCGGTCCCAGTGCACGTGCGAGCCGAGCCCCGGCGGCAGCCCGTAGGCGAGCACCTCGACGATGCCGCCGAGGGTGTCGCCGTCCTTGCGGGCGTCGTCGACCTCGGCCACCATGCGTGCCGAGGTCTCGGCGTCGAAGCAGCGGAGCGGATCGGCGTCGAGCGCGTCGACGTCGTCGGGGCTGGGCAGTCGTGCGTCGTCGGGCACCCGCACCGGGCCGATGGACAGCGTGTGGCTCACCAGGCGGATGCCGAGTTCCCCGAGGAACGCACGGGCGACGGCGCCGAGCGCGACGCGGGCGGCCGTCTCACGCGCGCTCGCGCGCTCGAGGATGGGCCGGGCCTCGTCGAAGTCGTACTTCTGCATGCCGACCAGATCGGCGTGGCCGGGGCGCGGGCGGGTGAGGGCCGCACCGCGTCCACGTGAGCGGTCGGTGAGGTCGATGGGCTCGGGGCTCATCACCTCCACCCACTTCGGCCACTCGGTGTTGCCGATGCGCAGGGCGATGGGGCTGCCGAGGCTGAGGCCGTGGACGACGCCGCTGGAGAGCGACAGCTCGTCCTCCTCGAACTTCATGCGCGAGCCGCGGCCGTAGCCGAGCTTCCGTCGGGCGAGGTCGGCACGGATCGCCGTCAGGGTGATGGGCACACCCGAGGGCAGGCCCTCCATGATGGCGACGAGTTCGGGGCCGTGCGATTCGCCGGCCGTGAGCACGCGGAGCATGCCCCTAGTCTCCCACGACGGCACGGCGCATGACGGCGAGCACATCCGCCTCGCCGGGCAGCGGCTCGTCCGTGCGCCCGGTCGAGAACACCCGCATCTGCAGGACGGCCTGATGCAGCAGCATCCCGAGCCCGGGAACGGCGCGTCCGCCCTCCTCCTGCCAGACCGTCGCCAGCGCGGTCGGCCAGGTGCCGTACACGACGTCGAGCAGCAGCCCGCCCGAGGTCGCGAGCGCCCGGGCCGCAGCATCCGGAATCGCGGCGTCGCCGGGCAGCGTCGCGACGGTGAGCGGGACGGCGGCCGACTCGGTCTCCGGGAGGGGCGCGGCGGTGACCGCGATCCCCAGCTCCTCCCCCAGCGCGACCAGCGCCGCAGCGGCCTCCGGGCGGCGGGCGACCACCTCGACGTGCTCGGCGCCGAGCTCCGCCAGCGCGACGAGCGCGGAGGTGGCCGTCGCCCCCGCGCCGATGATGCGGGCGCCCTGCACCGCGGTCACGCCCTCATCCGCCAGGGCGCCCACGATGCCGCCGACGTCGGTGTTGAAGCCGTGGGGGCCTCCGCCGGTCAGCAGAAGGGTGTTGACGGCACCGGTGAGCTCGGCGCGACGATCGCGGGTGGCGGCCGCGGCGAACGCGACCGACTTCAGGGGATACGTGAGCGACAGCCCCCGCCACGCGTCATCGAGTGAGGCGAGGGCCTCGTCGAATCCGGATGCCGCGACCTGCCGCCGCCCGTACGTCCACGGCCATCCCAGCCGCGCGTAGGCCGCGGCGTGGAGCTGCGGTGAGCGGCTGTGGGCGATCGGATCGCCCCAGACCGCCAGCCGGTCGCCGCCGGTCAGCACCCCGAGTCCGGGTGATCCGCGCACCACGCCTGCCACTGCTTCACGGCCGCGTTGTGGTCGGCCAGGTTCGTGGTGAACACCGTCTCGCCCGTGTCGAGGTTGACGGTCACGAAGTAGAGCCACGGGCCGTCGGCGGGGTGCATGGCGGCGTCGATGGCGAGATCGCCGGGGTTGGCGATCGGACCGACCGGCAGACCGGGGTTCACATAGGTGTTCCACGGGTTCGGGTCGGCGAGCGCCTCGGCCGAGCTGCTCACGGTGCCGTCGTGGTTCTCGCCGTAGCCGTACTGGGCCGTCGAGTCCATCTGCAGCAGCCCGAAGGTCTCTTTGTTGGAGGGATCGAGACGGTTCTCGATGACCCGTGAGACCTTGTAGAAGTCTTGCTCGAACCGCGCCTCGCGCTGGATGATCGACGCGACCGTGAGCACGCGCTCGCGGTCCTCCACCGGCACGCCCGCCTTGTCGAGCGACTCGATCGTGCGATCGACCAGGCGCGTGATGACCTCGGTGGCAGTGACACCCGGGTTGAACTCGTACGTCGCGGGGAACAGCCAGCCTTCCAGGCTGGGTGCGGAGACGCCGTACGCCGACGGATCGGCCACGGCGGCCTGCAGGTCGGCGAGCGGGATGCCGATGCCGTCCGCGAGGATCGGAAGCGACTGCGCGACCGTGAGGCCCTCGCGCAGCTGTGCGCCGTTCTCCATCTTGCTCGCCGGATCCAGCAGCGCCGCCAGCGCGGCCTCGGACGTCATCTGCTTCTGCAGCTTGAAGACGCCCGGGATGAACGGCGGGTTCTGCGAGGTGTCGATGAGGTAGTCGTAGAAGGCGGTCGGCGTCTTGGTGACGCCCGCGTCGTAGAGGTGCTGCGAGATCGGCAGTCCGGTGTCGCCCTGAGCGATGGTGATGATCGCCTCGCCCTCGGCGGCTCCCGCATCGAACTCCTGCGACTCCTCCCACCCCATGAAGGCGCGGATCTTGTCCTGGTAGGTGTTCCAGACGTACGCACCGCCGGCCGCGACGCCGCCCACGAGCAGCACGACGACGGCCAGGGCGATCCAGCCGCCGATGCGCCGCTTGCGCCGGTCGGGCGGCGGGGGCGGGGCGCCGAGCTCGTCGGTCGTGCGCGCGCCGGTGAAGAGGTCGTCCAGGGTCGCCGTCGCCGCCGTGGCGTGCGCGTCGGCGGTCCGGGAGCGCTCGGGAGCGGTGGCCACGGCCGACGGACGTGCACCGGTAGCGGCGGCCACGTGCTCCGACGCGCGGGGCGTGCTCACCGGACGCGACTGCTCGACGCGGTCGTACGGCGCCGGGCGGGACGACGGCGTCGCGTCGGCGGGGGCGGCCGCCGCGCGGGCGGCGCGTCGCGAGAGGGGCGGTGCCGCAGCATCCGCTCGCTTCTCTCCGCGAGGCTGCGGCGCGTCGCTCGCTGGTGCGTCGGTCGAGGGGCGATCGGGAGCGCCGGCGGCTGCGGAGCCGGCCCGAGGATCGGGGAGCTTGCCGAACAGATCCGCGAACGGATCGTCGAACGGCGAGGGCGAATCGGGCATGTCAGGCGGGCTCCTGGGCCGGGGGGACGGGCGTTCCGGGTGGTCGGCCGCTGCTCTTCTCGACGTCGAGAGCCTGCTGCAGCAGGACGACCGCCGCGACCTGATCGACAATGCTACGAGAGTTTCGCTGGGATCTGCCCGCATCTCTCAGCGCCGCGTGCGCCGACACGGTGCTCAGGCGCTCGTCGACGAGGCGGACCGGGACGACGGATGCCGCGGCCACCGCCGCCGCGAAGTCCCGCGCATCCTGCGTCGAGGCGGTGTCCTCACCCCGCATGTTCAGCGGCAGCCCGACGAGGATCTCCGTCGCCGAGTACTCCTCCGCGAGGGCCGTGATCCGCGCCACGGCGGCCTTCGCGCGCAGCACCGTCTCGACGGGGACGGCGAGCAGGCCGTCGGGGTCGCTGCGGGCGACCCCGACGCGGGCCTTGCCCACGTCCACGCCGATGCGGACGCCGCGGCGGAAGTCCGTCACCGGGTCGCCGACTCCAGCGCGGTGCGGATGGCCGCGAGTGCGGCGGGCAGCTGCGCGGCGTCCGCTCCCCCACCCTGCGCGACATCGTCGCGGCCTCCTCCGCCGCCGCCCAGCACGCCGGCGGCGAGCTTCGCAAGCGCACCGGCCTTCGCGCCGGCGCCGCGGCCGGGCTCGTTGGTCGCGACGATGACGACGGGCCGGTCGTTCACGACCGCGCCGAGGGCCACCGCGCCGGGCGCCGTGCCGAGGCGGTCGCGCACCTGCAGCGCCAGGGTGCGGACGTCATCGCCGGAGCCCGCGGCCCCGATCGACTCCGCGACGAGGCTGATGCCTCCGGCATCCGCCGCCTTCTGCGCGAGGGCGGGGGCGCGATCGGCCATCGCCCGGGCCTCGAAGGCGGCGATCTTCTTCTCCGCGGCCTTGAGGTTCGCGGAGAGCTCCGCGATGCGCGTGGCCAGCTGATCGCGGGGCGTCTTGAGCGTCGACGTGAGCTGGGAGACGATGGCGCGCTCGGCGGCCAGGTCGCGGAAGGCGTCGAGTCCGACGAGGGCCTCGACGCGTCGGTTGGAGGCGCCGACGGACGATTCGCCGACGAGGTTCACGAGCCCGATCTCGGAGCTGCGCGCCACGTGCGTGCCACCGCAGAGCTCGCGCGACCATGGACCGCCGATGTCGACCATCCGCACGGTGGTGCCGTACTTCTCGCCGAACAGGGCCATGGCGCCGGCGGCCTTCGCCTCGTCGAGCGACATGACCCGCGTGGTCACCTCGAGGTTGTCCCGCACCGCGTTGTTGGCGATCTCCTCGATCTCCGAGCGGGTCTCCGGAGACAGGGCGGAGCTCCAGTTGAAGTCGAAGCGCATGTAGCCGGCGCGGTTGAGCGAGCCGGTCTGGGTGGCGCTGCGCCCGAGCGTGTCGCGGATCGCGGCGTGCACGAGGTGTGTGGCCGAGTGGGCCTGCTGCGCGGAGTGACGGTTGACCGCGTCGACGACCGACGTCGCGGGCTGCCCCACGCCGACCTCGCCGATGGAGACCTCGACGGTGTGGCTGATGAGCCCCGGCACCGGGCGCTGCACGTCGAGCACCTCGAGCTCGAAGCCCGGTCCGACGATGACGCCCTTGTCGGCGACCTGACCGCCGGACTCGGCGTAGAGCGACGTCTCGGCGAGGATCACCTCGGCGATCTGGCCCTGCACCGCGCGGTCGACGGAACGGCCGTCCACGAGGATCCCGAGCACGCTCGACTCGGTCTCCAGATCGGTGTAGCCGGTGAAGACCGTCTCGCCCTGCGCGCGCACCTCGCGGTAGACGCTCTGGTCGGCGATGGTGCCCTTGCGCGCGCGGGCGTCGGCCTTGGCGCGGGTCCGCTGCTCGAGCATGAGGGAGTCGAAGGCGTCGCGGTCGACCGTCAGCCCGGCCTCCTCGGCGATCTCGAGGGTGAGGTCGATGGGGAAGCCGTACGTGTCGTGGAGGAGGAACGCCTCCGATCCCGACAGGGCGGTGCCCCCGGCATCCTTCGTCTGTGCGACGGACTGATCCAGGATGCTGGAGCCCGCCGCCAGCGTGCGGAGGAACGTCTGCTCCTCGGCGATCGCGTAGGTCGACAGCCGCGCGTACTCCGTCTCGACCTCTGGGTAGGCCGCCTTCATCGCGTCGCGCGATGCGGCGAACAGCTCGGGGAAGCTCGCACCCTCCACGCCCAGGAGGCGCATCGAACGGATGGCGCGCCGCATGATGCGGCGGAGGATGTAGCCCCGGCCCTCGTTGGAGGGCGTGACGCCGTCCGACAGCAGCATCAGGGAGGACCGCACGTGGTCGGCGATGATGCGCAGCCGAACGTCGTCCTCGTGGTCGGCGCCGTAGGTCTTGCCCGAGAGCGTCGCGGCGACGTCGAGCACCGGACGCACCTGGTCGGTCTCATACATGTTCTGCACGCCCTGCTTGATGAAGGCGATGCGCTCGAGTCCCATGCCCGTGTCGATGTTGCGGTTGGGCAGCTCGCCGACGATGTCGAAGTCGTACTTCGAGGTCACGTTGGTGATCTCGTACTGCATGAAGACGAGGTTCCAGATCTCGACGTAGCGGTCGTCATCTGTGGCGGGTCCGCCGTCGACGCCGTACTCGGGTCCCTGGTCGTAGAAGATCTCCGAGCAGGGTCCTGCAGGGCCCGGGAGCCCGGTGCTCCAGTAGTTGGTGTCCTTGTCCAGACGCTGGATGCGGTCCTCGGGGAGGCCCGCGATGTCGCGCCACAGCCCGTAGGCCTCGTCGTCGTCCTTGTAGACGGTGACCCACAGGTCCTTCGGGTCGAACCCGAGACCGCCGTCCGACTCGGGGCCGGTCAGCAGCTCCCACGCGTAGCGGATGGCGTCGGCCTTGAAGTAGTCGCCGAACGACCAGTTGCCCAGCATCTGGAAGAAGGTGCCGTGCCGCGGGGTTTTGCCGACCTCTTCGATGTCGTTCGTGCGGATGCACTTCTGCACGTCGGCCGCGCGCGGATACGGCGGCGGGACGACACCGCTCAGGTACGGGATGAACGGCACCATGCCGGCGACGGTGAACAGCAGCGCCGGGTCGTCGGCGACGAGCGAGGCCGACGGCACGATGGTGTGCCCCCGCTTCTCGAAGAAGTCCAGGAAGCGGGAGGCGATCTCGGCGGTCTGCATGTCGTCCTTGTCAGGGCAGGGCTCAGACCTCGGTCGCCCGAGGTCTGCGTGCGAAGGGGGTCAGTTCTTGTCGGAGCCCGCGGCGTTGTGCGCCTCGTCGGCCGCCTGCTTCACGTGCTCGATGGCCTCGCGGGTGGCGTCGTGCGTCTCCTCGCCGGCGACCTTGACGGTCTCGTGGGCGTCGGATGCCACATCCTGCGCCTTGTCGGCTGCGTCGGATGCGACGTCTTCGGCCTTGTCAGCCGCATCGGATGCCACATCCTTGGCCTTGTCGGCGACATCCTGGGCCTTGTCGGCGGCGTCGGACGCGACATCCTGCGCCTTGTCGGATACGTCGGACGCGGCATCCTTCGCCTTGTCGACGACGTCGGACGCGACCCCCTTGGCGGAGTCGAGGGCGTCGGCGGCTGCGCCGCGCACCCCGCCCACGATCTCGGAGAAGCGGGACTCCTGCTCGCGGTAGGCGTCACCCACGGCGTCGGTGAACTCGCTGATGCGCGAGTCGACCTCGGCGAGGAGCTCATGCCCCCGCGGGTCCTTGTTGACGAGGTGCGCGGCGACGAAGCCGCCGCCGATGCCGAGCAGGAACCAGAGCAGACTCTTCACAGTCATCACTTCCTAAGCGTGTGGGCCGCGGGCGCGGTGTCCCCATCGTAGGCGGAAACGACGAAGGACGCCGGGTGACCGGCGTCCTTCGTGTGCGCTGCCGACGGTGTCGGCGGGCAGCGGGTCTCAGCGAGCGGCATAGTACTCGACGACGAGCTGCACGTCACAGGTGACGGGCACTTCGGCGCGCTTGGGGCGACGCACGAGGCGCGCCTGCAGCTTGTCGAGCTCGACCTCGAGGTAGCCCGGGACCGGGGGCAGGACGTCGGCGTGACCGCCGGCGGCTGCGACCTGGAAGGGCTCGGTGCCCTCGGACTTGGCCTTGACGTGGATGAGCTGTCCGGGCTTGACGCGGAAGGACGGGCGGTCCACGAGGTCGCCGTCGACCAGGATGTGGCGGTGCACGACCATCTGACGCGCCTGCGCGGTGGTGCGGGCGAAGCCGGAGCGCACGACGAGCGCGTCCAGACGCATCTCGAGCAGCTCGACCAGGTTCTCACCGGTCAGGCCGTCCTTGCGGCGGGCCTCGTTGAACGTGTTGCGCATCTGCTTCTCGCGGATGCCGTACTGCTCGCGCAGACGCTGCTTCTCGCGAAGACGGACGGCGTAGTCGCTGTCCTGCTTGCGCTTGGTGCGGCCGTGCTCGCCGGGAGCGTACGGACGCTTCTCGAGGTAGCGGGCGGCCTTGGGGGTCAGCGCGATGCCGAGTGCGCGTGACAGGCGGACCTTGCGGCGGTCCTGGGACTTCGTAGCCACGAAGTTCTCCTTCCGATGACGTGGCCGCGACTGTCGCGGCTCACGGACGTATCCGCTTCTCCTCGCCCTGCTCGGACTGCACGCCGGGGCACGCCGAAAGGTGGATCGAGAGGAGAGGGGATGCCCGAAAACAGCGTTTCGAGCCGATTCAGCCTACCAGCCCCGCCCGTTGAGCGAGCGCAGCGAGTCGAAACGCCTCACCGACCGTCGAGGATCCGCCGGATCTTCTCGAGCCGGGCCTGCACGTCGCGTTCCGCCCCGTGGTTCGTCGGCTCGTAGTAGCGGCGTCCGCGCAGCTCCTCGGGGAGGTGCTGCTGCGGAACGATGCCGATCTCGCTGTCGTGCGGGTAGCGGTAGCCCTTGCCGTGTCCGAGGCGCTTCGCCCCCGGGTAGTGCGCGTCGCGGAGCGGCGCCGGCACGCGGCCGAAACCGCCGGCGCGCACGTCGGCGATGGCCTGGTTGATGGCGTTGTAGGCGGCGTTCGACTTCGCGGTCGTCGCGAGGTAGGCGGTCGCCTCGGCGAGCGGGATGCGCCCCTCCGGCATGCCGATGAACGCCACGGCGTCGGCGGCCGCGACGGCGATCTGCAGCGCCTGCGGATCGGCGAGCCCGATGTCCTCCGCGGCGGAGATGACCAGCCGCCGCGCGATGAAGCGGGGGTCCTCCCCCGCCTCGACCATGCGCGCGAGGTAGTGCATCGCCGCATCGACGTCCGAACCGCGGATCGACTTGATGAAGGCGCTGATGACGTCGTAGTGTTCGTCGCCCTGGCGGTCGTACCGCAGCAGCGCGCGATCGACCGCTTGAGCGATGTGCTCGGCCGTGACCACCGGCGGCTCGTCCGACCCCTCGACCGGCTCGGCCATCGACGAGGCGGCCTCGAGCGCCGTCAGAGCGCGACGGGCGTCGCCCGATGCCAGCCGGATGACCGATGTCCGCGCCTCGTCGTCGAGCACGACGGAGCCGGCGAGGCCCCGCGGGTCGCTGACCGCACGGTCGACGAGCGCGCCGAGGTCGTCATCGCTCAGCGCACGCAGCGTGAGGAGGAGGGAGCGCGACAGCAGCGGCGAGATCACGGAGAACGAGGGGTTCTCGGTGGTGGCGGCGATGAGGATGACCCACCCGTTCTCGACGCCGGGCAGCAGTGCGTCCTGCTGGGCCTTCGTGAAGCGGTGGATCTCGTCGAGGAAGAGGATCGTTGACTGCCCGTACAGGTCGCGCTGGGTGAGCGCCTCCTGCATCACCTCGCGGACGTCCTTCACCCCGGCGGTGACGGCCGAGAGCTCGACGAAACGCCGTCCCGACGAGCGGGCGATCGCCTGCGCGAGCGTCGTCTTGCCGGTGCCGGGAGGACCCCAGAGGATGACCGAGACAGCGGATGCCGCGGCATCCGCATTCGCCAGCGCCACGAGCGGCGAGCCGGGCCGGAGCAGGTGAGACTGCCCGGCGACTTCGTCGAGGGAGGTCGGCCTCATCCGCACCGCCAGGGGCGTCTGGCCCTGGAACAACGCGGAGGTCGGAGTCACCCGTCCAGGCTAGTCGCGGCATCCGACGCCCGGTCGTCTCCTGCCGCCTGCGACCCCCTCACGGTTTTGGACCGCCGCCGCGCCGCGCCGTAGGATCGTCCGCGTCCGGAGGATCCGCGACCGAGAGGGGCCGGCGTGACCACCAGCGGGGGCAGGGAGCGCGGCACGCGCGCCGAACGCGAACGGGCCCGCCTGTACAAGGCCCGGCTGGCCTTCCACGACGGGCTGATCCGCCGCCGCCGGCGCGACAACCTCCTGTTCGGCATCATCGGCGGGCTCGTGATCCTCGGCATCGCGGGTCTGCAGACCGCCTACTACGTGGCGGGCCCCGGTGTGCCGCCTCCGGTGGAGTCGCCCGCGCCCTCCGCCACAGTGCCGTCCGACGACGTGCCCGCGCCGACCGAGGAGCCCGCGCCCACCGACGCGCCCGTCCCGACCGAGGTCCCCGACCCCGCCGCGTCGCCCACCACCGCGCCCTGATCGCGGGATTCCCGGCGGTGCGGACCCACCGGTAGGCTCGATCGCGTTCATCCCCCACAGGCGGCGTGTGCCGCATTGAGGTGCCTCCCGTGACTGCCGCCGCAGATTCCACTCCCGTCCAGCCCGAGACCCCGGAAGGCGTCGCGACGCCCGCCGAGGAGTCCGCGACCCCCGTGGACGAGACGTCCCCCGTCGACGAGACGTCCCCCGTCGACACCGCCGGCACGGGCGCCGACGTGTCCGCCGACGAAGCGCCCGCGGCCGCGGAGGAGGCTCCCGAGGAGTCGTCCGCCGCAGACGCCGTCGCGAGCGTCATCGCCGAGGCGCCCGACGTCGAGGTGCCCGCCGGCGCAGAGGCACCCTCCACGGTCGAGACGGCAGTCGACGAGACCGAGCCCGCAGGGACAGGCGCCGCAGAGGTCACCGGCGAGGACCCCGACATCGAGGTCTCCTCGTCCGCCGAGGCCCCGGCCGCAGCATCCGCCTCTGTTCCGGCAGACCAGGCTCCGGCTGACGCTCCGGCTGACGCTTCGGCTGACGCCGCGCCCGCCGACGAGGCTCCGGCTGATACCGAGCCCGCTGACGAGGCGGCCGCCGTCGCTCCGGCGCCCGCTGCCACCCCCGCGCCGCGGCCGAGCCCGTCGCCGCGGCCGGCTCCCCGCCCCCCGCTTCCGCGCGCACCCCAGCCGGCGGCGCCCGCTTCCGCCGCATCGGAGTCCGCTCCGAGCGAGCCCTGGGGCCGCGTCGAGGACGACGGCACCGTATCCGTCCGCGAAGGATCCGAGTGGCGCGTCGTCGGCCAGTACCCCGACGGGACGCCCGCCGAGGCCCTCGCGTACTTCGAGCGGAAGTTCTCCGACCTCGCCAGCGAGGTGACGCTCCTCGAGGGCCGTCATCGCGCCGGCGGCGCCTCTGCCTCCGACCTGCGATTCACCGCCGAGGCGCTGCGCGGCCGCGTCGTCGGCGCCGCCGCCGTCGGCGACCTCGCGAAGCTGGATGCGCGCCTGAGCGTGCTCACCTCCGAGCTCGCGGCCGATTCAGAGTCGGAGGCCGCTGCGGCCAAGGAGGCGGTGCAGGAGGCCGTGCGCTTCCGCACGGAGCTCGTCGAGAAGGCCGAGGCCCTTGCGGCCCGCGACCCGAAGAGCATCCAGTGGAAGCAGGCTTCCGCCGATCTCGCCTCGCTGTTCGCCCAGTGGCAGGCGCACCAGCAGGACGGTCCCCGGCTCCCCCGGTCGACCGGCCAGCAGCTGTGGAAGCGATTCCGCGACGCCCGCTCGATCGTCGACAAGCACCGTCGCGAGTTCTACGCCGGCCTCGACGAGGAGCACAAGGGGGTAAAGGAGCGCAAGACCCGGCTCGTCGAGAAGGCCGAGGCCCTGGCGCCCAAGGGCGAGGACGGCATCGGCGCGTACCGCGAGCTGCTCGACCAGTGGAAGACGGCCGGCCGCGCAGGCAAGAAGGTCGACGATGCCCTGTGGGCGCGCTTCAAGGCCGCCGGTGACGCGCTGTACGCCGCCCGCGGGGAGCGCGAGGCCGCCGAGACCGAGGCCTCGCAGGAGAAGATCGCCGCCAAGCGCGAGCTGCTCGCCGAGGCCCGCACCGTCGCCGACGAGTCCAACCCCGGCAAGGCCCGCACGCTCCTGACGGGCATCCAGCGTCGCTGGGACGAGATCGGACGCATCTTCCCTCGTGACAAGGAGCGCGCTCTGGACGACGAGCTGCGCAAGATCGAGACCGCGCTGCGCGGTCGCGAAGACGTGGAGTGGAAGCGCAACAACCCCGAGACGAAGGCGCGCGCCAACGACATGACGCGCCAGCTCACCGACGCCATCGAGAAGCTCGAGCAGGAGCTCGCCGCGGCCACCGCGTCGGGCGACAAGAAGGCGCAGGCACGCGCCGCCGAGGCGCTCGAGGCCCGCAAGGCCTGGCTCCGCGCCGTCGGCGGCTGACCCGCGGCATCCGCGTACTCGGAGAGCCGGTCCTCCCCCTCACCCGGGGGACGACCGGCTCTCCACATTCGGGAGCGACGTCGTCCCATGGATGCTGCGTCTGCGCCACGCTGGCGTGCATGACCTCCCCGTTCCTCTACTTCGCCGGTGCACGGCTCTCCGGTCCCGAACTGTGTGCCGCACGCCTCGACGGGCACGTGGTGGAGCTCGGCGAGGGGTGGATCCCGGCGGACGCCGTCGAGACGACCGCGCTCCGGGCTGCGTCGCTGCAGGGCCTGCTGGGCGACACACTCGCCGCCACGCATCTGTCGGCGGCATGGGTGCACGGCGCCCTCGCCGAACCGCCCGCGCGCCACACCGTCCAGCGCGCGGTCGCCCGGCGGATCCACCAGGTCATAGACCGACGACTGATCTACCGCGATCTGCGCGTGTCCCCCGACGATGTGATGCTGCTCGGCGGGGTGAAGGTGACCGATCCCGTGCGCACGCTGGCCGACTGCGCGCGCACTCCCGACGACGCGCACACGATCGCCGCGCGACTGATGGCCGACGCCGACCCCGGGCTCGTCGGCCGTGCGACAGCGTGGCTCGAGGCGCACGGTCCGCTCCCCCGCAAACGCTCGGCGCTCGCGCTCCTGGCGGGTCTCGAGGCGCGAGCGCAGGCGGTGGAGGTGGACATGATGCGGAAGGGAGGCGGCGACGGGGTGGCGTCAGCCGTGGACGCGACAGCGTCGGTCGAGGAGGTGAGGACGCCGGACTACGACGTCGTGACGCGGTAGACGTCGTAGACGGCGTCGATACGACGGACGGCGTTCAGCACGCGATCGAGATGCACGATGTCGCCCATCTCGAACACGAAGCGGCTGAGGGCCAGACGGTCGTTCGTGGTCGACACCGTCGCGGAGAGGATGTTCACGTGATGCTCGCTGAGGACGCGAGTGACGTCGCTGAGCAGTCCGGAGCGATCGAGGGCCTCGACCTGGATCTGAACGAGGAACACGCTCTTGGTCGTCGGAGCCCACTCGACCTCGATGACGCGCTCCGGGTCGTCCAACAGCGACTTGACGTTCGTGCAGTCCGCGCGGTGCACCGACACGCCGCTCCCCCGCGTCACGAAGCCGACGACCTCGTCGCCCGGCACCGGCGTGCAGCACTTGGCGAGCTTGACGAGGATGTCGGGCGCGCCGCGCACCAGAACGCCGGAGTCGCCGTCGCGCGGTCGGCGCGAGCGTCCGACGCCCGGCAGATCGATGGGACCCGTGGAGGTGTCGTTCGAGCTGACCAGCGCGGTGACCTTCTCGATCACCGACTGGGTCGAGACGTGACCCTCGCCGACGGCGGCGTAGAGCGCCGAGACGTCCTCGTAGCGCAGCTGCCGCGCGACATCCGCGAACGAGTCCTGGCTCATCAGCCGCTGCAGCGGCAGGTTCTGTCGACGCATCGCGCGGGCGATGGCCTCCTTGCCCTGCTCGACGGCCTCCTCGCGGCGCTCCTTCGTGAACCAGCCGCGGATCTTGTTGCGCGCGCGCGTGCTCTTGACGAAGCCGAGCCAGTCCTGGCTGGGGCCGGCGTCGGGGTTCTTGGAGGTGAAGACCTCGACGACATCGCCGGACTGCAGCTCGGACTCGAGCGGCACGAGACGTCCATTGACCTTGGCGCCCATCGTGCGGTGGCCGATCTCGGTGTGCACCGCATACGCGAAGTCGACCGGGGTCGCGCCGGTGGGCAGGCCGATCACACGCCCCTTCGGCGTGAAGACGTAGACCTCTTTGGCGCCGATCTCGAAGCGCAGGGAGTCGAGGAACTCGCCGGGATCGGCGGTCTCGGCCTGCCAGTCGGAGATGTGCGCGAGCCAGACCATGTCGGCGTCGACGGACTTGTCGTCCGTCTTGCCCCCGGTCATCCGCTCCTTGTACTTCCAGTGCGCTGCGACACCGTATTCGGCCTGCTGGTGCATCTCGTTGGTGCGGATCTGGATCTCGACGGTGCGTCCGCCCGGCCCGATCACCGTGGTGTGCAGCGACTGGTAGAGGTTGAACTTCGGCGTCGCGATGTAGTCCTTGAATCGACCGGGCAGCGGCGTCCATCGCGCGTGCAGGGAGCCCAGCACGGCGTAGCAGTCCCGCACCGTGTTCACGAGCACGCGGATGCCGATGAGGTCGTAGATGTCGTCGAACTCGCGACCGCGCACCACCATCTTCTGGTACACGGAGTAGAGCTGCTTGGGCCGCCCCATCACGCGCCCGCGGATGCGGAGATCGCGCAGATCGGCGTCGACCGCGTCGATGACGCTGTGCACGTACTGCTCGCGCTGCGGTGTGCGCTGCTTGACGAGGCTCTCGATCTCGGCGTAGAGCTTCGGGTGCAGGACCGCGAACGACAGGTCCTCCAGCTCCGACTTGATCGCCTGGATGCCGAGCCGGTGGGCCAGCGGAGCGTAGATCTCGATCGTCTCGGTCGCCTTGCGACGCGACTTCTCCGGCGGCACGAAGCCCCACGTGCGGGCGTTGTGCAGGCGGTCGGCGAGCTTGATGAGCAGCACGCGGATGTCGCGCGACATCGCGACGATCATCTTGCGGACCGTCTCGGCCTGCGCGCTCTCGCCGTACTTGACCTTGTCGAGCTTGGTCACGCCGTCCACGAGCATGGCGACCTCGTCGCCGAACTCGGCCGTCAGGTCGTCGAGGCTGTAGTCGGTGTCCTCCACCGTGTCGTGCAGGAGTGCGGCGGCGATCGCTTTCGGGCCCAGCCCGAGGTCGGCCAGGATCTGCGCGACGGCGAGCGGGTGCGTGATGTACGGCTCACCGCTCTGCCGCTTCTGGCCTTCGTGCGCACGCTGCGCGACCGCGTAGGCGCGCTCGATGATCGCCAGATCGCCCTTCGGATGGTGCGTGCGCACCGTCCGCATCAGCTGCTCGACGTCGTCGCGTCGTGCCGAGCGCGAGAAGATGCGCGGAACGAGCCGGCGCAGCGACGACGACGGGGCCGGAACGGTCTCGGTCACGCGATCTCGCCCCCTCCGGTCGAATCTCCCCATCCTACGCCCGGCTCGCGGGCGTCAGGATGCCTAGGCGGGTATGCCCGCCTTCTCACGCGAGGCCCGCACGCGGGCATCCCGCGCCTTCGTGGCGGGCTCGTTCTCGCGGAACAGCGAGTACAGCGGAGCGGCCACGAAGATCGTCGAGTAGGCGGCGACGATCGTTCCGACGAAGATCGACAGCGAGATGTCGCTGAGGGTCTGCGCGCCGAACGCGAAGGCGCCGATGAACAGGATCGCGCCGACGGGGAGGATCGCGACGACGGTCGTATTGATCGAGCGGATCAGCGTCTGGTTGACCGCGAGGTTCACCGACTCGCCGAAGGTGCGACCGGAGATCTCACCGTCTTCCCTCGTGTTCTCGCGGATCTTGTCGAAGACGACCGTCGTGTCGTACAGCGAGTACGACAGGATCGTCAGGAACCCGATGACGGCGGCGGGCGAGATCTCGAAGCCGGCTGCCGCGTACACGCCGATCGTGATGATGAGCACATCGACGACGCCGACGATCGCCGCGGCGGACATCTTCCACGTGCGGAAGTACAGCGCCAGGATGATGAAGGTCAGGGCGAGGAAGATGGCCAGGCCCCAGAGGGACTGACGGGTGACGTCCGCTCCCCAGCTGGGCCCGATGAAGGATGCCGTGACCTCGCTCTCCGGGACGCTGTAGGCGTCGGCGAGAGCCGTGGTGACCGCGCGGGTCTCCTCCGGCGTGAGCTGGTCGGTCTGCACCCGGACGGCCGACGTGCCGACCGTGGTGACCTTCGTCGTGGCGGTGGCGACGACGCCCGTGACGGCTTCGGTGGCCAGCGCCTGGTCGGGCGACTCGACGCCCGACACCGTGAACTGCGACCCGCCGGTGAACTCGATGGAGAACTGCACCGGCCGCACGAGCGGCACAAGCACCGAGGCGATGACGAGGACGGCCGCGATGATGAACCACACGCGCCGGCGGCCGACGAACGGGAAGGACGTCTTGCCGGTGTAGAGGTCGTTGCCGAGCTGATTCATGGAGCGCATCAGTCGTCCCCCTCCTTCGCGGTCGAATCCGATGTGGCGCTTCTGCGGCCTGCGGCAGCCTGCTCCGCCCGCTTGCGCTCGGCGATCGTCTGACGGCGCTCGGCCTCGCCGCGGGACTTCGCCGTCCTGCGCGCCTGCGACCCGGCGGCGACCGCGGGGGCGCGGAACTCCGCGCGTCCGCGATAGACCGCACCGAGGGCGTTCGGGTCCATGCCCGACAGCGGGTGACCGGAGCCGAAGAAGCGGGTGCGGGCGAGCAGCTGCATCACGGGGTGCGTGAACAGGATGAAGATCAGGATGTCGATGACCGTCGTGAGACCGAGCGTGAAGGCGAAGCCCTTCACCGTGGCATCGGCGAGGATGTACAGCACGATCGCGGCCAGGATGTTGATCGACTTCGAGATGTAGATCGTGCGGCGCGCACGCGACCAGCCGTCCTCGACGGCGCCGGTGATCGACTTCCCGTCGCGCAGCTCGTCTCGGATGCGCTCGAAGTACACGATGAACGAGTCGGCGGTGAAGCCGATCGTCACGATGAGGCCCGCGACACCGGCGAGCGACAGGCGGAAGCCCATGCGCCACGCGAGGATGCACAGCGCCACATACGACAGCACACCCATCACCGCGAGGGACGCGATGATGACGAAGCCGAGCGCGCGGTAGACGATCAGCGAGTAGATTGCCACGAGGATCAGGCCGATGATGCCGGCGATCAGGCCGATCTGCAGCTGCTGGGAGCCGAGGGTGGCCGAGATGGTGTCGGAGCTGACCACCTCGAAGCTGAGCGGCAGTGCGCCGTACTTCAGCTGGTCGGCCAGCACCTTCGCCGAGTCCTGCGTGAAGCTTCCGGTGATGCTGGGGTTGCCGTCGAGGATGATCCCGTTCATCGACGGCGCCGAGAGCACCTTGCCGTCGAGGACGAACGCGAACTGGTTGAGCGGCGCCGTGGCGCCGTACAGACGCTGGCTGATCTGGCCGAACGTCGCCGTGCCGGCGTCGTTGAACTTGAGGTTGACGGCCCACTGGCCGTTGGTGGTCTGCAACCCGAACGTGGCGTCCGAGATCGACGACCCGTCGAGCTCGACCGGCCCGAGGATGTACTTCACCGATCCGGCGTCGTCACACGTGATGAGCGGCTGGTCCTTGGGAGCGGATGCCGGGTCGTTGGCCGTGTCGGCGCAGTCGTACGACAAATACTCCGCCTGCAGCTTGGGCGTGATCCACGACGGGTCGCTGCCGTTGGTCGGCGATGCCGTCGGCGTGGCCGCGAGCGACGGATCGGGCGTCGGGTAGGGCGTGCCCTGCCCGTCGTCGCCGACGAACGAGGTCGCCGGCGAGCCGGTGAACAGCACCGCGCGCAGCTGCAGCTGAGCCGAGGCCTGGATGCGCTCGCGGGTGGCGTCGTCTGCCTGACCCGGGATCTGGACGACGATGTTCTTGCCGCCCTCGGTGGTCACATCCGCTTCGCCGACACCCGAAGCATCCACGCGCTGGCGGATGATCGTGACGGCCTGGGCGAGCTGCTCCGGGTTGGGGTCGGCGCCGTCGGTGGTCTGGGCGGCGAGGATGATCTGCGTGCCGCCCTGGAGGTCGAGCGCGAGCTCGGGCGTCCAGGAGCTCTTGCCGAAGACGTAGACGCCGAGCGCGTTGATGCCGAAGAGCAGCGCGGTGACGACCAGGAGTCCGGTCAGCGCACGCCAGGCATGCCGGACGGGAGTGGAAGTGGCCAAGGAGGGTCAGCTTTCTCGGTCGCCCCGGAGGGCGGGATGTCAGGCCTGGGGCTTGGTGCCGGGCGCGTCGGGGTCGATGCGTGCCTCGGCGTCCGCGGTCGTGCGACGGCTCTCGGCGATGCGCTGGTCGTCGCTGATCGAGGTGATGTCGCCACCGGCGACGCCGGCGATGTACTCGGCTTCGCTGGCCTCGGCCTCGATGAACTCGTCCTCGGTCACGAGACCCTCAGCGGGGTTAACGACACGGAGGATGGCCTGGCTGTGCACCTTGATGTCGACGCCCGGGGCGATCTCGACGAGCGCGGGCTGGTCGAGGTTGTCGGGGTCGAACTCGACGATCGTGCCGTAGAGGCCTCCCTGCAGCAGCACCTCGGCGCCGGGCACGGTCTGACGCGCCTTCTGCTCCTGCTCGACCTTCTGCTTCTGCACGCGGCGACGCGAGGAGTAGAACATGAAGACCAGCAGCAGGACGAGGAGGATGATCAGGCCGTACTGGCCGAAGAAGTCCGCGAAACTCATGAGAGAGGTGGGCACCTTTCAAGTGGGGCGCGCCAGGCGGCACTGCCATGCAAGGGGATCAGGCGAAAGCCTTCAGGAATTATAGGTCATCGAATCTGAGCGCACCGTCGGGGTGCGGCACGCCCAGGTGCGCATAGGCCTCGGGCATCGCGATCCGCCCTCGGGGCGTCCGGCCGATGAAGCCGATCCGCACGAGGTAGGACTCCACCACCGACTCGATGGTGTCGGCCTCCTCCCCCACGGCGACCGACAGCGTGCCGAGACCCACGGGTCCTCCGCGGAAGCGGCGGACGAGCGCGTCGAGCACGGCGCGGTCGAGGCGGTCGAGCCCGATGTCGTCGACGTCGTACAGCTCGAGCGCGGCGCGGACGGTTCCGAGATCGACGCCGGAGCTGCTGGCCGAGCCGTGCACGACGAGGTAGTCGCGCACGCGCCGCAGCAGACGGTTGGCGATGCGCGGCGTTCCGCGTGAGCGGCGGGCGATCTCGGCGCGCGCCGAACGCGGCAGCTCGACGTTCAGCATGGCCGCGGAGCGCTCGACGACGCGCTCGAGCTCCTCCGGCTCGTAGTACTCGAGGTGCGCGGTGAAGCCGAAGCGGTCGCGCAGCGGGTTGGGCAGGAGCCCGGAGCGGGTCGTCGCACCGACGAGGGTGAAGGGCGAGAGATCGAGGGGGATGCTGGTGGCCCCGGCTCCCTTGCCGACCATGATGTCGATGCGGAAGTCCTCCATCGCGAGATAGAGCATCTCCTCCGCAGAACGCGCCATGCGGTGGATCTCGTCGATGAAGAGCACCTCACCAGGGGTGAGGCTCGAGAGGAGCGCGGCGAGGTCTCCCGCGTGCTGGATGGCCGGACCGCTCGACAGGCGCAGCGGTCGCCCGCTCTCGTGCGCCACGATCATGGCGAGCGTCGTCTTGCCGAGTCCCGGAGGGCCGGAGAGCAGGATGTGGTCGGGTGCGCGCTCCTGGATGCGTGCGGCGTCGAGCAGCAGCTGGAGCTGACCGCGCACCTTCTGCTGACCGACGAACTCGGCCAGCGACATCGGGCGCAGCGCTCCTTCGATCGCCAGCTCGGTCTCATCGGCCGGCTCGGCGGCGTCGCGGACGTCAACCACCCACCGGCTCCTTGCGCGCGGGGCCCAGGACGGACAGCGTGAGGCGCAGGAGCGCCGGCACCGACGCGCGGTCGGTCGGCGACGCGTCCTCGGCGACGCCGGCGACGGCCTCCGCCGCGACGCGCTCCGACCAGCCCAGCCCGACGAGCGCCTGGGTCACCTGCACGACGATGTCGGGCGACGCGTCCGGCGATGATGTGCTCCGCGGGGGCGCCAGCTTGCCGGCGAGCTGCACGACGATGAGCTTCGCGGTCTTCGGGCCGATGCCCGAGACCCGGCGGAAGGGCGCGTCGTCGTCGGCGGCGACGGCCTCGGCGATCTGGTCGACGCTGAGACCGGACAGCACGCCGAGCGCCGACTTGGGCCCGACGCCCGAGACGCTGAGCAGCTGGACGAAGACGACGAGCTCTTCGCGGCTGGAGAAGCCGAACAGCGAGAACGCGTCCTCGCGGACGATCAGCTGCGTGTGCAGGTGGAGCGTCTGCCCGAGGTGCGCCGACCGCGAGACCTGGGGCGTGACCGCCACGGTGAAGCCGACACCGCCGACGTCGAGCACCACGGCATCCGGCTCGATGTGCACGGCCGTGCCGCGGAGGGTGGAGATCATGCGTCGAGTCTACGGACCGTTTCGCAGGTTTGTTCGAGCGACACTCGGCCGGCACAGCCGCCGCGGTCAGCGGCGCGCGGCCTTCTCGGCGTTAGCCCATGCGCGCTGCGCGGGTGTGAGCGCCCCGCCGGAGGAGGCCGTCGTCGGCGTCCCCCGCCATGCGTGGCACATCGCCAGGGCGAGCGCGTCCGCGGCGTCCGCCGGGGTCGGCAGCTCGTCCATGCGGAGGACGCGGGCGACCATCGTCTGCACCTGGCGCTTGTCGGCGTTGCCGTATCCGGTGATGGCGGCCTTGACCTCCGACGGCGTATGGGTCGCTGCCGGCAGCCCGTGCTCGGCGGCGATGAGCAGGGCGATGCCGCTGGCCTGCGCGGTGCCCATGACGGTGCTGCGGTTCTGCTGCGCGAACACGCGCTCGACCGCCACCACGTGCGGACGGTGCTCGGCGATCACGGCACGGATGCCCGCGCCGATGAGAGCGAGCCGCTGCTCGATGGGCAGGTCGGGATGCGACCGGATGACGCCGAGATGGACGAGCGTGGCCGAGCGGTCCCGCGCGACGTCGACGATGCCCACGCCGCAGCGTGTCAGCCCGGGGTCGATGCCCAGGACGCGTCGGGTGGGTGTCGTCACTCCCTCACGCTACGGGCGCGTCGCGCCCGTGCCGTGAGGCGCGCGGTGCCTACTCGTCGTTCTCGAGCTCCGCCTGCACCTCGGGGGTGAGGTCGAAGTTCGAGTAGACGTTCTGCACGTCGTCGCTGTCCTCCAGCGCGTCGATGAGGCGGAACACCTTGCGGGCGGTGTCGACGTCGATCTCGACCTTGAGCCCCGGCACCCACTCGACGTCGGCCGACTCGTAGTCGATGCCGGCGTCCTGCAGCGCGGAGCGCACGGTGACGAGGTCGGTGGCCTCGGTGACGATCTCGAACCCCTGCGGGTGCGGCTCGACGTCTTCCGCGCCGGCCTCGAGCACCGCGAGCATCACGTCGTCCTCGCTCGTCTCCTCGCCGCCGACGATGATGACGCCCTTGCGGTTGAAGTTGTACGACACGCTGCCCGGGTCGGCCATGGTGCCGCCGTTGCGGGTCATCGCCGTGCGCACCTCGGCGGCGGCGCGGTTCTTGTTGTCGGTGAGGCACTCGATGAGCAGTGCGACGCCGTTGGGCCCGTAGCCCTCGTACATGATGGTCGTGTACTCGATGGACTCACCGGTGAGTCCTGCACCGCGCTTGACGGCGCGGTCGATGTTGTCGTTGGGGACCGAGGTCTTCTTCGCCTTCTGGATCGCGTCCTGAAGGGTCGGGTTTCCCGCGAGGTCGGCGCCGCCCATCTTGGCGGCGACTTCGATGTTCTTGATGAGCTTGGCGAACGACTTCGCGCGACGGCTGTCGATGACGGCCTTCTTGTGCTTCGTCGTCGCCCACTTGGAGTGGCCGGACATTCCTCCAGTCTACGGCGCGGGGCGCGCCGGCTGAGCGTCGCGCCGAGTGCGCCGCTCAGGCGACGATCTTCACCAGCGTGCGCAGGTTGCGGCTCGTCGTGGTGCTCTTGTAGCGGGCGCGGCCGATCACCTTCGCGAACGGCGTGTCGAGCGTGCGACCCTTCGGCGGATTCCAATACAGGACGCCCGTCCCTTCCGCGACAGGATCGGTCTCCGTGTCGGAGAGGGATGCTGCGGCCTCCGCCAGCTCGGCGAGCACTGCGGCATCCGATGAGAACAGCACGTACGGTTGGCGTCCGTCGTCGTCCGCGTCGAACGGGAACGCCGAAACGGCGTCCTCGAGCTCGGCGCGGGTGAGCAGCACGATCCACGCGTCGTACCCGAAGCGCTCGCGGAGGGCCTTCTCGATGCCCGCCTTGAGGGAGGCGCGGCGAGCGGGTGCGGCATCCGTCTCGAATCGCACGTTGCCGCTGGCGAGGAAAGTGCGCACCTCCGCGTAGCCCAGGTCACGGAACATCGCGGCGAGATCGGCCGAGCGGACGGTGACCCCGCCCACGTTCACCCCGCGCAGCAGGGCCACCCACGTCGTACTCATGCCCGCACTGTACTGCGGGGCACCCCCGTCACGCCGCGGCGACGAGCTCGAGGAACCGCCGATGGAACCGGTGCTCCCCCGCGACCTCGGGGTGGAACGCCGTGCCGAGCAGGGCGCCCTGCTGAGCGGCGACGATCCGACCGTCGTCGAGGGCGGCGAGCACGTCGACGGAAGGGCCGACGCGTTCGATGACGGGCGCCCGGATGAAGGTCGCGTGCACCGGCGGAGCGCCGAGAGCAGGCACGTCCAGCTCGGTCTCGAAGGAATCGGCCTGACTCCCGAAGGCGTTGCGACGGACGGTCGCATCCAAGCCGCCGAACGTCTGCTGGCCGGCGATGCCGTCGAGCAGCTCGTCGGCGAGGAGGATCAGCCCCGCGCACGTGCCGTAGACGGGCATCCCGGCGGCGATCGCCGAGCGGATCGGCTCGCGCATGCCGAACAGGCGGGACAGCTTGTCGATCACGCTGGACTCGCCGCCGGGGAGCACGAGCCCCGCGACGGCGGCGAGCTCCTCCGGGCGGCGCACGAGCGTCACGTCGGCGCCCAGCGCCGTCAGCACGCGCGCGTGCTCACGGACGTCGCCCTGCAGCGCGAGGACGCCGACGCGCGCGGATGCCGTCGACACGGAACGCCGGTGCCCGCTACCAGCCGCGCTCGGCAAGGCGGTGCGGAGCGGGCAGGTCGCTGACGTTGATGCCGACCATCGCCTCGCCCAGACCGCGTGAGACCTCGGCGACGACCTTCGCGTCATCGAAGAACGTGGTGGCCTTGACGATCGCCGCCGCGCGCTGGGCGGGGTTGCCCGACTTGAAGATGCCCGAGCCGACGAAGACGCCGTCGGCTCCCAGCTGCATCATCATGGCGGCGTCCGCCGGAGTGGCCACCCCGCCGGCGACGAACAGCACCACGGGCAGCGAACCGGTCGCGGCGACCTCGGCCACGAGCTCGTACGGCGCCTGCAGGTTCTTCGCCGCGACGTAGAGCTCGTCCTTCGAGAGCGAGCGCAGGTGGTTGATCTCGCCCTGGATGGTGCGGATGTGCTTGGTGGCCTCCGAGACGTCGCCGGTGCCGGCCTCGCCCTTCGAGCGGATCATGGCGGCGCCCTCGGTGATGCGACGCAGTGCCTCGCCGAGCGTGGTGGCGCCGCAGACGAAGGGCACGGTGAAGTTCCACTTGTCGATGTGGTTCACGTAATCGGCGGGCGAGAGCACCTCAGACTCGTCGATGTAGTCCACGCCCAGCTCCTGCAGCACCTGAGCCTCGACGAAGTGGCCGATGCGCGCCTTCGCCATCACCGGAATGGAGACCGCCTCGATGATGCTGTCGATCATGTCGGGGTCGCTCATGCGCGAGACGCCGCCCTGGGCGCGGATGTCGGCGGGCACGCGCTCGAGCGCCATGACGGCGACGGCTCCCGCGTCCTCCGCGATGCGGGCCTGCTCCGCGGTGACGACGTCCATGATGACGCCGCCCTTGAGCATCTCTGCGAGGCCGCGCTTGACGCGTCCGGTTCCGGTGTCCACGGTGCTCATGGCGTTCCTCTCGACGGCGCGCCGCCGGCGCGCGGGTGTCTGATTCAGGTCGAGTTATTGACCTAGGCCAAACGCTATCATGGGCCGCACCGTAGGTTGGAGGGCGGAGGTCGCATGGACACGGGCATCACCGGACGGACGGCGGCCGAGATCGCGGGGAGTCTGCGCACCCTGGTCGAGCGGGGCACGCTGCGACCCGGCGACCCGCTCCCCTCCGTGCGTGCGCTCGCCGAGACGCTCGGCGTCAACCGCAACACGGCGGTGGCCGCCTACCGGCAGCTCACGCAGGCCGGCGTCGTCGTCACGCGCGGTCGCGGCGGCACCCGCGTCGCCGAGTGGGCGCCGGTGGCGCAGGAGGGGTTCGCCGCCGACAGCGTGCTGCGCGACGTCGGCACCGGCAACCCCGACCCCGACCTCATCCCCCGCCTGACGGGTGTGCTCGACCGCGTCGCCGGTCGCCCGGTGCTCTACGGCGAGCCGGTGATCGACCCGGAGCTCGCGTCCTGGGCCCGGGAATGGATGTCGGGCGCGCTGGCTCCGGACGACCTGCGCCTGACGATCACCAGCGGCGCGGCGGATGCCGTCGAGCGGCTGCTCGCCCAGGCGCTGAACCGCGATGACGCGGTGGCGCTCGAGGACCCCTGCTTCCTCCCCAGCATCCACACGGTGCGCCTCGCCGGCTACCGGCCCGTGGCGGTGCCCGTCGACGGCGAGGGCATGACCGTCGACGGACTGCGCTCCGCGCTCGCGCAGGGGGTGCGCGCCGTCATCCTCACCCCCCGCGCGCAGAACCCGACCGGAGCGAGCCTGACCGCCGGACGCGCGGCGGCGCTCCGAGAGCTGCTCGAAGACCACCCGTTCGTGCTGATCATCGAGGACGACCACTTCTCCGCCCTCGCCCGCACGGAGCTGCACTCCGTCATCGGCCCGGAGCACCGGCGGTGGGCCGTCATCCGCTCGGTCTCCAAGTTCCTCGGCCCGGACATGTGCCTGGCCGTGACGGCCTCCGACCCCGACACCGCCGAGGCGCTGGCCACCCGCCTCACCCCCGGCACCACGTGGGTGAGCCATCTGCTGCAGCGTCTCACGCACGCGCTGATGACCGATGAAACCGTGCTCTCGGGCATCTCGCGCGCCCGCACGCACTACGCCGCCCGCAACGCCGCGTTCGCGGACCGCCTCGCCGCGCGGGGGCTGCCGACCGAGGTGCGCGACGGGCTGAACCTGTGGGTACCGCTCGGCGCCCCCGCCGCGGATGTCTCCGCGGGTCTCATGCGTCGAGGATGGCTGGCCCGCGACGGCGACGAGTTCGTGCTCGAGGGCGAGGCCTCCACCCACCTCCGCCTGACCGTGCACAAGCTCGACGACGCGGATGCCGAACAGCTCGCCGACGACCTGGCCGCGGCGGTGGCGTCCGCGGGATCCCGCGCACGGCGGTGACCCGCGCGGGAGGTGCGAGGATCGGAGGATGAAGATCCTCTCCATCCAGTCCGCGGTCGCCTACGGCCACGTCGGCAACTCCGCGGCGGTCTTCCCGCTGCAGCGCATCGGCGTCGAGGTGCTCCCCGTCTACACGGTGAACTTCTCCAACCACACCGGGTACGGGGCGTGGCGCGGACCCCTCATCAGCCCCGACGACGTGCGCGACGTCATCACGGGCATCGAGGACCGCGGCGTCTTCGGCGAGATCGACGTCGTGCTGTCGGGATACCAGGGCGGCGAGGGCATCGGCGACGTCATCCTCGACGCCGTGGCGCGTGTGAAAACGGCCAATCCGTCCGCCGTGTACGCCTGCGACCCCGTAATGGGAAATGCGAAATCCGGATGCTTCGTGGCACCCGCCATTCCGATCCTCCTCCGCGAGCGGGTCGTCCCCGCCGCCGACATCATCACGCCGAACCAGTTCGAGCTCGGCTTCCTCACCGGCACGGAGCCGGACAGCATCGAGTCGACCCTCGCGTCAGTGGACGCGGTGCGTGCGACCGGCCCCCGAACGGTGCTCGTCACGAGCGTCGAGCGGCCGGACGCCGAAGAGGGCACGATCGAGATGCTCGTCGTCGACGACGCCGGAGCCTGGATCGTGCAGACGCCCCGCCTGCCGATGAAGGCGAACGGCTCGGGCGACGTCACCGCGGCGCTCTTCACGGCGCACTACCGGCGCACCGGCGACGCCGCCGACGCGCTGGCGCGCACGACGTCGAGCGTCTTCGATCTGCTGCAGACGACGCTGGATGCTGGCTCGCGCGAGCTCCAGCTGGTGGAGTCGCAGGAGGCCTACGCGCACCCGCGGATGCAGTTCACCGTGCGTCAGGTGCGCTGACCGCGCTCACGCTGAGGGCGCCGGCCAGGCGTCGGCCACGGCGGCCCGCACGTCGCCGAGCAGCTGCGGCAGCGCCTTGGTGCGGGCGATGATCGGGAAGAAGTTCGCGTCCGTCGCCCAGCGCGGGACGATGTGCTGGTGCAGGTGTCCATCGACCCCGGCACCGGCCACGGCGCCCTGGTTCATGCCCAGGTTGAAGCCGTCGGCGTGCGAGACGGAGCGCAGGACGCGCATGCCGATCTGGGTGAGCTCGCCGATCTCGGCGACCTCCTCGGGGGTGGCGTCGTCGTAGAGCGGGATGTGGCGGTACGGGCACACCAGCAGATGGCCCGAGTTGTACGGGAACAGGTTCAGCAGCACGTACGCGGTCTTCCCGCGCGCGACGATCAGGCCGTCTTCGTCCGACATCTTCGGCGCCGCGCAGAACGGGCACTCGTCGCGCATCGCCTGCGGACCGGCCTGGATGTAGGCCATGCGGTGCGGCGTCCACAGTCGCTGGAAGGCGTCGGGAGCACCGGGCAGGCGCGCGGCGTCGATGAGACGGGCGTCCGCGGCGTCCGCTCCCCCGGCATCCGTCCCGAAGGAGTCGGCGCCGGATATCACGCGAGGTCTTCCGCGGTGTTCACGAGCGCGTGGGTGGCGATGGCTGCCTTCACGCGCTCGATGGCCGCCTCGACGGGCACGCCGTTCTCCTGCGACCCGTCGCGGAACCGGAACGAGACGGTGCCGCCGGCGCGGTCCTGCTCGCCGGCGATGAGCATGATCGGCACCTTCTGGGTGGTGTGCGTGCGGATCTTCTTCTGCATGCGGTCATCGCTCGCGTCGACCTCAGCCCGGACGCCGGCCTCGCGCAGCGTGCCGACGATGTCGTAGAGGTAGTCCGCGTAGTCCGCGGCGACCGGCACAGCCACGACCTGCACCGGCGACAGCCAGACCGGGAACGCGCCCGCGTAGTGCTCGAGCAAAATGGCGAAGAAGCGCTCGATCGAGCCGAAGAGCGCGCGGTGGATCATGATCGGGCGCTTCTTCTGACCGTCGCGGTCGGTGAACTCCAGCTCGAACCGCTCGGGCAGGTTGACGTCCACCTGCACGGTCGACAGCTGCCAGGTGCGGCCGATGGCATCCTTCGTCTTCAGGTCGATCTTCGGACCGTAGAACGCCGCCTCGCCGGGCACCTCGGTGACCTTCAGACCGCTCGCGTTCGCGACGTTGCGGAGGGCATCGGTGGAGTACTCCCAGAAGTCGTCGCTGCCGATCCACTTCGACTTCTCGTCGTCGCGCATCGAGAGCTCGAGTTCGAAGTCCTCCAGGCCGAAGTCGCGGAGCATCGAGATGACGAACTCCAGCACGCGGGTGGTCTCCTCCTCCAGCTGCTCCGGGGTGACGAACAGGTGGGAGTCGTCCTGGGTGAAGCCGCGCACGCGCGTGAGTCCGTGCAGGGCGCCGGAGAGCTCGTTGCGGTAGACGGTGCCGTTCTCCGCCAGGCGCATCGGGAGATCGCGGTAGCTGCGGGCGCGCTCCTTGTAGATCAGGATGTGCATCGGGCAGTTCATGGGCTTCAGGTAGTAGTCCTGGCCCTGCTTGGTGACGTTGCCGTCGGCGTCGCGCTCCTCGTCCATCACGATGGGCGGGAACATGCCCTCCTTGTAGGTGACGAGGTGGTTCGACTGCAGGAAGAGGTCCTGCTTCGAGATGTGCGGCGTGTAGACGTAGTCGTAGCCGCCCGCGACGTGCCGCCGACGGGCGTGCTGCTCCATCTCGCCGCGGACGATGCCGCCGCGGGGGTGCCAGACGCTGAGGCCGGAGCCGATCTCGTCGGGGAACGAGAACAGGTCGAGCTCCCGGCCGAGCTTGCGGTGGTCGCGCTTGGCGGCCTCCTCGAGGCGCTGCTGGTAGGCGCGCAGCTCGTCCTTGGTGGCCCACGCCGTGCCGTAGATGCGCTGCAGCTGCGGGTTCTTCTCGCTCCCGCGCCAGTAGGCGCCCGCCATGCGGGTGAGGTCCCAGCCGTTGCCGACGATGCGGGTGGAAGGCACGTGAGGGCCGCGGCAGAGGTCCTTCCAGACCGTCTCACCGTCGCGGTTGACATTGTCGTAGATCGTCAGCTCGCCCGCCCCGACCTCGACCGAGGCGCCCTCGCCGGCGCTCGCCGCGGAGCTCTTCAGGCCGATCAGCTCGAGCTTGAACGGCTCGTGCGCGAGCTCCTCGCGGGCCTCGTCGTCGCTGACGACGCGGCGGACGAAGCGCTGGCCCTCGCGGACGATGCGCTCCATCTCCTTCTTGATCGCCTTGAGGTCCTCGGGGGTGAAGGGGTCGTCGACCTTGAAGTCGTAGTAGAAGCCGTCCTGGATCGGCGGCCCGATGCCGAGGTTGGCCTGCGGCTTGATCCGCTGGACGGCCTGCGCGAGCACGTGGGCGGCGGAGTGGCGGAGGATGTCGAGGCCGACCGGGCTCTCGATCGAGACGGGCTCGACGACGTCGGTGTCCGTGAGGACCGTCGCCAGGTCCTTGAGCTCGCCGTTCACGCGCAGGGCGATCACGGAACGGTCGGGGAACAGGGCGAAGCCGTCGCGGGGCGACGGGCTGTCGGCGGCGGGGGTGACGTCGGTCAAGATGATCTCCAAAGGCTCCCGTCCAGGCTACCGGCGCGCACCCGGGCCGCGCGCCCGCCGCTAGCCGCCCAGGTGCTTCAGGGCCTCCCGCCGGGACAGCGGGCTGAGCTCATGGGCGTCCACGAAGGCGCGCACCCAGGCGGGATCGGTGCGGGCGTAGTCCCGCAGCGCCCAGCCGATCGCCTTGCGCACGAAGAACTCCGTGTCGTCGGTGTTCGCGGCGATCACGTCTTCCAGCAGCCCGACGTCGGTGCGCGCACGACGCCCGAGCTGGGCGATGATCGCGCTCCGACGGAGCCACATGTCGTCGTCGCCCGCCCACGCACGGACGAGGGCGGCGGCGGGCAGCGGGTCGTCGTCGAGGAGCTCGGCGACGCGGTGCGAGAGCTCGTCCGTGTAGTCCCACCACTGCCCCGTGCGCACGAAGCGCTCGATGAGGCCCGGCAGATGCGGATCGCGCCGCAGGTGGGGCGAGGCGAGCACCGCCAGGGCCGCGTACCGCTCTTCCCGATGGGATGCCGCGTCCCACAGGTGCTCGACGAGGTCGCGCAGGGTCGCGGCATCCGTCAGCTCGCGGGTCGTCGTCCGGGCGATGGCCCGTGTCTCGGGCAGGGTGACGCCCAGGAACGGCATGGCCGACTTCATGTACGCCTGCTGGGCGGGCGCCCGCTCCGGGTCGGCGGCCGCGCGGAGCCGCGACCGGAGGAGGTCGGCGAGGACGCCGCCCGCCGCGGCATCCGTCATGTCTGCGGCTGCCCGATCACGGCCAGCGGGCGAGACGGGCGGCGGCATCGTGGGTGGCGTGGAGGAAGTCGAGCACGAGCCTCTCCGGGTCCCCGGAGGTGCGCACGGCCTCGAAGGGCAGGACGAACTCCCCCAGCGTCTGGTCGTAGCGCGCTCCGTCGGGGACGTCCGCGTCGGCGTATCCGTCGGGCGCGGGATACGCGTAGGAGTAGAACGCACCCTCTTCGCCGCCTCCGGGCCAGAAGCCCGCGCTGCTCAGCTCGTGCGAGTACCCCTCCCGCATGACGGAGTCGGGGCAGTTCGGCGCTCCGCCGGGGTGCGGCGGCGCCTCACGGCTGGAGAACCGGGTGACGGCGAGATCCATGGCGCCCCAGAAGAAGTGCACCGGACTGCACTTGCCGATGAACTCGCCGCGGAACTGCAGGAGCACCCGCTGGGCGAACAGCAGCTGCCGCCAGAAGGCGTGGGCGGCGTCGGGGTCGTAGGACGCGTGCACCTCGTCCTGCGCGAAGGGGATGGCGTCCGGCACCTCGTTGGGCGACGCGGAGATGCGGATGTCGAGACTGAGGCGCTCGAGGGCCGCCCGCACGTCGGCGTAGAACGACGCCACGGACTGCGCGTGCAGCGGCAGCACCTCGCGCTCACCGCCCGTCGTCCGCAGGATCAGGCGGTGGTCGACGAGGTCGAACTCCGCATCCCAGCCGTCAGCCGGCGACGGGACGATGCCGGTCGCGAGCCCGCGCGCCGTCGCATACAGCGGCACGTGCCACCAGTGGTTGATCGGCGGCGTGCTGACCATGCGCATCTTGCCGATGATCTGCACCCACATGTGCAGCGTCTCGCGGGTCGGCGTCCAGTCCTCGACCCGCAGCAGCGGAAGCCCGGTGGTCATGTGCTCAGGCGCGGGTCGACGGACCGGGGTTCATGGTGCGTCCGAACAGGAACCAGACGAGCGGTCCGAGGAACGGGAACACGAAGACGATCACGATCCACAGCACCTTGTATCCGGTCGACAGCCGCGGGCTGCGCACGATGCTGACCAGCGCGAGGAGCAGCGGCAGAAGGGCGACGAGGAGGATGAGCAGATGCCAGCCGGTGAGAGCGGAAACCATATGTCGACTGTGGCATGGATCCGCGTCATCCGCCTCGTTTTCCTGCGGATGTCGAGCGGATGCCGCGGCCCGGGCTCAGGCGTTCGTCGCCGCCGACGCGCCGGGCGCGAAGATGATGATCGCCGCGCCGAGCAGGGCGACCGCGGAGCCGATGTAGTCCCAGACGGTCGGCGCGAAGCCGTCGACGATGATCCCCCACGCCAGCGAGCCCGCGACGAACACCCCTCCGTACGCGGCCAGCACCCGCCCGAAGTTCGCGTCCGGCTGGAAGGCCGCGACGAAGCCGTAGGCGCCGAGTGCGATCACGCCGAGGACCGCCAGCCACCAGCCCTTGTCCTCGCGGACGGCTTGCCAGATGAGCCAGGCGCCGCCGATCTCGGCGACGGCGGCGAGCACGAAGAGGATGACGATGCGCGCGGTGGTCACGGCGGCCAGTCTGTCAGCGCCGGTGCGCGGTTCGTGACAGTGGCTGCGGCATCCGTCAGGTCAGGCGGCGGCGTACGCCCTGCCGACGGCGTCGTCCAGCTGCGCCGACAGGGTGCGCCAGCCGCCGGCTTCGTAGCCCACGACGAGGGTCGTCGGCGCCGCGAGGACGAGCAGGATGCACAGTGACAGCGGCGACCCCGCGACGGCCAGAGCGACCGCGAGAACGGTCAGTGCGAGGGCGGCGACCTGCAGCGCGCCGCCGCGCGGCCAGGCGCGGATGAGCCAGGCGTGGAGCAGCAGCAGCGCGGAGAGGTAGAGGAACACCGGCACCGCCATCGCGAGCACCGCGGTGACGGTCGAGACCTCGTCGTGCTCGTCGAAGACGTAGCCGACGACGTGGAGTCCCGCACCCACGGCGGCGATGGAGGCGAACACGAGGATGTGGCCGTAGCCCCACGGGAACGAGCGCTCGCGCGCGACGGCGAGGATCGGTGCCGACGGCAGGAGGAAGTACGTCCACCACAAGGCGAAGGTCAGCGCCACGCCGGCCGCGATCACGACGATCGCGTCGAGCGTCCAGCCCTCCGCGCCGGAGATCGCCTGCGCGGCGGCCAGCGTGCCCAGCACCGTCTCCCCCAGCGCGATGATCGCCAGCAGGCTGTAGCGCTCGGCGATGTGATGCGGATGCCACGGGGTCGAGCCCGTGCCGCGGGTCATGCCGCGCCGCTCGGCGACGATCGGTCCGGAGAGCTCGACGACCCAGAGGAGGATCGCGCCCACGAGGGTGCCCGTCACGCCGAGCGGCAGGATCGCGACGAGCACCCAGCCGATCTGCGCGACGCTCACCCACACCGCATATGTCAGGGCGACCTGTCTGTGCCGCGCATCGCCGGCGGCCGCCCGCAGCCACTGCGCCACCATCGCGAGACGCATGACGATGTAGCCCGCGACGAGCACCGCCGTGTCGACGGGGAGCCCCTCGTCGATCGACACGAACATCGGCGGGATCCCGATGGCCAGGACGACCACGCCCGCCATCTGCACCATCGTCGTGACGCGGAACACCCAGTCGTCGGTGTCGTACGCCGATGCGAACCAGGAGTAGTTGATCCAGGCCCAGATGATCGTGCCCATCGCGAACGCGAACCCACCCACCGCCGACCCGCCGTGACCGACCGCGATGCCGTGCGCCAGTTCGTTGCCCGCGACGCCGAACGCCGCGACGAACGTGAGGTCGAACAGCAGCTCCAAGGGCGTCGCCGCCCGGTGCGACCCGGTGATGCTGCGCCCGGTCATGCGCTGGATGCCGTGTCGATAGAACGCGGTCTCGGCCACGTCGTCTCCGCTCTCGTCGGGGTGCGAGAGGAATCATGGCATGAGGATGCCTCGGCCTGCTCCCGGCGGCCGGACTACCCTCGGACGATGCGGAGAGAGCACGTCGACTCGACGGCGATCGACTCGGTCGGCTACGACCCGATGACGTCGGTGCTCGAGATCGCCTTCACGTCGGGCGAGGTCTACCGGTACTTCGCCGTTCCGCCGTCGGTGCACCGCGGCCTGATGTCGGCCGACAGCGCCGGCCGCTTCTTCGCCGAGAGGATCCGGCACGTCTACCCCGACGAGCACGTGCGGCGTTGACAGGCCGTCGTCCCACAGGAAACACGAAAGACCCGCGTAAATCCGCGGGTCTTGTCTGTGCGCGATACTGGGATCGAACCAGTGACCTCTTCCGTGTCAGGGAAGCGCGCTACCGCTGCGCCAATCGCGCCTGTGAAGGCTTTTCAGTTGTGAGCGAGGTGGCGACGGGATTCGAACCCGTGTAAACGGCTTTGCAGGCCGGTGCCTAGCCGCTCGGCCACGCCACCGTGTGTGTGGTTTGACCCCACGTGCTGAGCCGGCCCCGAAGGGGATTCAACACTCGAGCGGATGACGAGACTCGAACTCGCGACCCCAACCTTGGCAAGGTTGTGCGCTACCAACTGCGCTACATCCGCATGTCCGGATCGCTCCGGGCACTCCATGACTTTAGCCGATTCGCGGCGTCGCGCAAAACCAGCGCCGCACCCGCGTGTCCTCGCGGCCATGGGTTCGGACGCGCCGCCGAAATCCGGTAGCATCGAACCCGGCCCACGGGCCGACGGGCGATTGGCGCAGTTGGTAGCGCGCTTCCTTCACACGGAAGAGGTCATCAGTTCGAGTCTGGTATCGCCCACCACCTCCCCCGGAACTCCCGTCGAGTCCGGGGGTTTCCCGTTCCGGCTCAGCGTCGCAGCGTGCCGCGCACCGCAGACACGACGACGACCGCAGCGACGACGACCCACAGCCCCCACAGGAACCAGACCGCGCCCGGTGCGACCATCGGGCCAGAGGTGCAGTAGCTGGCGTCGGGGTCCGTGCCGGAGTCGTAGCACGCCCCGTACGTCATGCCGGAGAGCGCGACGATGATCAGCGCGGCGAGCGCCACCACGACGACCAGCAGCCACCGTCCGACGGGTACCCGCCGCCGTCGCTCGACCTCCAGCGTCATGGCGCCAGGTTAGGCCGCGCCCGCTCAGACCGCGATGGACCAGCCATAACGATTGTGAAGCGCCTGCGCGACGCGGAGGAAGCGTGCCGGGTCGAGCGCGGCCGCTTCACGCCGCATCCCGCTCTCGTGCACGCTGTAGACCTGCTCGACGTCGACCCACGACGGCCGTCCGGCCGGGTCCCACTCCCCCGAGCCGATGGACAGGAAGTCGCGGCTGCCGTCGTGCGCCTTGCTCGTCAGCCGGACCGCGTAGACGCGGTCCGCGGTGTGCCGCCCGATGATGAGCACGGGCCGGTCCTTTCCGCGGCCGTCGTTCTCCTCGTACGGCACCCACGTCCACACGATCTCCCCCGCGTCCGGGTTGCCGTCGGGGTGGGGCGCGTACTCGATGCGCAGTCCGCCGCGCGCGGGCGGCGGCACCTCGATCGTCGCGGACCCGGATGCTGCACCACGGCCGGCCGGCGCGGCGGGAGTCCGCCGCGGGCCCGGGGCCGGAGCATCCGTCCGCAGCCTCGGCGTCGTCGCCCTCGAGGAGGCCGACGTGCTGTTCGCACCTCGCGTTGCGGAGCTCACGACGTCCAGGACGCGGGAGAGGATGCCGGCCCAGCCGCGTCGCTCTGTCACACCCTCAACCTAGTCGTCGTGCTCCGGGCACGCGGAAGGGCGCCGCGGTCGCCCGCGACGCCCTCCGTGTGTGCGTGTGTCAGCCGCGCGCGTCGGAGAGGACGTAGCCCTCTTCGCCGTGGACGACCGTGTCGATGCCGGCGATCTCGTCCTCGTTCTTGACGCGGAAGCCCATCGTCTTCTGGATGATCCAGCCGATGACGAAGGCGAGCACGAAAGAGTAGATCAGCACCGAGAAGGCGGCGATCGCCTGCACGAGCAGCTGCGTGCCGTCGCCACCGAGGAACAGGCCGGTGCCGTTGGCGAAGAAGCCGAGGTACAGCGTTCCGATGAGGCCGCCGACGAGGTGGATGCCCACCACGTCGAGCGAGTCGTCGAAGCCGAGCTTGAACTTCAGCTCGATCGCGAGGGCGCAGACGGCGCCGGCGATGATGCCGAGCAGGATCGCCCAGACCGGCTGCAGCGAGGCGCAGGCGGGGGTGATGGCGACCAGACCCGCGACGGCGCCCGAGGCGGCACCGACCGAGGTGGGCTTGCCGTCCTTGATCTTCTCGACGACGAGCCAGGCGAGCAGGGCTGCGGCGGGAGCGGCGATCGTGTTGACGAAGGCGAGCGCGGCGGTGCCGTCGGCGGCGAGCTCGGAGCCGGCGTTGAAGCCGAACCAGCCGAACCACAGCAGGCCGGCGCCGAGGAGCACGAACGGCGGGTTGTGCGGGACGGCGATGCCCTTCTGGAAGCCGACGCGCTTGCCGAGCACCAGGGCGAGGGCCAGGGCTGCGGCACCGGCATTGATGTGCACCGCGGTGCCACCGGCGAAGTCGATCGCCCCGACGCCGAAGGCCTCCTGGAGGCCGTAGGTGATCCAGCCGCCGTAGGCGAAGCTGCCGTCATCGGCCAGGCCGAAGTTGAAGACCCAGCTGGCGACCGGGAAGTAGACGATGGTGGCCCAGAGGCCGGCGAAGATCATCCAGGCGCCGAACTTGGCGCGGTCGGCGATGGCGCCGGAGACGAGGGCGACGGTGATGATCGCGAAGGTGGCCTGGAACGCGACGAAGGCCAGCGGCGGGTACGCGGCCCCCTCCGGCGTCTCCAGCAGGCTCTCGAGCCCGAGGGCTGAGAAGTCGATCGACCACGGGGCGCCGAGTCCGTCCGCCGACGGGAACGCGATGGCGTAGCCGTACAGCACCCAGAGGACGCCGATGAGGCCCATGGCCCCGAAGCTGAGCATCATCATGCTGATGACGCTCTTCGCCTTGACCAGTCCGCCGTAGAAGAACGCCAGCCCCGGCGTCATGAGCAGCACGAGCGCTGCGGCGATCAGGATGAATGCGGTGTTACCTTGATCCATCTCGGGTGGAACCTCTCTGCAGGGACGCAGTGTTCTCGCGTCGGGTCCGCCCAGTCTCGGGCCGCGGGGTTTCGAGCCGCGTGCAGGTCGTGTTTCACGGAGGTTACGCGGCACGCCCCGGCGTAAACATCGCGTTTCGCGACGCTGGAGGTGCGCCTTCGAGGCAGAGAGGAGTGGATGCTGCGGCTCCCCCGCGCACGCTCACTCGTGCGTGAGCGCCACCAACCGGGAGATCGCGCGGAGGTACTTCTTGCGGTATCCGCCGCCCAGCATCTCCTCGCCGAAGACCTGATCGAGCGACGTGCCCGTCGCCCGGATCGGGATCTGCGCGTCGTAGGCGCGATCGATGAAGGCGACGAGTCGCAGGGCGGCCGCCTGGTCGAGCAGCTGCGTCACGTCGCGGATGCCGATCATGGTGAGGCCGTCGAGCAGGCGGATGTAGCGGCTGGGGTGCACGGTGGCCAGGTGGGCGATGAGTGCGGCGAACGTGTCGTCGGAGACGAGACCCCGGGCCGCGGCATCCGTCACCGCGGCCTCGTAGCCCGGCTCGTCGAGGACGACGGCATGGCCGTCGATCGCGCGCTGACGGTAGTCGGTGCCGTCGATGCGGAGCGTCTCGAAGTGGGCGCTCATGGCCTGGATCTCGCGGAGGAAGTCCTGCGCGGCGAAGCGCCCCTCGCCCAGGGCGTTCGGCGGCGTGTTCGAGGTCGCGGCGATCTTCGTGCCGCCCGAGACGAGCTCGCCGAGGAGGCGGGTCATCACCATCGTGTCGCCGGGATCGTCGAGCTCGAACTCGTCGATGCAGAGCAGGTCGGAGCCGCGGAACAGCTCGACCGTCTTCTGGTAGCCGAGGGCGCCGACGAGGGCGGTGTACTCGATGAACGAGCCGAAGTACTTCCGGCGCGCGGGCATCGCGTGGTAGATCGAGGCCAGCAGGTGGGTCTTGCCGACGCCGAACCCGCCGTCGAGGTACACGCCGGGCTTCGTCTCCGGCACCTTCTTCGCGCGACGGAACAGGCCGCCGCCGCGCGGGGCCGGTGCTCCCCCGCCCGAGAACGCCTGCAGCGTCTCCTTGGTCTCCTGCTGCGAGGGATACGCGGGGTCGGCGCGGTACGTCTCGAATGTCGCACCGTCGAACTGCGGCGGCGGCACGAGCGCAGCCACCATGTCGGCACCCGACACGCTCGGCGACAGCTCGGAGAGGCGGATGACACCGGTACGCGCCGAAGTCGGGGTCGAGGCCATGAGACCGTCCTGTGTCGCTGTCTTACTGTGCGGATGCGCGTCCGCCGCGAGCGCATAGGGTCGAAGGGACGGTGACAACCCTACGCCGTTCCATCCGCGCACCCCTCCGCGTCAGCGCATCAGGAGATCTCCATGACCGTCGAGACCGACACCTCTTCCGGCAAGTTCGCCGAGTATGCCCACCCCGAGCGTCTCGTCACCGGGGACTGGCTCGAGGAGCGCCTCGATGCGCCCGGCCTCGTGGTGGTCGAATCCGACGAGGACGTCCTCCTCTACGAGACCGGGCACATCCCCGGCGCGGTGAAGGTGGACTGGCATACCGAGCTCAACGACCCGGTCGTGCGCGACTACGTCGACGGCGCCGGGTTCGCCGAGCTGATGAGCCGCAAGGGCATCTCGCGCGACGACACCGTCGTCATCTACGGCGACAAGAACAACTGGTGGGCCGCCTACGCCCTGTGGGTGTTCTCGCTCTTCGGCCACGAGGACGTGCGGCTGCTCGACGGCGGCCGCGACAAGTGGATCGCCGAGGGACGACCGCTGACGACGGATGCCACGACCCGCCCCGCGGCGGAGTATCCGGTCGTCGAGCGCGACGACTCCGCCCTCCGTGCGTACAAGGAGGACGTGCTGGCGCACCTCGGCAAGCCGCTCATCGACGTGCGCTCGCCGGAGGAGTACTCGGGTGAGCGCACCTCCGCCCCGGCCTACCCCGAAGAGGGCGCTTTGCGCGCCGGGCACATCCCCTCCGCGCAGAGCGTGCCGTGGGCGAAGGCCGTGGCCGAGGACGGCGGCTTCAAGTCGCGCGCCGAGCTCGACGCCATCTACCGCGACGGCGCGGGCCTGCGCGACGGCGACGAGATCGTCGCCTACTGCCGCATCGGCGAGCGGTCCAGCCACACGTGGTTCGTCCTGCAGCACCTGCTCGGCTTCGAGGGCGTCCGCAACTACGACGGCTCCTGGACCGAGTGGGGCAGCGCGGTGCGCGTGCCGATCGCCGTCGGCAGCGAGCCCGGCGAGGTCCCCTCCCGCTAGGTCGCACCTCGAGACCCGGTTCACGCCCGCACCGCTCGTCGAGAGGGCGGAGCGGATGGAAACACGGCATGGGACAATGGGATCGATGTCCGAGACCGCTGTCCCCCCTGTGCTCGCCGAGATCCGCGACGACTTCCTGGCCCTGCCCGAACCCGAGCGGCTTCAGCTGCTGCTGGAGTTCGCCGGTGAGCTGCCCGACGTCCCGGCGCGCTACGAGGGTCACCCCGAGATGTACGAGCGGGTCGCGGAGTGCCAGTCGCCGGTGTTCATCGTGCTCGACGTCGAGGACGGCATCGTCCAGATGCACGCGACCGCACCGATGGAGGCGCCGACCACCCGCGGCTTCGCCAGCATCCTCGTGCAGGGACTGTCCGGCCTGAGCGCGGAGGAGGTCCTCGCCGTGCCGGCCGACTACCCCCTCACCATCGGGCTGACCCGCGCCGTCTCGCCGCTGCGCATCGCCGGCATGACGGGCATGCTCCGCCGCGCCCAGCGCCAGGTGGCCGCGGCCGTCGCCGCCTGAGCACGCCCGGCCTCACTCCTCCGACGGACCGCGCACACCCTGCCGGTCGAGCCAGTCGGTGATCGTGCGCGTCCACCGGTCCTGGTCGTAGTTCCACAGCTTCGTGTGGCGCGCCACCTCGAACACCTCGAGCTCGACGAGGTCCGGCCGCGCCTCAGCCAGCAGGTGCGAGGCGTCGGAGGGCACGAAGCCGTCGTCGTCCGAGTGCAGGATCAGAGTCGGATGCCGCAGCTCCCCCGCCCGCGAGACCACATCCAGCGCGTCGAACGGGATGGGTGCGCGCGACCCCGCGATCCGCGACGACCACCGGTTCTTGAGTGCCCCGACCGCCAGCTCCGGGATCGGCGCCGGGAGCTTCAGCTGCTGTGCCTGGTAATCCAACACCGTCCGCCAGTCCACGACAGGTGAGTCGAGCACGATGCCGGCGACCGCGTCGGCGTGCGGTGAAGACAGCGCGAGCTGGAGCACGATCGCCCCGCCCATCGACCACCCCATGAGGATGACGCGCTCTGCGCCGCGCCTTCGGGCGAAGCCGAGCGCGGCATCCACGTCCCGCCATTCCGTCGCACCGAGGCCGTAGGTGCCCGATCGGCTGCGCGGCGCCTCGCCGTCGTTGCGGTACGACACCACGAGCGTCGAGATGCCGGCGGCGTGGAAGACCGGCACCGCGCGGAGGCACTCGGAGCGGGTGGTGCCGCGGCCGTGCACCTGGATGACCCACGTCGTGGCGTCCTCGACTGGGAACAGCCAGGCCGGGCAGGGGCCGATCGGCGTGCCGATGAGCTCCGAGCTGAACGGCAGCTGCAGCTCCTCCGGCTGGGAGAAGTACCAGCCGCTGAAGGCGGCCTCGGCGGCGAGGTGCGATCCTTCGGGAACGTGCGTGAGCAGCTTGCGCTTGACGGACTGCGCGTCCTCCGACAGCACGGAGCCGACCTTCAGGTACTGCTGCGTCCCGGTGACGAACAGGCCGTAGCGTCCCGGAAGCACGGTGTCGGCCGTGCGGGACAGCGAGATGGTCTGAGCCGCGGCATCCAGCCCCCGGAGGATTGTGTCGGGCTGTCGTGGAGCGGGGGTGACCACGCGGCGCGCGACGCGCACGGAGACCAGGCCCATCGCGGTGAGGACGAAGACGAGGGCGGCGCCGAGGGCTCCCAGCGTCGCGGAGATGCCGGTGAGGAGCTGTGGAGAGGGGCCGCGCGATGCGGCGCGCCTGGGGTGGACCATCGAGGCCCCAGCCTAGTCTGTGGACGTGGCTGAGCATGGTCGACCGACGACTCCCTCGCCGTTCGATCTCGCCGTCGAGGAGGTCCGGAACACGTCGTTCCGCGATGACCTCGTCGTTCGCGAGATCCCGGCGCCCTCGGGGGTCGCCCCGCACGCCCTCGCCATCGCCGGCGACATCCGGCCCGAGGCGGAAGGCGCGGACTCCCCCTACGGCACCGGTCGGCTGATCCTGCTGCACGATCCGGAGGAGCCGTCCGCGTGGGGTGGAGCCTGGCGCATCGTGTGCTTCGCGCAGGCGCCTCTCGAGACCGAGATCGGCACCGATCCGATGCTGGCCGACGTCGCCTGGTCATGGCTGATCGACGCCCTGGACTCGCGCCGTGCGGAGTACGACTCCGCCTCCGGCACCGCGACCAAGACCCTCTCGAAGGGCTTCGGCACGCTGGAGGAGGAGGGCGAGGGAGCGCAGATCGAGCTTCGCGCATCGTGGACTCCGTCGGGTAGTCTCGCTCCGCACGTGGAGGCCTGGGCCGAACTCGTGTGCATGCTCGGGGGACTCCCCCCCGGCTCGGAAGGGATCGCAGTGCTCGGTTCGCACAGGTCGGCGCGTGGCTGACTACACCGTCATCGCCGACCGGCAGGGCCTGCAGGACGCCGCCGACGCGCTGTCGCGCGGCACAGGGCCGGTGGCCGTCGACGTGGAGCGCGCGTCGGGCTTCCGCTACTCGCAGCGGGCCTATCTGATCCAGGTCTACCGCCGCGACGCCGGCGTCTTCCTCATCGATCCCCCGGCCGTCGGCGACCTCTCACCGCTGCAGCGGGCGATCGGCGAGGACGAGTGGGTGCTGCACGCCGCGAGCCAGGACCTGCCGTCCCTCCGCGAGCTCGACCTCGTGCCGCCCGTGATCTTCGACACCGAGCTGGCGGCCCGCCTCCTCGGGCACGACCGCGTCGGCCTCGGCGCTGTCGTCGAGACCACCCTCGGCATCACGCTGGCCAAGGAGCACTCCGCGGCCGACTGGTCGACGCGCCCTCTGCCGCAGTCGTGGCTGGAGTACGCCGCGCTCGACGTCGTCCACCTCATCGACGTGCGTGACGCGCTCGTGGCGGAGCTCGCCGAGCAGGACAAGACCGAGCTGGCGGCCGAGGAGTTCGAGGCGGTGCGGGTGCGCGAGCCCCGCGCACCGCGCGAGGAGCCCTGGCGGCGTCTGAGCGGTCTCCACACGGTGCGCGGACGCCGCAACCTCGCGGTCGCCCGCGCGCTCTGGACCGCGCGCGAGGAGTACGCGCGGGCCGAGGACGTCTCCCCCGGGCGTCTGGTGCCCGACCGCGCCCTCGTGGCCGCCGTGCTGGCGGAGCCCGTGTCGAAGCAGGATCTCGCGCGGGTCAAGGAGTTCACGGGCCGGGCGAGCCGCACGCAGCTCGACCGCTGGTGGGCCGCCATCGAAGCGGGTCGCGCCACGTCCGAGCTCCCCCCGGAGCGCGCACCGGGCACGGGCGACTCTTTCCCGCCGCCGCGCGCCTGGGCCGACCGCAACCCCGCCGCCGATGCGCGTCTCAAGGCCGCGCGCGCGGCCGTCGAGGCCCGCGCCGAAGAGCTCCACATGCCGACCGAGAACCTGCTCACCCCCGACCTCCTGCGCCGTGTCGCGTGGGCTCCGCCGGCGGACGGGGACGCAGCATCCATCGGCGACGCCCTCGCAGAATCGGGAGCACGACGCTGGCAGATTGCGCAGACTGCACAGTTGATCGCGCAAGCCTTTGTCGATTCCGTGCAAGAGTCCGTGACGGCGCCGGACGACGCCTCGTAGGTTCGCTCCAACCGATTCCGGGCGCCCGAGGCCCGATCCTAGGCTGGCTGCATTCCCTAGTTTTGGAGGCAGAGTGGCCGAGATCTCTGACGTCTTCTTCGTCGACGGCATGCGCACACCGTTCGGGCGCGCCGGTGAGAAAGGCATGTACTGGAACACCCGCGCCGATGACCTCGTCGTCAAGACGATCATCGGGGTGATGGAGCGCAACCCCGGGGTGCCGGGCGACCGGATCGACGACGTGGCGATCGCGGCGACGACGCAGCAGGGCGACCAGGGGCTCACCCTCGGGCGCACGGCGGCGATCCTCGCCGGCCTCCCTCAGAGCGTGCCCGGCTTCGCGATCGACCGCATGTGCGCCGGCGCGATGACGAGCGTGACCACCATGGCCGGCTCGATCGGCATGGGCATGTACGACGTCGCCCTGGCCGGCGGCGTCGAGCACATGGGCCGTCACCCCCTCGGCGGCAACGCCGACCCGAACCCCCGGTTCCTCACCGAGAAGCTCGTGAGCGCCGACGCCCTCAACATGGGCGTGACCGCCGAGCGCATCCACGACCGGTTCCCGCATCTGACGAAGGAGCGCGCCGACCGGTTCGGCATGCTGAGCCAGCACAAGGCGCAGGCCGCCTACGAGGCCGGACGCTTCCAGCCCGACCTCGTGCCCGTGGCCATCACCGACGCGCAGGGCGCCTGGGGACTCGCGACCGAGGACGAAGGCCGTCGGCCCCAGACCACGATGGAGGGCCTCGCCGAGCTCAAGACCCCCTTCCGCCCGCACGGGCGCGTCACGGCCGGCACCTCGTCGCCGCTGACGGACGGCGCGACCATGAGCATCCTCGCCGGCGGCGGCGCCGTGAAGGAGCTGGGCCTCACGCCCAAGATGAAGCTGACGTCCTTCGCGTTCGCCGGCGTCGCACCGGAGATCATGGGCATCGGCCCGATCCCGTCGACCGAGAAGGCCCTCCGCAAGGCCGGGCTCACCATCTCCGACATCGGCCTGTTCGAGCTCAACGAGGCCTTCGCCGTGCAGACGATCTCCCTGCTCGACCACTTCGGCATCGCCGACGACGACCCGCGCGTCAACCCGTGGGGCGGTGCGATCGCTCTCGGGCACCCGCTGGCCGCCTCCGGTGTGCGCCTCATGATCCAGCTCGCGGCGCAGTTCGCCGAGCGTCCCGACGTCCGCTACGGCCTGACCGCCATGTGCGTCGGACTCGGGCAGGGCGGCTCCGTCATCTGGGAGAACCCCCACTTCGACGGCAAGAAGCGCAAGTAAGGGACCATGATGACGAACACCTCTGCATCGCCGTACGCGGGCGTCGACTTCTCTCCCCTCCAGGCCTTCACGGAGGGGGAAGTGGTCACCCACTCCCCCGTCCGCGACGTCCGGCTCCCCTCGGGCAAGACGCTCGCCCTGATCACCCTCGACAACGGCCGCGACCACACGCGTCCGAACACCCTCGGGCCCGCCACGCTCACCGAGCTCGGCGCGACACTCGACGCGCTGGAGGCGCGCGCGGCCGCGGGTGAGATCGACGCCGTCGGCATCACCGGAAAGAAGTACATCCTGGCCGCCGGTGCCGACCTGAGCGACATCTCGCGTCTCGACTCGAAGGAGAGCGCACGACTCATCGCGCAGCTGGGCCACTCCGTGCTCGGCCGTCTCTCCGACCTCGGGGTGCCGTCGTTCGCGTTCGTGAACGGACTCGCTCTCGGCGGTGGGCTCGAGATCGCGCTGAACTCGACCTATCGGACGGTGGATGCCTCGGCCGCTGCGATCGCGCTGCCCGAGGTCTTCCTCGGCATCATCCCCGGGTGGGGCGGCGCGTACCTCCTGCCGAACCTCATCGGCATCGAGAACGCGCTCGAGGTCGTGATCTCCAACCCGCTGAAGCAGAACCGCATGCTCAAGCCGCAGCAGGCGTTCGACTACGGCATCGTCGACGCGATCTTCCCCGCGGCGACCTACCTGGAGAACTCCCTCGCCTGGGCCGACGGCGTGCTGGCCGGGCGGATCAAGGTCGAGCGCAGGAACGAGCCGGGAAAGATCGAGCGTCTCACCAAGTGGCCCATCGCGATCCGAATGGCGCGCACCATGCTCGAGAGCCGTATCGGAACCGTTCCGAAGTCGCCCTACGCGGCCCTCGAACTCCTCGACAAGGCCAAGAGCGGCACGAAGGCCGAGGGCTTCGCCCGCGAGGACGAGGCGCTGGCCGAGCTTGTCACGGGCGATCAGTTCGCGGCATCCATGTACGCCTTCGATCTCGTGCAGAAGCGGGCGAAGCGTCCGGTGGGCGCTCCCGACAAGGCGCTCGCGAAGAAGGTCGCCAAGGTCGGCATCATCGGCGCCGGTCTCATGGCCAGCCAGTTCGCCCTGCTGTTCCTGCGGAAGCTCCAGGTGCCGGTGCTCATCACCGACCTCGATCAGGCGCGCGTCGACAAGGGTCTGATCTACATCCGCGAGGAGATCGCCACGCTCGTGGCCAAGGGTCGTCTGGACGGCGACACGGCCAACAAGCTCCGTGCGCTCGTGCACGGCACGACCGACAAGAGCGAGTACGCGGACTGCGACTTCGTCATCGAGGCCGTGTTCGAAGAGGTCGGCGTGAAGCAGCAGGTGTTCGCGGAGATCGAGCCGATCATCGCCGAGGACGCCATCCTCGCGACCAACACCTCGTCGCTCTCGGTCGAGGAGATCGGCGCGAAGCTCGCGCACCCCGAGCGGCTGGTCGGATTCCACTTCTTCAACCCGGTGGCCGTCATGCCGCTGATCGAGGTCGTCACGACGCCGCAGACGACGGATGCCGCGCTGTCGACCGCATTCGTAGTGGCGCGCAACCTCGGCAAGAACGCGGTGCTCACGAGCGACGCCCCGGGCTTCGTCGTCAACCGCCTGCTGGCGAAGGTCATGGGCGAGGCGGCGCGTGCCGTGTACGAGGGCACTCCGCTGCTCACGGTCGAGAAGGCCTTCGGACCGCTCGGCCTTCCGATGACGCCGTTCCAGCTCATCGACCTCGTCGGCTGGAAGGTCGCGGCCCACGTGCAGGACACGATGGCGCACGCGTTCCCCGACCGGTTCTTCGCCTCGGAGAACTTCCACCGGCTGGCGGAGCTCCCCGAGGTCGTGGAGAAGGACAAGGGCGGCCGCGTCACCGGCTGGAGCAAGGCGGCCGAGAAGATCCTCAAGGGCGCGGTCGGCTCCTCCCCCTCGTCCGAGGCGGACATCCTCCGACGGGTGCAGGACGGCCTCGCGCAGGAGATCCGCATCATGCTCGACGAGGGTGTCGTGCCCGAGGTGGAGGACATCGACCTCTGCCTCATCCTCGGCGCGGGCTGGCCGTTCATCGACGGCGGCGCGTCGCCCTACCTCGACCGCGAGGGCGCATCCGAGGGCGTCTTCGGTGGCACGTTCCACACCCCCGTCATCCGGGGCATCGCCGCACGTTGACGGACCACGGAGGGGACGGATGCCGCGGCATCCGTCCCCTCCGTCGTCCGCGTCGCACGCTGCTCGGCGCCTCGAGAGATCGTCACGGCCGCGGCGGGGTGCTCTCCCAGTCATCGACCGACGACACGTCACTGCCCTCCGGGCGGGCCTTGGGGATGCGGGTGCCGAGCACCTGCGAGACGACGTCCTGCGCGATCTTGGCGGCCGTGAGACCGGCGTCCTCAAGGATCTGCTCGCGCGTCGCGTGGTCGATGAACTCGTCGGGCAGTCCGAGCTCGTCCACGGCCGTGTCGACGCCCGCCTCGCGCAGCACCTGCCGCACGCGCGTGCCGACGCCGCCGACGCGGATGCCGTCCTCGATGGTGATGACGAGGCGATGGGATGCTGCGAGCTCGACGATCGACGGCTGCACGGGCACGACCCACCGGGGGTCGACGACCGTGGCGCCGATGCCCTGTGCGCGCAGACGTCCGGCCACATCGACGGCGAGGTGGGCCATGGGGCCGATGCCGACGAGGAGGACGTCCTTCGCCTCGGACTGCGCGAGCACGTCGACGCCGTCGGAGAGTCGCTCCACCGCTGGCAGATCGGCGCCGACCGAGCCCTTCGGGAAGCGCACCACGGTGGGCGCGTCGGCGACGGCGACGGCCTCGCGGAGCTCTTCGCGGAGGCGCGCCTCGTCGCGCGGCACCGCGATGCGGATGTGCGGCACGATCTGCAGCATCGCGAGGTCCCAGATGCCGTGGTGGCTCGGGCCGTCGGGGCCCGTGACGCCGGCGCGGTCGAGCACGAAGGTGACGCCCGCGCGGTGCAGTGCGACATCCATCATCACCTGGTCGAAGGCGCGGTTCATGAACGTGGCGTAGATGGCGACGACCGGGTGCAGGCCGCCGAAGGCGAGACCGGCCGCCGAGGCGACGGCGTGCTGCTCCGCGATGCCGACGTCGTACACGCGGTCGGGGAAGCGCTGGGCGAACGGCAGGAGGCCGGTGGGCCGCAGCATCGCCGCCGTGATGCCGACGACATCCTCGCGCTCCTCGCCGATCGCGAGGAGCTCCTCGGCGAAGACGTCGCCCCAGCCGACGCTCCCCGCGCCGCCGACGGCCGCGCCGGTGAGGGGATCGATCTTGCCGACCGCGTGGAACTGGTCGGCCTCGTCGTCGAGGGCCGGCTGGTAGCCGCGGCCCTTCTCGGTGATGGCGTGCACGATGACGGGCGCGCCGTAGCTCTTGGCGAGCTCCAGCGTCTCGATCATCACGCCGATGTCGTGACCGTCGACGGGCCCGAGGTACTTGATGTCAAGGTTCGAGTACAGCGCGGCGTTGTTCGTGAAGCGCGACAGGAACCCGTGGGTGCCGCCGCGGACGCCGCGGTAGACGGCGCGGGCGGCGGGACCCAGGCGACCGAACAGGGTGGCCGACCCCTCGTGGAGGTGCCGATACGTCTCCGCCGTGCGCACGCGGTTCAGGTAGCGCGCCATGCCGCCGATGGTCGGGGCGTAGGAGCGGCCGTTGTCGTTGACGATGATGACCAGGTTGCGGTCGTTCTCATCGGAGATGTTGTTGAGGGCCTCCCACGTCATGCCGCCCGTGAGCGAGCCGTCGCCGACCACGGCGACAACGTGGCGGTCCTTCCGGCCGGTGCGGGTGAGGGCGCGCGAGACGCCGTCGGCCCAGCTGAGCGAGCTGGAGGCGTGGGAGGACTCCACGACGTCGTGGGGGCTCTCCGAGCGCTGCGGGTAGCCAGCGAGGCCACCGCGCGACCGCAGTCGCGAGAAGTCCTGGCGCCCGGTGAGCAGCTTGTGCACGTAGGACTGGTGGCCCGTGTCGAAGATCATCGGGTCGTTCGGCGAGTCGAACACGCGGTGCATGGCGAGGGTCAGCTCGACCACGCCGAGGTTCGGTCCGAGGTGTCCGCCGGTGCGGGAGACGTTCTCGATGAGGAAGTCGCGGATCTCCTGGGCGAGATCCTCGAGCTCTTCCACGCTCAGTGCGTCGAGGTCGCGCGGACCTCCGATGGAGCCCAGTCGCGGCATCCTGTTCCCCTCGTCCGACATCCGGCAAGTCTACCCGCCGGGCACCGCGGGAGCCCGGAACGCCGCCGTGGGCGGCGGGCGGTCGACCGTGGCCGTGACACGCCGAAGGGCCGGAGACGTGTGTCTCCGGCCCTTCGGTTCGCGCTCAGACCAGCGAGCGCAGCACGTACTGCAGGATGCCGCCGTTGCGGTAGTAGTCCGCCTCACCCGGCGTGTCGATGCGCACGACAGCGTCGAACTCGACCGTCTCCTTGCCGGGAGCCGAGAACTCGCTCGGGGTGGCGGTGACGCGCACCGTCTTGGGCGTGGTGCCCTCGTTCAGCTGCTCCAGGCCCGTGATCGAGACGATCTCGGTGCCGTCCAGGCCCAGCGAGGCCCAGCTCTCGCCGGCGGGGAACTGCAACGGGACGACGCCCATGCCAATGAGGTTCGAGCGGTGGATGCGCTCGAAGCTCTCGGTGATGACCGCCTTGACGCCCAGCAGGCTCGTGCCCTTGGCCGCCCAGTCGCGCGACGAGCCGGAGCCGTACTCCTTGCCGCCGAAGATCACCAGCGGCGTGCCGGCCTCCTGGTAGTGCTGACTCGCGTCGTAGATGAACGACTGCGGTCCGCCCTCCTGCGTGAAGTCGCGGGTGTAGCCGCCCTCCACCTCGTTGCCGTCGTTGACGGAGCGCACGAGCTGGTTCTTCAGGCGGATGTTCGCGAACGTGCCGCGGATCATGACCTCGTGGTTGCCGCGGCGCGAGCCGTAGGAGTTGAAGTCCTTGCGCTCCACGCCGTGCTCGGCCAGGTACTGCCCCGCCGGGCTGTCGACCTTGATGTTGCCGGCCGGGCTGATGTGGTCGGTCGTGACCGAGTCCAGCAGCGTCGCCATGACGCGCGCGCCCTCGATGTCGCGGACCGGGGTCAGCTCCATCGTCATGCCCTCGAAGTACGGGGGCTTGCGGACGTAGGTCGAGGATTCGTCCCACTCGAAGACGTCGCCGGTGGGCGTCGGCAGCGTCTGCCAGCGCTCGTCGCCCTCGAACACGCTCGCGTACTGGTGCGTGAACATCTCCGTGTTGATCGACGAGTCGATCGTGGACTGCACCTCGGCGGCGTCGGGCCAGATGTCCTTGAGGAAGACGTCGTTGCCGTCGCGGTCGCGCCCGAGGGGGTCGGTCTCGAAGTCGAAGTTCATCGATCCGGCGAGCGAGTACGCGATCACCAGCGGCGGGCTGGCGAGGTAGTTCATCTTGACGTCGGGATTGATGCGGCCCTCGAAGTTGCGGTTGCCCGAGAGCACCGCCGTCACGGCGAGGTCGTTCTGGTTGATCGCCGCCGAGACCTCCTCGATGAGCGGTCCGGAGTTGCCGATGCACGTGGTGCAGCCGTAGCCGACCGTGTAGAAGCCCAGGTCCTCGAGGTCCTGCGTGAGGCCGGCCTTCTCGTAGTAGTCGGTGACGACCTTCGAGCCCGGGGCCAGGGTGGTCTTGACCCACGGCTTGGCCTTGAGTCCCTTGCGCACCGCGTTGCGGGCCAGCAGGCCCGCGGCGAGCATCACGGACGGGTTCGACGTGTTCGTGCACGACGTGATGGCGGCGATCGTGACGGCGCCGTGGTCCAGGGTGAACGTCTGGCCGTCCTCGAGCGTCACGGTCGTCGGCTTGGAGACGCCGGCCGGCGACGCGCTCAGCATGCTGGCGGCGTGCTCGTGCTGGTGGCTCACCTCGGAGGGGGCGGGCTCGGCGCTGTCGCCCTCATCCTGCGGCGTGAACCCGAGCGGGTCGGAGGCGGGGAACGTGCCCTCGACGGCTGCGTCCACGACGGTGTGCGCGCCGGGCACGGCGTAGTCCAGGAGGTCCTTCCCGAAGCGCTCCTTGGACTGCGACAGCTCGATGCGGTCCTGCGGGCGCTTCGGTCCGGCGATGGAGGGGACGACCGTGGAGAGGTCCAGCTCCATGTACTCGCTGAACACGGGCTCGATCGAGGGGTCGTGCCACAGGTGCTGCTGCTTGGCGTACTCCTCGACCAGGGCGAGGGACTCCTCACTGCGGCCGGTGAGGCGCAGGTAGTCCACCGTGACGGAGTCGATGGGGAACATGGCGGCCGTCGAGCCGAACTCGGGGCTCATGTTGCCGATGGTGGCGCGGTTGGCCAGCGGCACGCTGGCCACGCCCTCCCCGTAGAACTCGACGAACTTGCCGACCACGCCGTGCTTGCGCAGCATGTCGGTGATCGTGAGCACCACGTCGGTCGCGGTGACGCCCGTGGGGATCGCGCCGGACAGCTTGAAACCCACGACCTTGGGGATCAGCATGGAGACGGGCTGGCCGAGCATCGCCGCCTCGGCCTCGATGCCGCCGACGCCCCAGCCCAGCACGCCGAGCCCGTTCACCATCGTGGTGTGCGAGTCGGTGCCGACGCACGTGTCGGGGTATGCGCGCAGCGTGCCGTCCACGGTGCGGTCGTAGATGACCTTCGCCAGGTGCTCGATGTTGACCTGGTGCACGATGCCGGTGCCCGGCGGGACGACCTTGAAGTCGTCGAACGCGGTCTGGCCCCACCGCAGGAACTGGTACCGCTCGCCGTTGCGCTCGTACTCGATCTCGACGTTGCGCTCCAGCGCGTTCTCGCTGCCGAAGAGGTCGGCGATGACGGAGTGGTCGATGACCATCTCGGCCGGCGAGAGCGGGTTGATCTTCTTGGGGTCGCCGCCCAGGGCCTCGACGGCCTCGCGCATAGTGGCGAGATCGACGATGCACGGCACGCCGGTGAAGTCCTGCATGACCACGCGCGCCGGCGTGAACTGGATCTCGGTGTCGGGGTCGGCCGCGGCATCCCACGATCCCAGCGCCTCGATCTGCTCCTTCGTGACGTTGGCGCCGTCCTCGGTGCGGAGCAGGTTCTCGAGCAGCACCTTGAGGCTGAAGGGCAGCGTCTCGTAGCCCGGCACCGCGTCGATGCGGAAGATCTCGAAGTCGGTGCTGCCGACCGTCAGGGTGCTCTTGGCACCGAAGCTGTCAACAGTGGACACGTTCGTCTCCTTCGTCGGCGGAGGAGCGGGCAGAAGCCCGCCGCACCCCATCTTTCCCCGCGCGGGCGTGGGTCGCCAGTGAGGCGGACCTAATGTCCAGTCGGAGAATTTATCTTGATGTCAAGATAAATATATCACTTCGGGGGCGGAGGGTAGAGCGCACGCACGGCGAGCCACGTGACCGCCACCAGAGGGGCGAACAAGGGCAGTCCCATCACGAGCTTGAGGGTGCCGAGCGCCCCCGTGTTGCCGGTGAGGTACAGCGGAAGCTGCACGGCCAGCCGCGCCGCGAAGAGCCCCGCCCACATGAGCGTGAGCCAGAAGAAGGCGCGGCGACGACGCTTGTCGCGGCGCCAGCGCGTGCCGTCGTTGACGAGGAAGCCGACCGCCAGGCCGATGATCGGCCACCCGACGAGGGCGGAGACGAGCAGCGCCGTGCCGTAGACCCCGTTCGTGATCAGGCCGGGGACGAAGTTGTCGACGCCCCGGCCGGTGAAGAGCGCGAGTGCCGCGGCCGCGACCGCCGCGATGAGGCCGCCGAGAGCGGCGGACGGCGGCGACTTGGTCGCGAGGCGCACCACCGTGAACAGCAGCGCCACGCCCACCGAGACGCCCAGGCTGAGCCACAGATTCCCCTCGTTCGTGGCCGGGTCGAGGGTGACCGTGAAGAGGATCACGAACGCCAGGGTCGGCAGGACCGACTCCAGCACGCCGCGCCAGCCGCCCATGGCGCGCCAGACCGCGGTGCCCGTCGAGCCTCCCTGCGTCGGGTCGAAGCCCGCACGGCGCGCGGCGGTGCCCAGAGCCGCGCCGAGCGCGTCGGAGGCCGGCGGAGGGGTGAGCGCGGGGTCGTCGTCCGTGGCCGGCGGTCGCTCCTCGGTCACGCGGCGCCCGGGGTCGCGGGCATCTTCAGCGGGATCAGGTCGCGCGGAGGCATCGGCGTGCCGCCGCGCACGACCACGATCGAGCGGAACAGGTCCTCGACCTTGGCTGCGGCATCCGGGTCGGCTGCCGCTGCTCCCCCGATGACGCCGCGCAGGAACCAGCGCGGGCCGTCAACGCCGATGAAGCGCGCCAGGCGCTTGCCGCTCGCGGCGTCGGCGCCCGCGATGACGGGAACCTCGGCGAGCAGCTCGGGGCCGAGCGGGCCCTCCCGCTCCTCGACGCGGCCGCCCTGCTGACGGATCTGGGCGCGGATCTGCTCGCGCGTCTCTTCCCACAGTCCGGTCGACCGGGGCGCGGCGAACGCCTGCACCTGCAGCGTCGACTCGGCGTAGTCGAGGCCGACCGCCACGATGCGCTTGGTCTGCTCCTCGACCTCGAGCCGGAGGTTCAGACCCTCGCGCGGAAGGATCTTGATGCCGCCCAGATCGATGTAGGGGCGGACGGGGTTCGCCTCGGTCTCGTCGAACGGGCCGTCGGCGGCGCGGTCGAGCGGTACGTGGGTCTCGGTGGCGGCGTCGTCGGCCAGGGTGTCGTCGTCGGGCGTCTCGTCGGTCATGAGTGGTGTCGTGCTCCTTGTCAGATGCCGGTCGAGCCGAAGCCGCCGGCGCCGCGGACGCTGTCGGGCAGCTCCTCGACGGGGATGAAGTGCGCGCGGGGGACGGGCATGACGATCAGCTGGGCGATGCGGTCGCCGACGGCGACGTCGAACGCCTCCGTGCTGTCGGTGTTGAGGAGAGTGACCTTGATCTCCCCCCGGTAGCCGGCATCCACCGTGCCGGGCGAGTTGACGATGGTGATGCCGTGGCGTGCGGCCAGACCGCTGCGCGGCACCACGAAGGCGACGTATCCGTCCGGCAGCGCGATGCGCACGCCCGTCGCGACGAGGGCCCGCTCCCTCGGCCCGAGGCGGACCGCCTCGGCGGAGGTGAGGTCGGCTCCGGCATCACCGGGGTGCGCGTACCGCGGGACGTCGGCGGCGATAATGGGAACGTCCACGGTTTCGGTCACGCAACGAGGGTAGTGCAGATGGCGATGCAGAACGTCCCCACGAGGACGGCCGCGCCGTACCGCGAAAGGCTCGGCCCGTCGCTGTGGTTCCTGGTCTCCGCCGCACTCTGCGGCCCCATGGCCGCACTCGTCTTCGTGCCGCTCGACACCACCGTCGCACTCGTCGTGGGGGCGCTCGTGGGCATAGCCGTGGTGGCGCTGCTGGTAGCCGGATCGCCCGTCGTCACGGTGCAGGACGGGGAGCTGCGCGCCGGTCGCGCGCACATCCCGGTCGAGTTCCTGGATGCCGGATCCTGGGTGTCCGGCGACGACGCGCAGTACGCGCGCAGCGCCGGTCTCCACCCGCGGGCGTGGCACCTCATCCGGGGCGGGATCGATTCGGTCGCGACGTTCGCCGTCACGGATCCCGATGACCCGACGCCGTACTGGGTGATCTCGTCCCGTACGCCCGACCGGCTCGTTGCGGCGGTGCGCCGGGCTCAGTCCTGAGGGTGCGCCCCGTCGCCGCGTGCGACGACGGGGACGGCGGTCGTCAGGCCGCGCACTCCTTGCACATGGGGCCGTGGGCGGTGTCGTGGTCGAGCTGCGAGCGGTGCTTCACGAGGAAGCAGTTGGAGCAGGTGAACTCGTCCTCCTGCGGGGGCAGCACGACGACGTCGAGTTCGAGGTCGGACAGATCGGCTCCGGGAAGCTCGAATCCCGACGGGTTGTCGGCGTCCTCGACGTCGACCGCACCCGACAGCTTGTCGGGGACGCGCTCCTTCAGCGCCTCGATCGACTCGCTGTCGTCCTCGGTCTTGCGGGGGGCGTCGTAATCCGTGGCCATGCGTGAGCGTCTCTTCTTCCGGGGGGTGTTGTAGAACCGTGGGCCCTGTCGGGCGGCCATAGTTTGCATGACCGCGGACCAATAAGCAAATGCGGCTTCGGAGCCGATCCATCCGCGGTCTTCACGAGCGTGGAACTCGCGGCGCGCCCCGGATATTCCCGGCTCCGCGCCGCCCCTGTGACACCATGGCGAGCACACCGCCGGAACGAAAGAGGCGTCCGCATGGAACAGCTCAAAGTCATCGGGACCGAAGACGACAGGCTCGTCCTCGCGACCGAATCGGGCGAGCGATTCTCGCTCGCCGTCGACAGTGTCCTGCGCGGCGAGCTGCGCCGGATCGGACGCGATCGCGCCGACGAGGTGCCCGTGAACCGCCCCAGCCCGCGCGAGATCCAGGCGCACATCCGCGCCGGCCTGTCTGCGCAGGAGGTCGCCGTCCTGCTGGAGGCGCGCGTCGAGGACGTGCAGCGCTTCGAGGGTCCGGTGCTGGCCGAGCGCGAGCACATCGTCGGACAGGCGCTGTCCGTGCCCGTCCTCCTCGGCGGCGACCTCGAGCCCGACGCCCTGCCGACCTTCGGTGCCGCCGTCCGCGCGAAGCTGGCCGAGGCCGGCGCGTCGGGCGAGCGCTGGACGAGCTGGAAGGAGCCGACCGGCTGGGTGGTCAAGCTGGAGTTCACCGCGGGCGATGTCGACCACGACGCCCGGTGGGGCTTCGACCCGCGCCGCACGACGCTCTCGCCGCAGAACGCCGACGCCATCCAGCTGTCGCGTCAGGGCTCGCTGCCGGATGGACTCATCCCGCGGCTGCGCGCCCTGGAGGTGCCGGCGGGCAAGGACGAGTCCCGCTTCGACAGCGGCGCGTTCGGCCCGCGGCGCATGCCCGACGCCGACATCGAGAGCCCCGAGGTGCCGGCCCCGACCACGGCCGCCGTCGAGAACGCGGCGGTCAAGCGCGCCGACAACACGTCCTCGCCGTCGTCCGAGACTGCGGACCTGCTCGAGGCCCTGCGTCGGCGCCGTGGCCAGCGCGAGCCGCTGCCGGGCATGGAGGGCGAGGCGCCGTCGCGTTCGCATTCCCCCGTCGCCCTCTTCGACGCGCTCGAGCCGGGCTACGACGAGACGCCGAGCGGATCGTCGGTGCCCGCCCAGAACGAGCGGGCCGCGGCATCCGGCGACGGAGGCGGACGCCGCAAGGGTCGCACGTCGATGCCGTCGTGGGACGAGATCGTCTTCGGCGCGCGCACCGAGGACTGAACGGGTCCCGCGGCCCCATCGGGGTCAGGCTTAGGCGCCGAGACGGATGAGCGGGATGGCCCGCTCGTCATCGGTGAGCGACCCGTGCTGGCCGACCATCTTCTGTGCGCGCGTGTCGTCCAGGCGGTCGTCGTAATAGGCGATCGACGATCGCGCCGCGACGAGGACGTCGCCGATCCGGTCGTGCACCTCGGGATCCACCACCGGCCCCAACAGCCCGGCGGTGATCGCCTCGTCGCGCGACAGCACCCACGAGCGACCCGACTCGGTCTCCCGCCATCGCGCCAGGACGCCGTCCTGGGCGCCCTCCTCGGCGTAGAGGTGCAGCATCCGCGGCTCGCCCCCGATGTGGCGGACGCCGTCGAGCAGGGCGTCGCCGGTCTGCAGCAGCACCTGGCGGTGCCGCGGAACGTCGACCATGCCGTGGTCGGCGGTCAGCACGACGCCGACCCCCGGCGCGAGCGCGTCGGACAGCAGGCGTGCGGCACCGTCGACGTCCTCGAGGGCGGTCGTCCAGGCATCCGATTCCCACCCCCGCTTGTGACCGGCGGTGTCGAGATCCGGCGCGTAGAGGTAGACGAGGGCGCCGGGGTGGCGGGCGGCCAGATCGGCTGCGATCTCCGCACGTTCGGCGACGGTGCGCGCGGTGGCGAACTCGGCGCCGCGCAGGGTGGCCTCGGTGAAGCCGGAGCCGACGTACTCCGCTCGGGAGACGACGAAGCAGGGGCGTCCCGCCTGCGCCTCGCGCTCCATCAGCGGCTGCGCGCGCTGCCACGAGAAGGGTGACAGGCCGTCCGTCTCCCAGCCCTTCAGCTGATTGACGATGTCGTCGGTGTCGGGCACGCGCGTGCGGTAGCCCACGATGCCGTGGATGCCGGGGTCGGTGCCGGTCAGCAGGCTCGTGAGGGCTGCGGCCGTCGTCGAGGGGAAGACCGAGCGCCCGACGTCGCGCTTGCCCATGCGTTCCGAGAGGAACCGGGCGTGCCCCGCCCGGGCGGCGAGGTTACGGGCGCCGAGGCCGTCGACGACGAACACGATCGCGCTGTCGGCGGGTGCCAGCCAGTCCGACTCTCCGCTCAGCGAGGCGATCAGCTGGGGCAGCACGCCGGTGAGGCTCCGGGCCCTGGAGGGCTCCGCGGGTAGGCTGAGGGACATCGCGGCAAGTCTCGCACACCGTCGGGATCGGCTGTCCGCAGCGGGGCACCCGTGCGACGAGCGTCCGCGTCGCACCGTCCCTCACGCCCGGAAGCAGCATGCGCGCCACTCCTCCCCCGCCCGCTCAGGACCGCGCTCCCGAGCGCATCGAAGACGTCGACGTCTCGACCGAGATGCAGGGCTCGTTCCTCGAGTACGCCTACTCCGTCATCTACTCCCGCGCGCTCCCCGATGCGCGCGACGGACTGAAGCCCGTGCAGCGGCGCATCCTGTATCAGATGGCCGACATGGGCCTGCGGCCCGATCGCGGCCATGTCAAAAGCGCCCGCGTCGTCGGCGAGGTGATGGGAAAGCTGCACCCGCACGGGGACGCGCCCATCTACGACGCGCTCGTCCGTCTCGCTCAGGCGTTCTCGCTGCGGGTCCCGCTCGTCGACGGCCACGGCAACTTCGGCTCGCTCGACGACGGTCCCGCGGCCCCGCGCTACACGGAGGCGCGTCTCGCGGCCGCCGCCCTCGCGCTGACGCAGGACCTCGACGAGGACGTCGTCGACTTCATCCCGAACTACGACGGCCAGTTCCAGCAGCCCGAGGTGCTGCCGGCGGCCTTCCCGAATCTCCTCGTCAACGGCACGACGGGCATCGCCGTCGGCATGGCCACGAACATGGCGCCGCACAACCTCATCGAGGTCGTCGCCGCCGCCGTCCACCTCCTCGAGAATCCCGACGCCACCGTCGAGGAGCTGATGGAGTTCGTCCCTGGCCCGGACCTCCCGTCCGGCGGCATCATCGTCGGCCTCGACGGGATCAAGGACGCCTATGCGAAGGGCCGCGGCAGCTTCCGCACGCGGGCCAAGGTGTCGGTCGAGCCCCTCGGTCCGCGTCGCACGGGACTCGTCGTCACCGAGCTCCCCTACCTCGTCGGCCCCGAGCGGATCATCGAGAAGATCAAGGACGCGGTCACGAGCAAGAAGCTCACCGGCATCGCCGACGTGACCGACCTGACCGATCGCCACCACGGGCTGCGCCTCGTGATCGGCATCAAGACCGGCTTCGACCCGCAGGCCGTGCTCGAGCAGCTCTATCGGCTCACGCCGCTCGAGGACTCCTTCAGCATCAACAACGTGGCCCTGGTCGGCGGACAGCCGCAGACTCTCGGCCTGCGCGAGCTCCTGCGCGTCTACCTCGACCACCGCATCAGCGTGGTCACCCGCCGCAGCCGCTTCCGCCTGCAGCGCCGTCGCGATCGCCTGCACCTCGTCGAGGGCCTGCTCATCGCGATCCTCGACATCGACGAGGTCATCCAGGTCATCCGCACGTCCGACGACAGCGAGCAGGCGCGCGCCCGGCTCATGGACGTCTTCGACCTATCCGTCCTCCAGGCGGAGTACATCCTGGAGCTGCGTCTGCGCCGCCTGACGAAGTTCTCGCGCGTCGAGCTCGAGGCCGAGCGCGACGACCTCAAGGCGCAGATCGCCGCCCTCGAGGAGCTGCTGGGCAGCGACGTGCTGCTGCGCGCCCAGGTGGCGAGGGAACTGGATGCCGCGGCGGAGGCCCACGGCACGGCCCGGCGCACCGTCCTGCTGAACGGCGGGCCCGTCGCGGCTCGTCCGTCCCGCGCCGCTGCGGCAGCCGCCGACCTGCAGATCGCGGACGCCCCGTGCCGGGTCTACCTCTCGGCCACCGGACGGATGCTGCGGGCCGAGGTCTCTCCCGACGCACCCGGGGGCGGCATCGTCCCGCCCACGCGCCGCTCCAAGCACGACGCGATCCGCTCCGCGGTGGATGCCACGACGCGCGGCGATGTGGGCGCGGTCACGAGTGCGGGCCGGCTCGTGCGCTTCTCCCCCGTCGACCTCCCCTCCGTGCCCGGCAACTCGGTGCAGCCGGCGGCGGGCGCACGGGCCGACCAGTATCTCGGCCTGTCCTCCGGCGAGCACGTCGTCGCGCTGGTCGCCCTCACCGGCGAGCCGCCGATCGCGCTCGGCACGGCGCAGGGCGTCGTCAAGCGCGTCGCGGCCACGGAGCTGCCGCTCAACCGGCACGACATCGACATCATCGCCCTGAAGCCCGGTGACCGCGTGGTCGGGGCCGCGCCCGCGCCCGACGGCGCGGAACTCGTCTTCGTCACCTCCGACGCGCAGCTGCTGCGCTTCGACGCGTCGTCCGTGCGCCCGCAGGGCCGTGCGGCCGGCGGGATGGCCGGGGTTCGTCTCGCGGACGGCGAGAGCGCGGTGTTCTTCGGGGCCGTCGCGACCGGGGCATCCGATGTCGTCGTCGTCACCGTCGCCGGCTCGCGCCAGGCGCTGGCCGGAGCGGACGCCGCGTCGGTGAAGGTCTCGGCGTTCGAGGAGTTCCCGCCCAAGGGCCGGGCGACGGGCGGTGTGCGCGCTCAGCGCTTCCTGCGCGGCGAAGACACCCTGGCGCTCGCCTGGGTCGGCGCCGGTCCGGCTCGCGCGGTCGGGTCCGATGGCGCGGTGCGTCCACTGCCCGAGCCCGTCGCCAAGCGCGACGCATCCGGACAGCCGCTGGACGGCCTGGTGGGCGCCATCGGCGAGCCGGTGCGCTGACGCCGACCGGACGCCGGCGGGCAGGCCGGTGGCGGGTCAGGCGTCGATGCGCTCGCGCGCGAAGTTGCCCGACGAGTCGACGATGAACTCCTTGCGCGGGGCGACGTCGTTGCCCATCAGCAGCTCGAACACGGTCGCGGCGTTCTCGGCGTCGGACACCCGCACGCGGCGCAAGGTGCGGCCGGCGCGATCCATCGTCGTCGTGGCGAGCTGCTCGGCATCCATCTCGCCGAGGCCCTTGTAGCGCTGCACCGGCTCCTGCCAGCGCTTGCCCGACTTCGTCAGCCGCGCCAGGAGCGACTGCAGCTCCTGCTCGGAGTAGGTGTAGACCGTCTCGTTCGGCTTGGTTCCGGGATGCTGGATGACGACGCGATGTAGCGGCGGCACGGCCGCGAAGACGCGCCCGGCCTCAATGAGCGGGCGCATGTAGCGGAAGAAGAGCGTGAGCAGCAGCGTGCGGATATGGGCACCGTCGACATCGGCGTCGCTCATCAGGATGACCTTGCCGTAGCGCGCCGTGCTGAGGTCGAAGGAGCGTCCGGAGCCCGAGCCGATCACCTGGATGATGGAGGCGCACTCGGCGTTGCCGAGCATGTCGCTGATCGACGCCTTCTGGACGTTGAGGATCTTGCCGCGAATGGGCAGGAGGGCCTGGTACTCGCTGTTGCGGGCGAGCTTCGCGGTGCCGAGCGCGGAGTCGCCCTCGACGATGAACAGCTCCGAGTCGTCGACGTCGTTCGAACGGCAGTCCACGAGCTTCGCGGGCAGCGAGGAGGACTCCAGGGCGTTCTTGCGCCGCTGCGTCTCCTTGTGCGCGCGGGCCGAGATGCGGGCCTTCATCTCGGCGACGACCTTCTCCATGAGAAGAGCGGTCTGCGACTTGTCGTCGCGCTTGGGCGAGGCGAAGCGCGCGTTGAGCTCCTTCGTCACGACGTTGGCGACGATCTGGCGCACGGCGGGAGTGCCGAGCACCTCCTTGGTCTGCCCCTCGAACTGGGGCTCGGGCACGCGCACGGTGAGGACCGCGGTGAGACCCGCCAGGATGTCGTCCTTCTCGAGCTTGTCGTTGCCGACCTTCAGCCGACGGGCGTTCTGCTCGACCTGCGCGCGCAGCACCTTCATGAGCGCCGCCTCGAAGCCCTGCTGGTGCGTCCCGCCTTTAGGGGTCGCGATGATGTTCACGAACGAGCGCGTCGTGGTCTCATAGCCGGTGCCCCAGCGCACGGCCACGTCGACGACGCACTCGCGCTCGACCTCGGTGGCGACCATCGCGCCGTTGGCCTGGAGGACGGGCACCGTCTCGGTGAAGGTGCTCGACCCGGTCAGCCGCCATGTGTCGGTGATGGCGGCGTCGGGGGCGAGGAAGTCCGCGAACTCGGAGATGCCTCCGTCGAAGCGGTAGGACGTCTCGGACGGCTCGTCCGACCGCTCGTCGCGGATGACGATCTCGAGCCCCGGCACGAGGAACGCCGTCTGCCGCGCGCGCTGCTCGAGCTCCTCGACGTTGAACGTCGCATCCTTCGTGAAGATCTGACGATCGGCCCAGTACCGGATGCGCGTGCCGGTGACGCCCTTGGGCGCGCGGCCGGCGACACGCAGCTCGGAGCGGTTCTCGAAGGGCGAGAAGGCGGAGTCGGGAGCGTCGCCCGCGAAGCTGCCGGGCTCGCCGCGGTGGAACGACATCGCCCACGTCTTGCCGCCGCGGTCGACCTCGACGTCGAGGCGCTCGGAGAGCGCGTTCACGACGGAGGCGCCGACGCCGTGCAGGCCACCGGACGCGGCATAGGAGCCGCCGCCGAACTTGCCGCCGGCGTGGAGCTTCGTGAAGACGACCTCCACGCCGGAGAGACCGGTGCGCGGCTCGATGTCGACGGGGATTCCGCGCGCCCGGTCACGGACCTCGACACTGCCGTCGGCGTGCAGGACGATGTCGATGCGGGAGCCGAAGCCGCCGAGGGCCTCGTCGACGGAGTTGTCGATGATCTCCCAGAGGCAGTGCATGAGGCCGCGGGAGTCGGTCGATCCGATGTACATGCCCGGGCGCTTGCGGACGGCCTCGAGTCCTTCGAGCACCTGCAGGTGATGGGCGGAGTACTCGGAAGTCACAATCGTCAAGACTAATCCGGGGCGCCGACAGGCCCTGCCCGACACTCGGCGCGCGAGGGCCGTCGTACGCGCACAGCGAAATGTGCCGACTCACGGGCATCACCCATGGGGGCGCGTGGTTGTATTTCATGACCTGCCGGGATTCCCGACGCACCAAGAGGAGGCACACCATGAACACCATGTCGACCACCGAACCCGCCGCCGTCCTCGAGTACCGTCTCACCGCCGCGGACCGCTGCGACTCGTGCGGCGCTCAGGCCTACATCGCCGCCGAGGTCAACGGCAGTGAGCTGCTGTTCTGCGCGCACCACGGCCGCAAGTACGAAGACAAGCTGCGCAGCATCGCCACCACGTGGCACGACGAGACTGCGCGTCTCAGCGAAGCGGTCTGATCGAACAGATCACGGCGTCCGATCGCACGAAGGCCCCGGCCCTCACCCGCAGCGGTGACGACCGGGGCCTTTCGCATGCCCTGGCAGCCCAGTTCGATCAGACGGAGGTGCGCTCGACGCGCGGCGAGATGCGCGTGACGATCTCCTCGCCGATGGTGCCGATCGACTCCGCCCACTCGGTGGCGGTGGGCTCGCCGGCTTCGCCGCCGTAGAGCAAGACGGTGTCGCCCGGGGCCGCGCCGCCCCAGCCTGCGACGACGCTCTCCAGAGGCTCGACGGCGAGAAGCGGCCGGCGTCCCGCGGGTGTTCCAACGTCGGCGGCGCCGCCGAGAGCAGTCGGCAGCCCGTGGAGGAACCCCGCGTCGACGTGCACCCGTTCGCCGTCGACGGCGGTCACCGCAGCGGTCAGTGTTCCGATGGGTCGCAGCCCGAGATCGCGCGCCGACGGACCGCCGGCGGGCGCGACCCCGTAGGCGAACGCGCCGATCCGCACCAGGTCGTAGCGGAACTCCGCGCGCGCGGAGGCGGCCGAGCTCGCCGCGAGATGCGTCAGGGCGGGCGTCAGCCCCGCGTCGCGCGCCTGAGTAAGAGCGCGGTCGAAGATCGCCCGCGCGTCGTCGTCGTCCGCATCCGAGGCCTCGGCGATGTGACTCCACAGCCCGATCACCTCGATCACGCCCTGCTCCTCGAGCCGGCGGGCGCGGCGCACGACCGTCTCCCACTCCTCGGGCCGGATGCCGTTGCGTCGGAGGCCGGAGTCGATCTTCAGGTGCACGCGCGCCGTCGTCGCCGCTCGTCGTGCGGCGGCCGCGGCATCCTCCAGCAGCTCGGCGTCACCCACGCCCAGGTCGAGCTGCAGGTCGATCGCCTCGGCGACGTCGTCGGCGTCGGGCAGCATCCACATGAAGACACGAATCTCATCGCCGGCGAGGCGCCGGACGCGGCGGCCCGTGGCGACGTCGAAAGCGCCGACCCACGTCACACCCTCCTCGAGCGCGCGCGGAAGGATGCGCTCGACGCCGTGACCGTAGGCGTCGTTCTTCACGACAAGCATCAGCTCGGCCGGGGCGACGCGATCTCGCAGCACACGGAGGTTCTCGCCGAAGGCGCCGAGGTCGACGCGCAGCTGCACGGTCATCCGCTCCTCCGCTCCGCGTGCAGTCCGACGGCGGCCACGAGCTCCGCCGCGCTCAGCCCCGAGGCATCCGCCCACTCGTGCACCGACGGGTGCCCCTGGGCCGGATCGCCGAAGAACCAGACGTCCTCGCCGCGGCCGAAGGACGCCTCGCCGATCTCGACGACGCAGACGTCCATCGCGACACGGCCGAGGATGGCGCAGCGGCGCCCGTCGATCACGACGGATGCGCGCTCACCGAGGGCGCGGTAGACACCTTGGCCGTAGCCGCCGGAGACGAGCGCGATGCGCGTGTCGTGCGTCGCACGGTGCAGATAGCCGTAGGACACGCCCTCCCCCGCGCGCAGATCCTTCGTCGTGACGACCTCGCCGGAGAGCCGCATCGCCGGCACGCCGATGCCGTCGAGCCCGAACACGGCCAGCGGGTCCACGACGGGGCAGGCGGCGTCGGTCAGGGCGCTATCCGGTATCCCCGCCGCGCGCAGCTCGTCGAGCTGGTCGACGTCGGCGAGGACCTGCCGTGCCCCCGACGCGACCGCGGCCGCGGCGACCGCGACGGCTCCGTGACCCCACCCGTCGGCGCGCGCGTCGACGACTGCGCCGTCCGCGCCGCTCCGCGCGAGGTTCGCACGGAGGGCGGCGAGGCTCACCCGGGCCAGGACCGTCATCGGCGGAGGGCGTCGCCCATCACGCGCTCGTGGCGCGGACGCGATCCCTCGCGGATGCCGGTCGTGCTCACGCGCGTCTCGTACAGCCCGGGGATCCAGTTGCCCTCGATGAGCACCGGTGCCTCCGGCCCGACGGCCACGTCCCAGCCGACGTAGGGCACGGTCGGGATGCGACGGGCGGCCTGATCGACGAGCTCGAGCACCTGATCCCACAGCGGCACCTGGAACTCCACGATCGACTGACCCGATTCGGGGTGAACGAGATAGCTGCTCTTGTGCTTGCCGGTGTGGCCGGGTCCGACGGAGTGCCCGTCGTCGTCGAGCATCGTGAAGAAGCCGCCCCAGGTGAACTGGTCGCTGACGGCGCCGCGGCCGAACTTCTGCACCATCACGAGAGGGTGCACGGTCGTGCCGTCGAAGTACGTCGTGATGCGTGTGGTGTTGACGGTGCCCGCGCAGTAGGACGCCAGATACGGATGCTGGACGATGGGCTGCTCGATGAGGATCTGGCCCTTCTCGATCAGCTCCGCGCGGAACGCGTCCCAGTCGGTGACCTCCGCGGTGTCGTAGCGGAAGACGCCCTTGCCCTCGCGGCTGACCGGCACCTTGGCGATGATGACGGGGTGGCGCTCCGCGAACGCGGCCAGGGCCGCGGAATCCGTGTCGTCGAGCTGCATCCACTCGCGACCGAGGAAGTCGCCGAAGGCGCGGTTGAAGTTGATCTTGTCCTCGAGCGTCTTGGCGTCCGCGCGGTCGTTGACGGCCGTCGCGAGGTGGTGCTGGATGAGCGACGTCATGAACGTCTTGCGCTCGCTCCGGCTGAGGAGGGCGAAGTCCGCCTCGTAGTAGTCGATGTAGGCGGTGTCGCGGAACGCGGCCGACCACAGCATGTCGAGGAAGATGGGCGGCGCCCACTTGCCCTGCTCGTCGGCGATCTGGCGGGCGAAGTTCCAGACGCGGGTCGGGCGGAAGGCGGCGGCACGCTTCAGGAAGTAGCCGGCGCGCGCTTTCAGGGAGATGTCCATCGGCTGAGGCAGTCGCTTTCTGATTCGGAGATCCGGCGCCGCCGGTGACGTCCGTCGCAGCGCTTCCGAAGCCTCAATCATACGAGGCGGGCTCCGCCCGACCCGCCCAGGGACCGGCGGGGCGCTGTGTTAGCGTGGCGAGGTGTCACAGCGGTCCCTGCGCGTCCGATATCTGCTGCAGCGGGCCCGGCGCCTGAGCCTGGGCAACGTCACCGAGTTCGCCCGCCAGGTGCAGCGCGTGTCCCGTGCCCCGCTTCCAGTGATCGTCGCCGACATGCTGTGGTGCTCCGTGCGCTACGAGATGGGCTTCCGCGACTACGCGGTGTGGGACATCCGGCTGCTGAACGCGCGCGAGCGCGCGACGTGGATGACGCATCCCAAGGCGATCCGGCTGAACAACACCCTCAACGGTCCGGACTCCGCGGCGCTGCTGGGGGACAAGCCCCGGTTCTACCGCGACTTCTCCGACATGATCGGCCGCGCCTGGATCGACGCCGCGGATGCCGACGACGAGGCGGTCGCCGCCTTCCTCGCCGCCCATCCCCGCGTGCTGGTCAAGCCCGCACGCGGTGAGGGCGGACGTGGCATCGACACGTTCGACGCGGCGGACATCGCCGACGTGCCCGCCTGGCGCCGGCAGCTGATCGAGGACGGACGCACCCTCGTCGAGGAGCTCCTCCCCCAGCACGAGAGCATGAACGAGCTCTACGCGGGCAGCGTCAACACCCTCCGCATCATCACCTATTTGCGCCCCGACGGCTCCTTCCACGTCATCGCGGCCGTGCTGCGCATCGGCAACGGCGGCGTCGTCGACAACTTCGCCGGCGGCGGCATGTTCACGATGCTCGACGACGACGGCGTGGCCCGGTGGGGAGCGGTCGACAAGAACTCGAACGTGTTCGCGCAGCATCCGGTCACCGGCACGACGATCGCGGGTTTCGCGGTTCCCCGGTTCGCCGAGGCGCTCGCGATGGTCGAGGCCGCCGCGCGCCGCCTGCCGACCGTGCCGTACGTGGGCTGGGACGTCGCGATCACGCCCGACGGCCCGGCGCTGATCGAGGCCAACCACAACTCGAGCGTCTTCCAGATGAAGCCGAGCGTGTCGGGCGTCCGCACCGGTCTGCTGTCGCGCTACCGCGACGCCATCGGCTCCGGCGTGCTCGACAAGCGCCGCTGACGCACGTCGGAGCGCGTCGAGGCCGTCAGCGGCCGAAGCGAGCGCGCACGAGACGCGCCGCGGTGGCGAGCTCCGGTGTGCGGCAGGCCGCGAGGATGCCGACGTAGATCGCGCCCGCGGTCGCGCAGATCAGCGCGGTGCCCACCGCTCCGAGGAACAGGCTGCCCAGCATCCATCCCTCGCCGCCGCCTGCCCAGAGGTAGACGCCGTAGCCGGCGGTTCCCGCGGGGATCGCCGCGAGCACGAAGCGGCCGATGGCGGCGAGGGGACGCGCGAGGCCGAGGGGCCCGATCTTGCGGCGGAGCAGCCACACGGCGATGAGGAGCTCCACGATGCCGCACAGGGTCTGGACCGACGCCACCGTGACGGTGAGGTAGGGCCGGGGCACCAGCATCGCGACGAGGGTGAGCGAGACCACCAGGACGCCCAGGATCAGCGTGAAGAAGAACGGTGTGCGAGTGTCGCCGTACGCGTAGAAGGTCCGTTGGATGATGAAGAGGATCGCCATCGGGAGCAGGGCGACCAGGAACGCCATGAGAACGGGAGCTGCCAGCAGCGCCGCGTCGGATGTCTGGGTGAAGATGCGCGACGCGGGCGCGGCGGCGGCCGCCAGCCCGACCGCGGCGATGACCACGAACAGCCCGAGGGTGCGGATGGAGGCGCCGATGTCGGCCAGCACCTCCGGGCGCCGGTCGGCCGCGGCGTGCTCGCTGATGCGGGTGAAGTACGGCGTCCCGATGGACAGCACGATCAGCGCGTAGGGCACCATGTAGACGAGCCAGGCGTTGCCCCAGATCGCGGCCGATGCGTTGTCTCCGGATGCCGCGCTCATCACGTTGGACTGGACGACACCGGCCACCAGGGTGACCATGACCATGCCGAACGTCCACGTCGCGAGGCCGCCCATGCTGCCGAAGCCGACGCCGCGCCAGCGGAAGTCGGGACGCAGCGGGATGCCGGAGCGACGCCAGAAGACGGTGAGCACCACCACCTGCGCGATGATGCCGAGCGTGGCGGTGCCGCCCACGAGCGCGATCGCCTGCGGGGTCCATCCGTCCAGACCGTCGCGGGTGCCGAAGGCGGCGATGAACAGGCCGAAGCCCGCGATCGAGACGGCGTTGTTCACGACCGGCGCCCACGCGTAGGGGGCGAAGATCCGCCGGGCGTTGAGGCTCTCGCCGATGAGCGCGAACATGCCGTAGAAGAAGATCTGCGGCAGGCACCAGTAGGCGAACGTCGTCGTGAGCGCCTGGGCCTGCGGGCTGAGCTGACCGGCGACGACGGAGACCAGCCACGGCGCGAGCAGCATCGCGAGGGCTGTCGCTGCGAGCAGGATCACCGCGCCGGCCGTCATCAGCTTGGGCAGGAAGATGCGGCCGCCGTCGGACTGCGCGCTCACCGCGACCACGCGGGGCACGATGACACCCGTGAGCAGTCCGGTCGAGATCAGCGTCAGGACGGTGTTGGGCAGCTGGTTCGCGTAGTAGAACGAGTCACCGGCCGCGAAGGTGCCGATCGCGGCCACGAGCACGATGGTGCGGACGAGTCCGGTCATGCGCGACACGAGCGTGCCGGCCGCGATGAGGCTGCTCGCCCGCGCCAGGTTCATCGAGGGACGCCGATCAGGCGGGGCGCACGACGCCGAGCGGCGTGGACTCGTGGCCCTGACCGAGCGGGTTGTCCTTGAGGATCGCGAGCAGGCGCCGCTCCCCCGCCTTGTCGAGCGTCGAGCCCAGGATGTTGCCGCCCAGGTCGTTGATGTCGACGACCGCGACCTCCGCGACGCCGCCGAGCAGCGTCTTGACGCGCTGCGCGACCTCGCGCGGACGCTCGGGGCCGAGCACGACCGCCTTGTTGTACGGCGGGATCGTGCCCTTCGTCGGACCGTCGATCGCCCGGGCCTTGTCGCCCGCGATGCGGTAGAAGTCGCCCTTCCGCCCCAGCGCCTTCGTCACGGCCGAGACGGCCGCCGCGAACAGGATGCGGGGGGTCCCGCACTCGCGCAGCGCCATCTCCATCGTCTCGGGCATGCCGAGGCCGATGCCGTAGGGGGTGCGGGTGACGTACTTCGACAAGAACAGGGCGAGGCGGCGCGGGTGGATGTCCTCGACGAGGTACGAGCGGCCCTGTGTGATGGCGACGATCTTCTCGGTCACGAAGAGCAGATCGCCGGGCTGCACGACCGGTCCGGCGTACTCCAGCAGGAACGCGTCCAGATCGTCGCCCGGGAGGACGACGCGGGTGCGGATCGGGACGCGGGCGACCTTCTCACCCGCGACCTCCACCGAGAGGGCCTTGCCCTGATTGGCCTCGCCGCTCACTCGAGGTAGTCCCGCAACGACTGCGAGCGCGACGGGTGCCGCAGCTTCGCCATCGTCTTGGACTCGATCTGCCGGATGCGCTCGCGCGTCACGCCGAACGTGTCGCCGATCTGGTCGAGGGTCTTCGGCTGGCCGTCGCCGAGGCCGAAGCGCATGCGGATCACGCCCGCCTCGCGCTCGGACAGGGAGTCCAGCAGCGACTCGAGCTGACGCTGGAGCATCGTGAAGCCCACCGCATCGGCCGGGACGACCGCCTCGGTGTCCTCGATCAGGTCGCCGAACTCGCTGTCGCCGTCCTCACCGAGGGGCGTGTGCAGCGAGATGGGCTCGCGGCCGTACTTCTGCACCTCGATGACCTTCTCCGGGGTCATGTCCAGCTCGCGGCTGAGCTCCTCGGGCGTGGGCTCGCGGCCCAGGTCCTGGAGCATCTGGCGCTGCACGCGGGCGAGCTTGTTGATGACCTCGACCATGTGCACGGGGATGCGGATGGTGCGGGCCTGGTCTGCCATGGCGCGGGTGATCGCCTGGCGGATCCACCACGTCGCGTACGTCGAGAACTTGAAGCCCTTGGTGTAGTCGAACTTCTCGACGGCACGGATGAGACCGAGGTTGCCCTCCTGGATCAGATCCAGGAACTGCATGCCGCGGCCGGTGTAGCGCTTGGCGAGCGAGACGACCAGACGGAGGTTCGCTCCGAGCAGGTGCGACTTAGCGCGCTGGCCGTCGCGGGCGACCCACTGGAGGTCGAGGCCGGTCTGGCTCGACTTCTCCGCGGCCGTCATGTGCGACAGCTTCTCCTCGGCGAACAGGCCCGCCTCGATGCGCATCGCGAGCTCGACCTCTTCGGCCGCGTTCAGGAGCGGCACCTTGCCGATCTGCTTCAGGTAGTCCTTGACGGGGTCGGCCGTCGCGCCGGTGATCATCGTCGAGTAGACGGGGACCTCGTCGTCGTCGCCGGACGAGATGACGATCGCACCCGTGGGGAGCGGCTCGGTGAACGCCGGCTTGGCCTCCTCGTCTTCGTCCTCGGACGCCTCGGAATCGGATGCCGCGGCCTCCGGCGCGTCGGTCGTGGCGGCCTTCTTCCGGCCCTTGGTCGCGGCGGCGGGCGCCTCGTCGACCGAGTCGTCGCCGTCCTCGAGGTCGGTGTCGTCGAGGTCCTCGACGTCGACCTCGTCGTCCTCGCCGGGCTCGTCGTCCTCGGCCGGGGCCTTGCCCTTGGCGGGCGCCTTCGCGGCGGTGGTCTTCTTGGCTGCGGGCTTGGCGGCGGCCTTCTTGGCGGGAGCCTTCTTGGCGGCCGCGGACGTCTTCGTCGCGGCGGCGACCTCTTCGGTGGGGACCTCGGTGTCGACGTCTTCGGTGGTGCGTGTGCGGGTGGTGGTCTTCGTGCCTGCGGTCACGATTCGCCTTTCACCGGCGGACGGGCGTCAGCGCGTCCCCCGGTCGTCTTCGGACACTAGTAAGACCCTTGTCAAGTCCCGCGGCGCCGAGATGAGTCGGGTCAACGGTTGACAATGGGTCAGTTCTTCCAGTATCGCACAGGACCGGAGAGCCTTTGCACTCCGATCCGTGCGTCATACAGATGCAACGCCGGCGCTGTGCCCGGCATTCCGCGCGTCAGGGCCGCTTGTCGTCCTCGCCGCTGGGCCGACTGGCGAGGAAGCGCTCCAGCTCGGCCGCGAGCTCGTCGGCGCTCGGGAGATCGCCCGTGTGGATGATCGGCGTCGCGAGGGTCGACCCGGCCATGTAGGAGTCGTAGCGCTCCTCGAGGCCTTCGAGCATGCGCTTGAGCTCGTCGTTTCCGCCGACCTGCTCATCGACCTTGGCGATGTACTCGCGGTTCTCCTCGCGCAGGCCGTCGCCCGCGAAGATGAGCCCGGTCGCCACGGTGAGGCTGTCGAGCGCCGCGAGCGTCGCGGCCGGGTATTCGGTGTCGCCCAGGTAGTGCGGCACGAGCAGCACGAAGCCTGCGACACGGGCACCGGCCTCGGCGAAGCGGTACTCCAGCAGATGGCCGATGGTCGACGGCACCTGGGTGTGCGGCTGCCACACGGAGTGCGCCTCGGTGAGCTCCGATCGCGTGCCGCTGACGGTCGTGCCGATCGGACGGGTGTGGGGCACCGGCATGGGGATGGCGTGCACCCAGGTGACCGAGGAAATCCGCAGCTCGTCGGCGAGGTCGAGCACCGTGCGCGCGAACGCCTCCCACGCGAAGTCGGGCTCGTAGCCGGCCAGCAGGACGAACGGCTGCCCCACGGCGTCGTGGACGAGCGAAAGCTCGAGGCGCGGGGGCCGGAAGTCGGTCAGGTGGTCCTGCTCGAACGACACGATGGGGCGACGCGCGCGGTAGTCCAGCAGCACGTCGTTGGAGAAGCTGACCAGCAGCGACGGCTCGAGGTCGTCGCGGAAGTAGTCGACGAGTCCGGAGACCGCTCCCCCAGCATCCGTGAATCCCGTGAGGGAGATCACGAGGGGCAGCCCGGCGGGCACGGGCGGCGCCGAGACGGCGCGATCGAACAGGGGTGCGGGCCAGGGCATGACTCCACTCTACGAGCCGGTCCCGACGGCCCGGCGCGGCTCCGTCCCGCTCAGAGCGAACAGCCTCCGTAGGATGGAGGACATGTCGTTTCCCGAGCTCTCCCGCTCCACTGCACCTCTCCGGGAGGCGGACGCAGACGCCCTCCTCCTGGCCCTCCCCCCTCTCGATCGCGACGGCTCCCCCTCCCTCGAGGAGTGGCCGGGGCTGCGCGAGAGCCTTCTCGCCACGGGCTTCACCGGGGCGCCGAACGCCTATCAGCGCGTGCACGTCCCCGAGGTGACGTCCCGTCCGGTGGCCGTCGTCGGCACGGGCGCGGATCCGGATGCTGCAGCCCTGCGCGAAGCGGGCGGCACCGGTCTTCGCCTCCTCACCGGCTTCGAGACGGTCGCCGTCGCGGCGCCCTTCGCCGATCCCGCCCACTGGAGCGCACTCGCCGAAGGTGCGCTGCTGGGCGGATACCGGTTCGACGGCTACAAGACCGGCGACCCCAAGCGGCGCGCCGCGCGCGTGGTCGTCCACGCTCCCGCCGACGAGTCGCGTGACGCCGTGGACGCCATCACCGCCGTGGCGAGCGCCGTCGCCCTGACCAAGGACCTCGTCTCCATCCCCGCCGAGTGGCTCGGACCCGCCGACCTGGCCGAGAAGGCCATCGAGTCCGTCGCGGGTCTGCCCGTCACCGTCGACGTCTGGGACGAGGAGGCTCTCGCGAAGGAGGGCTTCGGCGGCATCCTCGGCGTCGGCCAGGGGTCGGACCGCCCACCGCGCCTCGTGCGGCTCGACTACGCGCCGGACGGCGCGACCCGTCACGTGGCCCTCGTGGGCAAGGGCATCACCTTCGACACGGGCGGTCTCTCGCTGAAGCCCGCCGCGAGCATGGTCGGCATGAAGTACGACATGTGCGGAGCCGCCACGGTCCTGTCGGTCGTGCGGGCCGCAGCATCCCTCGCCCTTCCCGTCCGCGTGACCGCGTGGATGTGCATCGCCGACAACATGCCCTCGGGCCGCGCCACACGTCCGGGCGACGTGCTGCGGATGCTCGACGGCACCACGGTCGAGGTGCTGAACACCGACGCGGAGGGCCGGCTCGTGCTGGCCGACGGACTGGTCGCCGCCAGCCGCGAGCACCCCGACCTGATCGTCGACGTCGCCACCCTCACCGGCGCGATCACCGTCGCGCTGGGCACGCGCACCGCCGGAGTGATGGGCGAGGACGACGCGGTCGCCCGATACCTGGATGCCGCGGCCACCACAGGCGAGATGGCCTGGCAGCTGCCGCTCCCGGCCCACATGGTCGAGGACCTCGACTCGCCCATCGCCGACCTGCAGAACGCCAAGATCGGCGATCCGGCCGGCGGCTCGCTGTTCGCCGGGCTCTTTCTGCGCCACTTCGTCGGGCGCGTGTCCGAGGAGGCCGACGCCCCGCGCATCCCGTGGGTGCACCTGGACATCGCCGGCGTCGGCATGAACAAGGGCGGCGCCTACGGCTACGTCGACAAGGGACCGACGGGCGCCACGGTGCGCTCCCTGATCCGCCTGCTCGGCGAGGAGGCGGCCCGGTGACCGATCACCGCTTCGACGTCGTCATCCTCGGCGGCGGAAGCGGCGGGTATGCCGCGGCCCTGCGCGCGGCGGAGCTCGGCAAGTCGGTCGCCGTCATCGAGAAGGACAAGCTGGGCGGCACCTGCCTGCACCGCGGCTGCATCCCGACCAAAGCGCTCCTGCACGCGGCCGAGGTCGCCGACGCCGCGCGCGACGCCGCGTCCATCGGCGTGCGCGCGAGCCTCGACGGCATCGACCCGGAGGGTGTCCGCGCGTACCGCGAGGGCATCGTCGCGAAGAAGTTCAAAGGTCTCGAGGGTTTGATCAAGGCGCGCGGCATCACCGTGGTGCCCGGCTCCGGCACGCTCGAGGCCGGCCCCGCGGTGCGCGTCGGAGCGGACCTCTACGCCGGCACCGACGTCATCCTCGCCACCGGCTCGTACAGCCGCTCCCTGCCGGGACTCGAGGTGGGCGGTCGCATCCTCACGAGCGAAGGCGCGCTGGGCCTGCCCGAGATCCCGCGCCGCGTGATCATCCTCGGCGGCGGCGTCATCGGCGTGGAGTTCGCCAGCGTGTGGAAGTCCTTCGGCGCCGAGGTGACCATCATCGAGGCGCTCGATCACCTCGTGCCCGCGGAGGACGTCTCCTCCAGCAAGGCGCTCGAGCGCGCGTTCCGCAAGCGCGGCATCGCATCGTCGCTCGGTGTGCGCTTCGCCTCGGCGGAGCAGACGGCCGACACCGTGACCGTGACGCTGGAGAACGGCAGCACCTTCGAGGCGGAGTATCTGCTTGTCGCGGTGGGCCGCGGGCCGGTCACGGCCGGTCTCGGCTACGAGGAGGCGGGCGTCACCCTCGAGCGGGGCTTCGTCGTCACGGACGAGCGGCTGCGCACGGCGGTGCCGCACGTGTGGGCCGTCGGCGACATCGTCCCCGGTCTGCAGCTCGCGCACCGCGGCTTCCAGCAGGGGATCTTCGTCGCGGAGGAGATCGCCGGACTCAACCCCGTCGTCGTCCCCGACCTGCAGGTGCCCAAGGTGACCTACAGCAACCCCGAGGTCGCCTCCGTCGGCTGGACCGAGGCGCAGGCGATCGCCGCCCGCGGCGCGGACGCGGTGGTGAGCTACGAGTACAACCTGGCGGGCAACGGCCGCAGCGAGATCATCGGCACCTCCGGAATCGTGAAGGTCGTGCGGGAGAAGGACGGCCCCGTGCTGGGGATGCATCTCGTCGGCGCCCGCGTCGGAGAGCTCATCACCGAGGGGCAGCTCGCCGTCGCCTGGGAGGCGCACCCGGAGGACATCGCGCCGTTCATCCACGCGCACCCCACGCAGAGCGAAGCCCTCGGCGAGGCGTTCCTCGCTCTCGCGGGCAAGCCCCTTCACGCACTCTGACCCGTGGCGTCCCGCCCACGAGGCGCGCGTCACTAAGCTGGACAAGACATCGGCATTATGAAGGAGACATCGTCATGAGCACTTCTGTGGTCCTCCCCGCGCTCGGCGAGAGCGTCACCGAGGGAACGGTCACCCGCTGGCTCAAGAAGGTCGGCGACACCGTCCAGGAGGACGAAGGGCTGCTCGAGATCTCGACCGACAAGGTCGACACCGAGATCCCCTCGCCCGTCAGCGGCGTGATCGAGCAGATCATGGTCGAGGAGGACGAGACCGTCGAGGTCGGCGCCGTCCTGGCGATGATCGGCGACGGCTCCGGTTCGTCCGGCGACGCGCCGGCGGCCGACTCCGCCGACGCACCCGCAGAGGAGGCTCCCGCCGAGGAGGCGCCGGCTCCCGCCGAGCAGGCTCCCGAGGCCGCTGCCCCTGCCGAGCAGGCACCTGCAGCCGCTCCGGCTTCGGACTCCGGCTCTTCCGCCGGCACGGATGTCACGCTCCCCGAGCTCGGCGAGAGCGTGACCGAGGGCACCGTCACCCGCTGGCTCAAGCAGGTCGGCGACACCATCGAGGTCGACGAGCCGCTCCTGGAGATCTCGACCGACAAGGTCGACACCGAGATCCCCTCCCCCGTCGCCGGCACGCTGCAGGCGATCCTGGTGAACGAGGACGAGACCGTCGAGGTCGGCGCCGTCCTGGCCCGCATCGGCGACGGGGCGGCCACCGCTCCCGCCGAGGCGGCTCCCGAGGCTCCGTCGACCGAGCAGCCCGCCGCCGCGGAGCAGCCCGCCGCTCCGGCTTCCGCGCCGCAGGCCGACCCGGCGTCCGCCGCGGCTCCGGCACCGGCCGCTGCGCCCGCCCCGGCACCGGCCCCTGCGCCCGCGCCGGCACCGGCCGCTGCGCCCGCCGCGGCCCCGGTACCGCAGGCGGCGCCCGCCGCTGCACCGGCGCCCGCCGCAGCCTCCTCGTCCGACGACGACGCCGTCACGTACGTCACCCCGCTGGTGCGTCGCCTGGCCCAGCAGCAGGGCGTCGACCTCGCGTCGATCACCGGCACGGGCGTGGGTGGGCGCATCCGCAAGGAGGACGTCCTCAAGGCCGCCGAGGCGGCCTCCGCCGCAGCATCCGCTCCGGCCGCAGCCCCCGAGGCTGCCGCTCCCGCGCCTGCCGCCCTCGAGGTCTCGCCGCTCCGCGGCACGACGCAGCCGATGTCGCGCCTGCGCAAGGTGCTCGCCGAGCGCGCGGTCGCCTCGATGCAGTCGACGGCCCAGCTGACGACGGTGATCGAGGTGGACGTCACGAAGCTGGCGAACTACCGCGACAAGACGAAGGGCGACTTCCAGGCGAAGACGGGCGACAAGCTCTCCTTCCTGCCGTTCTTCGCCCTCGCCGCCGCGGAGGCGCTGCAGGCGTACCCGATCATCAACGCGACGGTCGACGGCACGGACATCGTGTACCCGCCGAAGGAGAACCTCTCCATCGCGGTCGACACCGAGCGCGGACTGCTCACGCCGGTCCTGCGCGAGGCGGCCTCGAAGTCGATCGCGCAGATCGCCCATGAGATCGCCGATCTCGCCGCCCGCACGCGCGACAACAAGCTGAAGCCCGACGAGCTCGCCGGCGGCACCTTCACGCTGACCAACACCGGTTCGCGCGGTGCGCTCTTCGACACGCCCGTCGTGTTCCTGCCCCAGTCGGCGATCCTCGGCACCGGCGTCGTGGTGAAGCGTCCGGGCATCGTGACGGTCGACGGCAAGGACGCGATCTCGGTGCGCTCCGTGGTGTACCTGGCGCTGTCCTACGACCACCGCATCATCGACGGTGCGGACGCCGCGCGCTTCCTCGGCGCGGTGAAGGCCCGTCTCGAGGCCGCGCAGTTCGAGAGCCAGCTCGGAATCTGACTTCCGGCAACGGAATCACCCGCCCTGCTCCGCGACGTCATGGATGTCGCGGAGCAGGGCTTTTCCATGGGCGAGCACCAGCACGACGAGCTGTGAGGACGCGCCGGCCTCGGTCGCGTCCACTCGCACCACCGCGGCGCCGCCGTACTCGTCCAGGAGCGTGAGGGACCGCTGGTCGCCCGGCAGGTCGGCGGCTCCCGCGGGGAAGACCCGCGCGGGATCCTCGGCGACCGTCGCCAGACACCCCGCCTCGCCCACACAGGCGGCGCGCGCCGCGAGCAGCGCGTCGGCGGCGTCCACCCATCCTCCGCGCGTGTCCTCGGACGTCGCTGTGTCCGCGTCCGGGGCCGGGGCGTCCTGGTCGGGCCCCGGCGCAGGCGAGGGACCGGGCGACGGGGTCGGGTCCGGAGCATCCGCCACGGTCCCCGTGCTGTCGCCTCCAACCCCCTCTGCGGCGCTCCCGTCGGCGGCATCAGGAGCGGCCGTCACTCCTCCGGCCGCCTCGCCGCCCGCCGGCTCGGCCCCGCCCTCCGGCCACAGGACCCCGACGCCCACGACCAGCACCGCGATGCCGGCCGCCAGCACCCAGGGGGCTCGCCTGCTCCGGGTCGGACGCCGCAGTCGTCGCCACACCGATGTGACGGCCTGCGACGCAGCATCCGCGATGTCGCCGTCCACGTGCGCGGCGATGAGGTCGGCCCACCGAGCCCGGCGCTCCGGCTCGGCGGCCTCGGGGACGTCCGGCACGCGTGCCGTGCGTGCCCGCTGCGGCGTCAGCATCGTGATCGCGAGCGGCGCCGGCTCGCCGGCGGAGAAGAGCGACGCCTCCAGCCGATCGGCGTCACGGACCAGCACGCGCGGGTCGTCGAGCGCTTCGCCGACGTCTTCGATCGCATGACGCAGCGCGCCGCTCGCGTGTTCCGCGAGCTCAGCGAGCAGATCCGCCGTCGAGGTGCCTGCCTCCCGCACGCCGGTCGCGAGAACCGGTCGTCCGGCATCCGTCAGCCACCACGTGCCGGGCGGCCCGGGGAGCCCCGAGGCCGCGCAGGCCGCCGCGCCGCGCAGCAGGCTCACCGCGAACGTGAGGCACTCCCCCTCCGACAGGGGTGCGTCTGCTCCACGCCGCCGGTCGAGGAACGCGTCAGCACGCTCGACGCAGTGCGGAAGGGCGACGTCGTGCCCATCGGCTCGACGGACGACGTCGCAGGGCGACAGCAGATGGCTCGAGGTTGCGGCATCCCATCCTGCCCATTCCTCACCGAGCACATCCGCGTCGACGAGCACATGAGCCTCGCCCTCCGGCGTGCGCACGAGCAGGCCGGCCCATGGCGACTCCGGCGGCGCCACGGCCCGCATGACGCGATAGCCGCGGAGGAGACGCGAGGGCGGCGGGATGAGGTCGGTCGTCACCCTCCGATCGTCGTGTCCGGGCCGCCGCGCCGACGCCCGAGGATGGCGATCGGCGGGATCGCCCGGCTCTTCCCCCTGCTGGGGAGGAGGAGCGGAAGTCGAGGAGCGCGGAACGGTATCCTGGACCCATGGCAGCCCGCACCGCCGCGCCCGAGAAGCGCCCCGGATTCTTCTCCCAGCTCCGCACCCTCTTCCGCTTCACCAGGGAGGCCTACCCGTGGCTGCCCTACGTGCTGGCGGGCATCCTCCTCGTGGGCATCGGGCTCGGCGTCCTCATCGGGTTCCTCCTGCCGCCGGTCGCGGTCTGGAGCGTCATCCTGTGGGGTGTCACGGGTCTCATGCTCGGCATCCTCGCGGCCCTGATGACGATGACCAGGCTCTCGAGCACGGCGATGTACAAGAAGATCGACGGGATGCCGGGCGCAGCCGGCCACGTGCTGTCGACGTCGCTCGGACGCAAGTGGCAGTCCGGTGACATGCCCGTCGGCATCAACCCGAAGACGCAGGAGGCCGTCTACCGGGCCATCGGCCGCGGCGGCGTCGTCATCGTCGGCGAGGGCGCGCGCGGACGGCTCACGCGACTCGTCAACGAGGAGCGCTCCAAGGTGCAGCGCGTCGCGCAGGGCGTTCCCGTGACCGTCCTCTACGTCGGCCACGGCGACGACGAGGTGCCCATCGGCAAGCTGCCCTCGACGATCAAGGCGCTTCCGAACGCCATCGACCGCGGCACGATGGCCGCCGTCATCAAGCGCGTCGAGTCGGTCTCGCAGTCGCTGGCATCGCTGCCGATCCCCAAGGGGATCGACCCGACCCGCGCACGCGCTCCGCGTCCGCGGTAGGGCTCAGGCGCGCACCAGGACGGTCCCGACGGCCTTGTCGTGCAGGCCGCGACGGTCGGCGTCCCAGATGACGGCCGGGATGACGATCGCGAGCAGCAGCGAGCGCACGATGGGCCGCCACAGGCCGATCCACTCGCGGTCGACGCGCATGAGCCGCAGTCCGAAGATGCGGTGGCCGGGGCTCCCGCCGATGGTCGGAATGAAGATCGCCTGCAGGACGATGAACACCGCCATGGGCGCGAACGTCGTCAGGCCCGACTCGTCGGGCAGAGCGAACGAGCGATAGCCGAGGAAGGCGGTGGCGATGACCGTCGCCGAGACCCAGTCCACTGCCAGCGCGCCGATGCGCCGCCCGAGGTGGGCGATGCTCCCCGAGCCGGTCGGCGGGAGTCCGAGGCGCTCGCCTGGATACGATGAATCTGCAAGCGTTTCGGACACACTCCCAGCGTAACGGGCGACGCGTAACACGCTCGAAACATGGGGGATACTGCCGGGACACGCCCTCTCGATAGCGTCGAGCACGTCCGCACAGCGGGCGACCCGATGCCCTACCTCTGGAGTCTCCATGTTCAGTGATTCATCCGAGGTGCTGAAGTTCATCAAGGACGAGGACGTCAAGTTCCTCGACATCCGGTTCACGGATCTTCCTGGCGTCCAGCAGCACTTCAACATCCCCGCCTCGACCGTCGACGAGGAGTTCTTCACCGTCGGCCAGCTGTTCGACGGGTCCTCCATCCGGGGCTTCGCCAACATCCACGAGTCGGACATGCAGCTGATCCCGGACGTCACCACGGCGTACCTCGACCAGTTCCGCGAGGCGAAGACGCTGATCATGATCTTCGACATCTACAACCCGCGCAACGGCGAGATCTACCACAAGGACCCGCGTCAGGTCGCCAAGAAGGCCGAGAAGTACCTCGCCTCCACCGGCATCGCCGACACCGCGTTCTTCGCCCCCGAGGCGGAGTTCTACATCTTCGACGACGTCCGCTACGAGGTGAAGCAGAACTCCAGCTTCTACTCAGTCGACTCCGAGGAAGGCGCCTGGAACACCGGCCGCGTCGAAGAGGGCGGCAACCTCGCCAACAAGACGCCGTACAAGGGCGGGTACTTCCCCGTCAGCCCGGTCGACAAGACGGCCGACCTCCGCGACGACATCACCCTCAAGCTGATCGAGGCCGGCTTCGTGCTCGAGCGCTCGCACCACGAGGTGGGCACCGGCGGCCAGCAGGAGATCAACTACCGCTTCGACACCATGGTGCACTCGGCGGACGACATCCTGAAGTTCAAGTACATCGTCAAGAACACCGCCGAGCAGTGGGGCAAGGTCGCGACCTTCATGCCCAAGCCGCTCTTCGGCGACAACGGCTCCGGTATGCACACGCACCAGTCGCTGTGGCTCGACGGCAAGCCCCTCTTCTACGACGAGAAGGGCTACGGCGGACTCTCCGACACCGCGCGCTGGTACATCGGCGGCCTGCTCGCCCACGCCCCCGCGGTGCTGGCGTTCACCAACCCGACGATCAACTCGTACAAGCGTCTGGTCAAGGGCTACGAGGCCCCGGTCAACCTGGTCTACTCGGCCGGCAACCGCTCGGCGGCGATCCGCATCCCGATCACGGGCTCCAACCCGAAGGCCAAGCGCATCGAGTTCCGCGCGCCCGACGCCTCCGGCAACCCTTACCTCGCCTTCGCGGCGCAGATGATGGCGGGCCTGGACGGCATCCTGAACCGCATCGAGCCGCACGAGCCGGTCGACAAGGACCTGTACGAGCTTCCCCCCGAGGAGGCGAAGAACATCCCGCAGGTTCCGAACTCGCTGCTCGACTCGCTTGAGGCGCTGCGCGCGGACCAGGAGTTCCTGACCCGCGGCAACGTCTTCACGCCCGAGCTCATCGAGACGTGGATCGAGTACAAGATCGAGAACGAGATCCAGCCGATCAACGCGCGTCCTCACCCGTTCGAGTACGAGCTGTACTTCGGCGTCTGACATACGCACAGCGAAGGGGCCCCGGCATCGCGCCGGGGCCCCTTCGTCGTGTGCGCCCGCCGCCTCGCTGCGGGCTCAGCCGTAGAAGAGCTTCTCAAACACGCGCCGGGCGCGGCGCGAGGCGGCGAAGTAGTCCTCCTCGACCTGTGTGGCCGATCGCGGCTCGTAGCCGAGGAGACGGCCGATGCCGTCGAGTCGCCGGCGGTCGACCGGCAGCACGTCGCTCGTCTGACCCGACAGGAGCGTGTTGGCCGAGCGGAGCCGACTCGACAGCCGCCATGCCTCCTGCAGCCGATCGGCGGCATCGGCCGAGACGATGCCGGCCTCCTGTGCCGCGCGCAGCGCCTTCATGGTGGAGGTGGTGCGCAGGCCGGGCACATCGTGTCCGTGCTGCAGCTGGATCAGCTGCACGAGCCATTCGACGTCGCTGAGCGACCCCGGCCCGAGCTTGAGGTGCCGGGCGGGATCGGCGCCCTGCGGGAGCCGCTCGCTCTCGACACGGGCCTTGATGCGCTTGATCTCGCGGAGACCCTGCTGATCGACGGATGCCGGATACCTCACGTCATCGGCGAGCTCGAGGAACGCGGTGATGAGCTTGACGCTGCCCGCGACGCCGCGTGCGCGCAGCAGCGCCTGTGCCTCCCACGACAGCGACCAGCGGCGGTAGTACTCGGCGTATGCGTCGAGCGAGCGCGCCAGCGGCCCGTTGCGCCCCTCGGGTCGCAGATCGGCGTCGAGGTCGAGCGGCACGCGGTGGTCCTCCGAGAGCCGCCGCAGACCGGCCACGACCTTGAGCGACAGCTCGGCGGCGCGCTGAGCATCGACGCCGTTGGCGCGGTAGACGTACAGGATGTCGGCGTCGGAGCCGAAGCCGAGCTCGCGCCCGCCGAAGCGCCCCATCGCAATGACGGCGAAGTCCATCGCGGAATCCTCGGCCGGGACGATGTCGCGCCAGACGGCGCGCAGCGTGGCCTGGATGGTGACGTCGGTGATCGTCGTCAGCGCCTCGGCCACCTGCTCGATGGTGACGACGCCCAGGATGCCCGACATCGCGGTCCGCAGCAGCTCGCGGCGCCGCAGCGCGCGCACCGACTTCATCGCGTCGTCGAGATCGGCGTGGCGCGACTGGATGGCGCGCGCCTCCGCCTGCAGGGCCAATCCTGAGCGCGGCAGGAGCGACTCGTCGGAGTCGAGCCACGCCACCGATTCCGGAATCCACTCCATCAGCTCGCCGATGTACCGCGAGCCTGACAGCACCCGCGTCAGGCTCTCCGCGGCCGCGGACGAGTCGCGCAGCATCCGGAGGAACCACGGCGTGTTGCCCAGTCGCTCGCTGATGCGTCGGAACGCGAGCAGGCCGTAGTCGGGGTCGACGCCGTCGGCGAACCACCGGATCATGACGGGCATCAGGTGCCGCTGGATCGTCGACTTGCGGCTCAGGCCGGTGGTGAGGGCGGCGATGTGGCGGAGGGCTCCGACGGGATCGGCGAAGCCGATGGCGGCGAGACGGTCGTGCGCCTGGGCGGTGGAGAGCACCCGCTCGTCCTCCGGCAGGGCGGCGACGGCCGACAGCAGCGGACGGTAGAAGAGGCGGACGTGGATGTCGCGGACCTCGCGCTTCACCGACTCCCACAGCTCCCAGATCGCCGGGCCGCACTCGGCCAGCCCCGATGACCGCGCGAGCGTGCGGAGGTCCTCCGGCTTCTCGGGCATGAGGTGGGTGCGGGACAGGCCGCGCAGCTGCAGGCGGTGCTCGAGCAGGCGGAGCACCCGGTAGTCGCGGGAGAAGGCCGCGGCATCCGCTCGGCCGATGTAGCCCTCGGCCACGAGAGCGTCGAGGGCGACGAGGGTGCCGCGGGCGCGGATGCCCTCGTCACTGAGCCCGTGCACGAGCTGCAGGAGCTGGACGGTGAATTCGATGTCGCGGATGCCGCCGGGTCCGAGTTTCAGCTGGAACGGCACGTCCCGGGCGGGGATGTTGTCGGTGACGCGTTCGCGCATGCGCTGGACGTTGTCGACGAAGTTCTCGCGCGCGCCGCTCGTCCACACCTTGGGCTGGACGGCGGCGACGTACTGCTCCCCGAGCGGGAGGTCGCCGGCGAGCGGGCGGGCTTTGAGGAGCGCCTGGAACTCCCAGCTCTTCGCCCACCGGTCGTAGTACGAAAGGTGCGAGCCGAGCGTGCGCACGAGCGCGCCCTGCTTGCCCTCCGGGCGCAGGTTCGCGTCGACCTCCCACAGGGGAGGCTCGATCTCCACGCCGGAGATGCCGCGCATCGTCTGCACGGCCAGCCGCGTCGCGATGTCGATGCCGCGGCTCTCAGTGATGCCGGCGCCGTCCGCCACCTCTGCGACGAAGATGACGTCGACGTCGCTGACGTAGTTCAGCTCGCGTGCGCCGGCCTTTCCCATGCCGATGATCGCCAACCGGACGGCAGCGACCTCCTCGCGCGGGAACAGCCCTGCGCCGGTCGCCCCTCCGGAGACGCGCGTGCGCGCGACCGCCAGCGAGGCGTCGAGGGCGGCGCCCGCGGCATCCGCGAGTCTCATCGACACCAGTGGGACGACGTCCACCGGCGAGGGATGGAGGAGGTCGAAGGCGGCGATGCGCGCCAGCATGCGCCGGTAGCCGACGCGGAGTGCGACCCAGGCGGCCTCTCCCCCGTCGGCGGCGAAGCCGTCGGTCGCGTGCACGGCCTCGGTGAGCGCGTCGCGCAGCTCGTCGTCGCCGGGGAGCGACGCTCCCGCGTGGACGAGGTCGGGAAGCTCCTCGGGATGCCGCAGGTAGAAGTCTGCGAAGCCTTGAGACGCCCCGAGCAGCGCCCAGACGACCCGGCGCCCCTGGGGCTCGCGCAGCGTCATGCGGACCGGGTCGGCGCGGCGACGGGCGACGCGGGCGATCGCCCTCAGCGCGGCATCCGGGTCGGCGGCTGTGGATGCGTCGGAGACGAGCTCGTCGCGGGGCAGGCCGAGGAGCTCCTCCAACTCGGTGAGCAGCGCTTCGGCCTCATCGAGATCGCTGAAGCCGCGTCGGGCCAGGTCCGTCAGTGCGGAGGAGCGCTCGATACCGGCCACGATGCGGACGGTCCGCTCAGAGCATCTCGAGGTTGCTCTTCAGCTCGAAGGGCGTGACCTGGGAGCGGTACTCCTGCCACTCCTTGCGCTTGTTCAGCAGCACGTAGTTGAAGACCTGCTCGCCGAGCGTCTCGGCGACGAGCTCGGACTCCTGCATGTACTCGAGGGCGTGGTCGAGGCTCGCCGGCAGCGGGGCGTAGCCCAGCGCGCGGCGCTCGGAGTCGGTGAGCGACCAGACGTTGTCCTCGGCCTCGGGCGGGAGCTCGTAGCCCTCCTCGATCCCCTTGAGGCCGGCCGCGAGCATGAGCGCGTAGGCGAGGTAGGGGTTCGCGGCGGAGTCGAGCGCGCGGTACTCGACACGCGAGGACTGGCCCTTGTTCGGCTTGTAGAGCGGCACGCGCACGAGGGCCGAGCGGTTGTTGTGCCCCCAGCAGATGAAGCTGGGCGCCTCGTCACCGCCCCAGAGGCGCTTGTACGAGTTGACGAACTGGTTCGTCACCGCGGCGATCTCGTTAGCGTGGCGCAGCAGACCGGCGATGAACTGACGTCCGACGCGCGAGAGCTGGTACTGGGCGCCCTCTTCGTAGAACGCGTTCGTGTCGCCCTCGAAGAGCGACATGTGCGTGTGCATGCCGCTGCCGGGCTTGCCGCTGAGGGGCTTCGGCATGAACGTCGCGTAGACGCCCTGCTCGATCGCGACCTCTTTGATCACCGTGCGGAAGGTCATGATGTTGTCGGCCGTCGCGAGGGCGTCGGCGTATCGCAGGTCGATCTCGTTCTGACCGGGGCCGCCCTCGTGGTGGCTGAACTCGACGGAGATGCCGAGGTCTTCCAGCATCCGCACCGACCGACGCCGGAAGTCGTGGGCGGTGCCACCCGGGACGTTGTCGAAGTAGCCGGCGGAGTCCACCGGCACCGGGCCGTCCTGGCCGTAGGTCGAGGACTTCAGCAGGTAGAACTCGATCTCGGGGTGCGTGTAGAACGTGAAGCCCGCGTCGGCTGCCTTGGCCAGCGTGCGCTTGAGGACGTGCCGCGGGTCGGCGACGGCGGGCTGCCCGTCGGGCGTCGTGATGTCGCAGAACATGCGCGCGGTGGGATCGATCTCTCCGCGCCACGGCAGGGTCTGGAACGTCGTCGGGTCGGGGTGCGCGAGCAGGTCGGACTCGAAGGAGCGCGTCAGCCCCTCGATGGCCGACCCGTCGAAGCCGAGGCCTTCGGCGAAGGCGCCCTCGACCTCGGCCGGCGCGATCGCGACCGACTTGAGGGTGCCGATCACATCGGTGAACCACAGGCGGACGAACTTGACGCCGCGCTCCTCGATCGTGCGAAGAACGAAGTCCCGCTGCTTGTCCATCGAGTCCCTTCCGAAGCCGGTCACGCCTCCGCCAGACTATCTTCCGCCGACGCGTCATCCGCGTCCGCGCCGCGGTGCGGCGCCGTCATCGCGCGAGGTCAGTCGTCCTCGCCCGCCTCCTCCTCGGCCCATTGGCGCGAGCGCTCGGCGAGCAGGGCGGGAGCGCCGGCGGCCTCCTCGGCCGTGTCGAACGGACCGGCGCGGTCGATGGCGGGCGACTCGTAGCCGCGCTCCACCGCCTTGGTGGTGAAGTTGTACCAGTACTTCTCGCTGTCGCTCGTCACCATGACTCCTCGCTGTGTCGGCCCCGCGGGGCGTTACCGATCCTAGTGATCGGGTCGATGAGCCTGGATAGGGTGTGAGCATGGCAACAGAGACGGCCGCCAAGAAGACGGCAGTGGGCATCGACATCGGCGGCACCGGAATCAAGGGCGCGCTGGTGGACCTGGACGACGGGACGCTGCTGACGGACCGCGTCAAGGTGGCCACGCCGACCGGGGCGGAGCCGCCGGACGTGCTGACGGCGGTGAAGGAGGTCTTCGCGCGGCTCGACGTCAAGGATTCCGACACTCCCCTGGGCGTCGCGTTCCCCGCGATCGTGAAGAACGGCCGCACGCTGTCGGCCGCGAACGTGTCGCACAAGTGGATCGGCTTCGAGGCGGAGAAGTTCTTCGAGGACGGGCTGGGCCGCGAGATCCATTTCGCCAACGACGCCGACGTCGCCGGCATCGCCGAGGTCCGCTACGGCGCCGCGCGGGGCAAGGACGGCCTCGTCCTGCTGACCACCCTCGGCACGGGCATCGGCTCGGCGCTGCTCTACGACGGCGTGCTCATCCCGAACACCGAGCTCGGCCACGTGCAGCGCGCGGAGCACAAGCGCGACGCGGAGCACTACGCCGCGTACTCGGCGATGGAGCGCGAGAAGCTCGACTTCCCGAAGTGGGCCAAGCGCCTGCAGTGGTACTACAGCTACCTCGAGTTCCTCTTCAGCCCAGACCTCTTCATCGTCGGCGGCGGCGTGTCGAAGCACTCGGACGAGTTCCTGGCGCTGCTCGACCTGAAGACGCCCATCGTCCCGGCGGTGCATCGCAACAACGCGGGCATCATCGGCGCGGCCGCGCTGGCAGCCCCGATCCGCGAAGCCCTGCCGGCGCGCAGCGCCTGATCGGGCGCACGGCGGCGCGGCGCCGGCCGGTGCGTCACGGCGCGCCGCGGCAGCCGTGCGAGAGGGCGAATGGGCCGGCCTGTACGCCGGGTTCTGTCCGGGGGCGTGAGCCCCGTGGACGGTCATCTCTCTCGGCGACACGTTGCCGTGCCGCTCCAGCGGCCTACCCGAGGACTCGGCGAGCCGCGTCAGCATCCTCTGTCTGGCCTTGCTCCGGGCGAGGTTTACCTTGCGGGCCGTGTCACCACGACCCCGGTGGTCTCTTACACCGCCGTTTCACCCTTGCCGCGGCCGGAGCCGCGGCGGTCTGTTCTCTGTGGCACTGTCTCGCGGATCACTCCGGGTGGGTGTTACCCACCGCCCTGCCCTGTGGAGCCCGGACGTTCCTCGGCACCACGGCGAACCGCAGCGACGCGACCGTCCAGCCGACCCATTCGCCCGTGAAGTCTACCGGCGCCGTCCGGGCGCCCCGTGTCACGCCTTGTCGGCGCTGTCGGTGATGCGCAGATCCAGGGGGAAGTCCAGCGGGAAGTCGCCGAAGAGCAGGCGAGCAGCGGATGCCGCGGCCCCCTGCACCGCGGCGGCCGCCTCCTCCGCGCGGGCCGCGGGGGCGTGCACGATCACCTCGTCGTGCAGGAAGAACGCCAGGTGCGGGCGACGGGAGAAGACCGCCCCGGAGCGGGACGCGGCATCCGACTCGTCCACCGGATCGATCGCCCACAGCCGGCCGCGGAGATCGGCCATCCAGGCGAGCGCCCACTCGGCCGCCGTCCCCTGCACGATGAAGTTGCGGGTGAACCGGCCGAGGTCGCGCGCGCGCCGCCGCGCGCGCGCCTCGTCGGCCTCGGTCGCATCGGCCTCCGTGGCCCGCGACTGCTCATCGCGCCAGTCCACCGACGGCGCGGGCGACGAGCGTCCGAGCCACGTGGACACGACACCTCCGTCCTCGCCCACGCGGGCGGCGTCGTCGACCAGCGCCATCGCCTTCGGGAACGTGCGCCGCAGCCGCGGCACGAGCTGCCCACCGGCGCCCGTCGTGGCGCCGTACATGGCTCCGAGCAGCGCCCCCTTCGCCTCCGCCCGGGTCGACACCGCGCCGCTGTCCACGACCCCCTCGTAGAGGTCGCGCCCGCGGGCGGCGTCGGCGAGGGCCGTGTCACGCGCCATCGCTGCCAGCACGCGCGGTTCGAGCTGCGCCACGTCCGCGACCACGAGGACCCACCCCGGATCCGCACGCACGGCCGAGCGGAGCTGACGCGGCACCTGCAGCGCGCCGCCGCCCGTCGACGCCCAGCGTCCGGTGACCACGCCGGCGGGCACCAGCACGGGCCGGAACCGCCCGTCGGCCACCCACTCGTCCAGCCACGCCCAGCCGTTCGCGGCGTACAGCCGAGCCAGCCTCTTGTACTCCAGCAGCGGCTCGATGGCGGGATGGCTGTGCCGCAGCAGCTCCCACTTGGCCGTCGACTCGACCTGCACGCCGACGCGATGGAGGGCGCGCAGCAGCTTCGGCTGCGAGTCGATCGAGACGGTCGGGTCGCCCAGCGCATCGCGCACCACCGCGGCGGCAGCGGCGAGCTTGACCGGCACGGCGCCCGAGGTCGGCCGCGGACCGAGAGCCGCCTCGAGCTGCTCCTCGTGGACGGCCGCGTCCCAAGGCAGTCCCGCGGCGCGCATCTCGGCGGCGACCAGCGCGCCGGCCGACTCCGCCGCGAGCAGCAGCCGCAGGCGCCCGGGGTCGGCCGAGCCGTCGACGGCCGCGCGCTGCCGGGCGAACTCCGCCAGCGCCGCCGAGACGTCATCGGGCGGGCCCGCCGGGGCTGCGAAGGTGTCATCGAGCTCGAAGAGGGCCGGGGCGGCGGATGCTGCGGCCACCGCGCCCGCGCGGTCCCACTCGGTCGCGGAGCGGAGCGCCGCGGCATCCGTCACCGATGCGGCGTCGCGGATCACCGCGTGGGCGAGGCGCAGGTCGTGGCAGCGGGAGACGCGCACGCTGCCGGACAGGAGCGGGGGGTACCACGCCGCCGTGTCCGACCACACCCAGCGGGGTGCGTGCGCCGCCTCGTGCGCGGCGATCCAGGCGGCGAGGGCCGCGGCATCCACTTCCGTCCGCCCGATCTCGCGCGCGCCCGCATCCAGCAGGACGACCTCGACGCGGGACGCGGCGCGTCCGAGCACGATCCACGCCGCGGCGTCACCGCCGCCGGTCACGAGCCCTCCCGGCGTCGGGCGTCACAGCCCCGAGTCGTCGGTGCGCACGAGGATGCTGCCGCACTCGGGGCAGAACACGACGTCGTCCTCGGCGGCGAGGCGGAGCTTCTGCAGGTCGGTGCCGGCGAGCACCATCCGGCACCCCTCGCAGGTGCGATCGGTCAGGCGCGCCGCGCCCGAGCTGCGCGGCAGCAGCCGCGTGTAGAGGGCGAGGAGGTCGGCCGGGACCGTCGCGGCGATCGCCTCGCGGTCGCGCGTGGCGGCCTCGATCGTCGATGTGGCCTCCGCGACGACGCGCTTCGCCTCCGCGCTGAGTTCGGCGCCATCGGCGTTCACCTGGGCGATGACGGCCTCCTGCTCGACCACAGCGGCGTCGGCCTGCTCGAGCTTCTCCATCAGCTCCAGCTCCGCGTCTTCGAGGTCGCCCTTGCGCTTGGTCAGCGAGAGCAGCTCGCTCTCGAGACCCTGCGCCTCCTTGGGGTTGCTGGAAGCGGCGAGCCGCTCGGTGTCGCGCGCCCGGCGGGCCTCGACGACGGCGACGTCCGACTCGATGCGCGCGAGCTCGGCGCGCAGGTCGTCGCGCACGCCGAGGCGCGACGACAGCTCATGCGAGAGCTCGCCGCGACGGGCGACCAGCTCCTGCACGCGGGCGGCCTGCGGCGGGTTGGCGCGGGCACGCTCCGCGCGCGCGATGCGGGCGTCCAGCTCGGCGACGTCCACGAGGCGGATCTGGTCTGCGTAGCTGGCTTTCACGTCCACAAACCTACCGCGCGGGATGCCGCGGCCCGCCGGTCGACCGGATGCTCCGCCGTAACGCCTCCCCCGCCCGTGCCGCGTGCGGTCTAGCATGCGAGGACGCCCACGACGAGGAGAGCACGATGAGCCTGCTGCGCACGAAGTCGGTCGAGCAGTCGATCGCCGACACCGACGAACCCGACTTCAAGCTGAAGAAGTCGCTCACCGCCCTCGATCTCACGATCTTCGGGGTCGGCGTCGTGATCGGCGCCGGCATCTTCACCCTCACCGGGCGCGCGGCGCACGACGTGGCCGGTCCCGCGATCGTGCTCAGCTTCGTCGTCGCGGCCATCGCGTGCGCACTGGCGGCCATGTGCTACGCCGAGTTCGCCTCCACGGTCCCCGTGTCAGGGTCGGCGTACACGTTCTCCTACGCCTCGCTGGGCGAGCTGTTCGCCTGGATCATCGGCTGGGACCTCATCCTCGAGATGTTCCTCGGCGCGAGCGTGGTCGCGCAGGGCTGGAGCGCCTATCTCAAGGTGTTCCTGGGGCAGATCGGCATCGTGCTGCCCGACGCGATCAGCCACGGCGGCGCCGTGGACATCGTCGCGATCATCTTCGTCCTCGTCCTCGGCGCGCTCATGACGCTCGGCATCAAGGAGTCGATGCGCGTCAACCTCGTGCTCGTGGCCGTGAAGCTGTTCATCGTCCTTTTCGTCATCGTCATGGGCATCGGCTTCATCAGCTCGGCGAACTACTCCCCCTTCGTGCCCGACGCGGTGCCGACGGCCTCGGAGAGCGGATTCCACCAGCCGCTCATCCAATTCATCTTCGGCCTGCCGCCCGTCACGTTCGGCGTGGGCGGCATCCTCGCCGGTGCGGCACTCGTGTTCTTCGCGTACATCGGCTTCGACGTCGTGGCGACGACCGCCGAGGAGACCAAGAATCCCCAGAAGGCGCTGCCGATCGGCATCATCGCGTCGCTGGCGATCTGCACCGTGCTCTACTGCGCCGTCGCGATCGTTGTCACCGGCATGGTCCGCTACGACGGGCTCGACCCCTCGGCGGCCCTGGCAGCGGCGTTCGCGTACCACGGTCAGGGATGGATGGCCACGGTCATCGCCGCCGGCGCCGTCGCCGGCCTGACGACGGTCGTGCTGACCCTCATGATCGGTGCCACCCGCATCATCTTCGCCATGTCGCGCGACGCGCTCCTGCCCCGTGGTCTGGCCAAGGTGCACCCGAAGTTCCGCACCCCGTGGGTGACCTCGATCCTGGTCACTGTCGTCGTCGCGATCGTGGCCGGCGTCACGCCGATCGGTGCGCTGGAGGAGATGGTCAACATCGGCACCCTGTCGGCATTCGTGCTCGTCTCGGTCGCCGTCATCGTGCTGCGCCGCACGCGGCCCGACCTGCAGCGCGGCTTCCGCGTCCCGCTGAGCCCGTTCCTGCCGGCCCTGTCCGCGCTTGTCTGCATCTACCTGATGCTCAACCTGCCCGTCGACACCTGGCTGCGATTCCTCGTGTGGCTCGCGATCGGGTTCATCATCTACTTCGGCTACTCGCGCCGGCACGCCCGCGTCGGGCAGCCCGACTACGCCGACGTCACGCGCCCGCGCGTCGTCAGCGGACCGAACGATGCGAAGAGGTCGCCGAACCCGAAGAAGTAGGAGGACGGCGGGATGCCGGTGGTGGGCCCTGCCGGGATCGAACCGACGACATCCACGGTGTAAACGTGGCGCTCTACCAGCTGAGCTAAAGGCCCTTGCCGCTCCAGTCTAGGGTCGCGACCACTCCGGCGCCGGAGCGCCCGGACACCCGCGACTCGCTAGGCTGGAGACGGTGCGCCGTGCATGCTCCACCGAGTCCGCCTCCGCCCCGATCGCGTATCCCTGGCACGATCTGCCAGACGACGAAAGGTCTCCCGTGACTGTTCACGACCAGGATCCGTATTCCCAGGACTCGCAGGACAGCGATCCCGAAGAGACGGGCGAGTGGCAGGAGTCGCTGCAGCAGCTCGTCACAGCCAAGGGCCATGGCCGCGGCCGCGAGATCATGCTCAGCCTGCTGAAGACGTCGCACGACCTGCACCTCGGTGTGCCGATGGTGCCCACGACGGACTACATCAACACGATCGCCCCGGACAACGAGCCGGAGTTCCCCGGCGACGAGGAGATCGAGCGGCGGTACCGCTCATGGATTCGCTGGAACGCGGCCATCACGGTGCACCGCGCGCAGCGCCCCGGCATCGGCGTCGGCGGCCACATCTCGACGTACGCGTCGTCGGCCGCGCTTTACGAGGTCGGCTTCAACCACTTCTTCCGCGGCGCCGACCACCCCTCGGGCGGCGACCAGATCTTCATCCAGGGTCACGCCTCCCCCGGCACCTATGCCCGCGCGTACCTCGAGGGCCGCGTCACCGAGGCGCAGCTCGACGGCTTCCGCCAGGAGAAGTCCGCGTCGCCCAACGGCATCCCGTCCTACCCGCACCCGCGGCTCATGCCCGACTTCTGGCAGTTCCCGACGGTGTCGATGGGTCTGGGCCCGATCAACGCCGTCTACCAGGCGATGACGAACAAGTACCTCGCCAACCGCGGCATCAAGGACGTCGCCGACTCGCACGTGTGGGCCTTCCTCGGCGACGGCGAGATGGACGAGGTCGAGAGCCGCGGTCAGCTGCAGGTCGCCGCCAACGAGGGTCTGGACAACCTGACCTTCGTGATCAACGCGAACCTGCAGCGCCTCGACGGACCCGTCCGCGGAAACGGCAAGATCATCCAGGAGCTCGAGAGCTTCTTCCGTGGTGCCGGCTGGAACGTCATCAAGGTCGTCTGGGGCCGCGAGTGGGACGATCTCCTCGCGCGCGACACCGACGGCGCGCTGCGCAACCTGATGAACTCCACGCCCGACGGTGACTACCAGACCTACAAGACCGAGAACGGCGCCTTCGTGCGCGAGAACTTCTTCGGTCGCGACGAGCGCACGCTCGAGCTGGTCAAGGACTACAGCGACGACCAGATCTGGGGCCTCAAGCGCGGTGGCCACGACTACCGCAAGGTCTATGCCGCGTACAAGGCGGCCATGGAGCACAAGGGCCAGCCGACGGTCATCATCGCCAAGACCATCAAGGGCTACGGCCTGGGTCCCCACTTCGAGGGACGCAACGCCACGCACCAGATGAAGAAGATGACGCTGCAGGACCTCAAGCAGTTCCGCGACGGCATGCACATCCCGATCACCGACGCGCAGCTGGAGGAGAACCCCTACCAGCCGCCGTACTACAACCCGGGACCCCAGGACGAGGCGATCCAGTACCTCATGGAGCGCCGCCGGGACCTCGGCGGTTTCGTGCCGGCCCGGAAGTCGACGCACGTCGACCTCGCTCTGCCCGGCGACGACGCCTACGCGCTGCCGAAGAAGGGCTCGGGCACGCAGGAGGTCGCGACCACGATGGCGTTCGTGCGACTGCTCAAGGACCTCCTGCGGGTCAAGGGCTTCGGGCACCGCATCGTGCCGATCATCCCCGACGAGGCGCGCACGTTCGGCATGGACGCGTTCTTCCCGACCGCGAAGATCTACAACCCGAACGGGCAGCACTACACGTCGGTCGACCGCGACCTGCTGCTGGCGTACAAGGAGAGCCCGCAGGGGCAGATCGTCCACGTCGGCATCAACGAGGCCGGCGCGATGGCGGCGTTCACGGGCATCGGTACGTCCTACTCGACCCACGGCGAGCCGCTCATCCCGGTCTACGTCTTCTACTCGATGTTCGGCTTCCAGCGCACGGGCGACGCCCAGTGGGCCGCCGGCGACCAGATGGCGCGCGGTTTCGTCATCGGCGCCACCGCCGGACGCACCACGCTGACCGGTGAGGGCCTCCAGCACGCCGACGGTCACTCGCACCTTCTGGCCTCGACCAACCCCGCGACGGTGTCCTACGACCCCGCCTACGGGTACGAGATCGCCCACATCGTGCGCTCGGGCATCGAGCGCATGTACGGCGGCCAGCACCCCGACCCGAACGTCATGTACTACATCACGGTCTACAACGAGCCGCTGGTGCAGCCGGCCGAGCCGGAGAACGTCGACGTCGAGGGCATCGTCCGCGGCATCCACCGCATCTCCGTCTCGGAGGGCGAGGGCCCTCGTGCCCAGCTGTTCGCCTCCGGCGTCGGGGTGCCGTGGGCGCTCGAGGCGCAGCAGCTGCTGCGCGACGACTGGGGCGTGCAGGCCGACGTGTGGTCGGTGACGTCGTGGAACGAGCTGCGCCGCGACGGCCTGGCCGCCGACGAGCACAACTTCCTCCACCCGGAGGAGGAGTATCGCACCGCCTACCTGACCGAGAAGCTGCGCGACGTGCCCGGACCGGTCGTCGCCGTCAGCGACTTCATGCACGCGGTGCAGGACCAGATCCGCCCGTGGGTCCCGAACAACTTCTGGACCCTGGGTGCCGACGGCTTCGGGTTCTCCGACACGCGGCCCGCGGCACGACGGTTCTTCAAGATCGACGGCCCGTCGCTGGTCGTGCGCACCCTCCAGGCCCTGGCCGCCGAGGGCTCCGCCGACCGCAGCCTCGCGGCGCAGGCGATCGAGAAGTACCGCCTGCACGACGTCAACGCGGGCACCAGCGGCAACGCGGGCGGCGAGAGCTGACGGGCACGATGCCCCGCAGCACCACCCCGGCCGACAAGGCCGAGACGCTCGCGTGGCTCCGGCGGATCTCCGGCGACCTGGCGACGGCGACGACCAAGCGGCTGGAGGACTCGCTCCCCTGGTACGCGGAGATGCCGCCGGCTCGCCGGAGCGCCGTCGGGCTGGTGGCGCAGGCGGGCATCACCTCGTTCATCCAGTGGTACGACGATCCGAACTCCACGCCCTGGATCGCGGCCGACGTCTTCCTCGCCGCCCCGCGCGAGCTGCTGCGCAGCGTCAGCCTGACGCAGACGCTGCAGCTCATCCGGGTCACCGTGGAGGTGACGGAGGAGCGGCTGCAGGGCAAGGGCGAAGACCTGCGCGAGAGCATCCTGCTCTACTCGCGTGAGGTGGCCTTCGCCGCGGCGGACGTCTACGCCCGGGCGGCGGAGGCCCGTGGGCTGTGGGATGCGCGCCTCGAGGCGCTCGTCGTCGACTCGATCCTGACCGGCGAGGCGGACGACGAGCTGCCGAGCCGCATCGCCGCCCTCGGCTGGCACGGCCACGGCGAGGTCTCGGTGCTCGTGGGCACCACGCCCGCCCAGTTCGACGTCGACCAGCTCCGCCGCACCGCGCGCAAGCTCGGTGTGGACGTGCTGATCGGCGTGCAGGGCTCTCGCCTCGTGCTCGTGATCGGACGCTCGCAGTCCCCCGGCCGCGACGAGTCCGAGCCCGAGCTGCCGTTCACCGAGATCGCCCGTCACCTCGAGCCGGGCTTCGGCGCCGGCTACCTCGTGCTCGGGCCGGCCGTCCCCGCGCTCGTCGACGCCGGGCAGAGCGCCCGTGCGGCGCTGGCGGGCTTCGCCGTCGCGCGGGCGTGGCGCAACGCCCCCCGCCCCGTCGAGGCCGACGATCTGCTGCCCGAGCGCGCACTGGCCGGCGACCCGCTGGCCAAGCAGACGCTGGTGGAGCGCATCTACCGGCCGCTGCAGGCCCACAGTGCCGACCTCGTGACGACGCTGTGGAGCTACCTCGACAATGGACGCTCGCTCGAGGCCACCGCCCGAGAGCTGTTCGTGCACCCCAACACCGTCCGCTACCGCCTCAAGCGGGTGTCGGATGTCATCGGATGGGATGCCACGGGGCCGCGTGAGGCGCTGATCCTCCAAACCGCGCTGATCCTCGGCTCCGTCGGACCCGACCCCGCACGTCGGCGCAGTGCACCGCGCCGGCCGCGGACCTGACCCACCGGCCTGGGGGCCGCGCAGCCCCGGAAGTTGTGCGGCACGCACAAAGGATCCTGCGTTTCTTGTGACGGAGGATCCAGAGCGGCGCGGATGATGCTGGCAGGATGGGACGGTGATCATCGCCGTCTTCCCCGGCCAGGGTTCCCAGACCCCCGGCTTCCTCGTGCCCTGGCTCGAGCGAGACGGCGCCCGTGACGCCCTCTCGCGCTACTCCGAATGGGCCGGTGTCGACCTCGTCGCCGCCGGAACCGAGTGGGACGCCGACCGCATCCGCGACACGCAGGTCGCCCAGCCGCTGATCGTCGCGGCGAGCCTCCTCTCCTGGAACGCTCTCGAGGACCGCTCCGCGGTCGCCGGCGTCGCCGGGCACTCCGTCGGAGAGTTCGCCGCCGCTGCCGCCGCCGGGGTGCTGTCGGAGGAGGACGCGCTGCGCCTCGTCGGCATCCGCGGACGCGCCATGGCCGAGGCCGCCGCCGCCGAGGACACCGGCATGGCCGCCGTCATCGGCGGGGATCAGGATGCCGTGGTCGCACGCCTGGAGGAGCTGGACCTCACCCCCGCCAACTACAACGGCGGCGGCCAGCTCGTCGCCGCCGGGTCCGCCGCCGCGCTGACCGCCCTCTCGGCCGAGCCCCCGGCGAGCACCCGCGTGATTCCGCTGCAGGTCGCAGGCGCCTTCCACACGCGCTACATGGAGCCGGCCGTCGAGGTGCTGCGCACCGCGGCCGCAGACACGGCGGTGTCCGACCCCCGCGTGCGCCTCTGGACGAACAGCGACGGCACGGAGGTCGCCGTCGGTGCCCGGTTCCGCGACCTGCTCGTGGCCCAGGTCGCGTCCCCCGTGCGGTGGGACCTGTGCATGCAGGCGTTCGCCGCGGCATCCGTCTCGGGCATCGTGGAGCTGGCGCCCGCCGGCACCCTCGTCGGCCTGGCCAAGCGCGCGCTGCGCGGCGTCCCCTCGGTCGCCGTGAAGACCCCCGACGACCTGCCTTCCGCGGCCGCCCTGATCACCGGAGGAACGGCATGACGCCCCCCACCCTGAAGCAATCCGTCGGCTCCGCGCACACCCGCATCTACAGCTACGGCGCCGCCCGTGGCGAGGTCGCCGTGCCGAACGAGGACCTCATCGGCCCCATCGACTCCAGCGACGAGTGGATTCGCCAGCGCACCGGCATCATCACCCGCACGCGCGCCCTGGAGGGCACGACGGCGATCGAGCTGGCGACGGATGCTGCGCGGGAGGCCATCGAGCGCTCCGGCGTCGATCCGTCGCAGATCGACGCGGTGCTGGTGGCGACCGTCAGCAACCCGAAGCAGACGCCCTCCGTCTCGGCGATCGTGGCCGACCGTGTGGGTGCCAACCCGGCGGCCGCCTACGACCTGAACGCCGCCTGCGCGGGGTTCGCGTACGGCGTCGCTCAGGCGGACGCCCTCGTGCGCGCCGGCGCCGCCACCTACGCGCTGGTGATCGGCACCGAGAAGCTCAGCGACATCGTCGACCCGACCGACCGCAGCATCTCGTTCCTCCTCGGCGACGGCGCGGGCGCCGTGGTCATCGGCCCCTCCGACACCCCCGGCATCGGGCCCACCGTCTGGGGCTCCGACGGGTCCAAGGCCGACGCCGTCGGCATGAACCACACGCTCAACGAGTTCCGCGCGGGCACCGCGCCGTGGCCGACCCTCCGTCAGGAAGGACCCACGGTCTTCCGCTGGGCGGTGTGGGAGATGGTGAAGGTCGCCCGTCAGGCCCTGGAGGCCGCCGGTGTGGAGGCGTCCGATCTCGCCGCCTTCGTGCCGCACCAGGCGAACATGCGCATCATCGACGAGTTCGCCAAGCAGCTCGGACTCCCCGAGACGGTCGTGATCGGCCGCGACATCGAGACGACCGGCAACACGTCCGCGGCATCCATCCCCCTCGCCACGCACCGGCTCCTCGCCGAGCACCCCGAGCTCAGCGGCGGACTCGCCCTGCAGATCGGTTTCGGGGCCGGGCTCGTGTTCGGCGCCCAGGTGGTCGTGCTTCCCTGACGTGCGCGACCTCCGACCCTAGACTGAACGTCGGCCCCGACGGGGCCCGCGACCCCCGAAGAAACGGAGACATCATGGCATTCACCAACGATGAGGTGCTGGCCGGCCTCGCCGAGCTCATCACCGACGAGACGGGCATCTCGGCCGACGAGGTCGCCCTCGAGAAGTCCTTCACCGACGACCTCGACATCGACTCGATCTCCATGATGACGATCGTCGTCAACGCGGAGGAGAAGTTCGGCGTCACCATCCCCGACGACGAGGTCAAGAACCTCAAGACCGTCGGCGACGCCGTCACCTTCATCACCTCGAACCAGTAGGCACCGTTCCGGTGGGGGCGATCCCGTCCGGGACACCCCGCCCCCACCGGGTCAACGAAGGAACACCCATCCATGAGCACGTCACGCATCGTCGTCACCGGCATCGGCGCCACCTCGCCGATCGGCGGAACCGCGCCCGAGAGCTGGTCGGCGCTCCTGGACGGCGCCTCCGGCGCCCGCAGCCTCGAGCACGACTGGGTCGAGGAGTACAGCCTCCCCGTCACCTTCGCCGCCGAGGCGCTGGTGCGTCCCGATACGATCCTCGCTCGGCCCGTCGCCAAGCGCCTCGACCCGTCCTCGCAGCTCGCGCTCGTCGCGGCGATGGAGGCCTGGGCCGACGCGGGTGAGCCCGCGGTCGAGCCCGAGCGCCTCGGCGTCGACTTCGCCACCGGCATCGGCGGCGTGTGGACGCTCCTGGACGCCTGGGACACGCTGCGCGAGAAGGGCCCCCGACGCGTGCTGCCGATGACGGTGCCCATGCTCATGCCGAATGCGGCGGCGGGGAACCTCTCCCTCCACTTCAACGCCCGGGCATTCGCGCGCACCGTGGCCAGCGCCTGTGCGTCGAGCACCGAGTCGATCGTCAACGCCGTGCAGCACCTGCGCGACGGCCTGGCCGATGTCGTGATCGCCGGTGGCACCGAGTCGGCCATCCACCCCATCACGATCGCGTCGTTCGCGTCGATGCAGGCGCTCTCCAAGCGCAACGACGACCCCGCCCACGCGTCGCGCCCCGGCAGCATCGACCGCGACGGCTTCGTCATGGGCGAAGGCGCCGGCGTGCTCATCCTCGAGCGCGAGGAGTTCGCGAAGGCGCGCGGCGCGAAGATCTACGGCGAGGTGCTCGGCGGCGGCGTCACGGCTGATTCGTACCACATCACCGCCAACGACCCGGAAGGTCTCGGCGCCTCCCGTGCGGTCATGCTCGCCCTGGCATCCGCCGACGTCTCCCCCGGCGACGTGACGCACATCAACGCCCACGCGACCTCGACGCCGGTCGGCGACCCGAACGAGTACACGGCGCTGCGCAACGTGTTCGGCGAGCGGATCGCCGACATCCCCGTCTCCGCGACGAAGGCCTCGACCGGGCACCTCCTCGGCGGCACCGGCGCGCTCGAGGCGATCTTCACGATCCTCGCGCTCCGCGACCGTGTGGCGCCGCCGACGATCAACATCACCACGCCCGACCCCGACGTGCCCTTCCGCATCACGGGCGAGACGCAGGAGCTCGGCGACGGACAGCAGGTCGCGATCAGCAATTCGTTCGGCTTCGGTGGTCACAACGCCGTCGTCGCCTTCGCGTCGGTCTAGCCCCCGCCGTCGCCACCGCGACGAAGGAGAACGCCCCCGGATGCAGCATCCGGGGGCGTTCCTCGTGTTCAGGTGGCCCATTCGCCTCCCCAGCGTCCGGGAAAACCCCCCTCCGACCGCCGGTCGTGGCGCCTGAGCGCACCCGAATCCTGTGCGGGCCTCAGCCGACCTTGTGGAGCCAGACGACGGGCGCGTCGTCGCTCGCGTGGCGGAAGGGCTCGAGCTCGTCGTCCCAGGCGGCGCCGAGGGCGACGTCGAGCTCGCGCTGCAGCTCGGCGATGTCGCCGGCCGCGACCTCCATCGCGTAGCGGATGCGGTCCTCGCCGATGACGACGTTGCCGGCGGAATCGGTCTGCGCGTAGTGGATGCCGAGTCCCGGCGTGTGCAGCCAGCGGCCGCCGTCGCTGCGGGGCGTCGGGTCTTCCGTCACCTCGAACCGCAGATGCTCCCAGCCGCGCATGGCGGTGGTGAGGGCGGCGCCGGTTCCGGCCGTGCCCTCCCAGTAGAACTCCGCGCGCCGCGCGCCGGCGAGGACCGGCTGGTCGGCCCAGTCGAAGTTCACCGCGCGTCCGAGCGCACGACCGACAGCCCACTCGAGGTGCGGGCAGAGTGCTCGAGGCGCAGAGTGGATGAAGACCACTCCGCGCGCCTTGGGTGTCGCCATCACGTCTCCGTTTCCTAGGTTCGTCTTCCCCAACGACCTGGATGGATGCAGCGGCGATGCGTGTTCGGTTGTGCGGCCATTATCACCCACCGCGCCCCGGAATCACAACCGTGTCATTCCGCGATGTCGCGTGGGGGATGCCGAACGGCCCCGGTCGGTGCGACCGGGGCCGTTCGGGAGGTGCGGGGGCTTACGCCTCGCTCATGGCGAGCTTGGCCTGCTGGCCCTTGGCCGCGTAGTAGGCGGCACGCGCGGCGTCCTTGCGGGCCTGCTCGGCGTAGCCCGCGTCGAGCACGTCCTGCGGCACCTCAACGCTCTCGACGTGGTTCACGCCGTTGTACTTCTCGATGTACGCGTCCAGCTCGGGGCCTGAGGTCCAGGACGTGATGAGGCAGTAGCGCGGGTCGGTGCCGACGTGGGTCGCGGCGTGCCACAGGCGCTGGGTGTCGATGATCAGCTGGGCACCGGCCGGGAGGGCGATGCGCACCTCGCCCTCGGGATCGGTCCGGTTCTCGCGCAGCACGAAGAAGCTCTCTGTGTCGTCCGTGAGGTTGAAGAAGCCGCGGACGACCCAGCCCGTCCCATCCGGGTTCAGGCGATTGTTGTCGTCCTGGTGGAGGTTGTAGAGGCATTCGCCGTAGGGCGTCGGCTGCAGCTCGATCACACGGCAGCGACCGACGTTCGCGCCGGGCTCCATGGCGCGGCGGGTGAGGTTCGGAGCCTTCTCGACCTGCGAGTCGATCCAGACGCCGTCCTTGTCGGTGCGCGGCGGCTTGTGGTTCCAGAATCCGTTGCACTCGATCTCGCCGAAGGCGCTGGCCAGCGGCGCGAAGCGGGTGTCTCCGGAGGACTTCCAGTCGTTGTACTCGATGTCGAGCCACTCCTGGGGATCCAGCGCCTGGTTGTAGCGGTCGAGGACGACGTAGCCGGTCTCTGCGAGAGCGGCGGAGGTGATGTATGCCATGAGGTGAGTCATGCCTTTCGTAGAGGGCCAGCACGTTTTAACAGGCCCGACTTAGGCAAGCCTACCTCGGGGTGTTTTCGCATCCCCGGAACGCCGGGCGGGCGCCGGGTGAGGCGGAGAGGCGTCGGTTAGAGTGAGGCGTCCGCCGGACCCGTCGGGTCGCTCGGCGGGTGGACGGCGACACGGAACGAGAGCATGGGCACGGCCACGAACATCGATGCGACCGCGGTCAACACCATCTCGTGGCTGGCGGCGGCGGAGACCAACATCGTCGTCCCGGTCTACCAGCGCCAGTATCGGTGGGACATCGGCGCCTGCGAGCAGCTGCTGTCCGACATCCGCGACGTCGCGGACTCGGATGACCGCCACATGCACTTCATCGGGTCGATCCTGTCGTCCGCGAGCGTGTCGGACGGCGAATCGGAGCTCGTGCTCATCGACGGCCAGCAGCGCATCACCACGCTCATGCTGCTGATCGCCGCCCTGCACCACACGGTCGCCGACAGCGACCCCCTGCTCGCCGCACAGCTGCACACGGTGCTCGTGCGCTCGTCGGATCCGGAGCGGACGAAGCTCCGCCCGCACAGGGCGTGGGCGGAGGTATTCGAGGACGTGGTGCTCGCGCGCCGACCGGCCGACGCGCCCACCGGCGGCTCGAGGTTCGACGACAACTACGCGTTCTTCCGCAGCCAGGTCTCGCGCGATGAGGTGGCGCGCATCTGGGGTGGGCTGCAGCGTCTCGAGCACGTCGCCATCACCCTCGGCGCGGGGGCGGACGCTCAGCAGATCTTCGAGAGCCTCAACAGCACCGGCGAGCCGCTGCGCGACCACGAGCTGATCCACAACTACGTGCTCATGGGCCTCTCCCACCGGGAGCAGACGCTCATCGAGGACGAGTTCTGGTCGGCGATCGAGCGCAGCACCGGCGAGAGCATCGGCGGCTTCTGGCGGCACTACCTGGTGCTGCGGACGGGCCGCGAAGTCGTCGCGGCGGGCGGCCGCGGCGTCTACGACGCCTTCCGGCACGAGTTCCCGCGGTTGACCCTCGAGACGCTGCGGCAGGCCGCGTCGGAATGGCGCGCCTACGCGCAGATCTACGCCGTGCTCCTCGACCCCCCGCGCGAACCCGACGTCGATCTCGCACGGCGTCTGGGGCACCTCAACACGTTCGGCCGTGACGCCTATCCGCTGGTGATGAAGGCCTGCCGCGACCACGCGGAGGGCCACCTCGACCGACCGGCCCTCCTGCAGCTCCTCGACGACGTGCAGTCGCTCCTCCTGCGGCGCACGCTCGTCGGCCTGCCCGTCGACCGCCTCGTGGCGCGCCTGTGCCGCGCGCAGGCGCAGGGTCCGGAGGCGCTGACCCAGGCGATCGCCCGCATCATGCCCTCCGACGAGCGCGTGCGCGCGGCGCTGAAGTTCGCCCCGCTCCCCCACGCGGCCTTCGTCCTCGGCCGGATCGCCGGCGATCTGGACGTCGCGGAGTTCGGCGTCGATCACATCGTGCCGCTCACGCCGCCCGACACGTGGACGGGCGACGGCGTCCGCCCGTGGTCGGAGTACACCGAGGACGAGCAGAACAGCCACCGCGCCCTGGCGGAGACCATCGGCAACCTCGCTCTGCTCGAGGACAAGGCGGCGATCGCCGCCGCCGACCGGTCCTTCCCCGAGAAGCGCGACGGCGCCTACGCGCGCAGTGCCGTGCCCGAGACGCGGGCGCTGTCGTCGATCGAGGTGTGGAGTACGGCCGCGATCTCGAGCCGCACCGCGGAGCTCGCCCGGCGCTTCGTGGAGGTCTGGCGGCGGCCCCTGGTCACGGGGATCGACGACGACGGACTGACGCCCATCCTCGACGCGCAGCGGCGTCGCGGCTGGCCCCGGGGCTGGGAGCGGGAGTTCGCCTACGTCGAGTACCGCGGCGAGCACTGGGAGGTCTACGACGTCAAGTACCTCTTCAACCGCATCTTCCGCCGGCTCTGGGTCGACTCGCCGGAGAGCGTCGTCGCCTTCAGCCGCCGGCGCGGTGGGCCGATCTACCCGGCGCCGTCCTGGAACGGCCAGTGGGACCGCCTCAACGACGACAATCACCTCTACATGGGCTGGGACGCGAAGTACATGCTGACGGCGCTGCAGGAGGCGCTCGAGGAGGTCGGCACGGCATCCGAGGTCTTCGTCAAGTACTCCTACCTCGCGGAGCACATGGCCACCTGAGGCCGGAACGTCCGTGCACGCACGAAGGGCCGCCGTGAGGCGGCCTTCGTCGCGTAGGGCGGGTGGGACTTGAACCCACGATCGTCGGGTTGGTCAATTCGGCGTCCCCCCTACGGGACACTACGGAGCAGCCCAGTCCTGCTGCGTCCGATACGGGTGGTTTCGGAACATTACTGGCCAATAAGTGGACACCCCTTTGACACTCCTTGGCGGCATCTGCTGGGCATGCTCGCGGGCCGCAACGAGGAGCTGACTCGCGGTCGGCCGTAGCTCTGATGGCCGGCGACGCCCGTCGCACACGAGCCTGCGACGCGGGTTCAATACGCTAAACGATTCGAACCGCTGACCCCCTGCATTGCTTGTGACGGGTTCAAGATGCTCCGAAGTGTCGCCGCTACCCGCTGTTCATAGGCGTCGACTGAAGTTCGGCGGTTCGGGGCTACTTGATCGAGGTGGTACCTGGCCGATCAATACTGACAATCTCCCTTACACACGGCCTCCCAGAATCCTCGAGCAGCGGAACCGGACGGCCGCCTTGACGGAGATACACCCGGTCCTCAGGGGCGGTTCCGCCCTGGAGTCCCGCGGGGTGGTGGTCTTTCGGGCCCGCGGCGTCGTGACCGCGACGGGGTGAGCCATCGTGCGATGGTCAGTGAGAACGACCAAGAACTCACACAGAAAGACGACACCGCACGATGGCTCTTGACCAGTCTGCCCTCCTCGAGCTGCTCGGGGAACTGAAGCTCACCGGCACCACCGACCGCATCCGAGCCGCGACCGAGCGGCTCTACCAGGAGCTGATCGACGCGGAGACAGCCGCATTCATCGGCGCCGCCCCCTACGAGCGCACGAGCGAGCGCACGACTACCCGCAACGGTTCCCGGCCGCGGGTGCTGTCGACCACGGCTGGGGATCTGGAGTTGCGGATCCCGAAGTTGCGGCAGGGGTCGTTCTTCCCGTCGCTGCTGGAGCGGCGCCGCCGGGTCGACCAAGCCTTGTTCGCGGTCGTGATGGAGGCCTACCTCCACGGCGTCTCAACCCGGAAGGTCGATGACCTCGTCAAAGCGCTCGGCGCTGACACTGGCATCTCGAAGTCCGAGGTGTCCCGCATCTGCCAAGGGCTCGACGCCGAGGTCGCATCGTTCCGCGACCGCTCGCTGTCTGACATCGCCTACCCCTACGTGTTCCTCGACGCGACCTACTGCAAGGTCCGCATCGACCACCGTGTCGTGTCCCAGGCGGTCGTCGTCGCGATCGGCGTCGCCGCTGACGGGCGGCGGGTCGTGCTGGGCTTCGATGTCGGAGACAGCGAGACCGAGGAGTTCTGGAAGCAGTTCCTGCGCTCGTTGAAGACACGAGGTCTGGGCGGGGTGAAGCTGGTGATCTCCGACGCCCACGCCGGACTGAAGAAGGCCGCAGCGACCGTGTTGCAGGGCGCCGCCTGGCAGCGCTGCCGCGTCCACTTCATGCGCAACGTCCTGACCGCCCTCCCGAAGGGCCGGCAGGAGATGGTCGCCAGCGTGATCCGCACGATCTTCGCCCAACCCGACGCCGAGCACATCGATGCCCAGTTCGACGAAGTCGTGCGCATGATCGAGCGCGTCCACCCCAAGACCGCCGTGATGCTCACCGACGCCCGTGACGACATCCTCGCGTTCAAAGCGTTCCCCGCCCGGCATTGGCGACAGATCTGGTCCACGAACCCGCTGGAACGCCTCAATCGGGAGATCAAGCGCCGCACCGACGTCGTTGGCGTGTTCCCGAACAACGCCGCCCTGCTCCGCCTGGCCGGCTCCGTCCTCGTCGAGCAACACGACGAATGGGAAGCCGCCGACCGCCGCTACTTCTCCGAAGCCTCCATGACCGAGCTCACCGCGACCACCCCCACCATCGACGAGGCGGTGATACTCCCCGAGATCACCGCCGCCTAAACTAACGACAGCTGATCATCGCAACGAAGCGAAAGACCACCACTCAAACGGACGCGGCCGGTTCCGCTGTTCGGGATTCGAATCCCGCCAGCCTGGCCGCATCCGTTTCTCCACACCAGACCGCGTCAGGCTGTACTCATCATGGGCTGGCAAATCGGGGCATGGATGGGCGGGCCCGACCCGCGGCATGACGTCCGGCTCGGCGCATGAGCGTGCCTCTCCAACCGAGATTGGATGCTGAGCAGGTCGCGAAGATCATGGATAGTCATGAAATCGGGGCGTCGACGACTTCTTTGGCTCGCCACCATGGAGTCGCGCCCTCGGCGTCGCTCAGCGGGCTGCGTAAGCAGGGCATGTCAGTTCGACGGCACCGATAGCTTCGAGCCTTCGCGTAGCGCTGATATCGGAGTACGACGCGGGATCAACGATGGCAGAACTCGAGCGAAGGTACCGCCTCTCGCACGGCACCGTGTTCCGCGCAATTCGCTTCAAGGACGTGGAACATTCGTAACATCGCCAGGCTCGGCACCTAGCGGCTCCTCACCGTCCGCGTCCCAGTCCTCGAACTCGCCATCTTCCGAAGGTGAAACGAAGTTCTCGCGGTGAGCGAGTAGCTCCTCTCCAACGATTTCTGGGTCAGAAAGCTTCGCAATCTCGAAAGCGAAGAAGTTGTCGGTGCTCTGCCGGAGTTCCACAAGTGCCTCACCCAGGATGGGGATGTCTGGATGCGTGTAATACGAGACAGCGTCAAGAATGGAGGCTGCCCACCTCGCCCGTCTGTACATCGCGAGTGCGACAGCCGCAGACTGCTCGGAGAACGGATGATCGAACTCTTCAAGGTGTCCCGACGCGACGCTCTCGAGGTCGTGTGATGTGGCTACTTCGCGCAGAACGTAGCCGGTGGTGTAATGCATGTCGATGTAGCGGCGCACTTGGTCGGAGACCTCGCCCCGCGAGCAGAACTCTGCCCAGGTCTCCCAGGTCGGGAGTGCTTCGGCGCCGCTTGATAGAGAATCCAGGAGCTCGTAACGTCCTGCTCCCGATGCGTAGCGCTGGAGCCAGTTGTTCAGTTCGGGCTCGTACTCGTCTACCGGACGGATGAGGTACTCCCCCGTCGCCTTGGAGGACGCGGACAGGTCCAGCTCTTGCAAGGCATCGAGGAGCTCGGTGATTCTGTGCGAATATTCGCGCACCGGTACAAAAGCGCCGGTCTGCAGGAAGCCGTGACAAGCGAGCGCGAGCTTACAAATCCGCTCGAGGCCACTGGTGTACGTGTGCAGCCCGACGTGCAGGGGGAACGTTTGGTCGTATGAGATCTGACCGAGTATGTCTCCGTCCATCGGCAGGTGGCTCACTCGCCGAATGCCGGTCAGCACAAGGTCTGCTGCGAACTGCGTTTCAGAAACGAGGTTTGACCACCGCCGGGTCCTGATCCCTTGCTCACTCACGCTCGGGCTCCAATCAGTCCTCTGGCCTCAAACAGCAGGATGTCATTGATGCTCGCCGATTCCATTGCCTGGAGCAGGCCTGAGCGAATCTCGATCGTGTTCGCAGCTGTGTCCGCTCCGACAAACTCGCGATAGGAGTCTGCGATGAGGTGTGCGAGCTCAAAAGACATGCCGTTGCGTAGCAGCGCGATGACATATCGATCCGCCGTGCCGTATTTCAGCTCGAGGTAGAACGTCTCGTCGACCAGGTCCAGCGAGAACAGTATCTCCAGGTACTTCATGAGGTTGTAGTCGAGGAAGTCGAGCTCTGCTTTGATCCGCACGATCGCGAGGTTGACGAGCGCACCGCGAGATTTCGTCGACCGTCTCACATAGGCACTCGTGTGCTCCATCGCAAACCGCTTGACCTCGCCCCACTTCGACCCGACCCAGATCAGATCGCCCTCCTGACGCCTCCAATGCGTCAGGTAGCGCCCGATCATTAGCTTCAAGGGATCGCCTTGTGCTCGCCAGCTGAGGAACATGGCGTAGAAGTTGCGCGCTCCTTGTTCGTCTCGAAGACGTTCGAGGTCGTCGGTGTCTCGGCCGAGCTCGACACCCGCGAGAAAGATTTCGACGATCAATGCAATTAGGTCGTCGGCCGTCGAGGCTGCACTGCCCGTGCGATCAGCCGCACGATCTTGCATCAGTAGCTCGTAGCGGAACACATCGAAGTCATGGGCGCCGTGCCGGAAGCAGAGACGGCCGAGGTCGGTCTGAGCAAGCCGCGCCCCCTCAAGTCCGGACGCACCCGACTCGATATTCTCGAGCCGCTCGAGCGCTTCGATGCGAGGCTGATCGACCGGGCCCGACTCAAGAAGTGGATTCTGCACCGGATCGGACGCTGACTTCGAAGGATCAGCTACATCCTCGAGCCAGTTCAACGGGCTCCAGCGCTTCGGTGCGTAGGAGCTCTTCAGGACGTAGACCTTCGGAACGAGCAGTCTGAGCTTTGGCTTATCCGACGCGAAGATCTGGCTGAACCGAGCCACTCGACCAACCAGATTCCGGAAGGCCGACCGTGCCAGGTAGCCACGTCCCCGATCGGGCGACAACAGAACCATTGTGTCCGCTGGGGTGTTCACTCCCTCGAGTAGGGTCGATGTCGTCACGAGGTAACGGTTGTCCGGAGACTGATCTTCCCGGAATAGGTTTTCGACATACTGTCGCAGTACCTCGGGAATCTGTCCGTGATGGAAGAGGACGCCGCTCCGGATCACGTCGACAAGGAGGTAGTCCTTGTCGACGAGGTCGCTAATTGCCTCGATAGCTATGGCGGCCGCAGGAGCCATCGCGTCATTTACGGATACAACCTTGCTTGCGATACGTCGCGCCAAGTCCTGAGCGTCACGAGGCTTGTTCAAGTAAACGATGGTGCGAGGGCCGGCGAACGCGATGACCGCGTCGGCATCATCATCCGGGACCGTCAGTGACGACTCAAACGAACGAATCAGAAACTGGTCGAAGACGCGAAGGGCTTGCCCCGGCGCCCCCACCAAAAACTGCTCAACTTTCACCTGCTCATTCACCGTGCGCGAACGCACCAGCTCATCCGCACCGTTGACGTGTCGGAGGGCTTCCGGGTTCTCGAGGAACGGCGTGTAGTAAGCGACCTGCATGTCGGCCCTACGGGCTCGAGCCACGAGAATCACCTGAGACAGCTCAAGCGCACGGGGGTCATCCGACAGAACGTTCTGCGCCTCATCAATCAAGAGCTGATCGATCTTGAGTTCTGGATGATCGACGAAGAGCTTGTGCAGCCGTTCCTGCGTGAGGATCGCAACGAACGATGACTCACCGTTGTACGCCTCTGGATGCGAGATGACGCGCGCGGAGACGTCTCGCTGGCGCATAAGGCGAACAAGCTCGGCCTTCGTCTGCGCGATGAGCGCCTTCGACGGCACCACGATGCAAACGGCGCTGGGCAGCGACGCGAGTGCACGGTCGGTCATCATCTCCGATTTGCCATACGAGGTCGGCGCGATAATGGCCGCGTGCGAATTGACAGTATTGAATGCGCGCAGCGCCAACTGTTCCCGCGTGCGCGTGATCCCGTTCGATGTGAAGTTCCTGCTATGAGCGACTCCGAGCACCCGGTGCAACGAGTTGTCTTCAAGTACCTCGGGATGGGCTGTGTGGATCGCGGCGATCACAGGCATCAGTTCGCGGTGATCCGCGATGTCCAGCAGCGGCTCAAAGTCTGCGGTGTCCAGCGAATACTGCAATGCGATTCGATAGCCAAGCCGCTCGACGGTCGCGTCACCTTGGCGAAGAAAGATCACGGCATACGAAAGCAGCTCCTGATACTCGTCGTCCGAGATCTCCTGTCCGAGCTACATGCGTGTGTAGAGCTCGAGGAACCGCGACTCGTCGAGGTTCGCCTGATTTCGCAGCTTGCGATACGTGATTTCAACGGCCATTAGTCAGGCGCTCCGATCGAGGCACGCAATACTTCAATGAGGTCCTCAAGTTCCGACTGCTGGATGAGCAACAACCGGAGGTCTGCAAAGCGACCACGACCCTTCACACTTTCGATGAGCGCCTTACCTGTCTCTGAGTCGATCTCGTCGAGCAGGAGGTCACGCATTACGACGCCGCACAGGAGCGCGCGCACCTTCGCGGCTCCGCCGCCGTGGACGGTCTTGAAGTCCGCACGAAGGAGCTTCTTGACGCTCGATGCTTGGGTACTCTGCAGCGTTGCGTCTGCGTCAAGCAGCGCCGCGTCCCAGCGCTTTTTACGAACGTCAGACGTGAACATCTCGTGGAGACTTCGCTCGGCAACGCCGATGAGATCGCGAACCTTCCCGTCCGCCGTCTGAGTGTCGGATACCCTCCCCGCCTTGACCTCGCCGTACCAGAGGCCCCCATCGTGGTCGTCGTAGAAGGTGAGGTCGAAGCCCCTCTTGATCGCGCGCTCCTCCTTGTTGAGGTAGAGCGCAGCAGACACAAGCTTCTCGTGGCCGCGCGGCACCAGAAGGTGCACAATCAGCTCCCCGGCAATGCCGAGCTTCGTGGTCTCACTCTTCGTGTCGTAGAGCTTGAAGAACTCGTCGATTGTCAGATCGAACGAGTAGTAGTCGGGGTCTTCGGCCGCCTTCACCCGTCCGTAGCAGTACTCGACAAGCCGTGTACTGAGAGTGTCTTTGATCTCCTGGGTCACTTCTTCAAGCACCAGGATGCTCGCGTCGTCGACGGTGACGACTCTCACTCCGTCCATGCGATCCCCCAAGCCATGAGGCTTCGCCCCGAGCGATTCATGGCCTATGAATTCTCTTCGCGGACCAACACTTCGGCCTGCTCGAGCACCAGCTTGATTGCCTTGGCCACTGCATCGGGCGGGTAGTCGTACTTGACCAGCAAGCGCCGCACCTTCGTGCGCGTAGCGGCGCGCACTGATTAGGCGATTCATCGTGCTCGTATAACCCGTTGATCTTGCCCATGCACTCCCCAAGCGCTGGTTGAGACACAGTCAACACTAGCCGCCCGATATGCATCCATCAGACACGAAGAAGGTGACGCGATCGAAGATTACGTGGCCGACCAGCTACGCCGGCCCTAGGATTGCCCGCCCCTGAAAACCGCGGTCCCGTCGGTGCTTGTCTCGGCGATCCCGATGAGGTGGGCGCGGCCGATGATGTGCTGGCGCAACCGCAAGCCGACGATGGCCGGCGTGACCTCGGGTGCCACCTCCAGAACGGGCACGTCGAGAGCGCTCAGCGTGTAGAAGTAGCGGTGCGGTCCGTGACCGGCCGGCGGTGCCGCCCCGAGAAAGACGTCGGAACCGTACTCGTTCCGACGACGGGATGCAGTGACAGGCAAGAGTGAATCGTTCGTCCCCGCGCCTCGCGCGAGGGAAACGTCCCGGCCGGGGATGTCTATGAGGGTCCAGTGCCAGAAGCCAGATCCGCTCGGCGCATCCGGATCGAAGACGGTGAGGACGAAGCTCTCTGTAGCCTCCGGGGCCCCGCTCCACTCGAGCGCCGGCGACTGGTCCTTACCGCGGGTGGCCGCGCCGTGGGCCCAGAACGGCAGGTCGCCACCGTCGACGAAGTCGGGGCTCATGAGCGTGAACGCAGTGGTTGCGGGGAGTTTCCAGTACGGGTCGTTGGTCATGCGGGACAGCTAAGCGAGCTGGTGCGCCCGCGTCTTCGTCCTCCGTCGCGGCACGCCTAGACGCATGTCGAATCAAAGCGTGGCGGATCCGTCAGCTCATCACTTCAATTGGCGCTATCCGAATGAGCAACCTCTTCGCGCCCACATTGTCGAACGCCACGTGGGCGACGCTTTTCCGACCTTGTCCGGTGACCGCGGTGACTTTGCCCAGACCGAAGTCGGCGTGCCTAATGACCTGCCCCGGGACGAGCATCAGGTCGCCGTTGTCTCGAGCCGCCGAGTAGTCCCACGAATCGTCCATGTCGATGAGCTCGGAGCGTGCGTCGCGTCTCACAAGCGCGTTCACTCCGAGGAGGATCTCGTTGAGCAGGTCCGCCTCCGTCCGCTCGGGTGCGCTCTCGGGGGCGACGGCGCCGGTGCGAGCCGCACTCAAGGCAGCCTCGAGCGGTGGCCAGGCGACTTCTAGCAAGACGTCATACGCGCCCGCCGGCGGCACGTCGTTCGCCTCGCTGCGAATTCGTCCGCACAGCTGCAGGACCGATTCCTTCGACGCCGCCAGGACATTCTGGAACTGGCTGAGAGGCGGACGTAGCTCTGCCCGCTCGACGTCGACGAGGAGCGGGACCACAGACCCGCGGTCGGACTTGCCGGCGAGCGCACCCGCCTCGAACAGGAGCCACGGCGTGTTCATGTTCTCGCGTGTTACCAGCAGCACGCCGATATCAGCCGCACCCAGGTTCTCATTGATGACAGCCAGAAAACGCTCACCAGGCGCGATGTCCGCGTCGGAGAGGAACGTACCGACATGGGAGGCGAAGGTCAGCTCGATGAAATCTTTCAGAGCGTTGGCGAGCGCACGCGTCTGCTCCCCGGACCAGCTGATGAAAACCTTCATGTTGACCTCCCCGCCTGAGATTACTTCCCACCGCATCGCGCGACGGCAAGCGCTGACCAGGCCAGCGCCTCGACACCCACCGAGTGCACATTCGTCATCCGTCGAGGCGCCCCAGGCGCACTAGCGGGAAGACTCCGAGCGTCAATCCTTGAGCATCGAAGGAGTACAAGCATGGACTCGGCTCGCAGCACTGCACCCCATCACGAAACCCCGAAGCTGGGCAATCCCGACCTCCCTCAAGAAGGTGAGGTGAACACGGTCGACGATCCGAACGCGACTGCGATGACGGGCCCCCAAAACGAGGTCGTCGCCTCGCAGTTCCCGAACCAGATCCATGCTCCCGCGACCGATATTTCGACGCAGCCCTTCTTCTGGTCTTCATTCAACATCTCGCCCCGCCGGGTGCAGCGCGGTGGCTGGGCTCGCGAGCTTACGAAGCAGGATTTTCACATCTCCGACGAGATCGCCGGGGTGAACATGTACCTCGAGCCCGGCGGCATCCGCGAACTTCACTGGCACCAAACCGCGGAATGGGCTGTGATGACCCGCGGCAAGGCGCGCGTGACGACGCTTAGTCGTTCGGGGCTGCCCGCCGTCGAAGACGTGGAGGAGGGCGACCTGTGGTTCTTCCCGGCTGGCACCCCGCATTCCTTGCAGGGGCTCGGACCTGACGGGGCCGAGTTCGTGCTCGCCTTCGACGACGGTGACCAGTCCGAATCGAACACTCTGCTGCTGACCGACTGGTTTGCGCACACCCCGCCCGAGGTGCTGGCGAAGAACTTTGGGGTCGCACAGGAGGTCTTCAGCGACATTCCCCTCCACAACCTGTGGATCTTCCCCGGCGAGGAACCGCCCGCGCTCGACGTCGACCAGGCCGCCGCCGGGGTCGAGTGGGGCATGGAACCGGTCATCTTCCGCCTCTCGCGTTCAAAGCCGCTGCACCAGAACTCCGGCGGCAGCATCCAGATCGCCGACTCCACGAACTACGCGTACTCGAACACCGTCGCGGCGGCCCTCGTCACGGTCGAGCCGGGGTCAATGCGGGAACTGCACTGGCACCCGAACGCCGATGAGTGGCAGTACTACCTCCGCGGCTCAGCACGGATGACGGTGTTCAACACCGGCCCCCACGCCAACACGACAGACTTCCGGGCAGGCGACGTCGGCGTAGTTCGGAAGAACTTCGGGCACTACATCGAGAACACGGGCGACGAAGTCCTGCAGTTCCTCGAGGTGTTCCGTACGGACAAGTACGAGGAGATCTCGCTCGCGAATTGGCTGGCTCACGTCCCGCCGCAGCTCGTGTCCGCACACCTGAACATCGACCCCGCGGTCCTTGCGACCTTCCCGCGCGGCTCGCAAGGCATTACACCGCTGCGATGAGGGGCGTCTAAACCCAGCGAGGTCGGCGGACAGGTCCGACCCCGATTCGACGCCTGCTCCACGTGGGATGCTGGCACCCGGGCTAGGCCGGTGACGGCTCGATGCCTTCGACCGACTGGGGGGCAACATGGGCCACTACGACCTGTACCGAATGGGTTGGCAGCAGTTTGAGCACATGACGCAGGCGTTCGCTAAGGAGATGCTGGGGAACGGGGTCCGCCCTTTCGGGTCCGGTCGGGATGGTCAGCGCGAGGCCGACTTCAACGGCAAAGTGAACTTCCCTGTCGGTTCCAGCGGCGCATGGAACGGCTACGGGGTGGTTCAGGCCAAGCACAAGGAGCAAAGGTCGAACGCGTCTGCTGAGGCGAGCTGGTTCCTACGAGAGGTTCAGAAGGAACTGAAAGGTTGGCAGCTTAAGAAGTTGCAAAGCAAGAAGACACCCCAGTACCTACTCTTCGCAACCAACATCGCTCTTTCCGGCGTGGAGGAGGTGGGCGGAAAGGACCGATTCGACGCGCTGCTCTCGTCGTTCGCTGCTGACCCTGGTCTCAAGGGCTGGTACGTCTGGGACTACTCCGAATTCCGCACGATGCTCGACGCGCACGGCGACATTCGGCGTAGGTACCTGGAGCAGATAATCGTCGGAGATGTCCTCGAAAGCTTGGCTGAGCTCTTACCTGAGCGCACCGCTATCGAAGCTGGGCGGCTCGCCTCGCATGCCGTGGCTGAGCTGATCTCTCGGCAGTGGGTTCGCACCGGTGACGTCGGCTACGGCGATGGATCGAAGGTCAGACTGGCAGACATCGCCATCGACCTCCCGTGCGTTGTCGCGGGCTCTCGAGCCAGTGCTTCTGAGCGCTATCAGACAGTTCATGCAACCATTGGGCGAGGCAATGCGACCTATACCAGCGAGGCCGGCCGGGGGCCCACCGGAGTGGTGCTTGTGGGCGGCCCCGGCCAGGGTAAGAGCACGCTCGCGCAGCTGATAGCGCACTCGTATCGGCTCTCGTTCCTCAAAGACACCGACGTCAGTAAATTCGGGCCCAAGGCTTTAGAGGCGGTGGGAGCGCTATCCGCCAGGCTCGTTCGGGCTGGCATTGACATGCCACAGAAGCGACGTTGGCCGTTCGTTGTCGAGTTGTCAAAGCTGGGCGCAGCAATCGCGGGGACGGAGGCCACGTTTTCATTGCTGGGCTACATTGCAGCTCAGATTTTCATAGAGGGCCGTCGCACCGCCCCCTCCGTACTCTTCGATTGGATGAAGAGCTGGCCCGTCTGCCTGGTGCTGGACGGACTCGACGAAGTGCCCGATGCTCGCATCCGCAGCGAGCTGGTCAGCGCCATCAGCGCATTCGCGACGGAGGCCAGCGCACATGGCGTCGATCTGTTCATCGTTGCGACTAGCCGCCCCCAGGGGTACCGAGGCGAGTTCGGCGAGGCGGCCCAGACCGTGGAGTTCCGTCTCGTGGAGCTGACCGAACGTGAGGCTCTGTCCTACTCGGAAGCTCTCACCCGGCTGCGCGCTGCGAACGATCCCGATCTTGCCGCTCAGGTAACGGAGCGGCTGATCACGGCCGTGCACGAGCGAGTCACTCAGCGGCTCATGACAACGCCGCTGCAGGTGACCATCATGACTGCGCTCGCTGAGGAAGCTGTTGAGTTGCCGACGGACCGGTTCGAGCTGTTCGACCGGTATTACAAGGTGGTTTATGACCGGGAGGTAGCCAAGAGCGAGGCCTTCTCAGAACTTAAGGCTTTGCGCGCGCATATCGACTATCTACACGAGGCTGCAGGGGCGAAACTTCAACAGCTTGCCGAACGCCCGTCGGGCTCCGACCCTGTTCTTGCGAAGTCCGAGATCTCGCGCATCCTTCGAAAGCGACTCGGTGTCGCGGGGTTCGGCGAGGCGGAATCGGACTCCATGGCGGAGCAGCTAATTCGCCTGTCAACAGAACGCCTGGTCCTGCTCGTGTCGCGTCGCGTCGGCAAATATGAGTTCGATGTGCGGTCGCTCCAGGAGTACATGGCCGCGAGGGAGCTCACGAATGGAGAGGACGCCACGGTCCTCGAGCGGCTGGCGCAGATCCTCCCGGCGAGCCACTGGCGGAACACGTGGTTGCTGGCCGCTGGGCGAATACTCAAACGCCGCGAGCATCTGCGCGAAGCTGTGGTGCAGTTGGCAACGGACTACGACGCCACCGATGCTGAGACCTCCATCACGAAACTCGGCGCCGAGCTCTCCACCGAGCTATATCTCGACAACTTCGGCACGGAGTACCCAGGTACACGTCGAGCGCTACTCGCGAGCGCTATGAGCCAGTTCATGGACACGTCACCGGATGTGCCCCCTCCCCTATGGGCGCTCCTCGAAACCGCTCTTGCTCAGAACGATGACAGGGAGCTAGAGGTTCTCTTAGGCGGGCTGCATGACATCGCGCAATCGGACCTCTCGAGCCTGGCCGCAAAGGTTCTGAGCGAGAACAGTGCCGGCATGACCCCCCTTGCGAAGCAGGCACGCATCACCCTCAACGAAGGGCGCAAGTATGTCAGGACACACGCGCTCAGCCCGGGCGCCGCAGTGACCGGCTTGGAGTCCGACATCGGACGGCTACTGCCCGATACCCGGACTGCTCGGGAGCTACGCGAGTCCCTGCTTATTGGCGGGCCGGTGCGCGGCGTCGATGACGCGGTGCTCCTCACGACATTGCGAGTTCTGCAGATCGCGGAAGCGCGAGACATCCTCGTCGAGGTTGTGCGTAAGACACGCACGACTCGACCCGGGATAGCGAGATACGCCGCCTCAATCCTCAAGTTGCGCGCGTCGCGTCCCAACTCCGAGGACTGAATCTTGTTCGCGTCGCCGGGGCGCCGAACCGCGGCGCCCGAGCGCGACAGCTCCGAGGACTGCTGCCGCGATACCCGCACCCACCATGGTGTCAACGACCCGTATGTCGGTCACGGCGAGAAGCTGCATGCGGCTACCTCCGGAGGCGAGCAGCAGCGCCATCGGTGTGACGGTCGCGAGTGCGAACAGCAGGTTACGCTTCAGCAGCGCGACAAAGCCGAAGGTGAGAACTGCGACCACGGCAACCAGAACGAGACCCTCCGGAGTCCACACGTCAAACAGCGCGACGACGCTGATGGCCAGGGTTGTGCCCACAAGCCGCTGGAGCATGCGGATGGTGCTGTGGCCAAGGTTCGAGTCCTTCTGCAGAACACCAATGGCGGCCAGAAGCACCCAGGTCACGTGATGCAAACCGAGGGCGGCGCAGACCACCACAGCCGCTATGACAGCAACCACGAGCCGGGCAAGAATGCGCCGCGCCTCCGCCGGGAACGCAAAGCGCCAGCGGTAGTCCGTCGGCTTCTGTCGGTCGCGCTCACGCACACGCGGGAGGAGTAGCGGCAGCACGATGGCGGCGTAGCCGACTACCGCCCCAAGCATGATCATCAGAATGACCCTTGACGGCTCCATTCCCGCGCTACCAGTTGCCACTGGTGCAGTGAGCTGCCCCGCCGCCCCCACGATGAGCACCGGGAAGATCGCGCCCGGCGGGCCAACGGCGAAAGCCAGGCTCGCGAAGGCCCCAACAAGCGCCACCGCACACACCACGGTCAGGCTGGTGAGAAGAGTGCCGCCGGTGAACACACCCAGGATGGCGGCCGCAATCAACACCGCTGCGAGGACGGGCAGCTTTGCGGCGCGTTCCTGCCGGCTCCGATCTGAGAGGTACAGCACGATCAGAGCCCCGAAGGAGCCCAAAAGTCCCTGCTGTAGCTCGCCGGCGATGGTGAAGACAGCGGGAAGGACAGCCACCGCAACGGCGGCCTGGGTCGCGGCGACCCAAGCTCCCGGCGCCGGGTGGAGAGCGACAAGTTCCCGGACCGCGTCGCGGAACCGGTGCGCCCGCGGTTCCGCGACGAGGCTTTCGTGGCGAGCCATCGTCAGGCTGGCGCGGACGTCATTCGCGGCTTCCCATCGGAATGATGGCCCGCCGCCACGTCGCATTCACGACCGACGCAAAGCAGCCGTAGAGGCCGAGCGCGCCGACGACGAACCCCGTATATCCCGCGGCACGGGTGAGGGCATCGGACGAGGTGTACTCGGCGAGCGCGAGCAGCACGAAGGTGATGGCTGCCGCGGAAAACAGCGCAGTCAGCAGGACCGAGATGCGGGTGCACGGGACGACCATGAACGCAGTGAAAACCGCCCAGAGCATGAGGAAGGTGCCCATGCCTGCGCCACCCGCTTGTTCTTCCATGCCGGGGGTGGTGATGGTCCACCAGTAGGCGTGCCAAAAGGAGCCGTAGGAGACGAAAGCGAGCGCACCGAACGTACTTGACTGGACGAACTCCCAGATCCCAGCGATGAGCTGCGCGATGCCGCCGTAGAAGAGGCCGAGACCAAGAACGGCAGTTGCAGCGCCCGGGAAGATGCCGGCGTTGGCGAAACTCAGCAGCGCGGTGGACATGCCGAAGGCACCGAGACCGAGGGCCGCGGGGTCAGCGATGCCGCGGATGACGGGGTGGTGGCTCGCGGCGGCGGGCCGCGGCGGGGACTGGACGGCTTGGGCTGCGTCGGACATGAGGGCCTCGTTTCTCGGAGCGGCTTAGCGGTTGCGTTTGGTGCGAGCAGCGGATGTGGTCTGGGCGAAGACGCCGATGACAGCGACCGCGACGATGAGTACGGCGTAAAGCGTGACCGCGGTAGCCAAGCCCAGCGGTTCGATGAGGAGACCAGCGGCGATGGCTGGGACTCCGAACGCGAGGTAGTTCACGACGTAGATGGCGGAGAACAGTTCGCCGCGTTCGTGGGCGCGTGCGTGCGGAATGACCAGTCCCACGGCCCCTGCAAAGGCCATTCCGAAACCTGCTCCGCTGACCACCGTTCCGGCGATGAGGAGTGGGGTGGCGGCGATCTGCACGGCGAGGATGTTGCCGAGCATTCCCAGGGCGATGAGGAGAACCCCGAGTGATGCCCCGGTTCGGGCAAGGAGTTTCTGGCTAGCCGCGACCGCAATGGCGCCGGTCGCGGAGAGGCCCGCAATCAGCACGCTCGTTGTCAACTCGTCCGTGATCCCGAAGAGCTCGCGTGCACCCTCTCCCACAACGGAGAGGTAGAAGCCGCCGGCCGTCCAGACCGCCGCCGCAATAGGGATGGCCTTGAGAAAGGCCGGTTTCGCGGCGCGAGGGACGGCCACACGCGGGATGAGGCTGCGAATGGCGCCGGGCCTGCGGGATGAAGACTCCCGCACGAACGTGACGGCCACCAGAGCTATCACCAGGATGGCGCTGAACACAGCGAAAATGACGGGTTTCGGTTCTGCCACGAACTCGGCGACCGCGCCCGCGAACACCGCGCCCACCGCCAGGCCCGCCAGTGGGGCGACGCTGCTCAACGTGGAAGTCAGCCGCGGCCGCCGCTCGCCCGCGGCGTCAGCAATAGCCGCCGACAAAGCCCCGGTCGCCGCACCGGTTGCCAGCCCTTGGAGAGTGCGCGCCGCAACGAACACCCAGATGTCGCCGGCGACAAGAAACATCAGCATCGAGAGGAGCTCAGTGGCGACCGCCACGATGATGACAGGGCGCCTGCCGATGTGATCCGAGATTCGTCCGACTACGAGGAGCGCGACCAGGATGGCGAGCGCGTAAACCGCGAAGGCGAAGGTCAGTAGCCACGGAGCGAACCGCCACCGCTCGAGCAGGAGAGGGAGTAGCGGCGAAGGCGCAGCGGCAGCCGCGAAGAAGACGAACAGCACGGCAGTTACGACCAGCAGCGTGTATCGCGCAGCGCGCGTGGCCCGGTGCGCTGTGATTGCGGGAATCGGTGCGGATGGCACATTCCCGCCTGTCGTGGCCCGCGTCTGGGGAGGCATCAGGATGCCCCCGGTTCCGGAGCGGCAGCGTTGTTCCCGGTCCTCCCAGGGACGCCGCGACGGCGGCGCGAGAGGTGGCTCGCACGGCGGGCCGTGCTCTGAAACGCCGACTGGATGAACACCCCGGCGACAAGGGCGGGGAGGACGACGACGACGTAGGCGATGAGGATGGTGCGTGCGAACGCGTCGTTCTGGGTGGTGGGCGGTGACTGCCTGATGGCCCTGGTGGGCGTGATGGTCATTTCAACTCCTCGAGTGTCGGGTCGTGAAACGTGGAGGCCGTGATCGCTGGCGGCGGCGATGCGCGCCCTTTAGTGAGTTGCCAGACGAGGAGGGCGACGGCGAGGACGGCGGGAATCACGGAGGCCTGGTCGTTGAGGAGAGTCGCCCCGATTGCTCCGATGAGGCAGCCGACGACGAACCCTGCGAGCAGGGGCCAGTTGTCGGTCCACTTCTCGCGTGCGGCGAGGTCTCTTCCCCGGGATCGGATGAGGTCGGTGGCGGTGACGGTCGCCGAGACGAGGTTGCCGGTCATCACCGCGGTGGAAACAGATCGCGCCGGGACGAGGTGGAGGTACGCGTTCTGTGCGGCCATCGCGCACACAGCACACATCCCGATGACGACGGACATGCCTTGCTTCGGGTTTACTGACGCGTGCGTGGTGAACGAGAGCGCACCCGCCGCTATCAGCAGCGTGGCTTGGGTCCCCAGCAGCGCCGTCGCCGTTCTCGGTGAGTGCGCGCCGATGCGACGCGCCAGCACAGTCGCGCCAGCCGTGGTGATGACGAAAACGGGGATGGCCAGCAACGCCGCAAGATCCGGGGTCGTTCGGGTGACGACGTCGGCGGCCAAGATGACGAGGTTGCCGGTGACGTGCGCCGAGAAGAACCCGCCCAGGAGAATCCAGCTCGTGACGTCTGTCACGCCCGCCACGAGACTCAGCGCAACTGGGAGAAGCGCGACGCGCCTCATAATCTCAACGTTCGAGTGAAGAGGGCGTATATCTGCATGGGGATGATGAGACCCGCGGCCATAGCCATCACGATGAGGACCGCGGTCGTGCCATCCGAAATGGCGCCGAGCAGTTGCGGTACAGCACCCCCGAACGGAAGGCTTCCCAACGCGTCGACGGCTCGGAAGACGAAGACCCCGGGCACGAGCGAGACGACCGCCGCAAACCCGATGCCCGCGAACGGGATGTGGAATCGGTGGGCCACGGGTGCGAGTACCGCACCGACGAAGACGCACGCGAGGAAGGCACCTACCGCGATGTCCCAGCCCCAGACGGTCATCGCCCACCAGCGGATCCCGTGAGCAAGCGCCCCGACGACGACGGGCCAGACAATGAGCCGATAGGGCATAGAGAAGTAGACGGGGTATGACGCCGCCGCGACACCCGCGGCAACAAAATCCAGCCAGAACGGCACGGTGCGTCCTGGAGGGTTCGTGGGCAGGTCGGTGCCGGACAGCGCGAGAGCCAGCGCGAGCCCCGTCCCAATGGCGAGGAGGAGAAGGGCGGCGTAGCCGAGCCGGGCGAACCCGAGGGGTATGCGTAGCGAAATAAGGTCGAGGGCGCCGTTGAGGATGTGAGGCCCGGGGACGAGCACCATGGCGGGGCACACGGCGATGAGGCGGAGTGCTGAACTGAGGTCCGCCTGCACGGCCAGACCGCCGATGATGCCGGCAAGGAAGGCCGCGGCGAAAACTTGTCCGACCGGACCGACGTGGGCGCGGACGAGCAGCCGGCGGACAACGCCCCCGAGAGCTGCCGATCCCGCTGCGAGGAGGACAGCGGTGGCGTCCTCGGCTCCGAAGATGATGGCGAGGGCCGCGGAACCGGTCGCGCAGGCGAGCACGAAGAGCCAGAAGTTCGCCGGGCGCACGCGTCCTGCTTCGGTGAGAGCTGCGGCGAGTTCCCGCCTCCCACCGACTCGGTCCCCGAGCGCGTCGACGGTCTTCATCAGAACGGCGACCGCGCGCATCGAGATCCCGGTCGGCGCGGCGGAGAGAACACGAACTTCCCGGCCGTGGTCTGTGACGGTGACGGCCGTCCATGCGGTGATCAGCTCGAAGCCGGTGCCGAGGCCCCGGTTCATACGGTCGACGGCGGCCAGAGTGACCGTTGTCGATTCGCCGGATCTCTGCAAAAGGGCGGCCGCCCCGGCGACAAGGTCCTGCTCTTCGGACCTTGTCGCCGGAGTCCCGTGCTGTGGGGGGTGTTTCGCCATCAGGCGCCGCCGACTCCATGCCCGACGAGGGATGCGGGAACGACAATCTGGTCGAACTGCTCGGCGGTGACCTTGCCTGAGTCGAGGGCGGCTTCACGCAGGGTCTGGTCGTTGGCGAGGGCGTTCTCGGCGATGTGCGCCGCATTCTGGTACCCGATGATGGGGCTGAGGGCGGTGACGAGCATGAGGCTCTCGCCCACGTATGAGGAGAGCTTCTTTTCGTTCAGCTCGGTGCCCTCGACCGAGTAGGTGAGGAACTTATGCACCCCGTCGCCCAGGATCCGGGCGGAGTGCAGGAAGTTGTTGATGATGATGGGCCGCATCGCGTTGAGTTCGAAGTTGCCCTGGGAACCGGCGAACGCCACGGCGGAGTCATCCCCGAGCACCTGAATGGAGATCATCACGATGGCCTCGCACTGGGTGGGGTTCACCTTTCCCGGCATGATGGACGAGCCCGGCTCGTTGGAAGGCAGCACCAGCTCGGCGAACCCGGTTCGGGGGCCCGATGCGAGCCAACGCATGTCGTTGGCGATCTTCATCAGAGCGACGGCCACGCCGCGAAGCGCCGCATGCGCGCGGACCATCGCGTCCAGCGAGCCTTGGGCCTCGAACTTGTTGGGCGCGGTGACGTAGGCCTTTCCGGTGAGCTCCGCGATCTTCGCAGCGACGTTCTCGGAGAACCCCTCCGGGGCGTTGAGCCCGGTGCCGACGGCGGTGCCACCGAGTGCCAGGCGCAGAAGGCCCTCACGGCTGTGCTCGACCTCGCGGATTGCTCCCTCGAGCTGCGCGGCGTAACCGGACCACTCCTGTCCGACGGTGAGGGGAACCGCGTCCTCGAGGTGGGTGCGCCCGATCTTCACCACGTCCATCCACTGCGTGGACTTGGCGGCGATCTCCGCGTGCAGGGCCCGCAGGCTCGGTAGGAGGCGCTCGTCGATCTCGGTGAGCGCCGCGATGTGCATGGCGGTGGGGAACGAGTCGTTGCTGGACTGGGCCATGTTGACGTCGTCGTTGGGGCCGACCGGTTTCTGGGAGCCGAGGACCCCGCCGAGGAGCTGGATGGCACGGTTGGAGAGCACCTCGTTGATGTTCATGTTGCTCTGGGTACCGGAGCCGGTCTGCCAGACGAAGAGGGGGAACTCCTCGTCGAGGTGACCCGCGATGGTCTCGTCGGCCGCCTGGATGATGGCCTTCGCCTTCCAGTCGGCCAGGCGCCCAGCCTTCTGGTTGACGAGGGCTGCGGCCTTCTTCACGATGCCGTAGGCGCGGTACACCTCGATGGGCATGTGGTCGTTGCCGATGGAGAAGTGCTGGAGGGAGCGCTGGGTCTGCGCGCCCCAGTAACGGTCTGCGGGTACGGAGACGTCGCCCATGCTGTCGAACTCGGTGCGCTCACCGGTCTCGGTGAGCCCGACGGGCACGTCGGTGTAGGTGGGCGCGGATGTGGCGGTCGTGCTCATGTGAGGGCTCCATCATTCGTGGTGAGGGGTGTGTGCCGGGTAGCGCGTGGGCGCTGGCGGTGAGGACCGTGGCTACCGCGGCGGGGAGGACGGGTAGCGCCGCGCCGTAGAGGGGGTGGAGTTGGATGAGGAGGGCGCCGGCGAGCGCGCCGAGCACCAGAGCGGCAATCACTCCGATGCGAAGGCCCGCGGGCTGGGGCTTCCGGTCGGCTGCGTTCGCCATCAGGCTGGTGATGGTCCCGGTCACATAGGTCGTTGTGACGCCGGAGGCGCTGTCGAGTCGCCTCGCGGCCGCGGTCTGGCAGGCCATCGCGACCGCCGACAAGGCGATGAATGGGACCACCGCGAGCGATGTGTTCGGTGACGGCCAAGTTGCCCAGAGTGCGAGTACCGCGACCTGCGCCACAACTGATGCGGCAAGCACAGCCGCCGACTTGGCGGTACTGCCGGGCTCGGCGTATCGCAGGGCGATGTAGAGGGTTGCCGCGAAGATCGCGATGGCGGTGACAATGCCTGCCAGTGACGCTGCGTAGTCCGGTCGTTGAACAAGCCCGGCGAGGACGAGGTTCCCGGTCATGTTCGCGGTGAAGACAGCGCCGAGTTGAAGGAACGCGAACGCGTCCGTTGCTCCCGCCGCGAAGGCAAGGATCACGGCGACCAGGGCGGTGCGGCCCGGTCGTGTGACGGGCGCATTCGGGGCGGTGGTCATGTGTCAGCTGCTCGGCGCTACGACGCGGGCCCAGACGAGTTCGCTGTGGAAGGTGCGTCCGTCATCGCCGGTGCGGGGAGAGCCTTGTGCGATGAGCTGGTCGTTCTCGGCGCGGAAGTGCCGGATCTGGTTCCCGCCCTGCCAGTCGGCGAACAGGGCGATGTCGATGTGGTGGGTGACGGTGTCGGTGTCCGGGTCGATGGTGAAAGGACCTGCGTACGCGAGGAACGTTCGCGCGAGGCTCGCGATCTGCTCAGCGGTTCCGCTCTGCGGGTCGCCGGTGCCGATGGGCTGGCGGTCCATGCTGCCGAGGACTGCGGAGACGATGCCGTTGGGGCTGTAGCTGAGGTAGCCGTCAGCGTTGGGCCCAAACTCCGGCTTGCGTTCGCCGTCGTCGAAGATCTCGGTGACACTGACGAGACGCCACGCACCGACGAGGTCGTTCACGGAAATGGTCATGGGGTTTTCTCCTGTCGCTGGTCGCGGGGGTGTTCCGAAGCCGTGTGCGGCCTGGGGATCTGGATGAGGTGGTGAGCGGAGACGGACCGTGCAATGGCACTCGCTTGTCGGATGGTGTCGTCGTCGTACTGCGTGGGTCGGGTGTTGTGCTGCTGCAGGTGCTCCTGCCAGCTCCCGACGCTGAACACTTCGACGAGTTCGCCGTGGGTCTCGCGGTCCTCGTAGAGCGACCACGCCCGCGCGCCAGTCCGCCGGCGGCTGCGCTCGACGAGCCTCATCTGCGCGATGAATGGGTCGCGGCTTTCATCGGCGACGTCATAGCGGACGAGGACGAGGGTCGCGCTCTGTGCGTCTATGTCGGCGTTGCGCGCGGCGGCGAGAGGCAGGGGGACGGTGGTGCGGCGCATCTGCGAGGTCGTCAGCAGCGGCCACGCGAATTGGGACACGGCAACGACGAGGACCAAGGCCCCGGCTACCGCGAGGGTGGCGGACGGGTCGAACCAGCCCGCAAAAACGCCGCTGATAGCGGCACCGGCCGCCGACGAACCGAACAGCACCATCTGATAGACCGAGAGGCCCCGCGCCCTTACCCAGACGGGGAGGAAGGACTGCACAGCTCCATTGAGTGTGGCCACCACCCCGATCCAAGCGGCACCCACCACCGCGAGAACTGGGAGCGTGAGGGCGAGCGCGGGCGAGATAGAGACGCCGATGGTGCCTGTGCCGAAGAGGGCGGAAGAGATGAGAACTGTGCGGTTCGAGCCCAGGCCATCCCGGAGCGACGGGATGAAGAACGCCGCCACAACTGAACCCGCGCCGAGGCCTCCGAGGAGGACGCCATAACCCACGGCGCCCAGCCCGAGCCGCTCCGTCGCGACGATGGGAAGTAGCGCGTAGAGCACACTGCCGGGGAGGACGAACAGGCCCAGTCGGACGTAGATGCGGCGGACGACGCCCGCGTGGGCGACGTAGCGCAAGCCTGCGCGGGTGGCGTCGATGAAAGGCTCCGGGCTGTGCGCGTCGGGACGGTAGGTCCGCCAGCACGCGAGAACCACGAGAAACACAGCGAACGAGGCGAGGTTCACAGCGAAGACGAAAGCCACCCCAAGCCCGGAGAGGAGAAGCCCGGCAATGGCCGGCCCGATGGCGCGGGACAGGTTCACCGAGATCGCGCTGAGAGATGCGGCGTTCGGGATCATGCGGACGGGAACAATCTCGGCGGCCATCGCCTGGTAGGCGGGTAGCTGAACCGCGGAGGCAGCTCCCAGGAGGAGCGTCAACACGAGGAGGAGATAAGAGGTCAGCTCCCCCGCCGCGGTCAAGGCGATGAGTGCTGCGCTGATAAGGACCTGCGCGGCTTGCACCCAGATGAGCAGCGCGCGCCGATTGAGCAGCTCTCCGAGCACGCCCGCAGGCACCCCGAGAAGGAGGACGGGGGCGGCAGATGCGGTCTGGACCAATGCAATCAGCAGCGGAGAGCTGTTCTGCTCTACCAGGAACCACTGGGCGCCGACAGTCTGCATCCAGCTTCCGATGTTGCTCACGAGCGCGGCGATCCACAGCGCTCGGAATATCGGGATGGTCAGCGGTGCGAGGACTTTGACGCGCGCGGCGCCCGTGCCGGTGGGCTTGCTCATGTCAGTTGAACCTCAGTGGGCAGATGCGCGGACCGCTCATCGTTTAGCCCGCCCGTCACCCGCGAAGGCTGCGTTCGTCTTGAGGACGACCTTCCCGATGGTGCCCCCACGCTCCAGGTAGTCGTGGGCAGCGGCCGCGTTCTCGAGGGGGAAAACCCGGTCCACGACCGCGCGGATGAGTCCGGCTTCGATGAGCGGAAAGACCTCGCGAACGACCCCGGCCACGATCTGCGCCTTCTGCTCAACCGGGCGGGCGCGCAGAAGGGTTGCCGACACGGTGGCGCGTCGTGACATCAGCGCCCAGAGGTCGAAGGGGGTGGACGATGCCGCGCCGCCGATGGTCACCAGATGACCATCCGGCGCCAGACACTCGACGTTTCGGGCCAGGTAGGGCGCGCCGATGATGTCGAGGATTGCGTCCACGCCCCAACCGTCAGTCTCCGCGAGTGTCACTCGAACGAAATCCTGGGTGCGGTAATTGATGGCGACGTCGGCACCGAGCGTACGGGCGGCGTCCATCTTGACCTCGCTGCCGGCGGTTGCGATGACCCGAGCGCCGATGGCCGCGGCCCACTGGACTGCGAACGACCCGATGCCGCCCGCCCCGCCGTGGATGAGTACGGCCTGTTCCGCTTCGAGCCCGACGATCACTCCGAGGTTCGAGTAGACGGTGCAGGCCACTTCGGGAAGCGCCGCCGCTTCGACCATTGATAGACCGCGCGGAATAGGCATGACCTGGCCGGCGTGGGTGACGACCTGCTCGGCGTATCCGCCCCCCGTGAGCAGCGCGCAGACCCGGTCACCCACGTTCCAGGTGGTGACGTCACGTCCCACCGCGTCGATGACGCCCGCGCATTCCAGACCGAGCCCGGGCGGGGCGCCCGGCGGGACAGGGTAGTGGCCGCGTCGCTCCAGCAGATCGGCGTTGTTGATCCCGGCGGCGTGCACCGTGATGCGGACCTCCTCGGGCCCGGGTTCAACGCCCTCGACGTCCTGCAACCGCAGCATGTCCGGCCCACCCGGGTGAGTGAACCTGATTGCGTGAGGCATGCGGGATCCTTCGATGTCTGTGAGGGTGTGCCCAGGGGGAGCTTCTGGCGCCCCCTGGGCACGTGACGGGTCAGTGCTCGTCGTAGTGGTCGCCGTGGAGGGCGTGGCGGTGCGTGTCGTGGATGTAGTCCACGTGGTCGCCGTGCTGCAGGGTTTCGTGGCCGCAGGTCTCGCCGTGCTCGTGCTCCTCGGTGCTGTGATGCTTCGTGTGCTCGTCTTCGCTTGTCATTGCTGACCTACCCGGGGCCCTCAGGCAGCTGCGGCGTCGGCCGCGGCCTTGTTCGCTGCCGCAGCGATGCTCGCCGCGTAGTGGGGCGTCTCGAGCTCGCAGTGCATGCCCGAAGCGTGCTGACGGGCGGCGGCGGCCTCCTCGAAGGTCTGGCCGCCGGCGATGATGAACTCGAGGAACGCCTCGGTGGGGTGCGACGACACGGTGTTGACGTAACGGAGCTGGTCGCCCTCGAGCTGCTCCATGCTCAGCTCCCAGATGACCTGGGTCGTCGTCCAACCCGAGGGCGAGAGGACGTCGGAGAGGGAGACCATCTTGCAGTAGTGCGGGCTCGCGACTTCGTAGCGGTACTGCTGGATGACGAGGCCGGAACCGATGACCTCGACGTTGATGGACATGGGAGTTCCGTCGTCGTCGACCGTGTAGCCGGCGGCCTTGTGGTCGCCGGGCGCACAGCGCTGGTACTCGTGGGTCGGCAGCGTCTTCAGCCACTGCTCGATGTCGACCTTGTCGAACGGAGCGGTGACATCGGCGGTGACCACAGCGTGCGAGAGCACGAGGTCGGAGCGAACGGTGGTGCTTGCGCTCATGGGTCTTTCCTTTCTGTTGGGCTGAAGATCAGCGAGACAGATTCAAGGCCGCCGCCGCCGGGTCGCGCCTCGACAACTGACGAAACGTGCCTCGTCAGACATTCGGCTGTGAGCCCAAGTTGGGGTGTTTCCGCACCCGCCTGCAGAGGGGGTCCAGTTGGGTCATCCAGGAAGTCCCTCCGACCGGATAGCGTCGTGGTGTGCTTGGGAACGGCCGACAGGTGCGCCGACTCGGCATCGACGCACTCGCAGGGAGCGCAGCCGAGCGCTACCGCCTGCCCTTGAGGGGCCGCACGCCCGAGGCGAACGCCATCTACGGGGGCTTCGAGCGAGCCAGCGCGGGTCAGCTCGCTGTGACCGTCATCCAAGGCGACCCGGGCATCGGCAAGACCCGACTCCTGCAACACGCGCTGCAGCACGCGAAGGAACGGAACTGGTCTACCTTCGTCGTGGCGCCGGATGTCGACTCGGCAATGTCCCCACTCGGCGCCCTCCTTGGAGCAGCCGAGCGTACGGAGCCACCGCTTGTCTCCGCTAACGATCTCGGCACCCTGATGCGTGGGATGGCGCCGCAGTACTGGCTAACCCGGCTGTTGGGCGACGGTCTTGAGACCGCTGCGGCGCGCTCCGGCGTCCTCGTCGTTGTTGACGACCTGCAGTGGCTGGACCCTGGTTCCCTCGGCGCGCTGACCTCACTGCTTCGAGACCTCGAAGGCGTCCCGATCTACTGGTTGTTCGCGAGCAGAAACGGTGTATTCACCCCGGCTCATCAGCGCTTCGTGCACCTGCTCAAAACGATTGGCTCACCGATCCACCTGACGCCACTCGACGACGACGCGGTCGACGCTATGGCCCGCGACGTCCTCGGCAGCAGACCCGGACCGAAGGTCGAGAAGGTCATGGGTCGAGCAGCTGGCTTCCCGCTCGTGGTCGTCGAGCTCTTACGCGGCCTGGAAGCCGAAGGGCTCCTCCACGCAGCTCCCGGAATAGTAGACATCGAGGCCGATACCGTTCCCGCCAGCTTTGGCGCATCCGCCCGGGAGCGCCTGAACCAGATCAGCCTCGAGGCGTTGCGTGTCGCACAGGTCGGGAGCCTGTTCGGCCGGGAGTTCCCAGTCGCCGGCGTTCTGCGCATCATCGGACAGTCCGCGGCAGAGGGCGCACCCGCAGTGCAAGAACTGCTGGACCACGGCTTCATCGTGGACACCGGTACGTCCCTGGCATTCCGTCACGACACCGTGCAAGCCGCAGCGACGGAGAGCCTCTCCCCCACCTTGCGCCGGGCCATGACCCGCGAGGTTTTGCACAGCAGGCTCCGTGCGGGCGAGCGGCCCGCAGCCCTGGCCTCGACCATTGTCGCTATCGCGGAAGCTGGTGACAGCGACTCCATTGAGTTGCTGGTGACCGCCTCAACTCAGCTCGCCTCAACCGACGTACAGGGGGCTGCTGAACTCGCGATCCTGGCCGCGCGCCTCGCCGCTGGCCAAGCACATCATGCTGAGCAGGTCGCGACTCTACTCCCCATCATCCTCGCTGGCGGGCCTCTCGAACAGGCCATCAACGTGGGTAGATCACTCGCTCCGTTCCTCGGCCCTGACTCACGTGCACGAGTCAGGCTGGCCATCGCGCGACGACTCACCGAATCCGACTTTGAGGCCGCAATCGCGGAGACGAGTTCAGCGCTCGCTCTACCCGGCATCTCCGACAGCACCCGGGTTCAGCTGCTCGCCGTACGCGCGCTCAACTTTGCCAATATGGCGAACCCCGCCGGACTTCGCACGAGCCTCGAACAGGCCCGCGCCGTGGCCGACGACGACAGGGACGGGCTCGCCCTCGCGACCCTCGACGCCAGCGAGTCCGTTCTGTTCTTCTACCAGGGCCAGTTCGACGCTGCTCAGCGTCTGCAGCGACAGGCATTGGGGAGATTGGTGCACGCCGGGGCGAACCCTGCGTTCTGGCTCCCCGAAGGTCTATGGATGACGTTCGTGCGCAACAGCCTCGGGTTCTGTGACGAGGCACTCTCTCTCACAGAGAGCGGCCTGGAAGAAGCGCGCGCTGCCCGGAACGTGACTGCTGAGGCGTATTGGATGATGGTGCGTTCGCGCGTCCTGTACGACCTCGGTCTCCTCGACGAAGCACGCACCCAAGCGGAGGCTGTTCTCGACCTTGCAACACAGCTCGGTCTGGGTGATTTCACCAACGCAACCGCCGGCGTCGTTCTCCACCGAGTATCGCTGCACACCGGTGACGTCAGGCTCCGGGAGCAAGCCCGCCCCTTGGTTCAACAGCTTGCCGACGGTGCGGGGCTGGTGAGAACCGGTCGATGGAGTCTGGCGCTCGAGGCGCTCGACGCGGGGCAAACGGCCGCCGCATTCGAGCACGCGGCGCTGGCCCTGGCCACGCTCATGGAGCCCACACCTTCACTCACTACCCCGTCGGACTTCTCTGACGACATCACTCTCGTGACCATCTGCACTGCGGTTGGAGATGAGGCGGCGATGGACCTGTGCGTGGCCAAGACGGACAGCCGCGAACAGCTCAACCCCAGCAACGTCTTCGCCGGAGCGGTGGCGATGGCCACCCGGGGTGTTCGAAACCGGTCCGTAGAGCAGCTCACCGCCGCCGCAACCCGACTGGAAGCAGTGAACCGGCCGCTCGTGCGGGCCCGCGTGCTCGAATCGCTTGGCCAGCTCGCCGAGGGCACGGAGGCGACGACCGCCCTGCGCGAGGCTGTCGCCATCTATCACGAGGTCGGAGCGGCCCGTGACGCCGACCGCGTCCTCCGAGCACTACGCGACAGGGGCGTGCGGACCCGCCTGAAGTCCGCCAACAACAGCGAGGGGCCCCTCGGGCTCACCCAACGCGAACAGCAGGTCGCTGAGCGCATCGCCGCGGGACTCACGACGAAGCAGATCGCGGATGACTTGCTCCTCTCACCCCACACCGTCGTCGCTCACATCCGTCATATCTTCGCCAAATGGGGAGTCAACACACGCCACGAGGTCGCGACGCGTCACGATGAACTTGTCGGCGCACTGAACGACGCCTGAACGACCGGAGCACCAGCTCCGCCGCCGGCACTGGAACGACGCGGGTCGCGGGGGCGAATGCGATCTCGAGCACCCAAAGAGGCGATGACGCATCCGAAAACGGGGGATGTGGGACAAGCGTGCCCAGCCGTAGTGTCTCCACAGTCGTGAGGTAGGAGACGCAGATGAAGACGTACGGGACCGCACTGGGAGATTTCCTGAAAGCGCGCCGCGACGCGTGTCAGCCGGAGTCCGTAGGGCTGGCACGTGAGCACGGTCGGCGCGTGCCGGGCCTCCGCCGCGACGAGGTCGCTCGGCTGGCAGGGATGAGCAGCGAGTACTACATGCGTCTAGAACAAGGCCGGGTGGACACCCCTTCTCGCCAGGTCGTCGACGCTATCGCCAGGGCCATGCGCCTGAGCTCAATCACGACGGACTACCTCTACCGTCTCGCGGGCATCGGGCTGCCCCGCACCACGGACATCCCCAAAGCCACCAGCGACACCCTCAACGCGGTCTTGCATCGCTGGCGGCACACTCCTGCCTACCTAGCCGACCGGAACCTCGACATCCTCGCAGCCAACGAACTCATGACCGCCGTCACCCAAGGCGACATCGAGCCCGGCATGAATGCCCTCGAACTCACTTTCACGGACGGGATCAAGGACAAGCTCGGCGACTGGGAGCGCATCGCGCGCGAGACGGTGTCGGCCTTCCGCTACCTCGGAGATGAGACAGCCCCCCGCCATCGCCAGCTGGTGGCCTCCATGCGCTCCAACCCGGACTTCGCCCGCTTCTGGGACCTTCGTGAAGTGAGCCTGCCGCTCGGGTACGAAGTTCGCGCGACCATCGAAGGACTGGGGGATCTGTGCGTTGACGTGCAGAACTTCACGATCCCCGATCTCCAGGGCTACACCGTGACCTTGTATACCGCGGCGGCTGGTTCGTTCACGGAGCAGGTACTGCGCGATCTGGCCGCATCACTCGAGGTCGCTGCGTAAGACGCGCTACCCCTCGTCGTTGAGCAGTTCCTCCCAGTCCGCCGGCACCCGCCCCGCCGGCCCCGGCACGCTCTGAGCGAGCGGGTGGTGAGTGGGAGCCATCAGCGGCGGCCCAGTGACGTCGCGCTCATCGAGGTAGTCCCACCACCAGTCTTCACCCGGCTCAAAGCTCTGCACGAAGCGGTGTCTGCTCGCCTCGTAGTGCCGGGTCGCGTGCTGGTTGGGAGACGAGTCGCAGCAGCCGACGTGGCCGCAGGCCGCGCAGCGGCGAAGGTGCAGCCACCACGAACCCTCGCGGATGCACTCCAGGCAGCCGGGACCGCTGGGCGGTGCGGTCGGGTCGATGGCGTCGTTCACGCCGTTCACGGTAGCCGCACCTTCGCGCCGGTGATCAGACAGCCGTCGCAATCCAAGAAACGGTTGTCGAGTTATCGTCAGGAGCTTCCTGCGCTCGATGCGGCTCCTGTAGCGGGTACGTGGATGCGACGCGTGGGCATGTTGTGCCCAGTCACAAAGGGGGTTCAGTTGAGCCACGCGCCCACCCCATCACCCGCCGTAGCGTCCCTCCCAGGTCAGAAATCTCACCCGGAGGCAGCCATGGAAAGTCAACGCGTCGTCGAGCATCTCGCCCACGAACTGCGGCGGTCCGTCGTCATCGCGGACATGGACAATCAGATCCGGGGCGTCTCCTACCGCGCTGAGGACCACCAGATTCTGAGCCGAGACGACGTCGATGGTGCCACCGCGGTTGTGCAGGACTGGCTACGCGCCCCAGGGACACAGCGTCGGCGGGCGGGCGAAACCCTCCAGGCGGATTCCGGACCCGCGTGGGTCACCATCCCCCTCCTGGTGGACGGGGACGTGACGGGGTGGGCCGTAATCGCCTGGCGCCCTGCTGAGCTCCGCTCAGAGCAGTTGGCACTTGTCGACATCGCCGCCACTCTGTTCGCCACGGTGGGGTCGTTGCAACCGACCGGACGAGAGGGCCGGCGGGTGGTGTTCCGCAACCTTCTGGACTCGGACCCCGCGACCCGGCGGGCGAGCCTCCGGCGTGCCTCGACGCAGCGTTGGTTGGATCGGCGCGACGCTACGGACATGCACGCGTTGATCTTCGATGACGAGGTTGACGTCCTCGAACGCCTTCGAATTACGCAGGTGCTGAGCCGCACGCTTCCCGGCCGCGCTGAAGTGCTCCGCGAGCGCGATGACGCTGTCTTCGTTCTCTCCGGACGAGCCCCCGTCGGCACGGACATAGGTGCCCAGATTCGCGCCTGGGCGGCAAAAGGGTCCGTCCCGTTGCGGGCTGTCGGTTCGGCTGCCGTGCGCCCCGACGATGAAGACCTCGCACGGGCGGCGCACGCGGCTGTCACCGTCGCCGAGCTGAGCTTGTCGATGCCTGAACTGGCGAACGTGACCACCGGCGACAGCCTCGGGGGCTGGGCCCTGCTGCACGCTGTGAAGGGTCACCGCGGCTTGCTGTCTGTTGCATCCCCCGCGGCCGAGCTGTTGTGCACCTTGGGTGATACCCAGCGAGAGACCGTCGAGGTGTACCTCGACGAAGCGGGCCAGGCCCGTGCGGCGTGTGAACGTCTCCACATCCACCGGACCACCCTCTACTACCGTCTCGACAACCTCCCGGAGGTGGTGAAGGCGGCCCTGGCGGACGGGATGCAGCGGAGCACGCTTCATCTAGCACTGAAGCTCGACCGCCTATGGGCGGCCGCTGGCGTCTGAGCCCTACCCCTCGATCAGGTAGCGGTGGACGAGGGTCAGTGCCATGGCACCCTCGCCGACGGCCGAGGCGACCCGTTTCACCGAGTTCGACCGAACGTCACCGGCCGCGAAGATCCCCGGCACTGACGTCTCCAGGTAGAAAGGCGCACGCTCCAGCGGCCATTGTTCCAGCTGCGAGCGCGTCAGGTCGACACCGGTCACGATGAAACCACGGCTGTCGCGCGCGACCTTCGTTCCCGCGGTCCACTCGGTGTTGGGCGCACCGCCGATGCATACGAAAAGGTGACTCGTGCCGACCCGGGTTGTTCTCCCTCCCTTCTCGAGAGTGAGCTCACGGAGAACGCTGTTTCCGCCTAACGCGGTGACAGTCGTGCCGGTCACCACGGTGACGTTCGGCCGGGCGACGAGGCGGTCTCGAAGGTACGCGGACATCGTGTCCGACAAGGACGGGCCGCGCACAAGGATGGTCACGCGGGCCGCGAATTTCGAGAGGTTCATTGCTGCCTGACCGGCCGAGTTCGCGCCACCCACTATGTAGACGTGACGGTTCACGCAGGCCGAGGCTTCGCTGGTGCCAGCGCCGTAGTACACCCCGGAACCTTCAAACTCGGTCTCCCGCGGTAAGTTGAGGCGGCGCCAACGCACTCCGGTGGCGGAGATCGCCGCCTTGGCGCTGAGTTCCGAACCATCCGCAAGGACCGCGCGCACCTCATGGTCGCGGAAGGTACGGTCGATACCTTCGCGCATCAGAACAAGCTCAGCACCGAAGGCCAGAGCCTGTCGACGTGCACGGTCGGCGAGCGATGCACCCGAGATACCGTGGGGGAACCCGAGGTAGTTCTCGATGAGGCTGCTCGAGCCCGCCTGTCCTCCGACGGCGTCGCGCTCGACGACGGCCACGGTGAGTCCCTCAGAGGCCCCGTAGACGGCGGCGGATAAACCCGCTGGCCCTGCCCCGAAGATGAGCAGGTCGTAGGCGGCGCGACGCGGTGGGCTCACCCAGCCGAGGTAGCCGGCGACGTCCGTGGGGGTGGCGTCGTCGAGGACAGTCCCGTCCGGGAACACGACTACCGGCAGTCGGCGCCCGGTGAGGTCGAGGTTGCCGACCCGGGTTGCTCCCGAACCGACGAGCGTTGATGTGAAGGGGACCTTGCTCCGGGTGAGGTAGTTGCGCAGGACGAAGGCGTCGCGGCCATTGCGGGCTTCGAAGAGGCGAATGGCCTGGTCGCCAGCAGCTTGCCTCATGCGTGCAGCTGATGCCAGGCGCTGATGCGGTTCTGTTCCACGCGGAAGCTCGCGAAGCTCATCACCGTCTGCGGCTTCATGGTCGGAAGAGCCAGGTGGAGCGAGAGCTCGGTGAGGACGACACGGCCCGCTGCCGCGACCTCGAGCAGCTCTGTACGGTGCTCGGTGAAGGTCGAGCGAATATTGCGGACCATCGCCACGACCGCGGAACGTCCTGTGACGCACTGCCGCAAGGACGCTCGGTAGACGACATCGTCGGTGAGGAGGGCGTGGATCTCGTGATCGCCACCCTCGTTGAGGGTTGTCGCGAAGTCTCGGACGATGAGTTCGATCTCAAGTTGCTCGATGGCTGTGAGGTACTGGCCCACGACATCACCTCCTGATCCGAAGCAAGCCAATGACGTTGCCCAGCACGGTAAAGGTGAGGGTTGCCGGTCCGCTGTAACCGCTGCCGTGCACCTGGCAGTGAACAGCGACTGAGGTGTCATCGACGGCATGCAGGAGATCGGTGAAGCGAACACCGTGATCGACCACCCATCGCTGGGCCCACAGTTCGACTGCGGGCCCAGCTTCAAAGAGCACTCCCCATGCGTCGACCACGCCGTCGACAGAGAAGCACTCAACGAACGTTGCCACGTCATGGGCGTTCGCGGCCTGGATCGCACCGCAGACAACGGATGGTACGAGACCCGCGAGGCGCAGGGTGGGATCGGCGCCCGAATGTTCTCGGACTCTGACCGGCGTCGCGACGACCGGCGTGAGGGGTCGGTGGCTCATGGCCGGCTCCTGACTCTGAAGTGGAGCCGAATGTAGCGAGGAGCACCGTGGCGAGTATTCGACGCCCGTCGAGAACCGGATCGACGGGAGTCTCGCCCGCTGACGTCATCTCGTCACTTGTCGGAGCGCGCGGCGACTCAGCGTTCTACGGTGAACGGACTAAGTGGATGGAGGAGTAGATGTCGGAGAACGTCGCGGAGTTGTTCGTCTCGACGCTGGAGCGTGCCGGGGTTACGCGCGTGTGGGGACTGCCAGGCGACTCGCTCAATGGCTTCACCGACGCGCTACGCCGCTCGGGCAGCATCCGATGGATGCATACCCGTCACGAGGAAGCGGCGGCGTTCGCTGCTGCGGGTGAGGCCGCGGTCACCGGGGAGCTCGCTGTCGTGGCGGGCAGCTGCGGGCCGGGGAACCTTCACTTCGTGAACGGCCTGTTCGATGCGCAGCGTTCTCGCGTGCCTGTCCTCGCCATTGCCTCTCACATCCCAAGTTCCGAGATCGGCAGTTCTTACTTCCAGGAGACGCACCCGCAGGAGCTCTTCCGCGAGTGCAGCGTCTACGTCGAGCTCGTCGGTGATCCCGCTCAGCTCCCCTGGGTCCTGGAGACCGCTATGCGCACCGCCGTCGCGAAGCAGGGCGTCGCTGTCGTGGTCGTCCCCGGCGATGTCTTCCACCGTCCTGCGCCAGCCCGCCGGCTGAGCGCACCCATCGCTGCCGCGCACCCGGTCATCGTCCCCCGTGCGGGCGAGCTGGCCGCTGCAGCTGAGGCGCTGAACACTGCCGGGAAGGTCACGATCCTCGCCGGTGCTGGTGTCGCGGGCGCCCACGTAGAGGTTCTCGCTCTCGCCGAAAAGCTTCAGGCGCCCATCGTCCACGCCTTCCGCGGGAAAGAGCACATCGAGTACGACAACCCCTTCGACGTCGGGATGACGGGTCTCCTGGGGTTCGCCTCCGGGTACCGAGCGATGGAGCGGTGCGATGCTCTCCTCATCCTCGGCTCCGACTTCCCATACCGGGAGTTCTACCCCGCGCACGCCACTGTCATCCAGGTCGATGTTCGCGGGGAACAGCTGGGCCGGCGTACGCCCATCGACCATGGACTCGTCGGTGACGTCGCCGAGACCGCCCGCGCGCTGACCCCCCTGATTCGGAACGGCCGCTCCTCCGAACACCTGCAGGACAGCCTCAAGCACTACGCGAAGACGAGGCAGGAGTTGGACTTGCTGGCCAACGACGACGGCAAAGCCCCGATCCACCCTCAGTACGTCGCAAGGCTCGTCAACGACCTCGCCGACGAGGACGCGATCTTCACGGCCGACGTCGGATCCCCGGTCATGTGGGCGGCGCGCTACCTGCGGATGACGCCCGAGCGCCGGCTGTTCGGTTCCTTCAACCATGGCTCGATGGCCAACGCCCTCCCCCACGCGCTCGGAGCGAAGGCCGCCTACCCGAACCGGCAGGTTGTCGCCCTCGCCGGTGACGGGGGCCTGTCCATGCTGATGGGTGAGCTCCTCTCCCTCCGCCAGAACGACCTCGATGTGAAGATCGTGGTGTTCAACAACTCGTCCCTCAACTTCGTCGAGCTCGAGATGAAGGCTGCGGGGACGATCAACTTCGGCACGGACCTCGCCCCCACCGACTACGCCGCCATTGCTCGAGGTGCGGGCATCGCCGGCTACCGGGTGGAGCAGGCGAGCGAGCTCGCCTACACGCTCGAGCGTGCGCTCGATGAACCGGGACCCGCCGTCGTCGACGTGGTCGTCGCCCGTCAGGAGCTGAGCATCCCGCCCTCCATTACCGCGGCCCAGGCGAAGGGCTTCGCGCTCTACGCGCTGCGCACGGTCTTCTCCGGCCGCGGGGATGAACTCCTCGACCTGGCGGACACGAACGTCTGGCGCCGGCTGTTCCACTGACCGCGCGCGGAACACCGTTGCGACGGCGGCGAGCAGGAAGCGAAGCATGACCTTTACCCTGCGACACATCAGCTCGAGACGGTGCCGCGAGTCGAAGAACCGCGTGTAGAGATTGAGGGGTCCGCGAGCTTCACCCTCGCTACGGTCGCACCGTTCGAGTCGATTTCGGTCGGCTGGCCGAGAGCCGAGCAGCAGGTTCCGGCTGACCGGCTCACCAAACCACGCAACGCTGGCGCACCCCACCGCCTGCTTTTCGTGGCGATCATCATCAACGCACGCCCTAAAGCGCGACTGTTGAAGTACCTCGAGGGAACGTTCAACCGATCCGCGCGAGTTCTGTTTCCCGAATACGAGGGGCACAAGACCCATGGGCGGTTCGTGCGCCCTGCACAGTGAGGTTCGCGCTCAGCTACGACGGCGCCACGCCGAATCAGGCGTAAGCGCGGTGTACGTGCCAATCGTCCTCGGTGCGGTACGCGTCGAACACGACGCTTTCCCCTGCCGGGTCGGTGGCCTGGAAACGCCATCCGTAGAGCCCGTGGTGGTGCTCCAGCGGTGCTGACCATACCGACTCCCGAAGCCGGGTGGGTGTGTCCGTGACGCGCCACCGACGGCCGTTGTAGATCATCCGGGCGGGGATGTCGTTGACCAGCCATAGCGTCGTCTCGGGGGCCGTCGCCGTCGTGCTCATAGTGTCCGATATTAGTACACCTGTTCGAATGCGACTAGACTGGGCCCCCCGCGAGAGGAGGCCAGCCATCGGTACCTCGAAACGCTATGCGCACCATTTCGACAAGCTGATGGATCAACGCATCGTCGAGCGGATAGCAGCGACAGCGGGCCCGCTGCAGTCCCTCAGTCGGGAGGAGCTCGGCCTGGATACGGAACCGATCACACGCGATCCGCAGCCGAAGCGGGCGCACGCTTGGGTCCGATCCGTGGGCACACCGGTCCTCGTTGAGTCGGAGGTCCTCAGCTGGACCGCGAACGCCATCGCCATCCGCTTCATAATCGGCTCGATCGAGCACAAGGCCTGGGTGTGGTCTTCAGCAGTACGGGAAACATCGACCATGTCGGCGCCCGACGCTTCGACCCCGCGTTGAGAATGTTCGCCCCCTGGCGCGCTTCCTCCATGCGTCGGCCCGAGGAACCCTGCTCGACAGTAAAGCGTGAGTCCCCTAGCTGGAGGGCGCCTCGGGAGCCGCTGCACACCGACTCGACTTCTTCCGAATCGTTTTCACACATGGCGGCATCGACGTAGCCATCTTCTCGATGGCGGGCCGAGGGTCGGAAGGCGCCGAGGTCGGCAGGCCTGGCAACCGCCGCTTCTCCGCCTTGCTCGAAGCGGCTTCGCCGGCGTCAGGGGACGGCGGCTGGAGGTGGTCGCGACAAACAGAATCGCCGACGCCGCTACCGGTTCCGCGTCGTCGGCGTCGGCGTCGGCGGCGGCGGCGGCGGCGGCGAGATTGTTCAAGCCTGCGCGAGGACGGGCGTGGCTGCTCGAGGTCTCAAGCGTGATGCAGGGGCGACGTGTCCTCAAGTCGCCGGTCGATTTCATTCAAGTAGTCGTTTAGCTCGCGGAACGGTCCACAGTATGCGCCGATGAGGCACGCGACGATGAAGGTGCCGTCCACGATGACTCGGAAGTCCGGCAACAAGCTAGTCGAGCCCCCGTCGTTGACCGCACGCATTGCACGGACCAGGTCGGATTCCGGAGGGACATCGCCGAGTGCCTGGTACAGAGTTCGGAGGATGAGCATTGTCTCCGCGCCGACGAGGGGAACATCAGCCAGCGAGAACCCGGCAAAGGCCGCCCATTCCGCAAGAGCGGCTCCCGGGTCCGAGGTGAACAGATCGTCGACAGACAAGACGAGGTTGCCTTCCTCAGTCACCCGGCTGGCACTATCCCGGCGGTACCGCCTCCAGGCGGGAGTGCCGTCCGAGGCCATGGACGAGACGGAGGAGATGTCGAACATCGAGTTGATAGACATAGCTGAGCTTTCGTTCTTGAGATTGCCCAAGGCTTGGGCTTGCAGAGTCTCTATGCGCGGTCCCGACAGGCAGCTCTACCTCGACGCGACCATGAGTGTTCCACGACGGGGCTGGGCCACCGCTCGCCACCCGTGCGATTGACATCGGGACACACGCCAGAGCCACTCGCAGCGTCATCGGGCCGGCTTCTCTGCTTGAGCGGGTAGCCGACTCCGGCCCATACCTACCTGCGATAGCAACAGAGAAGGTAGACAGTCCCCGGTGCCGCGTATTTGGCACCGGGGACTGTCTTGGAGGCAGCTCGCGTCAGTCGCTCACCGTGGATCCCAAGATCTCGTCGAGCGCGGTGGCTGAGCCGACCGTGGTGTAGGCGGAGCCTGCATAGTGCTGACGGGTCGTGCGGAGGTCGCTGTGTCCAAGAAGGGCTTGAGCGTCAGTCAAGTTGCCGCTGTGGATCGCGACCAGGGTGGCCGCGGTGCGCCGGAGCAGGTGAGGCGTCAACTCCTTGATGTCGATACCGGTCGAGGTGAACACCTCGACCAGCTCCTCGTCGGAGCGCAGCGTTCGCATTGACCGACGGACGTTTCGCGGGGAAATCCATCCCGGTGCACGTCCCTGGATCAGAGGGTCGGTCGGGCGCCGCTGACCGCCGCGCGGAGTGTGCGCGATGGCCTCTTCGATGGCCGCGACAGCGAACACAGGGAGCCGAACTTGGCGAGCTTGCCCACGCCCCTTCAGCTCCGGCTGGCGGACAAGTTCCCATTGCTCGTTGTCGGTCAGCGTCCCTAGGACGGCGATGGTGCCAGCGCCCGCGTCGTAGTCCATCATCCGTAGGGCGAGCACCTCCGCGATGCGGAGGCCAGACCCGAGCTGGAGTTCCACCACCCACCGCAGGACGAACGCTGGACCTTGCCCTGCGGTGGAACGGACACGCTCTTCGCGCCTGACGATGGCGGACCTCAGGGCCAACACCTCCCTCGACCCGAGGGCGATCGGAACAGTCGGCTTAGGCTCGCGCCGACGCAGGCTCAGGACCGGGTTGCTGCTGATCACGTCTTCCTCGACGGCGAGGCCGAGCGCTCCGCTCAAGGCGACCCTGGCGTGGTGAGCCGCGGACGACGACCGCTCCTTCTCGACCCTGGTGAGGATCCGCTTGATCGTGGCCGGGCGAAGCTCAGCAACGGTCAAAGCCCCAACGAAGGGCGCCAACCAACGCACCGTGTCCCGGTACATCCGTGTGGTCTGCGGGCGGACACGGTCAACCCGATCCTCGATCCACTGCTGGAGCAGCTCTGAGAGCGCGGTGTCGGCGGTGATCTCGCCCGTCATCGCTAGGGACTCAGCCTTCCGCGCGATCAAAGTACGGGCCTCCGCCTCGGTCGGTGCGCTCACCCTCAGCCGACGACTCCGCCCTCCAGCATCGCGGGTGTGTCCGCCGGCGAGTACACGATCTCCGAGGTCCGTGATGGTAATTTTCCCCAGCTTCCCGACGGGGGTTTTCGGGCGCCCGGCCATCAGCGTGCGCCCATCTCGTCGAGCCACGCGGCGATGGAGCCCGGCCGGTAGCGGACGTGCTTGCCGATGCGAAGGAACCGCGGTCCGTAGGCCCGTGATCTCCATCCCTCGACGGTGCGGACAGGTACTTGGAGGAACTCAGCAAGCTGTTCCTGAGTGAGCAATGTGTTCAGTGTCTCGGTCATGGTTATCGTGTACGCGGCGCCCAGATTTTTCCGTGCACCGTCCACATCGCCGGCCCGAGAGTTGATGTGTACGGGGCAGGAGTGACCCTACGGTTGTCTCCGTCGAGGCCGATGCAATTTCTGCGAACGCGGGTCACGACGTGGTCAGACCGCGGATGGCGTAGGAGAACGCGACCGCCCGGCGGGGGTTGAGTTCGCCTCGCTGGTGGGCGAGTCGCTGCCGCGAGTACCACTGGCCGAGGGAACGTTCGCGGGCATGAACCGCCCGCACGCGCGGTGGACGACCGTGCGCGGCGACGAACATGCGTAGGTCTTCGGCACGCTCCTCCCACCGTTCTTCGTGCGGAGCCCATCGCCAGCCAGGCAGCTCTGCCAACAGCCGCTGCTGCTCTGCGCTGAGATTCCACGAGCGCCGCTGATTCGACATCCACGTCACCAACGCCGAGTCGGTCGTCGATGCCTGAGTGGGCAGGCGCCCCGCGGATTGGGCGAATCGCCGCACCTGGTCGTACCGCTGCATCCACACCGCGGGGGGACGTTGAGTGTTGTTGCTGGTGTCTCCGTCTGTCATGCACGAGACATGCGCGGCGCGTGCTCAGGGTAGGCCCATCTCTCGATTCGAGTGCACGCAAGGTCACGGCCCGCAGCGGGGGGAGCGCGACGACGCGACCGAACGCGCACTCGCGGAAGGAATCACGAGCCCGTACTCCAAACGAGAAACACTCCCCCGACAAGCCAACATCAGAGGACTCGCGCGATGCGAGGGAACGCGTGGCTACCGGCATCTAATGCGTACCCAGCGTTTAAAACGTCCAAAAATGGCCCCGAAAATGGACTCGAGGCGCCGATGCTGCAACCTCTGCGCACCGTTTTACCGCGGAATTCCGGGCTTTTCGTAGGGCGGGTGGGACTTGAACCCACGATCGTCGGGTTATGAGCCCGCTGCCTTGACCAGCTTGGCCACCGCCCCCTGCATGGCGAGTGTACCGGGGACGCGTCGTCGGCTCAGCGGCTCAGCGGATCAGCGGCGCGGCGGACGGTCGTCGTCGACGGGCGGGTTCGGCCACACCTTCGCCACGGCCTCGTCGAACCGCGGCGTCGTCGACTTCGCCTTGGCGCTGGGCGGCTCCTCCGCGTCGCTGCCGCGCGTGATCGGGAGCCCGCCGCTGTCGCTCTTGATCTGGGGGTGGTTGCGCGCCAGGTCGTAGACGCCGATCACCGCGATCACGCCCGCGATGCCGAAGCCGATGTACGCCCACAGCGGCGCATTCTGCGCCTCGCCCAGCACCAGCAGTCCGATGAGGATCGCGACGATCGGGTCGATCACCGTGAGGCCGGCGATGACCAGGTCGGGCGGACCGGAGGAGTACGCGGTCTGCACGAAGTACGAGCCGATGCCCGCCGCCAGGAGCAGGGAGACGATGCACAGCACGGTGAACCACTCGACGTCGCCGGTCTGGATGCGGCTGATGACGACCTTCGCGAGCGTCGCGACGAAGCCGAACATGACGCCGGCGGCCACGATGTAGAACAGCGCGCCGATGCGGGCGCGCAGCCAGAGCCACAGCGCCGCGAGCACGACGGTGACGACGGCGAGGATGATGAGGACGGTGACGAGCTGAGGTGTGGTGACCGGCTCGTCGGTGGCCACGAGCGCGGCGATCGTCACGAAGATGAAGATGCCGCCGACGCACTCGATGATCGCCCGGATGGAGCGCTTCGTCGGATTCAGACCGCTGATGCGGGCGTTCAGCAGCGTCGTGATCACGAGCGCGATGGCGCCGAGCGGCTGGACGACGATGAGGGGCGCGAACGACAGCGCACCCAGCTGGCAGACGATCGCGAGCCCGAGCATGACCGTTCCCAGCACCCACGAGGGTCGCGTGATGAGGCGCTTGAGCTGGGTCAGCGACAGTCCTCCGGAGGCCGCTCCCCCGGACATCGCCTCGACCTTGGTGACGCCGCGGTGCTGATACTGCGCACCGAACGACATGAACACCGCGCCCAGCAGGGCGAGCGGGATGCCGATCAGCAGCGACGGGTTGTCGAAGACGCCGACCAGTGCGTCACGGACGTCGCCGAGATTGTCGATGTCGCCGCGCACCCAGATCACGGTCCGACACTAACCGCACGAGGCGCTGGATAGGCTCAAGGCATGGCCGTTCTGCCGATTCGCATCATGGGAGATCCCGCCCTCCACTCCCACGCCGCTCCCGTCGAGGAGATCACCCCCGAGGTGCGCGCGCTCGTGGAGGACATGTTCGAGACGATGGATGCCGCGCCCGGCGTCGGTCTCGCTGCTCCCCAGGTCGGGGTGTCGCTGCGGATCTACACGTACAGCTATGCGGATGACGACGGCCTCCCCTGGCGCGGCGTGATCATCAACCCGGAGCTGTGGATGACGCCGCCGGAGCCGGGCGATCCCGACCCGGACGACGAGTCGGAAGGCTGCCTCTCCTTCCCCGGAGAGCGTTTCGCCCTTCGTCGCTCCGACCGCGTCCGCGTGACGGGAACGGATCTGGACGGAGCGCCGGTCATGATCGACGTGGACGGATGGCGCGCCCGCATCATGCAGCACGAGTTCGACCACCTCGACGGCATCCTCTACATCGATCGCCTCGACGACGGCGACTGGAAGACCGTGCAGAAGATCGCCCGCAAGCGCGGCTGGGGGCGTCCGGGTCAGGCCTGGATGCCGGGCGTCGACGACATCGACGCCTGATACCCCACCGCGCGACGCGCGTTCCCCGGAAACGAGGAACGGCCCCGGGGTGGAGCCCAGGGCCGTTCGCTCCCCGGCTTGGACTCGAACCAAGAACCTATCGGTTAACAGCCGATTGCTCTGCCAATTGAGCTACCGAGGAAGAGCCCGGCTGACGCCGGGCAACCACACCATGCTAGCAAACGCCGACGGGTGCTTCTGACATCAGGAGGCGATGAGACGGTGTCCGGGGTCGGCGCTGGGCGACCACATGAGGTCGGTGGCCGTGGGACCGTAGGCGATCGGATGGCCGGCACGCAGCACCAGCACGGCGGCGCCCAGCTCGATCGCGACATCCTTCTCGTTCGTCACCACGAGCGTCGACATGCCGTATGCGTCGCGGCGGCGGATGATGGCCTCGCGCGCCGCCGTGCGCACCTCGACGTCCATGTTCGAGAACGGCTCGTCGGCGATGAGCACGCGCGGCTGCAGCACCAGTGCCCGCGCGAATGCAACGCGCTGCCGCATGCCCGCGCTCAGCTCGTAGGGGTACTTCGCCGAGGCTCCGAGCGGGAGCTGCATCTCGTCGAGGAGCGTCGCGACGCGCACGGCCAGAGCGCGGGCGTTGACACGCCGGTCGCGGCTCGTGATCGGCTCGGAGATGACCTCGGCGACCGTCTGGCGCGCGGGGAGGTGCGCGCCGGCCGACTGGGCGAGGTAGCCGGTCACGTAAGTGAGTGTGCGGTGCGCGCGTCCTGGGCGTCGCACGGGGATGCCCTCGACGTGCGCGGCGCCGCCGACGACGGCGAGCCCCGGCTCGTCGGCACCGGCCAGGACGGCCGCGAGGCTCGACTTCCCGGCGCCCGTGGGCCCCATCACGGCGAGCGACGCGGCGTGCGGCAGCTCGAACGAGACGCCGTCGACGACGCGGGCAGTGGAGCCGCCGCGTCCGGACGCGCGGGCGACCGACAGATCGGTGCTGCGGATGGCGACGTCGGCATCTTTCTGGCGGGACACCTGTTCATCCTGCCCCGCGGATGCGCCGGGCGCTACTCCGCGTCGATGACGGCCTGGCGCTCCAGGTCGATCTCGCGGAGGCGCAGACGCACGGTGCGGCCCTCCTCGGAGTCGGGCGCCACACGTTGGATGTGCCCGAGCAGCTCCCGCTTCTTCCCCTCGAGCTCCCGCATGATCAGGCCCTTCGCGAGGGAGGTCGTCGAGGCCACGGCGTGCTCGTCGTCCCGCGCGGGGAACGATGCCGTGAGCAGCTCGGCGCCGAGCGAGCGGAACGGCTCCCGGACGGCGGTGACGGCCGCCGCGGCCCATCCCGGGCGCGACATGTCGGCCGCGACGATGCTCTGGCGCACCGCTTCGAGGGCGGGGTGGCGGAACGGCAGGCCGAGCGCCCGTGTGAGGAGCGTCGCGTCGATGCGGTGACCGAACTGGAGGAAGCCCATCAGGGCATCGCGCTCGAGGGCGGTGTCGGCCGAGCGCGGCAGGGTCGCGATGGTGACGCGGAGCAGGCCCTCGCCGGGCACGTCGTCGGCCGAGGCCGCGTCGGCCGACCGGTCGGGGGCGGACGCGCCGGGACGGGCGTCGGCCGCGGCGGCGTCTCTGCGGTCGCGGCCGGCGGCGGCGCGGGCCGCCTGCTGCACGGCCTTGTCGACCTCGGGGAGGTCGAGCCCGAGGCGGCGGGCGAGCACGCGGGTGTATCCCGGGCGCAGCGCGGGATCGCGGATGTCGGCCACGATGGGCGCCGCCGATCGCAGCCCGCCGGCACGGCCCTCGACCGACGCCAGGTCGAAGCCCTTGAGCCGCTGGTCGATGACGAACTCGAACATCGGCACCTTGGTGTCCATGAGGGTGCGTACGGCACCGTCGCCGCGCTGAAGGCGTAGGTCGCACGGGTCGAGACCGCCCGGCGCGACGGCGACGTACGTCTGGGCCGCGAAGCGCTTCTCGTCGGCGAAGGCGCGCAGCGCCGCCTTCTGGCCCGCGGCATCCGGGTCGAAGGTGAAGACGACCTCGCCCGAGGCCGTGTCATCGCCCATGACGCGGCGCAGCACGGTGATGTGGTCGGAGCCGAAGGCGGTGCCGCACGTGGCGATGGCGGTCGTGATGCCGGCCAGGTGGCAGGCCATGACGTCGGTGTAGCCCTCGACCACCACGACGCGGTGCTCGCGCGAGATCTCGCGCTTGGCGAGGTCGAGCCCGTAGAGCACCTGCGCCTTCTTGTAGATCGCCGTCTCAGGCGTGTTGAGGTACTTCGGGCCGTTGTCGTCGTCGAAGAGCCGACGGGCGCCGAACCCGATGACCTGCCCGGTCACGTCGCGGATCGGCCAGACGAGGCGTCCGCGGAACCGGTCGTAGACACCGCGCTGACCGGAGGAGACGAGCCCGGCGGCCAGCAGCTCCTCCCGCGTGAAGCCCTGCGGGAGGAGGGCGTCGGTGAGGCCCTGCCACCCCTTCGGCGCGTAGCCGACGCCGAAATGCGCCGCCGCGCCGGCGTCGAAGCCACGCTCCCCCAGGAACGAGCGGGCGACGCCCGCCTCGGGGGCGAGCAGCTGCGCGCGGTAGAACTCGGCGGCCGCGGCGTTGGCGGCGTAGAGGCGCGAGCGCCCGGCCGTCTCGGGCGCGGAGCCGCCGTCCTCGTAGTGCAGCGTGTAGCCGATGCGCCCGGCGAGCGACTCGACCGCCTCGGTGAACGAGACGTGGTCCATGGCCCGCAGGAACGAGTAGACGTCGCCCGACTCGCCGCAGCCGAAGCAGTGGTAGAAGCCGACCTGCGGGCGCACGTTGAAGCTCGGGCTGCGCTCGTCGTGGAAGGGGCAGAGGCCCTTCAGCGATCCGACACCCGCCGGCTTCAGGGCGACGCGCTCCCCGATGATGTCGCCGATGTTCGTGCGGGCCTTGACCTCGTCGACGTCGGCCTGACGGATGCGCCCGGCCATCAGCGGGCTTCCGTCCGCACGGGCGGGCGCGCGCCCGGAGCCCAGATGCCGAGGGATGCCGCATCCACGTCGCCCACCAGGCGCCCGTGCCACGCGATGGCGTGCTGGTCGGTGAGACTGGCGACCTGGTCGACGATGACGCGGCGCTTCGCCGCCTCCGTGTCGGCGGCCGCGTAGTCGGCGGCGTGGATGCCGTCCAGCGCCTCCGGGCGCTCCCACAGCGCCGACGCGAGGCGCTTCAGCACAGTCCGCTGCTCCTTGTAGAGCACCTTCCGTCCGTCGATCGAGACGACGAAGGCGCCGATGATCCCCTTCAGCACGGCCATCTCGGCCTCCACGACCCGCGGCACGACGACGTGCGCCCGGTACCGCGTGAGCACGGTGGCGGGGTACGCCTCGCGCGTGGCGGTGGTCGCCGCGCGGGCGAAGCGGCCGATCAGGTCGGAGGTGAGGTTCTTGAGCTGGGCGAGGGAGGTACGGGTGCCGTCGAAGCCGTCGAGCCACTCGGGGAGCCGCATCACCCGGAAGAGGGCGTCGGCCAGCTCATCGCGCGCGAAGTCGAACCCGACCCACGTCTGGATGGCGTTGAGGAGCGACTCGTGCTCGGCCGGGTCGGCCAGCCGCGCCGGGTCGAGGTAGCCGTTGACGATGGCGTCCTCGAAGTCGTGCACCGAGTAGGCGATGTCGTCGGAGAGGTCCATGACCTCCGCCTCGATGCAGCGCACCCGCCCGGGCGCGCCCTCGCGCATCCAGCGGAAGACCGGCTCGTCGTCGGGGTACACGCCGAACTTCAGCCGTCCGCCCGGGTCGGGCACCGGGTTCTCAGCGGTCCAGGGGTACTTGCACGTCGCGTCGAGGCTGGCGCGGGTGAGGTTCAGCCCGAAGCTGCGGCCCTCGCCGTCGTGCACCTTCGGCTCGAGGCGCGTGACGATGCGCAGCGTCTGGGCGTTGCCCTCGAAGCCGCCGATCGACTCGGCCCAGTCGTTCAGCGCCCGCTCCCCGTTGTGACCGAACGGCGGGTGCCCCAGGTCGTGGTTGAGGCAGGCGGTGTCGACCACGTCCGGCGAGAGCTGGAGCGCCGTCGCGAGCTCCCTGCCCACCTGGGCGACCTCGAGAGAGTGCGTCAGGCGGTTGCGGGCGAAGTCGGCGGGGCTGGCGGGAGAGAGCACCTGCGTCTTGGCGGCGAGCCGGCGCAGCGCGGCGGAATGGAGCACCCGCGCACGGTCGCGCGCGAAGTCGTCGCGCTGCGAGCGGTGCTGCTCGCGGTGGAAGCGTGCGGCGTCCGCCTCCCCGTAGCCGGCCGGCCGCACGGGCAGTGCGCCGACCGCCGAGCCGTCAGCCGCCACTGTGGTGGAGTTCCGCATCGGCGAGGGCGGTGGATGCCGCGGCCCCCAGCTCACGGGAGTCCAGCCACCCATCGGGCAGGGCGGGACGCTTGGGCGTGCCCGCGCGACCGCGCTGTCCTTCCGCCGCGGCACCGGGGTACGGCGCGTCGAGGTCGAGGGTGGCCAGCAGGGCGTCGATCTCCTCAAGGGTCGACACCGTCGCCAGCGCCGCGCGGGTGTCGCCGCCCACGGGATAGCCCTTGAAGTACCAGGCGACGTGCTTGCGGATGTCGCGGCATCCGCGGCCCTCGTCCTCGAAGAACTCGACGAGCAGCTCGGCGTGACGACGGAAGGCGTCGGCGACGAAGCCTAGAGTGGCGTCGACGACCGGCGCGGCGGCGGCCTCCGGACCGCCCAGGGCGCGGGCGAGGTCGCCGAACAGCCAGGGTCGGCCGAGGCAGCCGCGGCCGACGACGACGCCGTCGCACCCGGTCTCGGCCATCATCCGCACGGCGTCCTCCGCCGACCAGATGTCGCCGTTACCGAGGACCGGCACGTCGGTCACGGCTTCCTTGAGCGCCGCGATGGCCGACCAGTCGGCCGTGCCGGAGTAGAACTCCGACGCGGTGCGGGCGTGCAGGGCCATGGCCGCGACGCCGGCGTCCTGGGCGATGCGCCCCGCGTCGAGGTAGGTCAGGTGGTCGGAGTCGATGCCCTTGCGCATCTTCACAGTGAGGGGCACATCGCCGGCGGCCTTCACGGCGCCCTCGACGATGTCGCGGAACAGGCCGAGCTTCCACGGGAGAGCGGCACCGCCGCCCTTGCGCGTCACCTTGGGGACGGGGCATCCGAAGTTCAGGTCGATGTGGTCGGCGTGGTCTTCGGCGACGAGGATGCGCACGGCCTCCGACATCGTGCGCGGGTCGACACCGTAGAGCTGGATCGACCGCGGCGTCTCGGACTCGTGATGGCGGATGAGGCGCATCGTCGTGTCGTTTCGCTCGACGAGCGCACGCGAGGTGATCATCTCGCTCACGTACAGGCCGGCGCCGTACTCGCGGCAGAGACGCCGGAAGGCGGTGTTGGTGATCCCGGCCATCGGCGCCAGGATCACGGGCGCGTCGAGGCCGAGGGGCCCGATGCGCAGCGCCGGGGCGGAGGACAGGGCGGTGGTCATCCCTTCATTCTCCCAGATGCCGGGCGGAGTCCGACCGCTCCGGTCGGCTCCGTGCGACGGTACCTTCGCCGCGTCATCGGGGAGGCGTCGGCGAGACCGCGGACCCGCGGGAGGCGGACCCGGCTCCGAAGAAGCGGTCGTAGGATCGCCCCATGACCGCCCCCGCTCAGATCTCGCTCCGCGACATCCCCTTCACCACCTCCGACGGCGCCCAGGCCTCGCTGCGGGACTATGACGACAAGGTGGTCCTCATCGTCAACGTCGCCTCGCGCTGCGGCCTCGCCCCGCAGTACGAGCAGCTCGAAGAGCTGCAGCGCACGTACGGCGACCGCGGCTTCACGGTGCTCGGCTTCCCCTGCAACCAGTTCATGGGACAGGAGCCCGGGTCCATGGAGGAGATCCTCGAATACTGCTCCGCCACGTGGGGCGTCAGCTTCCCGATCGCCGACAAGGTGAAGGTGAACGGCCCGGGGGCGGCGGACCTCTACAAGGCGCTCAAGAAGGCGAAGGACGAGGAGGGCAAGAAGGGCCCGATCCTCTGGAACTTCGAGAAGTTCGTCCTCACGCCGGGCGGGGCGGTGCACCGCTTCCGTCCGACGACGAAGCCCGACGACCCGGCCATCGTCGCCGTGATCGAGGAGAACCTCCCCCGCTGACAGGGTCTTCCCCGCTGACACCGCGTCTCAGACGACGGCGTCGGCGTCGGCGCGCCGCTCCGCCCACACCTGGCGGGCGATCTGCGTGAACGCCTCGGCGGGCTGCGCGCCGCTGACGCCGTAGCGTCCGTCGATCACGAAGAACGGCACCCCGTTGATGCCGTACGAGGTCGCCTGGGCCTGATCGGCGCGCACCGCGTCGAGGTACCGACCCGAGCGCAGAGCCTCCTCCGCCTCGGCGAAGTCGAGTCCGGCGTCTGCGGCGAGGGCGGCGAGCTCCTCGATCCGGCCGACGTGGCGTCCCTCGGTGAAGTAGGCCGACATGAGCCGCTCGGCGAGCTCGAGCTGGCGCCCCTTCTCCTTCGCGAAGTGCAGGAGCTCGTGCGCCTTCACGGTGTTGGTGTGCTGCAGCAGGTCGAAGCGGTACTGCAGGCCCGCATCGGCGGCGACGCCGGTCACGCGCTCGAGCATCTGCCGCGCCTGATCGGGGGTGATGCCCTTGTGCTGCGCGAGGTAGTCGTACTCGCCGCCCTCGAAGTCGACGGGGGTGTCGGGCGACAACTCGTAGGAGTGGTAGGTCACCTCGACGACGGGGGCGTCCTCGTCAGCGGATGCCGCGGCGAGCCCCGTCTCCAGGTTGCGCTTGCCGATGTAGCACCAGGGGCAGGCGATGTCGCTCCACACGTCGATCTTGATGGCATCCGTCATATCCCGTGCAACCGCCGGGGATGCGCGGTCTATTCCGGACGGGGCCGAGGCCGCGGCATCCGGATTTCAGGACCCTGCTCAGAGAGCCGGCGGCTCGGGGGTGTCGACGGCGCCGCCGAAGCGGCGATCGCGGTCGAGATAGATGCCGATGGCGTTCCACAGGTCGGCGCGGGTGAAGTCGGGCCAGAGGGTGTCGAGGAAGACGAACTCGGCGTACGCCGACTCCCAGAGCAGGAAGTTCGACGTGCGCTGCTCGCCGCTGGAGCGGACGAACAGGTCGACGTCGGGCATGTCGGGCTGGTAGAGCCGGCGCTGGATGAGCTTCTCGGACACCGCGGACGGCCGGAGGCGCCCGGCCGCGACATCGTCGGCGATGGAGCGGACCGCGTCGGCGATCTCCACCCGCCCGCCGTAGTTGACGCACATGGTGAGGGTGAGGACGTCGTTGCCCTCGGTGAGCTTCTCGGCGTACTGCAGCTCCTTGATGACCGAGTTCCACAGGCGCGGCTTGCGTCCCGACCAGCGGATGCGCACGCCCCACTCGTTCAGCTGATCGCGTCGACGGTGGAGCACATCGCGGTTGAAGCCCATGAGGAAACGCACTTCCTCGGGCGAACGCGCCCAGTTCTCGGTCGAGAACGCGTAGACGGAGAGGTGCGTGACGCCTGCCTGGATCGCGCCGGCGACGACGTCCAGGAGCGCGGCCTCCCCCGCCTTGTGACCTTCGATGCGCGTCTGGCTTCGCCGGTTGGCCCAGCGTCCGTTGCCGTCCATCACGATCGCGACGTGCTTCGGCACTCGCCCGCGCGGGAAGGCGGGCGGATACACGCCCGTCCAGTCGAGCGGCCGATACGGCACGGCGTCGCGATGCGTGTACGGACGAGGACTCACCGCAGACCCTCCACGTGTTCTAGCGAGCGGATGCCGCGCTCCAGGTGCCACTGAGCGTAGGCCGCGATGAGACCGGATGCCGCGGCCTCCGCGCCCGGCGGCGCGGCGTCGACGTCGTCCCAGTCGCCGGCCATGAGCGCGTTCAGCAGCCCGATCGTGGTGCCGTCCAGGCGCGCGGCACCGGTGGGCGCGCAGGACGAGCAGACGATGCCGCCGAGCTGCGCGACGAACGCGTCGTGGGGCCCGGGGGCGCCGCAGCGGGCGCAGTCCGCGAGTCCCGGGGCCCACCCCGACAGCGCCATCGCGCGCAGAAGATAGGAGTCCAGGATGCTGCGCGACGCGTGCTCGCCGCGCGACAGCGCTCGCAGCCCGCCGACGAGCAGCAGATACTGCTCCGGGGTGGACTCCGCCTCGTTCAGCCGGTCGGCCGTCTCCACCATGGCGCTGGCGGAGGTGTAGCGGTCGTAGTGGACGGCGATGTCGGCACCGTATGCGCCGAGCGACTCCGCCTGCTGCACGATGTCGAGGTTGCGGCCCTGATACAGCTGCACGTCGGCGACCATGAACGGCTCGAGCCGTGCGCCGAAGCGCGAGGAGGTGCGCCGGACGCCCTTCGCGACGGCACGGATCTTGCCGTTCCGTCGGCTGAGCATCGTGAGGATCCGGTCCGCCTCACCCAGCTTGTGGGTGCGCAGCACCACGACCTCGTCGCGGTAGGTGGGCACGTTCCATTATCTCCCGACGACCCTCCACCCGGCCGGTGGCGTGCCGTGTCCCCCGAGCGCGACCGCCTGTCGCGCGGCGTCCTGTGCCGCGGCGGGCGGGCGGCCACAATGGTGAGGTGGACGGACAAGGGCTCATCATCCCGCTGTGGGCGGACCTGATCGCCGTCGGGCTGGGCGGGGTGCAGGGTGCGCTGTTCGCCTCGGGTTTCCGCGGGGAGGACCGGCGGCTCGACCTCCTCGGCGTCGCCATCATCGGCATCGTGATGGGCATGGGCGGCGGCCTCATCCGCGACCTGCTGCTCAACGTCCCCCCGGCGACGCTGCAGAGCAACTGGTACCTGCTGACCGCCACCGGCGCCGCGCTGATCGGGATGCTGCTGGCCGGGCTCTTCCAGCGGCTCAACGCCGCGATCGTGGGCCTCGATGCCGTCGTCATCGGGCTGTTCGGGGCCTTCGGCACGACGAAGGCCCTCACGCTCGGGCTTCCCGTCGTGCCCGCGATCTTCGTCGGCGTCTGCTCGGCGGTCGGCGGCGGCATCCTGCGCGACATGATCATGGGGCTGCCCGTCGCCATCATGCACGTCGGGTCGCTCTACGCGGTGGCCGCTCTCGTCGGCTGCGCGGTGCTGGCCGGGGCGCAGTCGGCCGGTGCGCCGTCCCTCGCCGCATCGCTGATCGCGATCGCGGTGACGACCGTCATCCGGCTGCTCGCGGTGGTGTTCGACATCTCCCTGCCGGAGCAGCGCGCGCTGCACCGGCGGAAGGTGGCCGTGGAGACTTCGGCCATCCCGATCATCAAGCCGTAGCATCCGCCTCACGCCGGCCGGCCGTTCCCGGCGAGACTGCAACGGCACGACGAGACCGTGGGTCACGCCCTACGTCTCGCCGCGCCGCTGCAGTCTCGCGGGTCTCGTGGCCGTGTCAGCCGGTCGCGATGATCTCCCCGTGGGGCAGGAGGATCCAGGCGTCGGGGTCGGCCGCCCACGTGCGCCACGCCGTCGAGATGCGCTCGAGCGTCTCCGCGTCGGCCACGCCCAGGCGCACGGCGTGCGCCGCGAAGTCGGACGAGACGGCGCGGTCGGCCCACATGCCGCCCCACCACTCGCGCTTGGCCTCGGTCTCGAACAGCCAGACGCTCGCCGACGAAGTGACCGACGCGAAGCCGGCCTGTCGCGCCCAGTGCTTGAGGCGGCGTCCGGCATCCGGCTCGCCCGAGACGCCGCGGTGCACGGCGAGGTAGACCGTGATCCACTCGTCGAGCTCGGGCAGGCGCGGGTACCAGATCACTCCCCCGTAATCGACGTCGCGCGCGGCGACGAGTCCGTGCGGGCCCGCCACGCGCCGGAACTCCCGGAGCGCCTCGACGGGTCGTTCCAGGTGCTGCAGCACCTGGTGGGCGTGGACGATGTCGAAGGAGCCGTCGGGCGCGTCCAAGGCGTAGGCGTCGCCGACCTCGAACGCGAGGTTGTCGCGCTCTCCCGCGATCGACGCCGCCCGCGCGACGACGTCGGGTGAGGCATCCACTCCGACGACGTGTCCCGGCTGGACGCGGTCGGCGAGGTCGACCGTGATGGTGCCGGGGCCGGCGCCCACATCGAGGATGCTGACGCCGGGCCGGAGGTGCGGGATGAGGTAGGCCGCGGAGTCCGCGACCGAGCGCGCGGCATGCGACCGCAGCACGCTCTCGTGGTGACCGTGAGCGTAGGCCATGGCCGTGCTCAGACGGAGGCGAGGGCGCCGCGACGCGTGCGGATGGCGCGGTTGACGCCCGACACGATGGCCTTGAGGCTGGCCGTCGAGATGTCGCCGTCGATGCCGACGCCCCACAGGCGGTCGCCGTCGACCTGCAGCTCGACGTAGGCCGCGGCCTGCGCGTCGCCGCCGGCGCTGAGCGCGTGCTCGACGTAGTCGTAGACCGTGACGTCGAAGCCGTGCTGGGCGAGGATGTCGACGAATGCGGCGACGGGTCCGTTGCCGCGGCCGGTCGCCGGCGCGGAGGCCTCGCCGTCGCGCAGGGTCACCGACAGCTCGATGTCGCCGGACATGTCGCTCGACGTGCGCGTGGAGAGCAGCTCGAACCGGCCCCAGCGCTCGTCCTCCACCGGAGACGGCAGGTACTCGTCGGTGAAGATGTCCCAGATCTGGCTGCTGGTGACCTCGCCGCCCTCGGCGTCGGTCTTGCCCTGCACGACGCCGGAGAACTCGATCTGCAGCTTGCGCGGCAGGTCGAGGGCGTGGTCGCTCTTCAGCAGGTACGCCACCCCGCCCTTGCCCGACTGCGAGTTGACGCGGATGACCGCCTCGTAGGAGCGCCCCAGGTCCTTCGGGTCGACCGGCAGGTAGGGCACGGCCCATTCGATCTCGTCGACCGACACGCCCTCGGCGGCGGCACGGGCCTCCATGGCCTCGAAGCCCTTCTTGATCGCGTCCTGGTGGGAGCCGCTGAAGGCGGTGAAGACGAGGTCGCCGGCCCACGGGCTGCGCTCGTGCACCGGCAGCTGGTTGCAGTACTCGGCGGTGCGCTTGACCTGGTCGATGTCGCTGAAGTCGATCTGGGGGTCGATCCCCTGCGTCAGCATGTTGATGCCCAGGGCGACGATGTCGACGTTGCCGGTGCGCTCGCCGTTGCCGAAGAGGCAGCCCTCGATGCGGTCGGCGCCGGCCATGTAGCCGAGCTCCGCAGCCGCGATCGCCGTGCCGCGGTCGTTGTGCGGGTGCAGCGAGATGATGACGTTCTCGCGGTGGTTCAGGTGCCGCGACATCCACTCGATCGAGTCGGCGTAGACGTTCGGCGTGGCCATCTCGACGGTGGCGGGCAGGTTCAGGATGACCTTGCGCTCCGCCGTGGGGACGAAGATCTCCATGACCTTGTTGCACACCTCGGCGGCGAACTCGAGCTCGGTGCCGGTGTAGCTCTCGGGCGAGTACTCGTAGTAGACGGTGGTCTCGGGAACCGTCTCCTCGTACTGCTTGCACCAGCGGGCGCCCTGCTGGGCGATGTCGATGATGCCCTGCTTGTCGGTGCGGAAGACGACCTCGCGCTGCAGCACGCTCGTGGAGTTGTAGAGGTGCACGATCGCCTGCTTGGCGCCGCGGATCGACTCGAACGTGCGGGCGATCAGCTCCTCGCGGGCCTGCACCAGCACCTGGATCGTGACGTCGTCGGGGATGACGTCCTCTTCGATGAGGTGGCGGACGAAGTCGAAGTCGGTCTGGCTCGCAGACGGGAAGCCGACCTCGATCTCCTTGTAGCCCATGCCGACCAGCAGGTCGAACATGATGCGCTTGCGCTCGGGGCTCATCGGGTCGATGAGGGCCTGATTGCCGTCACGGAGGTCGACGGCGCACCAGCGGGGAGCCGCGGTGATGCGGGCGTCGGGCCAGGTGCGGTCGGGCAGTTCGACCCGCAGCTGCTCGTGGTACGGACGGTACTTGTGGATCGGCATGCCGGAGGGCTGCTGGGTGTTCTTCATGATTCGTCGCTTCTTTCATCGCCCGATCGGGCTGGCAGAGTGCCTGAGGATGGCGGGCCGAACGACGAGCTCCGCGACGAGGGAGGCCCTACGAGGACTCGTCGCGGCAGCTAAGAAGGAGCGAGGCCGCACGCATGGCTCGATGGTAGCAGGATGCCGCGGCCCGGTCAGGTCGCGGACGCCCGGCGGTCAGCGGGTCGCGCCCGCGCGGCGCGCGCGCCACTCGTCCGCGAGGATGGCCGTGCCGATCTCATCGGCCCACCGGCCCTTGAACCACGAGGCCTGGACGTGGTGCGCCTCCTCGCGCATGCCGACGCGCGCGGCCAGGGCTCTCGAGGCGGTGTTGTCTCCGTCGATCCTCGCCACCAGCCTTCTCAGGCCGTAGGTCTCGAAGGCGGCCTCGATGAGGGCGGCGACCGCCTCGGTGGCGAGGCCTTCACCGCGCGCTGCGGGGTGCGTCACCCAGCCGAGCTCGGCGGTGCCGGAATCGGCGTCGAGGTGGAAGAGCACGAGGTCGCCGATGAGCATGCCGTCCGCTGCCCGGACGACGGCCAGCGCGACTCCTCCGTGGTCACCGTCCAGCGCGGTGCCGCCGAGGATGTGGCCGATCCGCCCTCGGATGTCGTCGACGCTCTGCGGATCGAACGGAAGGAAGCGGCACACCTCCGGGTCGCCGCGGTACACGGTCATGGCCGGGAGGTCCGCCTCTTCGAGGAGCCGCAGCACCAGGCGCGGTGTCTCGAGGCGCAGCGTCTCCGGCGCGGACGGGAGGGCGAAGGGCGAGTCGGCCATGTCGGGTCAGAAGCCGAGGCGTCCCAGCTGCTTCGGGTCGCGCTGCCACTCCTTGGCGACGCGCACGTGCAGGGAGAGGTAGACCCGCGTGCCGAGCAGCGGTTCGATCTCCGCGCGGGCACGGCGTCCGACGTCGGCGAGTCGGGAGCCCTTCCGGCCGATGATGATGGCCTTCTGGCTGTCGCGCTCCACGACGATGTTCGCGAAGACGTCGGTCAGGTCGGAGTCCTCGCGCGGCGAGATGTCCTCGATGGTCACGGCGATCGAGTGCGGCAGCTCGTCGCGCACGCCCTCCAGCGCCGCCTCGCGGATCATCTCCGCGATGCGGTCCTCGGTCGACTCGTCCGTCACGACGTCCTCGCCGTACAGTGCGGGACCCGCCGGCATGAGCCGGAGAAGCTCGTCGGTCAGCACGTCGAGATGCTCGGCCGTGAGGGCGGAGATCGGGATGACCGCGGCCCAGTCCTCGCGGAGCGCGTCCACCTCGAGCAGGCGCTCGCCGATCTGATCGCGCGAGGCGGCGTCGGTCTTGGTGACGATCGCGACCTTCTTCGCGCGGCCGTAGCCGTCGAGCGACTGGGCGATGCGCCGGTCTCCGGGGCCGATCTTCTCCGTGGCGGGCACGCAGAAGCCGATGACGTCCACGTCGCCGAGCACCTGCTCGACGAGGCTGTTGAGCCGCTCGCCGAGGAGCGTCCGCGGCTTGTGGATGCCGGGGGTGTCCACGATGACGAGCTGACCGGCGGGACGATTGAGGATGCCGCGGATCGCCCGTCGCGTCGTCTGCGGCTTGTCGCTGGTGATCGCGACCTTCTCGCCCACGAGCGCGTTGGTCAGAGTCGACTTGCCGACGTTCGGCCGCCCGACGAAGGTGACGAAGCCGGACCGGTGATCTTCGGGTGTGTCAGACATGGGCGTCGCCCTTCCTGGAGAGCTGGATCTCGCCGGTCCGCGGACCGCGCGAGCGGGAAGAGGCCTCGTCGTCCTCGTCGTCGTCGCCGGGCGTCTCCGCGCGCTCGACGATGACGGTCGAGATGCCGCGACCTCGACCGCGGGACGCGCCGCCGGTCATCAGCAGACCGGCGTACTCCGCCGTCGCGCCGGGCTGCGGCACGCGGCCGAGCGCCTTGCCGAGGAGCCCGCCGATCGAGTCGACGTCCTCGTCCTCGACGTCGAGGCCGAACAGGTCGCCGACCTCGTCGAGCGCCAGGCGGGCGCTCACGCGGTACTTGCCGTCCGCGAGCTCGGCCACCTCGTCGGCGCGCGGGTCGTACTCGTCGGCGATCTCGCCCACGAGCTCTTCGATGAGGTCCTCGAGGGTCACGAGGCCCGACACGCCGCCGTACTCGTCGACGACCAGACACACATGCACCGCGTCCCGCTTCATCTGCTGCAGGAGCGTCTCGGCCTTCATCGACTCGGGCACGAACACGGCCGGTCGCGCGACGCGGGTGAGGGGCGCATCGCGCCACCCGGCCTCGTCGCTGAAGCCGAACTGCACGAGATCCTTCAGGTACAGCATCCCGGTCACGTCGTCGGCCTCGTCGTCCACGATCGGGATGCGCGACACGCCCTTGTCGAGGAAGATCGCCATCGCCTCACGCGTGCGCGCCGACGAGTCGACCGTGACCATGTCGGTGCGCGGCACCATGACGGCGCGGACGAACGTGTCGGTGAAGTCGAAGACGGAGTGGATGAGCTCCCGGTCGTCCTCCTCGATGAGGTCCTGCGAGGCGGCCTCGTCGACCATGCTCAGCAGCTGCTCCTCCGAGGCGAACCCGGTGCCGCGCGCGACACCCGGGGTCACGCGGTTGCCGAGCGCCACCAGGCCGTGCGCGAGCGGCCCGAGGATGAGCCGCACGAAGCGGATCGTCGGCGCCGAGCCGCGCAGCAGCCCCTTGGCATGCTGGCGGCCGACGGTGCGGGGGCTGGCCCCGACGACGACGAAGGAGATGCCCGACATGAGCACGGCCGCGGCGAGCACCGCCCAGCCGATGCTGTCGAACAGGAGCATGAAGGCGACCGTCACCAGCACCGCGGCGGCGGTCTCGGCGACGATGCGGATGAACACGACGGCGTTCTCGTGCACGTCGGGGTCGGCGGCGATCCGCGTCAGCGAGCCCGCGTTGCGCCCCTCCTCGCCGAGCTCCGCGAGATCCGCGCGGGAGGTGACTCCCAGCGCGGCGTCGATCGCCGCCATGAGGCCCCCGAAGGCCACGAGCAGAAGCGCGGCGATCAGGAGGAGGGTCGCGGTCATGCTCGGCGTCGTCGGCGTTCGGAGTGCTGGAAGCCGATGATGAGGTCGCGCTGCAGGGCGAACATCTCCTTCTCGTCGTCCGGCTCGGCGTGATCGAAGCCCAGCAGATGCAGCAGACCGTGGGTGGTGAGCATGATCAGCTCGTCCATCGTCGAGTGCTGCGCGGCCGCTGCCTGCGTCTCGGCGACCTGCGGGCACAGCACGATGTCGCCCAGCAGACCCGCGGGCGTGGGCATCTCCTCGGTGCCGGGACGCAGCTCGTCCATCGGGAAGCTCAGCACGTCGGTCGGACCCGGCTCGTCCATCCACTGCACGTGCAGCGCCTCCATGGCGCCCTCGTCCACGAGCACGATGGCGACGTCGGCGTCGGGGCTGACGTGCAGCTCGGCGAGGTCGTGCTCGACCAGCCGGAGCAGCACCGTCTCGTCGACGGCGATGGCCGACTCGTTGTTGATCTCGATCGTCATGAACGTGCCTGCTTCGGGAAGTGGTCGCGCGGACCGGCGCTGCGATTGTGACCGCCACGGCGCTCGGTGCGGGCGGCGAACTCGGCCGCCTCGTCGCGTTCGCGGCGGGCGACGAGCCGGCGCTCGTCGTATTCGCTGTACGCGTCGACGATGCGTCCGACGAGGTTGTGCCGCACGACGTCCTCGCTCGTGAGATACGAGAAGTGGATGTCGTCGATGTGGTCGAGCACCCGCGTGACCAGCCGGAGGCCCGACGCGCCCTGCGGCAGGTCGATCTGCGTGATGTCGCCGGTGACGACCATCCGCGTGCCGAACCCGAGACGGGTGAGGAACATCTTCATCTGCTCGGGCGTGGTGTTCTGCGCCTCGTCGAGCACGACGAACGAGTCGTTCAGCGTGCGACCGCGCATGTAGGCGAGCGGCGCGACCTCGATGGTGCCCGTCGCCATGAGCTTCGGGACCAGCTCGGGGTCCATCATCTCGTTGAGCGCGTCGTAGAGCGGGCGGAGGTACGGGTCGATCTTGTCGGTCAGCGTGCCGGGCAGGAAGCCGAGGCGCTCTCCCGCCTCGACGGCGGGCCGGGTCAGGATGATGCGGCTCACGTCCTTGCGCTGGAGCGCCTGCACGGCCTTGGCCATAGCGAGGTAGGTCTTGCCCGTTCCTGCCGGCCCGATGCCGAAGACGATCGTCGACTCCTCGATCGCGTCGACGTACGCCTTCTGCCCCAGCGTCTTGGGGCGGATGACCTTGCCGCGGGACTGCAGAATGGCCTCGCCGAGCACCTCCGACGGACGGGGACCGCCGCCGGCGTCCGCGGAGCGGCGCAGGATGCGGTTCGAGCTCGTGACGTCGGCGGGGTCGAGCCCCTGACCGGCGCGCGTCATCGCGAGCAGCTCCTCCACCAGCGAGCGGGCGGCGGCGACAGCGGCAGCGTCGCCGGTGAGGGTGATCTCGTTGCCGCGCACGTGCACGTCGACGCCCGGGTGCTCCTTCTCCACGACACGCAGCAGGCGGTCCTGCGGACCCAGCACCTGCACCATCGCGACGCCGTCGGCGTAGATGCGTTCGGTCACCGACTCCCCTCGTGCGGACTCGTCGTGATGATCAGGCACCTGTGCTCTTTTCGTCGAGGTTCCCCGCGAGCACATGGGCGTGCACGTGGAAGACGGTCTGACCCGCGTTCGGGCCGGTGTTGAAGACGAGCCGGAAGTCGCCGTCGGCGTGCTCCCGGGCCATCCGGCCGGCGAGGGCCACGATCTCGGCGAGCAGGGCGGGGTCTCCCTCGGCGAGCTCGACGACAGTCCGGTACTGCGCGGTCTTCGGGATGACGAGGAGATGCACCGGCGCCTGCGGCGCGATGTCGCGGATGACGAACGCGTTCGGCGTCTCCGCGACGATCTCGGCGGGGATCTCGCCCTCCAGGATGCGCGTGAACACGCTCGGCTCGCTCATCCCGCCATTCTATCGAGCGCCACGGTCGCCGGGTCGGCTGCGAAGACGGGGCCCGACGGCCACCAGCGACCGACGGCCGGCACTGATGACCGCGTTCGCCGCCGGCTACCAGCGACCGAGGGCGGCGCTGACGACCGCGATCGCGGCCGGCCCCGCCGTCGACGTGCGCAGCACCGTGTCGCCGAGCCGCACCTCGCGGGCGCCGGCCGCGCGCAGGGCGGCGAGCTCCGACGTGTCGATCCCGCCCTCCGGTCCGACGACGAGCACGACGTCGCGGGGGTCGTGCGCGGCGAGGTCGACCCCGGTGAGGGCGAGCTCCGCGGTGGGCTCGAGCACCAGCATCCGGGATGCTGCGGCCCGCGCTATCAGGCCGCTCGTCGTCTCGACGGGCTCGACCTCGGGCAGCCACGCGCGGTGGGCCTGCTTCGCGGCCTCCCGCGCGATGGTCGCCCAGCGCGTCCGGCCTTTCTCCGCCTTGGCGGCATCCCACCGCGAGACGCTGCGCGCGGCCTGCCAGGGGACGATCGCGTCGACGCCCAGCTCGGTGGCCGCCTGGACGGCGAGCTCGTCGCGGTCGCCCTTGGCGAGCGCCTGCACGAGAACGATCCGCGGTGCGGGGGCCGCGGCATCCGTCCGCCCGTCCACGCGCACGATCACCTCGCGCGGCGACACGCTCTCGCACGTGCCCCGCAGCCAGGCGCCCCGGCCGTCGCCGAGGGTGACCTCCTCGCCGACCCGCACGCGGCGGACGACGGCGGCGTGGTGGGCCTCCGCCCCGGAGAGCGTCACCGTGTCGCCGGGCCGGGCCTCCCCCGCCTCGTCGACGAGGAAGTGCAGCGCCACGGGTCAGCCGTTCCGGAAGCGGTCGCGCAGCTTGGAGAAGAGCCCCTGGTGGAACTCCGACAGGTGGGGCGCCGGCGCCTTCATCCTCTTCGCGAGGTCTTCCACCAGCGCGCGCTCCCGGCCGTCGAGCCGCGTGGGCGTCACCACCTGCACGCCGACGCGGAGGTCGCCGCGCTGCGAGCCGCGCAGCGGTGTGATTCCCCGGCCCTTGATGGTCAGGACGTCGCCGGCCTGCACTCCGGGGCGCACCTCGAGCTCCACCGGTCCGTCGAGCGACTCGATCGTGGTGCGCGTGCCGAGGATGGCGTCGGGCATCGACACCTCGAGGGTGGCGAGCAGATCGTCGCCGTCGCGGCTGAATCTGTCGTGCGGGCTCACCGTGACCTCGAGGTAGAGGTCGCCGTTGGGGCCTCCGGCCGGTCCGACCTCGCCGGAGCCGGGAAGCTGCAGACGCAGACCCGTCTCGACGCCGGCGGGGATGTCCAGCGAGACGGTGCGGCGGGCGCGCACGCGGCCCTGTCCCTGGCAGGTGCCGCACGGATACGGGATCGTCGTGCCGTAGCCCTGGCAGACGTTGCAGGGCTGGTTCGTGACGACGTTGCCCAGCAGGCTCCGCACGGTGCGCTGCACCTGGCCGGAGCCGTGGCAGATGTCGCAGGTGACGGGCGACGTGCCCGGCTGGCAGCACGAGCCGCCGCAGGTCTCGCACAGCACGGCGGTGTCGACCTCGAGGTCGCGGTGCACGCCGAACACGACGTCCTTGAGGTCGAGGGTGACGCGCACGAGGGCGTCCTGACCGCGCTCGGCGCGCGAGCGCGGGCGGGCCGCCCGCTGGCCGCCGCCCGCACCGAAGAAGGTCTCGAAGATGTCGCCGAAGCCGCCGAACCCGGCGCCGCCCCCGCCGCCGAAGGGCGAGTCGCTGCCGCCCATGTCGTAGCGGCGGCGCTGCTCGGCGTCGCTCAGCACGTCGTAGGCGTGCGTGACGAGCTTGAAGCGCTCGGATGCGTCCTCGCCCGGGTTGACGTCGGGGTGGAGCTCGCGCGCGAGACGCCGGTACGCCTTCTTGATCTCCTCGGGGGTCGCCTCGCGCGAGACGCCGAGGACCTCGTAGTGGTCAGCCACATTCGCCTTCCTGCCCGCGGTGGCCGCGGGGATCGTTCGTGACGGATGCCGTCGGCGTCGCTCAGTGAGCGGCGTCGTCGTCTTCGAGCATCCGGGTGAGATAGCGGGCGACGGCTCGCACCGCCGCGAGGTTCTGGGGGTAGTCCATGCGGGTCGGGCCCAGCACGCCGACGCGCGCACGGGCGCGGGTGGCGTCGTAGTCGCTCGCGAGCACCGACGCCTCGGACAAGCCGAACGGCTCGTTCTCGCGGCCGATGCTCGTGGCCAGTCCGTGCTCGTCGGCGACCATCTCGCTCATCAGGCGCAGCAGCGTCACCTGCTCCTCGATGGCCTCCAGCAACGGGTAGATGCTGCCGCGGAAGTCGGACTCGCGCCGGGCGAGGTTCGCGGTGCCCGCGAGCAGCATCCGGTCCTGCCGGAACTCGTCGAGCTCCTCCGAGATGACGGCGGCGATGGTGTGGACGGCGTCGCTCTCGCCGGCACGGGCGTCGACCGGAGGCGCGGCGATCATCTCCGCGACCCGGGAGACGGCGGTCTTGACGGACAGGCCGACGACCAGTGCCGAAAGACGGGCGCGGATGCGGGCGACGGCATCGTCGTCGAACTCACGGCCGACGACGGCGATCCGCTGCGACACGCGGCCGGTGTCGGTCACGACGATGACCAGCATCCGTCCCGCGCCGAGGTTCACCAGCTCGACATGGGTCACCGAGGCGCGCGCGAAGGAGGGGTACTGCACGATCGCGACCTGGCCGGTGAGCTGGGTGAGCGCGCGGACGGTGCGCGCCAGCACGTCGTCGAGGTCGGCCGGTCCGTCGAGGAACGTCGAGATCGCCGTGCGCTGCGCCGGGGTGAGCGGACGCAGTTCGGCGAGGTGGTCGACGAACACGCGGTAGCCCTTGTCGGTGGGCACCCGACCCGACGAGGTGTGCGGAGCGGCGATGAGCTCCTCGTCCTCGAGCAGGGCCATGTCGTTGCGGATCGTGGCAGCCGACACCCCGAAGGCGTGGCGCTCGACGATGGTCTTGCTGCCGACCGGCTCGTGGGTGTCGACGTAGTCCTGCACGATCGCTCGCAGCACCTGCAGTCCGCGTTCGGTGACCATGTCGACTCCTCCCCCCGCTCTGGCACTCGTTGGTCTGGAGTGCCAATTCTACCGGATGCCGCGGCCGCGAGCCGGGAGCCCTGTCAGGGTGTCAGCGCCCGCACGACGGCGTCGGCCAGCAGCCGTCCGCGGAGGGTGAGCACCACCCGGCCCCTCAGGGCCGCCGGCCCCTCGACGAGACCGTCGGCGATCAGGGCGGCGATCGCGTGCCGCCCCTCCCCGAGGAGCTCGGACACGGGCAGGCCGTCGCGGATCCGGCTCCGCAGCAGCACGTCCTCCAGGCGCCGGGCCTCGGCGTCCGGGCGCTCGCGGCCGGCCGCGGGCGACTGCCCGGCGTGCAGCCGCTGCGCGTAGGCCGCCGGGTGCTTGACGTTCCAGAAGCGGAGGCCGTCGATGTGGCTGTGCGCCCCCGGGCCGAAGCCCCACCAGTCGGAGCCCCGCCAGTACGCGAGATTGTGGCGGGAGCGGTGCGCCGGCCCCCGCGACCAGTTCGACACCTCGTACCAGTCGAACCCGGCGGCATCCAGCAGTGCGTCGGCGAGCTCGTACATGTCGGCTTGGACGTCTTCGTCGGGCGCGGCGACCTCCCCGCGGCGGATGCGGCGGGCGAGCTTCGTGCCCTCCTCGATGATCAGCGCGTACGCCGAGACGTGATCGGGCTCCAGGGCGAGCACCGTCTCGAGCGAGCGCCGCCAGTCGTCGAGCGACTCCCCCGGCGCACCGTAGATGAGGTCGAGGCTCACCTCGAGACCGGCCGCGCGTGCGGCGGCGACCGCCGTGTCGACGTTGCGGGGATCGTGCGTGCGGTCCAGCACGGCGAGGACGTGCGGCACCGCGGACTGCATGCCGATCGACATCCTGGTCACCCCGGCCTCGGCGAGCTCGGCGGCCGCGGCATCGGTCACCGTGTCGGGGTTCGCCTCGACGGTGATCTCCGCGCCGGGCGCGAGCCCGAAGGCGTCGCGCACCCCGTCCAGCATGCGGCCGAGGTCGCCGGGCGGCAGGAGGGTCGGCGTGCCGCCGCCGAAGAACACCGTCGCGGCCGGACGCAGGGCGCCGGCCTCGGACAGGATGCCGCGGGCCAGGGCGACCTCGTCGAGCAGCGTGTCGGCGTACTGGTCCTGGCGCGCACCGCGCAGCTCGTCGGACGTGTAGGTGTTGAAGTCGCAGTACCCGCAGCGCACACGGCAGAACGGCACGTGCAGGTAGACCGAGAAGTCCGTCTCGGGCCGGGCGCGGACGTCGTCGGGCAGCCGGCCGTCGAGGGGTGCGGGATCGCCGAGCGGGAGGGCCGCGCCCATCAGGACGTGTACAGCGGCGAGATGGCCCGCAGGTACCGCTGGAAGAGCGCCTTGCGGCGGCGCCGCACGAGGGCCGGGAACACCCGGTAGGCGAGGGCCACGGGCGCGTCGAACGCGCGGACGGTGAACCACACCTCGTCGTTCGGGTACCACTCGATGAGGAAGGACTCCTCGCCGCTGACGACCGAGCTGCCGACCGTGCCGAGCGCGAAGCCCACCCTGCGGGCCTCCTCGATCGCGAAGATGACGCGCAGCTCCGCGTCGGCGTTCATGCCGTCGACGCGTCCGTGGAGGCGGATGGTCGTGCCGGGGCCGACATAGGGCGTGCCGTCGGTGTCGAAGCGCTGGTCGGCCTCCAGCCGGCTCGGCGAGACGGCGTTGCCCTCCTCGTCGAAGCTGACGCCGGAGTACATCGGGCCCGCCGCGGGGCGCACGTCGCTCAGCCGGAGGTCGCCTCCGCGCTGCGCGGACCACGAGAGCAGGGCCTCGCCGGCGGTCTCGAAGCGGGCCTGCCCGCTGCCGATCCGCCAGGACTCCTCGGCCGGGATGCTGCGTTCCGGGGGGTACTGCATGAGGTCGCGGGCCTGGGTGCCGCCGACGGCGGCATAGTCGACGGTCTCGTCCCTGAACGTCCCACGGCGCATGTCCTCAGCCTACCGATGCGCGCTGTGCGACTCCCCGGGACGCGTCGCCGGTCCATGCCAGACTGCGCGCATGCGCGCCTCAGACTTCCGCCAGCAGCCCGTGGTCGCCGTGCGGGCACGACCGGACGAAGACCTGCAGGGCAGCCGACCCGACCCGCGACGGTGGCCCGCCACCATCCCCGCCGTCGCGCAGCTGCTGTCCGACGGCCTCGAGCTGCATCCCGGTGTGACGTTCCTCGTGGGCGAGAACGGCTCGGGCAAGTCGACGGTGCTCGAGGCGATCGCGATCGCCTACGGCTTCGGCGCCGAGGGCGGGTCCGCGTCCTCCCGGCACCGGACACGCGTATCGGAGTCCGATCTGTCGGAATGGCTGCGACTCCAGCGAGGGGTCGGCGCAGCGCGGTGGGGCTATTTCCTGCGCGCCGAGACGATGCACTCGTTCTACACCTACCTCGAGCAGAACCCCTCGTCGGCGCCCGAGCCGAGGTTCCACGAGATGAGTCACGGTGAATCGTTCCTGGAGATGTTCCGATCGCGCTTCGACTCCCCCGGCTTCTACTGCCTCGACGAGCCCGAGGCCGCGCTGTCGTTCTCGTCGACGCTGGCGCTGATGTCGACGCTCACGGGCATCGTGGCCGAGGGCGGTCAGGTTCTGTGCGCGACGCACTCGCCGATCCTCGCGTCGCTGCCGGGCGCGCGCATCCTCGAACTCGGACCGTGGGGACTCCGTCGGGCGCAGTGGGACGATCTCGAGCTCGTCGCCCACTGGCGGTCCTACCTCGCCGGCCCGCAGCGCTACCTGCGGCACCTGCTGTCGGACTGAGCGGATGCCGCGGCCCGCGGCATCCGGCTACTTCTTCTCTTTACCCTCGACGTCGCCGGAGAGCGCGGCAATGAACGCCTCCTGGGGGACCTCGACGCGACCGACCATCTTCATGCGCTTCTTGCCCTCCTTCTGCTTCTCCAGCAGCTTGCGCTTGCGGGTGATGTCACCGCCGTAGCACTTGGCCAGGACGTCCTTCCGCATCGCGCGGATCGACTCGCGCGCGATGATGCGGGCGCCGATGGCGGCCTGGATGGGCACCTCGAACTGCTGGCGCGGGATGAGCTTGCGCAGCCGCTCGGTCATCATCGTGCCGTAGGCGTAGGCCTTGTCCCGGTGGACGATCGAGCTGAACGCGTCGACCTTGTCGCCCTGGAGCAGGATGTCGACCTTGACCAGATCGGCCTCCTGCTGGCCGGACGGCTCGTAGTCGAGGCTGGCGTAGCCCTGGGTCTTCGACTTCAGCTGATCGAAGAAGTCGAAGACGATCTCGCCGAGAGGCATGTTGTAGCGCAGCTCGACGCGCTCCTCGCTGAAGTACTCCATGCCCAGCAGGGCGCCGCGGCGCGACTGGCAGAGCTCCATCACGGTGCCGACGTAGTCCTTCGGCAGCAGGATCGCCGCCTTCACCATCGGCTCGGTCACGGATGCCACCCGCCCGTCGGGGTACTCGCTCGGGTTGGTGACGGTGACGTGGGCGCCGGTGTCGGTGGTGACCTCGTAGATCACGCTGGGCGCGGTGGTGATGAGGTCGAGGTCGAACTCCCGGGCGAGGCGCTCGGTGATGATCTCGAGGTGGAGCAGTCCGAGGAACCCGCAGCGGAAGCCGAAGCCCAGGGCCACCGACGTCTCGGGCTCGTACTGGAGCGCGGCGTCGGATAGCTTCAGCTTGTCGAGCGCCTCGCGGAGCACCGAGAAGTCGCTGCCGTCGATCGGGTAGATGCCCGAGAACACCATCGGCTTCGGGTCGGTGTAGCCCGGGAGGGCCTCGGTCGCCGGCTTCCGCAGGTTCGTGACCGTGTCGCCGACCTTCGACTGGCGCACGTCCTTCACGCCCGTGATCAGGTAGCCGACCTCGCCGACGCCGAGGCCCTTCGTGGGCGTCGGTTCGGGGCTGGACACGCCGATCTCGAGGAGCTCGTGCGTGGCCTTGGTCGACATCATCTGGATGCGCTCGCGCGGCTCCAGCTTCCCGTCGATCATGCGGACGTAGGTGACGACGCCGCGATAGGCGTCGTAGACCGAGTCGAAGATCATCGCGCGCGACGGTGCGTCGGGATCGCCGGTGGGAGCGGGGATGTCGCGGACGATCCGGTCCAGCAGCTCCTCGACGCCCATCCCGGTCTTGCCCGAGACCCGCAGCACGTCGGCGGGGTCACCGCCGATGAGGTTCGCCAGCTCGGCCGCGTACTTGTCGGGATCGGCGGCGGGCAGGTCGATCTTGTTGAGCACCGGGATGATGTGCAGGTCGTTCTCGAGTGCCAGGTAGAGGTTCGCCAGCGTCTGCGCCTCGATCCCCTGGGCGGCGTCGACGAGGAGGATCGCGCCCTCGCACGCGGCCAGCGACCGGCTCACCTCGTAGGTGAAGTCGACGTGTCCGGGGGTGTCGATCATGTTGAGGGCGAAGGTCTGATCGCCGGCGGCCCAGGGCATGCGCACGGCCTGGCTCTTGATGGTGATGCCGCGCTCGCGCTCGATGTCCATGCGGTCGAGGTACTGCGCGCGCATGTCCCGGTCGGCCACGACGCCGGTGATCTGCAGCATGCGGTCGGCCAGCGTCGACTTGCCGTGGTCGATGTGGGCGATGATGCAGAAGTTGCGCAGCAGTGCAGGAGCCGTCGCGGCAGGCTGCAGGGGCGTGGAGGCACGAGGTGACATGTCCCCTCGATCCTACGCGGCCGGTCCGTGCGGCTCCTGCGTGCCGACGGGGCCGGGGACGCGGCATCCGTCATCCCGGGTTCACCCGCCGTTCGTCCGCCGGCCTTGTCTTGACGGATGCCGCGGGGCAGGGTGGGAGGCGGGGAAGCACCATCGGGGACCGTACGCCATCGACCGACGCACGACACGATCAAGGAGTCCACCCTCGTGAACCCTCCCGACGGCGCCACGCGCGCCCGCCGCATCCGCACCAGATCCGCGCTCGCGGTCGTGACCGCCGCAGCCGTGGCGCTCACCGGCTTCGCGCTCCCCGCAGCCGCCTCCGCCGCGCAGCCTCCGGGGGTCCGCCCCGCGGCGGTGTCGCCGGACGCGGCCGTCGTCATCACGGAGGTCTACGGCGGCGGCGGCAACAACGGCGCGGCCTACAACCGCGACTTCGTCGAGCTCCGCAACGTCGGCACGACCCCCGCCGACCTGGGCGCCTGGAGCGTGCAGTACGGCCCCGCGTCGTTCGGCGCCTCCACCGCGTGGGCGATCACGCCGCTGACCGGCGTCGTCGTCGCGCCGGGTGACGCGCTCCTCATCGGACAGGCCACGGGCGCGAACACCACCCTGCCGTCGTTCACCCCCGACGTCGACGGCCGGATCGCGATGAGCGGCACCGGCGGACGCGTCGCCCTCGTCGCCGATCAGACGGCGCTCCCCGGGGGATCCGCCGGCACCGGCATCGCCGCACTCCCCCAGGTGATCGACTACGTCGGGTGGGGCGCCGCGACCGACTTCGCCGGCTCCGCCGCCGCGCCCGCGACGACGAATGCGACCTCGGTCTCGCGGTCGACGACCGCCGCCAACACGGGCGACAACCGCGCCGACTTCACCGCGGGAGCCCCGACGCCCGTCGGCAGCGCCGACCCGGATCCGGATCCGGAGCCGGAACCCGAACCCGAGCCGCAGGATCCGATCGCCATCGCGACCATCCAGGGCACGGGTGCCTCCTCCACCTACGTGGGCCAGACCGTCACGACCACGGGCGTCGTGACCGCGTCGTACCCGACCGGTGGCCTCAACGGCTACGTCCTGCAGACCGCGGGCACCGGCGGTGCGCTGGACCTCGCCACCCACACCGCGTCCGACGCGATCTTCGTCTACGCGCCCGCCGCGGCGGGCGAGGTCGCCCTCGGCGACACCGTGCAGGCCACGGGAGTCGTCGGCGAGTTCAACGGACTGACGCAGCTCTCGGTCTCACCCGGCGCCGCGACGAAGATCGCCGACGCGTCGGCGCCGGCCCCGGCATCCGTCTCCTGGCCCTCTTCCGAGGCGCAGCGCGAGAGCCTCGAGTCGATGCTGATCGCCCCGGAGGGCACGTACACGGTCAGCAACACGTACTCCACCAACCAGTACGGCGAGGTGGGTCTCGCGTTCGGCGACGAGCCGCTGCGCCAGCCGACGGATGCTGCGCGCCCGGGTTCGCCCGAAGCGGCGGCCATCGCCGCCGACAACGCCGCACGCGCCGTGGTGCTCGACGACGGTGCCACGACGAACTACCTCAGTGCGGCCAACAGCGGTCTGACGCCGCCGTACGTCTCGCTGGTCGAGCCGATCGTGGTCGGCGCAACGGCGAGCTTCACGGCACCGCTCATCGTCGACTGGCGCAACAACGCCTGGAAGCTCAACCCCACCGCGCCGCTCACCGGTGACGGCTCGGGCGCGGACGAGGTGCAGTTCTCCAACCCGCGCACGGCGGCTCCCGCCGCGGTCGGCGGCGACGTCACCGTGGCCTCGTTCAATGTCCTGAACTACTTCACGACGCTCGGCACCGACACGGCGACGTGCGTGGCGTTCCCCGACCGTACGGGCGACGGCAACACGGTGCGCGACGGCTGCGGTCAGCGCGGAGCGTGGGACGCGCAGGACCTCGCCCGCCAGCAGGCGAAGATCGTCGCGGCGATCTCCGCCCTCGACGCGGACGTCGTCGGACTGATGGAGATCGAGAACAGCGCGGCGCTGGGCGAGACGCCCGACGAGGCGACGGCGACGCTCGTGTCGGCGCTGAACGCCGCAGCGGGCGAGCAGCGCTGGGCCTACGTGCCGTCGTCGACGGAGCTGCCGGACCCGGCGGAGCAGGACGTGATCACGAACGCGATCATCTATCAGCCCGCCGCCGTCACGCCCGTCGGCGCCTCCCGTGCTCTGGGAACGCAGTCCGCCGACGACCAGGCCTTCGGCAACGCTCGCGAGCCTCTCGCGCAGGTCTTCCGCCCCGCCGCCGGCGGTGAGCGCTTCCTGTTCGGCGTGAACCACTTCAAGTCGAAGGGATCGGCGGGCCCCTGGCCCGGAGACGCCGACACGGGCGACGGCCAGGGCGCGTCGAACGAGTCGCGCGTGCGCCAGGCGACGGCCCTCCGCGACTGGATCGCGTCGATCCAGGGCGACGTCGACTCGGTCTATCTGGTCGGCGACTTCAACTCGTACGGCGAGGAGGACCCGCTGCAGGTGCTCTACGAGGCGGGCTACGTCGACGCCGAGCAGGCGCTGGGCATCGACTCGTCGTCGTACTCCTTCTCCGGCCTGTCCGGGTCGCTCGACCACATCCTGATGAGCGGAGCGGCGCGCGAGCGCGCGGTGGGCGGCGACATCTGGAACATCAACTCCGGGGAATCGGTCGCGCTGGAGTACAGCCGCTACAACGTCCACGGCACGCTGTTCTACGCGCCCGATCCGTTCCGCTCCTCCGACCACGACCCCGTGCTGGTGGGCATCACCGCCGGCGCGGACGAGCGGGTCGTCACGCGGACGAGCCTGATCGCGCTCCCGCCGGTGCACATCAACCGGGTCCTCCCGGCCACGCTGCTCGCCACGGTGAGCGGCGCGAGCGGCATCGCCGGAACGGTCGAATTCCGCGAGGGCGCGACGGTGGTGGGCAGTGCCACCGTGAAGGGCGGCTACGCGACGCTCCGCCTGCCGTCGACGCTGAGCCGCGGCATCCATCGCTACACGGCGGTGTTCGTGCCGGCCGACCCCGAGACGGCGCTCGGCTCGACCAGCCGGACGGCGGCGGTCGCCGTGCTGTTCTGACCGACGCCGACGTCGTCTGACGGGGCGCCGCACGGGAGACCGTGCGGCGCCCCGCCGTATCCTGGAGGCGTGACGGTCCAGGTCGTGCTCGTGCACGGCATCCGCACGTCCGCGAGCATGTGGCGGGCGCAGGTCGAGCACCTCCGGGCCCGGAACATCCCCGTCACCGCGGTCGATCTGCCCGGCCACGGCACGCGGATGGCCGAGACCTTCACGCTCGACGGCGCCTTCGCCACGATCGACGGGGCCGTGCGCGCCGCCGCCGAGCGCGGACCCGTGCTGCTGGCCGCGCACTCGATGGGCGGGCTGCTCTCGATCGAGTACGTCGGACGCGAGGATCCGCCGCCCGTCGCGGGGTTCATCGCGGCCTCCTGCACGTCGATCCCCCGCGGCGTCGGACTCGCCACCTACCGCGTCCTGGCCGGGGGCTTCAACCGTCTGCCCGGCCGCGGGCAGCGCATCACGGATGCCGTGCTCGACCGCACGCTGCCGCCCGAGACCCGCGCCGACTTCGGCGCGGGCGGATACGCCTACGACGCGCAGGACACCGCCCTGCGGAGTCTCTCGGTGCTCGACCTGCTCACGGCGCTGCACCGCATCGACGTGCCGCTGTGGTTCATCAACGGGCAGTTCGACCAGCTCCGCGCCAACGAGCGGCTGTTCCTGCACGTCGCCCGCGATGCAGAGCTGATCGTGGTGCCGCGCACCTCCCACCTCGTCACCGCGATGCGTCCGCGGGTGTTCAACGCCCTTCTCGACGTCGCCGTCGCGACGATCGCCGCGCGCGCGTCGGCGGCCGTGGAGGCGCGCGCGTCGGCGGCCGTGGACCGCGATCTGGGCACCCGGGGCGACCTGATAGACTCGTGAGTCGACCTGCGTGCCGGGTCCCACCCCTGCACGACGTCGCGAGCGGCCCCTCTACCCGTAACGCGACACGTCCATCGAATCCTCCGAACGAAAGATACGTCGAACGTGGCGAACATCAAGTCGCAGATCAAGCGCAACAAGACCAACGAGAAGGCGCGCGAGCGCAACAAGGCCGTCAAGAGCCAGCTCAAGACCGAGGTGCGTCGCACCCGCGAGGCCGTCGCCTCCGGCGACAAGGCCGCGGCCGAGAAGGCGCTGCTGACCGCGTCCAAGAAGCTGGACAAGGCCGTCAGCAAGGGCGTCATCCACCAGAACCAGGCGGCGAACCGCAAGTCGGCGATCGCCAAGCAGGTCGCAGCTCTCTGAGCTTCGCCTCTTCTCGAGTGCCCGTCCCTTCCGGGGGCGGGCATTCGTCGTTTCCGGGCGTCCGCTTCAGCGCTGCGGTCGCTCGGCGCCGAACGGGGCCTTGGTCGCGATGACGGTGATGAGGCGCTCGAGGGCGAACACGGGATCGCGCGAGGCGCCCTTCACCTCGGCGTCGGCGCGTGCAGCCGCCTGGATCGCCATCCCGAGCGTGAGGTCGGACCAGCCGACGAGGTCGCGCCGGGCGCGGTCGACCTGCCAGTCCTTCATGCCGAGGCGGGCGGCGAGGGCCCCCGAGGACTCGCGCGTGCCCGCCACCTTCGCCATCGACCGCAGCTTGGATGCGATGGCGGCCACCAGCGGCACCGGGTCGGCGCCGGACGCCAGGGCGTGACGGAGGGCGATGAGGGCATCGCCGTAGCGCCCGGCGATGGCGGTATCGGCCACGGTGAATGCGCTCGTCTCCACCCGCCCGCCGTAGTACCGCTCGACCACCTGATCGGTGATGTCGCCCGGGACGTCGGAGATCAGCTGCTGGCACGCGGCGGCGAGCTCGGTCAGGTCGTCGGCGAAGGCGGAGACGAGGGTGCGCAGCGCCGACGGCGCGATCCGCTTCTTCGCCGCGGAGAACTCCCCCGACGCGAAGTCGAAGCGATCGGAATCGCGCTTGACCGCCGCGCAGGGCACCTCCACGCCGCCGCCGGTCCCCGCGCGGACCGCGTCGAGGAGCTTCTTGCCCCGGACGCTCGCACCGGTGTGGCGCAGGATGACGGTCGCGCCCTCCTGCGGGTTCTCGAGGTAGGAGACGGCCTCCGCGAGGAACGCGTCACTGCACTTCTCGACGCCGGTGACGCGCACAAGCCGGGGCTCTCCGAAGAGCGAGGGCGACGTGAGCGCCAGCAGCGTGCCGGCCGCGTAGTCGTCGGCGCGGACGTCGGAGACCTCGAGACTCGGGTCCTCCGCCTTCAGGTAGTCGCGGATGGCGGCGGTCGCCCGCTCGGCCAGCACGTCCTCCGGCCCGGAGATCAGCACCACCGGCGCGGGCTGCGGCGTGCGCCACGACAGCTGCGGGATGCTGGGCCGCTTCGCGGGGGCGCGGCGTGCGGTCGTGGCCATCACCCCAGACTACCGAGCGGCTGCGACGTCGCCCGGCCGGTCAGACGTCCCGCCGCGCTCGCGCCTCACCCGCCGCGCTCGCGCCAGACCTGCAGCGCGCCGTCGGCGCTCCAGACGCAGATCATCCCGTTGCGGTCGCTGCGGGCGACGGCCATGCGCGCCTCCGACAGGATGCCCAGCGTCTCCGCGCGGGGATGTCCGTAATCGTTGTCGAGCCCCACCGGGATGAGCGCGACGGCGGCGCCGAGCGTCCGGTAGAGCGCCGGGTCCTGATCGCCGCTGCCGTGGTGGGCCACCTTCACCACTTCGTAGGGTGCGTCGAGCGTGCCGGCGCGCTCGAGTCCGCGCTGGGCGAGCCCCGAGAGATCGGCGAGGAAGAGCGACGCGGGCACTCCCCCGCCGCGGATGTCGACCACGACGCCCGCGTCGTTGCCCGGGGGGAACGCCTTGCTGCCCGGGCGGGGCCAGAGCACCGTCCAGGTCGCGCCGCCCAGCACGCCCCGGGATCCGGCATGGACGTCGGTGACGGCGGCTCCCCCGGCGCGCAGGTCGCGGAGCAGCCGCGTGTCCGCCGCATCCGCCGGCGGGCCGTGCACGACCAGGCCCACCCGCCCCGCCAGCGACGCCGCGCCGCCGGCGTGATCCAGATCAAAGTGCGTGAGCACGAGGAGGTCGACGCGGGTGATCCTGAGGCGGTCGAGGCAGACGGCGAGCGGAGCCGGGTCGGGCCCGGTGTCGATGAGGGCGACGGCGCCCTGCGAGCGGATCACGACGGCGTCGCCCTGGCCCACGTCGCAGACGGTGATGGCCCATGGCGCCGGCACCGTGAGCCCGCCCACCGGACCGGTGAGAGCCGCGCCCCCGGCGGTGGTGCCGACGGCGACGGCGAGGGCGGTCGCGGACAGCGAGCCCACGATGCGGCGCCACCGCGCGGCATCCGTCCGGCGTCCGACGATGACGATTCCGACGGCCAGGCCGAGGAGCGCGAGGGCCGCGACCCCGGCCCAGCCGTCGAGCCACGGCACGGCGTTGCCGGGGAGGCCTGCGAAGGTCTGGGCGGTGCCGGCGATCCAGGCGGCCGGCAGCCACGCGACGGCCGCGAGCCCGGACTGCACGAGGGGCAGCGGTGCGCTCAGGCACGCCGTCAGGCCGATGACCGTCGCAAGCGGCGCGGCCGGTGCCGCGAGGAGGTTCGCCACGACACCGTAGAGCGGCACGACCGGGGTGATGAGCACGAGGAGGGGTCCGCACGCGAGCTGGGCCGCCAGCGGCACGGACAGGGCCAGGGCCAGAGGCCGCGGCATCCATCGTCCGAGGCCCGTCGCGAGCGGGCGGGCGAACAGCAGCAGCGACGCCGTCGCCACCGTCGACAGGGCGAAACCCAGCGAGCCGGCGAGCCACGGATCGATCACGAGGATGATCGAGACGGCCAGCGACACCACGGCGACCCCGGCGCCCGTGCGGCCGAGCAGCACCGCGATCATCGCCACGGCCGCCATCGCCGCGGCCCGCACCACGCTGGGCTCAGGGGTGACAAGCAGCACGAAGCCGGCCAGGGCGATCAGCCCGGCGGTCACCCGCAGGCCGCGCCGGAGACCGAGGGCGGATGCCGCGGCGAAGGCCAGACCGACGACGAGCGCGCAGTTGGCGCCGGAGACGGCGGTGAGGTGCGACAGGCTGGACGCCTTCATCGCGGTGTCGAGGTCGGCGTCGACCGCGGAGGTGTCACCGACGGCGAGCCCCGGGAGGAGCCCCGCGCCGGGAGGCGGCAGACCGTCGGCCGCGGCGACCAGCGACGTCCGAAGGTCGGCCGCCGCGCCGACGGCGCCCTGCGGCGGGGAGCGCACCTCCACCGGTCGGGCGGCCGTCACGTCGAGGACGGCCCGTTCGCCGGGATCCGCCGGGCGCACCGTGCCGCCCACCTCGACTGTCGCCCCCACGTCCGTCAGCCCGCCCGGATCGAGGTCGTCCGTCGCCAGGATGACGGCGACCGGCACGTCGACCGCGAAGCGCTGAGCTCCGATCGTGACACCTCGCGCCTGCGCGTCGAAGGCGAGGCGGTCGCTCCCCCAGCGCTCCACCTTCCCCGTGACGGTCACGAGGACGCTGACGGCCCGACCGCCCGAGATCGGCAGCGCGGCCGCGGCGTCGCGCGCGGGCTGGGCGAGCACGACGGAGGATGCGGCGGCCGCGGCCGCGCTGAGCGTCACCACCACGAGGACGACGGCGATCTGCCGTCGCCGCTCCCCCGCCGACGTCGACAGGTCGGGACCGCCCTTCGGCTGCCGCGCGCCACGCACCGCCAGAGCCGCGAGGGCCGCCAGCGCCGATGCCCACAAGCTCAGCGCGACCGCGGACGCCGCACCGGGCTCGACCGTCGTCCACCCCGCGACCGCCCACGTCGTCAATGGCACCGGCGCCGTGCGCAGCGCCCGCAGCGTCCGCCGCCGACCGCGGGCTACAGCCGGTGCGGCGCGCGTCGGCACCGTCACACCGTCACCAGCTCGCGGAGGCTCTCGAGCATCTTCTCGCCGATACCCGGCACGGCGAGGAGGTCCTCGACGCTCGTGAAGCGACCGTTGTCGTCGCGCCACTGGATGATGCGCTGCGCCATCGCCGGACCGATGCGCGGCAGGGTGTCGAGCGCCGCCTCGTCGGCCGTGTTCAGGTTCACCCGCCCGTCGCCCGTCCCGCCCCCGCCCGCGCCGCCGGAGCCCGAACCCGCGCTTCCGCCCGTATCCGTCGCGTCGTCGGCGAGCACCTCCCCGACCGCGGGGATCCGCAGCTGCTCGCCGTCGCTCAGCGGACGCGCCAGATTGACGCCCGTGCGGTCGGCCGTCGGGAGGAAGCCGGATGCCGCGGCCACCGCATCCACCACCCGGCTGCCCGTCGGGAGCACGAAGAGCCCCGGCTGCGCGACGGCCCCGAGCACGTGCACGTACAGCGAGCCCGCGGTCACCTCACCGCCCACGGCATCCGAGGCGTCCGCTGCGTCATCGACGATCGCGACCGTCTCGGTCGGCGCGGCGGTGGAGCGCAGGATGCCGATGCCGACCGTGCCGGCCAGCGCCACGAGCACGACCACGACGGCCGCCCCGACACCGAGCCGCCGCCGCGGGGAGGCACGGGGCGGCTCGGCGGGGGTGCTCACCGATCCAGGCTAGGAACCGTCCGACGCGCCACCAGGAGCGCCCGGACGATCAGAGCCGTGAACGCCGGAGCCGGGCCCTGGGGAGGAGCACCCCCGCGCCCGGCACTCCTGCGCCCGGCACCCCCCGGCGCACGGGCCCGCCGCATTCCGCGAACGGGCGTCAGCGCGTGCTGAGGCTGACCACCTTCGGAGGACGCACGACCGCCCGGACGACCTCCCGGTCGCCGAGCGACCGCTGCACGCGCGCATCGCCTCGGGCGAGACGCTCGAGCTCCGCCGCGTCGATGCGCGCCGACACCTCGAGGGTCGCGCGCACCTTGCCGTCGACCTGCACGACGGCCGTCACGGTGTCCTCGACGAGGAGGGTCGGGTCGGCGGCCCTCCACGGCACGAGGCCGACGAAGGGCTTGTAGCCGAGGATCTCCCACATCTCCTCCGCGGTGTGCGGGGCGAAGAGGTCCAGCACCATGGCGGTCACCTCGGCGGCCTCGCGCACGGCGGGGTCGGCGGGGCCGGCGCCGGAGTCGATGGTCTTGCGCGTGGCGTTGACCAGCTCCATCAGACGCGCCAGCACGACGTTGAACTTCGTCTGCTCGACCAGGCCGGGGGCGTCGGCGAGCAGGCGATGCGTGACACGGCGGAGCGCAGCATCCCCCTCCGCCCAGATCACGTCCGGGGCGCTGGTGACGTCCGAGGCGACGCGCCACGCGCGGGCCAGGAACTTCTGCGCGCCGGTGGTCGAGACGTCCTCCCACTGGATGTCGTCCTCGACGGGACCGGCGAACGCGATGGCGACGCGCACCGCGTCGGCACCCGGGTCCTTCATGCTCGCGGCGAACTCGACGAGGTTGCCCTTGCTCTTGGACATCTTCGAGCCGTCGAGCAGCACCATGCCCTGGTTGATCAGGCTCGAGAAGGGCTCGGTGAACTCGATCAGCCCCATGTCGAACAGCACCTTGGTGATGAAGCGCGCGTACAGCAGGTGCAGGATCGCGTGCTCCACGCCGCCGATGTACGAGTCGACCGGAGCCCACTTGTCGGCCTCACGCGGCGGGAAGGCCTGGTCGGTGCCCCGGGGCGCGAGGAAGCGCAGGAAGTACCAGGAGCTGTCGACGAACGTGTCCATCGTGTCCGCGTCGCGCAGCGCCGGCTCGCCCGTCTCGGGGTCGACGGTCTCGACCCAATCGGTGGCCGCACCCAGGGGCGATGTGCCCCGCGGGGCGAGGTCGAGGCCCTGCGCGTCGGGCAGCTTCAGCGGCAGCTGGTCGTCGGGCACCGGCACGATGCGGCCGTCCTGCGTGTGGATCATCGGGATCGGCGTGCCCCAGAACCGCTGACGCGAGATCAGCCAGTCGCGGAGACGGTACGTCTTCGACGCGCGGCCGGCGCCCTTGGACTGCAGCTGCTCGATGATCCGCGTGATCGCGTTGCGCTTGGACAGTCCGTCCAGCGACCCCGAGTTGATCATGCGTCCCTCGCCCGTGAGGGCGACCCCGGTGCGGGCGGGGTTCACATCGTCGATCGATGCCGCGTCCCCCTCCGTCGGATCGATGGGGTCGCCGTTCTCGTCCAGCTCGATGACGGGGATCGCCCCGGTGATGGGAGCGGTCGTGTCGACCACCACCCGCACCGGCAGGTCGAAGGCGCGCGCGAAGTCGAGGTCGCGCTGATCATGGGCGGGGACCGCCATGACCGCACCGTGGCCGTAGTCGGCCAGCACGTAGTCGGCCGCCCAGATCGGCAGCCGCTCGCCGTTGATCGGGTTGACGGCGTAGCGGTCGAGGAACACGCCGGTCTTCGGGCGATCGGTCGCCTGACGGGCGATGTCGGTCTCGCGCTGCACGCCCTCCAGGTAGGTCTGGAAGCGCGCGCGCACCTCCGGCGTTGACCCCTCCGCGAGCTCGGCGGCCAGGTCGCTGTCGGGGGCGACCACCATGAACGTGGCGCCGTACAGCGTGTCGGGGCGGGTGGAGAAGACGGTGATCTTCTCGTCGCGGCCCTCGATCTCGAAGTCGATGTCGGCCCCGACGGAGCGGCCGATCCAGTTGCGCTGCATCCGGATGACCTTCTGCGGCCACGAGCCCTCGAGCTGGTTCAGGTCGTCCAGCAGGCGGTCGGCGTAGTCGGTGATCCTGAAGTACCACTGGGTGAGCTTCTTCTTGACGACCTCGGCGCCGCACCGCTCGCAGTGGCCGTCGACGACCTGCTCGTTGGCGAGCACGGTCTGGTCGTTCGGGCACCAGTTGACCGGGCTCTCCTTGCGGTAGGCCAGGCCCCGCTCGTACAGCTTCTGGAAGAGCCACTGGTTCCAGCGGTAGTACTCCGGGTCGCTGGTGTGCAGCACCCGGCTCCAGTCGTAGGACGTGCCGAAGTTGCCCAGACTTTCGCGCTGCTGGGCGATGTTCGCGTAGGTCCACTCGCGCGGATCGGCGCCGCGCTGGATGGCGGCGTTCTCGGCGGGGAGGCCGAAGGAGTCCCAGCCGACCGGGTTCAGGACGTTGTAGCCGCGGTGGCGCCAGAAGCGCGCGACCGCGTCGACGTAGGCGTAGTTCTCGGCGTGACCCATGTGCATGTCGCCCGACGGGTACGGGAACATCCCGAGGACGTACTTGCGCGGACGCGCGTCGTCGTCGCCGCCGGCGCGGAACGGGTCGGCGTCCCGCCAGCGGGCCTGCCACTTCTCCTGGATGGCGTAGGCGTCGAAGCCGGGGCCGTCCGGAGCGGGCACGGCGGAGGTCGAGGAGTTCTGCGACAAGGGGGGAGGCCAATCGTATGGTGCGAGAAGATGCGCACGGGACGCGCCCTCCAGGCTACCGCGTGGCGCTCCTCACCATCCCGCGGGCAGCGAGGCGCCGATCGCTGTGAGCGGACCGCGGGCCTTGATGCCCACCTCCGCGACCTCGGCGGCCGGATCCGACCCCCAGGTGATGCCACCGCCGGCGCCGACGAACGCACCACCCGGGTGGGTGACGATCGACCGGATGACCATGGCGAGGTCGAGCGCACCGTCGTCGCCCACCCAGCCGAAGCACCCCGCGAAGACGCCGCGGGGCGCGCCCTCCAGCCCGTGCAGCAGCGTCATGGCGGAGAGCTTCGGCGCGCCGGTCATGCTGCCGGCCGGGAACGCGGCGTCGAGGAGGTCTCCGACCGCCGCACCGGGCTGCAGCGTCCCCGTCACGGTGCTGACGAGCTGGTGCACGGCGGGGTAGGACTCCACCCCGAACAGCTCCGTCACGGCGACCGATCCGGGTTCGCACACGCGCGAGAGGTCGTTGCGCATGAGGTCGACGATCATCACGTTCTCGGCGCGCTCCTTGGCGCTGGCGAGCAGCTCGTCGGCGAGAGCGACGTCGGTCGCCGGGTCCGCCGAGCGCGGACGCGTGCCCTTGATGGGCCGGGTGCGCACCCGGCCGCCCTCGACCGCGAGGAACTGCTCGGGGCTGGCGCTCGCGAGCGCCACGTCAGCCGAGCGGATGAGCCCGGCGTGGTGCGCCGGTGTCGCGGCGCGGAGAGCGAGGAAGGATGCCACGGGGTCGACGTCCCCGGTGACGGAGAAGCGCGTCGTGAGGCACAGCTGATAGGCGTCGCCCTCGCGGATCGCGTCGCGGCAGCGACTCACGAGGGCGGCGTACTCCGCGGGCGTGTGGCGTGCCTCCGCCTCCACCGCGGAGACCGGCACCGGCGCGGGATCGGGGGCCGCAGCATCCGCCCACGTCGTGACGGTCTCGGCGAATGCGGCGACCTCGTCCTCCGGCGCGACCGCCCACACGGCGCGCGCGGCGTGGTCGAAGGCGACGAAGCGGTCCACGCGCAGCCACAGCTCCTGCGGCGCGTGCGGATCCTCCTGCGTCACGGGCGCGCCGGCACGCGCCGCTCCCCCTCGTAGCCGAGCCAGCCGACCCAGCCGCCGCGGAAGGCTCCGAAGGCGGCATCGCCTGATTCGCGTGCGCACCGCACCGCGCGCACGCGGCTCGGGTCGTCCTCCGGCACGCCGATCCCGAGCCAGCTCCAGCCGGTCGCCGATGCCGGTCCCGCGTCGAGCCAGAAGGCGTGCGGATGCTGCGCCGGCCCCTCGCGGAAGACCGCCTCCGGATCCCGCCAGCCGTCCAGGAGGACGGCGGACGGTGCGGCGATCACGTTCACAGGCTAGACGGACCCCGGCGCCCTAGGCTCATCAAGGTGAACGAGATCCTCACCTGGCTGCTGGACGCGGTGCAGAGCGTGGATCCCGTTCTGCGCACCGTGCTGGCGGGTGTCGCGATCCTGCTCGAGACGAGCGTGCTCATCGGGCTCTTCTTCCCGGGCGACACCATCGTCATCGTCGCCGGCACCGCCGTCGGCAGCGTCGGCGAGGCTGTGCTGCTCGGCGTCGCCGTCGTGCTCGGCGCGCTGGCCGGCGAGAGCATCGGCTTCCTGCTCGGGCGACTCCTCGGTCCCCGCATCCGGGCGTCGCGGCTCGGGCGGCGCATCGGCGAGGCGAACTGGGTGCGCTCCGAGCGCTACCTCGAGCGGCGCGGCGGCCCGGCGATCTTCCTGTCGCGGTTCCTGCCGGTGCTGCACTCGCTCGTCCCCCTCACCGTAGGCATGAGCGGGTACTCCTACCGCCGGTTCATCGCCTGGACCCTCCCGGCGTGCGTGGTGTGGTCGTCGCTCTACATCGGCGTCGCATCGCTGGCCGCCGGGACGTACCGCGAGCTCGCCGATCAGATCCACTACGCCGGCTACATCTTCGTCGGTGTCATCGTGCTCTTCCTCGTGCTGATGCTGCTGAGCAAGAAGGTCATCCAGCGGGTTGAGCGCTCGCACCTCGACGAGGAGCCGCCGCCGGCGACCGGACCGGATGGGACGCCGCTCGACGTGAAAGACTGAAGCGGATGCCCCCCACCGCTGACGCGTCCGTCAACCCCAAGGTGCTCTGGATCGCGCGCCTCGAGTACCGCTTCCAGACCTGGCGAGAGCGCCGTGCCCGCGCGCGCGGGCTCGTGCCGGCCGTGACGCCGTTCCCCGGCTACGGCGGACCGGACTGGGTCCGGGTGCTCGGCCGCGTGCTGATCGCCCCTCCCGCCCGCACCGCCTCGCCGGGCGAGTACGCCAGCGTGCGGGGATGGCGCAGCTTCGTCGCGGTGCCGGTCGGCTACGCGCAGGTCACCGTGGTCGTCGACGGGGTGTCGCACGACGTCGTGGCCGACCGCGGCGGTGTCGTCGACGTCCGGCTCCCGGCGTCGCTCCCCCCGGGCTGGCAGACGCTCACCGTCGCGGTGAAGGGCGGAAAGCCCGTCGAGACCCGCGTCTTCATCGTCGGTGCCGAGACGCGCTTCGGCGTCGTGTCCGACATCGACGACACCGTGATGGTGACGGCGCTGCCCCGCCCCTTCCTCGCGGCCTGGAACTCCTTCGTCGTCGACGAGCACGCCCGTCAGCCGGTTCCCGGGATGGCGGTGCTGCTGGAGCGCATCATCCGGGAGAACCCGGGGTCGCCGATCATTTACCTGTCGACGGGCGCCTGGAACATCGCCCCCACGCTGCTGCGCTTCCTGCACCGGCACCTGTTCCCGTCGGGCTCCGTGCTGCTCACCGACTGGGGCCCGACGCACGACCGCTGGTTCCGCAGCGGCAAGGTGCACAAGGAGTCGAACCTCCGCCGCCTCGCGGAGGAGTTCCCGCACATCACCTGGCTGCTCTTCGGCGACGACGGCCAGCACGACGACGAGCTCTACACGAACTTCACCCGCGACCACCCCGACCATGTGAAGGCCGTCGCCATCCGCCGCCTCTCCCCCGCCGAGGCGGTGCTGGCCGGTGGGCGCACGGTGGTCGTCGAGGACCACACGACGGCCGGCGTGCCGTGGGTGACCGGCTCGGACGGCGCGAGCCTGCAGGAGCGGCTCGAGGATGTCGGCATCCTGGAGCGCGGCGCCCGCCCCTGACGACGACCCTGTCGGCAGGCCCGCGTACGCTGAAGCGCATGTGCGGTCGATTCGTGGTGGCCAATGTCGGTTCCGAGCTCGTGGGCGTCCTGCGCGTCGACGTGGAAGGCGATGACCTGCCTGCGCCCTCCTACAACGTCGCCCCCACGTCGCAGGTCGCGATCGTGCTCGACTCCGCGAAGTCCGAGCCGCCGACCCGGCGACTCGAGTCGGCCCGCTGGGGTCTCGTGCCGGGATGGGCGAAAGACCTGTCCGTCGGCTCCCGGGCGTTCAACGCCCGTTCCGAGGAGCTGGAGCACAAGCCGATGTTCCGCACGGCGCTGGAGAAGCGGCGCGCGGTGATCCCGGCATCCGGCTACTACGAGTGGAAGAAGGTCGGCGACGCCAAGGTGCCGCACTACATCCACCCCGCCGACGGCTCGCCGCTGTTCTTCGCCGGCCTCTACGAGTGGTGGAAGAACCCGGCCATCGCGGAGGACGACCCGTCGAAGTGGGTGCTCAGCTTCACGATCTGCACCCGCGACTCGATCGGCCGGCTGGGATCGATCCACGACCGGATGCCGCTCTTCCTCGACCCGGACTTCGCGGACGCCTGGCTCGACCCGACCACCGAGAACGTCGGAGACATCCTCGATGCCGCCATCGACGCCGCCCCCGACGTGGCCGAGACCCTGGAGGACCACGTGGTCTCGTCATCGGTCGGGAACGTCCGCAACAACGGTCCCGAGCTGATCGAGCCGGTGGAGGGCGACTGAGATGTCGAACACCGCACCTCCTGCCGCCGGCTGGTACCCCGATCCCGCCGGCGACGGCCTGGAGCGCTGGTGGAACGGTCTGGCGTGGACCTCGACCACGCGCGTCCCCGAAGCCCCGGCCGCCGAGACGCTCGTGCTGCCCCCTCTCCCGGTCGGGGCACCCGGAGCATCCGCCGGTGCGTACGCCGCGGGTGCGGGGTCGTCCGGCGTCCCCGGCACTCCTCCGAACCCGTACGGGACGGTCCCCCCGTTCCGGGCGGTCGCCCCGTACACCCCGGATCGACGCGCCGTGCAGCCCGCGTTCGGCGGCGCCTACGGCTTCCCCGCGGCCCGGCCGAACGCTGCGCCGCCGGTGTCGACCATCGGCCAGGCCATCCGCGCCGTCTTCACCCGCTACGCGACCTTCGAGGGGCGGGCGTCGCGCTCGGAGTACTGGTACTGGGCGCTGTTCAACGCCATCGTCACGGTCGGCGCGGTGTTCGTGATGCTGTTCGGCCTGTTCACGGGCATCTTCGCCTTCCTCAGCATCGCGATCTACCTCGGCCTGATCGCCTGGTCGCTCGCGATCTTCGTGCCCACGCTCGCCGTGTCGGTGCGCAGGCTCCGCGACGCCGGTCAGCCCTGGCCGCTCATCTTCCTGTCGCTCGTGCCCTTCGGCAGCATCGTCCTGCTCGTCCTGCACTGCCAGCCGAGCAAGGACTGACGTCGAGCCGGGCGGCTCCGACGGGCGCGCGTTCCCGGATCAGTGGCGCGCGACGATCGCCGCGGCATCCGTCCCGCCCGGGAGCACGCCGTACTGCGACGACCGGTCCTCGCCCAGTCGCGCCCGCAGGAAGGTCTCGGCGTCCAGCGACGGCGCATGCCGGAGCATGAGCGACCCCTGCAGGGCGAGGGCGAGGTCCTCGGCGATCCGGCGCGCCTGTGCGGCCGCCGCATCGTCGTCGTCGACACCCCTCAGACGGGCCATCGTGCGCTCCACGTGCGCGTCGAGGAGTGTCGATGCTCCGCGGGTCGTCGCCAGCTCGTCGGTGAACGCCTCGGCCGCCTCCGTGTCGCGGGTGAGGGCGCGGATGACGTCGAGGGCGATGATGTTGCCTGCGCCCTCCCAGATGGCCATGACGGGCTGCTCGCGGAAGCGGCGTGCGAGCGGGAAGGTCTCGGTGTAGCCGTTGCCGCCCAGGCACTCCATCGCCTCGTAGGCGTGATTCGGCCCGCGCTTGCACACCCAGTACTTCGCCACCGGCGTCGCCAGCCGGCGGAGGGCGATGTCGCGGTCCGTCGCGTCCGCCTCGAACAGCTGGGCGAGGCGCAGCCCGGTGAGCATCGACGCCTCGGCCTCCAGACCCAGGTCGGCCAGCACCGAGGTCATCGCGGGCTGGTCCACGAGGGTCCGGCCGAACGCCTCCCTGCCGCGCGCATGCCACACGGCCTCGGCCATCGCCTGGCGCATGCCGGCCGCCGTGCCCAGCACGCAGTCGAGGCGCGTGCGCTGGACCATGCCCATGATCGTGCGCAGACCGCGGCCGGACTCGCCCAGCAGCATGCCGATCGTGCCGTCTAGTTCGATCTCGGCTGACGCATTGGAGCGGTTGCCGAGCTTGTCCTTGAGCTTCTGGATGCGGAACACGTTGCGCATCCCGCGCGGCAGCAGCCGCGGGACGAAGAGGCAGCTGAGTCCCTCGTCGACGGGACCGCGCCGCGTCTGCGCGATCACGAGGAACCCGTCGGACATCGGCGCCGAGCAGAACCACTTGTGGCCGGTGAGCTGGTAGGTCTGCCCGCCCATGTGCACGCCGGAGGTCGTGCCGGCCCGCAGATCCGAGCCGCCCTGCTTCTCGGTCATGGCCATGCCGATGAGGCCGCTGCGCTTCTCCTCGTTGGGAAGGAGGCGTGGCTCGTACTCGCGGGAGTAGAGACGCGGCAGCCACGCGTCCGCCACCCACGGCGACCCGGCGATGGCGTCGACGGCGGCGTGCGTCATGGACACGGGACACGCGTGTCCGGGCTCGATCTGTGCGAACAGCATGAACATCGTGGCGCGGGCGACCCCCGCGCCGGGTCGCGGATCAACCCACGCGGAGGTGTGGGCGCCGCGGGCGACCGCTGCGCCCAGCACGCGATGGTAGGCCGGGTCGTACTCGACCTCGTCGAGGCGGAAGCCCCAGCGGTCGTGGGGGTACGCGACCGGCGGATGCCGGTCGGCGAGGTGGGCGTCCTGCTGGAAGGTCCGCGACCCGACGAGGGCGCCCGCCTCGCTGAGCGCGTGCTGCGCCCAGTCCGCCCCGAAGGCGTCGACCGCGGCGACGAGGGGCGCGTTGAGCGCGTACTCGTCGATGTCCCAGCGGATCGTCGGCTGATTGGTGACGTAGTGCGTCGACGCGCCGATGACGCGGCGGCCGCGGGAGAACGATGTCATGCGCGCTCCAGCTCCTCGGGCACGGCCAGGGACTCCTGCTCGCGGGTGAGCACCGGGGCGCGCGTGACGATGTCGTGGACGAACTCGAATTTGCTCCGCACCGCCGGCACCAGCTCGAACGGATAGAGATCGCCGAAGCCCATGGAGCGGTTGATGCGGTTGAAGGCCTGCGACATCCACTCCCAGTCCGACAGCAGGAGCCGGACGGAGGCGTCTTCGTACGATTCGCGCGGCACGACGTCGGTGTCGCGGATGCCGCTGGACGCGGCATCCAGTCGGATCCCGATCGCGGCCGCCGTCTGCAGCGTGCCCGTGATGTGCAGGTAGTGCGCGAAGGTCTCGGCGAAGTCCTCCCACGGGTGCATGGTGGCGTACTCCGAGATGAAGGAGGCCTGCCAGTGCTCGGGAGCGCCCGTGCGGTAATGCCGCTGCAAGGCGTCGCGATAGCTTGCGCGCTCGTCGCCGAAGATCTCCCGGCACCTCGTCCACGCCTCGTCGCCGACCACGAGGACGTTCTGGAAGTAGTGGCCGACCTCATGACGCAGATGGCCGAGCATGGTGCGGTACGGCTCGCCGAGGCGCACGCGGAGCGCCTCCCGCCGGTCGTCGAGGCTCTCGGCGAGGTCGATCGTGATGATGCCGTTCGCGTGGCCGATGGTGACCCGCTCGCCGTGGGACAGGCTCGAGATGAGGTCGAAGCCCAGACCGCCCGGCCGGTCGTACCAGGCGACGAGCGGCAGGCCGAGGTCGGCGAGCTGGAGGACCAGCCGGCGCTTGGCCTCCTCGGTCTTCGCAAGTTTCTCGAGCGCGACGGTGTCGGCCGCGTCCGGCCGGCGCCTGGTCAGCCGGCATGACAGGCAGCGTCCCGACTCGGCGTCGTCGCGGACGAGCCAGTTGCACTTCCACCCCCGGTTGGAGCAGGTGTGCCACAGCTCGCCATCGATGCGCACCTGGCCCTTGCGCTGCCCGAAGAACTGGCGGCTCGGCATGTGGTACGCCAGCGACGCCCCGCACTCCGGGCAGTCGAGCGTGTCGAGGTAGACGAAGTGTCGGCAGTGCGGACACCGCGGCTGTGTGCTCACAGGTTCACCGTAGTGCCGCGCGTGGTCGCTCGGCCCGGATGCCGATGAGCGCACACGCGACGAACCCGCGCCCGGATCGGGCGCGGGTTCGCCGGGACGCAGACCTCAGGCGTCGATCGCCACCGTGTCCGCTCTGCTGTCGGCGCCTCCCAGCGCCACGTCGATCTTGCGCGGCTTCGCGCGCTCGGCGATGGGGATGCGCAGGCGCAGAACGCCGTCGGTGTAGGACGCGTCGACATGCTCGGTGTCGACGGAGTCGCCGAGAACGAGCTGGCGGCTGAACACGCCCCAGGGGCGCTCCGACGCCACGGCGTTGGCTGCGTCGGGCATCCGGCTGAAACGCTCGGCGCGGATGGTCAGGACGTTGCGTTCGACGTCGATGTCGAGCTTCCCGGGGTCGATGCCCGGGAGGTCGAGCTCGACGACGAACTCCTCGCCGTCGCGCCAGGCGTCCAACGGCATGCCGGACGGTCGGGCGACCGTGCCGAACACATGCTGAGCGAAGCGATCGAGGTCGCGGAACGGGTCGTGCTGCATCAGCATTCTGATCTCCTCCTCTTCGATGTGGGTTGTTTGTCGCATCGACAATCTCTGTCGGCTGCAATAGATTTTATACAACGAAGAGTTCGCATCTGCAAGATCCAGGAGGACGCCATGTCGACAGCGCAGACGGTGCGGGACGGGGCGCGGGGCGTCTACACGATCGCCGTCGCCGCGGAGATCCTGGGTGTCGGGATCCAGACGCTGCGCCTGTACGAGGCGAAGGGTCTCATCGAGCCCGATCGCACCGCCGGCGGGACACGGCGCTTCAGCGACGACGACCTCGCGGTCGTGCACCGGGTGCTGGCGCTGCTGGCCGACGGGATCAACCTCCCGGGAGCCCGCCGCGTGCTGGAGCTCGAGGAGGAGAACCGCAGGCTCCGCGCGCGGGTGGCCGACCTGAACGGCTCCAGGAAGGCGCGCGCGAGACGGTGACCGCGTGGCCGATCCCCGTCCGCGCCGGGCGGCCCGGGCCGCTCAGGAGGGAGTGAGCGTGAGCCGCAGCAGCACGTCGTCGCCGTCGCGCGGTGAACCGCGGCCGTCGGTGTTGCCCGTCAGCACCCACAGGCTGTTGTCGGGTGCGGCGACGGCGTCGCGCAGTCGCCCCTGCTCCCCCGCCAGCAGCGCCTGCGGCTCGCCCGTGGCGACCCCGTCGGCGGTGTCGATCGCCCAGAGGCGCTCCCCGCGGAGACCGGCGACGAACACCGTGTCGCCCACCGCCGCCACCCCGCTCGGGCTCGCCTCGTCGGGCGTCCACACGGTCACCGGGTCGACGTAGCGGTCGTCCCCCGCCACGCCCTCGACCTCGGGCCAGCCGTAGTTGCCGCCCGGACGGATGGCGTTCAGCTCGTCCCACGTGTCCTGGCCGAACTCGCTCGCCCACATCGCGCCGTCGGACGTCCAGGCGATCCCCTGCACATTGCGGTGACCGAGCGTGAAGACCGCCGTGCCGGACGGGTTGCCGGGCGCAGCCGCGCCGTCGGGTGTGACGCGGAGGATCTTGCCGTTGAAGGATGCCGCGTCCTGCGCGCTCGCGCGGTCGCCCGCGTCGCCGGTCGTGATGTACAGCAGCCCGTCCGGGCCGAAGGCGATCCGGCCGCCGTTGTGCGTGCGCGCTCGCGCGATGCCGTCGAGCACCACCTCGGGCGCGCCGAGCGCACGGGATCCGGCGGCGCCCGTGAGCGGCATCCGCACGACCCGGTTGTCCTGCTCGGTGCCGTGGTAGGCGTACAGCCAAGTCATCCCGCCGGTCTCGTGCACGGCGAGTCCGTGGAGGCCGCCCTCGCCGCCGCTGACCACGTCGGGCACGACTCCCACGGGGCGGGTGGAGCCGTCGGGCGAGACCTCGAGCACGCTGCCGTCGTCGCGCTGGCTGATGAGGGCGCCGCCCTCGGCGAGAGGGACGACCGACCAGGGCGCCGACAAGCCGGTGGCCAGCGCCGTCGCGCCCGACGACGGGCGGAACCAGCCGGCCGGCGCCGCCTCAGCGGTGAGCGTCGGGGTGGAGCTCGGAGCGGCCGCCGATGAGCTGTCGCTCGTCGGCACGGGGGCCGTCGGTGTGGACGCGGCGCACCCCGCGGTCATGACGGCGAGGGCGAAGGCCAGCGCGGCTGCGGACGCGCTGCGGCGTGGACGTCGGGCGGAGGGCATGGCTCTCGCTTCGGTCGGCGTTCTCCGGAAGGGACCAGCCACGATACGCGAGACCCCGAGTTCCCGGGCCCGATCGACGCGAGGTCACGGCCGACGGCCAGGAAGCTCCGCACGAGAAAGGCCCCCGACTCGCGTCGAGGGCCTTCGTTCGGTGGACCTGAGGGGACTCGAACCCCTGACCCCCTGCATGCCATGCAGGTGCGCTACCAGCTGCGCCACAGGCCCATCTTCTGCCGTCCGGCTCTCACCGGGCAACTCGACCAGATTACTACATCCCGAGCCGTGCGAAGAACAGCGGCGGGTTCAGGAGCCGGCGTGGGCGGCCGTCTCGATGGGCACGACGGGGCAGTCCTTCCAGAGCCGCTCCAGGCCGTAGTACATGCGCTCCTCCTCGTGGAAGACGTGCACGACGAGGTCGCCGAAGTCGAGCAGCACCCAGCGGGCCTCGGAGCGGCCCTCACGGCGGAGGCGCTTGTGGCCGGCGGCGTTGAGCTGGTCCTCGACCTCGTCGGCGATCGCGGCGACGTTGCGCTCGCTGCGACCTGTGACGATGAGGAAGATGTCGACGAGCGGCAGCGGACCGGAGACGTCGAGGGCGACGAGGTCCTCCCCGCCCTTCCCCTCGGCGGCGGCGGCGGCGATCGCGAGCATCTCGCGGGACTGGTCTGTGGCGGTCATGCGAATACTCCTGTGGCGACGGCGACGATGAGGACGCCGACGACGGCGATCGCCAGGACGCCGGCGGTGATGGCGAGGGCGAGCATCAGACGGCTGCCCTTCTCGGGGGCCGGCGGACGGATGATGTCGCCGGTGGTCTTGATGGTGCTGACGGCGGCGCTGGCCGCGATCGGCGTGGGCGAGGAGTGCGCCGGGAGCTCGCCGTCGATGAGGACGGCGTCGGCCTCGTGACCGTCGGCGGTGCCGGGTGCGTGGCCCTGGGAGCCGAGTCCCTCCGGCAGAGCGAAGGTGCCGGTTATGAGCACCTCGCCCGTGGCGGCGACGGGACCCATGATCGCGCCCTCGGGAGTCTGCGTCAGGATGAGCGCGTTCGGGGTGGACACGGCGCCGGTCGCGGCGGAGCCGCGCGCCAGGAGCTGGTCGAACGACGACACGGCCGCCGCAGGGGCAGCCTCGCCGGCGAGGAGCTCGGAGCCGAAGGACGGGCTGAGAGTGACGCGCTCCGCGCCGTCGTCGGCGGATGCTCCGGCCCCGGGCTGAGCGACGTCGCTCTCCGCGGCGCTGTCGGCGGGTGCTGCGGCCTCGGGTTCCGCGACATCGCTCTCCGCGGCGGCGGGGGCTCCTGCATCCTGGGTCTCGTCGTCCGACGAGGACGCGGCGGCCTCCTCGGCCTTCAGTCGAGCCGCCTCGGCGTGCGCGGCTGCCATGTCCGGGGTGATGACGGGCACGGACGCCGTGCGGATGCGCTCCTGCTGACGGGCCTGACGGCGGGTCAGCGGTGCGACGCCGAGGTCGACGCTGGCGTCGGGCACCGGCGCGGGTGCGACCTCGACCGGCGCAGCGGGCCGCGGAAGAGGCGCGGGGGCCGCGGCGACGGGCGCGGAGGGCTCGGCGGCCTGCGGCACCTGGTCGGCTGACACGATCGGCGTCGAGGAGGTGTCGCGGATCTGGCGCATCTCCTTGCGGGTGAGGGTGCGCTGTTCCGGCTGCTCGGGTGTGGTCATTCCTTGCTCCGGTAGAGGTGGTGCTTGGCGATGTACTGGACGACCCCGTCGGGGACGAGATACCAGACCGGTCGATCGGTGTTGACGCGGTCCCGGCAATCGGTGGACGAGATCGCCAGGGCGGGGATCTCGAGCTGGCTCACCTTCTCGACCGGCAGTCCGTCCGTGCTGAGCACGTGCCCCGGACGGGAGACGGCGACGAAGTGGGCGAGGTCCCACAGTTCATCATGGTCCCTCCACCCGAGAATCTGCGCCACGGCGTCTGCACCGGTGATGAAGAACAGCTCGGCATCGGGTCTGCGTTCCTTCAGATCGCGCAGTGTGTCGATCGTGTAGGTCGGCCCCGCGCGGTCGATGTCTACCCGGCTGACGGTGAACTGCGGATTCGATGCCGTGGCGATCACCGTCATGAGGTAGCGGTGCTCGCTGTCGGTGACCTCGGGCTTCTGCCACGGACGCCCGGTGGGAACGAAGACCACCTCGTCGAGGTCGAAGTACTGCGCGACCTCACTGGCGGCGACGAGGTGTCCATGATGGATGGGATCGAACGTCCCACCCATGACCCCGATCCTCGGGGCTCTCGTCACCGACATCCGGTCGACCTAGTGGCCGTGTCCTGCCTCGGGGACGTCATCGGCGTGCGCACGGGCGTAGGCCTCGGCCTTGTGCGCGTGACGGTTGGCGACGTTGCGGTAGGACGCGGTCACCAGGGCCAGGGCGGCGAACGCGACGATGGCGACGATGCCGTAGCCGACGGTCTCCAGAGCGACGCTGCCGTGCTCCTCGGCTCCTTCGGCGGCGAAAGCGACCAGGGTGGCGAAAGTCATCGGGGCTCCGTTCGGGATGCTGCGGCTCGGGCCGCTCGTCCAGTTTAGGCGGTCAGGCGCGGACTTGTCCGGTGCCGCGCGCGAGCCACTTCGTGCTCGTCAGCTCCGACAGTCCCATCGGGCCGCGGGCGTGCAGCTTCTGGGTCGAGATGCCGACCTCGGCGCCGAAGCCGAACTCGCCGCCGTCGGTGAAACGGGTGGACGCGTTCACCATCACGACGGCCGAGTCGACCTCGGCCAGGAAGCGCTCGGCGCTGCCGGTGTCGTCGGTGATGATCGACTCGGTGTGGTGGGTGGAGTAGCGGCGGATGTGCGCGAGCGCGTCGTCGAGATCGTCGACGACGCGCATCGACAGGTCGAGGCTCATGTGCTCGGTCGCCCAGTCGTCCTCGACGGCCGGGACGGTGCCCGCCGCCAGCGCGCCGACGGCGTCGTCGGCGTGGACCGTGACGCCCGCGGCCTGCAGCGCCGCCACGACCGGCGGCACGAGCCGTGCGGCCGCCGCGCGGTGCACCAGCACGGTCTCGACGGCGTTGCAGACGCTCGGGCGCTGGACCTTCGCGTTGACCACGATGTCGCGGGACCACGCCTCGTCGGCGGTCTCGTCGAGCACGATATGCACGACGCCCGCGCCGGTCTCGATGACGGGGACGGATGACTCGGTGACGACCGTCTCGATGAGCTGTGCCGACCCGCGCGGCACGAGCACGTCGACGATGCCGCGGGCGCGCATCAGCTCGCGGGCGCCGTCGCGGCCGAAGTCGTCGACGGTCTGAATCGCCTCGGGGTCGACGCCGCGGTCGGCGAGGGCGTCACGCATGGCGGCGATGAGAGCCCGGTTGGTCTCGAGGGCCGCCGATCCGCCTCGCAGCACGACGGCGTTTCCCGAGCGCAGCGCGAGCGCCGCGATGTCGACGGTGACGTTGGGGCGGGCCTCGTAGATCGACCCGACGACCCCGAACGGCACGGCCACCTTCGTCAGCCGGAGACCGTCGGGCGTCACGCGCTCGTCGAGCACGCGTCCGACGGGATCGGGTAGCTCGGCGATCTCGCGCACCGCGGACGCGAGGGCCGCCACACGCGACGCGTCCAGGCGCAGGCGGTCCTGCAGCCCGACCGACAGCCCCTCGGCGCGTCCCCGCTCGAGGTCGCGGTCGTTGGCGGCGATCACGTCGTCGGCTGCGGCGTCGATGGCGTCGGCGATCGCCAGCAGGATGCCGCGCTTGTCGTCGTCGGAGAGGAGACCGATCCGGCGCGCCGCGTCTTTGGCCAGCAGCATCCGCTCGCGTGGAGACGTCGCAGTGGTGGTCATCGGCCCAGTGTATCGACGGCCGCCGAGGGCTCCGTCGCTCGCACGGTGCCCGTGGTCACGGGCGCGGGGGCGGAGGGATCGGGGTCGAACCAGGTGCCGATCTCGGCGCCGCGCAGGGCCTCGCTGACGAGGTCGGCGCTGGTGACCAGCACGCCGACGCCGGCCGCCGCCGCGACGCGGGCGGCCGAGACCTTCGTGGCTGCTCCCCCGGTGCCGACGCTGTTGACCACGACGGAGCCGAACTCGTGCTGCGAGAGGTCGTCGCCGAAGCGGACGTGACGGATCGGCTCGGCGCCGGGCTCATCCGGCGGCCGCGTGTAGAGGCACTCGATGTCGCTAAGGAGCACGAGCGCGTCGGCGCCGATGAGCTCGGCCACCAGGGCGGCCAGCCGGTCGTTGTCGCCGAAGCGGATCTCGTGCGTGGCGACGGTGTCGTTCTCGTTGACGATCGGGAGGATGCGCAGCCCCAGCAGCCGTTCCATCGCGCGGCGCGCGTTCGAGCGGTGCGCGGGGTTCTCGAGGTCGCCCGCGGTCAGGAGCACTTGTCCGGCGACGATCGCGAACGGACGCAGGGCCTCCTGGTAGCGGTAGATCAGGATGTTCTGACCGACCGCCGCGGCGGCCTGCTGGGTCGCGAGATCGGTGGGTCGCGCGTCCAGCGCGAGGAACGGCATGCCGGTCGCGATCGCGCCCGACGACACCAGCACCACCTCGGTGCCCCGGCGATGCGCCTCGGCGAGGGCCTCGACGATCGGCTGGATGCGTGCGGCGTTGTCACCGCTGATCGAGGAGGACCCGACCTTCACCACGACCCGGCGGGCACCGGCGAGCTCCCCGCGGGTGCGTGCGGTCATCCGCGGTCCTCTGACCCGCCGTCGCTGTCGGCGATGCGCTCGGCGTCGAGCTCTGCGCGGGCGTCGGCCTTGGCATCCATCAGGTCGTGGTAGCGCTCGCGTCGCTCCGACGTCGTGCGGCGCGTGCGCTGCTCGATGCGCGGATCGGTGCCGCGCGGCGCGGTCATCAGCTCGGCGACCGAGCTGAGGGTCGGCTGCCAGTCGAAGACGACGCCGTCGCCCTCGCCGATGACCACCGTGGAGCCGGCCGTCGCGCCCACCTTGTACAGACCGTCTTCGACGCCCAGCTTCTCGAGCCGGTCGGCCAGGAATCCGACGGCCTCGTCGTTCTGGAAGTCGGTCTGCTGCATCCACCGCACCGGCTTCTCGCCGAGGATCCGGTAGAAGGTGCCGTACGTGCCGCCCTCGACCCGGATCGTGAACTCCTTCTCCGCGCCGCGGGGACGGATGACGATGCGCTCGGGCGCGGGCTTGTCGGCCTCGGCCTGACGATGCTGCAGCACGAGGTCGGCGAGCGCGAACGACAGCTGACGCAGCCCGACGTGGCTGACCGTGGAGATTTCGAACACGCGGAAGCCGCGGGCCTCGAGATCGGGGCGCACCATGTCGGCCAGATCGCGGGCCTCGGGGACGTCGACCTTGTTCAGGGCGATGACCTGCGGGCGGTCCAGCAGCGGCACCTGACCCTCGGGCACCGGGTAGGCGCCGAGCTCGGCCAGGATGACGTCGAGGTCGGTCAGCGGGTCGCGGCCGGGCTCGAGCGTCGCGCAGTCGAGCACGTGCACGAGGGCGGTGCACCGCTCGACGTGACGGAGGAACTCCAGGCCGAGGCCCTTGCCCTCGCTGGCGCCCTCGATGAGCCCGGGGACGTCGGCGACCGTGTAGCGCACCTCGCCCGCCTGGACGACGCCGAGGTTCGGGTGCAGCGTCGTGAAGGGATAGTCGGCGATCTTGGGCCGTGCGGCGGAGATCGCCGCGACGAGGCTCGACTTTCCGGCCGACGGGAAGCCGACGAGCGCGACGTCCGCGACGGTCTTGAGCTCGAGGAGGACGTCGCCCTCCCAGCCCGGGGTGCCGAGGAGGGCGAACCCCGGCGCCTTGCGCTTCGGGTTCGACAGTGCGGCGTTGCCCAGGCCGCCCACCCCGCCGGGGGCGGCGATGAAGCGCATGCCCGGCTCGATGAGGTCGACGATGGTCTCCCCCGACGGGTCCTTGACCACGGTTCCCACGGGGACCGGCAGCTCGAGGGTCTCGCCCAGGGCGCCGGAGCGGTGGTCGCCCATGCCGAAGCCGCCGTTGCCGGCGCTGCGGTGCGGCGCGTGGTGGTACGACAGCAGCGTGGTGACCTGCGGGTCGGCCACCAGCACGACGTCGCCGCCGTGTCCGCCGTTGCCGCCGTCGGGGCCGGCCAGCGGCTTGAACTTCTCACGGCGGACGGACACGCAGCCGTTGCCGCCCTTGCCCGCCCGCAGGTGCAGCGTCACTCGGTCGACGAACGTGACCATGCGCTTCCTCCTTGGTTCCGGGCAGTTGCTGCCGTTCCATGCGAAAAGGGGCGAGCCGAAGCCCGCCCCCTCGCTGATGCTTACGAGCTGCGGATCACTCCGCCGCTGCGACGATGTTGACGACCTTGCGGCCGCCCTTCTGGCCGAACTCGACAGCGCCGGCCTCGAGGGCGAACAGCGTGTCGTCGCCACCGCGGCCGACGTTGGCGCCCGGGTGGAAGTGCGTGCCGCGCTGGCGGACGATGATCTCGCCGGCGAGGACCTGCTGGCCGCCGAAGCGCTTCACGCCGAGGCGCTGAGCGTTGGAGTCACGACCGTTGCGGGTGGAGCTTGCGCCCTTTTTGTGTGCCATCTCTGCGTCTCCTGGTGCTTACTTGATGCCGGTGACCTTGACGCGCGTGAGGTCCTGACGGTGCCCCTGGCGCTTCTTGTACCCGGTCTTGTTCTTGAACTTCTGGATCACGATCTTCGGGCCGCGCTCCTCGCCGAGGACCTCGGCGGTCACGGCGACCTTCGACAGCGCGTCGGCGTCCGTCGTGACGGCGTCGCCGTCGACGAGGAGGACGGCGGGCAGCTGGATGCTGTCACCGATCTTCGCGCGCTGACGATCCAGAACGACGATCGTGCCGACCTCGACCTTTTCCTGCCGACCACCGGCGCGCACTACTGCGTAGACCACTTCATACCTGTTTCTTCGGGGAGCGCGCGGCTCCGGGATGCCTGAGCATAAGACGTGGTGCGGAAGCTGTGACGCCCTCGACGCACCAAGGATCGAGTTTAGCCGATGTGCGGCGAGATGACCAAAAGCCCGGTCCGGTGTGTCGGACGGCTCCGTAGGATCGATCCATGACCGTGCTGATCGACGACCCGCGCTGGCCGGCGCACGGCCGCCTGTGGGCGCACCTCGTCAGCGACTCCGACCTCGACGAGCTGCACGCCTTCGCGGCGGCGAACGATCTGCCGAGACGCGGCTTCGACCGCGACCACTACGACGTGCCCGAAGAGGCGCACGCCCGGCTCGTGGCCGCCGGCGCACGGCACGTCGACGGTCACACGCTCGTCCGCGCGCTCATCGCGTCCGGACTGCGTGTGACGGCCCGGCAGCGCCGAGGGCTCTGAGCAGGCGCCGCGACCCGCCTCCGGATCGCGGCGCACGGCTCAGTCCTCGGTCGTGTGGCTGACCGGCGTGCCGGTGAGGGCGGCGGTGGTGACGCGTCGGCGTCCCCTCCCCTGCCCCGGGGCCTTGGGCTCGGGAAGGGCGTTCAGCACGGTGTCCAGCAGCGACTCGGCTTCGCTGCGCGGAGCGCCGCCGTTCTGCGCCGGACGCTTCTTGCGCTGCTTCTTGGCCCGCTCCGGCCGCTCGGCGCGCTCCGGCCGCTCGGCGAAGGTCGAGCGCTCATCGGCCTGATCGTCCGTGATGTCGGATGCCGCGGCATCCGTCTCCACGACGACCGGCTCCGCACCCTGAGGCGGATGGATCGTCGAGGCGGCGATCTGCGCGAGGGCCGACTTGGCGCCCTCGGTGATGACGTGCGTGCCGCCGACGGGACCGCTGGCCGGCTGGCTGCTGCTGCGGGGGCGGCGGCCCATCGGGGCAGCTCCGGCGCCACCGGTACGGTGGCGCGCGACGGGGTCGTGGTGCACGACGACTCCGCGGCCGGCGCACACGTCGCAGGGCTCGCTGAACGTCTCCAGCAGGCCGAGGCCGAGCTTCTTGCGCGTCATCTGCACGAGTCCGAGCGAGGTGACCTCGGCCACCTGGTGCTTGGTCCGGTCCCGGCTGAGGCACTCCACGAGGCGGCGGAGCACGAGGTCGCGGTTGGACTCGAGCACCATGTCGATGAAGTCCACGACGATGATGCCGCCGATGTCGCGCAGGCGGAGCTGGCGGACGATCTCCTCGGCCGCTTCGAGGTTGTTCTTGGTGACCGTCTCCTCGAGGTTGCCGCCCGTGCCGACGAACTTGCCGGTGTTGACGTCGACGACGGTCATGGCCTCGGTGCGGTCGATCACCAGCGAGCCGCCCGAGGGGAGCCAGACCTTGCGGTCGAGCGCCTTCTCGATCTGCTCCGTGACGCGGTAGTCGTCGAACGGGTCGCCGTCGCCCTCGTACTTCTCCACGCGCTCCAGGAGGTCGGGTGCGACGCCGGCCAGGTAGGACGAGATCGTGGACTGCGCGTCCTCGCCCTGGATGAGCATGCGCGTGAAGTCCTCGTTGAACACGTCGCGGACGATCTTCACCAGCAGGTCGGGCTCGGAGTGCAGCAGCGACGGGGCCGGGATCGACTCGATCTGCCGGCTGATGTGCTCCCACTGGGCCGTGAGGCGCTGCACGTCGCGGGTCAGCTGCTCCTCGGTGGCGCCCTCGGCCGCCGTGCGCACGATGACGCCCGACGACTCGGGCAGCACCTCCTTGAGGATGCGCTTGAGACGGGCGCGCTCGGTGTCGGGCAGCTTGCGCGAGATGCCGTTCATGGCACCGGCCGGCACGTACACGAGGTAGCGGCCGGGCAGCGAGATCTGGCTCGTCAGGCGGGCGCCCTTGTGACCCACGGGGTCCTTGGTCACCTGCACGAGAACGCGATCGCCCGACTTGAGGGCGAGCTCGATGCGGCGCGGCTGGTTGCCGGTCTCGACGTTGTCCCAGTCGACCTCGCCGGAGTACAGCACGGCGTTGCGTCCCCGCCCGATGTCGACGAACGCGGCCTCCATGGAGGGCAGCACGTTCTGGACGCGCCCGATGTAGACGTTGCCGATGAGCGAGGCGTCCTGGTTGCGCGCGACGTAGTGCTCGACGAGGACGTTGTCCTCAAGCACCGCGATCTGGACACGGTTGTTCTTGGAGCGCACGATCATGACGCGGTCGACGGACTCGCGGCGGGCGAGGAACTCGGCCTCGGTGACCACGGTGCGGCGGCGCCCGGCCTCGCGGCCGTCGCGACGACGCTGCTTCTTCGCCTCCAGCCGCGTGGAGCCCTTGATGCGCTGCGGCTCGGTGATGAGCTCGACGGCACGCTGACGCGGCGGCGCGGGCGGGGTGTCGGATGCCACGTCCCGGCCCTCTCCCCCGCGACGGCGGTTGCGGCGGCGCGCGGATCCGGCGGACTCCTCGTTCGCCTCGAAGGCCGGCTCCGGAGCGGGAAGCGGCGGCAGCGCCGCTATTTCCGGCGCATAGAACATCAGCTGCGTGGAGACCGAGGAGACGAACACCTCGGGAAGCAGACCGAGCGAGACGGCCGTCGGGATGGCCGGCTCCTGCGGTGCCTCGGGCTCGGGCTCGGACGCCGGCTCGGGCTCCGGCGTCGACTCGGGCTCGGACGTCGGCTCGGCAGGCGCCTCAATGGCGGCCTCGGCAGGTTCGGGCTCAGCGGCGGTCTCGGCGGCGTCGGCCGTTGCGGGCTCGACGGCGGCCTCTGCGGATGCCGCAGCCTCAGCGACCTCGGGCTGCTCGGATGCCGAGGCCTCAGCGGGCGCCTCGGCCTCGGCTGCCTCGGGCTCCGCCGGGGGCGCTTCCGCGTCGGTGGTCTCCGCCGCCGGGTGCTCCTCGGGGCTCAGCTGCCCGTCCTGCGCCGCGTCGTCGTGGTGGTCTGTTCGGTCTGTGTCATCAGCCATCTCTGGCGCACTCCCTGCGGGGCGACACCGCGCGTCGCCCGGCGAAACTCATGCGGGGCCTCGTCGTGAGGTCCGCTCGCTTTCACGGTCTGCAGCGGGTCCGTGACTCGCGCTGCGAGGGCTCTGTCGCCCGAAGTCTTCTGCGATGCGGGTCACGGCGCGGCCGTGGTGCATCGACGTGTCATTATCGCACTTCCGCCCGGATAATGCGCGCGGGCGCGCTCGGCGCCGCGGGACGGGCGCTCCCAGCGGGCACCGGGGCGGGCGATGACATAATCCGAGACATGTCTTCCGCCCCCTCCCGCACGCGTCCCGTCGTCCTGGCGGTCTGGCTCATCGTCGCGGGCGTCATCGGCTGGTCCGCCGCGTTCGCACTGACCCTCGACAAGCTCAACTCCCTCGCGAACCCGGGGGCCGCGGCATCCTGTGACTTCAGCGTGCTCGTGCAGTGCTCGACGAACCTCGCGGCGCCGCAGGGCTCCCTCTTCGGCTTCCCGAACCCCCTCATCGGACTCGGGGCCTGGATCGCGCCGATCGTCGTGGGGGCGGCGATCCTGGCCGGAGCACGCTTCGCGCGCTGGTTCTGGCTGCTGTTCGAGCTCGGGATGCTGCTGGCCTTCGTCTTCGTGATCTTCCTCATCATCACGAGCATCTTCGTGCTCGGCACGCTGTGCCCGTGGTGCATGGTGACGTGGGTGGTCGTGATCCCGTCGTTCTACGCCGTCACCCTGCATGTGCTGCGGACGGGGATGCTCCCCGCGCCCGCCGGCCTCCGCCGCGCCGCGGGGTCGCTCATGACCTGGGTGCCGCTGATGGCGATCCTCAGCTACGCGGTGATCGTGGTCCTGGCGCAGATCCGCCTGGACGCTCTCACGAACATCTTCGGCAGCCTCGCCGGCTGAGACGCGGAACGGCCCCCGGGATCGGTTCCGGGGGCCGTTCGCTTCCCTGCGGGGATCAGGCGAACCAGATGCCGAGCTCCCGCGCGGCCGACTCCGGGCTGTCGGAGCCGTGCACGAGGTTCTGCTGCACCTTCAGGCCCCAGTCGCGGCCCAGGTCGCCGCGGATCGTGCCGGGCGCCGCGGTCGTCGGGTCGGTGGTGCCGGCGAGGGAGCGGAAACCCTCGATGACGCGGTTGCCGGCGAGGCGGATCGCGACGGACGGTCCCGACATCATGAACTCGATGAGCGGCTCGTAGAACGGCTTGCCCTCGTGCTCGGCGTAGTGCCGGGCCAGGACGTCGCGGTCGGGCTCCGCGAGGCGGATGTCGACGAGCGAGTAGCCCTTCGCCTCGATGCGGCCCAGGATCACTCCCGTCAGTCCGCGGGCGACGCCGTCGGGCTTGACCAGGACGAGGGTCTCTTCAGTGGACATGTCATTCTCCGTTCGGGGTGGCGCGGCCCTGCGCGAGACGCGCGTTGCGCCTGTCGAGCGACGCCCCCTTGATCGTCGCATACGCCCACATGCCGCCGAAGATGATCGCGACGAACGCGATCGCCGGCACCAGGAACGCGGCGAGCGCGACGATGATCTGCAGGATCCAGCCGAGGATGATCCCCCAGCGGTGTCGCAGTACCCCCGAGACGGCGATCATGAGGACCGCCATGACGGCGCCCCCGACGATGCCCCACCAGGCGGGGATCGACTCGGGCAGCGCCTTCAGCCCGAAGACGACGAGTCCGGCGAGGAAGACGACGACCGACTCGAAGGCCAGCACGATGGAGCCGAGCGACTCCGCCGCACCGCGTGCGCGACGCGGTCGGGGCGTCCGGCCGGGACGACCGGCGGTGTCGGTGGTCACTCGCTCCACCCCGCCTTCCAGTCATCGGCGGTCGCGAGGGCGAGCGCCTCGCCCGCCAGCACGACCGAACCGGCGATGACGACGGCGCGGCGGTCGGCCGAGGCGGCCCACGCGCGAGCGGCTTCGGCGGCATCCGCCAGCTCGTCGTGCACCGTCACGGGCACCTCGTGCGCCTCCGCGATGTCGGCCACGGCGTCGGCGGTGGCGGCGCGCTCGGAGTGCGGGGCGGTCGCGAAGACGCGCGCCGCGATCGGGGTGATCTCCGACACGATGCCCCGCACGTCCTTGTCCTCGAGGGCGCCGAGGACGACGCCCCACTCGTCGAAGTCGAAGGCCGTCCGCAGCGCCTGCACGAGCGCGCGGACGCCGTGCGGGTTGTGCGCGGCGTCGACCACGACCGTCGGCGCGATCCCCACCAGCTGCAGTCGACCCGGCGACGTGGCCTCGGAGAGCCCCTGCGCGACGATGTCGGCCGCGATGGCGCGCTGCCCGCCGCCGATCAGGGACTCGACCGCCGCGATCGCCAAGGCGGCGTTGAACGCCTGGTGCTCGCCGTACATCGGCAGGTACTCGTCCTCGTAGGTGCCGGCGAGTCCCCGCACCGAGATCGCCTGCCCGCCGACGGCCAGGCGGTCCGCCGCGAGGGCGAACCCCTCGCCCTCGAACGCGATGGTCGCGCCCCGGGCGGCCGCGGCATCCCGCAGCACCCGCTCGGCCTCGGCGGTCTGACGTGCCGACACGACGGCGGCGCCGTCCTTGATGATGCCCGACTTGACCGTCGCGATCTCGCGGATGGTGTCGCCGAGGCGGTCGGCGTGGTCGAGGTCGATGGGCGCGAAGACCGCCACGTCGCCGTCGGCGGCGTTCGTGGAGTCCCACGACCCGCCCATGCCGACCTCCAGCACGAGCACGTCGATGGGCGCGTCGGCGCAGACGACGAACGCGAGCACGGTCAGCAGCTCGAAGAACGTCAGAGCCGCGTCGCCGGATGCCGAGAGCTCCGCGTCGACGAGATCGACGAAGGGCGAGATCTCATCCCACGCGTCGGCGACCGCCCCGTCGGAGACCGGCTCGCCGTCGATCATGATCCGCTCGGTGAAGCGCTCGAGGTGCGGGCTGGTGAACAGCCCTGTCCGCAGCCCGTGGGCGCGCACGAGGCTCTCGATGATGCGGCTCGTGGACGTCTTGCCGTTCGTGCCCGTCACGTGCACCACGCGGTACGTGCGCTGCGGGTCGTCGAGCAGTTCCAGCACCCGCTTGGTGCGCTCGACCCGCGGCTGCACCCAGCGCTCGCCCTGGCGCTTCAGCAGCTCGGTGTAGACGGCGTCCGCGCGATCCCTGTCGTTCATGCCGGAGCCTCCGCTCGGGTCACGGCGACGTGGAAGCCGCCGGTGTTGGCGTATGTGCCGGCCGGCACGAAGGTGACGTGCTCGGGCAGGTGGCCGAAGACGACCGGATGCCACGTCTCGGCCGGTGCGTCGGCGGGGACGTGCACGTCCCGGCCCGCGACGGACACCGCGTGTGCGACCGCGAGGGTCTCCCCCGCGACATCCGCGATCTCGAAGGCCGACGCCACCGCGTCGCCGTCCGTCTCCGCCGTGAACAGCAGGTGCAGACGGATGCGGTCGCTGACGTCGAAGCCCGCGTTCTTGCGGGTGTCCTGGACGGCGCGGATCACGTCGCGCGCGAGACCCTCGGCCTCGAGCTCCGGCGTCGTGGTCGTCTCCAGGAGCACGAATCCGCCGCCGGGGATGAGTGCGAGCGCCTCGCCCTCGGGCCGCCCGGTCGTCTCGAGCACGAGGTCGTATTCGCCCTCCTGCAGCGGGAGGCCGCCGGCGACGACCACCCCGTCGACCTCGCTCCAGTCGCCGGCCTTGGCCGCCTGGATCGCCTGCTGCACCTGGCGTCCCAGGCGGGGTCCGGCGGCACGGGCGTTGACCGAGAGGCGCGAGGTGATCCCGTAGTCGGCCGCCGTGGACTCCTCGAGCTCGATGAGCTCGACGCTCTTCACGTTCAGCTCGTCGCGCAGGATCTCGTCGAACTGGGCCAGGGCCGCGGCATCCCGGATCACCACGCTCAGGCGTGCGAGGGGAAGGCGCACGCGCTTGCCCTCGCGCTTGCGCAGCGCGTTGGCGACGCTGGAGACGACGCGGACGGCGTCCATGGCCCGGCGGGTGTCGCTGGAGGCCGGGAAGGCGTCGGCGTCCGGCCAGTCCGCCAGGTGCACGCTGCGACCGCCGGTGAGCCCCTGCCAGATGCGCTCCGAGACGAGCGGCAGCAGCGGGGCGGCCACGCGGGTGAGGGTCTCGAGCACCGTGTAGAGCGTGTCGAACGCCTCGGTGCTGCGGTCGTCGCCCGGCACGACGCCGCGCCAGAAGCGGTCGCGCGAGCGCCGGATGTACCAGTTGGTCAGCGCCTCGCCGAAGTCGCGCAGGCGCTCGGCGGCCGTCGTGGAGTCGAGCCCCTCGAGGTCGGCGGCGACGTCGCGGACGAGGTCGCCGGTCAGCGCGAGGATGTAGCGGTCGAGCACGTCGGTCGAGTCGGTGCGCCACCGCGCCTCGTAGCCGCCGTCGGAGGCGGACTCCGCTGAGCCTGCCGAAGCGTTGGCGTAGGTGGCGAAGAAGTACCACGAGTTCCACAGCGGGAGCATGAACTCCCGGACGCCCGCGCGGATGCCTTCCTCGGTGACGACGAGGTTGCCCCCGCGCAGCACGGAGCTCGACATGAGGAACCACCGCATCGCGTCGGAGCCGTCGCGGTCGAAGACCTCCGACACGTCGGGGTAGTTGCGCAGCGACTTGGACATCTTGAGTCCGTCATTGCCGAGAACGATGCCGTGGCAGCTCACTCCGGTGAAGGCCGGCCGGTCGAAGAGCGCCGTGGACAGCACGTGCATGAGGTAGAACCAGCCGCGGGTCTGGCCGATGTACTCGACGATGAAGTCGGCGGGTGCGTGGGAGTCGAACCACTCGGCGTTCTCGAACGGGTAGTGCACCTGCGCGTAGGGCATGGAACCGGAGTCGAACCACACGTCGAAGACGTCCTCGATACGGCGCATGGTGCTGGCGCCGGTGGGGTCGTCGGGGTTCGGCCGGGTGAGCTCGTCGATGAACGGACGGTGCAGGTCGACCTCGCCCTCCGCGTTGCGCGGCAGACGGCCGAAGTCCTGCTCCAGCTCGGCGAGGGAGCCGTAGACGTCCACGCGCGGGTGCGCGGGGTCGTCGCTCTTCCACACCGGGATCGGCGAGCCCCAGTAGCGGTTGCGGCTGATCGACCAGTCGCGCGCGCCCTCGAGCCACTTGCCGAACTGGCCGTGCTTGACGTTCTCGGGCACCCAGGTGATCTGCTCGTTGTTCGCGAGCATGCGGTCCTTGATGGCGGTGACACGCACGAACCAGCTCGACACCGCGCGGTAGATCAGCGGGTTGCGGCAGCGCCAGCAGTGCGGGTACGAGTGCTCGTAGCTCGCCTCGCGCAGCAGGCGGCCGCTCTCGCGCAGCAGGCGGATGAGCGGGCGGTTCGCGTCCATCCACAGCTCGCCGGCGACGTCCTCGACCTGCGGCAGGAAGCGCCCGCCCTCGTCGAGGCTCATGATGAGCGGGATGCCGGCGGCCTCGGTGACGCGCTGGTCGTCCTCGCCGTACGCCGGCGCCTGGTGGACGATGCCCGTGCCGTCCGAAGTCGTGACGTAGTCGTCGGCGAGGATGCGCCAGGCGTTCTGCGTACCCCAGGTCGCGGCATCCGCGTAGTAGTCGAAGAGGCGGTCGTAGGTGACGTCGACGAGCTCGGAGCCGAGGATGGTGCGCTCGACGGCCGCCGTCGCCTCCTTCGCGGAGGCGTAGCCGAGGTCTTTCGCGTAGTTCGGGAGCAGGTCCTCGGCGAGCAGGTACTGGTGCGACTCGGCTTCGGCCATCGGGTCGTCGCGGTGCACGTCGGCAGCGCCGCCGGGACCGGCGGACACGACGGCGTAGCGGATCTCGGGACCGACCGCGAGCGCGAGGTTGGTCGGCAGCGTCCACGGGGTCGTCGTCCACGCGAGGGCGCGCACGGCGGTCAGGCCGAGGGCCTCCGCCTTCGCGCCGGTGAGCGGGAAGGTGACCGTCACGGACGGGTCCTGGCGCATCTGGTACACGTCGTCGTCCATGCGCAGCTCGTGGGTGGAGAGCGGCGTCTGGTCGCGCCAGCAGTACGGCAGCACCCGGTGGCCCTCGTAGGCGAGACCCTTGTCGTGGATGGTCTTGAAGGCCCACAGCACCGACTCCATGTAGGTGGTGTCGAGCGTCTTGTAGCCGCGCTCGAAGTCGACCCAGCGCGCCTGGCGCGTGACGTAGTCCTGCCACTCGTGGGTGTAGGCCAGCACCGAGGAGCGCGCCTTCGCGTTGAAGGCGTCGATGCCCATCGACTCGATCTCGTGCTTCTCGGTGATGCCGAGCTGCTTCATCGCCTCCAGCTCGGCGGGCAGGCCGTGCGTGTCCCAGCCGAAGACGCGGTCGACCTTCTTGCCGCGCATGGTCTGGAAGCGGGGGAAGAGGTCCTTGGCGTAGCCGGTGAGGAGGTGTCCGTAGTGGGGCAGGCCGTTGGCGAACGGCGGGCCGTCGTAGAAGACCCACTCGGGGGCGCCCTCGCGCTGATCGATCGACGCGCGGAACGTGTCGTCGGCGGCCCAGTAGTCGAGCACCTCGGCCTCGATCTGCGGGAAGCGCGGCGAGGGGACGACGTCGGCGGCCGGCCCGAAGGCGCTCGCGGCGGCCGAGGAGGCGGGGCGGGGGTAGGTCATGTCACTCCAGCAGGTTGCGTCGCTTCCTGCGAGGACGACCCTCCCGTCGGAAGGACCGCGGTACCACCCCGCGTACCCGCCGCGCGCACGCGGCGGATCTCTCGTTCTGCGGCTGTGACGGGCCTGCCCCGTTCGGTTCTACTGGGCCGCGAGGGCTGTTCTTCCGAAGACTCCCCGGTGATGGCCGGATCGGCGCCTGTGCCTCCATCATACCGCGCGCGGATGGAGGCGTGGATGCCGCCGCTCGCGCTGTCGCGGACGACCGGTCGCGGGAATGCCCGCGCGTCGTCCGCGGTTGTGCGCGGGGTACCTGCACCGAGTCCATCAATGACCCGGCCGCGTGAAAGGATGGACCCCCGTGACCACGGCTCAGACTCTGAACGCTCCCACCGACCGCCCCTCCGCACCCCGCAAGGTCGCCTGGGCCTCCATGGTCGGAACGTCGCTGGAGTCGTTCGACTTCTATGTCTTCGCCTACTTCTCCGCCTACTTCGTGGGCCCGCTCTTCTTCGAGCCCCTGGGCGAGATCGGCGGCACGGCGCTGGCGTTCCTCACGATCGCCATCGCCTTCGTGGTCCGCCCCGTCGGCGCGGTGATCTTCGGCTACATGGGCGACCGCCTCGGCCGCCGCACCACGCTGCTGTGGACGATCGGCATCATGGGCATCTCGACGGGCCTGATCGGAGCGCTGCCGACCTACGCCCAGGCGGGCTGGCTCGGCGCCGCGCTGCTGATCGTGCTCCGGGTCGCCCAGGGCCTCAGCCTCGGCGGCGAGTGGGGCGGATCCATCCTCATCGCCACGGAGCACGCGAGCCCGGTGAAGCGCGCCTTCTACGCCGCCATCCCCCAGCTCGGCTCGCCGGTCGGCTCGATCCTGTCGGCCGGCCTCTTCATCGTCATGACGGTGGCGCTGCCCGCCGAGGACCTGGCCGCGTGGGGCTGGCGCATCCCGTTCCTCATCGCCCTCCCCCTGCTGGCAGTCTCGCTGTACCTCCGGCTGAGCATCACCGAGACCCCGGTGTTCCGCGGCGTCGTCGCCGAGGGCCGCCGCGACCGCACGCCGTTCGTGACGATGTTCCGCGAGCGCCCCGCCGCGCTCGCGATCGCCGTCGGCGCGGCTCTGCTCGGCATCGGCTCCTACTCGCTGATGAACACGTACACCGTGAACTACGGCGTGACGCAGCTCGGCTTCAGCTTCCAGGACCTCCTGATCGCCACGACTGTCGGCGGACTGCTGCAGCTCATCACCATCCCGCTGTTCGGCGCCTGGGCGACGCGCGTCGGCTCGGCGCGGGTCGTGGCGTGGGGCGCGCTCGGCACGCTGCTCATCGCCTTTCCGATGTACTTCCTGCTGCAGTTCGCCACGTTCCCGATCCTCGTGGCGACGATGATCGTCGGCGGCATCCTGCCGACGATGGCGTGGGCGGCGCTCGGCGGCCTCATGAACGACCTGTTCCCCGACCGGTTCCGCTATTCGGCGCTCTCCTTCGCCTACGCCCTCGCGGCGACGGTGAGCGGCTTCGTGCCGATCGTCACCCTGCAGCTGGGCACCGCCACGGACTTCGCGTGGTGGCACCCCGGCGTCATCCTCGTGATGATGTCGGCGGTCACGCTCGTCGCCGCGCTGGTCGCCGCACGCCGCGCCACCCCGGCGGTGGTCGGTGCCACCGTCTGACCGCGCCACCGCCTGACCGCGCCACCGCCTGACCTGCGACGAGAGACGCAGGTCAGACGGCCGGAGGGGCGGGGGCGCCCACGGGCGGCCGCGCCGAGAAGCAGGGATGGCGCGAAAGTCAGGCCATGATCGCGGCTGCCGCCTGATTCTGGTGCCATCCCTGATTCTGGATGCGGCCGAGGAGGCGCATGCCCGCGCCCTACCCGCGCCAAGCCCGCCCAAACAAGGCCCGCCCAAACAAGGCCCGCCCAAGCCCGCGTCCGTCCGCGCCGTCACGGCACGAGGTGCAGCCTCTGCGCGACCGCGCGCATGATGAGATCCTGCACTTCGGGCCAGCGATGGATGATCTGCTGGTAGCCGACGCGGATCACGTGGTATCCCCGCAGCATCAGCTCGGCGTCGTGGCGGATGTCTTCCGTGCGCTGCGCGCCGACATGGTGGCGGCCGTCGATCTGAACGACCAGTCGGTCGCCGATGAGCAGGTCGACGCGGTGTCCGCTGATCCAGATCTGCGCGCGGATCGGGAGGCGCAACCACGCCAATCGAACACGGAACAAGGTCTCGAGACCCGAGTCGGACCACGGCGACGCCGTGATCACGAGAGACCGCATCCGTGCACTGAGCGGCAGACGCAGGAGAGCTCCTTGTTCCGCGATTCCCTGCTGGAGAGCCGACTCGATCGTGGCGAGCGCCGACTCCGCGGGCTGACAGGCACACACGAGCGCGAGCACGTTCTCGACGCAATCGAAGAGCACGTGCGGTGCACGGGGAACGATCGGCTCACCCCAGTGGACCACTGTGCCGCGCGCCACATCGATGCGCGCGCCGCCGGACGGAGCAGCGACATGCGGCGGACCTTCCCCGAGCACCCACATCCCCATCCGCCGTGCCTGCGTGACGCACGAGACCACGACATTGCCGCGTGCCGCCGCCACGGCGAAAGGATCCGCATCCGGGGCGGCGAGCCACACCCGTCGCACACGCATCAGCGCGCCCGTCTCGACGAGCGCCGCAATCGTGCGCCGACGGTGACCTTCCGACACGAGGGCCGTTCCGCGCACGACTCCCCCCGCTGCACGTACGGCGGACAGGATCGACGCGTCCTCGTCTCGACTCCGCCTCATCCGCCCAGCGTGATGTCGCGGCTCGGTCTGTGTGCGACGCGGCCTCAAACCGGTGCGCTGGCCGGCCCGTCGGACCCGTGGGGAGGAACGGCCATCGTCGTGGGCGGCAGGGATCTCACGAAAGGCAGGCGAAAGCCCGCGATGCCGCCTGACTCTCGCGGCATCCCTGACTCTGGCGGCATGCCGGACCGGAGGGATACCGCCGCTCTGCAGCGTCCTGGGGGTCGCGCGGTAGAGCCGTCGCACGCACGACGCCGCGCCACCCCGGCGGTAGACTGACGGGGCATCCCACACTCAGGCACGCTCACACAGTGCCGCACATATCGCAGGAGAACCTCATGGCCGACGCCACCCACGCCCCGGGACAGATCCCCGACAAGCCGGCCCTCGAGGGTCTCGAGACGAAGTGGGATGCCGCGTGGTCGGCGCAGGGCACGTACCTGTTCGACCGCCTCCGCGCTGCGGACGCCGGTCGCGCCGGCGTGTACTCGGTCGACACTCCCCCGCCGACGGCCTCGGGAAGCCTGCACATCGGCCACGTCTTCAGCTACACGCACACCGACGTGAAGGTGCGCTTCGAGCGCATGCGCGGCAAGACGGTCTTCTATCCGATGGGCTGGGACGACAACGGCCTGCCCACCGAGCGCCGCGTGCAGAACTACTACGGCGTGCGCTGCGACCCGACGCTGCCCTACGACGCCTCGTTCACGCCGCCGTTCGAGGGCGGCGACAACAAGAGCAGCAAGGCCGCCGACCAGGTGCCCATCAGCCGCCGCAACTTCATCGAGCTCTGCGAGAGCCTGACGCTGGAGGACGAGAAGCACTTCGAGTCGCTCTTCCGTCAGCTCGGGCTCAGCGTCGACTGGACCCAGTCGTACCGCACCATCTCCGACGACACCATGCGCACCAGCCAGCTGGCCTTCCTGCGCAACCTCGAGCGCGGCGAGGCCTACCAGGCGCTCGCCCCGACGCTGTGGGACGTCGACTTCCGCTCCGCGATCGCGCAGGCCGAGCTCGAGGACCGCGACCAGCCCGCCGCGTACCACCGCGTGGCGTTCCACAAGACCGACGGCACCGGCGACGTTCACATCGAGACCACCCGGCCGGAGCTGCTGGCGGCGTGCGTGGCCCTCGTGGCGCACCCCGACGACGAGCGCTACCAGCCGCTCTTCGGCACGACCGTGCGCACCCCGCTGTTCGACGTCGAGGTGCCGGTGCTGGCGCACCCGCTCGCGCAGAAGGACAAGGGATCGGGCATCGCCATGATCTGCACCTTCGGCGACGTGACCGACATCATCTGGTGGCGTGAGCTCGACCTGCCGAACCGCACCATCCTGGGCAAGGACGGCCGCGTGCTCGCGGACGCCCCCGACGTGATCGTGACGGATGCCGCCCGTGCCGCCTACGCGGAGATCTCCGGCAAGACGGTCTTCAGCGCCAAGAAGACGATCGTCGACCTGCTGCGCGCCTCGGGCGAGCTCGACGGCGACCCCAAGCCCTTCACCCACGCCGTCAAGTTCTTCGAGAAGGGCGACCGCCCGCTCGAGATCGTCTCGACGCGCCAGTGGTACATCCGCAACGGCTCGCGCGACGGCGCGCTGCGCGAGAAGCTCACCGCCCTCGGCGCGGGCATGGCGTGGCATCCGGACTTCATGCGCGTGCGCTACGACAACTGGGTCGGCGGCCTCACCGGCGACTGGCTGGTCTCACGCCAGCGCTTCTTCGGCGTGCCGATCCCGGTCTGGTACGGGCTGGACGAGAACGGCGACCGCGACTTCGACGTCGTGATCACGCCCGACCTCGCCTCCCTCCCCGTCGACCCGACGATCGACGTGCCGCCCGGCTACACCGAGGAGCAGCGCGGAGCGGCGGGCGGCTTCGAGGGCGAGAAGGACATCTTCGACACCTGGGCGACCTCGTCCCTCACTCCGCAGCTGGCCGGCGGCTGGCAGCGAGACGACGAGCTCTGGAACCTGGTGAGCCCGTTCGACCTGCGGCCGCAGGGCCAGGACATCATCCGCACCTGGCTGTTCTCGACGATGCTGCGCAGCGCCCTCGAGGACGACCGGTCGCCGTGGACGGACGCCGCGATCTCCGGCTTCATCGTCGACCCCGACCGCAAGAAGATGTCGAAGTCGAAGGGCAACGTGGTGACGCCCGCCGACATCCTCGACCAGCACGGCACCGACGCGGTGCGCTACTGGTCGGCCTCGAGCCGCCTGGGCGCCGATGCGGCCTTCGACCCGCAGAACCCCACGCAGGTGAAGATCGGCCGCCGCCTGGCCATCAAGGTGCTCAACGCCGCGAAGTTCGTGCTGTCGTTCCCCGTCCCCGAGGGCGCTCAGGTGACGCATGCGCTGGATGCCAGCATGCTCGCCGCCCTCGACACGGTGATCCGCGACGCGACGAAGGCCTTCGAGGCCTACGACCACGCGCGGGCGCTGGAGATCACGGAGTCGTTCTTCTGGACGTTCTGCGACGACTACCTCGAGCTCGTCAAGGAGCGCGCCTACGACCAGACCGACGTCGGTCAGGCGTCGGCGGCGCTCGCGCTGCGTCTTGCGCTGTCGCGGCTGCTGCGCCTGTTCGCCCCGGTGCTGGCGTTCGCGGCCGAGGAGGCGTGGTCGTGGTTCGAGGAGGGCTCGGTGCACACCGCCTCGTGGCCGGAGCCGTCCGGCATCGACGGCGACCCGGCGGTGCTGCGGGCCGCGTCCGCCGCGCTCATCGGCATCCGCCGCGCGAAGACCGAGGCCAAGGCCTCGCAGAAGACGCCCGTCACGAGCGTGACGATGAGTGCTCCCGCCGAGACCGTCGCGGCGCTGAAGAGCGCCGAGGGCGACCTCAAGGCCGTCGGGCGCATCGCGCGCATCGACTTCGTCGACGGCGAGACCCTCGCCGTCACCGACATCGAACTCGGAGAGGTCTGACATGCAGCTCGGAACCCGCTGGCCGGCCCGCACCACCCCGCCCCGCGCCGTGCCCGACGTGCTGCACGCGCAGATCGCCGCGGTCGAGGGACTCATCGACGAGCGGCAGTTCGCGCTGCAGCCGACGCCGTCGTGGACCCTCACGTTCCTGGAGGGCCGCGCCGTGGCCGAGCTCGACACCGGCGTGATCGTCACCACGGACGCCTCGGGCGAGGTCGTCGTGCGCCACGACGAGGACGACGAGTTCGCCTGAGCCGGTCTGCTGATGTCCCGCGGCACGTTCACCTGACGCGCACTGCGGGAGCGCCGGGCCGTGTGCCGCATTCGGGTCAGGTGACCCGGACTGCGAGAGCTCCGGCGCGGCTCAGCGCCGCAGCAGCCCGAGTCGCACGGCGTCGGCGCGCATGCGCTCGCGCTCGAGGTCGGCGAAGGCGTAGCCCGCGTCGCGGCGCTCCGCTCGGCGGCGAGCGCTGTCCGCCGCGGCCGAGATGAGCAGGCGGCCGGCGCCGAGGAGCGCGCGTTCGATGCGCGTGCCGCGGGCCGCGGCATCCGTCCACGAAGTGGTGGTGATGGTCATGGTGGTCATGGGGTACTCCTCACTCCGGGAGGGGGAACATGTCGGTGCGGATGGTGACGGGGCGGACGCCCTCGCCGGTCTGATCGCGGTGGCGCTGGACGTAGTCGTCGACGAGACCCGCGACCGCTGACACGAGCTCCGAGAGCTGCGCGGGGGTGAGGCGGGCGGTGGCCGTCGAGATGACCGCGGCGTCCTCCCAGCCGTCCTGCGTGTCGGCGTCGAGCCCGCCGAGGGCGAACTCCATGAGCTGCTCGTGGCGACGGTTGAGCGTCTCGGTGAGGACGATCTGCGAGGCCGCGCGACCGGACGGCGTGCGCATCGCGCTCGGGTTGTTGAGCGAGACGGAGCCCCGCGGGCGCTCCCACCACCGCTCGCGCGCCGTCCCGCGGTCGGGCACCTCGCGGATGAGGTCCTGCGCCGCAAGAGCGCGGAGGTGATAGCTGGTCGAGCCGGACGACTCCCCCAGCCGCTCCGCCAGCGAGCTGGCCGTCTGAGGGCCGTACTGGCTGAGGATGTCGTAGATCCGCACCCGGATCGGGTGCGCCAGTGCGCGCAGTGCCCCCGCATCGAGCACGCGGTCGGGCGTGTGCGGTGCTCCGCCGCCGGCGGGCCTCTGCGTGTCGTCGGTCATAATGCAACGATACCTTTGCCGAGAAATATTTGCAACATGAGATTTGCAAAGGATCAATTGCACCGTCGGCGGCGGGGCTAGCCTGGAGAGCATGACGGATGCTGCAGCCAACCCCCTTCTGACGCCCAGCTCGCTCCCCTACGCCCTCCCCCCGTACGCCGAGATCCGCGCCGAGCACTATCTGCCCGCGTTCGAAGCCGCTTTCGCCGAGCACCGCCGGGAGGTGGCCGACATCACGCGGGTGCGGTCGATGCCGACCTTCGAGAACACCATGGTGGCCCTCGAGCGCAGCGGCTCGCTGCTGGACCGCGTCGCCCGGGCGTTCTACACCGTGTCGTCGGCCGATGCCACGGCCGAGATCCAGGCGATCGACGAGACGCTCGCGCCGCTCATGTCGGCCCACCACGACGCCATCCAGCTCGACAGCGCGCTCTACTGGCGCATCAGCACCCTGCACGACCAGCTGGAGAGTCTCGGACTCGACCCCGAGCAGGAGCGCCTCGTGCGCCGGCACCACCGGGAGATGACCCTCGCCGGCGCCGGCCTCGACGACGACGCCAAGTCGCGTCTCACCGACTTGAACCAGCGGCTGTCGACGCTGACCACGACGTTCGAGAAGAACCTGCTCGCCGACACCAACGACCTCGCGGTCGTCTTCGACGACGCGTCCGAGCTCGACGGCCTCACCGACGGCGAGCTGTCCGCGGCCGCGCGGGCTGCCGAGGACCGCGGACTCCCCGGACGCTACGTCGTCACCCTGACCCTCTTCACCGGTCACCCCTACCTGGCGGTGCTCACCGATCGCGAGAGCCGCCGTCGCATCATGGAGGCCTCGCGCTCGCGCGGCTCCCGCGGCGACGTGAACGACAATCGCGGCGTCCTGCGTGAGATCGTGCGGCTGCGCGCGAAGCGCGCCGAACTGCTCGGCTATCCGTCGCACGCGGCCGCCGTCACGGCCGACGAGACCGCGGGGACGCCGGAGGCGGTTCACGATCTGCTTCGTCGGCTCGCACGACCCGCCGCCGCCAACGCCGTGCGCGAGCAGCAGGCGCTGCAGGCGATCATCGATGACGCCGACGCCCCGTTCCGGCTGGAGGCGCACGACTGGGCGTTCTACACGGAGAAGGTGCGGGCCGCCGAGTACGACCTCGACCGCTCCGCGCTGCGGCCGTGGTTCGAGGCGGAGCGCGTGCTGACCGACGGCGTCTTCGCCGCGGCGACGGCGCTCTACGGCATCACCTTCGCCGAGCGCGCCGACCTGCGGGCGTACCGCCCCGACGTGCGGGTGTTCGAGGTGTCCAACGAGGACGGCTCGCCGCTCGGGCTTTACCTCCTCGACCTGTATACCCGCGACACGAAGCGCGGAGGCGCGTGGATGAACTCCCTCGTCGCCCAGTCGCACCTGCGCGGCACCGCCCCGGTCGTCGTCAACAACCTCAACGTCCCGCAGCCGGCGCCCGGGCAGCCGACGCTCCTCACCCTCGACGAGGTGACGACCATCTTCCACGAGTTCGGTCACGCGCTGCACGGGCTGTTCGCGACGGTCACCTACCCGCACTTCGCCGGCACGGCGGTCTTCCGCGACTTCGTGGAGTTCCCGAGCCAGGTCAACGAGATGTGGATCTACTGGCCCGAGGTGCTCACGGCGTACGCGCGCCACGTCGAGACGGACGAGCCGCTGCCGGCCGACGTCATCGAGAAGCTCACCGCGTCGGAGACCTTCAACCAGGGCTTCTCCACGAGCGAGTACCTCGCGGCATCCTGGATCGACCAGGCCTGGCACGGTCTCAGCCGTGCCGAGGCCGACGCCGACCTCGACGTCGCAGCCTTCGAGGCCGCCGCGCTGGCCGACATCGGACTGGACAACCCGGTCGTGCCGACGCGGTACTCGTCGACGTACTTCGCGCACGTCTTCTCGGGCGGCTACAGCGCCGGCTATTACTCCTACATCTGGAGCGAGGTGCTCGACGCCGACGCCGTCGAGTGGTTCCACGAGAACGGCGGCCTGACGCGCGCCAACGGCGACCGCTTCCGCCACCGTCTGCTCGGCGTCGGCGGGTCGAAGGATCCGCTCGAGGCCTATCGCGACTTCCGGGGCCGGGATGCCGCCATCGAACCCCTGCTGGAGCGTCGCGGCCTCACCGGCTGACCGTCACGCGGGGGTCGCGGCGACCTCGTAGACGAGGCGGGCGAACGGTCCGACGGCCGTTGCGGAGGCGAGCCGCAGGCGGTCGGATTCGAGCCGCCGCGGCAGCAGCGGCGCCCCACCCGTGAGGAGCACCGGAGCGATCGAGACCGCGATCTCGTCGAGCAGTCCCGCGTCGAGGAACTGACCGGCGAGGTCGCCGCCGCCCACGATCCACACGTCGCGCGCTCCGGCAGCGGCGCGGATCGCCGGCATGGCGTCCGCGACGGAGCCCGAGACGAAGGTGATGTCCGCACCCTCGGGCACGGGCAGGTCGCGCGTCGTGAACACGAATGTGGGACGGTCGCCGTGGAATTCCTGCCACTTCTGCGGGTGGGCCAGGATGTCGGACTCGGCGAGCACCCACTCGTACGTCGTCGAGCCCTCCACCATCACGCCGGCGTCGGCGGGCAGCAGCCCCTCATCGGGGCTCTGTCCGCCGTCGACCGCGAACAGCCAGGCGAGAGAGTTCTGCTCGTCGGCGATCCAGCCGTTGAGCGAAGTGGCGGTGTCGAAGACGATGCGTGTCATGCCGACGACCGTAGCGCCGGCCGCAGACACCGGAGGGTCAGGCGCTCTTGCGCTTCTCCCGCAGGATGACGGTCGGAGCGGCGCCGTCGTCGACCGCGGCGCGGGTGATGACCACCTTCGCGACGTCTTCGGCCGAGGGGATGTCGAACATGATCGGGCCGAGCACGTCCTCCAGGATCGCGCGGAGGCCGCGGGCACCGGTCTTGCGCAGCACGGCGAGGTCGGCGATCGCACGCAGGGCGTCGTCGTCGAACTCCAGCTCCACGCCGTCGAGCTCGAACATGCGCTGGTACTGCTTCACCAGCGCATTGCGCGGGGCCGTGAGGATCTCCATCAGCGCGTCCTGGTCGAGCGGCGTGACCGAGGCGACGACGGGCAGGCGGCCGATGAACTCCGGGATGAGGCCGAACTTGTGGAGGTCTTCCGGCAGCACCTCGGAGAAGAGGCTCTGGTCGTCGTCCTTGTCGTGCAGCGGAGCGCCGAAGCCGATGCCGTGCTTGCCGACGCGGCTGGAGACGATGTCTTCCAGGCCGGCGAAGGCGCCCGCCACGATGAACAGCACGTTCGTGGTGTCGATCTGGATGAACTCCTGATGCGGATGCTTGCGCCCGCCCTGCGGCGGGACGGAGGCCACCGTTCCCTCGAGGATCTTCAGGAGCGCCTGCTGCACGCCCTCCCCCGACACATCGCGCGTGATCGAGGGGTTCTCGGCCTTGCGGGCGATCTTGTCGACCTCGTCGATGTAGATGATGCCGGTCTCGGCGCGCTTCGTGTCGAAGTCGGCGGCCTGGATCAGCTTGAGGAGGATGTTCTCGACGTCTTCGCCGACGTAGCCGGCCTCGGTCAGCGCCGTGGCGTCGGCGACGGCGAACGGCACGTTGAGCCGCTTGGCGAGCGTCTGCGCGAGATAGGTCTTGCCGCAGCCGGTCGGGCCGATGAGCAGGATGTTGCTCTTGGCGATCTCGACCTCTTCGGCCCGCTGCTCCGCGGTCTGCAGCGTGCCGTGGGCGCGGATGCGCTTGTAGTGGTTGTATACGGCGACGGACAGGGCGCGCTTGGCGGCTTCCTGGCCGACGACGTACTCCTCGAGGAACGAGAAGATCTCGCGCGGCTTCGGCAGATCGAAGTCGGACACGACGCCGGTGGTCGACTCGGCCATCCGCTCTTCGATGATCTCGTTGCACAGCTCGACGCACTCGTCGCAGATGTAGACGCCCGGACCGGCGATCAGCTGCTGCACCTGCTTCTGGCTCTTGCCGCAGAAGGAGCACTTGAAAAGGTCGGCGCTCTCACCGATGCGTGCCATCAGGCTCCTCCTCATCGCCGGGGCTTCCCCGACCACTCCGACGAGCCTAGCCTCTGGTGTCGACATCGGCCGGATTGCGGCGCGCGTTGTGAACAGCCCCTCGCACGACGAACGCCCCGCCTCTGACGAGACGGGGCGTTCGCGGCATCCGATCAGCTGGTCAGCGCCGCCGGCACGCGCTTGCGCGTGGTGAGGACCTGGTCGACGAGACCGTACTCGACGGCTTCGACACCCGACAGGATCTTGTCGCGGTCGATGTCGCGGTTGACCTGTGCGACGTCGCGGTGGGAGTGCTTGGCCAGCGTCTCCTCGAGCCACGTGCGCATGCGCAGGATCTCCGCCGCCTGGATCTCGATGTCCGACGCCTGGCCGTGTCCCGCCTCGCCCATGGCGGGCTGGTGGATCAGGATGCGGGCGTTGGGCAGCGCCAGGCGCTTGCCGGGAGCACCCGCGGCCAGCAGCACGGCCGCAGCCGACGCGGCCTGGCCCAGCACCACCGTCTGGATCTGGGGGGAGATGTACTGCATCGTGTCGTAGATCGCCGTCATGGCCGTGAACGAGCCGCCGGGCGAGTTGATGTACATGATGATGTCGCGGTCGGGATCCTGGCTCTCGAGCACGAGGAGCTGGGCCATGACGTCGTCGGCCGAGGCGTCGTCGACCTGCACGCCGAGGAAGATGACGCGGTCCTCGAAGAGCTTGTTGTACGGGTCCTGGCGCTTGAAGCCGTAGGCCGTGCGCTCCTCGAACTGGGGCAGGATGTAGCGGCTGCCGGGCATCTGGATGCCGCGGGCCTGCGGTGCGCCGAAGGTGGGGGTTTCCATGTGTCGTTCCTGTCTTTCGCCTTCGGGTCAGTCCGCGTCGGTTCCGCCGCCGCCGACGACGTCGGAGAGGTGGGCGCGGATGTGGTCGACGAAGCCGTACTCGAGGGCTTCCTCGGCGGTGAACCAGCGGTCGCGGTCACCGTCCTCGTTGATCTGCTCGACCGGCTTGCCGGTCTGGGCGGCGGTGATCTCCGCCAGGCGGTTCTTCATCGAGACGATGAGCTGAGCCTGCGTCTGGATGTCGCTGGAGGTTCCGCCGAACCCGCCGTGGGGCTGGTGCAGCAGCACGCGGGCGTTGGGCGTGATGTAGCGCTTGCCCTTGGTGCCGCTGGTCAGCAGCAGCTGTCCCATCGAGGCGGCCATGCCGATGCCGACCGTGACGATGTCGTTGGGGACGAACTGCATGGTGTCGTAGATCGCCATGCCGGCGGTGATGGATCCACCGGGCGAGTTGACGTAGAGGAAGATGTCCTTCTCCGGGTCCTCGGCGGCGAGAAGGAGGATCTTGGCGCAGATCTCGTTGGCGTTCTCGTCGCGCACCTCCGACCCGAGCCAGATGATGCGGTCCCGCAGCAGGCGGTCGAAGACGCTTGTCGCGATAAGGGGTTCAGCGGCCATGTGTGCTCCTGAATTCGTGGTCGTGGGAACGAATCTACCGGCGCGCATCCGCCGCCCCGGCCGTGTTCGCCCTCGGCAGATCAGCCCCGCGGGTCGAGCAGTTCCCGCGCGTATCCGGTCACGGAACGGGTATAGCGCGGGAGGTGCGGAGCGAGGGCGAGGAGCGCCACGGAGACCGCCTCGCGGTCGCGGCCGGCGCTGCTGAGCGCCAGCGCGTAGAAGGCCGCGGCCGCGTCGTGGAAGCCGTCGTCGGCGCCCCGCGCGTACTCCTCCTGCAGCAGCGCGAGCGCCTCGCCGGTCTTCCCCAGGTTGCGGATCGTGCTCGCCAGCTGGATCACCGCCTGCGCCCGGTGCTCGGGGTCGAGGCCGGCTTGCAGAGCCCGACGGTAGAGCGTCTCCGCCTCGGCCTCCCGGCCGGCGGAGTCGCGTGCGCCCGCACGCTCGAACAGCGCGCGGGCGTCCCCCTCTGCGCGTTCGGCCGCGAGGGCGTCGACGACGACGATGCGCTCGTCGTCTCCGAGGGTCTCGTCCGCCCAGACGGCGGCCATCCGGTCATCCCAGGTGTCGGTCATGCGTCCCTCCGCGGACATGGAGAAGGGGACGGATGCCGCGGCATCCGTCCCCTTCGAATCGTCCGGCGTTACTCGGCGGCCTTCTTGGTGCTCTTGCGCGCCGGCTTCTTCGGCGCCTCGGCCTCGTCGGCCGCGGGCGCGGCGTCCTCGGCGGGGTTTGCCTCGGCGGCGCCCTTCTTGGTGCTCTTGCGGGCGGGCTTCTTCGGGGCCTCGGCCTCCTCGGCGGCGATCACGTCGTCGGCGTCGGCTGCGGCATCCGCGATCTCCTGCGCCTCCTCGACGACCTCATCCTCCGCCTCGAGCTCGGGGTCGTCGGTGGCGACGAAGCCCGTGAGGTCGACGGGCTTGCCGGCCGTGTCGACCACGGTCACCTTGCCGAGCGCGACCGCGAGGGCCTTGTTGCGGGCGACCTCGGCGACGAGGGCGGGCAGCTGGTTGTTCTGCTGGATCGCCTCGACGAACTCCTGCGGCGCCATGCCGTACTGCGCGGCGGACTGGATGAGGTACTGGGTGAGCTCCTCCTGCGAGACCTGCACCTCGAACTTCTCGGCGACGGCGTCCATGAGCATCTGCGTCTTGAACTGCTTCTCGCTGGCCTCGGTGACCTCCGCGCGGTGCACGTCGTCCTCGAGGCGGTTCTCGCCCTCGAGGTGGCTGTGCACCTCGGCCTCGATGAGCGCGGCCGGCACGGGGATCTCGACCTGCGTGAGCAGCTCCTCGATCAGCTTGTCGCGGGCGGCGGAGCCCTGCGTGAAGGCCGACTGCTGGCCGACGCGCTCGGACAGGCTCTCGCGGAGCTCGGCGATGGTGTCGAACTCGCTGGCGATCTGTGCGAAGTCGTCGTCGGCCTCGGGCAGCTCGCGCTCCTTGACGGCGGTGACGGACACGACGACCTCGGCCTCTTCGCCGGCGTGGTCGCCGCCGACGAGCTTCGAGCGGAAGGTGGTCTCCTCGCCCGCGGTCAGGGAGTCGATGGCCTCGTCGATGCCCTCGAGCAGCTCACCGGAGCCGACCTCGTACGACACGCCCTCGGCGCGGTCGATCTCGGCGCCGTCGATCGTGGCGACGAGGTTCAGCTCGACGAAGTCGCCGGTCGCGGCGGGACGGTCGACCGTGATCAGCGTGCCGAAACGGCTCCGCAGGCGGTCGAGCTCCTCGTCGATGGCCGCGTCGTCGACCTCGACGGCGTCGACGGTGATCGTCTGGCCCTCGAGCTCGGGCAGCTCGAACTCCGGACGCACGTCCACCTCGACCTCGACCTCGAGGTCGCCGGAGAAGTCCTTCTCGTTCGGCCACTCCTTCACGTCGGCGTTCGGCCGACCGAGGACGCGCACGTTGTGGGCGCTGACGGCCTCGCGGTAGAACGTGTCGAGACCCTCGCTGACGGCGTGCTCGAGCACGGCGGTGCGTCCGATGCGCTGGTCGATGATCGGCGCGGGAACCTTGCCCTTGCGGAAGCCGGGGATCTGCACGTCCTGCGCGATGTGCTCGTACGCGTGCGCGATGCTCGGCTTGAGCTCGTCGGGCGTGACCGTGATGTGGAGCTTGACCCGCGTGGGGCTGAGCTGCTCGACGGTGCTGTTCACCATGTGTTCGTTCTCCTCTGTGTTCCGCGCATGCGCGCGGCGGCTGAAGGTCGGGGGGTTCGGAGGGTCTCGTGGTCGGGGCGACAGGATTTGAACCTGCGGCCTCCCGCTCCCAAAGCGGGCGCTCTACCAAGCTGAGCTACGCCCCGGGCAGGACCCGCGCGCGCGCGGACACGAAACGACCGTCGAGAAGTCTAGCCGACGGAGGTGCGCCTCCTCCTGAACGTCGTGTGCGCGGTTCCGGGCCACGACGCCGATCGGTTAGACTCGGGATGCTGCGCCTCGCGATCGCGATGGGGCGGCCACATCGGGGCTGTAGCTTAGTGGTAAAGCCTTAGTCTTCCAAACTAATGATGCGGGTTCGATTCCCGTCAGCCCCTCCGATATCCCGCCGGACCCATCGCCTCCCGAGGTGGAGGGTCGCCGCCCTCAGACGTCTCGCGCGTCGGCGTGCGAGGCCAGGTGCTCGCGGTAGATCCGCGCGTTGCGGAGGATCTTCTCCCGCTCCTCGACCGTCAGCTCGCGCCGCACCTTCGCGGGCACGCCGGCCACCAGCGACCCGTCGGGCACCGCCGTCCCCTCGAGGACGACCGCTCCCCCGGCCACGAGGCACCCGGCGCCGATGACGGCGCCGGAGAGGATCACGCTGCCCATGCCGATCAGCGAGCCGTCGCCGACCGTGCAGCCGTGGACGACGGCGTTGTGCCCGACCGACACGTCCGCGCCGATCACGACGGGATGACCGCCGTCGACGTGCACCGAGACGTTGTCCTGCAGGTTGCTGCCCGCGCCGAGCGTGATGCGGTCGCTGTCGCCGCGGACGACGGCGTTGTACCAGATGCTCGAGGACTCCCCCATGACGACGTCGCCGATGACGCGGGCGCCCGCGGCCACGAATGCGCTCTCCGGCACCGAGGGCGCCTTCCCGGCGACGGACAGGACGGAGGCACCCTCGGCGATCGGCATGGTCCGACCCTATTCCGCGCGCCCGACCTGTCGCGCGCTACGGCGTGCGCGCCGCCAGCGCGTCCTGGATGGCCCGGGTGTACTGCGGGGCGAGCGAATCGGCGAACGTGACCGTCAGGTGATCCTGGTCGCGGTAGAGGTTGGCTCCGCCCACGACCGGGAAGCACGTCGTGTCGTCGCAGAAGACGTCGGTGAAATCGAGCAGCGTGACGCCGTCGAGTCCGGTCGCCGCCTCCCGCAGCGGGTCCTCCGCGACGAGCACGTCCGAACGCGCGCCGTCGCACTGCGACTCGTCGCGCGTGCGGAGGCACTTGTTCGGGTCGGTCTCCCACACCGGGTTGTCGACGACGGTGACGACCGGGATGCCGCGGGCCAGCATCCGTCCCCACGCGTCGCGGTAGCCGGCGACGGCCGCGTCGTACGACGAGTCGTAGCCGTCGGAGGCGTAGGGCGTCGTGGCGATCGCGGCGGTGAAGACGGCGTCGATGTCACGGCCGTCGAGTGCCGCCGTGACGCCCGAGCGCCACTGGGTGCACGCGTCGCCGAAGGCGCCGGGCGTCGAGAGGGGCGTGTCGTTCCACGGGCAGGCGCCCTTGAAGTAGGTGACGAGATGCCAGCCGTTGTCCTGCGCCATGCGCTGGAAGGTGGTGAGCAGCTGGAACGCGTGGCTGTCGCCGATCAGGGCGACCGTCGGGGCGGCGGGGTCGTCGGAGCCGAAGTCGCACGACACGGGGCGGGAGTCGTTCAGCTGCACGAAGCACTGGGAGTCGGCCGGTCTGTCGACGCCCGCGAAGCCGGGTGCGGGCAGGATGGTGTCGCCGAAGTCGGTGCCGGCGCAGCCGTCCTCCAGCACCGCCGCGGCGCCGAAGCAGTCGGGCGGGTCCTCGCGGAGCTGCTCGAGGGCCTGCACCCCGTCGCGGTAGGCGGGCGCGTTGACGGCCCAGGCGGCACCGGCGGTGCCGGCGACGAGCAGCATCGCGGCGAGCGACGCCCACAGGCTGAGCCGTGCAGGACGCGAGGTCAGCGCCTTCCACTGCCGGGCGGGGTCCTCGACGAAGCGCTTGGTCAGCCAGGCGAGCACGAAGCAGATGCCCAGCAGGGCGACGCGGTGATAGATCGTGAGACCCCAGAACGGCACCGACGGGGCGATGATGATGAGCGGCCAGTGCCACAGGTAGAGCGAGTACGAGATGTCGCCCGTGAAGCGCATCGGACGGACGGCGAGGATGCGGGTCGGCTGCCACCACCGCTCGGTGTTCGAGGCGGCGACGATCGCGGCGGCGCCGAGCGTGGGCAGCGCGGCGGCGTATCCGGGGAACGGCGTCTGGCCGTCGAAGCGGAACGCCGTGTACAGCAGCACGACGACGCCGCCCCACCCGAGCACGAAGCTCAGGAGCGGGTTGCGCACCCGGAGGGCCGGGACGAGGGCGACCAGCGCGCCGACGCCGAACTGCCACATGCGCCCGAAGGTCACGAAGTAGGCGGGGGCGGGGTTGGTGAGGGTGAACACGACGCAGAAGACGAAGGATGCCGCGGTCACGGCTCCGATCGCGATGAGCACGGCCCGTCGGCGGTCGCCGCGGAAGTACTTCACGGCGATCCACGCCGCCAGCAGCAGGATGAGCGGCCACATCACGTAGAACTGCTCCTCCAGCGACAGCGACCAGTAGTGCTGGACCGTGGTCGGGTCGCCGGAGTGGTTGAGGTAGTCGGCGGAGTTGAGCGCGAGGAACCAGTTCTCGACGTAGAACGTCGACGCGACGATCTCCTGCACCTCGTTGGGCAGCGCGGACGTCGGCGTCAGGTAGGGCGACATGGCCGCCAGCGCGCAGAAGAGCAGCACGAGCAGCGACGCGGGCAGGAGGCGCCGCGCCCGGCGCGCCCAGAACTGGCCGAGCCGGATGGAGCCGGTGGCGATCATCTCGCGCATCAGGTGCGCGGTGATGAGATAGCCGGAGATGACGAAGAAGATGTCGACGCCGACGTAGCCGCCCGGCAGCCGTGCCGGCCAGAAGTGGTACAGCACGACGAACAGCACCGCGATCGCGCGCAGACCCTGCACGTGCGGCAGGAACCGGGACGGCTCGGCGTGCTCCGGCGAGCGGCGCGCCGGCTCGCGGCGCACGGTGCGGGCGGGGGCGTCGAGGTCCTGCGGGCCCAGGTCGGCGTCTGCGGATGGCACCCCTCGACGGTAGCCGCTGGGGCGCGACATCCCGTGCATTCGAGGGTGCCCGGCGCCGCGTCCGGTGCGGCGTGCAGGGGCGGATTAGCCCAGCCTCAGCTTGCTTGCGGAATGATGCGCGCTGAGTACCGTTGGGAACGTCAGAGATATCTCGCCGCAGACGGAGGACACCATGAGCAAGATCCACACCATCCCCGCGACGGCCGCCGACCCCACGGTCGCCGCCGGCACCGCCCAGTTCCTCACCCCCGTCGTGCTCGGACTGCAGGCGCTCGTCGTCAACGGCAAGCAGGCGCACTGGAACGTGCGCGGCACGAACTTCCTCCCCATCCACGAGCTTCTCGACAGCGTCGTGACCCACGCGCAGGACTGGTCGGACACGGCCGCCGAGCGCATCGTCGCCCTGGGGCTGCCGATCGACGCCCGCCTGGCGACCATCTCGGCCAAGGTCAAGGACACGGCGGTGCCGGCCGGCTTCGCGCAGTGGGATGAGGTCGTGAGCGACGTCATCAGCGACATCGACGCTGTGCTCGCCGACATCCGCGCCGCCGTCGAGGGTCTCGCCGAGGTCGACGCCAGCAGCCAGGACGTCGCGATCGAGATCCAGCGCGGCATCGAGAAGGACCGCTGGTTCCTGGTGGCGCACCTCTCCTCCTGACACACGCACGACGACGCCCCCGGCACCATCAGGTGCCGGGGGCGTCGTCGTGTCGGCGGGGTGCCGCCTCAGCCGCGCTGCAGGAACGCGAGGACGGCGAGCACGCGACGGTGGTCGGATCCCGACTCCTCCAGGCGCAGCTTCTGGAAGATGGAGGTCACGTTCTTCTCGACGGCGCCGACGCCGATGTGCAGCCGCTGGGCGATGGTCGCGTTGCTGCGGCCCTCCGCCATGAGCTCGAGCACGTCGCGCTCCCGCGGTGTGAGAGCCGAGAGCGGATCGGGCCGGGCCGCGAGGAGCTGGCGCACGACGACCGGGTCGAGCACCGTGCCGCCTTCGCGCACGCGACGGACGGCGTCGGTGAAGTCCTCCAGCGATGTCACGCGGTCCTTCAGCAGGTAGCCGACGCCGCCCTCCCCCTCGGCCAGCAGCTCGCGGGCGTAGACGCCCTCGACGTACTGGCTGAGCACCAGGATCGCGACGCCGGGAGCCTCGGCGCGGAGCCGGAGCGCCGCCCGGATGCCCTCGTCGCGGAACGTCGGCGGCAGCCGTACGTCGAGCACGGCGACGTCGGCACGGGCGGCTGTTACGCGCGCCACGATGTCGTCCGCGTCGCCGAAGGCCCCGGCGGTGATGTAACCGGCCTCGTCGAACAGCCGCACCAGGCCCTCCCGCAGGAGCACCGAGTCCTCGACGAGGATGAGCCGGGTCCGGGTGTCGGCGTCGGAGGCGGTCGTCACGGGTTCAGGATAGGCGGCGAGTCGGACGCTCACGCCGGCATCCCGGGCAGCGGGATGTGCACGCCGACGGTCGTCGGACCGCCGACGGGGCTCTGCACCACCAGTTCGCCGCGGAGACCCGCGACCCGCTCGGCGAGGCCCGCCAGGCCGTGGCCGGCGACGGTCTGCGCGCCACCCCGTCCGTCGTCGGTGACCAGGACGTCCAGCATCCCCATCGTCTGCGGCGTCGCCTCGCGCAGGAAGGCGTGCAGGCTCGCCGAGGTGGCGCCCGCGTGCTTGATGGTGTTCGTGAACAGCTCGGAGACGGTGAAGTAGACCGTGCGGGCGATCTCGGGACTGACCACCTCGTCGATGCGCGGGTCGATCCGGATGTCGACCGACAGCGGCACCCCGGCCGCCACGGCGCTCAGCGCGGCCGCGAGACCGCGGTCCTGCAGCAGCGGCGGCGCGACGCCGCTGGAGAGGGCGCGCAGCTCGTCGAGCGCGGCCTGCGCGTGTCCGCGTGCCTCGCGGGCGAGCTCGGCGGCGGCCTCACCGTCGCCCGCCGCAGCGCGGCGTTCGAGTGCGGCCAGATCGAGCTGCAGACGCACCAGCCGCTGCTGCGGGCCGTCGTGGATGTCGCGCTCGAGGCGGCGCAGCGCGACGTCCTCCGCGTGGACGGCGGCACCGCGGGCGGCTGCCTCGGCGCGCACCTCGGCGGCGAGGTCGTCAGAGCGCCAGCGCCCCAGCATCGACTCCGCGATCGAGTGGTGGGCGATCGTCAGGCCGCGCAGCACCCAGGGGAGCGTGAAGGCGAAGACCAGGCCCGCGATGACGCTGAGGAGGATCTGCACGGCCACGGGCGCCGCGCCGCCGAACAGCCCGGGGATGCCCTCGGTGGCGGCCCGCCCCCAGCGGCCGCCGCTGCCGCGCGGCGCGATCAGCAGCCACACCCACGAGGTCAGCCCGCCGACGGCGACGCTGATCCACGTGACGGTCAGGGTGAACGAGATGATGCTCAGCAGCGGGCTCACGATCATGCCGTGCGCGAGGTACGCCCAGTAGTGCGCGACGCGCAGCGGCCGCGTCAGCGTCATCCAGAAGCCGTTCTGGTCGGGGCGGTCGCGCGACCACTCCGGCTCGGGGATGTCGCGCTGGTCGGTGAGCCGCAGCAGGAACCGGTCGCCGAGACCCAGCCCGCGCGCCACGAGCAGTGCGGCGACGACGATCGGGAGGCCGACGACGAGGATGATCAGCGCCACCCCCGTCCAGAACAGCGACGCCAGCACGCTGACCGCGGTCATCGCCAGGGCGAAGACGGCGATCAGGTACACGGCGTTGCCGGGGGCGCGCCGCCATTGCTCGCCGTAGGAGCGCCACCACCTGTTCGCGGCGGTCGGCGGCGCCGCGGGGGCGACCGTGGGAGGGAGGGAGGTCATCGTCGTGTCCATGATCCCAGCCTTCTCGCCGGGCCGGGGAGGCGGCATCCCGCCCGCTCCCGAAGGCGCACGGGGGCTGTCCCCCCTGCCGATCACCGGTCAGCCGGCGTGCTCAGGCGCGGTGCGTCAGCCGCCCGCCGAGCAGCGTCGCCGCGACGGCCATCGTCCGCAGCTGCATGCCGGTCGCGGCCAGCGGATCGGTCGCGCACAGCGCGAGGTCTGCACGAGCGCCCGGTTCGATGCGCGCGCCGTCGGTCGAGCCGCCCGCCGTCGAGGCGGCGAGGGCGGTCGCCGCGGCGAGCCCCTGCTCGGCATGCCACTCCGCCCGGCCGTCCTTCGAGCGGTGCACCGCCGCGGCCATCGTCGCCCAGGGGTCGAGGGCGGCGACGGGGGCGTCCGAGCCGAACGTCACGGTCGCCCCGGCGTCGACGAGGGCGCGCAGGGGGTAGGGCAGCGCCGTCTGCGTCGCCCAGATCGTGTCGGTGAGGTCGCGGTCGTCGAGGGCGTGCTCGGGCTGCACGCTCGCCCCGACGCCCAGCCGCGCGAACCGCGGGATGTCGGCGTGCGCCACCAGCTGGGCGTGCTCGATGGTGCCCCACGCACCGGTCGCGGCGAAGGCGTCCAGCGCCTCGGTGTTCGCGACGTCGCCGATCGCGTGGATGGCGCAGGCGAGACCGCCGGAGGTCGCCTGCGTCATCAGTGCGCGCAGGTCGTCCGGGGCGACGGTGAGCATCCCCCGGTCGCCGGGATGATCGGGATACGGGTGCGAGCACGCCGCCGTCCGCGTGCCCAGCGAACCGTCGGTGATGACCTTCAGCGGCCCCACGCGCACGAGCTCCGAGGCGCCGTCGGCCACTCGGTCCCCGGTGCGCATCCCCTCGGCCAGCGCGCGCTCGAGGTGCTCCGGGTAGATGCCGAACGACACGCGGAGCGCATCGAAACCGCCGTCCACCCGTCGCGCCCAGGCGCCCCCGTTCCACGCCATGTCGAGGTCGACGAGACCGACGACGCCGCGGGCTGCGGCATCCTGGGCCATCCGTGCGATCAGCGCGTCGGCCACGGCGTCGTCGACCGCGTTGAGGCGGCGGCCGACCTCGAAGGCCGGCGTCTCGCGCAGCATGCCGTCGGGGGCGTCGGTGATGCCCTCGCGGCGCAGGGCCGCCGAGTTGAGCCACATGCTGTGCAGGTCGGCGTTGTAGAGGTAAGAGGGCACCTCTCCGGTCGCGGCGTCGAGGAGCGCCAGGTCGGGCTCATCGGACCAGAGCGCATCGCGGAGCCCGACGCCCACGTGACGGCCGTCGGCGAGGACGGGCGAGTCGGCGATGAGGCGGGCTGCGTGGGCGGCGGATGCCGCGGCGCCCAGGTCCGCCCGCTGGGAGACGAGCGCCCACGGCAGCGCGTGCACGTGGTGATCCCAGAGGCCCGGGATGAGCCAGGTGCCGTCCGCATCGAGCACCTCGCCGCGCGGCGGCAGCGCGCCGGCCGGTGCGATGTCCGCGATGACGCCGTCCGACAGGAAGACGTCGTAGGCGATCGTGTCGTCGGGGAGCAGGTCGCGGCCGGCCCCCGCGATACGCGCGCGTCGGATGGTCCCGACGGTCGCACCGACACCCGCGCTCACGGGCGCGTCCGGGCGTCGGCCGCGCGCCGCATCTCGGCGGCGAGCTCGGCGCTCGCGTAGGGCCCGTCGCCGGACAGCTCGGCGATCACGCTCTCGACCACCTCGGACGTCTTGTTCTGGCTCAGCTTGCGCTTGGCCACCACGCGGGTCGGCGTGAGACGGAAGCCCACGGTGCCGCGCTCGAGCCGCTCGATGAAGGCGGCGTCGTTCGGCGCCTCCCACATCAGACGGGGGTCGGCCTTGCGGGACTCGAAGTGGGCGACGAGCCGGTCGAGCACGGCGAGGTTCTCCTCGGTGCTCAGCAGCTCCGGCACGCCGCTCAGGTGCACCGAGACGAAGTTCCAGGTCGGGACGGACGCGGCGTCGCCGTACCAGGACGGGGAGATGTAGCCGTGCGGCCCCTGGATGACGACCAGCAGCTCGCGGGAGCCCAGGCCGTGGATGAGGTCGTCGGGCTTTCCGACATGACCGACGATCGTAAGGTCGTCACGGTCGTCGTCCAGCAGCACGGCGTAGTGCGAGGCGACGAGTCCGTCCTCGGTGCTGCTGACGAGGGTGGCCCAGGGGTGGAGGCCGACGAGCCGGCGGAGCTCCGCGACATCCGTCATCGCGAAGGAGGGGTTCTGACGCATCCTCCCAGCCTAGAAGTCAGGCCTGGCAGGACGGACACCAGTAGAGCTTGCGCCCCGCGGCCTCCTCCATCACGATCTCCGTGCCGCACACGCGGCAGGGCAGCCCGGCGCGGTGATAGACCCAGTGCCGGTCGGCACGCCGGGCCATCGCGCGGCGGCGGGCCGCGGCATCCAGTCCGTCCATCGTCATCATCTGGCCGGTCTCGACGCCGATGGCGAGGAGCTTCACCCAGTCGCGCCAGATCTCGCGCACCGTCTCCTCCGGGACGTCGCGGCCCGGTGTGTGCGGGTTCAGGCGTGCGCGGAACAGCAGCTCGGCGCGGTAGACGTTGCCGATGCCGCTGATCACGCTCTGGTCCATCAGGAGCAGGCCGATGGGGGTGGGCTTGCGGCGGATGACCGAGACAACGCGCTCCTCGCCCTCGGCCACATCGTCGACGAGCGGATCAGGACCGAGCTTCGCGATGGTGGCGGCCACCTCGTCGGGGGTCTGGATGACGCAGGCGGTCGGTCCGCGGAGGTCGGCGCAGGTGATCTCGGTCAGCAGGCGCAGGCGCACCTGCCCGACCACCGGCGGCGGCCAGGGCTGCCCCTCGTCATCGAGACCCGACGTCTGCTCCGACATGCGCACGCGCGTCCGGGTGCGGCGCGGCGCGCCGATCGAGTCGAGCGAGTTCTCCCCCGCGGCATCCATGACCGCGTCCTCGACGACGGTGCCGCGCTGGTTCGTCTGCCCCATGCGCCCGTTCGAGGAGGCGATGGTCGGGTCGACCACGATCTCGCCCGCGAAGTCCCACGCCCCGTACATGCCGAGGTGCACGCGCAGCCACAGGTCGTCGTCGAACTCCAAGAACATCTGCTTCGCCACAGCCTTGACCGACGTCGCGGTGCGGCCGTCGATCATCGACGCGCCCTCGGCGAACCTCCCCTGGGGACTGGATGCCGCGACCCGCCGGCCGACGATGTTGCGGTCGAACTGCCGGGCGATGCGATGGACGGAGTGTCCCTCCGGCATCAGCCCGCCTCGGGATCCATGGCGTCGACGTCCTCGCCGCCGGCCACGACACCGCCGCCCGCCGCCGCGCGCGGGTCGGGCTGGAGCGAGCCGTCGGCCTCGAAGGCGGCGATCTGCCCGATCCTCCGCACGTGCCGCTCCTCGCCGGAGAAGGGCGTGTCGATGAAGCGGTCGATGAAGCTCGCCGCCTCCTCGAAGGTGTGCTGACGTGCACCGATCGCGATGATGTTGGCGTCGTTGTGCTCGCGGGCGAGCTCGGCCGTCGCGATGTTCCAGACGAGCGCCGCACGCACGCCCCGCACCTTGTTCGCGGAGATCTGCTCGCCGTTGCCTGATCCGCCGAAGACGACGCCGAGGGCCTCCACGCCGGCCTCCTGATCGCGCACCACGGCCTGCGCCGCGCGGATGCAGAACGCCGGGTAGTCGTCGAGCGGTTCGTAGTCCAGCGGACCGTGGTCGATCACGTCGTGACCGGCCTCGGCGAGGTGGTGCTGCAGCTGCGTGGAGAACTCGAGTCCGGCGTGATCGGTGGCGATGTGGATGCGCATGGGGCCAATCCTAGGGAGCGGCGGAGCCGCCGCCGTGGGGGTGATGAGGCTCAGGGCAGGATGCCGGAGGCTGCGGGCTTGAAGCCCGCGCGGATGTTCTCGCAGCAGCCGGGGCGGCACACGTCGAACCACGGGCCGAGCGAGGTCACGTGCGGACGCTCCGCCGCGGGAATGCCGTTCAGGCGCTCCTCGACGAGGTCGACGAGCCCCGACACGTAGGCGGGGTCGACACCCGGCGTGGGGGTGCGGACGGCGCGGATGCCGGCGGCCTCCGCCGCCTCCATGGCCTCGGTGTCGAGGTCCCAGAGCACCTCCATGTGGTCGCTCACGAAGCCGAGCGGCACGATCGCGAGGGCCTGCACACCCGCGTCGGACAGGGTCTCGATGACGTCGACGACGTCGGGCTCGAGCCAGGGCTGCGTCGGCGGGCCCGAGCGCGACTGGTAGACGAGGTCCCAGGCGACGCGGTCGGCGCCGGGCACGACGCGGGCCACCTCGTCCATCACGTACGACGCGACGGCGCGGTGCTGCGTCGCGTAGGCCCCGCCCTCTCCGAGCTCCGGACGGTCAGGGTCGCCCTCGCGGGGGCCGGAGCGCTCGGCGTCGGCCGTGGGGATGCTGTGGGTGGAGAACAGCACGCGCACGGCGGACGGGTCGACGCCGTCCGCCAGGAAGGCCGCGATCGCGTCCCGGACGCCCGCGACGAAGGCCGCGACGAAGCCGGGGTGGTCGAAGAACTGGCGCACCTTGTCGATCGTGACCGTGCCGCCGAGTCCCGTCTCGGTCAGCACGCGGGCGAAGTCCTCCCGGTACTGACGGCAGCTGGAGAAGGAGCTGTAGGCGCTCGTAGCGATCGCCAGCAGCGTGGTGTGACCCGCGCCGTTCGCCTCGGCGACGGCCTCCTCGAGGTAGGGCGCCCAGTTGCGGTTGCCCCAGTAGACCGGCAGGTCGAGCCCGCGGCGGGCGATCTCGGCCTCCAGGGCCGCCTTCAGCTCGCGGTTCTGCGCATTGATGGGGCTCACCCCGCCGAAGTGGCGGTAGTGGTGGGCCACTTCTTCGAGGCGCTCGTCGGGGATGCCGCGCCCGCGGGTGACGTTGCGGAGGAACGGGATGACGTCGTCCTGGCCCTCGGGACCGCCGAAGCCGGCGAGCAGGATGCCGTCGTACGCGACGGGCACCTCGACGTGCGGAGCGCCGGAGGAGGCGGCCGGCGAGGCGAAGAGGACCTGAGGCGTCTGGTCGGACGAGGAGGCGGGCAGCTGCTGCTCGAGTGAACTCACCTCACGATTGTCACACCCGTGCGCGACGCGGGGCGCGTCCGGCGGCCGGATGGCCGCTCCGACGCGCCTGACATAGGCTGGGACGGTTGTCGCCGGCGCCAGCAGCGCTTGTCCGCGGCATCCGAACCCTCACCCCTGGGAGCAATTTCGTGCCTGGAGAGAACCTCACCCGCACCGAGGCGCAGGAGCGTCGCGACACCGTCGACACCCGCGCATACGAGGTCGAGCTCGACCTCACGAAGGGCGCCGAGGTCTTCGGCTCCCGCACGGTCGTGCGCTTCACCGCGACCCCCGGCGCCGCCACCTTCATCGACCTGATCGCCCGCGACATCCGCTCGATCTCCCTCAACGGCCGGTCGCTCGATCCCGCCGAGGTGTACGCCGACTCGCGCATCGCGCTCGACGGTCTCGACGCCGACAACGAGCTCGTCGTCGACGCGGACTGCTTCTACACCAACACCGGCGAGGGCTTGCACCGCTTCGTGGACCCGGTCGACGACGAGGTGTACCTCTACTCGCAGTTCGAGGTGCCCGACTCGCGCCGCATGTTCACGGTGTTCGAGCAGCCCGACCTCAAGGCCACCTTCGCGTTCCGCGTCACCGCCCCGGCGCGCTGGAAGGTCATCTCCAACTCCCCCACCCCCGAGCCGGCCGTCGACGGCGAGACGGCGACGTGGACCTTCGAGCCCACCCCGCGCATCTCCTCCTACATCACGGCGCTCATCGCCGGTCCGTACGAGTCGACGTTCTCCGAGCTGACCAGCGCCTCGGGCCGTGTGATTCCCCTCGGCGTCTACGGACGCAAGAGCCTGTGGGAGCACCTCGACGCCGACTACATCTTCGACAAGACGCGCGAGGGCTTCGCGTACTACGAGGAGAAGTTCGACTACCCCTACCCGTTCGCCAAGTACGACCAGCTCTTCGTGCCGGAGTTCAACGCCGGGGCCATGGAGAACGCGGGCGCGGTCACGTTCACCGAGACCTACGTGTTCCGCTCCAAGGTGACCGACGCGGTCAAGGAGCGGCGCGTCGTCACGATCCTCCACGAGCTCGCCCACATGTGGTTCGGCGACCTCGTCACCATGAAGTGGTGGGACGGGCTGTGGCTGAACGAGTCGTTCGCGGAGTGGGCGTCGACCATCGCGACCGCCGAGGCGACGGAGTGGACCGAGGCGTGGACCACGTTCAACGCCATGGAGAAGACGTGGGCCTACCGTCAGGACCAGCTGCCCTCGACGCACCCGGTCGTCGCGACGATCAACGACCTGGAGGACGTGCAGGTCAACTTCGACGGCATCACCTACGCCAAGGGCGGTTCGGTGCTCAAGCAGCTGGCCGCGTGGGTCGGCATCGAGCAGTTCTTCGCGGGCGTCGCGGCGTACTTCAAGAAGAACGAGTGGTCGAACACGGAGCTGTCCGACCTGCTCTCCGAGCTCGAGGTCACGAGCGGCCGCGAGCTGTCGGGCTGGTCGAAGAAGTGGCTCGAGACAGCGGGTGTGAACACCCTCACGCCCCTGATCGAGGAGTCCGGCGACGGCACCGTCTCGCGTTTCGCGATCGTGCAGACCGCGCCGGCGGACTACCCGACGATCCGCCCGCACCGCCTCGGCGTCGGCTTCTACAGCCTCCGTGACGGCGCGCTGGTGCGCGTGCACCACCTCGAGCTCGACGTGGACGGCGACCGCACCGACGTCCCCGAGCTCAAGGGCGTGCCGCGGCCCGACCTGGTGCTGCTGAACGACGACGACCTCGCCTACGCCAAGATCCGGCTCGACGACCGCTCGCTGCGGACCGCGATCGATCACCTGGGCGCGATCAGCGACCCCCTCGCCCGCTCGCTCGTGTGGGGCGCGGCGTGGGACCAGACGCGGGATGCCGAGGCCTCGGCCAGCGACTACATCGAGCTCGTGCTGCGCAACATCGGCGCCGAGACGGAGTCGACCACGGTGCGCACCACGCTCGGACAGCTCGTGCTCGCCGCCAACTCCTACGTCTCCCCCGAGAAGCGCGATGCCACACGTGCCCGCGTCGCCGATGCGCTCTGGGAGCTCGCTCAGGCCGCCGAGGCCGAGAGCGACAGCCAGTTGCAGTTCGTGACCGCGTTCGCGAGTGCGGCGGCGACGCCGGCGCACTGGGAGACCGTCCGCCGTCTGCGCGACGGTGAGCTGACCCTGCCGGGCCTGCAGATCGACACCGACCTGTCGTGGCAGCTGCTCGCCTCGCTCGCCGCCGGCGGGGCGGTGTCGGCGCAGCAGATCGACGACGCCCTCGCGGCTGACAACACAGCGAAGGGCGGAGAGTTCGCCGCGCAGGCGAAGGCCGCGCTGCCGGATGCCGCGTCCAAGCGGATCGCGTGGGACTCCCTCATCGGCAGCGACGACCTGCCGAACACGATCGTGCGCTCGACCGCGATGGGGTTCACCCACCCGGCCGGCCGCGACGTGCTCGCCAACTTCGTGGGACCCTACTTCGACATGCTGCTGCCGGTGTGGGAGTCGCGGAGCTACCAGATCGCGCAGTACCTCATCGTGGGGCTGTACCCGGCGGCTCTGGCCGACCGGTCGCTGCGTGACGCGACCCGCGGCTGGCTGGCTGCGAACGCCGACGCCGCGCCTGCGCTCCGCCGTCTCGTCCAGGAGAACCTGGCCGGAGTCGAGCGCGCCCTGGCCGTGCAGGAGCGCGACGCGCAGTAGTCGCCGCGCACAGCGGTGCGGATGCCTCGTCCTGCGGGACGAGGCATCCGTCGTCTCCGGCACCGTGGTACCACCCGCCGTCCTCGGAGAATCCCCCGCCGGGGGGACGCGGCGCACGGGCGGCTGTCCCTACGGTGTAGACATGATCGTTGCAGAACAACTCACGAAGCGCTTCGGCGACAAGACGGCCGTCGACGACGTGTCGTTCACGGTCCGCCCCGGGAAGGTCACGGGCTTCCTCGGACCCAACGGCGCGGGCAAGTCCACCACGATGCGGATGATCGTGGGGCTCGACCGCCCGACATCCGGTTCGGTCACGGTGGGCGGCGCACGCTACGCGACGCTGCGCTCGCCCCTCACCGAGGTGGGCGTGCTGCTGGATGCCAAAGCCGTGCACACGGGGCGCACTGCGCGCGATCACCTGCGCGCCATGGCCGCCACGCACGGCCTCGGCCGCAGCCGTGTCGACGAGGTGATCGAGCTCACCGGCATCGGGTCGGTCGCGGGCAAGCGTGCCGGCAAGTTCTCCTTGGGCATGGGGCAGCGGCTCGGGATCGCGGCCGCGCTCCTCGGCGACCCGCACACGCTGATCCTCGACGAGCCGGTCAACGGACTCGACCCGGAAGGGGTGCGCTGGGTGCGCCAGTTCGTCCGCCATCTCGCCGCAGAGGGCCGGACGGTGCTGCTGTCCAGCCACCTCATGAGCGAGATGGCCCAGACCGCCGACCACGTCATCGTCCTCGGCCGCGGACGGGTGCTCGCCGACGCGCCGCTGGCCGACCTCGTGCGCGCCTGGACGACGACCACCCTCGTGGTCCGCTCGCCGCGTCTCGCCGAGCTCACCGGCGCCCTCGCCGGGCCCGACATCACGGTCACCGCCGTCGAGCCGGGCGCCGCCTCCATCACGGGCGCCACGGCCGCCGCCGTCGGAGACCTCGCCGCCTCACTCGGCATCCCCCTGCACGAGCTGAGCCCGCGTTCGGGTTCGCTGGAGGACGCCTACCTCGCCCTGACCGGCGATGCCGTCGAGTACAAGACCAAGGAGATCGCATGACCGCTGTCAGCTCGGAGCCGACGCTCCGCACCCGTTCCACCGCGACCTCACCGTCCCGCCTCACCTTCGCCCGCCTCCTGAGCTCCGAGTGGATCAAGCTCGTGAGCCTCCGCTCCACCTGGTGGTCGCTCGCCGTCGCGGCGGTCCTCTCCATCGGACTGTCGGCGCTGATCGCCGCCGTGTCGAGAGACCTGGGCGCCGGTCCCGGCGGCGGTCCGGCGCTGGCGGCCGTGAACGTGATCCTGCTGCCCACGCAGTTCACGATGCTCGTGGCGGGCATCCTCGGGGCGATCGCCATCACGGGCGAGTACTCGACCGGCATGATCCGTTCGACTCTCACGGCGCAGCCCCGTCGCGGTGCGGTGCTCGCCGCGAAGGCCATCGTGGTGTCGCTCGTGCTGGCCGCGACGACCGTCGTCATCTACGCGATCGCGATCCTGGTCACCACCCCCCTGGTGACGACCGGCATCGACTGGTCGGACCCGTCGCAGTCCGTCGTCCCGCTCGCCTTCGGCGTGTTCGCGATGGTGGTCTACGCCCTCATCGGTCTCGGCTTCGGCTTCATCGTGCGCAACGGCGCCGGTGCGATCGCAGCCACCGTGGGCGTGCTGTTCGTCCTGCCCATCGTGTTCAGCCTCTTCGGCATCGCGGGCGAGAGCTGGCAGTGGCTCGTCGACGCGGCCCAGTACCTCCCGTCCAACGCCGGTGGCACGCTCGCCTCGACCGGCGACACCGACAGGCTGCCGGCGTTCCTGGCCATGATCGCCTGGGCCGTCGTGCCGCTCGGTCTCGGCTGGACGGTGCTGCGCACGCGCGACGCGTAGAGTCGGCCGGATGCCGCGCCAGGCCCGCACGAGCGTCGTCGACGCCCCTCCGGGCGTCGACGACGATCTGCTGCTGCCGCGGCCGCCCGGGGTGTTCCGCCGCTTCTGGTCGCGGCATCCCCGGCTGGCCGACGGGATGATCGCCCTGATCGCGGTCTTCTTCTCCCTTCCCTCCGCCGCTCTCCGCGCGGGCGCGCCGGATCCGGCGACGCCTGAGCAGGCGTGGATCGCCCTGGCGATGATCGTCGCCGGCGGCGTCGCACTGCTGTTCCGTCGCCGGCATCCCCTCCCGGCCCTCGTCGTGGCCACGGCTCCGCTCCTGCTCCTGCCGCCCAGCCTCGGACCCGCGGTCCAGCCGCTGCCGGCCTTCGCGATCTACGCGGTCGCCGTCTACGCCTCGGTGCGGGCGTGCTGGATCGCCTTCGGCGTGGTGGGGGCGGCGCTGGCGCTCTCGGCGGTCGGCTTCGCCGTGGCCGAGCCCGCACAGCTCGGCTACCACCTGTCGTCCTTCGTGTCCGCGATCCTCGCGCTGCTGCTCGGCAGCCTGCTGGGCGTCAACGTCGGCAACCGCCGACGCTACCTCGAGGCGCTCATCGACCGCTCCCGGCAGCTCGCGGTCGAGCGCGATCAGCAGGCGCGACTCGCGGCCGCCGCCGAGCGCACCCGCATCGCCCGCGAGATGCACGACATCGTCTCGCACTCGCTGACGGTGATCGTCGCGCTGTCCGAGGGCGCCGCGGCCGCCGCCGACCTCGATCGCAGCCGGCAGGCCAGTCTGAGCGCCGCGGAGACGGCGCGCGGGGCTCTGGAGGAGATGCGCGCCATGCTCGGGGTGCTGCGCGACACGTCCGATGCGTCGGCATCGGCGTCGGTCGCACCGCGGGATCCGCTCGAGCCCGTCGACCCCGCGGCCGTGGTCGCGGCGGCTCAGCAGGCGGGCTTCCCGGTCGTGTCCGAGTTCACCGGCAGCCTGGCCGACGTGCCCCGCTCCGTCCGCTTCGCGCTGGGGCGCATCGTGCAGGAGGCCGTCACCAACGCGATGCGTCACGCTCCCGACGCCCGCACCGTGCGCGTCACGGTCCGCCGCACCGACGACGAGATCCTCGCGCGCGTCCGCGACGACGGCGGGCGCGCCGCGGCGTCGCCCGACTCGGGCGGATTCGGGCTCCGCGGCCTGCGCGAGCGGGTCGAACTCGTCGGCGGCTCGCTGACGGCCGGCCCTGCGGCCGGAGGAGGATGGGAGGTCGGCGCGCGACTGCCGATCCCGCGCGACGACCGGAGGGCAGGGACATGACCGAGCCGATCGGGGTGCTCATCGTCGATGACCAGCACCTCATCCGTCTGGGGTTCCGGCTCGTGCTGGAGGCCGAACCCGACATGCAGGTGGTGGGCGAGGCGGCCGACGGCACCGAGGCGCTCGCGCTGGCGGCGGAGCTCCGCCCCGACGTGATCCTCATGGACGTCCGGATGCCGCGGCTCGACGGCATCGGGGCGACGGAGCGGATCGTCCGCGCGTGGCCGGAGGCGCGCATCCTGATCCTCACGACGTTCGACCTCGACGACGACGCCTTCGCGGCCCTGCGCGCGGGTGCCAGCGGGTTCCTGCTCAAGGACGCCCAGCGCTCGGAGCTCGTCGGTGCCGTCCGTGCGGTGCACGCCGGGGATGCCGCCCTCGCCCCCCGCATCACGCGGCGGCTCATCGACCTCGTGGGGGCACTCCCCGGGCAGGCGGCGCCGAAGACCTTCGACGCGCTCACCGAACGCGAGAACGAGGTCTTCACCGCGATCGCCGGCGGACTGACCAATGCGGAGATCGCCGCGAAGCTCTTCCTGAGCGAGTCGACCGTCAAGACGCACGTCGGACGCGTGATGGCGAAGGTGGGCGCGCGCGACCGCGTCCACGCCGTGATTCTCGCCCATCAGGCCGGGATCGCCCCCGCGGGGCCCCCTCCGGACTCCTCGGCGTCCTGAGCTTCGCCCAGGATCGACAGAGGGGGCCTCGGTAGGATCTGGGCGATGCCTGATTTCACGAACCCCGAGTGGTGGGCCCAGGTGGGCCGGTTCTTCGCGTCGGTCGGCTGGAACCTGCTCGCGGTCGCCGGCATCATCGTCGGCGCGATGATCGTGGCCTGGATCTTCCAGCGCATGATCGCCCGCATCGTCACGCGGATCGTCTCGGGCGCCAAGGACAAGGCGAACGTCGACGACACGATGGCGCTCGACCGCTCCCCCCTCGCCGCCGTGCGACTGGTCCAGCGCACGCGCACGCTCGGGTCGATCCTGCGCAACATCGTCAACGTGTCGATCGTCGTCATCGCGGCGCTGATGATCGTCAACATCCTCGCGCCGACCGCGCTCGGCTCTCTCACCCTCCTGACCGCGGCCGTGGGCGCGGGCCTCGGCTTCGGTGCGCAGAACATCGTGAAGGACATCCTCAACGGCATCTTCATCGTGGCCGAGGACCAGATCGGCATCGGCGACGTCGTCGATCTGGGCCTCGCGACCGGGATCGTGGAGTACGTGAGCGTCCGCGTGACGCACGTGCGCGACGTCAACGGCACGCTCTGGTTCGTGCGCAACGGCGAGATCCTCCGCATCGGCAACATGTCGCTCGGCTGGTCCCGCGTCATCATCGACCTCGCGGTGCCCGCCGACGCGGACATCCCCGAGGTGGAGGGGGCCATGCTCGAGGCCGCCCGCGGCCTCGCGAAGGACTCCAAGTGGCGCACCCGCATCCTGGAGGCGCCCGAGGTCTGGGGGCTGGAGTCGGTGTCCGGCGACGCCCTCGTCATCCGCCTCGTGATGAAGACGCGGGCCGGCGCCAAGGACGATGTCGCCCGCGAGCTGCGCATGCGGCTCAAGAACGCCATCGACGGCCTCGGACTCACCCTCCCGCAGCTGAACTCGATCATGCTCACCGGCCTCGAGGGCGCGAGCCGCGTGCGCGGCGCCAACCCACCCAAGACCAAGCCGACCCAGATCGCCCCTCAGGCAGCCGCCGGCGCCGTGTGGAAGCCGAAGAAGAAGAACCGGGGCGCGGCGCATCCCGCTCCGGCACCGGAGGACGAGACCCCGTGACCGACGAAGCCGCGATCGATCCGGCCAGCATGTACGAGCAGATGGGCGGGCGCGCCGCGTTCGTCCGGCTCGTCGACGTCTTCTACGCCGGTGTCGCCACCGATGACGTGCTGCGTCCGATGTACCCCGAGGAGGACCTCGGCCCAGCCAAGGAGCGACTCACCGGGTTCCTCGAGCAGTACTGGGGCGGACCGACGACGTACAGCCAGCAGCGCGGCCACCCACGCCTGCGGATGCGCCACATGCCCTTCCACGTCGACCCGGAGGCTCGGGACCGCTGGCTGCTCCACATGCGGGCCGGGGTCGACGACCTCGCCCTCCCGCCGCTGCTGGAGGCGACGCTCTGGGACTACCTCGAGCGCGCCGCGCACGCGATGGTCAACACCTTCGAGTCCCGGGGCATCGGTCCGCAGTCGGGCGGTCGCGACGACGCGGCGGCAGCGGCGTCCCTCCCCCTCACCATCCGCCGCGCGCCGGACGTCCCCTGACTCGAGCGGCCCGCTGAGCCCCTGCGCGACGAAGGAGTCGTCATGAGCATCACCCCGACACCCGGCATCCACGCCGACGTCCTCGTCATCGGCTGGGGGCTCGCGGGCCTCGTCGCGGCCGCGGAGGCCGCCGCCGCCGGCAGACAGGTCGTCATCATCGACCAGGAGTCGCGCGGCAACCTCGGCGGGCAGGCGTGGTGGTCGTTCGGCGGTCTTTTCCTGATCGATTCGCCCGAGCAGCGCCGAATGGGCGTGCGCGATTCCCTCGACCTCGCGCGACAGGACTGGCAGGGCACCGCGACCTTCGACCGACCCGAGGATCACTGGCCGCGGCTGTGGTCGGAGGCCTACCTGGCGTTCGCCGCCGGCGAGAAGCGCTCCTGGATGCGCGAGCGCGGCGTGCGGTTCTTCCCCGTGGTGGGCTGGGCGGAGCGCGGCGGCTACACCGCGACGGGTCCGGGCAACAGCGTTCCGCGGTTCCACATCGTGTGGGGCACCGGTCCGGGCATCGTGGCGCCGTTCCTCGCGGAGGTCGAGCGCGGGGAGGCGGAGGGGCGTGTCCGCATCCTCCCCCGCCATCGCGTGACCGCCCTCACGGTGTCCGACGGCGCGGTGACCGGAGCCTCCGGCGACGTCCTGGCGCCCACGGTCGCCGCCCGCGGTGTCGAGAGCAGCCGTGAGGTCGTGGGCGGCTTCGAGATCACGGCGGGCGCCACGGTCGTCGCCTCGGGCGGCATCGGCGGCAATCACGAGATGGTCCGGTCGCAGTGGCCCGCCCGCCTCGGCGCCCCGCCCGCCACCATGCTCGCGGGGGTCCCGGCCTACGTCGACGGCTCGATGCAGCCCGTCACCGCGCGCACCGGCGCGCGTCTCATCAACGGCGACCGCATGTGGCAGTACGTCGAGGGCATCCGCAACACCGATCCGATCTGGCCCGCCCACGGCATCCGGATCCTTCCCGGACCGTCCTCGCTGTGGCTGGACGCCACGGGCCGCCGCCTGCCCGTTCCCCTGTTCCCCGGGTTCGACACCCTCGGCACGCTCGCGCACCTGCGGGCGAGCGGACACGATCACTCGTAGTTCGTGCTCTCGCAGAGGATCGTCGAGAAGGAGTTCACGCTCTCCGGCAGCGAGCAGAACCCCGACCTGACCGGCAAGGACGTGCGCCTGCTCCTGCGCTCGCGTCTGGGCCGCGGCGCCGCCGGACCCGTGCAGGCGTTCCTCGATCGCGGAGAGGACTTCGTCGTCCGCTCCGACCTCGACGGCCTCATCGAGGGCATGCGCGCGCTGCCGGGCGGAGAGGCGCTCGATGCAGAGCGCGTGCGCGCAGAGGTGGTCGCGCGCGACCGCGAGATCGGCAACCCGTTCACGAAGGACGCCCAGATCGCGATGCTGCGCTCGGCGCGCGCCTTCCACGGTGACCGTCTGATCCGCACGGCGGCACCGCACCGCCTTCTCGATCCGTCCGCGGGGCCGCTGATCGCCGTGAAGCTGCACGTGGTGACGCGGAAGTCGCTGGGCGGCATCGAGACCGACCTGCAGGGGCGGGCTCTCGGCGCCGACGGCGCGCCGGTGCCTGGGCTGTACGCCGCCGGCGAGGCGAGCGGCTTCGGCGGCGGAGGGGTGCACGGCTACCGTGCGCTGGAGGGCACGTTCCTGGGCGGCTGCCTGTTCTCCGGTCGCGTCGCGGGCCGAGCGGCGGCGGCGGCCGTCTGAGGCGGGGGTTCGGCGATGGCGGGCGCGGGAGGACCCCTGATCGGCGCGGCGGTCAGGCGGCCGGCGGACGCCCGGTGGTACGCACCTGCGTGAGACCGGCGCGCACCGGACGGCGCACGATGATGTGGCCGCGCGTGAGTGACAGCCGCGTCCAGGCCCCGGAGGTCAGCACGCGAGCCGACTCCTGCCCGACGATGAACCCGAGGGCGAAGGCGGCGAAGGCGGCACCGCGCGGAAGGTCGGCGATCGCGGCATCCGACTCGCCCCACACGGCCGCGCGCACCGTGTGCACGATATCCTCGCCGGCGTCGGCGGGCATCGCCTCGGCGACCGCGGCGATCCCCCACTGCGCGCGGGCGGCCAGTTCCGACGCCTCGATCTCGGTCGCTGCGGTCCAGCCGGTGCGGGGCGCGGAGATGCCGGCCCACATCGCCGAGAGGGCCGTCTCGGGCAGCAGCACCGCCCGGTCATCCTGCGGATCGCGGAGCAGAGCGGATGCCTCGACCACGAGATCGCATTCGAGTTCCGGGTCGACGGGCAGAGCTCGCAGGGCGAGGATCGTGGGCGTCGGATCCATGAGGGTCTTGGGTGCGAGCGGCGCCGACGACATCGCCAGAGTGCCGCCACGGGCCTGCAGCCGCACGGCGCCGTCGCCCAGTCGTGCCGTGCGTCCGGCGAAGGTGAGGGCGTCGACGACGGCGTCGGCATCGGGGAACAGGATGCGTTCGGCCATCCGCCTAAACTACCAAGCGCGGCATCGGCCGCCGGAACGGGAGACGCTGTGAGCTCGATGGACCACGCCACCGCCGAGGCCGCCGACTCCCTCGCACCCCTGCTCGGAGTGCTCGACCTGTCCGGCTCGCAGGCACGCACCACCGAGGACATCTTCACGGGCGAGAGCCAGCCGATGCCCACGGGCCGCATCTACGGCGGCCAGGTGCTGGCGCAGTCGATCGTGGCGGCGTCGCGCACGCTGCCCGAGGGCCGTGCGCCGCATTCCATGCACGGGTACTTCCTCCGCCCCGGTGATGCGACCCGCGGGCTCACCTTCTCCGTCGACCGGATCCACGACGGGCGGTCGTTCTCGACCCGCCGCACGCAGGCCTTTCAGGACGGCGTGCCGATCTTCTCGATGATCGCGTCCTTCCAGGACGAGGATCCGGGGCTCGAGCATCAGGGCGCCATGCCCGAGGGCATCCCCGGCCCCGACGGTGTCCGCGATTCGACCGACGTGCTGCGCGACGCGCCGTCGTCGGCGTGGCGTCTCATGCGCAACAGCCCCGTCGACGTCCGCCACGTCACCTCGCCGGTGTACGTGAGCGTCGAGGGCGAGCGGGTGCCGGCCCAGGCGGTGTGGCTGCGCGTGAGGGGCCTGCTGCCCGACGACCCGGCGATCCACCGCGCGGCGCTCGCCTACCTCAGCGACCTCACGATCCAGGAGCCGGTGCTGCGCGCGCACGGCGTGGCCTGGGCGACGCCCGGACTCAAGGTCGCGAGCCTCGACCACGCCATGTGGTGGCATCGCGCGGGCCGGGTGGACGAGTGGATGCTGTACGTGCAGGAGTCTCCGAGCGCACGGGGTGGCCGCGGGCTGTCCACCGGTCGGATCTTCAGCCGCGACGGCGTGCTCCTGGCGAGCGTCGCCCAGGAGATCACGGTGCGGGTGCCGGCAGGCTCGGCCTGACCCGCGCTCAGCGCCGGTGGCCGTAGACGATCGGTGCGCCGACGAACGGCTCCCACGCGGCCCGCTCCTCGGCGGTGATGCGGGTCGGCCTGCCCGTGGCGGCATCGACCTTCACCAGCACCGCCGTCGAGCGCGCGTACACGATCTGCTCCTCGCCCGGCGCGGTCGTCTGCACCGGGCCGCGCACCTCGTAGCAGACCTCGACGCTGGAGCCGCCGAGGGCGCCGAACCAGAGCTGCACGTCGAGCGGATGCCGCTGGTACGGCACCGGCGCGAGGTACTCGATCTCCTGGCGGGCGATGAGCGTCAGGATGCCGCTGTGCATGCCGGAGTCGAGCACGGCGGTCGGCGGAGCATCCTCCCCCTCGCCCGGAAGCCAGAAGGCGCGTACGCGCGCCTCCTCGAGCAGCTTGAGCATCGAGGTGTTGTTGACGTGATTGAACGCGTCGAGGTCGCCCCAGCGGAGGTGGATCGGCACGTGGACGCGCCGCTCCTCCCCCGTCGGAGCCGGCTCGTCAGTCACGCGTGAGCTTGCGGTAGGTCGAGCGGTGCGGGTTGGCCGCGTCGGCGCCGAGGCGCTCGATCTTGTTCTGCTCGTACGCCTCGAAGTTGCCCTCGAACCAGTACCAGTTCGCGGGGTCCTCCTCGGTGCCCTCGTAGGCGAGGATGTGCGTGGCGATGCGGTCGAGGAACCACCGGTCGTGCGTGATGACCACGGCGCAGCCCGGGAACTCGAGGAGCGCGTTCTCGAGGCTGCCGAGCGTCTCGACGTCCAGGTCGTTCGTGGGCTCGTCGAGCAGCAGGAGGTTTCCTCCTTGCTTGAGCGTGAGCGCGAGGTTCAGACGGTTGCGCTCACCACCCGACAGGACGCCGGCCTTCTTCTGCTGGTCGGGCCCCTTGAAGCCGAACTGGGAGACGTAGGCGCGGGACGGGATCTCGACCTTGCCGACCTGGATCCAGTCCAGGCCGTCCGAGACGACCTCCCACAGGTTCTTGTTCGGGTCGATCCCGCCGCGGCTCTGGTCGACGTAGGAGATGTCGACGGTCTCGCCGATCTTGACCTCTCCCCCGTCGGCGGGCTCGAGTCCGACGATCGTCTTGAAGAGCGTCGTCTTGCCGACGCCGTTGGGGCCGATGATGCCGACGATGCCGTTGCGCGGCAGCGAGAACGAGAGGTCCTCGATGAGGACCCGCTCGCCGAATCCCTTGCGGAGCTTCTTCGTCTCGAGCACCTGCTGTCCGAGGCGCGGCCCCGGCGGGATCTGGATCTCCTCGAAGTCGAGCTTCCTCGTGCGCTCGGCCTCCGCTGCCATTTCCTCGTAGCGAGCGAGACGCGACTTGGACTTGGTCTGACGGCCCTTCGCGTTGCTGCGGACCCACTCGAGCTCGGACGCGAGGCGCTTGGCCAGCTTGGCGTCCTTCTTGCCCTGGACCTGCAGACGCTCCTGCTTCTTCTCGAGGTACGTCGAGTAGTTGCCCTCGTACGGGTAGAGGCGGCCGCGGTCGACCTCACAGATCCACTCGGCCACGTGGTCGAGGAAGTACCGGTCGTGCGTCACGGCCAGCACGGCGCCGGCGTACTTCGCGAGGTGCTGCTCGAGCCACTGCACGCTCTCGGCGTCGAGGTGGTTTGTGGGCTCGTCGAGCAGCAGGAGGTCGGGCTTCTGCAGCAGCAGCTTGCAGAGCGCGACGCGACGCTTCTCACCACCGGAGAGGTGGGAGACGATGGCGTCCGGCGGCGGGGTCCGCAGAGCGTCCATCGCCTGCTCGAGCTGCGAGTCGAGGTCCCACGCGTCCGCCGCGTCGATCTCCTCCTGCAGGGTCCCCATCTCCGCCAGGAGCGTGTCGAAATCCGCGTCGGGATCCGCCATCAGTCCGGAGATCTCGTTGAAGCGGTTCAGCTTGCGCATGATGGGCCCGACGCCCTGCTGCACGTTCTCCAGGACGGTCTGGTCCTCGTCGAGCTCGGGCTCCTGCATGAGGATGCCCACGGAGTAGCCCGCGCTCAGCTTCGCGTCGCCGTTGCTGGGCTGGTCGAGCCCGGCCATGATCTTGAGGATCGTCGACTTTCCGGCACCGTTCGGACCGACCACGCCGATCTTCGCTCCGGGGAGGAACGACATCGTCACGTCGTCGAGGATCACTTTGTCGCCCACGGCTTTGCGCGCGCGGACCATCTGATAGATGTACTCAGCCATATCCGCTCCAGTCTACGCGGCGGCGCCCCGCTCGCCTTCCGGCGCCTGCAGGCGCGGAACGCGGTGCCGGCGCTCCCTCGGCGGTGCCGCCCCGCGCGGCGGTCACCAGTCGATGGCGCGCGTCTCCCCGAGGAGGCATCCACCTGACGGCAGTCCCGGCAGCACAGCGGTGACGGGGTTCGGCGTGGTCGGCCCGACCTGACCGGTCAGGCACTCGTCGCCCCAGCGCACCGCGAACTGGATCGCCTCGGCCGGGTTGCCGATCGTGGTGGAGTCCTGGGTCACCTGCATCGCGGCCTTATCGAAGCCCGCTGCGGTGAGGGCATCGATGTAGGTGCGCCCCGTCACGGGCGCGCCGTCCGCCCAGACGGCGCCGACGACCGAGGTGAACAGCGGAAGGTTGTCGACGGCGGACCCGGTCGGGACAAGTCCCGGGGGCGCTGTCGGGTCGGTCGTCGCCGGCGCCGCCGCCGTCGGAGACGGCGATCCGCCTGCACCGCTCGGTGCCGACGCGGTCGGCGACGGGTCGGAGGGGCCGGCTGTGCACCCGGTCACGATAACGGCGACGACCGTCCCGATGAGCAGAGGTGACGTCGAGCGACGCACCCGCGCCTTCACCCGCATCGGCGGGACTTCGGTGCCCCGACGCGGATCGGGAACACGGGTTCGACGAAGCACGGGCCGAGTCTACGGCGGACGCGCCGGCGGCTCCCGTCAGGCGCCCCGTGACCGGATCCTCGCCCGCCGACTCAGAACGGCGTGGGCAGTGGCTCCTGCGCCGCCGAGCGCTCATCGGCGTCCGTCCAGTGCTCCGGCGCGTTCTCCGACAGTCCATCGGGGCCGTCACCGCCGGGAACGGCCCAGTCGTCGGTGCGTGCGGCGTCGGCCGCACCACCCTCTCCGGAGGTGCGGCTCTTCTCGTACGCCGTGGTTCCCCAGCGCAGATCGTGTCCGATCGCATCCGCCTCGATCTCCGCGGTGAGTCCCTTCTTCGTGCCGTTGTCCCATTCCCGGAGGCGCAGGCGCCCGGTCAGAAGGACGCGGTGTCCCTTCTGCAGCGACTTGTACGCGTGGTCGGCGAGGCCTCGGAACATCGAGACCGTGTACCAGTTGGTGGCTCCGTCCACCCAGGCGTTCGTGCTGCGGTCGAAGCGCCGCTGGGTGCAGGCCAGACGGAAGCTGGTGACGGCCCCGGCCGATGTCTGCTTGAGGTCGGGCTCGGTCGCGATGTTGCCGGTGACCGTGATGACGTCGCTCATGGTGTTTCCTCTCTCCGCTCGGAGACCCTCTCCGAGATGCGCCGGCATCCGGGTGCCCACCGGACGCCGGCGCATCTCCAGGGTGCGTGTGGGCGCGCCGCGATTGTGGCCGCGCTTGGTCATCGGTTCACCACTGTCGTTGCGGCGGCCCTGTGGAGGAACGGCGTAGGCATGAATCACCCGATCGGGTCGGCGTTTCGCCGGCGAAATGGGAATGTCGGAGGTCGAATCTATGTTCTATCCAGCAGACGAGAGGAAGACATCATGCGCACATCATCGACAACCCCGGACCGTACCCTCGCCGCGCCGTACGAGCGCTCCTCTCCGACACTCGACGTGGCAGAGGTCGTCGCCACAGCGGCGCGACGCGCGCTCCTCACCGCCGTCAGGGCGGCCCCCGGCCTCTGGAGGATCATCGGACGAGACGGCCGGGTCGTCGGACACATCCGCGCAACGGGTCAGGGGGCGACATTGCGCTACGGCGCGCTGCGATACCAGCCGCTGTCGCGGGCGTTCCGCGATCTCGGTGACTTCTGGTCGTGCGAGCAGGCGCTCGACACCCTGCGACTGTCACGCTAGGGCGCGCGGCGATCAGCAGGCACCGGCGCCGCCTGTCCATTCGCGACCTTGACGCCAGGGGGAGACGCCTCGATGAGACGCGACGGCGAGAAGCCTCGCTGGACGCGACGGCGAGACTGCTAGACGCCACGCCGGCGAGACTCCTGGGCGAAATTTTCGGCGAAGTGCATCGGTGCCGCCCTCACCTCGGCGGCATGCTCACTGCGGCGACGCGGTGCCCGCGACGACTCGACTCAGACGACGGCCTCGAGGCGCGGCGCGGTCGCGACGGGTGCGGCTCGCCGGACGCGTTCCCACGACGCGGCCAGGATCTCGGCGCTGCGCTCCAGGTCCTCCGGCGCAGCGGTGAACGGGATCCTCAGGTGTCGGTCGTGTCCGCCGTCCACGGAGAAACGGGGGCCCGCCGACAGGAGCAGGCCGCGAGAACGCGCCTCCATCACGACAGCCGAGCTGAGCGGCTCGTCCAGTCCCACCCAGAGCGACACCCCGCCGTGGACCTGGGGCACCGACCACTCGGGCAGCTCCCGCCCCAAGGCGGCGACGAGGGCGTCACGGCCCTGACGGAGCACGTGCGAGCGCTGCGCGACGATCTCGGGCATCCGGGGGAAGAGCTCGGTCACGATGGACTGCTCGAATTCCGGCGTGCCGAGGTCGTGGGTGGAGCGGGCTGCGGCGAGACGGCGGATGAGGGCGCCGTCAGCGCGGATCCAGCCGACCCGGAGTCCTCCCCACACCGTCTTCCCGACGGATCCGATGCGCACCACCGTCGACGGGTCGTCCGACACCAGCGCCGCGGGGTCGTCCGGCCGGTCGATGTCGAGCTCGGCGGTGGTCTCGTCGACCACGAGCGTGCAGCCGACGCGCTCTGCGCCGGCCACGAAGGCCACGCGCTCCTCGCCGCTCATGGAGCGGCCCGTCGGGTTCTGGAAGTCGGGCATGAGGTAGGCCATCACGGGGAGGGCGCGGGAGAACGCCTGCTCCGCACGATCGAGATCCCAGCCGTCGGCGGTGGTGACCGGCACGCCGACGAGGCGGGCGCCGGCCTGCCGCAGCGCATCCGCGGCATGGGGGTAGGTCGGCGTCTCCACCAGGACGCGGTCGCCGCGGCTCAGCAGCACGCCGGCCAGGAGATGGATGGCGGCCTGCGCCCCGGTCGTGATGAGGACCTGGTCGGCCGACGTCGGGATGCCCCGCCGATCGTACTCGGCCGCGATGGCCGCCCGCAGCTCCGGCCGGCCGACCACGTCGTACCCCACCCGCGAGACGAGCGACGCGGCGGAACCCGCCACCCCGGCGATCACCCCGGCCAGACCGGGCCACGCGGGCGGGCTGGCCTGCTGGAGGTCGATGGTGCCGGCGTCGGCATCCACCCGGCCGGGCTCCCGGCGCCCGAGCGGAAGCGTCACGCTCCCGGAGCCGCGCGTGCTCTCGATGTGGCCGGTGTCGCGCAGGCTGCGGTAGGCCGCCGCCACGGTGGTGCGGCTGACTTCGAGCATCGCGGCGAGCTCGCGCTCGGCGGGCAGCGCCGTGCGGGGTGCGAGCCGGTTGTCGAGGCACAGCAGGCGGATGCCGTCGGCCAGAGCCTCGTAGGCGGGCTCCCGCGTGCGCCATCCGCCCAGGGAGAGTGCGAGCATCCGGGCTGAGATACGGGAGTCCACCGGTCCAGGGTAGCCGAATTGGACTGGCGTACTACAGCCAATCGTGCGATTGGATGTACCCATGACCCGCCGCGTCCTCCAGCTCCTCATCGGACTCCTCCTCTACGGCACGGGCTGCGCCCTGACCGTCGAGGCGGGCCTCGGCGTGGATCCGTGGACAGTGTTCGCTCAGGGTGTCTCGATCCACACGGGCGTGGGCATCGGCTGGATCACGAACATCATCGGTTTCCTCGTGCTGCTGGTGTGGATACCGCTCCGCCAGAAGCCCGGCCTCGGTACGATCGCGAACATCCTCCTGGTGGGCACCACCATGCAGATCGTTCTGACCCTGATCCCGCCCGTCGAGGGCCTCGTCGCCCAGCTGCTGGTGCTGGTGGCGGGCATCCTGCTCGTGGCCGCGGCATCCGGTCTCTACATCGGCGCGCACTTCGGACCCGGGCCTCGTGACGGACTGATGACCGGCATGCATGCCCGGCTCGGCTGGCCGGTGTGGCTCTGCCGCCTCACCGTCGAGGCCACCGTGCTTCTGCTCGGCTGGCTGCTGGGCGGCACCGTCGGCATCGGCACGGTGCTGTTCGCCGTGGCCATCGGCCCGCTCGTGCACCTGGCGCTGCCGCTGCTCGACGCACGCCGCCCCACGGCGCGCCGACAGGTCGTCAGCGCGGTCTGACCATCCGGCCGGGGTTCAGTGCTGGCGGAACTCGGGCCAATCGCTGTTCGGCTTCATGTGCGAACGGAGCGCGCTCTTGGCGATGTCCATCGACGGGTAGGTGCCGGTCACCTCGTCGGCACCGGCCATCGTCACCGTGTAACCGTCGCCGTCTTTGCGGATCGAGCCGACGACACCGCCGGTGCCGTAGGCCACCCACAGGGCCTGAGGGGTTTCGGTCGTGCTCATGGTCGCACTCCTTCCGATGAAGCGAACGCTACGCTCCGGCGCGGAGTTCGCCAACCCCCTCGACGGGAGGTCCCGGGGTGCCCCCGGCTGGACTCGAACCAGCAACCGTCGGATTAGAAGGCCGATGCTCTATCCATTGAGCTACGAAGGCGGACACATCAAGGCTACCGCGTGAGTGCACGGCCGCCCATGCCGCGGTCGTCCCGGCCCGCGGGGCCGCTGTCCTCCCCCGTCGATAGACTGACGACATGGTGGGGGCTTCTGAAAACGACCGGCTCGTGTGGATCGACTGCGAGATGACCGGGCTCGACCTGGCCGTCGACGAGATCGTCGAGATCGCGGTGATCGTCACCGACTTCGAGCTGCGTCCTCTCGACCCCGGCTTCCAGATCGTCGTCAAGCCCGATGCCTCGGCTCTGGCGAACATGGGCGACTTCGTCACCGAGATGCACCGCACTTCCGGGCTCCTCGAGGAGATCCCGAACGGCGTCAGCGTCGCCGAGGCCGAGTTCCTCGCCCTCGAGTACATCCAGCGGTTCGCGCCGCTCGAGGGCAAGGCGCCGCTGGCAGGCAACACCATCGGCACCGACCGGATGTTCCTGGCCAAGTACATGCCGCGCATCGACCGGTGGCTGCACTATCGCAACATCGACGTGTCGAGCGTCAAGGAGCTGTCTCGCCGCTGGTACCCGCGCGCCTACATCCACGCACCCGCGAAGGACGGAGGCCACCGCGCACTCGCCGACATCCGCGAGTCGATCCGCGAGATGGCGTACTACCGCGAGGCGGTGTTCGTGCCGCAGCCCGGCCCCACCAGTGACTCCGCGCGCACCGTCGCAGCCTCCGTCGTGTCGTCGTACGCGGCGGACGTGTAATACAATCGAGGGGTTGACCGCGCGAGCGGATCGGCGATGGTGGGTATAGCTCAGTTGGTAGAGCGCGGCCTTGTGGTGGCCGATGTCGCGGGTTCGAGCCCCGTTACTCACCCCAGTCAGAGCGCGGAAGTCGCCGCGAATTCGGTCCGGTGCCTCCGTCCGTGTCGACGTGAATCCGCGGGCCCCATCGTCAGTCAGCCCGCCTCGCGATCAGGGAGGCGACGCTGATGGAGATGGATGCAGCATCCTTCGAGTCCCTCGTGATCGCCGAGCTCGACGCACTCCCCGACGACATGATCGACGGCCTCGACAACGTCGTCTTCGTCGTGGAGGACCGGCCCGAGGACGGCAGCCTCGACCTGCTCGGTCTCTACGACGGCTGGGCGCTCACCGAGCGCGACAGATACGGCGTGGGCGAGCTGCCCGACCGCGTGATCGTCTACCGCGAGCCGCACCTCGCCGTGTGCGACGACGAGGACGAGCTGCGCGACGAGATCCACACGACGCTCGTGCACGAGATCGCCCATTTCTACGGCATCGACGACGAGCGTCTCCACGAACTCGGATGGGCCTGATGTCCGCCGCCGTCCTCCCCGCGCCCGATCTCGACATCGAGGACGCCGTCGTCCGGGCGCCCTCGCCCCCGTGGGAGACGGTCGTCTGGAACGACCCCGTCAACCTCATGAACTACGTCGTGCACGTCTTCCGCGAGTACTTCGGCTACTCCCTCGAGGAGGCGACACGGCTGATGCTCGCGGTACACCACGACGGAAAGGCGATCGTGGCCCAGGGGGCGCGGGAGCAGATGGAGCTGCACGCGCAGGCGATGCACGACTACGGCCTGTGGGCCACCGTGAGGAGAAGCGGATGACCGAGGGATCGCGCCTGGTGGTGCTGGAGATGACGCGCATCGAGGCGACGCATCTCGCCGGCCTCGTCGGCCAGTTCGTCGAGCTGCTCGAGGACGACGTCGAGGGGGCGCGTACGGACGACCCTGCGGTGGCCCGCCTGGTGCCGCCCGCCTACGCCGACGACGAGGAGGCGGCGCGGGAGTTCCGCTCGCTGACCGAGGACGACCTGCTGTCGCGGCGTGCGGCGGACGCGCATGCGGTGCTGTCGTCGCTCGGCCCCGAGATCACCGACGAGGATGCCGACCTGTCGATGGCGACCGTGACCGACGTCATCACCATCCCGCTCGATCCCGATGGCGTGAGGTCGTGGCTGCGCACCCTCGCCGCGGTGCGGCTCGTGCTGGCGTCGCGACTCGGCATCGCGGATGACGACGATCATTCCGACGACGATCCGCGCTTCGGCATCTACGACTGGCTCGGCTTCCGCCTCGACGGTCTGGTCCGGGCCGCGACCGAGTACTGAGGCCCGGCGGGCCGACGCCTCAGGGGATGGAGAGCACGAGCGTCGCATGCTGCGCCGGCTCGTCGCGCGACAGATGCCGCTCCTCCTGCTCGGCCCACCGCTCCCAGTGCGGACGGTAGGTGTCGCCGTCCCGGTCGAGTGCCCGCCGTCGCCGCGACGCGGTCGGCGAGTCGAGCCACACGCGCACGTCACTGAGGCGCGCGGTCACGGGCGTGAGGATGCCGGAGCCCTCCATGATGAGCGGAAGGGACGGATCGACGGCATGCGCCTCGGCGGGCTCCTCCGCCGTCCAATCCCATCGCTGCCACACGCCGATGAGCCCTCGCGCATGCGGGACAAGGATCTGGCGGCGCGCCGTCTCGACGCCGTCCGCCAGACCGTCCCAGCCCGGGTAGATCGAGTCGAGCGCGACGAGCTGCACCCGTCCGCGGATGGGCCACCGGGCGACGAGGTCCTGCGCGATGGTGCTCTTGCCCGCGCCGCTGCGGCCGTCGATCAGGACGACGGGATTGGACGCCTCCACCGCGACGACCGCATCCAGGATGCGGGCGACGGCGACGGCGCGTGCGGCGGCGACCGGGTCGGAGCTACTTCTTGAGGGCGCGGATGACACGGCTGAGCGCGCGACCGGCCACCCAGACGAAGGGGATGCCGACAGCCAGGACCGACACGATGTTCGGCTCGAACCGGAGGTCGTCGCCACGACGGATGTACGCGCCGAGCGGGAGGGCGTAACCGCCGCCGCCGCCACCGCCGTTGCCCTGCTCGTCGGAGCCGCCGCCGAAGCCGGACCACGTCAGCGCCACCGGGATGATCCGGATGCCGTCGACGTCCTCCTGCTGGCCGTAGGCGCTCTGGACGCCGAGGGAGGCGGACTGCTTGCCGAGTTCGAGTGCGATGTTGGGCATGGTTCCACGCTAGTGCCCGTGGCCGGGGATGCCCAGGGTCGCGGGCAGACCCGTCACTCGAAAGTTCGCGGTGCGGGGTTCATGGGGACGGCGGTGATCGCGCGACCGCGACCCAGGAGAGCCGCCCGCGTCACTGCACTCGTGCCGAAGCGGGCCGTCGCGTCATCCATCGCGCCGTCGAGCTTCTTCCACTCCTCATCGTCATCCCAGAGGGCCATCGCGTCACCGCCGGCGGGCTGCAGCTTCTCGGCGCGCACGCCGATGAGCCGGACGGGCTGCCGGTGGTCGACGGCGTCGAAGAGCTCGTGCGCGACGTCTCCGATGCGCTGGCTGACGGCCGAGGCGGCCTCGAGGGTCTGCGAACGGGTGATGGTGGTGAAGTCCGCGTACCGGATCTTGATCGACACCGTCGCCGCCTCCCACCCGTGACGGCGGAGACGGGCGCCCACACGGTCGGACAGTCGCCGCAGCTCGGCGCGCAGCACCGCCGGGTCGGCGATGTCCTCGTGGAACGTCTCCTCGTGACCCACGCTCTTCTCGACGTGCGTCGTCGTCACCTCGCGCGCGTCGAGCCCGCGCGACAGGTGCCACACCCGTTCGCCGCCGGCACGGCCGAGAGCCCGCTCGAGCACCTCGCGCGGGGCTTCTCTGATGTCGGCGATCGTGCGGATGCCGCGCGCCTCCAGCGACTCGGCGGCCTTCGGTCCCACGCCCCACATCGCCCGGACCGGACGGGGCCCGAGGAAGTCGAGCGTGTCGGCCGCCGCGACGATGAGCAGTCCGTCGGGCTTGCTGATGGTGGAGGCCATTTTGGCGACGTGCTTGGTTGCGGCGACGCCGATACTGCACACCAGCCCGGTCTCGGTCAGCACGCGGCTCCGCACCTGTCGCGCGATCGCGCCCGGGGTGCCCCACAGCCGCCGGGCGCCGCGCACGTCGAGGAAGGCCTCGTCGATCGACAGCGGCTCCACGAGGGGGGTGAACGACCGGAAGATCTCCATGACCTGCGCCGACACGGTCGTGTAGCGCTCGAACCGCGGCGAGACCACTATCGCCTGCGGGCACAGGCGCAGCGCCTGCGATACGGGCATCGCGGAGCGCACGCCGAAGCGCCGGGCCTCGTAGGAGGCGCTCGAGACGACCGAGCGCCCCTCCGGAGCCCCGATGATGATCGGCTTGCCCTTCAGCGTCGGATCGTCGAGCACCGCCACCGACGCGTAGAACGCATCCATGTCGACGTGCAGGATGCCGGTGCCGGTGTCATCGGCGTCGTCGGGCGAGACGATGCGTCCCATGCCGTCGCCGCGCCCCATGAGTCCATCCTCTCGCGCACCTCCGACATCCGGCCGGTGAGGTGCTACTGCGCTGCGCGCTCCAGAACCAGCTCGCGCACCCGGGCTGCGTCGGCCTGACCACGCATCGCCTTCATGACCGCGCCGATGACCGCGCCCGCTGCCTGCACCTTGCCGTCGCGGATCTTGGCCAACACGTCGGGCTGCGCGGCGAGGGCCTCGTCGATCGCCGCGATCAGCGCGCCGTCGTCGGAGACGACGGCGAGACCGCGGGCGTCGATGACCTCCTGCGCGGAGCCCTCCCCCGCGGCGATGCCCTCGAGCACCTGGCGGGCGAGCTTGTCCGTCAGCGTCCCGGCGTCCACGAGAGACTGCAGGTCCGCGACGTCCTGCGGCGAGACCAGGTCGGAGGCTTCGCGTTCCTGCGCGTTCGCAAGTCGGGTGAGCTCACCCGTCCACCACTTGCGGGCGGCGGCGGGAGATGTGCCCAGGGCGACCGTGGCTTCGACCTCGGCGAGCAGCCCGCCGTTGGCGACGTCCTGGAACTCGAGGTCGGTGAAGCCCCAGCTGTCCTTGAGCCTGCGGCGGCGCACGGCCGGAGGCTCCGGCAGCTCGTCCCGCAGCTGCTCGATGAGCTCCGGCGCGGGCACGACGGGCAGCAGGTCGGGCTCAGGGAAGTAGCGGTAGTCGTCGGCGTCGGACTTCGGCCGACCGGGCGACGTCGTACCGGTGTCCTCGTGCCAGTGGCGCGTCTCCTGCGTGATGGAGCCGCCGGCGGCCAGGATGGCGGCCTGGCGCTGGATCTCGTAGCGCACGGCGCGCTCGACCGAGCGCATGGAGTTGACGTTCTTCGTCTCCGTGCGCGTTCCCAGCTTCTCCTGGCCGCGGGGACGCAGAGAGACGTTCGCGTCGCAGCGCAGGTTGCCGCGCTCCATCTTCGCGTCGGAGATGCCGAGCGCGAGCACGATGTCGCGGATGGTCTGGACGTAGGCCTTCGCGATCTCGGGAGCGCGGTGCTCGGCGCCGTAGATCGGCTTGGTGACGATCTCGACGAGCGGAACCCCAGCGCGGTTGTAGTCGACGAGCGAGTATTCGGCGCCCTGGATGCGGCCCGTCGCGCCTCCCACGTGGGTCAGCTTGCCGGCATCCTCCTCCATGTGCGCCCGCTCGATCGGCACGGTCACGATGGTGCCGTCGGAGAGCTCGACATCGACGGAGCCTTCGAAGGCGATGGGCTCGTCGTACTGCGAGATCTGATAGTTCTTGCCGAGGTCGGGATAGAAGTAGTTCTTCCGCGCGAACCGGCTCGACGGGGCGATCGAGCACCCGAGGGCCAGGCCGAGCGAGATCGAGTAGCGCACCGCCCGCTCGTTGACGACGGGTAGCGAACCGGGCAGACCGAGGTCGACGGGCGCGAGGTCGGTGTTCGGCTCGCGGCCGAAGGAGTTCGGCGCGGACGAGAACATCTTGGTCTTGGTGTTCAGCTCGACATGCACCTCGAAGCCCAGCACGGGCTCGTACCGTTCGAGGGCCTCTTCGAACGAGAGGATCTTCTCCTTGGCCATCAGCGGTTCCCTTCGTTCGATCCGGACGCCGCCAGCGCGGGGGCGCGGTCGAGGAGGGGCGCGCCCCACGAGTCGACCAGCAGCGTCTCCAGCGCGGCGCCCACCCGGTAGAGCCGTGCGTCCTCACGGACGGGGGCGAGGAACTGGATGCCGACGGGCAGGCCGTCCTCGTCGGCGAGACCCGACGGGATCGAGATGCCGGGGACCCCGGCGAGGTTGGCCGGGATGGTCGTCACGTCGTTGAGGTACATCTGCAGCGGGTCGCCCAGCTGCTCGCCGAGACGGAAGGCGGTCGTCGGAGCGGACGGGGTCGCAATCACGTCGACCTTCTCGAAGGCCGCGTCGAAGTCACGCTGGATGAGGGTGCGCACCTTCTGCGCCGAGCCGTAGTAGGCGTCGTAGTAGCCGGCGGACAGGGCGTACGTGCCGAGGATGATGCGGCGCTTCACCTCGTCGCCGAAGCCTGCATCGCGGGTGGCGGCCATCACGTCTTCGACGGTGCCGCCCGAGGCCGAGCGCATGCCGAAGCGCACCGAGTCGAACTTGGCGAGGTTGCTGGAGGCCTCGGCGGGCAGGATCAGGTAGTACGCGGCGACGCCGTACTCGAAGTGCGGCGCGGAGATCTCGACGATCTCGGCGCCCTGCGCCTCGAGCATCGCCAGCGCGGCGCGGAACGACGTGGACACGCCCGGCTGGAAGCCGCTGTCGTCGAGCTCCGAGATGACGCCGACGCGCAGTCCCTTCAGCACGTCGCCGCGGGCGCCGTCACGCGCGGCCTCGGCGAACGAGGGCCAGGCGTCGGTGAGCGAGGTCGAGTCGCGGTGGTCGTGTCCGCCGATGACGTCGTGGAGCAGGCCCGCGTCGAGCACCGTGCGCGTGACGGGGCCGACCTGGTCGAGCGACGAGGCCAGCGCGATGGCGCCGTAGCGGCTCACCCCGCCGTAGGTGGGCTTGACGCCCACCGTGCCGGTGACGTGCGCCGGCTGGCGGATCGAGCCGCCGGTGTCGGAGCCGAGCGCGAGGGGCGCCTCGAAGGCCGCGACAGCGGCCGCCGATCCACCGCCGGAGCCGCCGGGGATGCGGTCGAGGTCCCAGGGGTTGCGGGTCGGCCCGTACGCGGAGTGCTCGGTGGAGGAGCCCATGGCGAACTCGTCCATGTTGGTCTTCCCCAGGGGCACGAGCCCGGCCGCGCGCGAGCGCGCCACGACGGTGGCGTCGAACGGCGACATGTAGCCCTCGAGGATGCGGGAGCCGCTCGTGGAGGGCATGTCGGTCGTCACGAGGACGTCCTTGATGGCGAGGGGAACGCCGGCCAGCGGGCCGAGCTGATCGCCGGCGGCACGCCGGCGATCGATGTCGGTCGCGGCATCCATCGCGTGCGCGTTGACGTGCAGGAACGCGTGGACATCGCCGTCGACGGCGGCGATGCGGTCGAGATGCGCCCGGGTCGCCTCCGCGCTGGAGATGTCACCGGCGGCGAGGGCGGAGGCCAGATCGGCCGCGGTCAGGCGGGTGAGGTCGCTCACTGCTCCTCCCCCAGGATCGCGGTGACGCGGAATCGTCCGTCCGCCTGATCGGGCGCGTTGCTCAGCGCCTCGGCCTGGGTCAGCGTCTCGCCGACCTCATCGGGGCGGAAGACGTTCTCCAGCGGGACGGGGTGGCTGGTGGCGGGCACCTCCGGGGTGGCCACCTCCGACACCTTCGCGATGTTGCCGACGATGGCGTCGAGCTCTCCGGTGAGGCGCTCGACCTCCTCGTCGCTCAGCTGGATCCTGGCGAGCACACCGAGATGGCGCACGAGATCGGGGGTGATTTCAGACACTCCCCCATTCTACGGGGGACTCTCCGGGCTCCCCCGGTCGGCGGTCGACGCGTCCTAGGCTGAGCGAGTGACCGTATACGACCCGCCTCGGCCGTGGATCCGCAGCTACGCTCCGGGGGTGCCGGACGACCTCGAGCCGGTGTCGGGATCGCTGGTGGACATCGTCGAGGCATCGGCGAGGGACTACCCGGATGCTGCGGCCCTGCAGTTCTTCGGACGCGAGACGACCTACCGCGAGCTGTCGGAGCAGATCGACCGAGCGGCCGCCGGACTCGCGGCGCAGGGCGTCGGCGCCGGAGATCCGGTGGCCATCGTGCTGCCGAACTGCCCGCAGCACATCGTCGCGTTCTACGCGGTGCTGCGACTCGGGGCGGTCGTGGTCGAGCACAACCCGCTGTACACGCCCCGCGAGCTGCGGAAGCAGTTCGAAGACCATGGGGCCACGACGGTCATCGCGTGGAGCAAGGTCGTCGCCACGATCCAGGAGTTCCCGGCCGACCTCGCCGTGCGCACGCTGATCTCCGTCGACGTGACGCGGGCCATGCCGCTCGCGACGCGCGCGGCTCTGAGACTGCCGATCGCGAAGGCGCGCGCGTCGCGTGCAGCGCTGCACGCCCGCGTGACGGGGACGGTGCCGTGGGAGCAGCTGCTGCGCGCCGCGCCGATCTCCCCCGCGCACCCGCGTCCGGCGACCGATGATCTCGCGATCATCCAGTACACGAGCGGCACGACCGGAACCCCCAAGGGGGCCGCGCTGACTCACCGGAACCTGGTGTCCAATGCCGCGCAGGCCCGCGCCTGGGTGCCGTCGATCGTTCGCGGCGAGGGCTGCGTCGTCTACGCGGTCCTGCCGATGTTCCACGCCTACGGCCTGACGCTGTGCCTGACCTTCGCGATGTCGATGGGTGCACGTCTCGTGCTCTTCCCGCGCTTCGACCCCGACCTGGTGCTGGCCGTCACGAAGAAGCATCCCGCGACGTTCCTGCCGCTCGTGCCGCCCATCGCCGACCGTCTGCTGAAGGCTGCGCGGGAGAAGGGCGTCTCACTGGCCGGCACGGAGGTCGCGATCTCGGGTGCGATGGCCCTGCCGCACGAGCTGGTGGTCCCCTTCGAGGAGGCGACCGGCGGGTTCCTCGTCGAGGGGTACGGCCTCAGCGAGTGCTCGCCCGTGCTGATGGCCAACCCCGTCGCCGACAACCGCGTGCCCGGGACGGTGGGCCTCCCGCTGCCGGGGACGGAGTGCCGGGTCGTCGATCCAGACGAGCCGACCCGCGATGTCGAGCCGGGCGGTCGCGGCGAGCTGCTCGTGCGCGGCCCGCAGGTCTTCGGCGGCTACTACGGCCGGCCGGAGGAGACCGCGGCCGTCTTCGTGGACGGCTGGTTCCGCACCGGCGACATCGTCCAGATAGACGAGGACGGGTTCGTCCGCATCGTGGACCGCATCAAGGAGCTCATCATCACCGGCGGCTTCAACGTCGCGCCCACCGAGGTGGAGAACGCCCTCCGCCAGCATCCGCGCGTGCGCGACGTCGCCGTCGTCGGGGTGCCGAGTCCGCACTCCGGCGAAGACGTCATCGCCGCGATCGTCGTGGACGGCGACGGCCCGGTCGACGTGGAGGAGGTGCGGGCGTTCGCCCGCGGCATCCTCACGCCCTACAAGGTCCCGCGTCGCGTGGTCGTGGTGGACGAGCTGCCGACGTCGCTCATCGGGAAGGTGCTGCGCCGTCAGGTGCGCGAGAAGATGCTCGCGGAGGCCGACCGCTCCTGAGCAGCGGCGCGGCGGCTGGCCGCTCCTGAGGAGCGGCGCGGACGACCCGCGCCGCGGCCGGCCCCTCCGGGCGCGCCTCAGTCGCCCCCAGGGACGTCGACCGCGTAGGGATACAGCTCTGCCGACATGACACCCGCCGAGACGGCCGGATCGGTCTGAGAGACCGCGCGGGCGCTGGCCTCGTCCGGCGCCTCGAAGATCGTGATGCCCGGTGCTCCGCCGTGCTCGGATCGGCCGGCGAGGAGCAGGATCCCGGCCGCAGTGAGCGCGTCCAGGTAGTCCGCGTGCTCGGCCATCGCCATCTCCTCCTCGGGAGTAGGAGCCGCGAGCATCCCGGGGCGAGTCGGGACGAGCCGATAGATCCACCGCGACATGTCGGATCAGTCCGCCTCGGTCGTGCCCGGCGGCACGTCATCGAGTGGCGCCGATTCGGTCGTCCCCTCGCCGGTCGTCTCCTCGGGCAGCGCCAGCGCTCCCGGACCTTCGGTGACCAGCAGACGGAACTGGGCCGCGTCGATGATGCGCACGCCGAGCGCCTCGGCCTTGCCGAGCTTGGAGCCCGCGCCCGGCCCGGCCGCGACGAAGTCCGTCTTCTTCGACACGCTCGAGGCCGCCTTCCCGCCGGCGGCCAGGATCGCCTCCTGCGCCCCCTCGCGGGAATAGCCGTCCAGGGAGCCGGTCGCCACCACGGTGATGCCCTCCAGCACCCCGCCCTGCACCACCGCACCGCCGGGCCCGGGATGCCCCGGCGTGCTGAGCCGCACCCCCGCGGCGCTCCAGCGGTCGATGATGTCGCGGTGCCAGTCGACCTCGAACCAGTCCACGAGGGCGTCGGCGATGATGCCTCCCACTCCCTCCACCGCGGCCAGCTCGTCTCGGGAGGCGGCGCGGATCGCCTCGACCGAGCCGAACCACTGCGCCAGCGCCCGGGCGGCGACCGGACCGACGTGGCGCACGTTCATCGCGACGAGGTAGCGCCACAGGTCTTTCGTCTTGGCCTTCTCGAGCTCCTCGATCAGGCGCGTGGCCTGCACCGAGGGCTGCGGGCCCGTCACGCCGGCCTTCTTCTCCGCGGCTGACGGGTTGCGCCGGAACGGAGCGCGACGGACGGGCAGGCCGGTCGCGTCATCGACCCGGGGTTCGCCCGTCTCGGCGTCTCGGACGACGACCTCGATCGGGATCAGCTGTTCGAGGGTGAGGTCGAAGAGTCCGGCCTCGGTCTCGAGTGGCGGCTCCTCGGGGACGGACGGCTGCGTCAGGGCCGCCGCGGTGACCTCGCCCAGGGCCTCGATGTCGAGCGCTCCGCGGGACCCGATGTGCTCGACCCGTCCGCGTACCTGCGCCGGGCACGACCGCGTGTTCGGGCAGCGCAGGTCGATGTCGCCCTCCTTCGCCGGCGCGAGCTCGAAGCCGCACTCGGGGCAGTGCGTCGGCATCACGAATGCGCGCTCGGTGCCGTCGCGCAGCTCGACCACCGGTCCGAGCACCTCGGGGATCACGTCGCCGGCCTTTCGCAGCACGACGGTGTCGCCGATGAGCACGCCCTTCGCCTTCACGATGTCCTGGTTGTGCAGGGTGGCCTGGCGCACGACCGAGCCCGCGACGCGCGCCGGCGCCATCACGGCGAACGGCGTCGCTCGTCCGGTGCGGCCGACCGAGACGACGATGTCGAGCAGCTTCGTGTTGACCTGCTCGGGCGGGTACTTGTAGGCGATCGCCCACCGCGGGGCGCGGCTCGTGGACCCGAGCTCGTCGTGCAGGGCGAGCTCGTCGACCTTCACCACGACGCCGTCGATCTCGTGCTCGACCTCGTGCCGGTGCTCGCCGTAGTGGCCGACGAAGGCGAGAACGCCCTCGATGTCGTCCGCCGTGCGGAAGTGCGGGCTCGTCGGGAGGCCCCACCCGGCGAGCAGCGCGTAGACCTCGCTCTGCGAGAAGACCGGCGGCTTCTCCCACGCGCCGATGCCGTGGACGTACATCCTCAGCGAGTCGAGGCGCGCCTGGCCCGCCTCCAGCTCGAGACCGTCCTTCTTCTCCAGCTGCTGTCGCAGGCCGCCGCTGGCGGCGTTGCGGGGGTTCGCGAAGGACGGGAACCGCCGCTCCGCGCTCAACGTGGACTTCGCCTCGTCGAAGGCCCGCCCGCGGGCGCGGGCCTCGTCGACGACCCGGTCGCGCAGCGCCGCCTGCAGGGCGTTGAGCCGCTCGAAGGCGGCGACGGGGATGAACACCTCGCCGCGGACCTCGACCAGCGGCGGGTGACCGTTGCCCGACAGGCGTTCGGGGATGCCCGCGACGCGCACGGCGTTGGCCGTGACGTCTTCACCGACCCGCCCGTCGCCGCGGGTCGCCGCCGAGGTGAGCACCCCGTTCTCGTACCGGAGGTTGAGCGCGAGACCGTCGATCTTCAGCTCGGTGAGCCAGCGCACGGTGCGGCCCGATGACGCCTGCGCCTTGGCGCACCACTCGGCCAGCTCCTCGGGCGAGAAGACGTTGTCCAGGCTCAGCATCCGCTCGGCGTGGGTGATCGGCGCGAACATCGACGCCTGCGCGGCGCCGACCGTCTGCGTCGGCGAGTCCTGACCCTGCAGCTCGGGGAACGCCCGCTCGAGAGCCTCGAGCCGATGCATCCATCCGTCATAGGTCGCGTCGTCGACGAGCTCGGCGTCACGGCCGTAGTACGCGTCGCGCGCGCCCGTGATCTTGTCGATGAGCGACTGCACTTCGGCGCGGGCATCCTCGCGCGACAGTCCGGTGGGAAGCTCCGCGTCGGTCACCGCCCCAGTCTATGGACGGCCTCCGACGCTCTCGCGAGTCCTCGAGCCGAGCGCTGACCGGTCAGGCGTCGACGGATACCGCCGAGACGGTGCGGTCGATCGTGAACTGCCCGATGACGCGCGTGCCGTCGTAGAGCACCGCGGTCTGGCCGGTGGCGATGCCGTCGAGCGGTTCGACCGGCGTGACGACGACGGTCGCGGCGTCCTGATCCCACACCGCGTGGGCGGGCACCGGGTCGGCGTGCGCGCGGATCTGCACGGCGCACGCGAATGCCGATGCCGCCGGCGCGGCCCCGGCCCAGGAGTAGGTCGACCCCGAGATCTCAGCCACGGCCAGCGCATCGCGCGGCCCCACCACGACCGTGTTGTCGACGGGACGGATCTCCAGCACGAAGCGGGGCTTGCCGTCGGGGGCGGGCACGCCCAGCGAGAGGCCGCGACGCTGACCGACCGTGAACGCGTGGGCGCCCTCGTGGGTGCCCACCTTCGCTCCGGCGCGGTCGACGATGTCGCCGGTCGCGGTGCCGACCTTCTCCGCGAGCCAGCCGCGCGTGTCGCCGTCGGGGATGAAGCAGATGTCGTGGCTGTCCGGCTTCTGCGCGACGGTGAGGCCGCGCTCCGCCGCCTCCGCGCGGACCAGCGCCTTGGAGGGCGTGGTGCCGAGCGGGAAGTAGGTGTGCGCGAGCTGCTCAGCCGTCAGCACGCCGAGAACGTAGGACTGGTCCTTCGCGGCGTCGGATGCACGATGCAGCTCGCGACCGTCGGGCCCGTCGACCAGCAGCGCGTAGTGACCGGTGCAGACCGCGTCGAAGCCCAGTTCGAGCGCCCGCTCGAGGAGGGCGGCGAATTTGATGCGCTCATTGCAGCGCATGCACGGGTTCGGCGTGCGTCCCGCCCGGTACTCGGCGACGAAGTCCTCGATCACGTCGTCGCGGAACCGCTCGGAGAAGTCCCAGACGTAGAACGGGATGCCCAGCAGGTCGGCCGCGCGCCGCGCGTCCATCGCGTCCTCGATGGTGCAGCAGCCGCGGCTGCCGGTGCGCAGCGTGCCGCCCGCGCGCGAGAGCGCGAGGTGCACGCCGACGACGTCGTGACCGGCCTCGACCGCGCGGGCGGCGGCGACGGCGGAGTCCACTCCCCCGCTCATGGCCGCAAGAACACGCATGCGGCCAGTCTACGAGGCGGTGCTGACCGCCGACTCGGAGCGCCGCCGGGGCGATGCCGCGGCGAGCGCGCGAGCGTGGACGTCGGGCAGCGCCGCCAGCAGCGCCTCCACGTCGGCCTCGGTCGACGTGCGGCCCAGCGTCAGTCGCAGCACGGAGCGTGCTTCGGCCTCCGTGCGCCCCATGGCCCGCACGACGTGCGACGGCTCGGGCACTCCGGCCTGGCAGGCCGACCCCGTCGAGACCGCGACGCCGGCCTGGTCGAGGAGGAACAGCAGGGTCTCACCGCTGCACCCCGGGAACAGCAGCTGGGCGTTGCCCGGCAGGCGGTTCTGCGGATCGCCGAGCAGCTCGGCCGTCGGAACGAGGTGCCGGATGCCGCGCACCAGCCGATCGCGGAGGTCGCCGAGCCGCGCGGCCTCCGCCTCGCGCTCGGCATCGGCGAGCTCGGCCGCCACGGCGAACGCCGTCGCGCCGGCGACATCCTGCGTGCCGGAGCGGAGCCCGCGCTGCTGCCCTCCGCCGTGCAGCAGGGCGGTGAGCGCCGCCGTCCGCGACACGACGAGGGCGCCGACGCCGACCGGCCCGCCGACCTTGTGCGCCGACACGCTGAGCGCCACCAGCCCCGCGCCCGCCGGGGCGTGGCCCCGCCACCGGGCGACGTCGACGGGCACGTGACCGAACGCGGCGATCGCGTCGAGGTGCAGCGGGATGCCGCACTCGGCCGCCGCGGCGGACAGGCCCGCGGCGTCGTTGAGCGTCCCGGCCTCGTTGCTCGCCACCAGCGCCGTGGCCAGCGCGGTGCGGGGGTCGGCGACGGCTTCCGCGAACCGGGCGACGGGGATGCCGGCTCGCGTGTCGACGGCGACCGGACGGACGGACGCGCCCTCGTGTCGGCGCAGCCACTCGACGGCGTCGTTCGTCGCGTGATGCTCGGCGTCGGGCAGGACGATCGTGTCGGCGTCCTCCGGGCGCGACCACCACAGGCCCTTGAGACCGAGGTTCACGGCCTCGGTGCCGCCGGAGGTGAAGACCACCTCGACGCTTTCGCAGCCCAGCACCGCGGCGACGCGCTCGCGCGATTCCTCCAACAGCCGTCGGGCCGCCTGTCCGCCGCCGTGGATCGACGACGCGTTGCCCACCACGTCGGCTGCGGCCAGCCAGGCGTCACGGGCTTCGGGCCGCAGCGGAGTGGTGGCGGCGTGGTCGAGGTAGGCGTGCATCCGCAGCCCCCCGTTCTCCCCGGTCGGCCGGTGCGGCCGCCCTGACTACTGTAGGTCGCATGGTCCTGACGGAGCACGATCTCGCCATCGCCCCGCCGCCCGCTCTGCTCGACCCGCGGTGGGACGGTCTGGGCGTCACCCTGCACGACGGAGTCGGCACTCTCCGCGTGTGGTCCGGCCACGCCGACGGCATCCGTCTCGTCATCTTCGACGACACCGATCTGGACTGGGCGATCGAGACCCTCCCGCTCGTCCACGTCGGTGGTGGCGTCTGGGAGGTCACGACGTCGCTCCTGCGCCCCGGCGCCCGGTATGCGATCCGGGTCGACGGGCCGCACGGACCGGGCAACATGTTCAATCCCGGCTCTCTCCTCCTGGAGCCCTACTCGCGCGGCCTGCTGCGGGGCGGCGTCAACGACTGGCGGTCGGTGGTGGTCGAGGGCGGCTTCGACTGGGGCGGCGTCGCGAAGCCGGCCGTGCCGATGGATCGCACGGTGATCTACGAGGGTCATCTCAAGGGCCTGACGAAGCGGCATCCGCTCGTTCCCCCCGCCCTGCACGGCACGTACGCGGGCCTGGCGCACCCCGCGATGATCGAGCACCTCCAGACGCTGGGCATCACGAGCGTGCAGCTGCTGCCGGTGCACGCCTTCACCACGGAACCCCGCCTCCTCAACCTGGGTCTCTCGAACTACTGGGGCTACAACACCGTCAACTTCTTCTCGCCCCACGCCCCGTACGCCACGAAAGCCAACCGGCGCGAGGGAGCAGAGGCCGTGCTGCGGGAGTTCAAGGGGATGGTGCGGCTCCTGCACGAGGCGGGCCTCGAGGTCCTCCTCGACGTCGTCTACAACCACACGGCCGAGGCCGACATCGGCGAGCCGCGCACGAGCTTCCGCGGGATCGACAACCGGTCGTACTACCGGCAGCAGCACGACGGCGCCTACATCGACGTGACCGGCTGCGGCAACTCGGTGAACACGTCGACGGATGCCGCGGCCCGCTTCGTGCTCGATTCGCTCCGCTACTGGGCGAACGACTGCCAAGTGGACGGCTTCCGCTTCGACCTCGCTGCGACGCTCGGCCGGGACGCGCACCACACGTTCACGCCCGAGCACCCGCTCCTGCGCGCCATCATCGACGACCCCGCCCTGGCAGGGGTCAAGATGATCGCCGAGCCGTGGGACGTCGGCATGGGCGGCTGGCAGACCGGCAACTTCGGCGACGGCTGGAGCGAATGGAACGACCGCTACCGCGACCGGGTCCGCAACTTCTGGCTGAGCGACGTCGACTACGCCCGCCGGGCGGATGTCGCGCCCGTGGGCATCGGCGGCTTCGCCGCCCGACTCGCCGGCTCCGCCAACACCTTCAGCGCCGAACGCGGTCCCCTCGCGAGCGTCAATTTCGTCACCGCCCACGACGGCTTCACCCTGCACGACCTCGTCAGCTACGACGTCAAGCACAACCTCGCCAACGGCGAGCACGATCGCGACGGGGCCGGGACGAACCGCTCGTTCAACCACGGCGTCGAAGGACCGACCGACGACGAGACCGTCCTCGCGACGCGACGCAAGGCGATGCGGAACCTGCTGGGCACCCTCCTGCTGTCGGCGGGCGTGCCGATGCTCACCGCCGGCGACGAGTTCGCCCGCACGCAGGACGGCAACAACAACGCCTACTGCCACGACTCGCCGCTCACGTGGCTCTCCTGGGAGACCGAGCCCTGGCAGGAGCACCTGGCCGCGCACGTGCGGACCCTCACCGCCGCGCGCCGGGAGAACCCGGCCCTCCGGCCGATGCGCTTCGCGCACGAGGAGGTGCAGGTGCCCGGGGCGTCCGTCATGGACTGGTACGGCGTGGACGGTGAGACGATGGGCATCGCCGACTGGACCAGCGCCGCGCACCGCACGCTCCAGTACGTCGCGACCTCGACGCCGCACGTGGAGGACTTCAACCGCATCCTGCTGATCGTCCACGGCGACGAGCGCCCCACCCGCGTCGTCCTGCCGCAGGTCGACGGCGTCGAGCACTACGAGTCGCTCTGGAGCAGCGCGGAGGAGGAGCCGCGCGCGGATCGGGCGGTCTACGAGCCCGGCGACGTCATCGAGGTCGACCCCACCTCGATGCATCTGTTCCGCGCCGTGGGCGACGCCTCCTAGCACGCCCGCGCGGGACAGGCCAGCACCGGTCCCGCTCCTTCGCGCGACGTGATCCGGGCGGTAGGTTCGGATCGTGGCCACACCGAAGCGCACCGCATCCCCGATCCTCACCCGCAGCGGCTCCACGATCCCGCTCCGACCAGCCGAGGCGTTCCAAACCGACGCCCGGACGCGCACGGGGCGCATCCCCCTGGCGCTGCCGTTCCCCTCCGTGCCCGGAGGCGCGTTCCGGCCGACCGCCTACGTGGGAGAAGTCGTGCCGTTCCGCGTCACGGCCTTCCGCGAGGGTCATGACCTCATCGGCGTCCACGTGCGTCTGTTCGCGCCCGACGGCACCGAATCGCTGCACCGCCTCTCCCCTCTGAACGACGGCTTCGACCGGTGGGCCACCATCGTGTCGCCGCTCGTGCAGGGCGTCTGGAGCTTCCGCTTCGAGGCGTTCGCCGACGAGTTCGCCACCTGGGAGCACGCGGCCGAGCTGAAGATCGCCGCCGGCGTCGACGCGCCCCTGATGCGCGAGATCGGCGCCCGCCTGTTCGACGGCGCGCGGGCCGAGAAGGACCGCTCCGTCGCCGAGCGGCGCACGCTCAAGGGCGCGGCGGCCGCTCTGCGCGACCCTGCGGTCGGCGACGCCACCGCGCTGGACATCGTGCGCGACCCCGCGATCGCCGCCTTCTTCGCGGATCGCCCGGTCACGTCGCTCGTCACGCTCGGCCCGCGACAGGAGCTGCTCGTCGAGCGCGAGCGCGCCGGCGTCGGCGCCTGGTACGAGTTCTTCCCCCGCTCGGAGGGCGCGAAGCAGAAGGCCGACGGCACGATCGAGAGCGGCACCTTCCGCTCGGCCACCGCGCGTCTCGCCGGCGTCGCCGACATGGGCTTCGACGTGCTCTACCTGCCGCCCATCCACCCGATCGGCCGCCTCAACCGCAAGGGGCCCAACAACACGCTGAACGCCGGCCCCGGCGATCCGGGCTCGCCGTGGGCCATCGGCAGCACCGAGGGCGGACACGACACCGTGCACCCCGACCTCGGCACGCTCGAGGACTTCCGCGCCTTCGTCAGCGCCGCGCGCACCGCCGGCCTCGAGATCGCGCTGGACCTCGCACTGCAGGCCGCCCCCGATCACCCCTGGGTCACGGAGCACCCCGAGTGGTTCACGACACTGCCCGACGGCACCATCGCCTACGCCGAGAACCCGCCGAAGAAGTACCAGGACATCTACCCGGTCAACTTCGACAACGACCCCGAGGGCATCAAGGCGGAGGTGCTGAGGATCGTCCGGCACTGGATCGCGCAGGGCGTGCAGATCTTCCGCGTCGACAATCCGCACACCAAGCCCCTGCAGTTCTGGGAATGGCTGATCGCCACGGTCACGCAGGAGAACCCCGACGTCGTCTTCCTCGCGGAGGCGTTCACGCGTCCGGCTCCGATGCAGGGCCTCGCGATGGCGGGCTTCCAGCAGAGCTACACCTACTTCACCTGGCGCAACACCAAGGAGGAGCTCGAGGAGTTCCTCACGCAGGTCTCGCAGGACACCGCGGACTTCCTGCGTCCCAACCTCTTCGTCAACACGCCCGACATCCTCACGGAGTACCTGCAGTACGGCGGCCGTCCGGCGTACCGCATCCGTGCGGCGATCGCCGCGACGGCTGCCCCGACATACGGCGTCTACGCCGGCTTCGAGCTCTTCGAGAACGTGGCCCGACCGGGCGCCGAGGAGAACATCGACAACGAGAAGTTCCAGTACAAGCTCCGCGACTGGGAGGGCGCAGAAGAGCGCGGTGACTCCCTCGCCCCGTTCCTGCGCCGCCTGAACGAGATCCGGCGGGCGCACCCCGCGCTGCGTCAGCTGCGCAACCTCTCGGTCCACTGGAGCGACGACGACGCGATCCTCGTGTACGTCAAGCACCTCGACGCCGCCCTCTCCCCCGACGGACGGGCCGACACGATCATCGTCGCCGTCAACGTCGACCCTCATTCGGCCCGCGAGACGATGGTCCACCTCGACACCCGCGTCTGGGGCGTGACCCCCGGCGAGCCGTTCGAGGTCGAGGACCTGCTCACCGGTGCGCAGTGGACGTGGTCCGACCACGACTTCGTGCGGCTCGACGCATTCACCGAACCCGTCCACATCCTGCACGTGAAGGAATCCCGATGAGCCTCGACGACATACTCCTCGACACGATCGCCGCAGGCGCCCACCACGACCCGCACGGCGTCCTCGGCCTCCATGCCGGCGCCGATGACACCGGCGCGCAGACCTGGACGGTGCGCACGCGCCGCCCCATGGCGTCCGCCGTCACCGCGACGTTCGCCGACGGCACGCAGGTGCCGCTGGACCACGTGCGCTCGGGCATCTGGGAGGGGACGCGCGCGGGCAGCCCCGGTGCCTACGAGATCACCGCCAGCTACGACGGCGGACCGGACTGGACTGCCGACGACCCGTATCGCCACGCTCCCACGATCGGCGAGCTCGACCTCCACCTCATCAGCGAGGGACGTCACGAGGAGCTCTGGCGCGTGCTGGGCGCTCACGTGCGCACCGACGACGGCGTCCCCGGGACCGCTTTCACCGTCTGGGCGCCCAATGCCCGCGCGGTGCGCGTGATCGGCGACTTCAACGGCTGGGACGGACAGTCCCACGCGATGCGCTCGATGGGCGGCACCGGAGTCTGGGAGATCTTCGCCCCGGGCGTCGGAGCGGGCTCGACGTACAAGTACGAGATCCTGACCCGCCGCGGCGACTGGATCCAGAAGGCCGACCCCATGGCGCGCCTGGCCGAGGTGTCGCCGGCGACCGGCTCCGTCGTCACCACATCCGACTACCGCTGGGCGGACGGCGACTGGATGACCGAGCGCGCTCGCACCACGCCGGTCTCGCGCCCGATGTCCATCTACGAGCTGCACTTCGGCTCGTGGCGTCCCGGCCTGGGCTACCGCGACGGTGCCGACCAGATCATCGAGTACGTCACGGAGCAGGGGTTCACGCACGTCGAGTTCCTGCCGCTCGCCGAGCACCCCTTCGGTGGCTCGTGGGGCTATCAGGTCTCGGGCTACTACGCCCCGACGAGCCGCTTCGGCAGCCCCGACGACCTGCGCTACCTCATCGACCGCCTGCACCAGGCGGGTATCGGCGTGATCATGGACTGGGTGCCGGGCCACTTCCCCAAGGACGCCTTCGCGCTGGCCCGCTTCGACGGCGAGGCGCTCTACGAGCACCCGGATCCCCGTCGCGGCGAGCACAAGGACTGGGGCACGCTCATCTTCGACTACGGCCGCAACGAGGTGCGCAACTTCCTCGTCGCGAACGCGCTGTACTGGTTCGAGGAGTTCCACGTCGACGGCCTGCGGGTCGACGCGGTCGCGTCCATGCTCTACCTCGACTACTCGCGCGAGGAGGGCCAGTGGGAGCCGAACGTCCACGGCGGTCGCGAGAACCTCGAGGCGATCCGCTTCCTGCAGGAGGTGAACGGCACCTCCTACAAGCGCTATCCCGGCATCGCGATCATCGCCGAGGAGTCCACGAGCTTCCCCGGCGTGACGCAGCCTACGAGCCACGCCGGTCTCGGCTTCGGCTTCAAGTGGAACATGGGCTGGATGAACGACTCGCTGCACTACATCGCACGCGACCCCATGTACCGCTCGCACCACGACGGCGAGCTGTCGTTCTCCTTCGTGTACGCCTTCAGCGAGAACTTCATCCTCCCGATCAGCCACGACGAGGTCGTGCACGGCAAGGGCAGCCTCTTCGGGCGCATGCCCGGCGACCACTGGCAGAAGCTGGCGAACATGCGCGCCTACCTCGCGTACATGTGGGGACACCCGGGCAAGCAGCTGCTGTTCATGGGCCAGGAGTTCGGGCAGATGTCCGAGTGGTCCGAGGGCCGTGGGCTGGACTGGTGGATGCTGGACCAGCCCGCGCACGCGCAGCTGCAGTCCTTCGTGGCCATGCTGAACCGCACGTACCGCGGCTCGTCCGCGCTGTGGTCGCGCGACAGCGACGGCGCCGCGTTCTCGCGGCTCGGTGCGCCGTCGTGGAACCCGAACGTCATCGCGTTCGCCCGTCGCGACTGGCACGGCGGCACCGTCGCGGTCGTCTGCAACTTCTCCGGCACGCCGATCCACGGCTACCAGCTCGACCTCCCGGAGGAGGGCGCGTGGCAGGAGATCCTCAACTCCGACGCGCAGGAGTTCGGCGGCTCGGGCGTCGGCAACCTCGGCATCGTCCACGCGGGCGAGGGCGGCCGCGCCTCGATGGTGCTGCCTCCGCTGGGCGTGCTGTGGCTCGAGCACCGCGCCGGTGGCGATCCGCACCTCCCCTCCGCGACACGGCGCTGAGTGAGACGCCGAAGGCGGGTGAGCCTGAAGCTCACCCGCCTTCGGCGTTCCCGGGCCGCACCCGGGCGATGATCAGAACAGCAGTGTGGTGAGCGCCCGGCGCGCGGCGACGACGCGCGGGTCCGCGTCGCCGACGAGGGCGAACAGCTCCAACAGGCGCTCCCGCACCGGGGCGCGGTCCTCCGGCGGGAGGATCGAGAACAGGTCCAGGAGCCGTCCGAAGGCGTCTTCGACGTGGCCGCCCGCCAGGTCCAGGTCGGAGGCGGCGAACTGGGCCTCGACGTCGGTCGGGCGGGAGGCCGCGGCATCCCGCACCTCCTGCAGGTCGAGACCCTGCACCCGGGCCAGCAAACGCACCTGTCCGAGACCGGCGCGGGCATCGGCGTCGCGCGGGTTCTCCGCCAGCGCCTTCTCGTAGGCGGCGACGGCGCGGGGGTAGTCCCCGGCCTCGATGGCGTCGAACGCCTCGGCGTGCAGGGGCGGCAGCGGCGGCTCCTCGGGCGCGCCCGCGGCGGCGGGCTCGGCCGCGTCGGCGGGCGTGACCGTGCCGGTCACGCCGTTCTGGGCCGCGAGCTGCAGGAGCTGACCGAGCACCTCGCGCACCTGGGCCTCCGGCACGGCTCCGGTGAACAGCGGAACCGGCTGCCCGGCGACGAGGGCGACCACCATCGGGATCGACTGCGCCCGGAAGGCTTGCGACAGCTGGGGGTTCGCGTCGACGTCCACCTTCGCGAGCACGACCCGCCCGGCGAGCTCGGTGACGACCCGCTCCAGGATCGGGCTGAGCTGCTTGCAGGGGCCGCACCACTCCGCCCACAGGTCGACCACGATCGGGACGGTGCGCGACAGCTCCAGCACCTGCGGGAACGTCTCGTCGGTGACGTCCATCACGAGCGGGACGGTCGGGCCGCCCGACGCCGCGGGAGATACCGCGCCGGGGGCCGCCGCGGGAGCGGCCGGGCGGTTGCGCAGCGAGGAGAGGTCGACGGCTCCGCGCAGGACGGCTCCGGGGGCGGGATCGGTCACGGGATCACTTTCGCGTCGAGGATGTGGGACGAGGCGCCCAGCAGACGGATCTTCTCCGTCGATCCCTGGCCGGGCACGTAGAAGAAGAGCTGGTCGCTGTAGGTCGTGGTGAAGCCGGTCGCGGACTGCTCCGCCCCGACGAGCGCCTTCACGGTCGGGTTGTTCGTCAGCTTGATCACCGCGTCGGCGTTGGTCGGCTTGACGGTGTCGGTCTCATTGAGGTTGACCGCCACGATCGCACCGCTCTCCAGCGTAGCCAGCGCCAGCGGGGGCTGGCTTCCCGCGGACGATTCGAACGTCAGGCTGCCCGTGTCGGCCGCGGTCTGATTGAACTCGTCGAGACGCTTCTGGCGGTCCGCGGCGACTCCCGTGCGGAAGCTGTCGCTGTCGGCGTCGAACAGGCTGAGGTAGGTGCTCGCGTCGCCGTTGTTGAGGATGTCGGCGTAGGCCGCGGCCACCTTGTCGGGCGCGAGGGTCAGGAAGTCGGATCCCGGCGGAACCTGCGGCGCGCCGACATAGGGGGCCGCGAGCTCGGGCAGCTCGGTGGATGCCTCCAGGTTGGCCATGTAGGTGAGCTTGAAGGCGGACCACGGGTCGGCCTGCGTGAGCATCATGACGCTGGAGACCTTGTCGGCCTGGTCGTCCACGACGGTCATGACGGTGCGCGGCCAGGCGTCGTAGGCGACCGGCAGGACGATGCGCAGCGGCTTGGCCTGCACGGCGGGCAGCGCGGCGTAATCGGCGATCGACGACCGCAGCGCGTAGTTCGTGGTGCGCTCGGCGAGCATGGCGCCGTCCAGCCGTGTCGCGGCGAGAGCCTGATCGCTCGCGGCATCGGCCTCGGCCACGGTGTCGGCGACGCGGGCGAGGATCCGCTCCGCCTGTGCCTCGGTGACCGCCGGGGACTGCTGTCCCTCGGGCACGATCACCGATGCCGACGGGGTCGGGCTGGCCGTGCCGCCGACGGTGGGCCAGGCGTCGGCCGAGCAGCCGGTCGCCAGGAGCGCCGAGACGGCGACGACCGGGACGAGCAGGGTGCGACGACCGCGGCCGAGGGACCGTCGCGAGGAGCCGCTGCTGATGACGCCCTTGTCGGCCTCGGCGGTCGCGAGGTCGATGGGCTCCGTCACCGGGAGCGGCAGGCCCTTGCGTCGCGGACCCTTCGAGCGCCGGACGTGCCGGATGCCGAGGATGTAGAGGAAGACGCCCACGGCCATCAGGAGCGCGCCACCGACGATGAGCGGTCCCGCCCACGGCGTCGCGTTGCCGATCGGCCACGACACCGAGATGTCGGCCGGCGCCGGACTCGTGCCGTCCCCGGCGATGAGCACGCTCATGTCGGACGGAAGCTGCAGCGGAGCCACCAGCTGGTCGTCCTGCTGGAACTCATCGAGCCAGAGATCGGAGCCGATGGGATCGCGGGTCGCGGCGGCCGCGGCATCCGTCGTCCCGGCGTCGGTCGTGGTGTCCGTCGCTCCGCTCGTCGGAGCCGGTGTCGCCGTCGGCTGCACCTCGGAGGTGGTCAGCGCGCCGTTCTCCCCCACACCGACCTGCACGTAATCGGTATCCGACAGCCAGGCCTTCACGTCGGCGGTGCGCCCGTACGCGGCGAAGATCGTCCCGCTGCCCTCCGCGCGGAGGGTCTGAGCGCCCGGCAGGCTGTTGAGGACCGAACCGTCCACGAGCACATACGGGGTGTCCTGCGACAGGGACACGGACTCCGTCTGCGTCTTGGGTCCTTGGAAGACCGTCCGCTGCGCGATGCCTGCGCCGATCATCGCGGCGGCCAGGACGAAGGCCAGAACGGCCCACACGAATCGCACGAAAGACACCTTCCCGAGGTCCGCGGGCACCCCGCTCGGACCGTCTCATCGACATTTCAGACTAGCGAAGACGACCTGAAAGTCCCCAGGGAGCAGCCCAATGCCGTGTCGCGCTCGGACCAGTCACTATCCTGACAGGACCGCCTCGCCGCCGTCCCCCGGGCAGGAGACCCCCGTGAAATTCCAGAACCCCTTCCGCGTCGCCTTCGTCGCGACGCTCGGGGTGGGCCTCGGCCTGCTGTTCATCAGCAGCGTCTCCACGCTGTCGACGATCCTCCTGTACGTCGGCACGGCGCTGTTCCTGTCCCTCGGACTCGAGCCCGTCGTGTCGTTCCTCGAGCGGCGCGGGCTGCGCCGCTGGCTCGCGGTGCTCATCACCATCGTGCTCGTGCTGGCGCTCTTCGCGGGCATCGTGCTCATGGTCGTGCCGATCATCGTCGGCCAGGTGAGCCAGCTGGTGAACACCATCACCGAGTTCCTCTCCAGCCGCACGCTCGACCAGTTCCTCACCGACGTCAACCGCTGGCTGTCCGAGCGCTTCCCCGGTCTTCCGCCCGGCTTCCTCAACGACGCCATCGGCAACGCCCAGACCTGGCTGGTCGACAACTGGGGCGTCATCACCGGCGGTGTCATCAACGCGGGCATCGCGCTGTTCGCCGGACTCGGCGGCGCCTTCATCGTGCTCATCCTCACGATCTACTTCACGGCGTCGACGCCGTCGCTCAAGACCGCCGTGTACCAGCTCGTACCGGCCTCCAAGCGCCCCCGCTTCATCGACCTCGCCGAGCAGATCACCGACTCCGTCGGCTACTACGTCATGGGCCAGGTCACCATGGGCGTCATCAACGGCATCCTGAGCGCGATCTTCCTGAGCATCATCGGCGCGCCCTTCCCCGCCGTGCTCGCCGTCATCGCGTTCTTCTTCTCGCTGATCCCGCTCGTCGGCACGCTGACGGGCTCCACGATCATCGTGCTGAGCTGCCTCATCCCGGGGCTCGGGTCGCCGAACGCCTGGTGGATCGCCGCGATCTACTACCTGATCTACATGCAGCTCGAGGCTTACGTGCTGTCGCCGAAGGTCATGAACCGGGCCGTCTCGGTGCCGGGTGCGGTCGTGGTCATCGCAGCCCTGGCCGGCGGTTCGCTGCTCGGCCTGCTCGGCGCGCTCATCGCGATCCCGGTCGCCGCCAGCGTGCTGATCATCTACCGCCAGGTCATCATCCCGCGGCAGAACGAGCGTTGACGCGCTCCCGCGCTGACGTCGTGTCGGCGCGGTGGCGAGGCTCGGAGCCGCGCCCGGAGACGAGCTCCGGGCGGCCTCAGCCGAGGGGTCCGTCCCACTCCAGCGGCAGCGGAAGGGCGGCCGGATTGACGGCGCCGACGATCTCGGTGAGCACGCGACGGGTCTGCGACTCCCCCACCCAGAGGTGCCGGCCGCCCTCGACCGGGATGAGAACGGCGTCGGGGATCGACGCGAAGCGCTCGGCCGCGGCATCCGGTCGCAGGTAATCGTCGAACTCCGGGATGAGGGCGATCACACGGCGGTGGTCGCCGGCCCAGGCGGCGACCTCCTCGTCGGTGGCGCGGTGCAGGGGCGGCGAGAGGAGCACGAGACCCTCGACGGGGTGGTCGCGGCCGTACTTCAGCGCGAGCTCCGTGCCGAACGACCAGCCGACCAGCCACGGGTGCGGCAGCCCGCGTTCGGACACCAGGTCCATCGCCGCTGCGACGTCGAAGGCCTCGCTCCGGCCGCCGTCGAAGGCGCCCTCGCTAATGCCGCGCGGCGAGGTGGTGCCGCGTGTGTTGAAACGCAGCACGGCGAGATCGGCGAGGGCCGGCAGCCGCGCGGCGGCCTTCCGGATGATGTGCGAGTCCATGAAGCCGCCTGCCGTCGGCAGCGGATGCAGGGTCACCAGCGTCGCCACCGGGTCGCGGTCCAGCGGCATGGCGAGCTCACCGACGAGCGTCAGCCCGTCCAGCGTCTCGAGCTCGATCTCCTCCCGGCGGGCGGGAAGCAGCAGCGGTCCGCGAATCTCCATGTCAGCTGATCCTCCAGCAGTGGGTGTGCCAATGTCTGCGCGCCGCGAGGTCGGCGCCGTCGCCGAGGACCCCGTCGGCGCGCCAGGCCACGAGGTGTGCGACGCCCGCCTCGATGATCCGGCCGCAACCGGGACAGGTGTACGACTTCACCGCCTGCATCTCGGACACGGGCTGGATCGTCCACTCCTGACCGCGGCGCACCTCGGTGCGCTTCCAGCCGGACAGCAGGCGGGCGAACGAGTCGTCATCCGGCTGCTCGGAGCGCCGGCGGTGGGAGCGGGGCATGTGTGACTCGTCACCACCAGTGGTTGGACGTCCAGAAGGCGTAGGCCGAGGCCCAGCTTCCGTATCGCCCGACCGCATAGCCGTTGCCCCACCGCAGGTTGTCGACGGGGTCGTAGCCGTTGCCCGGCACCTTGCTGCACGGCAGCGCCTGCACGAGCCCGCACGCTCCGGAGGAGCTGTTCGTGGCGTTCGGGTTCCAGCCGCTCTCACGACTGACGATGTAGTCGACGTAGCCCCAGTCGCTCTCGGCGATGCCCGCCGCCGACATCCACTCCGACGACGATCCTCCGCCGGTGTAGAACGGGCGGGACGCGGCGACCGGCTCGCTGGACGACGACTCGCGCGACGAGCTGGTCTCCTCGGGTTCGGGCACCGGCTCGGGCGTGGGGGTCGGCTTCGGCGTGACGTACACCTCGTAGCTGTCGCGGCCGAGACTCGCCGCAGCGGCGTCCGCCGCGGCCGCGGCCTCGCGCCCGGCGGCGTAGCCGGCCGCATAGGACTGGCTGTCGTCGCGCGCGCTCGCGTACAGGGTCACGGGAAGGGGCTGCGCCTCGGCGCTGGCGCGGGTGAGCGTCACTCCCATCGGGCCCACGTAGGCGGCCACGAAGCCCACGGCGGCGAGCGCGGCGAAGACGGCCACGACCCCGCGCCGACGCGACCAGCGGGGCGACGTGGAGGATGCCGGCCGTGCCGGTCCCTGCTCGTCGCGGGGTGCGATCGCACTCCTCCCGCGGGAAGGGCGGTGGGCGATGTCCCTCTCGCGACGAGCCCGGCGGGTGGCCGCAGGAGTCAGGTCGTCGCCGGGAGTCACAGTGCCGCCGAGTCTACCCGGACCCCCGGACCGGTGCCAGGTCAGACGACGGCGAGCATGACCTCGACGACGGCGTCGAGCACCGCGTCGACCTGCACCTCGCGATAGCCGCCGCGCTGCATCCGGAACGCGATCGAGCGCACCTGTTCGACGGTCACCGGCTCGCCCGACTCGAGGTAGCGCGCCAGCTTGTCGGCGATCAGGTCGACCTCGTCGACGCGGTACCCGTAGTGGAGGATGCCGACCCGTTCGAAGCGGTGCCGCGGGGGCCGCGTCAGACGGTCGAGGATGACCTGGCCGGTCTCCCTCGTGCGTCCCACCCAGGCCCGTGCGCCGCGCGAGCTGACCGCGCGGGTGCGTTCCCGCCCGGCGAAGGCGTCCTCGATGCGCGAGAGCGCGGCATCCACCGCGGCGATCGTGTAACCGTGGCGCACGAGCGGGAAGGCCACGCGGCGCACGTCCCCGGCGTTCAGTTCGGCGTCGGCGGGATCGGCCTCGAACGAGGTGCGCGCGGCCTCCAGGAAGGCGTCGACGGCGGCCTTGTCGTACCCCTTCGTGCGTCCCGTCGTCGTCGGGAACGGAGCGGGGGCCGGGCCCGCGCTGGTCTCGAGGGTGGACGCGTCGTCGGGGGTCATGAGGCCGCCAGAGGGGAGAGCAGGTAGAACAGGGCGAGGGCCGCGGCGACGGAGGGCAGGATGGAGTCGAGGCGGTCGAGCACTCCCCCGTGGCCGGGCAGCCACGAGCTCATGTCCTTGATGCCGAGGTCGCGTTTGACCATCGACTCGCCGAGATCGCCCGCGGTCGCCGTGACCAGGATGAGCGCGCCGAAGATCAGGCCGCACCACCAGGGCAGACCGAGCATGAACAGCGCCACCAGCACGCCCGCGATGAGAGCCGCGGCCGCCGCTCCCGCGAAGCCCTCCCAGGTCTTCTTGGGGCTGATCTTGGGCGCCATCGGGTGCTTGCCGAAGGCGAGTCCCGCAGAGTAGGCGCCGGTGTCGGAGGCGACGACCACGATGATGAACGCGAGCACCCACCATTCGCCGCCCTCCTGACGCAGCAGGAGCACGCACAGGCTCGCAAGGAACGGCACGTAGAGCTGCACGAAGCCCGCGATGAGCACGTCGCCTAGCACGCCGGCGTAGGTGCGTCCGTCGTTCGCGACCATCTGCGCGATCAGGCGCCAGACGATGACGAACGCGACCGCCAGGAACAGGGAGATCCAGTGCAGCCAGGAGGCGAGGAACAGCCCGGCCGCGACGAGCAGCGTGCCCGCCACCAGCTGCGGGACGAGATCGAGGCGGCGTCCGGTCGTCTGCAGGGCGCGCGCGAGCTCGAAGATGCCGAGGGTGCTGGCACCCAGGGCGAACAGGACGAAGCCCCACTTGAAGAAGATGAGGGATGCCACGAGCACCGCGCCGATGGCGAGGGCGATGGCGATCGCGACGATGAGATCGCGTCCGGTCCGCTCCTTCAGCCGCTCGTTGGCCTGGTCGAACTCCGCCCGGGCGTGCGCCACCTGTGACTCGAACTCGGTGCGCGCGGCGCGCACCTGCGCCGAGAAGTCGCCGCCGTCGGCCCGCACGGACCCTTCGGGCTGCGCGCGACGCGCGGTCGCGGCATCCCGTCGGGAAGGCGTCAGCGCCGGATCGTCCGCTGTATCGGCGGTCGGCTCTGCACCGGGCGCGTCCGTCATGTGGAGTCCTCAGACCTCGAGCAGCTCGGCCTCTTTGCGCTTGAGCGCCTCGTCGATCGCGTCGACGTGGGCGCGCGTGAGCGCATCGAGTTCCTTCTCGGCACGTGCGAGCTCGTCCTCGCCGAATTCGCTCTTCAGCTCGTCGAGGTCGTCCTTGGACTTGCGACGGATGCCGCGCACGTGCACCTTGGCATCCTCGCCCTTGCTGCGCGCGAGCTTGACGTACTCCTTGCGACGTTCCTCGGTGAGCTCCGGCATCGTGACGCGGATGAGGTTGCCGTCGTTAGTCGGATTGGCGCCGAGGTTGGGAATGTCGCGGATCGCCTGCTCGATGTCCTTGAGCACGGACTTGTCGTACGGGGTCACCAGCACGGTGCGGGCCTCGGGGTTGCTCACCGAGGCGAGCTGGGCGAGCGGGGTGGGCGAGCCGTAGTAGCCGACCAGGACCTTCTGGAACAGCTGCGGGTTCGCACGGCCCGTGCGGACGGTCGCAAAGTCCTCCTTCGCTGCCTCCACGGCGCGGTCCATGCGCGCTCCGGCATCGGCCAAGACGTCGGCGATCACGGTGACTCCTTCGGTTGAAACCTGAGTGCCCAGTCTAGCCGCGGGGCCTCGTCACGCCGTGACGAGCGTGCCGATGGATTCGCCCAGGAGGGCGCGCGTCACGTTGCCGGCGGGCTCCATGCCGAACACCCGCATGTCCATCTTGTTGTCCATGCACAGGCTGAACGCCGTCGAATCGACGACCTTCAGTCCGCGCTGCAGCGCGTCGAGGTAGGTGATGCGATCGATCTTCGTCGCCGCGGCATCCTTCTTCGGGTCCGCGGTGTAGACGCCGTCGACGCCGTTCTTCGCGACGAGGACCTCCTGCGCGTCGATCTCGAGGGCGCGCTGCGCCGCGACGGTGTCGGTGGAGAAGTAGGGCAGCCCCGCGCCGGCGCCGAAGATGACGACGCGGCCCTTCTCCATGTGACGCTCCGCGCGCCGCGGGATGTACGGCTCGGCGACCTGCGTCATCGAGATGGCCGACTGCACGCGCGTCGCGGCTCCGGCCTGCTCCAGGAAGTCCTGCAGGGCCAGGGCGTTCATGACGGTCCCCAGCATGCCCATGTAGTCGGCGCGGCCGCGGTCCATTCCGCGCTGGCTGAGCTCGGCACCGCGGAAGAAGTTGCCGCCGCCGACGACGACGGCGATCTCCACGCGATCGACCGCCGCGGCGATCTCACGCGCCATCTGGCTGACGACGTCGGGGTTGACCCCGAGCTGCCCCCCGCCGAACGCCTCTCCGGACAGCTTCAGCAGAACGCGGCGGCGTCCGGTCATCTCATCGATCACGTCAGGGGGTCCTCTCGTCGCGCTTCCAAACTAGCGGCGTCGGGGTGCGGCATCCGCCCCCGCGCACGGAAAAGGCCCGCACCGTCGCCGATGCGGGCCTGAGCGGCGTCTTACGCGCCGACCTTGAACCGGGCGAATCCGGTCAGGGTGAGACCGGCGTCCTTGGCGACCTGCGCCACGGACTGCTTGTTGTCCTTCGCGTAGTCCTGGTCGAGCAGGGAGACCTGCTTGAAGAAGGCGTTGACGCGACCCTCGACGATCTTCGGCAGGGCTGCCTCGGGCTTGCCCTCGTTGCGGGAGATCTCGGTGACGATCTCGCGCTCCTTCTCGACGTCGGACTCGGGCACCTCGCTGCGCGTCAGGTAGGACGGGTTGGCGAAGGAGATGTGCTGAGCGAGGCTGCGAGCGGTCTCCTTGTCGTCACCCGAGTACGCCAGGACCACGCCGACCTGCGGGGGCAGGTCCTTGCTGGTCTTGTGCAGGTACACCTCGAAGTGCTCACCGGTGAGGGTGCGCACGCGACGGAGCTCCACCTTCTCGCCGATGATGGCCGCCTCGTCGGAGATGAGCTGCTCGACGGTGACGTCACCGGCGGGCGCCGCGAGGGCGGCCTCGACGGAGTCGGCCGAGACGGCCGCGGCCGCGTCGGCCACCTTGTCGGCGAGGGCGATGAAGCGGTCGTTCTTCGCGACGAAGTCGGTCTCGCAGGCCAGCTCGATGAGCGTGACCTTGCCGTCGCCCTCGCGAGCGGCGACGAGGCCCTCGCTGGTGGAGCGGTCGGCGCGCTTCGCGTTGCCCTTCGCGCCCTTCAGGCGGAGGATCTCGACGGCCTTCTCGACGTCGCCGTCGGCCTCTTCGAGAGCCTTCTTGGTGTCGACCATTCCGGTGCCGAGCTGCTCGCGCAGCGCCTTGATATCGGCGATGGTGAAGTTGGCCATGGTGTGGCTGCTCCTGTTTCTGCTGGATCGATGCGTCGTGTGCGTGGGGGGAGGATGCGACGGCGAGGTCGTCGCGACGATGCGCGACCGACCTCGCCGAGCGGATCCGAGGCGGGTGTCGGGCGGCGATCAGCCGCTCGACACCCGCCGGGGGTTGTTACTTGGCGTCAGCGGCCTCGGCGTCGGCGACCTCGGCGGCCGGCTCGCCCGCCTCGGCGGCGAGAGCCGAGTCGTGCGCAGCGGCGCCCGCGGCGTCGGCGTCGGACTCGGTGGCGGCGATGGTCTCGGCCTCGACGTCGACCGCGTCAGCGGCGTCCGTCGCGGCGATGTTCTCGTCGGCGACCTTCTCGGTGCCCGCGGAGCCCTGCTCGAGGAGCTCGCGCTCCCAGTCGGCCAGGGGCTCGGCGGCCTCGGACTCGTCGGTGGGCTGGTGGCGCTGGATCAGGCCCTCGGCGGCGGCGTCGGCGATGATGCGGGTGAGCAGGCCCACCGAGCGGATCGCGTCGTCGTTGCCGGGGATCGGGTACTGGAACTCGTCCGGGTCGGCGTTCGTGTCGAGGATGCCGATCACGGGGATGCCGAGCTTGCGCGACTCGTTGATCGCGAGGTGCTCGCGCTTGGCGTCGATGACCCAGATCGCCGAGGGCGTCTTGGTCAGGTTGCGGATTCCGCCGAGCGACTTGTGCAGCTTGTCGAGCTCGCGCTTCTTGATCAGCAGCTCCTTCTTGGTGAACCCGCTCGCGGCGGGGTCCTCGAAGTTGAGCTCCTCGAGCTCTTTCATGCGCGCGAGGCGCTTGGAGACGGTGCTGAAGTTGGTCAGAAGACCACCGAGCCAGCGCTGGTTGACGTAGGGCTGGCCGACGCGGGTCGCCTGCTCGGCGATGACCTCCTGGGCCTGCTTCTTCGTGCCGACGAAGAGGACGGTTCCGCCGTGGGCGACCGTCTCCTTGACGAACTCGTACGCCTTGTCGATGTACGACAGCGACTGCTGGAGGTCGATGATGTGGATGCCGGAGCGCTCGGTGAGGATGAAGCGCTTCACCTTCGGGTTCCACCGGCGGGTCTGGTGTCCGAAGTGAACGCCGCTGTCGAGCAGCTGGCGAATGGTGACGACGGCCATGGCCGTTCTCCTGTTCTCGGCGCTGATGCGCCGTCTGCGGTTGTCTCCGCCGGTGCATTCGACCGGCGATCCTGGTGCCCGGCTCCACGCCCGCACCCGCGGAGGACCGCGGGAGACCGATGGGTGGGGATGCCGCGCCAGACCCTGATCCGAAGACCGGGATCGCGGCGCTGAGGGCACGCGAAGTCACCCCGATATCCGGGGTGCAATCCTCAGTGTATCAGCCGGGTCGTGCGTCCTCCCCACGGCGACGAGGGCGTGCCGTTCCTCCGACCGGACTCGCACTGGCGGTCTGCAGTGCAACAGCACGCGACAGTGGACAGATGCTGCGATCGCCCCCGCACCCCCGTCCGGCACAGAGACCGGCTCGAGGTGTGTGGCGGCGTTCTTCGAGGATTCTCTGCGCGATCGCCGTGGTGCTGTCGGTGCTGAGTGTCGGTGGGCCGGCTGCCGCCGATCCGGGCTTTCGGGATGCGGTGGCCGAGACGCGGGCCGCGGTTTCGGGTCTGGCGACGACGTCGGCCGAGGACGCGCTCGACCTCGCGGCGCTCGGGTGGGTGTGGCCGGCTGAGCCCTTCCGGCTCGTGCGTCCGTTCGTGGCGCCCGCGCACGAGTACGGACCGGGACACCGCGGCATCGACCTCGATCTGTCGGGCGGGGAGGCGCTCAAGGCACCGGCTGACGGAGTGGTGGCATTCTCCGGATCCGTGGCGGGGCGCGGCATCCTCACGATCGATCACGGCGGCGGGCTCGTGACGACGCTCGAGCCGGTCGCGTCGGAGCTCGTGCCCGGCGCGGTCGTGGCACGCGGTGACCGGGTCGCGACCCTGGCCGCCGGCGGACACGCGACCGCGGGCACGGTGCACCTCGGAGTGCGGCTGGACGGGCAGTACATCAACCCACTGCTGCTCCTGGGCGAGATCCCGCGGGCGGTGCTGCTGCCATGCTGCTGACCGACCTCCGCCAGGGCCTGTGCGGGCGCATTGCGGTTCGGCGATGCTTGGCCGGTTCGGCGGTCGCCTCGCTCGGGCCCGCGGCGGTTGGCAGTCGCGCGGCGCGTCAGTCGTCGGTGCGGACGGTGTTGCGCTGACCCTGGTCGAGGACGGTTCCGAGCTCGGCGGCCGTCACGGAGTTGTCGTTGCCGTTGACGGCGACGGATCCGGCCCGGGCCCGCACCTCGACCTCGTTGCGGTCGCCGTTGAGCACGATGGAGTCGATCGCGCCGGCGTCGACCTCGTTCTCCTGGCCTGCGACGGTGAGCGTGTCGACGTCGCCCGCGTCGACCTCAGCCCGGTCCCCCGCGATCTCGAGCGTGCCGATCTGCGCATCCTGCGCCGTGAGCTCGATGTCCGCGCCGGCGAGCACGATGTACGGACAGTCGCCCGTGACCGTGTGGTCCCGGTCGTCGTCCGCGATCGTGACGGCCGCGCCGCCGCAGTCGACGGGACCGGTGGACCCCGGCGCGCTCGAGGAGCCGGACGTCGCATCCCCCGTCGAGGCGCTCGTCCCGGGCCGCGGGGCGGAGCCGCCGCCGTTCGAGGACGGTCCCATCGGGACGCACCCCGACAGGACGGCGATCAGCGCACCCGCGGTCACGAGCGCGGCGAGGGAGTGACGAGAGGAGCGTGTGGGCATGAGTCCAGGTTAGGCGCCGGGGCAGCCGGAACATCTCATGCGCGAGCGTCGGGATGGAGCGCGGTGCGCCGCCCATAGGCCGCGCACAGGCGGGTCGCGCTCGTTCAGAAGCGCCCTGCGTCGGGAGCGCCTGGGTCAGGTGCGCCCTCTGTCAGGTGCGCCCTGCGTCAGGCGCGCGCTGCGTCAGGCGCGCGGGTGCGCGAGCTTGTACGTCGAGACGAGCCGCTCGCTCGACACATGCGTGTAGATCTGGGTCGTGCCGAGGCTCGCGTGGCCGAGCATCTCCTGCACCGAGCGAAGATCGGCGCCGCCGTCGAGAAGGTGCGTTGCGGCAGAGTGCCGCAGGGCGTGCGGACCGGTGGCCGAGGACCCCACCGCTCCCCCGACGACGCGCGACACGAGGTCGTAGACGGTGCGGGTCGAGAGTCGCCCGCCGCGCGCCCCGAGGAAGAGCGCGGGTCCGGGCGTCCGGCCCGCGTCGTCGGACTGCGGCCGTCGCGCCGTGCCGTCGGCGGCCCCTCCGGCGCCGCGCCTCTTCGTATCAGCCATGCCCGCCAGCAGTGCGGGCCGCCCCACCCGCAGATAGGCATCAAGTGCCGTGGCCGCCGGTCCGCCGAACGGCACGACGCGATCCTTCGACCCCTTGCCCCGTACGCGCGCGGTGCGGCGCCCGAGGTCGACGTCCCCGTCGTCCAGCCCGCACAGCTCCGACACGCGCACGGCCGCCCCGTAGAGCAGCTCGAGGACGGCGTGGTCGCGCAGCGCCAGCGGGTCGCCGTCAGCGGCGCGGGCGGCCGCGGCGTCCAACACCTCTCGCATCGAGGCGGCGGAGGCGACGGCGGGCAGCGTCCGCGCGCGCTTGGGCGCGATGAGGCGCAGACTCGGATCCGTCTCGACGAGACCGTTCTCGAGCGCCCAGGCGAAGAACGCGCGGGCCGCGGCGGTGCGACGGGCGACGGTCGCGCGCGCCGCACCCGACTGGGTGGCACGCCACGCCCACTCCCGCAGATGCTCGAGGTCGATGTCGGCGACGTCTGTCACGGCGGGTGCGACGGTCGCGGCCAGATCGACGAGGTCGCTGCCATAGGCGCGCACGGTGGCGGGCGAGAGACGGCGCACGTCGGCGAGGTGCGCGGTCCATGCCGCGATGGCCTCGTCGATGCGCATGGTCCCAGCATGCCCGTCACCGCCCGATGCCCGGGGATGCCGCGCGCGGGAGCATCCGCCACCCCGATGGGCTGCTCTTCACGGCGCCGTCGAGCAGGAGCAGGCCGAGCACGCCCTCGACGTCCTGCTCGGCCATCCCCGCGTGCCGCGCCACATCGGCGCCGGTCCGCCACGTGCGGGTGCTGAGGGCGTCGAGCACCCGCGAGCGGTCATCGGTGCGCGAGCGATCATCGTCGCGCGAGCGGTCATCGGTGTGCGGACTGTGCGTTCCGAGTGGGCCGCCGGACGCAGGCCACAGCGCGTCGCCGTGCAGCGCGAGCAGCTCGCGCGCGTCGTCGGCGGAGGTGATGCATCGGGCGTCGAACTCCCGCAGGAGCCGATGGCACCCGGTCGACGCCGCGCTCGTGATGGGCCCGGGCACCGCGCCCAGCGGGCGCCCGAGGGATGCGGCGTGGGCAGCGGTGTTGAGAGAGCCGCTGCGCCAGCCCGCTTCGACCACGACGGTGGCGTCGCTCAGCGCGGCGATGAGCCGGTTGCGCTGCAGGAACCGCCATTTGGTCGGCGCGGTGCCGCACGGCGCCTCGCTCACGACGACACCGGCCGACACGATGCGGCTGATGAGCTCGGAATGGCCGACGGGATAGGGCCGATCGACGCCGCCCGCGAGAAGCGCGAACGTCGTTCCGCCCGCCGCCAGCGCGGCACGATGGGCGGCTCCGTCGATGCCGTAGGCCGCCCCCGACACGATGCTGACGCCGGTGGCCGCCAGGCTGGCGGCGAACTCCACCGCGACGGCCTCGCCGTATCCGGTCGCCGCGCGCGCTCCCACCAGGGCGAGCGCCGGAACCGGCGCGGAGAGAAGCGCGGGATCACCGCGCACCCACAGCGCCAGCGGCGCGTGCGCTCCGAGATCGTCCACACGGGCCGGCCAGTGCTCATCGCCGGGACACAGCGCGATGCACCCGGCGCGGCGGGCCGCATCGAGCGCGGTGCGCGTGGCGTCATCCTTCCGCCTCGGCAGCCAGCGACGCGCCCCTCGGTCACCGTCCGACGCGTCGATTCCCGCGCGCGCGAAGACCCCGGCCTTCATGCCGGCGTGCAGCTCCCGCAGCGCCGCCGCCGGACCGAGGGCGGCCACGAACCGGTGCGCGACGCTGTCCCCGGGCTCTACCAACGTGCTCCACACCAGTCGCGCATACCGGTCGGTCACCTCGTCGTCGGACATGGCCTCCACTTCGCCGACGATGCCGCGCAGCGCTTCGCGCGCGGAGCGCGGATCCAGGTCGGGTGCGCTCATGCGGTGATCCCCCTCTTCAGATAGAGCGCGCGTCCGATGTGCTGAGCATCGAGGCGGTCGTGCCGCGCGAGATCGGCGAGGGACCATGCCACACGCAGAACCCGGTCGTAGCCGCGCAGCGTCAGCGAGCCGCGGTGCAGCGCCGCGTCGAGCGGCCGCCGCACGACAGGCGGCGGCGCGAGCGGACCCTGGCGCAGCCACGCGCCCGACACCTGGGCGTTGAGCCGCCACGGGGTTCCGCGGAGGCGCCGCGCGGCGCGGTCGCGCGCCTCACCCACCCGGATCCTCGCCTCCGCCGTGGTGGTCCCAGGTCCAGCGGCCTCGGCGTGCGCGACGGACACCCGACGCATGGAGAGCTCGATGTCGATCCGGTCGATCAGCGGACCTGACAGACGACCCAGGTACCGGCGGATGGCGATGGGCGGGCAGACGCACGCGCCGCTGGGTACGCCGTAGTTGCCGCACGGGCACGGATTGGTCGCCACGACGAGCTGGAACCGTGCGGGGAAGGAGGCCGTTGCACCTGCCCTGCTGATGGTGATGGCGCCGCTCTCCAGAGGCTGCCGCAGGGCATCGAGCGCGGAGGACGCGAATTCGCCGGCCTCGTCGAGGAAGAGCACGCCGTCGCTCGCGCGGGCGATCGCGCCGGGCCGGATCATGCGGCTGCCCCCGCCCACGAGGGCCGCGACGCTTGCGCTGTGGTGCGGAGCCTCGAACGGCGGCGTGCGTTCCAGATCGGCGATCCGCTCCCCCGCCAGCGATCGGATCGACGCCGACGCCAGGGCCGCCGCATCATCCAGCGGCGGAAGGATGCCCGGGAGCCGCTCCGCGAGCATCGTCTTGCCCGCGCCGGGCGGTCCGCTCATGAGGATGTGGTGACCGCCGGCGGCCGCGACGACGAGGGCGTCGACGGCGTCGCGCTGACCGATCACCTCAGCGAGTTCGCGATCGGGCGCCCGCAACGTCGTCGTCGCGGGCTGGGCGACGGGCTCGCACTCCCGCGGCGCGATGTCGGCGCCGTGCCAGCGCGCCACGTCTCCGAGACTGACCGCCCCGAGCACCTCGACCCCCTGCACCAGCCGCGCCTCCTCGAGATTGGCGTGCGGCACCACGACACGGCCGATCCCCGCGCGTGCGGCGGCGAGCACCGACGGCAGCACGCCCGGGATCGGCCGGAGCCGGCCGTCGAGCCCGAGCTCTCCGAGGTGCACCGTGGCGGCTACGGAAGCGGCATCCATCGGCATCTCGGTGGCGAGGCACGCGATGGCCACCGCGACATCGAAGCCCGACCCCTGCTTGGGCAGGCTCGCGGGCGACAGATTCACGGTGAGGCGCCGGCGCGGTAGCGGGAGGTCGCTGTTGGCGCACGCGTTGTGGACACGCTGCACGGCCTCGCCGAGGGCCTTGTCGGGCAGGCCGATGATGCGGAAGTCGGGCATCTGATTCGTGAGGTCGGCCTCGACCTCCACCAGTGCGCCCTCCAGACCCGCGAGCGCGACGGCCCAGGTGCGGGCGACGGTCATGCCACGTCCTCGAGGTGCTCGAGCCGCGCGGTGCGCGGATCTGCGCCGGTGATCGCGACCGCGTCGACGCGCAGGCGCCGCCCTTGGACAGCGCCGGGATGCGCGGCGACCCAGGCGACCGCGAGCCGCCACAGCCGGCGACGCTTGCGCGCGTCGATCGCCTCGAACGGGTGGCCGAAGCCCTCGCCCGTGCGCGTCTTCACCTCGACGACGACCAGCGTGGAGGCCGTCGCGGCCACGAGGTCGAGCTCACCCTCGCCGGTGCGCCAGTTGCGGTCGAGCACCTCCCACCCGAGGGCTCGCAGGTGCTCTTCGGCGCGGTGCTCGCCCGCACGCCCCAGTTCGTCCTTCTTCGCCATGACGCGATGCTCGCGCGGCGGAGAGGCTCAGAAGTCCGGGCTGAACCCGATCGGAGGCATGAGCACTCCCCTCACCCTGTGGGGAGGAGTCAGGAGTCGAGCGACAGCTCTTCCGGAAGGTGGAAGTCGCGGCGCGTGAGCTCTTCGACGTTGACGTCCTTGAAGGTGAGCACCCGGACGGACTTCACGAACCGGTCGGCACGGTAGATGTCCCAGACCCAGACATCGGTCATCGAGATCTCGAAGTAGAAGTCGTGCTCCGTGTCGCGACGCACGACGTTGACCTCGTTCGCGAGGTAGAACCGGCGCTCGGTTTCGATCACGTACTGGAACTGCGACACGACGTCGCGGTACTCGCGGTACAGCGCGAGCTCGAGCTCGCGGTCGTAGTCTTCGAAGACCTCGTCATCCATGGTGAGTCCATCCTAGGCGTGGCCGCCGAGGCCCGGACGACGTCAGAAGAGCGTCGGCGCGTCCGCGATCGACCACGACGAGCGGTGATGCACGCTGATGCCGCGCGAGCGGATCGCGTCGCGATGCTCCGGGCTGGCGTACCCCTTGTTCCGCGCCCACTGGTAGTGCGGCTGGCCGTGGTGGAGGTCGCCCATCAGCTCGTCGCGGGCCACCTTGGCGATGACGGATGCCGCGGCCGCGCTCGCGCAGTCGCGGTCGGCTTTGATCACCGGGCGCACGTTGAGGCCGGAGCCGCCCGCCGCCGAGATGTAGTCGTAGTTGCCGTCGAGGATCACGATGCAGTCCTCGGCGCGCACACCCGCGCCTCGAAGCTCCGCCAGGGCGCGGATCGCGGCGTTGCCGAGCGCGCGCATGATGCCCACCTCGTCGATCTCGGTGGACGAGGCCCAGCCCACCGCGCTGGCCGACACCCACGACGCGGCGCGGGACGCGACATCCGCACGCCTGTGCTCGGGCACGAGCTTCGAGTCGCGCAGTCCCGCCGGCACGCGCCGGCGCGCATCGCGCGCGTCCACCACGGCGGCGCCGACCGCGACGGGTCCGGCGAGGGCCCCCCGACCGACCTCGTCGCACGCGATCACCAGCGGATGCTCGCGCAGCAGCCGCCGCTCGAGGGTGAGGCGAGGCTCGACCACTGTCACTTCGATGCGCCCCCGGCAGCGGGAGCCGGCACGCCCGCGAACACCTCGTGGTGGAAGTCGAGCATGCCGAAGCGGTCGAACGGCCACGTGATCACGAAGGCGCGCCCCACGACGTTGTCGATCGGGACGAAGCCGCGGCCCGGCTGGTCGGTGTTGTAGCGGGAGTCCTTGGACTGGTTGCGGTTGTCGCCCAGCACCCACAGTGATCCCTCGGGGACCGTGACGTCGAAGGGGATGGCGGATGCGGGGTCGGTCGGGGCGAGCTTCGTGTACGACGTCTCGTCCACGGGAACCCCGTTGACCGTCAGCTGTCCGATGCCGTTGCAGCACACCACGTGGTCGCCCGGCAGGCCGATGACGCGTTTGATCAGGTGGTCGTCGCTGTCGGGCGCGGACAGTCCGACGAGCGACAGAAGCCAGTCGCCGGCCTCGACCAGCGGCGGACGCGCGGGAGACGTCGAGGGAGGGAGCCATCCGCCCGGATCGCGGAAGACGACGATGTCGCCTCGGCCGTACTCGCCGAACCGCGGGGTGATCTCGTCGACGAGGATGCGGTCCTTGACCTGCAGGGTGTTCTCCATCGACCCCGAGGGGATGTAGAACGACCGCACGAGGAACGTCTTGACGAGGAACGACACGAGGATCGCGATCAGCACGATCACCAGCACGTCGCGCAGGAAGTACAGCCAGCCGCGTCGGCGTGCGGGGGCGTCGGCGGCGTCCGGCCGGGCAGGGCTCGGAGACGCGGATGCCGTGTGCTCGGTCGTCATGGGGTCCTTTGCGAGGCGCACCAGGAGACGAGATGCGCAGGGATAAGCGTCGCACATCCGGGTGCCGCCGACGCGCGTGCACGCGGCGAATCCGGGGCGGTCCGCGTCGGATGCGCGAGATGACCCGTCCGCAGGGCGGGCGGCGCGGCCGGGAACGCCGACGGCCCCGGAACGAGGTTCCGGGGCCGTCGGTGGAGAGCTCGACTCAGCGGTCGCGCTTCTCCTTGATCTTGGCCTTCTTGCCGCGCAGGTTGCGGAGGTAGTAGAGCTTCGCGCGACGCACGTCACCGCGGGTGACGACCTCGATGTGGTCGATCACCGGGGAGTGCACCGGGAAGGTGCGCTCGACGCCCACCTGGAAGCTGATCTTGCGGACCGTGAAGGTCTCACGCACGCCGTCGCCGGAGCGGCCGATGACGATGCCCTGGAAGACCTGGACACGGGAGCGGTTGCCCTCCGTGATGTTGACGTGCACCTTCACGTTGTCGCCGGGGGCGAAGGCGGGGATGTCGGAGCGCAGGGAGGCTGCGTCGACGGCGTCGAGGATCTGCATGATCGTTTCTCTCTGCGGCCGCCACAGGTCGACCGCGGGATTCTAAGGAAAAGGATGTCGTGCACCTGAGACCGACCACGTCCGAGACGATGGCGGGGTTCCCCTGAGGCAGAACCTTTCGGGCACGAACGCCCATTCTGTCACGGATGACGGTGGCGGCCAAACCGCCCGCGGTGCTCAGCGGCCGTTGCCGGGATGCGGGTAGCCGGTCTGCGGGCCGCCGCCCTCGCTGAGGACGATGACCTCGGTCTGCTGGCGCGCCCGGTCGCGCACCCGGTCTTCGTCTTGCGGCGGGAGGTAGGCCAGGCCCTCCGCCGTCCGAAGGTAGGCGACCGTCGCGCCGCGGGTCTCGCGCCAGAGCTGCCAGAGCTGCAGCCAGAAGAGGCCCAGACCGACCAGGACGGTCAGGATCATGGCAGGCAGCCACCACGACGCGGAGAAGAAGCCGAGGGACACGGTCAGCGCGTGCCAGACGCCGAAGCCCAGCACGTCCCACCACGACACCGCGCGCTCCGCGCGAACTGTTCCGCGCGCCCGGACGAGGAGTCCGAGCGCCAGCTGTCCGAGGAAGACCGACGGGATGGCGACGAAGAGAACCCAGGCGAACGCCCACCCGCCGGCGTTGAAGACGCCCCAGCCGATCAGCAGCCAGAGGGGCAGCACGACGGCTGCGGGAAGGAGCCAGCTGTAGAAGGCGCGTCGGAGCCACATGCCCTCATGCTAATCAGCGGTCCGTGCGGCGGAGCGGTTGCCGGGGATCTTCACAGACGGCAGGGGCTCGCCGTGATCCCGCCGCGGACCGATCAGACACAATGGAGGGGAACGAGAGGACGAGGATGATCGAGCTGCGCACCCCTGCCGAGATCGAGGCGATGAAGCCCGCCGGACGCTTCGTCGCCGAGACCCTGGCGACGCTCCGCGACGAGACGAAGGTGGGCACCAATCTGCTGAGCATCGATCGTCGCGCGCACGATCTCATCCGTCGAGCGGGAGCGGAGTCCTGCTACATCGACTACCACCCGTCCTTCGGCGCCAGCCCGTTCGGCAAGGTGATCTGCACGTCGATCAACGACGCGGTGCTGCACGGTCTCCCCCACGACTACGACCTGCGCGACGGCGACCTGGTCACGCTCGACTTCGCAGTCGCCGTGGACGGCTGGGTCGCCGACTCCGCGGTCTCGTTCATCGTCGGCACGCCGCGCGACGAGGATCTGGCCCTGATCGACACGAGCGAGCGGGCGCTGGATGCCGCGATCCAGGCCGCCGTCGTCGGCAATCGCATCGGCGACATCTCCGCCGCGGTGGCCGCGGTGGCGCACGCCGACGGGTACTCGGTCAACACCGACTTCGGCGGTCACGGCGTGGGACGCACCATGCACGGCGACCCGCACGTGCCGAACGACGGCAAGCCGGGCCGCGGGTACCCGCTGCGCGACGGCCTCGTGCTGGCGCTGGAGCCCTGGTTCCTCGCCCACACGGACGAGCTCATCACCGACCCCGACGGCTGGACGCTCCGCAGCGCGGACGGATCGCGCGGCTCGCACTCCGAGCACACGGTCGCCATCACCGCCGGTGGCCCCGTCATCCTCACGGACCGCTCCTTCCTCGGCGTCGACTGACCTCCGGGACGGCCGCTCCGCCGTCGGGCGTCAGTCCGGCAGGAGGTCGGGCCGCCGCTCGCGCGTGCGCTCCACCTGCTGCTCGCGCCGCCAGGCGGCGATGGCGCCGTGATTCCCGCTGAGCAGCACCGGGGGCACCTCCAGCCCGCGCCACACGGCCGGCTTCGTGTACGAGGGGTACTCCAGGAGGCCGTCCTCGTGCGACTCCTCGACAAGGGACTCGGGGTTGCCCACCACGCCGGGGATCAGGCGCCCGACCGCTTCGATCATGGCCATCGCGGCCACCTCGCCGCCGTTCAGCACGTAGTCGCCGAGGCTGATCGCCCGCACGCGTCCGCGGCTCGCGGCGTGCGTGTAGACGCGCTCGTCGATCCCCTCGTACCGCCCGCACGCGAAGACGAGGTGCGGCTCCTCCGAGAGCTCGCGCGCCGTCGCCTGGGTGAAGCGCTCACCCGCGGGTGAGGGGAAGATGATGACGGGCTCGGATGCTGCGTCCCCGGCGATCGCGTCTATGGCCTGCGCCCACGGCTCGGCCTTCATGACCATTCCGGCACCGCCGCCGTAGGGCGTGTCGTCCACCGTGCGGTGGCGGTCCGTCGTCCAGTCCCGCAGGTCGTGGACGCGCACGTCGAGCAGACCCGCGACGCGGGCGCGGCCGAGCAGCGAGACCTCGAGGACGTCGAAGAAGCCCGGGAAGATCGAGACGACGTCGATGCGGTGTGCTGAGCGAGCGGAGCGAGCCGAAGTGCGCACGTCAGCGCCCGGCGGTGTCCGCGTCGTCGCTGTCGTCCGTCGAAGACGCGTCGTGCGCGCCCGGCTCTTCGTCCGAGGAGTCCTCGTCGGCGTCACCCGCGTCAGAGGCGTCACCGGCGTCGGAGGAGGTGGCCGGAGCATCCTTCTCGTCGCCCTCGAGTGCCTCGAAGAGGCCGGCGGGAGGCGTGACGACGACGCGTCCGCCCTCGATGTCGACCTCGGGCACGATGGCTTTCACGAACGGCACGAGGATCTCCTCGTCGCCCACGCGGACGGCCAGCAGATCCTGCGCGGGGAAGTGGTCCACCCGCGCGACGGTGCCGACGACCTGCCCGTCGCGGACGACGTCGAGGCCCACGAGCTGGTGGTCGTACCAGGCGTCGTCCTCGGGGACGGACGCCTCGGAGTCCTCGTCGATCCAGAGGATCGCCTTGACGAGCTCTTCCGCGGCGGAGCGGTCGTCGACGCCTTCGAAGAACGCGACGGGGTGGCTGTTCATCCACCGGAACTCGCGGACCGTGAGCGGCCGACCGTGCCAGGGAGAGGACTCGGGCACCTGGAGGGTGAACGTCGCCCCGGGGGCGAAGCGACGGTCGGGCTCGTCGGTGTAGAGCTCGATCTTGAGGGCGCCCTTGAGGCCGTGGGCCTTCACGAGGCGACCCACGCGGAGCTGGGTGCGGGAGGGCTTGGCCACGTCAGTCATCGGCGACGTCGACGCGCACGCGGCGTCCGTCGGCCAGTGCAGTGACGACGGTGCGCAGGGCCTTGGCCGTGCGTCCGCCGCGCCCGATCACGCGACCCCGGTCATCGGGGTGCACGCGCACCTCGAGGACGTCGCCGCGGGGCGACGTCGAGGAGCGGATGGTGACGTCGTCCGGGTGATCCACGATCCCCTTGACGACGTGCTCGAGCGCGGCGGCCAGCAACGGTCTACTCGGAGTCGGTCGCGTCGGCGGCCGGCTCGGCGGACTCGACCGGCGCGGCCGGCTTCTCCGCCTTGGGCTTGACGACGGACTTCTTGGACGCGTCGACCTCGAAGGGGGCCTTGGGCTCCTTGACGCGGACCGTCGAGACGGCGTCCTTGTCACCCTTGAACTTGCCCCAGTCGCCCGTGAGCTTCAGCAGTGCGGCGACCTGCTCGGTCGGCTGGGCGCCGACGGAGAGCCAGTACTGCGCGCGGTCGGAGTCGACCTCGATGAACGAGGGCTCCTCGGTGGGGTGGTACTTGCCGATCTCCTCGATGACACGACCATCGCGCTTGGTGCGCGAGTCGGCGACGACGATGCGGTAGTACGGCGCACGGATCTTGCCCATGCGCTTGAGGCGGATCTTGACAGCCACGATTCTCCTGAATTGTGTGAAGTGGATCGAACCGGACGCCTGGAGAGTGGGGTGCACACCCGGCGGAAGCTCTGAAAGGGTGGTCGCGATGCTGGATAGAGGGTCGAGCATCACGTCCGACCCTCTATTCTGCCAGACCGATCGGGGTTCCGCGGACAGCCCGGCCGCCGTGCCGCGCCGTCCGCGCCCCCGTGGGCACCCCGTGCCACACTGGGCCCCATGACCGAGCCCTTCGCCCCCTCGTCCCGATCCTCCGTCGGGCTGGAGTGGGAGATCATGCTGGCCGACGGCGAGACGGGCGACCTCGTGCCCCGCGCTCCCGAGGTGCTCTCGGGCATCGAGGACGCCAGCGCGCTCGAGCGGTACACGGTGACGGGCGAGCTGCTCACGAACACCGTCGAGGTCACCAGCGGCATCGGCGACACCGTCGCTGCGGCAGTGGACGACGTGGCCGACGCCATCGCCGCTGTGCGCTCGGTGAGCGATCCCCTCGGCATCGAACTCCTCTGCGCCGGCAGCCACCCGTTCGCGCAGTGGTTCGACCAGCGGATCACCGACAAGACGCGCTACCACACGCTCATCGAACGCACCCAGTGGTGGGGGCGCAACATGATGATCTGGGGCATCCACGTGCACGTCGGCGTGGACGATGTGAAGAAGGTCTTCCCGATCATCAACGCCCTGGCGATCTATCTCCCGCACCTGCAGGCGCTCTCGGCGTCGAGCCCCTTCTGGGCCGGAGAGCGCACCGGCTACGCCTCCAACCGCGCCCTGGTCTTCCAGCAGCTGCCGACCGCCGGTCTCCCCTGGCCACTCCAGAACTGGGCCGAGTTCGAGGCGTATCTCGACGACATGGTGGCGACGGGGGTCATCGCCGACGCTACCGAGGTGCGGTGGGACATCCGTCCCGCGCCGCGCTGGGGCACCATCGAGGTCCGCGCCTGCGACGGCATGTCGACCCTCCCGGAGCTCGCCGCCGTGGCATCCCTCGTGCAGGTGCTCGTCGAGCACTTCTCCCGCCAGCTCGACGAGGGCCGCACCCTCCCGAGCATCCAGCCGTGGTTCGTCCGGGAGAACAAGTGGCGCGCCGCCCGGTACGGGCTGGACGCGCGGGTCATCGTCGACGCCGACGGCACGCAGCGCGACGTGGTCTCCCATCTCCGCGAGACGATGGAGGAGGTCGCCGACATCGCCGTCGACCTCAAGTGCGCGCGCGAGTTCGGCGGGCTCGAGACGATCCTCAGCCAGGGTGCGAGCTCGACACGCCAGACGCTCATCGCCGACGCGGCGGACGGCGACCTGCGCGAGGTCGTGCACCACCTGATCCGCGAGTTCCGCGCGGGCCCCACGCTCCGCGAGCACCTCGCCTCGCTGGGACACTGAGAACGAAGCGCGTGCCCGATCGACGGTCGGCAGGGGCGCTTCCATGTCCCTCGCCCGGGCACCTCACAGCGCGCGGGCGTAGCGTGACCCCGTGCGTGCGCTGAGATTCTCTCCCCTGGTCGTGCGCCGTCTCGTCGCCCTGTCGACGGCCGCCCTGGTGCTCACGACGGCCGGCTGTGCGGCGGAGCAGACCGAGCACGGGCCCGCGACCGTCGCCACCCCGTCGACGTCTCCGACGTCGTCCGCGCTCAGCGGGCCGGACGGAGCCGAGGGCGAGGGAGCGGCGTACGCCGCGGGCACGGCCGACGACACCGTCGGCGGCGGCGTCATCGTGACCATCGGCGACTCGATCATGGCTGGGTACGGCCTCGACCCCGACGAGGCCTGGCCCGCTCTGATGGCTGATACCACGGGACGCGATGTGGTCAACATCAGCTGCAGCGGCGCCGGCTTCGTGGCCGTGGGCGACTGCGACACCGATTTCGCCGGGCTGATCGGAGAGGCGGCGGCGCAGCATCCGTCCCTCATCATCGTGCAGTCCTCCGACAACGACGCCGACGAGGACGCCGACGATCTGGACGCCGCGACGATGGACGCCGTCACCGCGCTCCACGACGCGGCACCCGACGCGCGCATCGTCGGGCTGAGCACGCTGTGGAACCCGTCGTGGGACGCGCCCGACGCGATCGCCTGGAGCTCCGACGCCCTGCAGGCGGCCGTGGAGGCCGTGGGCGGCCGGTTCGTCGACATCGGGCAGCCGCTGCACGATCGAGCAGACCTGCTCCAGTGGGACGAAGAGCACCCGAATGTCGCCGGTCAGCGCGAGCTGCGCACCACGGTGCTGTCCGCGCTGGCGGAATCCGACATCACGCTCTGAGTGCGGGGCTCAGCCCTTGCCGAGCAGCTTCTGCAGCTCCGCGAGGTCGGCCTCGGTCGGCTGCTTGGAGCCGCCGAGTCCGAAGCCCGATCCGGTGGGCGCCGCCGGTGCGGCGGCCGTGATGCCCGCGTTCTCCGCGGCGCGCTTGGCCGGGTTGCCCGATCGGGAGCCGCTCACGCTCTTCTGCGAGCGTCCGCGCTTGGCGGAGGCGCCCGGACGTCCGGCGCCGGGCACGGGGCCCATGCCGGGGATGTTGGGCACCCCGCCGCGAGCGACGGTCTTCATCATCTTGGCGGCCTGTTCGAAGCGGTTGACGAGCGCGTTGACGTCGGTGACGGTCATGCCGGAGCCGCGCGCGATGCGCAGGCGCCGCGACCCGTTGAGCACCTTCGGGTTGCGCCGCTCCCCCGGGGTCATCGAGCGGATGATCGCCTCGGTGCGGTCGATCTCCTTCTCGTCGAAGTCGTCGAGCTGCTGCTTCATCTGGCCCATGCCCGGCAGCATGCCGAGCATCTTCTTCATCGAGCCCATCTTCTTGAGCTGCTGCATCTGCTCGAGGAAGTCCTCCAGCGTGAAGCTCTCCGTCGCGAGCTTCTCCGCCATCTTCAGCGCCTCGGCCTCGTCGAAGGCGCCCTGCGCCTGCTCGATGAGGGTGAGGATGTCGCCGAGGTCGAGGATGCGCGACGCCATGCGGTCGGGATGGAAGGCCTCGAGGTCGTCGAGACCCTCGCCGGTCGAGGCGAAGACGATCGGGCGCCCGGTGACCGACGCCACCGAGAGCGCGGCGCCGCCGCGGGCGTCGCCGTCGAGCTTGCTGAGCACGACGCCGGTGAAGTCCACGCCGTCCTGGAAGGCCTTGGCCGTGTTGACGGCGTCCTGGCCGATCATCGCGTCGATGACGAAGAGCACCTCGTCGGGATCGACCGCCCGGCGGATGTCGGCGGCCTGCTTCATGAGGTCGGCGTCGACGCCGAGGCGTCCGGCGGTGTCGATGATGACGACGTCGTGCTGCTGACGACGCGCCACCTCGACGCCGTCGCGCGCCACCTGCACGGGGTTGCCGACGCCGTTCCCCGGCTGCGGCGCGTAGACCGCGGCGCCGGCCTGACCGGCGACGACCTGCAGCTGGTTGACCGCGTTCGGGCGCTGAAGGTCGGCGGCGACGAGGAGCGGCGTGTGTCCGTCCTTCTCGAGCATCTTCGCGAGCTTGCCGGCGAGGGTCGTCTTCCCCGAGCCCTGCAGGCCCGCGAGCATGATGACCGTCGGCGGGTTCTTGGCGAACTGCAGGCGGCGCTGCTGGCCGCCGAGGATCGCGATGAGCTCCTCATTGACGATCTGCACGACCTGCTGCGCGGGGTTCAGCGCGCGGTTGACCTCGTCGCCGAGGGCGCGCTCGCGCACCTTCGCCGTGAACTCCTTCACCACCACGAGCGCGACGTCCGCGTCGAGGAGGGCGCGCCGGATCTCGCGGACGGTTCCGTCGACGTCCGCGGGCGTCAGCTTGCCCTTGGTGCGGAGGTTGCGGAAGGTCTCGGTGAGCCGGTCGGAGAGGGTGCCGAAAGTCGCCATGATCCCTCGAGTTTACGGGAGCGGCGCGTGACCGACCGCGTGTGCCGTCAGCCCGCTGCGGGGAGCGCCGCGACGTGGTCGACCGCCCGGGCCAGGACGCCCGTGAGGGGGGCGCGCCCCGGCCCGTCGAGCGCCCATCGCTCGACGGCCGCGAGCACCGCTCCGCCGTAGGCCGCACCGAGCACCTCGCTGCGGAGCGGATCGGCACCGCCCCGGCGCAGCCGCTCCGCGACGGGCGTCGCGATGCGGGCACGGCGAAGCGCCGCCTCCCGCCGCAGCTCGTCGACGATGTCCATCGCGTCGGCCTGCGCGATCGCGAGGGCGAGGACGTCGGGCGCGAGGTCGTCGCCCACGGCGAGCACCAGGGAGCGGACGGATGCTGCGGCATCCGCACTCTCGTCCTGACCCAGCTGCGCGGCGAGGCGCGCGATGCGCTCGTCGAGCCCCGACCAGAGCACGTCGCCCTTCGACGAGAAGTAGTTGAAGAAGCTCGACCGGCTCACGCCCGCCCGCGAGGTGATGTCGGCGACCGAGGTGGCGTCGTAGCCGCGTTCCAGGAACAGCTCGCTCGCCGCCTCCGCGAGCACCTCGCGCGAGGAGGCGCGCGGTCGTCCGATCGGTGCATCCGCCACGACGTCCACCCTGGCAGAGTCGCCGGGGCGTGACATCCGGGCGTATTGTTGGACGGAATGCAGAAAGAAGCGGAGTCGCTCATGCTGGACGTTGTCGACGCGGGTCTCGCGCCCGCCACGGTGCCCTATGACGAGGGGTGGGCGCTGCAGCGGCGTATCCACGGCGAGGTTGTCCGCGGGGAGCGCCCCGACACCCTGATCCTCCTCGAGCACGACCCGGTCTACACCGCCGGCCGGCGGACGGAGCCGCCCGAGCGGCCCGCCGACGGCACGCCGGTGGTCGACGTCGACCGCGGCGGCAAGATCACGTGGCACGGACCTGGTCAGCTCGTCGGCTATCCGATCGTGCGCCTGCCGCAGCCGGTCGACGTGGTCGCGCACGTGCGCCGCATGGAACGGCTCCTCATCGAGGCTCTGCGGAAGCACGGCGTGGACGGACACCAGGTCGAGGGCCGCAGCGGCGTCTGGGTGCAGCGACCGCTGTCGGTCGACAAGGTCGCGGCGATCGGGGTACGCGTCGAGCGCGACGTCACCATGCACGGCTTCGCGGTCAACTGCGACAACACGCTCGCCGGCTTCCGCGGCATCATCCCGTGCGGCATCACCGACGCCGGCGTGACGACCGTCAGCGAGGTGGTCGGGCGCGACGTCTCGCCGCGCACCGTGTACGACGCGATCGTCGACGCCTTCCGGGCCGAGTACGCGGGAGTGGCCGCATGAGCGTCGCGGCTCCCGACGGGCGACGGATGCTGCGGCTCGAGGTGCGCAACGCGCAGACCCCGATCGAGCGCAAGCCGGAGTGGATCAAGACGCGTGCGAAGCTCGGTCCCGAGTACACCGAGCTCCACGCGCTCGTGAAGGACGAGGGCCTGCACACGGTGTGCCAGCAGGCCGGCTGCCCGAACATCTTCGAGTGCTGGGAGGACCGCGAGGCGACGTTCCTCATCGGCGGCGCCCAGTGTACGCGACGCTGCGACTTCTGCCAGATCGACACCGGCAAGCCCGCCGACTACGACACCGACGAGCCCCGGCGCGTGGCCGAGAGCGTCGCGAAGATGCGTCTGCGCTACGCGACGATCACCGGAGTCGCCCGCGACGACCTCCCCGACGAGGGCGCCTGGCTGCACGCCGAGACGGTCCGGCGCATCCACCAGGACAACCCGGGGACCGGGGTGGAGATCCTCGCCACCGACTTCTCGGGCAACCCCGCGCTGCTGGGCGAGGTGTTCGACGCGCGTCCGGAGGTGTTCGCGCACAACGTCGAGACAGTGCCACGCATCTTCAAGCGCATCCGTCCGGCCTTCCGCTACAACCGCTCCCTCGGCGTGCTGACGCAGGCCCGCGACGCCGGGCTGATCACCAAGTCGAACCTGATCCTGGGCATGGGCGAAGAGCCCGAGGAGGTCGTCGCCGCGCTCCGCGACCTGCACGACGCCGGTACGGACATCATCACGATCACGCAGTACCTGCGCCCGACGCCGCGCCACCTGCCCGTCGCACGCTGGGTGAAGCCCGCGGAGTTCGTCGAGTTCAAAGAGGAGGCGGAGCGCATCGGCTTCCTGGGTGTGCTCGCCGGCCCGCTCGTGCGCTCGTCGTACCGCGCCGGCCGGCTGTGGGCCCAGTCGATGCGGTCGAAGGGCCGCGACATCCCCGACGACCTCGCGCACCTGGCCGCCGCCCTCGACAGCGAGGCGGGATTCGCTCAGGCCGTCTGAGCCGAGCGGCGCCACGCGGCTCGTGACAGGTCAGCCTCGCGGCTCGTGACAGGTCAGCCTCGCGGCTCGACCGTGGGCCAGACGTAGGGCAGGTCGTCGGGCACGTCGCCGAAGAGCGGGCCGTAGAACGCGGGATCCTTGCGCAGCAGGTTCGACCGGTGCGACAGGTGGAACGCCGGGTCGCCGAGCCAGTCGGGCATCTCGATCTCGTCCTGGGGCACCCCGTCGACCTCCGGCGCGAACGCCAGCAGCTTCGGACGCACCGTGTCGGCGTGCCCGGCGGCGATCCACGCGTCGGTCACGGCGAGGCCGTAGGCCACGAGCGCCGGCAGGCGCCCGGCCCACATCGTCGCGGCAGGATGGTGGCGCCAGCCGTAGTCGGGGATGGTCTGGGCGCGCAGCAGCTGGAAGGTCTCGACGCGCTGCTTGCCCAGACGGGGCGCGTCCAGCACGGCCGCCGACCGGGCGAAGGACGGATACGGCAGGAAGGTCTGCATCGCGTCCGGCGCGTCAGTCCGCGCTGGTGACGGAGAGCACTTCGGCGTCGCTGGAGAGGTTCACCAGCAGCACGTCGTCGGTCGCGTCCGGGTCGAGCGCGTACTCGAGGACGGCGAACGGATCGGCCCCCCCGTGCTCGTCGGCCAGGATCGTCATGCTCATCAGCTGCAGCGACCGGATGATGTCCATGTGCACGTCGCCCGACACGTCGGACAGGAGGCCTTCGAGCTCGGCTCCGAGCGACTCCTGCTGCTGCAGCAGGTACTCGGTGACCTCGCTGGTGCGGTCGTCGAGCTCGGCCACCATGGCATTGCGCGCGGCGAGGTCGATCGCCTCGAGCGACGACACCATGGCCGCGGCGACGTCGAGCGCGGCCTGCGAGACGTCGTCCTGATCGGGCGCGGTGAGGTCGACCGTGACGGACTGGTCGCCGAACTCCACGTTCTCGGACCAGAAGATCGATCCGTCGGGTCCGGACTCGAGGAGTCCGAAGAAGTCGTGCTCGATGGCCATACCTCCATGAAACCAGCGTGGCGGCGCGGGCGGTAGAGCCGCGCCTGCGTGTCGGGACGGGTCGGGGTCAATCCACCAGCGAGGCGGCGAAGACGTGCGGGGTGAAGCCCGTGAGATCGCCGATCCCCTCGCCCTGTCCGAGCAGCTTCACAGGGATCCCGGTGCGCTCCTGCACGGCCAGCACGAAGCCGCCCTTGGCCGACCCGTCGAGCTTGGTGAGCACGAGGCCGGTGACGCCCGCGTGCTCCAGGAACGCCTGCGCCTGCATCACGCCGTTCTGCCCGGTGGTGGCATCCAGCACCAGGAGCACCTCGCTGATCGGCGACTGCTTCTCGACCACCCGCCGGATCTTGCCGAGCTCGTCCATCAGGCCGCCCTTGGTGTGCAGACGGCCGGCCGTGTCGATGAGCACGATCTCGGTGCCGGTGCGCTTGGCGTGGTCGATGGTCTGGAAGGCGACGGATGCCGGATCCTGGCCCTCCTGCTGGGGCCGGACGATGTCGGCCCCCCCGCGTTCGGCCCACGTGGCGAGCTGGTCGACGGCGGCGGCGCGGAAGGTGTCGGCGGCGCCCACCACGACCGACCGGCCGTAGCGCTGCAGGAACTTGGCGAACTTGCCGATGGTCGTGGTCTTGCCGACGCCGTTCACGCCCACCACGAGCACGACCGCCGGTCGCTCGGTCAGGCGGAGCGTGGTGTCGAACTTCGCGAAGTGCTCTTCGAGCGTCTCCTTGAGCATGCGCTGCAGGTCGCGCGGATCGGTCGTGCGGAACCGGTCGACCTTCTCATGCAGCTCCTCGACGAGGCGCTCGGTGATGTCGGGACCGAAGTCGGCCGTGAGCAGCGCGGTCTCCAGATCGTCCCAGGTCGTCTCATCGATCGTGGGCTTGACGAAGACCGACCGCAAAGCGCGACCGAGCGACCAGGAGCTCTCTGCCATGCCCCCAGCCTACGGCGCGCGACGTGGCCGAGCCGGGCACGCTCAGCCGACGCGGGCGGCCGTGCGCTGGCCGACGACGGCCGAGACGCCGTCCTGGCGCATGGAGACGCCGTAGAGCGCGTCGGCGATCTCCATCGTGCGCTTCTGGTGCGTGATGACGATGAGCTGGCTGGACTCCCGCAGCTGCTCGAAGACGCCCAGGAGACGGCCGAGGTTCGCGTCGTCGAGGGCGGCCTCGACCTCGTCGAGGATGTAGAACGGGCTGGGCCGCGCCTTGAAGATCGCCGTCAGGAACGCCACCGCGGCGAGCGACCGCTCGCCGCCCGACAGGAGCGACAGCCGCTCGATCTTCTTGCCCACGGGGCGCGCCATCACCTCGATGCCGGTGACGAGGGGCTCGTCGGGCTTGGTCAGCGAAATGCTGCCCGTGCCGCCGGGGAAGAGGATCGGGAACACCTCGCCGAACGCCGTCCGGGTGTCCTCGAACGCGGCCAGGAAGATCGTCTGCATCCTCTCGTCGAGGTCCTCGATGATCGTGAGCAGATCGCGACGGGTCTGGGTGAGGTCGGCGAGCTGCTCGGTGAGGAAGCGGTGGCGCTGCTCGAGGGCGGCGAACTCCTCCAGCGCGAGCGGATTCACGCGGCCGAGCTGACCGAGCTTGCGCTCCGCCTCCTGCAGACGGCGGCGCTCCGCCGCCCGATCGAAGTCGTCGGCCGGGCCGTATTCCGAGAGGAGAATATCCTCGGCGAGCGACAGCTCCGAAGCCACGCGCTCGCGCAGGCTCGTGACGTGGAGCCGCTTCTCGTGCATCTGCAGCTCGAGCCCGTGCACCGACTCCGTGAGACGGGCGAGGCGATCGCGCACGGCCGACTCCTGGCCGCGGAGCTCGCTGAGCTCTGCGGTCAGGGCCGTGCGCGCGGTCTCGGCGGCGGCGAGCTCGACCCGCGCCTGCGACACCGAGCGGTCGACGGAGTCGAGGAGGGGCGGAAGCTGGGCCGCGACGTCGGCCGCCACCTCGCGCTGCATGCGCCGGATCACCGCCCGGCGGGCGGCCTCCTCGGCCGCGGCACGCTCGCGCTCCCGCTGGTGCTGCAGACCCACCACCCGCGCCTCCGTCGCCCGCACCCGCTCGCGCAGGGTCTCGACGTCCAGGCGCGCGCGCATCTCGCGGTCGCGCGTCAGCTCGAGCGCCTCGAGCAGCCCGTCGCGGGCCGATGCGTCGAGGATCGGCCGCGGCGCCTCCTCCGCGTCCCGCAGCCGGTTGCTCGCGACGTCCGCCGCCGACTCGGCATCGGCGACGGCGGCCTCGGCCTGGGCCAGTCCGGCGGCGAGCCGGTCGCACTCCGCGACGGCGGCCTCGTGCCGGACGGAGGCGCGGTTGACCCGCTCGGCGTGGGCGGCCAGGGCGGCGTCGTGGGCGCGCAGCGCCTCCAGCGACGAGGTCGTCCGGTGCCGCGCAGTCGTCTGCGCCGCCACGGCATCCTGCAACGCCTCGCGGAGCGAGTCCGCGATGACCGTGATCTCGCCGAGGCGGTCGGCCGCGGCATCCCGTTCGGCGACGAGCTCGAGGCGCGAGCGGGCCGAACCCGACCCCGCACGCACCGTGCTGGGCGTGACCACTTCGCCCCCGCGTGTCACCACCGTGACGGGCAGCGGATCCTCCGCCTCGGCGAAGGCCCGGAGGGCCGCCGCCGCACCGTCCAGGTCATCGGCGATGACGACGCGCGCGAGCACCGTCATCACGCCGTCGGGCGCGGTGACGACGTCGGTCGCGTGTACGACGCCGTCGACCGGCGGCAGGAGGGGGCCGGAGCGCGCGGCGTCCGCGATGACGAGATCGACCACGCCCAGGTCTCCGCCGCGGATCCCGATCGCCGCGTGCAGGGCCGACTCGGCATCGTCGGCGAGCACGCCGTCCGCGAGCGGACCGAGCGCCGCGGCGATGGCCGCCTCGTAGCCGGAGCGCACCTGCACGTCGTCGCCGACGATGCCCCGCAGGCCCGCGACGCCGCGGGTGAGGAGCTCGGTCGCCCCGTTCTTGACGTCGAGAGCGCGGCCGAGCGCCTTCGTCTGCGCGGTGAGGGCCTCCGCCTCGCGCTCCGCGGCGTGCAGGCGCTCGCGCAGCGTCGAGACCTGCGACTCCGACTCCGCGGCATCCCGCTGCGCCCGCTCGTAGGCCGCGGCGTGCTCGGCAGCCGACTCCTCCGGCACGAGCTCGGGATCCGAGGCGGCCAGCTCCTCCTCCGCCTGGCTGCGCCGCAGCGTCGCCGCGTCGAGGGCGCGCTGCTGTCGTTCGACCGCGGCGCGCACGGCGCCGAGGGCGGATGCGGCGGCCTCCGCGGTGCCCCGGAGCGCCGTGAGTGTCATGTCGTGCTCCGAGACGAGCGCGCTCTGCGCCGCGATGTCGGTGTCGAGCGCGTCGAGCTCGGCCCGCGCACGCAGCACGTCCCGCGCGGCCGCCGCCGCGGCATCCTGCGCGCCCTCGCGGGCGAGGCCGATCTCATCGATCTCCGCCCGGGCCTCGTCGATCATGGCCTGGGAGACAGTGGGATGCTGCACCGTGGCGTCGTCGTCCTCGCCCAGCAGTGAGAGGCGCTGTCCGGCGAGGCTGTAGAGGCCCCGCAGTCGCTCCTGCACCCGCTCGAGCGCGAAGGTGGTGCCGCGGGCGGCGTCGACGTCCTCCGACCGCTGGTCCGCCTCGAGGGCGGCGATGCGGGCCGCGAGGTTGGCGCCGCGGTCCTGCAGCACGATGCGCTCGGCGTGCCGCTCCTGCTCGCTGCGGGTGTGGTCCTCGAGTTCCGCCTTGAGGCGCGTCAGCTCGTCCGCGTACAGGCGCGCCTTCGCATCGCGCACCTCGGCGGCGATCCCGGCGGCCTCGCGGGCGATGTCGGCCTGCCGGCCGAGCGGCTTGAGCTGCCGGCGGAGCTCGCCCGCGAGGTCGCTGAGGCGGGTGAGGTTCGCCTCCATCGCGTCGAGCTTCCGCAGGGTCTTCTCCTTGCGGCGGCGGTGCTTGAGGATCCCGGCCGCCTCCTCGATGAAGCCGCGCCGGTCTTCCGGGGACGCCTGCAGCACGCTGTCCAGGCGTCCCTGACCGACGATGACGTGCATCTCGCGGCCGAGGCCCGAGTCGCTCAGCAGCTCCTGCACGTCGAGCAGACGGCAGGTGTCGCCGTTGATCGCGTACTCGCTCGCGCCGTTCCGGAACAGCGTGCGGCTGATCGTCACCTCGGCGTACTCGATCGGGAGTGCGCCGTCGGCGTTGTCGATCGTCAGCTGCACCTCGGCACGACCGAGCGGGCCGCGCGTCGCCGTTCCGGCGAAGATGACGTCCTCCATCTTGCCGCCGCGGAGGGTCTTCGCGCCCTGCTCGCCCATGACCCACGCCAGCGCGTCGACGACGTTCGACTTGCCCGACCCGTTGGGACCGACGATCGCGGTCACACCGGGCTCGAAGGCGAATGTGGTCGGGTGGGCGAACGACTTGAACCCTTTGAGCGTCACGCTCTTCAGGTGCATGCGGCACGCCTTCCGCCGAGTCGGATCATCGCCCTCACGCTACCGGAGAGGCGCTCGAGGACCGGGAAGCCGAGCCGTGACGCGTTCGCCGGCAGCGGGAGGAACACGCCCGGGCGACGACCGATTCTGTGAGTTGGCTTGACGCGCCGTCGTCGTTCGCGCTAGCGTCGCTTCTCGCATCGGAAGTCGAAAGGAGGTCACCATCATGATGATGAACATCAGCACGCCAGCCCGCGAAGAATTCGCGCCGCACGCTGCGCACGTCAGCCGCGCTCCCTTCGGAGTTCCCGCCGGCTCGGTGACCGCCTCCTTCCGCGTGTTCACGCCCACCGCCTCCTAGGCCTTCCGCAGGAGGACTCCGTCCTCCGCAGACGACGCGCCGGCCGTGCCCGGTCGTGTCGGTCCGGCCTGCTCCGCGCTGCGGCCCGTCCTGGAGCGCCTTCTGCGGCGTGTCCTGCCGGCCCTCCCCGCCGCCGGGTTCCCGGTCGTCTCGACGCCCGGGACGCGGCATCCTCCGCCTGTCTCCGCCCACTCCGGGCACACCCATCCCGCGAAAGAGCATCACCATGCAGAACACCCTTCATCACCACCCGCCGCAACAGGCGCTGTCCGACGTGCAGGACGTGCGTCCGGCCATCGCCGCGGCCGAGCGCGGGTCGGTCCTCGACCGTCTCTCGCTGCGGCTCGGCCTCTGGCTGCTCCTGCGCTCGTCGCGCCGGGCAGACCAGCGGGCCGAGGCGCGGGAGCGCGCCGCGGCACGCGCGCACCGGCAGATCCGCGAGCAGTACGAACGGGAGGCCGCTCACGCGCGACTTCTGCTCGAGACCCGCTCGTGGCGCTGATCGCGCACGACAACCCGGTGTGCGGGTCCGGTCATGCCCGGACCCGCACACCGCACCTCCCCTGGCGCCGCCGCTGAACAGCACGGCACAGCACCGCATCTCACCTCACCTCGCCACACCCCCGAACGAAGGACACCGTCATGTCGAACACCGCGCCGACCGCACCGCGCGGAGTGGAGTTCCGGCTCCTCACCATCCCCGAGACGATGGACGGCAGCGCCGCCGCCCGCGACTTCGCCGATCACGTGGCCGTGCGCAACGCCGTCTACCGGGAGATCTCCGGCCACGACGACAACGCGCTGCCGCCCGACGAGCTGCTGCCGATGTACCAGCCCGACGAGTATCAGCGGCGCCACCTGTGGCTGGTGCTCGACGAGGGCCGGCCCATCGGGCGTGTCGGCTGCGACATCCCGCTCGAGGAGGGCTCGAAGGTGGCCTTCTGGCTGATCGAGCTGCTGCGCGCGTCATGGGGTCGTGGCATCGGCAGCGCCGGCCATGAGCTCGTGGAGCAGACGGCCCGCGCCTTCGGACGCACCGTGCTGCAGGCATGGGCGGAGCATCCGGATGCACCCGGCCGGAGGCTGGAGCCGCCCACGGGGTTCGGCAGCATCCCCGAGGACCACGGAGCCCGCTTCTTCCTGCGTCACGGACACACCCTCGAGCAGATCGAGCGCTGCAGCGTCTTCGACCTCACCGGCTCGTTCGAGCGCGTGGACGCCCTGGCCGCCGACGCGCGCGCCGCGGCCGACGGCTATCGCATCGTGCGCTGGACCGCCCCGACGCCGGACGAGTTCGTCGCGGGCTACGGCTGGATGAAGTCGCGCATGGTCACCGATGCGCCGTCGGCGGGCATCGAGTTCGACGACGAGGTCTGGGACGCGGCTCGCGTCGCAGCCCATGACGCCAAGTACACCCAGGCCGGGCGCACGCTGCAGGTCACCGCTGCCCAGCACATCGCCACCGGCGAGCTGTGCGCGTTCAACGAGCTGGTCATCGGCAAGGACCGCACCGCCGCCACGCAGCAGGAGGACACCCTCGTGCTGTCCGAGCACCGCGGACACCGGCTCGGCATGCTCGTGAAGACCGAGAACCTCCGAGCCTGGCGCGACGTGGCTCCGGCCTCGCCGCGCGTCATCACCTACAACGCAGAGGAGAACCGTCCCATGCTCGACATCAACGAGGCCATCGGCTTCGTGCCCCTCACCTATGAGGGCGCCTGGAAGAAGGTGCTCGCATGACCGGCCCGGTCGCCGCACCCGCGCTCACGAGGATCCCCGTTCCGCGGACGCTGGACGGCGACGAGGCCCGCCTGTTCCGCGCGATCGCCGAGATCGGCACGGCCGTGTGCCGGAAAGACGCCGGACACGATCACCTCGACCACACCGCGCAGGAGCTCCTCCCCTCGTGGCAGGAGCAGATCGACCGCACGCAGGTCGGCTACGCCGTCGAGGCCGGAGACGAGGTGCTCGGCGTCGTGACCACGGTGCACCAGAACGGCGACGCTCCCCGCAGCCTCGAGTTCGACCTCCTGGTCGCGCCCGACCGCTGGGGCGAGGGCGTCGAGGAGATGCTGCTGGCGGCCGCGGAGGACGAGGCGCGCCGTCACGGGATCCCCGTCGTGCAGACCTACACGCTCCACCGGGCGGACACGCCCGGTGAGAAGCTGGTGCCGGCGACGGGGTGGGGATCGGTGCCCGCCGACGACCGGCAGACCCGGCTGATGGTCGCGCACGGCTACGCCCTCGAACAGGTGGAGCGCAACAGCGTCCTCGACCTGCGGGAGCCGCTCCCCCTCGTCGAGGCGATGCTCGCCGAGGCCCTCGTCGCAGCAGGACCGGACTATCGTCCGCTCGCGTGGACGTTGCCGACGCCTGACGAGTGGGTCGAGAAGATCGCCTACCCGATCTCGCGGATGTCGACCGACGTGCCGGCGGGCGACCTCGTCTGGGATGAGGAGGTCTGGGATGCCGCGCGCGTGCGTCGCCGTGACGCCCGGCTCCAGGCGGCCGGCACCACCGTGTCGGTGTCCGCCGTGCTGCACGAGCCGTCCGGGACGATCGTCGCCTACAACGAGCTGGCCCTCGCCGGACCGGCCGACTCGGCGACGAGCCAGTGGGGAACGCTCGTGCTGCGGGAGCACCGCGGTCACCGCCTCGGCACGGTCGTCAAGTGCGCGAACCTCCTGCGCTGGCGGGAGGTCGCGCCCCGATCGCCCTTCGTGTCGACGTTCAACGCGGAGGAGAACCGGCCGATGCTCGACATCAACGAGGCCATCGGCTTCGTCGGCGTCTCGGTCGCCGGAGCGTGGCAGAAGACGCTGGACTGACAGGATGCCGCGGGCCGGCCGTCACGCGGCGGCCGGCACCCGCGGCATCCGCTGGCATCTCGGGCAGTAGTGGCTCGAGCGGTTCATGAAGGACACACGGGTGATCGGCCGGCCGCAGCGCGGGCACGGCTGTCCGGTGCGTCCGTAGGCGTTCAGCGAGTGGGCGAAGTAGCCCGCCTGACCGTTCACGTTGACGTACTGCGCGTCGAAGCTGGTACCCCCCTCGGCCAGCGCGCGCTCGAGAACGGCGCGGACCTCCGCCAGGAGCCTCGTGACCGCGCGCGGCGCGAGGTCGCGCGCAGGCGTCTCGGGATGGATCCGGGACGCCCACAGCGCCTCGTCGGCGTAGATGTTGCCGATGCCGCTCACGGTCGTCTGATCCAGGAGCACGCGTTTGATCGCCGAGCCCTTCCCGCGGAGCGCCGAGCGGAACACCGTGTCGCGGAACGCGGGGTCGAGCGGGTCGCGGGCGATGTGGGCGACCTGTCTCGGCACCGCGGCGACATCGGTGCCGCGGCCGCCCGGGGCGCCGTCCGGTGTGACGGTCAGCTCGTCGAGGGCGAGAGAGCCGAAGGTGCGCTGGTCGGCGAAGACGACCGCGAGATCGCCGTGCACGGGATGCTCGATGTCGAGACGGATCCGTTCGTGGCGCTCGGGAGCAGCACCGGACGGCCGCAGCAGCAGCTGTCCGCTCATCCCGAGGTGCGCCACCAGAGCCGTCTGCGCGTCGGCCTCGGCCAGCGGCATCCACAGGAACTTCCCCCGTCGTGCGGCGCCCGCCAGGCGCCTGCCGGTGAGGGCGCTCTCGAAGTCGAGCGCCCCAGCGGCGTGTCTCGTCAGCGCGCGCTCATCGGCGACGCTCACGGCCAGGATGGTCGCACCCGTGACGGCGGGCTCCAGCCCGGCGCGGACGACCTCGACCTCGGGGAGTTCGGGCACCGACGCTCAGACCGCGTCGCTCATGGTGCGCCAGGCGAGCAGCGCGGCGGCCATCTCGGCCTGCTTCTTGCTGGACCCCACGCCCATGGCCGAGACCTCGCCGACCTTCACGGTCGCCGCGAAACGACGATCGTGATCGGGCCCGGACGACTCGATGGCGTAGGTTGGCGGCGCCACGCCGGCGCGAGCCGCGAGCTCCTGCAGGCTGGTCTTCGGGTCCATCGCGGCGCCGTGCCGCTCGGGGTCGGCCAGCAGCGGCTCGACGAGGCGCAGCACGAGGGCGGTGGCCGCGTCGGGTCCTGCCGACAGATACGTGGCGCCGATGACGGCCTCCATGGTGTCGGCCAGGATCGAGTCCTTGGCGCGACCGCCGGTCTGGTCCTCACCCCTGCCGAGCAGCACGTGCTGGCCGAGGCCGATCCCGCGGGCGACTTCGGCCAGCGCCACCGTCGAGACGACACTGGCGCGGCGCTTGGCCAGCGAGCCCTCGTCGAGCTCGGGGTGCGCGGTGAAGAGGCGCACCGTCACGGCCTGCCCGAGGATGGAGTCGCCGAGGAACTCGAGCCGCTCGTTGTGCGGCACCTGGCCGTGCTCGTAGGCCCATGACCGGTGCGTGAGGGCGAGCGACAGAAGCTCGGGGTCGATGACGACCCCGAGCTTGTCGGTGAGCGCCGAGCGCTCGGTGGTGACGTCGGTCACAGTCTGCCGCGCAAGCGGATCAGACGTCGGCGACCTTGCGGCCCTTGTACTCAAGGAAGAGTTCGGTGCCCTGCGAGTCGGTGACGACCTTGGCCTGGTGGGGACGGCTGTAGACGACCTTGCCGTTCTCGACGGTCTTCACCAGGGGGGTGGGCTCCGCCTTCCACTGCGCGCGGCGCGAACGGGTGTTCGAGCGCGAGACTTTCCGCTTCGGGGGGTTACCTGCCATGATCAGCTCTCTTCTGTGTTCCGGACGGCGGTGTCCCCGGGCGCGGAGCGCGGGGAGTCGTCGTCGTGGTCTCGGGTGTAGTCCTGGAGCGCGGCCCACCGGGGATCCGGGGTGCCGCTCTGCTCTGAGACGGGGCTGGTGGCCAGACGCTCGCCCGTGGCCGGATCGAGGCCGGGGCAATCCGGCTGACACACCGGCTGAAACGGAAGCGACAGGACTATCGCATCTCTGACCAGATTTTCAAGATCCACGTGGTCGTCTTGAACTTCGAAATCAGCTGTCTCGTCTCCAGGATACGTGAAAAGCTCCTGGAACTCGACTTCGACAGGCTGGACGATGTCGGTGAGGCATCGTCCGCAGATGCCTGCGTACTCGCTGTCGATGGTGCCCGAGACCAGCATGCCCTCGTGCACGGACTCGACGCGGACGTCGATGTCGACGGGCTCGCCCTGGTTCACGGACACGAGTCCCTCGCCCCATTTCTCGGGCGCGGGCACCGAGAACGCGAACTCGCGCATCTCCCCCGGGGCGCGCACGATGTCGCGCACGTGCAACGCGAATGGTCCTGGTCGATACCTGCTCACGACAGACAATCGTACCGTCCGCCCGGAGAACCGGGATCAGCGGGCGGCGCGCTCGGGGTCGAGGAAGCGGGCCACCGCGGGCGGGACGAACGGCGAGACGTCGCCGCCCAGACCCGCCACCTGGCGCACGAGCGAGCTCGACACCATGGCGTGCGCCGGATCGGGCAGGAGGAACACCGTCTCGACGTGGGCGAGGTGACGGTTGACGATCGCCATGGGCGTCTCGTACGCGACGTCGACCTGCGACCGGATGCCCTTCACCAGCACGCCGGCGTCGACGTCGGTCGCGTAGTCGACCAGAAGACCCATCGACCAGGAGGCGACGACCACGTCGCCCTCGACGTCGCCCTCGGCGATCGACTGCTCCAGCAGCGCCAGACGCTGGGCGATGGGGAGCATCGCCTCCTTGCCCGGGTTGTGCACCACGAGCACGTGCAAACGGTCGTACAGCGCCGCCGCCCGGCGGATCACGTCGAGGTGTCCGAGCGTCGGCGGGTCGAAGGACCCCGGGACGACGGCGATCCGGCTGTTCATGCGCTCAGCCTACCCAGGCCGTCCGTCAGTTCTTCGCGAGGGCGGCGCGTTCCTGCGACCCCACGCGCCGCTCGATCGCCGCCGCCAGCTCGCGGTGCCGCACCAGGGCGGGATCTTCGTCGAGCACCTGCTCCGCCTCCGCGCGGGCCTCGGCGATGATGTCGGCGTCGGCCACCACGCGCAGCAGCCGCAGCGACGACCGGACGCCGGACTGGCGGTCGCCGAGCACGTCGCCCTCGCCCCGGAGGGTGAGGTCCACCTCGGCGAGCTCGAAACCGTCGGTCGTCGCGGCGACGGCCTCCACGCGCTCGCGTGCCGGAGTGCCGAGCGGCGCTTCGGTCACGAGCAGGCACAGGCCGGGAACGCCGCCTCGCCCGACGCGCCCGCGGAGCTGGTGGAGCTGCGAGACGCCGAAGCGGTCGGCCTCGAGGATGGCCATGGTCGAGGCGTTCGGCACGTCGACGCCGACCTCGACCACGGTCGTGGCCACGAGCACGTCGATGTCGCCGCGGGCGAAGGCCTGCATGACGGCGTCCTTCTGATCCGAGGGCATCTTGCCGTGCAGGACCTCCACGCGGATCGACGAGAACGCGGGATGCCGCGACAGCACGTCCGCCGCCTGCACGACGCCCCAGCGCATGCGGGTCGGCTCGCCGTCCTCCTCGTCCTCCGGCGCCGCGGGCTCGTCGGCGCCGTCCTTCGCGGCCGAGTCGGAATCGATGGCCGGGCACACGACGAACGCCTGGTGGCCCTTGCCCACCTCCTCCGCGATGCGGTCCCAGACGCGCGCGAACCACGCCGGCTTCTCGGCGAGGGGCGCGACGAAGCTCTGGATGCCGGCGCGTCCGGCCGGCAGCGTGCGGATGGTCGAGACGTCCAGGTCTCCGAAGACGGTCATGGCGACGGTGCGCGGGATCGGCGTGGCCGTCAGCACGAGCGCGTGCGGAGCCATGCCCTTCGCGCGGAGCACCTCGCGCTGCTCGACGCCGAAGCGGTGCTGCTCGTCCACGACGACGAGTCCGAGGTCGGCGAACGTCGTCGACTCGCTGAGGAGGGCGTGGGTGCCCACGACGATCAGCGCCTGCCCCGACGCGGCGCGCAGGGCCGCCTTCCGGCGCTCCGCGGCCGGCTGCTGGCCGGTGAGCAGCGTGGGCATGAGCAGCGGCGCCAGCTGGGGCCCCAGCATCCGCGCGATGGAGCGGACATGTTGCGCCGCGAGCACCTCGGTGGGGGCGATCAGCGCCGACTGACCGCCGCTCTCGGCCACCTGCAGCATCGCGCGGAGGGCGACGAGTGTCTTGCCGGAGCCGACCTCGCCCTGCACGAGTCGGTTCATCGGCCAGTCGCCGACGAGGTCGCGGGCTATGCGGTCGCCGACCGACACCTGGTCGGGCGTGCGGGAGAACGGCAGCGACGCGTCGAAGCGCGCCAAGAGACCGCCGTCGGCCGCCGCGCGCCGGGTCGCGGACATCGCCCGCACGAACTGCCGCTGCTGCAGCAGCGCGGCCTGCAGCACGAACGCCTCGTGCATGCGCAGCGTCGCCCGGGCGGGCTCGATCTCGTCCTCGAAGGCGGGGCGGTGGATCTTCTCGATGGCCGTGCGCGCCGGCAGCAGGCCGCGATGCCGGCGGAACTCGTCGGGCAGCGGGTCGGGAACGGGTCCGAGGCCGTCGAGCACCAGCTGCACGATCTTGGCGATCTGCCAGCTGGCCACGGTGCCGGTCGCGGGGTAGATCGGGATGGGAAGGTTCGCGTTGGCCTCGGCCGTCACCTGCGCGGTGGCCTCGTCGTCGAACAGCTCGTAGTCGGGATTGGTCAGCTGCAGGGAGCTGCGGTACTCCCCCACCTTCCCCGAGAAGATGCCGCGGCGGCCGGGGCGGAGATCCTTGATGCGCCAGGCCTGGTTGAAGAACGTCAGCGACAGCTCGCCCTGCCCGTCGCTGATGACGACCTCCAGCAGCGAGCCCTTGCGATTCTGCATGCGCCGCTCGGAGGAGCGCCGCACCTCGGCGACGATCGTCACCGGCTCGCCGACCGGGAGCGACGTGATCGCGGTCAGCTCGCCGCGGCGGGCGTAGCGCCGCGGGTAGTGCGCGAGGAGGTCGCCGACGGTGTGCATGCCGAAGGCCCGCTCGAGCGCTGCGGCCGTCTTGCCGCCGACCGCGCCGTCGAGGCGCGATTCGAGGGCGAAGTCCGGCATGCACACGAGCATAGATCGGGCGTCCGACCCGCCCGACCGCCCGCCGCCGGACGCAGGCCGACCCTCAGCGCGGACTCATCCCCAGAGCTGGGTGGAGATGTTCGAGAGGTAGCCGCGACCGTTGCGGTTGGAGGTCGACATGTAGAGCCAGACGTCGTCGCGGGCGACGATCATCTCCTCGGTGTCGGGTGCCGTGCCGGGCTTGCTGCAGAACTGCGCGCCGAAGTCGTCGGAGAACTGGCACTGGTAGCCGAGCCCCGAGAGCGTGCCCACCGCGGTCGTCACGGCGTCCGCGGGCGCCGTGCTGAGCAGCACGAGGATGCCCGTCGCATCGCCGACGATCCAGTCGCATCCGAGGGCGAGGGTCGCCCCCTCCGGCGCCGGGCGCACGAAGCCGACGCCGTCGCCCTGGAGGCGGAGGTCGCCGACCGCCTCCTGGCGCTCCGGTCCGGTGCCCAGCGCGTCGCAGCTGGTCGGGATGTTCGCCGGCGCGACGGTGGGCGTCGGCGTGGGCGACGCCGTCGGGGTGGCCGACGGTGTGGGCGAGGCGGTCTTCGTCGGCGCGATCGTCGAAGCCGCCGTCGTCGGGGCGGCCGCGGGGTCGCCCGCGCATCCGGCGAGGCCCAGGGTGAGCGCGACGGCGGCGACGGCCACGGCGGCGAGATTCATGGTGCGGTGCACGTCGGTCTCCCTCGAACGGCGGCTCTGACGCGCGCGAGCGGATGCCGCGGCCACGAGCCCTGAGGCTGAGCATAGGGATCGCGCCGATATCGTGGGGGTGTGACGCGCATCATCTCGGGCCGCGCCGGCGGGATCGCGCTGGAGGTCCCCGGCAGCGGCACCCGCCCGACGAGCGATCGGGTGCGCGAGTCGCTCTTCGGGGCGCTCGAGTCGGCCGAGGCCATCGACGGCGCGCGGGTGCTCGATCTCTACGCCGGTTCCGGCGCCCTGGGCCTCGAGGCCGTCAGCCGCGGCGCGGCGTCGGCCGACCTGGTCGAGCGCGACGCCGCCGCGGCGGCCGTCGCCCGCCGCAATGCGCGCAAGGTCACGGCGGCGGGAGCCGCGGCATCCGCGTCGGTCTCCGTCCACCGCGCGGCGGTGTCGGCCTTCCTGCGCACCGCGCGCGGACCGTACGATCTGGTGTTCCTCGACCCGCCCTACGACGTGACCGATGCCGCCCTCGACGAGGTCCTCGCGACTCTCGCCCCCCTGCTCTCCCCCGACGCCGTGGTGGTGGTCGAGCGCGGACGCCGCTCCGCGCGGCCCGACTGGGAGTCGGCGGGTCTGCGCGCGGACCGCGACCGCTCGTACGGCGACACCACGATGTGGTGGGGCGGCCCCTGACGCGGGATGCTGCTCAGCCCCGCGCGGCGTCCCAATCGCGGTAGGGATCCCAGCCGCCGCGGCCGAACGGTGCGGCGCCGTCGACGAGCACCGGATCGGCGGCCTCGGCGACGACGTCGCCGAGGACGCGGAAACCCGCGGGCAGCGCCGCCGCCGCCGGGAACACGGCGAGCAGCGCGTGATCCTCTCCACCTCGCAGCGCGAGGTCGGGATCGTCGCCCAAAGCGCCGGCGCGGAGGGCGAGCGTGACACCGGATGCTGCAGCCAGCCGCCGTGCGTCGAGCAGGAGTCCGTCCGACACGTCCATCATGGCCGTCGCTCCGGCGGTCGAGGCGGCGACGCCGAGCCCGATGGGCGGCGCGGGCCGGAGCTGCGCGCGGACCGCCGCGCGCTCGTCATCGTCGAGCAGCGAGGGGTCGACGGCGACGGGGGTGCCCGCGGCATCCCGGAACCGCTCGAAGAGCACGTCGAGGCCCCGCGCCGCGCGGCCCAGGTCGCCGGCGATCGCGACCACGTCGCCCGGCCGCGCGCCCGCGCGCGTCACCGGGGCGCGTCCGTCGAGGGACCCGAGCGCGGTCACCGCGATCGTCAGCGTGTCGGAGGCGGTGAGGTCTCCTCCCTCCACCCGGCACCCGGGTGCGAGCGTCTCGCACGCGTCGCGGAGTCCGCGGGCGAGGTCGGCGGCGAAGGAGAGACGCGTCGAGTCGGGCATCGCCAGGGCGACGAGGAGCGCCACCGGCCGGGCGCCCATCGCCGCGATGTCGGCGAGGTTCACGGCCGCGGACTTCCACCCCAGGTCGAGAGCGCTCGACCACGCCAGCCGGAAGTCGGGACCGTGCACGAGCGTGTCGACGGTGGCGACGACCCGTCCGTCGGGCATCGCGATCACCGCGGCGTCGTCACCGGGACCGAGCTCGGCCTCGGACGGTCCAAGCTGCGCCAGCACCGCGGCCAGCACCTCCGCCTCGCTGAGCGCGCCGACGGTCGGATCGGCGTCGGCGGCGGAGGTCATCCGACGACCCTAACGCGCGCGGCACCGGGTCGTTCTCAGAAGGGCGCGCGGCCCGCCGGGTAGCCTGGAGGGATGCTCCGACTCGCCCGTCCGCTGGCCGCCCTGCTGCTCGTGGTGGCCGCGGCATCCGTGTCCGGGTGCGCGTCGACGGTCTCGATGGCGGCGGCGCCGAGCGCCAACGACACGGGCTGCGCAGAGGTGATGGTGCGCCTCCCCGACACGCTCTCCGGGCAGGAGCGCCGCTGGACGGATGCGCAGAGCACCGCCGCATGGGGCGACCCCGCAACCGTGCTGTTCACCTGCGGCGTGACGCCCCCGGGACCGACCACGCTGCGATGCGACACCGTCAGCGGCGTGGACTGGATCGTCGACGAGTCGCAGGCGCCCACCTACCGGGTGACCACCTTCGGTCGCACGCCCGCGATCGAGCTCTTCCTCGACACGCAGAACAACGACCGCCTGCAGGGCGTCTCGAGCCGCGAGGTGCTCGACGCGCTGTCGCCGATCATCTCCCAGCTCCCGGTCGACGGGCAGTGCGTCGACCGGGAGGACGCGACACTTGTGCCCGACCCGGAGACGACGCCTGCGCCGACGGACGCGCCGACTCCCGCGCCGACTCCCGCGTCGTGACCGCTCAGCCGCGCTCGAGCGCGGTGTCGATGAGTTCGGAGATCAGCTCGGCGTAGGTCATGCCGGTGGCGATCCAGCACTTGGGGAACATCGAGACGGGTGTGAAGCCGGGCATCGTGTTGAGCTCGTTGACGACGGGGCCGGCGTCGGTGAGGAAGAAGTCGACACGGGCGAGCCCCTGCCCGTCCACCGCGTCGAAGGCGCGGAGCGCCATCTCCCGGCAGGCGGCCGCGTCGTCGTCCGACATCGCGGCCGGGCAGACGACCTCCACGCCGTCGCCGCCGAGGTACTTGCCCTCGAAGTCGTAGAAGGAGCGCCCGGTGAGCACGATCTCGCCGGGGAGCGACGATCGTGCCGGCTCGCCGCCGCGCCCTTCGAGCACCCCGACCTCGATCTCGCGGCCGTGCAGCCCCTGCTCGACGAGCACCTTGTCGTCCTCGGCGAAGGCGATGTCGAGCGCCTCCGCGAGCTCGTCGACGGTGTCGACCTTCGAGACGCCGACGCTGGAGCCCGCGCGGGCGGGCTTGACGAACCACGGCAGCTCCAGGCCCGCGGCGCGCTCGGCGATGCGCGCAGCGGCGGCGGACCGGTCGCCCGACCAGTCGGCGGCGCGCAGCGTGATCCAGGGCGCCACGGGCACGCCCGCGGCCTGCAGCGCGATCTTCATGAAGTGCTTGTCCATGCAGAGCGCGGAATCCAGCACCCCGCCGCCGGCGTACGGCAGCTCCACGGTGTCGAGGAACCCCTGGATCGTGCCGTCCTCGCCGTGCGGTCCGTGCAGGATCGGCAGCACGACGTCGACGTGTCCGAGATCCTCCTCCCGGCCGTCCGCGCGGCGGACCCGCAGCGTGGACGAGCCTGCGGCCTCGGGCCAGATGATGCGGGTGCCGTTGTCCTCGACCCGCGGCATCCGTTCCGGATCCAGCGCGAACTTCTCGGGCGCGTCGTCCTCGAGGACGAACGCACCTGACGGGGTGATGCCGACCGGGATCACCCGGAAGCGGTCACGGTTGATCGCGCGAAGGACGCCCCCCGCCGTGGCGGAACTGATCGAGTGTTCGCTGGAGCGACCTCCAAAGAGCACCACCACCACCGGCTTGTCCATTCTGCGTCCTCTCCCCCTTCGGGGTGTCGTCGTCCGTCGTGAGGTGCGGCGCGATGTCGCGCGGCTTCATGGTCCCGTCCAGGACCCTCTTCACCTGCTCGACGATGGGCATCTCGACGCCGGCCTCGCGGGCGAGCTGGAGCACCGGCGCCACCGACGCCAGGCCCTCGGCTGTCTGGTTCATCTGCTTGACCACGTCCTGGAAGGAGTACCCCTGGCCCAGCAGCCGCCCCGCGGTGTTGTTGCGGCTGAGGGGCGACTGGCACGTGGCGATGAGGTCGCCGAGCCCGGCCAGACCCTGAAGCGTCTCGGGGTGCGCGCCCTGCGCGACGGCGAAGTCGGTCATCTCCACGAGTCCGCGGGTGATGATCGAGGCCTTCGTGTTCTCGCCGTAGCCGACGCCGTCGACGATGCCGATCGCCACGGCGATGAGATTCTTGAGCACGCCGCCGAACTCGGTGCCGATGACGTCCGTGTTGACGAACGTGCGGAAGTAGTCGTTGCGTGCACGGCGCGCGACCGCGTCGGCCGTGTCCTGACTGATCGACGAGATGACCGCGGCGGTGGGCTGCTCGCGGGCGATCTCGAGCGCGAGGTTCGGTCCGGAGGCCACGGCGATGCGTGCCGGATCGCACGCCAGCTCCTGCTCGATGACCTGGCTCATGCGCAGTCCGGTGCGCTTCTCCACGCCCTTCATGAGGGAGACCAGCGGGGCGTCCGTGCCCTCGACGAGCGCGCGCACCGCCTTGAGGTTCTCGCGCAGCGCCTGGCTGGGGATGGACAGGTACACCTGCTCGGCACCGTCGAGGGCCTCCGAGAGGTGCGCGGTGGCCGTCATCGTGCGCGGCAGGTTGATGCCGGGCAGGTAGCCGCTGTTTCGCTTGGCCTCGTTGATCTCGGTCGCCAGCTCCGGGCGGCGCGCCCACATCGTGACGTGGGCGCCGCCGTCGGCCAGGATCTTGCCGAAGGTCGTACCCCAGCTGCCTGCACCGATGACGGCGACGCGGGGGCGCGCGGCGGGTTCGGCTCTACGGCTCAAGGCGTCCCGTCTCCCTCTGTCCGTGCGCGGACGGGTTCCAGCGCTCCGCCGGGGCCTTCTCGTCGCGCAGCTCCTCCAGGAGACCGGTGATGGCGTTCATCAGGCGCGTCGTCGCCTCGTTGAGCACGGCAGGAGACATGTGCCGTCCCTGCAGGTCGGACAGGTCGACGGGCGCGCCGACGGCGACGGTCACGGGCTTGCGAGGCGGCCAGAGGCTCACCTTCTTGCCGTACCGGGCCATGACGGCCTGGGCTCCCCAGTGGGCCATCGGGATGAGCGGGATGCCGGCCTCGAGCGCGAGGCGGACCGCACCGGTCTTCCCGCGCATGGGCCACATGTCGGGGTCGCGGGTGAGCGTGCCCTCGGGGTAGACGATCACGCCGCGGCCGTGGCGCACGAGCGACTCGGAGGCCTCGAGGGTCTGCTTGGCCGATGCGCTCGAGCTGGACCGTGCGACGGGCACCATGCCGGTGGCCTTCAGCGCCCAGCCGAGCACGGGAGCGCGGAAGAGGCTCTCCTTGGCGAGGAAGCGGGGCGGACGGCCCAGGCGCCACACCGCGACGGCCACGATCAGCGGATCGATCTCGGTGTAGTGGTTCGGGGCCAGCACGTAGGCGCCGGTGCGCGGCATCTCGTCGCCGGGACGGACGCGGATCTTCGCCAGCACCGACACCAGCGGCACCACGATGGCGGCCAGGAATCGGAAGACGAAGGGACGGGGCTCGCGGGCGTCGCGCTGTTCGGTCCGGGCCATGGCTCAGCCGATGACGTCGAAGTCGGCGCCGAGCGCGTCGAGCTTGGCGAAGAACTTCTCGTACCCGCGCCGGATGATGCCCATGTTCGACACGACCGACTCGCCCTGTGCGGCGAGGGCGGCGATGACGTAGCTGTAGCCGCCGCGGAGGTCGGGGACGACGACCTCGGCGCCGTGCAGCGGCGTGGGGCCGGTGACGACGGCGGCCTGCTCGAGGGCGCGACGCGGCACCCGTCGATCGGGGCTGTCGATGCCCTGCGGGTGCACGACGATGTCAGCACCCATCTGGACCAGCGCCTCGGTGAAGCCGAGGCGGTTCTCGTAGACCGTCTCGTGCACCACGGAGGTGCCCTGGGCCTGCGTCAGCGCCACGATGAGCGGCTGCTGCCAGTCGGTCATGAACCCGGGGTGCACGTCCGTCTCGACGACGACGGGCGTCAGACGGTCGCCGCGGCGGAACTGGATGCCGTCCTCGCGCACGTCGAACCAGCCGCCGGCCTTGCGGAAGACGTTGAGGAAGGTCAGCATCTCCTGCTGGCGCGCTCCGCCGACGAAGATGTCGCCGTCGGTGGCCAGGGCGGCACACGCCCAGGACGCCGCCTCGTTGCGATCGAAGATCGCGCGGTGGTCGTAGCCGCGGAGCGAATCGACGCCCTCGATGAGGAGCACGCGGTTCGGCTCGTAGGAGATGATCGCGCCCATCTTCTGCAGCACGGCGATCAGGTCCATGATCTCGGGCTCGATGGCCGCGTTGCGCAGCTCCGTGGTGCCCTTCGCGCGGACGGCCGTCAGCAGCACCTGCTCGGTCGCCCCGACGCTCGGGTACGGCAGCTCGATGTTCGCGCCGTGCAGACCGTCGGGAGCGGTGATGCGGATGCCCTCGTAGCTCTTGTCGACGATGGCGCCGAACGCGCGGAGCGCGTCCATGTGGAAGTTGATCGGACGGTCGCCGATGCGGCAGCCGCCGAGATCAGGGATGAGCGCCTCGCCGAGGAGGTGCAGCAGCGGTCCGCAGAACAGGATCGGGATCCGGGATGCGCCCGCGTGCGCGTCGATCTCCTCGAAGTGCGCGGCGACCGCTCCACTCGGGTCGAAGTGGAGCGTGCCCTCCTCGGCGCCCGTCTCGACGCGCACGCCGTGCACCTCGAGGAGCGAGCGCACGACCTTGACGTCGCTGATGTCGGGTACGTCGCGCAGCGTGCTCGGGGTGTCGCCGAGGAGCGCGGCCACCATCGCCTTGGTGACGAGGTTCTTGGCGCCCTTGACCTCCACCCGTCCGCGCAGCGGCCGACCGCCGCGGATGCGGATGGTCTCCCCCGACAGCGCCGCCTCGGGCCGTCCTGCGGAGTCGGCGTCGTTGAGCAGTGTCTTCATAGGGGGAACCTCATCTGTGTGGTCGAGGGCGGAGCGGAGGGGGTGAGCGCTCTTGTGGAGCGGACCCCGGGTCAGGGAACGGGCAGCGTCCGAGGCCGCCACGCCTCCCGGCGCGCTTCGAACTGCGCGATCCTGTCCTCGTTGCGCAGGGTGAGCCCGATGTCGTCGAGCCCTTCGAGAAGCCGCCACCTAGTGTAATCGTCGATGTCGAAGGGCACCTGGAGGTCGCCCAGTGCGGCGACGCGCTGCTGGAGATCGACGGTCATCTGCACGCCGGGCGCGGCATCCACCGCCTCCCAGATCCGGTGCACGTCGTCCTCGGAGATGACGCCGGCCAGCAGGCCCTGCTTGCCGGAGTTGCCGCGGAAGATGTCGGCGAACTTCGGGCTCAGCACGACGGCGAAGCCGTAGTCGCGGAGCGCCCAGACGGCGTGCTCGCGGCTGGAGCCGGTGCCGAAGTCGGGACCGGCGACGAGCACGGACGCCCCGGCGAAGGCCGGCTGATTGAGTACGAACCCGGGGTCCTGCCGCCAGTTGGCGAACAGGGCGTCCTCGAAGCCCGTCTTGGTGACGCGCTTGAGGTAGACGGCGGGGATGATCTGGTCGGTGTCGACGTTCGACCGCTTCAGCGGGGCGACGACGCCGGTGTGCGTCAGGAACTTCTCCATGCTCAGGCCTCGACCTTCTCGCGCGCCAGGTCGCTCGGACTCGACAGCGTGCCGCGGATGGCCGTCGCCGCGGCGACGAGGGGCGAGACGAGGTGCGTGCGACCGCCCTTGCCCTGGCGGCCCTCGAAGTTGCGGTTGCTCGTGGAGGCGCAGCGCTCCCCCGGGGCGAGCTGGTCGGGGTTCATGCCCAGGCACATCGAGCAGCCGGCGAAGCGCCACTCGGCGCCGAAGTCGGTGACGATCTTGTCGATCCCCTCGGCCTCGGCCTCCAGGCGCACCCGCGCGGAGCCGGGCACGACCATGACGCGCACGCCCGGCGCCTTGGTGCGGCCCTGGATGATCGACGCGAAGGCTCGGAGGTCCTCGATGCGGCTGTTCGTGCAGGAGCCCATGAACACGGCGTCGACCGCGACGTCCTTCAGCGGCGTGCCGGGCACGAGGTCCATGTACTCGAGCGCCCGCTCGGCCGCGGTCCGCTCGTTGGGGTCGGCGATGTCGGCGGGCGTGGGAACGACGTCCGACAGTGAGACGCCCTGGCCGGGGTTGGTGCCCCAGGTGACGAACGGCTCGAGCTCCGCGGCGTCCAGGAACACCTCGGCGTCGTACACGGCGCCCTCGTCGCTCGGAAGGGTGCGCCAGTAGGCGACGGCGTCGTCCCAGTCCTGCCCGGTCGGCGCGTGTGGACGACCCTTCACATAGGCGAACGTCGTCTCATCGGGCGCGACCATGCCGGCGCGGGCGCCGGCCTCGATCGACATGTTGCAGATCGTCATGCGGCCCTCCATCGAGAGGGAGCGGATGGCGCTGCCGCGGTACTCGAGCACGTAGCCCTGTCCGCCGCCCGTGCCGATCTTCGCGATGACGGCCAGGATGATGTCCTTCGCGGTGACGCCCTCGCGCAGCTCGCCCTCGACGGTGATCGCCATCGTCTTGAACGGCGTGAGCGGCAGCGTCTGGGTGGCCATGACGTGCTCGACCTCGCTGGTTCCGATGCCGAACGCCATGGCGCCGAAGGCCCCGTGGGTGGAGGTGTGGGAATCGCCGCACACCACGGTGATGCCCGGCATCGTCAGCCCCAGCTGGGGGCCGACGACGTGCACGATGCCCTGCTCCTTGTCGCCGAGAGAGTGCAGACGCACGCCGAACTCCGCGGCGTTGCGTCGCAGCGTCTCGATCTGCGTGCGGCTGGTGAGGTCGGCGATCGGCTTGTCGATCTCGAGCGTCGGGGTGTTGTGATCCTCCGTCGCGATCGTGAGGTCGAGGCGGCGCAGCGGCCGGCCCTCCGAGCGGAGGCCGTCGAAGGCCTGCGGGCTCGTGACCTCGTGGACCAGGTGCAGGTCGATGTAGATGAGGTCGGGCTGGCCGTCCTCGCCCTTGACGACCAGGTGGTCGTCCCAGACCTTCTCCGCCAGCGTGCGGGGGCGATCCGAGATGACGGATGCCTCGGGGGTGGGTGTGCTCATTGTTCTGGTGCTCTCCTCAGAGGGGATCAAGCCCGCGAAAGAACTCCGCGACGAGGGAGGCCTGGAAACTAGGACTCGTCGCGGCCGCTAAGAAGAAGTCGGGCGATGTGCACCCGGTCACATTACCACCGTGTTACGCCACGCCCGGGTCGCCCCGCGCCGCGGGATCGCGTCACGCGGTGGGCGGGGTGCCCTTTTCCTCCGCGACGACGGATGCCGCGGCATCCGGTGTCCCGGCCGTGCGCACGTCGCGGGACGAGGCCACCAGGCTCGCGACGGTGGCCACCGCCATCGAGGCCACGATGACGCCGAGGGAGACCCAGGTGGAGATCTCGGGCGCCCACTCGATCGGCTCGCCCCCGTTGATGAACGGCAGCTCGTTGACGTGCATGGCGTGCAGCACGAGCTTCACGCCGATGAAGGCCAGGATGAACGCGATGCCGTAGTGGAGGTAGCGCAGGCGGTCGAGCAGGTCGCCGAGCAGGAAGTACAGCTGGCGGAGTCCCATGAGGGCGAACAGGTTCGCCGTGAACACGATGAACGGGCTCTCTGTGATGCCGAAGATCGCGGGGATCGAGTCGATCGCGAACAGCAGGTCGGTCACGCCGATGGCGGCGAAGACGATGATCATCGGCGTGAAGATCTTCTTGCCGTCGACGACCGTGCGCAGCTTCTTGCCGTCGTAGTGGTCGCTGATGTCGACCATCCGGCGCAGGCTGCGCACGATGAAGCTCTCCCGCTGCACGTCGTCGGAGTGGTCGTCGCCGGGGAAGGCCTGGCGGAACGCCGTCCACACCAGGAACGCGCCGAACACGTAGAAGATCGGGCTGAAGTTCTCGATGACGGTCGCGCCGACCAGGATGAACGCGCCGCGCAGCACGAGCGCGATGATGATGCCGACCATCAGCACCTCCTGCTGATACCGGCGCGGCACCGCGAACTGGCTCATGATCAGCACGAAGACGAAGAGGTTGTCGATCGAGAGGCTGTACTCGGTCAGCCAGCCGGCGACGAACTGGCCGGCGTACTCACCGCCGACGAACGCCCACATGATCCCCGCGAACGCCAGCGCCAGGGTGACGTAGAAGATGACCCAGAGGGTCGACTCCTTCGTGGAGGGGATGTGGGGGCGCTTCAGGATCAGCAGCAGGTCGGCGGCCAGAATGAGCACGAGGACGACGAGCGAGCCGATCTCGAACCAGGCGGGAAGTTCCACAGCGGCTCACGGCCTTTCGAGGAGGGGATGACGGATGCCCGAAAGTCTCTCCCCGCGGCATCTGTCCGAACCGGATGCGGCGTCGCGGCCCGGGCGGCCGTCTGCGGCCTCCGTGATGACGGGCGCGCGATGACGGGATACTCCCTCTCGCCGGTCCAGGATACAGCCGCGCGGGATCTGAGACGATCGGGCCGATGCGGACACTGGTGTGGTGAGAGACGAATGCGAGACAGTGGTCACCGCCCGGTGACCACCCCGATCGGACGGACGACATGACCGAGCAGCATCCGCGCGACGACCGCGCGCTCGTGGCCCTGGCCGCGGGCGGCAGCGAGCGCGCGTTCCGCTCCCTCTACCGCGCGTACGTCCGCCCGGTGTACTGGACGGCGCACGCCCTGCTCGGCGATCCCGCCGATGCGGAGGACGTGACGCAGGAGACCTTCCTCGTGGCGTGGCGGAAACTCGGGGGCCTCGAGCTCGCCGGCGACTCGCTGCTCCCGTGGCTGGCCACCATCTGCCGGTTCCAGGCCGCCAATCGCGTGCGCCGCCGCCGCCGCGACCGCGCCCACACCACCGCCCTGGTGGAGGAGGCGCTGCCGGCGACGGTGGACGTGGCGCACTAGGTCGTGGACGCGCAGACGACCGCGGCCATCCTGCGCGAGGTCGAAGGCCTCGGCGACCTGGATCGGGAGATCTTCCGTCTGTGCGCCGCCGAGGGGTACGCCTACCAGGTCGCCGCCGATGAGCTGGGCGTCGGCCACGGCGTCGTGCGCAACCGTCTCTCCCGCATCCGCACGCGCGTGCGGACGGCGATGACCGAATCGGAGAGCACGTCATGACCACTTCCATCCCGCCGTCCGCTTCCGGCTCGCTCCCGCAGCTCCCCCACCTGGGTGACGAGCGCGTCGACGCGATGGAGGAGGCGCTCTTCGCCGACATCGCCGCCGAGCGCGCGACGTCGCAGAACCGTCGGGCGCGTCGCGGACGCGTCTGGTGGGGCGCCGGCGCCGCAGCCGCCGTGGTGGTCGTCGCCGCCCTGATCGCCCCCGCCGTGGGCGGCATCGTGACGCCGGTGCGCGAGGAGAGCGCGGTGGCCCCGGCATCCGGGTCCGCCGGGACGGATTCCGGCCGAGCCGGGTCAGCCGGGAGCATCGCGTCGGACGCCGTCGCCCCGGAGGCCGCCGCGCCGGACACCGCGAGGGGATCCGGAGCCGAATCCGCCGCCGGGTCGTCCGTGCAGTCCGCCGCCGGCGCCGCGGCTGATGCCGCGCGCGAGATCATCGCGTCGGGCTCGGCCACCGTCGTGGTCGACGACGTGCGGGCCGCGCTGCGCCAGGTGAGCGACGCGGCCGTGGCCGCGGGCGGCTTCGTCGAGTCGTCCACCGTGGGCCGATCCGGCGTGCCCGTCCCCATCGAGGGCGGCATCGGCGACACCACCTCCGCACCGGCGCCGGTCGACGGCGGCTGGGTCACCGTGCGGGTGCCGTCCGACCAGCTCGCCGGCGTGATGGACCGGCTCGCGGACGTGGGCGAGGTGACCGAGTCCTCCACGAGCCGGCAGGACGTCACCGATCAGTCGATCGACCTCCAGGCCCGCATCGACGCGGCGCAGGCCTCCGTCGACCGTCTCACCGCTCTGATGGCCGAGGCGGGAAGCGTCGGCGACCTCATCGCCGCCGAGTCGGCGCTCTCGGAGCGTCAGGCCACCCTGGAGTCGCTGCAGCAGCAACTCCAGTACCTCGACGCGCAGGTGGACATGTCCTCGCTGTCGGTGTCGGTCGTGCCGCGCACCGTCGCGGTGACCGCTGATCCTGCGGGGTTCGGCGACGGTCTCGCGGCCGGCTGGAACGGCTTGATCGCCGCGCTGAACGGGCTGGTGATCGCGCTGGGCTTCCTGATCCCGTGGGTCCTCGTGATCGCCGTCGTCGCACTCGTCGTGTGGGGCATCGTGAGGCTGGTCCGGCGGCGCCGCGCGAACGGCGCCGTCCGCGCAGACCGTCTGCCGGCGGCCGGCCCGCCCGCCGGGGAGGACGCGCCGCGCTCAGTCGGCGAGTGACGCGAAGACGACGAGGTTGTCGGTGTAGTGGCCGATGGACGTGTCGAAGGCTCCCGCGCAGGTGATCAGCCGCAGCTCGGGGGTCGGCACGTTGCTGTAGACGGCGTCCGTCGGAAACTCCGACTTCGCCGACTGCGTCGTGCCCGTCACGGTGAAGCGGTGCTGCGATCCGTCGGCGGCCACCGTGATCACCTCGTCTCCCGGGGCGAGTTCTCCGATGCGGGCGAAGACGGCCGGTGCGGTCGGCGAATCGACGTGCCCGGCGATGATGGCGGGACCGATGTCTCCGGGCCGCACTCCCCCGGCGTACCAGCCGGCCAGGTCGTAGTCGACGGGCGCGGCCAGCCGTCCGTCCGCGTCGAGGCCGAGATCCTCGAGCGCCGAGTCCACTCCGAGGGCGGGGATCATGACGCGCACCGGAACCTCCGCGGGGGCGGATGCCGCGGCATCCCGTTCCCTCGGATCCTGGAGCCCTCCCGCGGCGAGCGGATTCGCCGACGCCGTCGGCGTCGGCGTCGCGACGGGCGCCGGCAGGCTCCCGGCGGTCGAGGCGCAGCCCGCCGTCGTGAGCGCGATCGCGGCCGCCAGGACGGCCGCGGCGAGGCGCGGTCGTCCTGCGGTCGTCGACGACATCAGGACAGCAGCGCGTGCAGTCCGGCCCCGCCGACGCTGCGTGCCTGCGCGGAGGCGAGGAAGCCGCCCCCGGTCTGCACGCCGCCGACCGGGGTCAGTCCGACGTCGGCGCTGTCGAGGATCGGGATGATCGTCAGGCCGCCCTGGGCGTTGTCGAGCACGAACAGCGAGGTGACGCTGCCGTCGGCGACGTTGACGTCGACGCGGTCCGTCTTGCCTCCGGCGGCGGTGAGGTCGAGGGTCCAGGGACCGGCCGGCACCTCGGCGTACGTCGTCGCAGTGCCCGACTTCGCTCCGGTCGCCACGGCGAGGCCAGTGGAGGTCTTGACGTCGACGCTCGGAGACAGCGTGGAGGCCTGCACGACGCGGATGCGCGCGTTGCCCGGGGTCGGCGTGGTGAGGTCGTCCTCGAACGCCCGCACCTGCAGCGCCGAGTTCGGCCCGTAGGCGGCGACGGTCGTGGCGTCGGCCGAGGCGACGGACACGGTCGCGGAGATGGCCACCTTGCTCCAGTCGCCCGACCCCGCCGAGATCATGCTGACGGTGTACGTGCCCGCGGGCAGCACACGGTAGTCGGACACGTCGCCGTAGCCGACCGAGTTCAGCTCGAGGACGGGGTCGCCACCGCTGATCGAGGCGACGCGCACGTCGACCTGCTTCGTGTCGGGCGAGAAGTGGCCGAGCCGGAGCCAGCCGGGCTGCGCGACCGCGGACGGAGCCGCTGCCGTGGAGGGCGAGGCTGCAGACGCGGGGGCGGCGATGGAGACGGTGACAGCGAGAGCGGTGAGAGCGGCGACGATGCCGGCACGCACGATTCGGGTGGTGCTCATGTGCTTCTTCTTCCTGTGTGGTGGGCGGTCATTCGATCGTGGTGCCGATCGAAACGGGGTAGCGGAGGATGAGGTCTTCGCCGTCGGCGGCGACGAGGGACGGTGTGTACGTGCCGAGGAAGCCGTCGACGAGGGCGCGTGCGTCGGCTGTCGGCTGCCCGTCGGCGACGAGGCTGACGCCGCCGAGGCTCCTCACGGCCACCGTGCGGATCACCCCGTCGGTCTCGCCGTCGACCAGCGGGAAGCCGCTGACCTGCACGTCGGCGGCCGAGCCCATCGTCGCGAGGATGACCACGATGCGGTCATCGACGCGACCGGATGCCACGACCGCCCGTTCGGCGTCGGACATCCGGACCCCGGGGTTCGCGAGGAGCTCCTGACCGACGCGCAGGCGCACGTCGGCGGCGTGCTGCTGGTCGGAGGCGGCCAGGATGCTGCCCTGCGGCGCGACGGCGCGGATCTCGGCGCCGTCGAAGGCGGCGACGGGAACGGACGCGTCCAGAGCCTGCCCCGCACCGACGCCGGGTGTGAGCTGAGCGCGCAGGGATGCGGTGTCGACGAGGTACCCGATCGAGCGCCAGTCCGCGTCGGCGGCGGCCGGACTGGAGGCGTCGACGATCCGCGCGGAGGCGACGCCGGCGAGGAAGAGCTGTTCGGCGACATCGCCGTCGACCAGCACGGTGGCGGAGGTGCCGAGGTTGTCGCGCACCCAGGTCGTGACGGACGCCATCGTGGCGTCGGGCAGCGCGGCGCCCGCGGGCGCTTCCGCGGCCGGCGCCTCCGCAGCAGGCTGCGGGGCGGCCGGCTCCTGGGCAGCGGGGGCCTCCGCTGCCGGAGGAGCGACGGCGGGGTCGACCGGACGGGCGGTGGAGAGGGAGAGCACGAGGCCGCCGGCCAGCAGGACCACGAGGACAGCGAGGGGCGCGAGGCTCACCAGGAGGGCGCGTTCGCGCACCCAGGCGCCGACGCGCTGCGTCGTCGACGGCTCCGGAGCCTTCTGGGCGGGGAACGGTGCGGCGAGCGGAGGGGCGGCGACGGCCGCCCGGGCTGTCTTCGACGTCGCGACGTAGGCGGGCTTGGTGATGGGCGGAGTAGTGCGCGGGGCGGGGAGTCCGCCGGTCGGTCGCGGTGGGGGTGTGCTGACGCGCGCTCGTCCGAGCGCGGCGGGCTGTCTCCAGTCCGTGGACGCCGATGCGGCGGTCGTCGGGGGCCGCTGCGCGTTCGTGCTCTTCTCCGCAGCCGGCTCGCCCGCCGGAGCGGGCTTCTTCGCCGGGTTCGGCCTCTTCGCCGCGGCGGGCTTGCCCGCGGACAAGGGCTTCTTCTTCGCGGCCGGCTTCTCCGCCGTAGCCGGCTTCGTGACGGACGCGGGATGTGTCGACTCCTCGTCGTTCTGCGTGACGGGAGCCTGCGGCTCGGGCTTCGGCTTCGGCGATCCGATGGCGGAGGTCGGCGCGCTTCCCGACTGCTGCGGAGCCGCCGGTGGCTTCTGGCCCATCGGCGGCTTCTTCCCCACCGGGGGCTTCCTGCCCACCGCAGGCTTCTGGCCCACCGGAGGCCTCTTGCCCACCGCCGGCTTCTTCCTGCCGGACGGCTTCTTCGACCCGCCCTGGTTCTGCGCGCCGCCGGCCTTCTTCGCGCTGCCCGCAGCGTCCCCGGGGAAGGCTTCAACGCCGCTGATGCCGGGACGACCGCCGGCACCGGCACCCGCAGCATCCGTCGCCGACGTCCGGTCCACGCCGCCCACGGGGCGCTTACCGCCGCCCGTCGCCGGGCGAGGCGTGGGGCGGACGGGCTTCTTCGACGGCCGCGCGCCGGGCGGCGTGGTGGCCGGCCGGGACGCGCCAGAATCCGGCCGCGGAGTCATGAATGCACTCTGCGGTGTCGGTTCCTGCGTCGGGGGGTCGGGACGCGGGTCATACGCGTTGTTCGTCGCTCTCTCCCAATCGGATGGGGGGTGCGACGGGATCGACGGTCAGCGCTTCCTCGCGCCGCCCTCCCCCAGTGCCTCCCCTTGGCGACTCGAGGCTATACCCGAAGCGACCTCTTTGGGGTCGGAAATGTGCTCGGAACCGGCCATTCCCGTCGCGCCGCGCGCGTGCAGAGCATCGCGCGCGGCGTCGACTTCGTCCGCACCGCCCGGTTCCTGCGTCCCCCTGTCGACGTGCATGCCGGAAAGCTACTCCCCGCGGAGGAATACCGACAGGGTCTCCGCTCAGCCGGTCGGTGTCACGGCAGCGGGAGGGGCAGGACGCGGTCCCGGTCCCAGGGCTCCGTCCAGCCGAGACGGTCGAACAGGGCGTCGAGGATCAGCCCTGTGAAGCCCCACACGATGTGCTCGCCCGAGGGCGTCCGCACCATGAAGCCCGGGCCGCGGAACACCTCCCCCCCGCGCCGCAGTACGGTCACGCCGCGATGCGCGGGGTCGAGGAGGTCGGCGACGGGCACGCGGAAGACGTCGGCGGACTCGGCTGTGTCGACGACGCGGACGGGAGACGGATGCCGCCACCACGCCAGCACGGGAGTGACGAGGTGCCGGGAGAACTCGAGGGGCAGCGCGGCCAGCGGGCCGAGGACCTCGACGCCGGAGGGATCCAGCCCGGTCTCCTCGACGGCCTCGCGCAGTGCCGCGGCGACGGCGTCGTCGTCCTCCGGGTCGACGCGGCCGCCCGGGAACGCGACCTGTCCGGGATGCGCGCGCAACGTGTCCGCCCGGGCGAGCAGCAGCACGTCGAGGTCGCTGGACACGGCGCTCGCCTGCGCGTCGTGGTCGGCGGGAAGCCCGTCGAGCACTCCGAAGAGGATCAGAACGGCGGCGGGGCGGGCATTCGGGGGCTCGGGGAGCGCCTCGAAGACGCCCAGTCGCGGACCGGGGTCATCGGATGCCGCCACGGCGGCCAGTTCGCTCAGCTGCGCCCGTGCGGTCGAGGCGGAGGAGAGGTCGGTCACCCGGTCAGGCTACGCCGTTCCGGCGACACGGCCCGCGTGTATCGATCCCGTCGTGCGGTGTCAACGGGCCCGGGTCCCTCCCGCGCCCGCGGCTACGGTGGCCGGACCCGAGCATCAAGGAGCGACGTGTCCGACGACGTCCCCCGATCGACCGTGTCGGTGGTGATCCCCGTCAAGGACGACGCCGACGACCTCCGCCGCTGCCTGCGTGCGCTGGCCCTGCAGTCGCGCGTCCCCGACGAGATCGTCGTCGTCGACAACGGCTCGACCGATTGCTCGGCGCAGACGGCACGCGATGCGGGGGCGAGAGTGGTGCCCTGCGGCGCGCCCGGCATCCCGGCGGCCAGCGCGACCGGCTACGACGCCGCGACCGGCGACCTGATCCTGAGACTGGACGCCGACTGCACCCCGGCGCGTACGTGGGTCGAGTCGGTCGAGCGGGCCTTCGCCGAACGTCCCGATGTCGGCGCCGTCACCGGCGGCGCCCGCTTCACCGACGGCCCGCGACGCCTGCGGCGTCCGCTGGCGGCGGTGTACCTCACGTCCTATGCGGCATCGACGGCTCCCGCGCTCGGCCACCGACCGCTCTTCGGCTCGAACCTCGCGCTTCGCCGGAGCGCGTGGCGCAGCATCCGCTCGCAGGTGCACCGTTCCGATCCCGGACTCCACGACGACCTCGACCTCGCCTTCCACATCGGCGAGCGGTACCCGATCGGGTATCTGCGGGACTCCCCGATGGGGATCTCGATGCGGCCGTTCACCCAGCCGCGGGGCTTCGCCCGGCGGATCGACCGCGGGTTCCGCACGGTGGTCCGTCACTGGCCCGCCGACTTCCCCCCGATCCGCTGGGCGCGGAGAGCCGTGCGTCTCGCCCGACCGGCCCCCGCGAGGCGGCCGCGACGATGACCGGAGGCCCTCTCGTCGGAGCCGTTCCCGCACCCGCGCTGCACCTCATGACGCTCAACGTCCGGCGGCGCATGGCGCCCACCCGGCGCGTGGACGACTGGGCTCGGCGTGCGCCGCTCCTCGGGCGGCTGCTGCGGCACGAGCGCCCCGCCGTCATCGGCGTGCAGGAGGCGCTCCCCGACCAGGCGTCAGCGCTCGGCGACGCGCTCGGCGACGGCTACCGCCGCGTCGGCCGGGGGCGAGGCCGGGACGGCCGCGGCGAAGGCTGCCCCGTCTTCTTCGACACCGGTCGCCTCGAGCTCCTGTCGTGGACGCAGTCGGCCCTGTCGGACACGCCCGACCAGCCGGGATCGATGTCGTGGGGCAACCTCATGCCGAGGACGGTCGTCGACGTCCGGCTGCGAGATCGCGCGACGGGTCGCGGCCTCCGCGTGCTGAACACCCACCTCGACCCGTTCTCGGCGCGCTCCCGCATGCGGTCGGCCGAGCGACTGCGACTCCTGGCAGCCGAGACCGCCGGGGCGGTCGTCGTGCTCGGCGACATGAACAGCCTGCCCGCGTCCGAGGTCGCCGCAGAGCTCTATGCGGAGGGTGTGCTGCGCGACGCCTGGGGGGCGGCGCACGAGCGTGTCACCCCGCCCTGGGACACCTTCGGCGGGTATCGCCCGCCGCGTGCGCGGGGACGCCGCATCGACTGGATCGCCATCACCCGCGACGTCGACGTCGAGCGCGTCGGCGTGAACGCGGCCTCGATCGGAGGCCTCTGGCCGTCCGATCACCTCCCCGTCCAGGCCGTCGTGAGACTGACGGAGGAGCCCGCATGATCGACGAATTCCTACGTCGGCCGCACGGTCCCGCGGAGTGGAGCGCCGACGCCCTGCGGCTGCTCGGACTCGTGAGCGTCATCGTGGCCGCGATCGGATTCACCTGGACGGATGCCGGGGTCCTGGCCTTCGCGCTTCCGGCCCTGCTGATCCCGCGTTTCGTCGGCGCGCGGCCCGCCTTCGACATCGTCTACAGCGTGTGCGTGCTCATCGCGGCCTGGAGCAACGTCCTCGACCTCTACACCTCGATCTGGTGGTGGGACATCGCCGTCCATTTCGTGGCTACCGGGGTCATCGCCGCGATGGTGTTCGTCCTCTTCGGCTGGTGGGGCGTGCTTCCGCGCTCGACGGACCCCTCACGGCGCCCGCAGTCGGCCCGCGTCCTGGTACCGGTCATCGGTCTCGCGCTCAGCGCGGTGTGGGAGATGGTCGAGTGGGCCGGGTTCACCTGGATCAGCGATCAGATCTACGTCACGTACGACGACACGATCGGAGACATGGTCGTCGGCGGGCTGGGTGCCACCATCGCCGGCTTGATCGTCGCGCGCGTCCGCCTCGAACGGCGGCGCGCCGGCGATGCCGACTCACCGCGGAAGGCACTCAGCGGCGACCGCTGAGGATTCCGCCGAACAGCACGTGGAGCAGGGGCAGCGCGGAGACGCCCATCAGCACCGAGCCGAAGACGACGTCGTCGGGTCGCAGCACCGCGCCGCTGATGAGGAGCGCCGCGAAGATCACGCCCGAAAGGATGCGGCGACCGAGCCGGTCCAGAGCTGCCACCCGGCGGTCGAGCCCCGGCGTCTGCACGGCGATGCGGCCGTCCTCCACGCGGACCATGAAGGCGTCTACCCGTTTCGGCAGCCGGGCGGCCACCTGGAGCGTCGACAGAGCCTCCTTCGCGAAGGCCTGCACGACGTTGCCGCTCTCCTCGCGGATGAGGCGGTTCGCATACGGCTCGACGGCATCCCAGATGTTGAACTTCGGATCCAGCGTGCTCGACATGCCCGACGTCAGCGACATGGCGCGGATGATCAGCAGGAAGTTCTCCGGGAGCTGGAACGGCAGCGATCGCACGATGTCGCCGAATTCGATCGCGAACGCGCGGAACTCGCGGGGATCGACCTCCTGCAGCTCCGCGAACCCCATCCCGCCGAACCGGGCGAACAGCTGCGTCATCGCGCGCTCCAGCTCGGCCGTGTCGGCGTTGGGAAGCAGCACGCCGACGTCGCGGATGCCGTCGACGAGGCCCTTGCCGTCACGGGATGCCGCGGCGATGAGCAGGCGTCGGAGACCGCGCCGGAGACCCTCCGGCACTTCGCCCATCATCCCGAAGTCGATGAAGGTGAACCGCCAGGAGCGAGCCGCGGCATCCGTCTCCGTCCGCTCGTCGACGGCGATCGGCGTGATGAAGACGTTGCCCGGGTGCGGGTCGGCGTGGAAGAAGCCGTCCGCGAAGAGCTGGTCGAACATCACGGCGGCGAACTCCTGGGCCACGACCGCGGGGTCGATGCCCGCCGCGCGCAGCCCGTCGGTGTCGCTGATCTTGATCGCAGTGACGTCCTGGAGGGTGAGGACGCGGCGCGTCGTGCGCTCCCACACGACCTCCGGCACGGCGACCCGGCCGTCGTCGCCGAACATCGCCGCGAAGCGCTCGGAGTTGGCCGCCTCCTGCAGGTAGTCGATCTCCTCGAGGCTCGTGACGGCGAACTCCTCGACCAGCGAGAACATGTCGACGCGGTCCGACACGAGCCGCACGCGGCTCAGCCAGCCCGCCACCTTCCTCAACGCGCGCAGGTCGACCTCGACGATCTGATCGATCCCGGGCCGCTGCACCTTCAGCACGACGTCGCGGAGACCGGATTGCGCGGCATCGGCATCGGAGAGACGGGCGCGATGCGCCTGACCCAGGGATGCCGCGGCGAGGGGCACCTCGTCGACGGAGGAGAAAGCCACCTCGAGCGGCACGCCGAGCTCGCGCGACGCCAGTGCGCGGATGGCGGAGAACTCCACCGCGGGCACCTCGTCCTGCAGCCCCTCGAGTTCCTTGGTGATCTCGGGGGGCAGCACATCCAGCCGCGAGGACATGTACTGCCCCACCTTGATCATCAGTCCGCCGAGTTCGACGGCGAGCCCGTGGAAGTTGCGGGCGATCCGCTGCAGCCGCGCGGTGCGGTTGCGCGCCGACAGTCGGGCCAGACCGAATCGGGGAAGCGTGAGCTCGAACCACCACGCCTCGACGAGGTAGCGCGCCGCGAAGCGCAGGATCCTGCGGTAGCGCGCGCGCATCTCGCCGTCGGTCATCGGTTCTCCAGATCGCCGGCGACCGGCGGGGTCGCGGTCAATCCTGGGCGAGGATCGAGAAGATCTTACGACGGGCCTCATCCAGCACGTCGACGGCCTTCTTGACCTGCTCGGGGTTGCCCGAGCGGCTCACCTGGGCCACGGCCTGCGCGAGGTCGATGCCCGCCTTGGGGAGTCCCCCGGTGCGTCCGCCGTCGCGTCCGCCGGTCTGCGTCCACGGGGCGGAGCGGTCGCTCTCCGCACCCGCCACGGCGCGTCCCTCGTCGGTCAGCGAGTACGTCTTGCGGCCGTCGGACTCGGTCGCGCTGACGAGGCCCTCGTCGGTGAGGAGCTGGAGGGTCGGGTACACCGAGCCGGGGCTGGGCTTCCACGAACCGCCGCTGCGCTCCTCGATCTCACGGATGATCTGGTAGCCGTGCATCGGCTTCTCGGCGAGGAGGGCGAGCACCGAGGTGCGCACGTCGCCGCGATTGACGCGTGTGCTGCCGCCGCCGGCACCACCGCCGACCTTCTGCTCGAACTGGCCGCGCAGCTGCTCGACCGCCTCGAGGATGTTGTTCATCGGCCAGCCCGGGGACCCTGCGTTGCCGCCGCGTCCGGGGAATCCGTCGCCGAGGAATGAGTTGCTCATGTCATCTCCTTCTGTGCCGGCCTGGTGGTCAGCGATACCTAACGATATATCGTCCAGGCTGTGACAGGGCGGGGAATCCGGGACTCGTCAGTCCTGACGGGGTCGTGGCGACAGATCGGGCGACACGGCTTCACGACCGTCGAAGACGAAGCAGTCCCCGTCCCAGTGCGCGCCGCCGACCTTCTCGAACCAGCCGAGGATGCCGCCGTCGAGCTGGTAGGCCTCGACGCCCAGGTCGCGCAGGTGCAGGGCGGCCTTCTCGCACCGGATCCCGCCCGTGCAGTAGCTCACCACCGTCTTGCCGGCGAGGTCCGCGAGACCGGCGGCCGCGGCATCCGGGAACTGGGTGAACCTCTCGATGCGCCAGTCCAGCGCACCGCGGAATGCGCCGTAGTCGACCTCGAAGGCGTTGCGCGTGTCGAGCATGACGACGTCGCGGCCGGCGTCGTCCGTGCCGCGATCGAGCCAGGTGCGCAGCGTCTCCGGATCGACCGCCGGGGCGCGGCGGGACGCGGGCGACACCTCGGGGCGGTCCATGCGGATGATCTCGCGCTTGACCCGCACCCGCATCCGCCCGAACGGCTGCTCCTGCGACCAGCTCTCCTTCGCGCGGAGGCCCGCCAGGCGGGGGTCGGCGGTCATCAGGGCAAGCAGCCCGCGCACGGCGCCCTCCGCGCCGGCGAGGAAGACGTTCACGCCCTCCCCCGCGACGATGATCGTTCCCTTCACGCCCGCGGCATCCGCATCGCGCTGAAGTCGCTCGCGGAGCGACGCCGGGTCGTCGATCGCCGTGAAGAGGTACGCCGAGACGTTCAGGACGGATGCCACGCCTCCAGCCTACGGAGAGGGCGCAGCCGTCCGCGTCCGGATACCAGAAAACCCCCGGCATGACCGGGGGTTTTCGCTGGTGACCCCAGCGGGATTCGAACCCGCGTTACCGCCGTGAGAGGGCGGCGTACTAGGCCGCTATACGATGGGGCCGTATCGCGACAACCGTTCGATTATGCCATGCCCGCGACGCCACGGCCAAATCGGGCGGTCGTGGGGCCGAGGCCTTGCTCCTCGAGCCGCCCGAGGGTTGACTCCCCTCATGCGAGTCACCAAATACGAGCACGCCACCCTGCGTGCAGATGAAGCCGGCAAGACCCTCCTCATCGATCCGGGCGTCTTCACCAGCCCGCTGGACGACCTCGGCGGCCTCGTCGCGATCGTGCTCACGCACGAGCACCCCGACCACTGGACCCCCGACCAGCTGGATCGCATCCTGAAGGCCGCGCCCGGCACGCCCATCTACGGACCCCCGGGTGTCGCGGCCGCGGCGGCCGGCTACGACATCACCGTCGTCAAGCCCGGCGACACGGTCACCGTCGAGCCGTTCACTCTGCGCTTCTTCGGCGGCGCGCACGAGATCATCCACTCCTCGATGCCCGTCATCGACAACGTGGGCGTGCTCGTCAACGACGCGTTCTACTACCCGGGCGACTCCTACAGCGTGCCCAAGGGCGTCGACGTGACGCTGCTGGCCGCTCCCCTGGGCGCCCCGTGGCTGAAGATCGGCGAGGCGATGGACTTCGTGCTGGCCGTGAAGCCGAAGCGCGCCTTCGGGACGCACGACATGACCCTGTCGGTGGCCGGTCGCGACATGCACCGCGCGCGCCTGTCGTGGGCGACGGAGCAGAACGGCGGCACGTTCCTCGCGCTGGAGCCGGGCGACTCCGACGACATCTGAGCACGAACGGGAACAGGATGCCGCGACCTCGGGTCGCGGCATCCTGTTGTCTGTTCCGGGTGTCCTACTCGGCGTCGAGGTCGGTCTCCAGGAGGGTGACGAGCTCGTCGAGAGCCTGGTCGGCACCCTCGCCGTCCGCCTTCAGGGTGACGACCGTGCCGTGCGCGGCGCCCAGACCCATCAGCGACAGGATGCTGCCGGCGTTGAGGTCGGGACCGCCCTCGACGGCGATCGTCACGGGGATCTTCTTCTCCTGCACCGCCTGCACGAAGAGCTTCGCGGGGCGGGCGTGCAGCCCCGAGCTGCTGGCGATGGTGGCCTGGCGTTCTGCCATGTCGTTCTCCTCGATCGGTACGGTGTGTCAGGCCATCGCGGGCTGCGAGGCATCGGTGGCCGAGGCCTCCGCGGACGCCAGCTCCTTCGGAGCGACGAACTTCTTCAATCCCACCACGACGAGGGCCGTGACGACCACTCCCGCGACGAGGGCGATCAGGAATCCCCAGATGGGCGAGATCGCGAAGAAGACGAAGATGCCGCCGTGCGGAGCGCGCGACTCGACGGCGAAGGCCATCGTGAGGGCACCCGTCACGGCGCCGCCCAGGAGGTTGGCCGGGATGACGCGCAGCGGGTCTGCGGCGGCGAACGGGATGGCGCCCTCCGAGATGAACGAGGCGCCCAGCAGCCAGGCGGCGACGCCGTTCTCGCGCTCCACCGCGGTGAAGCCCTTGCGGTACAGGACGGTCGACGCGAGCGCCATGCCGAGCGGCGGCACCATGCCGGCGGCCATCACGGTCGCCATGATCTGCAGGTTGCCCGAGGTCGCCGAGGCGCCGAGGCCGGCGACGGCGAACGAGTACGCGACCTTGTTGATCGGCCCGCCGAGGTCGAAGCACATCATCAGGCCGAGCACGATCCCCAGGAGCACCGCGGCGCTGCCGGTCATGCCGGTGAGGGCGTTGTTGAGGCCGATCGTGAGGGCGGCGATGGGGCCGCCCAGGATCAGGATCATCAGACCCGACGCGATGATCGACGCACCGAGGGGGATGATCACGACCGGCATCAGACCGCGCAGCCAGCGGGGCACGGCGGGCTTGCCGATGAGCTTGGCCGCGTAGCCGGCGAGCAGACCGCCGACGATGCCGCCGATGAAGCCGGCGCCGAGGTAGCCGGACACGGCACCCACGACGAATCCGGGCGCGATGCCGGGGCGGTCGGCGATCGCGAAGGCGATGTAGCCGGCGAGGGCGGGGACGAGGAAGCCGAGGCTCAGCTGCCCGATCTTGACCGCCGCTGCGCCGAGGTAGAACGACAGTCCCTGCGGCGGCAGGTCGAACAGGTTGTAGTTCGCCAGCGCCCAGTCGTTGTAGGCGGCGCCGTTCGTGCCGTCGCCGGGCAGGACGATCTGGTACCCGTCGATGCCGGAGCCGATGCCGGCGAGCAGGAAGCCGATGGCGATGAGCAGACCGCCGCCGGCGACGAACGGGATCATGTAGCTGACGCCGGTCAGCAGGATGCGCTGGATGTTCGCGCCCCACGACAGGTTCTTCGCGGCGGCGGCGCCGGAGGCGGCCCCGCCCGCTGCCGTGGCGACGCGCGCGCCCCGCGGGTTCTTCGCCTCGGCCACGGCCTCGGCGATGAGCTGTGCGGGCTGCTCGATGCCACGCTTGACGCCCGAGCGCACGACGGGCTTGCCGGCGAAGCGGTTCTGCTCGCGCACGTCGACGTCGTTGGCGAAGATGACCGCGTCGGCGTCGTCGATGATGCGCTGGTCGATCGCCTGGTAGCCGCTGGAGCCCTGGGGCTCGACGACCAAATCGATGCCGGCCTTCTTGCCGGCGGCCGTGAGGGCGTCTGCGGCCATGAAGGTGTGGGCGATGCCCGTTGCGCAGGAGGTGACGGCGACGATGCGCACGGGACGTCCGTCGATGGAGAGCGCGTCGGATGCTGCGGCCGCGGGTGCGGCGGCGGTCGCCGTCGTGGCGGCCGCCGCGGCCGGGGCTGCCGAGGCGTCGCCCTCGCCGATCGCGTTGCGGACGATCGCGACGACCTCGTCGGCGGTCTTCGCCGCGCGCAGGCCCGCGGTGAAGTCGTCCTGCATGAGGCTCCGCGCGAGCTTGGACAGCACCGCGAGGTGGGCCTCGGCGGCGCCGTCGGGCGCGGCGATGAGGAACACGAGGTCGGCTGGGCCGTCCGGCGCGCCGAAGTCGACGCCGGGGGTCAGGCGCGCGAAGGCGAGGGACGGCTCGGTCACGGCCGCGCTCTTCGCGTGGGGGATGGCGATGCCGCCGGGCAGGCCGGTCTCGTCCTTCTGCTCGCGCGCCCACGCGTCGGCGTACAGCGCGGCGCCGTCGGTGGCGCGTCCCTGTGCGACGACACGGTCGGCCAGGGCGCGGATCACCGCCGACTTGTCGGCACCGAGTCCGGTGTCGAGAGACACCAGCTCCGTAGTGATGGTCTGGGACATGTTGTGACCTCCATGGTCGTCGGCACGGGCGTGCCTGTTCGTGTGTTCAGCGGGGGGTGAGCGCGGTGACGGCGATGTCCCAGTCGGGGACGTCGGCGGGTGTGGGGATCTGGGTTCCGGGAAGGGATGCTGCGGCCGCCCCGTACACGACGGCCGAGCGCAGGCACGCGGCGGGGTCTCCCCCGCCGTCGGCGGCGATGAGGAAGCCGGCGAGCGAGCTGTCACCGGCTCCGACCGTGCTGGCCACGGTGATGCGCGGGGCGGCGGCGCGGAGCACCTCGTCGGCGGTCACCAGCAGCGCCCCGTCCGCTCCCAGCGTGACGAGCACGGCGCCGACGCGGTCCGCGACGAGTTCGCGCGCCTGGCGGACGGCGGCATCGAGGACGTCCGCCGCGGGGGCGGGCTGCTCGCCGACGAGCTCGGCGAGCTCGTCCTCGTTCGGCTTGATCAGGTCGGGGCGGGCGTGGGCGACGACGTGTGCGAGCGCCGCGCCGGAGGTGTCGACGGCGATGCGCGGAGCGGAGTCGGCGGATCCGGCACGGACCGCCTCGACGACCTCGGTGTAGAAGCCGTCGCCGGCTCCGGGCGGAAGCGAGCCGGCCAGCACCACCCAGTGGGCGCCGCGCGCGGCAGCGACGATCCCGTCGATGAGGGCGGCCTTCTCGTCCGTGCCGAGCTGCGCCCCGGGCAGGTTGATCTTCGTCGTGGTGCCGTCGGGGTCGGCGATGGTCAGGTTCGCCCGCACACGTCCCGCGACGTCGATGCGGCGCACGTCGACACCGGTGCGCTCGACGAGCGCCAGGTAGGGATCGTCCGCGGCGGCCGGCAGCACGGCGACGGTCTCGACGCCCGCGGACGTGAGCGCTCGGGCGACGTTGACGCCCTTGCCGCCGGCATCCTCGCGGGAGTCGCCGGCGCGCTGCACCTCGCCGTGGAGGAGCGGCGCCGTCAGGCGCACGGCGCGGTCGAGCGAGGGATTGGCGGTGACGGTGACGATCATGCGGTCCACACCTCCACGTCGGCATCGTCGAGCGCGGTGCGCAGGACGGCGGGCGGCTCGGCGTCGGTGACGAGGACGTCGAGGTCGGAGAGCGCGGCGAAGGAGACCAGCCGCTCGGTCTCGAACTTGCTCTGGTCCGCCACCAGGACGATGCGGCGCGCGCTGCGGACGATCGCGGCCTTGACGGCCGCCTCCTCCGGGTCGGGGGTGCTCGCGCCGAAACCGGCGGACAGCGCGTTGGTGGCCACGAAGGCGATGTCCGGACGCAGGCCGGAGACGGCGCGGACCGTCTCGGCGCCAACGGCCGCCGCGGTCACACCCCGCACGCGGCCGCCGATCAGCGACAGCGAGACGGTCTCGACGGAGGCGAGCGTGTGGGCCAGGAAGAGGGAGTGGGTGACCACCTCGGCCGTGCCGCGGGTCGCGATGAGGCGGGCGGCGAGCTGATCGGCCACCGCGTTCGTCGTGGTGCCGGCGTCGAAGAAGATCGAGCCGCGGAAGTCCTCCCCCAGCACATCGAGCGCGCGGTGGGCGATGGAGCGCTTCGAGTCGCTGTGTCGCGCGACGCGGTCGGCCACCGAGGGCTCGACGAGGCTCGCGCGGTCGAGGGGCACGGCGCCGCCGTGCACGCGGCGCAGGGCGCCGGAGCGTTCGAGTGCGTCCAGATCGCGACGGACGGTCTCGGTGGTGACGTCGAAGTGGGTGGCGAGCTCGAGCACGCCGACGCGCCCGGACTGCAGCAGCATCCGCTCGATGACCTCTTGTCGCTCCGTCGCGTACACCCTGACTCCCTTGTTCCGTGTCCACACGTTACAACACAGAACCACACAAGGGAAGAGTCAATACAACAGAAAACAACATGGCTCGGCACGACCATGCACCCGCTCCTCCGGCGGGCTCAGAACCGGGATCAGTGCCCGATGACGCCCTGCAGGTCGACGGCGACCTGGATCGACGCGATCGTCTCGCGCTTGTGCAGGTTCTCCACCTTCGCCTCGCCGCCCAGCGACAGCAGGGGGACGAAGATGAACGACTGGTCGAAGGCGAGCTCGCCGTGCGCAGCGACGGCCTCCGGGAAGAGATCCCAGTGCAGGCTGGCGGAGAGCTCGTCGGGTCCGTCGAGATCCACGATGAACAGGAAGTCGTCGAGTGTGGTGCTGAGTCCGGTCGTCCGGCCTTCCCGGAACAGGATGCCGACGACGCCGAGACCGGGCTCCCATGTGATGAGGTCGCCGAGGCCGGTGACCATGATGGGGATGGCGATGCCGTCACCCTGGGTCTTGCCGATGCAGTCGCCGACCTTCTCCTCGTAGAGGTGGGGATCGATGACGCGCAGGAAGCCGTGGCCGAACGTGCCGAATCCGTACTTCTCCCAGACCTCGACGAGTTCATCGGGGACGCGGCCCCGGTACTCCTCGATGATCTCGCGGGGAACGGGCGCGTGCACTGCGAAGTCCGAGATCTCCACCATCATCTCCAAATTATCGGAGCACGACGTTGCGGCTGCTGTCAATGAGATCGACGCCCGCGTTGTTCCGTACGAATTCGATGAGCGCGCCGGCGAGATCGCCGTTGACCTTGGTGTCGACGGCCTGGATCACGCTCTCGAGATCGGTGCCCAGATTGCGCACGAGGGTCGCCCCCTTGCGCACCTCGTCCTCGTCGACGTCCGGCCATTCGAACCCGAGCTTCTCCATGATCCACACGAGCTCGTTCGGCAGCATCATCCCCACAGCGACCACCTCCGACAGCGAACCTACGGATGCCTCGCCCCGGCCGCGATGGGCAGGACTCCCCGTCACGACGCTCGCCGTACGACGACGGCGCGATACCGTCGGACGATGTCCACGATCCCCGCCGCCGAGGTCGTGATCACCGCGGAACTCGTGCGGTCGCTGGTGCGGAGCCAAGCCGCGCACCTGGGGGCCGCGGCATCCGCTCCCCTTCGGCGCGCGGGCAGCGGATGGGACTGCGAGCTCTGGCGGCTGGGGGACGACCTCGCGGTGCGGATGCCGCGGCGCGCCCTCGCCGCGCCGCTCGTGCTCCACGAGCAGCAGGTGCTGCCGCTGCTCGGGCCGCGACTGCGCGCCGAGGGTGTCGACGTGCCCGAGCCCGTTCTCGCCGGCGCGCCGGGTCACGGATACCCGTGGGCGTGGAGCGTCGTCCCGTGGTTCGACGGCATCTCCGCCTCGACGACCGACCGGGCCGGTCGTTCCGCGTGGGCGGGAGCACTCGGGCGGGCGATCTTCGCGCTGCACTCCCCCGCGCCCGCAGAGTACCCGCCGAACCCCTTCCGGGGCGGGCCGCTGTCCGGCCGATCCGACGCCGTGACGGCGCGCGTCGCCGCAGTGTCCCGCCGGCTGTCGGTCGAGGTGCGCCGCGCCGCGGAGACCGTCTGGCAGGCCGGGGTCGCCGCACCCGCGTGGAGCGCGGCACCGGTATGGATCCACGGCGATGTGCATCCCGGCAACCTGATCGTGCGAGGCGACCGGCTCCGGGCACTCATCGACTTCGGCGACGTCACCGCCGGCGATCCCGCTTACGACCTCGCCATCGCGTGGCTCGCCTTCGACGCGACGGGACGCGCGTCGTTCCGCAGCGCGTACGGGTCGCCGGCGGATCACGCGCTGTGGACGCGGGCGCGCGCGTGGGCCGTCGCGATGGCGCTCCTGCTCATCGCCCACGGCGACGACGACCCGGCGGCGCATCGCGAAGGACATGCCGCGCTCCGGGAGATCGCCGGCGACGACCCGCCTCTCAGCTGAACTGGCTGCCGATGGCCTCGTCGACGAGGATCGTCCCGTCGCGGTAGGTGAAGCGCGCCACGCTCCCGACGGGCAGACCCTCCACCACCTCGGGCACCATGCCCTGGTAGACCATCAGATCGAACATCGGCTCCATGCCGCGCGGCACGCAGGCCCCTCCGTAGGTGCCGACGGTGTCGGTGGTGACGACGAGGCAGGAACCGCCCGTCCGCGTCGGGGCGACCCAGACGGTGACGCCGCGGTAGGTCTCGAACCGCTGGGCATCGCTCTCCTCGATGCCGTAGGACTGCGCGTAGCCGTCGTCGAAGGCGGAGAGCCGCTCCTCCGCGGTGCTGGACACGGCCTGGAGCGTCGCGGCGGGCTGCGGAGCGAGCAGGGTCATGCCGCCCCAGACCGCGGCGGCCTCCACGGCCGCACCGGCCACTGCCGCGACCCAGACCGATCGCCGCCGCCACCACGAGACGACGTGGCCCGGACCGGGTGCCCTCGCGGCCCCGGCCGGCACCGTGGAGCTCGCGCCGGCCGTCGCGCCGGGCGAGGCCGGCACATCGGCCGCGGCCACCGTCGCCACCGTCCCGCGCGGCGGCGTGGGACCGCCGACGGGCTGCGCGACGCGCGTCACGGGCGCGCGGTCGTCGACGTCGCGCTCGGCGGCGCGCGTGCGGACGATCTGCTCCAGCGCCTCCAGACGGCGCAGGGCGTCCGGATCACGGGCGATGTCGGCGGCGGGGCCGTAGGCCCGCCGACGCAGCTGCTCGAGCTCCCGCTCGGCGGCGTCGTCGTCGGTGGCGATCAGTCCGGCGTCCATCGCATCATTATCGCCGGGCCGACGGAGGCCGCGGCGACCGATTCCGAACCGACCGTGGAAACCAGAAAACCCCCGCTGAGCGGGGGTTTCACACTGGCTGGGGTACCTGGACTCGAACCAAGAACAAAGGTACCAGAAACCTCCGTGTTGCCAATTACACCATACCCCAAGGCGGCGGAAGCAAGTCCGTGCCGAGGATCAACTCTACGCGACGAGCGCGCCTCCGCCAAACCGAGAGGTCATCCGCGCTCGACCAGAGCGCCCAGCCGCCGCAGCGACTCGGCCTTACCGAGCAGCTCGATCGACTCGAACAGCGGCGGGGAGATGCGACGACCGCTGACGGCCACGCGCAGCGGACCGTAGGCGACGCGCGGCTTGAGTCCGAGGCCCTCGATGAGGGCACCGGACAGCGCCTCCTGGATCGCCGCAGCCGCGAACTCCGACTCCGGCACCAGCTCAAGCGCGCCGACCGAGGCGACCAGCACCTCGCGGGCGTTGGCGGGCAGCGCCGCGACGGCCTCCTCGTCGTAGGCGACCTCGTCGACGAACAGGAAGCCCAGCAGAGCCGGCACCTCCCCCAGCAGCTGGACCCGCTCCTGCACGAGCGGCGCGGACACGGCGATCAGCGCGCGCTGCTGCGGCGTCGGCTCGGGCTCGACGAGCCCCGCCTGAGCGAGGTAGGGCACGATGCGCTCCGCGAAGTCCTCGGCCGCCAGCATCCGGATGTGATCTCCGTTGATCGACTCCGCCTTCTTCTGATCGAAGCGGGCCGGGTTCGGATTCACCTTCTCGATGTCAAACGCCGCCGTGAACTCGTCGAGCGAGAACACGTCGCGGTCCGGTCCGATCGACCAGCCCAGCAGCGCCAGGTAGTTCAGCAGACCCTCGTGGATGAAGCCCTTGTCGCGCTGGAGGAAGAGGTCGGCGCGCGGGTCGCGCTTGGAGAGCTTCTTCGTGCCGTCGCCGAGCACCAGCGGCATGTGGGCGAAGCGCGGGATGTAGGTCGTCACCCCGGCGTCGATCAGAGCGCTGTAGAGCGCGAGCTGGCGAGCGGTGGACGGCATGAGATCCTCGCCTCGGAGCACGTGGGTGATGCCCATCAGCGCGTCGTCGACGGGGTTCACGAACGTGTAGAGCGGGATGCCGCCGGCGCGGACGATCACGAAGTCGGGGAACGACCCCGCGGGGAAGGTGACCTCGCCGCGGATGAGGTCGACGTAGGTGAGGTCGTGATCGGGCACGCGCAGGCGCCACGCGGGCTCGCGGCCCTCGGCGCGGAACGCCGCACGCTGCTCGTCGGTGAGGTCGCGATCGAAGTTGTCGTACCCCAGCTGCTTCGCGCGGCCGGCGGCGGCGTTGCGGGCGTCGATCTCCTCGGCCGTCGAGTAGCTCTCGTAGACGGCGCCGCTCGCGATGAGCCTTTCCAGCACGTCGCGGTAGAGGTCGTGGCGCTGCGACTGCCGGTATGGGGCATGCGGGCCGCCGACCTCGACGCCCTCGTCCCAGTCGATGTGGAGCCAGCGCAGGGCATCGAGCAGCTGGAGGTAGCTCTCCTCGCTGTCGCGCGCCGCGTCGGTGTCCTCGATGCGGAAGACGAGCTTCCCGCCGTGATGGCGGGCGTACGCCCAGTTGAAGAGCGCCGTGCGGACGAGTCCGACGTGCGGGAGGCCGGTCGGTGAGGGGCAGAAGCGCACGCGCACCTCGGAGCCGGTGGCGGTCGTGGTGCGGGGATCCGGTGCAGAAGACATCCGCTCCAGTTTAGCCGCGGCGGCGCACGTCCCCCGGAGCGTCCGCGCTCTCGACGACGCGGACGAGGGCGGCCAGGGTCGTCCGCACCGACGGCACGCGGTCGGCGCCGTGCGCGGTGACCACGTGGAGCGTGCGCTCGTCGCCGGCGGGCAGCACGGCGGTGACGACGCCGGGCAGGAGCGGGAAGGACGCCACGCCCAGCCGGGGCAGCGTCGCCACACCGATCCCCTGAGCCACCAGCCCCTCGACCGCGACGACGTTGTCGGTCTCGAAGGTGATGCGCGGGACGAACCCCGCACGGCCGCAGACCTCGAGCAGGTGACCGCGGCACTGCGGACAGCCCGCGATCCAGTCCTCCTCCGCCAGCGCCCGCAGTTCCACACGTCCCTCGCGCACCGCCGGGTGGCCGACCGGCAGCACCGCCAGCAGCTCGTCGACCCCGACGGTGCGCACCGACAGACCGCGCGCGCTCGTGCGGTGCGGATCGTCGCGGTCACCGGGGTAGCTGAAGGTCAGCGCGATGTCGGCGCGGTCCTCGCGGACGGCGGCCACGGCCTCGGCGGGTTCGGCCTCGACGTAGGTGAGCGTCACTCCCGGGTGCGACGCCGCGAGGTCGGCGAGCAGACGCGGCACCAGGGTGGGCGAGGCCGACGGGAAGCCGACGAGACGCACGGTCCCGGCGCGGAGGCCGCGGAGGGCGTCGAGCTCCTCGGCCGCGGCGTCGAGCGCGGTCGTGACGGCGGGCGCGTGCCGGGCGAGGACGCGTCCCGCCTCGGTCAGACGCACGGCGCGGCCCGCCCGCTCGACCAGGGGCACGCCGAGGCGTCGCTCGAGCCGCTTCATCTGCTGCGAGACCGCGGGCTGGCTGTAGCCGAGCGCGGCGGCGGCCGACGTGATCGAGCCGCCGTCGGCGATGGCCTTGATGACGCGCAATGCCTGCACATCGATGTCGGGGTCCGCGAGCTGGCTGTCGGTCACGTGGGCGAGCATAACAAGACGGCATGGATCGCATGAGAAACCGGCCGTAGACGAATGCGACGGGCGCCGGGATGCTGGACCCATGCCCGCCGCACTCGTCGCCGATCCCGTCCTCGACGTGGGACGGGAAGCGTTCACCGGCGGCCGCGACTATCTCGCGGCCTGCACGCTGGGGCTTCCGCCGACCGCGGCCGTCGAGGGGATGCGCGTCCACCTCGACGCCTGGGCCGCGGGCCGGCCGGATCCGGTCGCGTACACGGCGGCCGTCGAGCGCTCGCGCGGCCTGTACGCCGGCCTGGTCGGCGTCGACCCGGCGCGCGTGGCGATCGGCTCCCAGACGTCCGTGTACGCGGCACTCGTCGCCGCGTCCCTCCCCGACGGCGCCGAGGTGCTGTGCGCCGAGGGCGACTTCTCGTCACTGGTCGTGCCGTTCGTGCGGGCCGGCCGTGGGATCACGGTGCGGACGGCTCCCCTGACCGACCTGGCGGCGTCCGTGCGCGCGGACACCGCCCTGGTCGCCTTCTCGCTCGTGCAGTCGGCGACCGGCGACGTGGCCGATGCCGACGCGATCGCGCGGGCCGCGGCATCCGTCGGCGCACCGACCTTCTGCGATGTCACGCAGGCGGTCGGGTGGATGCCGGTGGACGCGGCGATGTTCGATATGACCGTGTGCCACACCTACAAGTGGCTCTGCGCACCGCGCGGCGTGGCCTTCTTCACCGCGTCGCCCGGGGTGGTGGCATCCACGCGGCCGATCTTCGCCGGCTGGTACGCCGGCGACGACCCGTGGACCTCCTGCTACGGCGGCGACGTCGAGCTCGCCCCGGACGCCCGCCGATTCGACGTCTCGCCGGCATGGCAGGCCTTCCTCGGCGCCGAGCCCGCACTCGCGCTGTTCGCCTCGCTCGACGCGGGGGCCGTCTTCGCGCACACGACGAGCCTCGCCGAGCGGTTCCGACGTGGTCGTGGCATGGATGCTGCGGCCCGCCCGTCGGCGATCGTGACCTGGACCGATCCGACCGGATGCGACCTCGCACGTCTCGCCGCCGCGGGCATCACCGCGTCAGGGCGGGCGGGTCGTGCGCGCGTCGCCTTCCACGTCTTCAACGACGCCGCGGACGTCGACCGGGCGCTGCGAGCCCTGGGGGTCTGAGTCAGGCGCGTCGTCGGGCGAGCGGCGAGAGCGCGACGACCACGGCGACGATGATCAGCGCGACCAGCGCCAGACCGCCGTACCCGATCAGTCCCAGCACGACCCCTGCCAGGATCGCGCCGGCCGCCCCGACCAGGCTCATCGTCAGGTCGCTGCGGCCCTGACGACGGGTGCGGAGGGCGACGGAGGACGCCTCGGTGAGCAGTGCGGAGCCCGCCACGGTCGATGCGCTCCAGCCGAGGCCCAGCACGACGAGCGCCACGGTGACCGCCGTCGTGCTGTCCTGGCCGAAGGCGGCGATGAGGAGCGACACCAGCAGCAGGCCCTGACCGACGAGGATCACGGGCACGCGGCCGATCCGGTCGGCGAGGATGCCGAAGACGGGCGACAGGGCGTACATGCCCGCGATGTGCAGGCTGATCGTGAACCCGATGACGGTGATGGATGCCGCATCGCCCTCGCCGTGCATGAGGTGGAGCAGATGCACCGGGGTCATCGCCATGACGGCGACCATGACGCCGTGGGCGCCCGCGACGGCGAAGATCGCGTAGCGGGCGGCGACCGGCCGATCGGGTCGCGGCGCCGCCCCACCCGCGGAGGCGGCCGCCGCCGACACCCGCGCGGCCAGCAGGAGCGGATCGGGACGGAGCGCGACGAGGTACAGCACGACGGCGAGCACCTGTGCGACCACGGTGAGGGCGAACGGGCCCGTGAGGGGCGGCATGCCCAGCATGTCGCCGACAGCAGTGCCCGGACCGACGAGGTTCGGGCCGAGCACAGCCCCCAGGGTGGTCGCCCAGACGACGACGGACAGATCCCGGCCGCGCGTGGCATCCGTCGCGAGGTCCGTCGCGGCGAAGCGCGACTGCAGGTTCGCGGCCTGACCCGAACCGATCAGGCCGAAGCCGACCAGGAGCAGGGGGAAGGATGCCGCACGCACCGCGGTGACGACAATGACCACTCCGACGAGGGCGATCAGCATGCCGACGCTGAGGGCGAGCCGTCGCCCGCGCGCGCGGGCGAGGCGTGCGAGCGGGATGGCGAGGATCGCCGTCCCGAGCGTCACCCCCGCCGTGGCCAGTCCCGACAGGGCGTCCTGTCCGGAGAGCTGCTGCGCCAGCACCGCACCGAGGGAGACGGTCGCTCCGAACGCGAGACCGCCGAGCACCTGGCCGGCGGCGAGCACCGCGACGGTGCGCCGCTGGATGCCCCTCACGGCCACGGCATCGCGGCCGTCGATCACCCGGCGACCGGCGGCGGTGCCCGTCATCGCTGCGCTCCCGGGTCTCAGGCGTCGCGGACGGTGTTGCGGAGCGTGCCGAGTCCGGCGATCTCGACCTCGACCACATCGCCGGCCGTGAACGGGCCGACGCCCGCGGGCGTGCCCGTGAGCACGACGTCGCCGGGCAGGAGCGTGAAGGCGGCGGAGGCGTAGGCGATGATGTCGGCGACGGTGTGCACCATCTCCGACAGGTCACCGCGCTGACGCACCTCGCCGTTCACCCGCGATTCGATCGCGCCCGACGACGGGTCGAACTCGGTCTCGATGACGGGTCCGAGGGGGCAGAACGTGTCGAAGCCCTTGGCCCGCGCCCACTGGCCGTCGCTGCGCTGCAGGTCGCGGGCGGTGACGTCGTTGGCGATCGTGTATCCGAACACCACCTCGTGCGCGCGCTCGGCGGCGACGTCCTTCGCGATGGAGCCGATGACCACGGCCAGCTCGCCCTCGAGATCCGTCTGCGAACTCTGCCGAGGGCGCACGATGGTGTCGCCCGGGCCGATCACCGCGGTGTTCGGCTTGAGGAACAGGAGCGGCTCGGCGGGAGCCTCTCCCCCCATCTCGGCGGCGTGGTCGCGGTAGTTCTTGCCGACGCACACCACCTTCGACCGCGGGATCACCGGCGCCAGGAGCACGGCGTCGCCGACGGGCACGCGTTCGCCCGTCGTGTCGAACCCCGCGAAGAGCGGGTCGCCCGCGAGGACGACGAACTCGCCGTCGTCGAGGATGCCGTAGCGGATGCTGTCCCGGTGACTGAAGCGTGCGATCTTCACCGCTTCACCCTACCGAGACCGCACAGCCGCACGACCGCTCCCCCGTTGCCCCGCGAGACTGCACCGGACTGACGACCCCGAGGGGAATCCCCTAGGTTTCGCCGCGCACGTGCAGTCTCGCGGGAAAGAGAACAGCTTTGGAGCGGCGACGTCACGCGTCGAGGCGCAGGAGCCAGCCGTGCTTGTCCTCGGCGCGCCCGTACTGGATGTCGGTCAGCTCTTCGCGCAGCTCGAGCGCGAGCGTGCCGGTGGGCTGCTCGTCGAAGAAGCCACGACCCTTCAGCAGTCCGATGGGCGTCACCACGGCGGCCGTGCCGCACGCGAACACCTCGACGATGTCGCCGGATGCCACGCCCTCCCGCCACTCGGCGAGGGACACGTCGCGACCCTCCACCTTGTGACCGCGGTCGACCGCGAGCTGGAGGATCGAGTCGCGTGTGATGCCCTCGAGGATCGAGTCGGACTGCGGGGTCACCAGCGTGCCGTCCTTGTGCACGAACACGATGTTCATGCCGCCGAGCTCCTCGACGTTGCGATCGGCGTCGAGGAAGACCACCTGGTCGCACTCGTTCTCGTAGGCCTCAGACTGCGGCAGCAAGCTGGCGGCGTAGTTGCCGCCGGTCTTCGCCGCCCCCGTGCCGCCCTTCCCGGCGCGGGCGTAGTCCTCGCTGAGCCAGATCGACACCGGCTGCACGCCGCCCTTGAAGTAGGCGCCCGCGGGCGATGCGATCACGTAGAAGGCGACCTTGTGCGCGGGCCGGACGCCGAGGAAGGCCTCCTTCGCGAACATAAACGGCCGGAGGTAGAGGCTCTGGTCCTCGCCCGACGGCACCCAGGCGCCGTCGACCGCGATGAGCTCCTTGAGGGCCTGGATGAAGTACGGCGCCGGCAGCTCCGGGAGCGCCAGGCGGCGCGCGCTGCGCTGCAGTCGGCGGGCGTTCTGGTCGGGGCGGAAGGTGTGCACCGAGCCGTCGGCGTGCCGGTAGGCCTTGATGCCCTCGAAGATCTCCTGACCGTAGTGCAGCACCGCCGCCGCCGGATCGAGCGAGATCGGACCGTAGGGCGAGACGCGCGGACGGTGCCAGCCTCCCCGGACCGACCAGCAGATGTCGACCATGTGGTCGGTGAAGTGCACGCCGAAACCGGGGGCGGCGAGGATCTCCTCGCGCTGCGCGGGAGACTTCGCCGCGAGGTTGCGGGTGACGGCGAACTCGAGCGGGGCGAGGTCGGAGTCCGGGTTGGAGTCGATGAGTGTCATGTCGTGTCCTGAGAGTCGAGAGGTGTGTGAAGGCTAAGCCTGAAGCCGCGCGGCGAGGGCGTCGCCGATCTGCGCGGTGGAGCGCGAAGAGCCGTCGCGGGCGGCGATGTCGTCCTCGGCGGCGCGGGTCACGCGGGCCGCCTCGTCCCGCAGCCCGAGGTGATCGAGCAGCAGGGCGACGGAGAGGATCGCGGCCGTGGGGTCGGCGATCCCCCGTCCGGCGATGTCCGGCGCCGAGCCGTGGACGGGCTCGAACATCGAGGGGAAGGCGCCGTCCGGGTTGATGTTCCCGGAGGCGGCGAGGCCGATGCCGCCGGTGACGGCGCCTGCCAGATCCGTGAGGATGTCGCCGAAGAGGTTGTCGGTGACGATGACGTCGAAGCGATCGGGGTTCGTGACCAGGAAGATGGTGGCCGCGTCGACGTGCAGGTAGTCTACGGCGACTCCCGGGTGCTCCGCCGCCACGGCGTCGACGATCCGCTGCCACATGCCGCCCGCGTGCACGAGCACGTTCGTCTTGTGCACCAGAGTCAGCTTGTTCCGGCGCCGCTCGGCGAGGTCGAAGGCATACCGCACGACCCGCTCGATGCCGTAGGCGGTGTTCACCGAGGTCTCGTTGGCGACCTCGTGCGGCGTCCCGCGGCGGATCGAGCCGCCGTTGCCCACGTAGGGGCCCTCGGTGCCCTCGCGGACGACCACGAAGTCGATCTCGCCCGGATCGGCCAGAGGTCCCGGCGCACCCGGGTACAGCTTCGACGGACGCAGATTGACGTAGTGGTCCAGCTCGAACCGCAGCTTCAGCAGCAGCCCGCGCTCGATGTTGGCGTTCTTCAGACGCGGGTCGCCGGGCACACCGCCGACGGCGCCCAGGAGGATCGCGTCGTGCCCTCGGATGGCCTCGAGGTCCTCGTCGGTGAGAGTCTCCCCCGTCTCCAGGAAGCGTGCGGCTCCGAGCGAGAAGCGCGTCTTGTCGAAGCGGATGCCGCGGCCCGCGGTCGCGGCATCCAGCACCTTCTCCGCCTCAGCCACCACCTCCGGACCGATCCCGTCGCCGGCGATGACCGCCAGGCGGATGGTCGTGGGGGTCTCGGCGGACGACATCGCTCTCCTCGTTGGGGCGGGAGCGCGGTCAGTGCGTGACGTGCTCCCTGTTCGGGCGTCCTCCCAGGGTAGTGGCCGCGATGAGCGCCGCCACGACGATGAGTCCCGCGCCGATGAGCGCGGTCACGCCCACGCCGGCATCGAAGGCGTGCGCCGCGGCATCCCGCAGCGCCTGCCCCATCGCGCCGTCGAGTCCGTCCGCCGCGGCGACCGCGCCGCCCAGGGTCTCGCGGGCGGCGTCCGCCGCCTCAGCGGGCAGCCCGGCGGGCAGCGAGAGGTTCGCGCGGTACAGGGCCGTGAGGAGGCCGCCGAGCACCGCCGTGCCGAGCACGGCGCCCAGCTCGTACGCCGTCTCCGACACCGCGCTGGCGGCACCTGCCTTTGCGGGCGGGGCGTTCGCGAGGATCAGCTCGTTGGAGACCGTCTCGGCCGACCCGATGCCGATGCCGAGCGCGACGAACGCGGCGATCAGCAGCGGCAGCGCGTTGTCGGCTGCGGTGAGGGCGACGATGACGTAGCCGACCACCGAGAACACCAGGGCGGCCGGCACGACGACGCGCGGCGCGACGCGGCGCGCGATCGGCACGACCAGGAGCCCGGCGACGATCATGGCCAGGAGTCCCGGCAGCAGGGCGAGGCCCGCGTTGAGCGGCGACAGTCCGACGACGAGCTGCAGGTGCTGGGCGACGAAGTAGAGGAAGCCGACGAGTCCGACGACGCTGAGCAGGTTCACGAGGATGGCGCCGCTGAAGGCGGGACGGCGGAAGAGCTCCATGTCGAGCATGGGCGTCTCCAGTCGCAGCTGGCGGCGCACGAAGAGCACCGCGAACACGAGCCCGACGGCGAACAGCACCGGTGCGGCGCTCGCGAGCCCCTCCACGGCGACCTCCTTGATCGCGTAGACGATCGGCACCATGGCGGCCAGCGACAGCGCGATGCTCGCGACGTCGATGCGGCCGGGATTCGGATCGCGCGTCTCGGGGACGAGCACCGGCACCAGCACGAGCAGCGGGATGAGCACCGGCACGGCGAGGAGGAAGACCGCGCCCCACGCGAAGTGCTCGAGCAGGATGCCGCCCACGATCGGTCCGAGGGCCGAGCCCGCGGAGAAGCCTGCGGCCCAGACCGCGATGGCGAGGCGGCGCTGCTCCCGGTCGGTGAAGATCGTCCGCAGCAGCGACAGCGTCGACGGCATCAGCATCGCGCCGAAGACACCCATCAGCGCGCGGGCGGCGATCAGCAGCTCGGCGGACGGCGCGAAGGCCGCGGCCGCCGAGACGGCGCCGAATCCGAGCGCGCCGATGAGCAGCATCCGACGTCGCCCGAAGCGGTCGCCCATCGTGCCCATCGTCACGAGGAGGCTCGCGAGCACGAGGGGGTAGGCGTCGACGATCCAGAGCTGCTGGATGCTGGTGGGCTCCAGGTCCACGGCGATGGCCGGCAGCGCGAAGCTCAGGACGGTGTTGTCCACCGACACCAGCAGCACCGGCAGCATGAGCACCGCGAGGGCAGCCCAGCCGCGCCAGCCCACGCGCTCCTGGCGCTCCGCGCGAATCGCCGCCGTGATCGTGCCGGTCATGTCCTGCTCCGTTTCTATACCGTCCAGCCGGTACACTATCAGAATGCGCACGCCCCCGTCGATACGATCGAGCCCATGAGCAGACCTCCCCTCGCCCGTGAGAAGGTGCTCGATGCCTTCGAGGCGCTCCTCGTCGACGAGGGCGCGCGAGCGGCGACGATGGATGCCACGGCGAAGGCCGCCGGCGTCTCCAAGGGCGGGCTGCTCTACCACTTCGCCTCGAAGGACGCGCTGGCGGCCGGCATCCTGGAGCGTCTCGTCCGGCTCGTAGACGAGGACGTCGCCGGGATGGCCTCGGCTCCCGACGGCCCGGTGGCGCACTTCCTGCGCACGTCCGTGATGGAGAACGACCCGCTCGATCGAGTGATCCTCGCCACGGCGCGCCTCGCGCAGGGCGGCAGCGCCCAGGCCGCCGACGCGCTGCGCGACATCCGCGAGCGATGGGCGGCCGCCATCCGTCCGGCGGCGCCCGACGGCGCCGCGCTCGACCTCGTCATGCTCGTGAGCGACGGGCTCTACTTCAACAACTCGCTCGCCGGGGGGAACATCCCGGGGCCCGTGCCCCGCGGGCCGGCGATGGAGGCGCTCATCGCGCTGGTCGAGCGGGCCATCCGGTCGTGACGCCGGGCGCCCGCGTTCAGGCCGGCGCCGTTCAGGACGCTGTGATCTCGATCTGACGGAACAGGTCGGCGGAGATCGCCGAGCGCACCTCGTCGAGCAGCGCGTCGGGCACCGGCGAGTCGACCGTCAGCACGGAGAGCGCCTGTCCGCCCGCGTTCCGGCGCGCGATCTGCATGCCGGCGATGTTGATGCCCGCCTCGCCGAGCTTCTGACCGTAGACGGCCACGATGCCCGGCCGGTCGGTGTAGAGCATGACGATGTGGTGCTTCTCGATCGGGAGCTCCACGGCGTAGCCGTTGATGTCGACGATCTTCTCGGTCTGCTTGGTGCCGGTCAGCGTTCCCGACACCGACAGCTGCGAGCCGTCGGACAGCGCGCCGCGCAGGGTGATGACGTTGCGGTACTCGTCGCTGACGTCGTCAACCAGGAGCCGCACCTCGACCCCGCGCTGCTCGGCGAGCAGCGGGGCGTTCACGTAAGAGACCGTCTCGCTCACGATGTTCGTGAACACGCCCTTGAGCGCCGCGAGCTTGAGCACGCTGACGTCGTAGCCCTGCAGCTCGCCGTGCACCTCGACGTCGAGGCTCGTGAGCGGCGAGTGGGCGAGGGCGGCGAAGATCTGGCCGAGCTTCTCGACCAGCGGGATGCCGGGCCGCACGTAGGGGTCGATGGCGCCGCCGGCGACGTTCACCGCGTCGGGGACGAGGTCGCCGCCGAGCGCGAGGCGCACGGAGTTGGCGACCGAGACGCCCGCCTTCTCCTGAGCCTCGTCGGTGGACGCGCCGAGGTGCGGGGTGACGACGACGTTCGGCAGGTCGAGCAGACGAGCGGCCGTGCCGCCCTCGACGGGCGGCTCCGACGTGAACACGTCGAGTCCCGCGCCGGCGATCTCGGCGGTCGTGAGGGCTTCGTACAGCGCGCTCTCGTCGATGAGGCCGCCGCGCGCGACGTTGACCACGTACGCGGTCGGCTTCATGCGGCGGAACTGCGCCGCGCCGATCATGCCGGTCGTCTCCGGCGTCTTGGGCATGTGGATGGTGACGAAGTCGCTCTGCTCGATCAGCGCGTCGAGCTCGACGAGCTGCACGCCGAGCTGCTGGGCGCGCGCGCTGGTGACGTAGGGGTCGTAGGCGATGACGCGCATGTCGAAGGCCTGCAGGCGGGCGGCGATGAGTGCGCCGATGCGCCCGAGGCCGATGATGCCGACCGTCTTCTCGAACAGCTCGGTGCCGGTGTAGGCGCTGCGCTTCCACTTGCCGTCCTGCAGCGCGGCGTGGGCGGCGGGGATGTGGCGGGCGAGGCTGAGGATGTGGCCGACGGTGAGCTCGGCGGCCGAGATGATGTTCGACGTCGGCGCGTTGACGACCATCACGCCCGCGGTGGTGGCTGCGGGGATGTCGACGTTGTCGAGGCCCACTCCGGCGCGGGCGACGACCTGCAGTGCGGGTGCCGCGGCGATCGCCTCGGCGTCGATCCTCGTGGCGGAGCGCACCAGCACGGCGGCGGCGTCGGCCAGCGCGGCCAGCAGAGCGGGTCGGTCGGTGCCGTCCACGGAACGGACGTCGAAGTCCGGTCCGAGCGCGTCGATGGTGGCGGGAGAGAGTTCTTCGGCGATCAGCACGACGGGCTTGGGCACGAGGGTCCTTCGGGATGCGGTCGGCGGGCGCCGACGGGCAGACGGAGAGGAGGATGCCGCATCCGACGAGCGCGGGACGGCCGTTTCACCTTATCGCGGGCCGCCACGGCCCCCCGACCGTGTGACGCCCTCAGCCGCCGAGGAGCGAGCCGCCGTACGCGTACGCGTAGGCGAGGATGTTCGTCCAGAACACCGCGACGATCGCGAGTCCGGTGAGCATGATCGCGCAGAACGGAAGCACCCCGCGCCGGCGGGCCAGCGCGAAGGCGATGCCGAAGGCGACCATCGGGAAGACGACCGCGATCAGCAGCACGATCCAGCCGAGCCCGTTGATGCCCAAGGCTCCGGAGGCTTGATAGATCAGCAGGGTGACGGCGTTCCACACGACGAAGGCGTAGAAGAGCCCGAAGAAGCCGGCGATGGCGGTGACCGCCCAGGTGGGCAGCGCCGACCGGCGTGCCGGAACGGGCGTGTTCGACGTGACGGCGCTCATGATCCCGCGGCTCCCACCATGACGAACGGCCAGGGCACGAGCAGGATGACCCCGAGCGCGAGCAGCGCCCAGCGCACCCAGGCGCGGCTGGACCTCGTGAGCCAGTAGACGGTGCCGAACCAGATCACCGGGGCCAGCACCGCGAGCCAGAGGGCGACGAGGTTGCCGCCGGTCCACAGCGGCGGGGCGACCCCCGACGGGTCGACCAGGAAGCCGGCCACGCCCTGCAGGCGCGAGCCGCCGATGAGCCAGCCGATCGCGAAGAGCAGGTAGACGCCGCCGATGACGCCGAGCGCGAGCAGCGCAGGGCTGCTCATCGAGGCCGGGGACGCGGCATCCTCCGTCGTCGCGACGGCCGCATCGGCGGCCCCGGGGGCGGGGGTGGTCTCGGTCGGCACCGGCGCGCCGTCCTTCGTGCCGCGGCCGACGGCCGTGTACCCGCTGGGCAGCGGCTCCGCGCGCGGCGCCGCATCGATGTGCGACGCCTCGTCGCGGGCGGAGACGCCCGTGTCGAGCGTGGGATCGTCATCGCCCCAGCTGAGCGCGTCGTCGTCGCGGTCGCGCGGCGTGCGGTCCGGTGCCATGGCTTCAGAGTAGCGGTGCACGACGGAGGGCCGGGCCCTGACGGACCCGGCCCTCCGGTGCGGACGGATGCCGCGGCTCAGCGTGCGGCGGAACCCTCGGTGTAGTCGGAGTCCTGCTGCTTCCAGGCGAAGAGCCCGCGCAGCTCGCGGCCGGTCGCCTCGATCGGGTGACCCTGCTCCTTCTCGCGGAGCTCGAGGAACTCGGGCGCTCCGGCATCCTGGTCCTTGATGAAGCGCTCGGCGAACGCGCCGGACTGGATGTCGGCCAGCACGCCCTTCATGCTCTCCTTGACGTCGGACGAGATGACGCGGGGGCCGGAGACGTAGTCGCCGTACTCGGCGGTGTCGGAGATCGACCAGCGCTGCTTGGCGATGCCGCCCTCCCACATGAGGTCGACGATGAGCTTCAGCTCGTGGAGCACCTCGAAGTAGGCGATCTCGGGCTGGTAGCCGGCCTCGGTCAGGGTCTCGAAGCCCGCCTGCACGAGGTGGCTCATGCCGCCGCACAGCACGGCCTGCTCGCCGAAGAGGTCGGTCTCGGTCTCCTCGGTGAAGGTGGTCTTGATGACGCCGGCGCGGGTGCCGCCGATGGCCTTCGCGTACGAGAGGGCCGTGGCCCAGGCGCTGCCCGAGGCGTCGCGCTCGACGGCGATGATGTCGGGGATGCCGCGACCGGCGACGAACTCGCGGCGCACGGTGTGGCCCGGGGCCTTCGGTGCGACGAGGATCACGTCGACGCCGTCGGGCGCGTCGATGTATCCGAAGCGGATGTTGAAGCCGTGGGCGAAGGCGAGCGTCTTGCCCGCGGTCAGCTTGTCCTTGATCGAGTCGCTGAAGATCGAGCGCTGGTGCTGGTCGGGCGCCAGGATCATGATGAGGTCGGCCCACTCGGTCGCGTCGGCGACGGACTTGACCTCGAAGCCGTCCTCCTGCGCCTTCGCGGCGGACTTCGAGCCGTCCTTCAGCGCGATGACGACCTGGACGCCGGAGTCGCGGAGGTTCTGCGCGTGGGCGTGGCCCTGCGAGCCGTAGCCGACGATCGCGACCTTCTTGCCCTGGATGATGCTGAGGTCGGCATCGTCGTCGTACAACATTTCGGCCATGTGGGTATCTCCTTGTTGATTACTCGGGTCGTTGGGCGAGCGAAGCGAGACGAGACGCTCGGGGGTGTTCAGCCGCGCAGGACGCGCTCGGTGATGCTCTTGCCGCCGCGGCCGACGGCCACGAGGCCCGACTGCGCGAGCTCCTTGATGCCGAAGGGCTCCACCGCCTTGAGGAAGGCGTCGACCTTGCCGCGATCTCCGGTGACCTCGACCACGACGGCGTCGGGGGCGTAGTCGACGATCGAGGCGCGGAAGAGGTTGACGACCTCGACCACGTTCGAGCGGGTGGCGTTGTCGGCGCGCACCTTGACCAGGATGTGGTCGCGCTGCACCGACTGGGCAGGGTCGAGCTCGACGATCTTGATGACGTTCACGAGCTTGTTCAGCTGCTTGGTCACCTGCTCGAGCGGGAGCTCCTCGACGTCGACGGCGACCGTGATGCGCGACAGTCCCGGCACCTCGGTCACGCCGACCGCGAGCGACTCGATGTTGAAGCCGCGGCGGGCGAACAGCCCCGCGACGCGCGTGAGCAGACCGGGCTTGTCCTCCACGAGGAGACTCAACACGTGGCTGGGCATCTCAGGCCTCCTCGTCGAATGCGGGCGAGTGCTCGCGGGCGTACTGCACGTAGCTGTTGCTGACGCCCTGGGGGACCATCGGCCACACCATCGCGTCGGCGCTCACCACGAAGTCGATGACCACGGGGCGGTCGTTCGTCTCGAGGGCGAGCTTGATCGCGGCATCCACCTCGTCCTCGCGCTCCACGCGGATCGCCAGGCAGTTGTACGCCTCGGCGAGCTTCACGAAGTCGGGGATGCGGATCGAGCCCGCGCCGGTGTTGAGGTTGGTGTGCGAGTAACGGCCGTCGTAGAACAGCGTCTGCCACTGGCGCACCATGCCCAGCGAGGAGTTGTTGATGATCGCGACCTTGATCGGGATGTTGTTGATCGCGCAGGTGGCGAGCTCCTGATTGGTCATCTGGAAGCAGCCGTCGCCGTCGATCGCCCAGACGTGGCGCTCGGGCTGGGCGACCTTGGCTCCCATGGCCGCGGGCACCGCGTAGCCCATGGTGCCGGCGCCGCCGGAGTTCAGCCACGCGTTCGGGCGCTCGTACTTGATGAACTGCGCCGCCCACATCTGGTGCTGTCCCACGCCGGCGGCGAAGACGCCCTCCGGACCGGTGATCTCGCCGATGCGGGAGATCACGTGCTGCGGGGACAGGAGGCCGTCGGTGGTGGGCGCGTAGCCCAGCGGGAACTCCTCGCGGAGGCCGTCGAGGTAGGACCACCACTCCCCCGTGTCGGGCGCCGCGCCGTCGGCGGCTGCGCGGTACGCGGCCTCCAGGTCGACGAGGACGTCCTTCAGGTCGCCCACGATCGGCACGTCGGCCGTGCGGATCTTGGAGATCTCGGCCGGATCGATGTCGACGTGCACGACCTTGGCGTTCGGCGCGAAGAGCGCGGCCTTGCCGGTCACGCGGTCGTCGAAGCGGGCACCGAGCGAGACGAGGAGGTCGGCCTCCTGCAGCGCGAGCACCGCCGGCACCGTGCCGTGCATGCCGGGCATGCCCAGCTGCTGCGGGTGCGAGTCGGGGAACGCGCCGCGGGCCATGAGTGTCGTGACGACGGGCGCACCGGTGGCCTCAGCGAGCTTCAGCAGCTCGGCGGACGCCTTCGAGCGGATCACGCCGCCGCCGACGTAGAGCACCGGCTTCTTGGCGGAGGCCAGCAGCTGCGCGGCGGCCTGGATCTGCTTGCCGTGCGCCTTGGTGACCGGACGGTAGCCGGGGAGGTCGACCTTAGGCGGCCAGACGAAGGGCACCTCGGCCTGCTGGGCGTCCTTGGTGATGTCCACCAGGACCGGCCCCGGACGACCGGTGCCGGCGATCTCGAAGGCGGCGGCCAGCGCGCCGGGGATCTCCGCCGCGTCCTTCACCAGGAAGGAGTGCTTGGTGATCGGCATGGTGATGCCGACGATGTCGGCCTCCTGGAACGCGTCCGTGCCCATCAGCGTCGAGAAGACCTGGCCGGTGATGAACACGACCGGCACCGAGTCCATGTAGGCGTCGGCGATGGCGGTCACGAGGTTGGTCGCTCCGGGGCCGGAGGTGGCGATGGCCACCCCGACGCGATTCGACGACGAGGCGTACCCCTCCGCGGCGTGGCCGGCGCCCTGCTCGTGGCGCACCAGGATGTGCCTGAGGTCGGTGCTGTCCATGAGCGGGTCGTAGACGGGCAGGATGGCGCCGCCGGGCAGGCCGAAGACGTCGGTGACGCCGAGCAGCTCGAGCGAGCGGACGACGGCCTGGGCGCCCGTCATCATCGGGGCGGCGGAGGAGGTGCGGGCAGGCGGCCGTGGCACGGCCGTGGCGGTATCGACGGGCATTGGGGATCGACCTCGATGGAGAGTGAGCGGATGTCGGGGGCCTAGCCCGTGACGGCGCCTTCCGCGGCGGAGTGCACGAGCTTGGAGTACTTGGCCAGGACGCCTCGGGTGTAGCGCGGAGGAAGCGGCTCCCAGCCGGAGCGGCGGGAGCTCAGCTCGGCCTCGTCGACGAGTAGGTCGAGAGTGCGAGCCGCGATATCGACCCGTATCAGATCACCATCGCCCACGAAGGCGATCGGACCTGCGTCCACGGCTTCGGGTGCTATGTGGCCGATGCACAGGCCGGTTGTGCCGCCTGAGAATCTGCCGTCCGTCAAGAGTAATACATCTTTTCCGAGGCCAGCGCCCTTGATGGCGGCCGTGATCGCGAGCATCTCGCGCATGCCGGGACCGCCCTTCGGGCCCTCGTAGCGGATGACGACGACGTCGCCGGCGGCGATCTCGCCCGCCTCCAGCGCGTCCATCGCGGCACGCTCGCGTTCGAAGACGCGCGCGGGGCCCTCGAAGACGTTCCCGTCGAAGCCGGCGGACTTGACGACCGCGCCCTGCGGCGCCATGGTGCCGTGCAGGATTGTGATGCCGCCCGTCGCGTGGATCGGGTCGTCGAACGAGTGGATGACCGTGCCGTCCACCGGGTCGGGGTTCAGGTCGGCGAGGTTCTCCGCGAGCGTCTTGCCGGTCACGGTGAGCGCGTCGCCGTGCAGCAGGCCCTCGTCGAGCATGGCCTTCATGATGACGGGGATGCCGCCGTGGCGATCGACGTCATTCATGACGTACTGGCCGAACGGCTTCATGTCGGCCACGTGCGGCGTCCTGTCGCCGATGCGGTTGAAGTCGTGCAGGTCGAGCTCGACCTCGGCCTCGTTGGCGATCGCCAGCAGGTGCAGCACGACGTTGGTCGAGCCGCCGAGTGCCATCGCGAGGGCGATCGCGTTCTCGAACGCCTCCTTGGTGAGGATGTCGCGGGTCGTGATCCCCTGACGGAGCAGGTTGACGACGGCCTCGCCCGAGCGGTGGGCGAAGTAGTCGCGACGACGGTCCGCCGAGGGCGGTGCGGCGGAGCCGGGGAGGCTGAGACCGAGCGCCTCCGCGACCGAGGCCATCGTGTTCGCCGTGTACATGCCGCCGCAGGCACCCTCGCCGGGCGCGATCGCGCACTCGATGCGCTTGAGGTCGGCTTCGCTCATCTTGCCGGCGAGGCACGCGCCGACCGCCTCGAACGAGTCGATGATCGTGACGTCCTTCTCGGTGCCGTCGGACAGCTTCACCCAGCCCGGGGCGATCGAGCCGGCGTACAGGAAGACGCTCGAGAGGTCGAGGCGCGCCGAGGCCATCAGCATGCCGGGGATCGACTTGTCGCAGCCGGCGAGCAGCACGGAGCCGTCGAGGCGCTCGGCCATCATCACGGTCTCGACGGAGTCGGCGATGACCTCACGGCTGACGAGGGAGAAGTGCATGCCCTCGTGGCCCATGGAGATGCCGTCGGAGACCGAGATCGTGCCGAACTGGAGCGGGTAGCCGCCGCCGGCGTGCACGCCCTCCTTGGCGCCCTGCGCGAGGCGGTCGAGGCTCAAGTTGCAGGGGGTGATCTCGTTCCAGCTGGACGCGATGCCGATCTGCGGCTTATCCCAGTCGGCGTCGCCCATTCCGACGGCGCGGAGCATACCGCGCGAGGTCGTGGCCTCGATGCCGTCGGTGACGACGCGGCTGCGGGGCTTGATGTCGATGGGTGCGGAGGCATCGTGCTCGGGCATGGTGCGAGTCTATTCCCGCGCGGGGACCGCCTATGCCGTCGCGGCGGCCCGCAGCCGCGCGAGGACGGCCAGCGCGGACGACAGCGTCGCCGCGTCCGGAACGCGCACCGCCGCGGCGGTGTCGCCCTCCCCCACGCGTATGCCGAGATCGTCGCCGCGGAGGGATGCGAGTGCGTCCTCGTCGGTCGTGTCGTCGCCGGCGAACAGCACCGCCGTGGCCGACAGGCGCTCCCGCAGCACGCGGAGCGCAGCGTCCTTCCCCTCCTGTCGGAAGGAGTACTCCACGATGCTGTGACCCGTTCGGCGGCGCCACTCCGGCGCCCGTTCGGCGACGATCGCGTCAGCCGTCTCCAGTGCCAGCGCGGCGTCGCCGTCGGAGGCACCGCGGGTGTGCACGCCGAAGCCGTAGGTCTTGGGCTCCACCCAGACCCCGTCGAGGTCGGCGAGCTCGCGCTCGGCCCTGGCCCGCAGCTCGTCGCGGAGGTCGACGGCGTCCGGGTCGTCCTCGGCGACGGCGATCCGCTCGCCGGCGATGAAGAATTCGGCTCCGTGCGAGCCGGCCATGTCGATCGGGCTGTCGTCGCCGTGCTCCGAGATGACGGCGAGATCCTCGATCGTGCGTCCGGACACGAGCGCGACGACCGTGCGCGGCAGGGCGGCCAGCGCGTCGACGGCGGCACGTGCCTGGGGGAGCATGCGCGCCTTCATCGGCTCCTTCTGCAGCAGCGACAGCGTGCCGTCGAAGTCGAGGGCGACGAGCAGCACGTCGGTGCCGGCGATCCGCTCGAGGGCGGCGAGGGCGTCGGGCTCCAGGCCCGCGTCGCAGTCGTGCGCGGTCATGATGCGACCTCCGACCGGGCTGCCGTGTTGCGGTTGCGCGCGGTGTCGAGGGCGGCGAGGAAGTCGCGCGACCACTTCTCCACGTCGTTGTCGCGCACCTTCTTGCGGAGCGCGCGCATGCGGCGCCCCTGCTCCGACGGAGACATCTCGACCGCCTGCATGATCGTGTCCTTGAGGGTGCCGATGTCGTGCGGGTTGATGCGCAGCGCACTGCTGAGCTCGTCGGCCGCACCGGCGAACTCGCTCAGGATGAGCACGCCGCGATTGTCGACACGCGACGCGACGTACTCCTTCGCGACCAGGTTCATGCCGTCGCGGAGCGCCGTGACGAGCATCACGTCGGCGGCGAGGAACAGCGCCACCATCTCCTCGCGCGGGTAGCCCTGGTGCAGGTAGCGGATGGCGCTGTGGCCCATCGTGTCGTAGTCGCCGTTGATGCGGCTGACCGTCAGCTCGATCTCGTCGCGCAGCTGCACGTAGGCCGCCACGCGCTCGCGGCTGGGGCTGGCGACCTGCACGAGGGTGACGTCCTCCACGTCGAGCCGGCCGTCCTGGAGCAGCTCGCCGAAGGCCTTGAGGCGATGACGGATGCCCTTCGTGTAATCGAGCCGGTCGACGCCGAGCAGGATGTGCTTCGGGTTGCCGAGGCTCTCGCGGATCTCGGCCGCGCGGGCGCGCACGTCGTCACGACGGGCGAGCTCCTCGTAGGAGGCGGTGTCGATGGAGATCGGGAACGCCCGCGCCACCGCGGTGCGCGTCGTGCCGTCGGGCTGCGGCACGGTGATCCCCGACGCCTTCGTCTCGTAGCGGAGCTGCCGGCGCACGGCCCGAGCGAAATTGCCGGCGTCGGCGACGCGCTGGAAGCCGATGACGTCGGCGCCGAGGAGCCCCTCCAGCACCTGCCGGCGCCACGGGAGCTGCGAGTACAGCCCGTATGCCGGGAACGGGATGTGGTGGAAGTACCCGATCGTGAGGTCGGGTCGCGCCTGCCGGAGCAGCTGCGGCACGAGCTGCAGCTGATAGTCCTGCACCCAGACGGTGCCGCCTTCTGCGGTGGCGGATGCCGCGGCATCCGCGAATCGCTCGTTCACCTGCACGTACGACTCCCACCATTGCCGGCGGTAGCGCGGGGCGGCGATGACGTCGTGGTAGAGCGGCCAGATGGTGTCGTTCGAGAAGCCCTCGTAATAGAGCTCGACCTCTTCGTCGGAGAGCTCGACCGGCACGAGCTGCGTGCCGTCGAACTCGAACGGCTCCGCCTTCAGTCCGGCGCGCCCCGGCCAGCCGACCCAGGCGCCGTCGGCACGGCGCATGACCGGCTCCAGGGCCGTGACGAGGCCTCCGGGCGAACGACGCCAGCCGCCGTCGACGGTCTCGTCGTGGTCCACCGGAAGGCGGTTGGCGACGACGACAAGATCAGCCTGCGGCACAAGTGCTCCCCTGTTGCGGATGTCGTTCCAGGCTAACAGCGGGCCTCGGACGGGCCAGGGGGTTGCGGGCGCGGGCGAACGCGGTCGCCGTGTCAAGTCCCGTTCGCGTCCCGGCGCGGGCACTACCGTGGGGGGATGCGCAAGTACCTCTTCGGAACCGGTCTCATCAGCGCCGTCACCGGCGGCATCACCCTGCTGCGCGGACTGCGGGACGACGAGCCGTTCACCTGGCGCACGGCGCTCGGCTGGGCCAGCTGGGCCATCACCCTCGCCCTGGCCATCGGCGCCGTCGTCGACACGCGCCGCGCGTCCCGCGGCAAGCTCGTCGCCGGCGACAGCCCGCGCGCGGGCGAGCAGGCGAAGCTGCTGAAGAAGCGACTGTCCCGCTGAGTCACCGCGTGAGCGTGAGGATCAGCGCGCGACCGTCAGCGCGCTGAGGATCAGTGTGTAGCCCTCACCGCGTGAGGATCAGCGCCTCGCCCTGACCGCCGCCGCCGCAGAGGCCGACGGCCGCCGTGCCGCCGCCGCGACGCACGAGTTCGTGCACCGCGTGCACCACGAGGCGGTTGCCGGAGGCGCCGATCGGGTGACCGATCGCGATGCCGCCGCCGTGGATGTTCACCACGGCATCGGACACGCCGAGCTCGGACTGCGAGCGGGCGACCACGGCGCCGAACGCCTCGTTGATCTCGACGAGGTCGAGATCGTCGGCGGTGATGCCCTGGCGCTCCATGGCCTGCGCGATCGCCCGCGCCGGCTGCGCGTGTAGCGAGTTGTCGGGCCCGGCGACCTGGCCGTTGGCGCCGACCGTGGCCAGCACGTCCCACCCGCGGGACTCGGCGACGCCACGGGTGGTCAGCACGACCGCGGACGCGCCGTCGGAGATCTGCGAGGAGTTGCCCGCCGTGATCATGCCGCCCTCGGCGAAGGCGGGCCGCAGTCTGGCGAGCGTCTCGACCGTCGTGTCGGGTCGGATGCCCTCGTCGGAGGTGACGGTGATCGGCTCGCCGCGCTTCTGCGGCACCTCGACCGGGACGATCTCCGCGTCGAAGACGCCGGCCTGCTGCGCGGCGGCCGCACGCTGGTGCGAACGCGCGGCGACGGCATCCTGCTGCTCGCGGGTCACCTCGTAGGTCGGATTCAGCCGTTCGGTCGACGCGCCCATGCTCTCGCGGTCGTAGGCGTCGGTGAGGCCGTCGTACGCCATGTGGTCGAGCACCTCGATGCTCCCGTAGGCGTACCCGTCACGCGATCCCATCAGCAGGTGGGGAGCACGGGTCATCGACTCCATCCCGGCGGCCACGACGACCTCGGCGTCGCCGACGCGGATCATCCGGGCGGCGTCGATGATGGCCGTGAGTCCGGAGAGGCAGACCTTGTTCACGCCGGACGCCGGCACGTCCCAGCCGATGCCCGCCGCGATCGCGGCCTGGCGCGCGGGGTTCTGGCCGGAGCCCCCCGGCAGCACCTGGCCGACGATCACGGCATCGACGTTCTCGGCGTCGATGCCGGCGCGCTCGAGCGCGCCGCGGATGGCGAGGCCGCCGAGCTGCGGGGCGGTGAACGAGGCGAGCTGCCCCTTGAGCCGGCCCTGCGGGGTGCGGGCCGCGGCGACGATGACGATGTCCTGGGCGTAGGTCATGAGAGTTCTCCGTTCGACGTGGAGGCGGCGGTGGCGGCGGCGGCGGTGCTCAGACCGTCGGCCAGGAGGAGCGGCGGCTCGGTGGCGGCGATGACCTCGTCGACGGTCACGCCGGGCGCGGTCTCGACCAGCACGAGGCCGTCGGGGGTGACATCGATCACGGCGAGGTCGGTGATGATCCGATCGACCACGCCGCGGCCGGTGAGGGGCAGCGAGCACGTGTCGACGATCTTCGCGGAGCCGTCGCGGGCGACGTGCTCCATGAGCACGATCACCGTGCCGGCGCCGTGGACCAGGTCCATCGCCCCACCCGGACCCTTGACCATCTTCCCCGGGATCATCCAGTTCGCGAGGTCGCCCGAAGCCGACACCTGCATCGCACCGAGGATGGCCGCGTCGATCTTGCCCGCGCGGATCATGCCGAAACTCGTCGCCGAGTCGAAGAACACTGCGCCGGGGAGCGTCGTCACCGTCTCCTTCCCCGCGTTGATCAGATCGGGGTCGACAGCATCCTCGGTCGGATAGGGGCCGACCCCGAGGATGCCGTTCTCCGACTGCAGCACGAGCGTGACGCCGTCGGGCACGTGGTTGGGCACCAGGGTCGGCAGGCCGATGCCGAGGTTGACGTAGGAGCCGTCGGCGAGCTCCGCGGCGGCACGGGCCGCCATCTGTGTGCGGGTGAGTGCCATGTCAGCTGACCTCCGTGACGGTGCGACGTTCGATGCGTTTCTCGATGCCGGTGCCGACCTCCACCACGCGGTGGACGAAGACGCAGGGCAGGTGGACAGCGTCGGGGTCGAGCTCACCCGGTTCGACGAGCTCCTCCACCTGGGCGATGCAGATGCGGCCGGCCATGGCCGCGAGCGGGTTGAAGTTGCGCGCCGCCTTGTTGAACACGAGGTTGCCGAACCGGTCGCCGCGCAGGGCGTGGACGAGCGCGAAGTCGGTGACGATCGCCTCCTCGAGCACGTACTCGCGCTCGGTCCCGTCGACGTCGAACGTGCGCACGTCCTTCGCGGGTGAGGCGACGGCGATCCCGCCCGAGCCGTCGTAGCGGCGGGGCAGACCGCCCTCGGCGACCTGCGTGCCCACGCCCGTCTGGGTGAAGAACGCGGCGACGCCCGATCCGCCGGCGCGCAGCTTCTCGGCCAGCGTGCCCTGCGGTGTCAACTCGAGTTCGAGCTCGCCGGAGAGGAACTGACGTTCGAACTCCTTGTTCTCGCCGACGTAGGAGGAGGTCATCTTGCGGATGCGCCGGGCGTTCAGCAGGATGCCGAGCCCCCAGTCGTCGACGCCGCAGTTGTTGCTGACGATGCTCAGGTCGGTGGTCCCCTGCGCGAGCAGTGCCTCGATCAGCGCGATCGGGTTGCCGGACAGTCCGAACCCGCCGACGGCGAGCGACGCGCCGTCCGGGATGTCGGCGACGGCCTCAGCCGCCGAGCCGTAGGTCTTGTCGATCACGCGCACTCCTTCGTCGTCGGGCTACCCCATCCTCGCCGCGGGGCGGCGCCGAGTCATCCCCGGCGTTGCCATGTGGAACCCCGCACGCCTAGTGTCCATATCGTGGACACCACGAGAACCTCCGTCCCCGGCGCGCAGGCGGTCGCCCGTGCCGCACGCGTGCTCCGACTGGTGACCTCGGGCGGAGAGAAGGGGGTCGCCGTCACCGACGTCGCCCGCGAGGCGGGGCTCACGAGGCCGACCGCCCACCGGCTGCTCGCCGCCCTCGCCCACGAGGGGCTCGTCGACCACGACGAGCGGACGGGGCGGTGGATGCCGGGGCCCGAGCTCTTCCTGATGGGCACGGTCGCAGCATCCCGATACGACATCACCGATGTGGCGCGCGACGTCGTGCGCTCCCTCGCGGTGCGCACCGAGGAGAGCGCCTTCCTGTCCGTGCGCCGCGGCGACGAGACTGTCTGTCTGCTGCGCGAGGAGGGGAGCTTCCCCATCCGCTCCTTCGTGCTGAGCGAGGGCGTGCGCTTCCCCCTCGGAGTCGCATCGGCGGGGCTCGCCATCCTCGCGTTCCTGCCGCCCCACGATGTGGACGCGTACCTCGACCGCCATCCCGAGCTGGGCGAGCAATGGGGCGCGGCGCACGATCCCCGGCGGCTGCGACCACGGCTCCGCGAGACGCGCGAGCGCGGCTACGCCGTGAACCCCGGACTCATCGTCGAGGGCAGCTTCGGGCTCGGGGCAGCGGTGTTCGACCGCAGCGGGCATCCGCAGTGGGCGCTGAGCCTCACGGGGGTCGAATTCCGCTTCGGACCCGACCGCATCGCCGAGCTCGGACGCACGCTCCTCGCGCACGCCCACCAGCTCACGACCCGGGTGGCCGCCACCCACCGCTGACGTCGTCGGCTGCGCTGTCCTCCGCCGAGATCTCTGCCCGCACGGTCTCTGCCACGGCGTCCGCGCCACGGTCGGACAGGACGATCGTGTAGTGGTTGACGTCAGCGACGGGCACGTGCCGCAGGCCGGGCACCGCGGCGACCTTCTGCGGCAGACGGTCCGCGGCGTAGAGCGCGGGCACCTGGTCGAGCAGTCCGCGCTCCGCGCTGAGGAGGATGACCGGATGCCGCGGCCGCGACTGCGCGGCGGCGATGTCCGCGCCGGCGTTCTGGTCGAGCGAGTCCTCCTCGAGCGTCGCGTACGACGTCGACGGCCGCAGCTCCGGCGCCTCTCCGACCAGGTCGTAGGCGAGGTAGGCCTCGAGAGCCGGCGACCAGTCCCGCGCGAATGCGGGATGCGCGCGCCAGAAGTCCAGATAGTCCTGCTCGGAGGCGAACCGCCGAGACAGCCTCTCCGCAGTGGGACCGAGCACCAGCCGGATGACCTCGTCGATCGCCATGTCCTCCGGAAGGTCCAGGGGCAGCCCGCCGTCCACGAGGACGAGCCGTGACACGCGGTCGGGATGCCGCTCACCCATCACCAGGGCGACGAACGCGCCCATCGAGTGACCCGCGACGACACCTTTCTCGACGCCCAGCGCGTCGAGGACGGCGACGAGGTCGTCGGCGTGGGCCGCCATGCCCGCCGGACCGGCGACGTCGGCGCTGCGTCCTCGACCGCGGAGGTCGGGGGCGATGACCCGCACCTGCGGAAGCCGCTCGGCGACGAGCTGCCACGACAGGTGCGAGGCGGTGACGCCGTGCACGAGCAACACGGCGGGCGCAGCGTCCGCCGGCGCCGGCTCGTTGTCATCTGCGGGGATCGGCTCCCACACCCCCACGCGCAGGTCGCCGCCGGAGACGGCGATGTCGACGGTGCGGTATCGGTCGGGATGCGCGCTCATAGAGTCCGTACGCTACCCGCGCGGTCGTCGCCGCGGCAGTGCGATCCTCTTTACATACCTGAGGTATATACTTCGAGTATGAGTCGTTCAGAGGACATCGAGAGGATCGTCGTCGCCGCGCAGGTGCTGACACGCATCGCCGCCGTCGAGACACGGAACGAGGCGCCCGCCGCGCAATGGCGGACGCTGAACATCCTGCGTGCAGAGGGGCCGCTGCGCCTGGGCACGCTCGCGTCCCTCAGCCGCATCACGCAGCCGGGCATGACACGGCTGGTGGCGCAGCTGGCCGACGCCGGGCTCGTCACGCGGGCGAGCGACCCCGACGACTCCCGCGCCACGGTCGTCGAGGTCACCGCGGACGGTCTCCGGGCGCTCGACGCCTGGCTCGTGCAGCTGCGCGACGCGCTCGAGCCGATGTTCGACGACCTCGACGACGACGACTGGGCGGCCCTCTCGCGCGTCGCCGCGATCCTGTCCGAGCGCACCTCGACCCGGACGGAGGTCGCCCGATGAGCGCCGCCGCCGCCCCCAGCGTGTGGCGCCAGCCCGCACAGGTCTGGGCCGTCGCCTTCGCGTCCGTCGTCGCCTTCATGGGCATCGGCCTTGTCGATCCCATCCTTCCCGCCATCGCCGAGTCGCTCCAGGCCTCCCCCGTGCAGACGGAGCTGCTCTTCACGAGCTATCTGCTCGTCACCGGACTCGCGATGCTCATCACCAGCTGGGTCTCCAGCCGCATCGGCGCCAAGCGCACGCTGCTCATCGGCCTCGCCCTGATCGTCGTGTTCGCGCTCCTCTCGGCGACCGCGGGCAGCGTCGACGCGATCATCGGCTTCCGCGCCGGCTGGGGCCTCGGCAACGCCCTGTTCATCTCCACGGCGCTCGCGACGATCGTCGGCGCCGCCTCCGGCGGCAGCAGTGCCGCGATCGTTCTCTACGAGGCCGCGCTCGGGCTCGGCATCGCCATCGGCCCGCTCCTGGGCGGCCTGCTCGGCGAGCTGAGCTGGCGCGGACCGTTCTTCGGCGTCGTCGCGCTCATGGCCATCGCCTTCGTCGCGGTGCTCGTGCTCCTGCGTGGTCCCAGCGAACCGCGACAGCCCGTCTCGCTCGCCGCGCCCTTCCGCGCCCTGCGTCAGCCGGCTCTCGCGGTGCTGGCCGTCACGGCCCTGTTCTACAACATCGGCTTCTTCGTGCTGCTGGCCTTCTCGCCGTTCCCGCTCGGCTTCGGTGCGATGGGCATCGGCCTGACGTTCTTCGGCTGGGGCGTGGGTCTGGCGATCACGAGCGTCTGGGTCGCACCGTGGATGATGCGGCGGATGCGGCGCACCACCGTCATCCTCATCGTGCTCCCGCTGCTGGCCGTCGACCTCCTCGCCGCGGCGCTGCTCTCGAGCGACCCCGCGGGCCTCGTCACCTGCATCGTCGTCGGCGGCCTGCTGCTCGGCGTGATGAACACCGTGCTGACGGAGTCGGTCATGGAGGCCACCGACCTCCCGCGCTCCGTCGCGTCGTCGGCCTACTCCGCCGTGCGCTTCCTCGGCGGCGCCGCCGCCCCGCCGATCGCGGCCGCGCTGTGGCACGCCTTCGACGCCCGCGTGCCGTACGTCTTCGCCGCAGCATCCGTCCTGGTCGCCGCCGCCACCGTCCTGATCGGGCGCCGCGCGCTCTCCCGCGTCGACGAGCGCGAGGCCGATCAGGCCGACGAGGCGGTCTCGGTGCTCGTGGGCGACGCCGCCTGATCTCGTCCGGCCCAGGAGGTACAGGGCCTCCGTGCTCGTGGGCGACGCGGCCTGATCTCGTCCGGCCCGGGAGATACAGGGTCTCCGTGCTCGTGGGCGACGCGGCCTGATCTCGTCCGGCCCTGAAAGCACGGGGTCTCGGTACTCGTACGCCACGCCGCCTGATCAGAGGCGCCCGCGACGCCGGCTGATCTCCGCCGTTCCACGACGCCGTCGGGTTCTCCCGGCGGCGTCGCGGCGTGCGGATAGCCCGGTATGGCAGGATCATGCCCGTGCGAGCCGCCGGGGGGCGATTCGGGAGAGAGAACCGTGCGAAGAAGTGCGAATCGCCGGCGCCCGCGAGCGGGTGCGCTCCTCGGCGTCGCGGCCCTCCTGCTGGCGACGTTCGCGGCGGTGCCCGCGACGGCATCGGAGCGGGGAGCGGATGCCGCGGCATCCGCCTCCAGCACGTCCGGCGCTCCCCTGCCCACCGCGCGCATGCGCGACGCCGATCCGCTCGGCGGCTCCTGCTTCGGCGCCCCGACGACGATGTCGATCTGGGCGCACTACGACGACGACCTTCTGTTCGCCGGCTCGCGTCTGGACGACGCGATCCAGGCCGGCGGATGCGTGCGCACCGTCTTCCTCACCGGCGGCGATGCCGGCAAGGGTCCCGGCTACGCGGCCGGCCGTGAGCAGGGCATCATGCGCGCCTACAACGTCATGCGCGGGGTGAAGTCCGAGTGGACGAGCACGGACGTGACGCTCGACACCGGCGCGAAGGTCGTCGCCTGGCGGCCCACCGACGACGATCGCGTCACGCTCGTGTTCTTCCGACTCCCCGACGGCAATCTCGGCGGACAGGGCTTTCCGACAACCGGCGATGTCAGCCTGCTGAAGCTCGCGAACGGCGTCATTTCGTCGATGAAGAGCCTTTCGGGGAGCTACGCGCTCACCTGGCCGCAGATCGTCGACTCGCTCGACGGTCTCATTCACCGCTTCACCCCCGCGACGATCCTCACGTCGGTACCGGGCGACTCGAAGAAGTGGTCGGCCGGAGACCACGCCGACCACCAGATGGTCGGAAACGCGACCCGCGAGGCGTGGGAGAAGGCCGGCTTCCCCGTCGATCTCGTGTCGTACGCGATCGGCTACCAGAGCGAGAACTTCGCACCGAACGTCGGGGGCGACGCCCTGGTCCGCAAGATCGACGCCTTCAGCGCCTACGCCCACGGCGACTCGGTCGTCGACAAGTGCGAGAACTACCAGAGCTGCCTCGCCGTGCCGCGTTTCGGCGCCTGGCTGCAGCGCCAGTACGCGCGGACGGATGCCGGACTCTTCACCGACGACGGTCCCTGAACCGGGCTTCGCACGGGGAAAGAAGAACCGCCTCCCGGGGACGAAATCCCGACGAGAGGCGGTCGTGGTGCACCCCCTCGGACTTGAACCGAGAACCCACTGATTAAGAGTCAGTTGCTCTGCCGATTGAGCTAGAGGTGCGTGATTCGCATGAGGCGAACCGAGGGTCAACGTTAGCATCACGATCGCCGGTCCCGCCAATCGAGCCGACGGTCGCCGGTATCCTGGAGCGTGTGACCCCTCCTCCCCCGGCCTCGGCGGCCGTGCCCGATTCCGCGGCGTCGCACGCTGAGGATCTGGCCGTGGCCCTCCGCCTGGCGGATGCCGCGGACGCCGTCTCGATGGCCCGCTTCGACGCTGCCGACCTCGACGTGCAGATCAAGGCCGACGCGACGCACGTGACGGAAGCCGACCTCGCCACGGAGCGCGCGATCCGCGACATCCTCGCGGCGGAGCGACCCGACGACGGCGTCTTCGGCGAGGAGTTCGGATCGTCCGGCTCGACGACCCGCCAGTGGATCATCGATCCCATCGACGGCACGGCGAACTACCTGAAGGGCATCCCGATGTGGGCGACCCTCATCGCCCTCGCCGTCGACGGTGTGCCGCAGGTCGGCGTCGTGAGCCAGCCGGCGCTCGGCAGGCGCTGGTGGGCGGCGACCGGACAGGGTGCGTGGACGGCCACTCCGTCGGGCAAGCCCCGCCGGCTCTCGGTCTCGTCGGTGGACGCCGTCGACGCGGCGAGCGTCAGCTTCCAGAGCATCGGTCAGTGGCGCGACGTCGGAAGACTGGATGCGCTCGAGCGCCTCACCGCGGCCGTCTGGCGCGATCGCGGCTACGGCGACGCGTGGCCGTACATGCTGCTGGCCGAGGGTCGCCTCGAGCTCGTCGCAGAGTTCGGCGTCAAGGAGTACGACATCGCCGCGCACGTGCCGATCATCTCGGAGGCGGGCGGACGCGTGACGGCCTTCGACGGCACGGCCACTCTCTCGGACCGCTCGGTCGTGGCCACGAACGGCCACCTGCACGAGCAGTTCCTCACCCTGCTCCACGACGCCTGACACCTGCCTACCTCTCCCTCCCCTCTTCCCCGCTTCCCACCCTCACGACCGCACACGATCGCACCCGGAGACGACCCGATGACCCGTAGCCTGCCCCGACTGGGCGCCATCGCGCTGATCGTCGCCGCCGCGTCACTGACCGCCGCGTGCGCGGGCGGACCGTCGGCTGCCCCGACCGCCGAGGCCACCACACCCGCCCCGGTCGCGACCTCGCCGTCGCCCACGGCGGCATCGGACGAGACCGCCGTCCCGGCTGCTCAGCCCACCTGCGACCGCATCATCCCGGAGTCCACCGTCGAGCAGTTCGAGAGCGTCGGCTGGACGGCGAAGTCGGAGCCGATGCGCATCGGCGAGCTCGTGATCGACGCGGGCGTGCAGTGCACCTGGGGCGACTTCACGACCGCGACCGACCGCGTGCAGATCTTCGGCTGGGCCCCCATCGAGACCGCGGATGCCACCGAGGCCCAGCAGACTCTCCTCGCCGAGGGCTGGAAGCGCGAGGAGGGCGCGGGCGGCGTGTACCTCACCGAGCCCGAGTCCACGACGATCGCGACCGACGCCGAGGGCTACGGCCTGACCTACCAGTTCGGCGCCGGCTGGGTGAAGTACGCCGACACGAAGCAGAGCCTGCTCCTCATCGAGTGGCCCAAGGTCTGACCGCGGGCCGCGGCATCCGATCGACGACGCGCACGTGACCACCCCGGCTCTCCTCCGCTCGCCCGGCTGGCGCACCTGGCTGGTGTGGGGCGTCGGCGTCGCGGCGTACGTCGTCGCCATCATCAACCGATCGTCGCTGTCGTCGGTGGGCGTGGACGCCGCCGTGCGCTTCGACGCCGACGCCTCGACGCTGTCGATGTTCGCCGTGATCCAGCTGGCCGTGTACGGCGGCATGCAGGTGCCGATCGGCCTGCTGCTGGACCGCTGGGGCGCGCGGCCCATCATCGCGATCGGCATGATCCTGATGGCGGCCGGACAGGCGGTCATGGCGTCCGCGGATGCCGTCGGCATCGGCATCCTCGCCCGCGTGCTCATCGGCGCGGGCGACGCCGCGGTCTTCCCCAGCGTCCTGCGCGTCGTCGCCACCTGGTTCCCGTCTCAGCGGAGTCCCGTGCTCGTGCAGCTGACCGGCATCGTCGGCCAGTTCGGCCAGATCATCGCGGTCATCCCCCTCGCGGCGCTCCTGCACACGACGTCGTGGAGCATCACGTTCGGCAGCCTCGCCGGGCTCGGTGTGCTCTTCGCGGTGCTCACCTTCGCCATCATCCGCAACCGACCGCCGGAGCGACGCGACGACGCCGTCGACACGACGGTGGACACGTCCACCGGCGCGATCCGGGTCGTGCGCTCCTCGGCCGATCTGCGGGAGGGGTTCCGCGCGTCCTGGCGGCATCCGGCCACGCGGCTCGCCTTCTGGTCGCACTTCACGACCCCGTTCGCCGGGACGGCCTTCGTGCTCCTGTGGGGCTTCCCGTTCCTCACCCGGGGCGAGGGGCTCCCGCCCGCCGTCGCCTCGGTGATGCTGACGGCCTTCGTCGTGTTCAGCATCCTGTGCGGCCCCGTGATCGGCGCGCTCTCCAGCCGCCACCCCACGCGCCGGTCGCGGTGGCTGGTGCTGCCGATCATCGGCTTCCAGGCCCTGACGTGGCTGGTCGTCATCCTCTGGCCCGGGCCGGCCCCCATCGGCGTGCTGCTCGTGCTCATGTTCGCCCTCGGCGCCGGCGGCCCCGGCTCGATGATCGCGTTCGACCACGCGCGCACCTTCACGCCCAGCCACCGCCTGAGCACCGCGACCGGCATCGTCAACGGCGGCGGATTCCTCGCCGCGCTGATCGCGATCCTGTTCATCGGCATCGCGATGGACGTGCAGGGTGCCGGTACGCCCGACGCCTACTCCCTCAACGCCTTCCGCATCGCCTTCCTCACCCAGGTGCCGCTGTGGCTCGTGGGCGCCACGGCGATCGTCGTCGAGCGCCGCCGGACCATCCGGCACATTGGCGGAACGCAGAACTACCCGCGCTGAGCAGCCGGCATCCCTCCCGGACACCATCCCGCGACGTCGATCGGCCGCCGCGCGACACGGTCGGTTCTCGCGCCCGTGCGGAGGATGGCCGCGTTGCTACGGTGACGCCGTCCACCTGTGCCGGCGCGTGGACGAGCATGATTTCGCTGCTGCCGCTCATCGTCTGGAGAATCCGTGACCACCACCGCCACCCGTTCAGCACCGAGCACCGTCACGACAGCCTTCTGGGTGTGGATCGTCGTCGGTCTCGCCCTTCTCGCGGTCGCGCTGATCAGCGCATTCCGTCCGGTCGACGTCTCAGCCCTCCCGGCATCGGAGCAGCAGTTCGCCTCGTTCGTGCCTGCGAGCACCGCCTTCGGCGGCATCGTCGGCGGAATCCTGCACGTCCTGTTCGCCGTCTTCATGCTCCGCGGTCACAACTGGGCACGCGTCGTGCTGACCGTCCTGGGCGGGCTGACGCTCATCGGCCTGGGCATCAACGCCTTCGGCGGCGACTGGGTGTCCGCGGTGACGCTGCTGCTCACGATCGCGGGCATCGTACTGATGTACCTGCCCGCATCGAACCCGTGGTTCCGACGCCGGTGACAGCGACCGTTCAGAAGAGTCCGGCGGTCACGCCGGTCTACCGGATTCCGCCGGTGCGGTGGGGTCTGCCAACAGCTGCCGGCTTCGTCGTCGGCTTCATGGCGGTCATCCTCCTGCTGGTGGCGGGGGTGCCGCTGCTCGCGCTTCCCGCTGATGTCTCCGACATCGTCGTATGGATCGTCGGCTACGGCCTCCTGCTCGCCGGCCTGATGGTCCTGACCCGCACGCGCGGAACCGGGACGTGGGCGAACGACTTCGGCCTCCGGTTCCGCTGGTTCGACATCTTCACCGGGCTCGGCTCCGGCATCGGCTGTCAGATCGTGGGCGGGATGGTGGCCGTGATGCTGGTCCTTCTCGTCGGGGGCACCTCGCGAGGTAACACTGCCGCTGAAGCCGAGAACGGCGTCTTCCTCGTCTTGAACGGTTTCGTGGCGGTCGTCCTCGTCGCCCCGTTCGCCGAGGAGCTGCTCTTCCGCGGTCTCGTGCTGCGCAGCATCCGTCATTCGATGCTGCGGCGGTCGGCAGACCCTTCGCGCTCGCTGCGCGTCTGGGCGGCCATCACTGCCGTCGGTGTCAGCGCCATCCTGTTCGCGGCGATGCATCTGCGCGAGGGGTGGGGCAGCCCGGCGACGATGGCGGCTCTGGGAGCTCAGACCCTGGTGCTGGGCATCGTCAACGGCGTCTTCGCCGTGACCACCGGCCGTCTGTGGCCCGGCATCCTCACCCACATGACCTTCAATCTGTACGCAGCGGTGCTGGCTGCGCTCGCCGCCCACAGTGGCTGAACAGGGTCGTCTTCTCGCCTCTCGCCGTCGCGGCGATCAGCGGAGCGTCGTGACCGTCGCCGTCACCGAATCCCACCGGCGCAGCGCGACGCCCTGACCTCGGCCGGCGGGGCCGAGCACCGCCAGCGCCTCCTGCAGGCGATCGAGCCGGAGCCGGCGCGCGAGCGTGACGTGCGGCGTCCAGTCCCCGGGAGCGGTGAACGGCGCATCCTCGCCGGGTGGGGCGGCGTCATGGACGGCCAGGTGAAGACGACGAAGGGAATCGTCCATCACGACGGGTCGCACCAGCACGCCGCGGTCGCCGTGCGCGAAGACCGTCGGTTCGCCGAGCTCGATGTCGATCGGCAACAGGGCGACGGCCGCGGCGAACTCGACCGGCTCCAGCGTCGTGCGCACGAGCAGAGTGACGTGCGGACTGTTCGACGGCGACGGATGCCGCCCGAGGCTCGGCATCCCCGCCTCGATCAGGCGGGCCCAATCCGCCCGGACCGCCGCGTCGGTGGCGGCGTCGAAGGTCAGCTCGATGCTGACGACGGCCGTGCGCGTGGGTGTCGGCTTCTCCGACGGCGGGTGTCCGTCGGGCGGGAGGTCTACCGGCATGCGATCACCGGCATCCGCTCGCCGCATCGATCATCGCCTGCGACGGATAGCCGTACGCCTGCACCCCGTTGCCCTCGGCCGTCTGCCCCATGCTGATCGCCCACGCCGTCGCCCATTCCTCGTTCGCGGGGCCGGACTGCGAGTCGAACAGCTGGTAGCACTTCGCGGTGATGGAGTGCCCCACCTCATGGGTGACGAGAGCCCGTGCGTCATCTCCCGGCCACCAGTCGGCGACGGAGTACGAGAGCGTGACGGTCGAGAATCCGCCGCGCGAGGAGTCCCACGTCGCCGTCCCGCCAATCGAGTTCGGACCCCCGGCGCCGGCCGCCGTCGAGGCCCAGTCGAAGTCGAGCAGCACTCCCCCGCTGATGGACCGCGCGTAGGCCTCGATCTCCAGCCGCGTGTCCAGCTGCGGCCCCGCCTTCTCCGCCAGCTCCGCCGCCTGGGAGGCGCGCAGCGCCGCGGCACGCTCCGCGTACGCGGTCAGGGCGGCCGCCGCATCCGCGGACGGCGACGCCTGCGCCGCAACGGCCTGCGCCGCGTCGCGGAAGTCGAGCACCGCGCCCGTCGTCGCCGAGACGTTCGCCTGCTCGACCGTCGCGGCGACCGCGGGTGCCGAGGCGAACAGGGCGGCCGCGGCATCCGTCACCGCCGTGTCCGCGACGTCGAGCGCGGCCTCGGCCGTGTCGGCGGAGTCCTCGAAGGACGCGGCCTCCTGCTCATCCTGCTTGAGGACCGTGGTGTCCGCCGTCAGTTCCCACGTCCAGATCGGCTTCTCCGCGAGAGCAGGCGCCTCCCATGAGTCGATGGTCGCCTGTGCCTGCTTCACGGCCGCCTCGCCGGCGGTGGCCTGCTCGCCGAGCGCCGCGAGCGTGGCCGGGTCGATGAGATCCGCCGGAGCCACGGCCACGACGTCCTCCGCACCCTCGACCACCTCGGCGCGGTTGCGCGCGGATGCCGCGAGTCCGTCGCGGGCGGCGGCGGCCTCCTGGATCGAGCTCTCCGTCGCGTCCCTCGCCTCGTCGTACGCGGCGTGGGCGGACAGGTGGACGAACACGCCCACTCCGACGGCGATCGCCAGCAGGAGGATGCAGCCGACGGTGATCAGGATGCCGCGGGTGCGTCTCATCGCCCGCGTCGGCTCCGGCGGCGCGGGCACCTCCCCGGCCTCGCTCACAGATGGATCGATCACGCCCGCCTGCGCGGGCCCTGCGGCCGCGTCGTCGATGGGTGTGGACACTCGTGCACTCTAACCGGGTCCGCCGGTGCTGCCGGCGGTCGTGCGAGCCGCTGCCCTCACCGGTAGGGGTTGGCCGTGTCCGAGCCCTGCGCCCCGTCGAGCGAGCCGGCCGCGTGGCCCTGGTCCCAGGCGTCGCCCATGCGCTCGACCTGCAGGGTGCGCGCGGCTGAGCGCGCAAGCGGTTCGACGAGACCGAGTACGACGGGGAACGCACGGTCGTCGCGCTCGAAGCCGACCCAGACCGCCGCACCGGCGGGCACCTCGGCGTCCCCGTAGGGCGTGAGAGGGAAGACACGTGCGGCCCACGCCGTCACGCCCTCGTCGGGGATCTCGACTCTGACCCGTCCTCGACCCTCCGGGTCTGCTTCGCCCTGTGCCACTGCGCGCGTGATCATGCTGCAACCGTACGACGAGGGATACCACGCACGGGGAGCTGCCGTCGACCCCGTTCGCGCCCGCGCGAACGGCGCGCGATGGTGGAACCCATGTCTGCCTCCCCCTCGACGGAGACCCGCGGCGATCGGCCGGCGCCGGAGCGCGAGCGACGTCCCCACGCGAGCCGCAACGCCTGGTCCGGCATCCTGTTCGGCATCGGGCTCGTGGCCTTCGTGGACGAGACCATCTTCCATCAGCTGCTGCGCTGGCATCACTTCTACGACCGTGCGGGCATGCAGGTCGGGCTGATCTCCGACGGCATCTTCCATGCCGTGAGCTGGTTCGCGACGATCGGCGGACTCTTCCTCCTCGCCGATCTGCGCCGGCGCGGCGGACTGTCCTGGCTGCGCTGGAGCGGCGGCGTGCTCACCGGTGCGGGAGCCTTCCAGCTCTACGACGGCCTGGTGCAGCACAAGCTCTGGCGCATCCACCAGATCCGCGCGGTCGAGGACCTGCTCGCCTACGACATCGTGTGGAACGTCGTGGCCGCGCTGCTGCTCGTCGCCGGCGTCGTCCTCCTCATCCGGACGGGCCCAAGGCCCCGCCGCTGCGACACCACCGAGTGGTGATCGCGGCGGACGGTCACGCGCACGCCGGCGGCGGCGACGTCGGGTGGCTCTTCGCAGCAATCGCCGTGCTCGTCCTTACCGCGTACGCGGCCGGGATGATCCTGTCCGCCCGCCGTGGGCGTCCATGGCCCCGGACGCGCGCGCTGTGCGCCGTGCTCGGCGTCGCCGCCGCCGCGGCCGCCGTGGTGGGCCCCCTCGCCGACGCCGCGCACTCCGGGTTCGCCGCCCACATGCAGACCCACCTGCTGATCGGCATGGTCGCCCCGGTACTCCTCGTGCTGTCGGCGCCGGTCACGCTCGCGCTGCGGACGCTGTCAGTCGACCCCGCGCGTCGGCTCTCCCGCGTGCTGCGGAGCGCCCCCGCGCGATTCGTCTCCGCACCGCTCACGGCCCTTGTGTTCAGCGCCGGCGGACTCTGGGTGCTGTACTTCACGCCCCTCGTCTCGCTGATGCCGTCCGATCCCCTCGTCCACCTGCTCGTGCAGGCGCACCTCCTCGTCGCGGGGCTCCTGTTCGCATCGGCCGTGATCGGCATCGACCCGCGTCCCCACGGCCCGCGGTGGATGCTGCGCGCCGTCGTGCTGGCGCTGTCGATGGCCTCGCACTCGATACTCGCCAAGTACCTCTACGCCCACCCGCCGACCGGAGTCGCTGTCGACGACGCCCGCGCCGGAGCGGAGCTCATGTACTACGCGGGCGGGTGGGTCGAAGCATCCGTCGTGCTCGTCTTCTGCCTGCAGTGGTACCGGGCGACCGCCCGCGACGGTCGCGGCGCCGTGCGTGCGCCGGTAGCGTCGGAAAAGCGCCAAGTCGGCGCCGTCAGGGGGAATCGATGGAGCTCTTCGACACGGTCGTCGTGGGTGCGGGGGTCGCGGGTCTCGCCGCCGCCGCCCTCCTGAGCGACGCCGGACAGCGGGTCGTCGTGCTCGAGGCGCGCGACCGCGTCGGCGGCCGCGTCGTCACCGACCGCACCGGCGGCACGGCGACCGACCTGGGCGCGTCGTGGATCCATGGCGTCACCGACTCTCCCGTCGCTGCGACCGCCGCGGCTCTGGGCATGCGCATGGTCGAGTTCACGGTCGGCGGCTATCAGCCCGACAGTCGGCCCATCGCCCATTTCGGTCCGTCGGGAGAGCGACTGACGGATGCCGCGGCCCGCGCGTACGTCGCGGACATCCACACCGTCGACCAGGCCCTTGTCGAGGCGATCGCGGGGTCGGCCGCCGACGCGTCGTACCGCGACGTCACCGAAGAGGCTCTCGCGGAGCAGGGGTGGGACCCCGAGCGGACGCAGCGCGTGCGCGAGTACCTCGAGCACCGCGCGGAGGAGCAGTACGGCGCCTGGATCGAGGACCTCGCCGCGCACGGGCTCGACGACGACTCGATCGACGGCGACGAAGTGGTGTTCCCGGACGGATACGACGCGCTCCCCCGCGGTCTCGCGACGGGGCTCGACGTGCGTCTCGAGCACGTCGTGACGCGGGTGCAGCGGCTCGACGCCTCGAGCCCCGGTGGTGCCGTCACGGTCGTCACGGACCACGGATCGTTCGCGGCGGCGCAGGTCATCGCGACCGTTCCCGTCGGGGTGCTGCAGTCCGGCGACCTCGTGTTCGAACCGGCGCTGCCGCCGAGGCACGCAGCCGCACTGGGCCGACTCGCGATGAACGCCTTCGAGAAGGTCTTCCTCCGCTTCGCGGACGCCTTCTGGGACGACGAGGTCTACGTCATCCGCCAGCAGGGCGCCGACGGCGTGTGGTGGCATTCCTGGTACGACCTCACGCGCCTGCACGGCGAGCCGACGCTGCTCACCTTCGCCGCCGGCCCGGCGGCCGCCGAGACCCGGTCATGGAGCGACGCCGAGATCGTGGCATCCGTCATGACGCAGCTGAGACGACTCTACGGAGATCGCATCGCCGAGCCGGTGTCGGCCGTCGTCACGCGCTGGCAGGACGATCCGTTCGCGCGCGGGTCCTACGCCTACATGAAGCTCGGAGCGACCACGGCCGACCACGACGACCTCGCCGAGCCGGTGGACGGCGTGCTGCATCTCGCGGGCGAGGCCACCTGGACCGACGATCCGGCAACGGTCACCGCCGCGCTGTGCTCCGGCCACCGGGCCGCGGAGCGGGTGCTGGGGCGTGCCGTGCCGATCGATCGGCTCTGGACGCGCTGAGCCCGGGCACGACTGTCAGGGGCCTCGGCCGCCCGTCGACTGCCACGGCGTCAGCGGCGTGGGCCGACGAAGGTCTGACGCACCGCGCGCAGCAGCCCGAGGAAGCCGAAGAAGCCGATCACGGCGCCCAGCAGGTCGAACATGCCGACCTGTCCGACGAGCATCGGCCCGGTGTCACTGACGATCAGCACGACGGCGACCACCACGGCGGCGATCGAGACGATGGTGCCGACGACCAGTGACGTGGTGGACGTCAGGAACGCCCGCTCCGGCTCATCGAGCGACTTGACCCGGATCGCCAGGGTGCCGTTCTCGATGCCCGACAGCACCGCGTCGGCCCGATGCGGCAGCGTTCCGACCATCTCCGCCAGCACGGCGGCCCGCGCCTGCGCGCTCGTCGCCGCGCGTGGCAGCGACTGCACGCGGCGCAGCAGCTTCGGCACGAGCAGGAGCGCCTGGCGCATCATGTCGAAGCCCGGATCGATCACTTTGAGGCATCCCTCGAGGGTCGCGAGGCTGCGGAACGCCGCGGCGAGGTCGCCCGGCAGTCCGATCCGGTTCTCACGGATGACGTCGACCATGCGCGTGAAGATCGAGCCGCTGCCCGAGGGCCGGTACTGCTCCGAGGTGAGCACCACGCCGATGTCATGGCGGAAGGCGCCGACGTCGAGATCGGATGGCGCGTCGACGATGAGCAGCAGCGCGTCGGTGGCGGCCACGTCGTCCTCGCTCGCCGCCGCGAGCAGGAGCGCGGTGAGCCGCTGGCGCTGGCTGTGCTCGAGGATGCCGACGGCTCCGAAGTCGATGAGTCCGAGGGTGCCGTCCTCGCGCAGGATGGCGTTGCCGGGATGGAGGTCGGCGTGGAAGACCCCGTGCACCAGCATCTGCTCCACGACCGCGGCCATGAGACGGGCCGCCAGTGCGGTGCGTCGCTCGGTCGGCAGCGCGTCGAGCCGGTCGGCCGCGCGGCTGAGCGGGACGCCGTCCACGAGTTCCATCGTGAGGAGGCGCGCACTGGATGCCGCGGGGAACAGCCGCGGCACCGAGATGCCGATCGGCTCGTCGCCTGCAGAGATCTTCTCGAGCGATCGGCGGATCATCTCCGTGTTCGTGGCCTCGATGCGGTAGTCCAGCTCGTCCAGCAGCGACGTCGTGAATCCCCGTGCGACCGACTGCAGCCGGAGGTTGCGGCCGATGCGGGTGCGCGTCTCCGCCCGCTCGGCCAGCCGGAGGATGATGTCGACGTCGGCGGTCACCTGCGCCCGGGCCGTGGGTCGCTGCACCTTCACCACGACGGGAGTGCCGTCGACGAGCGTAGCCGTGTGGACCTGCGCGACGGATGCTGCGGCCAGCGGCACCTCGTCGATCGAGGCGAACACGGCGTCGACGTCGCCGGGCACCTCGGTGCGGATCACCTCGCGGATCTCCGCCCATTCCAGGGTCGTCGCGCTGGACTGCAGTGATCCGAGGGCGCTGATGTAGGGCTCGGGGATCATGTCGCGCCGGGTGGAGAGCACCTGCCCCAGCTTGACGAAGCTCACGCCCGACGCGTTTATCGCCTGCACGAGCGCCTGCGCGCGCTGCTGGCTCGTGGTGAGTTCATGTGCCGCGCGATTGGTGCCGGAGAACATCCAGCCGATGCCGTGACGCGAGGCGATCCCCACGATCTGCAGGTAGCGACGTGACCGTTTCGCGCGGCGACTGGCAGCGCGGATGAACGTGATCGGATTCGACAGCGGCCGCGTCGGGAAGATCGCCTCGAGCCCCACGAGGATCGCGACGCCCAGCGCGAAGATCCAGGCGAGCGCGATGATGACCAGGCCGATCGCGACGAAGGCGATCCGCGCGTCGTCGGTCTCGCCGCTGGGCGGGAGGATCGCGGCCTCGTCGACCACCCAGTTCGCGAAGGCGGGTCCTGTGAAGAACACGAGCAGCCCCACGATGATGCTCCGCGGCCAGCCGACAGGCGTCGCCAACGTGCGCCGGGCGACGAATCCGACGAGCAGAGCGGACAGCAGCGCGAGTACGACCGTCAGTACATCGGTGATCATCGGCATCCCCCTTGTGAGCAGGATAGGGACAGCGGGACGATCCCGTACACGGACGCCGCTCGGCGGTGGCCGGCCGATCACGCCCGAGCACCCATCGTGAACCTCATGCGCACCCATCGAGCTCTTCCTGCTCTCGCTGTCCTGCTCGCGGTCGGGGCGGCAGCCGTCGGCTGCGTCGCGGAGCAGCCCGCGGCGTCAGAGCCGACCCCGACCGCGTCCGCGCCGTCGCCTACGCGGACGACCACGCCCACGGTGTCGTCGACGCCCACCCCGACGCCGACCACACCCTCGGGACCCGACGTATCCACCGACAACGTGATCGACGTGGCCTGGGCGCCCATGGCGCCGGAGGACAGAGAGGCCGCCGAACAGGCTCTCCTCGACCAGGGCTGGGAGCGGGTCGACGTGGATGGGGTGGAGTATCTATCCGTCCCCGCGGATCCGACAACGTCCGATGCCGACTGGGTGAACTCGTTCCTCTTCACCGGCAGCGACGTGCGCTGGGCGCAGTACCAGGACGAGCACGACCTCATCCGTTCGGTCGCCGGCTGAGGGGGTCAGCTGCGGGCGGACGCCGCAGACAGCACGGCAGCGAGTTCTCGTCGTCCTCCGTCCGTCTTCAGCGCCAGTGCGACAACGTTGTCTCCATGAGCGACCGCGCACGGGCGAGCTGTCCGCGCACCACGCTGGTCGAGATCCCCAGCTCGACGGCGATGTCACGGTAGCTGGCCTCGTGCAGCTGGCGCAGCTCCCAGCAGCGACGCTGCAGCTCCGGCATCCGGTCCAGTACCGCGCGTGCCTCGATGGCCAGTGCGGAGCGCGCGCACACGGAAGCGGGGCCGTGCTCGGACTTCGACGGCGACGTCGCCGTCGAAGTCCGAGCGGTGGCGCTGCGCCGCGGACCGGAGTTGGCTGTAGCACTGCCGACGGACGGTCGTGAGGAGCCAGCCCGCGATCGTGCTGCCGTCTGTCAGCGTGTCCAGGTGTCGCCAGGCCGCGATGAAGGTGTCCTGCACCGCGTCGTCCACGTCGCTGGAACTGCGGAGGATGCGCGATGCCGTGGCGCGGAGCAGCGCTGTGTGCCGGCGCACGATGTCGTCGAACGCGCGGGCGTCGCCGGCCGCTGCGCGGAGGACGAGCATGCCGTCGGAATCGGGTTCCGCCAGGAGCGGTGCGGAGATGCGGACCGACGACATGCTGTGCGCATGCGTCTGGCCCGGGAGTGCGATGGCGCGCATGCGAGATCCGGTCTTCGAAGTATATGTACGCGAATACTTCGGAACGGAAATCGGAATAGGTGGAATGCCGCGTTCAATTTTGCGGGAGCAATAGGTATTGCATATCCATCACGCAGGTTGAGCGCCCGCGAATTGCCTCTCCGAAGGCGGACGCGTCAGCTCGCGGAGCGCTGCGTCTGAGACGGGTTCTGGCCGAACTCGTGCCGGTAGGCCGCAGCGAAACGCGACGGGTGCGCGAACCCCCAGCGCCGGCAGACGTCGGCCAGGGTCACCTCGCCGGATGGCGTCTGCGTGAGCTCATCACGGACCGCGTGCAGTCGCGCCAGGCGGAGATAACGCAGCGGTGTGGTCTGCAGGTGCCGGCGGAAGCCAGCATGGAGTGTGCGGGGTGGTACGCCGGCCGCTTCCGCTATCCGCGCGATGGTGAGCGGTTCCGACAGGTTCTCGTGGATGTACTCCGCGGCCCGTCTCACGGCGCGTGGCGCGACGGCCGAGCCGGGACTCACGCCGATCGGCTCGGTGAGGGCGAAGCACGTGAGGAGCGACGACACGACGAGTTCGGCCAGCAGCTCATCGTTCAGGGTGGATCCGCCGGAGATCGATGACGAGACGAGGTCGGCCGTCGCCGCCCATACTCGGCCGGCTTCGCCCGACCTGGCGGATGCCTGGTCGGGCCGCGGCTCCCTGAGCCTCTGACCGGACCCCTCCAGTAGCCGCAACGCGCCGTGCCGGAACCTGGCTCGGTCGACGATGATGAGCTCGACGTCGGAGGAGTCGAACTCGGCGATGGACCACCCGGCAGGTCGAAGGTAGGGCCCGCCCGTGTTCAGCCGATGGTCGTCGTATCTGATGCCGACCCGGCCGCTGTGCCGTCGCCCCGCCGCAACGTGATCGGGGTAGAGACCCGAAGTGCGGATGAGTCCCTGCACCCGCATCCGGGTACGCGTCAGCGGCCCGAGGTCCTCGCGGGAGTAGCGGAAACGGAACGGCCGTCCGTCACGATCTCCGGCGATCTGCAGGCCGGGGAAGGTGCGCACGAGGATCTCCCCTGCCTGGTCGACGTCTCTCGTGTCCACGGCGTCCACGCGCATCACCTTCCTGCACTCGTGCTCACGACCTTAGTCATGGGGAAGACGAACCGGCAGTGGAGTCCAGGCCGCACCGTCTTCTCATTCCGGGTCGATCACGATACGCCTGTTGACGACGTCCCTCGCGACGTCGTCGACCGTGCGGCCGGACAGATAGGCATGGGCCCCTGCGTCGAGGCGTACCGCACCGGCAAGCCTGTCTCGGTCGACAAGATCGCCGACGTGCACGATCGATGGCCCGTCTTCGAACGCGCGGCCATGGCCCAGGGCTTCCGCTCCATGCATGCCTTTCCGATGCGGCTCCGCGGTCAGACGATCGGTGCGATGAACCTCTTCAGCTACGCCGAAGGCGACCTCGACAGCGATGACATCGCCATCGCGCAGGCCCTCACCGACGTGGCCACGATCGGCGTTCTTCAGCAGCGCACGATAGAAGAGCACAAGAACGTCACCCAGCAGCTGCAGCAGGCTCTGGACAGCAGGGTCGTCGTCGAGCAGGCCGAAGGGGTCATCGCCGCGCAGCAGGGCGTCGACATGTCCCGCGCGTTCACCATCCTGCGCACGTACGCCCGATCCCATCAGACCAAGCTCGGTGACGTCGCCCGCCGGGTCGTCGACCGGACCCTGGTGCTCCCCCAGGGTGCTCCACCCACCGACTCCCCGTGACGGGCAGGTCACGTCGACTCGCCGGACACCGGCACCGGCACCGCCCGATGAGATGAGAAAGGGCCCGAGATCCGCACGTTCGCGCGGCTCTCGGGCCCCCTCCTGGTGACAGTGGTTGGTGGAGATGGGGGGAATCGAACCCCCGTCCATCACTGGGTCTCTGCGTTTTCTCCGGGCGCAGCCTGTGAAAGCGTTCTGCTCGGCTCCGACATTTGCCACAGGCATCCAAGTCGACAAGCCCAGTCTGGGAAGAGTCCCGCGTGACGTCCAGACGCCGTCACACAGCAAGTCCCCTAGATGACGCCGGAATCCGTAGCGGGAACACCTACGGTCCGACGGAGTTCAGGCTCGCTTATGCAGCGAGGGCGAACTCAGTGCGCTTAGCATTGGCACTTATTGTTTTGCAGAGATCGTTAACGAGATAACCCTGCATCCTCGGCCCGCTTCTCGCAGATTCGCAGGTGATGTCGAAACCGATCATCCCCGTGAGCCTTCGTGCGAAGGAGCCACCGTCACCCTGTGGAGTTGTCACTCGGAGAAGTATCTCCGAACACATCAGCATACAACGGATCGCGGCTCCGAGGAATTCCGCGCCCGCCCACCTCTGTGCGCTGTCGCGAAATCACCGCCGCGTGAAACCACCTCAGCCGATCCTCCGACTCCGCTCACTCCGCACGACGTCAGAACGGCGGTGGTGATCCGTCGTCCACAACTCGGAACGCCGGGACGCGCCGCTCCGGGTCGACGCGATAACGGCGGCCGGCCGGGGACGTCCACACCAGCGCTCCGCCACTCCCCTCGATCTGCTCGACGCACCATCGGCTGTGATGCTTCAGCGAGTGATGGCCCTTGCAGAGCGGTGCGAGATTATCGAGCGAAGTGACCCCGCCGTGCTCCCACGCGACGGTGTGGTCGATCTCGCAGCGGGAGGCGGGGATGCTGCATCCCGGCGCCATGCACGTCTCTGCCCGCCACTTCACCAGTCGTCGTAGAGACGCCGGCGGTGAGTACAGTTCGCGTCCCACGGACAGCACGACACCCGTCTCGGGGTGTGTCAGCACGCGCATCCAGTCCCGCGCTCCCCCGCACAGCTCTCGCGCCCGGTCGAGAGGGATCGGGCCGATGCCCTCGACGCTCGCCGGGCTCTCGTGGTGCTCGCCGGTCAGGAGCGAGAGCGCCGGCACCGTCACGGCGACGGTCGGCCTGATCCCTCGCGCCTCCGGCGGAAGCAACGCGGTGTCGCCGTCGATGAGGAGATCGCTCAGGACGTCCAGACGCAGCTGTTCGAGGGTGCGGCTTTCCGCCTCGCTCTTTGCCAGCACCCTGGCCGTCGCCGTGGCGCGGGCCATGATGGCGCGCGCCTCGACCGCCGGCATCCGGAGCAGCAGTTCGGCCATGCCGTCGGCCAGCGGCAGCACCCGGACGCACCGCTGCGCGACCGCCTGCTCGAACCGGTCGGCGATGTCCGCCGAACGCACCGCCTCGACGAGCGCTCGGAGGTGCCGGCGGAAGGTGCCGACCGCCTGCGACTCGGCGAGAGTGACAGCGCGAGGGACGAGGTCGTCGAGCAGCTCGGATTCGACGGTGTCGAGCGCGTCGACGAGCGCCGCCGCGTGTCCGGGAGTGATCCGCGCACCGGCGAGGGAGTCGAGCGCTGCCGGGTAGCGATTGACGAGCGCGTCGGCGCGCGCGATCATCGCGCCCGCCGCTGACTCCGTCACCGCAAGGGCGGCAGCGAGTTCCAGCCGCACCGCCCGCTCGGCGACATCGGTGAGCGTCAAGCCGTTGCGCGCCGCCTCCGCCAGCGCCTCACGGCGCATCGCGTCGATGCGCACGAACTGCTGCGCGGTCACGATCGACAGCAGGGACGCCGTCTCCACGACGAGGTCGAGCGCGTCGGGGATCGGCGGTTCGAACTCAGACGAAGAGCAGTCCGGCCAGTCCGGGCGCACGACGGGTTCGAGGAGGTTGTCCTCCTGGAACCCGCCATGCCCGTCGTCTGCCATGTCCTGACTTTAGAACATACCTCCGACATTCATTCCGCCGCGCCCGCACCCGAGCGCCACCACACCCGCGCACCTACCCGCACAGGCCACACGCGACCTGGATCCCTGGCGTCTCCCCCGCGGCATCCAGCAGAGTGATTCCCATCGCGCCGTCGACCGTGCACGGCGGCGCTCCCGAGGAGTGATCATGGCCCCGCATCCGTCTTCCACGTCCGTCGCCTCGCCCGCAGGCACCGGCGCACGACCGCTGCCTCGAGCCGCCGCCGGCCTCGCTCTCGTGGTCTCCGCAGCACTCATGACGTCGTGCTTCGGTGGCACCGCCGACACCGGCGTGCAGAGCGGTGCGCCCGCGACGGGTGACCTGCCCGACGCAGCGGTGCAGGTGATGGCCAAGCCGGAGTACGCCAACGCCGCCTGGCATATCGCGGTCTCCGATCTCGAGACGGGCACCGCGCTCGTCGACCTCGCCGGCGACGTCATGGCTGAACCCGCGTCCTTCACGAAGAGCTACAGCGTGGGCGCCGCGTGGCTGCGATGGGGTCCGGATCACACCGTCACCACGCCGGTGAAGCGCACCGGCGAGGTCACCGGGGGCGTGCTCGACGGCGATCTCGTGCTCGTCGGCAAGGGCGACCTGACGATGGGCGGCCGCACGAAGGCGGACGGCACCGTCGACTTCGCGAATTTCGACCACAACGACGCGAACCCGGTTCCCGGAGCGACCCTCACGCCCGAGGATCCGCTGACCGGTCTGAACGATCTCGCCGCGCAGGTGCGGGCGTCGGGCATCACCTCGGTGACGGGAGGCGTCACCGTCGACGATCGGCTCTTCCAGGGTCAGCTCGCCGGCGAGCCCATTACGCCGATCATCGTCAACCAGAACATCCTCGACGTGCTCATCACGCCGGGAGAGGCCGGAGCACCCGCCACAGTGGAGCTGACGCCCGCCGTCGCGCCGTGGGAGATCGTCAACCAGGTCACGACCGTCGCCGCCGGCGCCGACGCGAAGGTCGAAGACCCCGTCGCCGCGGCCCCGGGGCAGATCGTCGTGAGCGGTTCCGTCGCGGCCGGGTCGGCGCCGCAGCTCAAGACGTTCCTGCTGAAAGACCCGTCGACGTTCGCGCGCACCGCCTTCATCGAGGCGCTCGGCCGCGCCGGCGTCTCGGTCGCGGCCGATCCGCTCGCGGTCAACGACTCCTCCACGCTGCCCGAAACCGCGGCGGTCGACGCCCTTCCGGACGTCGCGCGACTGGTGTCTCTGCCGCTCTCGGAGGAGGCGACGTACGTCATGAAGATCAGCTACAACCGCGGCGCGCAGACGCTCATCTGCCTCCTGGCCGTGGACAGCGGCAAGAAGGACTGTGAGGACGGGCTCGGCGTCGCGGGCCGGCTGTGGGCGGATGCGGGACTCGACACGGACGGCGCCTCGCTCGTCGACGGCTCCGGCCTCGCCGGCAACTACATCACGGCCGCGAACGGCGTCGAGCTCCAGCGCATCATGGCCGCCCGTCCCGACGCCGACCAGTGGAAGAGCACCATGCCCGTCCTCGGCGTGGACGGGTCGCTGGAGAGCGTGCAGAAGGACTCCCCCGCCGCCGGCAAGGTCTTCGCGAAGACGGGCACGCTCGTCGGCGGCGACCTCATGAACGGCAGGACGCGGCTCAACACGAAGGCGCTCGGCGGAGTGATGGAGGCGAAGTCCGGCCGCCGGCTGGCGTTCGTGATCATCGTGAACCAGGGGTTCGTCGACGGGATCCAGGGCGTGCTGGCCGCCAACGACGACGTGGGAGCCGTCGCGGCGGCCATCCAGCAGGCCTACTGAGCGGATGCCGCGGGTGCGCCCTCACTCGACGGACCCGAGGTCGTGCTCGAAGCCGGGGACGACCCGGCTCCCTCCGCGATCCCGCGGCCGAGCGCCTGGCCCTGGATGATCGAGCCGAGGTCGAGCCCGGTCGCCGCACGCACGCTCTCGAACGTGGCGGTGAGGCTGGATGACTGCTCGCGAGCCAGGTGCGTACCGGCGGTGTCGCCGCCGACGAGCGTGATGCTGCCGACCTTCTCGTAGCCCTTGGCGAACTCCGCCATGAGCTGCGGCAGCTGGCCGATGACCTCGCGGGCGAGGATCGCGTCCTGGTTGGCGCGGAGGGCCTCCGCCTCGGCGGCGATGGCCTCGGCCGCTGCGTTTCCGCGCAGGCGCACCGACTCGGCTTCGGCTTCCGCCTTCAGCCGGACGGCGGTGGCCTCGGCCTCCGCCTGCACCCGCACCGCGGCGGCCTCGGCCGAGGCCGACGCCTCCCGCGCCTTGGCCTGGGCGTTCACCGCGTAGGCGTCGGCATCGGCGCGCTCCTGGGCGACCTTGCGGTCGGCCTCGGCGCTCTTCTGACGCTTGTAGGTCTCGGCGTCGGTGGCCGACTGCTGACGATATTTGTCGGCGTCCGCGGCGATCTGATCGCGGTACCTGTCGGCGTCGGCGACCTTCTTCACCTCCGCGTCCAGTCGCGCCTGCGTGTTGTTGGCCTCCTGCAGCAGGACGCCCTGCTCGGCCTCGGCACGGGCGAGGTTCTCGGCCTGCTCGGCCTGCGCGTTCGCGCGACCCACCTCGGACTTGGCCGCGGCGCTGTTCTTGTCGAGCGCGGTCTGCTCGATGAGGTTGGCCTCGTCGGCGGCGAGCTGGCGCTTCTTGACCTCGCGGAGCGCGTCGATCTCGGCCACGTCCGCCTCGCGCTTGACTCGCTGGACCTCCTTGGCGCCGAGCGCGGAGATGTAGTTGTTCTTGTCGGTGATCCCCTGGATCGCAAAGGAGTCGAGCACGAGACCCTGCGCGAGGAGATCGCCCGAGATGCCCTCGGCGATCTCGTCGCTGAGCTTCTGGCGGTCCTGCATGACCTGCTCCACCGTGAGCTTGGCGACGACGCCGCGCAGGGCGCCCTCCAGCTGCTCGGTGGTGAAGATGACGATCGCCTCGTCCTGGGAGGCGAAGCGCTCCGCCGCACGGCGCACCTGATCGGGCGTCGAGCCGATCTTGACGAGCGCGACACCCGTCAGGTCGATCGTGACACCGTTGATCGTCTGCGCGGTCGGCTCGAACTTGATCTGACGTGAGCGGAGCGACACCTTGTCGGAGCGCTGCGTGAGCTTGTTCACGAACGCGCCGCGACCGCTGATGACGGTCATCTTGTTGGCTTCGCCCTCGGTGCTGTCGCGGGCCTTCTTACCGACGATGACGATGGCCTCGTCGGCCTTCGGCACCTGATACCAGGCGCGGAACAGGATGAAGCCGATCAGGAGGATCAGCAGGACGACAGCGGCGGCGACGCCGATGCCGATGAGCGCGAACAGGTCCATGGGGTGGTGTCTCCTCAATGGGGGCGCCGCCGGATGCGAGCCGATATATCGAACCTATGCGTTCACGATGATGATCGCCTCACCGTGACGTCGGCCGCAGCGGAATCGTCGGTGCCCGCACGACGGCGCGGTCGCCGACGCGGTCGGCGCGGACGGCCCGACCCGAGCCGTCCGCGCCGACCGCCGTCAGCCGCGCGCCGACCGCCGTCTGCCGGAGGCCGACCGCCGTCAGCCGAAGCTGAGCTGGCCTCTCACGATGGAGTCGCCGGAGTGCGTGGGATCGCCGTCCACCGGCTCGTCGGAGATGTCCACGAGCACGTAGCGGTTGAGATCGACGCCGGACGGGATGGTGAAGGTCCCCTCGTCGCCGTCGAGCACTCCGAGGCTGACCAGTGCGGTCGCGTCCGCGGTGATGAGCCACACCTCGCGATAGCCGTTCGGATCGTTCGGGGCGTTCAGCGTGACGGTGACCGTGTCGGCGCCGTCGCTGTCGCGGTCGACGACCGCGGTGCCGCTGGCGCCGGGGTGATCGGGGAACGCATCCAGCGCGGCCTGGGCGACCGGCGTCGGCGCGAGCTGACGCACCACGGCCCACGTGCCCGCGCCGACGCCCAGAACGAGGACGACGGCGGCGGCCAGGATCCACTGCGCGCGGAACACCGGGCGCCGTCCGCCGCCCCGGCGCGATCGTCGCGTCGCGGTGTCGGCTACCGGGGCCGGGCCAGGCTCGGGCCGCGCCGGGGCCTCGGTCGTCGCCGACGCGGCGGCCGCAGCATCCGTTCGCACCTCGTCGCTCAGCTGGAGCTCGTCGGCGATGCGCGTCCAGACGATCGGTGCCGGCGTGTCGAGCTCGCCCACGTCGATGGTCGCGCGTCCCACGTCCACGGCGTGGCGCAGACGCGAGAGCTCCTCCCGGCAGCCCGGGCAGTCCTCGATGTGCGCGCGCTCCTCGGGCGACGCGACGGACTCGCCCATCGCCATCAGGGCGAGGATCTCGGATTCAGGATGCGACATGGTTCACCTCCAGACGTGTCTTCAGTCGAAGCAGACTTCGGCGGATATGGCTCTTCACCGTTCCGAGCGGCATCTCCAGGCGGTCGGAGATCTCCTGGTGGGTGAGATCGTCGAAGAACGCCAGGCGCATGACGCGCTGCGCGTCGGGCTCCAGACGCTCGAGCTCCCCCGCGACCAGTATCGTCTCGCCGAGGTCGATCTCCGGTCCTTGGACCTCGTCGACCAGGGCCGTGCGCTGCAGCTCCTCGTGCAGGGCACGGATGCGGGCGCGCGCCTCGTGCGTGTCGGCGATGCGCCTTTTCGCGATCGCGATCAGCCACGTTGACAGCTTGGCCTTCGAGGGGTCGAAGGACGAGCGCGATGTCCACGCCGACACGAAGGTCTTCTGCGTCGCGTCCTCGGCATCGCTGCGATCTCCGAGCGACCGCATCGCGAAGGTGTACACGACCGGCGACCAGCGCCGGTAGATCTCCGCCAGCGCCCGCTCGTCCCCAGCGCGGAACCGCGCGTCGAGGGCGGACTCCGCTGCGTCATCCATGGGCTCGTCTCCGCTCACGACATCGGCGTCGCTACCAGGACGACGTTATCGCGGTAGTGACCGGTGGACGCGTCGAACTCTCCCCCGCAGGTCACCAGCACCAGCGAGGCGGGGCCGGTGCGCGCGAAGAGCATGTCGGTGTCGAGGTCGGTCTTGGCGTAGTACGTCACCGTCTGCACCGCCCAACGCGACTCGACGCCCGCGGCGGACGTCACGCGCACCTCGGCGCCTTCGGGAGCGTCCCGCAGCGACGCGAAGGGGCCGATCGGGTAGTCGGGCGAGTCGATGTGGGCCGCGATGACCGTGTTGCCGGAACCGGTGCTGGGCTCGGGGCCGAAACGGTACCAGCCGCCGATCGCAGGGTCGTCGGGGATCTCCATGAATCCCGTGCCGTCGACGCCGACGGGGACGATCGGCACATCGATTCCCAGCGCTTCGATGACCACTTCGGCGGGCGGATCGGATGCTGCGACCGGGGCCGCCGTGGCGGCCGTCCGCGGCACGTCCACCGTCGCCGTGGGCCGTGTGGTCGGCGTGGCCGTCGGGGTCGGGGCGGCTGTCTCCACGGGCGCCTGGGCGGCCGGCGGCGCCGGCGTCGAGCAGCCCGCGAGGAGCAGGACGACAAGGGCGAGGGGAAGGAAGCGTTTCACCGGATACCTCGGGAGGAATGCCGGCCGCGGATCACCTGAGCGAGCGATCCGCGGCCGAACTCTGTGGACGACGCGGGTCGCGGGCCACGCTGGGGGACGTGGCCCGCGACCGCACGATCAGGACTCGACGCGGCGGCGGCGCACCAGCACCGTCGTGGCGGCACCGGCCGCCAGGACGAGCGCGGAGCCCGTCAGCCAGAGAGCCTGGTTCTGCGCGTCGCGCTGCGCGGCGTAGCCTGCGGTGCCGGAGGGCACGCCACCCGGGTTCGAGTGAGCCGTCGGGATCTCCTGCACGGCGAGGGCGAGGTTGCCGTCGGTGGCGCTGCCCCACGCGTAGACGACGGTCAGAGTGCCGTCCTTGATCGTGACGTCTGCCGGGCCGATCACCGGGTCGGTGGTTCCGGCCAGCGCGACGGCGGCCGAGACCGTGCCGGCGGGCAGGTTCAACGTCGCCTCGTTCGGGTTCTCGAGCATCTGCACGACCGGCGAGCCGCCCGCGAGCACGTCGACGGCGGGAGCCGCGGCCGTGTGGCGGACGGTCAGGCGGCCTTCGCCGGCCTTGGTCGCGCTGAGGTCGTTGGTGAAGGCGTTGAGGGCCGGGTTGCCCGACGCGTCCAGGTTGGCCACGGCGGTGTAGCTGGTGTTCGCGGCGAGGTTCAGCGTGACGGGGCCGAGCAGCGGTGCGCTGGCGTCGGCCGCGTCTGCGGCGGTGACGGCGACCACGTGCTCGCCGGCGGGCACGTCGAGCGGTCCGGCGAGGGTGCCGGGCGTGAAGTCATCGAGGGTGAGGGAGCCGTCCACGTAGACGTCGACGGTGAGGCCGGGGATGGCGTGCAGGACCGACAGGTCTGCAGAGGACGACGAGATGGCGTTGGCGGGCAGGGCGACGCCGGCGGCCAGCACGATGCCGGCTGCGAGACCGGCGGTGAGAGTCTTTCGCACGATTTCCTCCTTGACGGGGGGCGGGGGGTCCGCCCGTGTTGTGGAGTTGTTCCGGCGCTTGTCGCCGCCTGGATGCACCCGCGTGGAAAAAGTTCCTGCGCTCGTGCGTCCGTTCGCAGCCACGTGACCACCGCGTAGAGTGCGCGGTATGGCCGACGTCATCATCACCGTCCGCGGTGAGCACGAGACCCGCATCGCGCCCGAGCGGGGCATCGCCCGCATCACCGTGCGCGGAGAAGGACCGGAGCGGGCCCCCGTGCTCGAGCGTGTCGCCGCCCTCGCACTCCCCCTCCGCGACGATCTCGCCGCGCGGCAGGCCGCCGGCACGATCGTCGAGTGGTCGAGCGGCCGCGCCGCCGTCTGGTCCGACCGCCCGTGGAACGCCGACGGCACCCGCCTCGCTCCCGTGCACTACGCCACGATCGACATCTCGGCGACGTTCTCCGACGTGGCGGCACTGTCGGCGTGGCTCTCCGACGTCGCGGAGCGTGACGGCGTGCAGGTCGGCGGTGTGGACTGGATCCTCACCCCGACCACCCGCGCCGCGCGCGAGCAGGAGGTCGCGACCGAGGCCGTCCAGGTGGCGGTCGCGCGAGCCACCGCCTACGCGCGGGCCATCGGCCGCGAGACGGTCACCCCCGTTCAGATCGCCGACGTCGGGCTGCTCGGCGGCGGCGACGCCCCGGGAATGCCCGCGTCGCCGAAGATGATGCGCGCCGCCTTCGCGGCGATGGACGCGTCGTCAGGACCGGCGATGCAGTTCCAGCCCGAGGACATCACCCTGACCGCGGCCGTCGAGGCCCGCTTCACCGCAAGCTGAGGGCACGGTCGCGCTCGCCGATCGGCGAAGACGCGCTACTCGCCGAGGCGGTTCTTCGAGCGCATCGCGCGCTCGGCCTCGCGCTTGTCCTGTCGCTCGCGAAGGGTCTGGCGCTTGTCCCACTCGTGCTTGCCCTTGGCGATGGCGATCTCGACCTTGGCGCGTCCGTCGGAGAAGTAGAGCTTCAGCGGGATGAGCGTGTACCCGCCGGCGGACACCGCGTGGGAGAGCTTGATGATCTCCTCCTTGTGGAGGAGGAGCTTGCGGGTGCGCTTGGTCGAGTGATTCGTCCAGTGGCCCTGCGAGTACTCGGGAATGTGGACGGCGTCGAGGAACGCCTGCCCGCCGTCGATGTAGGCGTAGCCGTCCGACAGGTTCGCGCGGCCCTGCCGCAGCGACTTCACCTCGGTGCCGGTGAGCACGAGGCCCGCCTCGTACGACTTCTCGATGTTGTACTCGTGGCGCGCGCGACGGTTGGTCGCGATGACCTTCTCGCCGCGTTCCCTGGGCATGTCGTACCGTTCCGTGAGCTGTTGCGATGACGCCGCGCGAGCACGCGGCAGCCCATCAGTCTATCAGCGGGCGCGGGCCCTCGGCGAAGCCGTCACGCCCGCAGCCAGCGGCGGATGGCGAATCCGGCGGAGATCGCCGCCAGCACCACGCCGATGACGATGATCACCGGAATGACGACCCACGCGTCGCTCATGCCGATCCACGTCGTGACGAAGTCGATCCGCTCCCGCAGGTACTGGTTCACCCCGAAGTGCACGATCGCCACGACCGCACCCGACGCGAGCACCGAGCCGATGAAGGCCGCGAAGACGCCCTCGAGGATGAACGGGGTCTGGATGAACCGATTGGATGCCCCGACCAGGCGCATGATGCCGATCTCCCGACGTCGCGCGAAGGCCGACAAGCGGATCGTGGTCGCGATGAGGAGGACGGCCGCGACGAGCATGAGACCGGCGATGCCGACGGCGATGTAGGTGGCGACGGTCAACGCCGAGAACAGCGGTTCGAGGTACTGGAGCTGGTCCTTGACCTCCTCTACGCCGGCCTGGCCCGCGAACGCCTCGATGATGACGTCTGACTGCCGCTGGTCGACGAGGTTGATGGAGAACGATTCGTTGAACTGCTCCGGCGAGAGCACGTCCGCGTAGTCCTCGGGGAACAGCTGGAGGGCGTTGTTGTACGCCTCCTCCTGCGTCTCGAAGCGCGAGTCGCGGATGAGCGGGGCGATCGCGGCGCTGTCGAGCTTGGCCTGCACCTCGGCGACCTGTTCAGGAGTGGCGGCCTGCCCTGCGGTGCAGGTGGTCGCCGTCGACACCGGCGCGCACATGTACACCGTCACCTGGGCGCGATCGGCCCAGTAGTCGCGCATGATGCCGATCTGCATCTGCATGAGGATCGCGGCGCCCACGAAGGTGAGCGAGACGAAGGTCACGAGGATGATCGAGATCACCATCGACGCGTTGCGGCGGAGGCCGGAGAGCGCCTCCCCCAGGATCAGACGGAACCTCACGAGGTCGGCCCCACTTCTTCTTCGGGTTCGTCCTCGCCGAGGCCCAGCCGGTCGGCGACCCCCAGCTCGGTGACGTCGAGTTCCGCGGCATCGATGACGGGAAGGGACTGCGTGGTCGGGGCCTCGGTGCGCGCGAGCGCGGCCTCCAGAGCGGTGGCCTGGGCCGCGGCATCCGCTGCCCCTGCCTCGTGGAGGACCGTGCCCACCGCCTCCTCGGCGGCGACGACGGCCGCGTCGACGGCGGCGGGCTCGAGCTGGCCGGCATCGACCTCGCGGGCGACCTCGAGCACGGCGGTCAGGGCGGCGATCGCCGCGGCGCCCTTCTCGGGCTCCGGGGCGAGGCTCGGCAGGCCGGAGGTGTCGCCGTAGCCGCCGCGGCGCTCGTCGCGCACGAGAACGCCGTCGCTGAGCTCGATCACCCGGCGCTGCATCTGGTCGACGAAGCCGGCCTCGTGCGTGGCCATGACCACCGTCGTGCCGTTGGCGTTGATGCGCGCGAGCAGCTGCATGATGTCGACGGACGTGCCGGGGTCGAGGTTTCCGGTCGGCTCGTCGGCGAGGAGCACCTGCGGGCGGTTGGCCAGCGCACGTGCGATGGCGACGCGCTGCTGCTCACCACCGGAGAGCTCGTGCGGGAACCGCTTCTCCTTGCCGTCGAGCCCGACAAGGGCGAGCACCTCGGGGACGGCCTGACGGATGAAGCCGCTCGAGGACCCGATGACCTGCAGCGTGAAGGCCACGTTCTGGAACACCGTCTTGTTCGGCAGGAGGCGGAAGTCCTGGAAGACCGCGCCGATGTGGCGGCGGAAGTACGGCACCTTGCGGTTGGAGAGCGAGCGCATGTCGCGGCCGAGCACGACCACGCGTCCGTCGCTCGGCGTCTCCTCGCGGAGGATCATCCGGAGGCACGAGGATTTGCCGGAGCCGGACGCGCCGACGAGGAAGACGAACTCGCCCCGGAGCACCTCGAAGTCGACCTCGCTCAGGGCGGGGCGGGAGGTGCCGCGATAGCGCTTCGTGACGTTCTCGAACCTGATCATGGCTCTGAGAGCCTAAGCGCGGCCCCGCGGTGCACCCCGAGCGACACCCGCAGTCGCGGCATCCGCCCTCTCGGCGAGAAGCGTCCGACCGGGTCAGTCCTCGTCGGGACGCTTGCGCCAGCGGATGCCCGCGGCGATGAGGCCGTCGAGGTCGCCGTCGAAGACCGAGGCGGGGTTGCCGACCTCGTAGCCCGTGCGGAGGTCCTTGACGAGCTGCTGGCCGTAGAGGAAGTAGGAGCGCATCTGATCGCCCCAGCTCGCCGTGATCGTGCCGGCCAGCTCCTTCTTCTTCGCCGCCTCCTGCTCGCGCTGCAGGATGAGCAGGCGCGTCTGGAGCACGCGCATCGCGGCGGCGCGGTTCTGGATCTGCGACTTCTCATTCTGCATCGACACCACGATGCCCGTGGGGATGTGGGTGATGCGCACCGCGGAGTCGGTGGTGTTGACCGACTGGCCGCCGGGGCCGGACGAGCGGAACACGTCGACGCGGATGTCGCCCTCGGGCACCTCCACCTCGACGGCCTCCTCCATGACGGGGATGACCTCGACGGCGGCGAAGCTCGTCTGGCGCTTGTCGGCGGAGCCGAACGGGCTGATGCGCGCGAGGCGGTGCGTGCCGGCCTCGACCGACAGCGTGCCGTAGGCGTACGGGGCGTCGATCTCGAAGGTCGCGGACTTGATGCCGGCGCCCTCCGCGAACGAGGTGTCCATGACCTTCACGGGGAACTTGTGACGCTCGGCCCACCGCAGGTACATCCGCATGAGCATTTCGGCGAAGTCGGTGGCGTCGTCGCCGCCGGCGCCGGAGCGGATCGTCACGACCGCCGAGCGGTCGTCGTACTCGCCGTCCAGTAGCGTCTGCACCTCGAGCTGGCTGACGGACTCGGTGACCTCGGCGAGCTCCTTGCGGGCCTCGTCGGCGGAGTCCTGGTCGTCCATCTCCATCGCGAGCTCGATGAGCACGTCGAGGTCGTCGAGCCGCCGCTCGATGGCGGTGATGCGCGCGAGCTCCGACTGACGGTGGCTCAGCGCGCTCGTGACCTTCTGCGCCTTCTCGGTGTCGTCCCACAGGTCGGGGGCGCCGGCCTCCTCGCTGAGACGGGCGATCTCCGCGGTGAGCGCGTCGGTGTCCACCACCGCCTTGATGTCGGCGAAGGTTGAGCGGACGGCCTGGATGTCGGCGGAAAGATCGAGATCGAGCATGACAGTCCAGACTAACGTGGATGCGGTGACAGACCGCGCCGGAACGATTTTCCTCCGGTTCGGGCCCATGGTCTACGGACCCACGGTGCTCTTCGCCCTCGGCGAGGGCGCCGTCATCCCCCTGATCCCGGTGATCGCCTCCCGGCTCGGAGCGGATGTCGCGACCGCCGCCCTCATCGCCTCGGCGCTGGTCGTCGGACAGCTCGTGGGCAACCTCCCCGCGGGCTACGCCGTGGCCCGGATCGGCGAGCGTCTGACGATGGCCATCGCCGGATCCGTCGCCCTCGTCGGCCTGGCGGGACTGCTGCTCGCCCCCAGCCTCGGTGTGTTCGCGGCATCCATCTTCGTCATCGGCTTCTGCGCGGCGGCGTTCGGCCTGGCACGCCACTCGTTCATGACGACGCGGGTGCCGCTCGCTTTCCGCGCGCGAGCGCTGTCGCTGCTGGGCGGATCGTTCCGCCTCGGCATGTTCGTCGGACCGTTCATCGCCGCCGCGCTCCTCGCGCTCTTCGGCGACGAGCACGCGGCGGTGTGGTTCTTCGCCGTCTGCCTCATCGCGACGATCCTTCTCGTGCTCCTCGGTCCGGATCCGGAGAAGCAGCCGCCGCTCACCGACGGCACGATTCAGGATGCTGCGGCCTCCGGTGCGCGCGCAGGATCCGAGCCGTCCCGCCGCACCGACCTGCCGGACGACAGCGGCGAGGCAGTGACCGGGTCCATCCCGACCCTCGAACGCGTGGGCGTGTTCCGCACGATGTGGCGTCACCGCGGCGTGCTGTCGCGGCTGGGGCTGGCCGCGGCATCGCTCTCCGCCATCCGCTCGACGCGCCAGGTCGTGCTGCCGCTGTGGGGCGTGTCGATCGGGCTCGACGCCCAGACGATCGCGCTGGTCGTCGGCGTCTCCGGCGCCATCGACTTCGCGCTGTTCTACGCCAGCGGGCAGGTGATGGACCGGTTCGGCCGACTGTGGGCCGCCCTCCCGGCGATGCTGCTCATGAGCGCCGGCTTCATCGCCCTGGCGTTCACGCACGACCTCGCCTCGTCGGCCATGTGGTTCGCGCTGTTCGCCGCCGTGCTCGGCGTCGGCAACGGCCTGTCGAGCGGCATCCTGCTCACCCTCGGCGCCGACGTCGCCCCACCCGCCGACCCCGCGCCCTTCCTCGGGTCGTGGCGCACGCTGACCGACGCCGGCGGCGCGGTCGCGCCGCTGCTGGTGTCGGGAATCGCCGCGGTCTCGTCGCTCGCGATCGCGACCGGCGCGGTCGGCGTGCTCGGACTGCTCGGGGCGGCGGCTTTCGTGCGGTGGGTGCCGCGGTTCGTGCCGCGCGCTGCGCCCGGCTGAGCGCTGCCGGTGCGGCGGCGAACCGAGCGCGGCCCGCACGGGTGGGGCTGGTTGATCAGCGCAGGGCGGTGCGGCTCGTCGCGGTCGCCTCGAGGGCGAGCCCGTCGGGGACGAACAGCGACACCACCGGCGGGTACCATCGCCCCGCGACCGTCACCCGCGCCGACGTGCCGTCCGGGGTGCCGGCCGCGACGACCACGGCTCCTCCCCCGACCTCGGCGACGAGCGCGCCCGCCTGATCCGCCACACCGTCGTCGGTGAGGACCGCCAGCGGGTCGGCGTCAGTGACGACCAGGGTGAATCCGTCCGCACCGGCGAGAGCCGCAGCATCCGCCAGCGCGTCGAGCCTCTTCTGCGCCAGATACAGGCTCGTCGCGTTGACGCATACCAGCACCGCGACGAGCGCCAGCAGGCAGTAGCCGATCGTCAGGATCAGGATGCTGCCCTCCTCGCCCTCCGCGGCGGATGGTACGCGGCCCCTCACTGGGTCCCCCAGTAGCGCGACACCTTCTGGGCAGCCGACGCGTCGACCGGGATGGACGCCAGACGCTCGAGCCCGAGAACGGGTGGCACGAGGGGCAGCGACACCCGCGCGGAGACGGTGACCACGACCGTGGCGCCGGCCTCGGGACACCGGGTGCTCGCCGGGCGGCAGTCGAGGGCGATGTCGACGGATGCCGGATCGAGGCCGTACTCCTCCACCACCGCGTCGAGCACCCGCGCCGCCTCTGCACGCGCGTCGGTGTCATCCGTCGACACGGCGACCGTGCGCGCGATGTGACGGGCGGCCGCCTCCACCCCGAGGGCCTGGCCCTGGACCAGACCCAGCGAGATGATGAGGTAGACGACGGGGACGAGGAGCAGCATCCCGACGACGATGAACTCCAGCGCGGCGGAGCCGCGTTCGTCCGCCAGGTTGAGCCGGCGTCGCAGTGCCGCGAGTGCCTGCGCTGCCCGATCAGTCGAACGACTCGGCGGGCGCATGCGCGGTCACCTCCAACATGCGCGGAACGCCGAGGAGACCGACGAGCGGCAGCGTGGTTCGGACCGTGACCTCGACTTGCGGACGGTCGGCGGTTCCGGCATCCGTCACCGTGATGTCGGAGGCGTACTCGGCACCGACGGCGCGGGTGACGATGGCGCGGGTGCGCTCTGCCCCCTGCTCCAGCGAGGTGTCGGCCAGTGCGGCATGGAACGCGCCCTCCACGGCGGCGTCGTGCACGACGTTGCGGACGTAGATCGCCAGCGCGAGCTGCAGCACGGCGAAGGTCAGGAAGGTGAGCAGCGTCCCGACGAGGACGAACTCCACGGGACTGGATCCCCGCTCATCGCCCAGCAGCTCGCGGATGCGGCGCACTGGTCAGATTCCGGAGACCCGATCGATGGCCTGCTGGAAGAGCTCCGCCAGCGCGGGCCCGGCCAGCGCCCAGATGACGACGACCAGACCGGCCGTCATCAGCGTGATCAGCACCCATCCCGGCACGTCGCCGCGATCCTCTTCCCAGGTGCTTCCCCAGGCGGACCGCACACGCGCCAGCACGCGCGCCCCCAGTTCCTGCATCATGACCTTCTCCTTTCGATCGACGACGGTCATCCGACACCCAGCCGGAGCATGAACACACCCGGGAACACCGCGAACAGCACGCTCAGCGGCAGGATCAGGAAGACCAGAGGGATGAGCATGACGATCTCCTTGCGGCCCGCCTGCTCGATGAGGATGCGGCGCGCGTCCTCGCGGGCATCCCCGGCCTGCGCCTGCAGCACCTGGGCGAGCGGCGCACCGCGATCGATCGCGGCGACGAGGTGGTCGATGCTGCGCGACAGCGCTGGCACCCGGAGGTCGGACGACAGCCGGGTCAGTGCATCCTGCAGGCTCGATCCGGTGCCGACCGCCAGAACGACGGCGCGGAGTTCGGTCGTCAGGTCGCCGACGCCGACCGTGCCCACCCGGCGAAGCGAGTCGAGCAGACCCTCGCCCGCCGACAGGCAGAGCGCCAGGAACTCGAGCACCGTCGGCAGCTCCTCCTCGATGCGGCCGGTCCTGCGACGCGCCGCCCGGGTCAGCCACAGATCGCAACCGACCACGCCGGCGAGCCCGAGGACGGGCGGCAGGAGCACTGCGCCCGGGATGAAGCGGCTCGTGAGCGCGAGGACGACGAGGAGCACGCCGCCCGCGAGCACACCGCTCACGCCCCACGCGAGCTGCTTGCCGCGGAAGGCGGCGACCTCCGGCGACCATGCGGCCTGACGGAGTCGGCGGCTGACGCCCTCCGTCCCGCCGAGCATCTCCGCGAACCGCGCCCGCAGAGCAGCCCAGGCGGTCGCACCGCCCGACAGCGCCGGCGGGGCCCACACGGTGGTGCCGCGGGGGTCGGTCACGTCGCGGATGTACGGCGCGATCCGCCGCGACAGACTCGGCGCGCCCCAGCGCGGCGTCAGCGACATCAACAGGCAGACGCCTGCACCGAAGGCACCGCCGAGCACCACGGCGGTGGCCAGCTGCGTGAGCGCCAGCGGGGTCACCCGAACCACCGCCGCGGCTCGGGGAGGCGACCGATGCGCACCATGATGCGGAAGGCCACGATCGACACGAGCGCGCCGGCGACGATCAGGACGACGCCCTCAGCGCTTCCGTAGGCTTTCGCCCCCTCGGGGCGGAGCGCCAGCATCCCGAGGATGACCCAGGGCGCGACGACCCCCAGAATCGCCGCGCCCCGGATCCACGACTGCCGCGCCTCGACCTCGGCGCGCAGCGCGACATCGGCGCGCACCGCCGTCGACAGCGCGCGCAGCACTGCGGTCAGCTCCGTCCCCCCGACTTGACGGGCCATTCGCAGCGTCTCGATGATCCGGTCGGCGACCGGATCGGCCAGTGTCGACTTGAGGCGCTCCGCGCTCGAGTCGAAGTGTCCGGAGGCGGCGAGGTCGCGGCCGAACTGCGCGAACGCCGGACGCAGGGCGACCGGAGCCGAATCGGCGAGGCTCGCCACGGCGTCGGGCAGCGCCATCCCCGCGCGCACGGACGCGATCAGCAGATCGCAGACATCCGGCCACATGCCGCGCCGGCGGCGCCTCAGCCCCGACTCCCTGCCGCGCAGCAGCGCCACCGGGGCCAGCGCGCCGATGACGACCGCGACGGCCGCGAGCGCCGGAACGGGCACCACGAGCCAAACGACAGCACCGGCCGCGATCCCACCCGCGACGCAGGCGGCGGGCAGTGTCCTCCACGGCAGGTGGCCGTACCCGGCGCCTTCGAGGAGGCGCACGATGCGGCCGCTCGATGCCGGGCGCGGGGCGACCGTGCCGGCCGGCCACAGCCACGGCGAGAGGATGAGCAGGACGCCGGCGGCGAGCGTCACGCCCCACACGAAGGTCACGCGCCGTCCCACCGGTAGAGAGTGCGGGCCTCGACGGCGTCTGCCACCACGCGTCCCGTGGGCGCGACGAGCTCCACGACGCGGCGGCGACCCGCGGCATCCTTCGCGCAGTGCGCGACGAGGTGCACCGACGACGCGATCGCGGGCAGCACGAAGCCGCCGTCGATGTTGCGGCCTGCGAGCAGCGGCAGAGCGGCGAGCTTCGACAGTGCGTCCCGGGCGGAGTTGGCATGAATGGTCGCCGCCCCGGGCACGCCCGTGTTGAGCGCGAGGAGGAGGTCGAGCGCCTCCGCGTCACGCACCTCGCCGACGACGAGCCGGTCGGGCCGCATGCGCAGCGCCTCCTTCACCAAGCGCCGCAGCGTGACTTCGCCCGATCCCTCCAGACTGGGCTGCCGTCCCTGCAGCGCGACGAGGTCCGGCGCATCCACGGCGAGCTCGAACGTCTCCTCCACCGTCACGACGCGGTGGTCCGGTGGACACGCGCCGATCAGCGCAGCCAGCAGGGTCGTCTTGCCTGCATGCGTGGCTCCGGACACCAGGATGCTGCGCCCCTCCGTCATCGCCGCGCGCAGGTGCGCCGCGGCCTCTGGAGCGATCGAGCCGATCGCCTCGAGCGTGTCCAGGTCGCGGTAGGCCGGCAGGAACTTCCGGACGTTCACCGACCAGTGCCGCCGCGTGATGTCGGGGATGACGACGTGCAGACGCGAACCGTCGGGTAGCGAGGCGTCGACGAACGGCTGGCTCAGGTCGACGCGACGACCGGTGGCGTGCAGCATCCGCTCCACCAGGTCTCGAACCGCGGTGTCGCTCAGAGCGAGCGGCACGCGCTCCGACCGCCCGCCACGCGCGATGAAGATGCGATCCGGCGCGTTGATCCACAGCTCCTCGACAGTCGGGTCGTCGAGGTAGGCCTGCAGCGGCCCGTACCCCGACACCACGGCGAGCACGTCCCGCACGCACGAGGCCTCGTCGTCGACGGGCGACAGTCCGCGGGCGAGGGCGAAGTCGTTGTGCCGCCGCACCTCCGAGCGCGCAATCTGCGCGGCGGCGTCCGGGTGCCGCGCCGGATCGGTTTGCTCCGCCCGCAGCCGCTCGCGGACGCGCTCGGCGACCGCGGCGACGGGGCTGGCGACCGGACTCACCCGTGCATCCTCGCAAGACCGCCGACCGCCCCGCCCGAGTTATCCACAGCGCCCGTGCCGCGGCATCCCCCGGTCCTCATTCACCTGACGCGAAACACGGGAGCCGCTGGCGGGATGCGACAACACGTGACCGGTGAACGGGGCCTGGCGCTGACGGCCCTGCTGCGCCGTCAGTGCCTCGCTCGCTCACCTGACGCGAAACGCCGGACCCGACCGCGCGATGCGACAACACGTGACATGTGATCGGGATCCGCAGGAGACGAGTCCGCCGCGGCATCCGCTGGCGCCCGCTCACCTGACGCAAACGTGCCGAATGAGCCACCTGTCGCGACAACAAGCGTCAATCGAGCGGATGCCGCGGCTACGAGCCCGGGGGCGAGAGCTGCAGGATCGGGTACAGCAGGCCGAAGCCCGCGTCGAGGCCGCCGTTGAGGCCGTCGACGACGTGGCCGGCGCCGGGGATCTCGATGTAGGCGGTCGTCATGCCGGCATCCTTAGCCGCGGCCGAGACGGCCTTCGCCGCGGGGATGAACGCCGGGTCGGCGCCGCCCACGGTGAAGATCGCGTTGACGCCGTCGTACTTGCCCTTGTTGGCGGCGAGGATGTTGATCGGCTTCGACGCCTCGAACTTCGCCGAGTCGCCGCCGTAGATCTGCGCGATGACGCTGTCGGCGTCTTCGGAGCCCGGGAACTCCTCGCCGGAGATGTCGAGGATGTTCTTGAAGACGTCGGGCTCCTGCGCCCCGTACTTGATGGCGCAGCCCCCGCCGTTCGAGTACCCGGCGATCACCCAGAACCTCGGGTCCTCGAGGATGTTGAGGTTCGTCTTGGCCCAGTCGACGACGTCCTTCTTGATGTACGTCTCGGCGTTGCCGAACGTCGAGGAGTCGGCGCACGCGGGGTCTCCCCCGTTGCCGATCTGGTCGGCGACGACCACGATCGGCGCGAGGCCTTTGTTCTTGGACGCGTAGTCGTCGAGCACCGCGCCGATGTAACTGGGGTCGGGGTTGCCGGGGTAGCCCATCATCAGGATCACCAACGGCAGCGCCGGCGCGTTCGCGACCTGCGCCGCTGGCGGCAGGTAGATGCCGGCGGGACGCGCGTCGAAGCCCGACACCGTCGCGGGAATGACCTGCGTCCCCTGCGTGCCCTTGGCGGGCATGTCGGCCGGCGGTGTCCACGAGCTGTAGAGCGGGCCGGCGTTCGTCCGGCTCGGATCAGGCGTCGGGATGGTGACCGGGTTGTCGGCGGAGATGCCGAACATGCTGCCCAGCGTCGGGTTCAAGCCGTACGCGGCGTTGATGCCGAGACCGCCGGCCAGCGCGAACACGAGCGCGCCGATGATCGCGAGCACCTTGCGCCACCAGCGGGAGCGGAAGAGGTTGGCTACGGCGAGCCCGACGCCGCCCAGAGCGCCCATCGACCACCACGCGACGAACAGCGGCAGCGGCGACCCGAAGGCGTTCGTCGCGTTGCTTGCCAGGAACACACCGAGCGCGATCGCCACGCCCAGCACGATGCCCAGCAGCGAGGTGAGCACCCACCGCGGCGTGGGCGTGCGCATCAGCAGGTAGATCGCGAACACCACGGCGGCGATGAGGACGCCCCAATATGCCGGACCGTCGATGACGTTCAGGCTCCACAGCGCATCCACTCGGGCTGCCTCTCCACGGGTCGGGAAACGTATGCCTCATGATGCACGCTGCGGCTATGCGAGAACAACGGACTCAAGTCGCCTGTCGGCCACAGGTGATCCACAGCGCCACAGATACAATCGACACACCAGCGGGAGTGGTGAAACTGGCAGACACGCAGGATTTAGGTTCCTGTGCCTCCGGGCGTGTGGGTTCAAGTCCCACCTTCCGCACGGCGGCGGTCATCGCCACCATCTCCCGCGCCACGCCGACCGCCGCACTCGCGGCCCGACGGAATCGACACACGTGCACCACGCCGCGCTCCTCCCCTGGCTCGACCCCGAGACGATCATCGCCGCGGCGGGCCCCTGGGCCCTCCTCGTGGTGTGCTTCATCATCTTCGCCGAGACCGGCCTGCTCATCGGGTTCCTGCTCCCCGGTGACACGCTGCTCATCATCGCGGGGCTCCTCTCGCACCCCTCCGATGTCGCCCCGCACGGCGTCTTCGGCATCAACGTGTGGTTCGTGGCTCTGCTCATCGGCATCGCCGCCTTCGTCGGCGGCGAGGTCGGATACCTCATCGGCCATAAGGCGGGTCCGGCGATCTTCGAGCGCAAGGAATCCGGCATCTTCAGCCGCGCCAACGTGGAGCGCACGAATGCCTTCTTCGAGCGCTTCGGCGCCGCCACGGTGATCCTGGCCCGCTTCGTGCCGGTCGTCCGCACCTTCGCGCCCATCGCCGCCGGCGTCGGCCACATGAACAAGTGGCGCTACACGCTCTACAACCTGATCGGCGCCGTGCTCTGGGGCATCGGCCTCACCATGCTCGGCTACGCCGTCGGGCTCATCCCGCCGGTGCGCGACTTCGTCACGAGCTACATCGACGTCATCCTCCTCGCGGCGGTCGCGGGCACCATCGGCTTCATCGCCGTCCACTACTTCCGGGAGCGCTCGAAGGCCAAGAAGGAGGCCCTCACGGGCGACGACCGCACCGACGCCGCCGAGGCTCAGCACCTCACGCTCGACAAAGACGTCTTCGACCAGCCGCATCCCCGCGACGGCGGCACTCCGACGGTCTGACCTCGCTTTCGACAACGGATGCCGCGGCCCCGGGCCGCGGCATCCGTTTCGCGTTTCAGGAGGCTTTCGCGGTCTTCTTCGCCGGCGCCTTGCGGGCCGGTGTGGTCTTCGCGGCCGCCGTCTTCGACGTCGCGGCGGTCTTCGACGACGCCGCGGTCTTCGAGGACGCGGCGGTCTTCGCCGGCGCCTTCTTCTTCGCGGCGCCATCGCCCGACGCCTTCGCGGACCCGGAGGCCGCGGCATCCGTCGTCTTCTTGTCGGAGGTATCCGCTCCGCGGGCGGCGCGACTGCGCTCGACGCTGGCACGCAGGGCGGCCATCAGGTCGATGACCTCGCCGCCGGCGTCCTCGTCGTCGTCCTTCTCGCCGAAGGTCTCGGCCGTGTCGAGCGCGTCGCCCTTCTCGAGCTTCGCCTCGATGAGCGTGCGCAGCTCCTCCTGATACTCGTCGGTGAAGTCCGACGGGGTGAAGTCCGAGGAGAACGACTCGACCAGCGACGCCGAGAGCTCGAGCTCCTTCGCGCTGATGCGGACGCTCTCGTCGAGTGACGGGAACGCGGCCTCGCGCACCTCGTCGGCCCACAGGAGCGTCTGCAGCACCAGCACGTCGCCGCGCACGCGCAGCGCGGCCAGCCGTGTCTTCTGCCGCAGCGAGAAGCGCACGATCGCGGTGCGGTCGGTCTGCTCGAGGGTGCGCCGCAGCAGCACGTAGGCCTTCGGCGAGGCGGAGTCGGGCTCGAGGTAGTAGGCGCGGTCGAGGGTCAGCAGGTCGACCTGCTCCGACGGCACGAACTCCACCACGTCGATCTCGCGGCTGCGCTCCGACGGGAGAGAGTCGAGGTCCTCCTTCGTCAGCACCACCGTGCGGTCGCCGTCGTCGTAGGCCTTGTCGATGTCCGAGTAGGGCACGACCTCGCCGTCGATCTCGCAGACGCGCTGGTAGCGGATGCGCCCGCCGTCCTTGTTGTGCACCTGGTGCAGCGAGACGTCGTGATCCTCCGTCGCGGAGTACACCTTCACCGGTACGTTCACGAGCCCGAACGTCAACGCGCCCTTCCAGATCGCCCTCATGGTCCCAGTGAACACCGGCCGGGCGTCCGGCGGCTACCCCGGCGGCGGCCCTTGACACCGCGCGGCAGGATGGAGACATGGCGGGAGAGCAGCTGGCGGGCATCGGCGGCCGCCGCCTGCGCATCACCAATCTCGACAAGGTGCTGTACCCGGAGACGGGTACCACCAAGGGCGAGGTGATCGACTACTACACGCGCGTCGGGCCGACGATGATCCCGCACGTGATCGGCCGCCCGGTCACCCGCAAGCGGTGGCCCGACGGGGTGGGGACGGCGCAGCATCCGGGGCAGTCCTTCTTCGCGAAGGACCTCGAACCGGGCGCGCCGTCATGGGTGCACCGCCTGCCGATCCCGCACTCGGGGGGCCCGAAGGACTACCCGCTCGTCGGCGACGTGCCGACCCTGGTCTACCTCGCGCAGGTGGCGAGCCTAGAGCTGCACGTGCCGCAGTGGCGCTTCACCGCGGCGGGCGAGCGCGGCGACGCCGACCGCCTCGTGCTCGACCTCGACCCCGGACCCGGGACGGGCCTCGCCGAATGCGCCGAGGTGGCCCGCTGGGCGCGCGAAATCCTCGGGCACATGGGGCTCGACCCGTTCCCCGTCACCAGCGGGAGCAAGGGCATCCAGCTCTACTCGGCGCTGCCGCCGGGTCAGTCGAGCGAACAGGCCTCGGCGCTGGCGCACGAGCTGGCGCGGGCGATCGAGGCCGACCACCCCGACCTCGTCGTGAGCTCGATGAAGAAGTCGGTGCGCGGCGGCCGCGTGCTCATCGACTGGAGCCAGAACAACGGTGCGAAGACGACGATCGCCCCCTACTCGCTGCGCGGGCGGGCGCACCCGAACGTCGCCGCGCCCCGCACGTGGGACGAACTCGACGATCCCGACCTGCGACAGCTCTCCTTCGAGGACGTGCTGGCCCGCATCGACGACATCGGCGACCCGCTCGCGGCGCTCGGGTTCCACGCCGGCGGCCGTGAGTCGGAGGACGGTCCGCTCGCCGCGTACATCTCCAAGCGCACGGCGGGGAGGACGCCGGAGCCCGTGCCGTCCGACCCCGCGGCGGCCGTCGCCGATCCGTCCGACCTGCCGCGCTTCGTGATCCAGGAGCACCACGCGACCGCGCTCCACTGGGACTTCCGCCTCGAGCACGACGGTGTGCTCGTGAGCTGGGCGGTGCCGCGCGGCGTGCCGCCAACCCCGCGTCGCAACAGCCTGGCCATCATGACCGAGGACCACCCGATGGACTACGCCTCGTTCGAAGGCACGATCCCCGGCGGCGAGTACGGCGGCGGCTCGGTCACGATCTGGGACGACGGGCGCTTCGAGCTCGAGAAGTGGCGCGACGACGAGGTCATCGCGACCCTCGAGGGTCGCCCCGGCGGTCCGCTCGGCCGCGTGCGCCTCGCCCTCATCCGCACGAAGGGCGCCGGCGAGAGATCGCAGTGGCTCCTGCGCCGGATGAAGACGGATGCCGCGGGCCGCCCGCAGCCGGACGGCGAGGTCGTCGAGGCATCACCGCAGGCGGACGGCAGGGCTCCGGCGGCAGGCGCGCCCGGCGCTGTCGAGTCCGACGCGGACGGGCTCGACCAGCACGCGCAACCGGAACCAGCACCCACCGGGGACGCGCAGCCGGAACCCGCGCCCGACCTCCCCGCGCTCCCTGTCGGCGAGCTGCTCGCGCAGGCTCCCCCGCTCGTGTGGCCACCCGTCGCGGCGGACCTGCGCCCGATGCTGTCGACCTCCGCCACCCCCGAATGGGCCGAGACCGCCGCCCGGTCGTGGACCGGGGCCGCCTGGGCGGAGGCCAAGTGGGACGGCATCCGCGCCGTCGGGGTGTGGGACGGCGAGAAGCTGCGCCTCTGGGCGCGCAGCGGCAACGAGTCGACGGCGAAGTACCCCGAGATCAGCGGTGCGGCGCTCCCCTTCGGCTCCGAGCCGGTGATCCTCGACGGCGAGCTGGTGGCGCTCGACGAGCGCGGCCGCCCGAGCTTCCCGCTGCTGCAGACCCGCATGAATCTGGCGCGCGCCGGCGACGTCGCCCGCGAGGCGAAGCGGACGCCCGTCACCTACTACCTCTTCGACGTACTGGCGGCCGAGGGCCGCGACGTGACGGGGCTTCCCCTGACGGCGCGCCGCAGCATCCTGGAGCACGTCGCACGAGGCCTTCCCGACGCCTTCGTCGTGCCGCCCGTCTTCGACGATGTGCGCGAGGCGCTCGAGACCAGCCGTCGGTTCGACCTCGAGGGCATCGTCGTGAAGGATCCCGCGTCGACGTATCGCCGCGGCATCCGCTCGGACTCGTGGCTCAAGGTGAAGCTGACGCGTACCCAGGAGGTCGTGATCGCCGGGATCCGACCCGGCCAGGGCAGCCGCGCGTCGACCTTCGCGTCGCTGCTGCTCGGCATCCCGGGTCCCGACGGGCTTCAGTACGCGGGGCGCGTGGGTACGGGGTTCAGCGAGAGCACGCTGCGGATGCTCCAGGACCGCCTCGAGCCGCTGCGCACCGACAGCATGACGCTCGTGGGGGTCCCGCGGGCTGATGCGCGCGATGCGCTCTGGGTGCGGCCCGAGCTCGTCGGCGAGGTCGAGTTCGCGGAGTTCACCCCCGGCGGCATCCTCCGGCACTCGCGGTGGCGGGGACTGCGGCCCGACAAGTCGCCGTCGGAGGTCGTTCGCGAGAGCTGACGCTCAGGCGTGGCGCGCGTCGTCGTGCTCAACGTGCCCGGCGGCCTCGAGCTGGAACGTGGAGTGCTCGACGTCGAAGTGATCGGCCAGGCAGCCCTGCAGCCGGCTCAGGATGGCCGAGGAGGCGCCGTCGCGCAGAGCCTCGTCGTCGACCGTCACGTGCGCCGAGAAGACCGGCGCTCCGCGCGTGAGCTGCCAGACGTGCACGTCGTGGCAGTCGACGACGCCGGGGGTGCGCAGGATGTGCGCACGGATCTCCTGCACCTGGATGCCGCGCGGCACCTCTTCGCCGAGGACCGAGGCCACCTCGCGCAGCAGGCCGATCGCGCGCGGCACGATCATCGCCGCGATGAGCAGGGAGGCGATGGCGTCGGCGGGCGCCCACCCGGTGACCAGGATGACGATCGCCGCGATGATGACCATGGCGGAGCCGAGGAGGTCGCCCAGCACCTCCAGGTACGCGCCGCGCACGTTGATGCTGCGCTTCTGCGCGGCACTCAGCAGCCACATGGCCACGGCGTTGGCCACGAGTCCGATCGCGGCGACGATCAGCATCGGGCCGCCGGCCACCTCCGCCTCCTGCGGATCGACGAGGCGCTGGATCGCCTCCACGGCGACCCACGCGGACAGCGCGATCAGGATGACGCCGTTGATCAGCGCGCCGAACACCTCCGCGCGCTGGTACCCGTAGGTGCGTCGCTCGGTCGCGGGCCGGGCCGCCACGATGCTTGCCACGAGCGCGATGACGAGCGCCGCAGCATCCGTGAACATGTGCACGGCGTCCGCGAGGAGGGCGAGCGATCCCGACACGACGGCACCGACGACCTGCACCACCATGACCACCGCGGTGATCGCGAGCGACACGCCCAGCAGACGGCGATTGCTGCCGCCGCGGATGCCGCCCTCCGGCGCGTGATCGTGCATGAGGCCAGGTTACGGCCGCCCGGGCACGCCTCCGCGGGATTCCGCGCAGTCGGGAACGATCACGGTTCTCAGTTCGCTGGGGAGGATCCTCGAGCAGCCGCACCCGCGGCCGTCCTCGCCGCCCGCGCGGTCAGAGCTCAGCGAGCAGCGGACCGAGCTCCCGGAACGCGCGCGCACGGTGCGATTCCTCGTTCTTCTCTTCCGCCGACCACTCGCCGACCGTGCGCTCGTTCTCCGGGTCCTGGCCGTCGGGGATGAAGGCGGGGTCGTAGCCGAAGCCGCCCGCTCCCCCGGCCTCGCGCGCCAGCCGCCCCGGCCAGATTCCCTCCACGACGTGCTCGTCGCCCTCCGGCGTGACGACGGCGATCGCCGAGGTGAAGTGCGCGGTGCGGTTCGTGTCGTCGATGTCGGACAGCTGGTCGAGCAGCAGGGCGAGGTTCGCTGCGGCATTTTTCGCGTGCCCTGCCCAGTAGGCGGAGAACACCCCCGGCGACCCGCCGAGCACGTCGACGCAGATGCCGGAATCGTCCGCCAGCGCGGGCAGGCCGGTGTGCGCGGCCGCGGCGCGCGCCTTGATGAGCGCGTTCTGCGCGAAAGTCACGCCGTCCTCGATCGGCTCCGGGCCGTCGTAGGCGATGACCTCGAGGTCGGGACGCACTTCCGCCACGATCGCCTGGAACTCGACGACCTTGTGCGGATTGTGGGTGGCGAGGACGATGCGGCCCACGGTCATTCCCCCGCGAGGACGGTGGTCTGGATGTCGCGGAGATCCGCGCAGCCGCCGACGCCGAGCTCCAGCAGGGCGTCGAGCTCCCGCTTGTCGAACGGCGCGCCCTCCGCGGTGCCCTGGACCTCGACGAACAGGCCGCGGCCGGTGACGACGACGTTCATGTCGGTCTCGGCGCGGACGTCCTCGACGTAGGCGAGGTCGAGCATGGGCGTGCCGTCGATGATGCCGACCGAGACGGCCGCCACGGAGTCGATCAGCGGCGTGGCCTTCTGCCCGATGAACTTCTTCGCCCGGCCCCACTCGATGGCGTCGGCCAGCGCGACGTAGGCGCCGGTGATCGCCGCGGTGCGGGTGCCGCCGTCGGCCTGCAGCACGTCGCAGTCGATGACGATCGTGTTCTCGCCGAGCGCCTTCGTGTCGACGACGGCGCGCAGCGCGCGGCCGATGAGCCGGGAGATCTCGTGGGTGCGACCGCCGACCTTGCCCTTGATGCTCTCGCGGTCGTTGCGGGAGTTCGTCGCGCGCGGCAGCATCGCGTACTCCGCCGTCACCCAACCCTTGCCCTTCCCCGTGAGCCAGCGCGGCACGCCATTGGTGAACGAGGCCGTGCACAGCACCTTGGTGCCGCCGAACGAGATCAGCGCGGACCCCTCGGCGTGCGCGCTCCACCCGCGTTCGATCGTGATCGGACGCAGGTCGTCGACGGCACGGCCGTCGGCCCGGATGATCTCGCTCATTGCTCTCCTCGTGGGTTGCGCGTCGGACGCAGGATGTCGGATGCCGCGGCTCAGTGCGGCAGGTCGATGGCGCCGGTCTGCACCAGCTGGACGTCGCGGATCTCGCGGCCCATCAGCCGGTGCGCGAGCGTGACGAAGTCGTCGGCGGAGGTGCCGGTGGCCTCGTAGACATGGGTGGCCGCGGCATCCGGTCCGGCGAGCAGATCGCGGGAGACCAGCTGGCGGTAGACGTCCTTCGCGGTCTCGCTGTCACTGGAGACCAGCGACACGCCCTCGCCCATGACGTAGCTGATCGCACCTTCCAGGAACGGGTAGTGCGTGCAGCCGAGCACGAGGGTGTCGACGCCCGCGTGGCGGAGCGGCGCGAGGTACTCCTCCGCGACCGCGAGCACCTCGGACGACTCCGTGACGCCCGCCTCGACGAACTCGACGAAGCGCGGGCACGCGCGGGCGAAGACGGTCAGGCGGGCGTTCACCTCGAGCATGTCCTGGTAGGCGCGGGAGGCGATGGTGCCGGCCGTGCCGATGACGCCGATGCGGCCGTTGCGGGTCGTCGACATCGCCGTGCGGACGGCGGGGCCGATGACCTCGACCACCGGCACGGAGTACCGCTCTCGCGCGTCGCGCAGCATGGCGGCCGAGGCCGTGTTGCAGGCGATGACGAGCATCTTCACGCCCTGGTCGACGAGGGTGTCGAGCACCTCGAGCGAGTAGCGGCGCACGTCCGCGATGGGCTTGGGGCCGTAGGGCGAATGGGCCGTGTCGCCGATGTAGAGCATCGACTCTCGCGGCAGGAGCGCCGAGATCGACCGGGCGACGGTGAGCCCGCCGACCCCGGAGTCGAAGATCCCGATCGGCGCGTCATCCACGATCCCCCACCCTACGCCAGGCACCGCGCGCGCCTTCCGCGTGCCGGTCGTCGGGAGAGGCGGACCCGGCGGCACCCCGCGACGGCGTGCCGGGGCGTGTACCGCACGCATTCCCTGCGACCGGTACGGGAGGCGCGCTCAGTAGGCTGACCGCATGACGAGCACCGGCGTCCCGCGCAGCACGGCCCTCCACACCGACCGCTACGAGCTCACCATGCTCGATGCCGCTCTGCGCGACGGGACGGCCGACCGCCGCTGCGTCTTCGAGCTGTTTGCTCGCCGCCTCCCGGGCGCCCGCCGCTTCGGCGTCGTCGCGGGCGCCGGACGCCTGATGAGTCTCATCCGCGACTTCCGGTTCGGCGAGGACGAGCTGCGCTACCTCCGCGACGAGAAGGTGGTGGATGCTTCGACCGTCGCCTACCTCGAGGACTACCGCTTCGGCGGCTCCATCATCGGCTACCGCGAGGGCGAGGCGTACTTCCCCGGCTCCCCCGTGCTGACGGTGGAGGGCACGTTCGCCGAGGCCGTGATCCTGGAGACGCTGGCCCTCAGCGTGCTCAACCACGACTGCGCGGTCGCCACCGCCGCTGCGCGCATGTCCATCGCCGCCGGCGACCGGCCGCTGGCGGAGATGGGCTCTCGCCGGGCGGGCGAGGAGTCCGCCGTGGCCGCCGCGCGCGCCGCGTACATCGTCGGCTTCGGCGCCACCTCCAACCTCGAGGCCGGACGCCGCTGGGGCGTTCCGACCATGGGCACCGCCGCCCACTCCTGGACGCTGCTGCACGACACCGAGGAAGACGCCTTCCGCGCGCAGATCGCCGCCCTCGGCCCGAGAACCACGCTGCTCGTCGACACCTACGACATCCGCCGCGGCGTGGAGCTCGCCGTTCAGGTCGCCGGCCCCGAGCTGGGCGGCGTCCGCATCGACTCCGGCGACCTCCCCACCGTGGCGGCCGAGGTGCGCGCGCAGCTCGACGAGCTCGGCGCCACCCGCACGCGCATCACGGTCACGAGCGACCTCGACGAATATGCGATCGCCGCGCTGGCGGCCTCGCCGGTCGACGCGTACGGCGTCGGCACGTCGGTCGTGACCGGCTCGGGCTCGCCGACGGCCGGGATGGTCTACAAGCTGGTCGCGCGACAGGACGCCGCGGGCTCCTGGGTCGGCGTGGCGAAGGCCTCCGCGGACAAGGGGTCGCGCGGCGGACGCAAGGCCGCGTTCCGGACACTCGAGCACGGCACGGCGACGAGCGAGCTCGTGACCGTCTCGGACGGCTTCGAGGAGGTCGCCACGGCCGCGGAGCACCCGGATGCCCGCCCGCTCCAGACGACCTTCGTCGAGCGCGGCGACGTCGACGTCGCGGCCGAGGGCCCGGATGGGGTCACCGCCGCGCGGGCGCACCACGCCCGCGTGCGGGAAGAGCTGCCGGTGCGCGCCCTCGCGCTCAGCAGGTCCGATCCGGCGCTGGAGACCGTCTTCGTCGACGTCGCCTGACGCGGCGGCTGCGCTCAGCCGACCATCGACTCGTAGATCTCCTTGCAGGTGGGGCACACCGGGAACTTCTCCGGATCACGCCCCGGGATCCACTTCTTGCCGCAGAGGGCGCGCACCGGCTTACCGGTGATCGCGGACTCCAGGATCTTGTCCTTCTTGACGAAATGGGAGAAGCGCTCATGATCACCCGGCTCGAGATTCTCCTCGCGGATCAGCTCTTCGAGCTCTCGGTCCAGGGTGGCGGTGCCTCCCTGGTCAGGTCTGTCCAAGGGGGTGCTCATGGAGAGCGAGTCTAACCGAGGACGCTCAGGTGGACTCGGCGAATTCCATGAGGCGTGAGCTGCGCCGCGTGAACACCGAGGCGCCGATCGAGATGCCCACCGCGAACACGACCACGCCGATCGCCAGGCCGCTCCACAGGGCCGCGGTGGTCTGGGAGTAGTCGCCGGTGAGGGCCAGCCAGCCCCACCACAGCGCGGGCGCGCTCACCACGATCGCCCCGAGGAAGACCACGCCCTGGGCGACGGCGCCGCTCGCGCCGACGCGCTGCGGCTGCTGGAACGGGCTGTCGCCCGGACGCGCGACCGCGTAGGGCGCCACGACCGACGAGACGCTCGACAGGCCGAGCGCGCTGAGGAAGAGCGACGCGCAGACGCCCACCATCGCCGGCAGGAGCGCCCACCGACCGTGACCGGCCACCGTGAGCGGTACGGCGACGGCGAGCACCGGCACGGCGACCAGGAGCACGGGCACCAGACGGCCGATGCGGTCGGACACGCCGCGGATGCCGCTGCCGATGTGCATCCACACCGCGGAGGAGTCGTACGCGAGGTCGTTGTGCGGCAGCCAGCCGAAGAACAGCGCGGCCAGGGGCACGGGAACGAGCACCGCGTACTCGAACGGCACCCCGGCGATGAGCAGCGGGAGCATCGTGATCGCCGCAGCGACCGGCACCGCGACGATGTTGACGAGGTACCGGCTGTCGCGGAACCAGTACACGAGGCTGCGCGCGGCGACCCCGCCGCCGGGCGTGCCGGGAGCGACGCCGAACCAGCCGAGTCCGCCGTGCTCGCGCACGGCCACCGGGCGCTCGGTCGACGTGAGGGCGTGCCGCACGATCAGCGCCCAGAAGCAGGCCAGGATCGCGACGGTGAGCACCGCGACGGTGAGGGCCGCCGTGGGCGAGCCGCCGTCGATCACGCGCTCGGCGGGATACGCCCAGGAGGCACCGACGGGCGTGAGCGCGAGGGCACCGACCGCGGCACGCAGCGGCGGCGGCACCGTGCCGCGCCATTCGAGCGACGACAGGAACACCCCGACGGGCACGACCACCACGAGGACGGCCAGGACGAAGACCCCGGTGAGCTCGCGGGACCGGCGCTCGCGGATGAAGGCGGCGGTGATCGCCATGCTGACGCGGGCGAGGAGCGAGCAGGTGAGGATGCCGAGCACAACGCCGAAGGCGCCCGCCGGCCACGGCACGCCGTGCGCCTGCCACACGAGGACGAGGCACACCCCGAGCGCGATGAGCACGAAGGTGGGGACGCTGAGCAGCCCGGCCAGCAGCAGTACCACGGACAGCGGTGCGGGCGGAAGCCCGAAGACCGAGAAGCGCCGCGGATCCAGCGGATCGCTGGTCCCCGCCATGAGGGGCGCGAGCGCGAAGCCGAGCGTCACGGCCGACCCGCCGAGGACGGTGACGGTCAGCGCGGCGGCGGTCGTGGCATCCCGCAGCGTCAGCAGCGCCCAGCAGGCGAGCACCGTGCCCGCGACGAGCGCGACGAGACCCGCCACCATGCGCACGACGTGCGCGGGCTCCCCGCGGAGGGCGCCCACCATCAGGGCGAACCTCAGTCGGAGAACGTGTGCAGCCACTCGAGACCCTCCACGTCGCTGAGGCCGCCGGCCAGCTCGATGAAGCGCTGCTCGAGTGTCAGCTCGCCGCGCACCTCGTTGATGGTGCCCTCGGCCAGCACCTGTCCGGCCACGATTACCGCGACCCGGGAGCACACCCGCTCGACCAGGTCCATGCCGTGGCTGGAGAGGATCACGGTGCCGCCGTGGGCGACATACGTGCCGAGGATGTCGAGTATGACCGCGCTGGAGACCGGATCGACGGCCTCGAACGGCTCGTCGAGCACCAGCAGACGCGGCGAATGGATCATCGCTCCGGCGAGCATGACCTTCTTCGCCATGCCGGCCGAGTAGTCCGAGACGACGCGGCCGAGCGCATCGGTGAGATCGAAGGCGCGGGCCAGGTCGGCTGTGCGACTCTCCACCACCGACGGCGGCAGCTTGCGGAGGATGCCGTAGTAATACAGGAGCTGGCGCCCCGTCAGACGGTCGAACGTGCGCAGGCGATCGGGCAGCACGCCCATCGCGCGCTTCGCCCCCACGGGATCGGCCTTGGCATCGATGCCGTTGACCTCGATCGAGCCCCGATCGGGACGCAGCAGACCGGCGATCATCGACAGGGTGGTCGTTTTTCCGGCGCCGTTGGGGCCGACCAGACCGTAGAACGTGCCGGTGGGAACCGTGAGGTCGATGCCGTCCACGGCCCGCGTCTCGCCGAAGACCTTGGTGATGCCGCGGACGCGCAGCACGGCTCCGTCGATCGTTGCCTCGGTATCGGGCTCGTCGCGGTCGAAGACCAGGGCGGCTGCGGCCGACGGCTCGTCGGCGGCGGCATCGGCATCGGCATCGGCATCGGCATCGGCATCGGCATCGGACGGAGTCTCGATGTCGACGTCCGGCTCGATGACAGGAGCGGATGCTGCGTCCTCGGCGTCGACGTCGGGCGTGAGGCCGTCCGACTCGGACTCGGTGGTGACGACACGGATCGCGACGGTGTCGTCCAGCGGGTCCGGTGCGATGTCCTCGGCGACCGCGCTCTCGCGCTCATCCTCGACGATCTCGACGGTGGTCTCGGGTGCGTCCTCGGCGACCTCTACGGCTACCTCGGTGTCGACATCCTCGGCCGGCGTCTGCACGACGGGCAGGGGCGGACGCGGCGGGATGACGAGATCGGCCGGCACGGTCGGCGGGCGCAGGTCGGGCGGCAGCGGCGGAGGCGGACCGGGGTGGGCAGCGACTCCGGCATCCGGAACACTGTCGGCCGCCGTGTCCGGAACGGCATCGGTCACGGCATCCGCATCAGTCCCGGTCGCGGCATCCGTCGTCGTGGGTTCGGCGTCGACGATGGCGGCGTCCGTCGGATCGGGCGTGTCGGGCGTGTCGTCGACCGCCGGCTGGGCCGAGGTCTGGTTCTCCTCGATCGGCTCCACGACGGGCGCAGCTTCCTGGACGGGGGTGGCGTCGGCGACAGGCGCGGCCGGGGCCGCCGAGGTGGGCTTCTTCGCGCGCGGCGCACGAGGCTTCGTGGCGCCCGGCGTCGAGGATGTCGCCCGGGGCGCGCGCGGCCGAGGAGGAGTCTGACCGGTCGTGGTGCGGGGCTTCCGCGGGGCGCGCGGCTTGGGCGTCGGCTTCGGGGCTGAACCCTCACTCGGCGCTGCGGGCGGGGTCACCACCGAGTCCTCGGTCGCCCCGGTCGCGTCGACGGCATCGCCGGCCGGAGCAGCCGCCGCGGAGGGCAGCTGGACGATGCGGCCGCCCTCACCGGGTGCGCGATCGACCGTCCCGTCGGAGTCTTCCGAGAAGGCGTCGTCAGGCACCGGTAGAGAGGCTGGCACCGCTCCAACCTACCAAGCCGAAGTCTGTCCGCCCCGAGGGTGACGCCCGATTGCGCCTCCGATCGCGTCACGAATCGACAACGGACGAGTCGGATGCCGCACGATCCACCCGGACCGCCACGAGAAGTCCCCGCGACCCGCCCGTCAAGCCTCGGCCATCCTGCAGACGGCGTCCGTACACTCGCGGCATGGCCGACAAGGTGCATCGCATCCACTCCCTCAGCGACGAGTCCCCCTGGGATGGCGGGCTCCCACCCGCGGGCTCCGACGAGCACCCCCGACTGGTGCGGGTGCTCGACCGCGTGCTCGCCGTGCAGCGTCCGCTCGTGCTCGCGCACCTCCGCGGCATCCGCGCCCGCCACCCCGAGGCATCCACCCTCGACATCGTCAAGATGCTCGAGCGCCGCTATCTCGCGGCCGTCACCACCGGCGGCGCGGCCGTCGGGGCCACGGCCGTCGTGCCGGGCATCGGGACGGGCATCACGCTCGCGCTCAGCGGCGTCGAGACGGTCGGCTTCCTCGAGGCGACGGCGCTGTTCGCGCAGTCCGTGTCGGAGGTGCACGGCATCCCCGTCGACAATCCCGACCGCGCCCGCGCGCTCGTCCTGACGCTGATGCTCGGCAAGGAGGGCATCGACCTCGTCGCGCAGCTCGCCGGTCAGGCCGGCGGCAAGGGTGTCACCCGCGATCGATACTGGGGCGAGCTGATCACCAAGACGCTCCCCCGCGCCGCCGTCGGACCGCTCGTCGACCGGCTCAAGGGATCGTTCGTGCGGCAGTTCGCCGCCAAGGGCGGCGCGTCGTTCTTCGGCAAGGCGCTGCCGTTCGGCATCGGGGCCGTCGTCGGCGGGACCGGCAACCACCTCCTCGGCCGGCGCGTGCTGGTCAACTCGCGGAGGGCGTTCGGCATGCCTCCCGTCACGCTCCCCGTCGAGCTCGAGCCGCGTCCGATCGCGCCGGCCGTCGGCGACGGCCTGCGGAAGGGCTCACGCCGAGCCCGGAAGGCGCAGGCGAAGCTCGAAGGCGCCGGCACAGCATCCGCTCCTTCGGAGTGACATCCTGCAGCTGATCCACTCGTGACAGCGGGCGCACCCCGGCGGTACTCTCACCGCGAGGAGAGAGCGGGGGCGTCATGTCGGCAGCCGAGGATCGGGCCCCGCTTCCCCGCGAGTTCCGGGCCATCGAACCGGACGCCGACCTCGAGCCGGACCCCGCGAAACCCGCACCTCGCGGTGAGAAGCCGTCGGATGGTGACGAGCACGACGACGACCGGCGCCGGGCGCCCGGACCCTCCGGACCGCTGACCCCGGCGTTCTCGCTTCCCGGGGTGCCGACGACCGTCTCGCTCGTGACCGACTCGGTCATCACGCGACCGTTGGCAGAGCGGATGGCCTCGGCTCGTGCCGACGAGCCCATCGGCATCGTCATCGAGATGCGCACCGACAGCGGGATCTCCCCGGGCGACGCCGTCGGCGAGCTGCGCGCGTCGGTGCTGATCGCGGCGCAGGGCCGCACGGACGTGCCGGAGCCGTGGCTGTCGGGCTCGTACCTCATGGCCGCGCTCACCAGCGCGGAGATCCTCGAGCTCGTGCGCGTGGACGGCGAGAAGGGCGGGGCCGTGCGGGGCGGCCGGCAGGAGTCCAAGACCGCGCCCCGCAGCTTCATCAACCGCATCTGGCCGAACTTCGAGGTGCGCGCGACGATCCACCGCTCGGTCATCACGACGAAGGCGGATGCCGCGGTCCGGTCGTTCGACGCCACGGGTGACGGCATCGTCTGGGCGGTGCTGGACACCGGCGTCGACGCGTCGCACCGGCACTTCCGCACCTACGACACCCTGGACCTCCCCGACGGCGTCAGCGCCCGCAGCTTCGTACCGGGATCGAGCGACGCCGACGCCCTCCGCGATCCGAACGGGCACGGCACGCACGTCGCCGGCATCATCGCCGGCGCTCAGGCCGTCGGGCCGCGCGGGAAGCCGATCTGCGCGGCGACCTGGTACCGCACCGCGGAGGGCGAGACCGGCGTGCAGCGGGTCGAGCTCTCGCACATCAGCGGCATGGCACCGCGCGCGACGATCGTGCCGATCAAGGTGCTGCGCGACGACAGGACCGGCGACCTCGCGTCGCTGCTCGAGGCGCTGCAGTACATCCAGGACGTCAACCGCGGCGGGCGGGACCTCATCGTGCACGGGGTGAACCTGTCACTCGGCTACCCCTTCGACCCGTCGTGGTTCGCGACCGGACTCTCCCCCGTCTGCCGCGAGGTCGACCGCCTCGTCGCCGACGGCGTCTGCGTGGTCGTCTCCTCGGGGAACACCGGCTACGGCGCGGCGCGGGACACGGCCGGCCGGGAGATGCGGCTCGGCTTCGGCATGACGATCAACGATCCGGGCAACGCCGCGAGGGCGATCACCGTGGGCTCGACCTCGATCAAGCCCTATGCCACCGGGGTGTCGTACTTCTCCTCCAAGGGGCCGACGGGCGACGGACGACTCAAGCCCGACCTCGTGGCCCCGGGCGAGCGTGTGGTGAGCGCGGGCGCGGGCGAGCTGCTGGAGAAGGCGCGCGCGACGGTGCGGCTCGAGAAGGGGCAGAAGGCCGACGACATCACCTACGTCGAGGACTCGGGCACGTCGATGTCGGCCCCGCATGTATCAGGAGTGGCCGCTGCCTTCCTCTCCGTCCACAGGGAGTTCATCGGCCGGCCCGACGACGTGAAGCGCATCCTCATGGACTCCGCGAGCGACCTCGGCCGCGAGCGGACGTTCCAGGGACGTGGTCTCGTCGACGCGATGCGGGCGATCCAGAGCGTGTAGGCCCACAGGCCACAGGCAGGAAGGGCGAGATCATGAGACTGCCGTACACCGAGGTGCGGTTCGACGAGAAGGGCGCCCCCGCGGAACCCGATCAGCTCGACGAGGCCGCCTCCCTCGTGAGTGAGAAGAACGCCACCGACGTCATCCTGCTGTCGCACGGATGGAACAACACGCCCGCGCAGGCACGCGATCTGTACGAGCGGATCGTCGCCTCGATGGTCGCGGTCCGCGACCGCGTCCCGGGTGCGACCGAACGGCGCATCGTCATCGTCGGCATGATCTGGCCGTCGATCCAGTGGGCGGCCGAGGAGGACTCCGGTGCGGGCGCCGGCATCCAGGACGACGCTGCCGTCCTGGCCGCCGAGGTCCGCGCACGCGTCGAGGACGACGCCACGGCGACGCGCCTCGTCGCGCTCATCCCCCGCCTGCGCACCGACTCCGCGGCACAGTCCGACTTCGTCGCGCTCCTGCGCGGCACGCTCCCCCGCTCCACGAAGGGCGAGGACGAAGCCGCCTTCACCGCGCTGAAGACGGCGGACCCGTCGGAGCTCTTCGAGGCCGCGAAGGACAGCGGCTCCGACGCTGCCGCGCCCGCCGCGGTCGGCGGTGCCGCGGACATCGATCCGGCGGGCCTCGCCCCGCTGGAGGCCGGCGGGGCGGCCGGCTTCTTCGACGGACTGGTCAGCGCCGCCCGCAACCTGCTCAACGTGACGACGTACTACACGATGAAGGAGCGCGCGGGCGTTGTCGGCAGGAAGGGCATGGCCCGTCTCCTGGGCGAGTTGCACGCCGCGGCCCCCGATGCGCGCCTGCACCTCGTCGGACATTCCTTCGGCGGCCGCGCGGTCACTGCCGCCGCACTCGCCGCGGACGCGCCGGTGTCGTCGCTCTCGCTGCTGCAGGCGGCCTACAGCCACTTCGGCATGGCCCACGACTGGGACGACGCGGGCACCGACGGTCTCTTCGCCGCCGTCCCCGCCAGGATCCGCGGGCCGGTGCTCGTCACCTTCACGCACAACGACAAGGCCGTCGGCGTCGCCTATCCGGTGGCGTCGAGACTCGCCCGTCAGGTCGGGGCGGGCCTCGGCGACGAGAACGACCCCTACGGCGGAATCGGCCGGAACGGCGCGCTCAAGACCCCGGCGTCGCTGCCGGCGACCGACCTCATCGAGGTCGGCGGCGCCTACGCCTTCCGCGCGGGCCACGTCTCCTCGCTCCGGGCTGACGCGTTCGTCTCCGGACACTCCGACATCGCCGGGCGCCAGGTCGCCTACGCCGTCCTCACCGCCATCACATCCGCGTGACCGACGTGGCCGGCCCGTTCCGATCGACGGGACGGATGCCGCGACCCGGCGCACAATGGAGGCATGGGTCTTTTCGCATCCCGTCCCGAGGAGCCGTCCGAGTGGGCGGGTCTCCCGTCGGAGCCGGCTGAGCCCGGCTCCCCCGCTGAGACGCTCGAGGCGCCCGTCGGCATCGGCCTCGACTCCGTGCTCGGCGCCTCCGTGACGAGCATCGCCGTCCCGCTGGTGGCGCGTGCGGGCTTCGCCGAGGACGCCGGAGCGGCTTCGGACGTCGACGCCGGCGCGGACGACGGCGACTGACGTCGCCGACATCCGGCGACGGGTCAGAAGGCGGCGGCGGCGGCCTCTGCGACGGCGTGATCCTGCTCGCCCGAACCTCCGCTGACGCCGACCGCGCCGACGACCACTCCGTCGTGGGACAACGGGATCCCGCCCGCGAAGATCGCGACCCGGCCGCCGTTGGTCGTGTGGATGCCGAAGAACTGCTGTCCGGGCTGAGAGTTGTCACCCAGGTCCTTCGTGGAGATGTCGAAGGCACGGGAGGTCCACGCCTTGCTGATGGAGATGTCGACGCTGCCGATCCATGCGCCGTCCTGACGGATGTGCGCGACCAGATTGCCTCCGGCGTCCACGACGGCGATGTTCATCGGCTGGCCGACGTCGACCGCCTTGGCCTCCGCGGCGGCGATGACGCGACGGGCATCCTCGAGTGTGACGGACATGTCGATCCCTTCGTCGGGCCGCGCTCGGCGCGGGACGATCCCGCACGACGGGCGGCACGCCTGCGGCGCTCGGCCCCGCCGCCAGCCTAGGGACGAAGGTCCGCTGCCGGCAGGGTTGTCGACTCAACCCGCGGCGATGTCGCACGTGCATGCGACGATGCCCTCCGGACGTCGGGAGGGTCGGATGCGGGGCGAGGCCACCGTGCTGCACGCCGACCTCGACGCGTTCTACGCCTCCGTCGAGCAGCGTGACGACGCTTCCCTGCGCGGTCGCCCCGTGATCGTCGGCGGCGGCGTGGTGCTCGCGGCGAGCTACGAGGCCAAGGCCCGAGGGGTCTGCACCGCGATGGGCGGACGTCAGGCGCGCGAACTCTGCCCCGACGCCGTCGTCGTCCCCCCGCGGATGGACGCGTACTCGGCGGCCAGCAAAGCAGTCTTCGCCATTTTCCGCGACACCACACCGCTCGTCGAGGGGCTCTCGATCGATGAGGCGTTCCTGGAGGTAGGCGGGCTGCGCCGCATCGCGGGCACCCCCGAGCAGGTCGCGGTGGCGCTCCGCGCCCGCGTCAAGGCCGAGGCCGGGCTCGCGATCTCGGTCGGGGTGGCGCGAACGAAATTCCTGGCCAAGGTCGCCAGCGCGGTCAGCAAGCCCGATGGCCTGCTGGTGGTCGAACCCGACCGCGAGGAGGAGTTCCTCCTGCCCCTGCCCGTGGAGCGGCTGTGGGGCGTGGGCGCGGTCACCGCGGAGAAGCTGCACCGGCTCGGCATCCGCACCGTCGGGCAGCTGGCCGAGCTCGAGGAGTCGGCCGCCGAACGCCTGCTGGGCCGCGCGGCGGGTGCGCACCTGCACGCCCTCGCGCGCCTGCGCGACCCGCGACCGGTCGAGGCGACGCGACGCCGGGGCTCGATCGGCTCGCAGCGGGCACTCGGCAACGGCCCGCGCACGCCCGAAGAACTCGACGTCATCCTGAGCCAGATCGTCGACCGCCTCGCCCGGCGGCTCCGCGACGGGGAGCGCTCGTGCCGCACGGTGGTGCTCCGGCTGCGGTACGGCGACTACGCCAAGGCCACGCGATCGCGCACGCTGCGCATGCCGACGCAGCGCACAGTGATGCTCCTCGACATCGCACGCACACTCCTGGCCGCGGCCACCCCGGAGATCGCCGCGCGCGGCATCACCCTGATCGGCATCTCGCTCTCGCAGCTCGACACGGCCGACGCGCTACCGCCGGAACTGGCGATCGACGACGACGAGGGCACCCGGCTCGACTCCGCGCTCGACGCCGTGCGCGACCGCTTCGGGGCCGCGGCGCTGTCACGCGCGGCGCAGCTCGGACGCGACCCCGGGTGGTCGAGCCCGATCCTGCCCGAGCACCAGTGAGCCCTCAGCCGCGTCAGGCGTCGACGCCGAGCTTCTCGTCGAAGAAGTCGAGCACGCGGGAGACCCCCTCCTCCTGGCGGTCGTGGGTGAGCACGGAGTGGCCCTTCCCCTCGAACTCGACCGCGATGAAGCGGTGGCCGAGCTCACGACGGAGCGTGTCGAAGCGGGTGCCGGTCGCCGCGTCCGTCCGGTAGCGCAGCCCCAGCACCTCGCATCCCTCCGCCGCCTTGCGCGTCACGGCGACGAGGTCGAGCGGGCTCAGACCGAGGTCGGCGCCGCGCTTCGCCCCGATCGGGAACGGCAGGGACGGCTCCGCCAGCACCGGAGCGATGACCGGCGCGTCGGCCATCATCGCGAGCGCGAAGCCGCCGGTGAAGCACATTCCGACGACCCCGACACCCGGACCGCCGACGTCCTCGTGCAGCCGACGGGCGAGTGCGCGCAGCCAGCCGGCGACGGGGCTCGTGCGGCCGCGGGCGAAGGTGGAGAACTCGCGACGCACGCAGAACCGGGCGAGGTCGCCCGCGATGTTGCGCGCGGTGAATCCCGCGCCGGGCGTGCCGAAGAGCCGCGGCAGCAGCACCGTGTGCCCGCGCGCCACGACCTCCTCCGCGAAGGCGACGAGCAGGTCGTCGATGCCGGGGATCTCGTGAATGACGATGACCCCGGTGCCGGAGCCCTTCCGCCACACCTCGTGGGTCTCGCCCGCCAGGGTGACCTCGTCGTGCTGCCAGCTGCGGAGTGCGTCCATAGGCTCATCGTGGCATCCGGCGACGGTATTAGCCTCGAACGGTGCACATCGCCCTGGCCGTCATCCTGTTCGCCAACGCCCTGTTCAACGTCGTCGCGTGGCCGCAGTTCCTGCGCCGTGTCGCGAAGGACCCGCGGGCGAGGGATGCCGCGGGCCGGGCCACCGCGTTCCTGCGCGTGCACGTGGTGCTGGTGGCCATCGCGCTCGCGCTGGCCGTGGCATCCCTCATCGGCGGCGTCGTCCTGCTCGCCGCCGGCTGATCCGGGCGGCGAGCGGACGCCGTCGCTCACTCGTGCTGCGGGAAGCCCAGGTTGAGTCCGCCGTGCGAGGGGTCGAGCCAGCGCGACGTGATCGCCTTCTCCTGCGTGAAGAAGTCGAACCCGTGCTCGCCGTAGGCCTTCGCGCCGCCGAAGAGCGAGTCCTTCCACCCGCCGAAGGAGTGGTACGCCACGGGAACCGGGATCGGCACGTTGATGCCGACCATGCCGACCTGCACCTCGCGCTGGAAGCGCCGCGCGGCACCGCCGTCGTTGGTGAAGATCGCGGTGCCGTTGCCGTAGGGGCTGCCGTTGATGATGCGCAGGCCGTCCTCGTAACCGTCGACGCGGACGATCGAGAGCACCGGCCCGAAGATCTCGTCGCGATAGACGGACGATGACGTCGGCACCCGGTCGATGAGGGTGGGGCCGAGCCAGAAGCCGTCGGGGTCGCCGTCGAACTCGTCGTCGCGGCCGTCGACGACCACCGTCGCGCCGTCGGCCGAGGCGACGTCGATGTAGCCGGCGACCTTGTCGCGGTGCACCTCGGTGATGAGGGGTCCCATGTCGGTGCCGCGCGTGCCGTCCCCCGTCCGCAGGGTCGCCATGCGCTGCTTCACCCGCGTCACCAGCTCGTCGGCCACGGCGTCGACCGCCAGCACCACGGAGATCGCCATGCAGCGCTCGCCCGCAGAGCCGAAGCCGGCATTGACGGCGGCGTCGGCGGCGAGGTCGAGGTCGGCGTCGGGCAGGACGAGCATGTGGTTCTTCGCCCCGCCGAGCGCCTGCACCCGCTTGCCGTGCGCGCTGGCGGTCTCGAAGATGTACTTCGCGATCGGCGTGGAGCCGACGAAGGAGATGGCGCGGACGTCGGGGTGCACGAGCAGCGCGTCCACGGCCTCCTTGTCGCCGTGCACGACGTTGAGCAGGCCGTCGGGGAGCCCCGCCTCCGACATCGCCGCCGCGAGCCAGTTGGCCGCGGAGGGGTCCTTCTCGCTCGGCTTCAGCACGACGGCGTTGCCGGCGGCGATCGCGATCGGGAAGAACCACAGCGGCACCATCGCCGGGAAGTTGAAGGGGCTGATGATGCCGACGACGCCGAGCGGCTGGCGCAGCGAGTAGACGTCGACGCCGGTGGAGACGTTCTCGGAGTAGGCGCCCTTCGTGAGGCTGGCCGCGCCGCACGCCAGCTCGACGACCTCGAGCCCGCGAGCGATCTCGCCGAGCGCGTCGGAGGTGACCTTGCCGTGCTCGGAGGTGAGGATCGCCGCGAGCTCCTCCTTGCGTGCGTTGACGATCTCGCGGAACGCGAACATGACCGTCTGGCGCTTGGCGATCGACGCATCCCGCCAGCCGGCGGACGCGGCGCGCGCGACCTCCACGGCGGCGTCGACGTCGGCCGTCGTCGCCAGGCGCACCTCGCGCTGCACGATGCCCCGCGCCGGGTCGTAGACGGGCGCGGTGCGGCTGGACTCGCCCGCCCACGGCGCACCCCCCACCCAGTGGTCGAGGACGGCGATGTCGGCCTCGGTCGAGGCGGGGTCCGCGATGCGGGTGTCGGTCATGGGTTCTCCCTCTGTCGGCGCCGGAGTCTCCGGCATCCTGTGGCGGCCTGCCCTCGTGGGGTCAGTCGCGCCCTGCGATGCCGAGCACTTCGTCGTAGATCGTCATCGCCTGCGCCACCTCGTCGTCGGTCACGACGCACGGCGGCACCACGTGTATGCGATTGTCCTGCACGAACGGCAGCAGTCCTCGGGCGGAGAGACCCTTCTTGATCTCTCCCATGGCGCCCGCCGTCAGTGGCGTGCGCGCGTCCCGATCGGAGACCAGCTCCAGCGCCCAGAATACGCCCTCGCCGCGCACCTCCCCGATGAGCTCGTGCCGCTCCGCGAGCTCCTCGAGGCCGGGGCCGATGGCCTCGGCGCCGATGCGGCGGGCGTTGTCGACGATGCCCTCGGCCTCCATGGCGTCGAGCGCGCCGACGATGGATGCCGCGGCCAGCGGGTGACCGCTGTAGGTGAGTCCGCCGGGGAACACCGTCTCGTCGAAGTCGCCGGCGATGGCGTCGGAGATGATGACGCCGCCCACGGGGACGTAGCCGGAGTTCACGCCCTTGGCGAAGGTGATGAGGTCGGGCACCACGTCGTAGCCCTCGAAGGCGAACCAGCGTCCGGTGCGTCCGAACCCGGCCATCACCTCGTCGAGGATCAGCACGATGCCGTACCGGTCGCAGATCTCGCGCACGCCGGCGAGGTAGCCGGGCGGCGGGATGAGGATGCCGGCCGTGCCCGGAACGGTCTCGAGGAGGATGGCGGCGATGCTCGCGGCGCCCTCGGCCTGCACGACGCGCTCGAGGTGGCGTAGTGCGCGCTCCGACTCCTCCTCGGGGGTGGTGGCCCAGAACTCGGAGCGGTACAGGTAGGGACCGAACACGTGCACGTGACCGCGCGCGTACTCGTTCGGGATGCGGCGCCAATCGCCGGTGGAGACGATCGCCGCCCCGGTGTTGCCGTGGTACGAGCGGTAGGTCGAGATGACCTTGTCGCGACCGGTGTGCAGGCGCGCCATGCGGATGGCGTTCTCATTTGCGTCGGCGCCGCCGTTCGTGAAGAACACCTTCTCGAACCCGTCGGGCGCCCGGTCGACGATGCGCCGCGCGGCCTCGCCGCGTGCGAGCGCGGCCGTTGCCGGAGCCACGGTGGCCAGCTGGTCGACCTGCGCGTGGATGGCGGCGAGCACGGCGGGATGCTGGTGGCCGATGTTCACGTTGACCAGCTGGCTGCTGAAGTCGAGCCATCGCCGACCCGAGTGATCCCACACCGTGCTGCCGAGGCCTCCGGCGAGGACGGGCGGGTCGATCAGCGCCTGCGCGGACCACGAGTGGAACACGTGCGCGCGATCGAGCTCCCGCGTGCGGGCGTCGAGATCGGTCTGGACGGTGTCGGTCATGACTGAATTATGGGCCACGCCCCGGTCCGGGGGCATCCCCGCCGCGCACGCGCGGTGGGGACGTCCCCGAGACCGCGGCGGTCTACTGGCCGCCCTCCGTGAGGGTGACCTCGATGGGGCTGAAGTCCGCACCGGTCAGGTCGATCCCGGCGTCGGCCAGCTCGTCGTGCGCCTTCTGGATCCACTCGTTCGAGTACGCCGTCGAGGGAGGCGCCGACGTGATCAGGTGGGCGCCGGTCTCGTTGACGGCGGCAAGGGCGCCGTCGACGGTCTTGTCCCACGCGGCCACGTCGATGATGCCGATGCCGGCGTCGGAGGGCCAGATCAGCTTGTTCGTCTCGTTCACCATCCACAGCTCGTGGCTGGGGCCCCAGCCGGAGCCCGCGGCGATCGTGATCTCCGACGCCTTCTCCGGGTTCTGCGCGGCGTACGCCCAGCCCTTGATGACGGCCTTGAGGAACTTGACGGTCGTCTCCTGGTAGGCCGTGTCGCTCTCGAGCTTCGCCGTGTCGGCCCAGATCGCGTCCTGGAGCATGGCGCCCTCGGTGTCCTCGTAGCTGATGACGTTGAAGTCGGACGGCTGGTAGAGCTCCCCCGTGTCGGGGTCGGTCGTCTCCAGCAGCTGCGCGTACTCGTTGTAGGTCATCGCCTGCGCGGCGTCGATGTCGCCCTGCAGGAAGGCGTTCATATTGAAGTCCTGCGTGATGATCTGCACCGTCGAGGCATCCAGGCCCTGCGCCGCCATGGCGGCGAAGATCTCCCACTCGTTGCCGAAGCCCCATGAGCCGATCTTCTTGCCCTCGAAGTCCTTGACCGACGAGATGCCCGAGTCCGCCCACGACACCTGCAGGGTGCCGGAGCGCTGGAAGATCTGGGCGATGTCGGTGAGGTTCGCGCCGGCCTCCATCGAGCCGAGCACCTTCGGAACCCAGGCGATCGCATAGTCGACGTCGCCGTTGGCGAGCGCGTCCTGGGGCACGACGTCGCCGCCGGAGGGGATGATCTCGACGTCCAGGCCCTCCTCGGCGAAGAACCCCTGGTCGACCGCGGCGAAGTATCCGGCGAACTGTCCCTGCGGCAGCCACTGGAGCTGCAGCTTCACCGGGGTGAGGTCTCCCCCGCCCGACGCGTCGCCGGAGGCTCCGCCTCCGGAGCCGCCCGAGCAGGCCGCGAGGGCGAGCACGCCGGTGAGGGCGAGGGCTCCGGCCGCGAGCATGCGGCGTGTGCTGTGTCTCATGTCGATCCTTCTCTCTGTCGTGTGGTGCGGGTCTTCCTGTGGTGCGGGTCTTCCTGTGGTGCGGGGATGGAGCAGATGGTCGGTGCAGGTGCGGGGAGGGCGTGTTCCGGCGAGGCGCGTCAGGCGCTCCGCCGTCGCGTCGCGAGGCGCTCGAGCACGAGCGTGACGACGTAGAACAGGAGTCCGAGGATGATCGCGGCGAACACGTAGGCCCACGCCCGGGCGTAGGCGCTGGTGGCCGCCGACGTGGAGATCAGCCCGCCGAGCCCGCCGCGCGGCCCGCCGAAGTACTCCGCGACCAGGGCGGAGATGACCGCGAGCGAGGAGGCGATGCGGATGCCGGTGAACACGAAGGGCACGGCCGTCGGCAGCGTCACGGTGCGCAGCACCTGCCCGCCGCTCGCGGCGTAAGCCGTCATCAGGTCGCGGTGCACCGGGATGACCTGGCGGAACCCGCGCAGCGTGTTCAGGAAGATCGGCACGAACGACGCGAGCGCGGCGATCGCCTGCCGGCCGAACTGGCTGTCGGCGCCGAACATCGAGTTCAGCACCGGTGCGAGCGCGACGATCGGGATGACGGCGAGGCTCGCGACGACGGGTGCGCCCATCATGTCGAGCACGCGCCAGCGCGCGGCGAGCGCCGCCAGGAGGATCCCGAGGATCGCCCCGACCACCAGGCCGACGAGGGCGTTCGTTCCCGTGATGGCGGTCGCCGCGAGGATGGCCGGCGCGAACGCCACGAGCTCCTCGGCGATCGAGGCCGGGCTGGGCAGCAGGTAGTCGCTCACTCCGCCGACCGAGACGAGCAGCTGCCACCCGCCGAGCACGACGATGCCGACGACGAGCGGCGCGATGATGCGCAGGGCGCTCTCCCCTCCCCCCGCGCGCGCCCGGGACGACGGGGCGACGGATGCTGCGGCCATCACCGGTTCTCCACCCCGCGCGCCGTGGGGGTGCCCTGGTGGAGGGCTTCGCGGACGGCGGTGACCATGCCGAAGAACGCGGTGTCCTCGCGCAGGTCCTCGGTGCGCTCCGACTCCAGCGCCATGGGGACGATCTCCTGGATGCGCCCGGGGCGCGGCGACATCACGACCACCCGGTCGGAGAGGAACACCGCCTCGGGGATGGAGTGCGTGACGAACACCACGGCGGCGCCGGTCTCGGATGAAATGCGCACGAGCTCGCTCTGCATGCGCTCGCGCGTCATCTCGTCGAGGGCGCCGAACGGCTCGTCCATCAGCAGCAGGCTCGGCTGCTCGGCGAGCGCGCGGGCGATCGCGACGCGCTGCTGCATGCCTCCGGACAGCTGATCGGGGTAGCGATCGGCGAAGTCCGTGAGACCGACCATCTCGAGCAGCTCGGCGACGCGGGAGCGGCGGGCCGCAGCATCCGTCCCATGCAGCTCCAGAGGGAGGGCGACGTTCGCCGACACCGTCCGCCAGGGCAGGAGACCCGCCTGCTGGAAGACGATGCCGTAGTCCTGATCGCGCCGAGCGCGGTCGGCCGTCTTGCCGAAGACGCGCACGCTGCCCGAGGTGGGCTGGTCGAGGTCGGCCACCAGCCGCATGAGTGTCGACTTTCCGCACCCCGACGGGCCGATGAGCGAGACGAACTCCCCCGGCGCCACCGTCAGGTCGATGCCCGACAGCGCGCGGACGTCGCCGGATCGCGTGGAGAAGACCTTGTCCACTCCAGTCACCTCGACGGCGGGGGCCGTCGTCCGCTCGGCCTGGGTCTGCTGTTCGAGGGTCATGCCCCCACCTCCACGCGTCGGTAGTTCGAGAGGATGACGCCGAGGAGCGCGACGGACCCGGCGGCGACGAGGCCGAGCGCGATGGCGCCGAAGATCGGGCCCCAGGCTTTCGACGGATCACCGGAGGCCTGACCGGCGTACTGGATGAGGATGCGGCCGATGCCGCCCTGGAGCCCCGTCGAGACCTCGGCGACGACGGCGCCGACGACGGCGTTCGCGGCACCGAGCCGCAGCGCGGGGATGAGGTAGGGCACGGCCGCCGGGAAGCGGAGACGGGTCAAGGTCTGCCAGGTGCCGGCCGCGTAGGTGTGCATGAGCTCGGTGTGGATGCGGTCCGGCGACTGCAGCCCGCGCAGGGCGCCCACGGCGATCGGGAAGAACGCGAGATAGCTGGCGATGAGCGCGACGCTCATCCAGTCCTGCCACTCGAACGGCCCGAGCTGGACCCGTGAGCCCCAGCTCTTGACGACGGGGGCGAACGCGATGAGCGGGACGGTCTGGCTGAGGATGATCCAAGGCAGAAGGCCCCACTCGGCGATCCGCCAGCGCTGCATGACGATCGCCAGGGCGATGCCGACCACGAGGCCGACCAGCCAGCCGACGGCCGCGATGCCGAGGGTCACGAGCGCGGCGAGCGCGACCTCGAGCCACAGCGGGCGGGCGGTCGCGGCGGAGGTGACGGGTTCCAGCATCCGCGCGGCCATGTCCCAGACGTGCGGCATCGCGAGATCGGTGGTGCGCGGGAGCACGCGCAGATCGCCGATGACGACGCCGTTCGCCGGGCCGAGGAGCTTGTAGAGCTCCCAGACGGCCACGACGGCGAGCAGCCCCGCGGCGCCCCACAGCCAGCCGACCGCGCGACGTCGCCCGACCCGCCTGCGGCGTAGGGACGGCGGCGGACCCGCGGCGTCGATGAGCCCCGCGGCCGTCACTGCTTCGCCGTCACGTGCGCGGACAGCGCGGGGATCACGGTCTCGCCGTAGACGCGCAGCGTCTCCTCCTTGTTGTCGTGCTGGAGGTATCCCGCGAACTGGTCGACGCCGAGGGAGCGCAGCTCCTCGAGCTTGGCGATGTGATCCGCCGCGGAGCCGAGCAGGCAGAAGCGGTCGATGATCTCGTCGGGCACGAAGTCCGCGTGCGTGTTGCCGGCGCGTCCGTGCTCGTTGTAGTCGTAGCCCTGCCTGCCGGCGATGTAGTCGGTCAGCGCCTCGGGCACGGCGCCGTGCTGGCCGTACTTGCTCACGATGTCGGCGATGTGGTTGCCGACCATCCCGCCGAACCAGCGGCACTGGTCGCGCATGTGGGCCCGGTCGTCGCCGATGTAGAAGGGGGCGGCGACGCAGATCTTCACGCTCATCGGATCGCGACCGGCCTTCTCCGCGGCATCCCGCACCGTCTGGATCATCCACTTCGCGATGTCGACGTCGGCGAGCTGCAGGATGAAGCCGTCGCCCACCTCGCCGGCGAGCTTCAGCGCGAGCGGGCCGTAGGCGGCCACCCACACCTCGAGCTCGCTCCCGACCGACCAGGGGAAGCGGAGCGTCGCGCCGTTGTACTCCACCTCGCGGGAGTTGCCGAGCTCGCGGATGACGTGGATCGACTCGCGCAGCTCGCGCAGTGTCGTCGGCTTCCCGTTCGTCACCCGCACGGCGGAGTCTCCGCGGCCGATGCCGACAACCGTCCTGTTGCCGTACATCTCGTTGAGGGTGGCGAAGACCGACGCGGTGACCGTCCAGTCGCGCGTCGCCGGATTCGTGACGAACGGCCCCACGGTGACTCTGCGGGTCTCGGCGAGGATCTGGCTGTAGATGACGTACGGCTCCTGCCACAGCAGGTGCGAGTCGAACGTCCACACGTGCGAGAAGCCGTGCTGCTCGGCGAGCTTGGCGAGCGCGATGGTGCGCGACGCCGGGGGGTTGGTCTGCAGGACCGCTCCGAAATCCATGTGTCCGTCCTCAGATCAGGTACTGGCTGAGGCTGCGCTTCACGTACCGGCCGTGTCCGGCGGACCCGTGGTAGACGCCGCCGTCGACGATGACCCGCCCGCGCGAGAGCACCGTGTCGACATGGCCGTCGATCTCGAACCCCTCCCAGGCGGAGTGGTCCATGTTCATGTGGTGCGACTCGTTGACGCCGATCGAGGTGTGCCCGTTCGGGTCGTAGATCACGATGTCGGCGTCGGCACCCGGCGCGATCACGCCCTTCTGCCCGTAGAGGCCGAACATCCTCGCGGGGGTGGTGCTCGTGAGCTCCACCCAGCGCTCGAGGGTCAGCTCGCCGGTCACGACGCCCTGGTACATGAGGTCCATCCGGTGCTCGACGGAGCCGATGCCGTTGGGGATCTTCCGGAAGTCGCCCAGGCCGAGCTCCTTCTGATCCTTCATGCAGAACGGGCAGTGGTCGGTGGAGACCATCTGCAGGTCGTTGGTCCGCAGGGCCTGCCACATCGAGTCCTGGTGGCCCTCGGCGCGGGAGCGCAGCGGCGTCGAGCACACCCACTTCGCGCCCTCGAACCGGCCCCACTCCTCGCTCGATGCGCCCAGCTGGTCCTCCAGCGACAGGTAGAGGTACTGCGGGCAGGTCTCGCCGAACGCGTTCTGCCCGCGGTCGCGGGCCCAGGCGAGCTGCTCCACCGCCTGCTTGGCGCTGACGTGCACCACGTAGAGCGGCGCCCCCGTGAGGTTGGCCAGCATGATCGCGCGGTGGGTGGCCTCCTCTTCCATCTGCCAGGCGCGTGCGATGCCGTGGAAGTACGGGTCGGTCTTCCCCTCGGCGTACAGCTGCTCGGCGAGCACGTCGATGACCGGGCCGTTCTCCGCGTGCATCATCGTGAGCAGGCCGGTGTCGCGCGAGACCTGCATCGCCTTCAAGATCTGCGCGTCGTCGGAGTAGAAGACGCCCGGATAGGCCATGAACAGCTTGAAGCTGGTGATGCCCTCGTCGATGAGGCCGGGCATGGCGGCCAGGGCGTCGTGGTCGACGCCCCCGATGATCTGGTGGAACCCGTAGTCGATCGCGCAGTTGCCGGCTGCCTTGCGGTGCCACTCGGCTAGCCCGTCCTGGATGCGCTCGCCGGTGCGCTGGACCGCGAAGTCGATGATCGTGGTCGTCCCGCCCCATGCCGCCGCGCGCGTGCCGGTCTCGAACGTGTCGGAGGCCGCGGTGCCGCCGAACGGCAGCTCCATGTGCGTGTGGGCGTCGATGCCCCCGGGGATGACGTACTTGCCGGTGGCGTCCAGGACGGTGTCGACGGATGCCGCGAGGTCGCTCCCGAGGAGCACGGATCCGGGTGCGAGCACCGCGACGATGCGCTCGCCGTCGATGAGGACGTCGGCCGGTACCCGCCCGGTCGCGCTGACGACGATGCCGCCGGTGATGAGGGTCGTGGTCATGATGTGGCTCCCTTCCCGGTCACGGCTTCGCGATCTGCGTGTAGGAGTCGGGCCGGCGGTCGCGGTAGAACTGCCAGTCGTCGCGCATCTGCTGCACCATGTCCATGTCGAGGTCGCGCACGAGCACCTCCTCGTGGCTTCCCGAGCCCCGCTCCCCGACGAAATTGCCCCGGGGGTCGATGACCTGGCTCGTGCCGTAGAAGTCGACGGCGAGCTCGCCGTACTCGTTGTTCTCGCGGCCGACCCGGTTGGGCTGCAGCACGAAGTAGCCGTTGGCCACCGCCGCCGCCGGCCCCTCGACCTCCCACAGGCGGTTGGACAGGCCGGGCTTCGTGGCGTTCGGGTTGAACACCATGTGCGCGCCGCTCAGGCCCAGCTCGCGCCATCCCTCCGGGAAGTGCCGGTCGTAGCAGATGTACATGCCGACCTTGCCGACGGCGGTGTCGAAGACCGGGTAGCCGAGGTTGCCCGGGCGGAAATAGAACTTCTCCCAGAACCGGTCGAGGTGGGGCAGGTGGTGCTTGCGGTACATGCCGAGGACGGAGCCGTCCGCATCCACCAGCACCGAGGTGTTGTAGTAGACCCCGGTCTGCGCCTCCTCGTAGATCGGCAGCACCATGACGGTGCTGAGCTCCTTGGCCACGGCGGCGAAGCGCTGCACGATGGGCCCGTCTGCCGGCTCGGCGTAGCGGTAGTACTTCTGGTCCTGGGTGATCCCGAAATAGGGGCCGTAGAACAGCTCCTGGAAGCAGACCACCTGCGCACCGTCGGCAGCCGCCTGCCGCGCGAAGGCCTCGTGCTTGTCGAGCATCGACTCCTTGTCACCCGTCCACGTCGTCTGCGTGATCGCCGCTCGTACTGTCGTCATCGTCGTCTCCCTCGCTGTACCCGCACTGTCATCGTGCGGCGCGCACGTTTCGCGCGCGTTTCGCCGGTCTTGCGTTCTCGACCGCATCCACCTCGACGCGGTCATCCGAGGGTGTGACGGCCCCGGTGATGGCTGAACGTACACGACACGGATGCCGCGGCACCATGCTCACTACAACCTGCAAGCGCTTGCGCTCGACGCCTCGACACCGCTTCCGGCCCGCCATAGCGTGGAACGATGGACAGCACTCTGGACTGCCTCTCGACGTGGATGCCGCAGCAGCGGTGGTACGCCGCGAAAGGCCGCACACCCGCCCTCCGTCTCGTCGGCTCGTGGGACCTCCTCTCGCCCGATCCGGCCGCACGGGTGCGCACGCTGCTCGTCGCCGACGAGGCGTCGACGCCCGCTGTGCTCTACCAGGTGCCGGTGGTGGAGCGCTCCACCCCGACGGTCGCCGACGACGCGATCGGCGTCATCGGCTCGCCCGAATCCGGCGTGACCCTCATCGACGGACCCACCGACCCCGCCTACACCGCGGGGCTCCTCGGGCTCGTCTCCTCGGGAGGCCGAGCCGGGTCCGGCGAGACCGTCGCGACGGGCCGGCCCGCAGCATCCGCCCCGTCGACGAACGATGACCACGCGTCGCGCGTCCTCAGCGGCGAGCAGTCGAACACCTCGATCATCTACACCTCGGCCACGGGCGGAGCACCCGTCATCTGCAAGGTCTTCCGGCAGCTGCACCCCGGGCTGAATCCCGACATCGAACTGCAGACCGCCCTGGCCGACGCCGGCTCCCCCTTCGTGCCGCGCGCCGTCGGGTCGCTGGGCGGCACGTGGGCGGGCGCCGGCGGGCCGGTCGAAGGCTCGCTGGCCTTCGCGCAGGAGTTCCTCCCCGGTGTCGAGGACGCCTGGCGGGTGGCCCTGGCCGCGGCCGAGGCCGACGAGGACTTCACCGATCGCGCCCGCGACCTCGGCGTCGCGACGGCCACCGTTCACGCCGACCTGGCGCGGCTCTTCCCCACGACGGGCCCGGGTGACGCCGAACGGGCGGCGGCAGCGGCGTCCTGGCGGATGCGCCTCGAAACGGCGATCGCGGAGGTGCCAGAGCTCGCTCCGTTCCGGGAGGAGATCCTCGGCGTCTACGGACGGGCGACGGAGGGTGCGTGGCCTGCGCTGCAGCGCATCCACGGCGACTACCACCTCGGGCAGGTGATCCTCGTGCCCGACCACGGGTGGGTTCTCCTGGACTTCGAAGGCGAGCCCCTGCGACCGATGTCGGAGCGGACGCAGCCCGATCTGGCGCTGCGCGACGTCGCCGGCATGCTGCGGTCGTTCGACTACGTCGCCGGATCCATCCGCCTCGCCCAGCCCGATCGGCCCGCGGACGAGGTCGACGCCTGGGCCGCCGATGCACGGCGGGCGTTCCTGGCCGGCTACGCGCAGGCGGCCGAGGACCCGGCGCGCACGCAGGCGCTCCTCGACGCGCTCGAGATCGACAAGGCCGTCTACGAGGCGATCTACGAGGCCCGCAACCGCCCGAGCTGGCTGCCCATCCCGCTCGGGGCCGTCGGCCGACTCGTCGACGGACCCACGAGCCGCTGACAACGCGCCTCGCGCGCGCCGGAGACGCCGCAGGCCGCCCCGCGACAGGATCGCGGGGCGGCCTTCGTGGGGGTGACGCTACTGCGGAAGCGTTCCGAGCGTGACCTTCGCCGTCAGCGTCTTGCCGTCGCGGACGTAGGTGAGCGTGGCCTCGCTGCCGGCCGCGGCCGCACGGACCTGCGCGGTGAGGTCGACCGAGTCGGTGATCGGCACGCCGTTGAAGGAGGTGACGACGTCGCCCTTCTTCAGCCCGCCGCCGGCTGCCGCACCGCCGGAGGTCACATCGGAGATGTAGGCCCCGGTGGTCGTGGCGCCCTCGACGGATGCCGCGGCCTGCACGGTCGCGCCGAGCAGACCGTGCGTGGCGGAGCCGTTGTCGATGATCTCGTTCGCGACGCGCTGCGCGATGTCGGACGGGATCGAGAACCCGACGCCGATGGAGCCCGACTGTCCGCTGGAGGACGACCCGCCCGCTGACGCGATGGCCACGTTGATGCCGATGAGCTTGCCCTCGGAGTCCACCAGGGCGCCTCCGGAGTTGCCCGGGTTGATCGCGGCGTCGGTCTGGATGACCGCGATGGAAATCGAGGACGTCGCCTGCTGCTGCTGCTGGCCCTGACCGGGGATGTCGAAGAAGAACGGGCTGTCCTGCCCGCTGTCGCCCTGGTTCTGCTGCTCGCCCGAGTCGGGCGCCGCGGAGGACGCGATCTGGATCGACCGGTTCAGCGCGCTGACGATGCCCGTCGTCACGGTGTTCGACAGGCCGAGCGGCGCACCGATGGCGACGGTCGCGTCGCCGACGTTGAGCTTGCTCGAGTCGCCGAACTCGATCGGGGTGAGGTCGGTGGCATCCTTCAGCTTGATCACGGCGAGGTCGTACGTCGGGTCGGTGCCGACCACGTCCGCGTCGTACACGCGGCCGTCGGAGGTGGTGACGCGGATGGTCGCGTTGCCCGCGGCGCCGTCGAGCGTCACGACGTGGGTGTTGGTGAGCACGTAGCCGTCGGTGTTGAGGATCACGCCCGAGCCCGTGCCGCCCGACGAGCCGGCGGCGGCCTCGATCGTCACGACGCTCGGGGTCACCTTCGCGGCGATGGCCGTCGTGGCGTTGACGGACTCCGTGTCGTTGACGGTCACGGTCTGGGGCCCCGCGGCGGGCGCCGCGGCGCTCGTGCTCCACATGTTGACGCCCGCGTAGGCGCCTCCGAGCCCGGCGGCGCCGCCCACGAGGGCGGCGGCCACGATGAGGCCGACGACGGCCCCCGCGGTGTTCTTCTTGCGCGGACCGTTCTCCGTCGTCGTCGTTCCGGTCGTGACGGAACCGTGCAGGGGCTCGGTCGGCTGGGTCTGCTGGTAGGAGCCCGCACCGAAAGCGGCTCCGGGGTGCGGGTGCACGGCCGCGCGCGGGTCGGTCTGCGGGCGCGAGGCGCCGTAGGCGGGCGCGCCGTACTGCGGGTTGCCGGCGGGGGCGCCGTAAGGCTGCGTGCGCGACGGGTCGTAGCCCTGCCCGCCGTACGACGGTGCGCCGTTCGGCTGGGAGTTCGGCTGGGCGTTCGGCGCGGCCGGAGCACCGTAGGGCTGCTGCGGCGCCGACGGACGTCCGTCGGGGGCGTGCCAGCCTCCCTGAGGCGCCTGCGGGGCGGCCGGAGCCGGGCGCGGGTCGTGGGGAGCGGACGCCGCGGGCGGCGCGACCGGGGTTCCGGCGTCGCGGCCGGTGTCCGGAGTGCTCTCCGGGGTGGATGCTGCTGCGGTGGACTCGTCCGGGCGGTCGCCCTGGGTGTCGCTCATGGGTTGCTCCTTCTTCCAGGCGAGGACAACACTGTCAACCGATCCTGTGGATCTTCTATGCCGCGACCCCGGTGAACCTATGCGAGTAATCTGAGGCCGATGCGAGAACCAGCGGGCGCCTGGCGCCGAACCGCGGCGGGGGCGGGACTCCTCGCACCGGACGGCTCCACCCGTCCCACCATCTTCGCCGAGATGAGCGCACTCGCGGCCGCCACGGGCGCGATCAACCTGGGCCAGGGATTCCCCGACGAGGACGGACCGGCCGTCGTGCTGGAGGCCGCCAGGGCGGCGATCGCCGACGGCGTCAACCAGTACCCGCCCGGCCGCGGCTCGGCGGAGCTCCGCCTCGCCGTCGCGGAGCATCAGCAGCGCTTCTACGGGCTGGCGCTCGACCCCGAACAGGAGATCCTCGTCACCGCCGGAGCCACCGAGGCGCTGGCCGCGACGCTGCTCGCGCTCGTGGACGGCCCCGACGACGAGGTCGTCGTCTTCGAGCCGCACTACGACTCCTATGCCGCGTGCATCGCCCTGGCCGGTGCCCGCCTGGTGCCGGTTCCGCTGCGCTGGCCGCTCTTCCAGCCCGACCTCGATGACCTCCGGCGAGCCGTGACCGATCGCACCCGCGTCATCCTCGTCAACGACCCCCACAACCCGACCGGCTCGATGTTCTCCGCCGAGGTGCGCGCGGAGATCGTGCGGCTGGCGGAGCGTCACGACGCGATCATCGTGACCGACGAGGTCTACGAGCACCTCGCCTTCGACCGGCCGCACGTGCCGATCGCCGGCGCGGAGGGCGCGCGCGAGCGCACGATCTCGATCTCCTCAGGTGGGAAGACCTTCTCGACCACCGGCTGGAAGATCGGCTGGGCGACGGGTCCGGCGCCGCTCATCGAGGCGGTCGTCGCCGTCAAGCAGTACCTGACCTACTCCGGCGGGGCGCCGTTCCAGCCGGCGATCGCCGTCGGGCTGCGCCTGCCCGACGAGGCGTTCGACGCGATCACCGCGTCCTACCGGGCCAAGCGCGATCTCCTGGGCGAGGGTCTGCGAACGGCCGGGTTCGACGTGTCCACGCCCAGCGGCTCGTACTTCACCGTGGTGGATGCTGCGGCGCTGGGTGCCACGGACGCCGATGAGTTCTGCCGGGAGCTGCCGGCCCGCGCCGGTGTGGCGGCGATCCCGCTGACGGCCTTCGTGACGCCGGAGCACCGCGCGGACTACGCGACGCTCGTGCGCTTCGCGGCCTGCAAGCGCCAGGACGTGCTCGCCGAGGCGGCGACACGACTGTCGGTCCTGCGCTGACGGGTCTCCGCCCGATCAGGCGTCCCCGCCTGTGAACGTCGCAGGCTCACCCGGCACGACGCGCAGCCGGCGGAGCTGCAGGGCGGGGTTCACGCGCCGCACGCGCGCGATCGCCTGGCGGTCGAGGTGGGCGACGGCGACGTCCTCCGCGGCGATGCCGACCGCGGCGCGCTCGACACCCTGCGGATCGACGATCATCGAGTGTCCGACCCCCAGCGGCGGCGGGTGGTCCGCGGCCGCGACGAAGAACGTGTTCTCGATCGCCCGGGCGTGCAGGAGCGTGCGCCAGTGGTGCTCCTTGAGCGGGCCGCGCACCCACTCGGCGGCGACCAGCACCAGGTCGGCGCCGGCGTCGGCGAGCAGCCGCGTCACCTCGGGGAAGCGGAGGTCGTAGCAGGTCATGAGCCCCACCCGCAGACCGTCGACGACGAACGTCTCCGGTGCGCCCACCTCCCCCGGCTCCACCCAGTCGGATTCGCGCTGCCCGAAGGCGTCGTAGAGGTGCAGCTTGCGGTAGCGCGCCACGATGCCGGATCCGTCCACGGCGACGACGGTGTTGCGCACGCGTCGGCCGTCCGAGCCCTGCTCGAGCATCCCGGCGACGATGTGGACGCCGTGTCGGGCGGCGATCGTGATCAGCTCGGACGAGAAGGCGCCCTCGACCGGCTCGGCGTGGGCGGCCAGCCGGTCGTCGAACGGGTCGACGAAATAGCTGGAGTACTCGGGGAACAGCATCAGCCGCGCCCCGCGCCGCGCGCCGAGAGCCGTCAGCCTGTCGATGGTCTCGAGGTTGACGGCGCGGTCGTCGGACGGGGCGAACTGCGCCACCGCGACGCCCACGGCCGGGAGCTCCTCATCGGTCACGGCTGCTCCTCCCTCGGTCGACGGACGCGGATGACGGCCGGCACGACGATCCAGAGCGCTGCGATCACCGCGCCGAGGGCTGCCAGAGCCACCCACGCGGCCGTGGCGTCCAGCACCACGTCGAAGACGAACGCGACGACGCCCACCAGCAGCAGCGCCACCAGGAACAGGGCGCTCACCAGCGAGAGGTGCCCGTAGGTGACCACGCGCGCCTTCGCCTGGCGGCGGAACAGCGTGCGGTGCAGGGCGACCGGCGCGAGGGCGACGATCGCGCTCAGCGCCGACAGCACGACCAGGGTCAGGTACACCGTGCGCTGGAACGCCGTGAGGTCGGCGAACGCCGGCTGGAAGGCGAGCGCGAGCAGGAAGCCGGTGAGGATCTGCGTGCCCGTCTGGAGCACGCGCAGCTCTTGGAGCACCTCGTTCCAGTTGCGGTCGGCGCGCTCGACCGCGGTCTCGTCGCGGCCGTCGACCCGGTCGTCGGGCATCTCGGGGCGGGGCGCGGAGGTCATGTCCTCATCCTCCCCATCCAGGTGAGTGCCGGGCAAGCCGGCGGCATCGAAGCGGCCTCGGTTCGCCGCCCCTCCGCGGGCGTGTTAGGCTTTTCATGTGCCGCGGGGTGGAGCAGTTCGGTAGCTCGCTGGGCTCATAACCCAGAGGTCGCAGGTTCAAATCCTGTCCCCGCAACCAACAAGACTAGGCGCCCTCCCGAGGGCGCCTAGTCTTTTCTGTTCCTGCTGACCGCGCGTGCTCGTCGTTCGAGACCGCCCGGCCCAGCTCCTCGAGGAAACGCGAGATCACGCGCAGCTCCTCATCGCTGTAGCGCTCCGCGACACGGCGCATCTTGTCGAGGCTGTGCCCGAAATTGCGGAAGAAGGCCTGCCGCGAGAGGTCGGTCAGCACCACGACGCGCGAGCGGCCGTCGTGCGGGTGCGGACGGCGGTCGAGATGTCCCGCGCGGGTCAGCCGGTCGAGCAGCTTGGTGGTCGACGCGGTGGTGATGCGCAGGTGACGCGCGAGATCGTGCGGACTGACGACCTCCCCGCGCGACTCGCGCATGATGAGCATCCGGAGAGCCGCGAGATCGGTCGCGTTCATCTCCATGTCGCCCTTCATGTCGCTGTGCATGCGGTCGATGGCATCGGTGAATGCGCGAACCTCCTCCAGCACCTCTCGAACTGCGAGATCATGGATGGACTGCGGCGTCGAGCGCTCGGTCATGTCGACAATGCCTCCCAGGGACGGTTATCATCATGACACGCGATCGCTAGCTAAACTAGCAATAAGGAGCACCATGAACGTTGGCGATCAGGTCGTCCTTCTCGACGAAGAGGGACGTGCGATCGGCACCGCGCCCAAGGCCACCGTGCACGACACGGATACAGCCTTGCACCTCGCCTTCTCCTGCCACGTCATGAACGACGACGGCGACGTCCTCGTCACCCGCCGCGCCCTCTCCAAAGTGGCGTGGCCCGGCGTCTGGACGAACTCCTTCTGCGGACACCCGGCCCCCGGCGAGGCCATGGAGGACGCCGTCCGTCGGCGAGCCGCCTACGAGCTCGGTCTCGAGCTCGACGACGTCGAGCTCCGCCTCCCCGACTTCCGTTACCGCGCGGTCGACGCGAGCGGCATCGTCGAGAACGAGATCTGCCCCGTGTTCTTCGCCCGCGCGCGGCACGAGCCCGTTCCGAACCCCCTCGAGGTCGTCGACGTGCGGTGGGTCGACCCGCTCTCGCTGGGCAGCGCGCTGAGCGCGGCCCCGTGGGCCTTCAGCCCCTGGCTCGAGCTCCAGTCCGAGCAGCTCCCCCTCTTCGGGCGGGATGTGCTCGCCGGCACCGGGACGCCATGATCACTCTCGCCACCGACGCCGTCTCGCGCACGGCGATCGATCGGGAGATCGACAGGGCCCTCGGGCGCATCGCCGCCCGCTGCCTCGCCCTGGGCGACGGCGCCGTGGCTCTCGGCGACGCCATCGCCCGCTCCACCGCGGGCGGCAAGCGATTCCGCCCCGGACTGGTGGTCGCGGCGTTCAGCGCCTTCGGCTCCGACCCCTCCGACGCGCCCGCCCTCTATCCCGTGGCGGCGGCCTTCGAACTCCTCCACACGGCCTTCGTCGTGCACGACGACGTCATCGACAACGACACCGAGCGCCGCGGCATCCCGAACGTCGTGGGCGAGTTCCGCGACCGCGGACGCAGCAGCGGAGCGGATGCCGCGGCATCCTCCCTCGTGGGCGACGCCGCGGGGATCCTGGCCGGCGACCTCCTGCTCCACGAAGCCGAGCGCATCATCGCGCTCGCCGACCTCGAGCCCGCACGCCGCGGCCTGATCCTCGACGTCATCGACGACGCGGTCTTCGTCTCCGTCGCCGGTGAGCTCGCCGACGTCGAGAACGCGGCGGCCGGAGACTGGGCGACCCCCGAGGCCATCCTCAACGCCGCCCACGACAAGACCGCCGTCTACTCCTTCACCGCCCCGCTGCGCGCCGGCGCGATCCTCGCGGGCGCCCCTCCCGAGGCGTTCCCCGCCATCGACCGCTTCGGCGGTCGGCTCGGCCTCGCCTTCCAGCTCGTCGACGATCTCATCGGCGCCTTCGGCTCCCCCGAGCAGGCCGGACGCGACGCGGGCGGCGACCTCCGTGAGGCCAAGCGCACGCCGCTCGTCGCCCTCGCCCGCGAGTCGGCCTCGTGGCCGCTCGTCAGCTCGGCGCTCGCCCTCGCGCACACCGGCCCGATCGCAGTCGCGGAGGCGCAGCGCATGCTGGACGAGAGCGGCGCCCGCGACGGCGTGCTCGGTCTGATCGAGGAGACGCTCGCCGAGTCGCGCGCCGCTGCCCGCGACGCGAGCCTGCCCCTCGACGTGCGCACACTGCTGCTCGGCCTCGCCGACGCGGTGCAGGAGAGGATCCCGTGAGTCGAGAGCCCACCGGACTCGAGCTGTACGACAGGACGGCGAGGGATGCCGCGGCCGCGGTGATCACGGCCTACTCCACGTCGTTCGGCCTCGCCTGCCGCCTGCTCGGTCCCCGGGTGCGGCCGCATGTGCGCAACATCTACGCGCTTGTCCGCATCGCGGACGAGATCGTGGACGGCCCCGCCGCGGCCGCGGGCCTCAGCGCCGACGCGGAGCGCGCCGTGCTGGACGACCTGGAGACCGAGGTCTACTCGGCCATCGAGCGCGGCTTCAGCGCGAACCTGGTGGTGCACGCCTTCGCCGCCACCGCACGCGAGTGCGCGATCGGGGAGGACATCATCCGCCCGTTCTTCTCCTCGATGCGCACGGACCTCGAGCGCACCGACCACGACGCGGCCTCTCACGCGGAGTACGTCTACGGGTCGGCCGAAGTCATCGGGCTGATGTGCCTGCAGGTGTTCGTGAACGCCGGGTCGCGGCATCCGGTCCCTGCCGCTCCCCGCCTCGTGGAAGGTGCCCGCCGCCTCGGCGCGGCGTTCCAGGACGTCAACTTCCTGCGAGACCACGAGCACGACGCCGGCGGTCTCGGGCGCAACTACCTCGGCCTCGACGGCACGCGCGCGTCGCGCGTCGCGGTGCTGGACCGCATCGACGCCGACCTCGCCGCCGCGGCCGCGACGGTGCCGGCGCTTCCCGCCGACTGCCGCCGCGCCGTGACCCTGGCGCACGACCTCTTCGCGGAGCTGTCGGCACGTCTGCGGCAGGACCACGAGGCCGGGCGCCGCGTGCGCGTGCCGGACCCGGTGAAGGCGGCCATCGCGGCCCGGGTGATCGCCGGTCGCCCGCCTCGGCCCCCGGGCGCCCGCAGCGGGCGCACCATCTCGATCGGAGCAGGACGATGACCCCCGACCACAGCCGCACCAACGGACGCGAGGTCGTCGTCATCGGCGCCGGCATCGCGGGCCTGGCCACCGCCGCGCTCCTGTCGGCGGAGGGCTACGACGTCACCGTCTACGAGGGCCGCTACGAGATCGGCGGCCGCGCCGGGTCATGGGAGCGGGACGGCTTCCGCTTCGACACGGGTCCGAGCTGGTATCTGATGCCCGAGGTGTTCGACCACTTCTTCCGCCTGCTCGGCACGTCGGCCGAGGAGGAGCTGGACCTCGTCCCGCTGACCCCCGCCTACCGCGTGTACACCGAGAACGAGGGGGCCGAGCAACCCCTCGACGTCGTGTCGGGACGCGCCGAGGCGATCGCGCTGTTCGAGGGCATCGAGCCCGGCGCCGGCGCGGTGCTCGACGAGTACCTCGATTCCGCCGGCGACGCGTACGACCTCTCGATCAACCGATTCCTCTACGACTCGTACGAGTCGCTGGGCGGTCTCACCGACCCGGAGCTGCTGAAGCTGCTCCCCCGGCTCGCCCCGCTGTTGACCCGCTCGCTCTCGTCGTACGTCGACAAGCGCTTCCAGGACCCGCGCCTGCGCCAGGTGCTGGGCTACCCCGCGGTCTTCCTGGGTGGATCGCCGTTCGGCGTGCCGAGCCTCTACCACCTGATGAGCCATCTCGACCTCGACGAGGGCGTGCTGTACCCGCGGGGCGGTCTGACCACCGTCATCGAGGCCGTCGAGCGTGTGGCGCTGCGTCACGGCGTGACAATCCGCACGGGCGTCCCGGTCGTGGCGATCACGACCGATGAGGATCCGAAGGCGCGGGCCACCGGCATCCGACTCCAAGACGGCACCACGGTCGCGGCGGATCTCGTCGTCTCCACGACCGACCTCCACCACACCGAGACGCAGCTGCTCCCGGAGCATCTGCGCACCTACCCGGAGTCGTGGTGGAAGAACAAGACGCCGAGCCCGGGCGCGCTGCTGCTCCTGCTGGGCGTCGAGGGCGAGCTGCCCCAGCTCGCGCACCACACCCTGCTGTTCACCGCCGACTGGCGGGAGAACTTCGGCGCCATCTTCGGCAAGGACACCTACATCCCCGATCCCGCCTCCATCTACGTCTGCCGTCCCAGCGCCACCGACGACTCGGTCGCGCCCGAGGGACATGAGAACCTCTTCGTGCTCGTTCCGGTTCCCGCCGACCCGTCGATCGGGCGCGGCGGCGTGGACGGCGCGGGTGATGCGCCGGTCGAAGCGGCCGCCGACCGGGTCATCGCGCAGATCGCGGAGTGGACGGGCGTACCCGACCTCGCCGACCGCATCGTCGTGCGGCGCACCATCGCCCCCGGCGACTTCGAGGCCGATCTGCACGCCTGGCGGGGAAACTCCCTCGGCCTCGCGCACACGCTCGGCCAGAGCGCGGTGTTCCGTCCGCGCAACGCGTCGAAGAAGGTCGAGAACCTCTCCTACGCCGGTGGATCGGTGCTTCCCGGCATCGGGCTACCGATGTGCCTCATCTCGGCCGAGCTCGTGCTGAAGAGGCTCCGCGGCGACCGCTCGACCGGGCCGGTGGCGGAGCCCGCCCGCATCGCCTCCCCCGGGGCCTGACATGCCGGGGCTGTACCTGCTCGCGATCCTCGTGTCGTTCGCCGGCGTCGCCGCGCTCGATGCGAGGTTCCGACTGGCGTGGCAGCCCGCCCCCGCCCGCACGGCGGCGGCCGTCGGCATCGGCACCGCGTTCTTCCTCGCGTGGGACGCCGTCGGCATCGCGACCGGCGTCTTCGTGAAGGGCGACAGCCCCCTCCTGCTCGGCATCGATCTCGCGCCGCACCTGCCGATCGAGGAGCCGGTCTTCCTCGCGTTCCTCTGCTACCTCGGTCTGGTGGTGTGGGGGGCCGCGCGGCGTCGCCTCGCGCGACGTCGCCCGGAGTCGGCCGCCGACGGCGTCGCCGGCCGGGATGCGGAGGCGGCATGACGTACGCCCTCATCGTGCTGCCGTTCGTGCTCCTCACCGCCGTGGTGGTGCTGTGCACGGTGCGGCGGCCGGGCTTCGGACGGCGGATGGCCGCCTCGGCCCTCACTGCCGCAGCGCTCTGCGCGCTGACGGCGGTGTTCGACAACCTGATGATCGCCGCCGGCCTGTTCACCTACCCCCCGGAGCACCTCAGCGGCCTGCGGATCGGGCTCGCGCCTCTGGAGGACTTCTCCTACCCGCTCTGCGCCGCCTTCCTGGTGCCCGCCGTCGCCACCCTGCTGCGCACCCGTCACGCGGGCGGCCGAGGCAGCGCTGCACGCGGGCCGAGCACCCGGGTGCGAGGCAGAGCCGCATGAGCGGCCCGCGCACCTCGCCACTCGGAGCAGCGACCGTGCTCCGTGAGCTCTTCCTCGCCTCGCGGCCCATCAGCTGGATCAACACCGCGTACCCCTTCGCCGCGGCTTACCTGCTGACGACCCGCGACATCGACGCGACCGCGATCGTCGGCACGATCTTCTTCCTCATCCCGTACAACCTCGCGATGTACGGGATCAACGACGTGTTCGACTACGAGTCCGACCTCCGCAATCCGCGGAAGGGCGGCGTGCACGGCGCAGTGCTCGACCGCCGGATGCATCCCGTCACCCTGTGGGCGGCGGCGCTGTCGTGTCTTCCGTTCCTGGTCTACCTCGTCGTGGTCGGCCCGCCGCTGTCCTGGGCCGTGCTCGCGATCAGCATGTTCTTCGTCGTGTTCTACTCCGCTCCGCCACTGCGGCTGAAGGAGCGGCCGTTCGCGGACTCGATGACCTCCAGCATCCACTTCTTCTCGCCCGCCGTGTACGCGCTCGTGCTGGCCGGCGCGACGTGGACCTGGTCGCTGGTGGCGCTCCTGGTGGCGTTCGCGCTCTGGGGCGTCGCCTCGCACGCGTTCGGCGCGGTGCAGGACGTCGTCGCCGACCGCGCCGCGGGCATCTCCTCCATAGCGACCGCGCGCGGTGCGCGGTGGACGGTGCGCTTCGCGCTCGCCTGCTACGCCCTGGCGGGGATCGCCATGCTGGCGACGCCGTGGCCTGGTCCGCTCGCGGGTCTCCTCGTGCTCCCCTACCTCGCCGCCGTGTGGCCGTACCGCTCCGTCAGCGACGCCGAGTCCGAGACCGTCACGCGCGGCTGGGACCGGTTCCTGTGGATCAACCAGATCGCGGGCACCGGGGTGACCCTCCTGCTGATCTGGTACGCCTTCTTCATCTGAGCCCGGGTGACGGCGGGTCCGCCGTCGACACCCGCCCGCCGCACGAAACGAGGAGAGGGCCACGACCTCGATCGCGACCCTCTCCCTCGTTGCTGCGGCTTACTGCTCGCCGAGCTCGATGAGCTTCTGGACGGCGGCGGTCAGTCGCGCGTCAGCCTCGCCGAAGGCGGCCAGGTCGCCGGCCTGCAGGGCGGCCTGCTTGGCCTGCACGGCGGACTGCGCCTCCTGCAGGGCGGCCTGGTAGTCGTCGGCCGCCGGGGTCGTCGGCGCCGTGGACTCGCCGGGCGACGGCGTCGCCGACGGGGTGGGTGACGGCGTGCCCGTGGGTCCGGGCGACGGCGTCACTCCGCCGTCACCGGCGCTCGCACCGGAGTCACCGCCGAACAGCACGTCGAGCGCGTCGTTCAGCGTGTCCTCGAAGGCGACCTGGCTGCCGAAGGAAACCAGCACCTTCTGGAGGGTCGGGAGCTTGGTGGCACCCGAGGACTGCACGAACACGGGCTGCACGTAGAGCAGACCGCCGCCCACCGGCAGCGTGAGCAGGTTGCCGTTGAGCACGTCCGACTGGCCCTGTTTCAGGATGTTGATGAAGGCGGAGACGTTCGGATCGGCGTCGAACGTGTTCTGCACCTGGCCGGGACCGGGTACCGGAGTGTCGGCGTTCACCACCAGCATCCTCAGCTTGCCGTAGTCGGCGCTCTTCACACCGGCTTGATCGCCCGCGTTGGAGTCGACACCGAGGTAGCCCATCAGCACGTTGCGAGCCGTCGCGCCGGAGGACGACGGGATGAACGACGTGAACATCGAGTACGTCGGGGCATCCTGACCGGGCATCTGCATCGTCAGGTAGTACGGCGGCTGCAGACGGTCGTTGTTCTGCGGGTCGTTCGGGGTGGCCCACGCGTTGTCGCGCTGGTAGAACGACTGCGCGTCGTTGACGTGGTAGACGCCGAGCATCGTCCGCTGCACCTTGAACAGGTCGGTCGGGTAGCGCACGTGGCTCATCAGATCGGCCGAGATGTCGGTCATCGGCTTGATCGTCGACGGATACACCTTCTGCCAGGTCTGGAGCACCGGGTCCTGGTCGTCCCACGCGTAGAGGGTGACCTTGCCGTCGTACGCGTCGACGGTGGCCTTGACCGAGTTGCGGATGTAGTTGATGTTGTCCAGAGCGAAGCGCGGCGCCGTGTTGTTCGAGTCCGCGATGGCCTGCTGCAGGCTGACGTTCGACGAGTAAGGGTACGAGTTGCTCGTCGTGTAGCCGTCGACGACCCACACGATGCGGCCGTCCACGACCGTCGGGTACGGGTCGCTGTCGAGCTCGAGGTACGGGGCGACCTTCTGCACGCGCTCGCGCGGCGTGCGGTCGTACAGGATCTGCGACTTCTCGTTGACGTTGTCGGAGAAGAGGATCTGCTCGGACTGGAACTTCAGCGCGTAGATGAGGCGGTTGAAGACGTTGCCGACGCTCGGTCCGCCGTCGCCAGAGAACGTGGTCTTCGTCTCGGTCGCGCCGTCCTCACCGTCGGGGTAGTCGAGCTCCACAGGGGCCGTGCCCTCGGGGGCGCCGACGATCGAGTACGGCGGCGACTTCTCGCCGAAGTAGACGCGCGGCTCGAAGTCCTCCTCGTCGGAGAGGAAGCCGGATGCCGGGATGCCGCGCTCGAGGAACACCGGGTTGCCGTCGGCGGTGCGCGCGTTGCCCTTCGCCGCGACGAGGCCGTAGCCGTGCGTGTAGATGAGGGTGTTGTTCTGCCAGGACGGGGCGCCGAGCTGGTCGATGTCGAGCTCGCGGACCGCGCTGATCGTGTCCTGCGAGACGCCGTCGATCGTGTAGCGGTCGACGTCGAGGTCATCGGGGAACTGGTAGTACTGGCGGTACTGCTCGATCTGACGCACCGTCGGGCTGATGATTGCCGGGTCCATGATGCGGATCTGCGCGGTGGTCTGCGCGTCGGAGCGCAGCTGACCCTGCTCGACGTCGGTCGCGGCGGCGAAGTCGCTCTTCTCCAGCCCATCGAGGCCGTAGGCCGTCTGCGTCATGTCGATGCCGCGCTGGTAGTACTCGCTCTCCAGCGCCAGCTGGTTCGGCCGCACCTGGAAGGTGTTGACGACCCAGGGGTAGCCGGCGCCCAGCACGATGGCCGAGACGACGAGCAGCGCGGTGGCGATGAGCGGATAGCGCCAGCGGCCGATGACGGCGGTGACGAAGAAGAGCACGGCCACGAGCACGGCGACGATCGCCAGGATCGTCTGGCCGGGGATGGTCGCGTGGACGCCGACGTAGCCGGGACCGGTGATGCGGTCGCCCGGCTCGACGAGCGTCTTGAAGCGGTCGAGCCACAGGCTCGCGCCCTGCACGAGGAGGTAGAGGCCGGCGATGATCGCGAGCTGGATGCGGGCGGCCTTCGAGATGCGCAGCTCGCGCTGACCGACGCGCACCGACCCGTAGAGGTAGGAGACGACGGCCGTCACGAGCAGGCAGATCAGCAGGACGGCGGAGAGGAAGCCGAGTGCCGCGCTGTAGAACGGCATGGCGAAGAGGTAGAAGCCGGTGTCGAGCCCGAACTCCGGGTCGGTGGTGGTCGTCGCGACCCCGTTGAACCACAGCCACGTGGTCTCCCACTGGGCGGAGGCCGCGAAGCCGGCGAAGAACCCGAAGAAGACGGGGATGCCGAACATCGCCAGGCGGCGGAGCGGTTCGACGACCTCCTGGTACCGGTCGAGCTGCGAGCTCAGCCGCGCGTAGACGGGCCGGAGCCGGTAGGCCAGCTGTATGGCGAGCCAGACGGGGACCGCCATGCCGATGAAGCCGACGAGGAACATGACCACCCGGGCGATCCACTGCGTGGTCAGCACCGACTGGAAGCCCAGCTGGGCGAACCACAGCCAGTCGGCGTAGAGGTTCGCGAAGACGAAGAACGCCACGACCAGCGCGGCGATGATCGCGAGGGAGATCGCGATGATTCTTCGGGAACGATTCGGGGCGGCCGGGCGGGTGGCGGTCGACGATGTCACCGTCTCATCCTAGGTCGCGCATGTTGAGGGAACGCCGAGCGTCTGCCTCACGAACTCGCAGGTTCAGCGCCGTCCTGCGGCGCCCGCGATCAGGAGCCGCAGGTGGGCAGCGCATCGAGGTCGCCGCCGTCGCGGATGGTCTGCAACACGGTCAGCGAGTCGTCGAGCTTCGAGACGGAGAAGACGCGCAGACCGTCGGGCACGTGCCCGACGACCTCGTCGCAGTTCGCGGCGGGAGCGAGGAACCACGTGGCCCCCGCGTCCTTGGCGCCGTACAGCTTCTGCCGGATGCCGCCGATGGGCCCGACGGTGCCGTCGGCGGTGATCGTGCCGGTGCCGGCGATCCGCTGGCCGCCCGTCAGATCGTCGGGCGTCAGGGTGTCGATGATCCCGAGGGCGAACATCATGCCGGCGCTCGGGCCGCCCACGTTGTTCAGCTGGATGCTGACGTCGATCGGGAAGTCGTAGTCGGCCATGAGGCTCACACCGACGCGCCACACGCTCTGCCCCTGCTCCTCGACCTCGCGCGGCGTGACGGTGACGTCCTGCGTCGCGCCGTCCCTCTCGATCTCGAGCCGGATCGGCGCGTCCTGACCGGCGGTGACGATCTCACGGAGGGCCGCGGCATCCGTCACCGGCTGACCGTCTGCCGTCTCGACGACGTCGCCCTGCTGCAGGATGCCCTGCGCGGCGGAGTCGTCGGTGAGGCCGACGACCGTGACCTTGGTGCCGATGTCGTAGCCGAGCTCGGTGAGGGCGGCCGCGGTGGCCTCCTTCTGCGAGTCGACCATCATCGTCGCGCTCTCCTGATTGCGCTGGTCGGTGGTCTCGCCGGCGGGGAAGACGGAATCCAGCGGCACGACGGCGCGCGAGGGATCGAACCAGGCGGTCGCCAGCTCGAACCACGACGGCGTGCGCTCCCGATTGCCCACCACCTGCACGGTGAGGAGGTCGAGCGATCCGTCGGTGGGGTAGGTCTCCGCTCCGTCGACGGAGATCAGCGGCACCTGCGACCCGTCGGCCGATGCCGCGGAGCCGAGAGTGTCGTAGACCGGACCGGGCTGCTGGATGACGTACGAGGTCGGCAGGAACGTGAGGATCAGCAGCACGACCAGCGCCACCAGCAGCGCCCAGACCCCCGCCTGGGAGCGACGGCTGCGGCGCCGCCGCGGTGCAGGCGCGATCGTCACGTTCTCGTCGAACAGCGTCACGAGAGCCCTTTCCTCGACTGGTCGTTCGCGACCGGCGTACGTCGAGGGGGTCTCGGCCGGGGACTGCGATGATCCGTGCGACTAGCGTAGAACGCGAGTTCAGGACCCGGCTGAAAGGCGGCTGAAGTGGCGGACGATGATCGCAGCCCGGAGGAAGAGTTCCAGGAGCTGATGAGACAGCTCCTCGGTGGAGCAGGTGGAGCCGGCGGTGAGCTCGACGCCGAGGCCCTGTCGCGGCTGTCGGGCATGCAGGTCGACCCCGCCATGATGCAGGCCATCATGCGCCAGATGCAGAGCGCCTTCTCGAGCACCGACGCGGAGGGCATCTCCTGGGACGCGGCCAAGACGCAGGCGCTGCACATCGCCAATCAGGACGGTCAGGCCATCTCCTCCGGGCAGCGCGCCGACCTCGACCAGGCGTTCACGCTCGCGACCCTCTGGCTGAGCGAGGCGACGGCGATCTCCGACCTCTCCGTCCCCCCGCGCACGATCACGCGCGGCGCCTGGGTCGAGCAGACCCTGCCGGTCTGGCAGGAGCTGGCGGAGCCCGTCGCGACGAGCATCGCCGACGCGCTGACGGCCACACTGAGCGAGCAGGCACCCGACGAGATGCAGGGCCTCATCCAGGGCGCCGGGCGGCTGATGCGCACCATCGGCGGCTCGCTCTTCGCCACGCAGCTCGGCCAGGTCATCGGACGACTCTCGACGGAGGTCGTGAGCGGCGGCGACGTGGGCATCCCCGTGATGCCGGCCGGCGAGGCGGCGATCCTTCCGCAGAACTTCGCGGACTTCGGGCGCGACCTCGGCATCCCCGACGATCAGCTCGCGCTGTACGTCGCGACGCGCGAGCTCGCCCACGCGCGGCTGTTCCGCCACGCGAAGTGGCTGCGCCTGCAGGTCATGTCGCAGGTCGGCGACTTCGCCCGCGGCATCCACATCGACACCGGCGCCCTCGAAGACCTCGCGTCGCGCTTCGACCCCTCCCAGCCGGCGGAGCTGCGGCAGGCGCTCGAGAGCGGCGCGCTCATCCCCGCGAAGTCGGAGGCGCAGGAGCTCGCGCTCGCGCGTCTCGAGCACCTGCTGGCCACCATCGAGGGATGGGTCGATGTGGTGACGGATGCCGCGACCTCGCGTCTTCCGACGTCCGGCGCCATCGGCGAGGCCGTGCGTCGCCGCCGCGCGGTGGGCGGCCCGGCCGAGCAGGCCCTCGGCTCGCTCGTCGGCCTGGAACTGCGCCCCCGCCGCATGCGCGAGGCCGCCGCCATGTGGCGCGCGGTGACCGACGCCGTCGGCATCGCGGCCCGGGACGCCCTATGGGACTATCCCGACCTCATGCCCGAGCCCGCCGACATCGACGACCCCGCCGGCCTCATCGCGCGACTGCAGGCGCGGGCGCGCGGCGAGGAGCCGGCTCCCGACGAGTTCGACGACGCCTTGGCCCGGCTGCTCGCCGGCGAGGAGCCGCAGGACCCCTCGGTCGCCGAGGGCGGCGGCGACGACCTGGACGCCGAGCTCGAGGACCTCGACGACGACCCTCGTCGCGACGACGACGGTCCGGAGGATCCCCGTCCAGTCTGAGCGCCCGCTTCGCCGTCCGGGCGGAGGAGTGCGCCCGGACGGTCGATGCGCCCGCTGAGGCTCGTGAGGCGCCGTTCCTCCCCACCGACGTTCCGCGTGCCCGCTCCGTGCGAGCTGTGGACGACGGCCGCGGAGCAGGAGTCGCCTCCTCCATGATCGGGGGATGCTGCGACTCGATCCCGCGCACCCGCCGCTCTGGCGGAGCGCCACCTCCCTGCAGTTCGGGCTGGACGCGGTCGCCCGGCTGGAAGCCCCGGAGCCCTGGCAGGAGCGGCTGGTCCGGCAGCTCGAGCACGGCCTTCCGGAGCCGGCATTCGACGGCACCGTCGTCGGTCTGGGCGGGACGGTGCCCGAGGCTCGCGAACTGCTGCGGATGCTGGCGCCCGCCCTCTCCCCCGACGCGCGGCCGCTGCGGCCGCAGGCCGTGCTCGACGTGCCCGACGGGCCGGACGCCTTCGACGCGGCGACGGCCCGGTCTTTCGCGACGGCGCTGCGGGCTGCGGGCCGGATCCCCCTGTCGTCATCCGCCGGCGACGAGACGCCCGTCGTCCTCCTCGCCTGCCACGCGGTCGATCCCCGCCGCACCGCGCGGCTGATGAGCCGCGACATCCCCCACCTGCCGGTCGTCTTCACCGCCGACCGGGTGGAGGTCGGGCCCCTCGTCGTCCCCGGTCGCTCCGCCTGCCTCACCTGTGTGCAGCTGCGCGAGCGCGACGACGACGCCGACTGGCCGCACATCTTCGCTCAGCTGCTGGGACGCCGTGCCGTCCCTGCGCGCGAGGACCTGGCGATCGAGGCGGGCCTGCTCGCCGCCGGCCTGCTCGATGCGGCGCTCACGACCGGCGACCACGACGCCGTCGGCGCGCTCAGCGCGAGCGGGGAGCCGACGATGCCGCCGGGGCGCTCCGTGCGGGTGCGCGCCGGCTCCCTCCGCCGCCGCTGGCGCGCCCATCGGCCGCACGCAGAGTGCCGTTGCCGATCTCTCGCAGGAAGCGCGACGGCGTCCGCTCCCGCTGTCCGACCGACCGCGACCACGACAGCGAGAGCGAGCGCCCGGCGCGCGTGATGCCGACGTAGGCCAGCCGGCGCTCCTCGTCGATCTGCTCGAAGGTCGTCGCGTAGGAGATCGGCAGGAAGCCCTCGCTCAGCCCGAGGAGATGCACATGATCCCATTCGAGGCCTTTGGCTGCGTGCAGGGTGGCGAGGGTGACGGTGCGCAGGGCCGGCTCGTGCTGCGACTTCGCCCGCGCGATGAGGTCGTCCGTGAAGGCGCGCAGACTCGTGCCGGGCGCGGCCTCCTCCGCCAGGCAGAGGAGGGCCGCGCGCGCCTCCCAGGCGTCGCGGAGGGCACCGCCCGCCGGCGGCGGCTCGTCGGTCATGCCGAGGGAGCGCAACACATCGCGCACGCTGTCGACGAGGCCGTGCTCCTGCGCGGCGACCGAGGCGCCGCGCAGGGCCATGAGCGCCTGACGCACCTCGGGCACCTCGAAGAACCGGCGGCCGCCCAGCACGGTCGCCGCGACGCCCCGCTCGGCCAGCGCGCGCAGGATCTCCGGCGACTGGGCGTGAGCCCGGTACAGCACGGCGATGCTGCGCGGATCGACGCCGGCCGAGATGCGCGCGGCGATCGCCCCGGCGACGCCCGCCGCCTCCGCGGCATCGTCCGGATAGGCGGTCACGGTCGGCACCGGCGACTCGCCGGCGGCGGAGGTTCCGGACCGCGCGGCCGGTCGTCGGTCCGGGGCCGGCCGGAGCTCCAGCGCGCCGGGTCGATCGCGCATCAGCTCGTTCGCGACGGCGAGCACCGCGGCATCCGATCGGTAGTTGGTCTCGAGGCGCACGACCGTGGCGTCGGGGTGACGCGCCGGGAACTCGAGCAGGAAGCGCGCGTCGGCGCCGGCGAAGGAGTAAATAGTCTGGCTCGCATCGCCGACGACGCAGAGGTCGCGCCGCTCGCCGACCCAGAGTTGCAGGAGGCGGTGCTGGAGGGGCGAGACGTCCTGGAACTCGTCGACGGTGAAGTGCCGATACTGCTCGCGCACCGCCTCGGCGACGCGCGGCTCCGCCTCGAGCATGCCGGCGCAGGCCAGCAGCACGTCCTCGAAGTCGAGCTGGCGACGCTCGTCCTTGAGCTTCTCGTACGCGCGCTGCAGATCCGCCACGCGCGACACGTCGTATCTGCCCACACCGCCGGGACGAGCCGCCGCCCACGCGTCGATGCTGCGCAGCGTCACCTTGCGCCACTCGATCTCGCTCGCGATGTCGCGGAGGGTCGCCTTGTCGGCGTCGATGCCCACGCCGTCGGCGGCATGGGCGAGCAGACGCACCTTGTTGTCGACGATGGCCGGCGCACTGTCACCGGCGAGCGTCGGCCAGAAGAAGTTCAGCTGCGCGAGTGCCGCGGCGTGGAAGGTGCGCGCGGAGACGCCCTCCACCCCCAGCGCGCGCAGCCGGCCGCGCATCTCGCCCGCCGCCTTCGCGGTGAACGTCACGGCCATGACCCGCCCGGGCGAGTACGCGCCGGTGTCGACGCCGTGCGCGATGCGGTGCGTGATGACGCGCGTCTTGCCGGTGCCGGCGCCGGCCAGCACCAGCACCGGGCCGCGCAGGGTGGCGGCGGCCTCGCGCTGCCGCTCGTCGAGTCCGTCGAGGGCGTCGCCGATCATCCGGCCGCCGTGTGCCAGTCCGCGATCAGCCGTCGCGCGATGGAGGCGGGCCCGGGCAGCAGCACGCCGCCCTCGCCGGCCAGCCCGGCGCCGATCTCGTCGCGCGTGAACCAGCGGACGGCGACGATCTCCTCGCCGTCCGGACGCGCGGCGTCCTCGTCGGCCGCCGTCGCGTGGAAGCCGAGCATGAGCGAGCGCGGGTAGGGCCAGGCCTGCGAGCCGCGATAGCGCACGTCCACCAGGTCGACGCCGGCCTCCTCGGAGACCTCGCGCGCGACGGTGGACTCGAGCGACTCCCCCGCCTCGGCGAAGCCCGCGAAGCACGAGAAGCGCTCCCCGCCCCACATCGCATTCGCGCCGAGCAGAAGACGGTCGGGATGCTGCGACCCGCCCACCGCGACGATGACCGCCGGATCGGTGCGGGGGAAGTGCTCGCGCCCGCAGTGCGGGCACTTCCGAGACCATCCGCCGTTGCGCAGCTCGGTGCGGGTGCCGCAGAACGGGCAGAACGCGGCATCCAGCAGCCACCGGCCGAGGCTCAGCGCCTCCACGAACAGGCCGGAGTCCGTCGCATCGAGGTCGCCGCCGACGGCGCGCAGGGCACCCCACCCGGCGGGTGCCGTGATCGGCGGGGTCTGCTCGGGGACGGAGGGGAAGACCGCGGCGAGCACGCCCGCGCGGCGCGCGTCGCGCCCGAGGAACGCCCACTCGGCGCCGCCCGGCACCTCGTCCGCGGAGACGAGGTGCAGTCCGCCCTCGTCGCGGAGCGGCGCCGCATCGCCCTGGAGGACGAGCACGCGCGTGCCGGCGTCGGAGCGCAGCGTCTCGACCAGACCTTCGGTGCGACGCTCGTCGGCGGACCGGTCGATGCCGGCGGCGGTGGGGAACGGCTCGAAGGAACGGGGACCCGGCATCTAGGACCTTCCAGAACGGGTCGACACGGTCGACAAGACGGGCGTGGCGCCGTGGCGCTGGAGCGGACCCGACCTACCCTGGGCACATGGCACGCTCACCTCTCACTTTAGCCGCGTCCGTGACCTCGGCTCTGCCCCGTGCGGGGGTGGTCGGGGTGGCCATCCTGACCGAGAGGGCGGCCGGTCGCTACGACACCGCGGTGGCGGATCTCGACGACGGACGCCGCGTCGTGGTGCGCGCCCCCGCCGACTCCGAGGGCGTCGCCGAGCTCACCGCCGAGGCCCGCGCGCTGCGCGCGCTCACTCCGGGCGTGCGCGGCCTCCTCCCCTTCCGCGCCCCCGAGCTCCTCGGCGAGACGGGCATCGGCGACACGCCCGCCGTCGTCGTCGACTTCCTCCCCGGGTACCGCGTCGACGCGGCTCACCTCCCCCCGGGGCGCGGTGCCGCCACCTCCATCGGCGAGGCGCTCGCGGCCCTCCATGCCCTCCCCCTCTCGATCGTCCGCACTGAAGGCCTGCCCGTGCGCACGCCCGCCCAGGTGCGCGACGACGTCTCCCGGCTGCTCGATCGCGCGGAGTCGACGCACCGCCTGCCGATTCCGCTCATCGTGCGCTGGCGTCGCGCGGTGGCCGCCGAGACCCTGTGGCGCTTCGAGTCGGCGGTCGTGCTGGGCGGTGCCGGTGCGGCATCCTTCCTCTTCGAAGATGCCGAGAGCGGCGCACCGACCGTCACGGGCGTGCTCGACTGGCATGGACTCTCGGTCGGCGACCCCGCGACCGACCTGCAGTGGCTCGCCTCCGCGCCGACCGCCGCCGAGGACGTGTACGCCGCGTACTCGGCGCGCAGCTCGCGGGCCCCCGATGCGCTCGTCCGTGAGCGCGCGCGGCTGTACGCCGAGCTCGAGTTCGCGAAGTGGCTCGTGCACGGCTTCGACTCCGGCCGCGACGACGTGGTCGACGACGCCGTGGGTCTCCTCGAGTCGCTCGCGCAGGGCGTAGCCGGGGAAGACCTGGTGTCCGACGACGAGCTCGACGTCGACGACGCGATCGCGCTCCTCGGCCGCACGCCCGACGCCGCTCCCCCCGCCGACATCGACACGTCGATGCAGACCGACGCCTACGACCCGGCGATGCTCTCGCTGTTCCTCGCGGACGATGAGGAGGCCGCCGGCCGCGACGACAGCCGTACGGGCGAGGTCCGCCGCGCGGCACCCGAGGTTCTCACCTCGTCGCCCGAGGGCGCTCCGGCGTACCGCGAGGCGCCGACCGCCCTGGCGAGCCCGCCCCGCAGGGGCGCGACGGATGCCGCGGCCCCCGCGCCCGCGGACGACCTGGCCACCGCCCCCATCGACATCTCGGCCCTGGTGCGGCCCGCCGACGACGACCCCGAGGCGGACGCGGGTCGCTCCGCAGAGGCCGCCCTGCGGCACTGGACCGATCAGGCCGAGCGCGGCGAGGGCGGCACGCGCTGACCCGCCGACCCGCCGACCCGCTGACCCGCTGACCCGCTGACCCGCTGACCCGCTGACCGCGAGTCTGCTCAGCCGCGCAGGACGAGGTCGTGCGCGACGTAGTACAGCGCCACGTCGATCTCCTCCTCCGGGATGCCGTGCTTCTGCGCGTACGCCAGCCGGTAGAGCTCGAGCTGCAGCATCCGCTCGTCCTTCTCGGCGTCGGATGCCGGTGGCCGGCCCGTCTTCCAGTCGACGATCTCGATGCGGCCGCCGCGGTCGTCCCGTCGGTACACCGCGTCGAGCTTGCAGATGACGACGTGCGGCACGCCGTCGAGGCCGGAGTGCGCGAAGTCGATCTCGGTCTCCACCTCGATCGGCTGGAGGATCGCCCACTCCGAGCCCTCGAAGTTCTGCTGGAGGCGGGACAGGTCGGCCGCATCCTCCGCGGCGGCCGCCGACGCCGACGTCTCCTCGTCGCTCTCCCACAGGCCGTCGTCGAGGGAGCCGCTCGTGCCGACGGAGCCGGAGCGCGCCTCCACCCACGCGTGGAAGAGCGTGCCGAGCCGCGTCTGGCGGAAGGGGCGCTCGGGCAGCGGGCGGGCCAGCCGGGCCACCGTGCCCTCGTAGTCGGTGACGAACTCCTTGTAGCGCGAGGCGGGGATGCGCGTGGGGGCGGCGCCTGTCGCAGGCGCCGCTCGCCCCGCCCGCTCGGCCAGGAGGAGCTGCACGTCCGCATCGGGCTCGACACGTTCGCGCTCCAGCGCCCGCTGCACCTCGTCGGCGGCGCGCAGCACGCGCTCGCGCCGCTCGCCGAGCGGATCGATGGGCCATTCGAGCGTGCGCCGCTCCCCCAGGTAGGGATCGTCCCCCGGGTCGTCGTCGGGAAGCTCGACCTCGAGCGCCTCCGCCATCTCGGCGAGGAACGCGCTCCGCTCGCGCGGCTTCTTCGTGCCCGACCAGCTCGCGCCGCTGAGCAGCAGGTGATCGCGCGCGCGGGTCACGGCCACGTAGGCGAGGCGTCGGTCCTCCTCGAGCTGGCGGGCGCGGTTGGCCGCCACGAACGTCTCGAGCGCCTCCTTGAGGTCCTGCTGGGTCGGCGCATCGTGGGCCTCCCAGCGGAAGGCGGGAAGCCACGCGCTGTCGCCGCGGAATGCGTACGGCAGCACTCCGAACCCCAACCACGCCTTCGTGTCGCGGGCCGCCGAGGGCAGCTCGTCCTTCACGAGGCGCACGACGGCCACGGCGTCCCACTCCAGGCCCTTGGAGCCGTGGATCGTCAGCAGCTGCACGACGTCGTCCTCGGGCGGCTCCGTGCGCGGGGCGAATTCGTCGAGCTGCTCGGCGTGGTCGAGCCAGGCCAGGAGACTCGACAGGGAGCCGCTCTCGTCGGCGGCCAGGAAGCCGTGCAGCTCGTCGACGAAGGCGCGCAGCTGCGCGGACGCGATGCGCGCCGGCCCTCGCGCCTCATTGGCGGCCAGCTCGATGTCAAGCCGCAGCTCGAGCTCGATGAGCCGCACAAGCTCGGGCACCGGCATCCCGGCGGCCTGCCGAAGGCCGGCGAAGACGGATGCCGCGTCCCGCAGCCGTTCGCGGGCGCCCGGGGTGAACTCCTCGAGCCAGCCGTGGTCGCCGCGGTGCTGCAGCACGAAGTCGAGGGCGTCGACCAGTGACCCCTGGTCTTCCCCCGCCCCCGCCCTGACCTGCTCGGCCACGTCGGGGGCGAGCGGCTGGAGAGCGGCGTCGTGGCGGGCGATGCGGCGCGCGAGCTGGGCCAGCACGCGCAGGTCGGCGAGGCCGATGCTCCAGCGTGGCCCGGCGAGCAGACGGATCAGTGCCGAACCGGCGGACGGGTCGACCATCACCCGCAGGGCCGAGACCACGTCGACCACCTCGGGCGTGGACAGCAGCCCGCCGAGGCCGAGGATGCGGTGCGGGATGCCGCGACGACCCAGCGCGTCCCCGAAGCGCACCATGTGCTTCTTGTTGCGGAACAGCACGGCGCCCGACGTGGGCCGCCCCTGCGCGGCGCGGCCGCCGCGGACGCGGTGGAACCAGTCGGCCACCCGATCCGCCTCAGTGTCGATGTCGGCCTCGAACACCACCTCGACATCGCCCGCCGGAGCGCCCGGACGCGACCGCAGCTCCTCGACCGGCACCGGCGCGGACGCGGCCAGCGGAGCCAGCACGGCGTTGGCGGCATCCAGCACGCGGGAGCTGTTGCGCCAGCTCGTGGCGAGGGCGAACCGAGCGCACACGGCGCCGGGGGCGAAGGCGGCGGGGAAGCCGCCGAGGTTTCCGGCGCTCGCCCCCCGCCAGCCGTAGATGGCCTGATGGGGATCTCCGACCGCCATCACGCCGGTTCCGCCGAACAGCGTCGCGAGCAGGTCGGTCTGCACGACCGACGTGTCCTGGTACTCGTCCAGCAGCACCACGCGGTAGCGGGCGCGGAGCTCGTCGACGACGGCCCGGTGCGAGCGGACGATGCGCATCGCGCCGGCGACCTGGTCGGAGAAGTCCAGCACGCCGAGGCGCTGCTTCTCGGCGGCGTACTGACGCGCGAGCCCCGCCAGGAGCTGCAGGGCGGTGACGTTGTCGGCCGCCGTGGCGATGTCGGCGTAGACGACCGTCGCGCGCCGCGTCGAAGGTCGCTCGCGGACGTCGGCGAAGCGCTCGGGGAACGCCTCGAGCTCGTCGAGGTCGACGAGATTGTCGACGCTGTCGCGGGCGATGCGCAGCGCGCCGTCGATGATGGAGCGCAGGGCCTCCTGCCGCTCCTCCAGGCGGGGATCGTCGGAACCGAACACCACGCGCCGCATGAGGAGCCAGGCCGCCGACTCGGAGAGGATCGCCGCCTCCGCGTCCCAGCCGATCCGCACCGCGTGCTCCCGCACGATCGCGTCGGCGAAGCTGTTGTAGGTCGAGACCGTCGGACGGTGCAGCAGGGCGTCGTCGCCCGCGTCCACGGCCACCGCGCCGGCTCGTTCCGCCAGCTCCGTCATCGCGGCCCCGCGCGCGGCGTCGGGCGCGCCTTCCCGCTCCAGCCGGCCGAAGACATCGAGGAGTCCCTCGCGGTGCAGTGCAGGAAGGGCGGGCAGGAGTCCGCGACGCTCGAATTCCGACAGCCGCGCGAGACGCTTCTGGATGCGTTCGGCCAGTTCGCCCGCGGCTTTGCGGGTGAACGTGAGTCCGAGCACCTCGTCGCGGCGCACGATCCCGTTCGCGACGAGCCACACCACACGGGCGGCCATCGTCTCGGTCTTGCCGCTGCCGGCGCCGGCCACGACGAGTGCGGGGGCCAGCGGCGCCTCGATCACGGCGGTCTGCTCGACCGTGGGCGGGAACTGGCCGAGAGCGGCGGCGATCACGGCCGCCGAGAGCGTCGGCGGCGCAGCATCCGTCCGCATCGATGTGTCCGCCGCGGGAGCACTCGTCGCCTCCGCCGTCGCGACGCTCCACCGCTCGCTCACGAGGCGCTCACCGCCGAGATGGTGTGGATGCGGCACAGGCCGTAGGAGTGGTCGTCGCGGCAGTGCTCTTCGAACGGCGCGCGGAAGCGGAGGCCGCGCATGACGGTCACCGCGTCCTGCACGCGCCTGAGGAACGCGTCACGGCGCTCGGGGTCGAACGGCGGCTGGTGCGGGATGACGTAGTCCTTCGACGCGGCGGTCGGGCGCAGCACGAGGAGCGCCGCGCCCGCGGGCGGGAGCCCCGCCGCCTCGGGGATCGCGCCGGACTCGAACGCCAGCTGATACGCCGCGAGCTGCGGGTTGTCGACCACCTTGGCGTCGGTCTGCGGCTCGCGCTTGCCCGTCTTGAGATCGAGGATGAGCACGGTGCCCTCGGGGGTCAGCTCGACGCGGTCGATGTAGCCCGACAGGACGACGCCGTGCGCGTGGTCCTCCGCGCCCTCGACCGCGATCGGCACCTCGAAATGCGGCTCCGCGCCGATGAGCGTGCCCCCGGCGTGCTCGAACCGGCGCAGGTAGAGGTGCAGGCGGCGCACCAGGTCGCGCGCCCGAGCCTGCTCGGCACGGTCGCGCCACGGCGCCTCGAAGGTCAGCTGTCCCCAGCGCGTTTCGACTTCGCGCCACAGCGACTCCTCGTCGGAGCCCGCGGCGTGCTCGAGCGCCGCGTGGATGATGGTGCCGATGCCCGCGGTCGTGTTGCCCGGGTCGCCGCCGAGGTCGCCGATGACCCAGTTCAGCTCGCACTCCTCGAGGGCGTGCAGGCGCGACGGCGAGACCCGGACGTCTTCACGGTCGAGGTCGCGCAGCGGCGCCGCCGAGGTGGGCTCGGCGACGCCGTACCAGTCGAGCGGATGCGCGCCCGGGACCGCGGCGTCGCTGAGCAGCGCGAGCTGAGACGCCGCGCGCTCCCTCAGCCGCACCGCCGATGACGGGTCGGTGAGGGTGCGACGATGCCGTGCGACCGTGCCGCGCAGCGAGAGCGGGTGCTCCATGTCCCTGCCGGCGGACTCCGCCGTCGGGAGGAGCTCGAAGAAGGGACTCGGCCCTGTGTCGTCGTCGTCCACCGCCGTGACGATGAGCTGAGCCCGGGCGCGGGAGACGGCGCGCGCGAGGAGACGCAGCTCGTCGTGCATCGCCGCGCGGCGGCGGTCGAGCACACCCGGGGCGGGCGCGTCGGCCCGCACCGCGGCATCCGCGAGCCGCCACGTCTCCAGCAGGCTGCCGCGCAGGCGGGTGTTGGGCCAGACGCCGTCCTGCACGCCGGCCACCACGACCGTGTCGAACTCGGTGCCCAGGGCGCCGGCGGGCGTGAGGATGCGGACGGACTGCTGCGGCGGAGGGGCGGACAGGCGATCCTCCGCGACATCGGAGTCGAGCAGACCGCGGACGAACACGCGCGGATCGGCGTCGGTGCCGCGTTCCACGAACCGCTTGGCCGATTCGAAGAGCGCCACGACGGCGTCGAGGTCGCGGTGCGCCTGCTCGGCCAGCGGGCCGGAGCCGCCGGCGGCCTCGACGAGCGGCCGCTGCAGGCGGCACTCCTCCCACGCCGTCCAGAGGAGCTCGTGCGCCGTGGCGCCCTCGGCCGCCCGGCGGGCGACGAGCCCGAGCGCCCGCGCCGTGCGGGCGGCCCGCCGCGCCTCCCGCGTGTCGATCAGGTCGAACTCGAGCGGCTGGGCCATGGCGGAGGCCATGAGTTCGCGTCCCGGGCGCTCCCCGCCGGCGGCGAGCTCGGCATGGCGCAGAGCCGTGCGCAGACGCCGCACCTCGATGGGATCCATGCCACCGCAGGTGCCCAGGAGGGCGTCGGTGAGCTCGTCGGGCGTCCACGTCGCGGCGTCGCGCATGCCGATCTCGACGAGACGGAGGAGGTCGCGCGCCGGCCGGAGCGCGCCGAGCTCGCGCCCCGGTCCGCTGGCGCGCGCCGGCACCTCGCGCGCGGTGAGCTCCGCCTCCAGGGCCGACACCTGCCGGGTGTCGTGCGCGATCACGGCGCACTGCGACCACGGCACGCCGTCGCGGACGTGGCGCTCGCGCAGCAGGCGCGCGATGACGTCGTACTCCTCGGAGGCCGAGCGCAGCGCCAGCGCACGGACGGTGGCGTCGGCCGGAGCGCCCGACGGCGGTCGCCGGTGCGACACGAGTCCGACCGCACCGATCCGCTGCGTCACCTCGCGGAGCAGGTCGGCCTGCGCGGTCGTGCCGCGGTGGCTGACGGGCAGCACATGGACGGCGCCGAGCGCGCGCGTCACGCGGGCGAAGTTCTCCGGCGTCGCGCCGCGGAACGCCCCCGCGCCCACGTCGGGGTCGCCGAAGGCCATCACCGCGGCTCCCCGCGCCGCGCAGGCCTCGATGAGCTCGACGCCCCCGAGCGTGAGCTCCTGCGCGTCGTCCACGAGCACCACGCGCAGCCGGTCGAACGCGGCGACGACGGGCGAGCCGGCCGGTGCGTGGCGGAGCAGCCCGAGCGCCTCGCGCACGAGGCCCGCGGCGTCGCGGTGCGCGCCGCGCATGTCGGCCCGCACCTGGAGGTATTCCTCGGCGAACGACGCCAAAGACACCCACGCGGGCAGATCGAGGGACTCCCCGAGCGCGCGCAGCCGCCCCGGTTCGATGCCGAGCGTGGTGCACTCGGCGAGGAAGGCGCGCAGGTCGCCGCGGAATCCCCGCGTCGAGCGGATCGAGGCGCCGAGCCAGTCCGGCCACCGGCTCGCGCCGCCCGCCGCCTCGTCGTCGGCATCGCCGGACAAGAGGTCCTGCAGGATCTGATCCTCATCGCCGCCGGTCAGCAGCTGCGGCGGTTCACTGCCCGCGTGCACCTCCGCACCGCGCACGAGCTGGAACGCGAACGACGCCACCGACCGCGCCAGCGGACCCGACGTCGCCCGGCCCACCGCCAGCGCCAGCCGGTCGCGCAGCGCCGTCGCCGTCTGCCGGGAGGGGGTCAGCACCAGCACCGCGTCGGGGTCGACACCCGACGCCACGAGCTCTGCCACGCGAGCGACCAGGGTGCGCGTCTTCCCCGTGCCGGGAGCGCCGACCACGACCCCCGAGGCGGAGGCGGGCAGCGTGATGACGGCGTGCTGCGCCTCGTCGTGGACGACTCCGGATGCTGCGGCCACCGGCATCCGTCGCTCCGCCTCGTGACGTTCCGCGACGGTCTCCCCCATGCCCGCAACGCTATCCGCACCCGACGACACCGCCGTTCGCCGAGAGCGTGCGCGACCCGCGCCGGGGCGGTGAGACGGTGTCATAGAGTTGGTCTGCGCCGGGGATCCCGGGCCACCGGGGAACGCCCCGCAGGCCCGCCCCGCAAGGGAAAGGCAGTTCATCCGTGGAGATCCGCATCGGCATCGCACAGACCGGCCGCGAGCTCAGCTTCGAGACCAACGAGGCCGCCGCCGACGTGAAGAAGTCCGTCGCCGACGCCCTCGACGCGGCCGCCACGCACGTGAGCTTCACCGACGCCAAGGGCAACTCGTACATCGTCCCCACCGCGGGACTGGCCTACATCGAGATCGGCACGGAGGAGTCCCGCCGCATCGGCTTCGTCGCCTGACTGTGGACATCCTCCTCGCCTTCATCGTGGGCGCGGCGCTCGGCATCGCCGCCCACTTCGCGGCCCCGCACCGCGCGACGCGGGGCACCGCGGTCGGGCCCGTGCTGGGTGCGATCGTCGGCGGGGCCGTGTGGGCGGCCTTCACCTGGAGCGGCGTCACCACGGAGAACCCGCTCATCTGGCTGGTCTCGTTCGCCCTGCCGTTCGTCGTGACGTACCCGGTGCTGGCCCTCCTCGGCCGCGCCCGTGTGAAGCACGACGCGAGCGAGCGCGTGCGCCTCAAGATCTCCTAGGCGGCGAGCCCCATCGCGTCCATGCGACGCGAATGAGCGGACATCAGCTCGGTGAAGACGGGCTCCACCTTCTTCTCCTCGGCCGCGGCCAGGGTCGCGGGGCGCAGCGCCGCCCGCGCGATCAGCAGCGTGTCGCCGACGAGTCGGCGCCCCCACAGCGCGAGGAGAGAGCGCCACTGCTCGTCGCTGGAGATCGTCTCGCCGATGATGTCGACGATCGCCTGGCGGTCGTCGTCTCCGCGGAGGATCTTCGCGACGCGGTCGCCGGTCTCGCCGTAGCTGGCGGACAGCGCCAGGTAGAAGTCGTCCAGCATCCCGGCCGTGATGTGTACGGAGAGCATCGTCTCCTGCGGGCGCACGCCGTGGGTCGCGCGGCGGAACGCGTCGAGCGGCTCGCGGAACGGCAGCATCAGCGCCGTCGGATCGTCGCCGCGGGCACGGATGAGCGCGACCAGCTCCTCGTGCTTCGTGAGGGCGGCGCCGGCCGCCCGAGAGAGCGACTCCTTCTGCGCGAGCTCGGGCGTCGAGGCGATCAGCTCGCTGAGCGTCTCGAAGTAGCCGAGCTGCAGGTAGGCGGCCTGCCCCAGGAAGGTGTCGATCTCGGGCGCGAGCTCCTCGAAGTCCACGCGGGTGGTGTCGCTCATCTCGCCGCGGGAGCGCAGCGTGAGCACACGACCCTGCGGGCGTCGCTGCCAGAACCAGGTGACCACGCGGCCAGCCTACTGGCGGGCCCGGCCACGCCGTGGCATCCCGAACCGGGCCATCGCGGCCTCCTCCGGTATCCTGGACCGGTCCCGGCATCGGATCGGGGCCCCTGCGCCTGTGGATGAGTGAAGGGCGTGGACCTCTCACCCCGGCGGAGATCTCACCGCCAGACAGGCAGAACATCGTGACGACCTTCGCCGAGCTCGGCGTCGATCAGGACATCGTGGATGTCCTCGCGGCCAAGGGCATCGTGGATGCCTTCCCCATCCAGGAGCAGACCATCCCGCTGGGCCTCCCCGGCCAGGACATTATCGGACAGGCCAAGACCGGAACCGGAAAGACGTTCGGCTTCGGCATCCCCGTCGTCCAGCGCCTCGGACCCGAGCCCGCCCCCGGCGTGAAGGCGCTCATCGTCGTCCCGACGCGCGAGCTGTGCGTGCAGGTCTACGAGGACATCGACATGCTCACCTCCGGTCGCGCGACCAGCGTCGTCGCCATCTACGGCGGCAAGGCCTACGAGGGTCAGATCGACCAGCTCAAGGCCGGCGCGCAGATCGTCGTGGGCACCCCCGGTCGCCTCATCGACCTCAACAACCAGCGTCTCCTCGACCTCTCGAACGCCACCGAGGTCGTGCTCGACGAGGCCGACAAGATGCTCGACCTGGGCTTCCTGCCCGACATCGAGAAGATCTTCTCGAAGGTGCCCGCCGTCCGTCACACGCAGCTGTTCTCGGCGACGATGCCCGGTCCGATCGTCGCGCTCGCGCGCCGGTTCATGACCAACCCGATCCACATCCGCGCGACCGACCCCGACGAAGGGCTCACGCAGGCGAACATCAAGCACCTCGTCTACCGCGCGCACTCGCTCGACAAGGACGAGGTCATCGCCCGCATCCTCCAGTCCGAGGGTCGCGGCAAGACGGTCATCTTCACGCGCACCAAGCGCGCCGCGCAGAAGCTCTCCGACGAGCTCAGCGACCGCGGCTTCAACACCGCCTCCGTGCACGGCGACATGAGCCAGGAGGCGCGCGAGCGCTCGATGGCCGCCTTCAAGGCCGGCAAGAAGGACGTGCTGATCGCGACCGACGTCGCGGCGCGCGGCATCGACGTGGACGACGTCACCCACGTCATCAACCACACGATCCCCGACGACGAGAAGACCTACCTGCACCGCGCCGGCCGCACCGGCCGCGCCGGCAAGACCGGCATCGCGGTGACGTTCGTCGACTGGGACGACCTGCACAAGTGGGCGCTCATCAACCGCGCCCTCGAGTTCGGCCAGCCCGAGCCCGTCGAGACCTACTCCTCGAGCCCGCACCTCTTCGAGGATCTCGACATCCCCGTCGGCACCAAGGGACGCCTCGTGACGGCCCCGCGGACGCAGACCGTGACGACCCAGGATGCCGCACCGGCACGCTCCTCGGATCGTTCCTCCGAGCGCTCGGGCGACCGCCCGCCCCGCCGTCGCCGTCGGGGAGAGTCCTCGACCGGCGCTGCGGCGCCGGCCACCTCGGCGCCCGTGGTGCCCGCTGAGCACGGCTCGGACGACGGCAACGACGGCGCCGGCACGCACGACGGCGGCGGATCGCAGCACCACGACGGCAACGCGGCTCCCCGTCGCCGTCGTCGTCGTCGCGGCGGCTCGGGCGGTGGTGCTCCCGCGGGAGCCTGACGCCAGAAGGTGTCCGTCGCCCCGGATCCGCGCACGCGGGTCCGGGGCTTCCGTCACCGGCGGGGGCCCGGTGAGGGCCTCCGCCTACCCGTAGACCGGCGCCGAGCCCGTCCCGCGGTCGATGATGCGCGCCACCATGTCGTCGGCGGTCGTGTTCTCGCCGGGGAGGTTCGGTTTGCCGGCCCCGTGGTAGTCGCTCGAGCCCGTGACGATCAGGTCGCGGTCCCGGCTGAGGCGGCGCAGGATCTTCACGCCCGACGCGCGGTTCTCGCGATGATCGAGCTCGAAACCCGCGAGGCCCGCGTCGAGCAGGCGCTCCAGCAACGGCATCGGCAGCACGCCGGCGCGCCCCGCCGGGTGCGCGATGATCGGCACGCCGCCGGCGCCGACCACCAGCTCGACGGCGGTCACCGGATCGGGCGAGAAGAGCGGCACGTAGTAGTCGCCGCCGGCCCTCAGGATGCCGCCGAACGCCTCGGTGCGGTCGTGCACCAGGCCGCGGGCGATGAGCGCGTCGGCGATGTGCGGCCTCCCCACGGTCGCTCCGTCCTGGGTCTGGTCGACGATGTCCTCCCACGTCAGGTCGTAGTCGCGCCCGATGAGGTCCGCCATCCGGCGGGCACGGTCGAGGCGCGACGCGCGGATGCGGTCGGTCATGGTCCGCAGGTGGGGATTGTCCGGGTCGACGAGATACGCGAGGACATGGATGCTGCGCCACTCGTGCTCGGCCGACAGCTCCATCCCGGGCAGGAACGTCATGCCGAGCGACCGGGCCGCCTCGGCCGCCTCCGCCCAGCCGGACGTCGTGTCGTGGTCGGTCAGGGCGGCCGTCCGCAGGCCGTGCCGGTGAGCCGCGGCCATGACGTCGCCGGCGGACTCGGTGCCGTCGGAGTGCACGGAATGCAGGTGCAGGTCGCTCGGCCCATGGAAACGAGGCGAAGACGGCATCCTCGAAGCGTATCGCTCCCCCTCGTGGACGGCGCCCGCCTCCCACCGGGCGCTCCGAAGCCGCGCCGGGATCTCTCAGGCACCTGACATAGAGTCGCGGGGTGCTGCGCGTGCTGGGAGTCCTCCTGACCGCGCTCTGCGCCGTCGCGGCGGCCGTTCTCACCTGGCCCCAGCTCTTCCACCTCGAGCGCACCTGGCCGATCGCGCAGCTCGTCTCCTTCCGGGGGCTCATCGCCGTGGCCTTCGCGGTGCTGCTGCTGCTCCTGCTGCTGCTCGCGTTCGCGCGTCCCCTCCGCACGCTGGCTCTGTCGCTCGCGCTCGTCGCGGGCATCGCGGCGGCGGCCAACGCGGGTCTCGTCATGGTGCGCGGGATGGGAGCCGACACCCTGCCCGAGAAGACACCGGGCAGCATCCGGGTCATGACCTGGAACACCGCCGGCAGCGCCACCTCCCCCGACACCGTGGCGCAGATCGCGGTGGCCATGGACGCCGACATCGTCACGCTCCCGGAGACGACCATCGAGACCGGCGAGCAGGTGGCGATCGCCATGCGCGACCTGGGGCATCGCATGTGGGCCCACCACGCGGAGTACGGCACGGACGGCTGGGACGCGCGCTCGACGACGCTCCTCATCTCCCCCGACCTGGGCGACTACAGCGTGATCGAGTCCTCGCAGGACGGCACGAGCAACACCTCCACGGTTCCGAGCGCCGTGGCGATGCCCGTCAGCGGCACGGGCCCCATCGTCGTCGCCGCCCACGCGGTCGCGCCCCGCCAGAGCTACATGCAGCACTGGCGCGACGACCTGCAGTGGCTCGCGAACCAGTGCGCCGATGCGGACGTCATCATGGCGGGCGACTTCAACGCGACGCTCGACCACATGAGCGGACTCGGCGTCGACGGAGGTACTCTCGGTCGCTGCCACGACGCCGCGGCCGAGACCGGCAACGGGGGCGTCGGCACGTGGTCCACGAGCTTCCCCGCCCTCGCGGGGGCACCGATCGACCACGTGATGACCTCCTCGCACTGGCGCGCGACCGGCTCGATGGTCGTCCCCAACCTGGACGGCTCGGGCAGCGACCACCGACCTCTCGTGGTGCAGATCGAACCGGTCGACTGACCGCGCGGCGGGTGGAAGACTGGGACGATGACCACCACGGGAGACGGCGACACGATCGCCACGACGGACACCACGACCGAGACGGCACAGCCGGCGCAGGCGGCGACGACCAACCGCAAGCAGCCCTTCCCCCGCGGCTTCCTCGACACCATCTCCACGGGCTGGGCGGAGCGGCCCGAGTCGACTCCGCCGGAGCGCGACCAGGCCGCCTACGCGGCCGCCCGCCGCGACGTCGTGTCCGCCGCCTTCCCCGGTGCCCGCCTCGTCATCCCCGCCGGTGACGCGAAGGTGCGCAGCAACGACACCGACTACCCCTTCCGCGCGCACTCCGCGTTCGCCCACCTCACGGGGTGGGCCGCCGACGCCGAGCCCGGAGCGGTGCTCGTGTTCGAGCCGTCCGGCGACAGCGGGCACGACGTCACCCTCTACTTCCGCGAGCGCGCCGACCGGACGACGACGGAGTTCTACGGCGACGCCTCCATCGGCGAGTTCTGGATCGGTCCCCGCCCCTCCCTCGACGGCGTCGCCGCCGACCTCGGCGTCGCGACCGCGCACATCGACGAGTTCACCGCGGGCGACGACGACCGGGTCATCGACACCGATGACGACCTGACGCGCTTCGTGTCGGAGCTGCGCCTCGTGAAGGACGAGTACGAGATCGCGCAGATGCGGCTCGCCGTCGAGGTGACCGCCCGCGGGTTCGACGACATCGTCGCCGACCTGCCTCGCATCATCGAGCACCCCCGCGGCGAGCGGATCGTCGAGGGCGTCTTCCACTCCCGTGCCCGCAGCGACGGCAACGCCGAGGGATACAGCACGATTGCGGCATCCGGTCCCCACGCCTGCTACCTGCACTGGACGCGCAACGACGGCGCCGTGGTGCCCGGCGACCTCATCCTCATCGACGCCGGCGTCGAGGTCGACAGCCTCTACACGGCCGACATCACCCGCACGATCCCCGTCAGCGGCACCTTCACCCCCGTGCAGCGCCGGGTGTACGAGGCCGTCCGCGAAGCCGCCGACGCGGCCTTCGAAGCAGCCGTGCCCGGTGTCCGGTTCCGCACGGTCCACGAGGCCGCGATGAAGGTCATCGCGGCGAAGGTGCACGAGTGGGGCCTCCTGCCGGTGACGGCCGAAGAGGCGCTCGACGCCGACGCTGGAGGCCAGCACCGCCGCTACATGGTGCACGGCACGAGCCACCACCTGGGCATCGACGTGCACGACTGCGCTCAGGCGCGGCGCGAGATGTACTACGACGGCGTGCTGGAGGCCGGCATGGTCTTCACCATCGAGCCGGGCCTCTACTTCCAGATCGACGATCTCACCGTGCCCGAGGAGTTCCGCGGCATCGGCGTGCGCATCGAGGACGACATCCTCATGACCTCCGACGGCCCGGTGAACCTCTCGGCCGGCATCCCGCGGACGGCCGACGACGTCGAGGAGTGGATCGCCCGCGCCGGACGCTGATCGTGGACTACACCGCCCCGGAGTCCTTCACCACCCGGCCCGACCTGCAGGGCACGTTCGGCATGTCGGCCTCCACGCACTGGCTGGCGACCGGCACGGCGCAGTCCGTGCTCGAGCGGGGCGGGAACGCCTTCGACGCGGCTGCGGCCGCGGCCTTCGTGCTGCACGTCGTCGAGCCGCACCTGAACGGCCCCGGCGGCGACCTGGTGGCGATCGTGCAGACGGCGGATGCCGCGGCCCCCGCCGTGCTGATGGGCCAGGGCCCGGCGCCGGCGCGTGCAAGCATCGAGCACCTGCGCGGTGAGGGCCTAGATCTCGTGCCCGGTGCGGGCGGCCTCGCCGCGGCGGTGCCCGGGGCGGTCGACGCCTGGCTCCTCCTGCTGCGCGACCACGGCACGTGGGAGCTGGACGACGTCCTCGCGTACGCGATCGGCTACGCCCGCGACGGGCATCCGCTGAGCACCGGGGCGGCCGCCACCATCGCCCGCGTCGCCGAGCTGTTCCGCACGGACTGGCCGACCTCCGCCGCGCTCTGGATGCCGGACGGCTCGCCTCCGCCCGCAGGCCGCATCGTGCGCAACCCCGCCTACGCCGCGGTGCTCGACGCGCTCACCCACGCCGCGTGCACGATCCGCGACGACGGACCGGTCGGCCGCGCCGCGCGCATCGACGCCGCACGACGGGAGTGGAAGACCGGCATGGTCGCGCAGGAGGCCTCCGCCTTCCTGTCCGCTCCGCATCGCCACGGCGGCACGGGCGTGCACGCGGGCGTCATCACGCCCGACGACTTCGCCGCGTTCGACGCCGGCTGGGAGCAGGCCGTCACGCGCGGGTTCCGCGGCCTCACGGTGGCGAAGGCCGGCGCCTGGTCGCAGGGACCGACGCTCCTGCAGGTGCTGGGCATGCTCGAGCCGCTCGACCACGATCTGCTCGACCCGTCGCAGGAGCGCGGCGCGCACACCATCCTCGAGGCGCAGAAGCTCGCCTTCGCGGACCGGGACGCCTGGTTCGGCGACGACGAGGTCGACCTCGACACGCTGCTCTCGGACGACTACCTCGCCGCGCGCCGCGCACTCATCGGGGACAGGGCATCCGCCGAGTTCCGCCCCGGGGCCCTCCCCGGGCGCACCGCGTTCCACCCGCCGCTGCGCGAGACCCACGACGCATCCTCCGTCGCGTCCGGCGAGCCCACCGTCGCCCCCGACGGCCGCACGCGCGGCGACACCTGCCACCTCGACGTGATCGACCGCTGGGGCAACATCATCTCCGCCACCCCGTCGGGCGGGTGGCTGCAGTCCTCTCCCGCGATCCCCGCGCTCGGGTTCTGCCTGGGCACGCGTCTGCAGATGACGTGGCTCGAGCCGGGACATCCGTCGTCGCTCTCGCCGGGACGCCGGCCGCGCACGACGCTCACGCCCACGCTGGTGCTGCGCGACGGTCGGGCGGAGTTCGCGCTGGGCTCCCCCGGCGGCGATCAGCAGGAGCAGTGGCAGCTACTGGTGCTGCTGCGGATGACCGTCGGCGGCTACTCGCCCCAGCAGGCGATCGACGCCCCGGCGCTGCACACCACCGCGCTCGCGGACTCGTTCTGGCCGCGCACATGGACGCCCGCCGGCGCCGTGGTCGAAGGCCGTCTCGGCGACGAGCTCATCCGGGGTCTGGAGGCCCGCGGGCACCGTGTCACGCGCGCCGGCGACTGGTCGCTCGGCCGCGTGTCGGCCGTCGGGCGCGACCCGGAGACCGGGCTGCTGTGGGCCGCCGCCAATCCCCGCGGCATGCAGGGCTACGCGGCCGGACGGTAGCCGAGCGCCTGTCGCAGCTCCCGCGCCACGAGGGGCGCGAGGGCGGCGCCGACCTCTTCCGCCGGCGCGCGGCTTCCTTTGACCTCGAAGGAGTGGCCGCCGCCCTCGATCCAGACGATGCGGGCATCCCGGCAGCTCTCCACGGCCTCTTCCAGCTGCGCGTGCGGATCGATGAACGGGTCGTTCGACCCCTCGACGAAGATCTGCGGTGCCGTCACGAGCGGCAGGTGCTCGACGCGCGGCTTGTCGGGACGCCCCGGCGGATGCAGCGGGTAGCCGAGGTAGACGAGCGCGCCGGGTGAGATGACTCCCTCCGCTGCGGCCGTCGACGCCATCCGACCGCCGTAGGACTTCCCCATCGCGACCACCGGCAGCCCGGGGAGCAGCTCCGTCATCCGCCGGGTGACCGCGCGCCAGGTGGCGACGGCGTGCGGAGCGGGCCCCGGCATCCGCCGGCCGGCCTCGCTGTAGGGGAAGGCGAAGCGGACGACGGCCACGCCCTCCGCCGCCAGCGCGTCGGCGAAGCCCACGAGGAACGGATGCTGCATCCCCGCGCCCGCTCCGTGTGCGAGGCCCGCCACGGCCCAGGGCTCGGCGGGTGCGCTGATCCCGATCGAGACATCCGTTGGCCCCGCGGGCAGATCGACGCGCACGCGGTCGGCGGTCGGGCCGTCCATACCGGTCAGAGGGGCCGCGGAGTGCCTGGATCGGCGGTCGGCGGCAGAGCGGCGCCCGGGTCAGCGACGCCGGGAGGCGTCGGCGAGGGCTCGCCGGGGCCGGGGGCTATCTCGCCGGGTCCATCGGCGCCGGGCGACGCCGGGCCCGGAGCGGGAGGTGCAGGGGGCGCGGAATCAGGGCCGGGCGCGGGCTCGCCGGTGGCGGCCGGGCCCGAGGCGGGGCTGCCGGCCGGCACCGGCGGGATGCGCTCGCCGTAGCGCGGCGGCTCCTCGGGGGTCGGCTCCGGGGCCGGCCGCCACGGCTCGGGTGCGGGCGCGGGCTGCGCGGCGGGTGCGGCGGAGTGGGCGACCGGCGGAACGCCGTCGCGGCCGAGCACCTGACGGGCGCGGTGGATGTTGCCGTCGGTGACCGTCACCTCGTAGCGCTCGGCGGCCACCTGCATGACGGAGGCGAAGTCGCGGCGGCGGCGCACGATCGCGAAGGTGATGATGCTGAGGAGCATGCCCACGGCGATGCCGATGAACATGACGCCCACGAACGCCTGGATGGGCGCCGCGGGCGTGCCCAGCACGAAGATCGCAGAGAACAGCAGCCCGAGGAGCAGACCGTTGACCGCTCCGGAGCGCGCGGCGGCGGCGTAGCCGAGACGCCCGGTGACGCGCTCGATGGAGCGCAGCCCCTGCCCGACGATCGCGATGTCGCGCGCCGGCACCTCGGCGGCGATGAGCGCCGACACCGCCTTCTGCGCCGCCTCGTAGGTGGGGAACTCCGCCACCGTCTGCCCGACGTCCTCGCGTCCCGCCGGCACCCGTCCACCCACCATGCTCATGGCCCCATCCTCTCACGGGGTCCTGTGGCCTCTCCGGGCGTGGACGCCACCGGAACTGCGGGCGCACCGGACTACGCTGGACCGGTGAGCACGCAGAGGGTTTTCGTCGCACGCCTGGCGGGGTGCACGGTCTTCGACCCCGCGGGTGACCGGCTCGGGCGTGTGCGCGACGTCGTGGTCATCTATCGCAAGGATGATCCGCCCCGCGTCATCGGTCTCGTCGTGGAGATCCCGGGCAGGCGCCACGTCTTCGTCTCGATCGGTCGCGTCACCTCGATCGCCACGGGACAGGTCATCACCACGGGACTCATCAACGTGCGCCGCTTCCAGCAGCGCGGCGGCGAGGTGCGGGTGCTTGCCGAGATGCTCGGCCGAAAGGTCTACCTCGACTCCGGCTCCGTGCAGGCCGTCATTGAGGACGTCGCCATCGAGCACAGCCGCACCGGCGAGTGGGATGTCGGACAGCTCTTCCTGCGCAAGCCGAAGACGAGCGCGTCGCCCTTCGCGAAGGGGCCGACCACGTTCGCCAACTGGAGCGAGGTGCGCGAGAACGCCACGCCCGGTGAGGCGCAGTCCGCCGAGCAGCTGGTGGCCAGCTACTCCGAGCTCCGGCCGGCCGACCTCGCCAACACCCTCCTCGACCTCCCCGAGGAGCGCATGCTCGAGGTCGTCGACGAGCTCTCCGACGACCGGCTCGCCGACGCGCTCGAGGAGATGCCCGAAGACGAGCAGGTGCACATCCTCGAGTCGCTCGACGATGAGCGCGCCGCCGACATCCTCGACGCCATGGAGCCCGACGACGCCGCCGACGTGCTCGGTCAGCTCTCCGAGGAGCAGCGCGAGGAGCTCCTCGAGCTGATGGAGCCCGAAGAGGCCGAAGACGTGCGCGCGCTGCTGATGTACCGGCCCGACACCGCGGGCGGCCTCATGACGCCGGAGCCGATCGTGCTCTCCGCCGACGCCACCGTCGCCGAGGCGCTCGCCCTGATCCGTCGGCACGAGCTGCACCCGGCCCTGGCCGCCGCCGTCTTCGTCACCCTGCCGCCGTACGAGACGCCCACCGGCCGGCTGCTGGGCACCGTGCATTTCCAGCGGATGCTGCGCTACCCCCCGCACGAGCGTCTGGGCACGATCATCGACGACTCCCTCGAGCCCGTCCCCGCGGACGCCTCGGCGGCCGAGGTCGCCCGCATGCTCGCCAGCTACAACCTCGTCTCGCTCCCGGTCGTGGACGCCGCGCACCGGCTCGTCGGAGCGGTCAGCGTCGATGACGTGCTCGACTACCTCCTGCCCGACGACTGGCGCTCGCAGGACTCCGATGAGGATGCTGCGGCATTCCCCGTCCCGGTCACCACCGCCATGACCCCGCGGAGGCGCTGATGCCCCGCCAGTCGCGCCAGGTCTCGCTCGACGCGCCCCTCGGGCGCGGGAGCAAGCTCACCCGCAACCCGCAGCAGTCCCGCGACCGCTTCGGACGGTTCTCCGAGTCGTTCGCCCGGGCGATGGGCACCAGTGGGTTCCTGATCGGCATGACGGTCTTCGTCGCCGTGTGGCTGTTGTGGAACAGCCTGGCGCCGGTCGAGCTGCAGTTCGACCCGAAGGCCACCAACTTCACGCTGCTGACGCTCATCCTGTCGCTGCAGGCCTCGTACGCCGCCCCGCTCATCCTGCTCGCGCAGAATCGTCAGGACGACCGCGACCGGGTGCAGATCGAGCAGGACCGCCAGCGCGCCGAGCGCAACCTCGCCGACACCGAGTACCTGGCCCGCGAGATCGTCGCGCTGCGGATGGCGCTGACGGAGCGCTCCAGCGAGATGGTGACGCGCGACGTGCTGCGCGGCGAGCTGAAGACCCTCCTCGAGCACCTGGAGAAGGACGAGCGCACCGAGCAGACCGAGGAGCGCGTCACCGTGCGAGGCGAGCGCGCCCACCGCGCGGAGCGCGCTTCGTCGTGAGCGACGCCGACGACGTCCGGCGCCGCGTCGGCGCCGTCTCCGACCCCGAGCTCCGGCGTCCCCTCGAGGAGCTGGGGATGGTCCGCGGCGTCGAGGTGACGGACGACGTCGCGCGCGTCGCCATCGCGCTCACGATCGTCGGCTGCCCGGCGGCGACCCGGATCGAGGCGGACGTGCGTGCGGCCGCGGCATCCGCCCCCGGCATCTCCCGCGTGGAGATCGAGGTCGGCGTGATGAGCCCCGAGGAGCGGAAGTCCCTCACCGAGCGCCTGCGGGGAGGACGCGCGGCGCGCGAGATGCCATTCGGACCGGACTCGCTGACCCGGGTGATCGCGGTCACGAGCGGCAAGGGCGGCGTGGGCAAGTCCACCGTCACCGCGAACCTCGCCGTCGCGCTCGCCCAGCGCGGGCTCTCCGTGGGCCTCGTCGACGCCGACGTGCACGGGTTCTCCATCCCCGGTCTGCTGGGCCTCGTCGGGCCGGACGGCCTGCCGCCCTCGCCGACCCGCATCGACGACCTCATGCTGCCGCCCGTCGCCTACGACGTGAAGACCATCTCGATCGGCATGTTCCTGCGCAGGAGCACCGACGGCCCGCTCGGGGCCGTGGCGTGGCGCGGGCCGCTGCTGCACCGCACCGTGCAGCAGTTTCTCACCGACGTCTTCTTCGGCGATCTCGACGTGCTGCTGCTGGACATGCCACCGGGTACCGGCGACGTCGCCATCTCGGTCGGGCAGCTGCTCCCCCACGCCGAGGTGCTCGTGGTCACGACGCCGCAGTCCGCCGCGTCGGATGTCGCGATCCGCAGTGCTCTCGTCGCCAGGCAGACGGGTCAGCGCGTCATCGGCGTGGTGGAGAACATGGCGGCGATGACCCTCCCCGACGGCTCCACGCTCGATCTCTTCGGTGCGGGAGGCGGTGCGGAGGTCGCCGAACGGCTGTCGACACCGGAGGAGCACGTGCCGCTGCTCGCGTCGATCCCGCTCAGCACGACGCTGCGGGCGGACGGCGACGCGGGGACGCCGGTGGTCGCGGCGTCCGCGGCCGACCCCGCCGCCCTCGCCGTCAGGGCGCTCGCGGAGCGCGTCGCGACGATGCCGCGCGGGCTCTCGGGGCGGAGCCTGACGGTCCGCCCGCGCTGACTCAGGTCGCTTCGGAGTCGAACGGGGTCGGGCCCGCCTCGGCCCGCTGGCCGGGCGTCAGCGAGGTCGCAGCGGCCCCGGCGGCGAGCATCGTCGCGGCGGTCGAGGCGGCGGTGACGGTCGGCACCGGCGCGTCGTCGAGGAGGGCCTCGCGGATGATCCGCCGCGGGTCGTACTGCCGGGGGTCGAGCTTGCGCCAGTCGACGTCGTCGAAGTCGTCGCCCATCTCCTCCTTGACGCGCGAGCGCGCGCCCTTGACGAACTCCCGGGCACGGGTGGTGAAGCGGGCGAGTCCTTCGGCGTAGCGCGGGAGACGCTCGGGACCGATCAGGATCGCGGCGATGACGCCGATCACCAGAACCTTCTCGATGGTCAGGCCGAAGAACATGCTCACAGGTTACCCGCCGCGCCTGGGGGTCGGTCCGCACGCGGCGACGTAGGCTGGCGGGCATGGGTGATCACGACGCGGACCGCAGATTCGCTGCCGAGGCGACGATCGAGCCCGACCACATCACCCGTGCCCGTGCGCATGCGCTCGAGCTCGGCGCAGCGCCCGTCAGCGCGCCGGTGGGTGCGCAGATCGCCGTGATCGCGGCGGTCTCGAACGCGCTGAACATCGTCGAGATCGGCACCGGCGCCGGTGTCTCCGGCCTGTGGCTGCTGCACGGGTCGCCCCGGGCGACCCTCACCACCATCGACAACGAGCCCGAGCACCTGGCCGTCTCGCGCAGCGCTTTCGCCGATGCGAAGATCCCGGCCGCGCGCGCCCGCTTCATCACCGGGCGGGCGGCCGATGTGCTTCCGCGCATGAACGAGGCGTCCTACGACATCGTGCTCGTCGACGCCGACCCGGCGGGCGTCATGGACTACGTCGAGCACGCCCTGCGCCTCGTGCGCGTCGGTGGAACGGTACTCGTCCCGCGTGTGCTGGGCGGCGGCGCTGTGGCGGACCCGGTGCGCCGCGACGCGGTCACGACCGCGTATCGCACCCTGATCCGCGAGACGCAGGCCTCACCCGCCGTCATCGGCGCACTGTCGATCGTCGGCGAGGGGCTGCTGCAGCTCACCACCGTGCCCGACCGCACCTCCTGACACGGCTCGGCTCGGCTCACTCTCCGCGAACGACGACGCGGCCGGCTCCCGAGTGGGAACCGGCCGCGTCGAGGCGTCGATCAGGCGGGTGCGACGACTCCGCCCAGCACGTCGTAGAGCTCTTTGGCCTCAGCGTCGTTCACGGAGACGACGAGGCGACCGCCGCCCTCGAGCGGCACCCGCACGATGATCAGGCGCCCCTCCTTCACGGCCTCCATAGGTCCGTCTCCGGTTCTCGGCTTCATCGCTGCCATCGCGGCTCCTTTTCGTCGAATGTCTTCACGTGAAAGTTTATCGTGCGCTCGGGCACCCCGGACGACCGCGGCCGACCTCGGCCGCGAGGCTCAGGGAATCTGCCAGTACGTGTACCCGAGGGCGTACATGTTGTAGATCCACCACCACTGCGCGAGCAGGCTGACGGCCAGCACGCCGAAGCGCCAGAGCTTCGACCGCGGCACGGCGACGGCGCCCCACAGGGGGGACAGCGGGAGGAGGAGCCGGAAGATGCTCGACTGCGGGAAGAACACCAGCAGGATGTACAGCAGATAGCTCGCCGACCAGAGCCGCAGCTCCACGCCGAGTCTGCGTACGGGGCGGTTCGCCACCAGTAGCACGGCGATGACGACGACGGATGCCGCGAGCACCACGTACCCGACGACCGGGCCGAGTCCCCACGACGTGAACCAGAACGCGGCCGCCTGCACGAACCCCTCGAACGGCACGAAGCCGCTGTCGCCGCCCGGCAGCCAGTTGCGCCGCCATGCGAGCTCGGTGGCGAGGTAGGCGTTCGGATCCCCGGTCACGACGCCCGCGATGACCTGCCAGGCGAACCCGACGATCACCGCGAGCGCGCCGGTGCCGATGATGTGCACCACCTCGCGTATCCGCAGGGGCTCCCGGACCCGGGTCGCGAAGCGCCAGATACCGAAGAGCCCGAGGAAGAGGGCGAAGGCCAGCACGCCGGGGCGGGTGAATCCCATCAGCGGGATGAGGAGGTACAGCAGCCCGTAGCGCCGCCGCAGCACCGCATCCAGGGCCAGCAGCATCCACAGCAGGAAGAGCGACTCGGCGTAGCCGACCTGGAACATCGCCGCGAGCGGCGCGCACGAGAACAGCAGCACGGCCCAGAACGCCGCGCGGGCGCCGATCCGCGGCCGGAGCATGCGGTGCAGCACGAGGCACGACAGGTAGCCGGCGACGAGCGAGATCACGAGCGCGCCGGCGCCCCACGATCCGAGCGGCAGACCGACCGCGGCCGAGAGGTAGGCGTGCACGGGCATGAACGCCCACTGGTTCTCCGACACGAGTCCCGCGGCGGTGCGCGGGAGCACGTCGGGGTAGCCGTTCACCGCCGTGAACCAGTACCACGTGGCATCCCACCCCACGACGAAGGATCCGAGCGACGGCGACGCGCCGAAGCGCGACCCGGGTACGGCCAGGGCCGACGCGAGGAGGAAGAACGCCGTCGTGACCAGCCGCGCCGCGACGTAGACGATCGCGATGCGGGCGGCGACCGGCAGGCCCGACCAGCGCCGCAGCGCGCGGGGAGCCGTCAGTGTGCCGTCAGCCACGACCGCAGTCCGCGCTCGACCGCCTCGATCTGCGCGAGCGGCACGCGCTCCTCGTCGTGGTGCGCGAGGTGCGGGTCGCCGGGTCCGTAGTTGACGGCGGGCACGCCGAGGGCGCTGAAACGGGCGACGTCGGTCCAGCCGTACTTGGGACGGGGGACGGCGCCGACCGCGGCCACGAACTCCTGAGCGAGCGGCGCATCGAGCCCGGGACGAGCGCCCTCCGCCAGATCGACGATCTCGACGTCGAACCCGTCGAAGACCGAGCGGACGTGGCGGCTCGCCTCATCGGCGTTCCGGCTCGGTGCGAAGCGGTAGTTGACCTCGACCTCGCAGAGGTCGGGGATGACGTTGCCGGCCACTCCGCCGCCGATCCGCACGGCGTTGAGACCCTCGCGGTAGGTGAGCCCTTCAACGGCCACGTCCCGCGGGCGGTACTCGGCCAGCCGCGCAAGGATGGGAGCCGCGCGATGGATCGCGTTCTCGCCGATCCACGAGCGCGCGCTGTGCGCCCGCACGCCGTGCGTGCGCACCACGGCGCGGAGGTTGCCGTTGCAGCCGCCCTCGACCTCGCCGCCGGACGGCTCGCCGAGGATCGCGAAGTCGCCCGCGAACAGATCGGGGCGCGTGCGCGACAGGCGCGTGAGCCCGTTGAGATCGGCGTCGACCTCCTCGTGGTCGTACCACATCCAGGTGATGTCGACCCGGGGCGCGACCAGCTCGGCGGCGAGCTTCAGCTGCACCGCGACGCCGGCCTTCATATCGACGGTTCCGCGTCCCCAGAGGTGCGGCTCTCCGTCGACGACGACGTCGCGCGTGGGGAGGTTGCCGTTGACGGGCACGGTGTCGATGTGGCCCGCGATGACCACGCGCTGCGCCCGCCCGAGCTCGGTGCGGGCGACGATCGTGTCGCCGTCGCGGTGCAGCGTGAGGTGGCTCAGCGGCCGGATCACGGCGTCGATCGCGTCGGCGAGGGCGACCTCGTCTCCTGAGACGCTCGGGATGTCGCAGATCGCCCGGGTGAGGTCGACGGAGGACGCGGACAGATCGAGCACCGGCATGCCCCGAGTGTACCGGCGACGGGTGTGCCGCCCGGGTTCGCTAGCGTGGAGGCATGACCGGACAGCGATGGATCTGGGGCCTCGGCCTCGCGACGACGGCCGCCGACGGAACAGTGCTCGACACGTGGTTCCCCCAGCCCCAGCTGGGTCGGCTGCCGCTCGGCTTCGACCCCGCTCTGCCCCCTGCGGAGCTCGATCGCTTCGCCGTCCCTGACCCGCGACGCGCGGTGACGGTCGACGTGGTGGCCGTCGAGATCGACGCGGATGCCGCGCCCACCTCCACCTCGGACGCCTATCTGCGCCTGCACGCGCTGTCGCACCGCCTGGTGGCGCCGGGCGAGATCGACCTCACGGGGATCTTCGGCCACCTGCCGAACGTCGCCTGGACCAGCGCCGGACCGATGCACCCCGACGACGCCACGCGCCTCCGGCCCTTCCTCCAGCGGGACGGCATCCAGATCCAGGGCCTCGACAAGTTCCCGCGGCTGCTGGACTACGTGACGCCACCCGGGGTGCGCATCGCCGACGCCTCGCGCGTCCGCCTCGGCGCGTACCTCTCCCCCGGCACCACCGTCATGCACGAGGGCTTCGTGAACTTCAACGCGGGCACGCTCGGCGCCTCGATGGTCGAGGGGCGCATCTCACAGGGCGTCGTGGTCGGCGACGGCAGCGACATCGGCGGCGGTGCGTCGATCATGGGCACCCTGTCGGGTGGCGGCACGCACCGGATCGCCGTGGGCGCGCGCACGCTGCTGGGAGCCAACGCCGGCATCGGCATCTCCCTCGGCGACGACTGCATCGTCGAGGCGGGCCTCTACATCACGGCGGGCTCGAAGGTGGTCCTGGCTGACGAGCCGCCGACCGCCGATGGGCGGCGTCCCTCCGTCAAGGGCGCGGAGCTGTCGGGCCGCGACGGGCTGCTGCTGCGCCGCAACTCGCTGAGCGGAGCGATCGAGGCCGTCCGCCGCGCGGGTGCCGGCGTGACGCTCAATGAGGCGCTGCACGCCTGAGGCGCGGCCGGCTCACTCCCGCAGGCGCACCGACAGGCAGGTCACGCACCCCTCGAGCTTCTCGAACTCGCTCACGTCGACGGTCACGACGTCGAGGCCGCGGTCCTCCAGGAGGGCGCGCGTCTGCGGAGCGTCCGATGACATCAGCACGGTGCTCTCATCGAGCACGACGACGGCCGTGCCGTGCTCCTCGGGCACGGCGAGGAACTCCGGGAACAGCGCCGGGTCGTCGACGAGAGGCGTGAAGCCGATGACCGTGCCGTCCGGCAGCGACGTCACACCCGACTTGAGGTGCAGCACACGCGAGACCGGGATCTCGACGACCTCCCACCCCGCCGGCTTCACCGCGGCGCGCAGCTGCGCGATGCCGTCGGCGTTGGTCCGCGACGATGCGCCCACGTACACGGTGCGGCCGACCTTCAGCACGTCGCCGCCGTCGAGCGTCCCCGGGGCGGTGATCGTCGAGAGCCGCAATCCCACGGCCTCGGCCGCCGCCCGCACGGTGTCGGCCTCGCCCCGCCGCGACTCCGCTCCCGCCCGGCACAGCACGGCCAGGTCGCCGAAGACGATGATCGCGTCCTCCACGAAGACGCCGTCGGGCTGGTCGTCCGCAGGTTCGACCTCCACGACCTCCCACCCGCGCGAGCGGAAGACGTCGACGTATCCCGCCCATTGACGCGCCGCCAGGTCGGCGTCGACGGCGACGCGTTCGAGGTGCGTCAGCTCCCCGTCGGCGAGGCGGGGCGAGGGACGACGGACGAGAAGGCGGGGCATCCCCCGACCCTACCGATCCGCCGCCGGAGCCTCAGGCGGACAGACCGGGGTAGTCGCGCGCGGGCGCACCCGTGTACAGCTGCTGCGGGCGGCCGATCTTCGTCTGCGGGTCGTTGATCGCCTCGCGCCACTGCGCCAGCCAGCCCGGCAGGCGGCCGATGGCGAACAGCACCGTGAACATGCGCGTCGGGAAGCCCATCGCCTTGTAGATCACGCCGGTGTAGAAGTCGACGTTCGGGTAGAGGCGACGCTCCTTGAAGTAGTCGTCCTCCAGCGCGATCTGCTCGAGCTCCTTGGCGAGGTCCAGCAGCGGGTCGCTGATGCCCAGCGCCTCGAGCACCTCGTCGGCGGACTCCTTGACGAGCTTGGCGCGCGGGTCGTAGTTCTTGTAGACGCGGTGTCCGAAGCCCATGAGCTTCACCCCGTCCTCCTTGTTCTTGACCCGCTCGACGAAGCGCTGCACGCTTTCTCCGGAGTCGCGGATGCGCCCGAGCATCTCGAGGACGGCCTCGTTCGCGCCGCCGTGCAGCGGGCCGTACAGGGCGTTGATGCCCGCGGAGATCGAGGAGAACTGGTTGGCGCCCGTGGAGCCGACGAGCCGCACCGTCGAGGTGGACGCGTTCTGCTCGTGGTCCTCGTGCAGGATGAGCAGGCGCTCCAGCGCCCGCGACATGACCGGGTTCACCTCGTACACCTCGGACAGCACGCCGAAGTTCAGCTTGAGGAAGTTGTCGACGAAGCTCAGCGAGTTGTCGGGGTAGAGGAAGGCCTGCCCGACGCTCTTCTTGTGCGCGTACGCCGCGATCACGGGGAGCTTAGCGAGCATCCGCACCGTGTTGAGCTCGACGTGCTCGGGGTTGTGGGGGTCGGACTGGTTCTCGTAGTAGGTCGAGAGCGCCGAGACCGCGGAGGACAGCACCGACATCGGGTGCGCGGTGTGCGGGAGGGCGGGGAAGAAGCGCTTGAGGTCTTCGTGCAGCAGCGTGTGACGGCGGATGCGCTCGTCGAACTGACCCAGCTCATCGGCGGTCGGGAGCTCGCCGTAGATCAGCAGCCAGGCCACCTCGAGGTAGCTGCTGTTCTGCGCGAGCTGCTCGATCGGGTAGCCGCGATAGCGCAGGATACCCTTGTCGCCGTCGATGAAGGTCACGGCCGACTTCGTCGCGGAGGTGTTCACGAACCCGTAGTCCAGCGTCGTGTGGCCGGTCTGGCGCGTGAAGGTCGAGATGTCGACACTCGGGATGCCGTCCGTGCCGGTGAGCACCGGGAACTCGGCGGTCCGATCCCCGATCGTGAGCCGGGCCGTCGTCGGCGCGGCCTCAGCCGGAGTGGACGTGTCCTTGGGGGTGCCCGCGTCGTTCACGAAGCCTCCATGCGATTTCTGGTCGGTCAGGGGTGCCTTCGACCCGTCGGCTTCGCAAGGGACGCGTCATCCGAGGTTCCGGCGTGCGGGGCCGGGGATGCCGCACCGCCGCGTTCATACAGCCTAGTGGGCCTGCCGGCCTCCCTCCGTTCCGCCCAACGCGCGGAGGCATCCCCTGGAGGAAACCTCCAGATCACCACCGGCATCAGGCCGCAAGGCGCTCCGCGGCGGCGCGGATGCGCTCATCGGTCGCGGTGAGCGACAGCCGGATGTGCTGCGGGAAGTGCGGTCCGTAGAAGTGACCGGGGCCGACGAGGATGCCGAGCCCGGCCATCCGCTCGACGCTCTCCCACGCATCCCGGCCCTCGGTCGCCCAGAGGTACAAGCCCGCCTCGCTGCGGTCGATGCGGAAGCCTGCGGCCTCCAGCGCGGGCTTCAGCACGTTGCGTCGGGCACGGTACAGCGCCTTCTGCGCCCAGACGTGCTCGTCGTCGCCGAGCGCCGCGATCATCGCCGCCTGAACGGGGCCGGGCGCCATCAGCCCCAGATGCTTGCGGGCGGCGACCAGGCGCGCCACGAGCTCCGGATCGCCGGCGAGGAACGCCGCGCGGTAGCCGGCGAGGTTGGACTGCTTCGACAGCGAGTAAACCGAGAGCACCCCGCGCAGGTCGTCGCCGACGACGGCGGGATCCAGGATGCTGGGGGTCGCGGCATCCGCCCACGGCTCGTCCCACCCCAGCTCCGCGTAGCACTCGTCCGACGCGATCACCGCGCCGAGCTCGCGTGCCCGCGCGACCGCGAGGGCGAGGTCGGCCGCATCGCGCACCGCGCCGTCGGGGTTGCCCGGCGAGTTGACCCAGACGAGCCGGGTCCCCTCCGGCCACTGCGCGGGATCGTCGGCGGCGACCGGTGTCGCTCCGGCGAGGCGCGCGCCGACCTCGTACGTCGGGTAGGCCGCGCGCGGGTGCACGACGATGTCGCCGTCGCCGAGGCCCAGCAGCAGCGGCAGCAGCGCGACGAGCTCCTTCGAGCCGATCGTGGGGAGCACGTTCTCCGGGGTCAGCCCCGGCACACCGCGGCGGCGCGCGTACCAGGCGACGATCGCCTCGCGCAGCGCGGGCGTCCCCACGGTCTGCGGGTAGGAGTGCGCGTCGGTCGCGCGGGTGAGGGCGTCGGCGATGAGCGTCGGCGTCGGGTCGACCGGCGAGCCGATGGACAGGTCGACGATGCCGTCGGCGTGCGCGCGTGCGCGCGCCGCGTAGGGCGCCATCGCGTCCCAGGGGTAGTCGGCCAGATCGGTGACCGCCATCAGCGCGCGCTCCGGCGGAGGATCACGAGCCCTGGGGAGGAACGGCGGTGACGACCGGGTGGTCCTTGTGGATCACGCCGACCTTGGCTGCGCCGCCCGGGGACCCCACGTCTTCGAACCACTCGACGTTCGCCTTGTAGTAGTCCGCCCACTCCTCGGGGAGGTCGTCCTCGTAGTAGATCGCCTCGACAGGGCAGACAGGCTCGCAGGCGCCGCAGTCCACGCACTCGTCGGGGTGGATGTACAGCATCCGGTCACCCTCGTAGATGCAGTCGACGGGGCATTCGTCGATGCAGGCACGGTCCTTCACATCGACGCACGGGAGGGCGATCACGTAGGTCACTCCCCCAGTCTAGTTCGGTCGGGCGTCCTCGCTCCGCGCGGCGGAGGGCGCGCCGGAGTCCCGTGCGGCCGAGAGATCCGGCCACGCCAGGACCACGGCGACGAGCACCGGGACCGCGATGGTCCAGATGATGCCGGTGCCGATGGTGCCCTCGGGCGGCTGCGGCACGATGACCGAACCGCCCGGTCCGGCCCCCGAGAAGATCAGGGTCGCCGTCATGATGCCGAGACCCACGAGCAGGGTCGACCAGCGATCGCCGGTGAGCAGGCGCACCGCGGCGAGCAGGGCCGCGCTGCCGATGATCGCGAGCATCAGCCCCAGCGGGAAGACGCCGACGGAGAAGCCCTGTGCGATCGTGCCGGCCAGGCCGTAGACGACGCCGACCACGACCGCGATCACCCAGGTGACGAGGCGGGGCAGCAGCGAGCTCATGCTCCGAGTGTAGGCGCGTCGCCTCTCAGGCCGCCCAGCCCCAGAGCCGCAGAAGAGCGGCCGATGCCGCGGCCGCCGCGACCACGACGAGGAACGGCGCACGCACGAGCAGCAGTCCCGCGGCGATCAGCAGCGCCGGCACACGCGCGTCGACCACGACGTCCTGACCGACGCCGAGCGCTTGCACGCCGACGAGGGCGGCCAGCAGCGCGACGGTGAGGAGGTCGGCGATGCGCGACGGCCGCGGCGCCTCCAGTACCCGGGGCGGCACGAGGTAGCCGAGCGTCTTGAGCGCCACGCAGATGATCGCCGAGAGCAGCACGGCCGTCCACAGGGTCACGGCAGGCCCTCGAGCTCGGGCACGTCGTCGGGTTCGGCGGAGCGGTCCTCGCGGCCGAGCCAGTTGAGCCACCCCACGACCACGGCCACCAGGGCGGCCACGATGACGGGCAGACCGGGCATGAGCACGGGGGTGAGGACGACGGCCAGGACGGCGGCGGCGACGCCGACCGCGATCGGCTGGAGCGCGCGCAGCCGCGGCCACAGCAGCGCCAGGAACGCCGCAGCGGCCGCGGCATCCAGTCCGTACGCCTTCGGATCCCCGAGCACGTCACCCAGCAGCGCGCCGGCGAGGGTCGACAGGTTCCAGCCCGCGTAGATGCCGAGGCCGGTGACCCAGAAGCCGATGGTCCGCGCGCGCGGGGAATCCTGTGCGAGCGACACCGCCGTCGACTCGTCGATCGTGAACTGCGCCGCAGCGGCCCGTCGCCAGAAGCCGCGGCCGATCACCGGCGACATCCGCATGCCGTAGGCGACGTTGCGCACGCCCAGCAGCGACGCCGACGCGATGGCGGCGGGAGCCGCGGCGAGCCCACCGGCGCCGATCACGCCGACGAAGGCGAACTGCGATCCGCCCGTGAACATCAGCAGGCTGAGCACGCAGGTCTGCCACACGTCGAGCCCGGAGGCCACGCTCAGCGCCCCGAAGGAGATCCCGTAGGCGCTCGTCGCGAGCGCGACGCCCAGCCCGTCGCGCCATGCGCGACGCTCCGCCCGACCGGGGTCGGGCACGACGGGGAGATCGGAGGCCACCGACCCATCATGTCGGGCCGCCGGCCGACCCATCGACACGAGCGGATGCCGCGGGTCTACCCTCGACGACATGGAGCGCATCTTCGCCATGCCGGTGTCCCGCGTCTACCCGCTCTACGTGCAGAAGGTGGAGCGCAAGGGACGCACGCGTGCGGACGTGGACGAGGTCACGCAGTGGCTGACCGGCTACTCGCAGGAGGAGATCGACGCGCACCTGTCGGCCGACACGACGTTCCGCGACTTCTTCGCGCAGGCGCGGCTGAACCCCGCCGCATCCCTCATCACCGGCGTCGTCTGCGGTGTGCGCGTGCAGGAGATCGAGGATCCCCTCATGCAGCGGATCCGCTATCTCGACAAGCTCGTCGACGAGGTGGCGAAGGGGAAGGCGATGGCGAAGATCCTCAGATCCTGACGCCACCGCCCTCAGCAGCCTCACGCGAAGGTCAGACCGAGGCGTCCTGGCGCTTGAGGCGGGCCGTCGCGCGGGCGCGCTCGGTCGCGTCGAGGTTCACCTTGCGGATGCGGACCGTCTCGGGGGTGACCTCGACGCACTCGTCCTCGCGGGCGAACTCGAGGCTCTCCTCCAGCGACAGCACGCGCGACGGCGTCATCGACTCGAACGTGTCGGAGGTCGACTGACGCATGTTGGTCAGCTTCTTCTCCTTCGTGATGTTGACGTCCATGTCGTCGTTGCGCGAGTTCTCGCCGATGACCATGCCCTCGTAGACCTCCTGCGTGGGCTGCACGAAGAAGGACATGCGCTCCTGCAGCGCGATGATCGCGAAGGGCGTGACCACACCGGAGCGGTCGGCGACGATCGAGCCGTTCTGGCGCGTGACGATCTGACCGGCCCAGGGCTCGTAGCCGTGCGAGATGGCATTGGCGATGCCGGTGCCGCGGGTGGTGGTGAGGAACTCGGTGCGGAAGCCGATGAGGCCGCGCGAGGGGACGACGAACTCCATGCGCACCCAGCCGGTGCCGTGGTTGGTCATGTTCTCCATGCGGCCCTTGCGGGTCGCGAGCAGCTGTGTGATGGCGCCGAGGTACTCCTCGGGGGCGTCGATCGTGAGGTGCTCGAAGGGCTCGTACGTCTTGCCGTCGACCTTCTTCGTGACCACCTGGGGCTTGCCGACCGTGAGCTCGAAGCCCTCGCGGCGCATGTTCTCCACGAGGATGGCGAGGGCGAGCTCTCCGCGGCCCTGCACCTCCCACGCGTCGGGGCGTCCGATGTCGACGACCTTGAGCGAGACGTTTCCGATGAGCTCGCGGTCGAGGCGGTCCTTCACGAGACGGGCGGTGAGCTTGTGGCCCTTCACCTTGCCGGCGAGCGGCGAGGTGTTGGTGCCGATGGTCATCGAGATGGCCGGGTCGTCGACGTGGATCTGCGGCAGCGGCCGCACGTCCTCCGGGTCGGCGATGGTCTCGCCGATGGTGATGTCGGGGAAGCCCGCGATGGCCACGATGTCGCCGGGGGCCGCGCTCTCGGCCGGGTAGCGCTCGAGGGCGCGGGTCTTGAGCAGCTCGGTGATGCGGGCGCTGCTGACGGTGCCGTCCGCACGCACCCAGGCGACGGTCTGACCCTTCTTCAGCGTGCCGTTGAACACGCGCAGGAGGGCGAGGCGGCCGAGGAACGGGCTGGAGTCGAGGTTGGTGACCCAGGCCTGCAGCGGCGCGTCGTCGTCGTAGGAGGGGGCGGGGATGTGCTCGAGGATCGCGCCGAAGAGGGGCTCGAGGTCGTCGTTGTCGGGCAGGCTGCCGTTGGCGGGCCGGTTGAGCGACGCGGCGCCGGCGCGGCCGCTGGCGTAGACCACGGGCACGTCGAGCAGAGCGTCGACGTCGAGGTCGGGCACGTCGTCGACGAGGTCGGACGCGAGACCCAGCAGCAGGTCGTGGGCCTCCTCCTCGACCTCGGCGATGCGGGCGTCGGGGCGGTCGGTCTTGTTGACCAGCAGGATGACGGGGAGCTTGGCCTCGAGGGCCTTGCGCAGCACGAAGCGCGTCTGAGGCAGCGGACCCTCGCTCGCGTCGACGAGGAGGACGACGCCGTCCACCATCGACAGGCCGCGCTCGACCTCGCCGCCGAAGTCGGCGTGGCCCGGCGTGTCGATGACGTTGATGGTGATCTCTTCGCCGCCGGCGTGGACGCCCTTGTAGGTGATGGCCGTGTTCTTGGCCAGGATCGTGATGCCCTTCTCACGCTCGAGGTCGTTCGAGTCCATCGCGCGCTCGTCGACGTGCGCGTGCTCGCCGAACGAGCCGGTCTGACGGAGCATGGCGTCGACGAGGGTCGTCTTGCCGTGGTCGACGTGGGCGACGATCGCGACGTTGCGGAGATCTGAACGGAGGGCGCGCGCCATGGAGAATCCTTGCAGAAGGGGAAAGAAGAGAGCCGGCGGATGAGGGAGAAGTCCCGTGGCCGGATGACCAGCCTACCGCAGGCGTCCCTGGGAACTTCCGGGAGCGCGCCGACAGGGCGGGGTCCCGGAGGATCCCCGCCCCGCCGTCTGCAGGACTGAGCGGCCGTGGCCGCGCGTCAGTCGATCAGGAGGTGGCCCAGCCGACCTTCGTCCAGTCGATGGTCTCGAACTGGGTGGCGCCCCAGTTCACGAGACCGTCCTTGACCGCGTAGACGTTCGGCAGCGGAGCGATCGGGAACATGGGCACGTAGTCCCAGATCACGTCGTTGATCTCCTTCGCCGTCTCGATGCGCGCGTCGGCGTCGAGCTCGGAGTTCGCCTTGTCGAACAGCGCCTCGAGGCGGTCATCGGTGGTGCCGGTGAAGTTCGACTCGGAGTCCAGCGGGTAGTACAGCGCCTCCGACGACGAGATCGGGAAGGGCGTGCCGACCCAGGAGAACGACACCATCTCGAAGTTGCCCGGGATGACGTAGTCGCTGAAGTACTGCTGAGCCGGGACGGTGTTCAGCTCGACGGGGATGCCGGCCTCGGTCAGGTCGGCCTGCACCTGCTCCGAGCGCTGGATGTTCGTCGCCGTGTCGGCCGGAACGGTGATGCTCAGCTTGAGGGCCTCGCCGTCCTTCGTCCAGCTGTCGCCCTCCTTGGTGTAGCCCGCGTCGGTCAGGAACTGCGCGCCGGCCTCGGGGTCGTAGGGCAGCGCCTTGTCCTCATAGCCGTTCTGGCCGGGCATGAAGATGTAGTCGCCGTTGGTGACCGGGGGCGCGTCCACGGGCGTGTTCGCGGAGGCCGCGATCTGCTCGCGGTTGACGATCGACGCCACGGCCTTGCGGACGTTGACGTCGGCCAGCGGGCCGGACTTCGCGTTCATGGTGACGTGCGTCCAGGTGGTGCCGCCGGAGGTCTGGATGGCGGCGTCCGAGCGGGTCTGGGCCGTGGAGTACAGGTCGGCGTTGGCCGAGATGTACAGTGCGTCCAGCTCGCTGTTCGCGAACGACGAGCCCTGCTGGTCCTGGCTCACGGCCTTGAACAGCACGGTTTCGAGCTTGGGGGTCTCGCCCCACCAGTTCGGGTTGCGCTCGAGCGTGACGACCTGGCCGGTCGTGTCGATGCTCGAGATGATGAACGGCCCGCTCGACGGCGGCGCCTGCGTGCGGTAGCCGTTGTTGTAGGCCTCGACGTCGCTGGAGATGGCGGCCGGCAGCAGTCCGCCGGTGAAGAGCGCCTGCCAGTCGGCGTAGACGGACGAGAAGGTGATGACCATCTCGTACTCGTCGGCACCCTGCTCGATCGAGGAGATGTCCTCCCAGCCGGCGTTCGACGCCGCGGTGTACGCCGGGTTCGTGCCGTTCTGGGCGGCCCAGAACGCCTGGTAATCGGCGACCGTGATGGGCGTGCCGTCCTGCCAGACGGCGGACGGGTTCAGCTTGATCGTGACGACCTGGGGGTCGTCCTGCGTGACCTCGGCCGAGGAGGCGTAGTTCTCGTCGAGGACGGGGGTGCCGTCCTCCTCGATCTTGATGGGACCGCCGGTGCTGAGCTCGGCGATGTCGACGGTGTCCGCCTCGTTGCCGTCGACCTCGTTGATGTTGAACTGGACGGGCAGGGAGCTCACGGCCAGCGTCAGCGTGCCGCCGTCCTGCACGTCCGCGGCGTCCGCGCGCACCCAGGCGGTGGCGGGCAGCGCGGCGACCTCCGACGGGTCGGCGCTGGGGGCGGCCGAGTTTCCGGCTGCGCAGCCCGAGACGATGAGCGCCGCAGCGCCGAGCATCGCCAGGGAACCGAGCGTCTTCACACTCCGAGTTCTCATGTGATCGTTCCTCTCGTTTCTTTGGGGAGCCCCGGCACGGCTTGGTGCGGCCGGCCGGGGGGTCTCAGGGGGTGGCCGCCGCGACGGCGACCACGTCGACGAGCGACGACTGGTCGACGTGGTGGCAGGCCACGCGTGCGCCGCCGTGCGGCAGCAGCGACGGGTCGAGTTCGCGGCACTTCTGCTTGCGGGACTCGTCGACGAGCTCGTACAGCGGGCACCGGGTGCGGAAGCGGCATCCGGTGATCTCCTGCGTCGGACTCGGCAGGTCGCCCTTCAGCAGGATGCGCGCACGCCCACGCTCGATCCGCGGATCGGGGATGGGCGCCGCCGAGATGAGGGCCTTCGTGTACGGATGCCGCGGGTTGTTGAACACCTCGGCGATGGGCCCCTGCTCGACGACGGCGCCGAGGTACATCACCGCGACGTCGTCGGCCATCTGCCGCACGACCGCGAGGTCGTGCGCGACGAAGATGTAGGACAGGCCGAGCCGCTCCTTCAGGTCTTCGAGCAGGTTGATGACGCCGGCCTGGATCGACACGTCGAGAGCCGACAGCGGCTCGTCGAGGACGATCACGGACGGATTCGTCGCGAGCGCGCGGGCGATGCCGATGCGCTGGCGCTGTCCGCCGGAGAACTCGTGCGGGTAGCGGTCGGCCATCGATCCGTCGAGGCCCACGAGGTCGAGCAGCTCGCCGACGCGCTGGTCGCGCGCGGCCTTCGACGCGCCCTGCACGAGCAGCGGCTCGGTGATGACCTCGCCGATCGGCAGACGGGGGTCGATGGCGCCCATCGGGTCCTGGAAGACGATCTGCACGTCGCGGCGGAGGCCCTTGAGGTCCTTGCCGGAGACCGACGAGACGTCCTTGCCCTGGATGGTGATGCGCCCGTGCTGGGGCTTGGCCATCTCCATGACCTCGAGGATCGTCGTGGTCTTGCCGCAGCCCGACTCGCCGACGAGGCCGAGGGTGCGCCCGGGGCGCAACTCGAAGCTGACGCCGTCGACCGCGCGCACCGTGCCGATGCGACGCGGGAACACGGCACCCTTCATGAGCGGGAAGTGGCGCTTCAGGTCTTCGACCACGATGACGGGGGCGTTGCCGGTCTCGGCGATCTCCTCCTCCGGCAGCGGCTCCGGCCGGGGGAACACGTCGGCGCGCGTCAGCTCGCCCCGCGCGATCTCGCCCGAGCGGATGCACGCCGCCAGGTGCGGCGGCTCGCTGCCGGGGTCGTAGGCCTGGAGGGGCGGCTCGATGGTGCGGCACTCGTCGATCGCGATCGGGCAGCGCGGCGCGAACGGGCAGCCCGACGGCAGGCTGCTCAGCGACGGCGGGCGCCCCTCGAGCGGGACGAGTCGCTGCGAGCCCGCGGTGAGCATGTTCGGCACCGAGCGCAGGAGGCCGATCGTGTAGGGCATGTGCGGCTCGTGGAAGATCTCGTCGGTGGTGCCGATCTCGACGAGCTTGCCCGCGTACATGACGCCCACCCGGTCGGCGTGGCCGGCCACGACGCCCAGGTCGTGCGTGATGAGCACGACCGCCGCGCCGGTGATGTCCTTCGCCTTCTCGAGCACCTCGAGGATCTGCGCCTGGATGGTGACGTCGAGCGCCGTCGTCGGCTCGTCGGCGATGATCACCTTCGGGTCGTTCGCGATCGCCATGGCGATCATGGCGCGCTGGCGCATTCCGCCCGAGTACTCGTGCGGGAAGGCCCGCGCACGGCGCTCGGCGTCGGGGATGCCGACGGTCTTGAGCAGCTCGATCGCGCGCGCCTCGGCGCCCTGCGCCGACAGCCGGCGGTCGTGCAGGCGCAGCGCCTCGCCGATCTGCTGGCCCACCGAGTAGACGGGGGTCAGAGCAGACAGCGGGTCTTGGAAGACCATCGCCAGCTCCTTGCCGCGGATGCGCGACAGCTGGGCGTCGTCCATCGACAGCAGGGAGCGGCCGTCGAACTCGATCTCGCCCTGGATGCGGGCGCTGGAGGGCAGCAGGCCCATGACGGCGAGCGATGAGACCGACTTCCCCGAGCCCGACTCCCCCACGATGCCGAGGAACTCGCCCGGGTGCACGTCGTAGGAGATGCCGCGGACGGCCTCGACGTCGTTGCCGTCGCGCTGCGGGAAGGTGACGCTCAGGTCGCGGACCGAGAGCAGGGGCGCGCCGGAGCGCGCTCCGCGGCTCGAGAGACCGGCGAAGACGGGTTCAGCCACGGTTCACTCCGGAGGTGGGGTCGATGGCGTCGCGCAGGGCGTCGCCGATGAGGCTGATCGCGAACAGGAGCGCGATCAGCACCATCGCGGGGAAGACGAAGAGCCACGGACGCGTCAGCGCCGCGGCGGTGCCGTCGGCCAGGAGCGTGCCGAGCGACACGTCGGGCTTCTGCACGCCGAAGCCGAAGTAGCTCAGCGAGGTCTCCGACATGATCGCCGCCACGACGCCGAGGGTGGCGTCGATGATCAGCAGCGACGCGATGTTGGGGATGATGTGGCGCCGCAGGATCGCGCCGGTCGGCATGCCCATGTAGCGCGCCGCCCGCACGAAGTCCCGATTACGCAGGGATCTCGTCTGGCTCCGCACGACCTGGGCCATGATCATCCAGCTGAAGATCGCCAGGAACACCGTCAGCGCCACCCACGACAGGCCTTTGTAGAGCGGGCTGAGCAGGACGAGGATGAAGAACGCGGGGATGACCAGCAGCAGGTGGACGAACCATCCGATGGTCTTGTCGACCCAGCCGCCGAGGTATCCCGCCGTCGATCCGACGATGGCGGCGATAATCGTGGCCGCCGGACCCGCGATGAGGCCGATCACGAGCGACTTCTGCAGGCCAGAGAGCGTCTGGGCGTAGATGTCCTGCCCGATCGCGTTGGTGCCGAACCAGTGCATCATCGTCGGGCCGAGGTTCATGTTGTACGGGTCGCGCTGCGTCGGCGTCCACTGGTACAGAAGGGGTCCGAGGAAGGCCCACAGCACGATGAAGACCAGCACCGATGCGCCGACCCAGAACCGCGGCATCCGCTTCAGCCGGAGCCAGACGAGTCCGTTGCGCGACAGCGGCCGGCGAGCCTGGGTGATCACCTTGTCGTCGTCGAGCGATGCCTCGATGACGTCTTCCTGCATGACGCTCACGTCAGCTCCTCACTCGAGGGTCCAGAGCCGCGTACAGCACTTCGGACAGGGTGGATGACAGCAGCACCAGCACGGCGATGTACAGCGTGGAGCCGGCCATCACGTTGATGTCGTTCTTGGTGACCGCCTCGAGCGTGAACTGGCCCATGCCGCGCCAGCTGAAGACGATCTCGAGCATCGCGGAGCCGGCGATGAGGGTGCCGAAGCTGTACGCGAAGAAGGTGGTCATGGGGATGAGCGCGATGCGCACGCCGTGGCGCACGAGCGCGGCGTTGCGCTGCAGGCCCTTCGAGCGGGCGGTGCGGATGTAGTCGGCGCCGAGGACGTCGAGCATGACGCTGCGCTGGTAGCGGGAGTACGACGCGGCGCCGATGAGAGCGAGCGCGATGGTCGGCAGGAGCAGGTGGATGCCGCGGTCCAGCGCGAGATCCCACCAGCTTCCGGATATGCCGGCCGTGTACTCCCCCGTGAACTGGATCACCTGCGAGCCGACCGCGTTGTTGAACGCGGTCGCGGCGATCATCAGCAGGACGCCGATGACGAAGGTCGGGGTGGCGAAGATGAGGAACGAGCTGTAGGTGACCACCTGGTCGCTTACCTTGTACTGGCGCACGGCGCCCCACACACCCAGGACGACGCCGAGCACCGCGCCGATGAGCGACCCGATGAGAAGGAGCCGGAGGCTGGCGCCCGAGCGGGTGATGATCTCCTCGGTCACGGACTGGCCGCCGACGGTCTGACCCAGCGAGAACTGCGTGAACAGTCCGACGAGCCAGTTCCACAGCCGCACGAGCACCGGCACGTCGGGGTTCACGCCCAGCGCGTTCAGCGACGCGTCGATGGAGGACTGCGGCGGACGGGGGTTCTTGCCGTAGAAGCGCTCGGCCGGGTCGAGCACGACGCTGGCGAGGATGTAGGCGAGGCAGGTGGCGACGAGGCTCAGGATCGCGTAGTTGATGAACCTCCGCACGATGTACAGGGTCATCGAGCGGGCCTCGGGTTCCGCTGCTGAACAGTCAGACGCATCATCGTCTTTCCTTGCTGTGCGGCCGCGGTCTCGTGGATCACGGCTTCGGGAAGTCACCGAGCCGCAACCCGGTGAATCGACCCTAACCCCGCGATCGGCTGTGACCGGGAGTCAAAGGGAGTCTTTTCACGACCGTAACATTCGGTGACCTGTTGGCAAAGTGCTCTATCCGGCTCTCACCGATTCATCAGAATCGTCACGCCGGCGCGTTCGTGATGATCACCGCGACAAGTGCACCCACCGCGATGACCGCGAGAGCGACGAGCGCGGGCAGATCCCAGGATCTCGTCACGGGCGTGTCGGGGGCGCCCTGCTCGCGAGCGGTCTCCCACTGCTCCTGAATGAGGGCGAGCTCCCGCAGCGCGGGGGGCTCCCGGCGCATCTGGAAGCCCATGCGGCCGCGGTCGCGGACGGGCCGCCCCGCCACGGGGCCGCCGTAGGCCTTCAGCTGCCGGCCGTCATCGAGATCGAAGACGACCTGGTAGCGGAGGCGGATGTCCTGCACCTTCGCCCACGGCACGCGCGTGCGACGCAGGAAGTTCTGCACGGTGGCACCCGCGGCATCCGTCTCGATCGCCGACGCGTACATCGCGACATAGATGAGCCAGACCACCAGGAGCACCCACGGGGCGAGCAGCAGCATCTGCGCCCAGCCCGCGCGCACGACGGCGTCGCCGAGGAGGAGCAGCGCCACGACGCCGGCGGCGATCAGCGCGATCGTGCCGGAGGTGGCGCGGAACACCCGCCGCGCCGGCGCGCCGCCGGCCCCTCGGGGGCCGGCGGCGGAGGAGCGGCCGCTCAGAGTCCGCCGCCGGCGCCGCCCCCGAGGGGGATGGACGCACCCGGGATGGCGTCGAGCAGGCGACGCGTGTACTCCTGCGAGGGGTTCGCGAAGATCTCGTCCACGGTGCCCTTCTCCACGACGCGTCCCTTCTCCATCACGCACACCAGGTCGGCCGCGACGCGGACGACCGCGAGGTCGTGCGTGATGAACAGGTAGGTGAGGTCGAGCTCGCTCTGCAGCTCGGCGAGGAGCTGGAGCACCTGGTCCTGCACGAGCACGTCCAGCGCGGAGACCGCCTCGTCGAGGATGACGATGTCGGGCTTGAGCGCCAGGGCGCGGGCGATCGCCACGCGCTGGCGCTGACCGCCGGAGAGCTCGTTCGCGTAGCGCGAGGCCAGCTCCTGCGGCAACGACACCTGGTCGAGCAGCTCGCGCACCCGCGCCCGGCGCGACTTCTCGTCGCCGACCTTGTGGATGACCAGCGGCTCGGCGATCGTGTTGCCGATGTTGCGCAGCGGGTCAAGCGATCCGTAGGGGTCCTGGAACACCGGCTGCATGCGGCGGCGCAGGGCGAACGCATCCTTGTTCGAGAGCGCGGACAGCGAGCGACCGTCGACCAGCATCTCGCCGGACGTGGGCTCCTCGAGCTTCAGCAGCAGCTTGGCGACGGTGGACTTGCCCGAACCCGACTCCCCCACCAATGCCAGCGTCTTGCCGCGCGGGATCTCGAAGGAGACTTCATCCACGGCGCGGAACTGCTCGCTGCGGAACCCGCCCATGCGGATCTTGTACTCCTTGACCAGATCGCGCACCTCGATCACGGGGGGCGCCGTGACGTCGGCGAGACGCTCCACACCGCGGGACTCCACCCGGGCCTGGATGCGCTGCGAGGCGATCGAGGGGGCGGCGGCGACGAGACGCTGCGTGTAGGGATGCAGCGGGTTCTCGAGGATCTCCCGGCTGGGCCCGGCCTCCACGATCTCGCCCTGGTTCATCACGACGATCCGCGAGGCGCGCTCGGCCGCCAGGCCGAGGTCGTGCGTGATCAGCAGCACCGATGTGCCCTTGTCACGCGTGAGGGTCGCCATGTGGTCGAGGATCACGCGCTGCACGGTGACGTCTAGGGCCGAGGTCGGCTCGTCGGCGATGAGCAGCTGCGGGTCAGCGGCCAGTCCGATGCCGATCAGCGCGCGCTGCCGCATGCCGCCGGAGAACTGGTGCGGGTACTGGTGCAGCCGGCGCTCGGCGTCGGCGAGACCCGCCTGCTTCAGCACCTCGATCGCGCGCTGCTCGACCTCGCGCTTGCCCTGGGCGATGCCGTTCGCGCGGACCGCCTCCTTGACCTGGAACCCGATGCTCCACACCGGGTTCAGGTTGGACATGGGGTCCTGCGGCACGTACCCGATGTCACGGCCGCGCACGCGCTCCATCTCGGCGGCGTTGAGGTCCGTCAGCTCGCGTCCGTCGAGGGTGATGCTGCCCGCAGTGACGTGACCGGTGCCGGGGAGCAGGTTCACCACGGCCGAGGCCGTCGTGGACTTGCCCGAGCCCGACTCGCCGACGATGGCGACGGTCTCGCCCGGGTAGATGTCGAGGTCGATGCCGTGCAGCACCTCGCGCTCGCCGGCCTCGGTGTCGAAGGCGACCTTCAGGCCGCGGATGGCCAGCAGTGGTGCGTCGGTCATCGTCGTGCCCTCGCTCTCGGGTCGATGGCGTCTCGGATGAGCTCGCCCAGCAGGATGAAGGCCAGCACCGTCACGGTCAGCGCGATCGACGGCCAGATGAGCGCCATCGGCGCGACGCGCAGCGACTGCTGCGCCTGGCTGATGTCGTTGCCCCACGACATCGTGCTGCCGCCGAGTCCGACGCCGAGGAACGACAGCGTGGCTTCCGCGACGATGGCCGCGGCGAGGCTGATGGTCGTGACCACCAGCAGCGGGGCGATGGCGTTGGGGATCACGTGGCTCAGCAGCGTGCGGAAGCGCGACTGCCCGAGCGCGCGCGATGCCGTCACGTAGTCGGCCTGGCGCACCCTGAGCACCTCCGCGCGGACGACACGGGCCGTCGATGCCCACGCGAATCCGCCGATGGCCAACGCCAGTGTGAAGACGTTGCGGTACTGCGAGAACACGCTCATCACGACGATCGCCGCGAGGATGTACGGGATCGAGAAGAAGATGTCGCCGATGCGCGAGAGCAGACCGTCGAGCCAGCCGCCGTAGAACCCGGCGAGGGCGCCCATGATCAGGCCGATGACCGTGCCGATGAAGGTGGCCAGGAGTCCGACCAGGAGCGAGGTGCGCGCACCCCACACGATGCGGGCGAAGGTGTCGCAGCCCTGGAAGGTGAAGCCGAGCGGGTGCCCGGGGGCCGGACCGCCGTTGCTGTTGGACAGCTGGCAGTCGTTGTCGGGCGGCGCCTGGGTGAAGAGCGTCGGCGCGATGGCCATGAGCACGACGACCGCCATGACAGCCAGGGCGATCCAGAAGGTCGGACGACGGCGGAGATCGCGCCAGGCGTCGAGCCAGAGGTTGCTCTTCTTCTCGGCGACGCGGACGGCGTCGACCGTGATGGTCTCGGTCTTGATGGGTGCGACGTAGTGCGTCGTCGGACGGGGACTACTTGACATAGCGGATCCTCGGGTCCAGGAAGCCGTACAGGAGGTCGATGACGAGGTTCACCAGCACGTAGATGATCACGAAGACCGTGACGAAGGACACGACGGTCGGTCCCTCGCCGCGGATCGTCGCCTGGTAGAGGGTGTTTCCGACGCCCGGGATGTTGAAGATGCCCTCGGTCACCGTGGCGCCCACCAGCAGCACGCCGAAGTTCGTGGCGGAGTTGGTGATCACCGGGATCAGCGAGTTGCGCAGCACGTGCACGGGGATGACGCGGCGACGTGGCAGGCCCTTGCTGTACGCGGTGCGCACCCAGTCCTGGTTGAGCGTGTCGATGACCGAGCCGCGCATGAGGCGCATGCTCGTCGCGAAGAGGCTGAACCCGAGCACGAGCGCCGGCAGGGACAGATCGAGCCAGCCGTTCTGCGCACCGACCGTGGGCCGGAACCAGCCGAGCTGGATGGCGAGGAAGTACTGCGCCAGGAAGCAGGCCACGAAGATCGGCAGGGCGACGAACAGCAGCGCCACGACCAGGGAGACGTTGTCGAAGACCTTGCCCTTGCGGATGGCCGAGACCGTTCCGATGATGATCGCCAGGATGAACTCGATCGCGATGGCCATGACGGCGAGACGTCCGGTCACGGGCAGCGTGCGGGCGAGGACCTCGCTGACGGACTGACCCGAGAAGGTGGTGCCGAGGTCGCCGCGGAAGATGCCGCCGATGTACAGGAAGTACTGCACGATGAACGGCTTGTCGAGGTTGTACTGGGCGCGCAGGGCTTCGACGACCTGCGGCGCGGGGGTGCGATCTCCGAAGAGACCGAGGATGGGATCGCCTGGCATGGCGAAGACCATGAAGTAGATGAGCAGCGTGGCCCCGAAGAAGACGGGGATCACCTGCAGCAGGCGTCTGAGGATGTAGCCGAGCATCCGCTCTCTTTCCGAACAAGGGGGCTGCCCCACCGCTGCGGCGCGAGGTCACGAGCCGATGAGAGCATCGTGCCCCGTCGGACGGCGCAGCGCGAGGGGTGTGGCTGAGCAGGCCGCGAGGCGGTGACGAAATCGTCACCGCCTCGCGGATGGAGCAGGTGTTACTCGGACTTGGTGATCTCGTAGTAGAGCGGCACCGAGTTCCAGCCGAACTTGACGTTCTGGACGTTCTCGCCGTAACCACCGGTCACGTTCGAGTACCAGAGCGGCGTGGCGGGCAGGTCCTTCAGCAGGACCTCCTGAGCCTTCTGGAAGTCGCCGTTGGCGGTGTCGGCGTCGGTGGCCGAGATGCCGTCGGAGAGGAGCTTGTCGAAGTCGGCGCTGGAGTAGTCACCGTCGTTGGACGAGGCGTCCGTCGCGTAGAGCGGCCCGAGGAAGTTGTACAGACCCGGGTAGTCCGCCTGCCAGCCGGTGCGGAACGCCGTCTGGATGCTGCGGTCGGTGATGGCGCTGCGCGCCTCCTTGAACGTCGGGTAGGGGTTGCCCGACGCGTCGATGCCCAGCGTGTTCTTGATCGAGTTGGTCACCGCGTCGACCCACGTCTGGTGTCCGCCGTCGGCGTTGTACGCGATCTGGAACGTGCCCGACCACGGCGAGATGGCGTCGGCCTCGGCCCACAGCTTCTTCGCCTCGTCGGGGTTGTACTTGAGCACGTCGGCGCCCTCGAGGGAGTCCGACCAGCCCGCGATCACCGGGGAGGTGAAGTCGCTGGCGGGGGTGCGGGTGCCCTGGAAGATCGTCTGGGTGATCTCGTCGCGGTTGATGGCCATCGACAGCGCCTGGCGGCGCAGCTTGCCCTCGTCGCCCGAGAAGTGCGCGAGGCGCTCGGGGATGGTGAAGGACTGGAAGACGGCCGCGGGCTGGTTGACCGCACGGTCACCCAGGTCCGACTCGAAGGTCGCCAGCGCCGACGGCGGAACGCCGTCGATCACGTCGACGTTGCCGCCGAGGAGGTCGGCGTAGGCCGCGTCCTGCGAGGCGTAGAAGACGATCGTCAGACCGCCGTTCTGCACGGTGCGCCCGCCCTGGTAGTCGTCGTTCTTGACCAGGTCGATCTGCACGTTGTGCTGCCACGCGCTGTCGCTGGCGAGCTTGTAGGGTCCGTTGCCGATCGGGTTCTCGCCGAAGGCGGCCATGTCGTCGAAGGCCGAGTCGGGGAGCGGGAAGAAGGCCGAGTACCCGAGGCGGAGCGCGAAGTCGGACGCGGGCTTGGTCAGCGCGATCGTGAAGGTGTAGTCGTCGACCTTCTTGAGCCCGGTGAGCTCGGAGTCCTCGTCGTAGCTGAAGCCCTCGATGTCCTCGAAGAAGTAGCTGTTGAGCTGCTCGTTCGACAGCAGCGCGCCGTAGTTCCACGCCTTGATGAAGTTGTCGGCCTTGACCTCGGTGCCGTCGGTGAACTTCTGGCCCTGCTTGATCTTGACCGTCAGGTTCTGCGGGTCGTCGGTGGTGATCGACTCCGCCATGTCGTTGACCGGCTTGCCGTCGGCGTCGTAGTACACCAGGCCGGCGAAGATCGAGTCGAGGATCTTTCCGCCGCCCACCTCGTTGGTGTTGGTGGGGATCAGCGGGTTCTGGGGCTCGGAGCCGTTGGTGGTGATGACGGCGGTGCTGGCGCCGGTCGCGGAGCTGGGAGTGCTGCTGCCGCCGCCGCCCGCGCAGCCGGCGAGAGCGATGCTCCCGGCTGCGAGCAGCGCTGCGCCCATGAGGGCGAGTTTGTTGCGCTTCAAGGAATCCTCCTGTGCAGGGATGATGCGCACACAGCAATGCCAAAGCATGCTGGGGCGCGGATACGAGAACACTAGGTAAACGGTTCGCGATGGTCAAAACGATCGGCGAAAACGTTACAAACCCTTAACTCGAATTCACACTGATGTGGCAATCTGACAACATGTCGCTCGATCGACCCGCAGATGCGGGGCAGGATGCCGCGGTCGACGCCTCCTGGGGACAGGCTGCCCGCACGCGCCGCTGGTGGGAGATCGGCCTGGTGCTCGCCGTCACGGTCGGACAGTCCGCGCTCTATTCGGTGCTCACGCTGGTGCGCAGACTGCTGGCGCCCGCTCCCCTCGGGCAGCAGACCACGCAGCTGAACCCGACGCAGGATTCCGCCGCGCTCTGGGACGTCCTCTACCGGACGCTGGCCGTCTTCTTCGACCTCGCCCTCGTCGCCCTGGTGATCTATCTGCTCTGGGAGCCCGGGAAGAGCGCGCTCCGGCGGATCGGACTGGACTTCCGGAGGTTCGGCGGAGACGCGGGGCGCGGCATCCTGCTCCTCGCCGTCATCGGCGTCCCCGGTCTGGGTCTGTACGCCGTCGGCCGCGCGCTCGGCATTACGGTGCAGGTGCAGGCCTCGGCACTCGAATCCGCCTGGTGGACGGTGCCGCTCCTGGTGCTCTCCGCCCTGCGCGCGGGGCTGACCGAAGAGGTCATCTTCATCGGCTACCTCTTCGACCGGCTGCGGCGGCAGGGGTGGGGATGGTGGACGATCATCGTGTCCACCGCCGCACTCCGAGCGGCGTACCACGCCTATCAGGGCGTCGGTCCGATCATCGGCAACTTCGTCATGGGCGTGGTCTTCGGCTGGTGCTACCGCCGCTGGGGGCGCGTCATGCCGCTCGTCGTCGCCCACACGCTCATCGACATCATCGCCTTCGTCGGCTATCCCCTGGCGGTCGGGCTGTGGCCGGGGCTGTTCGGCCCCGTGCCCGTTCCCACCGGAAGGCCCACGCCCACCCCGAGCTGATAGGTCGGTCGGGCAGAGTCGGCTGGGTCGGCCGACCTGGCCGGGTCGCAGCATCCCCTCGTCTCCGGACATTCTCGCGGGTGTGCGCCTCGACACGCCGCGGCGGGGGCCGGGCAGACCGGCGCGCCGCGTGCCGGACCCGCCGTATTGTCCGGGTGGGTCGAGCGACGCGCCGGGCCCGAGCTCAGGCGAAGGCCTCGATCGGCGGGCAGGCGCACACCAGGTTGCGGTCGCCGTAGGCCTGATCGATGCGCCGCACCGGCGGCCAGTACTTCGTGCGGATGAGCGCGCGCACCGGGTAGACCGCGGTCTCGCGGGAGTAGGGGTGGTCCCACTCCTCGACCACGACCGCCTCGGCGGTGTGCGGCGCGTTCACGAGCGGATTGTCGTCGGCGGGCCACTCGCCCGCGCCCACCGCGATGGCCTCGGCCTTGATCGCGATCATGGCCTCGACGAAGCGGTCGAGCTCGGCGAGGTCCTCCGACTCGGTGGGCTCCACCATGAGCGTGCCCGCGACGGGGAACGACATCGTCGGCGCGTGGAAGCCGTAGTCGATGAGGCGCTTGGCCACGTCGTCGACGGTCACACCCGTCTCATCGCGCAGCGGACGCAGATCGAGGATGCACTCGTGCGCCACGAGCCCCGACTCTCCGGTGTACAGCACGGGGAAGTGGCGGCGGAGGCGCGCCGCGACGTAGTTCGCCGACAGCACGGCGGCGGCCGTGGCATCCCTCAGCCCGTCTCCGCCCATCATGCGCACGTACGCCCACGAGATGGGCAGGATGCCGGCCGAGCCGTACGGCGCCGCCGAGATCGCGCCGCCCTCGAACGTGTAGCCGCCGGCGTGGTCGTCGCGCTGCGCGAACGGGTGCGACGGCAGGTGCGGCGCGAGGTGCGCCTTGGCCGCCACCGGACCGACGCCGGGTCCGCCGCCTCCATGCGGGATGGCGAACGTCTTGTGCAGGTTGAGGTGCGACACGTCGCCGCCGAGGTCGCCGAAGCGCGCGTAGCCCAGCAGCGCGTTCAGGTTCGCGCCGTCGACGTAGACCTGCCCGCCCGCGTCGTGCACGGCCTGGGTGATCTCGAGCACGTCGTGCTCGTACACGCCGTGCGTGGACGGGTAGGTGATCATGAGCGCTGCAAGAGTGTCGGCGTGCGCGGCGATCTTCGCTCGCAGGTCGTCGAGGTCGACGTTGCCGGCCTCGTCGCACGCCACCACGACGACCTTCATGCCCGCGAGCACGGCCGAGGCCGCGTTCGTCCCGTGCGCCGACGACGGGATGAGGCAGACGGTGCGCTCGAGGTCGCCGTTCGCGCGGTGGTACCCGCGGATCGCCAGCAGCCCGGCGAGCTCCCCCTGCGAGCCCGCGTTCGGCTGAAGCGAGACGGTGGCGTAGCCCGTGACCTCCGCGAGCCACGTCTCGAGCTGCTCGATCATGGCGAGGTACCCGACCACGTCGTCCGCCGGGGCGAACGGGTGCACGCGCGAGAACTCCGGCCACGACACGGCCGCCATCTCGGTGGCGGCGTTGAGCTTCATCGTGCACGAGCCGAGAGGTATCATGCCCCGGTCGAGCGCGTAGTCGCGGTCGGCCAGCGCCTTCAGATAGCGCATCATCGCCGTCTCGCTGCGGTGCAGGTGGAAGACGGGGTGCTGCAGGTACTCGTCCTGACGGTGGAGACCGGAGGGGACGGATGCCAGGGGCACCGCTCGCGCGAGATCCACCGGTGCACCGTCGTCGGGCAGACCGAAGGCCGTCGCGACGGCGGCCAGGTCGGCGGCGGTGCTGGTCTCGTCGACGGAGACGCCGACCGTGGCGTCGTCCACGCGGAGCAGCTGGTAGCCGAGGGAGCGCGCGCGCTCGATCACGCGGTCCGCGGTGCCGGGGACGTGCACCCGCAGCGTGTCGAAGAACGCATCGGAGACCAGCGTGAGGCCGTAGCCGCGGAGCTGCACGGCGAGGGCCTCGGTCTTGGTCGCGACGTCCTCGGCGATCGCGCGCAGGCCGTCGGGCCCGTGGTAGACGGCGTACATCGCGGCCATCACGGCCAGCAGCACCTGCGCGGTGCAGATGTTGGACGTCGCCTTCTCCCGCCGGATGTGCTGCTCGCGCGTCTGAAGCGACAGGCGGTAGGCGGGGTGGCCGACGGCGTCCTGCGAGACGCCGACGAGGCGGCCCGGGAGCTGCCGCTCGAGTCCGGCGCGCACGGCCATGTAGCCGGCGTGCGGTCCGCCGAAGCCGAGGGGCACGCCGAAGCGCTGCGTCGTGCCCACCGCGACGTCGGCGCCGAAGGAGCCGGGCGAGCGCAGCAGCGTGAGGGCGAGGAGGTCGGCGGCCGCGACGACGAGACCGCCCGCGGCGTGCACCGCGGCGACGACGTCGGACGGGTCCCAGACGCGACCGGAGGCGCCCGGGTACTGGACGAAGGCGCCGAAGGCGTCGGGCAGGGAGGCGGCCGTCTCTTCCCCCTCCGCCCGCTCGGCGACCGGGGAGGCCGCGAAATCGATGGTCCGGAGCTCGATGCCCAGCGCCGCGGCGCGGTGCTCGAGCAGGGCGCGGGTCTGCGGGAGGGCGTCGGCGTCCACGAGGAAGACGTCCGACCGCGACTTCGAGGCGCGGCGGGCCACCAGCATCCCCTCGACGACCGCGGTCGACTCGTCGAGCATCGACGCGTTCGCGGTGGCGAGTCCGGTGAGGTCGGTGACCATCGTCTGGAAGTTGATGAGCGCCTCGAGCCGGCCCTGCGAGATCTCGGGCTGGTACGGCGTGTAGGCCGTGTACCAGGACGGGTTCTCGAGCACATTGCGGGCGATGACCGACGGGGTGAAGGTGTCGTAGTAGCCCAGCCCGATCATCGGGCGGGCCGTGCGGTTCTGCGAGGCGAGCTCGCGCAGCTCGGCCAGCGCCTCGGCCTCCGTGGCCGCCGCGGGGATGTCGCTCGTGGCGCGGGGGGCGACGTGGATGGATGCCGGCACGGCGGCCTTCACGAGCTCGTCGACGCTGGCGTAGCCGACCGCGGCGAGCATGGCGGCCTGGGCTGCGGCATCCGTCCCGATGTGACGCGCGGTGAAGCCGGCGACGGTCGGAGGCACGGGTGCGGCGCCGCTCACGCCTCGCCGCCCGTGAGAGCGAGGTAGGCGTCGCGATCGAGGAGGCCCTCGGCCGAGGCGGCGTCGACGCGCAGCTTGATCAGCCAGCCGGCGCCGAACGGGTCGGAGTTGATGAGCGAGGGGTCGTCCACGACGTCCTGGTTCGCCTCGACGACCTCGCCGCTGAGCGGCGCGTAGAGCTCGCCCACCGACTTGGTCGACTCGATCTCGCCGACGACGGTCGCGCCGCCGACGCTCGAGCCGGCGTCGGGCAGGTCGACGAAGACGACGTCACCGAGCTTCTCCGCGGCGTAGTCGGTGATGCCGACCGTGGCGATGTCGCCGTCGAACGAGATCCACTCGTGGTCGGACGTGTAGGACAGGGCGGTGAGATCGGTCATTTCGCGTTCCTCTTGTAGAAGGGCAGAGCGGTCACGGTCGCGGGGATCCGCGTGCCGCGCACATCGATGGTCAGAGCGGTGCCGGGCGCGGCGACGCCCGGGGAGACGGAGGCCATCGCGATCGGATGACCGAGGGTGGGGCTGAGCGCGCCGCTGGTGATGACGCCGACGCGTTCGTCGCCGTCGAAGACCTCGTACCCGGCGCGGCCGGCGCGCCGCCCCTCCGACACGAGCCCGACGAGCACGGGAGCATCGTCCGCGAGGGGCACGGTGGCGGCGTCCTTGCCGACGAACGCGTCCTTGTCGGCGGCGACCGCGCGGGCGAGTCCCGCCTGCGCAGGCAGCACATCCAGGCCCAGCTCGTGTCCGTAGAGCGGCATACCCGCCTCGAGCCGGAGGGTGTCGCGGGCGGCGAGGCCGGCGGGGACCAGACCGAGGGGCTCGCCGCCGCGCAGCAGCGCGTCCCAGAGCGCGGGCGCATGGTCCCACGGCACGAAGACCTCGAATCCGTCCTCGCCCGTGTAGCCGGTGCGGCCCAGGTCGATGTCGACGGACGCGCCGCCCTCGGGCGTGAAACGGGCGTGGCTCATGCGGTAGTAGCGGAGCTCGGCCAGTGGGGTCGTGTGATCGGAGATCTCGGATGCCGCGGCCAGCACCTCTGCGGCGATAGGGCCCTGCACGGCGATGAGCGCCACGGCGTCGGTGTGGTCGACGACGTCGACGTCGCGTCCCCCCGCGCGCCGGCGGAGCGCCGCGCCGACGGCGTCGCGATTGCCCGCGTTCGCCACGACCAGGAAGCTGTGCGGGCCGCGACGGTAGACGATGACGTCATCGATGATGCCGCCGCGCTCATCGAGGACGAGCGAGTACTTGGCACGGTCGTCGGCGATGTCGGATAGACGGCCGGCGAGGGCGTAGTCGAGGAACGCGCCCGCGTCGGGGCCGTCGACCTCGAACTCCGCCATGTGAGAGATGTCGAAGAGTCCCGCCGCGCGGCGCACAGCGTGGTGCTCGGCAAGGTCGGACGTGTAGCGGACGGGCATCTCCCAGCCGCCGAAGTCGGTGAAGGACGCACCGAGCGCCTCGTGTCGATCGCGCAGCGACGTCGTGCGCGGGGTGGGGCGGGGGTCTGTCATGAGTTCTCCCGGTACGGGGCGGGGCGGCACCGGACGGTGCCTGAGAACTCCCCCTCTGTCATGGGCCTGAGAGATTCCTCGCTCCTCGAGGAGACGAGTTTCACCGTCGGCGGATGACGGGTGGACGCCATCGCTTTTCAGAGTGGCCCGATCGAGGCGGTACGAGTACCTGAGAGATTGGCGGGGAGGCTTGCTCCTTCGGTGCCCGGCGTCACGCGCCGAGGCTCTCCCGCATCGATCATGGGGCCGATATGCGATTGTGCGGTCACTCTAGCAGTGCGCTCGCGCCGGGCGCCTCAGGACGTGCACTCCCCCGTCGGCACCGGCGCCTGCAGCGCCGGTGCCTCCGCGACCACGGCCGTGAACTCGGCCGGCGTCATGGCGTAGCCGCGGTCGGCGTCGTCCTGCGAGCGCGCGAAGACCACGCCGGCGACCGCGCCGGTGGGCGTCAGCAGCGGTCCGCCCGAGTTGCCCGGCTGCACGACGGCGGCGAGCGCGTAGATCTCGCGCGGCGCCGACACGGTGTCGTAGACGTCGGGCACGGGCACGACTCCGACCGAGAGCACGGAGGCGTTCACGCTCGTGAACGGCCCGCCAAACGGGTAGCCCTGCACGACCGCCTGGGAGCCGGGGGCGAGCGTGTCGACCACGCTCAGCGGCTGCGCCTCGAGCCCGTCGACGGCGACGACGGCCAGGTCGTCCACCGGGTCGAAGTAGACGATCGTGCCGTCGCGGGCGGGAAGTCCGGGCAGCTCGACGACGGGGGTCGTCACGCCGGCCAGCACGTGCGCGTTGGTGAGCACCCGCCCCGGGGCGATGACGAAGCCGCTGCCGGTGAGGCTGCGTCCGCAGGCGAACGCCGTGCCCGAGACGCGGGCGACGGATGCCGCGGCCTGGCTGAGGTCGGACTGGTCGAGCGCGACGGGAGGCGCCGTGGGCGCCGTCTCGTCACTGAGGATCGACCCGAGCCTCGGGATGGTCTCGTCGAGCACCGCGGCCCGCAGCTGCGCGAGCGCCGCCGTGACGGGCGGGGGCGTCGCCTGCTCGATCGCCATCAGCACGCGGGACGACGCCACCGACGCCGACAGCACGGGGGTGCCGGTGACGGCCACGCTCGACCCGATGAGCGACAGCACGAGCGCCGCCACGACGGCGCTGATCACCCCGCCGAGCGCCCGGTCGATCCACTTGAGCTTGATCCTGTCGACGCCGCGGCGCAGGAGCGCCCCCACCACGCCGCCGATGGACGCGCCGAGCACGAGCAGCAGCACGCCGACCACCACGACGACCAGCGGACGCCACTCCTGCCACGGCCAGGCGTCGTTGACGACCGGCATCAGCCAGAAGGCGGCGACGGCCCCCGCGATGAGGCCCACCAGCGCGCCCAGGCTCGCCACGAGACCGCGCTGGATGCCGACGGCGAACGACAGCACGAGCACGACGAGCAGCACGACGTCGATGATGAGCACGAGGACCTCCGCGAGCCAGCGTACGGAGTGTTCCTGTGTCACTCCGGCGCGTCGCGCGCGGCGGGCGAAGCGTGTCGTCGGCACGGTCTTGCCCTTCAGGTCGAACTGACACTAAGCTCCTGCGCGGAGGTAAAAGTCATGATGACCCGAACCGCGATCGACACGGCTCCAGCTCAGCGTGCGCCGTCCGCGGACGACGCCACGCGCGTCGCGGTCTCCACCGTGATCTTCAGCCTCCGTCGCGAGCCCGGAGCCGACCGTCCGTCCGTCGTGCTGCCCCTGGTCACGCGGACGCGTGATCCGTTCGCCGGCATGTGGGCGCTGCCCGGCGGATGGCTGGACGTCTCCGAGAGCCTGGATGCCGCGGCATCCCGCACCCTGCAGGAGACCACGGGACTCGCGCCGAGCTACCTCGAGCAGCTGTACGCCTTCGGAGAGGTCGACCGCTCCCCCACCCGGGTGGTGTCGATCGTCTACTGGGCGCTCATCCGCCCCGATGAGGTGGACGTCGTGGCCGCGCCCGAGAACACCGCATGGTTCGAGGCGGAGTCGTGCACGGAGCTCGCCTTCGACCACACGCAGATCGTGCAGTACGCCCTCTGGCGACTGCGCAACAAGGCCGGCTACAGCCGCATCGCCCACGGCCTCCTCGCCGACGAGTTCACCCTCGCCGAGCTGCGCGAGGTGTACGAGTCGATCCTCCGTCGCCGCCTGGACCCGGCCAACTTCCGGCGGCAGGCGGAGGCCTCCGGCACCCTCATCCCGACCGACCGCTTCCGCACCGGCAGCCACCGGCCCGCGCGGCTCTACCGCTACGACCGCGACCTCGAGCTCGCCGAGCGCGGGCCCCTCACCACCTCGCACTGACCCTCGCCCGAACGACCCGCACTGAGCGCACCACCGAGAGAAGCACTCATGACCACCATCGCCCCCGCCGCCGCCGCGCCCCTCGACCCATCGGTCGACCACGAGATCCGCTCGATCGTCGCGGGCTCCTCGACCGCCGAGACGTGCAACACCGACCTGGCCGCCGGCCCGTGGGCCTTCGACGATCGACCCGGGTACGGTCCGGGCTCGTCGATGGGCGATGTCATCCCGGTCGGCGCGCCGCGCCAGGGCGAGCTGCCGCAGGCCTACCGCGACGCGTCGGAGGAGGAGCTCGACGCCCGCATCCGCGCGGCGAAGGCCACCCTCGGCGATCGTGTCGTGGTGCTCGGGCACTTCTACCAGCGCGAGGAGGTCGTGCGCCACGCGGACTACGTCGGCGACTCGTTCCAGCTCGCGAACGCCGCCGCGTCGCGCCCGGAGGCCGAGGCGATCGTCTTCTGCGGCGTGCACTTCATGGCCGAGACCGCCGACCTGCTCTCCGGCGCCGACCAGGCCGTCATCCTGCCCAACCTCGCCGCCGGCTGCTCGATGGCCGACATGGCCGACATCGATCAGGTCGAGGAGTGCTGGGAGCAGCTCGAAGACGTCTACGGCGACCTCGAGGCGGTCGACGCGGACGGCCTCGTGCCCGTGATCCCGGTCACCTACATGAACTCCTCGGCGGCGATCAAGGGCTTCGTCGGACGACACGGCGGCATCGTCTGCACGTCGTCCAACGCGCGCACGGTGCTGGAGTGGGCCTTCGCCCGCGGACGCCGCGTGCTGTTCTTCCCCGACCAGCACCTCGGGCGCAACACGGCGAAGGCGATGGGCGTGCCCGTCGAGGAGATGCCGATGTGGAACCCGCGCCGTCCGCTCGGCGGATCGACCGCGGAGCAGCTCGAGGACGCCCGCGTGATCCTCTGGCACGGCTTCTGCTCGGTGCACCGCCGCTTCACGGTCGACCAGATCGCGGCCGCACGTGACGCGCACCCCGGGGTGCGGGTCATCGTGCACCCCGAGTGCCCGATGGCCGTCGTCGACGCCGCCGACGAGGCGGGGTCGACGGACTACATCCGCAAGGCCATCGCCGCCGCGACCGAGCCCACCGTCTTCGCCGTCGGCACGGAGGTCAACCTCGTGCAGCGCCTCGCCGCCGAGCACCCGCAGCACACGATCTTCTGCCTCGACCCGGTGGTCTGCCCCTGCTCGACGATGTACCGCATCCACCCCGGCTACCTGGCCTGGGTGCTCGAGGGTCTCGTCGACGGCCAGGTGCACAACCGCATCACGGTCCCCGCCGACGTGGCCGACCCCGCCCGCGTCGCCCTCGAGCGGATGCTGGCGGCCAAGCCTCCGGCAGCGCCCGCCGCCGCGTGGGAGAACGCCTCGTGACCGCATCGGTCGGCGAGCGGGCGCAGAGAGCCCGAAGGCCCGGCACCCCCGCCGACGTGCTCGTCGTCGGCAGCGGCATCGCCGGCCTCACCACCGCCCTCCACGCCGTCGAGGCGGGGTGCCGCGTCACCCTCGTCACGAAGGACGTGCTCGAGCACGCCAACACGCGCTACGCGCAGGGCGGCATCGCGGGCGTCATGTTCGACGACGACTCCGCGGCCGCCCACATCCACGACACCCTCGTCGCCGGCGCCGGACTGTCCGACCTCGACGCGGTCCGCGTGCTCGTCGACGAGGGCCCGACGCGCATCCGCGAACTCGTCGAGCTCGGCGTCGCCTTCGACCGGGCCGCCGACGGCACCTGGGTGAAGGGCCTCGAGGCGGCCCACTCCTACCCGCGCATCCTGCACGCCGGAGGGGATGCCACGGGCACCGCCATCGAGCTGGCGCTCGTCGCGCGGCTGCGCGCGTCCGACGTGCGCGTGATCGAGCACGCCTTCCTCCTCGACCTGATCGTGGAGGAGGGCCGGGTGCGCGGGGCGGAGCTGCTCGTCGGCGACGTCGCCGCCGGGCCCGACGGGCCCGGGGCCGTCCACGGGCGCACCGAGCGCCTCGACGCCGACGCGGTCGTCATCGCCACGGGGGGCGCCGGACGTCTCTACGCCCACACCACGAACCCGCCCGTCGCGACCGGTGACGGCATCGCGGCGGCCCTGCGCGCCGGCGCCGACGTGCGCGACCTCGAGTTCTTCCAGTTCCACCCGACCGTGCTCGAGACCCGCGCCGGTACCGCCGGCGACGACGCCCCGGAGGACGCGTTCCTCGTGTCGGAGGCCGTCCGCGGGGAGGGTGCGCTGCTGCGCGACGAGACCGGGCGGCGATTCATGCTCGACGTGCACCCCGACGCCGAGCTCGCCCCGCGCGACGTCGTGGCGCGCGCGATCGCCCGGCGCATGTCCGAGCAGGGCGGCCGGCCCGTCGTGCTCGACACCACCGGACTCCGGCCCGACCTCGCCGAGCGCCGCGCGTTCCTCGCCCGCCGGTTCCCGACGATCGACGCCGCCGCGCACGAGCGCGGCTACGACTGGGCGGTGACGCCGCTGCCGGTGACACCGGCGGCGCACTACCTGATGGGCGGCATCACCACCGACCTGTGGGGCCGTGCCTCCCTCCCGGGGCTCTACGCCGTCGGCGAGGCCGCGCGCACGGGCGTTCACGGCGCCAACCGGCTCGCCTCGAACTCGCTGCTGGAAGGCGCCGTGTTCGGCGCCCGCGCCGGCGACGCGATCGCCCAGGACGCGGCATCCGGCTCGTGGCCCGTGCCGACCGTGCACTCCGCTCCCGCCCTCCCCCTCGACACCCCCCTTCCTGCTTCCCTGTCGCAGCCGCGCGCCACCGCCTCCGCGAACCAAACGGACGCGACGGGTGAGCGGGCGCCCTTCTCACGCGCCGCGCTGCAGGAGCTTCTGTGGGCCGACGCGGGACTCGTGCGCGACGCGCAGGGCCTGCAGCGCGCCGCGCGGCAGCTCGCCCGGTGGCGGGCGGAGCCGCGGCATCCCGTGTCCGAACGCGACTTCGAGGACGAGAACCTCCTGCTCGTCGCCGCGCACCTCGTCGACGCCGCGCTGCGCCGCACGGAGTCGGTGGGCGCGCACTACCGCAGTGACGCGCTCGAGGCGCCTTCCCTGACGACGGATGCCGCGGCCTCCGGCTCGCCGTCGATCACGCCGGTCATCGAGCGGTCGTCGGAGCCGCTCGCCACGGAGGCGATCGCATGCTGACGCGCGCCGTGCTCGAGCGCACCGTGGCCGCGGCGCTGGAGGAGGACGCCCCCTGGGGCGACCTGACCAGCGAGACGCTCATCCCGGCCACCGCCGTCGCCGCCGCCGATCTGGTCGCGCGCGAGCCCGGCGTCTTCAGCGGCGGCGAGGTGTTCGCCACCGCGTTCCGGCTGACCGATCCCGGCGTGCGGGTCGAGCTCGCCGTCGCCGACGGCACCGCCTTCGAGGCGGGGACCTTGCTCGCCACCGTGTCGGGTCCCGCCCGCGCCGTGCTGACCGCCGAGCGCATCGGGCTGAACTTCGCGCAGCGCATGTCGGGCATCGCGACCCTGACTGCGCGCTACGTCGCGGAGGTGGCGGGCACCGGCACGCGCATCGCCGACACCCGGAAGACCACGCCGGGGCTCCGCGCGTTCGAGCGGCAGGCCGTGCTCGACGGCGGCGGGCGCAACCACCGCCACTCGCTGTCAGACGCCGTGATGGCCAAGGACAACCACCTCGCCGTGCTCACGCAGGGCGGACTCTCGGTCACGGACGCGCTGCGCGAGGCGATCGCTCGCCTGCCGCACACCACGCACGTCGAGGTGGAGGTCGACCGGCTCGACCAGATCGAGGCGGTGCTGGCCGCCCGCATCGGCACGATCATGCTCGACAACTTCTCGCTCGACGACCTGCGCACCGGGGTCGCCCAGGTCGCCGGACGCGCGACGGTGGAGGCCTCCGGCGGCGTCAGCCTCGAGACCGCCCGGGCGATCGCGGAGACCGGCGTGGACGTCATCTCGGTCGGGGCGCTCACCCACTCCGCACGCGCCCTCGACCTGGGTCTCGACATCCGCATCGAGGACCCCGGGGTCTGAGACGTGCTCTACCTGGACAACGCCGCGACCACCGCGGTGCGCCCCGAGGTGCTCGGGGCGATGCTGCCGTTCCTCACCCACCGCTTCGGCAATCCGTCCAGTCATCACACGGTCGGCGAAGACGCCGCGGCCGCGCTCTCCGACGCCCGTGCGCGCGTCGCGCGCGTGCTCGGGATGCGCTCCTCCGACATCGTCTTCACCTCCGGCGGCACCGAGGCCAACAACCTCGCGGTGAAGGGCATCGCGGTCGCCGCCCTGCTGCAGCGCGGGGCGCGGCACATCGTGACGAGCCCGATCGAACACGAGTCGATCCTCGAGTCGGTCGACCACCTCGTGCGCGTGCACGGGTTCGAGCGGACGCTCGTCCCCGTCGACGCGCGCGGACGCCTGTCTCCCGACGACCTCGCCGGCGCGCTCCGCGACGACACCGCCCTCGTCTCGATCGGCTACGCGAACAACGAGGTGGGCACGGTCCAGGATGCGGCGGCCCTCGTCGCCGTGACGCGGGGCCGCGGCATCCCGCTGCATCTCGATGCCGTGCAGGCCGCCGGCTGGCTGCCGCTGGATCGCGGCTCCCGCGGCGCCGACGCCCTCTCGCTCGCGGGGCACAAGCTCGGCGCGCCGAAGGGCACGGGCCTGCTCGCCGTGCGCGGGCGGATCCCGCTGGAGCCGCTGCTGCACGGCGGCGGACAGGAGCGCGGCCGGCGGAGCGGGACGGAGGACGTCGCCGGGGCCGTCGGGCTCGCGACGGCGCTGGAGCTCGCCGAGCGGGAGCGCGACGGCGAGGCCGCGGCACTCAGCGCCCTGCGGGACGAGTTCGTGGCGCGGGTGCTCGCGTCAGTGCCCTCGGCCCGGCTGACCGGCGATCCCGTGAACCGCCTGCCCGCGACGGCGAGCTTCACCTTCGCGGGCACCAGCGGCGAGGCCGTGCTCCTCGAGTTGGAGCGGCGCGGGGTCGTGTCCTCCAGCGGCTCCGCGTGCGCAGCCGGCAGCGACGAGCCGTCGCACGTCCTGGTCGCCCTGGGCGTGTCCCCGGACGTCGCCCTGACCGCCGTGCGCTTCACGTTCCCGCACGGCCGCCGCGACACCCTCGCACCCGTCGCCGACGCGGTGGCCGCGTCGGTGGCCGCCGTAGGATCGGGCGGGTGAGCCCCCCGCCGCTGGTCACCGTCGTCGTGCCCGGCTTCGACGTGGCGGGGTACGCCCCGGAGGCCCTGGATTCGCTCCGTTCGCAGACGCTGCGGGAGTGGACGGCCGTCCTCGTCGACGACGCCTCGACCGACGCGACGGCGGCCGTCTTCGCCGCCGCGGCGGTGGAGGATCCCCGCTTCCGCGTTGTCCGGCTGGCGGAGCGCCGCGGGCTCGGTGCGGCCCGCAACGCCGGACTCGACCTGGTGGACACCCCGTACGTCGCCTTTCTCGACGCCGATGACCGCATGGCTCCGACGGCGCTGGAGCACATGGTCGCGACCCTCGCCGCGAGCGGCAGCGACTTCGCCCTCGGCGCCTACGTCCGCCTGCGCCCGGGCGCGGGCGGCAGATACACGCCCGGGGCGGTGCAGCCGTGGGTGGCCGCCTCGACGGACCCCGCGCGCACCGGCACCACGCTTCGGGAGCACCCCGCGGCATCCGGCAACATCGTCGCGTGGTCGAAGGTGAGCCGCTCCGACTTCTGGATCCGCAGCGGCCTGCGCTTCCCCGAGGGCAAGCTCTACGAGGACCAGATCGTCGCGCAGCAGATGTACGTGCGCGCCCGGGCCTTCGACGTCCTGCCCGACGCGATCGTGGAGTGGCGGGAGCGTGCCGACGGCAGCTCCATCACGCAGCGGCAGGCGGCGCTGCCTGTGCTGCGCGACTACCTCGAGGCGATGTCCGCCGGCATCGACGTGCTCGAGGGTGCCGGACATGACGCCGCGGTCGACGCGCGCGTGCGTCTCATCCTCGCGATGGACGTGCCGCCTCTCGTGCGCATCGCCGCCGGCCACCCCGACGACGCCTACCGGCGCGCGCTGGGCGCCTTCGTCCGTGACCTCCGGGATCGGGATGCTGCGACCTCGCCGTCTCCGGAGATCTCCGCCGCCCTGCTCTGGTAGCCGCAGCGCCCTCCCTGCCTTCGGCGACAGACACGGCCGCCGCGACAGCCGCGGCCGGCGGACCGCGGGATCAGCGCGGACCGGAGAGCGTGCCCAGGTGCGGCCACGAGCGCTCGTCCACCGGGACGGGGCCGGTCAACGCGGTGGTCGTATCGGCGGGGGCCGGGGCCGGATCCGCGGGAGGACGGTCGGCGCGGCGACCCTCGTGGTCGGCCGGCACCTCGTCCTCCTCGATGTCGAGGATGCGCGACGCCGCGAGCTGCTGGGCGGCGAGCTCCGCGTACAGCCCGTTCTCCTCCATGAGCGAGACGTGCGTGCCCGACTCCACGATGCGTCCGCCGTCGACGACGTGGATGACGTCGGCGTTGATGACCGTCGACAGGCGATGGGCGATGGAGAGCGTCGTGCGGCCGCGGGCCGCGGCATCCAGAGCCTCCTGCACGACGCGCTCCGAGACCGTGTCGAGCGCGGACGTCGCCTCGTCCAGAAGCAGCACCGCGGGGTCCTTGAGCAGCACGCGGGCGATGGCGATCCGCTGCTTCTCGCCGCCGGACAGCCGGTAGCCGCGCTCACCGACGATCGTGTCGTAGCCCTGCTCGAAGCCGACGATCACGTGATAGATATTGGCGGCGCGGCAGGCCGCCTCGATTTCCTCCTGCGTCGCCTCGGGCTTGGCGTAGCGCAGGTTGTCGCCGATCGAGGCGTGGAACAGGTAGGTCTCCTGCGACACGATGCCGACGTGGTCGATGATCGACGCGTGCTGGAGCGTGCGGACGTCCTGCCCCGCGAACATCACCGAGCCGCTGGAGGCCTCGTACATGCGCGGTGTGAGGTACAGGATCGTCGTCTTGCCCGCACCGGACGGGCCGACGAAGGCCACGTGCTGCCCCGGCTGCACGTGGAAGGACACCCCTCCGAGGGTCGGGCGGGAGTCGGCGGCGGCATCGGGATAGCGGAAGGTGACGTCGCGGAACTCGACGCTGCCAAGCGGTCCGGGCGCCTCCGCCGCGGTGATCGCGCCGGGCGCGTCCTGGATGGCGGGCACGAGGTCGAGGTACTCGAAGATGCGGGCGAACAGCGCGCGGGAGGTCTGCAGGTCGAGCGCGACGCGCATGAGCGCCATCAGGGGGAACAGCAGCCGCGCCTGCACCGTCGTGAAGGCCACGATGACACCCGCCGTGATGTCTGCGCTGCCGCCGGTGATGAGGAACCCGGCGACGAGGTAGATGATCGCCGGCACGGAGGACATGAGCACGCCGACGACGCCGAAGAACCACTGTCCGCTCATCGTCTGGCGCACCTGCAGGCGCACCTGATTGGCGGTCTCGGTCTCGTACCTGGCCTCCTCGGTGCGCTGCCGGTTGAACGACTTCGACAGCAAGATGCCCGACACGCTCAGGGTCTCCTGCGTGATGGCCGTGAGCTCCGACAGCGACTCCTGCGTCTCCCCCGCGATGCGCGCCCGGACGATGCCGACGCGGCGCTGCACGAGCGCGAGGATGGGCAGCATGATGACGGCGATGATCGTCAGCCGCCAGTCGATGAGGATCATGGCCACCAGCGAGGCGACCACGGTGACGAGGTTGCCGAGGATGCTCGTCATGGTCGATGTGAGGACGCCCGCGACGCCGCCCACGTCGTTCTGGAGGCGCGACTGGATGACGCCGGTCTTCGTGCGGGTGAAGAACGCGAGATCCATGCGCTGCAGGTGGGCGAAGAGGCGCAGCCGCAGATCGCCGGTGACGCGGTTGCCGACCGACGCGGTGAGGTATGTCTGGACGATGTTGATGCCCGACGAGGCCACGAAGAGCACGATCATGAGGATGACGAGCTCGACCAGCAGCGGCAGCTGCGGGCCGCCCGCCGACGGGAACAGCGCATCGTCGAAGATGCGCTCGATGATCAGGGCGGGCACCACGCCCAGGGCGGCGCTGACGATGACCATGACGCCTGTGAGCGCGAGCTTGCCCCGGTAGGGCTTGAAGAGCGAGACGATGCGTGTGCCGAGATCGGCGATTTTCGGCGCGGCCGCGTTCTCGGCCTTCTGCACCTTCGGGTCGACCAGCCGGGACCCCGCCGGTCGGCCGCGCATGCCCATGCTCATCCGGTCAGCGTAATCCGGCTCGCCGACACCATGGCCGTGCCCGAGGCGGGAATGGGATGTCGGCGTACGCCGTTAGGGTCGAACAGTGCGGTCTGCGGGGGACTTCACGCGCGCCGTCGAGGAGACGATCTATGACCGCCGACACCGGCACCATCCGAGCGACCGGCACCGCCGGCGGCATCACCGCACGCGAGTCGCGGGTGATCTGGCTGCTCCTCGGGGCCGCTTTCGTGGTCATCCTCAACGAGACGATCATGAACGTCGCGATCCCGCACCTCATGGACGACCTGCAGATCACCGCCCTCGCGGCGCAGTGGCTCACGACCGCCTTCATGCTGACGATGGCCGTCGTGATCCCCATCACCGGCTTCCTGCTGCAGCGGTTCACGACCCGTCAGGCGTTCATCGGCGGCATGTCGCTGTTCTCCGCCGGCACGCTCATCGCCGGCCTCGCCCCCGGGTTCGAGGTGCTCCTCGGGGCGCGCGTGGTGCAGGCATCCGGCACCGCCATCATGATGCCCCTCCTGATGACGACCATCATGAACCTCGTGCCGCCGAACGCGCGCGGACGCATGATGGGCCGCGTCTCGGTCGTGATCTCCGTCGCCCCGGCCATCGGCCCCACCCTCTCGGGCGTCATCCTTCAGACGCTCGGGTGGCGGTGGATGTTCGGCGTCGTCTTCCCGATTGCCCTCGTGATGCTGCTCGTCGGCGCCAAGTGGGTCACGAACGTCGGCGACACGCGCCGCGCGCCCATCGACCCGGTGTCGATCGTGCTCTCCGCGCTCGGCTTCGGCGGGATCGTCTACGGGCTCAGCCAGATCGGCGGAGCCGCGGGGCACGGCGGCAGTGCCGATGCGGATGCCGCGGCCGCCACGGCCGGCGTCTCGCTGGTCATCGCGCTCGCCGTCGGCGTCGTCGCGCTCATCGCGTTCGTCTGGCGTCAGCTCCGGCTGCAGCGGACGGATGACGCGCTGCTCGACCTGCGCGTGTTCCGCTCCCGCAACTTCACGCTCTCCATGGCGCAGATGCTCGTGCTCTCGCTGGCGTTCTTCGGCTCCCTGACGGTGCTGCCGCTCTACCTGCAGAACGTGCAGGGGTACACCGCGCTGGAGACGGGCCTCATCGTGCTGCCGGGCGCGCTCATCATGGGCCTGACCGGTCCGCTCATCGGGCGGATCTACGACCGGTACGGCACCGAGGTGCTCGTCATTCCCGGCGCGTTCCTCACGAGCGCGATCCTGTGGTTCTACTCCACCGTCGACCAGAACACGCCGGTGGGGCTCATCGTCGCCGCGCAGATCCTGCTGTCGCTGGGCCTCGCCATGTCCTTCACGCCGCTGTTCACGGCATCGCTCGGCTCGCTCGAGCGCCGGTTCTACTCCTACGGTAGCGCCGTGGTGGGCACCGTGCAGCAGGTGGCCGGTGCCGCCGGGATCGCGGTCTTCATCACCGTGCTGTCGGGCGTCGCCGCCTCAGGCGCCGCCCCTGGAGCCGAAGACGTCGCCGCGCAGGCGGCCGGCGTGCGCGCGGCCTTCCAGGTGGGCGCGATCGTGTCGCTGCTGGCCGTGGTCGGCTCGTTCTTCGTTCGCAAGCCCGCGGATCAGCCGGGCGACGCGCCGATGGCGCACTGACGAGTCGCGGCCCGGCGGCCCGGTGTCGTACGGGGGCCGCGGGCCGGAGAGATCGACCCGGTGATCGCGGGTCTGAGGCGCCGGGTCAGACGGAGCAGGAACCGCCGCCGCAGCAGGAGCCCTCGGCATCCGTGTTGAGAAGGTTCTTCTCGTCGGAGATGGGCTGCAGCACGGGGCGAGCCTGCTCGGACGACGGAACGGTGACGGTCTGCTGGTCGGACATCCCTCCACCCTAGACCCGCCGCGCGCAGGGTGCTCCGAACGACCGACGCAGGCCGATCCGGCCCCCTGACGTATCAGCGCCGGGAGGAGGAGACTCTCCCCCATCGCGACGCCGCCCGGCTCGCGCACCGTCGGAAGGAGTTGCCGTGATCATCTCTCCCCCACCCGTCGACGGGGCCACCGGACACGTGGCCGACATGTACCGCGGCGACCTCGCCGCCGACGGCATGGTCTTCGCCCATACGCAGGTGATGGCCCTCGACCCCGAGGCGCACGAGGCCTTCGAGTCCCTGGTGCACGCGGTCGTGGCGTCGATCGGAGTGCGCGACTACGAGCTCGTCACCCTCGCCGCCGCCGGCGCACTGCGCTCGACGCACTGCCTCCTCGCGCACGGCCGGAAGGCGGTGGCTTCGGGCATCCTCGACGAGGACCAGGTGATCCGCCTGCTCGACGACCACCACGACGCCGGATTCAGCGAGCGCGACGTGGCGATGATGGACTTCGCGGTGAAGCTCTCGACGGATGCCGCGTCGATGACGGATGAGGACGGTCTCGCACTGCGTCGCGTGGGCTTCACCGACCGGCAGATCGTCGACATCGCGCTGGCCGCCGCCGCCCGCAACTACTTCAGCCGCGCTCTGCAGGCCCTCGCCGTTCCCGTCGACGACGTGCCGGGCCTCTCACCCCGTCTGCGCGCCGCCCTCACCGCCGGCCGCTGAGCCCGACGGCATCCGCGGCGCTGTCAACCCCGCCCCGCGCCGCGCGCCGCCTGCTTACCGTGCCGGCATGACGAATCTTCACGGAAAGACCATCGCGTTCCTGTCCACCGACGGATTCGAGGACGCGGAACTCACCTCCCCCTGGGAGGCGCTGAAGGATGCCGGGGCGACGACCGTGCTCGTCTCCCCGACCGCGGACTCCATCACCGGCAAGAACGGGCACACGCAGGCGGTCGACGTGGCCGCCGCCGACGCGGACGCCGCGGACTACGACGCCCTGGTGCTGCCCGGCGGCGTGGTCAACGCCGACGACCTGCGCATGGACGGCGACGCGGTGGCTTTCGCCACCGCCTTCTTCACCCAGCACAAGCCGGTCGGAGCGATCTGCCACGCCGCGTGGACGCTCATCGAGGGCGGGGTCGTGTCCGGACGCACGCTCACGAGCTATCCCAGCCTCACGACCGATCTGCGCAACGCCGGCGCGACCTGGGTCGACGAAGAGGTCGTCGTCGACGACGGACTGGTCTCCAGCCGCACGCCCGATGACCTGCCCGCCTTTAACGCCGCGCTCATCGAGCAGGTCGCCGGCGCGGACGCCGCCTAGGGAAGCGGCTGCCCGCCCGTCTGACAGGTCGGGCAGTAATGGGCCGCGGCACCCGAGAAGGTGATCTCGCGGATCGTGTCGCCGCAGATCAGGCAGGCTTCGCCCGGTCTGCGGTGCACGCGCATGTCCGCCCGCTTGTCGTCCTTGAGCGCCTCGGGTCGGCTGCCCCGACGAGCCGCCGCGGCATCGATGAGGACCGAGCGCGACGCGTCGAACAGCCGGTCGATCTGCGCGTCGTCGAGCGTGGACGCGTGCATGACGGGCGACAGCCGGGCCGCATGCAGGATCTCGTCGGAGTACGCGTTGCCGATCCCGGCGAACACCTTCTGATCCTGCAGCAGCGCCTTCAGCTGCTTGCGCCGACCGGCGACGGCCGTCGCGACGTCGCTGCGGGCGAACCCGGACGCCGTCGGATCCGGACCGAGCGCAGCCACCGCCGGCACGTCGGACGGATCGGCCACGGCAAAGAGCGTGAGCGCCTTCCAGGGACCGTCATCGGTGAGATCGAAGCCCGAGCCGTCATCGAGTCGTACGCGGGCGAGGAGGGTCGCCTCCCCCGAGCGGCGGGTGCCCTCGGGAACGACGTCGTGCCACAGCAGCCAGCCGTCATGACCCCAGTGCACGACCAGGTGCGCGGGTCCGGCGCCCGACGACAGCGCGACATCGAGCATCTTCCCCCGGCGCCCGACCGCGTCGATGAGCCCGCCCGCAGCCGCCGCGGGCGACCCCGCCTTCACGATCTTGGGGAGGAGGACGTCGAGCGCGACGATGCGCCGCCCGACCGCGCGGGCGGAGAGGAAATCGGCGAGCGCCTGCACCTCGGGAGACTCGGGCATCCGCTCATGATGCCACGGGGCTCCGACGCGCAGGGTGCCCGAAGACGAACGACGGCGACCGACCGCCGTCAGCCCAGGTGCAGCCGGACGAAGCGCCCCATCTCGGCGAGCGCCGCCCGTCCGGCGGGCAGTCCGCCGTTCCACAGCGGGAAGGCGTGGATCATGCCGGGCCACGTCTGCAGCGTCGCCGCCGCCCCGGCTGCTCCCGCCGCGCGCACCAGGCGCACCGCGTCGTCGAGCAGCACCTCGTCGGTGCCGACCTCACGAGCGTGGGCGGCAGACCGGTGAGGTCGGCGAACAGCGGCGAGACCAGCGGCTCGCGGCGCCCGACGCCGCCCGCGAGATACGCGGCGGCGAGTTCGTCGAGGTACGGGCGGTGCAGCAGCGGATCCGCAGCGTCCTTCTCGGTCATCGACGCGCCCGACAGCGTGAGATCGGTCCAGGGCGAGACCAGCCACAGGCCCGCCGGCGTGGCGACGCCGCGGCCGCGGAGCACCTGCCAGAGGGCGAGAGCCAGCCCGCCGCCCGCGCTGTCGCCGCCAACGACGATCCGGTCGGGTGCGCAGCCGCTCGCGAGCAGCCAGTCCCAGGCGGCGAGGGCGTCGTCGAGGGCAGCGGGGAACGGATGCTCCGGTGCGAGGCGGTACTGCAGGGCGAGCGTCCGCACGCCGGCGGCGCGACCGGCCTCCGTCGCGAGGGACCGATGGCTCACGATCGATCCGGAGCAGTAGCCGCCCCCGTGGAGGAAGAGCAGCACATCGGATGCCGCGGCCCCGGGTGCCGTCGACCACTCGGCCGACACGCCCGCGGCGTCGACGGACTCGAGGCGGATGTCGTCGGCCACCGGCCAGGTCGTGCCGACCTCTTCGATGCGCTGCCGGCGCGCGGCCCAGCCGACGGGCCGAGGGCGGGAGCCGAGCATGAGCCGCACGCCTGCCATGCCCGTCGGGTCGTCGCCGGCCGTGCCTGTCGGAGGGTGGCCGGCCGTGCCCGTGAGCCGCGCGCCGCCCGTGTCCGTCGGATCGTCGTCGACCATGCCGCCTCCTCGCGCGCCGCGTGATCCCTGCCGTCACGCTTGCCGACACGGTAGTGCACGGCCCGCTCTCCTCCCGCCTGCCCTGCGCGGCGGGCCGTTAGAGTGACGTCGTGGCAGCGCACGCGGACAGGGACGACGAGGTCGACCTCCTCATCGATGCCTGGTCGCGACGACTCCCCGAGGCCGACCTCAGCCCCCTGGACGTGATGTCACGGCTCCGCAGGGTATCCCTGCGTCTCGCTCGCCTGCGCTCGGACGCCTTCCGTGCCGCCGGCCTTGCCGCATGGGAGTTCGACGTTCTGGCAGCACTGGGCCGCGCGGAGCCGGTGCACGAGCTCAACCCGGCCCAGCTGATCGAGCGCACGATGATCTCGAGCGGCGCCATGACCAACCGCCTCGGTCACCTCGCCGAGCGCGGGCTCATCGAGCGCGCCCCGAACCCGCAGGACGGCAGGAGCGTCCTGGTGCGCCTGACGCCCGCAGGTGCGGAGCGGGTGGATGCGGCGATGACCGAGCTCGTGCGGCGCGAGGAGCAGGAGCTTCAGCCCCTGCGCCGCCACGATCGCGACGAGCTCGTGCGCCTGCTCCGGCTGCTCGGCGAGGGCTCGCGCGGGCTCTGAAACCCCGGGCCGACGTAGACTCGGTGAGGACGCCCCACCCCGACGGGCGGTCCGACGGCTCCGCGGCGTTCTCGTCCGCGTCGGAAGGAACTCCCGCATGAAGATCGCCGATTCCGCGGACTGGCGCGGGTCCCTGCCCTTCGACAGTCCCGTGCTGGTCGCCGACCTCGCTCCCGGCGATGCGGCGCGCTGCGCGGCCTGCGGCGCCGACGCGGAGCCGCTGCCCCGCACGGAGCTGTGGGCGGTCAAGCACCGGCACCCGAAGAACCACTCCGGCTTCGTGCGCTTCTACTGCGCCGAACACACCCCTCGGGTTCCGGCGCCGGCTCCGTTAGCCGCCGCGCCCGTCCGCGCCCGCCGCGCCCCCGCCGCCGAGCGCGCGCCCCGCCGCCCGGCGGTGACCGACGCCGCTCCGCGCGCGATGTGCCCGAACTGCTTCGTGGAGGTCTCGGCGACCGGTGAGTGCGGCATGTGCGGCCTGCAGGTCGCCTGAGCCGCCCCGACACCCGGGTTCAGCGCAGTCGCTTGCGCAGGAACACCTGCGCCGTGCCGTCGCCCTGCTCGATCCGCTCGAATTCCTCGTAGCCACAGTCCTCGTACAGCCGGATGTTGGCCTTGCTGAGGCTGCCGGTGAACAGCTCCGCCGTGCGACAGCGCGTGGTGCGCTCCGCGGTGGCGAGCAGCGTGCGGCCCAGTCCCCCGCCCTGCTGGTCGGGCGCGATCGCTATGCGCCCGATCTCGAGCACGTCGCCGCGCTCGCGGGTGCGGATGGCGCCGACGATGCGACCGTCGACGATCGCCACGTGTCCGCCCGCATCGACCAGCTCCGCCTCGAGCTGCGCGAGCGTCTGGGTGAGTGCCGGCTGGTCCGGGTCGCCGTAGATGAGCGCCTCCGAGACGAAGGCGGCGCGCTGGACGGTGAGCACCTCTCCGGCGTCCTCGGGACCGATCGGGCGCACCTCCACGGTCGGGTCTTCCGCGTCGACGCTCATCCCATCGCTCCTTTCAGGGCGCGCGCATCGCGCACCGCATGGCCGTAGCCGTCGTTGTTGAAGTAGGCGTAGACGTCGTGCCCCGCGGCATCCCATTCCCTGATGCGGTCCGCCCACCAGGCGATCGCGGAGCCGTCGTACGACCCGGCGTAGAGGTGCTCGGGATCGGGCCCGTGCAGACGCACGTAGACGAACGGCGCGGTCGCGCGCAGGATGCACGGCAGGTGGGCGCCGCTCATCACGACGTAGGCAGCGCCCGCCCGCTCGAGGATGGCGAAGACGGCCTCGTCGATCCAGGAATCGTGGCGGAACTCGACCGCGACGCGGATGCCGGCGGGCACCGCCGCGAGGAAAGCGGCCAGTCGCTCGTCGTCGCGGGCGAAATCCGGTGGGAGCTGCACGAGCAGCACGCCGCGACGCGCTCCCAGCACATCCCAGACCCGCGCGATGCGGGCGATCCACTCCGACGGATCCGCGAGCTTGCGCGCGTGGGTCAAGCCCCGCGGCGCCTTCACCGTGAACGCGAAGTCCTCCGGCAGCCGCTGCATCCACGCGGCGAATCGAGCCTCCCCCGGCCAGCGGTAGAAGCTCCCGTTCAACTCGACGGTGCAGAACTCGTCCGCGTACCGCTCGAGCCAGCGTCCGGGCGGCAGCCCGCGCTCATAGAGCACGCCGCGCCAGGAGCCATAGCTCCACCCCGACGTCCCGATCCGCACGCTCATCACCGGCAACGCTACGAGCGGGCGCCCGGATCCGCCGCGGGCCTTGACACGGCGGCGTCGAGCGGCGCGACATGACGCGACCGCCTATCAGCCTCCCCCGAGGGCGGCAAGGCCCCGCTTCCGTCCGTCCGCCCGGACGAGAATCGGGCCGTGACTCCCTCGCCGATCGCCCCGCCTCCGGGGCTCCGTGCCTCCGGCGACATGTCGCCGCTGGCGATGGACGTGTGGCGGTCGGCGTCCGCCGAAGCCGACCTCGGCCGCGACGTCGAGGCGACGCTGCGGTGGGCGGTCGCCGTCGGCGGGCGCATCGCGGCGGAAGAGTCCGTCGCCGCCGTGTGGGAGACGCTCGCCGTGATCGCCTCCCGCAATGTGGCCGCCGCCCGCATCATCGAGCCTCACGTCGACGCCCTGCGCATCCTCGACGAGGCGGCACGCGACGGTGTCGCGGAGATCGTCGACGTGCCGGATGCCGCGACCTGGGGTGTCTTCGCCGCCGAGGGATCGGACGTGCGCCTCACCGCCCGGCGCGACGGCGACCGGTGGCGGCTGAACGGCACGAAGCCCTGGTGCTCGCTGGCGGGTCGCCTCACGCATGCGCTGGTGACGGCCTGGGTCGACGACGACAGGCGCGGCCTGTTCGCGGTGTCGCTCGGCGACGGCGGGGTGCACGCGCACGAGGGCCCGTGGCACTCCCACGGGTTTCCCGACATTGTCAGCGCGCCGGTGGACTTCACCGACGTCCCGGCCGCCGCCGTCGGCGACGCCGGGTGGTACCTCGCTCGGCCGGGGTTCGCGCGCGGGGGCATGGGCGTCGCGGCCTGCTGGTGGGGTGGGGCGTCCGCCCTGCTCGGCCCGCTGCGCTCCGCGGCGGCGGCCGACCGCGCGGACCAGCTCGCCCTCGTCCACCTCGGACGGGCGGACGCCGCCCTCTGGGCCGCACGTGCCGCACTGGCGGAGGCGGCGGACCTCGTCGACGCAGGCCGCGACATCGACGAGCGCCTCCTCGCGGCGAGGGTGCGCTCCGTCGTGTCCGAAGCGGCGCAGCGCGCTCTCGACGAGACGGACGAGGCGCTCGGCCCGCTCCCCCTCGTCGCCGACGCCGCCCACGCCCGCCGGACGGCCGACCTGCGGATCTACCTGCGCCAGCAGCACGGCGCCCGGGACGTCGCCGGCATCGGCCGCCGGGTCGTCGCCGCGGCCGAGGGGCGCTGACATGGCCGGCGCGTTCAGCCACCTCGATCCGGGCACCCCTGAGGAGGAGTGGGCGGAGGCGTTCCGCACCGCCGCGGTCGCCCGCGCCGACCTCGACGTCGCCGCGCTCGTCGTCGTCGCCGCCCATCCCGACGACGAGACACTCGGCGCCGGCGGGCTCATCAATCTCCTGGCCCGCCGCGGCACGCCCGTGCGGGTCATCGTCGCCACCGACGGCGAGGGTTCCCATCCCGATTCGCCGACCCGCTCGCCCGCCGAGCTCGCCCGGACGCGCCGGGACGAGGTGACCGCGGCACTCGAGCTGCTGTGCCCCGGCTCCGCACCGGAGTTCCTCGGAATCCCCGACGGCGCGGTGGCCGCGCATGCGCGGGTGCTCGCCGGCGCCGTCTCCGAAATGCTCGACACCCTCCCGCAGCCCGCCCTGGTCATCGCGCCGTGGTCGGGCGACGGGCACGGAGACCACCGAGCGGCGGCGGAGGCGACGGCGGAGGTGTGCCGACGACGCGGTGCGGCCTACCGCGGCTATCCGATCTGGCTGTGGCACTGGGGCACCCCGGCCGACGCCCCCTGGGAGCAGATGGAGCGCGTGCCCCTGGACGCGCAGGCGCAGGAGCTCAAGGCGCGTGCCATGGCCGAGCATGGCAGCCAGACCTCGCCGCTCTCACCGGCCGTCGGCGACGAGGCGGTCATCCACAGCGGGATGCGTGCGCATTTCGCGCGCTCCTTCGAGACCCTCGTCGTCGACAAGGCCGCCGCGCCCTCGTCTCCCCTGGTCGACAGCGCCGCGACGATTGTCGCGCCCCCGCCGGATGAGCCCTCGCCGGGCTCCTTGCCGCGCCAGTGGTTCGACGACTTCTACGACCGCAACGACGACCCCTGGGGCTTCGACACGCGCTGGTACGAGCAGCGCAAGCGGGCGGTGCTCCTCGGTGCGCTGCCGCGTCGCGGGTACGAGCACGTGCTCGAGCTGGGCTGCTCCACAGGTGCGCTCACCGCTGCCCTCGCCGACCGCTGCGAGCGGGTGACCGCCGTCGACTTCGCGCAGGCGGCCCTCGACGCGGCACGCGAGCGCGTCGGCGATCGCGACACCGTGGAGCTGCGACAGGCGGCTCTTCCCGCGGAGTGGCCGGACGGCGGATTCGACCTCATCGTGCTGTCGGAGCTGGGCTACTACTGGGATGCGGCCGATCTGGAGCGCGCGATCGATCGGATGCTGCAGAGTCTGCGACCGGGCGGGCACATCGTCGCCTGCCACTGGCGGCACCCCGTCGCCTCCCATCCCGTGACCGGCGACGGCGTTCACGTGGCGCTGCGCACGCAGCCGGATCTGCACACGATCGTCCACCACGAGGAGGCGGACTTCTTGCTCGACGTCTTCGGCACCGCGCCCGCGCTGTCCGTGGCGGAGGAGACGGGCCTGCTCCCGTGACGCCGACGCGCACCGCGGTGATCGTGCCCGTGCACGACGAGGAGGAGCTGCTCGGCGACTGCCTGTCCTCGATCATCGTCGCCACAAAAGCGGTACGGGTGCCCGTCGAGATCGTCGTCGCCCTCGACGCATGCAGCGACGGTTCCGCCGGCGTGGCGGCCTCAGCCGGCGTGCGCACGGTGGAGCTGGCAGCCAGGCTGGTCGGTGCCGCGCGCCGCGCCGGCACGACGCGCGCCCTCGAGCTGCTCGACGGCGAGCCGCGGGACCTGTGGCTCGCGCACACCGACGCGGACTCCATCGTGCCGCCGCACTGGCTCGCCCACCAGCTCGCCCTGCGCGACGCCGGAGCGGACCTGGTGCTGGGCACGGTGCGCCCGGACTTCCGCGGGCTGAGCGCCCGCCATGCGGCGCACTGGACGGCGACCCATCCTCGCGGTCGGCCGGCGGCCAACGTGCACGGCGCGAACCTCGGCCTCCGCGCGGATGCGTATCTCGCCGCGGGCGGCTTCCCCGCCGTGGCCGAGCACGAGGACGTCGAGCTCGTCGCGCGGGCGCGCGCGGCAGGTGCGGCCGTCGTCGTCTCCGACGACGGTGAGGTGCTCACCTCGGCTCGGTTCACGGGGCGCACCCCCGGCGGCTATGCCGCGTTCCTGCGCGCTCTGGCTGCGGATCTGGATGGCGGCGTTCCGATCGATGACCCGCACGTCGTCCGGTCGGTCGATTCATCTCCGCCGACGCGGAACCTCGTACTTTAGCGCAGCTTCCCCTATTCGTCTACGTGTTGTCCCAAACAGTCAGAAGAGGATCATGGAGGTCGTGACAGCACCCGCCGAACTCGCCGCCGACCTCCGGGTCGCTGTTCCCGGCAATCAGCTGTTCCCCGTCTTCCAGCCGCAGATCGACCTTCGCACGGGCGACATCGTCGCTGTCGAGGGTCTGTGCCGCTGGCGACACCCGCGCCTCGGGCTGGTGCCGGCGCAGGAGTTTATCGACCTCGCCGAGCGCTCAGGCACCATTCACGACATCGGTGATTTCATGCTCGACGTCTGCTTCGCCGCGGCCGAGGCCTGGCACGCGGACGGCCTGCGGATCTCCGTGTCGGTGAACACCTCCCCCGTCCAGCTCGCCTCCGAGGTCTTCGCCGACGCGCTGGTCCGCCGTCTGCGCTCGACCTCCCTTCCGGCCCGCACGATGACGGTGGAGATCACGGAATCTCTGCCGGTGTCGGACATGGGTGTGATGGTGCCGCGGCTGCAAGAGCTACGACAGCTCGGCCTCGGGGTAGCACTCGACGATTTCGGCACCGGGCATGCCTCCGCCGATCAGCTCGCCGACCTTCCCGTCACCGAGCTGAAGCTCGACCGCATCCTCATCCAGCACGACCAGGAGTATCCGGCGGAGGATCTGGCCGATGTCGTCGCCAATGCGCACGCTCGCGGCATCCGCGTCGTCGCCGAAGGCGTCGAGACACCGCGCCACCTGCGCCGCGCCGAGACGATCGGCTGCGACCGCGCGCAGGGCTACCTGCTCGGCCGGCCGATGACGCGCGACGCCATCGACCAGTTGCTCGCCGCCTGACGGCTTACCAGACGCACGTGAGCCCGCCGGCGCGGGGCGCGGGCGGGCTCAGGTGCTGACGCGGGGTCAGATGTCGGTGAAGGTGTCCGACGCCGCGTCATCGGCGTCGTCGGTGTCGCCGCCGACGTCGATGCGCGTCCAGACCACCGGCATGCCCGGCGAGAAGAGGATGTCGATGCCGGGGCCCGAGCGCAGCGGCGGGATGTTCACGTACCCGCCGCCCTGGCGCACCGCCTCGAGGATCTTCTCGCGGAGCTCGGTCACCGGGTCGGGCAGGAAGTAGTCCCGACCGTCGACGGTCAGTCTGTTCACGCTGGGCATGTGATCTCCTTTGACATCGTCATCTTCTCTACGCGCCCCCGGGTCCGGGAGGCGCGGAGCGGGTGGGCTCCGGGACCAGCTCGAGACCGTTCGGGCTGTTGGCGGTCACCATGAGCGCTTCGATCCACTCGCGGTTGAGCGACGGCTCACGGCCGCCGAAGAACTCGAACTGCAGCGGGATGGAGGGGTGCACCCAGAAGGAGCTGCGCCCGCTGCCGCGGATGGAGTCCTGCTTCCAGGAGAAGCTGAAGCTCTCGGCACGCCGGAGCTTGGCGAGCATCACGATCCGCAGGTGCGCCAGTGCCCGATCCTCGAACTCCACGAACCAATTGGGAGCGCCGTACACGAGTCTGCCCACGAGACCTCCATTCACCAGGCCCCATCCTCCCACGGCGATCCGCGGGAGGATGCACGTGCTAGGCGCCCACGTCGTGGACAGCCGCCGAAACCTCGCGGGCGAGGTCGCGGGCGAGGAAGCCGAGGCCGGATGCTGCGGTGAGCCGCTGACCGGCGCGCGCCTGCGCCCAGCTGCCCCAGACCGCCGCGCGCTCCGCTTCCATGCCCTGTGCGGCGAAGCCGGCGATCGCCCCGGCGAGGACATCACCACTGCCGGAGGTCGCCAGACCCGGCCCGCCGATCTGCACGCGCCAGGCACGGCCGTCCGGCGCCGCCACCATCCCGTAGGAGTTCACGACCGCACGGTACTTCGCCGCGACCGCGCGCAGGTCGGCGAGGGGGTCACCCGATCCGCCGCCGTCGAGGAGGATCGCGACCTCCTCCCGGTTCGGATTGAGGATGAGCGCGTCCGGGAGGAGCTCGCGATCGATGCCGGGGAGCACGCCGAGCGCGAAGGCGTCCAGCACGAGCACCGGCGGCGACAGCTCGGCGACAGCCGTCAGCGTCCCGCGGGTCTCGTCGGGGTCGTCGAACCCGGGACCCACCAGGACAGCGTCGGCCCCCTCCACCTCGTCGCGCAGCGTGCCGCTCAGAGACGACGTGGCGTTCTCGGGCAGCGTCAGCACCGCGGCCTCGGGGATCACGACCCCCATCTGCGCCTCGACCGAACCCGGCACGGCGAGCCCGAGTCGCCCCGCGCCGCTGCGGAGGGCCGCCTCACCGGCCAGCAGCACGGCTCCGGGCGACCGGCGCGAGCCGCCCACCACGATGATGCGACCGCGCGCCTTCTTGTCCTCACCGGGGTCGGGGAGCCCCCAGGCGCGAAGGACCGCCGGGGTGATCCGGCGTCCGCGACGACTACGCGGGCTGGACATCGGGGCTCCCGGGGTGCGCCGTCACGTCGGCGCCCTCGCGCTGCAGGTGCGACACGTCGGAGAAGGAGCGCAGCATCCACTCGTCTCCGTCGCGCACCAGTGTCGTGACAGAGGCGTTGAGCACCGTGTGGGCTGCGGCGTACTCCATGAGCTCCTCCTCCGTGCAGCCGATGAGCACGTACAGCAGGAGCATGACGACGGCGTCATGCGCGACGATCAGGCCCGTTCCGGCGCTCGGCGCGCCCTGCGCGCCGGAGTGTTCGTCTGCGGGAGCGGGATCCAGCGCGTCCCGCACGAAGGACCGCAGGCGCAGCGCGACATCCGCCCACGACTCGCCGCCCGGTGGGCGGTGCAGGAACTTCCCCTGTCGCCGGCGACGCGCAGCCTCCTCCGGATGCCGGCGCTCCACGCCGTCTCGGGTCAGGAGGTCGAGGATGCCGAGCTCGTGGTCGCGCAGCCGTTCGTCCTGACGCGGCGAGACCACGAGCCCCGCATCGGCGGCGGCGAACTGAAGGGTCTGGCGGGCGCGGAGGTACGGGGAGACCCACACCCGCGAGGGCTGATGCTCGCCCAGCCACGCACCCAGGGCCCGAGCCTGCTCCTCGCCGACCTCCGACAGCGGCACGTCCGCATCGCGGTCCTCGAGGTCGATCGTCTCGAGCCCCTCCCGCTCGGCGTGCGACGCGCGGACGTTGCCGATGCTCTCGCCGTGCCGCACCAGCCATAGCTCCGTGATCGTCATGACCCCACGCTAGGGACGGTCCGCCGGCATCCGTTTGAGGGTTGACACCGGCCCCCGACCTCGGCGGTGGGCGTAGCGTGTGCTGCATGGACCAGACCTCGACGCCCTCCGACCGCCCCGATGACGACGATCTCCCCCTCGGCGGGGACGAGACCACGCAAGACCAGCTTCAGGCCGACAACGCCGTGGAGGAGGACCAGCTGAGAGCCCTCGACCCCGAGGCGCCGTCCGCCTGAGCAGTTTCCGGGGGGCCGGAAAGCGGGGATTCGCGAGAGCGCGAGTCCCCGCTTTTGTCAATCCCCCTGATGTCCTGCGCATGGGGCGATCTAATCAAGATGCGGCGCGAAGAGCGCCTTGATGCAAAGGAGCACAGATGACACTCATCGAAAGTGCCCCGCCGAAACCGGATCAGCCAGCTGATCCCGTGTGGCGCGAGGTCGAACCGGGATTCTGGGTCGCCAGCGCCGACGGGATGTTCCTCGGGACGATCGAACAGCACAGCGAGCACCGGTTCTTCGCGCGGAACTCCACCCGGACCTACGTCGGTGAATGGTCGAGCCTCGACCTGGCCCGTGATGCCGTTCTGACGGCCTGCGCGCACTGACGCACGACACGGCACGACCAGCCTCCTGCGATCGCGGCCGACTCCTCCGAGTCGGATCGGGATCACAGGAGGTTCTTCTTTTCCCGGCGCCGGCTGCGATCGCGCCGGGGTCTAGCGTCCGCGTCCCATGCTGTAAACCCCCGCCTCCGCAGGGCGCCCCCGCGGTTAGCGTGCGGACATGACTCAGTCCTTCTCCCCCGCCACCGCCATCGTCACCGCCTCCGACTCGGGCATCGGCGCCGCCACCGCCGTCGCACTCGCCGAAGCCGGCCTCGACGTGGGCGTCACCTGGCACAGCGACGAGGACGGTGCGCAGAAGACCGCCCAGCTCGTCCGCGAACGCGGACGCACCGCGGTCGTGCGGCAGCTCGACGTCACGAAGCTTGATGAGGCGGGCGCCGTCATCGACGACCTCGCCGACGAGCTCGGCGGACTCGACGTCTTCGTCAGCAACGCCGGCGGCGGCGGCGGCACGCCCTTCCTCGACCTCCCCCTCGACGAGTGGCGCTCGACGCTGGCCCTCAACCTCGACGGCGCCTTCGTGTGCCTGCAGGCGGCCGCGCGGCGCATGGTCGCCGCCGACCGAGGCGGGCGCATCATGGCGATCACCAGCGTCCACGAGCACCAGCCGCGCGTGGGATCGTCGAACTACGTCGCCGCCAAGCACGGACTGGGCGGGCTGCTGAAGGTGATGGCCCTCGAGCTCGGCGAGCACGGCATCACGGTGAACGCCGTCGGCCCCGGGGAGATCGCCACCCCGCTCAACGACATGGACGCGGAGGATGCCGAATCCACCCACCGCGGCGGCATCCCGCTGGGCCGCCCCGGGCGCCCCGAGGAGATCGCAGCGGTCGTCGCGTTCCTCGCGACGCCCGCGGCGTCGTACGTCACTGGTGCGAGCTGGGTCGTCGACGGCGGGATGCTGCAGATGGGCCCGCAGGCGGGATCCCATCTGACGTCCGACGACTGGCGTCGCGCATGAGCACCGCCGGATCCGATCCAGAGAAGGGCGCGGACGCCCGGGAGTGGGTGCAGAGCCTCGAACCCGGTGTCGACGCCGAGCACCTCGCCGGCAGCGCGGCCGTGGCCCAGACTCCGACGCGGTCGGCCTCGTCCGACGAGAACCCCGCCGACGGACATCGCGCGCCCGTGTGGACGGTCGTCGTGATCGTGTTCTCGGTGGTGGCGATCGCCGTGCTGGCGTTCCTCGTACCCGTCAGCGCCGCTCCCGCGTGGCTGGGCATCGCTGTGCAGGTCGGCTGCCTCGCCTGGGCGGCCGCCGCGCTCGTCCGGTCACGAGGACGCAGCCGCCGGGCGCGCGGCGTGCCGATCGTGTTCGCCGCGCAGGTCGCCGTCACCCTGGTGCTGCTGCTGCTCGTCGGCCTCGTCGCGTGGAACGCCTGAGCTGACGTGGTCCGTCACGAGGAACGCCTGAGCGGACGCACGGTCGTCGTCACGGGTGCGTCCAGCGGCATCGGCCGCGGCGCGGCCATCCGGCTGGCGGCGCTCGGGGCCCGTGTGGCGCTCGTCGCCCGCCGCGGGGACGTGCTCGACGCGCTGGCCGCGCAGATCGCCGCCGAAGGCGGCACCGCGATCGCCGTCGCAGCCGATGTCAGCACGGCTGCCGACATGCAACGCGTCGTGGCGGAGGCGATCGCCGCGTTCGGCGGGATCGACATCTGGATCAGCAACGCGGGCGTCGGCGCGGTCGGGTACTTCTGGGAGATCCCACCGGCGGATCACGCGCGCACCGTCGAGGTGAACGTGACGGGCGTCCTCAACGGGGCCCACGTCGCGTTGACGCACTTCGTCGCCCGCGGGTCCGGAACGCTCATCAACATCGGTTCCGTCGAGAGCGACGTTCCGCTGGCCCTGCAGACCACCTACGCGGCGACGAAGGCGGCGGTGCTCAGTGTCACGCGCTCGCTCAACGAGGAACTCCGCCTCGCGGGCCTCGACGACCACATCTCGGTGGGCACGGTGATGCCCTGGGCGATCGACACCCCGTTCTGGTCGCACGCCGGCAACTACACCGGTCACGCCGCGCGCATGGCCGCCCTCGACGACCCCGAACTCGTCGTCGACGCCATCGTGCGGGCCTGCCTGAAGCCCGAGGAGAAGCAGACCGTCGGCGTCAAGGCGCACGGCGCCGACGCGTCGGCGCGACTCCTGCCGGGCACCACGGCGCGGGCGTCGGCCGAGATCATGCGGCGCGAGGCCGAGCGCGGCACGCCGGTGCCCGCCACCTCCGGATCGCTCCACGAGCGGCTCCCGATCGGCACCACCGTCGACGGCGGCGTGCGCGAGCGGATGCGCCTCGAGGACGACGCCCGGCGCGCGCAGGAGCACCACGATGGCGACTGAGCCCGCGGGCGTCACCCAGGTCGCCCCCGGCGTGATGCGCATCCACCGGGCGACCGTCAACTGCTACCTGATCGTCACCTCCGCCGGGATCACCCTCGTCGACGCCGGGCTTCCGGGCATGTGGCGCACGCTCGGCGCGGCGCTGACCTCGGTGGGCGCGGCGCCGGAGGACATCTCCGCGGTGCTGCTGACACACGGTCATTTCGACCATGTCGGACTCTGCCGCCGTCTGGGGCTCGACCACGGCGTCGAGTCGCACGTGCATCCCGCCGATCGGCGGCTGGTGCGGCATCCGTATCGGTACGACCACGAGCGTCCGCGGTGGGCCTACCCCGTGCGCTTCCCGCGCGCGATCCCGCTGCTGGCGCGGCTGACGGCCGCGGGAGCGCTCACGGTGAAGGGTGCGGAGGCCGCGGGCGACATCCGACCCGGCGAGGTGCTGGATGTGCCCGGCGGTCTCGTGCCGGTCTTCTCGCCCGGTCACACCGACGGGCACTGCGCCTACCTCATGCCCGAGCGCGGCATACTCCTGTCGGGGGACGCGCTCGTGACGCTGGATCCCTACACCGGGCGCACCGGCCCCCGGATGGTGGCGCGGGCGGCCACGGCCGACGTGGCCGAGAACGTGCGCAGTCTGACGAGGCTGGCGCAGACGGATGCCTCGCTCGTCCTGCCGGGGCACGGCTCACCTTTCCGCGGCGGAATCCGACGCGCCGTCGAGCAGGCATGGCGGGCCGGCATCGGCTGACCCGCTTCCGCGGCCGCTCGACCCGACCGATCCGAGATCCACCCGCACCGAAGGAGAACCCGATGAGAGCCATGGCCTACCGCGGCCCGTACAAGATCCGCGTGCAGGAGAAGCCCGACCCCGTGATCGCACACCCCGGCGACGCCGTCGTGCGCGTGGAACTGGCGGCCATCTGCGGCTCCGACCTGCACCTCTACCACGGCATGCTGCCCGACACCCGGATCGGCCACACCTTCGGGCACGAGTTCATCGGCACCGTGGAGGAGGTCGGGTCCGGCGTGGAGCGCCTGAGCGTGGGCGACCGGGTCATGGTCCCCTTCAACATCTACTGCGGCTCGTGCTTCTTCTGCGCGCGCGGACTGTTCTCGAACTGCCACAACGTCAACGCGAACGCCACGGCCGTCGGCGGGATTTACGGCTACTCGCACACCGCGGGCGGGTACGACGGCGGTCAGGCCGAGCGCGTGCGTGTGCCCTTCGCCGACGTCGGTCCGCGGGTCATCCCCGACGACATCGCCGACGAGGACGCCCTGATGCTGACGGACGCCTTCTCCACCGGCTACTTCGGCGCGCAGCTCGCCGACATCGTCGAGGGCGACACCGTCGTCGTGATGGGAGCGGGCCCCGTCGGGCTGGCTGCCGCGCGCTCGTGCTGGCTCATGGGCGCCGGGCGCGTGATCGTCGTCGACCACCTGGAGTACCGCCTCCGCAAGGCGCGGGAGTTCGCCTACGCGGAGACGATCAACTTCGGCGAGGTCGACGACATCGTGCGCGTCCTCAAGAAGACGACCGGCGGACTGGGCGCGGACGCCGTCATCGACGCGGTGGGCGCGGAGGCCGACGGCCATGTGCTGCAGCACGTCACCTCGGCGAAGCTGAAGCTGCAGGGTGGCTCCCCCGTCGCTCTCAACTGGGCGATCGACGCCGTGCGCAAGGGCGGCACCGTCTCGGTGATGGGCGCCTACGGTCCCATCTTCAGCGCGGTCAAGTTCGGCGACGCCGTCAACAAGGGGATCACGCTGCGGACGAATCAGGCGCCCGTCGTGCGCCAGTGGGACCGCCTCTTCGAGCACATCCGCTCCGGGGCCGTTCGACCGCGCGACCTCATCTCCCACCGCTTCCCCCTCGAGCACATCGCCGAGGGCTACCACGTGTTCTCGTCGAAGCTCGACGACATCATCAAGCCCGTCATCGTCCCCACCGCCTGAATCGAGGAGGCCGTCATGCCCTACACCGCCGAAAAGCCCGGTCCCGCACACGATCCCGAGGCGCTGCGTGCCCGCATCCCCGGATGGGGTGCAGATCTCGACCACGCCGACCGGCCGGCGTTCCCGCGCGAGCAGCCCGGCATCGTCACCGGCGCCCACTGGGACCTTCCCGAGCAGCAGCCCGAGGTCGGCGAGCGCGAGCGCTCCGTCGAGCACGAGCGGCTCACGCCGGTCTTCGGCACCGCGCAGCCGCTGCACGGCGTCTCCGGCGCCATCCGCCGTCGCGCCTACCGCCGCTACAGCGAGGGGCAGACGGCGCACTGGCTGCTGCTGATCCTCGGGGATCGGGTGGATGCCGCGGGTGCCCACCTGCGATCGCTCGCCTCCCGGCGGCCCGACGATCCGCTGACCCTCTCCGGGGTGCTCGGCGAGCGCGGCCGGAGCCCGATCGCGTCACGGCGGCAGCCCGGGCGCATCGATCAGAAGCACACGTGGATGGATCCGCTCCTCGTCGCCGGGCCCTGGCTCCTGGCGATCGCCGCCGGCACGGCGCTGGTGCGACGCGCGGTCCGGCGCTGAGAGCGGCGCCGCCCGCCACCGGACGCCGAAAGGGAGTAGGCCCCGCCTGCGCTTCACACGACACGACGGATGCCGCGTTCCCCAGGACGCGGCATCCGTCGTTGCTCAGAGCGGGCTCATTCCCTGCTGAAGGTGTCCAGCACGGCCCCGGCGACCTTCTCGACCACATTCGGGATCTCGGTGGTGCCGTAGAAGCGGGAGTCGGGGTGCGTGGGCGGGGGCATGGGGACGCCCGGCTGCGGCTCCGCCACGTAGCTGAATTCCCCGTGGCCGTCGGGCGTCGGCCCGCTGGCCCAGCGACCCTCGGATGCCGCGGCACCGTCGGAGAAGTTGATGTACTGGTACGCCACGTTGCGGTCCTCCTTCGACAGCGGGAAGTTGCTCGGCACCGGGAGTGCTTCGACACCCTCCTCCATGAGCTCCGCGGCGGCGGCCAGCCACTGGTTCTGGTGCATGGTGTCGCGCGCCAGCAGGAAGCTCAAGAGGTCGCGGACACCGTGATCATCGGTCATGTGGTAGAGCCGCGCGACCTGCACGCGGCCCTGCATCTCGGCATTCGCGTTGGCCTGGAAGTCGGCCAGCAGGTTGCCGCTGGAGGTGATGTACGACCCCGACCAGGGGTTGCCCATGCTGTCGACGGCGCGCGCGCCGGCACCGGCGACGATGCCGTGCTGGATGTCGGTGCCGCCGATCACCGCGGCCACCGTCGGGTCGCTCTGCACCGCGTCTCCGGTGATGCCGAGGGGCGACTTCTCCAGCAGCTGGGCGATCATCACGGCGAGCATCTCGACGTGGCCCATCTCCTCGGCGCCGATGCCGAACACGAGGTCGCGGTACTTCCCGGGGATGTGCATGTTCCACGCCTGGAACTGGTACTGCAGGGCGACGGTGATCTCGCCGTACTGCCCGCCGAGCACCTCCTGCAGCTTGCGGGCGTAGACGGCGTCGGGCTTGTCGGGCGTGGCCTTGTGCTGCAGTTCCTGTCGATGGAAAAACATCCGTGGTCTCCTTCCTTACGCGTTCCCGGAGTGGGAAGCGACGTGCGGCCACTCAATCCGCCCGCCCGCCGTGCGTGCACGGGGGTTGCAGGTCGGGGGGGGCCGCGAGTACACGCGCAGCACGCGGCTCACACCGGCATGCGGGCGTCGTCGGCCGGCGGACACGCGACTTCCGGCGAGGGTGTCAACCCCCGCGACCGCGTGCGGCGTCGCCTCTAGCGTTCAGGTGTGACCGACCCGATCGATGCCGCCCCCGACCCGATGGACGACGAGGCCAAGCGCCGCGATCAGCTGCTGGCCGCGCCCGGCGCCGTCGAGGCGGACGCCGCGCCGCGCATCGACGTGTCGCACCGCGACGGGGTCACGCGGATCGACGTGCGCGACGACGCCGCGGTGCGTCCGGGCGGCCCGGTGCTGGACGAGGCCGACTGACGCACGGCCGCCGCGCCGGTCTCAGGCTCGGCCCTGCAGGATGAGATTCCAGTAGACCCACGGCAGCACGTGCCGGTCGAGGAACCAGGTCAGCCGCCGCTCGCGCACCAGCCCGTGCCAGAACGGCACCGAGGGCTGCAGCCGCAGCTCGTCGTCGAACTCCGCGAAGACGACGGTCGAGCGCGACACGGTGAACGGGCACACGCCGTAGCCGTCGTACCGTGCGGACGGGCGGCGTCCGCGGAGCACCGCAGTCAGGTTCTTCGCGAGCACCATCGTCTGCTTGCGCAGCGCGCCGCCCGACTTCGAGTTGGTCGTGGCCGCGGCATCCCCCAGCGCCCACACGTTCGGGTACCGGCGGTGGCGGAGCGTCCGCGGGTCCACCTCCACGAATCCCCGTTCGTCGCTCGGATCGGCGAGCGCCGTGGCGGCCAGCCAGTCGGGTGCGCTCTGCGGCGGCTCGATCACGAGGGCGTCGTACTCCAGCCGGCGCGTCCGGCGCCCGTCGCTGCGGGCGACGAGCACGGTGCGAGCCGCGGCATCCACCTCGGCGACGGTGCTGGCGGTGTTCAGCTCAATGCCGTACTCGGCGATCTTGCGGTCGAGCTCCCGGTCGACCTCGGGGACGCCGTAGACGGTGGCGTCAGGCACGACGAGCACGACGCGGATGTCCTGCAGCACCCCGCGCGCACGCCAGTAGGCGCAGGCCTGGTACATCGGCTTCTGGATGGCGCCCGCGCACGACGCGGGTCCGGGCGGCTGCGCGAACACCACCGTGCCTCGGGTGACGTCCTGCAGCAGGTGCGACGTCTTCACGGCCAGGTCGAGCGTGTAGTTCGACGCGACCTCCGGGGTGGACACCGCCTCCGCGAGGCCGGGGACGGCATCCCAGTCCTGCTGGATGCCCGGGCACACGATGAGATGCTCGTACCGCACGGTGGCCCCGGTCGCGAGCGTCACGGAGCTCGTCTCGGGATCGATGGCGGTGACGGCGTCGCGGATCCACGACACGCCCTTCGGCGTCACCGCCCCCTGGTCGCGGATCACCTCCTTCGCCCGCGCCGTACCGCCGGCGATGTAGCTGAAGAGCGGCTTGTAGAGGTGCTCGGTGCGGGGTTCGATCACCACGATGTCCGTGACGCCCTGCCGGCGCAGTCGTCCGGCGACCGAGAGGCCGCCGTTGCCGCCTCCGATCACCAGGACGCGGTGGAAGGATGACGGTCGCTCGGACGGCATGGATCTCCAGACGGATGCTGCGGGTCGCGCTCCCCGCGGACGGGCTTCCGACGAGCGTAGGCGCTCTCCGTCCGCCGTCCGCCGGGGTTGACAGGTCAGGCGCTCGCGGCCGTGCTCAGGCGTCGGGCAGAGCGTCGAGATCGCGCAGCGCGGCGCGCGCGTCGGCCACCCGCTCATGCTCCGGCCTTTCCCACCAGTACGGTCCCCGCTCCCCCAGACCGTGCTTGGCCAGCCCCACGCGCCGCCGGGCCGCGGCGACGGCGGCCTCGTCATCGGCGCGCTTCGCGGAGCGCACCGCCGAACGCCCGCGGCCGAGGTGGGAACGCAGGGCGGCGGCCAGGTCGTCCGGGATCACCGGATCGGTCCGGCGCCAGCGGCGCCCGTCGATCACCAGCCAGCGCTCCTCGTCGTGCTCGTCCGTCGGCATGGGTCGACGCTATCGCCGGGGACTATCACGTGGGCGCTCGGGGAGGAAGCCCGTGCCGACGCGCGCCTCCCGGGCGCAGGCTCGAGCCAGGCCGGCACACGCCGACCGCAGAGAGGATGCATCATGAGCGATCGCGAACCCCACACCCGCCACAGCGACGACGCGCAGCACGACGATGCGCCGCCGACCGACGCCATGTCGGACGAGGTGAAGAGCGACGCCGTGAGCGATCAGCTGGAGTCGCCGGATGCCGCGAACGGGACCGCGCAGAAGCATCCGTGATCCGCGGCTGCTTGTCGTCGGCTCTGCGCCGCGGCTATGCGCTGTGGCGGTCGGTTCTGGGCTGCGAGGCTAGCCGAGCACCGCGCGCAGCAGCCGGTCGATGTCGGCGTGCTGCAGCGGCGAGCGGCTGAGGGCGCGCAGGAGGAGCGCGCCGATGAGCGCCTCGGCGATCTCCTCCACGGGCGCCCCGGGCGGCAGGTTCGGCACGGTGCCTGTGGCTCGCTCCAATCGTCCGGAGAGGGACTCGGGGCCGGCCAGCACGTCGCGAAGACGCCGGCCGACCTCGACGTGCTCGGCGGCGGCGGCGATGAGCGATCGCAGCAGCAGCTCGCCCTCGTCGTGGGCGAGGATGTCGGCCACCTCCCGCAGCCACCGGGTGAGGTCGGCCCGGATGTCGCCGGTGTCCGGCAGCTCGCCGCGGCCCGGCACGACCATGCCCTCGAGCAGGCACTCCGCGATGATGTCGCCTTTCGACGGCCACCACCGGTAGATCGTCTGCTTGCCGACGCCGGCGGCCGCGGCGATCCCCTCGATCGTGAGGTGGTCATAGCCTCGCTCTGCCAGGAGGGTCGCCGTCGCGTGGAGGATCGCCCGCCGTGCATGCTCACTGCGGACGGGACCGCTGCGGGGCAGGGCCACGGGACTCCCTCCGAGAGACGAGACGGACCGTGTTATCTTAGCTCCGCCCGTCCGCGTCGAGGCAACCGCCTCGTCGTACGACGCCCCGCATCAGAGGAGAAAAGTGGCCGAGCTGCTGCACCGCCTGGGAACGTTCGCCGCGCGCCGCGCATGGACGGTCATCTCCGCCTGGATCGTCATCCTCGCCCTGGCGGTCGGCGGGTTCCTCGTCGGCTTCTCCGGCTTGAGCTCGAGCTTCGACGTGCCGAACACGGCCTCCGGCAAGGTGATCGAGGACCTCGAGAAGGAGCTCCCCGCCTTCAGCGGCGGGTCCGGCACGATCGTCTTCCACGCCACGGACGGAAGCGCACTCACCGACGACCAGCGCACCGCCATCACGGACATCATCACCTCGGCGCGCAGCCTCCCCGACGTCTCCGACGTCATCGACCCCTTCGACACCGCCGCGCAGCTGGCCGACCAGCAGAGGCAGATCGACGACGGCCGTGCGCAGATCGAGGCCGCCCGCGCGCAGGCCGAGAGCGGGCAGCAGCAGCTGGATGCCGGCAGCGCCCAGCTCGCCGCCGGACAGGCGCAGCTCGACGGCGCACGTGCGCAGGCCGTGGCCGCCGGAGCCGATACCGCCGCCCTCGATGCGCAGCAGCAGCAGCTCGACGCCCAGCGCGCGCAGCTCGAGCAGCAGCAGGCGCAGCTGACCGCCGGCCTCACCACCCTCGACCAGGAGTCGGCGAAGCTGGAGAAGGGCGCCGAGCTCCTCGGCTACACCGACGGCATCCGCGTCGTGTCGGATGACGGCGCGACCGCGATCGCCAACGTGCAGTTCACCGTCCCCCGTCTCGAGCTGCCGCAGGAGGCGAAGGACGCGGTCATCGCGCACTTCATCGAGACGCCGATCGGCGGCGTCGAGGTCGCCATCTCCACCGACATCGCGCAGGGCATCCCCGAGATCCTCGGCGTCGGCGAAGCACTCGGCGTCGCACTGGCCGCGGTGGTCCTCATCGTCGTGCTCGGATCGCTCCTGGCCGCCGCCTTCCCGATCGTCACGGCGCTCGTGGGCGTGGCGATCGGCGCCCTGTCGACCCTCGCGTTCTCCGGCGTCGTCCAGATGGCCTCGGTGACCCCGATCCTCGGTGTCATGCTGGGTCTCGCCGTGGGCATCGACTATGCGCTGTTCATCCTCTACCGCCACCGGAAGCAGCTGCTGCAGGGCGCCGACGTGCGGGAGTCGATCGGCCTCGCGAACGGCACCGCCGGCAACGCCGTCGTGTTCGCCGGCACCACGGTCATCGTCGCGCTCCTCGCGCTCAACATCACCGGCATCCCGTTCCTCGGCCTGATGGGCACCGTCGGCGCGGTGAGCGTGCTGATCGCCGTCCTCATCGCCATCTCGCTGATCCCTGCCCTGCTCGGTCTGGCCGGCACCCGCATCCTCAGCCGCCGGGCGCGGGAGCGCGCCGCGGCCGCTGCGGCGCACCCCGCGGCGGCACCGGCTGCACCCGGTGCCGCCGTCTCTGCTCCAGCTGCCGTTGCTCCGACTCCGTCAGCATCGGCTGCCCCTGGGTCGGCACCGGCTGCGACCGCGGCCTCGCGCGGCGGCCAGGCCGCAGCATCCGATGGTCCTCCCCTCACGCGCAGGGCGCTGCGCGAAGCCGCGACGGGAGCGGTGGCGGCCGTCGCCGTCGACACCCCCTGGACGCCGGCGGCCTCGTCACGTCGCGCGCAGCGCGGCCCGGCCGTGACGCCGATGCCGACCTGGCGGGCGGCGCTGACGGTGCTGGTGGCCACCGTCGCCCTGCTCGTGGTGGCGATTCCCGCCCTCTCGATGCGCCTGGGTCTGCCCGACGGCGGATCGGAGGCAGCGGATTCCACCGCCTACCGCGCCTTCACGCTCACGGAGCAGGCCTTCGGCGCCGGCGTGAACGGTCCGCTCCTGGTGACCGCGGCGCTGCCCGAGGGGCTCGACGACGACGGCGCACTGGATGCCCGCTTGGCCGTCGCCCGCGAACTCGCGGCCCAGGGCGACGTGGTCACCGTGGCGCCGGTCGCCATCTCCGACGACAACCGACTGGCCGCGTTCCAGGTGCTGCCGGCCGAGGGACCCAACAGCGACTCCACGACCGAGCTCGTGCGGACGCTGCGCACCCTGCCGCCGGTGGACGGCGACATCCCGCTGGGCGTCGCGGGTCAGGCCGCGATCAACATCGACATCTCCGAGGGCCTTGCCGACGTGCTGCCGCTGTACCTGCTGGTCGTGGTCGGGCTGTCGTTCCTCATCATGGTGATGGTGTTCCGCTCGCTCCTCGTGCCGCTGCTGGCAACCGCGGGCTTCGTCCTGTCGCTGTTCGCCACGTACGGCGCGGTGACGGCCGTGTTCCAGTGGGGATGGTTCGCCTCCCTCCTGGGCGTGAGCAATCCAGGGCCGATCCTGAGCTTCCTGCCGGTGATCCTCGTGGGGATCCTCTTCGGCCTGGCGATGGACTACCAGCTCTTCCTCACCACCGGCATGCGGGAGGCGTGGGCGCACGGCGCGGCGCCTCGCCTCGCCGTCGCCCAGGGTTTCCGGGCGGGTCGGACGGTGGTGACCGCGGCGGCGCTCATCATGATCGCGGTGTTCTCGGGCTTCATCAGCTCCGAGGCGGTCATCATCAAATCGATGGGCGTCGGGCTCGCGCTCGGCGTGCTCTTCGACGCATTCGTCGTGCGCATGCTGCTGGTGCCGGCGCTGATGCACCTGCTCGGCGGCGCCGCGTGGTGGCTGCCGAAATGGCTCGACCGCATCATCCCCAACGTCGACGTGGAGGGATCCGCCCTCGAGCGGCGGCATCCCCCGCACATCGGCGCCTGAGGACGTCGGCGCCCGGGCTCAGATCCGGTGGCCCTCGTCCGTGGCCGTGCCACCGCTCGAACGGTGGAACGGGCACCCGCCTCCCGTGGCGCGAACCGCCCCGCCCGAGGCCGGCATCGTCGGCATCCGGCGACGGTTGACCTCGAGCCCGTCGCCGAGGATGCCGACGCGCGGATCGCTGAGCGCCGCGATGGCCGCCGACAGACCGGCGATGGCGAGCTTCTCGCCGGGACAGCGATGACCGGACGCCACGTCCGCTCCGCCGTGCGGGATGAACGCCGGGAGCGCCTCGTAGTCCTCGACGCCGACGAATCGCTCGGGGTCGAACTCCTCCGGCCGCTCCCAGGAGCTCTCGTCGAGATCCGTGCCGAGGATGTCGAGCACGACGCGCCCGCCCGCATGCACGGTCTCACCCGCCACCGAGACGTCCCTCAGCGCCCACCCGGGCAGCATCGGCACGAACGGCGCCGTGCGCCGGATCTCCTGCGCGAATGCGGTCGCGAGCGGACCCTCTACGACACGTCCGCGCTCCGCCGTCTCGACCGCGATGCGCGCCCGCCACTCCGGCCGGTCGTGCAGCTCCTTCGCGGCGAAGGCGACGAAGCGCGCGACGGCGATCATCGGCCGCATGCTGTTCTGGAGCTCGACGCCCGCGAGTCGTGACGGCAGAAGCGCCCCCGCGGGGTCGCGGTGCCATGCCCAGGCGTGCAGCGCGGTCCCCTCAGCCGGGTGGAGGGCGCCCGCACGGACGGCCTCGATGAGGTTGCGGGCGTGGCGATCCGACCACCAGCGGTTCGCCGCCGCGGCGAGGTAGGCCGGCGAGTACGGCGCTCCGAAGCCGTCCACGATCTGGGCGAGGCGCGCGGCCCAGCGCGTCCTGGCGGCGGCGGTGCCCGGAAGCCCCGCCCACGCCATCACCGACCGTCCGAACGCTCCGACGGCGGCGTCGTAGGCGGAGCGCGCGGAGCCTGCCGCCCAGTCGGCCACCTCCGCCCGCCATTCCGTCTCGAGGAGCGGCAGGTAGCGGGCGACCTCGTCGGGGTCGTAGGCGACATCGACGAACGTGCGCTTCCGGTGTCGATGCTCATCGCCGTCGAGGCTGTGCACCGACCCACGCCCGAAGAGCGTGACCTGCACCAGCGCCGGCATCGCGCCGTGACGCGCCACCGCGGTGTCGTCGTAGAACGTGGCGACGCCCTCGGCGCCGCGGACGAACAGCGCCGGTCGTCCCAGCAAACGCATGGGAGCGGCGCGCGCGCCCGGAGGCACGCGCGCCCAGATGCGCGCGCCCAGACCGTAGCCGTGCAGAAGCAGCCCGAGGCCGTCCTCGCGGAGAGGGGTCCTCATGCTCCCCCGCCCGCGACGACCGGTGCTCCGGGACGGAGGACGACCTTGATGCATCCGTCCTCCTTCTTCTGGAACGTCTCGTAGAGCGCCGGCGCATCCTCGAGCGGCGCGTGGTGCGTCACGAGGTCCATGACGCCGAGCGGATCCGCCGGATCCTCGACGAGCGGCAGGATGTCCTCGACCCAGTTCTTGACGTTGCACTGACCCATCCGCAGACTGAGCTGCTTGTCGAACATCGTCTTCATGGGCAGCACGTCGGCGTCGCCGGCGTAGACGCCCGACAGCGACACGGTGCCGCCGCGGCGCACGACGTCGATCGAGGCGTAGACGCTGGCGAGGCGGTCCATGCCGGCGGTGTCCATCAGCTTCTGAGCGATGCCGTCCGGCAGCAGGCCGATAGCGTTCTGCGCGAACTTCACGCCCGGATTGCCGTGCGCCTCGAGGCCCACGGCGTCCACCACGCCGTCCGCTCCCCTGCCCTCGGTCAGGTCGCGGAGCTGCTCCACGACGTCGTCGGTCAGGTCGTAGGCGAGCACGCCGTGACGCTCGGCCATGGCACGGCGGTCCGCCTCGGGCTCGACCGCCAGCACGCGGTAGCCGCGCTGCACGCCGATGCGGGCGGCGAACTGGCCGACCGGTCCGAGACCCATCACGACCATCGTCCCGCCCTGCGGCACCTCGGCGTACTCCACGCCCTGCCAGGCGGTGGGGAGGATGTCGCTCAGGAAGAGGTAGCGATCGTCGGGCAGCTCGTCGCCGACGCGCACGTGGTTGTAGTCGGCCAGCGGGATGCGGAGGTACTCCGCCTGGCCACCGGGCACCTGGCCGTACAGCTTGGTGTAGCCGAACAGCGAGGCGCCGCTGCCGTACTCGGTCACCTGCGTCGTCTCGCACTGCGACTGCAGCCCGCGCCGGCACATGAAGCACTGTCCGCACGAGATATTGAACGGCACGACGACCCGGTCGCCCACCGCCAGGCTGGTCACGGCCGAGCCCACCTCGACCACCACGCCCATCGGCTCGTGCCCCAGGATGTCGCCGGCGTCGAGGAACGGCCCGAACACCTCATACAGGTGCAGGTCGGAGCCGCAGATCGCCGTCGAGGTCACCCGGATGATCGCGTCCGTGGGGTGCTGTATCACCGGGTCGGGGACCGTCTCCACCGAGACGTTCCGCTTGCCCTGCCATGTCAACGCCTTCATGCGCACTGCCTTCCTCGAGATGAAGGTTCAGTGTGCGTGCAGGCACCTCCGACGCCGAGGGCGTTGACTCGACGCCGATGTCCTGAAAGACGGACGACGCACCACGCCGGTGTTCAGTGGATGCGGGCGACCTGGATCGCGATGCGCACGTTCGGAGGGGTCAGGTCGAGGAGCGCGTCGGCGACCCGGCGCGCGGCATCGGGGGCACGGTCCACGGCCGACGCCGCGATGCGGGTGGCGAGGGTGGGCACGCCGTCGCGCACGGTGACGGCGAGGTCGGTGCGCCTGTCCTCCGCGGCGCCGGTGGCCGCGGCAATCACACCGGGCACCCTCGCGAGGCCCGTCGGGTAGGAGAAGACATCGGTGACGCCGTCGACCGCGCGGATGCGGGTCACGAAGTCGGGCGTGATCGGGGTCGTGTCGGTCATCTCTCGTCCTTCGGGGTGTATCCGTGGATGTCCTCGACGATCACGTCGACGGCGGTGACGTTCAGTTCCGTGTGGCGCTCGAGCGCCTCGAAGACCTTGACGCGCAGGGCCTCGGAGACATCGGGGATGGACTGACCCCACCCGACGGTCGCCGTGAGGACCACCTGCACGGGTGCACCGGGGGTCTCGGCGTCCCCGACGATCTCCGTGCGTCCGATGAAGACGCCGTCGAGAGCGTCGCCGACCGAACGCAGGAGCGCCCGCACGGCGCCTTCCGCGAGGGTGATCGACACGCGCGGATCGGGATGCGTGATCGGGATGCTGCGACCCGCCCGCAGTTCGGAATGGATCGCCGAGAAGATGCCCTCGAACCAGCTCTGCGGTGGCGCGGGGAGCAGCGCAGCGTCCTCGGCGACGAGGTCTCGGGACAGCTGGCCGACGCGCTGCAGGGACTCGATGGCGTTGAGGCAGTCCGGACACGTCTCGATGTCACGGTCGTAGGGCTGCCGGCCGGCCTCGAGGTACGCGCTCAGCTCCTCGACCGAGCGGCCGCAGTCGAGCCTGTCGGGGACTCTGTCGTCGCTCATCGCCACTCCTCCATCTGGACGGCGATGCTCGCTCGAGCTCGTGACAGGATGCCTCGCACGGTGCTGGGAGGTATGTCCATCTCTTCCGCAATCTCTGTATAGCTCAGTTCCGCGATCTCCCGCAGGAGCCAAGCCTGTCTCTGGTCGTCGGACAATCTGTCCAGCGCTGCGGAGAGGGCCCGCAGCTGGGCGTTGCGGACCGCGACGTTCTCGGGCTGTGCATCGACGGGCGTCGTGCGGGAGTAGTCCTCGAAGGGCTGCTCCGCGGGTCGCCGGCGGATGTGCCCGAAAGCCTCGCGGCTGGCGATCCGCATCAGCCAGGCCTTCACCGCCGAGGGGTCGCGCAGCGTCGGCAGCTGCTTCCACGCCACGACGAACGCCTCCTGCACCACATCGTCCGCCTCGGAGATCGAGCCGACGATGCGGAACACGTACGCCCGCATGAGGGAGGAGTGCCGCTGCACGAGCTCACCGAAGGCGACCGGGTCGCCGTCGACAGACCGCTGGACGAGGATGTGATCCGAGACGGCGGCGAGTGCCTCGTTCACCTCTGACTGCGTCTGCCCCACCACGACCCCTCGAAATCCGTCCGAACTTTTTTGTGACGGATCCGCCGCTGCGGACCTCTTATCACTGGGCCGAACATAACGCCCCGGAATATGCAACCGCATGGGTTGTAAAACACGTCACTTCGAGATAGGAGCTCTCATGGCAACCGAAGACCAGAAGACCGCCACCGCCGGCCGCGTGGACCGCACGCTCGAGACGCGCAGCCTCCGCGGCGAGGAGTCCGCAGCCGGCAGCACGCACATCGCCGATGGTGTGGTGGCCAAGGTCGCCGGCATCGCCGCCCGTGAGGTCGCCGGCGTGCACGCGCTCGGCGGCGGCGGAGCGCGCGCCTTCGGTGCCATCCGCGACGCGGTGAACGCCACCGACCTGACCCAGGGCGTCAAGGTGGAGGTGGGCGACACGCAGGCCGCCGCCGACCTGACGATCGTCGTCGAGTACCCCGCCCGCATCCAAGAGGTCGCCGGCCAGGTCCGCGCCGCCGTCGCCGGTGCGATCGCGCGCGTGACCGGCCTCGAGGTCGTCGAGGTCAACATCGACGTGAACGACGTCCACATCCCGGGCGACGACAACGACGACGAGTCGGAGTCGCGCGTCTCCTGACGCCGCTCGCACGTCACGCCTCGGCGTGATCCGTACGCGGACGGGGCGGTGGGCAGGTGCCCGCCGCCCCGTTCTCTGTGCGCGCAGCGCGATCGCGTCGGGGAGAATCGGTGCATGACGATGAACACGACCCAGCTCGCACGCTTCGTCGCCGCGGCGGAGGAACTGCATTTCCCGCGTGCCGCGGAAGCGCTGGGCATCCCCCTGGCGTCGCTGTACACGACCCTCGACAAGCTCGAAGCCGAGGTGGGGCATCCGCTCCTCACCCGTGACGGCGGGCCCACGCGCCTGACGCCTGCGGGTGAGCTGCTGCTCGTCGAGGCGCGCGAGCGGCTCGCCGCCGCTCCCCCGCCCGTGGCACCGCCCAAGACTCCGGGGGGCGGAAAGGCCAAGGCCTCGAAGGGCAAGGGTCGGGCACCCGTGGTGAAGGGCCAGCCGAAGCCGTTCAAGAAGCGTCAGGGACGCTGAGCCGCGGCATCCGTTCCCCGGGGCTCGCCTTCCCCGAACGAGAGGCGGTGGCACCTGCGGCCGCGTTCCCCGCGCTGTCTGAGCGCTCTGCAGGCGACAGCCGCTCGCTTCCTAGCGGACGTGGACGCCGCCGGGCTGGATGCTGACGCGGAACGCCTTCGTCTCGCCGATCTCCTCGCCGTCGATCTCGAAGGGCCGAGGCTCCTCGAGGGTCACGGTGAGGGCGCGCGCGCGTCCGTGCGTGACGGAGTCGCTGTCGACGGTCTCGTCGGACTTCGTGAGGAGCCGCTTCAGCCCGTTGTCCCAGGCCATCGTCTTGAGGGTGCCCATCCACTCGCCGAAGCCCTCGGCGCTCAGCAGCAGGAAGTCCAGCTCGCCGTCGGACGGGTCGGCGTCGGGAAGGAGGGTCACGCCTCCCTGCAGGGAGCCGCAGTTGGCGATGAGCAGCGTGTGCCCGTCCTCGTCGCGACCGGGCTGGTCATCGACACTGAGGTTGAACGGGATGATCTCGCTGGCCTGCAGAGCACGCCCGAGCGACTCGACGTAGGCCAGCCATCCCGCCTTGCTCTTGAGGTCGTCGTTCGTCTCCGCAATCATGTGCGCGTCGATGCCGAAGCCGATCATCACGACGAACGCGTGACGCTCGGTGCCCTCAGGAAGGTCGACCTCGACCCAGCCGACGTCGACGGCCGTCGCCTCCCCGGTCAGTGCGCGCTTGATCGCCGCCGGGACGTCGTTGATCGGGACCTCGAGGTTGCGGGCGAGGAGATTCCCGGTGCCGAGCGGCACGATGCCCAGGGCGACGTCCGACTTCACCTCGGCCAGATGCTCGGCGACCGCACGCACGGTGCCGTCACCGCCGGCGACGATGACGAGCGACGGGTGGGCCTCCAGCGCGCGGGCGGTCGCCCCGGCGCCGGGGTCGTCTTCGGTCGTCTCCCACCACTGGATGTCGGCAGGGCCCGCGGTGGCGAGCAGGGGCTCCTCCAGCGTCTCCCGGTCGGTCTTCGACGGGTTCCAGACGACCGCGATGCGCGTGTCCATGGGTTCCTCTCCCCTGCTGTGCTGCTGTTTTGCCGTGTTGCGTTGCTGTGGTGCCCTGCTGTGGTGCGGTGCGGCCGTGCCGCCGTGCTACCGCAGACCCGCCGTGACCGGCGGGCTGCGTCACGACACAGGCACCCTTCGATACCGTACGCGGTCCAGCGACCCCTGCGATGTCACACCCGCCCGCTGTTCCCCGCCACCCGGGGCTCGGTCGTCCGGAGCTCGGCCATTCAGAGCTCCGTCACCTGACCCCCGTCCACGCGCCACTGCCGATCGGTGCGGACCGCCTCCAGCATCCGGCGATCATGGGTCACGAGCAGCAGAGTGCCACTGTAGGAGTCGAGTGCCTGTTCCAGCTGCTCGATGGCGGGAAGGTCGAGATGGTTGGTCGGCTCGTCGAGCACCAGCACGTTGACCCCTCGCGCCTGGAGCACGGCGAGACCCGCGCGCGTGCGCTCTCCGGGTGACAGCTCGTCGACGGGTCGGGTGACGTGGTCGGCCTTCAGCCCGAACTTGGCGAGCAGGGTGCGCGCGTCGCCGGGCGACAGGTCGGGGACGACGTCGCCGAAGGCGTCGGCCAGCGGCCGCGGTCCGGCGAGCACGGCACGAGCCTGGTCGATCTCGCCGATCTCGATGCTCGCGCCGACCCCGGCCGACCCCTCCTGCGGCGTCTGACGCCCGAGGAGGGCGCGCAAGAGGGTCGTCTTCCCGGCCCCGTTGGGACCGGTGATGCCGATGCGGTCGCCGGCGTTCACCTGCAGCGAGACCGGTCCGAGTGTGAACTCCCCCTGTCGGAACACCGCGCCGCTCAGCGTCGAGACGACCGAGCTCGCGCGTGGCGCGGCACCGATGGTGAATTCGAGCTGCCACTCCTTACGCGGCTCGTCGACCTCGTCGAGGCGGGCGATCCGGCTCTCCATCTGGCGGACCTTCTGCGCCTGCTTCTCGCTCGACTCGCTTGACGCCTTGCGGCGGATCTTGTCGTTGTCGGGTGCCTTCTTCATCGCGTTGCGTACGCCCTGGCTCGACCACTCCCGCTGCGTGCGCGCTCGGGCGACGAGGTCGGCCTTCTTCTCGGCGAACTCGTCGTACTTCTCACGCGCATGCCGGCGCACGGTCGCGCGCTCCTCGAGGTAGGCGTCGTACCCGCCGCCGTAGAGACGGTTCATGTTCTGCGCGAGGTCGAGCTCCAGCACCCGCGTGACGGAGCGCGCGAGGAACTCCCGGTCGTGGCTGACCAGCACGACGCCACCGCGGATGCCGCGCACGAAGGCCTCCAGCCGTTCGAGTCCGTCAAGGTCGAGATCGTTCGTGGGCTCGTCGAGCAGGACGATGTCGAACCGGCTGAGCAGGAGCGCCGCCAGCCCGACGCGAGCCGCCTGCCCGCCCGAGAGGGCCGTCATGGGCAGGTCGGCGTCCAGCGCCAGTCCGAGGTCCGCCAGCACCACCGGCAGTCGTTCGTCGAGGTCGGCGGCACCGCTGGCGAGCCAGCGTTCCAGCGCCGCCGAGTAGACGTCGGCCGCGTCGGCATCCGGGTCGGCGAGCGCGGCGGCCGCGGCATCCATCTCAGTCGTCGCCTGCGCACAGCCGGTCCGACGCGCGATGTAAGCGCCGATCGTCTCGCCGGGGACGCGTTCATGCTCCTGCGGAAGCCACCCGACGAACGCGTCGGCAGGGCTCAGTCGCACAGTGCCCGCCTGCGGCGCATCGATCCCTCCGAGCAGTCGTAGCAGGGTCGACTTGCCCGCCCCGTTCGCTCCGACGACTCCGATCACATCGCCCGGAGCCACCGTCAGGTCGAGCCCGTCGAACAGCGTGCGGTGTCCGTATCCGCCGGCGAGGTCGTGGGCGACGAGCGTGGCGGTCATCCGTCGATTCTCCCATTCCGGTCGCCTTCCCCATCGCTCACGCCGCGACCCTCGGCTCGCGTGAAGCACCGGAAGCATCCAAGAACCTCGCCCGCCCTCCGAGAACGGGCGTTCGTGAAGCGTCGACCGGCGCGGGCGGCACGAACCACACCCTCCCCTGCGTTCCGCTTCCTTCGACGCGGATCTCCCACCCGTCATCGTGGATGCGGTGGTGACAGGACGTGCAGAGCAGCACGCCGTTGTCCAGGTCGGTCGGACCCCCGTCCCTCGCCCACCATCGCAGGTGGTGCACCTTGGTGTGGGAGGGAGGAGAGCCGCATCTGGCGCAGCCGCCATCGCGCTCGACCAGCGCCAGTCGCTGAGCCGTGGTGAACAGCCGCTTGCGGCGCCCCCAGTCGAGGATCTCGCCGTCGCCGCCCATGACGCAGGGGATGACGCCAGCCCCCGCCGCCATCCGGCGCGCCGTCGCGGCGCTGATCGGTGCGGCGATGCCGTCGATCTCCGCGGCGCCACCCGCACCGGACTGGAGGTCGGCAAGATCAATGCGCACGACGACCGTCGCGCCCTCCGCGGGCATGCCGGCGGAGGAGCACCCGAGAGCATGCTCGGCGAGAGTGCTGAGGGCATCGGCCTGCATCTGCGGCACACCCTGCCGCTCGACGGGCGCGCTGTCGCGGTCGGCGTGATCCAGCCGGGCACGCAGCTTCGCTGCGACGAAAGTCTCCAGGAACAGTTTGATCGGCGCGCCGCCCTCGGGATCGAAGACGCCGGTGAGGTGCAACGACCCGTTCGGTGCCTGCCGGAGATGCACGGCGCGGTCGGCGCGCAGAGCGTCCTCTCGAGCGGCCACGCCGTCCGGGTCGAGCCGCGCCTCCGTCCGCAGGATCAGGGTGCCGAGGGCATCGAGGCTGACGCCGGGCGCGGCCTCGACGAGCGCGTACTCGGCTTCGTTCCGCGCGGCCTCGTCGACCTCGAGCGCGACGCGATCGAGCAGCGCCACGATCGCCGCGGCGGCCGGAGCACCGATGGAGCCGGCCGCCAGCGCGGCGGCGACGTGCGCATGACGCGGAGGAAGCGGCTCAGCGTCGAATGCGGAGTGTTGCCGAACCGCATCCCCTAGGCGGACGAATCGCGACGCTTCGCCCGGCGCCAGACCTGTCACTGCGGCGATCATCGCGACAGGTGTCCGATACCCCTGCGTCCTGGCCAGGCCGCTGCCGCCCGAATCCGCACGCGAACGACCGGCGATCTCGGAAGCGACCACCGTCTGCGCGGCGTCGAGAAGGCGCCGGATGAGAGCAAGGTCCCGTTGCACCCGCATCAAGTCGTCGTCGGGAAGATCTCCCAGCCGCCGATCGCCCCACGAGCCCGCACCGGCGCGGGCCGCCGAGGACACGGCGGTGATGGGGTTCGTCATGCCATCACGCTACGCCCGCCGATCGCTAGAGTTTCGAATCTTTGTTCGACGCGTTAACTGCACCGCCCCCAAGCTGGTTGTGGAGGAACTGCCACCGAGACCGCCGCCCGCAACCCCCCTTCCGACACATCCCCGCCCTAGGCTCGACCCGTGACCACCCACGACGTCGTCGTCATCGGAGCGGGCCTCGCCGGACTCCGAGCCGCGACGCGGCTCGCCCGCGCCGGGCGCGACGTCGTCGTGCTCGAGGCCGCGGACCGGGTCGGCGGACGAGAGCGCACTGACGTCGTCGACGGCTTCCTCCTCGACCTGGGCTTCCACGTCCTGAACCCCACCTACCCCGCCGTCCGCCGGTGGGCCGACGTCGAAGACCTCGACCTGCGCGCCTTCCCCGTGGGGGTGCGCGTCCGGCGCGAACGCACGACGGCCGAGCTGCGGCATCCGCTCCGATCGCCCGGGAGCATCCCGCAGACGTTGCGCAGCCGGATGGTGCGTCCTCGGGACCTCGCCGCCCTCGCGCGATGGGCGGGGCCCGCGCTGCTCGCGCCCAAGAAGGTCATCGACGGCGAGGACCGCACGCTCCGCGAGGGATGGAATCGCGCGGGCGTCCACGGCCCGCTGCGCACCGAAGTGCTCGAGCCGTTCCTCGCGGGCGTCATCGCGGACGATGCGGGCATGACCTCCGACGCCTTCGTGCGCCTCCTCATCCGCATGTTCGCCCTGGGGACGCCCGGTCTTCCCGCCGGCGGCATCGAGGCGCTCCCCCGTCAGCTCGCCGATCGAGCCCGCACCGCCGGGGCCGACATCCGCGTCTCGCACCGTGCGACCGGCCTCCTACGAGGCCCCCACGGGGTCGGGGTGACCACGGACGGCGCCGACCCCTTGACCGCCCGGGACGTCGTCGTCGCCGTCGGTCCCGACGTGGTCGCGGACCTCGTCGACGTGCCGCGTCCGGCGACGAAGGGACTGCAGACCTGGTGGTTCTCGACGGATGCCACGCCACCGGCATCCGCTCTGCTCAGCGTCGACGGGCGACGGCGTGGACCCGTCGTCAACACGGCTGTCATGTCGCACACGGTGCCCGACTACGCGCCGCCCGGCCGGGCGCTCGTGCAGGCGACGTGCCTGCTGCCCCGAGACCCGGGCAGCCGCGCGACGGAGAGCGACGTCCGGACGCAGCTCGGTCTCATCTGGAACGACGCCGACGTGTCGGCGTGGCAGCTCATCCGTCGCGACGACCTGCCCGACGCGCTGCCCGCGCAGCCCGCACCGCTGCGCACCACCAGCGCGCCGCAGGTCGCCGATCACGTGTACGTCGCGGGCGACCACCGCGACACCGCCTCGATTCAGGGAGCGCTGGTCTCGGGCGATCGCGTCGCCCGCGCGCTTCTCTCGAACCGCTGACCGGCGGGATCAGTCCCAGTCGAGGTATTCCTCGATGACGAACGCCGTCTCGATGGGATTATCCAGCGGGAAGAGGTGTCCCGCCCCGTCGATGTTCTTCACGCTCGCGCGCTCCGGAGCGGTCGCCTGCAGGCGGATCCCGTTCTCGGGGGGCGTCACGTCGTCATCCGAGCCCTGGATGATCAGCACCGGCAGCAGCGGCGGCAACGCGGACTCCTCGTCCTCGACCCCCAGCAGCAGCAGGCCGTTCGACCGCTCGGCGTGCGCGGCGGCGAACGCACGGGCGACACGGCCGCCGGCGCCGTGTCCGCCGATCCAGGTGTGCGAGAGGCCGATGTGATCGAGCACGGCGACGACGTCCTCGACCTGCTCGTCCACATCCGCGGCACCCGCCCGTGAGCCGATGCGCACGACGTGGAAGCCGGCCTCCTCGACGAGGTAGTGCGAGATGACGCCGAGACCGTCCGCGCCCACGTCGCCCTCGGGCAGGAGCGCCAGCGAGACGGGGCCCTCGCCTTCCACGGCGAACGGGATCGCGCGTCCGTCCGGCTCGTAGATCTGGATGTCGGTCATGCGGGGTCCTCTCGCGTCGCGGGGAATCGGGCGGCGCCTGACGGGGTGAGCGAAAAGCGCACCCGCGGCGATCAGTTGTTGAAGCGGAACTCCACGACGTCGCCGTCGCGCATCACGTAGTCCTTGCCCTCGAGACGGGCCTTGCCGCGCGAGCGGGCTTCGACGATCGAGCCGGCATCGACGAGGTCGTCGAACGAGATGACCTCCGCCTTGATAAAGCCCTTCTCGAAGTCGGTGTGGATGACGCCGGCCGCCTGCGGAGCCTTCGCGCCGCGCGGGATCGTCCACGCGCGCGCCTCCTTCGGACCGGCCGTCAGGTACGTCTGCAGACCCAGCGTCTCGAAGCCGATGCGGGCCAGCTGATCGAGGCCCGACTCGTCCTGACCCGTCGAGGCCAGCAGCTCCGCCGCGTCCTCGGGATCGAGGTCGATGAGCTCCGACTCGATCTTCGCGTCGAGGAAGACGGCGTGGGCGGGAGCGACGAGCTCCTCGAGCGCGGCCTTTGCCGCAGCATCCGTCAGCACCGTCTCGTCGACGTTGAAGACGTAGATGTAGGGCTTGGCGGTGAGCAGGCCCAGCTCGCGGATCGGCGCGAGGTCGATGCCCGACGACGCGAGCAGCACACCGCGCTCGAGCGCGTCCTTGGCTGCGACGGCGGCCTCGACGACGGAGGGGTCGGCCTTCTTGCCCTTGACCTCCTTCTCGTAGCGCGGGATCGCCTTCTCGAGCGTCTGCAGGTCGGCGAGCATGAGCTCGGCGTTGATGGTCTCGAGGTCGTTCTTCGGGTTCACGCCGCCCTCGACGTGCACGACGTCGTCGTCGGTGAATCCGCGGACGACCTGGGCGATCGCGTCGGCCTCGCGGATGTTGGCGAGGAACTGGTTGCCCAGCCCCTCCCCCTCGGACGCCCCGCGGACGATGCCCGCGATGTCGACGAACGACACCGTCGCGGGCAGGATGCGCTCGGAGTGGAACACCTCAGCGAGCTTCCCGAGGCGCGGATCCGGCAGGCTCACGACGCCCACGTTCGGCTCGATCGTCGCGAACGGATAGTTCGCCGCGAGCACGTCGTTCTTGGTCAGCGCGTTGAACAGGGTGGACTTGCCGACGTTGGGCAGGCCGACGATGCCGATAGTGAGAGCCACGGGAGTCCAGTCTACGTGGGTGGCCGCGACGCACCCGTGGCGATGAGGACGAGCGGATACCGCGGCCCCCGCGTCCCGGCGAGCCCGCGTCTACGGCCGGAGCGTGCGGAACGCCTCGGTGCGGTAGGGCAGGTCGACGACCTCTCCGCCGTCCGCGTCCTCGCGGGCGTTCGCGGTGAACAGCTCGTCGACGCCGGCGAGGATGCGTGCGCGCTCGTCATCCGTCGCGGTGATGATGTAGCTGCGCGAGAGCACCATGTCGCGGAGGGCGGTCCGCGAGATCACCCGCGTCCACGTCCACGTCTGCGTCTCGAGCACGCCGAACGGGGGCGCCACCCGCACGCCGTTGCCGGCCAGCATCTCCTCCGCATGGCTGCCGTGCATCACGCGTGTGAGCTCGGCCACCCATGGCACGCTCTCGTCCCTGATGTTCCAGACAAGCCCCAGGACCCCGCCCGGGCGCAGCACCCGCCCGATCTCGATCGACGCCTCCGCCACGTCCACCCAGTGCCAGGCCTGACCGAGCAGCACCGCGTCGACGGCGGCGTCGGGCAGCGGCATCCGCTCAGCCGTCCCGACGAAGGTCGGCACGCCCCGCACGTGTCCCTGCAGGCTGGTGAGCATGTCGGGGTCGGGATCGACCGCGACCACCTCGGCTCCGGTCTCCGCGATGATCCGGGTGAGCTTGCCGGTGCCGGCGCCCACGTCGGCGACGCGCACCCTGACCCCATCGCGGACGACCGGCTCCAGCATCCAGCGCACCGCGGCGGCGGGGTAGTCGGGTCGCCCCGCCTGATAGGCGTCGGCTGCCACCCCGAACGACGTGGACATGTGCTCCCGGTCGACCATGCGAATGAGCCTAGATCGCGGGCCACCACGACACGCCCGGGCCGTCCGGGCGGACCGGCGCGCCTTCCCGGGGTGGCGCGGAGATCGGGTGAGGGTGAGAGCGTGCCACTGAATTTCACCGCCATCGACTTCGAGACGGCGAATTCCAGCACGGCCTCCGCCTGCGCCGTCGGTCTGGCGCGGGTGCGCAACGGACGCGTCGTCGCGACCGCGGGATGGCTGATCCAGCCTCCTCCCGGACACGATCGCTTCTTCGAGCTGAACACCGGGATCCACGGTCTCCGCGCCGCCGACGTCGTGGACGCGAAGACCTGGAGTGCGCAGCTGGACGACATCGTCGCCTTCGCCGGTGCCGACGTCCTCGTCGCGCACAACGCCGGCTTCGATATGGCGGTGCTCAAGCGCGCGTGCGCGGCGACCGGCGATGCCTGCCCTCCGTACCGGTACGCGTGCAGCCTGCAGGTGGCCCGCAACGTCTACACGCTCGAGTCGTACCGCCTGCCGTTCGTCGCGGCGGAGGCCGGCTTCGCGGACTTCGTGCACCACGACCCCATCGCCGACGCGCTCGCCTGCGCGCACATCATGATCGACGCCGCGCGCCGGGTCGGAGCGGCGGATGTCACGGCTCTCGCCGAATCGGCGGGCGTGAAGATGTCGCGCATCCGCGTCGACGAGCCCGACCCGGTGTTCTTCGAGTCCTCCGCCCCCACCGGCGCCGCGCTCCTGGACAGCGGCGTGCTGCAGGCCGCCGTCGCCTGACGGGGTCCTCCCCGTCAGACGCCGTCCTTCGGCGCGCGTCCGGGCGATGTCGGAGGGTTCGGCCAGCATGGCGCCATGGACGCACTCCTCCTCCCCCTCCTGGCCGTCGTGTGCCTCGCGGCCGGCCTCCTCGCCGGCTGGGCTGCCGGCGCCGCCCGGGCGGCGGCGCGCGGCGCCCGTGGGACCGCCGACCTCGCGGCCCGTCTCGCGGCGTCCGAGGCGGCCGGGCATGGGCTGCGCGCCGAGCTCGAAAGGCAGGAGCAGCGCTCCCGGGATCTGCTGGGCCAGGTGCGCGCCGACCAGGCTGCGCGCGAGGAGCGCGAACGGCGCGAGCAGTCGGTGCTGCGGGCTCTGGCCCCCGTGCAGGATGCGCTTCAGTCCATGCAGCACAAGGTCGACGTGCTCGAGCGCGACCGCCACGCCCAGTTCGGCGCGGTCGCCGAGCAGCTGCGCCTCGCCCACGCGTCGGGCGAGGCGCTGCGCGCGACCACGGAGTCACTCGCCGGTGCGCTGCGATCGGGTGCGACGCGGGGGGTGTGGGGCGAGACGCAGCTGCGACGCGTGGTCGAGGCTGCAGGCCTCGCGCGCTACGTCGACTTCGACACCCAGACGTCGATCACGACGGATGCCGGAGCCGGTCGCCCAGACATGGTGGTGCGCCTTCCGGGCGGCAAGGCGCTGGCGATCGACGCCAAGGTGCCGCTGGACGCCTACCTGGAGGCGTCGGCGATTCCGCTGACCGCCCAGGGCGAGGAGGCGGCGCGGCGGCGCACTCTGCTCGAGCGCCATGTGCGGGCGGTCCGCGCGCACGTGGACGCGCTGGCGAAGAAGACGTACTGGGCGGGCCTGGATTCGAGCCCTGAATTCGTCGTGTGCTTCATCCCCAGCGAGTCGCTCCTTGCCGCGGCGCTCGAGGAAGACCCGTCGCTGCTCGACCACGCGTTCGGCCGTCGCGTTGCCCTCGCGTCGCCGGTGAACCTCTGGGCGGTGCTGAAGACCGTCGCCTACACGTGGACCCAGCAGGACGTCTCGCGCGAAGCACGCTCGCTCTTCGAGCTCGGCACCCAGCTGTACGACCGGCTGTCGGGCCTCGCCGGACACGCCGATGACCTGCGCCGGGCGCTCGAGCGGACGGTCGAGAGCTACAACAGGTTCGCGGGAACGCTCGAGTCCCGCGTGCTCGTCACCGCGCGGAAGTTCCCCGGAATCGATCAGACGCGCCTCGACGCGCTGGACTCACCGGCGCTCATCGAGAAGTCGCCGCGTCACCTCGTCGCACCGGAGATGCTCGAGGGCATCGACCGTGAGACGGGCGCCGACGTGGGCGCCCTGCGCGAACGGCTGGGCGCGGAAGACTGAGGGTCAGACCCCGGCGCCGCCGGGGACGAAGCTGAGGAGGGCGATGACGGCCAGCGAGACGCCGACGAAGGCGCCGATCATCCACCACGCGCTGGCCTGGTGACCCTCGTCACGACGGACGCGGAAGAGGACATCGGGGCGACGGGCGGGATCGATCGCATCGGCGATCACGGCCTGTGCGCCCGTCTGGGGTGCAGAGCCATTCAGCTGTGCGGACATCATCCATCTCCTCGAGATCCTCGGATTCAGCGTCCTCATCGACTCCACAAGCGATTGTGCCAGACAACCCTGAAGATCAGGCCGCAGCCGCCGACACGCCGCGAACCGCCGGAGCCGCCCCGTGACGGGACGCAGGACGTGTCCCGTCATGAGACGTCGGAGACAGGGCCGAGTACTGCGCCGACCTCGAGCCCGGGAGTCAGCGCACGGGCTGTCGCGGCCTCACAGCCACTTGGAGGCGAGGTGCTCCGAGCTGATCCGGCGGAGGGTGCCCGAGGCGTTGCGCAGCACGACGCTCTCCGTGTAGACGTACTCGCCCTCGCGGCGGACGCCCGCGACGAGCTGGCCGTCAGTCACGCCCGTCGCGACGAAGATCGTGTTCTTGCCGGTGACGAGCTCGTCCGCCTCGTAGACATGGCCGTCGACCTTGAGCCCGGCATCCGCGCCCTTCTGCTTCTCGTCGTCGTCCCGCGGCCAGAGGATCCCCTGGATGTGCCCGCCGAGCGCCTTGATCGCGCAGGCCGTCACGATCCCCTCCGGGCTGCCGCCGATGCCCACGCACATGTCGGTGCGGGCGTTGTGACGGGCGGCGTTGATGCCGCCGGCCACGTCGCCGTCGGACATGAGGCGCGTGCCGGCACCTGCCGCGCGGATGTCCTCGATCAGCTGCTCGTGACGCGGACGGTTGAGCACCGAGACGACGATCTCGTCGACCGGCTTGCCCAGCGCCTTGGCCAGGAGGCGGATGTTCTCGCCGATGGGGTTGCGGATGTCGACCACGCCGACGCCTGCGGGGCCGGTGACGAGCTTGTCCATGTAGAAGACCGTCGACGCGTCGAGCATCGTGCCGGCGTCGGAGACGGCGATCACCGAGAGGGCGTTCTGCCGGCCGGCCGCCGTCAGCGAGGTGCCGTCGATCGGATCGACCGCGACGTCGGCCTTCGGTCCCTTGCCGTTGCCCACGCGCTCCCCGTTGAAGAGCATGGGCGCGTTGTCCTTCTCGCCCTCGCCGATGACGATCGTGCCGTCGAAGTTGACGGTGTCGAAGAAGGCCCGCATCGCGTCGACGGCGGCGCCGTCGGCGGCCTCCTTGTCACCGCGCCCGATGAAGGGCACCGCGCGGATCGCGGCCGCCTCGGTCGCGCGCACCAGCTCCAGCGCGAGGTTGCGGTCGGGATGCAGAGGGCTCATGTCGCCTGTGATGCTCACCATGGTGCCCACCCTGCCACGATCTTCCGCCGCCGGAGGGCCGGAGTGACCCGCGCCCGCCGAAGGAATCGCGATTCTTTCACCCGGGGCATGCCGGACCTCACGACGGCCTCCGCACGACTCGGCGCGAGGGGTGCCTTCGCTAGAGTGACCGTGGACGTCCCACCAGTGCAAGGAGCCCTACATGCCCGTCGCCACCCCTGAGCAGTACGCCGAGATGCTGGACCGCGCGAAGGCGGGCGGATTCGCCTACCCCGCGTTCAACGCCTCGAGCTCGCAGAGCATCAACGCGATCCTCCAGGGCCTGACCGAGGCCGGCTCCGACGGCATCATCCAGGTCACCACGGGCGGTGCGGACTACTTCGCCGGGCACACGGTCAAGGCACGCGCCACCGGCGCGCTCGCCTTCGCCCGCTTCGCCACCGAGGTCGCCAAGAGCTACCCCGTCACGATCGCGCTGCACACCGACCACTGCCCGAAGCCGGCCCTCGAGGACTTCGTGCTCCCGCTCATCGCGGAGTCGGAGAAGGTCGTCGCCGACGGCGGCAACCCCATCTTCCAGTCGCACATGTGGGACGGGTCCGCCGTGCCGCTCGACGAGAACATCGAGATCGCGAAGGAGCTCCTCCCGCGCATGAAGGCGATCCGCGCGATCCTCGAGGTGGAGATCGGCGTCGTCGGCGGCGAGGAGGACGGCGTGCAGCATGAGGGGTCGAACGAGGCCCTCTACACGACCACGGCCGACGTCGCGAAGGCCGTCGAGGCGCTGGGCCTCGGCGAGCAGGGCCGTTGGATCGCCGCCCTCACCTTCGGCAACGTCCACGGCGTCTACAAGCCGGGCAACGTCAAGCTGCGCCCTGAGCTCCTCGGCGAGATCCAGGAGGGCATCGCCTCTCAATTCGGAACCGGCGCGAAGCCCCTCGACCTCGTCTTCCACGGCGGCAGCGGCTCGACCGACGAGGAGATCGCCCTCGCGGTGCGCAACGGCGTCGTGAAGATGAACATCGACACCGACACGCAGTACGCCTTCACCCGCTCGGTCGCCGGCTACATGTTCCAGAACTACGACGGCGTCCTGAAGGTCGACGGCGAGGTGGGAAACAAGAAGGCCTACGACCCGCGCGCGTGGGGCAAGGTCGCCGAAAGCGCCATGGCCGCCCGCGTCGTGCAGGCCACGCAGCAGCTCGGCTCGCACGGCCAGTCGAAGAGCTGACGCAGAACAGCCGACAGCAGACAGCACGAAGCCCGGTCCTCCGCAGAGGGGGCCGGGCTTCGTCGTCCCTACCAGCACCGGCGGCCACCGAGCGCGCAGCGGCCGACGGCGTGTCAGCGCCCGTCGACCTCCGCGCGCATGAGCACCGCCCCGGTGGTCATCGAGCGGATCTCCATGCTCTTGATCTGATCGCGGCCGAGCGCGGTGCCCGCCGTCACCCAGGCGTGGCTGTCGGGCCACGACCGCCAACTCGACACCTCGGACTCGGTGCCGTCCTGCCCCGTGACCACCAGGGCGTAGGGCCACCCGTCCGCCGGCGGCTCGACGTCGCCTCCGCTGCCGTAGGCGCAGTCCAGGTCGATGCGCGTGCCCCACTCCACCGGGTCGAGCTCCACCGACGCCGTGATGGGCGCATCCACGAGCTTCTCGAAGGCCACCGTCTCGAGTCGCGGCGTCTGCGACGAGATCGCCGCCGGGACGGCGATCGCGGCGACGACCAGCAGCGCCGCGGCCAAGGCGAACACGCCCCACCGCAGCCGCCGCCGACGACGGGTGTCGGCCTGTCCTCGTCGAATCAGCGCGTCGCGCCCGGCGGCGGCGTCCACCGCTACGGCATCGGCCGACAGCATGGTGAGCGCGTGATCGGCGTCGACCCGCGACAGCAGCCCCGTGACCGGGGCGAGCTCGGCGATGGCGGTGCGACACACGTCGCACCCCTCCAGGTGGGCCTCGAACGCGCGGCGGTCCGCGGGGCTCAGCGACCCGAGGACGTAGGCCGCATCCCATTCCGCGAAGCGCTCGTGATCGGCGTTCATCGTGTCACCCCCTTCTCCTGCAGGGCCAGGCGCAGGGCGCGCAGGCCGTAATGCAGCCGTGATTTGACGGTCCCCTCGGGGATGTCGAGCTCGTCGGCGATCTCCCGCACGCTGCGGCCGCCGTAGTAGGCGCGCACCACCACCCCGCGGTGGTCCGGCCCGAGGCTCGCGAGCGCGTCCTCCACCAGCATCGTCTCGAGGATCGCGTCGGTCCGGTCGGCGGCCGCGCGCTCCGGCGTCTCGGCGGTGACGTGCTCGTGACGGCGGCGCGCGCTGCGGGCCTCGTCGATGACGAGGTTGCGCGCGACGGTGAACATCCACGACCGCGTCGTCTCCGGGCGGTCGGCCATGATCCGCGGCGTACGCCAGGCGCGCAGCAGCGTCTCCTGCACCACGTCGTCGGCGCCGGCGTGGTCGCCGGTGAGGCTCACGACGTAGCGCTGGATGTGCGCGGCGTGCGCGTCGTAGAGCGCCACGAGGCGCGCGTCGTCATCGCGGGGCATCACGACCTCCTCGAGGACAACACGAGGCGGAACGGGAAATGGTTCACCGGATGCCGCGGCCCCCGCTCCATCGCTGCCGCACGCGTCTCAGGAGGCGCGCAGGAAGTAGCCCATGATGGCCGGATCTCCGATGAGGGCGCAGGTCAGGCAGACGGTGAGCAGGACGAACGCGAGGACGGCGCCGGTGAGGGGCACCCACCACGTGCGTCTCCCCCGCCGGAACAGCAGCACGACGACCAGCACGACCGCGAGGTAGACGGCCGCGTAGGCGACGGCGCCGATCGTGCTCCACAGCTGGCCCTGGGCATAGTTCGTGAACGTGCCGTCGATGCCCGCGACGCGCATGAACTCCTGCGCGAACGCCGGGAAGTCGCTCAGCTGGACGGCGGTCACCACCACGTTGACGAGCCCGTACCCGAGCAGCACGAGGGTGACGATCATGTCCACGCGGCGGCGGGCTGCCGCGGTCGCGGGGGCGACCGAGGCCGCCGCGCTGGGGGCGGGCCGGGCGGACTCGATGAGCTCCGGCGCCTGACCGGTGTCCAGGGCGTACGTCGCGTCGGGCTGGGCGATGCGCGCGCGCTGCTCCTCCGGCGTCGCGTACTGGCCGTAGAGGGGCTGCGGCCGCGCGTCGCCGCGAGGCTGATCGGTCATGCCCGCGTCCGCCCACCCAGGGCGCGCTCGTCACGCCGGCCCGCGGCATCCGATCGCAGTTCCTTCGGCAGCGAGAACTGGAGGTCCTCCTCGGCGGTGCGCACCTCTTCGACGTCGCCGTAGCCGGCACCGGCGAGCTCCTCGAGCACCTGCTGGACGAGCACCTCGGGCACGGAGGCGCCGCTGGTGACGCCCACCGTGCGGACGCCGTCGAGCCATTCCTGGCGCATCTCATCGGCGTAGTCGATGCGGTAGGCCGCCTTGGCGCCGTATTCCAGCGCCACCTCGACGAGCCGCACGCTGTTGGAGGAGTTCGCAGAACCGACGACGATCACCAGATCGGCGTCCGTGGCGACCTTCTTGATGGCGACCTGGCGGTTCTGGGTCGCGTAGCAGATGTCATCCGACGGCGGATCCTGCAGCTCGGGGAAGCGCGCGCGGAGACGGCGCACCGTCTCCATGGTCTCGTCCACCGACAGGGTGGTCTGCGAGAGCCACACCACGCGGGAGGGATCGCGCACCTCGACGACGTCGGCGTGCTCCGGCGAGTTGACGACGGTCACGTGCTCCGGCGCCTCGCCGGCGGTGCCCTCGACCTCTTCGTGGCCCTCATGGCCGATCAGGAGGATCTCGAAGTCGTCGCGCGCGAACCGCACCGCCTCGCGGTGCACCTTGGTCACGAGCGGGCAGGTGGCATCGATCGCCTGCAGCGAGCGATCCGCCGCGGCGTTCACGACCGCGGGCGAGACGCCGTGCGCGCTGAAGACGACGTGCGACCCCTGAGGCACCTCGTCGACCTCGTCGACGAAGATGGCGCCCTTGGCCTCGAGCTCGGACACCACGTGGATGTTGTGCACGATCTGCTTGCGCACGTACACGGGCGCGCCGTAGCGCTCCAGCGCCTTCTCCACAGCGACGACGGCGCGGTCGACACCCGCGCAGTATCCGCGGGGGGAGGCCAGCAGGATCCGCTTGCGTCCTTCGACGGCGTTATCCTGGAGGCGCTCGCGCCGCCGGGGAATGCGGGGAACGGGCATTCGTACGGCCGGTGTGCTCACCTCTCGATTCTACCGGGGCGCTCCCGTGCGCCGGCCGAGAGGCGGCTTCCGCGGGTCGCACCGCCCACCACGAGGAGAAGCGTGACGACGTTCCAGCCCGACACCGTGCCGGGGCAGCCGCCTCCGCCCGACTCGGTGCACCCGCGCGACTCCGCCCCCGCCTCCCCCACCTCGGTCTCGCGGCTCAACGACACGATCCGCGGCTTCATCGAGAAGTGGGGCTCGGTGTGGGTCGAGGGCGAGATCACGTCGTGGAACGTGCGCGGCGGCAACGTCTTCGGCCGGCTGAAGGACGGCAGCACCGACGCCACCATCTCGTTCCGGCTCTGGTCGAGCACGCGTCAGCGCCTGGCCGACGACCTCGCCGTCGGCGACCACGTCATCGCCTGCGTGAAGGCCGACTACTTCCCGCGCAGCGGAGACTTCACCTTCGCCGTCTCGGCCATGCGCCACGTGGGTCTGGGCGACCAGCTCGAGAAGCTCGAGCGCCTGCGCGTGGCCCTGCGCGCCGAGGGCCTGTTCGATCCGGCCCGCAAGCGCGCGCTGCCCTTCCTCCCGACGGTGGTCGGCCTGATCACCGGCGAGAAGTCCGACGCGGAGAAGGACGTCCGTCGCAACGCGGAGCTGCGCTGGCCGCAGGTGCGCTTCCGCACCGCCTACGCCGCCGTCCAGGGCGACCGCTGCGTGCCGGAGACGATCGGCGCGCTGAAGGCGCTGGATGCCGACCCCGAGGTCGACGTGATCGTCATCGCCCGCGGCGGCGGCGACCCGCAGACCCTGCTGGGCTTCAGCGACGAGCGGCTGCTGCGCGCGGTCGCGGCCGCCTCGACCCCGGTGGTGAGCGCGATCGGGCACGAGAACGACCGCCCGCTGCTGGACGACGTGGCCGACCTCCGCGCCTCGACCCCCACCGACGCGGCCAAGAGAGTCGTGCCGGATGTCGCGGAGCAGCGCGCGATCGTCGCCCAGCTGCGCTCGCGCCTCACCATGCGCCTGACCCAGCGGGTCACCACCGACATCGCGCACCTCGAGCAGCTGCGCTCCCGCCCGGCGCTGCGCAACCCCGCCGGCATGCTCGACCAGCGCGCGCAGCAGCTGTGGATGCAGGTGAGCCGCGGCCGCGACATCATCGGCCGTCGGTGGGATGCCGAGACCCGGCGCGCCGCCGAGCTGCGGGCGACGCTCCGCGCCCTCTCCCCCGCCTCGACCCTCGCCCGCGGCTATGCCATCGCGCACCTCGCGGACGGGGTCATCGTCCGTGACGCCGCGCAGGCTCCCGCCGGCGCGCGCCTCACCGTCACGGTGGGGCGTGGCTCCATCGCTGCCCGCTCCGAGGGCGAGATCGCGGAGGGCGACGGCGCGTCGGGCGACGGATGAGCCCGGTCGGCACGGCATAGACTGGACGGCATGTCCGCTACGACCGAGGGTGTGTCTCCCGCGTCGTCGCTGTCGTTCGAGCAGGCCCGCGACGAGCTCGTGAGGGTCGTCGCCGAACTCGAGCAGGGAGCTCCCACCCTCGAGGAGTCCCTCGCTCTGTGGGAGCGCGGAGAAGCGCTCGCGGCGCGCTGCGAGGAGTGGCTCGTCGGCGCGAAGCGCCGCCTCGACGCGGCGCGCGAGGCCGCCGGCGACACGGAGCGATGATGGCCCGCCCCCCGCGGATCGTCGCCGAGCTGGGACGCCCCGAGACGCCCGGCGAGCAGGCCGACCGCAAGGCCGAGTCCTCCCGCATATACCGGTCGAGCCAGACCGCCCGCAATCTCATCGCCGCACTGCTCATCACCCTGGCCGTCGTGGCGGTGGTGATCTTCGCCGTCCCGCGCGGAGGCCCGCCGCCGCAGCCGTCCATCGACGTCGCCGCCGTCGCCGGCGACCTCGGTGCCAGCAGAGGGCGGATCGTCATCGCCCCCGTCGTGCCGACCGACTGGCGCGTGAACGTCGCAGAGATCGAGGGCGGCGACGTGGAGGCGTGGACCGTCGTCTACGTCCCCGGAGAAGACGCCGGCTACCTCCGCGTCGCGCAGGGCTTCGACGCCGATGCGGGCTGGCCGGGGCGCACCCTCACCGGCGGTCGTCCCGACGGGACCGTCGAGTACGGCGGCGTCACGTGGGACCGTTACCGTTTCGACGACTCCGGCGCGTCGGGGAACGTGACCGCCGCGCTCAGCGTGCAGGCCGGGACCGACATCGTGCTGATCTACGGCGCCACCGACGACGCCTCGCTGGCCACGGCCGCGGAGGGTGTCGCCGGCGAGGTGCGCCGGCTGCAGGAAGGAGCGAGATGATCGACGTCAGGCCGACCCCCGCCGAGGTCTGGGCGGAGATGCAGCGCGGCAACGCCCGCTTCGTCGCCGGCGAGCCGCAGCATCCCCGACAGGATGTCGAGCGCCGCGCAGAGCTCGCGTCGGGTCAGCGACCGGATGCGGCGCTCTTCGGCTGCTCGGACTCCCGTCTCGCGGCCGAGATCATCTTCGACAAGGGACTCGGCGACCTCTTCGTCGTGCGCAACGCCGGTCAGGTCATCTCCGACTCGGTGATCGGCAGCCTCGAGTACGCCGTCGCGGTGCTGGAGGTGCCGCTCATCGTGGTGCTCGCCCACGACGCCTGCGGCGCCGTCGGCGCGGCGATCGAGAGCACCGGCGTCGACGCGCCCACGCTTCCCGCGTACATCTGGCGTCAGATCGCCCCCATCGTCCCGGCCGTCCGCCGGGTCATCCGCCGCGGTGCCGACGAGGGGCTGCATTCCGATGCGATCGACGCCGACGCGGTCGGCCTCGAGCACCTGCGGGCGACGGTCACGGAGCTGCTGCGCTCCTCCGAGCTGATCAGCGAGGCCGTCGCCGACGGCCGCGTCGCGATCGTCGGGGCCAACTACCGTCTCGGGGAGGGCACCGCCGTCCCCAGCATCATCGTGGGCGACGCGAGCGACGCGAACGCCTGAACGCCGTACACACAGGAGGAACGACGACGTGACCGACACCGACTACCGCATCGAGCACGACACCATGGGAGAGGTGCGCGTCCCGAAGGACGCGCTCTACGCTGCGCAGACGCAGCGCGCCGTGGAGAACTTCCCGATCTCGGGCGATCCGCTGGAGTCGGCGCAGATCGTGGCGCTGGCGCGGATCAAGAAGGCCGCCGCCCTCGCCAACAAGGAGCTGGGCACCCTCGACGGCGCCATCGCCGACGCGATCGCCCGCGCCGCCGACCTGATCATCGCGGGCGAGTACGCCGACCAGTTCCCCATCGACGTCTACCAGACCGGCTCGGGCACGTCGTCGAACATGAACATGAACGAGGTGCTGGCGACCCTCGCGAGCCGCGACCTCGGCTCGCCGGTGCACCCGAACGACCACGTCAACGCGTCGCAGTCCTCCAACGACGTCTTCCCGACGTCGGTGCACATCGCCGTCACGCAGGAGCTCATCGACGACCTCATCCCCGCGCTCGACCACCTCGCCGTGGCGCTGGAGGAGAAGGCGCAGGAATGGGCGTCGGTCGTGAAGTCCGGACGCACCCACCTCATGGACGCCACCCCCGTCACCCTCGGCCAGGAGTTCGGCGGCTACGCCCGTCAGATGCGCTTGGGCATCGAGCGCGTGCAGTCGGTGATCCCCCGCGTCGCCGAGGTCCCGCTCGGCGGCACCGCGGTGGGCACCGGCATCAACACGCCGCTCGGCTTCCCGCAGAAGGTGCTCGAGCTCATCGTGGCCGACACCGAGCTGCCCATCACCGAGGCCAAGGACCACTTCGAGGCCCAGGCCAACCGCGACGGCCTGGTCGAGGCATCCGGAGCCCTCCGCACCATCGCCGTCTCGCTCACCAAGATCAACAACGACATCCGCTGGATGGGCTCCGGCCCGAACACCGGACTCGGCGAGCTGCACATCCCCGACCTCCAGCCCGGCTCCTCGATCATGCCGGGCAAGGTCAACCCGGTCGTCCCCGAGGCGACCCTCATGGTGTGCGCACGCGTGATCGGCAACGACGCGACCATCGCCTGGGCGGGCGCCTCGGGTAGCTTCGAGCTCAACGTCGCCATCCCCGTCATGGGCACGGCGCTGCTCGAGTCGATCAGCCTGCTCGCCAACGCGACCCGCCTGCTCGCCGACAAGACCGTCGCCGGTCTCGAGGCGAACACCGAGCGCACCTCGGCACTGGCCGGCATGTCGCCCTCGATCGTCACCCCGCTCAACAAGCTGATCGGCTACGAGGCCGCCGCGAAGATCGCGAAGCACTCCGTCGCCAAGGGCATCACCGTGCGCGAGGCGGTCGTCGACCTCGGCTACGTGGAGCGCGGCGAGGTCACCGAGGCGCAGCTCGACGAGAAGCTCGACCTGCTCTCCATGACGCATCCGGGATGATGTCCGTCGCGTAGAGCGTGAAGGGGCGATAATCGAGGGGTGACCCGCACGCCTCGACCCGTTTCGGCGCGCGTCCGCATCCTGGGAGCCATTCTCGCCGTCGCGTGCGTCGGACTGGCGATCGTGGGCAGCGTGACGTTCGTCGTCCAGCGGGAGCGCGTGCTGGAGGAGATCGACGACCGGCTCGAATCGCAGGTCGCGATCGTCGACGCCGTCTCGGGTCAGCGCGATGACGATCCGTCGACGAACACGTCGGGCACGCCGATCGCCACGGAGACCCTGGATGCCGCGACCTACGCGAGCCTCGACGAGTTCCTCCGCGCGGTGGTCGCCCGTCTCGTGCCCGCACGCAACGAGGCGTCGCTCGCGATCGTCGACGGCAGGGCGATTTTCCGCCCGGTCACCCTGACGGGCTTCGACGTGTCGGGCGACCGGTCGTTCATCGACCGCGTCATGGCGAGCACCGCCGGGTCCGAGGCGCCCGTGCTGGGTGCGGCCGAGACGATCGAGGGATCGCTGCGCTACATCGCGATCCCGCTCCGGGTGCCGGGCGACGACCGCACGGGCATCTACGTGCGCGCCATCGACCTCGACGCCGAGCTGCAGCCGGTGACGACGTCGATCATCACCTACTCGATCGCCGCCGGCGTGGTGCTGCTGTCGATCCTCGTCGTCGGCTGGTTCGTCGCCGGGCGGCTGCTCTCGCCGCTGCAGCGGCTGCGCGACACCGCGGACTCCATCACGCTGACCGACCTCGGCGCGCGCCTGCCGGCCGAGGGTAATGACGACATCACCGACCTGACCCGCACCGTCAACTCCATGCTCGACCGGCTCGAAGGCTCGGTCGACGTGCAGCGCCAGCTGCTCGACGACGTGCGGCACGAGCTCAAGACACCCATCACCATCGTGCGCGGGCATCTCGAGCTCATGGACCCCCACGACGTCGAGGACGTCGCCAGCACGCGCGACCTCGGCATCGCCGAGCTCGACCGCATGACGCGGCTCGTGGAGGACATCGACCTGCTCGCCGCCGTCGACGGCGAGGACTACTCGATGAAGCAGGTCGACGTCGACGACCTCACCGACCGCGTCGGCGAGCTCGTCGCCGTCATCCCCGGCCACCCCTGGTCGGTCCAGCAGCGTGCGCACGGCGTCGTGCTGGGCGACGAGGACCGCCTCCTCCAGGCGTGGCTGGCGCTGGCCGACAACGCCTCCAAGTACACGCCGTCCGGCTCCCCCATCGAGATCGGCAGCGTCACCGATGACGTCGAGGCGCGACTCTGGGTCAAGGACCACGGGCCCGGCATCCCGCCCGCGGAGCGCCGTCGCATCTTCCGGCGCTTCGACCGGGCGCAGGGCAAGCGCACGGTGGGCGGGTCGGGGCTGGGGCTTGCGATCGTCGAGACCATCACCAAGGCGCACGGCGGTCACTGCTCCGTCGGCGACACCCCCGGCGGTGGCGCCATCTTCACGATCCACGTGCCTCTCGAGCACGTGACGGCCGAGTTCCCCGCGCCGGTGCGCGCGGGAGACGTGGTCCTGCAGCGAGAGGCGTTCGGATGACGTTCATACTCATCGCGGAGGACGAGCCGCGCATCGCCTCGTTCGTACGGAAGGGCCTCGAGAGCGCGGGCTACCGTGCGCAGGTCGTGGAGGACGGCGCGGAGGCGCTGGCGGTCGCGCTCGAGGACGAGGTCGACCTCGTGCTCCTGGACGTCGGGCTGCCCACCATGGACGGCTTCGAGGTGCTGCGCCGCCTGCGCGGACAGGCATCGAGCGTTCCGGTGATCATGCTGACGGCACGTTCCAGCACCCGCGACACGGTCGACGGGCTGGATGCCGGAGCCAATGACTACGTCTCGAAGCCGTTCACGTTCGATGAACTCCTCGCCCGCGTGCGGTCGCGGCTGCGCGAGACGGTGGCGAGCCCCAGCATGGCCATCGTGCGCGGCGACGTCACGCTGGATGTGCTCGCACGCCGGGCGACCGTGTCAGGCCGTGAGATCGACCTGTCGGCGCGCGAGTACGCGCTCGCCGAGCAGTTCCTGCGCAACCCGGGTCAGGTGCTCAGCCGCGAGCAGCTGCTCAGCCGCGTCTGGGGACTCGACTTCGATCCGGGGTCCAACGTCGTGGACGTCTACGTCCGGTACCTCCGCGGTAAGTTCGGCGCGCACCACATCACCACGGTCCGCGGAGCGGGCTACCGCTGGGACTGACGAGCCGCGGCATCCGCTCGTCCCGCAGGCGAGGTCGCGGGGAAAGAGAAGAGCCCCCGGCGCTGGGGGGGCGTCGGGGGCTGTAGGACTTCAGAGCGGGGGACTCTGAGCCATGTCAGTCGCGCGGGTCACGAGGACGGGCGACTGCTCTTCATCTCTGTCGGACGACGATGGGGGATCGCCGCCGTACCTCTATGTTCCCAGATCGCCGGCCGCAGACGGGGTTATTGCGATGAGAATCCCCTCATGCTACGGCCGGCCCTCCGTCGGCCTCAGGCGAGCTCCCCCGCCTCCAGCAGTTCGGTCACGAGCGCGGCGATCGCGGAGCGCTCCGAGCGCATGAGCGTGACGTGCCCGAACAGCTCGTGATCCTTGAGCGTCTCGATCACCGAGGCGATGCCGTCGTGGCGTCCCACCCGGAGGTTGTCGCGCTGTCCGACATCGTGCGTGAGGACGACGCGCGAGTTCTGACCGATGCGACTGAGCACCGTCAGGAGCACGTTGCGCTCGAGCGACTGCGCCTCGTCGACGATCACGAACGCATCGTGAAGCGAGCGGCCGCGGATATGGGTGAGCGGCAGGACCTCGAGGAGTCCGCGCGCGAGCACCTCCTCGACGACGTTGCCGGACACGACCGAGCCGAGGGTGTCGAAGATGGCCTGCCCCCAGGGGTTCATCTTCTCGTTCGCGTCACCGGGGAGGTAGCCGAGCTCCTGGCCGCCGACGGCGAAGAGCGGACGGAACACGATGATCTTCCGCTGCTGCTGACGCTCCAGCACCGCCTCGAGCGCGGCGCACAGGGCGAGCGCCGACTTGCCCGTGCCGGCGCGGCCCCCCAGCGAGACGATGCCGACCTCCGGGTCGAGGAGGAGGTCGATCGCGATGCGCTGCTCGGCCGAGCGGCCGTGCAGGCCGAAGACCTCGCGGTCGCCGCGGACGAGCTTGTACGCGCCGTCGCCGGTGACCCGGCCGAGGGCGGAGCCCCGCTCGGAGTGGATGACCAGGCCCGTGTTGATCGGCAGCCCGCGCACGTCGTCGCTCATCGCGACGTCGCTCTCGTAGAGGTCGCTGATCTCGTCGCCGGAGACGTCGATCTGGGCGATGCCCGTCCAGCCGGAGTCGACGGCCTGCTCCGCGAGGTACTCCTCGGCGGTGATGCCGAGCGACGCGGCCTTCACGCGCATCGGCAGGTCTTTGGAGACGACCGTCACCTCCTGGCCGTCGGAGGCCAGATGCATGGCCACGGCGAGGATGCGGCTGTCGTTGTCCCCGAGGCGCATGCCCGAGGGGAGCACCGACGCGTCGGTGTTGTTGAGCTCGACGCGGAGCGTGCCGCCCTCCCCCACCGGGACCGGGAAATCGAGTCGGCCGTGCTCGACGCGCAGCTCGTCGAGGTGACGCAGCGCCTGCCGGGCGAAGTAGCCGATCTCCGGGTCGTGGCGCTTGCCCTCGAGCTCCGTGATGACCACGACCGGGATGATGACGGAGTGCTCTGCGAAGCGGAAGAACGCCCGCGGATCACTCAGCAGGACGGAGGTGTCCAGCACGTAGGTGCGGAGGTCCGTGGCGCTGTGGTCCTGGTCGAATCGGCTCTGCTGCTGCTGTGCTGCTCGTGTGGTCATGACCCACTCCCGACCCGGGATGTCTCCCGGCAGTCACGAGTCGACCTGGGTCACGAGTCGCGATCCGAACGGCCGACCCGACGGGCGCCTTGCCCGTTGTGATGAACGTACGTGGAGGCGCCGACACCGGCCACCGCGACACGCTGACGGCAGGTTACGGCCGTGTGAACGTCCTGGGTCAGCTGCCGTAGCGGCGATGGCGCGAGCCGAAGTCGCGGATGGCGCGGAGGAAGTCGACCTCGCGCAGGTCGGGGCCGAGCGCCTCGACGAAGTAGAACTCGGAGTGCGCGGACTGCCAGAGGAGGAAGTCGCTCAGGCGCTGCTCGCCGGAGGTGCGGATGACGAGGTCGGGGTCGGCCTGCCCGCCGGTGTAGAGGTGCTCGCCGATCTGCTCGGGGGTGAGGCTGGCCGCCAGCTCCTCGAGTGAGCCGCCGTCGCGGTCGTGCTGAGCGATGATGCTGCGCACCGCGTCGACGATCTCGCTGCGGCCGCCGTAGCCGACGGCGAGGTTCACGTGCAGTCCGGTGTGGTCGCGCGTGCGCTCCTGCGCCTCGGCGAGCGACCGAGCCAGCTCGGGCGGCAGCAGATCAGCCCGGCCGACGTGCTGCACGCGGAAGTCGCGGTCGCGCGAGAGCTCGTCGGCGAGGTCGGCGATGATCTCGATGAGATCGGACAGCTCCCGCGAGTCGCGCTTGGTGAGGTTGTCGGTCGAGAGCAGGTAGAGCGAGACGACCTCGACGCCGACGGCGTCGCACCACTCGAGGAACTCGTGCATCTTGGCCGCCCCGGCGCGGTGTCCGTGCGCGGCGGTCTCGTAGCCGAGCTGGCGCGCCCACCGGCGGTTGCCGTCGATCATCATCGCGACGTGATGCGGCACGACGTCCGGCGAGATGCGCCGACGCAGGCGGTTGATGTAGAGCCGATAGAGGGGTCCCCTGCCCTCATTCGCCGAGACGCTCGTCACCGGTACAACCTACCGCGCCCGCCGGGGAACCGCCCGGGGCGTCCGGCAGGGGCACGGCAGCGGCCCGCGGGGCCCGCAGTCCCCCGGCAGTGGCCGGCAGGTGCCCGAGGCGGCATGTCGCGCGGCGTATCCTCGTCACCATGACTTCCCGCGAGCAGCTCGACGACGGCGCCGAGATGCCGCAGCTCCCCCTGCTGGAGGCCTCCTCGGTCCTCGCGCAGGACGAGGTGAAGCCGACGTGGCGAGGCTGGATCCACGCGGGGACCTTCCCCGTCGCGATCGTCGCGGGCATCGTGCTCATCACCGTCGCACAGGGCGCGCCGGCCAAGTGGGCGGCTGCCGTCTTCATGGCCTCCTCGCTGCTCCTGTTCGGCAACTCGGCCCTGTATCACCGCTTCACGTGGAAGCCCCTCACGCGCGCGATCCTCAAGCGGATCGACCACGCGAACATCCTGCTGCTCATCGCCGGCACCTACACCCCGATCGCCGTGCTCGCCCTGCCCCCGGAGAAGGGCACGCTGCTGCTGATCCTGGTCTGGTCGGGGGCGTTCCTGGGCATCCTGTTCCGGGTCTTCTGGATCGGCGCCCCGCGCTGGCTGTATGTGGCGCTGTACCTCGCGCTCGGGTGGGCGGCGGTCATGTACCTCGCCGACCTGTTCGCCGTGAACCCGGTCATGATGGCGCTGGTCATCGTCGGCGGGCTGCTGTACACCGGCGGGGCGATCGTCTACGCGATGAAGCGGCCGAACCCCTGGCCGGGCCACTTCGGCTTCCATGAGATCTTCCACGTGTGCACCGTCCTGGCGTTCCTCTGCCACTGGACGGCGTGCCTGCTCATCGCCCTGAAGCCGCTGAGCCCCTCGCTGGGCCTCCACGGCTGAGTCAGCCGGGGCTGGCCGGGTTCTCCCGGCCTGTCCACCTCACCGGCGAGGCGTGTCGGCGTCCGTGTCGCCCTCCGCCGAGAGCGTCTCGTCGATGTCCTGCGCGTCGGCGTCGGTGGCGAGCTCCGCCCGGGCGGCCTGCTCCTCGGCGTCCAGCTCCTCGTTGACCTCGGCGCGATAGCGGCCGCGCCGGATGCGGCGGAGCATGTCCCAGATCAGCGCGATGACCGCGAGCGTGAGGAAGGCGATGGCGACGAAGCCCCACGGGCCGGGCGTCACCAGCACCGGGTCGACGGTCTGCTCCGGCGACGGCGTGACGGCGGTGGCGATCCGGTCGATCAGGGCGTGCATGGGGTCCTCGTTCCGGTGGGAAGCGCTTAGCCTGGAGTTCCAGCCTATTCGGCCCCACGACCGCCCCGACGCCCCGGACACGCCATGACCACCTCAGACACGCTCGATGACCGGTACGGACGCGTCCGCACGCCGCGTCAGACGTGGACGCGGGCGATCATCATCGCCATCGCGGCCGTCATCATCGGCGGCTTCGCCTGGATCACCGTCGCGGCCACCCTCGACGACGTGCAGGCCGAAGGCACGGCGTACACGATCGACGACAGCGGCGTGACGGTGTCGTTCCAGATCTCGATCCCCAGCGGGCGATCCGTCGCGTGCGCGCTCGAGGCACAGGACGAGGAGCACGGCGTCGTGGGGTTCCGCGTGGTGGAGATCCCCGCGGCCGATCAGCACACGCGGGCCTTCCGCGAGACGATTCCGACCGTTGCGCCGGCCACCACGGGTTTGGTCAACTCCTGCTGGGTGACGTAGTCTTTCGGGACTCGACGAACATGACGCCCTGGCCGATGCCGGGGCGTTTGCGTATGTTCCCGCCAGCCGGTCACCGGCCGAAACCCAGGAGTTGACGTGTCCAGCGACGCCCCCGCCACCTTCCTCACGCAGGAGGCGTACGACCGCCTCGCCGCCGAACTCGAGCACCTGTCGACCACGGGCCGCGAGGAGATCGCCAAGCGCATCGAGGCCGCTCGCGAAGAGGGCGACCTCAAGGAGAACGGCGGCTACCACGCCGCGAAGGACGAGCAGGGCAAGCAGGAGGCCCGCATCCGCACCCTTCAGCAGCTGCTGAAGGACGCGACCGTCAGCGAGGCGCCGCCGAGCCGCGGCATCGTCGAGTCCGGCACGGTCATCACCGCCGTGGTGGCGGGCGGCGAAGAGGTATTCCTCCTCGGCAACCGCGAGATCGCCACCGGGTCCGACCTCGACGTCTACAGCGAGGCGTCGCCCCTCGGCGCGGCCATCCTGGGCCTGAAGGTCGGCGAGTCCACGACCTACACCGCGCCCAATGGCCGGGAGATCCCCGTCGAGATCCTGAAGGTCGACACCTACACGGGCTGAGCGCGCGGCTCAGTCGCGCACGAGCGTCGGCTCGAACCCCGCCTCGACGAGCGTGCGGATCACGTGCTGCCGGTGCTCCTCGCCGCGCGTCTCGACGCTCAGCTGCAGCACCACGTCGCTGATCTGCATGCCCTGACCATGCCGCGTGTGCAGCACCTCGTTGACGTTGGCGCCCGCCTGCGCGACGAGCTCGGACACGCGCGCCAGCTGGCCGGGACGATCCGGCAGCGGCACGCGCAGCGTCATGTAGCGACCGGATGCCGCGAGCCCGTGCGCCACGACGCGCTGCAGCAGGAGCGGGTCGATGTTGCCGCCGGACAGGACTGAGATCGTCGGACCGCTCGCCTCGACCTTCCCGGCGAGCATCGCGGCGACGCCGACGGCGCCGGCGGGCTCGACGACCTGCTTGGCGCGCTCGAGCAGCACCAGGAGGGCACGCGCAATGTCATCCTCGTCCACCGTGACGACCTCGTCGACGAGCTGACGGATCATCTCGAACGGGATGTCGCCGGGACGGGCCACGGCGATCCCATCGGCGATCGTCGGCCGCGTGGCCACCTCGAGCGGCGAACCCGCGGCGAGCGACCCGGGGTACGCGGCGGAGTTCGTCGCCTGCACGCCGATGATGCGGACCTTCCGGCCGACCGCCTCCGTGCGCGCGCGCACCGCCGCGGCCACACCCGCGGCCAGTCCTCCCCCGCCGATGCTGAGCACGACGGTCTCGATCTCGGGCAGATCCTGCACCAGCTCCAGCCCGAGGGTGCCCTGCCCGATGATGATGTCGCGGTGGTCGAAGGGGTGGATGAGCACGGCGCCCGTGCGTTCGGCGAATTCGGCCGCCAATCGAAGAGGGGTCTCAACGGTCGCGCCCTCCAGCACCACCTCGGCGCCGTAGCCGCGGGTCGCCAGGAGCTTGGGCACGGGCACCCCGAGGGGCATGAAGATCGTCGCGGCGATGCCGAGCTTCTGCGCGGCGTGCGCCACGCCCTGCGCGTGATTGCCGGCCGAGGCTGCCACGACACCGCGGGCGCGCTCCTCCTCGGTCAGTCGGGACAGGCGGTAGGTGGCGCCGCGGATCTTGAAGGAGCCGGTGCGCTGCAGGTTCTCGAGCTTGAGGTAGGCGGGAACGCCCAGCACCTCGGACAGGTGCTGGGACTCTTCGAGCGGCGTGTGCGAGATGACGCCGTTCAGCACCGCCGCGGCATCCTCGAATTCCGCCAGGGTGGGGATGTTCACGAAGATCTCTTCCGACGGGTGCGGGGGACGGTGCTCCAGATGAGGTCGCCCGGTGGTGGCTTCTCCCCCGTCTCCCAGGCGCGTGAGCCCAGGTAGACGGCGACGACGTTGACGAAGGCCGCGAGCGGCACGGCGAACAGGGCGCCCGGGATGCCGCCGATCATCGCGCCGCCGGCCACGACCAGCACGACGGCCAGCGGGTGCACCTTCACAGCGGATCCCATCAGCAGGGGCTGCAGGACGTGCCCCTCGAGCTGCTGCACGCCGAGGACGACGATCAGCATCCAGAGGGCGATCAGGGGCCCGTTGTAGACCAGTGCGAGGAACACGGCCACGGCGCCCGTGAGCACGGCGCCGACGATGGGGATGAAGGCGCCGAGGAACACCAGGACGCCGATCGGGATCGCCAGCGGCACGCCCAGGAGGAAGGCTCCCAGGCCGATGCCGATCGCATCGATGGTCGCGACGAGCAGCTGCGTGCGCGCGTAGTTGACGACGGTGACCCAGCCGTTGCGACCGGCGCCGTCGACCGCCGCGCGAGCGGCACGGGGGAAGAGGCGGACGGTCCAGCGCCAGATGCCGGCGCCGTCGGCCAGGATGCAGAGCAGGATGAAGACGGCGAGGAGTCCGCCGGCGGCGACATGACCGACGGTGGAGCCGATTGCGAGGGCGCCCGTCCAGAGGGTCTCGGCCTGCTGCTGGAGGAACGTCATGGCCTGCGAGAGGTAGTCGTCGATCTGCCCGGTGGTCAGGTGCAGCGGACCGTCGATCAGGTACTGCCGCAGCTGCCGCGTCGCCTCGACGGTGCGCTGCTGCACGGAGGACAGCTCGCGGGAGATCTGCCACCCGGCCAGCCACAGGAGTCCTCCGACGATGCCGATCGTGCCGAGCAGCGAGACGACGATGGCCAACCAGCGCGGAACGCGGTGCCGCAGCATCCAGGTGAACGCCGGCCAGAGCAGCGCGGTGACCAGGATCGCGACCAGCAGCGGGATGACGAGGAGCTTGAGCTGGATGACCAGCCAGATGAGGAGGGCAATCCCCGCCGCGACGACCAGCAGCCGCCAGGAGTAGGCCGTGGCCACCCGCAGTCCGTACGGGACGTGGGAGGACAGCTCGGAGGAGACCGTGCGGTTCGGGTTGCGGATCGCGTCGAAGATCGAGCCCCGGGGCTTGTCATCCGATCCACTCATCCCGCCAGTCTAGAACCGCCTCCCCCGCGCGCAGACCGCGTCGGAGCCCGTCGCTAGGCTTCCCGCATGAGGGGTCAGCGGTTGGGGGCGGCGGAGGCCCGGCGGGTGGCTCTCGCCGCGCAGGGCTTCGACCGCGCCCACCCTGTGATGGTCGGCACGCGCCAGCTGAACACGGCCCTCGCGCGAATGGGCGTGCTGCAGATCGACTCGGTCAACGTCTTCGCGCGTTCGCACTACATGCCGCTGTTCTCGCGGCTCGGGGCGTACGACCCGGCGCTGCTGGACCGCCTGCTGTTCTCCCGCCGCCCGCCGTACGCGGAGTCGTGGGCGCATGTCGCCGCCTTCATCCCGACCTCCGACTGGGGGCTGCTGCAGTTCCGGCGCGACGACCATCGCGCGAAGTACTCCGACCCTCCCGACAGCTGGATGGCGCAGCACCGCGCGGTGGTGGAGGGCGTGAAGGCGGAGCTCGCCGGCCGGGGTCCGCTGCGTCCCGCGCAGCTCGAGCGGGTGGCGCCTGCCGCCGCCCGCGGACCGTGGTGGGACTGGGATGCCGCGAAGACCGCTTTGGAGCACCTGTGGCGCACGGGCGAGGTGGCCATCGACGGCCGTCGCGGCTTCGAGCGTCGGTACGGACTCGCGGAGGACGTGCTCCCCGCGACCGTCCTGGCCGCGCCCGTCCCCCGCGACGACGCGATCCGCGAGCTGACCCGGCGTGCGGCGCGGGCCTACGGCGTGGCCACAGCGTCCGACCTCGCCGACTACTTCCGCATCAAGGACCGCGCCCGCGTCGTCGCCTCCATCCGTGACCTCCAAGACTCCGGAGAGCTCCTCCCCGTCACCGTCGACGGGTGGACCAGTGCCGGCCGCCCGGCGAAGGCCTGGCTGCACCGCGATGCCGCGATCCCCCGCCGCATCGATGTCGCCGCGCTGCTGACGCCCTTCGACCCGATGGTGTGGTTCCGCGATCGCGCCGAGCGCCTGTTCGGCTTCAGCTACCGCATCGAGATCTACACCCCGGCGCCGCTGCGCCGTCACGGCTACTACTCGCTGCCGGTCCTGATCGGCGACGACGTCGTCGGCCGGGTCGACCTCAAGGCCGACCGCGCGGCGTCCACCTTGCTCGTGCAGTCGGCGTGGTGGGAGAACGGACGACCGGCGGATGCCGCGCCCCGGCTCGCCGCGGAGCTCGAGGAAGCCGCGCGCTGGCGCGGGCTCGAGCGCATCTCGGTGTCGCGGTGGGGCGACGCGACAGACGACCTCGCCGCCGCCCTCCCCCGCGCGGCACGGCACTGAGCGGTAGGCCACTGCCCGCGTCTCGACCGTCCCCCGTCGCCCGCGTGCGCGCTACGGCCGGCCGGCGTCGGCCAGTCCGGTCCCCTCGAGCCCGGTGACCTCGAGACCCAGCCAGTCGGCGAGAGCCTCGATCTCCGCGCGCACGGCGGCCGCCACGGGCCGGGTGAACGGCTCGTCCTCGTGGACGGCGAAGACCCGCAGCATCCCGGCCTTGCGATCGGCCTTCGCGTCGAGCTTGCCGACGAAGCGGTCGCCGTGCAGGATCGGCAGCGCGAAGTAGCCCCAGCGCCGCTTCGCCGCGGGCTTGTACATCTCCAGGATGTACTCGAAGCTGAAGAGGTCCTGGAGGCGCTCCCGGTCGAAGACGAGCCGGTCGAAGGGCGACAGGAGCGCGGTCCGCCCGGCGAAGCGGTCGACGGCCTCTAGCGCCTCCGCATCGACGCGCCACTCGCCGTCGACGCCGTCGACAGTCGCGGGCTCACCGACCGCGCCGACGTCGAGCGCCTCGTATGGCTGCGCGACGCCCTTGCTGCGCGCGATGCCGAGCGACCCCAGCCGGCGCTCGGTGCGCTCACGTGCGGCATCTTCGGCGGACAGCTCGGGAAGGCCCTGCGGGTAGACGCGTTCGGCGAGGTCGAACAGCCGCCCCTTGCGGTCGCGCCGCGACACCGCGACCGCGCCGTTCGACAGCAGCAGCTCCAGCATCTGCGACGAGTTGCGGTTGTTCGTCCACCCGCTGGAGGCCCAGGAGACCTGCGCGGTGTCGGGGATCTCCGCCGCGTGGAGCGGCCCTTCCGCGCGCAGCCGCGCCAGCACGTCCGCGCGGAATCCCTCGTTCGCGGCCAGCCACTGGCGGCCGTACTCGTGAAGCGGGCGGCGCAGCATGTCGGGCCGGATGAGGGGCAGGTCCGACATCAAGCGGTAGAAGCCGCCCCATTCGAAGAGGTCGCGCTCCTCTTCCACGGCTCGCACCAGGTCCGCCGGCTGGAAGGGCGCGCCCAGCCGCGACCAGAGGATGAGGTCGGCACTCGGCGCGATCGCCGCGGTGGGCTCGATGTTGACCGCCGTCAGCCCGTACACGGTCTCGACGATGCCCGCCGGCCGCTCCGCCGACAGCAGCTGCGCCCGGACGGCCAGGCGGCGCGCATCCCGCGCCGAGAGCGTGATCGCCATGCGGCGAGGCTACTCCGGGTGCCGGACAGCGCTCAGAACGATCCGCCCATCTGCTTCAGACGCGCGATCCGATCGGCGATCGGGGGGTGGGTCGAGAACATCCGCGAGAACGCGTGCGGCTTCAGCGGGTCGGAGATCCAGAGGTGCGCCATCGAGGTGCTCGCCTTCTCCAGCGGCCTGCCGTACTCGTCGAGCTTCGCCAGGGCGGAGGACAGGCCGTCGGGGTCGCGGGTGGTCATCGCGCTGGTGGCGTCGGCGAGGTATTCGCGCTGGCGGGAGATGGCGGCCTGCACCGCTCCGGCGAGCAGCGGCGCCACAAGAGCGGCGACGAGACCGAAGAGCAGGAAGACGAGCTGCGCCTGGTTGTTGCCGCCCCGCGATCGCCCGCCGAAGAATGCGACGCGCAGCATGACGTCGGCCAGGATGCCCACGGCCACGACGAGTCCGAAGACGATCAGCGAGACGCGGATGTCGTAGTTGCGGATGTGGCCGAGCTCGTGTCCGAGCACGCCCTCGAGCTCACGGTCGGTCATCAGCTCGAACAGCCCGGTCGTCACGGTGATCGCGGCCTCCTCGGGCCTGCGTCCGGTGGCGAAGGCGTTGGGCGCGGCATCCTCCACGACGTACAGCTTCGGCATCGGCGTGCCGGTCGTGATGCAGAGGTTCTCCACCAGGCGCCAGTAGCGCGGCGCATCGGCCTTGGTGATCTCGACGGCTCCGGACAGGGCGAGCGCCTCGCGGTCGGCGAAGAAGTACTGCACCGTGGCGTACCCCGCCGCGAACACGAGGATGCCGGCGGTGATCCACCAGTTGTCGCCCGCGAGCCACCCCGCGATCAGCCCGATGATGCCCAGCAGCAGCACGAACGCGATGAGGATGAACCAGGTGTTGCGCTTGTTGCGCGCGATCGCGCTGTACACGGGTCAGATCAGAACTGCACCCGGGGAGGCTCCGAGATGGCCGCGCCGTCGACGACCTCGAAGAACTCGCGCTCGGAGAAGCCGAGGTTGCGCGCGAACAGGTTGTTGGGGAAGACCTTGATCTTGGTGTTCAGCTCGCGCACGCCGCCGTTGTAGAACCGGCGCGACGCCTGGATCTTGTCCTCGGTGTCGACGATCGACTGCTGCAGCTGGAGGAAGTTCTGGCTCGCCTGCAGCTGCGGGTAGGCCTCGGCCACCGCGAAGAGCGATTTCAGCGCCTGCTGCATGTGTCCCTCGGCCACACCGGCATCGGCGGGACTGCCGGCGGTCAGCGTCTCGGCCCGCGCACGGGTGACGTTCTCGAAGACCGCCTTCTCGTGCGCCGCATACCCTTTCACCGCCTCGATGAGGTTGGGCAGCAGGTCTGCGCGCCGCTTCAGCTGCACCGTGATGTCGCTCCACGCCTCATCCACCCGCACGTTCAACTGCACGAGCGAGTTGTAGGTCGCCCACAGGTAGATGCCGCCGATCACGACCAGCGCGACGACGATCAGGACAGGGATCAGCCATTCCCACATAACCGGGACTCCGTTCGAGGTTGTGTACATCGTACCGAGCGGGCGCTCTCGAGCCTGCGACCGGGAGTCGACTCCCAGGCGTTATCCACCGAGTATGCGGCCGGTATACCGGTTTGCAAAAACGCGCTCCGGGTCCCACCGATCCCGGAGGGCGAGGAAGTCGTCGAACCGCGGGTACCGGGCGCGAAGGGCTGCAGCATCCCGCGTGTGCATCTTCCCCCAGTGCGGACGCCCCCCGTGCGCCAGGAAGATCTGCTCCGCCGCGGCGAAGTACGCCTCGGGATCCTCGCGCCAATAGCGGTGCACGGCGATGTAGCCCGTGTCCCGGCCGTGCGCGGTGGAGAGCCACAGGTCGTCGGCCGCGGCGAAGCGCACCTCGACGGGGAAGGAGATGCGCCATCCCCGCTGCCGGATGAGGTCGCGCAGCTCCTCGAACGCGGGCGGCACCTCCTCCGCGGGGAGGGCGTACTCCATCTCGCGGAAGCGCACGGTGCGCGACTGGGTCAGCACCCGGTCGGAGCGGTCGGTGTACTGGCGGTCCCCCGTCAGTCGCACGGCCAGTCGCGAGAACGGCGGGATGATCGCCGGCACGAGTGCACCCGCCGCACAGGCGACCCGGTAGACGCCGTTGGACAGCAGGGTCTCGTCGATCCAGCGTCCGACCGGCGGCAGGGGCCGGCGCTCGGCGTCGCCGGGCAGACGGGTCTGCGTCTTCGTCAGCGCGACCTCGGTGTGGGGGAACCAGTAGAACTCGAAGTGATCGGATGCCGCGGCCCGCTCTCCGAGGGCCGCGAGCACGTCCCCGAGCGGCTCCGGGTGCTCCACCGCGGCGAGGAGGAAGGCCGGGACGCACTGGAGGGTGACGTCGATGAGGATCCCGAGCGCCCCGAGCCCGAGGGCGACCGCGCCGAGCAGCTCGGGGTGCCGGGTCTCGTCCACCGCCAGCAGGTCTCCGTCCGCCGTGACGAGCGTCGCCCCGACCACCTGACCGGAGAGCCCGGCGAAGCGCGCCCCGGTGCCGTGCGTGCCCGTGGAGATCGCGCCCGCGACCGACTGGCGGTCGATGTCGCCGAGGTTCTCCATGGCGAGTCCGTATGGCGCCAGCAGCGCCGGGATGCGGTGGAGCCGGGTGCCCGCGTGCAACCGGACGCGCCCGCGCGGGTCGTCGACCTCGATGAGCCCGGAGAGGTCGGACAGGTCGAGCAGCACGCCCGGGGCGACAGCGATGCCCGAGAAGCTGTGCCCGGCTCCCACGGCCTTGACCCGCATGCCGCGACGGCGGGCGGCCTGAACGGCGCGCTGGACGGCCTCGGCCGATGCCGGGCGCTCGACGCGCTGCGGGCGGATCTCCTCCGTGCGCCCCCAGTTCTGCCACGGGGCTCCGGGCCGCGTCACAGGAACGCCTGTCCCTCGCCGCGATAGGTCAGGGCCTCGCCGGTGACGCGGTCGCCTTCGACCAGGTGATACCGGTCGACGCGCTCGGCGAGCTCACCGCTCTTCGCGTGCCGGAACCATACGCGTTCGCCGACTCGGAGATCGCGGGCCGCGTCGCCCCGCAGAGGCGTCTGCACCTCGCCCGCGCCCTCCCGTCCGAGCATCCTCAGCTGCGGCGGCCAGACCGGCAGCGGCTGACGGGACGGCAGGGGCGGACCGGAGGCCACCCAGCCTCCGCCGAGCACGGTGACGATGTCGGCGGTGGGCTTGCGCACGACCTCGAGCGCGAACGCGGCGGCGGGTGCCGGCTGGAACGCACGGTAGCCGTCGAAGAGGTGGCCGGCGAGGAGCCCGCTCCCCGCGGTCAGCTCGGTCACCGCCGGTTCGGCCGACGTCCGCTCCAGCGAACCGGTGCCTCCGCCGTTGACGAACTCGAGCGGCGCGATGCGCCGGAGGGCCGCCACGATGGTGGCGCGACGCTCCGCGAGCTCTGCGGCGGACCGCGCCTGCATCCAGCGGATGACCGGATCGGCAGGACCCGCGGCATCCGGCTGCCCGGCGATCTGCGCCTCGTACATCATCAGTCCGACGAGCCGGAAGCCCGGGCGCGCCGATACGGCACGTGCGAGCTCGACGACCTCCCCCAGGTCGTGCACGGGAGACCGTCGCACGCCGATGTGACCGAGCCCCCGCGCCCGCCAGGACGCGTCGGCGTCGACGGCGACCCGCAGCACCGGCCTCCGCCCGGCGGCCACGATGGCGTCGACGAGGTCGAGCTGGGCGACGTCGTCGATCATGAGCGTCACGCGTGCGGCGGCCTTCTCGTCAGCGGCGAGACGCGCGAGCGCGGCGCGGTCGGCGGTGGGATAGCCCACCACGACGTCGCGGTGGTCCTCCACGAGCCACAGCGCTTCCGGCAGGGTGAAAGCGAGCACGCCGGCGTAACCCGGCATGGCGAGGGTGTCCTCGAGCACGCGGCGGACACGGACCGACTTGCTCGCGACGCGGATCGGCACGCCCGAGGCACGCGCGACCATGTCCCGCGTGTTGTGGCGCAGCGCCGCCACGTCGATGACGGCCACGGGGCCGGACAGGTGATCGATCGCACGCGTCAGCGCCGCCCAGCTCGTCGCCGGCTCCCGCGATGGCTCCGATGCCGATGCCGTCGACACGTCGCGTGCTGATCGCCCCGCCGGTCCGCGCATGGGCTCAGCCTAGGACGTGCTCCGGGCGGACGCCGGTGGTGCCCCCGCTGGGATTCGAACCCAGACCTGGAGCGATTTTAAGTCGCCTGCCTCTGCCGTTGGGCTACGGGGGCGCCGCGCGCGGCACGCGACCAGGCTACCCAGAGGACGACGGCCCGCCGACGTCGCAACGTCGGCGGGCCGTCGGAAGCCTCAGGAAGCGGCGGACGCCTTCGCCCCCGCGCCGACCTTCTCGGGGGCCGTCTTGTCGGACGGCGCCGCCTCGACGGGCTGCGGCGGACGGGGACGGGCGGCGAACTGCTCGAACACCTCGCGCGGCTTCTGCACGGCCTCGAGGTTGACGAGGTCGCGGCCCAGCCAGAAGTTGTTCCAGAAGCCCCACAGGATGCGCCACTTGCGCTCCCACGAGGGCATGGCCAGCGTGTGGTAGCCGCGGTGGGCGAACCAGGCGATGAGGCCCTTGAGCGCGATCTTGCCGGACTGGAAGACGCCGTTGTACAGACCGAGGCCGGCGACGGCGCCGAGGTTCTTGTGGAAGTACTGCTTCGGCAGCTCTCCGCGGAGCACGGCGGTGAGGTTCTTCGCGAGCAGCTTGGCCTGGCGCACCGCGTGCTGCGCGTTCGGCACGCAGAAGCCGCCGACACCGCCGCCCGACAGGTCGGGCACGGCCGCGACGTCACCGGCGGCCCAGGCGCCCTCGACGAAGGCCTCCTCGGTGCCGACGCGGAGGTCGGCGCGGGTCTGGATGCGACCGCGCTCCTCGACGGGCAGGTCGCCACCCCGGACGACGGTGGGGTTGGCCATGACGCCGGCGGTCCAGATGATGAGGTCGGTGGGGATGACCTCGCCCGTGGAGAGCTCGACGTTGCCGTCGACGGCGCTGGTGAGCTGCGTGTCGAGGTGCACGTTGGCACCGCGCTTGGCGAGGTCCTTCAGCACCCACTCGCTCGTCTTCAGCGACACCTCGGGCATGATCCGGCTCATCGCCTCGATCAGGTGGAAGTGCGTGTCGTCGAAGGACAGCTGCGGGTAGTTCTTCAGCAGCGCCGACGCGAAGGAGCGGAGCTCGGCGAAGACCTCGATGCCCGCGAAGCCGCCGCCGACCACGACGACCGTCAGAAGACGGTCGCGCTCGGGACCGGCGGGGATGACAGACGCACGGTCGAAGTTCGACATCAGGCGGTCGCGGATGGCGACGGCCTCCTCGATCGTCTTGAGGCCGATCGCGTTGTCGGCGATGCCCGGGATCGGGAAGGTGCGCGAGACCGCACCGGCGGTCACGACGATCTGGTCGTACTCCTGCTCCCACGGCTCGCCCTCGATCGGCGTGATCGTGGCGACCTTCTGCGCGTGGTTGATGCCCGTGACCTTCGCGGCCACGACGGTGGTGCGCTTCAGGTGCCGACGCAGGGCGACGACGGCGTGGCGCGGCTCGATGGAGCTCGCGGCGACCTCGGGGAGGAACGGCTGGTAGGTCATGTACGGCAGCGGGTCGACGATCGTGACCTCGGCCTCGCCCTTGCGGAGCTCCTTCTCGAGCTTCCAGGCGGTGTAGAAGCCGGCGTACCCACCACCCACGATGAGGATCTTGGGCACAGCGGTGGTGACGGTGCTGGTCACGATGGGGGGTCTCCTAGCGGATCAACTGCTCGAAGCGCGGGACGGGCGCGCCGATCGGATGCGTCGGACAGCTGCGGTGACGCCGAGCGCCACCAGTATAGCGCTGAGGGTCAGAGCCAGGAGCGGGAGGGTTCCGTACAGGAGCGTGTCCGAGCTCGGCAGGAAGGGCGACACCGGACGCGCCGCGGCATCGGCGGGCGGGAGCGCCGGGATCTCGACGGGCGCGGAGGTGGGGCCGGGAGCGGGGTCGGCGTCGGCCCTCCGGTAGAGCCGGATCCATTCCGACAGGCTCCCCATCGGGTTCTCGGTCACGTTCGGGACGGTGGCGGAGGTCGCGGCCACGGCGGCCGCGGCATCCACGATCCCGTAGCCGTACAGCAGGGGGTCCTCCCCCGCCGCGGGACGGGTCGTGCGGATGATCCGGTTGATGACGTTGTTCGCGTCGAGCTCGGGGTGCGCCGCCCGCACGAGCGCGATGATGCCGGCGACGATCGGCGCGGCGCCGCTCGTGCCGCTCCACTGCACGAGGCGGCCGTCGGCCGAGACCCCCATGAGGTCTTCGCTGGGGGCGGAGACGCCCAGCGTGATGCCCTGGGTCGATGCCTCGACGCTCGCACGTCCGGAGCGGTCGACGCCGGCGACGGTGAGGACGCCCGGGATCGTGGCGGGAGCGCCGACGCGCGTCGTGCCGCTCCCCCGATTGCCGGCGGCCACGACCACGACCACGTCGTGCTCGTAGGCGTAGAGGAAGGCGCTGTCCCAGCTGGGGTCCCAGTCGGGCATGTTCGTGGTGAGGGACAGGTTGATGACGTCGGCGCCGTTGTCGACGGCCCACCGCATGGCCGTCGCGATCTGCTCGACGAAGGGCACCTCGGCGGAGGCGCCGAAGCCGACCGAGATCGAGAGGAGGTCGGCTTCGGGGGCGACGCCGATCATGCCGGTGCTCGGCCCCGTGCCGCGGGCGGCGGCGAGCGACGCCACCCAGCTGCCGTGGTTGGAGTCCACCGCCCCGACCGGGGTGCGTCCGTCGTCGGTGCCGGTGCCCGACACGTCGGTGCCTGCGGCGACGGCGCCGGTGAACTCGACCGGGCCGCGCGCGATGCCGGTGTCGATGATCGCGATGCGCGTGCCGGCGCCGCGAGAGGTCTTCCACGCCTCCGTGACGCCGTTGCCGTCGAGCCAGTACTCGGCGGAGCGCACCGGGTCCGCCGTCGGCGAGGGCGCGACGGCGGCGGAGACGGATGCCGGCATCGCGGCCGCAGCGGCCGGCACAGCCGCCGCGCCGGTGAGCAGCGCGGCCAGCACGGTCATGGCGACCGCCGCGGCCGCGCGACGGGTCATCCCGCCGCCCCGGGCTCCGCGCACACGCAGCGCGAGGGCGACCACGACGCCAGCTCGAGCGCACGGTCGCCGATCGGGTTGACGCCCGGTCCGGCGGCGAGCGCGTGCCCGGCCAGCGCGTGCAGGCACTTGACGCGGGTGGGCATGCCGCCGGCCGAGATGCCCGCGATCTCCTCCACCTCGCCGTAGCCGGCCCGGTCGGCCAGGTACGCCTCGTGCGCGGCGAGGTAGGCGGCGGCGACCTCCTCGTCCTCCAGCTCGGCCGCGAGCACCGGCATGACGTGGTCGGCCTCCAGGACCGAGAGCGCGGCCGTGGCCGCGGGGTGGGTGAGGTAGTAGAAGGTCGGGAACGGCGTGCCGTCGGGCAGCCGCGGCGCGGTCGCCACCACGGTCGGGTTGCCGCAGACGCATCGCGCGGCGATCCCCACGACGCCGCGCATCGGCCGGCCGAGCTGCTGGCGCATGACCGCCAGATCGGCGTCGGTCACGGGCGGGAAGGGCGGGGTGCTCACCCCTCCAGAGTACCGGCGGGGACGCGCGCACCTCCGGCGGGGACGCCGTCGACGTCAGCCTGTGGGGGCCGGTGCGGGATCGGGGACGCCGATCTGCACGGGCACGGCGGTCTGCGCCAGGCCGCTCTCGGTGACCGAGCGCACGAGCTGCGCCATCCAGTCCGAGCGGGTCTGCTCGACCGTGTCGCTGACCTCGGGCTTGTCCTGCGGAGCCTGCGACGCGGGCAGGTCGTCGATGACGAGGTAGAGCACCTCACCGGGGCGCGTGTAGTACAGCCGCTCGCGCGCCTGGGCGGTGATGTAGGCCGAGTCCTTCCACTGCTCCTGCTGCGCCTGGAGCGCGGAGACCTCGTCGGCCGTGACGGACACGGCGTCCTGCAGCGCGGCGATCTGCTGGCGCTGAGAGACGAAGGTGCCGATCGTGGGCACCAGCACGAAGGCGGCGAGCACCACGAGGCCCATCATGATCACCATGAAGCCCGAGAGGCGCAGGTTGCCGAGCCACCCGCGCACGTCGACGCCGCGAGCCGCGGCATCCGTCGTCCTCCTGCGGGGACGGGAAGAGGGAGCCGTCCGATCAGCCACGGCTCCCCCTCTCGTCATGCCCTGCGGGGCGTCAGCTCTTGAAGCGCGGGAAGGCGGCGCGGCCCGCGAAGATCGCGGCGTCGCCCAGGTCCTCCTCGATGCGCAGAAGCTGATTGTATTTCGCGACGCGCTCGCTTCTGGCGGGCGCGCCGGTCTTGATCTGACCCGCGTTCACGGCGACCGCGAGATCGGCGATCGTGGTGTCCTCGGTCTCGCCGGAGCGGTGGGAGAGCATCGAGCGGTAGCCGTTCTGCGTCGCGAGAGAGATCGCGTCGAGCGTCTCGGACAGCGTGCCGATCTGGTTGACCTTGACCAGCAGCGCGTTGGCGACGCCGAGGTCGATGCCGCGCTGCAGGCGCTCCGGGTTGGTGACGAACAGGTCGTCGCCGACGAGCTGCACCTTGGTGCCGATCGCGTCGGTGAGCGCCTTCCAGGCGTCCCAGTCGTCTTCGGCGAGGGCGTCCTCGATGGTGACGATCGGGTAGTTCGCGACGAGGTCGGCGAAGTAGTCGGTCAGCTTCTCGGCCGACCACGACTTGCCCTCGACGGTGTAGACCCCGTCGGAGAAGAACTCGGTGGCGGCGACGTCCAGGCCGACGGCGATCTCGGTGCCGGGCGTGAAGCCGGCCTTCTCGATCGCCTTCATGAGGAAGTCGAGACCCTCGCGGTTGCTGGGCAGGTCGGGGGCGAATCCGCCCTCGTCGCCGAGCGCGGTGTTGAAGCCCGCCGACTTCAGCTCGCCCTTGAGGACGTGGTAGATCTCCGTGCCCCAGCGCAGCGACTCGCTGTACGTCTCCGCGCCGATCGGCGCGAGGAAGTACTCCTGGAAGTCGATGCCGTTGTCGGCGTGCGAGCCGCCGTTGATGACGTTGAACAGCGGGACGGGCAGCACGTGCGCGTTGGGACCGCCGAGGTAGCGGAACAGCGGCAGGTCGGCGCTGTCGGCGGCGGCCTTGGCCACGGCCAGGCTGACGCCGAGGATGGCGTTCGCGCCGGCGCGCGACTTGTTCTCGGTGCCGTCGGTCTCGATCAGCACCTCGTCGATGATGCGCTGCTCGCTGGCCTCGAGGCCCTCGATGGCGGGCCCGAGCTCGTCGATGACGGCGGCGACCGCCTTCAGGACGCCCTTGCCGCCGTAGCGGCTCTTGTCGCCGTCGCGCAGCTCGTACGCCTCGAACGCCCCGGTGGACGCGCCGGAGGGGACGGCCGCCCGCTGCACGATTCCGTCGTCCAGGAGCACCTCCACTTCCACGGTCGGGTTTCCGCGAGAGTCGAGGATCTCGCGCGCGCCTACTGCCTCGATGAGTGCCACAGGAGTGCTCCTTGCTGGTGGGAGGTGTTGCGGATGGAGCGTCGTCGGTCCGCATCCGAGTCTAGTGATGAGGGATGCCGCGGTCAGAGGATGAGCGCGACCGCGATGCCGTCCCACCCCTTGCGATCGAGGGTCTGCAGCGCCGTCGCGTCGAAGCGGGGATCGCGCGCGAGCATCTCCAGGGCGCGCTGCGTCCCGATCACCTGGGCGTCGTCGCTCGCCGGATCGGCGACGCCGCCCGAGCGGCCGACGTTGTCGAGCACCACCACGGTGCCCGGATGCCCCAGCCGCGCGGCCCAGTCCAGGTAGATCGTGTTCGACTCCTTGTCGGCGTCGATGAACACGAGGTCGAAGGCGTCGTCGTCGGCGAGGGTCGGCAGCACGTCGGCCGCCCGGCCCTCGAGGACCGTCACCTTGTGCGCCACCCCGGCGCGCTCGAGGCTCGCGCGCGCGACGCCGGCGTTGCGCGCCTCCGCCTCGATCGAGACGACGACGCCGTCGGCCGGGATGCCGCGGGCCAGCCAGATCGTCGAGTAGCCGCCCAGCGTGCCGACCTCCAGCACCCGGCGGGCGCCGGCGATGCGCGCGAGCAGGTGGAGCAGCTTGCCGTGGAGCGGCGCCACCTCGATGGACGGCAGACCCGCGGCATCCTGATCCGCGATCGCGGACTCGAGCGCGTCGTCATGCCCCACAAGGAGATCGGACAGGTACGCGTCGACGCGCTGCCAGCCGTCACGGGTCGGTTCGGCCATGGCCCCAGCCAATCCGTCTCGCCGCGGCCGTGTCAACCGGTGCGATCGCCGCGCAGGTGCCCGCGGGTGAGCTCCTCGTACTGCTCGTCGCTGAGGTCGTCGTAGGACTTCGCCTCGGTGCGGTCGGCGCGCATCCACCGCACCAGCAGGATCACCAGGACGGGCACGTCGACCGCCTCGGCGATGAACCAGAGCAGGTCTCCCGCGAGGTGCTGATCGTGCAGCGGGGTCGGCCACCACGCCGCGGTGCCCGCGACGCTCGCGCCCGCGTCGATGACGGTGTCGTTCAGCCGGAGCAGGATGCCGGGGATCGAGTCGATGACGAGCTCCACGAAGGCGAGGAGGAACTCAATGGTGATGAACATGCCCGTGTGCACGGCGCCGAGCGCTCCCATCGGGAGCACCATCGCCAGCCCCACCAGCGGCGTGATGACGCCCAGGCCGGCGTCGGTCCACGGCGTCGTGCGCAGCACGCCGGCGAGCGGCGTGAGGAACAGGCAGAACACCGCCGCGATGAAGATCGTCGCGAAGATGGCGTTGCCGAAGAGCCGCACCGGGCGCGAGCGCAGCAGCGCCGCGACGCGCGCCTCGGCGGCGGGGCCACCGGCGCGGGCGATGAGCTCGAGCGGCGCCCCCGCAGCCACGCCTGCGGGCACGACGAAGATAAGAAGCGCGACGCGCGTCGTGAACGCGAAGCGCAGGTCGGCGGACTCCGTGCCCAGGAAGCCCAGCTCGATGACCGCGTAGGAGCCGACGCCCAGCATGAGGAATCCGAGGGTGCGCCGGAGTGGCCACGAGTCGCCGCGACGACGCACGCGCGCGACGCCCCGCAGATATGCCGCGACCGCGACGACGATCACGCCGATCGCGAGGGGATCGGCGCGCCAGGTGAGGAGGAGGTCTGCGAGCGGAGGCGTGAGGGGAATTTACGTCGCGGGTCTATGAGCGAGCCCAGGATCCGCGGCCCGTCACGACTCCGTGCCCGTCACGACTCCCTGCCCGTCACGACTCCCCTGCCGGTCACCGGAGGTGACTAAGGTGTCGCCGTGTCCTCCCCCGGTCTGCAGCGGCGCCTCGGCCTCGGCGACGCCGTCTTCCTCGGGCTGGGGTCGATGATCGGCGCGGGCGTCTTCGCGGTGTGGTCGCCGGCAGCGGATGCCGCGGGCAGCGGCCTGCTGTGGGGACTCGCGATCGCCGCCGTCGTGGCCTTCGCGAACGCCACGTCGTCGGCGCAGCTCGCCGCCGCCCACCCGACCTCCGGCGGCACCTACGCGTACGGTCGCGCTGAGCTCGGTCCGTGGTGGGGGTTCACGGCCGGCTGGGGCTTCGTCATCGGGAAGACCGCGAGCTGCGCGGCGATGGCGCTCACCTTCGCCGCCTACGCCGCCCCCGCGGGGTGGGAGCGCCCCGTGGCGATCGCGGCGGTGATCGCCCTGACGGTGACCAACCTCTTCGGCATCACGCGCACGGCCCTGCTCACGCGGATCATCGTCGTGCTGGTGCTGCTGTGCCTGGCCGTGGCCGTGGTGGCCGCGGCATCCGCTTCTCCTCCTCCGGCGACCGCCGCCGACGCGGGCGGCGGCTTCTACGGCGTCCTGCAGTCGGCAGGGCTGCTGTTCTTCGCCTTCGCCGGGTATGCGCGCATCGCCACGCTGGGCGAGGAGGTGCGCGACCCCGCGCGCACGATCCCCCGGGCCATCACCCTCGCCTTCGCCGGTGCCGTCGTGGTCTACGCCGTCGTCGGGGTGGCGGTGCTGTCGGTGCTCGGGCCCGCGGGGGTCGCGGCCTCGTCGGAGCCACTGGCGTCCGCGGCGTCGGCGGGAGCTGCGTGGTCGACGCCGATCGTCCGAATTGCGGCGGCCGCAGCATCCCTCGGCGCACTCCTCGCGCTCATCGCGGGCATCGGGCGCACGACCTTCGCGATGGCTCGCGAGGGCGACCTGCCGCGCGCGATGGCGGAGGTCCACCCGCGCCGGCACGTGCCGCACCGTGCGGAGATCGCGGTCGGCATCGCGGTGGTCGCCCTGGTGGCGTTCACCGACCTGCGCGGCGCCATCGGATTCTCGTCGTTCGGCGTGCTGCTGTACTACCTGGTCGCCAACGTCGCGGCGGCGCGGCAGGGCGCGGCGGCCCGCCGCTATCCGCGGGCGCTGCAGGTGCTCGGCGCGGCCGGCTGCGCGGTGCTCGCCGCCACGCTCCCGTGGCAGAGCGTCGGCGCCTGCCTCGCGGTCGTGGCGGTCGGACTGGTCTACCGGGCGGTGCGTCTCCGCGTCACGCGAGCGCCTTGATCTGCAGGCTCTCCCGCGTCGCTCCGGCCGACACGGTCGCGAACGAGGTGAACCCGTCGGCCGCGGAGCGCTCCAGGAGCGCCTTGAGGTTCTTGGGACGCCGCTCGAGCCGCACGCGGCCGCCCTCCCCGACCAGCTGAGCCTTGAGGGCGAGCAGGTCGGCGAGCGGCACGTCGGCGTCGTGCACGAGGACGACGGATGCCGCGGCATCCGTCTCCGGATCCTCGAGCAGGTCGACCAGGCGCTCGAAGCCGATGGAGAAGCCCACGGCGGGCACGTCGGAGCCGAGGAATCGTCCGATCATGCCGTCGTAACGGCCGCCGCCGCCGAGGGAGTAGTCGACGCTCGGGTGCGCGAGCTCGAAGATCGTGCCGGTGTAGTAACCCATGCCGCGCACGAGGAACGGGTCGAAGACGAGCGGCGGCTCCCCTCCGCCGCGGGCGGCGGCGACGGCGGAGCCGATCGCGACGAGGTCGGCGATGACGGCGTCGGGCGCCCCCTCGGGCAGTGCCGCGCGCACCTGGCGCTCCCCGTACGGGTGGTACTCCATCGTGCGGGGGCGGTTCAGGAAGGCCTCGAACGCGTCGACCGCCGACGCGGTCGCGCCTCGGTCGCGGAGCTCGGCCACCACTCCGGTGGAGCCGATCTTGTCGAGCTTGTCGATGGTGATGAGCACGCCCGGCCGTTCGTCGGCGGTGAATCCGAAGACGTCGAGCATGGCGTCGAGCACGCGCCGGTCGTTGATGCGCACGCTCGCGCCTTCGAGTCCGAGCGCGCCGACGGCGTCGAGGGTGGCCGTGATGAGCTCGGCCTCGGCGCGGGTGGTCGCATCGCCGATGACGTCGATGTCGCACTGCACGAACTGTCGGTAGCGGCCCTTCTGCGGACGCTCGGCGCGCCACACGGGCGCGGCCTGGATCGCGCGGAACACACCCGGGAGCTCGGCACGGTGGCTGGCGTAGAAGCGCGCGAGCGGCACCGTCAGGTCGTAGCGCAGGCCGAGGTCGGCGAGCGCGGCGGGGTCGTCGGCGGCCGCGGCGATCGCACCGGCATCCAGTCCGCGCTTGAGCACGTTGTAGGCGAGCTTCTCGTTGTCGCCGCCGATGCCGGCGTGGAGGCGCTCGTAGTCCTCCATGACGGGGGTCTCGATCTCATCGAAGCCGTGGGCGCGGTAGCGCTCGCGGATGACGGAGAGCACGCGCTCGCGGCGCGCCTTGTCGGCGGGAAGGAAGTCGCGCATGCCGCGCGGCGGGTTCACGGATGCCACCGGCCCATTCTTCCAGGCGCGCCGCCCCGCGGTGATCACGTCGGGTGGGCGCGGGATGCGCCGGGTCAGACGGCGCCGGTCGGGATGCGTCGGGTCGGGCGACAGGCGGCGCCGGCCTGCATGCCCGGGTCAGGCGGCCGGCGGGCGCTCCGCCGCGCGGACCTGTGCCTCGAGGTCGCGGAGCTGCCCGCGCAGCGCGCGTTCGGCATCCCAGCCGCGGGCGCGGGCGACCGCGACGAGGTCGAGCAGCGCCGCGCCGAGATCGGCCTCCGAGCCGGGCGCGTCCTCCGACTCCTCCCGGAGCGACGGAACGGACACCCCCACCTGCGCCGCCTTGCCGAGCACCTTCTGCGCAAGCGCGAGCGACGGCATCCGCTCGCTCACGCCGTCCAGCACGCTCGTGCGCGTGTGCTTCTCCGCGGCCTTGGCCGCGTTCCAGTGCACGAGCACCTCCTCCGGCGTGTCGGCGACGGCGCCGGCGAAGACGTGCGGATGCCGGCGCACCATCTTCTCGGTCAGACCGCGGGCGACGTCGTCGATGTCGAAGGGATCCTCGGGGTCGCGCGCGGCGATCTCGGCGTGGAAGAGCACCTGCCAGAGCAGGTCGCCGAGCTCCTCCCGCAGATCGGCGCGCGTGCCGCCCTCCACGGCGTCGATGAGCTCCGCGCTCTCCTCCACGAGGTACGGCACCAGATCGCGGTGGTCGATCTGCTGCGTCCAGACGCAGCGGTCGCGCACCGCGCGCATCGTCTCGGCGGCATCGCGAAGGGCATCCGTGCCGGGGCGCGCGGTCGTCGATGCAGGCACGGGACCGGATCCGTTCGAGGGCGCTGGGTCGTCGGTGCTCATGTGATGCGACTCTCCTCGGGGGTCAGGTGGTGCGGATCGTTCTCGGCGGGAGCGGCGCCCACCCGACGGTAGTGCCGGGCGCGCAGGGAGACCAGAACGGCCGCGAGCACGAGCGAGAGCGCGGACCCCGCGAGCACGCCGAGCGTGACCTCGTCGCGCACGAGCGCATCACCGGCGAAGGCCAGCTCAGCCAGCAGCAGCGACACGGTGAACCCGATGCCGCCGAGGGCGCCGGCGGTCACGAGATCGGCGATGGTCAGGTGGGGCGCGGCGCCGTCCTTCGTGCCGATGCGCAGGGAGATCCATCCGAACACCGTGATGCCGACGACCTTGCCCACCGGCAGGGCGATCAGTACGCCCCAGAACGCCGGCGACAGCTCACCGGGCGAGACCTGCGGGATCACCACCAGAGCCGCAGAGAAGGCGAACAGCGGCAGGACGATCGCGTTGACCCAGGGCTCGAGGACGTGCCGCACGTGCAGCGCCGGTCGCTGCACCATCGCCAGGCCCAGTGCCACGCCGGCGATCGTGGCGTGGACGCCGGACAGGTAGACCAGCACCCAGGTCGCGAGCGCGAGCACGATGAGCACCGCCGCGATCAGCGGCGCCCGCCGCCCGCCGAGCTGCCGGCTCAGCAGCGCGAAGATCGCCACCGTCACCACGGCCAGGGCCAGCAGCAGCAGGTTCACCCCGTCGGTGAAGAGCACGGCGATGAAGAGGATGCCCACGATGTCGTCGAGGATCGCCAGGGCCAGCAGGAAGATGCGGATGCCGCTCGGGAGCCCCTTGCCGAAGACGGCCAGCACGCCCAATGCGAAGGCGATGTCGGTGGCGGTCGGGATCGGCCAGCCGGACGAGGCGACGGAGCCGCCGGCGATCAGCAGGAAGACCGCGATCGGGACGAGCACGCCGCCGGCCGCGGCGATGGCGGGCTGCAGGGCCTTGCGCGCGGAGTTCAGCTCGCCCTTGGTGAGCTCGAACTGCAGCTCCACCGCGACGACGAAGAAGAAGATCGCAAGAAGCCCGTCCTGCACCCAGTGGCCGACCGACATCTCGAGAACGCCGGGTACGCCGACGTAGGCGTCCTTCACGGCCAGGACGGCGCCGCCCCAGGGGGAGTTGGCCAGAGAGAGCGCGAGCACCGCCGCGACGAGCAGGACGATGGCGGGGAAGCGGGCGGAACGGAGCAGAGACATCCGCATCCTTTCGGTGGGGTCGGTCGGCGTGTCGCCGACCAGACTTCCCGGCACTCCGTCATCCATCGTAACGTGGGCCCGCGACCGCCCACCGCGGTCAGGGGCACCCCGTCGGCGGCTCTACCCTGGTGCCATGCAGGAGCTCACGCAGACGCAGGCGATCGACATCGTCGGACGGTTCGAGGCGGGCCAGGAGATCCCCGAGGAGATGCGCGGAGACGTGCGGATGCTGGGGGCGCTGCTGGGCCGTGTGCTGCGCGAGAGCGGCTCGGAGGGCCTCTTCGAGGACGTGGAGCGCCTGCGCACCGCGACGATCCAGGCGTACACCGACGAGACGCCGGAGGCCTTCGCCAAGGCCGCTGAGATCGCCGACTCCTTCACGCTGGAGCGAGCCGACGAGGTCGCCCGCGCCTTCACCTGCTACTTCCACCTGGTGAACCTCGTCGAGGAGCACCAGCGCGTGCGCATCCTCCGCGAGCGCGACGCCCGCCCGGAGCGGCAGGACGCCGCGGACTCCGTCGCCGCCGCCTTCACCCATCTCTCCGGAGAGGTCGGCGAGGAGACCGCTCTCCAGCGGCTGCAGAGCCTCCGGTTCCACCCCGTCTTCACCGCGCACCCGACCGAGGCCCGCCGGCGGGCCATCTCCACCAGCATCCGTCGTCTCGCCACGCTGCTCGAGGAGCACGACGGCGCCGTCCGCAGCGGAGCCCAGGCGCGCCGCACGCAGCGTCGGATGCTCGAGGAGATCGACACCCTCTGGCGCACGGCGCCGCTGCGCTCCGAGAAGCCGTCACCCACCGACGAGGTGCGCGCGGTCATGGCCGTCTTCGACGACACGCTCTTCACGGCGGTGCCGCACGTCTACCGCCGCGTCGACGACGCGCTGCAGGGCGCCGCCTCCGGTGGCCGCCCGCCCGTGGTGCGCCCATTCGTGCGCCTCGGCTCGTGGGTCGGCGGCGACCGCGACGGCAACCCCTTCGTCACCGCCTCCGTCACGCGGAAGGCGGCCGGCATCGCGAGCGAGCACGTGCTCCTCGGTCTGGAGCGCGCCGCCCTCCGCATCGGACGCGGACTGACGCTGGATGCCGCCACCACACCGCCGAGCGACGCCCTCGTCGCCCTGTGGCAGCGCCTCAAGGACGCCGACGAGGACGCGGCCAAGGAGATCGCGACCCGCTCCCCCGACGAGCCGCACCGTCGGATCGTGCTGCTGCTCGCGCGCAAGATCGCCGCGACGCGCACGCGTGACGCCGACCTCGCCTACCGGGACCCCGAGCACCTCCTGTCCGACCTGCGCGTCGTGCAGGAATCCCTCGCCGCCGCCCGCGCGCCGCGTCAGGCCTACGGGCACCTGCAGCAGCTGATCTGGCAGGTCGAGTCGTTCGGCTTCCACCTCGCCGAGCTCGAGGTGCGCCAGCACTCGGCCGTGCACCGCGCGGTCCTGGCGGAGGTCGAGGCCGGCGGCGCACTGAGCGATCAGGCCGAGGAGGTGCTGGAGCTCTTCCGCGTCATCGCGTTCCTCCAGGAGCGCTACGGGCCACGGGCCGCGGGCCGCTACGTCGTGTCGTTCACGCAGTCCGCCGACGACCTCGCGACGGTGCACCGCCTCGCCCGCGCGGCGGTCGGCCCCGCCGGCACCGTCCCCGTCCTCGACGTCGTACCGCTGTTCGAGACCTTCGCCGATCTCCGCGCGGCCCCCGGCATCCTCGCCGAGATCGTCGAGCACGAGGAGTTCCGCACGCGACTGGATGCCACGGGTCGCCGCCTCGAGGTGATGCTGGGCTACTCCGACTCCAGCAAGGACGTCGGTCCGGTCGCCGCGAACCTCGCGCTGTACGAGGCGCAGGCGGAGATCGCCGCCTGGGCCGACCGCGAGGGCATCGAGCTGACGCTCTTCCACGGCCGCGGCGGCGCGCTCGGCCGCGGCGGCGGGCCCGCGAACTCCGCGATCCTCGCCCAGCCGCCGCACTCCGTCGACGGGCGCTTTAAGCTCACCGAGCAGGGCGAGGTGATCTTCGCCCGCTACGGCGACCCGGCGATCGCGATCCGACACATCGACCAGGTCGCCGCGGCGACCCTGATGGCCTCCGCGCCCTCGAACGAGCAGCGCAACAGCGAGGCCGCGGCGCGCTACGCCGACGTCGCGGACGCGATGGACGCGGCATCCCGTGAGCGGTTCTTCGCCCTCGTCAAGGCCGACGGCTTCGCGTCGTGGTTCGCCCGTGTCACGCCCATGGAGGAGATCGGGCTGCTTGCCCTCGGGTCGCGTCCGGCACGCCGCGGGCTGTCGGTGGAGTCTCTCGAGGACCTCCGCGCGATCCCCTGGGTCTTCGCGTGGACGCAGGCGCGCATCAACCTGGCCGGCTGGTTCGGGCTGGGCACGGCGCTGGAGGCGGTGGGCGACGAGGAGCGCCTGCGCGCGGCCTACCGCGAGTGGCCGCTGCTGCGGACGCTCGTGGACAACGTCGGCATGAGCCTCGCAAAGACCGATGCCCGCATCGCCCGGCAGTACCTCGACCTCGGTGATCGCGACGATCTGGCGCAGCTGGTGCTGGACGAGCTCGAGCTCACGCGCTCGTGGGTCATCCGCGTCACCGGCGGCGAGCAGCTGCTCGACGGCAAGCCCGTGCTGCAGCGTGCCGTCAAGATGCGCAGTCCCTACGTCGACGCGCTCTCGCTCATCCAGCTCCGGGCGCTCCGGGCGCTGCGCGCTGCCGAGACGCCCGATCCGGAGCAGCAGCGCCTGCTGCTGCTCTCGGTCAGCGGCGTGGCCGCGGGGCTCCAGAACACGGGGTGACGCGCGTCGCTGCGCCCGACGGCGCGGCGCAGGTCTACCGTGTCAGCCATGGAGCACACCGGCGTCTCCGCCCACGTGGTGATCGAGTCCTGTCCTGCCTGCGGGTCGGTGGACGTCTGCACCCTCGAGCCGCGATGGTTCCGCGTCGAGGTCGACCGGCGTGCCGAGCTGCGTGATGCGCCGGATGACGCGCTGCACGATGACGGCCTGGCCGTCGAGGTGCGCTTCGCCTGCCGCGACTGCGGCATCAGCTGGGACTGACACCGCCGCCGCGATCGCGGCCTAGACCGTCGCGGAGGCCTCCGCCGCGGCATCCTTCGGCTCCGGCCACAGCGCGTCGAGGAGCTGACCCACCCACGCGATGAGGTCGGCGTCACGCATCGGCTCGCCGCCCGCGTTCGGCAGCGGCACCACGAGCGCGTCGCCGCTGGAGATGAGCTTGGCCTTCGGGTAGAGCCGCTGCAGGCGCACCCGCATCGAGTCGGGCAGCACGGCCGGCGCGATGCGCAGGTTCGGACCCATCGCCACGACATCGGCCAGCGACGCGCGCGCGGCGCGGCGACGCAGACGGGCGACGGCGATGAGACCGTCGACCTCGGCGGGCGGCTCGCCGTAGCGATCCTGCAGCTCCTCGATGACCAGGTCGATCGCGTCGGGCTTGGCCGACGCGGATGCCGCGGCCGACAGCTTCTGGTACGCCTCCAGCCGCAGGCGCTCGCTGTCGATGTAGCTCTCGGGGATGCGGGCGTCCACGGGCAGCTCGAGGCGGAGCTCGGCCGGACCGTCGGTCTCGTCGCCGCGGAAGGTGGCGACGGCCTCCCCGATCATGCGCAGGTACAGGTCGAAGCCGACGCCGGCGATGTGCCCCGCCTGCTCAGCGCCCAGCAGGTTTCCCGCGCCGCGGATCTCGAGGTCCTTGAGCGCGACCTGCATGCCGCTGCCGAGGTCGTTGTTGACGGCGATCGTCTCGAGACGGTCGGCCGCGGTCTCGGACAGCGGCTTGTTCTCGTCGTACAGGAAGTACGCGTACGCACGCTCGCGGGCACGTCCCACACGTCCGCGCAGCTGGTGCAGCTGCGACAGGCCGTACTTGTCGGCGCGGTCGATGATGATCGTGTTCGCGTTGGCGATGTCGAGCCCGGTCTCGATGATCGTCGTCGAGACCAGCACGTCGGCGCGGCGCTCCCAGAAGTCGTCGACGACGTTCTCCAGCGCCTGCTCCCCCATCTGGCCGTGGGCGACCGCGACACGGGCCTCGGGCACGAGCTCGGCGATCTGCGCGGCGACCCGCTGGATCGACTGCACGCGGTTGTGCACGTAGAAGACCTGGCCCTCGCGCAGCAGCTCCCGGCGGATGGCCGCCGCGACCTGCTTGTCGTTGCGCGGACCGACGAAGGTGAGGATCGGGTGGCGATCCTCCGGGGGCGTCTGCAGCGTCGACATCTCGCGGATGCCGGTCACCGCCATCTCGAGCGTGCGCGGGATGGGCGTCGCGCTCATGGCGAGGATGTCGACGTTCGTCTTGAGCTTCTTGAGCTTGTCCTTGTGCTCGACGCCGAACCGCTGCTCCTCGTCGATGATCATGAGCCCGAGGTCCTTGAACTGCACGCCTTCGGTGAGGATGCGGTGCGTGCCGATCACCATGTCGACGGTGCCGTCGGTGATGCCCGCCAGCGTCTCCTTGACCTCCTTGTCGGTCTGGAAGCGCGACAGCGCACGCACCTGCACCGGGAATCCGGCGAAGCGCTCGGTGAATGTCTCGATGTGCTGCTTGACCAGGAGGGTGGTCGGCACGAGCATGGCGACCTGCTTGCCGTCCTGGATCGCCTTGAACGCGGCGCGCACGGCGACCTCGGTCTTGCCGAAGCCGACGTCGCCCGACAGCAGACGGTCCATCGGGATCGGCTTCTCCATGTCGGCCTTGATCTCGTCGACCGTCTGCAGCTGATCGGGCGTCTCGGCGAACGGGAAGGCCTCCTCCAGCTCGCGCTGCCAGGGCGTGTCGGGCCCGAAGGCGTGCCCCCTGGACGCCATGCGCGCCGAGTAGAGCTTCACCAGCTCGACGGCGATGTCGCGGACCGCCTTCCGAGCGCGCCCCTTCGCCTGCGCCCAGTCGCTGCCGCCCATCTTCGACAGAGTCGGCGCCTCGCCGCCCACGTAGCGCGAGAGCAGGTCGAGCTGATCGGTGGGTACGAACAGCTTGTCGCCGGGGTAGCCGCGCTTGGAGGGCGCGTACTCGATGACGAGGTACTCGCGGGTCGTCTTGACGGCGTTGCGCCCTCCCGTGGACACCTCGCGCTGGCTCAGCTCGACGAAGCGGCCGATGCCGTGCGTGGCGTGCACGACGAAGTCGCCCGTCTTGAGCTGCAGCGGGTCGACGACATTGCGACGACGGGAGGCGAGCTTCTTCACCTGGCGGGAGTCGCCGCCGATCGTGCGGCCATAGAACTCGGCCTCGGTCAGCACGGCGAGCTTGGCATCCGGCACCTCGAAGCCGCGCTCCAGCACCGCGGTGACGGCGTGCGCGACGCCCGGCTCCGGCGGCTCGAGGACGTCCTCGACCTTGCGCGCGGCGATCCCGCGCTCGGCGAGCACGTCGCGGGCGCGGTCGACGAGTCCCGTTCCGGAGGCGGCGACGACGACGCGCCAGCCGTCGGCGAGCAGCTCGCCGATGTGCGCGGTCGCGCCGTCCACGTTGCCGTGGAAGCTGGGCACCGCGGCGCCGGGCACGCGGATGAGCGCGGCCTGCTCCAGGGCGACGTCGATGTCGAGCAGGCCCTCCGCCGTGGCATCCGCCGCACCGGAGTCGAAGGTGCTCATCGTCCACCACACGCCGTCGCGGTCGCGCGCGGCGTCACGGAGGGCGGGCAGCGTGAGGAAGTCGCCGGCGCCCAGGTCGACCGGGGTCTGCGCACCGGCGGTGGCGGCGTTCCAGGCGGCCTCGAGGAACTCGCGGTTCGTCTCGCCGAGCGTGCGCGCACGGGTGAGCGATCGCTCGGGGTCGACCAGGGCGACCGCCGAACGGGGCGGAAGGTAGTCGGCGAGCGTCACGACACGGTCGACGAGGACCGGGGTGAGCGACTCCATGCCCTCGACGGGGATGCCCTCGGCCATCTTCTCGAGCATCCCGCGGATGCCGGGGAAGTCGTCCATGAGGCTTCGCGCACGCGAGCGCACGCTGCCGGTCAGGAGCAGCTCGCGACTCGCCGGCAGCTCGATGGCGGTCACGTCTCCCGGAAGCGATCGCTGATCGGCGACGGAGAACGCACGGATGGCGTCGACCTCGTCGCCGAAGAACTCGACGCGGTACGGGTGGTCGGCGATCGGCGGGAACACGTCGAGGATGCCCCCGCGGACGGCGAACTCCCCGCGTCGCGACACCATGTCGACGCGGTGGTACGCCAGCTCCACGAGCCCGGCGAGCACGGAGTCGAGCTCTCGGCCGCGCGCGCCCACGCGCAGTTCGATCGGGGGCCGGTCGGTCAGGCCGCCGGCGAGCGGCTGCAGGGCGGCGCGCACCGATGCGGTGATGATGAGCGGCGCGTCATCGTCCTCGGCCACCTGGCGGAGCACGGACAGCCGCCGCCCCACCGTCTCGGGGCTCGGGCTGAGCCGCTCGTGCGGCAGCGTCTCCCACGCGGGGAAGTGCAGCACGCGCGCGCCGGGCATCACGGACTCGAGTGCGGGGACGAGCGACTCGGCGCGGCGCCCGGTGGGCGCGATCACGAGCAGGGCGCCCCCGCGGGGGACCCTCGCATCGGGTCCGCGGCGCTGCGCGAGGAGCGCGGCCAGGAGCGGAGCGTCGAGGCCTTCGACGAGTGAGAAATCGGCGTCGGCGGATGCTGCGGCCACGGCATCCCGGAACGCCTCGGACTGCGCGAGGGCGCGCACGATCCCGGGAACTGTCACCGGAGAAGTCTACGGGCGTGCTCGGACACCGGCTCCTAGGATGGGCTCCGTGAGCGACGCGCAGAACGGTACGCAGGGGCAGAACCCGGCCTGGTCGGTTCCCGGGCAATCGTCGCCACCGCCTGTGCCGCGCTACGGACAGCCACGGCCGCCGCAGTACGGACAGCCGCCGCAGTACGGGCACCCGCAGCAGTACGGCCAGCCGCCGCAGCAGTACGGACAGCCGCAGCCGCCGTACACACAGCCGCCGCAGCCGCAGGGCTACGCGCAGCCGCCGCAGTTCACCGCGCCGTACGCCGCGGCTCCGACCGGCACCTTCCCTCCGAGCGTCGAGGCCGCGCGGGGTACGGCGCTCGGTACCGTCGCCCTCGTCCTGGCGCTGATCGCCCTCGTCGTTCCGACGGGGATCGCCGCGGCCGCGGGCTACGACATCGGCGTCGGTCTGGGCCGCGAGGTGCCGTCGGTGTCGTCGGACACCTTCGACCTGCGGCTCCTGACGCCGGTGCGCGGATCGGTGCTCATCGCGGAGATCGCCTTCTGGAGCGGCACCGTGCTGGGCGTCTGGGCGATCGTCCAGGGGATCGTGGCCGCCGCGAAGAACCGCGGACGCGGTGCCGGCGTCGCGGCCGTCGTCATCGGCGTCCTGGGCGTGGTCGCCTTCGGCATCGCGCTCACCTGGGCCCTGACGGCCGGCGTCGCGGTCTCTGCGGCCTCGGCGTTCTGAGCGCGCGCCGGGGCTCTCTCAGTCGCGCGGAGCGTGGTGCCGCTGCTGCGCGGCGAGCAGCCCCTCGCCGATGAGCTCCTCGACCGCATCCGCCGCGTCCGAGATCAGGATCGGCAGGTTCGGACGCTCCGCCGCGCCGAACGGGTCGAGCACCCAGTCCGCCGGATCCTGCCGGCCGACCGGACGGCCGATGCCGACGCGGACACGCGGGAAGTCGGCCGTGCCGAGCGCCTTCGCGATGTCGCGCACGCCGTTGTGACCGCCGTGCCCGCCGCCGACCTTGAGCTTGATCGTGTCGAAGGGGATGTCCAGCTCGTCGTGCACGACGACGACGCGCTCGGGTGCGATGCCGTAGTAGGCCGCGAGCGCGGACACCGGCCCGCCCGACGTGTTCATGAAGGAGTTCGACTTGGCGAGCACGAGCTTGTCCGCCCCCGGGCGCAGCCACGTCTCCGCGACGCGCGCATTCGCCTTCGTGGCGGCCTTCAGCACCTCGTTGCGCCGCCGGGCGAGCTCGTCCACGACCATCTGACCCACGTTGTGCCGGGTCGCCTCATACCGCGGGCCCGGGTTGCCGAGACCGACCACCAGCCAGGACTGCACCATTCCGACATCCTCCCCGGACGACGACGGAGGGGTGCGCGATCGCGCACCCCTCCGATGTTCTGACGAACGATCCGATCAGGACTCGTCGGACTCTTCCTTGGCCTCTTCGGCCTCGATGGCCTGGTCGGCGGCGACGGCCGCGTCCAGCTCGGCGATCTCGGCCTCGGCGGCCAGCGTGTCGACGGGGACCGCGACGGCGACCACCAGCGTGTCGGCCTCGACGACGAGCGTGGCGCCGTCGGTGAGGGCCAGGTCACCGGCGGTGATGCGGGTGCCGTCCTCGAGGTCCTCGACGTTGACCTCGATGTTCTGCGGGATGTGGGTCGCCTCGACGTCGAGCGTGATGGTCGCGGAGTCGAGCGTCGCGACGGTTCCGGCGGCGGGCTCGCCGACGACGACCACGGGCACCTCGACCTGCACGCGCTCGCCGCGCTTGACCACGAGGAGGTCGATGTGCTCGATGATCTGGTGCACCGGGTCCTTCTGCACGTCCTTGACCAGCGTCAGCTGCTTCGCGCCGGCGACGTCGAGTTCGAGGACCGCGTTCGCGCGGCGGATGAGCAGCGCGACCTGGTGGCCGGGGAGCGCGACGTGAGTGGGCTCGGTGCCGTGGCCGTAGATGACCGCGGGGATCTTGCCGGCGGCGCGGAGACGGCGGGCGAAGCCCTTGCCGAAGTTCTCGCGCGGCTCGGCGTGGACGGTGTTGTCGATTGCCTTCTCGGCCATGGTGATTCTCCTTGCGGGCTGACGGGCCCGGTAGTGGGTCTGTGGTTTCGACTCGAACGCGAGCGCGTGAGGAAAGCCGTGAGCCTGCATCACCGCGTCGATCACGGATGCGGCAGCCGCGTCCCTCGCCGAAGTTCAGCCCTGAGTCTACCAGGGCCCCCGCTACGATGAAGACGCACAACGCCCGCACCGAGGAGGACCATCATCGACAGCCAGCTCGCCGCGAACATCCTCATCGGACTCATCGCGATCATCTCCGTGGCCGGCCTCATCGGCACCGCCGGAGCCTTCTACTCGCTGGGCCGCTCGGGCTACCGCAAGGACTGAGCCGCCCCTCCCCGACGCGCTAGCCTGGACGCACATCCCGTCGCGTCCAAGGAGTCCCGCGTGCCCGAGAACGACCCCGCCGCCCTTCCCCTGTCGAGCACCGAGGGAGCCTCGCCGCACGACGCCGCGACCGAGCATCAGGGCGGCCCGGCCGAAGAGGACGTCGCGCGCTCCGCACCTCAGGCGGGCGAGCAGACACCCGGCACCTCCGGTGTCGCCAACATCGGCGTGGTGGGCCTGGCGGTGATGGGCTCCAACCTCGCCCGCAACCTCGCGAGCCGCGAGGGCAACACCGTCGCCGTCTACAACCGCAGCCACGACAAGACCGAGCTGCTCGTCTCGGAGCACCCGGAGGCGCAGTTCGTGCCTGCCGGCAGCTACGCCGAGTTCGCGGCGTCGCTGCGCACCCCCCGCGCCGCCATCATCATGGTGAAGGCCGGGCGGGCGACCGACGCGGTCATCGACGAGCTGGTGAAGGTCTTCGAACCCGGCGACATCATCGTCGACGGGGGCAACGCCCTCTTCACCGACACCATCCGGCGCGAGAAGGCGGTGCGCGAGACGGGCATCAACTTCGTCGGCGCCGGCATCTCGGGTGGCGAGGAGGGCGCGCTCAAGGGACCCTCGATCATGCCGGGCGGATCCGACGAGTCGTGGGTGACCCTCGGTCCGATCCTGCGCTCGATCGCCGCCGTCGCCGAGGGCGAGCCGTGCGTCACCCACATCGGGCACGACGGCGCGGGGCACTTCGTGAAGATGGTGCACAACGGCATCGAGTACGCCGACATGCAGCTGATCGCCGAGGCGTACGACCTCATCCGCCGCGCGACGGGCACGTCGCCCGCCGAAATCGCCGAGGTCTTCGCCGAGTGGAACCGCGGCGAGCTCGAGTCCTACCTGATCGAGATCACCGCCGAGGTGCTCCGCCAGGTCGACGCCGAGACCGGCAAGCCCCTCGTGGACGTCATCCTCGACCAGGCCGGCGCCAAGGGCACCGGAGCGTGGACCGTCCAGACCGCGCTGGACCTCGGCGTCCCGGTGTCGGGTATCGCGGAGGCCGTCTTCGCCCGTTCGCTGTCGAGCCATCCCGAGCAGCGCGCGGTCTCCGGCGAGCTCCCCGGCCCCGATGACGAGATCGGCGACCACCTGACCGGCGAAGACGCGGACGCCCTCATCGAGCAGATCCGCCTCGCCCTCTACGCGTCGAAGATCGTCGCCTACTCCCAGGGCTTCGACGAGATCCGCGCGGGTGCCGCCCAGTACGACTGGAGCATCAACCTCGGCGCCGTGTCGAAGATCTGGCGCGGCGGCTGCATCATCCGCGCGCAGTTCCTCAACCGCATCGCCGACGCCTACGCCGACGCCCCCGATCTGCCGGTGCTGCTCACCGCGCCGTTCTTCGTCGAGGCCCTCGGCCGGGCGCAGCGCGCCTGGCGCAGCGTCGTCGCGCTGGCCGCGGCGGCCGGCATCCCCGCCCCGGCGTTCGCCTCGTCCCTGGCGTACTACGACGGGCTCCGCGCCGAGCGCCTGCCCGCCGCCCTCGTGCAGGGGCAGCGCGACTTCTTCGGAGCGCACACGTACAAGCGCATCGACAAGGACGGCACCTTCCACACCCTGTGGTCGGGCGACCGCACCGAGATCGAAGCGGTCGACACCCACTGACCCGGCCTAGGGTCGGAGGATGAGCGCTCCCCGCATCCTCTACATCGGCGGCAGGCGGTGCCATCAGCACCGCCTGCGTCGCCCGTTCGCTCGCCCTCGGCGCACAGGTCACGGTCCTGAACCGCGGCCGCCGGTCGCGACCGCTTCCCGAGGGCGTGGAGAGCGTCGTCGCCGACATCCGCGAGCCGGACGCGGTGCGGGAAGCTCTGCGGGGCCGCGAGTTCGACGCGGTGGCGCAGTTCACGGCGTTCACGCCCGAGCACGCGACCACCGACATCGACCTGTTCGAGGGACGGACGGGGCAGTACGTCTTCATCAGCTCCGCGTCGGCGTATCAGAAGCCCGCGGTGCGCCTCCCGGTCCTGGAGTCGACACCGCTGCGGAACCCCTTCTGGCAGTACTCGCGGGACAAGATCGCCGCCGAGGACGTCCTGACGGCCGCCTATCGCGACCGTGGCTTCCCGCTGACGATCGTCCGTCCCTCCCACACCTACGACCACACGCTCTTCCCGAACGCCGGCGGGTGGACGGATGTGGTGCGTCTCCGGGCCGGGCGACCGGTCATCGTGCACGGCGACGGCACCAGCCTGTGGACGCTGACCCACAGCGACGACTTCGCCGTGGGCTTCGCCGGCCTGCTCGCCCACCCGCTCGCGGTCGGCGACGCTTTCACGCTGACGGGAGACCACGCCCCGACCTGGAACCAGATCTACACGTGGCTGGCCGAGGCGGCCGGCGTGGCCGATCCGGCGCTGGTGCACATCGCGTCGGAGACCCTGGCGCGACTCGACCCGGCGTCCGGGCCCGGCCTCCTCGGCGACAAGTCGCATTCGGTGCTGTTCGACAACAGCAAGCTGAAGGCGCTCGTCCCCGCGTTCGGCACCACCATCGGCTTCGACGAGGGCGCGCGCCGCCTCGTCGCGCACCACGACGCCCACCCGGACGCCCAGCGCTACGACGCGGAGCGCGACGCCTGGATCGACCGGGTCATCGCCGCCGCGGGGCCGGAGGCCGCAGCATCCCGCTTCGCCGAGCTCTGAGGCTCTAGAGCCACCCGCGCTTGCGGAAGACGGCGAACAACGTCACGCTCGTGGCCACCATGAGCCCGAGCGCCATCGGGTAGCCGTAGGGCCAGTGCAGCTCGGGCATGTTGTCGAAGTTCATGCCGTAGACCGTCCCCACCAGGGTCGGGGCGAAGAGGATCGCCGCCCATCCCGACACCTTCTTGACCTGGTCGTTCTGCTCGAGGCCGAACTCCGTCATCCGCCGCATCTCCTCGTTCTGGTCCTGCGCGACCAGGGAGCTGTGCACCAGCAGCGCGCTCTCCAGGATCGAGCGGAACGCGTCGGCGCGCTCCGCGGCGTTGACAGCGTGGTCGAGCACGTCGCGGAGCCCGCGACGCAGCTCGAGGTCGAGGCCCTCCTCCGCGCGGAGCGTCTCGATGATCGGGACCAGCGGCTTGACGGCGCGCTGGAACTCCATGACCTCGCGCGAGAGTCCGAAGATGCGACGCGAGACGTCCGGATCGCCGCTGAACAGCTGGTCCTCGATCTCGTCGATGTCGTTCTCGAGCCCCGCGATCACGGGCGCGTACTCGTCGACGACCTCGTCGAGCACGGCGTAGAGGATGGCCGACGGCCCGAGCGTGAGCAGCTCCGGCTGCGACTCCATGCGGCGCCGCACGCGACCGAGGTCGGGCGACTCGGCATGGCGGATGGTCACCACGAAGTCGGGTCCGACGAAGAGGTGCACCTCGCCGAACTCGACCTCCTCCTCGGCGTCGAGGTAGCGCGCCGGACGCAGCACGACGAAGCGGGTGTCCCCGTAGCGCTCGAGCTTTGCCCGCTGGTGGCCGAGGAGCGTGTCCTCCACGGCGAGCGGGTGGAGGGTGAACTCCTCCGCGATCTCGCGGACCTCCTCCTTGCTCGGCCGGTAGAGGCCGATCCAGGCCACTCCCCCGCGCTCGTGCATCACCTCGAACGAGTCGGTGAGGGATGCCGGATCCGGCGTCCGCTGACCGTCGACGTACACCGCGAGATCGACGAGGGGCATGGGGAACCGCCTTCCGCACCGCACGAGCCGCGGCATCCGCGCTCACGATAGCCCAGCGGAGTGTCGCCGCAGATCCCGGAACCGATTCACAGCGGGCGCATAGCCGAATCCATAGGCGACGCATAGTTATGGGTCCACAATGACCTTCATGACCTCGTCGACCACCGCGCCCTCACCCGCCCTGCACCGCGCCGACGGCACGCCCCTGCGCGTGCTCGTCGTCGACGACGAGCAGATGCTGACCGACCTCCTGTCGATGGCGCTGCGCATGGAGGGCTGGGACGTGCGCTCCGCCGCCTCCGGCTTCCAGGCGCTGCAGTCGGCGCGCGACTTCGAACCCGACGCGCTGGTGCTCGACATCATGATGCCCGACCTCGACGGCATGGCCGTCCTGCAGCGGCTGCGCCAGTCGGGCAACGACGTGCCCGTGCTCTTCCTCACGGCCAAGGACGCCGTCGGCGACCGCGTCGCGGGCCTCACCGCCGGCGGCGACGACTACGTCACCAAGCCCTTCAGCCTCGAGGAGGTGGTCGCCCGCCTGCGCGGACTGATGCGTCGCGCCGGCACCGCCGCCCTGGGCGAGGGCGAGCCGATCCTGCGCGTCGGCGACCTGTCGCTGAACGAGGACAGCCACGAGGTCATCCGCGGCGGCGACGAGATCGAGCTGACCGCGACGGAGTTCGAGCTGCTGCGCTACCTGATGCGCAACCAGCGCCGCGTCGTGTCGAAGGCCCAGATCCTCGACCGCGTGTGGAACTACGACTTCGGCGGACGCTCCAGCGTCGTCGAGCTCTACATCTCCTACCTGCGCAAGAAGATCGACCAGGGACGCGAGCCGCTCATCCACACCGTCCGCGGTGTGGGCTACATGGTCAAAGCCCCCCAGTGACGCAGACGGCGGATTCGGCGACGGTGCCGGCCGGTGCGGGCGCGCCGGCCGATCCGTCTCACCGGCGCCCCCCGTGGACCCTGCAGCGCCGTCTCATCCTGACCGTCGTCGGCATCGTCTCGCTCATCCTCGTGCTCGTGGCCGTCGTCACGAGCGCCGTGCTGAACAACGTGCTGGAGGAGCGGCTCACGCAGCAGATCCGCGGAGCGCTCGACCGTCTCACCATCGCCGTGCAGCAGTCGCCGGGCGTCGGGGCGGGCACTGCGCTGCGGGAGAGCACCGTCGCCCCCGGCACGCTTCTCCTCGTGCAGGAGGACGGCGGGCCGACCCTCGGGGCCGTGCTCGAGCTCGACGGCGACACGGTGCCCCTCGATGACACGCAGATCGCCGGCATCGCCGCCGATCTGTCCCGCCCCACCGTGAGCACCGTGTCGTTGGACGGCCTGGGCGACTTCACCGTGGGCGTGCGGAGGTTCGACGGCGCGACCGTCGTCGTCGGCATCTCCCGCGAGGAGATCTCGGCGACCGTCGGCCAGATGCTGACCGCGATGGGCATCCTCACCGCGGGCGGACTCGTGCTGCTGGCGGCCGCGACGGCCTGGACCATCCGCGTGGGCCTCGCGCCGCTGCGCGACGTCGCCGAGACGGCGACCCGCGTCTCGCGCATCCCTCTCGACCAGGGCGAGGTGACCATCACGCAGCGCGTGCCGGAGGATCGCGCCGACCCCGGCACGGAAGTCGGCCAGGTCGGCGCGGCGCTCAACACCCTGCTCGATCACGTAGCCGCCTCGCTCTCGGCGCGTCAGCAGAACGAGGAGCGGATGCGGGCGTTCGTGGCCGACGCGAGCCACGAGCTGCGCACGCCGCTGGCCTCCATCCGCGGATACTCCGAGCTGTCGCTGCGCGCGCTGAAGCAGGACCCGGATGCCGCGGCTCAGACCACCGGCCCGTCGCTCGAGCGCATCCAGGCGCAGTCGCTGCGCATGACGACCCTCGTGGAGGACCTGCTGCTCCTCGCGCGTCTCGACGAGGGCCAGGAGCTGGTGCACGGCACCGCCGACCTCACCCGCATGGCGGTCGAGGCGGTCGGCGACGCGCGGCCTGCGGGCCCGGAGCATCACTGGCTGGTCGACGTCGAGGAGACCCCGGTGGTCATCACCGGCGACGCCGGGCGCCTCCAGCAGGTGCTGGCGAACCTCCTCGCCAACGCGCGCACGCACACGCCCTCCGGAACGTCGATCACCACGTCGGTACGGCGCGAGGGCGCCGATGCCGTGGTCCGCGTGCATGACGACGGCCCCGGCGTCGACCCCGACATCGCGTCCGAGCTCTTCGAGCGCTTCGCGCGCGCCGACCGGTCACGGGCCCGCAACACGGGCGGCACCGGGCTCGGCCTCTCGATCGCCCGGGCCGTCGTGGAGGCCCACCGAGGCAGCATCCGCGTCGACAGCACTCCCGGTGACACGACCTTCACCGTGCGGCTGCCCGTCGAGCCGGTGGTCACCACCACCGGCTCACTGTCCGTTCAGTAGCCGCTGAAGGCGTCCGTCGTCAGCGAGCGGCTCTTCTCCAGCGCCGGCGCCAGGTCGGCGATGAGTGCCGGCGGTCCGGAGATGTACGTGTGGCGGGCGGCCAGGTCGGGGACGACCTGCTGCAGCCCGTCGGCGTCCAGCCGGACGCCCCGCGCCCACATCCACGTGCGCGGCAGATCGTCTGGCCGGTCGCGGGTGAAGACGATCACCGGCACCCCGGACTGCTCCAGGTCTTCGCGGAACGCGAGCTCCGACGCGTCGGAGGCGACGTAGACCAGCACGACGTCGCGATCCTCGCCGTCGAGCCGCATCTGCCGAAGCTGCGAGACGAAGGGCGTGATGCCGATGCCCGCGGCCACCAGGAGCAGCGGGCTGTCGGTGCGCTTGGGCAGCACGAAGTCGCCCCAGACGCCGGTCACCGACAGCGCGCCGTCGTCGGGCACGGCGGCCAGCGCGCGCTTGAAGCTCGACAGGGCGCGCTTGCCGGTCGCGTTCTCCTTGTAGGCGATGCGCAGCAGCGGCAGATCCGCCGGCGCCGAGGCGATGGAGAACTCGCGGCGCGTGCCGCGGGCGTCCGCGTGCCGGTGCGGCACGTCGATCTCGAGGTACTGCCCCGGCGCGAAGGACAGCGGCCGGGAGACGCGGAACTCGAGCTGGCGCACCGTGGGGGTGACGTCGGCGCGACGCTCCAGGCGCAGGCGCACCGCGGCTCGGGCGGAGAACGCCAACGAGAAGGCGACGAGGTTGCCGATGAGAAGCGCGCGCTCCTGCCCCAGGCTGATCGCGCCGAGCGAGATCGGCCACCCGGCCAGCACGCCCACGACGAGCGCGACCGTGAACTGCTGCCACCGCCGCGGCGGGAGCGTGAGCGGCTCGGAGAGCATGAAGGCGCCCAGGAAGAGGAAGGGCGACGACCACAGGAGCTGCCAGAACGTCGTGCCGAGATCGAACGCGAAGCCGGCCGCCTGCGACTGCACCGACACGCGCAGCACCGCGACGGCGACGGCGGTCACGAGGAACACGAGCACGATCCGCACCTTCTCGGTGCGCCACAGCACGGCGAGACCGGCGATCACCACCGGCAGAGCCATCGCCGGCGTCCCCACCCACCACGACGGCGTTCCGAGGTCGGGGGCCACGATCGACAGCACCGCGAGTCCGGCCGCACCGGCGGAGGCCGGGTTGAGGATGTGCCGTCCGCGCCAAGCGATGACGTACTTCGACAGGGAGGCGACGGCCGCGGCCAGGGCGATGCCGAGGAGGCCCAGCGGCTCCGCCGTCGGACGCAGGATGAACAGCAGGATGCCGGCGGTGATGAGCGAGGACTCGAGACGCCACGACAGCCCGAGCACGCGTCGGGCACCGGCGTCCGCTGCCGCGGACACGACGACGAGCACGGCGGCGGTCGCGAGCAGCTCGAGCGGGGCGGGCGTGATGAGGGGCTCGGCGGAGAACACGCCGACGGCCGAGAGCGCCAGGGCGATGACCGCCAGCGCCGACAGCGCCATCAGCACCAGCCGGTACATCGACACCCGCCCGAGGACGGCGACCACCCGCTGGGAGAGGGACGTCAGGGTTCCGATCACGTGAACAGCTCCGCTTCGCACTGGGGCGACCACTCCACGTGGCCGTCGGTCATCATCCGCACCCAGGACGCCCCCCACGCGGCGGCCGCTTCCGGGCCCCCGTCGAAGAAGAGCGCGGTGGCGATCGCGTCGGCGCGCATCGCCTCGGGGTGCACCGCCCACGTCGCCGCAACCGTGCGCACGGGCGCACCGGTGCGGGCATCGAGCACATGGTGCAGGCCGTCGCCCCAGGCGCGCCGGTTGGTCGCCGAAGCGCAGAGCGCGGCATCCTGCACGCTCCACACCCCGATCGCGCGTCGTGCGTCGTAGGGGTGCTCCAGACCGATGCGCACGGCGGCGCCGCGCACGGCGAGGTCGCCGCTCGCGTCCACGACGAGATCGCCGGACACCTCGGCCGCCAGCTCGGCGAGCACGAGGTCGACGAGCCGGCCCTTGCCGAGCGCGCCGACGTCGATCAGTCCCGGTCCCGACTGGGCGAGGGTGTCGCCGCTCCAGTCGAGGATGGTGCGCCACTCCCCCGGCGCCGGCGTGGGGACACCGGCGCCGAGGGCATAAGTGGCGTCGTAGCCGAGGCTCTCCAGCGACCGGCCGACGAGGGGGTTCACGGCCCCGGCGGTCGTCGCCGAGAGCTCCGCGTAGGCGTCGAACATGGCGGCCGCGTCGGAGGGCAGGGGCACGGCCCCCGCCCCGCGGGCGAGCGCGGTCACGTCGGAGTCCGCGCGGAAGCGCGACCACTCGCGGTCGAACCGTTCGATGACCGCCGTCACGCGCGTACGCGTGCGGGGCGGAAGCTCGGCGTCGCTCTCGATCTGCCAGCTCGTGCCGATGGCCTCGAAGCGCCAGAGCACGCGGGCCGTCGTCGCCGGCACTAGGCGGTCGCTTCGGACTTGATCTCCCCGATGGCCTGGTTGAATCCGCCGCTGGTCAGCGACGAACCGGCTACTCGGCTGACGGAGATCTCGTCGATGTCCTTGCCGACCACGACATCGCTGATGCCGCCGATGAACTTCGACTGGTACTCCTTCGACTCCGCCTTCTGCGGGTCTCCGCTCACCTCGACCGCGGTGATGACGTCGTCGGCCAGCGTCACGGTCACCGAGATCTTCTCCACCGACTCGGGCGTCTGGTACGACCCTTCGGCGGTGTAGGTGCCGTCGGCGTAGGTCGACGTGGAGGCACCGGCATCGGCCGTGGCCGCGGGAGCGGACGACGCGGCCGTGCTGGGTGCCGTCGTGGCGGGGGCGCTCGGCGCGGTCGTGGCGGCGGTCTCGGTCGTGCCGGCGCAGCCGGCCAGGATCAGGACCCCGGCGATTCCGGCGGTGGCTGCTCCGACGCGGACGGGGCGGGGTACGGCGGTGGTGCGGATCATGAAAGGTCCTCCTTCTGCGGTGCCTCGCGGCGTGATGTACATCTACGCTAACGACACGAAGAAGAGGGCCCTGTGGTTCAGCTTGGAGCTTCCCCAGTGACCGGACCGCGTCAGGCGGCGCCGTCGAACATGCTGGTGACGGAGCCGTCCTCGAAGACCTCGTGGATCGCGCGCGCGAGCAGCGGCGCGATCGGGAGGATCGTCAGCGACGGGAAGCGCTTGGATTCCGGCACCGGCACGGTGTCGGTCACCACGACCTCGTCGATGGCCTCGCTCTGCAGGCGCTCGGAGGCGGGGTCGCTGAAGATCGCGTGCGTCGCCGCGACGATGACGCGCACCGCGCCGTTGGCCTTGAGCGCCTCCGCGGCCTTCACGATCGTGCCGCCGGTGTCGATCATGTCGTCGACAAGAAGGCAGACGCGGCCGGAGACGTCGCCGACGATCTCGCTGACGGTGACCTGGTTCGCGACATTCGGGTCGCGGCGCTTGTGGATGATTGCGAGCGGCGCGCCGAGGCTGTCGGACCAGGTGTCCGCCACGCGGACGCGGCCGGTGTCGGGCGAGACGACGGTCAGCTTCGCCCGGTCTTCGGCGCTGAGGGTGTTCTGGAAGTACTCCAGCAGCACGGGCTTGGCGAAGAGGTGGTCGACCGGACCGTCGAAGAAGCCCTGGATCTGCGCGGCGTGCAGGTCGACGCTCATGACGCGGTCGGCGCCGGCGGTGCGCATCAGGTCGGCCACGAGGCGGGCGCTGATGGGCTCGCGACCGCGGCCCTTCTTGTCCTGACGCGAGTACGGGTAGTACGGCGCCACGACCGTGATGCGCTTGGCGCTGGCGCGCTTGGCGGCATCCAGCATGATGAGCGTCTCCATGAGCCACTCGTTGACGGGCGGACCGAAGCTCTGGATGAGGAAGAAGTCGCAGCCGCGGATCGACACCTCGAAGCGGGTGAGGATCTCGCCCGAGGCGAAGGTGCGGTACTCGGTGGGCACGAGCTCCGTGCCGAGCTGCTCGGCGACCTGGACGGCGAGCTCGGGGTGGGAGCTGCCACGGGCGACGACGAGCCGCTTCTTGGTCTTGGCTACCAGGCCCGGGGCGATGTCGTGCTCCCGGTCGAGCTCAACGGTCTTCCTCTTGCGCGCCATCGTCCGCTTCCTGTGTGGACCGGGAGACGGCATCTGCCGCGGGGGTTCCCGGTCGGTTCTTCTCGACCCACCCCTCGACGTTGCGCTGAGGGGCCACGCTCAGTGCCAGGGCTCCGGCGGGGACGTCCTTGCGGATGACCGCTCCGGCCCCGGTCTTGGCGCCGTCTCCGATCCTAACCGGCGCGACGAAGACGTTGTGCGACCCGGAGTGCACGTGGTCGCCGATCTCCGTGCGGTGCTTGGAGATGTCGTCGTAATTCGCCGTGATGGCCCCGGCGCCGAGATTCACGCCGACCCCGATGGTGGTGTCGCCGATGTACGACAGGTGCGGCACCTTGCTGCTCTCGCCGATGGTGGAGTTCTTGGTCTCGACGAAGGTGCCGATCTTGCCCTTGTCGCCGAGATAGGTGCCCGGTCGCAGATAGGCAAATGGACCGACCGTCGCCCCCGCGCCGATGACGGCCAGCGTGGCGTCTGTACGGCTGACGACGGCGTCCTCGCCGACCTCGCAGTCCACGAGGCTCGTGTCGGGCCCGACCGTGGCGCCCTCGGCGATGGTCGTGGAGCGCAGGATCTGGGTGCCCGGCAGCACGGTGACGTCGGGGGCCAGGGTGGCGGTGACGTCGATCCACGTGGTCGCCGGGTCGAGGATCGTCGCGCCCTCGCGCTGCCAGTGGCGCACGGTGCGGGCATTGAGCAGGCGGGCGGCCTCGGCCAGCTGCACCCGGTCGTTCACGCCCAGGGCGGCCGCGGCATCCGGAGCCACCGTGGCCGAGACCCCCAGCCGGGAGTCGCGCAGCAGGGCGACGACGTCGGTCAGGTACTTCTCGCCCTGCGCGTTGGCGGTGCCGACGAGCGCGAGATGGCTGCGCAGGGATGCCGTGCGGAAGACGTAGACGCCCGCGTTGATCTCGCCGACGGCCGCCTCCTCGGCGGTGGCGTCCTTCTGCTCCACGATGCGGTGCACGTCGCCCGCGTCGTCGCGCAGCACGCGGCCGTAGCCGGAGGCGTCGTCGAGCCGGGCGCTGAGGAGGGTCACGGCAGCGCCGCCCTCGCGGTGCGCGCGCACGAGGTCGGCGAGGGTGGCGGTCTCCAGGAGCGGCACGTCGCCGCTCAGCACGAGCACGTCGCCCTCGAACTCCGACAGCGCCTCCAGCGCCACCTCGACGGCGCGACCGGTGCCGGGCACGTCGTCCTGGTCGACGACCTGCACGCCGGGGAACTCCGTCACGACGGCGTCGGCGACGAGGTCGCGCTCGTGCCGCACCACCACGAGCATGCGCTCGGGCTCCAGCTCGAGGGCGGTCGCGAGCACGTGTCCCACGAGCGCGCGTCCGCCGATGCGGTGCAGCACCTTGGGCGTGCGGGACTTCATGCGCGTTCCCTGGCCTGCGGCGAGGACGATGACGGCGAGCGGGGTGGCGGTGGTGTCGGACATGCTCCGCCGCCAGGATTCGAACCTGGACCGAACAGCTCCAAAGGCTGTCGTGCTGCCGTTACACTACGGCGGACCGTGCGGCCGGGACACGGACGCGCATCAAGTCTGCCAGTACCGCCCCCCAGTCGATAATGGACCCATGGCGAACACCAGCGACGAGGTCGACCGCATCGTCGAGGCGTGGATCGCCCAGCGCCCCGACCTCGACTTCTCGCCGCTCGAGGTCCTCTCCCGCGTCGACCGGCTCTCCCGCCACCTCGACCGCGCGCGCCGCGACGCCTTCCGCCGCAGCGAGCTCGAGCCGTGGGAGTGGGACGTGCTGTCCGCCCTGCGCCGTGCGGGCGAGGAGTACCAGCTCAGCCCGAAGCAGCTGCTGCAGCAGACGCTCGTCTCGAGCGGCACCATGACCAATCGCATCGACCGGCTGGTCGCACGCCGGCTGGTTCGGCGGGAGGCCGACCCCGACGATGGGCGCAGCATCCTGGTCACCCTCACCGACGACGGGCGCATCCGCGTGGACGCCGCCATCACGCGTCTCGTCGACGCGGAGGCCCTCCTGCTGGACAGCCTCTCCCGGCCCGACCGGGATCGGCTCGCCGGACTTCTGCGCAAGCTCAGCCTGGGGTTCGACACGTGAACGCCGAGGACTCGGCCGCGCACGCGCAGGCCGGCGACGCGCAGGCGGCTGAGCCGCAGCATCCCGCCGCCTCCCACGACCATCCGCATCGGAAGGGCTTCGCCCACTGGTTCGACCGGCGCTTCCGCAGCGCGGTGTCGATCTACGGTCTCGTCGTCTACGCGGCGCTGATCACGATCAACACCGACCACGCCGACGCCGTGTGGGACATCCTCTGGCCCGCCTTCCGCACGCTCGTGGTCTTCTTCATCGCCCACACCTTCGCCCACACGCTCACCGACCACGGCGAACGGGGGCTGTGGAAGGCGACCCGGCATGCGATGCGGCACGCGTCCGGCATGCTCTACGCGGCCGTGCCCGCCTCACTGGTGCTGCTGATCGCGGTCTTCGAGGAGGCCTCGGTGGACGACGCGTTCCGCGCGGCGATCTGGACGACCACGATCGTCCTGGGCCTGCTCGGCTACTTCGCCTACGGCCGCCGGGGGGCGTCCGTCATCGTCCGCGTGCTCGGCGGCGTCGGCACCGCACTGCTCGGGCTGATCATCGTCCTGCTCGAGTACGCCTTCCACTGACGCCAGCCGGAGCGCTCAGCCGATCTCCTCGGTCAGCGCGAACCAGCGCTCCTCCATGGCTGCGACGTCCGCCTCGGCCGCGGTGATGCGAGCCATCTGCGCCGCGAGGCCCTCGTAGTCGGAGTGGTCGTGCTCGGCGAGCGCGGCGCGCGCGGCGTCTACCTCGCCCTGCACCTTGCCGATGCGCCGCTCCAGGGCGGCGACCTCTTTCTTCGCGGTGCGCAGATCGGCGCCCGAGAGTCCGGGGGCGGATGCTGCGGCCGCCGCTCCCACGGGCGACGCGGGCTGCGCATCCTGCAGCGCACGGAGACGCAGGTACTCCTCGACACCGCCGGGCAGATGCCGCAGCCGCCCGTCGAGGATGGCGAACTGGTTGTCGGTCACGCGCTCGAGGAAGTAGCGGTCGTGCGAGACGACGATGAGCGTGCCGGGCCAGGAGTCGAGCAGGTCCTCCATCGCCGCGAGCATGTCGGTGTCGAGGTCGTTCGTCGGCTCGTCCAGGATCAGCACGTTGGGCTGCTCGAGCAGGATGAGCAGCAGCTGCAGGCGTCGCTTCTGCCCGCCGGAGAGATCCCTGACCGGCGTGGAGAGCTGCGCCGAGGAGAAGCCCAGTCGCTCCAGGAGCTGCCCGGGGGTGAGCTCCTGCGTCTTGGAGCTGGTGCCGAACGAGTAGCTGGTGCGCAGGCGCTCCAGGACGACGCGCACCGGATCGTTCAGGTGCGCCTCGAGCTCGTCCAGTCGCTGCGTGAGGGTGACCACCTTCACGGTCTTGCCGCGCTTCACGCGGCCCTCCGTGGGAGCGAGCGACCCCGCGATGAGGCCGAGGAGCGTGGACTTGCCGGCGCCGTTCACGCCCAGGATGCCGGTGCGCTCCCCCGGCGCGATGCGCCACTCGACATCGCGCAGCACGGTGTGGTCGCCGTAGGTCACGCCGGCGTCGAGGAGGTCGACGACGTCCTTGCCGAGGCGCGAGAGCGCGAGGGACTGCAGCGCGGTCTTGTCGCGGATCTCGGGCACGTCCGCGATCAGCGCGTTCGCCGCGTCGATGCGAAAGCGGGGCTTGGAGGTGCGTGCGGGCGCCCCACGGCGGAGCCACGCCAGCTCTTTGCGGGCGAGGTTCTGCCTGCGCGCCTCGGACGAGGCGGCCATGCGGTCGCGCTCGACGCGCTGCAGGATGTACGCGGCGTAGCCGCCCTCGAAGGGCTCGACGATGCGGTCGTGCACCTCCCACGTCATGGTGCAGACCTCGTCGAGGAACCACCGGTCGTGCGTCACGACAAGCAGGCCGCCCGATCCGGCGGGCCACCGCCGTTTGAGGTGACCGGCGAGCCAGGTGATGGCCTCGACGTCGAGGTGGTTGGTGGGCTCGTCGAGGAACATGACGTCCCAGTCCTGCGCCAGCAGGTGGGCGAGGGCGACACGGCGGCGCTGCCCGCCGGAGAGGTCGCCGAGCCGCGACTCCCACGGGAGGTCTCCGAGGAGCCCGGCCAGCACGTCGCGCGTGCGGGCGTCGCCCGCCCACTCGTGCTCCGGACGATCGCCCACGACCGCCGAGCGGATCGTGTCGTCGTCGGCGAGGGTGTCGGCCTGATCGAGTACGCCCACGCGCACACCGCCCCGCACCGTGACCCGGCCGCCGTCGGGTTCGATGAGGCCCGCCAGCATGCCCAGGAGCGTGGACTTGCCGTCGCCGTTGCGGCCGACGATGCCGATGCGGTCGCCCTCCGCGATGCCGACGGTGACGGAGTCGAACACGACCTTCGTCGGATACTCCAGATGCAGGGATTCGCCCCCGAGAAGATGCGCCATATCCTTCCCAGGCTAGGCGAGAAAGCCGGGAGGCCGCCCCGCGGGTGCGGGACGGCCTCTCGGTGGAGCGGTCGGATCAGCTCAGACCGTTGTCGGCAAGCCACTTCTTGGCGATGTCAGCGGAGGACTGCTGGTCGACCGTGCTCGACACGTTGAGCGCGACCAGACCCTCGGGCGTGAGAGCGGCGCTCACCTTGTTGATGACGTCCGAGACCTTGTCGGCGACGCTCGCGTTCACGACGGGAACGACATTGGACGCCAGGAAAAGACCATCGGGATCCTCGAGGACGACCAGGTCGTCGGTCTGGATACGCGGGTCGGCGGTGTACACGTTCGCGATGTTCACCGTTCCGGCGACCAGATCCTCGACAGTCGTGTCTCCCGTGGCGGAGAAGGCCACATCGACGCCGTAGGTGTCCTTGAGCCCCGTCGGTCCGTACGGACGCTCAGCCAGCTCGGCGTTGCCGCCGAGGGTCAGGGGAACGGTCACGTTCTTGAGGTCGGCGATCGTCTTGAGGTCGTACTCCGCGGCGAAGGCAGAGGTCACCGTGTAGGAGTCCTGGTCACTGGCCGTCGACTGATCGAGCACCTCGAGGCCCTCGGGGAGCGCCGCGGGCAGCGCCTTGTACACGTCGTCGGAAGTACGGGCGGTGGTGGACTCGTCGAAGTACTGCAGCAGGTTTCCGCTGTACTCGGGGAACAGGCTGACGGAGCCGTCCTCGAGCAGGGGGATGTAGGCATCGCGCTGACCGATCTGGAACTGGCGCTCGACGGTCATGCCCGCGCCCTCCAGGGCCTGTGCGTAGATCTCGGCGATGATCTCGTTGGAGTAGTAGGCCTGGGAGCCGACGACGATCGTCTCGGTGTCGCCACCCGTGCCGGCGCTCGAGCCGCCTCCCTCGAGGGAGTTGCTGGACGCGCAGCCGGCCAGGCCGACGAGGGTGACGGTCGCGATCGCAAGGCCGGTCAGGCCCTTGCGTGCTCGTGCTGTGAACATGGGTTCCTCTTTCTTGGTGGGTTCTTCATTCCGAAGATGCAGGACCGGACGAGTCCGGCGGTTCAGGTTCTGGCGGCCGAGGCGACGGTCTGCCGCTGCGTGGCACGTCTGATCGCGCGCCGGGACTTCCGCCCCTCCGACCCTCCGCCGGCGCCGGCGACTTTGATGCCGCGCGGGACGACGGCGTGCTGCAGGAGGGCGAAGAGTCCGTCGAGCACGAGCGCGAGTACCGCGACCAGCAGGGCGCCGCCGATCACCATGTCGAATCGGCGCAGCGGGAGGCCCGCGATGATGTACTGACCGAGTCCGCCGAGCCCGATGTAGGCCGCGATGGTCACGGTTGCCACGACCTGCAGGATGGCGGCGCGGATACCGCCCACCAGGAGCGGGAGGCCCAACGGCACTTCGATGCGCCACAGGATCTGCCACTCCGTCATACCCATGGAGCGGCCCGCGTCGATCACACGGCGGTCGACCGCCTCGAACCCGGTGTACGCGCCCGCGAGCAGCGACGGGATGGCCAGCACGACGAAGGTGACGATCGCCGCTTCAGGTTTGTGCAGCACTCCCAGAAGAAGAGTCAGCAGGATCAGCAGCCCGAACGACGGGATGGCCCTCGCGGCTCCGGAGATGCCGACCGCGACCTCCCGGCCTCTGCCCGTATGGCCGATGTACCAGCCGAGGGGGATCGCGATGAGCCCGGCGATCACGACCGACGCCGCTGTGTAGACGATCTGCTGCAGGAGCGCCGTACCCACCGGGTCCATGAGGCCGGTGTCTCCCCTGAAGATCCAGGCGATCGCCTCGAGGAACAGGTTCATGCGCGAGCTCCTGCAGCCTGAAGTGCACGAAAGCGCTTGCGAGACGTGGTCACTCGACGCGTCCACGGCATGAGCAGGCGCCCGAGGAGAAGCAACAGGGCATCGACGACGAGCGCGAGCACCACCACGGCGACGACCCCCGCAAGCACCTCCGGGATGATCCGCCGCTGGGAGCCGTTCGTGAACAGATAGCCGAGATTCGTGATGCCGACCAGAATGCCGACGGTGGCCAGAGCCACAGTGCTCGCTGCGGTGACCCGCAGCCCCGCGAGGATCACCGGGCCCGCGAGCGGGAACTCGACCGCCCAGAAGCGACGGAACGACCCGAAGCCCATCGCGGTCGAAGCCTGACGCACGCCCGGATCGACGGAATCGAGCCCGTCTGCAACCGATCGCACCAGGATGGCGATGGCGTAGATCGTCAGCGCCACGATCAGATTCGCCTCACTGGTGAAGCTGTACCAGCCGGTTGCGGCCGGGACGATGATGAGGAGAGCCAACGACGGGATCGTGTAGAGCAGGCCGGTTATCGTGATGACTCCGCTGCGCACCAGCCGATACCGCCACGCGACCCAGCCCAGAGGGACGGAGAACGCGAAGCCGATGACGAGAGCGATGACGCTCTGGCGCAGATGGATCGCGGTGAGCTCCCCGATCAGCCCGAGGTTGTTGACGACCCAGTTCACGGTGCCGGCTCGTCGATCAGCGCACCCTGGGTGCGGCCCTCGCCGTCGACGACGACCGTGCCGGTGGCGGTCTTCTTGAGTCGCAGGGCGCGCTTGCCCTTGTCGCTGCCGATGAACGAGGCGACGAAATCGGATGCCGGCTGCTCGAGGATCTCGCTCGGGCTGCCCACCTGCGCGACGTGGGCGCCCTTCTCGAGGATGACGACCTGGTCGCCCAGCAGGAACGCCTCGTCGATGTCGTGCGTGACGAAGACGATCGTCTTGCCGATGTCGCTCTGAAGGCGGATGAGCTCCTGCTGGAGCTCTGTGCGCACGATCGGGTCGACGGCGCCGAACGGCTCGTCCATGAGCAGGATGTTCGGGTCGGCTGCGAGCCCGCGGGCGACGCCGACGCGCTGCTGCTGGCCGCCCGAGAGCTGGCTCGGATAGCGGTCGGCCATGGCGGTGTCGAGGCCGACCGTCGCCATGAGCTCGAGGGCGCGCGTGCGCGCCTCCTTTCGGCTCTTGCCGAGGAGGACGGGCACCGTGGAGATGTTGTCGGCCACGGTGAAGTGCGGCATGAGGCCGGAGTTCTGCATCACGTATCCGATGCCGCGCCGCAGTGCGACCGGCTGCTTGCCGGAGATGTCGTCGCCGTCGATGCGGATGGAGCCTCCGGACGGCTCGACCATCCGGTTGATCATGCGCAGCAGCGTCGTCTTGCCGCAGCCGGACGAGCCGACGAACACTGTCGTCTGGCGGGACGGGATGACCAGACTGAAGTCATCGACGGCACGGGTGCCGTCGGGGAACTCCTTGGTCACATGGCTGAACTCGATCACGGCTTCTCCTCGTCGGGCGCATGCGCCAGGCGGCGCCACGCGGGTGCGATGGTGGTGTGCGACCCTCGGGGCGGTGAGCCGGGTCGTCGGTCAATCGACGACCTGGACCTCTTTCCAGAACGCGACGTAGCCCGAGAAGTCGGTGCCGACCTTGTCGATGGCCGTGGGGTACGGCGCCGGGTACGACCAGGCACGGTCTTCGAGTCGCTGTCCGTCGGCGACGACGGCGTAGTACTGCGCCTCGCCCTTCCACGGGCAGGTGTACGGCGTGGCCGTCTCCTCGAGGGCGCCTGCGGTGACGCTGGCCGGGGGGAAGTACCAGTTTCCCTCGATGCGGACGAGGTCTTCCTGCGGAGCTTCGGCGATGACTGCGCCGTCGAGTACTGCCTTCATGATTCCTCCTGGCCGGCGATCCCATTCACGCCGTCATCGCAGCGGTCTGGCCGCGGCGGTGTTCAACGGTACCCCTGACCACCGACAGGGACGCGGAAAAGACACCCCCTTGCCCCGAACGCGTCACGGAGTGTAATAGTGCGTGTCAGCCGAGGACGCGGGCGCCCGCCACCGGTCCGTGCACGTGGAGCGCCGTCCGGCCCGAGGCCGACAGCGTCACCTGCAGCTCGAGGGCGTCCTCCGGGCCTGCGGCCAGGAAGGCGAGCGTCGGACCCGAGCCGGAGACGAGACCGACCAGCGCGCCCGAGCGCTCCCCCAGCTCGAGCGTCTCGCGGAGGTCGGGCCGCAGCGAAAGTGCGGCCACCTGCAGGTCGTTGCGGGCGTGCTCGGCGAGCACCGAGGCGTCGCCGGCGCGCAGCGCCTGCAGCACCTCCGGCGCGACCGCCGGCGCGCGCGGGGGCGGGGCGATGTCGACGCTCCGCCGGCTGCGCAGCTCATCGAGGCGGCCGTACACCGCCGGCGTGCTCAGACCGCCGGCGTCCGGCACGATGACCCAGTCGAAGCGCCCCTTGGCCAGAGCCGGGCTCAGCTGGTCGCCGCGACCCGTGCCCACGGCGGTGCCGCCCATGAGGGCGAAGGGCACGTCGGCGCCCAACCGGGAGGCGAGCCGCTGCAGCTGCGCGGTGCCGAGGTCGGCACTCCACAGGGCGTCGCAGGCGACGAGGGCGGCCGCGGCATCCGCAGATCCGCCTCCCATGCCGCCGGCGACCGGCACCTGCTTCACGATCTCGAGGTGCACGCCGCCGCGGTGCCCGATCTCCTTGGCGAGCAGCCGCGCCGCGCGCAGCGCGAGGTTGCGGTCGTCCGAGGGCACGCCCGAGACGTCCACGGCGCCCGTCACGGAGATCGTGAAGTCATCCGCCTCCTCGGCCCAGCAGTCCTCGTAGCGCGAAACGGCCTGATACGCCGAGGCCACGTCGTGGTAGCCGTCCGGCTGGACGTCGCCCACCTCGAAGAAGAGGTTGAGCTTGCCGGGGGCGCGCACGTGCACGCGGCCCGGACGCCACGCCGTCGATCCGCTCATGCGTCGACCGGCACCCGGGGCCGCGGCATCCGCTCGCCGGCATCGCTCATCTGTTCGCCGACTCCGCCCACAGGTCGACGTCGATGGCGTCGGAGAGGGCGTCGATGCGCTCGATCTCCTCGGTGTCGAACGCCGGCCCCTGCAGCGCGGCGATGTTCTCGTCGAGCTGCTCCGGGCGCGACGCGCCGATCAGCGCCGAGGCGACCACCGGGTCGCGCAGCACCCACTGGATGGCCATCTGCGCGAGCGACTGACCGCGCTCCTTCGCGATGACGTGCAGGCCACGCAGTGCGCTCAGCGCCGACTCCGACAGCGTCCCGTCGGGAAGCGTCGAGCGCTTCTGCGAGCGCTCGGCCGCACCGTCGGCGAGGTACTTATCGGTCAGGAGGCCCTGCGCGAGCGGCGTGAACGCGATCGCCCCCATCCCCTCCTGCGAGAGGACGCCGGTGAGACCGTCCTCGACCCAGCGGTTCAGGATCGAGTACGCCGGCTGGTGGATGACCAGCGGCGTCCCGAGGCTCCGCGCGACCGCGGCGGCCTCGGCGGTGCGCTCCGCGCTGTAGGAGGAGATGCCCACGTACAGCGCCTTCCCCTGTCGCACGAGCGTGTCGAGCGCGCCGACGGTCTCCTCGATCGGGGTCACCGGATCGACGCGGTGGGAGTAGAAGACGTCGACGTAGTCCAGGCCCGTGCGTCGCAGCGACGACTCGGCGCTGGCGATGATGTGCTTGCGCGAGCCCCAGTTGCCGTAGGGCCCGGGCCAGAAGTCGTAGCCCGCCTTCGAGGAGATAAGGAGCTCGTCACGGTAGGGCGCGAAGTCCTCGCGCATCATGCGGCCGAAGTTCGTCTCGGCGCTGCCGTAGGGCGGTCCGTAGTTGTTCGCCAGGTCGAAGTGCGAGATGCCGATATCGAAGGCGTGCCGCAGCACGGCGCGCTGCCGGTCGAACGGGATGTTGTCGCCGAAGTTCCACCACAGGCCGAGCGAGACGGGCGGAAGGAAGAGGCCGGAGGTGCCCACCTGCCGGTAGCGCGTGGCGTCGTACCGCTCGGGGGCGGCGGCGTAAGGACGGTGGATCTCGGGGATCCCGGTGCGGAAGCGGGGGTCGACGTCGGTCACGCTCCGAGGCTAGCGCGGCTGCGGCGTCCCCGGCGCGGGCAGCGGTGTCGGGGGCGACGTCCCCGCCCGCCCACCGAAGCCACCCCCGTCTCCCGAAGGGGCCCGCACGGGAGAGAATGGAGGTCTGGCCCGCCGACCGGGGATCGCTCGCCGCAACATCCCCGAAACGCTGAGCGGTTAGCGTGGCCTGCCCGCCTGCACCTCGAGGAGCACATTGACGATCCCACTCACCGCACTCCCCCGCGAACCCCGCCTCTGGCCCGTCCTCGCCGAGCGCGAGGACCTGATCCTCGCCGGCGGCGTGCTGCACGTGCCGCACGCCGACCTCACTCCCGAGCAGGCGCGCACGGAGGACCTCCTCCTCATCCGCGACGCGCTCGATGCCGCCGGCATCCCGGTCCTGCTGCTGCGCCGCAGCGCACGGGTGCCCGCGCTGGCCGTGGACGAGGAACTCAGGACCGAGGCGCTGGCGGCGATCGCGGAGCTGTGCGAGCGGGAGCCCCTCTACGGGAAGGTGCAGGGGCACGCGCCGCTGCCGCTGCAGGACCTCCCCGTGTCCGAGGCGGGCCCGAGCGTCGTGCGGGTCTTCCGACCGCGCATCGCGGCCTCCGGGCTTCGCTACGGCGCCGACCACGCGGTCGGTGTGGAGTTCTGGCGGATCGGCGGGGCTCTCGTGGAGGCTCCCCGCGAGAACGTCCTCACGCGCCGCGTCTTCGCCCGGCAGGACCTCGACATCGTCGAGGTGGAGGCGCACGGTCGCCCGTGGCGCACGATCCGCGGCATGTTCGACGCCCAGCCCCACGAGGTGACGGCCGAGATCGACATGGTCTTCTCGTGGGTCGACGGCTCGTCCAGCGAGTTCCTGCGTCAGCGCGCTGCGCGCCTGACGGAGTACGTGGTCGGCGAGGGCGATGACGGCCCCGCGCGCTTCCGCCAGGTCGACGAGCTGCGCTACGCGCTGCGCAGCGTGCACATGTACGCCCCATGGGTGCGGCGGATCTTCATCGCCACCGACTCGCCCGCCCCGGCCTGGCTGCTGGACCACCCGCGCGTGACGGTGGTGCCGAGCGACGCCTTCTTCGCCGACACCTCCTCGCTCCCGACCCACAACTCGCACGCGGTGGAGGCGCAGCTGCACCGCATCGAGGGCCTCAGCGAGCACTTCCTCTACTCCAATGACGACATGTTCTTCGCGCGCCCCGTCGACCCCGACCTCTTCTTCACGCCGGGTGGCGTCTCGAAGTTCGTCGAGAGCGACGTGCGGATCGGCCCGGGCGCCGCACGCATCGAGCGCAGCGGGCACGACAACGCCCTGCGCGTCAACCGGGCGCTCCTGGAGGAGCGCTTCGGACGCACCATCACGCGAGACCTCGAGCACTGCGCGACGCCGCTGCGCCGCAGCGTGATGGCGGAGCTCGAGGAGGCGTTCGCCGACGACTTCCGACGCACCGCGGCATCCCGGTTCCGCGCCGCGACCGACATCTCCGTGACCAACAGCCTGTACCACTACTACGCGCTGCTGACCGGGCGGGCCGTCTCGACCGAGCGGCCGCGCACGCGCTACGTGCAGACGACGCTGGCGCGGTCCCTCACCCAGATGGAGAAGCTCGCGGAACGCCGCGACATCGACATGTTCTGCCTGAACGACGGCGGCGAGACCGAAGTGCCCGAGACGGTGCGCGTGCGCGCCGTACTCGACCTGCTCGGACGCATGTTCCCGGTCGCCGCGCCGTGGGAGGACCCCGCCGTCGGTATCAGCGCAGCACTGTCAGCGGCTCCGTCGGAGGAGAGATCCGCCGCGCGTCACTGAGGGGCGTCTCGATGCCCGCGAGCCGCAGGCGCCGCTGCGCCTCGTCGGCGTCGATGTGCTCGAGGGCCGGCGCGGCGTCCACCGCCACGACGGAGTGCACCACCGTCTCGTCGTAGACGTGCACGAGGTTGAACGAGTGCGCGCCGTCCTGCGGGCGCGTGCCGCCGGACGGCACCGTGAGGTCCTGCGCGTAGCAGGTGGACGACGCGACCGACACCGGAATGCCCGCGAACGTCGCGAACGTCGAGTAGTGCAGGTGCCCGGCGATGATCGCCCGCACGTCGGTGCCGCGGAGCACGCGGGCGAGGCGCTGCTGGTCGCGCAGCTCCACGCTCGCCGCCAGCGGCAGCACGGCGGGCACGGGCGGGTGGTGCAGGGCGAGGATCGTGCCCAGCGGCGCCGGGGTGGCCAGCATGTCGGCGAGCCACGCGAGCTGGTCGTCGCCGATCTCGCCGTGGTGGTGCCCAGGAACGGTGCTGTCCAGCGTCACCAGTCGCAGGCCGTCCAGCTCGTCGACGCGGTCGACGGGCGCGGACGGGTCGACGGGATGCTGGCCCCACAGCTCGGCACGGAAGGCCGCACGATCGTCGTGGTTGCCCATCACCCAGAACACCGGGGCGCCGAGGCGCTCCGCGAACGGCTCGACGAGGGCCCGCAGGGTGCCGTAGGCGTCGGTATCACCCAGGTCGACGAGGTCGCCGGTGAAGACGATTGCGTCGGGCCGCACGCGCGAGGCCTCGATGGCGTCGAGCGCCCGGGCCAGCCGCCGGGCACCGTCGACGCTGTCGAAGAGCATCGGGCCGGGCGCGCGCAGGTGGGTGTCACTGAGGTGGAGCAGGATCCGTTCGGGTGCCGGATACTCCGCGATGCGCATGATGTCCCTTCCGCGAACAGCGCCGATGCCGCGAAATCGCGGTGGTCCATGTCTAGGACATGTTGACGCGCTCTCCTGCGAACGACACATGACATCCGTGAGAACCGGCCGGGAACGTCCGGTGCCGGCGACTACCCCGCGGCGCGTGCGGCAGCGGCCGCGATCCTCTGGAAGTCGGCGATCGAGAGCTCCTCGCCCCGTGCCGTGGGCTCCACGCCCGCCGCCTCGAGCACCGTCGAGGCCTCGGCGGAGGCGCCGCCCAGCACTCCCGACAGCGCCTGACGCAGCATCTTCCGGCGCTGCTGGAACGCGGCGTCGACGATGGCGAACGTGCGACGCCGTTCGTCGTCGTCACCGCGGGCCGCGGCATCCCGAGTGAAGGACACCAGAACCGAGTCGACATTCGGCACCGGCCAGAAGACCTGCCGCGACACGGTGCCGGCGAGACGCCAGGGTCCGTACCAGGCCGCCTTCGCGCTGGGTGCCCCGTAGATCTTCGACCCGGGCGGGGCGGCGAGACGCTCTCCGACCTCGGCCTGCACCATCACCACGCCGCGACGGAGGAAGGGGAAGCTCTCGAGGAAGTGCAGCAGCACCGGCACGGAGACGTTGTAGGGCAGGTTCGCCACGAGCACCGTGGGCTCCCCCGGCAGCTCGGTGATGCGGAGGGCGTCGGCGTCGAGCACCGTCAGCGCACCGTCCGGCACACCCCGCGCCGCGGCGGTCTCGGGCAGCCGGGCGGCCAGACGGTGGTCGATCTCGACCGCCAGCACGTTCGCTCCGGTCTCGAGGACGGCCAGGGTCAGCGATCCGAGCCCCGGTCCGACCTCCACGACGGTCTCACCCGCGGTGACACCCGCGACGGTGACGATCTTGCGGACGGTGTTGGCGTCGACGACGAAGTTCTGGCCCAGCTTCTTGGTGGGGGTGACGTCGAGCTCGGCGGCCAGCGCGCGGATGTCAGCGGCCCCCAGGAGGTTCACGGGCATTGTCTCACTGTAGCCACCGGCGACCCAGGTCCCTGTGCGGGCGGTGTGGGCGTGGGTAGTGTGTGGCCATGACTGACGCCGGCGCCATTCCCACAGGTTCGTTCTCGCTCCGCGGTCCGTACGGACGCAGAGCCATCGGGCTCTCGGTGGCCGCGGCGGTGGGCGGATTCCTGTTCGGCTTCGACTCGTCGGTCATCAACGGCGCCGTCGACTCGATCGAGGGCAACTTCGAGCTGAACGCCGTCATCACCGGCTTCGTCGTCGCCGTCGCCCTGCTCGGCTGCGCGGTCGGCGCCATCATCGCCGGCGGCCTGTCGGACCGGTGGGGCCGGCTCCGGGTGATGTTCCTCGGCGCCATCATGTTCTTCGTGTCGTCGATCGGCTCCGGCCTCACCTTCAGCGTCGGCGACCTCATCCTCTGGCGCGTCATCGGCGGCCTCGGCATCGGCATCGCCTCCGTGGTGGCTCCCGCCTACATCTCCGAGATCGCACCGCGACAGATCCGCGGCGGTCTCGCGTCGCTGCAGCAGCTCGCGATCACCCTCGGCATCTTCACGGCGCTGCTCAGCGACGCGGTGCTCGCCTGGGGTGCGGGCGGCGCCTCCTCGCCGCTGTGGTTCGGCCTGGAGGCCTGGCGCTGGATGTTCCTCGTCGGCGTCGTCCCCGCTGCGGTGTACGGCATCCTCGCCTTCACCGTGCCCGAGTCGCCCCGCTTCCTCATCAGCAAGGGCCGCCACGACGAGGCGAAGGCGATCTTCGCCCGACTCATCCCGAAGGCCGACCTCGAGCAGTCGATGCGGGAGCTGACGAAGGCCATCGAGTTCGACAAGGAGACGCAGGGCGTCAGCCTGCGCGGCCCCGTGCTCGGCCTGCAGAGCATCGTCTGGGTCGGCATCATCCTGTCGGTGTTCCAGCAGTTCGTGGGCATCAACGTGATCTTCTACTACTCCACGACGCTGTGGCAGTCGGTCGGCTTCCCCGAGAGCGCCTCACTCGGCATCAGCGTCGTGACCTCGATCACGAACGTGCTCGTCACGCTCATCGCGATCTTCCTCGTCGACCGGGTCGGGAGGAAGCCGATCCTGCTCACGGGGTCGGTCATGATGGCCGTCTCCCTCGCCTTCATGGCGATCTGCTTCATGTTCTCCACGACCGACGCCGAGGGCAAGGTGTCGCTGGACGCGCCGTGGGGACCGATCGCCCTCGTGGCCGCCAACCTCTTCGTCATCGGGTTCGGCGCGTCGTGGGGCCCGCTGGTGTGGGTGCTGCTGGGTGAGATCTTCCCGAGCCGCATCCGCGGCAAGGCGCTCGGCGTCGCCGCCGGCGCACAGTGGATCGCCAACTTCCTGATCACCGTCAGCTTCCCGGCCATGTCCGCGTGGTCGCTGCCGCTCACCTACGGCATGTACGCGCTGTTCGCCGCGCTGTCGTTCTTCTACGTGTGGCTCAAGATCCCCGAGACCAAGGGCATGGAGCTCGAGAAAACCGAGACGCTCTTCGTCACGCGCCCCAAGAGCGCCGCGAAGACCTCGTCCTAGGATCTGGGCATGACGAACAACAAGCCGGAGCACGAGAAGGTGCGCGAAGAGCGCGAAGCCGCCCAGAAGGAGAAGGACCGCCTCGAGGAGCGCGAGCAGGAACGCCTCGACGACGAAGACCGCTGAGTCCGCCGCCGGGTGCCGTGTCGCCGACGTCCGGCGCCCGGCACCCGGCGTCCGGCATCCGGCGCGCGGCGACTCCGTCCGGCATCCGGCGTGCGGCGACTCCGTCCGGCCGCTGCGGCGTGTCCGAGGCGCTCCCTAGGATGAGCCGATGACATCCGTCGGGGAGCTCATCGCCCCACGGCGTCTCGGCCGGGACTTCCGCTGGCTGCTGTCGTCGTCGTGGACGAGCAACCTGGGTGACGGCATCGCCCTGGCCGCCTCCCCGTTGCTGATCGCCTCGCTGACGTCCTCACCGCTCCTCGTGGCCGCGGGAGCCATGATGCAGTTCCTGCCGTGGCTCCTCTTCGGCCTGTTCGCGGGCTCACTCGCGGATCGCGTCGACCGGCGCCGCCTGGTCATGGTCGCGAACGCGTCGCGTGCCGTCGTCGTCTCTGTGGTCGTGGTGTTCCTGGCGACCGGGCACATCACGGTGTGGGTCGTGCTGGCCACGGCCTTCCTCTACGGCACCGCGGAGGTGTTCGCCGACACGGCCGGCAGCACGCTGCTGCCCATGCTCGTCACACCCCGCGACCTCGGCATCGGCAATGCGCGCCTCCAGGCCGGCTTCCTCGTCAGCAACCAGCTGGCCGGTCCCCCGGTGGGTGCATTCCTGTTCGCACTGGGATCGTTCTGGCCGTTCCTCGTGCAGATCGTGGCGGTCGGCCTCGCGGTCGTGCTCGTGTCGCGTATCGCGCGGACATCGATCCCCGAGCAGGATGCCGCGGGTGCCGCTGACGCGCACCCCATCCGCGAGGGGCTGCGGTGGCTCCGGACGAACGCGCCGGTGCGCTCGCTGGTTCTGATCATCCTCGTGTTCAACGTCACCTGGGCGGCACCGTGGAGCATCCTCGTCCTTTATGCCACCGAGCATCTGCGAATGGGGGCGGTCGGCTTCGGCGCGCTGACGACGGCCTCCGCGTTGGGCGGACTGGTGGGGACGCTCGTCTTCGGCCGGCTCGAGCGGCGCCTGCGGTTCTCGACGCTCATGCGCATCTGTCTGACGCTGGAGGTGCTGATGCACCTGGGCTTCGCGTTGACCACCTCGCCGCTCGTGGCCTTCGCCATCATGTTCGGCTTCGGTCTCTACGCCTTCGTGTGGGGCTCCATCTCCACGACGGTGCGCCAGCGTCTGGTGCCGCTCGGGCTGCAGGGCCGCATCGCGTCGGTCAACATGGTCGGCATCTTCGCCGGGCTCGTCATCGGTCAGCTGCTCGGCGGCGTGATCGCGCAGACCTGGGGGCTGACGGCGCCGTGGTGGTTCGCGTTCGCCGGGTCGGCGGTGACGCTCGCGCTCATGTGGCACACGATCGCGCACATCACCGCCGCGCCGGTGGCGCTGGGCTACGCGGATCAGGCCGCGGAGCGCGCCGAAGGGTGATCCGCCGCGGCGTCGTCCTGGCCGCTATTCCCCGGCTCTCATCGGCGCCGCCGCACCCGCGTCAGTCCTCGAAGGCGCCGTAGACCGCGACGGTGTTCGAGGCGACCTGCGCGCAGAGCTCGTCGAGATCGACACCGAGCTCCTCCGCCATGAAACGCACCGTCACGGGCACGAGGTAGGGCGCGTTGGGTCGACCGCGATGGGGCACGGGGGTGAGGAACGGGGCATCCGTCTCCACCAGGATCCGCTCCCGCGGGATGACGGCGAGGGCGTCACGGAGATTCTGCGCGTTCTTGAACGTGACGTTGCCCGCGAACGACAGGTAGTAGCCCGCGTCGGCCGCGACACCCGCCATCGCGGCGTCGCCGGAGAAGCAGTGGAACACGGTCCGCTCCGGAGCGCCGACGCGCACGAGCGTCTCCAGCACGGCGTCGTGGGCGTCGCGATCGTGGATCTGCATGGCGATGCCGTGCTTCTCGGCGAGGGCGATGTGCGCCTCGAAGCTCTCGAACTGGGCGGGCCGGCCGTCCTCGCCGGTGCGGAAGAAGTCCAGACCGGTCTCGCCGATCGCGCGCACACGCGGCTGGGCGGCGAGCTCGTCGATGACGCCGATCGCCTCGTCCAGCCGACCGGCAGCCGCGTACGCGGGCGCCTCGTTCGGGTGGATGGCGACGGCGGCGAGCACGCGGGGATGGGATGCCGCGGCCCACGCCGACCAGCGGCTCGAGTCGATGTCACCGCCGGCCTGCACGACCCCGATGACGCCGACCTCCGCGGCACGGTCGAGCTGCTCGTCGAGCGAGAGTCCGACGCCGTCCTCGATCTCCAGGTGCGCGTGGTTGTCGTACACCGGCACCGCGAGCGGCTTCGGTGCGTCGGGGTAGGTCACGTCGCGCGAGCCCTTCTCGCGCGTGCGGACGTACTGCGACGGGTCGGTCACGTTTCGTCTCCTCGCTGCGCTCGTCGTTCGCCGAGCGGTGGCACTCCGGTCGTTGAGCGAGCGGAGCGAGTCGAAACGCCCGTCACGGGGTCTGCTCGACGCGGGGGAACAGCGGGGCGAGACCGTTCACCGAGGTGCCCGGGCGCAGCGCCCCCCACCGACCCGCCTCGCGCAGCGGCTGGGCGTCCAGTGCGCCGATTTCCGCACCGGCGCCGAGCGCCTCCCACAGCTTCTGCGTCGCGATGGGGGTCACCGGCGACAGCAGCACCGCGAGGGCGCGCAGTCCTTCGGCCGCCGTGTAGAGCACCGTGCCCAGGCGCGTGCGCTGCGCGTCGTCCTTCGCCAGCGCCCACGGCTCGTTCTCGGTGATGTACAGGTTCAGCGCGTCGACGATCGTCCAGATCGCCGCGATGGCCTCGTCGATGCGGAAGCGCTCGATCGCAGCATCCGCGTCGTCTGCGGCCTTCGCCACGATCCGCTGGATCTCGAGATCTCGCTCCGTGTACTCCGCCGGCGGCGGCACGATTCCCTCGAAGTAGCGCTCCACCATCGCGACGGTGCGCGAGGCGAGGTTGCCGAAGCCGTTGGCGAGCTCGGCCTGGTAGCGGGCCGACAGGTCCTCCCAGGAGAACGAGCCGTCCTGGCCGAAGGCGATCGCCGACAGGAAGTAGAAGCGGTACGCGTCGGACCCGAAGACATCGGTGATCTCGGTCGGCGCGATGCCCGTCAGCTTCGACTTCGACATCTTCTCCCCGCCGACCAGCAGCCAGCCGTGCGCGAAGACGCCCCGCGGCACCTCGACGCCGGCGGCCATCAGCATCGCCGGCCAGATGACCGCGTGGAAGCGCAGGATGTCCTTTCCGACCACGTGGTACGCCGGCCAGCGGCGGGCGAAATCCTCGGGGTCGCTGCCGTAGCCGACCGCGGTGGCGTAGTTCAGCAGCGCGTCGACCCACACGTAGATGACGTGCGACTCGTCCCACGGCACCTTGATGCCCCAGTCGAACGTCGACCGCGAGATCGAGAGGTCCTTCAGACCGTTCTTGACGAACGAGACGACCTCGTTGCGGGCGGACTCGGGGCGCACGAAGTCGGGCACCGTGCGGTAGAGCTCGAGCAGCTGATCCTGGAACGCGCTGAGCGTGAAGAAGTAGTTCTTCTCCTGCAGCAGTTCGAGCGGCTTCGAGTGGATGGCGCAGACCTTCAGGCCCTCGAAGGCCCCGGTGCCGTCGACGATCTCCGACTCGGTCTTGAACTCCTCGCAGCCGACGCAGTACAGCGCCTCGAACTCACCCGCGTAGATGTGGCCGCGGTCGTAGATCGCCTGGACGAACTTGCGCACCCGCTCCTCGTGGCGCTCCTGCGTCGTGCGGATGAAGTCGTCGTTGGCGACGTCGAGGGTCTCCAGCAGCGGGAACCACGACTCGCCGACGAGCCGGTCGACCCACTCCTGCGGGGTCGCCCCGTTGGCGGCGGCGGCGCGGAGCATCTTCTGACCGTGCTCGTCGGTGCCCGTCAGCATCCAGGTGTCGTCACCGGCCTGCCGGTGCCAGCGCGCGAGCGCGTCCACGGCCACGGTCGTGTAGCCGTGGCCGATGTGGGGCACGTCGCTGGGGTAGTAGATCGGCGTCGTGATGTAGAAAGAGCCGTCGGAAGTCACCAGCCGATTCTAGTTCGGCGGGATGCCGCGGCCCCGCGCCATGACAGCGCCCCGCCCGCCCGGCTCAGCCCTGGACGGCGAGGGCCGCCTGGTACAGCTCCCGCGACGAGTGGCCGGTGTGCGCGGACACCTCCGCCGCGGCATCCTTCAGACGCAGGCCCGAGCGTTTGAGCTCGAGCACCTGCGTCACGGCGTCGGGGAACGCGATGATGCGCGGCGGCGCACCCTCGACGACGAGCACGACCTCGCCGCGCACGCCGCCCTCCGCCCACGCGGCAAGCTCCGAGAGGGGACCGCGCACGACCTCCTCGAAGAGCTTGGTGAGCTCGCGGCAGACGGCCGCCCGCCGCTCGGGTCCGAAGGCCGCGGCGAGATCAGCGAGCGTCTGACCCACCCGGGAGGGGCCCTCGAAGAACACGAGCGTGCGCGACTCGTTCGCCAGCGCACGGAACGCCGCGGTCCGTTCCCCCGGCTTGCGCGCCGGGAATCCCTCGAACGCGAAGCGGTCGGTCGGCAGGCCCGAGACGGCGAGCGCCGTTATGACGGCGCTCGGTCCGGGGAGGGCGGTCACCCGCACCCCTGCGGCGACGGCGGCGCTCACGAGCGCATATCCCGGGTCGCTGACGGTGGGCATGCCGGCGTCGCTGACCAGGAGGAGATCCTGCTCGGCGGCGAGCGCGGCAAGTTCCGCGGCCTTGTCCTTCTCGTTGTGGTCGTGGAGCGCGATCAGACGCGGCCGGTTCTTCACGCCGAGGCCCGCGAGCAGGCGCTGCGTCGTGCGGGTGTCTTCGGCGGCGACGACGGCCACCTGCTCGAGCGTCTCGACGAGCCGCGCGGTCGCGTCGGACAGGTTGCCGATCGGGGTGGCGGCGAGGATCAGCATCGTCCCAGTCTGACAGCGGACGGCTCCCACCGGTCACGACCGTATCCTTGACGTCGTGACGTCGACCGAGGAGCCGCTGCTCGGCGGGCCCCCGGCCGAAGCCGCCCGCCCGCCGCTGTACGAGCGTCTCATCGGCCGTCTGTACGCCGACGCGGGTCGCCGACGTCTGGTCGACTGGCTCGCACCGGTGCTCATCACGCTGATCGCCGGCATCCTGCGTTTCGCGAACCTCGGGCAGCCGCACGCGCTCGTCTTCGACGAGACCTACTACGTCAAGGACTCCTGGAGTCAGTGGAATCTCGGGTATCCCGCGACGTGGCCCGACGACGCCGACGCGAGCTTCATCGCCGGCGACACGGACGTCTTCACCACGACGGGCAGCTTCGTCGTGCATCCGCCGCTGGGCCGCATGCTCATCGGGCTGGGGATATTCCTGACCGGAGCCGACTCGTCGTCGGGATGGCGACTCGCCACCGCGGTCTTCGGCACGGCGCTCGTGCTGCTGGTCTACCTGGTCGCGAAGTCGCTGACCGCCTCGACGGTGTTCGCCTCCGTCGCCGGCGGCCTGATGGCCGTCGACGGACTCGCGATCGTGATGAGCCGCGTCGCCCTGCTCGACGTGTTCGTCGCGTTCTTCGTGCTGCTGGGGATCTGGTTCGTCATCCTCGATCGGAAGGCTCACTCCGCACGGTTCCGCGCAGCGGCCGACGGTGAATCGACCTGGGGGCGGATCAGCTGGAACCGGCCGTGGCTGATCGCCGCCGGTGCCGCCCTGGGAGCCGCCTCGGCCGTGAAGTGGTCGGGTCTGTACGTGATCGCCGCGGTCGGCCTCTACGTCGTCGTCTCCGACGCGCTCCTGCGTCGACGGGCAGGCGTCCGGATGTGGCCGACGGATGCCGCGTTCCGCCAGGGTGCGGTCTCGTTCCTGCTGCTCATCCCGATCGCCGTCGTCGTCTACCTCGCGTCGTGGACGGGATGGCTGACCACGACGGGCGGGTGGGCACGCGACGCGGCCGACGCGCACCCCGCGACCGGCATCTTCGGCTGGGTGCCGCTGGCGCTGCAGAGCCTGTGGGACTACCACCGGCAGATCTACAGCTTCCACGTGGGGCTGACGTCGCCACACAGCTATGCGAGCCCCGCCTGGCAGTGGCCGCTGCTCGTGCGCCCGACCTCGATGTACTACCACCAGGACGCCTTCGGTGAGGCGGGCTGCGGCGCCGTCAACGGGTGCGTGCAGAACATCTACAGCATGCCGAACCCGCTGCTGTGGTGGGGCGGCGTCGCGGCGGTGCTGTGGATCGCCTACCGATTCGTGCGCACGCGCGACTGGCGTCTGGCCATCGTGCTCGTCGGGGTCGGCGCGACCTATCTGCCGTGGCTGCTCTACCCCCAGCGCACGATCTTCGAGTTCTACACGATCGCGATCCTGCCGTTCATGGTGCTCGCGGTGACCTTCGCGCTGCGAGACGTCGCCGGGCTGGCGCGGACTGCGGCCGTTCCTGCCGCGTCAGCGGCGACGGACGTCTCCGACGCGCAGATCGCCTCGATCGCCGCCGTCGAGCGTCGGCGGACCGGTCAGCGGATCGTCGTGATCTTCCTCGCCCTCGTACTCGCCACGGCGATCTTCTGGTATCCGGTGCTCACCGCGATTCCCGTGCCCTACGACTTCTGGCGGGCGCACAACTGGCTGCCGTCCTGGATCTAGCGCTCGGCGCTGACCTGATCCGGCGCGGTGACGGGCAGCCGGCACGCGAAGTCGTGGCAGTCGTACAGAGTCGGTGCGCCGCCCTGCGCGGTCTTCCCCTCGAACAGCGCGAAGCCCGCTGACACGAACGCCTCCGCCTGCGCCGGAGTAAGGATGGCGAGCACATCGGCGCGGATGCGACGCGCGGCGTCGACCAGCGCGCCGGTGCGCCGGGTGGTGATGACGACGGCCTGCCGCGGACCGTCGGCGAGCTGCGCGGCCACGCGGAGCATCGCTCCGGCGCCGATCGGCTGTGCGAGCGCCGACGGCGCCGCCGTCGCGGCGAGCGTGGCCGCGACGCGGCGGTAGCGGTCGCCGGCGCCCAGCGCCCAGGCCGTGAATGCCGCAGCGGCGACCGCGGAGCGTCCGGACGGATGATCGCCGTCGGACTCGTCGGCCGGAGCAGCGAGGCCCTGCGCCGCGAGCACCGGGTCGCCGCCGCCCGGGGCGCGGACGGTGAGCTCGCCGGAGTCCTCGGTGATGCACGCGTCGAGGAGTTCGCGCGCCCGCACGGCGTATGCCGGCTCCCCCGTCGCCGCGGCCAGGTCGAACAGTCCGCCGGCCAGCAGGCCCCAGTCCTCCAGGGCAGCCGGGGCCCGAGACGGGATCTCGTCGAGTGACGCGCGGCGCAGCATCCCGTCGTCGTCGACGTTGACCTCGAGCACCGCGTCGGCCGCCCATCGGGCCGCCTCGATGAAGCCCGGCTCGTCGAGCGCGAGGCCGGCGCGCGCCAGCGCGCCGATCGCCATGCCGTTCCATCCGGTGACGACCTTGTTGTCGACGGCGGGCGGAGCGAGGTCGCGTCGGCCCGCGGCGTCGCGCAGGTAGTAGCCGCCTTCGGAGCGGGCGCCGTCGATCGTCGACTCGGAGTCCTGCGCGGCGGCGAAGCCGCCCGAGGGCAACTGCAGCACCTCGCGGAGGAAGGAGGCGGTGCCGCGCGCCACCCGGTCGTCGCCCGCGTCGAGCGCGACGTCGACGAGTCCGGCGTTGTCGGTGAGCATGCGCTCGAAGTGCGGGACGGTCCAGTCGCGCCGCGTGGCGTACCGGAAGAAGCCGCCGTCGACCGCATCGCGCAGCTCGGAGGACGCCATCGCCGCCAGGGCACGCGCCGCGACAGCGGCGGCGGCCCCGTCGAGCCCGGGCGCCTGCAGGAAGCGCAGCGCGGGCACCGTCGGGAACTTCGGCGTCTGGATACCGGCGCCCGCGGCCGCGAACCCGCCGTACTCGCGGTCTTCGAGAGCGACGAGCCGCTCGGCGGCCTCCGTGAGCTGCTCGCGCGTGGGGGTGCCCGTCTCGTCGGTCACCCCGACCTCGCCCAGCCGCGCGAGCGCGGCGGCGAGCTGAGTGCCGGTGTCGACGACGTCGCTGCGGCGCTGCGTCCACGCCTCGCGCACCGCGCCCAGCACCTGCGGGAAGCCCGCCATCGGCGGACGCGCCTCGGGAGGCCAGTACGTGCCGGCGAAGAACGGCTGCCCGTCGGGGGTCGTGAAGACGGTGAGCGGCCAGCCGAGGTTCCGCGTGAACGCGCCGGCGGCGGCCATGTACGCCGCGTCGACCTCAGGGTGCTCCTCGCGGTCGACCTTGACCGACACGAAGCCGTCATTCAGGACGGCGGCGGTGGCGGCATCCGCGAAGGACTCCCGCGCCATTACGTGACACCAGTGGCAGGTGGAGTAGCCGATCGACACCATCACCGGGACGTCGCGCCGCCTCGCCTCCGCGAAGGCCTCCTCCTCCCAGGGGAACCACGCGACAGGGTTGTCGGCGTGGGCCCTCAGGTAGGGGCTCGTCGCGTCGGCGAGGCGGGATGCCACGTCGTGTCCGGTCAGTTGACGTCGTCGGGGTGGCTGCCCACGCGACCCGAGCCGTCCTGCGGGTCGAGCGCGTCGATCGCCGCGACCTCGTCACCGGTCAGCTCGAAGCCGAAGAGGTCGGCGTTCTCGCGGATGCGCTCGCGGCTCGACGACTTCGGGAACACGATGAAGCCGCGCTGCAGGTGCCAGCGGAGCACGACCTGCGCGGGCGTGACGTCATGGGCAGCGGATGCCGCGGCGACCGGCTCGGCTCCGAACAGGTCGTACTTGCCCTGGCCGAGGGGGCCCCACGACTCGATGGCCACGCCGTGTGCGGCAGCCCAGTCGGTCACGTCGCGCTGCTGGTAGGCGGGGTGGAGCTCGATCTGGTCAACCGCGGGGGTGACGCCGGTCGCCTCGATGATGCGCTCGAGGTGCTCGACGCGGTGGTTCGAGACGCCGATGCTGGTGGTGAGGCCGGCGTCGCGGAGCTCGATGAGCTTCGTCCAGGCGTTGACGTACTGGTCGTTCTTCGGCGCCGGCCAGTGCACGAGGTAGAGGTCGACGCGGTCGAGCCCGAGCTTGTCGAGGCTCTCGCCGAGCGCGGCGCGGGGGTCGTCACCGGCCTGCCGGTCGTTCCAGAGCTTGGTGGTGATGGAGAGCTCATCGCGCGACAGGCCGCTGGCGGCGATGGCCGCGCCGACACCCGCTTCGTTGCCGTAGATGGCGGCGGTGTCGATGTGGCGGTAGCCGGCCTCGAAGGCCTCGCTGACGAGGCGCTCGGCGTCCTCGGCGGGAACCTTGAACACGCCGAAGCCAAGCTGGGGGATGGATGTGCCGTCGTTGAGCTGCACGGTGGGAATCGTCATCCCTCAAGCCTAGGTCGGCCTCACCGCACGTCATCCGGATCGCTCGCAATCGGCGCCGCCGATTGCCGACCGCGGTGTCCTCGTGCTATCGGACGCCCCGGCCCTTTCCTGGCGACGGTGCTGCGGAAGGACGCCAGAGGGTCACGCTTCTGCTTGAGCTCCGCATCCCAGCCGATCCGTTGGTCCCACTTCTCCCTCAGCTCGGCGACGAGGAGCTCGAGCACGTCCAGCCCCTTCGACGTCAGGCGGTACCAGCGCCACTGATATTCGCTGCGGACGTCCACGAAGCCGGCGTCGCGCAGCAGTCGCAGATGCTTGGAGACCGCCGTGCGACTGATGCGGAACTCGCCTCCGACCACCTCCGCCAGCTGCCCCGCCGTGTGCTCCCCGCTCGCCAGCACGTCGACGATCCGACGCCGCGCGGGCTCCGCGAGCGCCTCGAAGGGGTGCATCGCGTGCACGGCGATGAAGGTCCGGCGGCGCGCCTCCGGCGACTCGTCTTCGTCGTCCCGCTCGTCGCTTCCCGCGTTCCCGTCGTGGCCCTGCTCATCCCACCCGTATGTCATGCGGCCGACGGTAGAGCAGCGAGCGCCTCGTTCATCCGTCCTGTCCACAGCGTCCCGCCGCAGACACTTTCTCCCACGAGCGATGAACTTCACGCTCACACATCCGAGGTGCCGCCGGGCGCAGAGGGCTGTCCGCCGCCGACCGCAGTGAACTTCACGCTCACACAGCCGAGGAGTGGTCGCCGAGCGCCGAACCTCAGTCGGTTCCGGCCGCGGTGAACTTCACGCTCACACACCTGGGGAGGAGGCGAGCAGTCCTGAGCTCGGCGCGGGTGAGTCGTCCTTATGCAGCATCGCTTACGCGCTCCCGGCCGCGGAGCGCTTGTGAGCGTGAAGTTCATCGGCTCTGAGAGAAAGTGTCTGCGGGAGACGGCGTCACGGCACGACAGACGCCCAACCGCTGCGACGACCCCCAGCGCCAACGAGCGCCGCGCCGGAGTGCCGGGCGGGCGACTTTAGACTGGAGGGCTATGTCCGTCCCGGAACCCCTCCTCTTCTTCCCTCCGGAGCTGCCCGTCAGCGGCGCCCGCGAGGAGATCGCGCGGGCCATCCGCGACTCGCAGGTCGTGATCGTCGCGGGCGCCACGGGGTCGGGCAAGACGACGCAGCTGCCGAAGATCTGCCTCGAGCTGGGCCGCACGCGCATCGCGCACACCCAGCCGCGCCGCATCGCGGCCCGCACCATCGCCGAGCGCATCGCCGAAGAGATGCAGGTGCCGCTCGGCACCACCGTCGGCTACAAGGTGCGCTTCACCGACAAGGTGCAGGACGACACCCGCGTCGCCCTGATGACCGACGGCATCCTGCTCAACGAGATCCACCGCGATCGTCTGCTGCGCAAGTACGACACGATCATCGTCGACGAGGCGCACGAGCGGTCGCTGAACGTCGACTTCCTGCTCGGATACCTGCGCCGCATCCTCCCCAAACGCCCCGACCTCAAGGTCATCGTCACCAGCGCGACCATCGATCCCGAGAGCTTCGCGAAGCATTTCGCGGATGCCGCGGGCACACCCGCGCCGATCGTCGAGGTGTCGGGGCGCACGTACCCGGTGGAGATCCGCTACCGGGGACACGAGGACGCCGAGACCGACGAGGACGACGAGAACGACGACGCGAACCCGCCGGCGAGGGACCACGCGAAGCCGAGCCGGCGGCTGTCAGCGTCGAAGGCCCGCGACGAGGACGAGGACGACGTGGGCGCGATCGTCTCCGCGCTCCGCGAGCTCGATCGCGAGGCTCCCGGCGATGTGCTGGTCTTCCTCCCCGGCGAGGCCGAGATCCGCGACGCGGCCGAGGCGGTCCGCGGCGCCTACGCCGGAGACGCCGCGCCGACGGAGGTGCTCCCCCTCTACGGTCGCCTGAGCTCGGCGGAGCAGCACCGGGTGTTCGAGCGGTCGACGGTCCCCGGTGTGCGACGCCGCGTCATCCTCGCGACCAACGTCGCAGAGACGAGCCTGACCGTGCCCGGCATCCGGTACGTCGTCGACACCGGCACCGCGCGCATTTCGCGGTACAGCAGCCGCACGAAGATCCAGCAGCTCCCGATCGAGCCCATCTCGCAGGCGTCGGCGCAGCAGCGCTCCGGGCGCGCGGGTCGCACAGCCGACGGCATCGCGATCCGGCTCTACGCCGAGGACGACTTCGCCCGGCGCCCGGAGTACACCGAGCCCGAGATCCTCCGCACGAGCCTGGCGTCCGTCATCCTGCAGATGCTCTCGCTCGGCTTCGGCGACATCTCCGCGTTCCCGTTCCTGACGCCACCCGACTCGCGGGGCGTCAAGGCGGCCCTCGAGCTGCTCGTCGAGCTGGGCGCCGTCGAGGCGGGCGGGCGCGGCGAGCGCGGCGCGACCCTCACCGAGCGCGGGCGCGAGATCTCCCGCCTGCCCATCGACCCGCGCTTCGCCCGCATGCTGCTCGAAGCCCGCGCCACCGGCGTGCTGCCGACGGTCCTCGCGATCGTCGCGGGCATGTCGATCCAGGACGTCCGCGAGCGACCGGAGGACCGCCGCGAGGAGGCCGACCGGATGCACGCGCGGTTCGTCGACCCGTCGAGCGACTTCCTGACCCTCCTGAACCTCTGGAACCACCTGCAGGAGCAGCAGTCGGCCCTCGGCTCCAGCGCCTTCCGGCGACTGTGCCGGTCGGAGCATCTCAACTACGTCCGCGTCCGCGAATGGGTCGACGTGCACCGTCAGCTGCGCTCGCTCATCGGCGCCGGTCGCGGAGCAGACCGCGACGGAGTGACCACCGCCGACCCCGACACCGTGCACCGCGCGATCCTGTCGGGACTGCTCTCGCAGATCGGCGTGCTCGACGAGCGCACGAAGGCGAAGGCCCCCTCCGGCGGGCGGCCCGCCCCCGGCGAGTACGTCGGCGCCCGCGGCGCGCGCTTCGCGATCTTCCCGGGATCGGGCCTCAAGAAGAAGCGTCCCGCGGCCGTCATGGCGGCGGAGCTCGTCGAGACCTCCCGTCTCTTCGCCCGCACGGTCGCGGCGATCGACCCCGCGTGGGCAGAGCCCCTGGCCGGCGACCTCGTGAAGCGTCAGCTCAGCGACCCGCACTGGTCGAAGGATGCCGGCGCCGCGGTCGCCGCCGAGAAGGTCACACTGTTCGGCGTCGAGATCGTGCCGCGACGTCGCGTGCAGCTCGCCCGGTTCGACCGGCCGCTGGCCCGCGAGCTGTTCATCCGGCACGCCCTCGTCGAGGAGGAATGGGACGTCTCGGCGCTCGACAAGCGCCTCACCGCCTTTCTCCGCCGCAACGTCGAGCAGCGCCGCCGCCTCGAGAAGATCGAGGAGCGCGAGCGTCGCCGCGACATCCTCGTCGGCGACGAGGCCGTCTTCGCGTTCTACGACGGGCGCGTCCCGCAGGACGTCTTCGACGCCCGCTCGTTCGAGACGTGGTGGAAGGATGCCGCGGCCCGCACTCCGCGGCTGCTCGACCTGACCGAGGCCGACCTCCTCGAAGGCGGCGCCCGCCGCGACGACCGCGACTTCCCCGCCCGCTGGACGCAGGGCGACCAGGGGCTGACCCTCGCGTACCGCTTCGAACCGGGAGCACCGGACGACGGCGTGACGGTCGTCGTGCCGCTGGCCCTTCTCGCGCAGCTGCGCCCCGACGGCTTCGACTGGCAGGTGCCCGGCCTCCGCGATGAGCTCGTGACCGCGCTGCTGCGCGCGCTGCCGAAGGTCATCCGCCGCAACGTCGTCCCCGCCGCCGACTGGGCCGCCACGTTCGCCGAAGAGCTCGCCGGACAGGGCCCGGAATCCCACGACGGGATGCCGGAGCTCACGCTCCGGCAGGCGCTCGCCCGGCTCGTGCAGCGCGTCGCGAACCAGCGCGTTTCGGACACCGATTTCGAGGTCGACCGGGTGCCCGGGCACCTGCAGGTCTCGTTCCGCGCCGTGGACGAGCGTGGACGCACCGTGGGGTCCGACCGCGATCTCCTCGCACTCCAGCGGCGGCTCGCCGGACGTGCCCGCACCACCGTGGAGCGCTCGCTGGAGCGGTCCCGCGAACCCGGCGCCGGCGCGCGGCCGACCGCAGCACCGGCCGGGCCGCCGCTTCCGGCGAGCGCACCGCTCGTGCGCTTCGGCCTCACCGACTGGACGATCGACGATCTGCCCGAGGTCGTCGACACGCGCGTCGCCGGTGGCGTCGTGCGCGGATATCCGGCATTGCACGACGAGGGGGCGACGGTCGCCGTCCGGATCGAGACGACGCCCGAGGAGGCCGCGCGCACGACACGGGCGGGGGTACGGCGGCTGCTGCTCCTGAACGTCGCCTCCCCCGCGCCGTACGTCCTGGAGCACCTCACCTCCGCCGAGAAGCTGGTGCTCGCGGCCTCTCCGTACCCGTCGGCCAAGGCGCTGATCGAAGACGCCCGCCTCGCCGTCGCCGACGCCGTCCTGGATCGCGTCGCCCCCGGCGGCGTCGTGCGCACGAAGGCCGACTTCGCGCGCGTGCGCGACGAGCTCTCCTCGGTGGTCGTCGATGAGCTGTTCCGGACGGTGTCGCTGACGGCGCGCATCCTGACCCTCTCGCGCGAGGTCGACCGTGCCGTGCGCGGCCAGAACTCCCTCACCCTGCTCGGAGCGCTCAACGACGTGCGCGGGCAGCTGGCCGGGCTGATCTTCCCGTCGTTCGTGTCGCGCACCGGCATCGCGCGCCTCGCGCACCTGCCGCGGTACCTGCAGGGCATGGTCGACCGGGTAACCGGACTCACCGACAACCCCGGCCGCGACCGTCAGCGCATGACCGAGTTCGAGCGCGCCGCCGCCGTCTACGGCGACGCCGGCGGCACGATCCCGCTCGATCCCGATCCATCCCCCGCGCTCGCCCGTGCGCGCTGGCTGCTGGAGGAGTACCGCATCAGCCTCTTCGCGCAGCGGCTCGGCACGGCCGAGCCGGTTTCGCTGCAGCGCCTCACGAAGACCCTCGCCGGCGGGTGAGCCGCGGCATCCGTCACGGGGATAGGGTTTCGCTCGGAAAGGCAGGTGCGACATGACCACAGCCATCGCGTACACACGACTCGGCGGCCCTGAGGTGCTCGAGGCGATCGAGGTGCCCGATCCGGTCGCGGGCGAGGGGCAGGTTGTCGTCGACGTGCAGGCGGTCGGCGTGAACCCGATCGACGCCAAGCTGCGCTCCGGTCAGCGCCCGTCGGACCCCATCGTCGAGCCGCGTCGAATCGGGGCGGATGCCGCGGGCACCGTCAGCGCGGTCGGCGAGGGTGTCGAGGGGTTCCGCGTGGGCGATGCTGTGATCGTCTCCGGCGGCCGCGGCACCTATGCGTCGCGCATCGCGGTGTCGGCGGACGCGGTGTGGCTCCGGCCTCCGGCCGTATCGGCGGTTGCGGGTGCGGCTCTGGGCATCCCGGTCGGCACGGCGTACCAGGCACTGCGCTCGCTCGACGTCGGTGCCGGAGACACGCTCCTCGTGCACGGCGGCTCAGGCGCGGTCGGCCAGGCCGTCATCCAGTTCGCGCGGCTCTGGGGTGCGACGGTCATCGCGACGTCGTCGGAGTCGCGCTTCGCGCGCGTGCGGACGCTCGGCGCGGAGCCCGTCGTCTACGGCGAGGGCCTCGCGGATCGCGTCCGCGCGGCCGCGCCGCAGGGCGTCACGGTGGCCATCGACGCGGCCGGCACCGACGAGGCGATCGAGACGTCGCTCGAGCTCGTCGCCGACCACAACCGCATCGCCACGCTCGTGCGGGGTGCAGACGCTGCCGGCTACGGCATCCGCGCCTTCAGCGGCGGCGGCCCGAAGCCGATGACCCCGCGGCAGCTGGCCTGGCGCGCGGAGGCGATGCCGGTCGTGCTGGCGCTGCTGGCCGCCGGCGCATTCGACGTCGAGCTCGGGCCGGAGTTCCCGCTCGCCGACGCCGCCGACGCGCATCGCGCGCTCGACGGCGTCCGCGGCAAGATCGTCCTCATCCCCTGAGTCCGCCCCGCCGTTTCGTCTCACTCGCTGCGCTCCCTCGCTCAACGCGCGGCATCGTCCGTTGAGCGAGCGCAGCAACCGCCCGTTGAGCGAGCGCAGCCCCCGCCCGTTGAGCGAGCGCAGCGAGTCGAAACGCCGCCTCATCCCTCCGCGGGAGCCACCGGCCGCCCGAGCGACAGCATCAGCCGGTTCGCCCAGTTGAAGAACGCCGCGCCGTGGACGGCGTCCGCGATCTCGACGTCGTCGAGGCCGGCCGCGCGAAGGCGTGCGACGTGCTCGGGTCCGAACGACAGGGGCGTGGCGGTGAGGGCGGCCGCGGCATCCGTGATCGCGTTCCAGCGCTCCCCGAGGTCGGCGTGGACGCCCTCGGCCAGCAGCAGGTCGACCGCGTCGGGCTGCTTCGAATAGTGCGCGGCGAACCGGGCGTGCACCGAGGCGCAGAAGACGCAGCCGTTGACGCGGGAGGCGGCGGCCGCCGCCAGCTCGCGGTCGGCCCGCGGCAGGCCGCCGGCGACGTTGTAGAAGATGTCCTTGTCGACCAGCGTGCGTGCGCGCAGCACCTCGGGATCGCGCGCCAGCAGCCGGAAGTAGTCGCTCGCGTCGCGGTTGCGGTCGACGAGCCCGTCGTAGTGTCGCTCGGTCAACTCGTCCACGGCGAGGGGCGGGAGCCACGGCAGCCAGCCGACCTCCGCGCGCGTGAAGGCGTGCGGGTGCGGCGCGTCGTGCGTGAGGAGCTCCGTCGAGTCCAGAGCGGTCGTGTCGGTCATGCGGCTGCGTCCTGTCGGTCGGTGTCGGCGAGCACGAGGAGGCCGTGGGCCACCCGCTGCTGGAAGGCGAGGAAGGCGACGAGCTGCGAGAGGGTGACGATGCCGTCGACGCTCCAGCCGGCATCCCGCAGCGCGGCGAGCGCGGTGTCATCGGCCTCGCGCGGGCGGAAGGTCAGCAGGTGCGCGTGCACGAGGGCGGCGGCGAGGCGCTCCCCCAGCTGCTCCGCCACCTCGACCGAGGGCCGGTAGCGCGGACCGTCGGTGCTCTCGTCACGCAGTCCGTCCTCGCGATAGGCGCCGTACGGGCCGGATGCCGCGGCTCCGACCGCCTCGGCGAGCACGACCGCTGCGCGCTCGGCGCCGGCGACCTCGACGGCATGGCGGGCGTGCCAGGCCGCCGTCGCATCGTCGGCGGTCAGGCGCGTGGCGAACGCGGCGACGAGCGCACGCTCGGCGAGCGCGAGGTGCGCGTCGTCGACCGGCTCGAACAGGGCGTCATGGCTCGCCTGCAGCTGGTCGCGCGTGACCGGGCGGCGCCGGCGCAGCGCGTCGATCGTTCCGTCGGCGCGGACGCCGGCGAGCTCGTCGATGACGTCTGTGGGAGGGGTCATGGGTGTTCCTTTCCGGAGGTGGTGAGGGAGGCGGCATCCCGCGTCGTCCACCCGAGCGTGGGAGCGACCTCGGTCGCGAAGAGCTCGATGGAACGCAGGATGAAGTCGTGCGGTGCGTCGACGGAGTGCACCTGGAAGGCGACCTCGGTGGCGCGCCCCAGGGTGGCGTCGGCGGCGAGCGACGCGGCGACCTCGTCCGGGGTGCCGAGATGCGTGTCGAGCGAGGCGATCAGCTCGTCGAGCGTCTCGCCCGGGATCGTCTGACCCTGCCGCCGGAAGTTCGCGGCGGCGCGACGCAGGCCGATCTCGGCGAAGCGCAGGGCGTCGGCGCGGTCGTCGGCCACGAAGACGGTGCGCGACGCCGTGATCCGCGGCGCGATCCCCGCGGGCAGGGCGTCGAGGTAGGCGTCGACGATCGGCTGCTGCAGATCGGCGAGCGGCGCGCGGAGCAAATCGGCCGGACGCGGCTGCGTGCGTGAGAGCAGCAGTCCGTCGCCCGCCGCACCCGCCCGCGTGCCGCCCGGCGCCGAGAAGGTCGCCTGCCAGATGCGTCGGTCCAGCGTGCCGGCGGAGGGGTAGATCCGGTTGCCGGCGCCGACGTCCTCACCCCGCAGCGCCGTGCGCAGCACACGCAGCTTCTCCGTGTGGACGGCGGCCTTGTCGGCGGCGTCGAGCCCGAACGGCACGAACGACGAGGGCGTGCCGCCGGAGCCGAGCCCGAGGTCGATCCGGCCGCCCGACAGCAGGTCGGCGACCGTGGCGTCTTCCGCCACGCGGACGGGCTCCTCCAGCGGCAGGGTCACGACGCCCGTGGCGAGACGGATCTCGCTCGTGTGGGCAGCGGCGTGCGTGAGGAACACGAACGGCGACGGCAGTCCGCCCTCGCCCTCGGTGAAGTGGTGCTGCGCGACCCAGGCGCGCTGGATGCCGAAGCGCTCCGCGTGGCGGATCTGGTCGGTGCCCAGCCGGTAGCGCTCGGCCGCAGGGGCGTCGTCGAGCAGTCGGCTGAAGAAGGCCAGGGTGGGTGCGCTCATGTGGCGACCTCCGATCGTCCGGGCACGGCTGCCAGCAGCTCGCGCGTGTAGGGGTGGGAAGGGGTGCGGAAGATGTCCTCCGTCGCCCCCTCCTCCATGATCCGCCCGCGCTGCATGACCGAGACGGTGTGGCTGATGCGGCGCACCACGGCGAGGTCGTGCGAGATGAACAGGTAGGTGAGGCCGAGCTCGGACTGCAGGCTCTCCAGCAGCTCGAGGATGCGCGCCTGCACCGTCACGTCCAGCGCCGAGACCGCCTCGTCGAGCACGACGACGTCGGGACGGATGGCCAGGGCCCGGGCGATCGCGACGCGCTGGCGCTGACCGCCCGAGAGTTCGCGCGGCGTCCGCGTGAGCACGTCGGCCGGCAGCGCGACGCGGTCGATCAGCTCGGCGACGCGGGCGCGCTGCTCGGCACTGCTGCCGTCGCGGAAGTTCTGCAGCGGCTCCCCCACGATGCGGGCGATGCTCTGCCGAGGATCCAGCGACGAGAACGGGTTCTGATAGACGAGCTGGATGCTGCGGCGCAGCCGTCGGAGGGCGTCGCCCTTCAGCCCCGCGACGTCGACGCCCTCGAGTTCGATCGAGCCGGCGTCGGGGTGGAGGAAGCGGGTGACCAGCCGGGCCGTGGTCGTCTTGCCCGACCCCGACTCGCCCACAAGGGCGTGCGTCGTCCCCCGCCGCACCCGGAACGAGACGTCGTCGACCGCGCGGAAGGGCTCACGGCCTCGCGTGGCGAACTCCTTCACGAGGCCGCGCGCGACGACGGCGAACGGGTTCTCGGCGGAGGCGGCCGCGGCGTCCCGCAGGTAGAGCGGTGCCTTCGGCCGCACGAGCGCCGACGCCAGCGCGGGCGCGTCGGCCAGCAGCTGACGTGTGTAGGGATCGCGGGGCTCCGCCAGCAGGGTCGCGGTCTCGCCCTGCTCGACGATCGATCCGTCCTTGAGCACGATGATGCGCCGCGCCCGATCGGCGGCGACGCCGAGGTCGTGCGTCACCAGGAGTACCGAGGTGCCCTCCTCCCGACGGAGGTCGTCGAGGAGATCCAGGATGCGACGCTGCACCGTGGCATCCAGGGCACTCGTCGGCTCGTCCGCGATGATCAGCCGCGGCCGCAGCGCCACGGCGAGCGCGATGAGCACCCGCTGGCGCATGCCGCCGGACAGCTCGTGCGGGTACTGCCGCGCACGAAGCGCCGGGTCGTCGAGACCGACGCGCTCGAGCAGCTCGAGCACGCGTGCGGTATTGGCCCGGCGGTCGCGCGCGCCGTGCACGCAAAGGATCTCGGCCACCTGGACGCCGATCGGACGGACGGGGTCGAGCGACGCGCCCGGGTCCTGCGGGACGAGTCCCACGTGCGCGCCGCGCACCGACCGCAGCCGCCGCGGGCTCCAGCCGGCGATGTCGAGACCTCCGAGGCGGATGGCTCCGGCATCCACGCGTCCGCCCTCGGGGAGGAGCCCGACCAGCGCGTGCGCGGTCGTGGACTTGCCCGAACCGGACTCGCCGACGACCGCGAGCACTTCGCCGTCGCCGACGCCGAATGACACGTCGTGCACGACCTCGCGACGGCCGTGACGCGGGGCGGCGTAGGACACCCGCAGTCCGTCGACCTCCAGAACGGTCATCGTGTGCTCCTTCCGAGCGACTGGCTGATGCGGTTGGCGCTCAGCACGAGCACCACCACCACGAGGCCCGGCAGGGTGGTCAGCCACCACGCCGTGGACACGTAGTTGCGCCCCTCGGCGATGAGCAGGCCCCACTCGGGGGTCGGCGCCGGAGCCCCGTAGCCGAGGAAGCCCAGCGTGGAGATCGCCAGGATCGCGGCGCCGAACTGCAGCGCGGCGAGTCCCACGACCGCCGTGAGGGAGTTGGGCAGCACGTGGCGCAGCAGCACCGAGAAGAAGGTGCCGCCGCTGCCGAACGCCGCCTCGACGTAGTCGGTGCGGCGCACGCGCACCACCTCGGACCGCGACAGGCGGGCGAAGGAGGCGACGGAGCCGATGCCCACCGCGATCGCGGCGTTCACCGTGCCGAATCCGAGCAGGATGATGATCGACAGCGACAGCAGCAGGCCCGGGATCGACAGCAGCACGTCGACGACGCGCATGAGGATGTCGTCCAGGACGCCGCCGACCGTGCCGGCCACCACGCCCAGCGCGGTGCCCAGCGTGAGCCCGACGGTGACGGCGATCAGCGCCCCCGACAGCGAGTGGATCGCACCGAAGACGACCCGGGCGTACACGTCGCGGCCTATCGCGTCGGTGCCGAACCAGTGCACCGCGCTCGGCGGCAGGAGCTTGTCGGCCGGCACGCCGTCGATCGGATCGTACGAGGTGAAGATGCCGGGGACGACGGCCCACAGCACCCCGACGGCGATCGCGGCGACGGCGAGGACCAGGGTCCACGAGGCTCCACGACGCGCGGCCCACGCCCAGGCGGTGGACGCGCGGCGCGGCGGGCGGCCCTCGGAGCCGCCTGCCTGCCGGACGATCGGGTCGAGGACCGTTCCGGTCTCCTCGTCGCGGCGGGCAGGGTCCGCACCGGTGGACGGCAGGATGGATGCGCTCACGCGGTCACCTCCGAGGTCGTGGCGGGCAGGCGCACGCGCGTCCCGCGGGCGCTCTGACGCAGCCGGGGATCGAGCACCGGGTAGAGCAGGTCGACGGCGAGATTGACGAGGACGAAGGAGAGGGCGGCAAGCACCACGATGCCCTGCAGCACGGGGATGTCCTGATTGGCGACCGCCTGCTCCGTGAGGCGCCCGATGCCCGCGCGTCCGAACACGGTCTCGGTCACCACCGCTCCCCCGATCAGCTCGCCCAGCAGCACGCCGGCGATCGTGAGGGTGGGCAGGATGGCGTTGCGCGCCACCGAGCGCCACAGCAGCCACGACTCCGACGCGCCCTTGGCCCGCACGACCGTCGCGAACGGCTGCAGTCGCACCTCGTCGATGCTGCGCACGAGCACCTGCGCGAGCGGGGCGGAGATGGGCACTGCGAGCGTGAGGACGGGCAGGACGAGGGCGGCCACCGGGTCGGCTCCGACGATCGGCACCCAGCCGAGTCCGAAGGAGAAGACCTGGATGAGCAGGATGCCGAGCCAGAACACCGGCACCGACACGAACAGGCCCGGCAGGGCGCGCAGCGCCCCCCGCAGCCAGGCGAACGGCGCGAGGGTCGACAGGAACGCGATGGCGCCCGCGAGGAGCGCCGCGACGGCGAACCCGAGGGCGGCGAGCGCGGCGGTGGCCGGCAGCGCGTCGGCGATCAGCCGCAGGACCTCGGTTCCGTACTGCGACGAGTAGCCGAAGTCGCCGCGCACGTAGCCGCCCAGCGTGTGCAGGTACTGCTGCCATACCGGCACGTCGGCGCCGTAGAGCGCGCGGATGTCGGCGATCTGCTCCGGCGAGAGCCCCAGTTCGGGGCTCTCGAACTTGATCAGGATCGCGTCGCCCGGCAGCAGCTGGAGGAGGAGGAAGGTGGCCGTGAAGGCCGCGATCAGGACGATCGCGGCCTGCCCGGCGCGTCGGAGCGCGTAGCGCATGTCAGCCCTTGTCGCCGAGCCACACGTCGTAGAACAGCGGACGGGCGACGGATTCGAACTCGACGCCGTGGACGTACGGCGCGACGCCGTAGACCTGCGGCTCCTCGAAGAGCGGGATCACGTAGGCCTGCTCGGCGAGGTAGTCCTGCACGGCCTGGGAGTCCTCGATGCGGGCGGCCGGGTCGGGGTCTCCCGCGACGTTCAGCAGCAGCTGATCGAGTTCCGCGTCGTCGGAGAGCAGGGTGTTGCGGTTCTTGGTGAAGAACTGGCTCTTGATGACGTCGAGGTCCGCGCGCCCGACCATCGAGTGGTACAGCGGCGTCTTGAGCGGATCCTTGATGTCGGCGGCGTAGGTGCCGGAGTCGGCGGCCTTCACGTTCAGCTCGACGCCGATCTTCTTCAGCTGCTGCGCCACGAGCTCCAGCGTCTGCTTCGACAGCGGCTGCGGGGCGGCCTCGTACACCGTGAGCGACAGGCGCTGGCCGTCCTTCTCGCGGATGCCGTCGGAGCCGGCCGTCCAGCCGGCCTCGTCGAGGAGCGACTGGGACTTCTCCGTGTCGTAGGCGTAGTACGCGGATTCGTCCTTGTAGCCGGGGGCGCTCGAGCTCAGGGTCGACGTCGCCTTCGGGTAGTTCGCGGTGAACAGCGTGTCCACCACCTCCTGCGCGTCCACCCCCGCCACGAGGGCCTGGCGCACGCGCAGATCGCTCAGCAGCGGGTTCGTGAAGCGCAGGCTGAGCCCGTTGTTGACGCCGCGCGTCTGCGGGGCGAACAGCTCGAAGCCCGACGACTCGACCCGCGCCTCGTCGAACGCCTGCACGTAGCGGATGTAGTCGGCCTGCCCGGCGAGCAGCGAGCCGATGCGCACGCTGTCCTCGGGCGTCACGATGATCTTCACCGCGTCGACGTACGGGCGACCCTGGTGGCCTTCGCTCGCCGGCGCCCAGTCGTAGTCGTCGCGCGCCGCCAGCGTGATCTCCGTGCCGATCTTCTCGTCGGTCGCGGTGAAGGGGCCGCTGCCGATGATCTTCTCGGCGTTGCCGGCACCGAAGTCCTCCAGCGAGAGGTCGAGGGTTGCGGGCGAGATGAGCCCGGAGTTGATGGTCGAGGTGGCCTGCAGGAAGCCCGGCGCGGGAGCGGAGAAGCGGAAGGTCACCGTGTCGGCGTCGACGACCTCGCTGGAGGCGTAGTTGTTGATCGCCTCCGAGACCGTCAGTCCGCGGTCGGGCGCGCCGAGGCCGTACGTGTCGAAGTTCTTGGCCACCGCCGCGGCATCCAGCGGCGTGCCGTCGGAGAAGGTGACGTCGTCGCGCAGGTCGAAGGTGTACTCGGTGGCGTCGGCGTTCACGGTCCAGTCGGTCGCGACCCACGGCTCGATCTCGAGCGTCTCCGGGTTCTGCCACGTCAGGCGCGCGGTGAGGTTGTTGACCAGACCGCCGTTCGGGTAGAAGCCGGCCTGCGGCGGATACAGGTTCGTGTACGCCTGGTGCTCGAGGTAGGTCAGCGTTCCCCCGGTGACGGGATCGCCGACCGGGGCGGCGGAGCCGGCGGGCGCGCTGCCGGAGGCGCAGGCCGTGAGGGTGGCGACGACGGCGACGGCGAGGACGCCGGCCGCGGCGCGGAGGACGGGACGATTCATGGAGGGCTCTCCTGGGGCACGGGGGTGGTGCGGGACGTCGGCCACGCTACGGAGCCGTCGGATCAGCCGCCGAAGATGACGACACGGCAGGACACCGGCCGTCATGGAGCGTCACGGGGCGTCACACGGACGCCCCGTGAGGCGCCTCAGGATGCTGCGGCGACCGCGGTCGTGTACGTCAGGCGCGGTGCGCCCAGGCCCAGCCGCTCGCGCAGGGTCGCGCCGGAACGGCCGAGGAGACCGCGGGCACGGAGCACGGGCACGGCCAGAGCGGCGAAGGCCTCGAACTGCCCGGGCTGGAACGCGGAGAGCACGTTGAAGCCGTCGGCGGCCCCCGCGTCGCGCCAGCTCTCGAGGTGGTCGGCGATGGTCGCGGCATCTCCGACGACGAAGGCCGCCGGCACGGCGTGCGCGGCGACCAGGTGCCGCCAGGTCAGTGCGCGGTCATCGCCGTCGGCGCCTGCGCGCCGGCCCGTGCGCTGGGCGACGAGCTCCACGGTGCGGGTTCCCGTCGCGCCGAATTGCGCCACGACGCCCGGGTGGACGACGTCGTCCAGGTTCGCGGTACGGGCCTCGTGGTCGATGGGGAGCTCGATCGCGTCGAGGAACTCGGCCAGGCTCCGCCCCGCCGGGAAGCCCGCCCTGCCGGCGTGCCGGTCGGCGAGCGGCACGAGCTGCAGCAGGCGGTCGACGATGGCGCGGGCCGCGGCATCCGTCTCCGCCACGACCGGCAGCACCGGGGCGATCACCTTCACCGTGCCGGGATCCCGTCCGGCGGCGGCCGCTGCGGCGCGCAGCTCGGCTCGGGCGGTGCGCGCGGCGGCGATGTCGGGCGCGGCGATGAGTGCGAGGTCTGCCTCGGAGCCGGCGAGGGCGCGGGAGCGCGGCGAGGTGCCCGCGTGCACCAGCGGCAGGTGGCCCTGCGGCGGCCGGGCGACGTTCAGCGGCCCCTCGACGCGCAGCGCCGACCCCTCGAAGGCCGCGGCCCGCAGGCGATCCGGATCGATGAGCACCCCGGCGTCGCGGTCGGCGATCCAGGCGTCCTCGTCCCACGACTCCCACAGCCGCCGCAGCACCTGGACGAACTCCTCCGCCCGGTCGTATCGGCCGGCGTTGTCGGCGTGCGCGTCGCGGCCGTAGTTGCCGGCGGCGCGGGGCTCCGCGCCGGTGACGAGGTTGACGCCGCCGCGGCCGCCGGTGAGGAGGTCGAGGGATGCGGTGGCCCGGGCCGTGGCGTACGGGTCGGCGTAGGTGGTGTTGACGGTGGCGATGAGGCCGATGCGCTCGGTCACCGACGCCAGGTAGAGCACCGCACTGATCGGGTCGATGCGGGCGAGGAGGTACGGGTCGCGGAACTCGAGGTCGGGGCCGGTGGCCAGCCAATCGCCGAAGAACAGGTAGTCGAGCCCGGCGTCCTCGGCCGTCCGCGCGACGCGGCGGAGGATCCCGGCGTCCTGCGTCGGATCGGCGTGCGCGCCGGGGTGGCGCCACCCGGCCGGATGCGCGCCGAGCGTGCGCACCATCGCGCCGAGGATCAGCGGCTCGCTCATGCCGTCGCTCCGCCGTGCGGCTCCGCACCCGTCGCCACCGGCCGCCCGGGCGTCTGGGACCACTGGCTCCACGAACCGGGATAGACCGTGACTTCGACGCCCGCGAGGGCTCCGGCGAGCGCGGCGTGGGAGGCCGCGATGCCCGAGCCGCAGTACGCGGCGACGGGGACGTCGGCGCGCGCGCCCGCGTCGGCGAACGCCGCGCGGAGCTCGTCCGGCGAGCGGAAGCGCCCGGCGTCGGTGAACGAGGGCGTGGGGAGGTTGACGGCGCCGGGGATGTGACCGGCCACGGGGTCCATCGGCTCGGTCTCGCCGCGGTAGCGCTCGGGCGCGCGCACGTCCAGGAGCAGGCCCTTCTCGGGCCACGCCGCGGCCTCGTCGATGTCCAGGCCGGGGCGAAGGGGTGCGAGATCGACGTCGCCGGGAACGGGCACGACCTGCCCCTCCTCGAGCGCGCGGCCGTCGCCGGTCCAGGCGCGCAGACCGCCGTCGAGCACGCGGACGTCCGTGATCCCGCTCCGGCTCAGCAGCCACCAGGCACGGGCCGCCGCGACGGATCCCGCGTCGTCGTAGACGACGACCGTGTCGCCGTTCGAGACGCCCCATCGGCGCGCGGCCGCCTGCAGCGTGTCGCGATCGGGCACGGGGTGCCGTCCGTCCTGCGGCGTGCCGGGGGTGGACAGCTCGTGGTCGAGGTCGACGTAGACGGCGCCGGGGATGTGCCCGCCGCGGTAGGCGATGCGGCCGTCGGGGGCGTCCAGTCGCCACCGCACGTCGAGCACGCGGACGGCGTCCTCGGCGGAGATCAGCTCGGCCAGGTCGGCGGGTGTCGTGAGAAGAGGCATGCGGCCATCGTGCCCCGCCGCGCCCGGGTCCCGGCAGGCGCCCGGCAACAGTTCGACACACGCCCGCGGGCGCCCCGGCGTCCGGCCCGCGGGTCAGGAGGCGGCGATCAGCGCCCGGTAGAAGCCGATGCCGCGCTCCCACGACGACACCCGGATACGTTCGTTGTGGGAGTGCAGCGCGTCGCGCTCGGCTCGGCTCATCGGGAACGGCGTGAAGCGGTAGACGTGCGTGCTGAGCTCCGTGAACCAGCGGCTGTCGCTCGCCCCGAGCTGCAGGTAGGGCGTGGTCACGATGTCCTCGCCGAGCGTGTCCCGGACGGCGCCCGCGAGCCGGCGCCACTCCTCACCGCGCCAGGGCGAGACCGGCGAGGGTTCGGACGCGTGGCGCACCACGACCTCGACGGCCGGGTCGTCGATCGCGCGGCGGACGTGCGCGACGGCGCCCTCGGACGCGTCCCCGGTGAGAAGGCGGACGTTCACCGACGCACGCGCGGTGGTCGCCAGCACGTTCTCCGCGGGGGCGCCGCTCATCTCGGTGACCACAGCCGTCGTCCGCACGAGGGCGTTCGTCTCGGGGCCGAGCCGGGTGAGCGCGGCCGCGACCAGCGGCGCCGTGACGCCGAGCGACCCGAACACCGCGCTCAGCGGTCGCGCGGCGTGCGGGGCGACGGTGGCGAGCATCGCCCGCACCGGCGGGGTGATGCGCGCCGGGAACGGATGCCGGTGGAGCCGGTCGATGGCACGGGCGAGGCGCACGGTGGCCGGGGTGGCCGGCGGCGTCGAGGCATGCCCGCCGTCCTCCCGGACCACCAGTTCGAGCGTCATCACCCCGCGCTCGGCGACGCCCACCATGGCGGTGGGCACCGAGACCCCGGGGAGCACGCCCTCCACCACCGCCCCGCCCTCGTCGAGCACGAGCCCCGGCCGCACGCCGCGCGCCCGCAGGAGCGACACGATCGCCCGTGCGCCGTCGCCCGCGGTCTCCTCGTTGTGACCGAAGGAGAGGAACACGTCGCGCTCCGGCGTCACGCCCTCGGCCAGCAGCTGCTCCACGGCCTCGGCGACGGCCACGAGCGCGCCCTTGTCGTCGATCGCCCCGCGGGCATGGATCGCGGCATCCGCCCCCTCTCCGACGATGTCGGCGGCGAAGGGCCCGTGGTCCCACTCCTCCTCCACGACCGGCACGACGTCGTAGTGGGCCATCAGCACGAGCGGCGCCGAGGCCGACCGGCCCGGCCAGCGGTACAGGAGGGAGTGTCCGGCGACGACGTCGCGCTCGAGACGCGCGTGCAGCAGCGGGTAGAGGTCGGCGAGGGCGGCGGCGAACTCGTCGAACCGCGCCCAGTCCGTACGCGACTCGTCGACGTGGGAGACCGTCGGGATGCGGAGCAGATCACGGAAGCGGTCGACCGGGGATGCCACGGCCCGAGCCTAGCCGCGCGGGCTCGGCCGACGCGGGCGGGCGCCGCGCCGGTACGCTCGAAGACATGACTTCCTCTGCCCCCACCGGTCTGCGCTGGGGCATTCTCGCCACCGGCGGGATCGCGCACGCATTCGCCTCCGACCTTCGCACCGCTGGACTCGACCTCGTCGCCGTCGGCTCGCGCCGCCCGGACGCCGCCGCCGCCTTCGCGGCCGAGTTCGGCATCCCCCACGTCCACGGGTCGTACGAGGACCTCGCCGCCGACCCCGAGGTGGACATCGTCTACGTCGCCACGCCGCACCCCGCGCACGCGGAGAACGCGCTGCTGCTGATCGAGCACGGCAAGCACGTGCTCGTCGAGAAGCCCTTCACGCTCGCCGCCGCCGAGGCCGCCGCCGTCCAGGAGGCGGCAGCCGCCCGCGGCGTGCTGGCGATGGAGGCGATGTGGACGCGCTACCTGCCGCACATGGTGCGCATCCGCGAGATCGTCGCCGCCGGCACGCTCGGCGAGGTGCGCGCGCTGACCGCCGACCACACGCAGAAGATCAGCGACGACCCCTCGCACCGCCTCAACGACCTCGCGCTCGGCGGCGGCGCCCTCCTCGACCTCGGGATCTACCCCGTCTCCTTCGCGTGGGACATCCTCGGCGCCCCCGCGACGGTCGCCGTCGCCGCGCGCATCGGCGAGACCGGCGCCGACACCGAGATCGCCGCGATCTTCACGCACGCATCCGGCGCCCTGTCCACGAGCATCTCCTCCTCCCGCGCCGCCGGCCCGAACACGGCCAGCATCGTCGGCACCGAGGCCCGCATCGACATCGACCGCGTCTGGTACACCCCGACGTCGTTCCGCGTGACGACGGCCGACGGCACCGTGCTCGAGGAGTACGTCTCCGAGGTCGAGGGCCGGGGCATGCAGTACCAGGCGCTCGCGGCCGAACAGATCATCGCAGCGGGCGGCACCGACAGCGACGTGCTCCCGATCGCCGAGAGCGTCGCCATCATGGCGAACCTCGACGAGATGCGCAGGACGATCGGGGTCCGCTACCCCGGAGAGGCAGATCATGGCTGACCCGCAGACCAACCGCGTCGCCGTCTACCTGGACTTCGACAACATCGTCATGTCCTGGTACGACCGCGTCCACGGGCGCAACTCCTACGCCAAGGACCGTCAGCGCATCGCCGAGGACCCCACCGCACCCGACGTCGCCGAGCGGCTCGCCGCCGCCACCATCGACGTCGGCGCGATCATCGACTTCGCGGCGTCTTTCGGCACCCTGGTGCTCACGCGCGCCTACGCCGACTGGTCGTCGCCGGTCAACGCCGTCTACCGCTCGCAGCTCGTCGCGCGCGCCGTCGACCTCGTGCAGCTGTTCCCCGCGGCCGCCTACGCCAAGAACGGCGCCGACATCCGCCTCGCCGTCGACGCCGTCGAGGACATGTTCCGCCTCCCCGACCTCACGCACGTGATGATCGTGGGCGGCGACTCGGACTACGTGCCGCTGGCGCAGCGGTGCAAGCGGCTCGGGCGCTACGTCATCGGCGTGGGCGTGGCCGGTTCGACCGCCAAGTCGCTCGCCGCCGCCTGCGACGAGTTCGAGGCCTACGACTCCCTCCCGGGTGTGCCCTCGCTGCCGCGCCGCGCGCCGCGCGCCTCCGCGCCCGCAGCCACGACCGAGGCTCCGGCCTCCGCCGACGAGGCGACCGCCGGGCAGGAGCCCGCACCTGCGAAGAGCTCCCGCCGTCGCGGGGGTCGTGGAGGGTCGAAGGACGTCTCCGCAGAGGCGAAGGCCGCCGAGCCCACGGCTGACGCCGATGCGACGCCCGACACCGCCGCAGAGGTCGCAGCCGACACGGCTCCGGAGTCGGACGCCGCCGCGGCGCCCGCCCGGTCCACCCGCAGCCGCGCCGCGAAGGCCCCGGCGGCGGAGAGCGCCGAGGCCGTCACCGAGAGCGCGCCCGTCGCCGAAGCCGAGGAGGTGCCGCAGGATCAGGATGCTGCGACCACGCGCCCGGTGCGCCGTCCGCGCCGCGCGACCTCGGCCTCCACGGCAGCCGCCGCGGCGGCCAGTGCCGCCGGACAGGGCGGAGCCGATGCAGGATCGCTGTTCCTCGCCCCCTCGACCGCGAGCGTCATGGTCGTCGAGGACGACCCGCAGGACGAGGAGGACCCGCAGGAGAACGCGACGCGACTGCTGGAGCGGGCGCTGCGGCTCGGTGTGAAGGACGATTCCGAGTGGCTGCACAGCTCCGCCGTGAAGACGCACATGCGCCGCATGGACCCGTCGTTCAGCGAGAAGGCGCTCGGCTTCCGGTCGTTCAACGACTTCGTGAAGGCACGCGCCGACGTCGCCGAACTCGAGGAGACCGGTCACGAGCGCCTGGTACGACTGCACCCGTCGCGCTCCTGAGGCACGACGCCGCGCGAGACCGCGGGGCGCAGCATCCTTCTGTCCGTGCGTGACCGTCGAGTAAAGTGACGCTCGTGGCCCGCCTGACTTCGCCCCCAGGCTCTCAGGCTTCGCTTCGCGAAGCCAACAGAGCCCGGCTCGTCGAGTCCTTGAAGCGCCATGGACGCCTCACGCAGGTGGAGCTCGCCGGCAGCACGGGGCTGTCGCCGGCGACCGTCTCCAACATCGTGAAGGAGCTCACGGCGGCGGGCCTGCTCCACACCTCGATCACCTCGCGGAGCGGGCGTCGCGCCACGCTGGTGTCGCTCTCGCGACGCCTCGGGCTCGTCGCGGGCGTGCACTTCAGCTCGCGGCAGCTGCACATCGCCATCGCCGATGTGACGCGGACGATCGTCGCGCAGACCTCGCTCCCGCTTCCGCTGGATCACCGCCACGACGCCGAGCTCGATCGCCTCGCCATCCTGCTCAGCGACATGATGGAGTCGCTCGGCGGCGGCGTCGGCGATCTCCTCGCCGTCGGGCTCGCGCTGCCGGCCCCTGTCGATCCGCGCACCGGGATGGTCTCCACGCCCGGGCTCCTCCGCGGCTGGGAGGGCGTCGACATCGGCGCCGACCTCGCCTCGCGCATCGACCGGCCGGTCTACGTCGACAGCGAGGCCAACCTCGGCGGTCTCGCGGAGGCCCGCGAGGGCAGCAGCCGGGCGGTGGGCTCGTCGGTCTTCATCCGCGTCGGCCACACCATCAGCGCGGGCCTCGTCGTGAACGGCGACCTGTTCCGCGGGGTCAACGGCAAGGCCGGGCAGATCGGCCACGTCACGATCGACGAGAACGGCCCGATCTGCCGCTGCAGCAACCGCGGCTGCCTCGAGACCTACGCCGGCGGCCCCGCCCTGCTCTCGCTCTTCCCGCCCTCCGACGGCATGCACCGGCTGGGCGACCTTCTCCAAGCGGCGGAGGAGGGCGACGGCAGCTCGCGCCGCGTCATCGCCGACGCCGGACGCCACCTCGGCATCGCGGCGGCGAGCCTGTGCAACCTCTTCGACCCCGAGCTGATCGTCGTGGGCGGCGAGCTCGGCCAGGCGGGCGAGATCCTGATGGCGCCGATGCGCCACTCGCTCGACCGCAGCGCCCTGGCCACCGACACCGGCCTGCCCGAGATCGTGGGGGCCTCCTTCGGGGAGTGGGCCGAGGCCCGCGGGGCGATCGCGATCGCGCTGGACCACGTCACGGTGGACGCCGAAGCCCTGCCCTACTCGGCCTGAGAAGCCGTCGTGCCGCTCCCGCGTTCGTCCCGTCCGTCGACCCGTCGCGGGCGCGCTCGCCGCGCGGGCGCCCTCGTCGTCGTCGCGGGCGTGCTGGCGACCCTCACCGCGTGCGCCCCCTCCGCGCCGAACGAGGGGACGATCGCGCTGCTGCTGCCCGACGCGAAGACGGCGCGGTACGAGACGTTCGACCGCCCGTCCTTCGAGGCGCAGGTCGCCGCGAACGGCGACTTCACGGTGCAGTACGCCAACGCGGATCAGGATGCGGCGAAACAGCAGCAGCAGGCCGAATCCGCTCTGGCCGCGGGCGTCGACGTGCTGGTGCTCGACCCGGTCGACGGGCGCGCCGCGGCGACGATCGTCAGCCAGGCGAACGCGCAGAACGTGCCGGTCATCGCCTACGACCGCCTCATCGCCGGGGGCCGGATCGCCTACTACGTGTCCTTCGACAACGAGAAGGTCGGACTCCTGCAGGCGACCGCGCTCGTGGACGGGCTGGCCGACCGCGGGCAGCCCGGGGGCGGCATCCTGATGGTCAACGGCTCCCCCACCGACAGCAACGCCGCGCAGTTCAACGCGGGGGCGCGGAGCGTGCTGGACGCCAGCGGCCTGAACGTGCTCGCGACCTACGACACCCCGGACTGGAGCCCCGACAAGGCTCAGCAGTGGGTCGCCGGCCAGGTCGCCCAGCGCGGCGACGGCATCGCCGGCGTGTACGCCGCGAACGACGGCACGGCCGGAGGCGCCATCGCCGCGCTCAAGGCCGCCGGCGTGGCGCCCCTGCCGCTGGTGACGGGACAGGACGCGGAGCTCGCCGCGATCCAGCGCCTCGTGACCGGCGACCAGTACATGACCGTCTACAAGGCGATCCGTCAGCAGGCCGAGCGCGCCGCCGACGTCGCCGTCGCCCTCGCCCGTGGCGAGACGGTCACCGCGCCGACGGAGCAGGACGGCATCCCCACGACGCTGCTGGAGCCGGTCGCCGTGACGGTGGACGACATCCTCGCGACGGTCGTCGCCGACGGGGTGTGGAGCGTCCAGGAGATCTGCACGCCCGACTACGCTGAGGCATGCGATGCGGCGGGGATCCGGTGATCGCGGGAAGAATCCGGTGACACAGCCCAGGACAGGACGCGCGCGGGAGCGCGTGCTGACGATGCACGGCATCGGCAAGCACTTCGGCGCCGTCCGCGCCCTGACCGACGTCGACTTCTGGGTGAACGAGGGCGAAGTGGTCGCGCTCGTCGGCGACAACGGCGCCGGGAAGTCCACGCTCGTGAAGATCCTCGCCGGCGTGCACACGCCGGATGCCGGCACGATCGAGTTCGACGGCGAAGCCGTCACCATCCCCGGCCCCGCCCACGCGCAGGACCTCGGCATCGCGACCGTGTTCCAGGACCTCGCCCTCTGCGACAACCTCGACGTCGTCGCGAACCTGTGGCTCGGACGCGAGCTCGTCGACGGCGCGCGGCTCGACGAGGTCGACATGGAGCAGCGCACGTGGACGCTGCTGCGGGAGCTGTCGGCGAAGATCCCCTCGGTGCGCGTCCCCGTCGCCGCTTTGTCGGGCGGACAGCGGCAGACCGTCGCGATCGCCCGCTCCCTGGTGGGCGATCCCCGCATCGTCATCCTCGACGAGCCGACGGCGGCGCTCGGCGTGGCGCAGACCGCGGAGGTCCTGAATCTCATCGAGCGCCTTCGCGAGCGCGGCCATGGCGTCGTGCTCGTCAGCCACAACATGGCCGACGTCATGGCGGTGGCCGATCGCGTCGTGGTGCTGCGCCTGGGCCGCAACAACGGCGTCTACAACGTCGCCGACGTCACCAGCGCGATGCTCATCGCCGCGATCACCGGCGCCACCGACAACGCGGTGTCCCGCAGGGCGGCGAATGACGCGGATGCCGCGACCCGCCCGACCTCGGCACGCTCTCGTGTGGCAGCCGACCCTGTGGGCCCCCCGGAGCCCCGCGTGCGGACGACCGGCGAAGCCGAGATCATCACGCTGCCCGGCGTGCGCCGCCGCGATCGGGACGAAGGTCGCGAATGAGCGGCGAGCGCGGCACCCGGACGCCGACGGGCGGCATCCTGGCCGACGCGTCGACCGACCGCATCCGGGTGCTCGGCGCGGCGGACTCCGTCATGTCGCGCCTGCGGGGCGGGGATCTGGGTGCGCTCCCCGTCATCGTCGGTCTCGCCGTGATCTGGAGCGTCTTCCAGATCCTCAACCCGGTCTTCCTCTCCAGCGGCAACCTCGTGAATTTGACCATGCAGTGCGCGGCCATCGGCACGATCGCCCTGGGCGTGGTGATCGTGCTCCTCGTCGGCGAGATCGACCTCTCGGTCGGCTCGGTCGCCGGACTCGGCAGCGCCGTTCTGGCGGTCACCTTCGTGCAGCTGCAGTGGAACCTCGTGCTCGCCCTGCTGGCCGCCGTCGCCATCGGCACGGTCGTGGGCCTGCTCTACGGCATCGTCTACACCCGGTTCGGCGTGCCCAGCTTCGTCATCACCCTCGCCGGTCTGCTCGGCTTCCTGGGCCTGCAGCTGTGGGTGCTTGGCGACACCGGCTCGATCAACCTCCCCTTCGACTCCTGGATCGTGCTGTTCGCCCAGCAGTTGTTCCTCCCCGCCTGGCTGTCCTACGTCGCAGCGGTGCTCGCGGTCGCGGCCTACGCGTACTCCCTCCTCCGCCGCGCGCGGCGGAGGGTCGCCGCCGACCTCGACAGCCAGAGCATCCGCGAGATCGCCGTGCGCGCGGGCGTCCTGCTCGCCGTGCTCCTCGTGTCGGCGTGGTATCTCAACCTCACCCGCGGGGTGGGGGTGATGTTCCTCTTCTTCCTCCTGCTCGTGGTGGCCGCCCACCTCACCCTGACCCGGACGAAGTGGGGTCGCGCGGTCTACGCCGTGGGCGGCTCGGAGGAGGCCGCGCGCCGCGCCGGCATCCGCGTCGACCGCATCTACATCTCCGTCTTCATGCTGTGCTCGACGCTCGCGGCCATCGGCGGCGTCCTGGCCGCCGCCCGTCTGTCCTCGGCCGGTCAGAGCAGCGGCGGAGGGGACACCAACCTGACAGCGATCGCCGCCGCCGTCATCGGCGGAGCGAGCCTCTTCGGCGGTCGCGGCACCGCGTTCGCGGCGCTCATCGGCATCGTGGTTATCCAGTCGATCTCCTCCGGGCTGACGCTGCTGAGCCTGGCCAGCTCGGTGCAGTTCATGGTGACCGGCCTGGTGCTGGTGCTGGCCGTCATCGTCGACTCGGTCTCGCGACGGTCTCGCGCAGCATCCGGTCGCGCCTGAACCCTGCGTTCAAGGCACGAACTCTCCGCGGCCATCGGACGGGGTCAATGTCGCGTGATTGAGCAGAGTGCCCGTCGACGTGCGGTTGGACCGTGCATTTCTCCGGTTTGCCGTGCGACTTCTGCGATCACCGAACGGCGTTCGTGAACGGAGATGCCCGCGTTGCCAAAGCGTTACGTTCAAGACTTGACGCCAAGAACCGCAGTGGAGAAGATCGCTGTACCGCGATCGCCGTCTGCTACCCGGATCGCGGATTCAATGACGAAAGGCGCAAGATGAAGAAGTCTTCCCTCCTGGCCGCAGCCGCTCTCAGCGGCGCGGCCGCACTGCTGCTGGCCGGCTGTGCCGGCTCCAGCGGCGGAACCGCCAGCGGCGGCTCCACCGAAGGCGGCGGCGACGCTGCCGGAGCACGCGCGTGCGTGATCCTCCCCGACGCGGCCTCATCGCCCCGCTGGGAGAACTTCGACCGCGAGTACCTGCAGAAGGCGCTCACCGACGCCGGCTTCGAGGCCGACATCCAGAACGCCCAGGGCGACGTCAACAAGTACTCGACGATCGCCGACCAGCAGCTCACCCAGGGCTGCGGTGTCATGCTGCTGACCGACTACCAGGGTGCGGCCGAGGCCGTCGCCACGAAGGCCAAGGCCGAGGGCATCCCGGTCATCGCCTACGACCGTCCGTTCTCCGGCGCCGACTACTACGTCTCCTTCGACAACATGAAGGTCGGCGAGCTCGAGGGCCAGACCGTCCTCGACGGCCTCAAGGCCGCCGGCAAGGACCCGGCGACCGCGGTCGTCGTCTACATGGGCGGTGACCCCACCGACGGCAACGCGAAGATGTTCAAGGACGGCGCCGTCAAGGTCATGGAGGCCGCGGGCATCAAGCCGGCCGCCGAGCCCCCGGGGGTCTGGGACCAGGCCAAGTCGCAGACCAACTTCGAGCAGGCGTTGACCTCGCTCGGCGGCAAGGTCGACGGCGTGTGGGTGGCCAACGACACCAACGCGGCCGGCGTGATCAAGGTCCTGCAGGACAACAACCTGACCGGTGTCGCCGTGTCGGGTCAGGACGCGAACGTCGCCGGCCTGCAGAACGTGCTGCTCGGCTGGCAGACCGCCACGGTCTACAAGCAGGTCTCCCTCGAAGCGGATGCCGCGGTGAAGGTCGTCACGCAGCTGCTGAACAAGGAGACCCCCACGGCCGACCAGAAGCTCGACGACGGCACCCCGTACATCGCGGTGACGCCCGTCCTGGTCGGACCCGAAGAGGTCAAGACGGTCATCGAGAACGGCGACGCCTCGGCGTCGGACGTCTGCACCGGTGACGTCGCCGCCAAGTGCACGGAGTACGGCGTCAAGTAAGGCCCACATCACCGGGGCGTCGCGTCGTCATGGCGCGGCGCCCTCGTGTGTGATCGACCGCAAGGAAGCGAGCATGCCAGAACCGATCATCGAACTCGTGGGCGTCAAGAAGTCGTTCGGCCCCGTCAACGTCCTCAAGGGCGTCAACCTCCGCGTCTACCCCGGCCGCGTCACCGCCCTCGTGGGCGACAACGGCGCCGGGAAGTCCACCCTCATCAAGGGTCTCGCCGGCGTCCAGCCCTACGACGAGGGCGATGTCCTCTTCGAGGGCGCGCCCGTCTCCCTCACCACCCCGCGCGACGCCGGCGCGCTCGGCATCGAGGTCGTCTACCAGGACCTCGCGCTGTGCGACAACCTCGACATCGTCCAGAACATGTTCCTCGGGCGCGAAGAGCTCTCCGGCGGCACGTTCGACGAGGGCCGCATGGAGAAGGAGGCCTCCGACACCCTGCGGTCGCTCTCCGTGCGCACCGTCAAGTCGGTGCGTCAGAAGGTGTCGTCGCTCTCGGGCGGACAGCGCCAGACCGTCGCCATCGCCCGCGCGGTGCTGAAGAAGGCGCGCGTCGTCATCCTCGACGAGCCCACCGCCGCGCTCGGCGTGGCGCAGACCGAACAGGTGCTGCACCTGGTCGAGCGCCTCAAGGAGCAGAACGTCGCCGTGGTGCTCATCAGTCACAACCTCGCCGACGTGTTCGAGGTCGCCGACGACATCGCCGTGCTGTACCTCGGGCAGATGGTGGCGCAGCTGGAGACCAAGGACACCAACCGCGACGACGTCGTCGGCTACATCACCGGCACAAAGACCCAGGGCGTCGAGCTCATCGGCACCATCAACATCCCCACCGGAGGCGCTGAATGAGCAGCAACACCCGCACCAACGCCGCTCCGGACCCGGTCGCCAGCGACCTCATCGGCAGCGGCGTCGAAGGCGGTCTGAGCGATCAGATCAAGGCATGGTGGCAGCGCGTGCGGGGCGGCGACATGGGCGCCCTGCCCGCCGTCGGCGGTCTCGTCGTGCTCACCGTGCTGTTCACCTCGCTCAGCCCGTTCTTCCTCACGGAGCGCAACTTCGCGAACCTGCTCAATCAGGCCGCGACCCTCGTCATGCTCGGCATCGCGCTCGTCTTCGTGCTGCTGCTGGGCGAGATCGACCTGTCCGCCGGTGTCACCGGCGGCGTCGCGATGGCGCTCTTCGTCGTGCTGAACGTGCAGTTCGGCATCCCGTGGCCACTCGCCCTGCTGATCGGCTTCGGCTTCGGCATCATCACCGGCGCGCTCATCGGCTTCTTCGTGGCCAGGGTGGGCATTCCATCCTTCGTGGTGACACTGGGCCTGTTCCTGGGCTTCCAGGGCCTCGCCCTCGTCATCATCGGCCCCGGCGGCCTCTACCGCCTCGAGGTGCCCGAGCTGCTGGCGATCCAGAACGGCAACCTGCCAGTCTGGGGCGGATGGGCGATGCTCGTTGTCATGCTCGCCGTCTCGGCGGCGACGTCGTTCTGGGATCGCGCCCGCCGCTCGCGTGCCGGGGTGCCGAACCGCGCCATCTCGCTCGTGTGGATCAAGCTCGCCGTCATCGCCGTCATCGGCGGAGTCGCGGTCTACATCCTGAACGAGGATCGCGGCCAGTCCGTGATCGCCGTGCAGGGGGTGCCCATCATCGTCCCGATCGTGCTGGTCATCCTGTGGATCGGCACGTTCGTGCTCGACCGCACCAAGTTCGGCCGCTACATCTACGCGATCGGCGGCAACGCCGAGGCCGCCCGCCGCTCGGGCGTCAAGGTGCGCTGGGTCAAGTGGACGGCGTTCGTCATCTGCTCCTCCCTCGCCGTCATCTCCGCGCTGTTCAGCGTGGCGCGCGTCGGCTCGGTGGACGCGACCGTCGGTCGCGACATCGTGCTGAGCGGTGTCGCGGCAGCCGTCGTCGGCGGCGTCAGCCTCTTCGGCGGACGCGGCCGGCTGCTCCACGCCGCCATCGGTGCGCTGGTGATCGCCGTGATCACCAACGGCCTCGGACTGCTCAACCTCCCGGCCGGCATCAACCTGCTGGTCACTGGCGGCGTGCTCATCCTCGCCGCCACGGTCGACGCCGTCTCCCGGCTCCGCTCCGGCGGCGCACGGACCTAGCGGGCCACTCCCCCGACGCGGTGGTCGCAGCATCCCTCCGGGGATCTGCGGCCACCGTGTCGTCGTCGACCGGGCACCCGCAGCCCGTCAAGCACGCGTCGCCCGTCGGGCGCGATTCGTCGGGCGACGGGCGACGGGCGACGGGCGGTAGCGTCGGGGGGTGGACTTCCCGTTCGACGCGCTCCGGCGGCGCCCCGACCTCGAGGCGCCCGAGCTGCAGGCCTGGGATGCCGCGGACCTGCTCCTCCTGGACGAGTCCGCCGACGACCGGCGACGGGCGGGTGCGGGTGAGCTCGTCGTCATCGGCGACGGCTACGGAGCGCTGGCGCTCGCGGCCGTCGCCGACGGCGCTCGTGATGTGCGCGTGCACCAGGACGCGCTCACCGGTGAGCAGGCACTGGCGGCCAACGCCGCCGCGCTCCTGCCCGAGGCCGACGTGCGCTCGCTCACCCTCGACGCCGATCTCGTGCGCGGCGCGCGCGTGGTGTTGCTGCGGCTCCCCCGGTCGCTCCACGCCCTGGAGGACATCGCCGGGCTCATCGCCGCCCACGCCGCGCCGGACGTCATCGTCCACGCCGGCGGGCGCATCAAGCACATGACCGTGGCCATGAACGACGTGCTGCGGCGCTTCTTCCACCGTGTCGACGTGACGCACGCCCGGCAGAAGTCGCGGGTGCTCGTCGCGCGCGGTCCGCACGACGGAGCCGATCCGCGGGCGCGGAGGCAGCAGCATCCCGGGCTCCCGATCGTGTGCGCGTTCGGCGGAGCCTTCGCCGGCACGTCGGTCGACATCGGCACCCGGCTCCTGCTGGAGCACCTGCCTCCGGCGTTCCCCGACGAGGTCGTCGACCTCGCGTGCGGCACGGGCGTCATCGGGGCGTTCATCGCGATGCGGGATGCCGCCACTCGCGTGTACGCGACGGATCAGTCCGCCGCAGCGGTCGCCTCGGCACGCGCGACCGCGGACGCCAACGGCGTGGGCGACCGGATGCGCGTCATGCGCGACGACGCGCTGTCCTCTCGCGCGGACGACAGTGCGCGCCTCGTGACCCTGAACCCGCCGTTCCACATCGGAGCGGCGGTGCACGACGGGATCGCGCTGCGCCTGTTCGCCGAGGCCGGCCGCGTGCTGGAGCCGGGCGGCGAGCTGTGGACGGTGTGGAACTCCCCGCAGCGCTATCGCTCCGCCCTCGAGGAGCTGGCCGGCCCGACGCGCCAGATCGCCCGCAACGCGAAGTTCACCGTCACGGTGTCGACGGCGCGCTGAGCGTGCCCGCCGACCGTCCCGCGCCCGGTGTGGACACCGGCCGAGCCCGCGGTCAACCCTTGAGCATGGCGCGGAGAGTCTGCACGGTGTCCGCGTCGGCGGCGAGCTTGTCCTCCCGATAGGCCTTCACTCGCGCGAACCGCAGCGCGATGCCGCCCGGATACCGCGTCGAGCGCTGGACGCCGTCGATCGCGATCTCCACGACCACCTCGGGACGCACGTACACCGTCATCGCGGTGCGGCGCGTCTCGAGCTCGGCGAAGCGCTCGGTCTGCCACCGCAGCAGGTCGTCGGTCAGCCCCTTGAAGGTCTTCCCGACCATTACGAGACCGCCCTCGTCGCCGAACTCCCCCGTCTCGTCGCGCGCGCCGAGGTGGATGTTCGAGAGCCATCCGCGACGCCGCCCCGAGCCCCACTCGGCCGCGAGCACCACGAGGTCGAACGTGTGCACCGGTTTGACCTTGACCCAGCTCTTCCCGCGCCGACCCGCGGCGTAGGGGGCGTCGAGCGCTTTCACCATCACGCCCTCGTGACCGGCGGCGAGGGCGTCGCGCGACAGCTGCTCCGCGGCCTCCGCGTCGGCGGTGATGATGCCCGGCACGCGCAGGTCGCCGACGACGCGGTCGAGCTCCGCGCGACGCACCGAGAGCGGCTCGTCGATGAGGTCGCGGTCGTCGACATGCAGGATGTCGAAGAACCACGGCCGCAGCGCCACCTCCCGCGCCGTCTCGGAGCCGAACCGGGCCATCGTGTCCTGGAACGGACGCGGCGCTCCGTCTTCGTCGAGCGACAGCGTCTCGCCGTCGAGGATCAGCCGTCGCGCGGGCAGGGCGCGCACGGCCTCGACGATCTCGGGCACCCGGTGGGTGACATCGGCCAGGGTGCGTGTGAAGACGCGCACGTCGTCGCCGTCGCGGTGCACCTGCACGCGGGCGCCGTCGAGCTTGTACTCCACCGATGCCGTGCCCGTGATGCCGATCGCCTCGGTCGGCGTCGCGGCGGTGGAGGCCAGCATGGGCAGCACCGCCCTCCCCACCTGCAGGCTCACCGCGTCGAGGTCGCCCTCGGTGCCGGTCAGGGCGATGACGGCGGTCGCGCCCAGATCGCCCGACAGCATCGCGGCGCGGCGGACAGCCGCTGCCGGACGAGCAGAGGCCGACGCGATGGCGTCGAGGAGCACTCCCTCGAGCGCCCCGGTGCGGAGCTCGCCGATCAGCACGCGCGAGAGGAAGTCCCACTCGGCCGCCGTCGCGCGCTCGGCGAGATCGGTGAGCGTCGTCGTGCGGACCGCGGCGGAGCCGCTTCCGGATGCCGCGACCAGCCGGTCGAGGGCGGCGTCGACGTCGATGATGCCCAGCGTCGGCTCGGCGGCGTGCCGCGGAGCCAGTGTCGAGAGCCCGCGCCAGCCGACGCCGACCCTCCCCTGTCGCGGACTGGCGATGAGGTAGCCGACGGCCGGGATGATCTCGTCGGGCTCGAGCGCGCGAAGCGTCGTCGCGAGTGCGGCCACCTTCCCGGTGCGGGTGGAGAGGCCGGACACCTCGTCGGTGAGCGCGGCTAGGTCGGCCAGGAGCATGACCGCATCCTTCCATCGGGCACCGACATCATGTCGGGGCTGGACGCTACCCTCTGAGCGTGCACACCACGAACTACGTCGACACCTTCATCGCCGTGGCCCCCGACAGCCCCGCGGAGTCCGCGACCGAGCCCGCGCATCGCGAGCCGCCGACCATCGCCGAGCTCCACTACGAGCTGATCGCGGGCCATCCCTATCGGTACACCTCCGACGACGTCGTCTTCGAGACCCACGCCCGCCGTGCCGGCATCCCCGAGGAGGAGCGCGAGGCGGCCCGGGCCGCCTTCTTCTCGAAGGGGCAGCCCTGCCTGCGCTCCTCGCCGCTCGGCAAGCGGCTCGGGTGGGGCACGCACCACGACGCCGAGGGCCGTGTCGCGCTCGTGGCGGTCGAATCCGACGACTACGCGCGACTGGCCGCCGACGCGTCGCTCACCCAGACCCGCGCCATGCGGTCGTCCCGGGCCGGCTGAGCCCGTCGGTCAGTCGCGCGCGGTCAGCAGTGCGGCCACGGCGCCGACGCCGCCGAGGAACCCCTCCAGGTCGGGCTCATCGCCCGTGGGCTGCAGGATGACCGAGGTCGCGCCCGCGTCGTAGAACGGCTGGATCGCACGGGCGACATCCGCGGGCTCCCCGGCCACCTCCAGCGACGGATCCGCCGCGTTCCTCCACGCGACGTGGTCGGCGGCCACGCGCTCCGCCGCCCCGGCGCCGAATGCGGCGGTGACGAAGACGATGAACTCGTGGACGCCGGCCCGGCCCGCGGCATCCCGTCCCTCTTGCACGACGGCGACGGCCTCCCGGATGCGGTCCGGCGTCCACCCGGACGGCACCACCGTGCCGTCGGCGACCTCGCCGGTGAGGCGGAGCGTCTTGGGCCCCTCCCCCGCGGTGATGACAGCCGGAGCCTGCACGGGCGGCCAGTCGAGCTTCACTCCGTCGAGCTGCACGTAACGTCCGTCGGTGGTGAGCTCCTCGCCGGCGAGGAGGTCCCGGAGTGCGGGGACGTATTCGCGCATGAGCGTCAGCGGCGACTGCGCCCTCGCGCCGACCTGGCCCATCCAGTCGAGCACGCCGTGGCCCACGCCTGGGATCAGCCGTCCGGGGAACATCCGCTCGACGGTCGCGATCTCCATCGCCAGCAGGGCGACGTTGCGCAGCGGCATCGGCGAGACCCCGATGCCGACCTTGAGCGTCTCGGTCCAGGCGAGGACGGCGGATGCTGCGGCGAATGCGGACTCGCGGAAGCAGTCCTCCCAGAGCCACAGCTCGGGCACGCCGGCCGCCTCGGCTGCGAGGGCGGCGCTGCGCAGGCGCTCGGGCGGGAAGGACGGCGTGAAGATGGCTCCGATGCGTGGCATCCGTCCACTCTGCCAGCCGCCGCGTATCGGCGCTCGGCCGGGTCGGGGCGACGGCCGATCAGCGACCGACCCAGAGCGCCCAGGCGACGAGGAGCGGCTGCAGGAACAGGCGTCCGAAGCGGCGACGGTCGGTGTCGAGCAGGGGTGCGGACCGGCCCGTGCGCCACTGGTGCACGTTGCCGGGGAAGACCGCCACGAAGAACGCCGCGATGGCGGCGCCGACCGTGCGACGCTCCCGCGGAAGCGCGACGAGCGCGGCGCCCAGCATGACTTCGACGACGCCGGATGCGACGACGATCGCGTCCTTGTCCGTGCGGAGCAGCGTCGTCGCCCAGTCGGGCACGACGATCCGGTACCCGCGGCGACCCCACGAAAGGTGCGAGATGCCCGCGCCGACCAGCAGGGCGGCCAGCATGACGCGGGCTGTCGTCCGGGCCACGTCGACCGGGCTGACGGTTCGCCTGCGGGAGCGCTTCATCGCCTCAGTCTGCCATCCGCCCGCGTTTCGTCTCGTCGCTGCGCTCCTCGCTCAACGACCGGTCCATCGCCCGTTGAGCGAGCGCAGCGAGTCGAAACGCCCGCACACGGCGACACCTGTCCGCCCGTTGAGCGAGCGCAGCGAGTCGAAACGCCCACACCCGCCGACACCTGTGCGCCCGTCGAGCGAGCGCAGCGCGTCGAAACGCCTACACCCGCCGACACCTGTCCGCCCGTTGAGCGAGCGCAGCGAGTCGAAACGCCCGCACGCCCGCACGGCCCGCACCTGCGGCAGACTCGAAACCATGACCATGCGCGGCTTCCTCTCCCTCGGCATCGCCGGATCCCTCGGACCGGAAGCGGGCGCGCAGGTGGCTGCCGCCGCCGAGCGCGCCGGGTTCCACACGCTCTGGGTCAACGACACCGCCGACGGGGATTCGCTCGCGGTGCTCGCCGCAGCGGCCGCGGTCACCGAGCGCATCGGCCTGGCCACCGGCGTCATCGCCGTCGACCGCCGGTCGGCCGACGACATCGCCGCGGCGGTGGCATCGCACGACCTCCCTCGCGAGCGGCTGACGATCGGCGTCGGCTCGGGACAGCTCCGCCAGGGCGCACTCCGGGCCGTGCGGGAGACCGTCGACGCCCTGCGAGCGGAGGCCGGGCTGCGGGTCGTCGTCGGCGCCCTCGGGCCGAAAATGCGTGCGCTCGCGGTCGAGCACGGCGACGGCGTGCTCCTGAACTGGCTGACCCCCGAAACCGCCGCGGATCAGGCGCGCGAAGCGCGGGCGCTCAGCCCGGACACCTCGGTCATCCTGTACGCCCGGACGTCACTGGATGCCGGGGCCGAAGGCCGACGCGACGCGGAGGCGGCGCGCTACGCCGGGTTCCCGAACTACGCGGCGAACTTCGAGCGTCTCGGCATCGACGTGCTCGACACGGTTCTTCCCCGACGGGGCGAGGACACCAAGGCGGGGGTGGAGGCGTTCGCCGCGGCCGTGGACGAGCTCGTGCTGCGCGCGATCACCCCGACCGACGACGTCGACGCCTACCTGAGGTTCATCGACGCCGCGGCCGAGGTGCTCGACCTGCGCGGCTGAGCGCCGGTCAGGCGGCCTGGGCCAGCGCCACCCCGGCGGTCACGACGAGGGCGCCGTCCGCAGCATCCACCGTCACCGATCCCCCGTCGACGAGCACGCCGTCGACGAAGAGCTCTGCGATCCGATCGTCGACCTCGCGCTGGATCAGCCGGCGCAGGGGCCGTGCGCCGTACTCCGGCTCGTAGCCGTGCTCGGCGATCCAGGCCGCAGCGGCGTCCGTGACCTCCAGCGCCACCTCGCGGCGGGCCAGCCGCGCGCTCGTCGCCTTTAGCAGCAGGTGCACGATGCGCTCGAGCTGCACGCGGTCGAGCTTGCGGAACGTGACGATCTCGTCGATGCGGTTGAGGAACTCCGGCCGCATCGCCTCGCGCAGGCGCCCCATGACGCGGTCGCGCAGATCCTTCTCGCTGCCGAAGCCGGTCGGGCCGCCGCCGTCGGCGAGGAAGCCGATGGCGCCCGAGCGCGACGCCAGGAACTCGCTGCCGATGTTCGAGGTCATGACGACGACGGTGTTGCGGAAGTCCACCGTCCGCCCCTGTCCGTCGGTGAGGCGTCCGTCGTCGAGCACCTGCAGCAGCAGGTTGAACACGTCGGGGTGCGCCTTCTCGATCTCGTCGAACAGCACGATCGAGTACGGGTTGCGCCGTACGCGCTCGGTGAGCTGGCCGGCCTCGTCGTACCCGACGTATCCCGGAGGGGCACCGACGAGCCGCGACACGGTGTGACGCTCGCCGAACTCGCTCATGTCGAAGCGGATGACGGCGGTGTCGTCGTCGAACAGGGATCCGGCCAGGGCCTTCGCCAGCTCGGTCTTGCCGACACCGGTCGGGCCGAGGAAGAGGAACGAGCCGACCGGGCGGTGGGCGTCGCCCATGCCGGTGCGGTTGCGCCGGACGGCCTTGGCCACCGCGGCGACCGCCTCGTCCTGGCCGATGACCCGCTCGTGCAGCTCGCTCTCCAGCGACGCCAGGCGTCCGCGCTCGGTCTCGGTGAGACGGTTGACGGGGATGCCGGTGGCCCGGCTGATCACGGCGGCGATCTGGGTGTCGTCGACCACGGCCGCACGATCGGTCGAGATGGCCGAGCGCGCCGAGACCTCGTCCAGGCGCGACTGCACCTCGGCGATGGCGTCCCGCAGGCGCGAGGCGTCCTCGTAGTGCTCCGCCGAGACGGCGGCGTTCTTGTCGGCCTCGAGCTCCGCCAGGCGCGCGATCAGCGCCGACACGTCGACCGCGACGCCGAGCTTCAGCCGCAGCCGGGCGCCGGCCTGATCGATGAGGTCGATGGCCTTGTCGGGCAGCACGCGGTCGGGGAGGTAGCGGTCGCCGAGCTCGACGGCGGCGCGCAGCGCCTCGTCGGTGTAGGTCACGGCGTGGTGCTCCTCGTAGGCGCCGCGGAGTCCGCGCAGGATCAGCACGGCGTCCTCGATCGAGGGCTCTCCGACCCGCACCGGCTGGAAGCGGCGCTCCAGCGCCGGGTCCTTCTCGATCGTGCGGTACTCCTTGAGCGTCGTCGCACCCACGAGGTGCAGCTCCCCGCGCGCGAGGCGCGGCTTGAGGATGTTGCCCGCGTCCATCGCGCCCTCGCCGCCGCCACCGGCGCCGACGACGGTATGCACCTCGTCGATGAAGACGATGTAGGCGCCGTCGCCGGCGGCCACCTCGTCCATCGTCTGGGTGAGGCGCTCCTCGAAGTCGCCGCGGTAGCGGGTGCCGGCGAGCATCGCGGGCAGGTCGAGCGAGATGACGCGCTTGTCGCGCAGCTGCTCCGGCACGGCGCCGTCGACGATCGCCTGGGCGAGGCCCTCGACGATCGCGGTCTTGCCGACGCCGGCCTCGCCGACGAGCACGGGGTTGTTCTTCGTGCGGCGGCTGAGGATCTCGATCGTCTGCTCGATCTCGTCCGAGCGGCCGATCACCGGGTCGAGGGCGCCGGAGCGCGCGCGCTCGGTGAGGTCGGTGCCGAAGCGGTCGAGCATCGGAGTGACGGATGCCGCGGCATCCGCGTCCTCGGACACCGGAGCGCCGGAGGTCGTGACCTCCTCGCGCATGCCCTGGGTCAGCGCCTCGGCGGTCACACCGGCGCGCGCGAGCACCTGGCCCGCGGGCGCGTCCTGGCCGATGACGAGGGCGAAGAAGAGGTGCTCGGGGTCGACGTACGTCGAGCCGGACGCGCGGGCGACCTGATACGCGTGGAAGAGCGCGCGCTGCACCGACGGCGCGATCACCGCGGCGTCGACCGAGGTCGGGGCCGACGGAGCCGGTAGACGGTCGGCCGCGGCGCGGGCGATCTGCGCGGGGTCGGCGCCGACGCGGCGCACCGCGTCTTCGGCCGGCTCGTGCTGCACGATGACGTGCAGCACGTGCAGCGCGTCGAGCTCGCCCTGGCCGCGCTCGAGGGCGAAGCGCCCGGCGTCCTGCAGGATCGCCTGGGTGCGCGCGCTGAGGAAGCGGCTCAGGTCGATCGAGCGCGACGAGCGGGCGCGCTCGCCCTCGATGTAGCGTGCGAGGAAGTCGTCGAAAGCGCTCGAGCCGTTGTCGGCGCTGTCGGGGGTGAAGTCTTCAGGCATTCCTGGTGTCTCCCGGGAGAAGGTGAGTCTGATGCACTCAAGATACGTACTTGAGCGCGTTCGTATCAACTTCAACGCGGAATCAGCCCGGCTATTCCCGGCGCAGGATGGACGACGGATCCCTCACTTCACGTGACGCTCCGAGAGCGGCGTCTCGACGATGCGGATCAGCGACGCGGAGTCGTACGGACCGACATGGCGCTTGCCGTTGACGAAGAACGTCGGCGTGGTGTTGAGGTCCATCACCTCGGCATCCAGCCGGTCGTCCTGCACCCGGCGCAAGACCTTCGCCGAGCGGAAGTCCGCAGCGAAGCGCTCCTCGTCGAGACCGAGTTCGCCGGCGTACGCGAACAGGTCGTCCACCTCCAGGTCGCTCTGTCGCGAGAACAGGAGGCGCGCCATGTCGTAGAACCGGCCCTGGAGACCCGCCGCCTCCGCTGCCTGCGCCGCCTGCTGCGCGTGCGGGTGCGGGCCGTCGAGCGGAAGGTGCCGCCACACCCAGAGGATGTCGTCGCCGAAATGGGCGCGCACCGCGTCGACCGATCCGGTCGCGCGGCTGCAGAAGGGGCACTCGAAGTCGCCATACTCGACGATCGTGTAGCGGGCGTCCAGCGGTCCCGCGAGGTGATCGCGATCGGGGTCGACGGGGCGCACGAGCTTGGCCCCGACCGGCTGCGGCGGCCAGATGCGGTCGCCCGCCACCAGGGTCGCCCAGCCCAGCAGGAAGGCGATGACGGATGCCGCGAGCACGGCCACCCGCGCGAGGTCGGCCGTGTGCGGGTCGTCGATGGCGATGGGCACGATGAACAGGGCGATCGTGAACCCGATGCCCGACAGGGCCGCTCCCCCGGCGACGCGGTTCAGCCCCAGACCGGGCGCGAGCTGCCCCTTGCCCAGCACGCGCATCAGCAGCGTGGCACCGGTGATGCCGACGAACTTGCCCACCACGAGACCGACGACGATGCCCCATGCGACCGGCGAGGCCGCAGCATCCATCAGCGTCTGTCCGTCGATGTGCACGCCGGCGTTCGCGAGCGCGAACAGCGGCAGCACGCCGTAGGCGATGTACGGCCGCCAGGCGTTGTCGATCCGCTCGTTGATGGAGAGCGATTCGCGCAGGCTCCGGGTGACCGCGGCCGCGTAGGCCGGATTCGGCGATTCGCGGAAGGCGAGGGTGAGCTCCGCCGTGCGCTCGACGTCCGAGCGCCGCGGTGCGAAGACGGGGATGAGGAGGGCCACGGCGACGCCGGCGAGGGTGGGGTGGATGCCGCCCAGCGCGACGGCGATCCACAGCCCGATCGCGAGGACCGAGTAGGCGAAGCCGCGGCCGACGGGCAGGTAGCGCACGAGGGCCAGCAGCGCCATGAGGGCGACAGCCGCAGCGAGGGGCCAGATGCTGAGGCCGCCGCTGTAGAACAGGCCGATCACGACGAGCGCGCCGATGTCGTCGACGACGGCGAGGGTGAGGAGGAAGGTCCGCAGCCGCGAGGGGAACTTTGGACCGACGATCGCCAGGGCACCCAGCAGGAACGCCGTGTCGGTGGAGATCACGACGCCCCACGCGTCCGCGGCTTGCGTCGAGCCCGCGAACGCGAGGAACACGAGCGCGGGGATGACGAGTCCCGCCAGCGCGGCGACGATCGGCACGGCGGCGCGGGAGCGGTCTGTCAGCTCGCCGATCGTCAGTTCGCGCTTGACCTCGAGTCCGACGAGGAAGAAGAAGAGGGTCATCAGCGCGTCGTTGACGATTTGGTGGAGCGTGAAGGTGACCTCCATGCCGCCGATCGAGAACGCGGCCGGCATCGACCAGAACGTCTCGTAGGTGTCGCCGGGCAGGTTCGCCCACAGCATGGCCAGACCGACGCCGATCAGCATGAGAGCGGCGGAGAGACGGTCTCCGGAGACGTGCTTCTTCTTGGGGCGGGCAGGCGCCGACGGACGGGACGGCAGCAACGAGACGGCGGTCACGCACTCATCTTCGCGCCATTCGCGCGATCACGCGCACCCGTCGGGTCACTCAGCTGCCGCGGATCCCTCGAACGGGCGCTCGTGAAGGCCCTCCAACGCGGACGTCAGCGCCGGCGCACCGCCGCCGAAGGTCGCGTCCAGCGCGGCGAGGCGGGCGTCGGCCTCGCGCAGCAGACGGATGCCCTCCGGCGTGACGCGCAGGTCGGAGGCGGCGCCGGCGTGCGCGTTCGCATCGACGACGAAGCCGGCCTCCGCGAGCGAGCGCGCAGCGGTGTGGACGCTCTGCACCGTGATCTGGGAGCGGCGCGCGAGCTCGCTGAAGGAGATGCCCGGCGTCGCCTCGACGTGCGCGAGGAGGGCGTACTTCCGCGTCGAGAGTCCGAGGTCGCGCAGCTCGTGCTCGAGCCGGGCGTCCCAGACGGCGGCGACGGTCAGCAGGGCGATGACCGGGCTGAAGGGGGGCGGTTCGGCGGCCACGTCGTCGCCTCCTCTGGCTGGCACCTGCCCATGGTAGTCGCGGCCGGGCGCCTCACTCCGCGGCGTCGCCGTCCCGCGGGTTGGATCGGGCGACGATCAGCGGATCGACGGGCGTGAACGGGAACACGGGCAGCTCCGCCTCCCGCACGCCGAACGACGCCGCGAGCACCTCGCGCGAGAACGCCGATGCCGTCGCCCGGTAGCCGATGTCGGCGGGCATGGCGCGGTCGAAGAAGATGAGGAAGTGGATGCCGTCGTCCTCGAGCGCCTCGATGTGGTGCGGGTAGGCGCGCGGGATGAAGTAGGCCTGGCCGGGCACCAGCTCGTACTCGTCGAGGCTGCCGTCCGGATCCAGCACGCGCATGCGTCCCCGGCCCTTCCAGACGTAGCCCAGCTCCGCGGTGCGCGGGTGCCAGTGCGGCTCCCGCATCCCCGATCCGGTGATGCGCAGGTGGTACATCGACAGGTCCGACAGGGCCGCCCAGTACTGCCGGCGGGCGAGCTTGGCGAAGCCCGCCGGAGAGGACAGCGGGGCGATCTGGCCCTCGGCGTCGAAGAGGTGGGCGTTCGGGAGCCCCGCCGTGTCGGGGATGCGCGCCGCGCCCCCGCGCCGGAGGATCTGCGCCGCCCCCGGCCGCGCGAAAGCGGAGAACGCGGCGGCGGGCAGGTCGTAGGTGTTGCCCAGCACCGCGGCCGTCATCGCATTGAGGCTGGAGGTGAGGGAGAAGTGGCGCGGCTCGGCGCTGCGGAGGGCGGCGATGACCTCGGCACGCCCCTCCCCGATGTTCTCGATGTGGTAGATCGCGCCGGACTCGACGTGGTACATCTGCCCCGCGCCGACGACGAAGCTCGAGAACGCGTCGGCGTTGCCCAGCATCGAGATCAGCACGGTCCCCTCGGTGACGTAGGCGATCTGGTTGGCGTCGACGTTCCACTGCGGCTCGCGCATCGCCCCGGCCTCGAGCACGATCCGCTTGAGCGACATGCGCGACAGGATCGGGAAGGATGCCGCGGTCAGCTGCGCGACGGACCCGAGCTCGTTCTCGAAGACCGGGACGGCGTCGTTCAGCGAGACGACGTGGGGCGAGCGGATCACCATGGAGCACTCCTTGGGCGAGGCGGACGACACCATCTTGACGCGGCGGCAGCGGCGAGCACAGGCTGCGGCGGGAAGCCGGACACGAATTCCTACGCCTGTCGGAGGCCTGCCCTAGCGTGGGGTCTGCCGGGGCGATCGGCGCTCCGTGGGGAGGACAGACGACATGGACTGGAAGATCGAGCTCATCTTCGTGCCGGTGACCGACGTGGACCGCGCCAAGGACTTCTACACGTCCATCGGCTTCCATCTCGATCACGACCAGTCGCCCTACGAAGGGCTGCGCTTCGTGCAGCTGACCCCGCCCGGATCAGCGTGTTCCATCGCTTTCGGCACCGGTCTCGAGATCGACCTCGAGCCCGGTCGACAGAACACCATCCAGGTGGTCGTGCCCGATGCCGACCGTGCGCTCGCCGATCTGCAGGCGGTCGGCGTCGCCGCGCAGGGCGTGGACGACCTCGGATGGGGGCGGTTCGTCTCGTTCGATGACCCCGACGGGAACACCTGGACGCTGCAGCAACTCCCCCCACGGGCCTGACCACGCCGGCTGCGCCCCCGGCCGCCGGCATGGTTTGCTGTCTCCGTGACCACTGACGTCGACGGCCGCGAGTACCCGTACACCGTGGCCGACTACCTGCTCGACCGGATGGCCGAGTGCGGCATCCGTCATCTCTTCGGCGTGCCGGGAGACTTCACGCTGGGCTTCCTCGACCACGTGGAGCGGCATCCGCTCATCACGTGGATCGGCACCGCGAACGAGCTCGGTGCCGCCTACGCCGCCGACGGCTACGCGCGCCTCGCGGGACTCGGTGCGCTGAGCACCACGTTCGGCGTCGGCGAGCTGTCCGCGATCTCGGGCGTGGCCGGCAGCAGCGCCGAGCACGTGCCCGTGCTGCATGTGGTGGGGGCGCCGACCGTCGCGACGCAGTCCGCCGGCCGCGCGACGCATCACACGCTCGGCGACGGCGACTTCGACCACTTCGCGCGCATGACCGCCGAGGTCACCGTGGCCCGGGGCCGGCCGACGGCCGAGGACTACGCGGCGGAGATCGACCGCGTCATCGTCGCCGCGCACGATCGGCGTCTGCCCGGCTATCTGGTCGTGGCCGCCGACGTGGCGGAGGCGCCCGCGTCGCCACCGTCCGCTCCCCTGCCGTCCCACCCGCGTGTGACGACGGCGGAGGCCGCGTCGGCGTTCCGATCCGCGGTGACCTCCCGCCTGGCATCCGCTCGCTCTCTCGCCGTGCTCGCCGACATCCTGGTGTCTCGTGTCGGGGCGGATGAGCACCTGCACCGCCTCCTGGGCCTGGGCGTCCCGCACGCCACGCTGCTGTGGGGCCGGCGGGTCGTCGACGAGTCCGCCGACGCGTACCTCGGCTCCTACCTCGGCGCCGCCAGCGAGACCGCCGTCCGTACGATCATCGAGGACTCCGACGTCCTGGTCCTGGCGGGCGTGCAGTTCACCGACCTCACGAGCGGCTTCTTCTCGCAGCGGATCGACCCCGCCCGCACGATCGAGCTCCGCGGCGAGTACGCCGCGGTCGGAGGAGAGCGCTTCGAGCCGCTGGCGATGGCCGACGCGCTCGACATCCTGACGGACGCCGTGGCTACGGCCGGCGAGAAGCTCTTCCTCGTCCGGCCCGGCGGCGGTGCGGATCAGCCCGCACCTCTCCCGCTGGCGCCTGAGGCGCCGCTCGGACAGGCCGCCCTGTGGAGCGAGGTCACCGCCTTCCTGCGCACCGGCGATGTGGTGCTCGCCGACCAGGGCACGTCGTTCTACGGGATGGCCGGCCACCGTCTCCCCGCGGGCGTGACGCTCATCGGCCAGCCGCTGTGGGCGGCCATCGGATTCACCCTGCCCGCGCTGCTGGGCGCCGCTCTCGCCCGTCCCGACCGGCGTCCGGTGCTGCTCATCGGCGACGGCGCCGCGCAGCTCACCATCGCCGAGCTGGGAACCGTCCTGCGCCACGGCATCCCCGCGGTCATCGTGGTGGTCGACAACGGGGGCTACACGGTCGAGCGCGCCATCCACGGCCTGCAGGAGCAGTACAACGACATCGCCCGGTGGGACTGGACGGCGCTGACGAGGGCGATGGATGCCGCGGGCACCGCCACCGCGGTGCGCGTGACCACGAACGGCGAACTGCACCGGGCTCTCGTCGCCGCCCGCGATGCGGACACCCTGACCCTCATCCAGGCCGTCGTCCCGCCCCTCGACGTACCGCCGGTGCTGCGCGCCGTGGCCGCCGCGGCGGCCTCGGCCAACCGGCCCGACTGAGAGCGCCCTACGCTGGGGCCATGCGGGAGTTCGGACGCGGGATCGGAATGCTGTTCGCCGGACTCGGCTGGTGGCGTCGGCGCCCGGGGACGATGGCGCTGGGGCTCGTTCCGGCGGCGCTCGTCGGCGTCGTTTTGGTCGGGCTGCTGATCACGCTGGCCGCCTTCCTGCCCGGCCTGGCCGATGCGACGACGCCCTTCGCCGACTCGTGGCCCCCTGCGCTGTCGAGCGCCCTCAGGATCGCCGTCGGCACGGCGTTCTTCGCCGGAGCCCTCTTCCTGTGCGCGATCACGTTCACGGCCCTCACGCTCATAGTGGGCGAACCGTTCTACGACCGCGTATGGCGCTCCGTTGAGATCGGGCTCGGCGGATCCGTGCCCGACCAGCCCTACGGCTTCTGGCGCGCCGCCGGAGATGCGATGCGTCTGATCGCGCGCGGCATCCTGGTCGCCTCCCTGGCGGGTCTCCTCGGCCTCATCCCGGTCGCGGGAGCGGTGGTCGGCACCGTCGTCGGAACGCTGCTCACGGGCTGGCTGCTCGCGGACGAGCTGTGCTCGCGCGCGCTGACCGCGCGCGGACTGGAGAGAGCCGCCCGCCGCGCGCTTCTGCGCGCCCATCGAGGGCGCGCCCTGGGCTTCGGCGTCGCCACGCAGCTCTGCTTCCTCGTTCCGCTCGGAGCAGTCGTGGTCATGCCCGCGGCCGTCGCCGGGTCGACCATGCTCGCCCGTGGCCTGGTCGGCGAAGTCGACGGCATCGGCGCCCCGGTCGTCCAGCAGGCGGCACGGGTCGAGGTCAGCCGCGACCGCCCGGCGGACCCACGATGAGCAGCAGGATGAACAGGGCCGCCACGGCCACGGCGATGCCGACGATCAACAGGAGCGGTCGGCGCAGGAGCGCACGCATGAGGCGGTCGTGCCACGCCCCGTCCCGCGGGTCGTCCGTCGCCGCGAGCCGCCACGAACCGTTCAGCCGTCCGGTGCGCTTCAGCCAGACCTCGGTCGGTACGGTCGCGTACGGGATGACGGCGCTCACGACGGCGATGATCGCGGGCGCGGCCGTCCACCGCTGATTCTTCGCCACGAGTACGGCCGTCGCCGCGTAGGCGAGGAAGACGAACCCGTGGATGCCGCCGCCGACCGTCACGGCGACATCCACGCCCGCTGCGGCGCGAAGGATGAGCCCGACGATGAGGAGCGTCCACGATACGGCCTCCGCGATCGCCAGGGTGCGGAACAGGGTGAGCGGGGTGCGGAACACGGATCTCCTCGGGAGTCTGCGGCTGGGTCGGCCGCAGCTTCAGTCTACCTGAAAGCCATAGACGACCTATTCTGGCGCATAGAGATCGGCCATTGGCGCATGCGGACGCAGACCCTCAAGGGCGGCGCAAGTTTTCCCACACAAATGCAGATGTCCCCCAAATGGGGGACACGGACTGTGGTACGTTTCTCATGGCCCGAACGAGACGCTGGGAATCGTCCGCCGGGCTACTGGGGAAACTGGGGAAACACAAGGTCTGAGCGTCTGGGGCGCCCAGCTGTGATTGAGACGGCCCCCTCGCGCCGCTATGCCATAGGAAGCCGAGGCGCGAGGGGAACCGGGCGGTTCCGTGACACCTTGACCCGCTGGGGACGGGGCTTCGGCACTCGCATCGCTGGGGACGAGCGAGCCGACAAAGTCGGGACGCGGAACTCCTTGCAAACCCTATGGATCGCCGCACGCGACTGTCCAGCGGGATCGCTCCCACTGCGCCGAATTGGCGCGCAACGGCGCATCCTCGTCACAATGCGCGCCAGTTCGACACGCGGGACCGCGGGTTCGCCGCGCGGCGCCTCTTCTGTTGCGCACGCCCTGCACCAGCCACCGATCTGCGACGCTCGCAAGCCGCTTGTATCTCCGAGAACCGGTGGCTAGCGTGTAAGCAAGTTGTCCCCAGTCCCTGGTCGACGTTCACGCTCTCACCGCGACAGAACCCAGGAGATCGCAATGGGATATTTCCAGTACGACGGCTCGACCAAGACGGACATCGAGGACCGCGTCCTCGCCCATCTCCAGATCGTCATGGGCGCCAAGCTCCGGCGTTCGGAGAGCTTCTACTTCACGTGGAAGGAGGACGTCAGTCTGGGCTCCGGCCGGACCACCGTCTGGGTGCACGCCGGCGCCGGCCTCAAGTTCAAGTTCCACGGCAGCCGCCAGCCGTCCATCAACCCGGCATGGCTCACCGCGCTCACCTTGACCGCCAACTCCGCGACCGGGCTGTACATCGTGCCCGAGCCGGCCGACGACCACGTCTCGCCGCACAGGGAGTCCATGCTCGTCGGCTGACGCCGAGGAGCAGAACGGGGCCGCGACTCTCGTCGCGGCCCCGTTCTGCTCATCCGATTCCGGCTCTCAGAAGTCCCAGTCCTCATCTTCGGTCGCCTCGGCCTTGCCGATGACGTACGACGAGCCCGACCCCGAGAAGAAGTCGTGGTTCTCGTCGGCGTTCGGCGAGAGCGCCGACAGGATCGCCGGGTTCACGTTCGTGACCGTCGAGGGGAACATCGCCTCATAGCCGAGGTTCATCAGCGCCTTGTTGGCGTTGTAGTGCAGGAACTTCTTGACGTCCTCGGTCAGGCCGACGGAGTCGTAGAGGTCCTGCGTGTACTGCACCTCGTTGTCGTAGAGCTCGTACAGCAGCGAGAACGCGTAGTCCTTGAGGTCGTCGCGCTTCGCCTGGTCGACGAGCTCCAGCCCGCGCTGGAACTTGTAGCCGATGTAGTAGCCGTGCACGGCCTCGTCGCGGATGATCAGTCGGATGAGGTCGGCCGTGTTGGTGAGCTTGGCGCGGCTCGACCAGTGCATGGGCAGGTAGAAGCCGGAGTAGAACAGGAACGACTCGAGCAGCGTCGACGCGATCTTGCGCTTCAGAGGCTCATCACCCCGGTAGTACTCCATGACGATCGCGGCCTTCTTCTGGAGGTTGGGGTTCTCCACCGACCACCGGAACGCCTCGTCGATCTCCTTCGTCGAGCACAGGGTCGAGAAGATCGACGAGTAGCTCTTGGCGTGCACCGACTCCATGAAGGCGATGTTGGTGTACACCGCCTCCTCGTGCGGGGTGATCGCGTCGGGGATCAGCGAGACGGCGCCGACGGTGGCCTGCACGGTGTCGAGCAGCGTCAGACCGGTGAACACCCGCATGGTGAGCGTCTGCTCCTCCGGGGTGAGCGTGTTCCACGACTGGATGTCGTTGGACAGCGGCACCTTCTCGGGCAGCCAGAAGTTGTTCACCAGACGGTTCCAGACCTCGAGGTCCTTGTCGTCCTGGATGCGGTTCCAGTTGATCGCCTGAACCTGGTTCAGGAGCTGCAGCTTCTCAGCCATTTCCGTCTCTTCTCTCTGCGCGGCGACACGTCACAGCGTGCAGCTGACGCACTCCTGCATGTCGGTGCCCTCGAGCGCCATCTGACGCAGGCGGATGTAGTAGATCGTCTTGATGCCCTTGCGCCAGGCGTAGATCTGCGCCCGGTTGATGTCGCGCGTGGTGGCGGTGTCCTTGAAGAACAGCGTCAGCGACAGGCCCTGGTCGACGTGCTGCGTGGCCGCGGCGTACGTGTCGATGACCTTCTCGTAGCCGATCTCGTACGCGTCCTGGTAGTACTCCAGGTTGTCGTTGGTCATGAAGGCGGCCGGGTAGTAGACGCGACCCAGCTTGCCCTCCTTGCGGATCTCGACCTTCGCCGCGATCGGGTGGATCGACGACGTCGAGTTGTTGATGTACGAGATCGAGCCGGTGGGCGGCACCGCCTGCAGGTTCTGGTTGTAGATGCCGTGCGCCTGGATCGACGCCTTCAGCTCGCGCCAGTCGTCCTGCGTCGGGATGTGGTGTCCGGCGAACATCGCCTCGACCTTGGAGGTGGCGGGCACCCACGGCTGGTCGATGTACTTGTCGAAGAACGTGCCCGACGCGTACGTGGAGTCGGCGAAGCCGTCGAAGGCCTCCCCGCGCTCGATGGCGATCTTGTTCGACGCGGTCAGCGCGTGGAAGAGCACCGAGTAGAAGTAGATGTTCGTGAAGTCGACACCCTCCTCCGAGCCGTAGTAGACGTGCTCGCGGGCGAGGTAGCCGTGCAGGTTCATCTGTCCGAGGCCGATGGCGTGCGAGCGGTCGTTTCCGCTCTCGATCGAGCGCACGGAGGCGATGTGGCTCTGGTCGCTGACGGCGGTGAGAGCGCGGATGCTGGTGTCCACCGTCTTGGCGAGGTCTCCCCCGTCCATCGCCAGGGCGATGTTGAGCGAACCGAGGTTGCAGGAGATGTCCTTGCCGATCTCGGCGTAGGACAGGTCCTCGTTGTACGTCGTGGGGGTGTTCACCTGCAGGATCTCGGAGCACAGGTTGGACATGTTGATCCGGCCCTTGATCGGGTTGGCCGCGTTCACCGTGTCCTCGAACATGATGTACGGGTAGCCCGACTCGAACTGGATCTCGGCCAGCGTCTGGAAGAACTCGCGCGCGTTGATCTTCGTCTTCTTGATGCGCGGGTCATCGACCATCTCGCGGTACTTCTCGGTGACGGAGATGTCGCCGAACGGCACGCCGTAGACCTTCTCGACGTCGTACGGGGAGAACAGGTACATGTCCTCGCCGTTCTTGGCCAGCTCGAACGTGATGTCGGGCACGACGACGCCGAGGGAGAGCGTCTTGATACGGATCTTCTCGTCGGCGTTCTCGCGCTTCGTGTCGAGGAACCGCAGGATGTCGGGGTGGTGGGCGTTGAGGTACACCGCGCCGGCGCCCTGACGCGCACCCAGCTGGTTGGCGTAGCTGAAGCTGTCTTCGAGGAGCTTCATCACGGGGATGATGCCCGAGGACTGGTTCTCGATCTGCTTGATCGGCGCGCCCGCCTCGCGGATGTTCGACAGCAGCAGGGCCACGCCGCCGCCGCGCTTGGAGAGCTGGAGCGAGGAGTTGATGCCGCGCGAGATCGACTCCATGTTGTCTTCGATGCGGAGGAGGAAGCACGACACAAGCTCGCCGCGCTGCGCCTTGCCGGCGTTGAGGAACGTCGGGGTGGCCGGCTGGAACCGGCCGGCGAGGATCTCGTCGACGAGGTTCGTGGCGAGCGTCTCGTCACCGTCCGCGAGGGCGAGGGCGGTCATGACGACGCGGTCCTCGAAGCGCTCGAGGTAGCGCTTCCCGTCGAAGGTCTTGAGCGTGTAGCTCGTGTAGTACTTGAACGCGCCGAGGAAGGTCTCGAACCGGAACTTCTTGCCGTAGGCGAAGTCGTTCAGCTGCTGGATGAACTCGGGCGAGTACTTCGCGAGCACGGTGGGCTCGTAGTACTCCTTCTCGACCAGGTAGTCCAGACGCTCCTGGAGCGAGTGGAAGAACACCGTGTTCTGATTCACGTGCTGCAGGAAGTACTCCCGCGCCGCGCGCTTGTCGGCGTCGAACTGGATCTGACCGTTCGCGTCGTACAGGTTGAGCATCGCGTTCAGGGCGTGGTAGTCCATGCCCTCGAACCTCGCCTCGGTCTTGAATTCGGCGTCCTTCACAGCAGTGTCTGCCATCGTTCCCATCCCTCGCTGACGCGTCGTACGTCATCCGGTGTGCCGAATACCTCGAGCCGGTACAAGTGCGGCACGGAGCACTTGCGGCTGATGATGTCTCCGGCGAGGCCGAAGCTGTCGCCGAAATTGGTGTTGCCCGCGGAGATCACTCCGCGGATGTTGCTGCGGTTGCGCTCGTCGTTGAGGAACCGGATGACCTGCCTGGGCACGGCCCCCTTCTCCTCGCCTCTCCCCTGTCCCCCGCCGTAGGTCGGGGTCACGAGGATGTACGGCTCGTCGACGTGCAGCGGCGGTTCGCCGGACTGCAGCGGGATCCGCACAGAACGGATGCCCAGCTTGTCGACGAAGCGCGCGGTGTTCCCGGAGACGCTGGAGAAGAACACCAGCAGGAGCGGGGCCGCTCCGACGGCGACCGCGCGCTCAGCGCCGGCGGTCGCCATCGGGGTCACGCCAGTCGCGAGGCGAGCTCGTCGATCTTGTCGGGACGGAAGCCCGACCAGTGGTCCTCGTCGGTGATCACGACGGGGGCCTGCAGGTAGCCGAGGGCCTTGACCTGCTCGAGGGCCGCGGGGTCCTGCGAGAGGTCGAGGATCTCGTAGTCGATGCCCTTGGAGTCCAGTGCGCGGTAGGTCGCGTTGCACTGCACGCAGGACGGCTTGGTGTACACCGTGATGGTCATGTCGCTGTGTTCCCCTCAGCTTCGTCTGTGTCTGTGATCGTGGATCCGGCCAACCCCCGGCCGGGAACCCAATACTACATATGGGTGCCGACATTGATAGTCACCACAAGGGGTAGTAGTTACATCCGTGTAGTTTTTGCTCCGCTCTCCACAGGTACAACACATGTTGTCCACCGTTTCATCCACAGGCCGGCGCGTGTCGGCCAACCTGGAAAACCGCTGAATGACGGCCCTCGGAGCCTCTCGGCGGACGACTGTCCACAGGCGTCACGGTAGGACGCCCCTCGGACATCGATCGACCTGTGGAATCAGGCCCCGCGCGCATCGTCGGCGTGTCGCGGAGGCCGAGGTGTCGCGGACGGCGATCGTCACGCCGATGCCTCCCGGCCGCTACCGTGGAGAGGTGGCGGGGTATCGGGAACTTCTTCGCACCCCAGGAGTGGGGCGCATCATCGCCGCACAGCTGACGGCGCGCTTCCCCAACGGGATGACGAGCCTGGCTGTGCTCCTCCACATCGAGCACGTCACCGGCTCGTACGCCGCCGCCGGTCTCGTCCTCGCGGCGGCGTCCGTCGGTCAGGCCGTCTCCGGCCCGGTGACGAGCCGGTGGATGGGCATCTGGGGCATGCGCCGCGTGCTCACGCTGACGCTCCTCGTGTGCGCGTCAGCCATCACCACCCTCGCACTCGTGCAGACCTCGCTGCCGGTCTACATGGCCCTCGGACTGGTGGCAGGCCTGTCGACGCCGCCGGTGCAGTCGGCCGTCCGCACCATCTATCCGAAGATGGTCAACTCCCGGCAGCTCACCCCGCTGTTCTCCCTCGACGCCTCGCTGCAGGAGATCATCTGGATCCTCGCGCCGGTGGTCATCACCTTCGTCGCGACGCAGGTGGGCACGTGGGAGGCGCTCATCCTGATCGTCGTCATCCTGCTCGGCGGCGGCGGCTGGTTCATCCTGTCGCCCGAGGTCGGACGCGTGCGCATCCCGCGGAGCCGGCGGGCGTTCGGCAAGGTGCTGGCAAAGCCTCCCGTGGTGCTCGCCACCGTCATCGGCTTCCTACTCATCGGCGCGTGCTCGGCGGTCGAGGCCGGCGTGGTGGCGACGTTCGGGCACGGTGGGCTGGAGGCCGGCATCGTGCTGGCCGTCTTCTCGATCGGCAGCCTCGCCGGAGGGCTCTCCTCCGGCGCCATTCCCATGGGTCCGTGGGCGATGGCGCGGCGTCTGGGCATCGTCGCGGTCGGGCTGGCCGCCACGATGGTCTCGTTGAACGTCTGGTGGCTCGGCGGCACCCTGTTCTTCGCCGGCATCGGCATCGCCCCGGCGCTGGCCGTCATCTTCGCGATGACCTCCGCCAGCGTGAAATTCAGCGACACCGCCGAGGCCTACGGCTGGGTGGGCACCGGTCAGCTCATCGGGGCGGCGGCCGGCTCGGCGGTCGCCGGGTTCCTCATCGACGGCGTCGGCCCGCAGGGCGCCTACGTCGCCGCGACCGCATTCGCGGTGATCGGTGTCGCGGTCGCCGTAGTGTTCGTCCGCGGCTTCCCCGACCTGCGCCACCGCGATGCCAGCCCCATCCCCGACACGGAGCCGGTCGGCACGATCACCTGAGCGGCCGGTGCGTCAGGAGATGCGGCGCAGCAGCTCGAGGACCGCGAGGGCATAGGCGTCGGCGGGCTCGGGGTGCTCGAACACCTGCGCCTCGCCGCCGACGGCGATCTCCACCTCGTGCGTGTCGTCGAGTCGTCGCAGCGCGCGGAAGGCTCCGCGCAGCAGCTCGCGCAGCTGCGCCTCGTGCGGCAGCCACAGGGCGTCCTCCAGCGCGACGGAGTCCAGTGCCCACTCGGTGGTGCCGTTGAAGGCCAGGATGCGCCCCGTCGAGTACTCGCGCGGTTCGATCGTCATCTCGCTCACCGTGAAGACGTCGGCGTCGAATTCGGGCTCGTTCAGCTGGAAGCGGTCACCCGACGCGGGGTGCCAGACCAGTCCGGCGGCGCGGAGCGCGAGGGCCATGTCGCTGGAGATCATGACGTCCATCATCGACCAGGATGCCGGGGCCCGGGGCCGCTCGTAGGCTGGACGCATGCTCGTGCCCATCACCCTCCCCCGCGTGTCGTGGGGCGATCCGTCCGCCGCGCGCTGCGCGCTCCTCGTCCACGGCCTGGGATCGAACGGCGCGCTCATGTGGCGCTTCGGCATCGCGCTGGCGGAGGACGGCTGGTTCGCCGAGGCCGTCGACCTGCGCGGCCACGGCACGGCGCCGCGCGCGCTCGACTACTCGATCCCGGCGTACGCGGCCGATCTGCTGCACACGCGCCCCGCGGACGGCGCCTGGGATCTGGTGGTCGGCCACTCCCTCGGCGGCGCCGCGGCGACCTCGGCTGCTGCGGACTATCCCGGCTGGACCCACCGCCTCGTGCTCATCGACCCGGCCATCCACCTCGCAGCGACCGACCGCTCGACGGTGCGCGCCAGCCAGGAGCGGTCGTTCGCCGATCCGACCGAGGCGGCCGTCCGCGCGGAGCACCCCCACTGGCACGAGCAGGACATCGAGCTCAAGGTCGTCTCCGCCCGCCAGGCCGGCCGGTGGGCCGTCGAGCAGACGAGCGATCAGAACCCGGACTGGGATGTGCGCGAGGCCGCCGCCCGCCTCGCGGTGCCGACGCACGTCATCGCCGCCGACCCCGCCGTCTTCTCCATCTTCGGCGGTGCGCTGCGCGCGGAGGTCGAGACGAACCCTCTTGTCACGGTCTCCGTCGTGGAGGGCGCAGGTCACTCGCCCCACCGCGACCGGCCGGACGAGACCGTCCGCCAGCTGAGAGAGGCCCTGTCATGAGCGCACCGGTGGCCGCGGCATCCGTCCGCTCCTTCGACCCAGCGGCCTGGCTGCCCGACGACCTCCTCGAACGATTCCGCGCGCGGGCGGTGGAGCACGACCGAACGAACACGTTCCCGGAGACCGATCTCGGGGAGCTGCGCGACCTCGGCTACCTCGCGATCCTCGTGCCCGAGCACCTCGGGGGCGCCGGACTCACGCTCGCCGAGGCCTCGATCCTCCAGCAGCGCCTCGCCGGCGCCGCGCCGGCGACCGCCCTCGCGATCAACATGCACCTCGTCTGGACCGGGGTCGCCGGGGTGCTGGCGGACCGGGGCATCGACGACCTCGCGTTCGTGCAGCGCGGTGCCGCCGCGGGCGAGGTCTTCGCGTTCGGCATCAGCGAAGCCGGCAACGACCTCGTGCTCTTCGGCAGCGACACGGATGCCACACCCACCGGCGACGGCGGATACGCGTTCACCGGCACGAAGATCTTCACCTCGCTCGCTCCGGTATGGGCGCACCTGGGGGTGCACGGCCTCGACACGACGTCGCCCGATGCCCCGATGATGGTCTTCGCCCTCCTGCCGCGCAGCGAGGCGATCGTCACCCGCGACGACTGGGACACAGTCGGCATGCGAGGCACGCAGAGCCGCACGACGGAGCTGCACGGCGCGGTCGCATCCGCCGAGCGCGTCGTGCGCCGCATCCCGCCCGGCCCCAGCCCCGACCCGCTGATCTTCGGGATCTTCAGCGTCTTCGAGATCCTGATCGCCTCGGTCTATACAGGCATCGCACGGCGGGCCTTGGACGTGGCGGTGGAGACGGCGCATCGGAAGCGCTCGAAGAAGTCCGGCGCCGCGTACAGCCAGGACCCCGACATCCGCCGGCGGGTGGCCGGGATGGCGATGGCGTACGACGCCCTGCCCCCGCAGCTGCAGTCGCTGGCGCGCGACGTCGACGAGCAGGTCGACCACGGCGCGCGCTGGTTCTCGCTGCTCGCGGGCGTCAAGCACCGCGCGGTCGTAATGGCCAAGTCCGTCGTCGACGACGCCCTGCTCGTGGCCGGCGGCTCGTCGTACACGTCGGGCTCCGAGCTCGGGCGCCTCTACCGCGACGTCATGGCCGGCATGTTCCACCCCTCCGACCCGGAGTCGGCGCACTCGGCGCTCGCGAGCGCCTGGCTGGGGCCGGTCGAGTCCTGACCCGCGCGCGTGCGGAGCACGCTTCAGCGGCGGTCGAAGTCGAAGGCCTTCAGCAGCTCGCCGACGGCGCGCTCTCGGGCGTCTCCGCCGTCCTCGAACATCTCGCTCACGTGCGTGCGCAGGTGGTTCTCCAGCAGCAGCCGGTTGAGCGATTCCAGCGCCTTCTCGATCGCCCGCGACTGGGCGATGATGTCCATGCAGTAGTCCTCGTTCTCGATCATCTTCGCGAGGCCCCGCAGCTGCCCCTCCAGGATGCTCGTGCGATGCAGCGCGCGCTTCTTGATGTCGTCGATCACGCGGCAAGGCTACCCCGGCCGTCTCGCAGACCAGGCGTGCGAGGATGGCCCGATGGCGCGCACCCCCACGGCCCTGCTCAGCCCCGCAGACCAGGAGCGCCGTCGCGGTCTGCGCGTGATGAAGGGCGTCGCGCTCGGCGCCCTCCTCTTCATGGCGGTGCTGTTCGTCATCGCCTTCGTGTTCCAGGAGCGCGTCGAGTGGCTCGCCTACGTGCGCGCCGCCGCGGAGGGCGGCATGGTGGGTGCACTGGCCGACTGGTTCGCCGTCACGGCGCTGTTCCGGCATCCGCTCGGGATCCCCATCCCCCACACCGCGATCATCCCGCGCCGCAAGGACGAGATCGGCCAGAACCTCGGGGAGTTCGTGGAGACGGAGTTCCTGCGCGGGGACGTCGTGCGCACCAAGCTCGAGACGACCGCCGTCGCGGCACGGCTCGGCGAGTGGCTGAGCGACCCCACCCCGACCCCCGGCAAGGGGACGCACGCCGAGCGCGTCTCCGCCGAGGCGGCGGACATGGCGCAGGGCATCCTGCGCGCCCTGAGCGACGACGACGTGCAGAGCGTCATCGAGGACCTCGCGCGCGAGCACCTCATCGTTCCCGAGTGGGGCCCGCCGCTGGGCGTCTGGCTCGAGCGGATCGTCGCGTCGGGGGCGCACCACCAGGCCGTCGACCTCGCCGCCGAGAACATCGGCAGCTGGCTGGCAGCGAACCGCGATGCGTTCGGCGGGCTCGTGTCCCGCCGTCTACCCGGCTGGGTGCCGAAGCTCGCGCACCGGCTGGTCGATGACACGGTCTACAACGAGGCGATCAAGTTCGTCGCCGCCGTGCAGGCCGACCCGGAGCATCCGGCACGCAAGGCCGTCGACGGCTACCTCGAGCGCCTCGCCGACGGCCTTCAGCACGACCCCACCACCATCGGACGCCTCGAAGACGCGAAGTCCTCGGTGTTCGACAGCCCGCGGGTGCGCGAGCTCGCCGCGCAGGCGTGGGAGACCGCCAAGACCGGACTGCTGTCCTCGCTCGCCGATCCCGCCAGCGGCCTGCGTGTGCGGGCGGCGGCGGCGCTCGCGGAGATCGGCACGAGATTGACCACGGATGCCGCGCTGCAGCGCCGCGTGGACGGTTGGGTCACCGACGCCGCCGTCTTCCTGGTGGACAGGTACCGCCACGACATCGCCTCGATCATCACCGACACCGTCGAGCGCTGGGACGCCGCCGAGACGACGGAGAAGATCGAGCTCATGGTGGGGCGCGACCTGCAGTACATCCGCCTCAACGGTACGATCGTGGGCGCCCTCGCGGGTCTCGCGATCTACACGATCGCCCATCTTCTGCTGACCTGACCGGTCATCGGCCGCGACGGGCGCGGCGACCGACGCGCGGGTGCGACGGCGCATCGACGGAGGAGAGAAATGACGCGCGAGCGATCCCTGACCATCCGCATGATCGTGCAGTTCGCCCTGGCGGCGCTCTTCCTCGTCGTCGCGGTGGCGACCCTGATCGAACCGGAATGGATCGAGGTCGTCTTCGGCGTCGATCCTGATCGCGGCAGCGGTGCCCTCGAATGGACCATCGTCCTCGCGCTGGGCCTGCTCGCCGTCGTCGCCGCCGGGCTCGGAGCGCGCACCGTCGTCCAGCGTCGCCGCATCGGGCACGCGTGAGCGACGCCCCCCTCTCCGTCGACCCGCTCTGGCCGCGCGCCGGCGACTGGCCGGCGGCGGAGGGCGACGGTCTCGACGCCGTCCTGGTGGGCGTGCCGGCGTTCCGCACCTCGCTGTCGCCGACAGGGGCCCACGCGACGCCGTCGGCCGTACGGGCGGCGCTGCGGCGCTTCAGCCCCGTGCTCATGGGTCCGCCTCCGCTCGACCTCGGCGAGGTGCTCCGCATCGCCGACGCGGGCGACGTCGATGAGCCGGACGGCCCCGCCGGTGAGGCGCTCGTGCGCGGGTGCGTGGCCGAGCTGCGCACTGCGGCGCGCATGGTCGTCGCGCTCGGCGGCGACAACTCCGCGACGGTCGCGGTCGCCCAGGGGGCAGCGGCCACCGGGCTCATCACGCTCGACGCGCACCTCGACCTGCGGGACGGCACCTCCAACGGATCCCCTGTGCGCCGGCTCGTGGAAGGCGGCCTCGAGCCGCACCGCATCGTGCAGATCGGCATCGCGGACTTCGCCAACTCGGCCGCCTACCTGCGGCGCGCGCTCGACCTCGGCATCACCGTCATCACGCTCGACGAGTTGCGCCGGCGGGGCGTCGACGACGTCATGGCGCAGGCGCAGGAGGTGGCGGGGGCCGGCGCCGAGGCCGCGATCCACCTGGACGTCGACGTCGACGTCTGCGATCGCTCCGTCGCCCCCGCCTGCCCCGCGAGCGTCCCGGGCGGGTTGGGCGCCGACGAGCTGCGGGCGCTCGTACGCGCCGCGGCTTCCGATCCCCGGCTCGTCAGCGCCGACATCGTCGAGGTCGACGCGACCGCCGACACCGCCGACGGGCGCACCGTCCGCCTGGCCGCACTGTGCGTGCTCGAGCTGCTCGCTGGACTGGCGGTGCGCGCGTGATCCGGCTGGTGCTGGTGCGGCACGCCAAGTCCGACTGGGGCGACGCGTCGCTCGATGACCACGACCGGCCGCTGAATGAGCGCGGGCTCCGCGATGCGCCTGAGATGGCCGCGAGGCTGGCCGCGACCGGTTTCCGGCCCGACGTGATCCGCTCGAGCACGGCGCTGCGCGCCCGCACGACCGCCGCGATCTTCGGCGAGGCGCTCGGCGTGGAGCCGGAGCTCGTCGAGCGCCTCTACGGAGCGCCCGCGTCGACGCTGATCTCCGAGGCCGCCGCCGCGGGCGGCCGCGCGGTCATGGTCGTCGCGCACGATCCCGGCATGACCGTGCTGGCGGAGCGCCTGTCCGACGGCGGCATCGGCCACGTGCCGACCTGCGCCGTCGCGACCTTCACGTGGGACGAGGACGACTGGGACGTCGCGACGGCGGTGCCGCCGGCATCCTGGACCTTCGACTCGCCCCGCTGAGGCTCGACGGGCGGTTAGAGCCAGGCGCCGTCCTTCATGACGCGCGAGACGAGCGGCACGCCCGGCCGGTAGGCGAGGTGGGTGCGGCTCGGCGCATCGAGGACGACGAGGTCGGCGCGCATGCCGGGTTCGATGGCCCCGACGTCGGCGCGTCGCAGGGCGGCAGCTCCTCCGGCGGTCGCCGCCCGCACGGCGTCGTCGATGGTCATCCCCATCTCGCGGACGGCGAGCGCGATCATCAGCGGCATCGAACTGGTGAAGCTCGACCCCGGGTTGCAGTCGCTCGCCAGCGCCACGGTCGCACCGGCGTCGAGCAGTCGCCGCGCGTCGGGATACGGCTGCCGCGTCGAGAACTCCACCCCGGGGAGCAGGGTCGCGACGGTGTCGGAGGCCGCCAGCGCCGCGACGTCCTCGTCGGAGAGGTGCGTGCAGTGATCGACGGATGCTGCGCCCACCGCCACCGCGAGACGGACGCCCTCGCCCGGACCGAGCTGATTGCCGTGCACCCGCGGCAGAAGACCGCGCGCGATGCCCGCCTCCAGCACCCGGCGGCTCTCCTCGGCGGTGAACGCACCCTGTTCGCAGAACACGTCGATCCACCGCGCGTGCGGCGCGCACGCGTCGAGCATCTCTCCGCAGACGAGGTCGAGGTACGAGTCACGTCGCTCCTCGAATTCGCCCGGCACGACGTGGGCGCCGAGGAAGGTCACCTCGTCGGTGACCTCGGCCGCGAGTCGTGCCGAACGCTCTTCGTCGGCGACGGTGAGGCCGTAGCCGGTCTTGACCTCGAACGTCGTTGTGCCCTGGTGATGCAACTCGGCCACGAAGGCGGCGAGCCGTGCGCGGAGCTGCTCATCCGTCGCCGCGCGCGTGGCCGCGACGGTCCGTCTTATGCCACCCGCGGCATACGGCGTGCCCGCCATGCGGGCGGCGAACTCGTCCGCACGGTCGCCGCCGAAGACGAGGTGGGTGTGACTGTCGACGAATCCCGGGAGCACGGCCCGGCCCGCGACATCCACGATCTCGACGTCCAGTGCCCCCGCCCGCGCGACCGCCCTCGCCCGCGAAACTGCATCCGACCGGCGAGACCGAGGGGAATGCCCTACGTCTCGCCGCCCCGGTACAGTCTCGCGGTCAACGGCCGAGGCGTCGGCGGCGTCCGCGGCGGCTCCGACCCACACGACGCGCCCGTCTTCGACGAGCACCGCTGCGTCGCGGATGGTGCCGCAAGCGTCGCCGTCGCGCGCGACGTTCGTCGTCAGCTCGCCGATACCGGTCAGGAGCAGACCGGCGCTCACAGCATCGGCACGTTCAGGCCGCGCTCGCGGGCGACCTCTCTGGCCCGCTCGTAGCCGGCGTCGACGTGGCGCATCACGCCCGTGCCGGGGTCGTTGACGAGCACCCGTGCGAGCTTCTCGGCGGCGAGGTCCGACCCGTCGGCGACCGTGACCTGACCGGCGTGGATGCTGCGTCCGATGCCGACGCCCCCGCCGTGGTGGATCGACACCCATGACGCGCCGCTGGAGGTGTTGAGCAGCGCGTTGAGCAGCGGCCAGTCCGCGATCGCGTCTGAGCCGTCGGCCATCGCCTCGGTCTCGCGGTAGGGCGAGGCGACCGATCCCGCGTCGAGGTGGTCGCGTCCGATGACGATCGGCGCGGAGAGCTCACCCGAGGCCACCATCTCGTTGAACTTCAGGCCCGCGAGGTGCCGCTCCTTATAGCCGAGCCAGCAGATGCGGGCGGGGAGCCCTTCGAACGAGACCTTCTCCCCCGCCTGCTCGATCCAGCGACGGAGCCCGGCGTCGTCGGGGAACAGCTCCGTCACGGCCCGGTCCGTGCGGCGGATGTCCTCCGGGTCGCCCGAGAGCGCGACCCAGCGGAAGGGCCCGCGACCCTCGGCGAACTGCGGGCGGATGTAGGCCGGCACGAAGCCGGGGAACGCGAACGCCCGGTCGTACCCGCCCAGCTGCGCCTCGGCGCGGAGCGAGTTGCCGTAGTCGAAGACCTCGGCTCCGGCATCCTGGAATCCGACCATCGCCGCGACGTGCGCGGCCATGCTCTCGCGCGAGCGCCGCGTGAAGTCCTCGGCATCGCGATCGGCTTCCGCGCGCCACTCGTCGACGCGCACGCCGACCGGCAGGTACGCCAGCGGATCGTGCGCGCTCGTCTGGTCAGTGACGATGTCGATCGGGATGCCGCGGGCCAGGAGCTCCGGGAAGACCTCGGCCGCGTTGCCGACGAGGCCGACGGAGAGCGGGGCGCCCGACTCCTTGGCCGCGAGCACGCGCCGCACGGCCTCGTCGAGGTCGGTCGTGAACTCGTCGAGATACCGGCGCTCGACGCGGCGCGCGAGCCGGCTCTCGTCCACGTCGACGATGAGCACCGCCCCGCCGTTCATCGTGACGGCCAGCGGCTGCGCGCCGCCCATGCCGCCGCAGCCCGCGGTGAGGGTGAGGGTTCCGGCGAGGCTCGCGGTCGCAGCATCCCGCCCTGCCTTCTGCGCGAGCGACCGTGCGACCGCGGCGAAGGTCTCGTAGGTGCCTTGCAGGATGCCCTGCGTGCCGATGTAGATCCAGGAGCCCGCGGTCATCTGCCCGTACATGGTGAGGCCGAGGTGCTCGAGGCGGCGGAACTCCGGCCAGGTCGCCCAGTCGCCGACGAGGTTCGAATTGGCGATGAGCACGCGGGGAGCCCACTCGTGCGTGCGGAACACGCCGACCGGCTTGCCGGACTGCACGAGCAGCGTCTCGTCGGGCTCGAGCTCGTCGAGAGTGCGCACGATCGCGTCGTACGCCGCCCACGTGCGCGCCGCCTTGCCCGTGCCGCCGTAGACGACGAGGTCTTCCGGATGCTCCGCGACCTCCGGGTCGAGGTTGTTCATCAGCATCCGCTTGGCCGCCTCCGCGCCCCAGCTCTTCGCCGTGCGCTCAGCCCCGCGCGCCGCGCGCACCGTGCGCGGTCCCGCCTCCGTCGCCGTTCCGCTCATCGGTCCACTCCTTCGCTCTTGTCGTCCGTGCTCGTGTCGTGCGTGCTCGCGCCGCTGTCGCGCGGCTGCTGCACCGATCCGGAGGAGATGGGCGGATGCGGAGGACGGATGCCGCGGCTCGGTCCTCCTGTTCCGCCCATCTCCTCCTGATCCGCTCGCCCCGCGCCGGCCGCGCCCCGCGGCTCGCTCAGCACCGCGGCGACAGCGCCCGCCGCGACGAGCTCGACCACCCCCTCGATCTCCGGCGAGAGGAAGCGATCGGCACCGGGACCGCCCGCGGCCGTGCGCACGACGGCGCGGGCCTCGGCGGTGAGCGCGGCGGGCGCCAGGGGCGCGCGCAGATCCAGCGCCCGGGCGGCCGTGATCAGCTCGATCGCCAGCACCCGCGTGAGCCCGTCGACGGCGCGGCGCAGCTTGCGCGCGGCGGCCCAGCCCATCGAGACGTGGTCCTCCTGCATCGCCGAGGACGGGATCGAGTCGACCGATGCGGGCACAGCGAGGCGCTTGAGCTCCGAGACGATGCCGGCCGCGGAGTACTGGGCGATCATGAGTCCCGAGTCGACGCCGACCTCGTCGGCGAGGAACGGCGGCAGCCCGTTGCTGCGGGCGGCGTCCAGCGCGCGGTCGGTGCGGCGCTCCGAGATCGAGGCGACATCGGCGATGGAGATGGCGAGGAAGTCGAGCACGGCGGCGATCGGCGCCCCGTGGAAGTTGCCGTTGGACTCGACGCGCCCGTCGAGGGTGATGACCGGGTTGTCGACGGTGGCGGCGAGCTCGCGCGTCGCGATGAGACGGGCGTGCTCGAGCGTGTCGCGCGCGGCGCCGTGCACCTGCGGCGAGCACCGCAGCGAGTAGGCGTCCTGCACCCGCGTGCACACCGCAGGGTCGCGATGGCTCGCCATCAGCGGCGATCCGGCCAGCATGCGGCGCAGGTTCGCGGCCGATGCGGACTGGCCGAGCTGCGGCCGCAGCGCCATGAGGTCGGCCGCGAACACGGCGTCGGTGCCGAGCTGGCTCTCCACCGACATGGCGGCGGCCACGTCGGCCGTGTCGAGCAGCATCGACAGGTCGTCGATGACGAGGAGCAGCATCCCGAGCATGCCGTCGGTGCCGTTGATGAGCGCGAGCCCTTCCTTTTCGCGGAGCACGAGGAGCGGAAGGGATGCTGCGGCCAGCGCCTGCGCGGCCGGCACGGGGTCGGCGCCGCCGACGCGGACGTCGCCCTCCCCCATCGCGGCGAGTGCGACGTGGGACAGCGGCGCGAGGTCGCCGGAGCATCCGAGCGAGCCGTACTCGCGCACGATGGGCGTGATGCCCGCATCGAGCAAGCCGGCGTAGGTCTCCACGACCTCCCGGCGCACGCCGGTGCGACCCGAGGCGAGCGTCTGGAGGCGCAGCAGCATCAGCGCCCGGACGACCTCGCCCTCGACCTCCGTGCCCGTGCCGGCCGCGTGCGAGCGGATGAGGCTCGCCTGCAGCTGCCGGCGGCGCTCGGGGGCGATGAAGGTGGTGGCCAGCGCGCCGAAGCCCGTCGAGATGCCGTAGTGCGGCCGCGGGTCGTCGGCGAGCAGCTCCACGAGCGCCCGCGTCTGCTCGACGCGTTCGAGGGCTTCCGGAGCGAGCGCCACGCGGGCGCCGTGGCGGGCGACGGCGACGACCTCGTCGGCTGTCAGCGGAACCGCTCCGACGGTGACGGTGCGGGAGTCGGACGCCGCGATCTCGGCCACGCTCGCTGTGCTCATGTGCCGATTCCACACGCTGCGCCTCGCCCGCGACACCGGCTCGTGGCATTCTGTGTCTGAGATGACAGACAGTCCAGCGCTGGCGGGCGGCGCGTCCGCGACGCGTCCGCAGGTGCCGGCGGCGGAGCAGACGTTGCGCGTGCTGTCGTTCCTGGCGCGTCAGCGCGGACCCGTACCCGCGCGGGCGGTCGCCGTGGCCCTCGGCATCCCGCGCTCGAGCATCTACCACCTGCTCGCCGAGATGCAGGAGCAGCAGTTCGTCGTCCATCTGCCCGAGGAACGGCGGTGGGGGCTCGGCATCGCCGCGTTCGAGCTCGCCGGCGGCTACTCGCGCCAGGAGCCGCTCGCGCGCCTCGGACGCCCGGTCGTCGCCGAGCTCGTCGACCGCACCGGCGAGAGCGCCCACCTCGCCGTCATGCACGGCCGCGACGTGCTGTACATCGTGGAGGAGCGCGCGCCCCACCGCCCGACCCTCGTCACGGACGTCGGCGTGCGCCTCCCGGCCCACCTGACCGCGTCGGGCCGGGCCATGCTCGCCGCGCTCCCCCGCGAGCAGGTGCGGGCCCTGTATCCGGATGCCGCGGCCTTCGCCGAGCGCACCGGCCGGGGTCCGCGGCGGCCCGGCGAGCTGCGCGAGGTGCTGCGCGCCGTCCGCGCCGCCGGCTTCGCGAGCGAGGACGGCGAGGTCACGCTCGGACTGCGCTCGATCGGCGTCGCCGTGCGCGACCACGTGGGCTGGCCGGTCGCCGCGATCGCCGTGACCTATGCCGAGGACCGCCCTGTCGACCCGGCCGCCCTCGCCGCCCGCGTGGAGCCGGTCGCCCGCGAGCTCGCCCGCCGCCTCGGCGGGCGCTGACCTCCCCCGGTTCCCGCGAGACAGCACCCGCGCGGCGAGACGGAGGGGAATCCCCTACGTCTCGCCGGTGCGGTGCACTCTCGCGGGGAGAGGTGGGTCGGCGCCCGGGTTCAGCGCAGCACGAGCCGCGGCTCGACCAGCACGTGGGCGCCACCCGGCACCGCGGGGCGCGGGCTGATCGACGTGCCCGACGGCCCCATCAGCAGCTCGAGCGCGCCGATCGCGACCTGCTCAGGCAGCTGCTCGACGCTCGACAGTCCGAGCGCCTCTGCGGCCGGGGTGTTGTCGAACCCGAAGATCGGGAGCTCCGGGCGGCCCGCGGCGACGGCGGCCATGTGTGCGCCGATCGCGAGCGAGTCGCTGGCGCACACCACGGCGTCGAGCGGTCCTGCCGTCAGAGCCTGCTCAACGACGGCGCGCGCGCCGGGCACGCTCTCCTCGGTCACGAGCCGCGGTCCGCCGCCACCGGCCTCCCGCCACCCGCGCTCGCGGTCGTCGCCCGTGCCCGATCCTTGAGGCCAGCCGAGGAACGCCACCTGCGACCCTGCCGTCCGCAGAGCCCGCTCGGTGGCGGCGCGTGTGCCCGCCGCCCCGTCGACGTCCACCCAGAGGTGGGCGGGAGCTGACACGTCGTCCGCGCCCCAGGGGCGCCCGAACGACACGAACGGAATCGCCCGCTCGACGAGCCAGCCGGTCCGCGGGTCGCCGTGGAACGTGCCCGTCACGACCACGGCGTCGACCTCGCCCGCCTCGGTGAGGTCGGCCAGACGCGCCAGCTCCTCCTCCGGCGTCCGGGCGGCGTAGACCAGCATCCGCATGCCGCGCTCGCTGCTGCGCTCCGTGAGCGCGTGCACGAACCGGTCGAGGACGACGCCCGAGACGCCGCCGGCGTAGGGATCCAAATGGATGCCGATGGTCGAGCTGCGCCGCGTTCGCAGCCGTCGCGCGGCGGCGTTCTGGCGATAGCCCAGCTGCGCGATGGCCTGCGTCACGCGCTCCCGCGTGGCCGGTCGAACGACGTCCGGGGCGTTCAGGACGTTCGAGACCGTCTGCCGGGATACGCCGGCGACGAGGGCCACGTCCTCCACGGTCGGGGTGCGATCCACGGCTCCCCCTTCGTCGCGGTCGATGTGCTCAGCATCCTATCCAGCCCCCGGCAACGGGTTGACAAGCTGAGAAAACGCGATCTACCGTCTATCCACGCGCTGAGTTTGAACGATCAAATATCCGCGCGACTCACCCTGCACCACCCTCACGGCTACTCGAAGGAGAGAGACATGACACGCAGCGGAATCCGCCGGCTCATCGCCGTCGGCGCCCTCACCGCCACCGGCGCCCTGGTTCTGGCGGGATGCGGCTCGGGCTCGGGCTTCAGCGACCCCGGCGCATCCGAAGGCTCGGGCGACCTCACGTCGTCCGACGACGGACTCAAGATCCTCATCGGATCCTCGGGCGACGCCGAGACCGACGCCGTCAACGCGGCCGTCGCGGCGTGGTCGAAGGAGTCCGGAGTGCAGGCGACGGTGTCGACCGCCAGCGACCTGCCGCAGGAGCTGTCGCAGGGCTTCGCCGCCGGCTCCCCGCCGGACCTCCTCTACCTCGCTCCCGAGGCCCTGGCCGGCTACGCCGAGAACGGCTCGGTCAAGGCTTACGGCGACCTCCTGGGCAACAAGGACGACTTCTACCCGTCGCTGGTGCAGAACTTCACCTACGACGACCAGTTCTACTGCGCCCCGAAGGACTTCTCGACCCTCCAGCTCATCATCAACAAGGGGATCTGGGATGCCGCGGGCCTGACCGACGCGGACATCCCGACGACCTGGGACGACCTCGCCTCGGTGGCGCAGAAGCTCACCGCCGACGGCCGCGTCGGCCTCGCCTTCGGTGCGGAGTACCAGCGTGTCGGAGCGTTCATGGCACAGGCCGGCGGCGGTCTCGTGAGCGACGACGGCACGCAGGCCGTCGCCAACAGCCCCGAGAACGTCGAGGCGCTCGACTACGTGAAAACCAACCTGGCGCAGGGCGACTTCGCGTTCGCGTCCGACGTGGGCGCAGGCTGGGGCGGCGAGGCCTTCGGCAAGGGGCTCGCGGCCATGACGATCGAGGGCAACTGGATCACCGGCGCGATGTCGTCGGACTACCCCGACGTCGACTACGTCGTCGCCGAGCTGCCGGCGGGTCCGAGCGGCCAGGGCACGCTGCAGTTCACGAACTGCTGGGGCATGGCCGCCGACAGCCCCAACCAGAAGGCCGCCCTCGACCTGGTCGAGTACCTGACGAGCTCCGAGCAGGTGCTGTCCTTCTCGAAGGCGTTCGGCCCGATGCCGCCCGTCCAGTCGGCCGCCGAGGAGTGGAAGAGCGAGAACCCCACCCTCGCCGCGTTCCTCACCGCCGCCGACTACGCCAAGAGCGTGCCGACCAACGACGGCATCGCGTCGGTCATCACCGACTTCAACTCCCAGCTGGAGTCGCTGAAGACCGGCGACCCGCAGAAGCTCCTCGACACGGCGCAGTCCAACGTCGAAGCCGTCGTCGGCTGAGCCTGAGGCGATGACTGCGACCGTTACGGCGCCCCGTCGCGCCGGGCGTCCCTCCGGGGGCGTCCGGCGCGGCGAGGCCATCGCCGGCTGGGCCTTCACCGCGCCGGTGCTCGTGATCCTCGGGATCTTCCTGCTCGTGCCGGTGCTCATGGCGCTCTGGGTGAGCTTCTCCGACTGGTCGGGCCGGGGAAGCCCGTTCTCCGGCAACGTCAATTTCGTCGGCCTCGACAACTACGCCGCGATCACCGCCGACGGCGGCCTGCCCACCCGCGACTTCGGCACCGCGCTGCGCAACAACGCCTGGTACGTGCTTCTCGTGGTCCCCCTGCAGACCGCGCTGTCGCTGTTCCTCGCGGTCCTTGTCAACCGCGCGGTGCTGCGCGGCCGCGGCCTGTTCCGCACCGCGTTCTACTTCCCCTCCGTGACCAGCAGCGTGGCCATCACGGTGCTGTGGTTGTTCCTCTTCTCCGCCTCCGGCGCGGTGAATCAGATTCTCGGAGCCATCGGCATCGCCGGACCGAACTGGTTCAACGATCCGAGCGGCATCATCCACAAAGCCCTCGGCACGGTCGGCGTCACCGACGGGCCCGCCGCCCTCACCGGAAGCGGCTTCCTCGGGCTCACCTGGTGGGACTGGCTGTCCGGCCCCTCGGTCGCGATGTCGGCGTTCATCCTCATGGCCGTCTTCACCACCAGCGGCACCTTCATGCTGCTGTTCATCGCGGCGCTGCAGAACCTCGGCGGCGACATCGACGAGGCGGCGATGATGGACGGCGCCAACGCCTGGCAGCGGTTCTGGCGGGTCACCCTCCCCCAGCTCCGCCCGACGCTGTTCACCGTGCTCACGCTGGGCCTGATCGGCTGCTGGCAGGTGTTCGACCAGATCTACACCGGCACCCAGGGCGGCCCGGGCAAGACGACGCTCACGCCCGCCTACCTGTCCTACTCCGCAGCGTTCCTCGACCAGGACTGGGGCCAGGGCGCCGCGATCGCCTTCATCCTGTTCGCGATCATCGTGATCCTCACGATCTTCCAGCGGTGGGTGCTGCGCGACCGCCCGGTCTCGCGGCGCCGGGCGCGCCAGTACGAGCTCCCGCAGAAGAAGGAGGCTGCACGATGACCGGCACCTCGCTCGCCAAGGCCGAGATCGCCACAGCGGTGTCGCAGAAGTGGGAGAAGCCGACACGGCAGCGCTGGCACACGCGCACGCTGACCTGGCAGATCCTGCTCTACGCGCTGCTGGTCGTGCTCGCTCTTATCTACATCTACCCCTTCCTGGTGCAGATCTCGACGTCGCTCAAGCCCGACGCCGAGGCGGCGACCGACGCCATCTCGCTGATCCCGCAGACGTGGACGGTGGCGGCGTACGAGCGTCTCTTCCTGCGGAGCGATTTCCCGATCTGGTTCGCGAACTCCGCCATCGTGACGCTGTTCGTGACCCTGGGTCGGGTGTTCTTCGCGTCCCTCGCCGGATACGCGCTCGCCAGGCTGCACTTCCGCGGGCGCGGCGTCGTCTTCGCCGCCGTGGTGGCGGTCATGGCCGTCCCCACCGTGGTGCTGCTCATCCCGAAGTTCCTCGTGATCAACCAGCTCGGCATGTACGACTCATACGCGGGCATGATCCTGCCGTTGCTGGTGGACGCTGCCGGCGTGTTCATCATGAAGAACTTCTTCGAGTCGATCCCCGTGTCGGTCGAGGAGCAGGCCCGCATCGACGGGGCGGGCACCTTCCGCCTGTTCTGGTCGGTCGTCCTGCCGATGGCGCGCCCGGCGCTCATCACGATCGTGATCCTGTCGTTCCAGGGGTCGTGGAACGAGCTGTCGCACTTCATCATCTCGACCCAGTCCCCCGAACTGACGACGCTGACCAAGGGCGTCGCGCGACTCGCCTCGGGTCAGCTCAGCCAGGGGACGCAGTACCCGCTGAAGCTCGCCGCCGCCCTCATCATGACCATCCCGGTGGCTGTGCTGTTCTTCATCTTCCAGCGGCGCATCATGAACGCCAGCGAAGGAGCCGTCAAGGAATGACCGTCCCCCTGCAGCCTCTGCTCGACGCGGCGGTCGTCGCCCTGCGCGCCCCCACCCAGGTGTGGTCGGGCGCGGAGGGCGACCTCGGCGCCGCCGGCATCGACGGGGTCTACCACGGCGACGTCCGCCATGTGCAGGCGCTGACCCTGACCTGCGCCGGCTCTGACGTGGAGTGGGTCTCGCGCGCCGTCGACGGACCCTCCCGCGTGGTGTTCGGCGGACTGCTGCGCGGGCTCGACGACCGCTGGCCCGACCCCAAGGTGCGCCTTCGCCGGGAGCGGCTCGTCGCCGCCGGCCGCGTCGACGAGAGCTGGACCATCTCGTCGCATCTCGCCGAGGCCGTGAGCACGTCGCTCGAGCTGCGCATCCGGCCGGACTTCGCCTCCCTCCACGAGGTGAAGGCGGGCCTGCCGGTGGCGCGTCCGGTGCAGATCGAGACGATGGATGCCGCGGCATCCGTCGTCTCCGACGTCCAGCGTCTGACGCTGCACGCGCCCGCGGCCGAGGTGACGACGGACGGCGAGGACCTCGTTGCGACGTGGGAGGTCCGGGTGGAACCCCGGTCGGAGACCGAGGTGCGGTTCACCCTCACGATGGACGACGACGCGCTCGTCGTGCAGGCCCCGGCCCGCGCGGCCCCGTGGGAGGCCGCGGACGTCGCGGCCGCGGCATCCGACCCCCGGCTCGCGCGCTGGCTGCAGGCGGCGCTCGGCGACCTCGACGCCCTGCGCCTCGTGCTGCCCGACCACCCCGACGACGACTTCTTCGCCGCGGGCGCACCGTGGTTCCTCACCCTGTTCGGCCGTGACTCGCTGTGGGCGGCGCGGCTCACGCTCCCCGTCGACGCGGGGATCGCGGCATCCACTCTGCGGGTGCTCGCCCGGCTGCAGGGGGCGGTGCACGATCCCGCGACCGCACAGGAGCCGGGCAAGATCCTCCACGAGCTCCGCGCGACGAGCCTGGAAATCCCGGGTGAGGGCGTGGTGCTGCCTCCGCAGTACTACGGCAGCGTCGATTCCACCCCGCTGTGGGTCTGTTTGCTCGCCGACGCCTGGCGCGCGGGCATGCCCGAGGCCGACGTGCGCGCTCTTCTCCCCGCTCTCACCGGAGCGCTGCGGTGGATCCTCGAGGAGGGCGATACCGACGGCGACGGTTTCCTCGACTACATCGACCGCACCGGGCGCGGCCTCGCCAATCAGGGGTGGAAGGACTCGGGCGACTCGATCCAGTGGCGTGACGGCGCGCTGGCGGAGGGGCCCATCGCGCTGTGCGAGGTGCAGGCCTACGCGTATGAGGCGGTACTCGCCGGTGCCGACCTGCTCGAGGCGCTCGCACCGGACGCGGAGCTCGATCCGACGGAGCTGCGATCCTGGGCCGCGACGCTGCGCGCGCGCTTCGCCGAGGCCTTCTGGGTCGAGACGCCCGAGGGGCGCTATCCGGCCATCGCGCTGGACCGGCACAAGCGGCCCGTCGACAGCCTGACGAGCAACATCGGGCACCTGCTCGGGACGGGAATCCTCGATCCGGCCGACGAGCAGCACGTCGCGACGCTGCTTCAAGGGCCGTCGATGGCGAGCGGCTACGGCATCCGCACGATGTCGACGGGCGCCGCGGGGTACTGGCCGCTGTCCTACCACGGCGGAAGCGTCTGGATGCACGACACCGCGATCGCGGTGCACGGCATGCTGCGCGCCGGATTGACGGATGCCGCGGCCTCTGTCGTCGGCGGGATGCTCGACGCGGCCGAGGGGTTCGGCTTCCGCGTGCCGGAGCTGCACTCCGGCGATCCCGCGACGGAGACCCCCGCGCCGACGCCGTATCCGGCGGCCTGCCGGCCGCAGGCCTGGTCGGCGGCGGCCGCCGTCACCGCGCTGCAGGCGCTGCGGGCGGTCGCCGCGCCCTGACCTGCAGCGCACATTCGCCGCCCCGCCGGATAAACGCGATGTGCGCACGGAAACGCGGCGGTGCGGTGTTTCCGTGCGGCGATCGCGTTTGTCCGGCGGTGCGGTCTCGGGCCCGCGCGGGTCAGGCGACCGGCAGGACCGTGCCGCCGGTGAGGCGGACGAGCTCGTCGAACGTCAGCGGGAACACCGTGTGCGGCGTGCCGCCGGCCGCCCAGATCTCCGGGAAGGCGGCGAGCGCCTCGTCGACAACGGTGACGAGCGGTGCGGGGTGACCGGTCGGGGCGACGCCGCCGATGGGCTGGCCGGTCGCCTCGCGCACCTGGTCGACGGTCGCGCGCGCGATGCGCTCGCGTCCGAGCCGGGCGGCCAGGGCGGCGGTGTCGACCCGGTGCGCGCCGCTGGTCATGACGAGCAGCGGCTCGCCGTCGCTCCAGAAGACGAGACTGTTCGCGATCGCCCCGACCTCGACGCCGAGCGCGGCGGCGGCCAGCGCGGCGGTCGAGGCGGCATCGGGCAGCACGACGATCTCGCCGGGGATGCCCGCGGAGCGCAGCGCATCGTGCACGAGGCGGCTACGGGACGGGAGGTGTGCGGACACCGCTCCACCCTACGAGCGACAACCGGCTGTCGCGTGCCGGGGCGCGTCCGTCGCGTGCGGTGTGCACCGCCGGCGGCCTCGTCCGATCTCCGCCACGACCGCGGCACCGAGCGACACGGGACCGACGCCGCTCACCGGCGTCCCGCGAGGATGACCGCAGCGGATCACTCGCCGCACCTGCGCCAGCCATGGAGGATCACATGACCGAGCCCACCGCTGAGAAGACCCTCAGTCGCCGCACCCTGGTGAAGGGCGCCGCCTGGGCGGCCCCCGCCATCGCCCTGGCCGTCGCGGCTCCCGCCGCCAGCGCGTCGACCGTCGACGTAGGCGCCTTCGCCCTGCGCGGCTCCTGCGGCACCCTCGGTGTCCTCGGCCCCGGGTTCACCCTCCAGGCCGGGCCGACCACGCCTCTTCCCGCCGGTACCACCGTGCTCGTCAGCGGCTCCGGCGTCGCCAACATCGGCGTGTTCACGGTGAGCGGCGGCACGGCGAACGTCGCCGTCCTGAGCGGCACCTCCCGGCTCATCACCCTCACGTCGGACGTGCCGGCCGGGGCGACGATCTCGTTCCGCACGACCCTGTCGATCACCGTCGCGTTCCAGCTCAACGCCGTCGCCACCCTGCCCACCGGCTATGTGGGCACCGGTGGGAAGTCCGCCGCGAACGTCAGCTCCACGCTGGTGCTCTGCAGCGCGACCTGATCCTGCGAGCCGCGCGACGCGGGCGTTCGTCCGTCCCGAGAGCCGCACGCATGCGGGCGCCCGGCCCGCGAGCTGCACAGCCTGCCACCCGCGACCTCGCGTCGCGGGCGGCAGGCTGAGCACTTTGCGCCGCGCCGTGCGCGACGGTTGATCGCGCCCTCGGCCGGTGATCTGATGGGTGGGTCGCCGCACATCCGCGGCGTCACCCCGCAGCGCCCACAAGGCCGGCCGAAGGAACACGCGATGACGCACACCCTGCCCCTGCCCGATCTCACCCACGAGCGCGTGGAGGTGGTGACCGGACGCAGGAGCGGCCTCTTCGTCGCCGTCGCGCTCCACTCCTCCGTGCTGGGCTCCGCCCTCGGCGGCGCGCGCTTGTGGACGTATCCGCACTGGAGCGACGCCCTCGGTGACGCGCTCCGGCTGTCGGCGGCAATGACGCTCAAGAACGCCGCCGCCGGACTCGACGCCGGCGGCGGGAAGTCGGTCATCGGCCTGACCGAGGGCACGGTGCTCGACGAGGAGCGCCGCCGCGCGGCCTTCCTCGACCTCGGCGACGTCGTGGAGTCCTTCGGCGGCCTGTACCGCACGGCGGAGGACGTGGGCTCGACGACCGAGGACATGCTCGTCGTCAGCGAGCGCACAGACCACGTCGTCGGACTCCCCGAGGCCGGCGGCGGCTCCGGCGAGCCGGCGGGACCCACCAGCCTCGGCGTGCACGCCTCGCTCCTCGCCACCCTCGAGCGCGTCACGGGCACCGCGTCGGTGGAGGGGCGCCGCATCACCGTGTCGGGGCTGGGACAGGTCGGCAGCCGCCTCGCGGTGCGCCTCGCCGCTGAGGGCGCCGTGCTCACCGTCACCGACGTCAACCCCGGCAAGCGCGACCTCGCCGCCGAGCTCGGCGCGACGTGGGTACCGGCGGGCGAGGAGCACCTCGTGCCCGCCGACGTCTTCGTTCCGGCCGGCATCGGCGGGCTGCTGACCGACGACGTCATCGACGCCCTCGACGCGCGCGCCGTCTGCGGTCCCGCCAATAACCCGCTCGCCTCGCGCGCGGGCGCCGACCGGCTGGCCGGGCGCGGCATCCTGTACGCACCCGACTTCGTCGTGAACGCGGGCGGCGTCATCTACCTCGACCTCGAGGCGAAGAAGCTGGGCTCGCGCGCGGAGATCATGCAGCGCGTCGCGGGCATCGGCGACACGATCCGGCGCGTGTTCGACGAGGCAGAGCGCCGCGGCGTCACCCCGCTGGCCGCAGCCGAGGGCCTCGCCGCCGAGCGTCTGACCGGCCGCGCCGTCCCCGCGCTGGTCTGAGCCGCGCCGCCGGGGCCGCGAGCCCCCGGCGGCCGACGCCCCCTCCTGGGGCACGGGAGATGCACACGGGACTCCCTCCCACGGACGGTGACACTCGGTTGCACGGATGGCAGGATGAAGTCATCCGTGCTCGCGCGTCGAAGGAGACCGCATGTTCACCAGCCCGTTCCCCGATGTCGAGGTCCCTGATCTGAGCATCTACGAGTTCCTCCTCGGATCCCTCCAGGACGAGGAGCTCGAGCGCATCGCGCTGATCGATCCGGCGACCGGTGCGGAGACGACGTACGGCACGCTGCGGGCGCAGGTGGACGCCTTCGCCGGCGCTCTCGCGGCCCGAAACGTCGACACGTCCACCGTCCTGGGCCTCCTCTGCCCCAACGTCCCCGCCTTCGCGACCGTGTTCCACGGTGCGCTGCGCGCCGGCGCGACCGTCACGACGATCAACTCGCTGTACACGGCCGGTGAGATCGAGAAGCAGCTGCGGGATGCCGGGGCCACCTGGCTCGTGACCGTGACGCCTCTGCTCGCCGGCGCCCAGGCCGCGGCCGAGGCCGTCGGCATCCCTCCCGAGCGGCTCATCGTGCTGGACGGACCGGGATCGGCCGAGGAGCGCGGCAACCCGAATCTGCGCGAGCTGCTCGTCGAGCAGTCCCCCGCCCCCGACGTGAGCTTCGACCCGGCGACCCACATCGCCGTCCTCCCCTACTCGAGCGGCACGACCGGCAACCCCAAGGGGGTCATGCTGAGTCACCGCAATCTGATCGCCAACGTGCAGCAGTGCCGCTCGAACATCGACCTGAAGGCGAGCGACCGGGTGCTCGCCGTGCTGCCGTTCTTCCACATCTACGGCATGACCGTGCTCCTCAATCTGGCGCTGCGCCAGCGTGCCACCCTGGTGACGATGCCGCGGTTCGACCTCAAGGACTTCCTCACCCACATCCAGACGCACGAGTGCACCTACCTGTTCATCGCCCCGCCGATCGCGGTCGCCCTGGCGAAGCATCCGATCGTCGACAGCTTCGACATCTCGAGCGTCCGCACGATCTTCTCCGGCGCCGCCCCGCTCGACGGCGAGACGGCGAAGGCCGCCGGAGACCGCCTGCACGCGGTGGTGAAGCAGGGATACGGCATGAGCGAGCTGAGCCCCGTCTCGCACGCGAACCCGTACACGCGCGACGACATCCCGGTCAGCTCGGTGGGCGTCCTCCTGCCGAACGAGGAGTGCAAGCTCGTCGACACCGAGACCGGCGAGGAGATCACCGAGATCGGGCCCGACGGGCAGACCGCGCCCGGTGAGATCTGGGTCAAGGGTCCGAACGTCATGATCGGCTACCTGAACCGTCCCGACGCGACGGCGGAGACGCTCGACGCCGACGGCTTCCTCCACACCGGCGACGTCGGCGTCTATCACCGCGACGGCTACTTCTCGATCGTCGACCGCGTCAAGGAGCTCATCAAGTACCACGGCTACCAGATCGCGCCCGCGGAGCTGGAGGCGCTCCTTCTCTCCCACCCGAAGGTGATGGATGCCGCGGTCATCGGCGTGAACGACGAGGAGAAGCAGGAGATCCCCAAGGCGTTCGTCGTCGCCGCGCCCGACTCGGGCCTGACGGAGGACGAGGTCATCGCGTTCGTCGCCGAGAACGTCGCGCCGCACAAGAAAGTGCGGCGCGTGGAGTTCATCGACGCGATCCCGAAGTCCACCGCGGGCAAGATCCTCCGCAAGGACCTCCGCGCGCGGGAGACCGCCGCGGTCTGACGCCGTCAGTCAGCCCGCGCGGCGGTCCACGCGCGCACGGCCGCGTCGAGGGCGGCGGCCACGGCGATCGCGGCGACGTAGACGACGAGGTCGCGCACGTCGAAGCCGGTGCCCAGCACGAGCGCGATGGGCCGGAACCACGCCGCCAGCGTCAGCGGCACCTCGGTCAGCTGCAGGAGCTCGACGCCCACGCACCACGCCGCCGCCACCCCGCCGACGAGGAGCGTGGCCGCGCGCGGCGCGACGAGCACCCCGGCGGCGAAGGCCGCCACGGCGTACAGGGCGTCGCCCGTGATGTCTGAAAGGGCGGTGTCGGCACTGAAGGCGTGCACCGTGAGTCCCGCCGCGATCACCGCGGCCAGAGCGACGGCGGCCGCGATGCGGCGACGCGCGGCCGGCACACGGAGACCCGTGAGGTGTGCGCGCGCCATCTCGCCATTCTGCCCGGGAACGACGAAGGCCCCCGCTCAGCGGGGGCCTTTCCGGTGGACCTGAGGGGATTCGAACCCCTGACCTCTTCATTGCGAACGAAGCGCGCTACCAACTGCGCCACAGGCCCGGACAACCCGTCTACGTTATCACGACGGTCGACCGTCGCTGAGCGTCGGCGGGGGTCAGGCGCCGACGGCGCGGCGCTCGAGGAGACGGCGCACGTGCTCCTCGATGGAGGCGTCGTCGTGTGCGGCCAGCGGGCGCTCGGACGATGCGGATGCCGCGGCCCGGGCCGTGCGCGCGGTGTCGATCGACGGCGGACGCTGAGCCTCGGCCCGGTCTCGCAGCGTCTGCTCCAGGGCCGCTTGACGCAGCTCCTCGCGGGCGGCCGCGGCGTCGAGGACGGCGGCGGCGCGGGAACCCGCCGAGGCGGTGAGCGGACGGGGCAACTCGCGGGGCGCCCACTGGCGGACGGGCTCTCCGAGGGCGACATCCTGCAGATCCGCGGCCGGTGCGACCGGGACGGCGACGGGCACGACCCGCTGCGCGGTGGCCGCGACCGTGGCCAGGCGACGCAGCGTCATGACCGAGACGACGGCCAGCGCGAGACCGCCCCAGACGAGGACCGAGGACCCGGTCGCCGCGATCTGCCACACGCCGGTCGCGAAGACGGCGATACCGGCCAGCGTGCCGAGCGACGCCACCTGTCGCACGCGGCGGCGCGCCCGCGCACGGCGGAGGTCTGCTCCCGCGCGGCGTGCGGCCATGACCGCGGCACGGTCGGAGCGGCGGATCGCAGCCGCCGCCTGCCGCGCCTCGCGCTTGGCGGCCTTCGCCTCGACGCGCGCGGTCTCCTGGGCGAGCACGCGCTCCTCGCGGGCGCGGTCGAGATCGGTGCGCGCCTCCTCGAGAGCGGCCTGCTCACGCTCGGCGAGAGCGCGCTTGGCGAGCTTCTGCTGGGCCAGTGCGGTGCGCGCGGTCAGCTCGACGCGGACGACCTCGGGCGTCTCGCTCGTCTCCGCGAGCACGCGCAGCGCCTGGTTGAGGCGGACGGCGTTGCGCTCGGCGGCGTCGTAGCGCCGACGCTCCGCCCAGGTCGGCAGCAGATAGACCATCCACAGGAGCACGGCCACGAGGACGATCACTCCCCCACCCAGCACCGGTCCGCCCATGCGCTCCACGGTAGGCGACGACCCGCGTCCGGCCGGGGAACCCGGGGCGTGTGTCGCCGCCGGATCCTACGGCCCGAGCGGCTCAGAGGGCCGCGAGCGCGGGCACGACCTCGTCCACGAGGCGCGTGGTCCACCCGAGCGGGTCGGGCGGACGCACCCCGAGCACGACCATCGTCACCCCGAGGTCGGCCAGGCGCGACATCTGGCCGGTGAACGACGGGGCGAACGGGTCGGACGCGCCGGCGATGACGGTCTTCTCGATCGCGTCGTAGTCGGTGCCCAGGCGGTCGCAGTGGCCGCGCAGGACGTCGAGCAGGTGGGCCACCTCGTCAGGATCGGAGGTGGTCAGATTCACGATCTGCGCGTACTGCGCGGCCAGGCGCAGCGTCTTGCGCTCGCCCTTGCCGCCGATCATGATCGGCGGGTGCGGGGCCGAGACCGGCTTCGGCTGTCCGAGCGTCTCGGCGAGCCGGTAGTGCGTGCCCTCGAACGGCCCGTCGTCGTCGCTCCACATCTGGCCCGCGATCTGCAGGGTCTCCTCGAGCCGCTCGAAGCGCTCCGAGATGGCGGGGTACGGCACGCCGAGGCCGTGGTGCTCCCGCTCGTACCAGGCCGCGCCGATGCCCAGCATCGACCGACCGCCGCTGAGCACGTCCAGCGTGGTCGCCGTCTTCACGAGAAGACCGGGGTGGCGGTAGGTGACGCCGACGACGAGCGGGCCGAGGCGCATGCGGCTCGTCTGCGCGGCGACGAACCCGAGCGTCGTGTACGCCTCGAGCATGGGCTCGGATGCCGGGGCCATCGCCTCCATCTGGAACCAGTGGTCCATGACGGTGAACTGGTCGAAGCCGCCGGCCTCGGCGACGCGGGCCGTCTCGGCGATGACGGTCGGAAGCGCGGCGGGAGCGCCGGGGACGGAGTAGTTCCAGAAGTGGAGGCCTGTCTGCATGAGGTCAGGCTAAGCCCGCCGCCGACCTCCGAGGGTCGACGCCCGACGGAGAGGCGCTCAGGCGTGCAGACGGTCCGCGGGAGGGATCGACGCGGCATCCTGCGGCGCCCGGCCCTGCGTCCAGCGCTCCAGCACGCCCTCGGGCACCTCCTCGCGCACGAGCGCGAAGGCGTAGTGGTCGCGCCAGTCGCCGTCGATGTGGATGTAGCGCCGGCGAAGCCCTTCGTAGCGGAAGCCGAGCTTCTGCACCACGCGCAGGCTCGCCGCGTTCTCGGGCCGGATGCAGATCTCCATACGGTGCAGCCGCAGTTCGCGGAACGAGATGTCAGTGGCCATCGCGACGGCGGTCGGGGTGATCGAGCGGCCGGCGAAGCGGCGGCTCACCCAGTAGCCGATGGTCGCCGAGGCGAGGGACCCCCGCGCGATGCCCCAGACGTTCAGCTGCCCGGCGATCTCGCCGTCGTACTCCATGACGAAGGGCACGCCGGAGCCGTCGCGATACTGCTGCAGCAGGCGTCGCACGCCGATGCGCATGTCGAACGACACCGGGCCGTCGGGGCTCGTCGCCTCCCACGGCCGCAGCCACTCCCGGTTGCTCAGGAGCTCGTGCTGCAGCGGCTTGGCGTCGCGCTGGCGCACCAGTCGGATGCCGATCGGCCCGTGCCGCTGTGGAGCGGTGATGTCCATGGGCACCCCCTCATCGAGCGGCGCGACCCGGAGGGTCACAGTGTCGCCGCGAACTCCTTGAACCAGGGGCGCAGCACGGGGCCGAGATCGTCGCGATCCGCGGCCAGCTGCACGATGGCCTTGATGTAATCCAGCTTATCGCCGGTGTCGTAGCGGCGGCCACCGAAGACGACGCCGTAAACGCCGGGGCCGTCGGGGTCGGCCGCGAGCTCCTGCAGGGCATCGGTCAGCTGGATCTCGCCGCCCTTGCCGGGCTCGGTGCGCTCGAGGATGTCGAACACGCTCGGCGCGAAGACGTAGCGTCCGATGACCGCGTAGTTTGACGGCGCGTCGGCGGCCTTCGGCTTCTCGACGAGGCCGGTGATCTTCACGGTGCCCTCGTCGCCGGTCTCCTCGATCGCCGCGGCGCCGTAAAGGTGGATGCTGTCGGGGTCGACCTCCATCAGCGCGACGATCGCGGCGCCGGTGCGGTCGTGCAGCGCGAGCATCGTCTCCAGCAGCGGGTCGCGCTCGTCGATCAGGTCGTCGCCGAGGAGGACGGCGAACGGCGAGTCGCCGACGTGCGCCTTCGCGCGGAAGACCGCGTGGCCCAGGCCCTTGGGCTCGCCCTGACGGACGAAGTGGATGTCGGCGAGGTCGCTCGAGTGCTGCACCTTGGCCAGCTTGTCGTGATCGCCCTTGCGGGTCAGGGAGTCCTCGAGCTCGGGCACGGAGTCGAAGTGGTTCGACAGGTTGTTCTTGTTGCGCCCGATGATGATGAGGATGTCGTCGATCCCGGCGTGGGTCGCCTCCTCCACCACGTACTGGATGGCCGGCTTGTCGACGACCGGCAGCATCTCCTTCGGCATGGCCTTCGTGGCGGGCAGAAAGCGGGTGCCGAGTCCTGCGGCGGGGATGACGGCTTTGAAAGGCTTGTGCGGCATGAGTGAACCTTACCGACCCGTCGCGCCCGCACCCCGACGGCCACGCGCGACAAGACGCCGCAGTTCGGTGATCGGACGCCACGGCGAACCGTAGAATCGAGCGCATGTCGGACGACATCGGACATCAGAAGCGGGCACTGCGCGCCGAGCTGCGCGAGCGCCGGCAGCTGCTGTCCGAGACGGCGCGGGATGCTGCGGCCTCCGGCATCCGCGCCCAGCTCGATGCCCTGCTCGAGCAGACGGGCGCCCGCTCCATCTCCTGCTACCTCTCCGCGACGACCGAGCCGGGAACGCGGGAGTTCGTCGAGCACGCGGTGAGCCGCGGCATCCGGGTCCTCCTGCCGGTCACGCGCTCCGACGGGCTCCTGGACTGGACGGTGGCCTCCGCGGACGGCGACATCGCCGAGGGGCTCTTCGGGCTCCCCGAGCCGGTGGGCGAGCTGCTGGGCCCCATCGCCGTCAACGACGTCGACCTGCTGATCATCCCGGCCGCCGCGGTGGACACCCGCGGCATGCGGCTCGGATGGGGCCGGGGCTACTTCGACAAGACCATCGGCTCGATGGAGGGCTGCCCGCCCGTCTACGCCGTCATCTACGACTCCGAGCTGATCGACGAGGTGCCCAGGGAGATCCACGATCAGCCCGTCAGCGGCGTGGTCACCCCGACCCGCACCGTTTCCCTCGCGCCCCGTCGGCGCTGACCCACCGAGAGAGCACATGCCCACCTACGCCTACGCCTGCACGCAGTGCGGCCACCGTTTCGACGCGGTGCAGTCCTTCGCCGATCCGACCCTGACCGAGTGCCCCGTCTGCGGCGGCAAGCTCCGCAAGGAGTACGGCTCGATCGGCGTGACCTTCAACGGCTCGGGCTTCTACCGCACCGATTCCCGCGCCGGCGCCAAGGGAACCGACGGCGGCTCGTCGAGCGGATCCTCGTCGTCCTCCTCCTCGTCGAGTGGCGACGGCGGAGCATCCGCGCCATCATCGAAGTCGGAGACGAAGCCCTCAGCGGCCCCGTCCACCACCTGACCGGCTCTCGCCGACCAACTGAGGAGTGCGCGCATGATCAAGGGCTTCAAGGAGTTCATACTCCGCGGCAACGTCATCGACCTGGCGGTCGCCGTGGTCATCGGCGCCGCTTTCACCGCCATCATCGGCGCCCTCGTCGACGGCCTGATCACGCCGCTCATCGGCGTCATCTTCCAGCTCGGCGACCTGTCCGGCTGGGTCTGGACCGTGCCGACGCTGTCGGGCAGCACGGCCACGTTCACGATCGGCAACATCGTCACGGCGATCATCAACTTCGTCGCCGTCGCCGCGATCGTCTACTTCGTCTTCGTGTTCCCGATGAACCACTGGAAGGCCCGCCAGGCCGCCCGCGCCGGCGTCGCGGAGCAGGAGACGCCTCCGGCTCCCACCGAGACGGAGCTGCTCGTGCAGATCCGCGACCTGCTCGAGGCCCAGAACGGCGGCGCCGGGCGCGTCCCGCCCACGCTCTGACCGCTCAGTAGTGCGGGGGCTTGTCCCGCCGCAGCTGCTCGTCGTTCGGACCGCTCCGGCGCCGTCCCCCGCGGGGGTCGGCGCCGTTTCCGTCGGTCCCGGTCGTGTCGTCGTCGATGACGTCGCCCGGCACCGGCTCGGCCGACGTGCCCGGCGCCGGCGTCAGACGAGCGCGCCGCGAGCCGGCGATCTTCTCGACGCGCTGGCGGTCAGTCGCCGACATCGAGCGGCTGGGTGTCCGTGTCGGCGGTCGCGACGCGGGAGTCGACGCCCAGCATCGCGGCGATCCGCACGGCGACGGCAGCCGGGTCACGATACAGGTCGAAGGCGTGCACCCGCACGTAGTGCCAGCCGAGCCGGCGGAGGATCGACGGACGGAGGCGGAGCGACTCCCGCAGCGAGTCGCCGAGGGTCTCCGGGTCGCTCTCCACGACGACCGCCTTGCCGCCGTGCTGGGCCACCAGCGGCAGCAGTCCGCGGTAGTGGACGTCGACCGAGATGCCGAGCCGTCGCAGCTCCCGCGCCAGGGCGAGGGTGAGCGGATCGGCGAGGTCTTCCAGGCGCGCCTCGCGACCGCGCGCGGCGATGCTGCCCAGGATGCCCATGAGGGTCGCCGCGCCGTACTCCAGCCGGCCGTCGTCGAAGGCGGACGGGCGGATCGACGACACGATCACCATGGACCGGCGGGCGCGCGTCATGCCGACCGTGAGCAGGCGCTCGCCGTCGGGGGTCGACAGGTCGCCGAAGTCGCTGAGCACGCGGCCGTGTTTGGTCAGGCCGAAGCCCAGAGAGAAGATGACGCGGTCACGGCTCTCGGCCACCGACTCCTCGAGGCTGAGCACGGCGAAGGGCTCGGCGGTGTCGCGCGAGACGAAGTCGGCGACGTCGGCGCGGCCCGCGAAGGCGGTGGCGACGGCGGCGCGCACGCGCTCGGCGTGGCGCGGGCTGGCGGTGACGACCATGAGCGATTCCGCCCCGCGGTTCACCGCGTGCTCTACCACCAGCGTCACGACCCGCTGCACTTCGGCGTCGGGACTCTCGACCGCACCGGTCAGCGGATCGGGGGTGCCGGTGCCGCCCTCGACGTAGTCGACGCCCAGGCTTCCGCGTCCGAGGTACGAGCCGGCCCACGGCAGCGACACGATCTCGCCGCCGTAGAAGGCGTCGTTCACGAGCTCGGCGAGGTCCTCGCCGCCGGCGCGGTAGCTGCGGGTGAGCGTCGCCACCGGCAGCAGGTCGGCGAGGCGCTCGAACACCGACTCGCCGTCGAACGGCGCGTCGAGGTCGTCCTCCGCGGTCGGGATGCTGGAGGCCACGCGGAACGGCGTCGGCTTCTGCGTCACCGGGTCGCCGAAGAGCACGACCTGCTCGGCGCGGCGGAGCGCGGGCGCGGCCTCCGCGAGGCAGATGGCCGCAGCATCCGCGATCACCACCACGTCGAAGGTGTGCGCGTCGGGGATCGCGGGGACGTCGTAGGGAGAAGCCAGCCACACCGGAGCGAGCGTCCGCAGCAGCGCCGGAGCGGCCGCGAGCACCCGGGCGGGGTCGGCTGCGCCGTTCTTCAGCTCTCGGCGGAGGGCGACCGCCTCCTCGGGGTGGTCGACGATGCCGATGCGCCACTGCGTCGCGAGGGCGGAGGCGAGCAGAGGACCGGATGCCGCGGCGTGCGCCTCGTCGACGAGGCGGAAGTCGCGCTCGAGGCGGTCGACGACGGCGGTGTTGGCGCCGAGCAGGGCGCGGTCGGTGCGCAGGAGGTGTTCGAGCGCCGACTGCCACCAGGCGAACTCCAGCTCGTCGCGAACGCGGCTCTCGGGCACGTGACGCACCGAGAGCTCGAGGAGCAGCGGCTCGAGCCCGAGGGCCGCGAGCTTCGTGCGGAGGGTCGCGCGCTCGACGAGGTTGTCGAAGAAGTCCGACTCGGCGGCGAGGGCGCCGAGGGTGCGCACGAGCGTCTTCACGGGGAGGTCGATGAGGCGCTCGGTCACCTTGCGGCCGAGGATGCCGTCGAGCTCCGCGAGGTCGGCATCGACGCGCTGCCAGGCGACGTGCACGTCGGCGAGCCCCACCGGGACCTCGGGGATGACGCCCGCATCGACGTAGCGCTGCCACTCGGTGCGCTGCTGCTGCACGCGCAGGAGCGCCTCGTACATGTCGGGGACGTGCACGCCAGGGCGGATGTACTCGCGGGACAGTCGCTTGAGCCGACGCCGGTTCGCGCCGCTCAGCTCGGGCGCCTCCCGGCGGGGCCCGTGCGCCTGGATGAGCTCACCGAGCGGGCGCTCGAACACGGTCGGGCTGAAGCGGTCGAGCGAGTCGCGGATGCCGCGGAGCACCTGCAGGTAGGCGCCGAGCTCGGTGAGGGTGCGGAAGGGGCGCATCCGCGTCTGCGCGATGAGCTCGTAGCCGCGCTCGAGCAGACCCGGGACATCCTGCCGGTGCAGCTTCGCGGCCAAGGCGTGGGCGGCCCGTGCCGACTCGGTCGTGGCGAAGGAGACGCCGTACCACGGCGAGTCGTCGGGGCCGAAGCGGAACTCGCCCAGGCGGGCCGCTGAGGCGAGCATCGACGCCGCCTCCGCCCGGTTGGGGGCGAGGCGCTCGAGCGTGAGCGCGTCGAACCGCGCCGCCGTGGAGGGTGCGGGGTCGACGGCCGCCAGCGTGGTGAGGGCCCGCAGGATCTCGAGCGTGGAGACGCCGAGCCCGTCGTGGCGGCGGGTCACGGCGCTGCGGTAGTCGCGCAGCACGCCCCGCAGGCGCACCAGCGCGTCGTCGATGTCCGCGACGCGCGGCTGCTCCGCCTTCTCGTTGCGGCCGATCGCGCGGATCAGGTCGCGCTGCAGGTGACGCGGCGAGACGGCGAGACCGCCCAGTCCGATGCCGGCGAGGCGGTGCCGCACGCCTTCGAGTGTGGAGCGGCGGGCGCTCACGACCAGCACGCGCTTGCCGTCGCGCACCAGGGCGCCGACGGCGTTGATGACCGTCTGGGTGCCGCCGGTGCCGGGCAGCGTGTGCACGACCATCGACTGGCCGGCGGCGATGCGGGCGAGCACCGCCTCCTGCTCCGCGTCGGCGTCCAGCAGCAGCGTGTCTGCGGCCGGCGGACGCTCGTCGGGATTGGGCGGGGTCGTCACGGGACGACGGGCGGTGAACGTCTCGCGGTCGGTGACGTGACCGGCGAGCGCGTTGAGCGTCGGGTGGTCGAGATTCACCGCGTCGCGCTCCATGCCCGAGCCGATGTCGGCGAACGTGGAGACGACCAGGCGCGGGATGACGCTGAAGCTCTCGATCGACGAGGTCAGCGAACGGAGGAGGTCTATCACGGGCTGGGGCTTGAAGAGCCCGCCGTCGTACGCGGCGGCGGACAGCGCCGGGCCGTCGACCGTGATGCCGAAGTGCGTGCGCAGCGCCCGTACGAGCTCGGGGTTGACCGTGAAGGTGCCGTGCAGCTTCACCTCGAAGTCGGCGTGGTGCCGGCGGATCGCCAGGGGCCGCAGCAGCACCGGAGCCGTGAAAGACGTCTCGCCGATGCGCCACGACGCCAGGCCCACGGCGAGCCGCACGGGCTCGATGCCGCGCGCGGTGCGCAGCTCGACGTTCTTGGTCGTGATGCGCTCGGCCGCCAGGCGGGCGTTGCGCAGCGCGACCTCGTCGCGGAAGAGACCGGACAGGAGCGTGGAGCGCCCGGTGATGAACTGCGGGAGGCTGCCCGGATGCGCCTTGGTGATCTCGATGCCGGCGTCGGCGGCATCGGAGAAGTGCAGCAGCGTGGAGCGACCGCCGAGGGCGGCGGCCTGGGTGCGCAGGCGATCGCGCTCGGAGTCGGCCGCGTGGACGACGGTCACACCCGGCTCCGACAGGCCGAGATGATCCGGGGTCACGGATGCGCCGGCCGCGACGTCTTCCTCGCCGGCCGCGATGCTGTCCTCTCCTCGCCACACATCGGCCACCCTACGTGGGCAGGCGCGACCGTCCCTTGCATGAGGGGCGAGTTTCGCGGTATTGCACGGGATCGGGGGCCGCAAAGGGCCCGGTCGGTGAGGGTGATGTTACTCCTGTGACGGAAGGGACGGATGTCACCTGGTCGACGCCTCATCCACCTCGCGGATATGGGACAGGGACGGATGCTGCCTCCTCCCCCGCCGCGAACGCGGTGACCTTCTGCACCGATCGGGCGGGCGCGACGGCCTGAGCGACAGCGGGCGGTCAGGATGTGTTCATGAGCGACTTCGCGTACCGCGTGACCCCCTCGCCTGTGGGCGACATCCTCCTCGTCGTCGGCGACGAGGGGCTGGTCAGCCTCCATCCGTTCGACGGACCGGTCGATCACGAGCTGCAGCGGCTCTCCGAGTCCCTCCCGGGTCCGCTCGCGCCCGATGACACCGCCGGCGAGGACGCGGTGGAGCAGCTCGCCGACTACTTCGCGGGCGACCGCACCTCCTTCGACCTCGCCCTCGACTGGCGGTTGGTGCAGGGCTTCACACGCGAGGCTCTCGAGGCGGTGTGTCGCATCCCCTACGGCGAGACCGCCGGTTACGGGGAGGTCGCGGTGGAGGCGGGCGCTCCGCGGGCGGCCCGGGCCGTGGGAACGGCGTGTGCGCGCACCCCTTTCTCCATCGTGGTTCCCGTGCACCGCGTCGTGCGCGCGGACGGCAGCATCGGCGAGTACGGCGGCCACCCCGAAGTGAAGCGCTTCCTGCTCGACCTGGAGCGCGACGCCGGCGTGTAGGCCGTCGGCCCATCGCACGCGTGCGCCCCCGCGGAATCGCGGGGGCGCACGTCATCCGGTCCGACCTAGTGGTCGGTCGCCTTCTCCGCACCGAAGCCGGTGAGCGAGCGGACGTCCATCTCGGCCGCCGTGCGCGGATCCTCCGGCCGGCGCGACAGGATCGAGCCGAGCCAGCCGAGCAGGAAGCCGACGGGGATCGAGACGATGCCCGGGTTGTTCAGCGGCCAGATGGCCGTGCCGGTGTTCTTGAACACGCTGGTCTCCGTGCCCCAGAAGACCGGCGACAGCACGATGAGGATGATGGCCGCGGCCAGTCCCCCGTACATGCTCCAGACGGCGCCCTGGGTGTTGAACCGTCGCCAGAACAGCGAGTACAGGATCGTCGGCAGATTCGCCGAGGCGGCGACCGCGAAGGCCAGCGCCACCAGGAACGCCACGTTCTGCCCCTGCACGCCGATGCCGCCGAGGATGGCGAGCACGCCGATCACCAGCACGGTGCGGCGGGCGACCTTGACCTCGCCGTCGGGCGGCACGTTCCCCTTCTTCACGACGTTCGCGTAGATGTCGTGTGCGAAGGACGCCGCGGCCGTGATCGTGAGTCCGGCCACCACCGCGAGGATCGTGGCGAACGCCACGGCCGAGATGAATCCGAGGAGGAGCGGACCCCCGAGCGCGAGCGCCAAGAGCGGCGCCGCGGAGTTCACGCCGCCCGGGGCGGCCTTGATGGCCTCCGGCCCGACCAGCGAGCCGGCGCCGTAGCCCAGCACCAGCGTGAAGAGGTAGAAGACACCGATCAGCCAGATCGCCCACACGACCGATCGACGCGCCTCCTTGGCCGTCGGCACCGTATAGAAGCGCATGAGGACGTGCGGCAGACCGGCCGTGCCGAGCACGAGGGCGATCGCGAGCGAGATGAAGTCCCACGGGTTCTTGCCGTACTGCAGGCCCGGTCCGAGGATGGCGTCCTTCTGCTCGGTGATGGAGGCCGCCACCGCGCTCTCCAGCAGCGTGTTCAGGCTGAAGCCGTTGATCGCCAGCACCCAGACGGTCATCACCATCGCGCCGCCGATGAGCAGGAACGCCTTGACGATCTGCACCCAGGTCGTGCCCTTCATGCCGCCCACCAGCACGTACACGATCATGAGCACGCCGACGACGGCCACGACCAGCGACTGACCGAGCGTCTCCTTGATGCCCAGGAGAAGGGAGACGAGCCCGCCCGCTCCGGCCATCTGCGCGAGGAGGTAGAAGAAGCAGACGGCGAGCGTCGTGATCGCCGCGGCCATGCGCACGGGTCCCTGCTTCAGCCGGAACGACAGCACGTCGGCCATCGTGAACTTGCCCGTGTTGCGCATCAGCTCCGCCACGAGCAGCAGCGCGACCAGCCAGGCCACGAGGAATCCGATCGAGTAGAGGAACCCGTCGTATCCGTTGATGGCGATCGCGCCGGTGATGCCCAGGAAGGATGCTGCGGACAGATAGTCGCCCGAGATCGCGAACCCGTTCTGCGGCCCGGTGAAGGAGCGACCGGCCGCGTAGTAGTCCGCCGCGGTCTTGTTGTTGCGGCTGGCGCGGATGACGATGAAGAGCGTCACCGCCACGAATGCGGCGAAGATCGAGATGTTCAGGACCGGGTTGTTCTCCACGGTCTGCACGGCCGCGTGCACGGCGCCGAAGACGTCGTTCATGCGGACGCCTCCTGCTTCTCCAGCTGATTGCGGATCGCCTCGGCCTTCGGGTCGAGATTGCGGTTGGCGTACCAGACATAGGCCATCGTGATGGCGAATGTGGTCACGAATTGCCCGAGGCCGAAGAGCAGCCCCACGGTGATGTCGCCCCAGACGCGCTGCGACATGAATTCGACCGCGAAGGAGCTGAGCAGGACGTAGACGAAATACCAGACGAGGAAGGCGATCGCGAGCGGGAAGACGAAGCTGCGCTGCGAGCGCTTCAGCTCCGTGAATTCCCTCGACTTCTCGACGGCGATGTAATCGATGCCGTGCGGTGACGAACCGGCATTCGTCGCGGGGTCTGACATGGGGCCTCCTTGCCACATGATTCCGGCGCTGCATCGCGCCGATGGGTTCGCGCACGCCGCTGCCGGCGAGCCCGGTGATATCGTCGACGCTACGAAAGGCGGCGAGGTGGCCGTCACCCCCGGAAGTAGGTAGTGCGTGGTGGCACTCGCGACAGCCGAGAGCGATGAGCAGCTCCTCTCCCGCGCGGTCTCCGACCTCGTCGCGCGCACCCGCTTCCCCGTGGCGTTCGGCGGCCTCCAGCACGGCGGCGCCATCCACGTGTCCTCGATCGTCGGCGCGCGCACCCGCAGCATCGACGGCCTCGTCGTGCAGTCCGAGCGCGGACTCGGCGGGCGGGCGCTGGTGGAGAAGCGCCCGCGCATGGCGCTGGACTACCGCCGTGCGCGCAGCATCACGCACGACTACGACCGGGCCATCCTCGGCGAGGGCATCGCCACCCTGTTCGCCGTCCCGGTGATGGTTTCAGGCGAGGCGCGCGGCGTGATCTACTGCGGATCCTGGTCGGAGGCGCCCGTCGGCGACGTGGTCGCCCGCCCCGCGCTCGGCGTCGCGGCCGAGCTCGCGACGGAGCTGCGCGTGCGCGAGGAGGTGAGCCGGCGGGTCTCCCGCCTGCCGGCGAGCGCCGACGGGCTCGTCTCGCGGGCGCGGGAGGAGCTCAGGGAGACCTACGCCGAGCTCCGGTCGATCGCCGCGACGGTGCAGGACGACCTCCTGCGCGAACGCCTCGGACATCTCGAGCGGAAGCTGGCGGCGCTGACCCGTGACGACACCGTCGAGGCCTCGGTCGCGTCGGATATACATCTCACACCGCGCGAGACGGATGTGCTGGCATGCGCCGCATTGGGCGCGACGAATTCCGAGATCGGCGCGGATCTCCGATTGAAAGAGGCGACGGTGAAGTCCTATCTCGCTTCCGCGATGGCGAAATTGGATGCCTCGACCCGCCATGCTGCGGTGATGAAAGCGCGGCGCGCGGGAATTCTTCCCTGACCCCGATTGCACACGCGCGGTATATCGCTCACGAAATGCGGAAAGCCCTTATTCGCACGTGAGCGGAGTCGTACCATTCACGTATGGCTCGCAAAATCGTTCATCAGCTCATCGACGATCTCGACGGCACGGAGATCGAGGCAGGTGAGGGCGAGACCGTCCTCTTCTCGATCGACGGCGTCGCCTACGAGATCGATCTCTCCGACGCGAACGCGTCGGCTCTCCGTTCGTCTCTCGAGCGCTACGTCGCCGCGGCGCGCTCGGTGTCCTCGCGAGGTTCTTCCGGACAGGGCGATTCCCGCACCCGCCGACGCACACCGTCGCAGGACTTCTCCGAGATCCGCTCGTGGGCCAAGTCCAACGGCTTCCAGGTCTCCGAGCGCGGCCGGGTGCCGGCATCCGTCATCGAGGCCTACGAGGCCGCCCACTGATCGTCAGCGCATGACGAAAGCCCCGGTGCCGTCGGCGCCGGGGCTTTCTCGTGTGTCGTCAGGTGCGGGTGCCGCGCCGGATGTAGCGGAGCAGACCCATGATGATCGCGATGACGAGGATGACGATCCCGATCCAGAGCAGGAACTTCACCGCCTCGACGAACAGGCCGGTGAACAGCAGGACGACTCCGACGATGAGCAAGATGATGGCGAGTGCTGGCATGCCTCAAGGATGCCCGAACGCGCGGCGCGGCCCCCGGGGGTTGACGCCGCCTGCCGATCGGTGAGAGGGGGTCAGAGCGTCGCGGTGCCCGCGCTCGCGAGGTAGCGGATGACGGCCAGCACGCGTCGGTGGTCGTCCGCGTCGACCGGCAGGCCCAGCGCGTCGTAGATGTTCGAGGTGTGCTGCACGACCGCCTTCTCGCTCAGGACGAGCTGGGCGGCGATGGCGGCGTTGCTGCGTCCCTCGGCCATGAGTCCGAGCACCTCGAGCTGGCGCGGCGTCAGTCCCCCGACCGCGCCGCTGAGTCTGCTCGCGCGCGTCACCATGACCGCCACCACCTCGGGGTCGAGAGCCGTCCCGCCGTCGGCGACGCGATGCACGTCGGAGGTGAAGGTCTGCACGTCGGCGATGCGCTGCTTGAGGAGGTAGCCCACTCCCCCGGTCTGGCTCTCCAGCAAATCCGTCGCGTAGCGCCGCTGCACGTGCTGCGAGAGCACCACCACGGCCATCGTCGGGTGCGCCCTGCGGATGCGCAGTGCCGCCACGAGCCCCTCGTCGGTGTAGGTCGGCGGCATCCGGATGTCGGTGATGACGAGGTCGGGCACGTGCCGGGCGACCTCGCGCTCCAGCTGCGCCGCCGTGCCGACCGAGGCGACGACGTCGAATCCGTCGGTGTCCAGCACATGAGCCAGGCCCTCGCGCAGGAGGACCTCGTCTTCGCCGATCACGATGCGCATGGCAGCACCACCTTCACCCGGGTCCCCGCACCCTTCGGGGAGTCGATTTGGAAACGTCCGCCCAGTACGTCGATGCGGTCGGTGACGCCGAGGAGCCCGCTGCCGCGAGCGGTGGTCGCCCCGCCGACCCCGTCGTCGGCCACGTCGAGGTGCAGCTCGGTCGGCGTCTGGACGATGCTCACCCGCACCGACGATGCACCGGAGTGCTTGACGGCGTTGGTGAGCACCTCGGCCACGATGAAGTAGGCCGTGTGGGTGATGGCGGCCGGCAGGGGCGCGTCGCGCAGCTCGGTGTGCAGCGACGCCGGGATGCTCAGCCGGTCGACGAGGTCTTCGGTCGCGACGGCCAGCCCCGTCTCCACCAGAGCCGCCGGCAGCACGTTGTGCACCAGACGTCGGAGGTCGGCCGCGGCGCCGTCGATGCGCCTGCGCAGCTCCGCCGCCGCGGCAGCGGACCCGGCGTCCGCGTCCGGCCGGGTGGCGATGCCCTGCGCGTCGAGGGCGAGGAGGACGAGCTGCATTTGGAGGCCGTCGTGCAGGTCCTGCGCGATCCGGTACCGCTCGCGATCGGCCGTCTCGACGATGCGGACCCGCGACTCCGACAGTTCCTCGTTGCTCGCGATGAGCTCTGCCGTGAGGCGCTCCCGGTCGATGGCGATGGAGAGCACCTCGGCCGCACGGAGCACCGGGTACGGGTCCCCGATCATGCGGGTGTCGTAGTTGATCGCTCCGACCAGCCGTTCTCCCACGCGGACCTCGACCCAACCGCGATGCGGCTCGTGCAGAGCCGGCTCGGCGTCCGCTCCGAACTCGTCCACGAAGGACGCGCGATCGGGCGACCAGTAGACGATCCTCAGCGTCTCATCGCCCATCGTCCCCGCCAACGCGCGGCCGACGGCCGGCCGGGTGACGCCGCCGATGCCGAGCCAGGCGCTGAGCGCCTCCAGATCGCCGGTGCGGGTGAATCCGCCGATCAGGACGCCGATGAGGAAGGCGATGGGGATGCCGCTCAGGATGCCCAGCTGGATGATGCTTCCGATCACCGGATCCGCGCCGAGGAGGCGGCCGACATTCGGCGCGGCGACGATGGCCAGCACCGCGAGGATCCCGTAGAGGAACAGCGGCAGCAGCACGCGCCGGTAGACGTTGTCCGCCCGAAGCAGGCGTCGCGTGAGGATCACCGACGTCACCACCATGATGCCGATGCCGATGACGGACTGCGCCGCCGCGGTGATCCTGTCGAGCTGCCCTTGTCCGACCGTCACGAAGACGACGCGGGCGGCCTGCAGCAGCACGGAGATCACGTACCCGAGCGCCACGGTCGCGATGGACAGCCGCCCCTGCAGGCGACCCGAGGGGAAGGCGTGCAGCAGATGGACCACGACGGCCAGCGGCAGCGTCGCCGACACCGCTCCCACGATCTGCAGGAACTCGAAGGGCAGGTTGCCCATGTTGTTGAGGAAGAGGGAGAGCGCCCCGATGTAGATCAGCGCGCCCATGGCGTTGCCCGGACGCCGCCACCAGGCGACGATCCCCGCGGTCGCCCAGATGACGGCGACACCGGCGAACAGGAGCGAGGCCATTAGCTGCTCCGCCGTCGCGGACGCCACGGCGACCTGAAGCACGCCGAGGAGGAGGGAACAGAACGCGAGGATTCCGAGCGCGAGCCGCAGCGACCCGGACCGCCCGCCGCGGAGGCGGATCGGGATGGGCGCGGTGCCGGCAGGTGTCCGTGCGATCACGACGCTCCTCCTCGGGATCGATGATCCCACTGTCCCGCGCTCGCCGCCGCAGCCACCAGGGACCTAGGCCCATGCGTTCCTGCGAGCGGCACCTATCCCACAGTGCTCACCCGTCCGCAACCCCATCAGCGACTTCGGTTCCGCGGTCCCACAGTGGTCGGACCGACCCGCTGGGGTCGTGGACGGAAGGAACGAGCATGTCAGACCAGAACGACAACACCGCTTTCGGAGGGTCGACCGACCTCCCGGGCGGCGACACCGCAGCTGTCGGATACGGCGGCTCCTCGACGGGCGCAGCCGGCACGACCGGCGGCTTCGGCACGACCGGCGGCTTCGACTCGGCCGGCGGTTCGGACTCCTCGAGTGCCGGATCCACCGCGCAGACCGCGAAGGCCGAGGCCGGAGAGGTGAAGGACACCGCAGTGGACGCGGCGAAGAACGTGGCCCACACGGCGGCGGACGAGGCGAAGAACGTCGCGCACGAGGCGCGCGTCAACGCCTCCGACCTGTACCACCAGGCCCGCACCCAGCTCAGCGACCAGGCCGGCAAGCAGCAGGAGCGCCTCGCGGCGGGCCTCAGCTCGGTGGCCGAGGAGCTCGGCGGGATGGCCCGCGGGTCGGACTCGTCCGGTGTCGCAGCCGACCTCGTGCAGCGTGCATCGTCGCGCGTGGACTCGGCCGCCTCCTGGCTGTCGTCGCGCGACCCCGCCGGCGTCCTCGCCGACGTGAAGGCCTTCGCGCGCCGTCGCCCGGGCATCTTCATCGCCGGAGCAGTCGTCGCGGGCGTCGTCGCCGGGCGCCTGACCCGCGCCCTCGCGGCCGGGGCACCGGACAGCACCGGAGCCGCTGCCACCCCGACCACCGGCACCGGCACCGGCGTGCAGAGCCCCGTCGTCGATGGCGGCTTCGTCGCGCCGGCGACGGTCATCGGCACCGCACCGGTCACCACCGACGTGTACGCCGCCGACGTCGACCCGCTGGACTCGCCGGTCTACACCGAGGCCGCGTCGCGGTACACCGACGACCGCGAGGAGGGCATCGATGAGCGACGCGACTCCTTCTGAGCAGCGCGCGGCCACCGCATCCCTCGGCGAGCTGCTCGGCGAGGTCACCCGCGACCTCTCGACGCTCATGCGCCAGGAGCTGACGCTCGCGAAGGCCGAGCTGCGCGAGACCGCCACGACCTCCGCCAAGGGCGCGGGGATGCTCGGCGGCGCCGGGTACGCGGCATCCATGACCGTGCTCTTCCTGTCGATCGCGCTGTGGGCGGCGCTCTCGACGCTGATGGGCGGCGGCTGGGCGGGTGTGGTGGTGGCGCTCGTGTGGGCCGTGATCGCGCTGATCCTGTTCGTCGTCGGACGTTCGCAGCTGAAGAAGGTCAAGGGCGCTCCGCAGACCGTGGAGACCCTGCAGGAGATCCCGCCCACGTTCAAGAGAAATGAGGAGAACCGATGAGTGACTCACCCGAAGAGATCCGCGCCGAGATCGAGCGCACCCGCCTGAACCTCGGTCAGGACGTCGATGCCCTGGCCGACAAGGTGACGCCCTCGAAGATCGCCGCTCGCCAGACCGACAAGATGCGCGCCGGACTGTCCGGCATCCGCGATCGCGTCATGGGCGTGGCGCACGACGGCGTCTCCGCCACCTCCGGAGCGTTGTCGGACGCGGGCTCGTCCGTGTCGGATGCCGCGCACGGCGTCAAGGCGAAGGCGGAGGGCAACCCGCTCGCCGTCGGCCTCATCGCCCTGGGCGCCGGCCTGCTCGTGGCCTCGCTGTTCCCTGCCTCGCAGAAGGAGCAGGAGCTGGCCGCAACGGTCAAGGACAAGGCGCAGCCGCTCGTCGAGCAGGCGAGCGGGGTGGCCAAAGAGGTCGCCGGCGACCTGAAGCAGCCGGTGCAGGATGCCGTCGCCTCGGTCACCGACACTGCGAAGGACGCCGCTCAGAACGTGAAGGCCGAAGCAGGCAGCGCCGCCGGGGACGTCACCGACCGCGCCCAGGAGGCGCGCGAGAACGTCAGCGGCAGCTGATCCACCGCGTCGGTCGTGCACCGGCCGATGCACCGAGGGGCGGGAGCGATCCCGCCCCTCTCCCGTTGAAAGAAGGATTCCCGATGTCCCCCTCCACCTCCTCCTCCACGGCAGCCCCCGACGCCGAACGCGACGACAAGCCCGACTCCCCCACCGACCTCGACAAACGCTCCTGGGGCTACGTCTTCAAGAAGACGCTGCGCGAGTTCATGTCCGATCAGTGCATGGACGCCGCCGCCGGCCTCACCTACTACGGCGTCCTGTCGATCTTCCCGGCCCTCGTCGCGATCTTCTCCCTGCTGGGCGTCTTCGGACAGAACGGCGCGGCCGCCGACACCGTCCTCGGGATCGTGTCCGACGTCGCCCCCGACGCCGCCGAGGGGCTGCGCGGCCCCGTCGAGCAGCTCTCGCAGTCGTCCGGCGCCGGGTTCGCCCTCGTGACCGGCATCCTGATCGCCCTCTGGTCCGCCTCCGGATACGTCGGGGCCTTCAGCCGGGCCATGAACCGCATCTACGAGATCGAGGAGGGGCGGCCGTTCTGGAAGCTCCGCCCCATGCAGCTCATCGTGACGGTCATCACGGTCGTCTCGCTCGCCGTCGTCGGCATCATCCTCGTGCTCTCGGGTGACGTCGTGGATGCCGTCGGCTCCGCCATCGGCGCGTCCGAGGCAGTGAAGCTCGCGTGGAGCATCGCGAAGTGGCCGCTGCTGCTCATCGTCGTGATCCTGCTCGTCGCGATCCTGTACTACGCGACGCCGAATGCGAAGCAGCCGAAGTTCCGCTGGATCAGCCTCGGCGCGATCCTGGCCATGGTGGTGCTGGGTATCGCGACCCTCGGATTCGGCCTGTACGTCGCCAACTTCTCGAACTACGACCGCACGTACGGCTCACTGGCGGGCGTGATCGTCTTCCTGCTCTGGCTGTGGATCGCCAACCTCGCGCTGCTCTTCGGCGCCGAGTTCGACGCGGAACTCGAGCGTGGCCGTCAGCTCGAGGCCGGCATCGCCGCCGAGGAGGACATCCAGCTGCCTCCGCGCGACGACCGCCAGATCCTCAAAAAGGAGGCCAAGGAGAAGGCCGACGTGGCTCAGGGCAAGAAGATCCGCCAGGATCACGACGACGAGTGAACCAGGCGGGGCGGCCGGCTCTGATCAGAGCTCGTCGTCCCAGCCCGGCGTCGGATCGTCGACGGGCAACCCGACCGGCGCATCGCGTGTGTCGGACCGGGCGTTGAGCTCGTCGACGACATCACCGTCTTCGATCTCTTCGCGGCCGTCGTAAGGCTGCGACTCGGCCACGATCTGACTCGCCGGTCCGAGCAGGAGGGTCGCCTCCACACGCTCTCCGTCGTTGCGCCGGACGGGGATGGTGACCGTGTCGGCCGTGCCCGCCTCGGCTAGGATCTTGCTGTACCGCAGCACGGCGTCCGCAATGGCGTCTCCTGTGACGAATGCGTCGCCGGCGTAGATGACAGTCTTCACCCGCTCTGTCTACAAGCCCGGTGACGGATCTGTTCTGACCCTTGCTTCTCAGTACCTCGCACGCTAGAGAGTCGGGTCCCACATCGAGCGAGGAGTGCCATCATGGGCCGATTCATCTACGACGGACAGATCAGGATCGATTTCGAGGACCGACTCCTCGCGCACCTGCAGATGACCATCACCACGAAGCTCCGCCGCGGCGAGCCGTTCACTTTCGTCTGGAAGGACGACAACAGCATCGGCGACGGCCGCACGCTCGTATGGATCCACCCCGGCGCCTCACTGGTCTTCAAGTTCTACGGAAGCCGACGTCCGCAGCTCAACCGCTCGTGGCTCGACGCGCTGATGCACACGGCCAACTCCCCCACCGGCTTGTACGTCGTGCCGGAACCACCGGACTCCCACCAGAGACAGGACGCGATCGATGAAGCGGATTGACATCGTCTACGGCGGCCGCATGTACAGCATCGGCGGTCGTGAGTACGAAGACGTGAAGGCGGAGATCGCCAAGGGCGTCGCTTCGAAGAAGCCGCGGTGGCTCGTCGTGAACGACGGCGAAGGCCACCTCCGCGAAGCCCACCTGCTGCTGATACCCGGAGTCGACGTCGCGGTGATCCCCATCCCCGGACACGACGAGGAGTAGCGCGGGATGCCGCAGTACGACCTTCCGCTCGACGAGCTGCGCGACTACCAGCCGACGGTGCGCCGCCGTGACGACTTCGCCGACTTCTGGAGCGGAACGCTGGCGGAGTCCCGCGCCGCGGCCGCGGCCGCAACGACCCGCCGCGTCGACTCCGGGCTCCGGCTGGTCGACACGTTCGACCTCGAGTTCTCGGGTTTCGGCGGCGAGCGCGTGCGCGGATGGGTGCACGTCCCCGCCGGCAGCTCCGAGCCGCTCCCCGCGGTCGTGGAGTTCATCGGCTACGGCGGCGGGCGCAAGCTCGCGTGGCAGGACCACGCCTACGCGGAGGCCGGCTACGTCCACGTCGTCATGGACACGCGCGGCCAGGGCTGGTGGGCCGTCGGCGCCACGGCCGACCACGGCGCCGGCGAGGGAATCGGCGGCATCCCCGGCCAGATGACCCGCGGCATCCTTGATCCCGCCGACTACTTCTACCGTCGTGTGTTCACGGATGCCGCGCTGCTCGTCGACGCGGTGCGCGAGCTGCCGCAGGTCGACGCGACCCGCGTGGCGGTGACCGGCGGCAGCCAGGGCGGCGGCATCGCCATCGCGGCGGCGGCTCTCAGCGACGGGCTTGTCGGCGCGGCCGTGGACGTGCCGTTCCTCTGCCACTTCGAGCGTGCAGTCGCCATCACCGATGCCCGGCCGTACGGCGAGTTGGTCGACTTCTTCGCGCGCTACCGCGACGACGTGGAACGGGCGTTCGACACCCTCTCGTACTTCGACGGCGTCAACCTGGCTCCGTCGGCCGACGTGCCGGCGCTGTTCTCGGTCGCCCTGCGCGATGACATCTGCCCGCCGTCGACCGTCTTCGCCGCCTACAACGCGTGGGCGGGCCCGCGCGACATCGCCGTGTATCCCTTCAACGGGCACGAGGGCGGCGGCGAGCACCATATGCTCCGGCGTCTCGCGTTCGTCCGCGAGGTCTTCGGCGCCTGACGTCCGGGCCTCCCCGCGTCTGCCCCCCAATGAACGCGGTTTCTGCACGTAAACGCCGCATCGCGGCATTTACATGCGCGAATCGCGTTTATCCGGGGGGCACAGCCCACGCGGCGGGCGTGTGGGACGGTGAGCGGGGGCGACGGCCGGGCCTAGCCGGTGCGGTCGGGTTCGTCCAGTCCCGTCCGCCGCCGCGCTCCGGCGGCGATAGTGGGGACATGGCTGAGACGACGAACGGCCGCGGCATCGCGGTGGTCACCGGAGGAAGTGCAGGACTGGGCCGGGCGGTGTCCCGCGAGCTGGCACGGCGGGGGTGGGATGTCGCGGTGCTGGCCCGCGGCCAGGACGGCATCGATGCCACGGTCGCCGAGGTGCAGCGCATCGGGCGGCGGTCGTTGGGCGTGTCCGTCGATGTGGCCGATTCGGCCGGAGTGGAGGTTGCCGCGCAGCGCGTCGAGGACGAGCTCGGCCCCATCTCGCTGTGGGTCAACAACGCCATGGCCGGCACGATCTCGGAGTTCCTCGACACGTCGGTGGCCGACTTCGAGAGGGCGACGGCCGTCACCTACCTCGGCTGCGTCAACGGCACCCGCGCCGCACTCGGCAGGATGGTGGCGCGCGACCGCGGGCACATCATCCAGATCGGCTCCGCCCTCGCGCACCGCGGCATCCCGCTGCAGGCGGCGTACTGCGGAGCCAAGCACGCCATCCACGGCTTCACCGACGCCGTCGTGTCGGAGCTGACGCACGACAAGAGCAAGGTCGCCGTCTCCATCGTCGACATGCCGGCCCTGAACACCACGCAGTTCGGATGGGTGAAGTCGGAGTTCCCCGAGCACCCGCAGCCCGTGCCGCCGATCTTCCAGCCCGAGGTGGGCGCGCGCGCCGTCGCCGACGTCGCCGACACCCCGCGTCGTCGCACCTGGGTCGGCATCTCGACGGTGGAGACGATCCTGGGCGCCCGCTTCGCCGGACGGTTCCTCGACTGGTACCTCGCGAAGGCCGCGTACCAGGGCCAGCTCGCGCCCGACAAGCCGCGCTCGACCGTCGCCCCCAACCTCTACGAGCCGGTCCCCGGTGACGCGGGCGCGCACGGCGTCTTCGACGACAAGGCCCGCACCGACAGCGTGCAGACCTGGGCGATTCGCCACCGCCGGGCTCTGGCCGTGGCCGGCTCCGCGGTGATCGGCGCTGCCGCGGCCGCCGGCACCGCCCTCGTGCGGGGGCGGTCCTGATGTCCGTCAACGTGCGCGAGCTGCGGTGCAGTCCGGAGGACGTCTTCCGGGTGCTCGGCGACGGCTGGCTCTATCCCGGATGGGTGGTCGGGGCATCCCGCATGCGCGAGGTGCAGGCCGACTGGCCCGCCCAGGGCTCGCACCTCTTCCACTCCTTCGGGGTGTGGCCGCTGCTCATCGACGACGACACCGTCGTGGAGAAGGTCGATGCGCCGCGCCACCTCGTCATCCGGGCCAAGGGGTGGCCGATGGGCGAAGCGCGCGTGACCATGGACGTCAAGCCGCGTGGTGACGGCTGCGTCGTCCGCATGCAGGAGGAGGCCGTCGCCGGTCCCGGTGCCCTCGTTCCGCGATTCCTCATGGACGTCCTGCTCACCTGGCGCAACACGGAGGCCCTGCACCGGCTGGCCTATCTGGCGGAGGGCATCGCCGACCGACCGGGAGGGACGTCGACCGCCGACCGCGAGATCGACGTCTCCGAGGCGACGGAGTGAGCACGCGCGCGGGCGCTCAGCTGGATGCGGTGGTCGTCGGCGCCGGTCCGAACGGCCTCGCGGCGGCGGTGACCCTCGCCCGCGCGGGCCTGTCCGTCGCCGTCTTCGAGCGAGCCGACCAGATCGGCGGCGGCGCCTCGACCCGTGAGCTGACCCTTCCCGGCTTCGCGCACGACGTCTGCGCGGCCGTGCACCCGATGGCGTTCGAGTCGCGCTTCTTCCGCGAGTTCGGCCTGCGCAGCCGGGTGCCGTTCGTCACGCCCGACGTCTCCTTCGCGCAGCCCCTCGACGGCGGCCGCGCCGCCCTGGCCCACCTCGACCTCGCACGGACGAGCGACGGCCTCGGCCGCGACGGACGCGCCTACGCGCGGCTGATGAAGCCGCTGGTGGACCGTGCGTCGGAGGTGGCCGAGTTCACCGGATCGACCCTCGTGCGGGTGCCGCGGCATCCGCTCACCGTCGCCGCCTTCGGACTCCGCTCGCTCGAGCAGGGCGGCCCGCTGTGGAACGCGCGCTTCTCGGGCGAGGAGGCACCCGCCCTGCTGACCGGGGTGGCCGCGCACAGCATCCTGACCCAGCCGAGCCTCGCGGGGGCGGGCGCCGGGCTCACGCTCACCACGTACGCCCACGCGAAGGGCTGGCCGATCCCACTCGGCGGCACGCAGGCCATCATCGAGGCGATGGCCGCTGATCTCCGCGCGCACGGCGGAACCATAGAGACGAACGTCGACGTGTCGTCGCTCGACGAGTTGCCGCGCTCGCGCGTCGTGATCCTCGACGTGACGCCGCGCGCGCTCACGCGCATCGCCGGAGAGCGGATGCCGCGCCGTTACCGCCGCGCCATGGAGTCGTTCCGCTACGGCGGCGGCGTCGCCAAAGTCGACTTCGCCCTGTCGGCGCCGGTGCCGTGGGCGAACGAGGGCGTGCGCCACGCCGGCACCGTGCACGTCGGCGGCACGCGTCAGGAGATGGCCGCCGCCGAGAACGACGTCAATCGCGGCCGCATGCCCGACCGCCCCTACGTACTCACGGCGCAGCCCACCGTCTTCGACGGGTCGCGGGCGCCAGAGGGCAAGCACACGCTGTGGACCTACACGCACGTGCCCGCCGGCAGCAGCGCCGATCGCGCGGAGGCCATCACCCGTCAGATCGAGCGCTTCGCGCCGGGCTTCCGCGACACCGTGCTCGCCGTGAGCTCGCGCTCGGCCGTCGACGTCGAGAGCCACAACCCGAACTACCCCGGCGGCGACATCGCCGCGGGTGCGCCCACGCTGGGGCAGCTGATCCGGCGGCCGACGCTGGGCGCCGAGCCGTGGCGCACGCCGATCCGCGGCGTGTACCTCGCGTCGGCGTCGGTGTCACCCGGTCCCGGTGTGCACGGACTCGCCGGGTGGCATGCCGCGCTGAGCGCACTCCGCCACGAGTTCGGCTCCGGCGCACTGCCCGACCTCTCGCCCCGGGGGTGACCGGTGCGCGGCGGGATGAGGCTCCGTAGGATGACGACAGGGAGGGCGCGATGATCGAGACGGGTCTGTCATGCGGCACGGTCGTGGTGACCGGCGCCGGGCGCGGCCAGGGTGCCGCGGAGGCCCTCGCGCTGGCCGACGCCGGGATGACGGTGATCGCCACCGACATCCTCGATGCGGCCGACGCCGAGGTGGCGGGGGTCGACGGCATCCACTACCGGCGGCTCGACGTCGCGGACGACGCCGCGTGGACGGTGCTCGCCCACGACCTCGAGGGGATGCTGGAGGGTGCGCCGCTGCGCGGCCTCGTGAACAACGCCGGCATCACCCATCGCGCCCGGCTCGCCGACGTCGCCCGTGCCGACTGGGACCGCGTGATGGCGGTCAACCTGACCGGTCCGCTCCTGGCCATCCAGTCGCTCGCGCCGCTCATGGCGGCCGGCTCGTCGATCGTGAACATCGGGTCGTCCGCGGGCCTGACGGGCCACTACCCGGTCGCCTACACGGCCTCGAAGTGGGGGCTGCGCGGGCTGACCCACACCGCGGCGACCGAACTCGGACCCCGCGGCATCCGCGTGAACATCGTCCATCCCGGTTTCATCGAGACGCCGATGACCGCGAGCGCGCCGGCGCCCATGCGCACCGCGCAGAGCGAGCTGACCCCGCTCCCCCGGTTCGGCGACCCGCACGACGTCGTCGGCGCGGTGCTGTTCCTGCTCTCAGACGCCTCGGCCTACATCACCGGCGCGGAGATCCCCGTGGACGGCGGCTTCACGTCCTCCGCCGGCGCCAAGCTCATCGCCGACCGCATCGCCGGAGCTCGGCCGCCCGCGCCCGGCACCCCCTCGACCCCCGGATAAACGCGATCCCGGGTGGGAAACACCGCGATGCGGCGTTTTCCTGCGCGAATCGCGTTTATCCGGGGATCCAAGGCCGGGACGCGAGTGCGACGCCCGGGGCACCGGCCGGCGAGGTCAGCCGCCAAGCGCCTCCGCCGCCTTGCGCGCGCCGCGTACAGCGACCGCAACGCTCATGAGCGTCGGGTTGACGGTGTTCGCAGTCGGGATGGTGCCGTTGCCGCCGACGATGAGCCCGTCGACGCCCCACACGCGCGACCACGGGTCGGCGACGGACGTGCCGTCGTCGGCGATGCCGATGCGGGTCGTCCCCATGAAGTGCAGGCTCGAGCCCGGAGGCAGCAGCCGCGGCTCCGCGATGAAGCTGCCGAGGGCGCGACCCGCCCGGCGCAGGCGCTCGGTGGCCGCGGCGATCTCGCGCTCCTCGTTCTCGGTGAGCTCGTACTGGATCGTCATGTTCGGAAAGCCGCGGTAGTCGGGCTCGTCGTCGTCGAACGTGACGGCGTCCTCGAAGCGCGGCCGCTTGCGCGTGCCGTAGCCCATGTTGACGTAGCCCCAGCGGTTGCCGGCATCGGGGTGGTCCGCGGGCAGCGGGAACGGCGGGTTCTCGGCGTACATCACCTGCAGCGAGAAGGGGTGGTTGGGCTCCGAGAACGGGATGCGGTTGACCGCGGCCACCGGGTCGACGGGGTTGATCGAGCGCCGCGCGATCTCCGCGTCGAGATCGGCCTCGGTCGCGTACTGCTCGATCAGGTCGGCGTCCACCTTGACCGTCGAGATGACCACCGGATGCTCGGTGAGGTAGTGGCCGAGGGCGGTCGGGCGCACGCCCGAGGCCCAGAGCAGCTGCGGCGTGCGGAACGCATCGGCGGCCACGACGACCAGGTCGGCCGGGACGAAGCGGCTCTCGCGCGTGCGGAGGTCCTCAACGGTGACGCCGGTCGCCCGGCCGTCCTCGACCTCGATGCGGGTGACGAGGCTGAGGTCGTGCAGCTCGAATTGCGCGCTCTCCGGCGCCGCGGGATCGATGAGCGGACCGAGCACGAAGTCCGAGCCCGCCCATCGCATGCTGCCGTCGGGCTGCGGGTCGCCGGCCACGGGCAGGGTGCTCGGTCCGTAGCCCTCGGGCAGCTCGTCGCGGAACTCGTCCTCGAGGAGCGAGCGGATGCCGGCACCGACCGCGGAGTCGGCGAAGGCCGCGCTGGACACGTGCAGCAGCCTCTTCGCCTCCGCGAGCAGGTCGTCCCACTCCGCGTCGTCGATGAACGGGATCTTCTCGCTGAACTGCGGTGACGGCGTGGCGCACGTCCAATGCGCTCCCATGCCGCCGACGTTCGTGGAGGCCGCCGCCGCCGGGAAGGAGGGCGCGTGGCCCGATCCCTCGCCGCCGAAGTCGATGAGGTGCGTGCCCTCCCGGGCGGTGAACATGCCCTCGACCGCCACGCCGGGCGGCAGCCCGAGCGACTCGCGCAGCGAACCGGCCTGCGGGCCCTACGAGATCTCGCGCGCGTGCTTCTTCTCCGCCGGATCGGCGATGTTGCGCACGCTCTCGCCGGGGATCGGCGTCAGCTGCGGGCCGGCCTCGAACATCACGACCCTCGCTCCGGGCACCGACTCCACGAGCACGCGCGCATAGGCGGCGCCGATCGGTCCGCTGCCGACGACGACGACGGTGGGTTCCGACATGATGACTCCTCGAGAAGGGGGGAACGGGGGAAGAAGAGCGGATGCCGCGGCTCAGACGGTCTGCGCCTGAGGATCCGGGACAGGTGCGGGTGTCTCATCGCTGAGCCGTCCGCCGGGGAGGGCGACCGCAGCGACGATGCCGAGGGCGTAGACGACGGCGAGGGCGAGGAAGATCGGCGAGAACACGTCATGGTAGATCAGCGCCACCGCGTCCTGCACCTCGGGCGATGCGGCGTGCACGGCCTTCGGGGTGAGGGTCGCAGCATCCAGGGTCGACGGCAGCAGCGCCGCCACGCCGAATCCCAGCACGCCGCCGACCACGGCGGTGCCGAGTGTGGACGCGACCTGCCGGACGAGGTTGGTCGTCGCCGTCACGGCGCCGAGATCGGAGGCCGGAGCGGAGCTCTGCACGAGGGCGAAGACGAGGTTCATGAACCCGCCCGTGCCCATGCCGACGACGGCCATGACGATCATCGGCACCCACAGCGGCGCGCCGGGCGGCAGCAGCGCCATCACCAGCAGACCGCCGGCGCTCAGCGTCGTGCCGATGATCGGATAGGGGCGGTACCGTCCGGTACGGCTCACGAGGTAGCCGGTGAGCAGATTGGCCACGAGCATGCCGAGCACCGTGGCGATGGGGACGAGACCCGAGACGGTCGCGCTGGTGCGGTAGGCCATCTGGAAGTACGTCGGGAGGTAGGACGTGGTGGCGAACAGGCCCGCCCCGATGATGGCCGACAGCGCCAGGCACGCGAGGATCGTCCGGTTGCGCAGCAGATGCAGCGGGATGATCGGGGCCTCGGCGCGCACCTCGATGATGAAGAACACCACGAAGCCCGCCGCCGCGACGGCGAACAGCGCGAGCGCCGTCAGCAGCAGCGAGTCTTCGCCGACCCACGTCACGGCCAGCACGAGGGCCACGAGCGAGAGCGTGAAGACGACCGACCCGGAGATGTCGAAGCGCGGGTGGGCGCCGCCGGGCAGGTGCGGCACCGCGATGAGGGCGAGGGTGAGGGCGACGATGCCGACGGGCACGTTGATCCAGAACACCCACTGCCAGCCCCAGAAGTCGGTGATGAGGCCGCCGAGCACGGGACCGACGACGATCGCGATCGGGAAGGCGGCGCCGATGACCGCCATGTACCGCGGCCGCTCGCGCGGGCTCGTCACCCGGGCGATGATCGTCTGCGACATCAGCTGGATGCCCGCGGAGCTGACGCCCTGCACGACGCGCGCGGCGATCAGCCAGCCCATGCTGGGCGCGAACCCGCAGGCGAGGGACGCCGCCACAAAGAGCATCAGCGACGCGACGAACACCCGCCGAGGGCCGAGGACGTCGCCGAGCTTGCCGAGCACAGGCAGCATGACGGTGGCCGACAGCGTGTAGCCGACCATGATCCAGCTGAGCTGCTCGAGCGCGCCCAGCTCGCCCGCGATGGTGGCGAGCGAGGTGGACACGACGGTGTGGTCGAGGGCGCCGAGGAACGAGACCACCAGGAGGGAGGCGACGAGAAGCCGCAGGCGCAGAGGAGACAGAGTCATCGGAGGGGCACCCGTACGACCGGGTGATCGACGCGACCGTATGTGCCGCTCCGGCATCAGCACCGTGCGAACGGACCCTGCAGGCCCCGACGTCCCCTTCATTCTACGGCCTCTTCGGTCGGTTTTCAACCAAAGTCGCGGCGACTCACCGGTTGCGCGGACGCTTCCGGGCCGCCGGGATCGGCGGTGCCGGCACCTTCCGCCCGACCGTGTTGACGATCTCGCCGACGCCCTCGATGACCATCCGCACCTCGTCGCCCGGCTCCAGGGGCGGCGGGCTCAGCTCGCCGCGTCGTCCCCACAGCTCGCCGAGGCATCCGCCGTTGCCGACCGTCCCCGACCCGAGCACGTCGCCCGGACGCACGACCGAGTTGCGCGCGGCGTAGGCCACGAGCTCCGGGAAGGGCCATCCCATGTTCGAGATGCGGTCCTTCCCCACCCGCTCGCCGTTGATGCTCACCTCGGCGTGCAGCGGCAGGAAGCCCTCGCCGTCGAGGCGATCGGCGAACTCGTCGGCCGTGACGATCCACGGCCCGAGGGTCGTGGCGAAGTCCTTGCCCTTCGCGGGGCCGAGGCGCACCTTCATCTCGCGCGCCTGGAGGTCGCGCGCCGACCAGTCGTTCATGACGGTGTAGCCGAAGATGTGGGATGCCGCGGCCTCCGCATCGAGGTTCGCACCGTCGGACCCCGCGACGGCGCCGATGACGACGGCGAGCTCCAGCTCGAAGTCCAGGCGGGCGGTCTCCGGCACGTCGACGACCTCACCGCTGGCGCGGACGCTGTGCGGGTTGGTGAAGTAGAACGTCGGCAGCTGGTACCACTCCGGGACGACCTCGCTCGCGCCGTCGACGGAGGCGCTGATGCCCTCGACGTGCTCCTCGAAGGCCACGAAGTCGCGGATGGAGGCGGGTACGAGCGGTGCGAGCAGCTTCACCGCCTCGCGGGGCGTGCCCTGCTCGGGCTCGACGCCCCGGCCGAGACGGAGGGTCTCGTCGAGGCCGCGGGCCAGCACGTCGGCGACGGTGGCGCCGTCGGGGAAGGCGATGACCCGGTCGTCGAGGATGATCCCCTCGCCGACGCCGTCGGGTCCGTTCCAGCGTCCGATCCTCATGCGTGCACCCGGTCTTCCACGAGGGAGAGCGCATTGGCGCCGGCGATCCGGTCGACGATCTCGCTCGGCAGGCCCGCGCTGCGGATGAAGCCGAGCGGATCCTCCGAGCCCATGTCGAACGGGAAGTCGCTGCCCAGCAGCACGCGGGAGCCGCCGGCGACCTCGACGAGGTGGCGCAGCGCCATCGGGTCGTGCACGACCGTGTCGAACCAGAGCTTGCGCAGGTAGGTCGAGGGCTCGTGCTCGCAGCGCCGCGCGTCGGCGCGCACGCGCCACGCGTGGTCGGAGCGGCCGATCGCGAACGGCAGGTAGCCGCCGCCGTGCGCCGCGACGATCTTGAGGCCCGGGTGGCGGTCGAGCACGCCCGAGAAGATCAGGTGCGACAGCGCGACGGCGTTCTCCGTCGGCTGACCCACCGTGTTGGCGAGGTAGAACCGGTCGAGGCGCTCGTCGAGCGAGCAGCCGAAGGGATGCAGGAACACGACGCAGCCGAGCTCGGCCGCGCGGGCCCAGAACGGCTCGAGGCGCTCGTCCGACAGCTCGACGTCGCCCGCGAACGAGGAGATCTCCACGCCGGCGAGGCCGCGCCCGAGCACGGCGTCGTCGAGGTACTCCACCAGGTGCGCCGGGTGCTGCAGGGGCACGACGCCGAGGCCGGTGAGCCGATCGGGCGCCTGGGCGACATGCTCGGCGACGAGGCGGTTCGTCTCCCCCGCCACCCAGCCCGCCAGACCTTCGCCTGCCCACGGGTAGAAGTGGTTCGGCGATACGCTGACCCACTGGCGGTCGATGCCCTGGGCGTCCATGGATGCAAGGCGCTCGCGCACGTCGGTGAGCTTCGGGATGCGGGACCCGACCATGGGCCCGGACACCTTCTGGCTCTCCACGCCATTGCGACGGAGGTCGAGGGCGGCCGCCTCGGCGACCTCCTCGGGCGCGCGACGCTCGACTTCCGCGTGCATGCCCGGGAGGAGGACGTGCGCGTGCACGTCGACGGTGGGATGCTGCGCGCTCATGCCGGCACCGCCATCTGGCGGGCGATGCCGAACATGAGACCGGGCACGTCGGCGTCGCGGACGCCGTCGAGCTGCCACTGGCCGAGCTGCACCGACGCCTCGACGACGGCGCGGGCGCGGGGCAGGCGGCGGGCGTGGAACTCGTCCCACAGGCTCTGGTCGACGGCGTCGCGGGCGAGCAGGAGCTCGGTCAGCACGACCGCGTCCTCCAGGCCCTGGGCGGCACCCTGCGCGATCGTCGGGGGGCAGCTGTGCGCGGCGTCACCGATGACGATGGCGCGGCCGCGGTTCCATTCCCCGTCGATGATGTGCTTCGTGAACCACGTGTAGTTGGCGTGGGCGCCCTCAGCGAGGTCGGCGCGGATGTCGTTCCACGGTCCGTCGTACGCGCGCGACTCGTCGAGCATGATGCGCGTGGCATCCTCGTCGCTGATGCCGAAGCGGTCCTCCGCCTTCTCGACGAGGAACGCGTACATGCTGTCCTCGCCGGTCGGTGTGTACCCCGCGATGAACATCGGGCCGCCGTAGTAGAGCTCGCTGCGCTCAACCGAGGCCGGACGCGACACGAAGGTGCGCCAGATGCCCATGCCGGTCGGCTCGGGCTTGGTCTCGATGCCGATCAGCTCGCGCACATGCGAGTTCAGTCCGTCGGCACCGATGAGGAGGTCGTAGCGGCCGGCGGACTCGTCGTTGACGAATACCTCCACGCCGTCGTCGTCGGTCTCGACGCCCGTGACCTTCGCGCCGAAGCGCACCGTGGCGCCCGCGCGCTGCGCGTGGTCGAGGAGGATCCGGGTGAGGTCGGCCCGCGGCATCCCCATGGCGGCGGGGTAGTCCGGTCCGCCGGTCTTGACGTCGGGGAGCTCGGCCACGATCGGCGCTCCGGGGCCGGGGGCACGCAGGTTCAGACCCTCGAACGGGAAGCCCGCGGCGCGGATGTCGTCCCACGCGCCGAGCGCGTCGAAGACGCGGAGGGCGTTACCCTGGAGCGAGATGCCCGACCCCTGGGTGGACGGCTCGCTCTTGGCCTCGAAGACGTCGACGGCGACACCTCCTCTAGCGAGCTGGATCGCGGCGGCGAGCCCGGCGACGCCGGTGCCGGCGATCGCGACGGTGGTGACTGCGGTCATGTCGGAACTCCTCTGTTCTCGGTGACGGTGGGGAGGGCGCGCGTCAGAGGACGGCGACCGGATTGATGGGCGAGCCGACGGCGCCGGTGATGGGCAGCGGCGCGGCCGAGAGCAGGAACTCGTACCGGCCCGACGACGCACAGGCCTCGGCGAGCTCGTCGAGGTCCCACATCTCGCCGATGGTGAGTCCGATGTTGGGGATCACCACCTGGTGCAGGGGCTGGAACGCGGGCGCGTCGAACTCGTTCGGACGCACCTCGAAGCCCCACGTGTCTGTCGCGATCGCCGCGATCTCGGTGCGGTGCAGCCAGCCGGCAGTGGTCAGCGAGAGCCCCGGCGCGGGGCCGCCGGCGTAGTCGCCCCAGCCCTCGCGGCGCGTGCGCGCGAGCTGTCCGGTGCGTACGAGCACGATGTCGCCGCGCCCGACGGTGACGCCCTCCGCCGCGGCGCAGGCGTCGAGGTCGGCCGCCGTGATGGCGTAGCCGTCGGCGAGCTCGCCCGTCTCGGGCTGCAGGTGACGGCCGACGTCCAGCAGCACACCGCGGGAGACGATGACGGATGCCGCGTGCTCGATGCCCGTCACGAGGTCGCCCTCGCTGGTCACGACGTCACCGGCGCGACGGCCGTTCCAGGCGAAGCCGTGGTCGAAGATGTGGCCGAGCCCGTCCCACTGCGTGGAGCACTGGAGGGGCATCGAGATGACGTCGTCCGCGCCGCCGATGCCGTGCGGGAATCCCTGGTTTGCTCGCTCGGCGTCGGTGCCCGTGTCGGTCATGGTGTGCACCGGGTTGGTGCGACGGCGCCACCCCTTCTGCGGGCCGTTCGTGTCGAACGACTGCGCGAGGGAGATCACCCGGCCCTCCCGCACGAGCCCTGCCGCGGCGACGCGGTGCGCGGGATCGATGAGGTTGAGCGTGCCGAGCACGTCGTCCTCGCCCCACCGGCCCCAGTTGCGGTACGCCTCGGCGCGGGCGCCGATCTCGGCCTCGGGGTTCGACCGGTCGAGGTCGGCTGGGCTCTCCGACGGCGCGGTCGCGGGCGCACTCACTGTGCAGCGCCTTCCGCGACGCAGCGGACCACCTGGGTGCCCAGGCCGCTGATGGTGCCGGTCATGACGTCGCCGTCCTGCAGGAATCGCTTCCAGTGCTGGCCGTTGCCCGCGGGGCTGCCGGTGAGGAGCAGGTCACCGGGCAGCAGGGCCATGGTCTGCGATGCGCCCGACACGAGGGCCGCCACGTCGAAGAGCAGGTCGCTGGTGTCGCCGTTCTGCATGACCGTGCCGTTGAGCTCCAGCGTGACCGTGAGGTTGCCGCCGTCGACGGCCGAGGCCGGCACCAGGAAGGGTCCGGTCGGCAGGAAGCCCGGCGCGTTCTTGGCGCGGTACCAGTCGGTGCCGATCTCTTTCATGTCCTTGCGGAACACGAGGTCGCGGGTGGTGATGTCGTTGACGATCGTGTAGCCGGCGACGTGGTCGAGGGCGTCCTCCTTCGACACGCGGAACGCCTCCTTCCCGATCACGACGGCGAGCTCCAGCTCCCAGTCGTGCACCTCGCTGTACGACGGCAGGACCAGCGGCACGTCATCTCCGACGATGCAGGCCGGCAGGCCGATGAAGAAGTACGGCTCGCCATTGGCCTTGCGGTCGTCCATGAGCTTCGCGGCGAAGGCGCGCGCCTCGTCGGGCGTGCGGTCGCTGTTCTGGGTCAGCCCCGCCGCGACGAGCTCGATGACGTGCTCGCGGTAGTTCGCGCCGGCCTGCAGCACCTGACGCGGCTGCACCGGAGCCGTCAGGGTGACATCGGCCAGCGGCATCCATCCCCCCTCCTCCGAGGATGCGAGCACGGCGAGGCGGTCCCAGTCGGGAGCGGCGAGGAAGGAGTTGAGGTCGGCGGCGCCCAGGGCGTCCGCGTCGAGCGGGCGGATGCGGTCGCCGGCCACGAGGCCCAGACGCGCGTCGGCGCCGTCCCGGTAGCGGGCCAGCGCGAAGGGTGCGGTGAGTCCGGTGGAAGTCATGGGGTGCGATCTCCTCGCGTCATTGCGGTGGTACGGGATGGAACGGGTCGTGCGGTCGTACTGGTCGTGCGGTCCGGCGGTGCGGGACCGAGAGGGACCGGATGCAGGCGCATCCGGTCCCTCGTCGTCTCAGCCCTGGCCCTGCTTGCGGTAGGGGTTCAGCAGCGCGTCCTTGATCTCGTCGGGGACGCCCTCCTCCGTGGCACTGGGGCCGTCGGCGGGCGGGAACGACTCGGTCATCGACATCGGCATCGTGCCGTTGCGGTACATGTTGTTCGAACCCTGGGAGGGCTTCCAGGTGTTGGCCTCCCAGTCCGGGACGTAGTTGCGGTAGCCGCCGGTGTTCAGCTCGATGCGGAGGCTGGAGGGCTCGCGATAGTAGAGGAAGGTCTGCTCGCCGATGCCGTGGATGTTCGGACCGTACTCGATCGGAATGCCGCGCTCCATGAGGGTGTCGGCCGCGATGAGCAGCTCCTCGCGGGTGTCGACCCAGAAGGCGTAGTGGTTGATGCGGCCGGAGCGGGTCGAGCCGTCGAGCACGACGCCGAGGTCGTGCGACTTCTCGTTGGTGGTGAGCACGGAGAAGACCGAGATGGGCGCCTCGTCGAGCACGGTGCGCGCCATGAAGCGGAAGCCGAGCACGTCGACGTACCACTTCACGAAGGCGTCGACGTCCTGCGTGGCGACCGTGACGTGGTCGAGCTGGCGCGGGGCGCCGGCGATCTTCGAGCGCTTCTCGGGGCGGTCGGGGAAGATCGAGGCCTCGTGGCCGGGTGCCTGGTGGCGCTCGACGTCCCAGTGCAGGGTCATGTCGTGACCGAACGGGCCGGTGAAGCGGTAGGCGCGGCCGATCTTGTAGCCGTCGATCCACTCGCCCTGGATGCCGGCAGCCTCGACGCGCTTGGCGGCCTCCTCGAGGGCCTCGGCGCTGGAAGTGCGCCATGCCATCGTCTCGAGTGTGGGCTCGTCACCGGGGGCGACGACGACCGAGTAGGCGTAGTAGTCGCCCCAGCAGCGCATGTAGACCTTGCCGTCCTCGCGGGCGACCTCGGTGAGTCCGACCTCGGTCTTGTAGAACTCGACGGAGGCCTCCACATCGGGCGTGGTGATGGCGACGAACGACAGGTGAGAGAGGAGCTTGATCATCTTCGATCCTTTCGACAAGACAAGCGGGTGTTCCCGTGACTACTTTCGCCGCAGATCGACATATCAGGGAATGCCATATCTGCGATGTGGAGGATCGACCGCATCTATTCCCTCGCCGATGACCGAGAATCAGCGTCGCGCGTCGCGCCGGAGGTCCTCGAGGAGCTTCATGTCGTCGGCCAGCTCGTCCAGATCGGCGGGGACCGCCCCCGTCGCGAGCGCCTCGAGCGCACGACGGAGCGTCAATCTCGCCGTGGTCTCGTAGCGCGCCGGAGCGACGAGGGCTCCGGCGCTCGACGTCGTCACGACGCGCGCGGTGAGACCGATGTCGACCTGGGTCTGCACTTCCCCCAGCACTTCGACGCGCATGCCGACGGAGGTGCGTGCCGCGGCGATCGCGCCGACTGTGGCGGCGAGCCCGGTCGCCGTCTCGAGGAGCGCGAGGGTGCGGTCGCCGGCGATGACCCGCAGGCCGCCTCCGGACAGCACCCGCAGCCAGCCGCAGGCATCGCGCGTGACGGCGTCGAGGTCCGAGGCAGGACCGGATGCCTCGGCGATCAGCATCCGGGGAGCGCTGTCGCCGCGCGCGCGGCGGGCATCCGCCATAACATCCGGCCGGAGGCGGGGCCGCTCGACGACGACGGGGATGCGCAGCTCCGCTGTCAGCTGTCGCAGCGCGTCGGAGGAGACGATCGCCGGGTCGGCGATGACGAGCGCGGACGCGCCGTCCGCAGCAGCGGTGGCCGCGGCATCCGTCCACCGTCCGACACCCGGTACGACGACGATGCCGTCGCGCTCGGTCGCCTCACGAGCACGGAGGGGCAGTTCGGCCGCGGCGATGCGGAAGCGCTCGAGGGGCGCCGCGACCGTGATGCGAGGAGCGCTCACGAGCCGGCCCCCTGCAGGATGAGGCCCGCCGCGTCGTCGGCGAGGCGAAGGGCGTACCGCGCGTCGTCGAGCAGCTCGTCGTACTCGACGACGCCGTGGCCGTCGAGCAGGTCCGCCATCGCCCGCCACTCGGCGAGATATCCGTCCTCGGCGACCGTCGGGTAGGTGGTGACGGTGCCGTCCTGACCGGTCACGCGCACGGTGGCGCTGCCGGCGTGCACGAACGCCGGGGGGAACGACACCTCGACGCGGTCGACGTCTGTCGTGATGTGCAGACGCCACAGGGCGTCGGCGCCCTCGGGCAGCATGACGGTGGCCAGCCGGACGGGGATGCCGGACGCGACGTAGCCGACGGCGAAGCCGAGCGGCGCGACGGCGCGGGCGAAAACGACCCGCTCGATCTCGGGCGCGAGGTCGCGCACCATCGGCAGGTCGTGGACGGCGAGCCCGGCCAGGAGCGAACGCACGACCGCGGAGGCGATCTGCGGCACTGAGAGGTCTGGGCCGCCGCGACCGGGCGCGGGCGCCGACACCTCCAGCGCTGTGACGACGTCGTGATAGCGCCCGTTCGGCGGCAGCGCGAGGGTCAGCGAGATCGCGCACACGGGTCGGCCCCCGGCGGTGAGGTGATGGCGGGCGCGACCCCAGGCCGGGTCGTAGAAGTGATTCGTGCCCACGAGCAGCGCCGTGCCGGCCGCACGGCAGGCGTCGATGACGGCCGCCGCATCCTCCGCCGTCGTGGCGAGCGGCTTCTCGCACAGCACCGCGCGCTTGCCCGCGGCGACGGCCGCGAGGATCTGCGCGGCGTGCTCTGCCGGTGGCGAGCACAGCACGACGACCTCGACGCGGTCGTCGGCGAGCAGCTCGTCGATTCCCGACGACGCACGGGCGCCCACCCGATCGGCGAGCCCACGAGCTCGGCCGCTGCCGCCGTCCGAGATGTGGACGACGTCGAAGCGGCCGCCCACGCGCGCAAGGGTCGGCAGGTGCAGCGCGCTGACCCCCGGCCCCGCGCCCACGATCCCCACTCCGGTCGGCATCACGGCCCCCTCGCTCGTTATGCCTGAAGCGTACCTAAGAATGCGCTGTTCAGGACCATAGTCGGGACAAAATCGACGTTCTCGCACCCCTCTTGTGTGAGAATCGACCATGGCAACAGAATCCACACTGCGGTTCGGCGCTCAGACCGACGAGGTGACGAGCCTCCTGCGCATCGTCAACATGGTGCGCTCGGGGGATGCCGCGACCCGCCCCGCGATCGGACGGGTGACCGGACTCGGCCGCGGAGTGGTGACGCAGCGCGTCGACCAGGCCATCCAGATCGGGTTCATCGAGGACGCGGAGTACGGCCCCTCCTCCGGTGGCCGCGCGCCTCGGACCCTGCGCTTCCGCGCCGACCGCGGACGCATCGTCGTCTGCGCACTCGGCGCCCTGCACATCCACGTCGGCGTCGCGATGCTCGAGGGCGACATCATCGAGGAGAAGCACCGCGCGTGGGACATCGCGCGGGGACCCGCGGAAACGCTCGACGCCGCGCTCGAGATGATCGACGAGCTTCTCGCCGCGACCCCCGACGTGCCCGTGTGGGGCGTCTCGGTGGGCATCCCCGGCCCCGTCGACTTCGCCACCGGGCGCCCGGTGGCCCCGCCGATCATGCCGGGCTGGAACGGCTTCGACATCCGGCGCCGCTTCGAGGAGCGCTACGACGCGCCGGTGTGGGTCGACAACGACGTGAACCTCCTCGCGCTCACCGAACGCAGCCGACGCCGCGACGAGCACCTCGACCTCATCTACTGCAAGGTCGGATCGGGGATCGGCGCCGGGCTGCTGTCGCAGGGTCACATCCACCGCGGCGCGAACGGCGCCGCGGGCGACATCGGCCATGTGCGCGTCGCCGGCTCCACCTCGCTGTGCCGCTGCGGCAAGACCGGCTGCCTCGAGGCGGTCGCCGGAGGCTGGGCGCTGGTGCGCGACGCCGAGGCCGCCGTCGCGGACGGTGCCGGCGGCATGCTGGCCGGCGGCGCTGAGCCGATCACCCCGGAGTTCATCGCCCGCGCCGCCGAGTCCGGCGACGCCCTGGCGATCTCCCTCATCCAGAAGTGCGCGCGCGTGATCGGCGAGTCGATCGCCGCGCTGGTCAACATGTTCAACCCGGAGCGCATCGTCATCGGCGGCGCGGTCGTGGGGGCCGGAGAGGTGTTCCTCGCCGAGGTGCGCCAGCGGGTGTACGAGCTGTCGCTGCCGCTGGCGACACGCGATCTGAGCATCGTGCAGTCGATCAACGATCGGCGCGAGCCGCTCCGCGGCGGAGCGGAGATGGTGCGCGAGCAGCTGTTCGACGTCACCTTCCCGAGGTGGTTCGCCGACGGCCGGCCGTCGCGGGAGCGCGTGCATCCCGAGGAGCTGGTCGCGGGCTGACGGACCCTTCGCGATCGCCGAGGTCGCAGCATCCGCGTCTTTGACTTCATTCGTGCGGAAGTTCTGCGATATGGTGCGTAAGTGCTCGTCGTAGGTCGAGCTGCCACCGGCTCGAGGACGTTCCGATGACGCTGATGATGCTCCGCGACGATGCACTGTTCACCACCACCGATGGCTTCGGGGTGCGCCTGTCGCTTCCCTGGATCCGCTCGCTGCCCGTAGCGGGAACGTCCGATCTACAGCTGACCGTGGACGGCTCGCCTGTCGAGCATCTGCTCGTCGCCCTCGGCGAACGCACCGTCGCCCCCTCGGCCCTCGCCTTCGAGCGGGGCGAGTGGTTCGTGCAGGACCGGCTGGTGCTGCGCGTCCGCGGTGGGCTCGAGCCCGGTGCGCACGAGATGTCGGTGTCATATCGGCTGCTCATCCCCTACCTCCCGGGCGGACCGGACGCGCCCCTGACCCTGCCCTTCGCCACCACCCGCACGCTCGTGCTCGACAATTCGGCCGCCGTGCCGACCGTGTCGCGCGCCGTCGCCTGAAGCCGGAGCCCGACATGACCTCCCCTCTGCCCTCCGGCTGGACGCTCTCCGCGAGCGCCTTCAACCTCACTCCCGAGCTCATCCGCGCCGAGACGACGGCGCCGCAGCTCGCCCTCAGCCTCGTCGAGCGCGACGTGGCCGACACCGTCGAGGTCGAGCTCGGCCAGCTGTGGCGCGGCTTCCCCGCGCCCGGCGAGCGAGACACGACGGCATTCCGCGATGCGCTGGACGGCGCGGGCGGCCGCGTCAGCATTGTGGGCGGGAGCATCGACGACTGGGCGAGCGCGACCCGACGCCGCACCGACGACGAGCGCTTCGACTTCCTGCGTCCGCAGCTCGTGGCCGCGGCCGCGATCGGCGCGGACGGCGTGCGGCTGCCGATCGGGCAGGCCGGTCCGGCGCTGCTCCGCCGCCTCGTGCCGGTGCTCGAAGACCTCGACCTCGTGCTGTTCGAGGAGGCGCAGGGCCAGCAGGCTCCCGGACGACCGGAGACGGATGCCGCGATCAGCGACATCGCGGACATCGACAGCCCGCACGTGCGCCTGCTTCTCGACATCAGCATGCTCATGCCATCGCTCCCGCACGGCTACCTCGACCGCCTCGCCGCGGCCGGCGTGTCGTCGGACCTGGTGCGGCGACTCCGCGAGGAGTGGCGCGAGCCCGCGACCCTGGCGGCGGTGCTCGACGAGCTGCGCGGCGGCCGCGTTCCGGGACAGGTGCAGACGCTGTTCATGAACCTGCTGATCCGCTTCGGCCGCTCGAACATCGGCGACCTGACCTCGGTCCTGCCGCTGCTCTCGGGCGTGCACCTGAAGTTCTGGGACCTCGACGACACCGACGGCCAGGTCTCCGGCCCGATCCGCGACCTCGGCGCCGCCCTGCGCACCACCGGCTTCACCGGGACGCTCTGCAGCGAGTGGGGCGGCCACGAGTGGCTCGACGACGACCCCTGGGACATCACCCGCCGTCACCTCGCCCTTGCCCGCGCCGCCCTCACATACCCCGCATAAACGCGATCCGCGCGGGTAAACGCCGCACCGCGGCGTTTGCGCGCGCGAATCGCGTTTATCCGGGGTCAAGGCGGCCTCCGCGCCGGTCCTTGAGCGAGCGCAGCGAGTCGAAACGCCCACGCCCACCGCTCACCTGACACCTGGTGTCCCGTCTCGCCGCGATACCGACACGCAGCGTCAGGTGAACGCCCGGCGTGCCAGCCGCGTTCCGATTCGTCGGTCGCTCCGCGCCGCTCGTTGAGCGAGCGCAGCGAGTCGAAACGCCCGCCGCCTCAGCGCGGCTGCAGACCCGCCGCGCGGTAGATCGCGTCGACCACGCGCATCGTGCCCACCGCACGGTCGGCGTCGAGGATGCTCGGCGAGCCGTCGGCCAGCACATCACGCAGGTGCTCTAGCTGCCGGGCGTAGCTGTTCTCGCCCTCGGCCGCCTTCTCGTCGATCAGCACCTCGTCGCCGGCCGTCACGCGCAGCGTCGCGCCCCACTGCGGCACGATGACGCTCGTCGCCTCGAGCGACGCGTCCGACCCCGTCACCCGCATCACCATCGCGCCCGTGTCGTCGCCGATGAACGACGACCGCACCGACGCGGGGATGCCGCCGGGCAGCCGCAGCTGCGCGTCGGTCTGCAGGTCGATGCGCGGGTCGGCGTCGTAGAGCTCCGCCACGGCGGAGAGGACCTCGGGCTCGCCCCACGCCGCGCGCAGCAGGTCGACCGCGTAGCAGCCGACGTCCATGACCGCTCCCCCGGCGAGGTCGCCGTCGAGCCGGATGTTGCCGGGCTTCACGACGAAGTGCGGGATGCTGAAGTCGATCTCCACGCTCTGCACCGCACCGAGCACACCGGAGCGCAGCACCTCGAGCAGGCGGACGGTCGAGGCGTGCAGGCGGTAGTGGAAGCCGACGAACGCCCGCCGATGGGCAGCGGCCGCAGCATCCGCGATCTGCTGCGCCGTCGTTCCATTGGCCGACAGCGGCTTCTCGCAGAGCACGTGCTTGCCGGCCTCGACCGCCCGCACCGCCCACTGCGCGTGCACGACAGGCGGCAGCGCGAGGTAGACCAGGTCGATCGACGGGTCGGACAGCACCCGTTCGTAGTCGCCCGCGATGGGCAGGCCGAGCCGCTCCGCGAACGCCTCCGCGCGCGACGGCTCGCGCGCGCCGATCGCCACGACCTCCACGCCTTCGACACCGCGCGACGGTTCGACCATCGCCCGCTCGGCGATGCCGCCGGCACCCAGGATGCCGATGCGCAGCAGGCTCACCCTTCGCCGTTGTAGTACGGCCAGGGGTTGATCCGGCGGTCGCCGCGGCGATCCGGACCCATCAGCGTCACCTCGCCGGTCGCCGCCCACTCCACACCCCGCGGGAACATCCGGATGAACTCGATGCGGCGGAACGTGTCGATGTCGTGCCCGATCGTGATCGTGAACGACCGACCCGCGCCGTACTCGTTGATCCACGCCAGCGGCTGGTCGGTGTCGATGCCCGGCAGGCCGGCGATCCCCTCCTCGGGGATCGCGACCGGGTAGTGCGACATCGGCCACACCGGGGCCTTCTCGTACGCCGCGAGATCGTCGAACGTCGTCAGCAGCACCTGGGCGCCGTCGTACATCTCCACGCCGACGAGGATGTCGTCGCCGGTGACCGTCCACGTGGCGCTGATGCCCTCGGTGATCGGATGCCGCGGCTCGGCCGTCGTCAGCAGCGCCTCGCCCCACGGGCGCGGGCGCAGCCCCGTCTCCCACGCACTGAGCTTCGCGCCGCGCATGACGTTGTACTCCTCGGGGTAGCCCCAGCGGTCCTCCTGAGCGGCGGAGCCGTGGAACCACACGATGCCCTTGCCGTCGTCGTGGACGAACTTCAGGATCGCGGCATCCGTCTCCGCGCCGAATCCCGTCGCCATGTCGTGGTAGCCGTCCCGGCCCTCGAACACGACGATCAGCACGTCGTACTTGTCGATGATCTCGGAGGTGAGCCCGCGCGGGTCCTCGGTCACCCGCACCTTGAACCGGCCGGTGTCCTCCAGCAGCGTCGTGATCCACTGATTGTGCAGCCGGAAGCTGCGGTGGGCGTTGTCGTGCTCGACGGTCATGTGACCCGACAGGATGAGCACGTCGAGGACGTCGGTCATGGAGGGGTTCCTCACTTGCTGCTGAACGCAGCGTCGAAAAGCTGGTGCGGGGGCGTGATCGTCGCGAGCTTGCGGACGAACGCGAGAGCCTCGGGGCCGCCGACGAGACGGTCCATGCCGGCGTCCTCCCACTCGACGCTGGTGGGTCCGTCGTAGCCGATCGCGTTGAGCGCCCGGAAGATCGGCTCCCACGGCACGGCGCCGTGCCCGGTGGACACGAACGTCCAGCCACGGCGCGGGTTGTCCCAGGCGAGGTGCGAGCCGAGCACGCCGTTGCGGCCGTCGAGGTTGGTGACGGACTCCTTCACGTGCACGTGGAAGATGTGGTCGGCGAAGTCGAGCACGAACGCGACCGAGTCCAGCTGCTGCCAGACGAAGTGCGACGGGTCGAAGTTGAAGCCGAAGCTCTTGCGGTGCCCGATCGCGTCCAGCGTGGCCTTCGCCGTCCAATAGTCGTAGGCGATCTCCGACGGATGCACCTCGAGCGCGAAGCGCACCCCGACCTCCTCGAACACGTCGAGGATCGGGTTCCACCGGTCGGCGAAGTCCTGATAGCCGGCGTCGATCATCTCCTGCGAGGCGGGCGGGAACATCGCCACGTACTTCCAGATCGACGAGCCGGTGAATCCCGTCACGGTGCTCACGCCGAGCTTGGCGGCGAAGCGGGCGGTGTCCTTGAGGTCTTCGGCGGCGCGCTGACGCACCCCCTCCGCGTCACCGTCGCCCCACACCCGGTCCGGGACGATGCCGTGGTGGCGCTCGTCGATCGGGTCATCGGCGACGGCCTGCCCGACGAGGTGGTTCGAGATGGTCCACACCTTCAGCCCGTTGCGCTCGAGGATGTCTTTGCGCGACTGGACGTAGTCCGCGTCATCCCAGCGGGAGACGTCGATATGGTCGCCCCAGCAGGCGATCTCGAGGCCGTCGTAGCCCCACTCGCCGGCGAGACGGGCGACCTCCTCGAATGGCAGGTCGGCCCACTGGCCGGTGAACAGCGTGATCGGGCGGGTCATGATTCTCCTTCGGATCAGACGGATGCTGCGGCGCGGGCGTGCACACGCACCCACGCGGAATCGTTCTCGTTCGACCGCTCCACGGCGTCGAGCACCTGCTGCACGGAGAGTCCCTCGGCGAAGGACGGGTGCGGGTCGGTGCCGTCGGCGATGGCGGTGACGAAGTCGACCGCCTGGTGCGTGAAGCCGTGCTCGTAGCCGAGCATGTGCCCCGCCGGCCACCACGCGGCGACATAGGGATGCGATGCCTCGGTCACCAGGATCTTCGTGAAGCCCTGCCGGTCCTCCGCCGCGGTGCGGTCGTAGTACTGCAGGCTGTTTAGGTCTTCCAGGTCGAACAGCAGGGCGCCCTTGTCGCCCGACACCTCGATGGTGAGCGCGTTCTTGCGGCCGGTGGCGAAGCGGGTCGCCTCGAATGAGGCGAGCGCGCCGCCCGAGAGGCGTCCGGTGAAGATCGCGGCGTCGTCGACGGTGACCTGCCCGAAGCCTTCGGCGGCGGTCCCGGACAGTCCCGACCCCACCCCCTGCAACGGCCGCTCGGTCACGATGGTCTCGAGCACGCCGGTGACGGCGTCGACGGTCTGGCGGGTGACAAACTGCGTCATGTCGATGATGTGCGCGCCGATGTCGCCGAGAGCGCCCGAACCGGCGTGCTCCTTCTGCAGGCGCCACGCGAGCGGCATCTCCGGGTCGACCAGCCAGTCCTGACGGTAGGCAGCGCGAACCTGCTGCACGCGCCCGACCACGCCTTCGGCGATGAGGTCGCGCAGCAGCGTCACCGCGGGCACCCGCCGGTAGGTGAAGCCCACCATCGAGCGGATGCCGCGGGTCGCGGCCTGCGCCGCGGCATCCGCCATCTCCTGCGCTTCGGCGACCGTGTTGGCCAGGGGCTTCTCGCACAGCACGTGCTTGCCCGCGGCCAGGGCGGCGATCGCGATCTCGGCGTGCGAGTCGCCCGGCGTGACGATGTCGACGATGTCGACGTCGTCGCGCGCGATCACCTCGCGCCAGTCGGTGGCCGACTCGGCCCAGCCCCACTTCTGCGCGGCCGCGGTGACGGCCGCGCCGTTGCGCCCGACCACCACGGCCATCTCCACGGGCACGGGCAGGTCGAACATGCGCGGCGCCTGCCGCCAGCCGACCGAGTGCGCCGCACCCATGAAGCCATAGCCGATCATCGCCACCCGCAGGGGGCGCAGCTGCGTCATGCCAGGACCAGCTCGCGCTGCACCGGCACGCGGTTGGTCACGTAGCGGCCGGGGCCGCCGTCCTGACCGGGCATGATCTGCATGTACAGCAGGCGCATGGTGAGCACGACCTCGACGGTGATCGTCTCGCCGGCGGCCGGCACCTCGTCGAGGTGGATGAGCACGTCGGGTCGGTCGGCGACGAACCAGAGCGTCTCGGACTGCTCGGGCAGCTCCTCGATGCGGTATTCGCGACCCTCGAGCGAGAAGCGCAGGTGGTCGGTCGGGACCGGCGTGCCGTTGATCGTGGCGGCGACGCCGTCGACGGCGGACAGCCAGAGGCTGCGATACCAGGGAAGCTGCAGCGAGACGGCGAGACCGTCGTCGGTGCGGCGGACGTCCTTCTCGGCGAACAGCGAGTTGTGAGTGGCCATGGTGTCTCCTCGGTGGGCGTTCGTGCGCCGGATCAGACCGCCGCGCGGGCGGCGACGGTGTCTTCGATGGCCGAGCGCATGAGCGCGTGCTGCTTCTTGACGAGGTCGATCGGGTCGGACTCCCCCAGGTCGGAGAAGGCGTGACCCTCCCACTCGCTGGAGAGGTACCCCTGGTAGCCGCCCTCGACGAACTGCCTCACGATGCGCGGGATGTCCATGGCCGGCTCTTCGCCGTCGGCGCCGATGTCGTAGAACTTCGCGTGCACGTGGAAGATCTGCGGCATGATGTCGAGCCACTCCTCCGGCGGCACCAAGCCGTGCATGTTGAAGGCGAGGCGCGTGAACGGGCCGAAGCGCAGGAAGTCGACACCTTCTCCGCTCAGGTAGTCCTCGAACTTCTGGTTGCGCACGTGCATGGGGGTCGGCTCGTGCCAGATCTCGTCCATGACCGGGAAGTGCTTCTCGTCCATGCCCATCTGCCCGAGCGTGCGCAGGAGCGTCGGCGACAGCGAGTGCATGGTGGAGCTGAAGTCCGCGGTGAAGCCGAGGCGCTCCGACTGCAGCTCGTCGTACATCTCGCGCATCTGCAGCACCTGCGGGTTGTTGGGGCCCGACGGTGCGTGGATCTCGTAGCCGAGGTACTGGTCGTACTTCTCCGCCAGCGGCAGGAGGCTGCGCAGCAGCTCCTTGCCGTGCGAGCGGATGACGACCTTCTTGAAGCCGAGCGTGTGCGCCGTCTTCAGCTGACGCGCGAGGAAGTCGTGCTCCTCGTCGGGCGTCATGTCGCGGTCCTTGCGGCGCCCCATGTCGAGGTTGGTGCCGACGGCGCTGGCCTCGAGGCCGTACTTCTCGAGGGAGTCGAACCAGAGCTTGACGAAGGCGTCGTCGACGTCGGGGTAGGTGCGCAGCAGCTGCGCGATGTTGAACTCGACGCCCGGGCCGATTCCCTGGTCGTGGACCTCTTTGATCAGCGTCTCGGGCGTGTACAGACCCGCTGCGAATTCGCTGGTCATCGAGTAGAGGGTGGTGCCGAGCTTGATGCCGGTGCCGGCGATGCCGTCGCTCATTCCGGTTCCTTTCAGCTGCGCACGGCGTGCGCGAGGTGGGTGTCGAGGGCGCGGCGCGCCTCCGCGGCATCCGTGATCATGCGCGATCCGGCGTCTTGCGCGGCCGACCGCTGCACCGCCTGCTCGGCGGCGATGATCTCGAAGGGGCTCTGCCAGTGGTTCCAGTGCCATCCCTCGTACTCGCTGGAGACCGCACCGGAGTAGCCGTTCTCGACGAGGAGACGGATGAGGTCGCGGACCGGGACCGAGGGCTCCTCGCCGTTCTCGTCGATGCCGAAGAATTTGCCGTGCACGTGGCGGATCCAGGGCACGATCTCGAGCCAGTCGTCCACGCGCGCCGGGCCGAAGAGTCCGGTGCCGTTGATGCCGAAGTCGATGCCCAGATCCGGCCGACCGTTCTGCGCGGCCAGTCCGATGAAGGACCCGAAGCGCTTGCCGTGCTCGGCCTGATCGGCCGGCGGTCCCTGCTCGTAGTAGGTGTCCCACAGCTCGACGACCTTGCCGAGGAGCTCCTCCGACGCACCGCGGCGACGATAGGCCTCGATGAGCGACGGCGCGAAGCCGCTGACGGTGGCACCCCAGTCGGCGGTGAAGCCGAGGAAGGGCGAGCCGACCTTCTCGAAGCGGTCGCGCAGCGCGAGGATGCGCGGGTGCGAGGCGTACTGGTCGGCGTGGACCTCGAGGGCGAGCGTGACGCCGTGCTCCTCGGCGATGGGCGCGAGAGCCTCCATCGAGTCGGGCTCGATGGAGATCTGCACGCGGGCGATCGGGAACCCGAGCGCGGCGGCGGCCTTGATCTGGCGCGTCATGTAGGCGATCAGCTCGTCCTGGTTGAGCAGGCGATCGCGGTGGATGCCGATGTCGGCGTTGACGGCGAGAGAGGTCGTGACCAGACCGGTCTCGGCGACGAGGTCTTTGAACCAGCCGGCGAAGGAGTCCTCGACCTCGGGGAAGCCACGGAAGCTCGAGAAGCCGATGACCTCCAGTCCGGGGCCGTAGCCCTCAGCGGCGACCTTGCGGATAAGCCCTTCGAGGTCGTACTCGCGGCCGTGGAAGGCGCGCGTGAAGCTGTAGAGCGTGACGCCCTGGATCGGGGTTCCCTTGCTCTGAACGTCCTGCGCACTCATGCGTGTGCCTCCTGCTGCTGACGGGCGGTCATGGTCTTCACGTCGTGCTCCTCGATGTGGAGCGTCTCGGTGTCCGAGATGATGATGTACGGGATGTAGAGCACCAGGTCGACGCGCACCTCGTGCTCGGCATCGGCGGCGACATCGAGGTCGCCGGACAGCACGGCGGAATCCAGCGGGAACCACCACTCGTCCGTCTCCGTGACGAGCTCCGGGAACGTGAATTCCCGGTCGTTCATGCGCCAGCGCAGCGACTCGGCCGGCGCCTCGACGCCGTCGACCGTGAGCTTCGCGCCGGCGATGCAGGAGCCGGGGAGGGCTCGGTACCAGGGCAGCCGGACCTCGACGGCCGCGCGGCCGTTCGACGTCGTGAGCGTGCCCTGCTCGATGATGCGATCGGGGATCACGAAAACCTCCTCGTCGGCGCGGACGAGGCCGCGGACTTCTTTGTCATTATTTCTTCATACTAATGATTGAATTCGACATAAGCAATGTTGGCTGCTCAGTCATGAGTGAGCTGGTCGGCGATCGCCCGGGCGCCGTTGACGGCGAGCGCGACTCCGGTGAGGGTCGGGTTGCAGGCCGTCGCGGTCGGGATGACGCCGTTGCCGGCGACGTAGAGACCGGGCACCTGCCACACCTCGCCCTGGGGCGAGCAGACGCTGGTGCCGTCGTCCTCCGCACCCAGGCGCGTGGTGCCCTGGTAGTGCAACGAGGCGCCGAGCGGCATCACGAACGGCCGGTCGTCGAGAGGCTCGCCGACGGCCCTGCCGAGGCGGACGATCTCCTCCTTGCCGCGGGCGATGACCTCGCGGTCGCGGTCGGTCAGGGTGTAGTGCACCGTGGGTGCCGGCATCCCGTAGCCGTCGACGTCCGTCTCGGAGAACTCCACCCGGTCGGATTCCTGCAGGTCCTTCGCGCAGAAGAGGCCGAGTCCGACGATGGAGCCGGGCGCCGCGGGGTCGTCGTCGGCGAGCTTCACCGGCGAGGCGTCGAGCTGCATGACCTGGCCGTGGAACGGCATGTCGTCGGTGAAGGGCACCCACGTGACGCCGCTGTACTCGCTGAGGCCGGTCGCGCCCGCGCCCTCCCCCTCGAGGGCGGGAAGGTCGCGGATGCGCACGGCGAACACGATCTGCGCCTGGTCGTTGAGATAGCGGCCGAGGGCGTCGGGACGGATGCCGGACGCCCACAGGATCTGCGGGGTGCGTAGCGCGTCGGCGGCCACGACGACGAAGCGCGCGCGCACCTCCGAGGTCTCCCCCGCGCGGCGGTCGGTCACGGCCACACCGGCGGCGCGACCGTCCTCGACGATCACGCGCGTGACGAGTGACTCGTCGAAGAGCGTGAACCGCGGATTCGCGCGCGTGACGTCGCCGAAGACGACGTCCGACCCCGACCAGACGAGGTTGCCGTCGTCGCGACGGTGCACCGCGAGCGGCATCCGCTGCACGCGGGTCGCCGCGATGCGGCCCTCGTCCTCGGCCGCGGCGAGGCGGTCGCGCACGAGTGAGCCGTACGCGGAGTTGTCGAAGGCGTCGGTCGTGACGCCGAGGAGCCGCTCGCCTTCCGAGAGCAGCTCGTCGAACGTGCCGTCGGCGTCGAGGATCGCTATCCGCTCGCTGTCGTTGGGCCGCGGGCACGCGCCGGTCCAGTGGGCGGCCATGCCTCCCACGTTGCTCGACATCGCCGCGACGGGCAGGCCGTCTTCGCCCTCGACCTGGTAGCCGCTCTCCAGGAGATACGTGCCCGGCCGGGCACGACGCTGGCTGGTCTTGACGATGCCGCCGGTGCGGTCGGCGCTCTCGACGGCGTGCGGCCCCTCCGACCGGGTCTGCGCCTCGGCGCGCTCGGCGGGGTCGGCGATGTTCTTCACGTGCGCACCCGGCGGATCGGTCACCGTGGGACCGACCTCGAACAGCGCGATGGTCGCCTCCGGCGCCCGCTCGCTCAGGATGCGGGCATAGGCGGCACCGGCCGGACCACTTCCGACGATGGCGACGTCGACGGACGCGGGGTAGCGGCCGGTCATGCCTGGGCCGCCACGTCGCGGATGTAGCGCACCGACTCCTCGGTGGCGGTCTGGGGGTAGTACTCCAGGCCGATCGGCCCGTCGTAGCCCGAGCGGCGGAGCAGAGCGAGGGTGGCCGGCCAGTCGAGGTCGCCGGTGCCGGGCTCCCCGCGGCCAGGGGCATCGGCGAGCTGCACGTATTTGATGAGGGAGCCGGCGTTCGTCAGCTCGGTCTCGATGTCCTCGCCCTCCACGGCCGAGTGGTAGATGTCGTAGAGCACGCCGAAGAAGGGCGAGTCGACGCCGCGGGCGACGCAGACGCCCTCCGCCGTGCGGTCCAGCAGGGAGCCCGGGTGGTCGACACGGACGTTGACGGGCTCGAGGACGAGCGTGATGCCGGAGCCCGCGATCTGCGCCGTGGCCTTCTGGTAGATCTCGACGAGCTTGTCGAGCTGCACCTGACGTTTCCACCCGCCGAAGCCGGTGCCGCTGCCCACGACGATGCGCGGGCATCCGAGGTCCTGGGCGATCTGCACGCCCTCGTCGAGCTTGCGGAAGAATTCGGAGTGGTCCCACGGCGGGATCATGAACTGCGTGCGCGGCTCGGAGAGCTGGGCGGTCAGCTGCACGCCGGTCTCATCCAGGGCGGCCTTCAGCGCGGGAAGGTCCTTCGGCGTCGCGGGCGCGTCCACGCCGGTCGGACCCCACATCTCGACGGCGTCGAAGCCGGCGGCCGCGGCGGCGCGCACGCGGTCGTGGTAGTCCCCCGCCTCGGTGAAGAGGAGTTCGATGTTGGGTGCGAGCTGGTACATGTGTCGTCTTTCTCTGAACGTTCTATGGATGCGAGAGGTCATCGGCCGCGCCGATGCCTTCTGGCTGGCGGATAGACAGGGTCGATAAGATGGATGCTTCACCCGACGTCGAGCGAAGGATCACATCGCCGTGGCCGATCACCCTCTTCTGTCGCGACTCGACCTCAACCTGCTGGTCGCTCTCGACGCGCTGCTCACCGAGCGGAGCGTGACGCGGGCGGCGGAGCGTCTGCACCTCAGCCAGCCGGCGCTGAGCGCGTCGCTGGCCCGCCTGCGCAACCACTTCAACGACCCGATCCTGGCCCGACGCGGCAACGCCTATGAGCTGACCCCGCTCGCGCTGCGCCTGTCTGAGCACACGACGATCGCGCTGGACGCGGCGCGCCGGGTCTTCGAGAGCCAGGCGACCTGGACGCCGCACGAGTCGACGCGTGAGTTCTCGATCTACGGCTCCGACTACGGCTTCGCCACGATCGGCGCCGCGGTCTCGCGCGCCGCCGCCGAAACCGCTCCCGGAGTGCGCTTCCGCTTCCTCCTGCACAACAACTCGATCGTCGACGACGCGGCGAACAGCCTGCGGTCGGTCGACGCGATGGTCATCCCCCACGGCTACCTCACCGACCTGCCCTACGAAGACCTGTGGCGCGACCGCTGGGTGATCGTCGCCGATGAGGCCAACCCGCTCATCGCCGACGGCCTCAGCATGGAGATCCTCGCGGCCTGCCCGTGGGTGTTCACCTACCGCTCGCGCTCCGCCTTCACCTCGGCCGGCCGCCAGCTGCAGCTCCTGGGCATCGAGCCCGAGGTGCAGGTGGTCGTCGAGAGCTTCCTGTCCCTGCCCAACTTCGTGGTCGGAACCACGCGTCTCGGACTCGTCCAGGCAGCCCTCGCGCCCGAGATCGGCCGCCTTCCCGGCATCCGCATCCTCGAGCCGCCCTTCGACGCCACGCCGACGGCGAACGCGCTGTGGTGGCATCCCGTGCACGAGCGCGATCCCGAACATGCCTGGATGCGTTCGCTGTTCCGCGATGCCGCCCGCGAGGTGCAGTCCGTCGTCGCCGCCGGGGAGCGTTTCGTCGAGCCGATCGAGCAGACGGAGCACGCCGTCAGCCTTTGAGTCCGCCGGCGAAGCCCTGGATGAACTGCTTCTGCGCGAACATGTAGAACGCGAGGATCGGGATCATCGAGATGATCACGACGGCGAAGATCTTGTTCCAGGCCGACACCAGACCGCCGACGTAGGTGTACATCGCGACCGGCAGCGTCTGCGTCGTCGACCCGCCGAGGAAGATCAGCGAATTGAAGAAGTCGTTCCAGACGATGAGTCCGGCGAGGATCGCCACGGTGCCGGTAGCCGGCGCCATGAGCGGCAGCACCACCCGGAAGAACGCCTGCGTGGGCGAGGCGCCGTCGATGACGGCCGCCTCCTCGTACTCGGTCGACAGTCCGCGGAAGAAGCTCGCGTAGAGGAAGACCGACAGAGGCAGCAGGATGCCGATCCAGAGGAGGATCATGCCGACCGCGTTGCCGGTGAGGCCGACGGTGCGTGCCCCGATGTACAGCGGGACGGTGCCCAGCTGCGCCGGCAGGATGATCGCGATGAGGACGAGATAGAAGGTGATCGTCGTCCAGCGGCGGGTGCGGCGCGCGATGACGTACGCCGCGATCGATCCGAGGAGCACGAGTCCGAGCACGGCGCCGGCCGTGATGATCACGCTGTTGAGGATGCTCATGGGGATGCTGTTGCGTCCCGTGGTGGTGAGCACCTGCACGAACGCGCTGAAGTCCAGTCCGCTGGGCGGGGCGACGGCGCTCGTGGTGAGCGTCTCCTTGTCGGTCTTCAACGCCGTGACGATGAGGATGTAGAACGGCAGCAGGCCGATCAGGGTGACGATCCAGACGAAGACCTCGCGGACCGCGGTGAGTTTCGTGTAACGGAACATGATCAGGCCTTTCCGGCGTCGCGGTCGCGGGTCACGTACTGCTGGAGGATGGCGAACGCCAGGATGATGACGGTGAGCACGAGGGCAAGGGCGGAGCCGAAGCCGAACTGCCCGAGCGAGAAGGCCTGCTTGTAGACCTCGGTCGCGAGCGTCTCGGTGGCGCCGGCCGGCCCGCCGCCCGTGAGGGCGAGGATCTGGTCGAAGATGCGCAGCCCCTGGATGATGCCGAGCGTGGTCGCGATGGCGATGGAGGGGCGGATCGCCGGGACGGTGACGTTCCAGAATCGGGCCCACAGTCCGGCGCCGTCCAGCGCGGCTGCCTCCTCCACCTCGACCGGCACCGAGGCCAGCCCCGCGAGGTAGATGACCATCGTGAAACCGGTCTGCTGCCACACGACGGTCAGGAGGATGGCCCAGATCGACCAGGTCGGGTCGGCCAGCCACACCTTCTGGAACTCGGTGAGCCCCACCGCGCCGAGCAGATCGTTGAGCGGGCCGTCGAACTGGAAGATGAACTTCCAGACGTAGGCCACGGCGAGCGGGCTGAGGACCACCGGCATGAACAGCAGCGTGCGCAGGATGTAGCGGGACTTGAGCGTGCGATTGATGGCGAGCGCGAACAGCAGCCCGACGACGTTGGTCAGGATGACGGAGCCGAAGGCGAGGAACAGGGTGTTCCACACGGCACCGAGCAGCTGAGGGTCGGCGAAGATGCGCTCGAAGTTCTTGAAGCCGATGATGTCGAATTTGCCGAGACCGGTCCAGTTCGTGAAGGCGAAGAACCCGCCCGTCAGCGTCGCGGCGTAGTGGACGCCGATGACCAGCACGACGGCGGGGAGTGCCCACCACCAGTGCCCGTAGCTGATGAGCGCGCGGCCCTGGCGCTTGGGCGGCGGAGTGCGCCGAGCCTTGGGAGGCACGGTGAGGGTGCGAGTACTGTCCTGCTCGATCGTCACGTCGTCTGCTCTCTGACCTCGTCGTCATGCGCTCCGGGAAGGCGTGGTGCGCTCGCGATCCACTATCACACGCTTGCGTCGGAATCACACATTAGTCATGGCGATACTCGGTATAAGTCGCCGACGACGCTCAGCGGTGACGCGGGCGACGGAGCCTGTCAGGATGCTTCGCTGTGACCCCTCTCGATGACGCGACCCCTCACAGCTCCCCCGATGCCCCGCCGTCGGCGCCCGCAACCAGTGCCCTGTGGAACGCCTTCACGCGCCCGCCGGACGAGGCTCGTCCGCGTGTCTGGTGGCACTGGATGGACGGCAACATCGACCCGGCGGGCATCGTCCGCGACCTGACCTGGTTGCATGGCGTCGGCGTCCGCGGCGTCCAGATGTTCGACGGCGGAATGGGGATGCCGCTGGTGGTGCCCGAGGCCGTGCGGCCGGGCTCTGCGGCGTGGACCGACGCCGTCGACACCGCCGTGCGCACGGCTGGCGACCTCGGGCTGGAGCTCGCCGTCGCGACCTCGTCGGGCTGGAGCGCCGCCGGCGGGCCGTGGGTGCGGCCGGAGGACGCCATGAAGAAGGTCGTCTGGAGCGAGACCGTCGTCGACGGCGGCGGCCGCGTGCAGACGCGGCTCGCCGACCTCCCGTCGGTGCCGGGGCTCTATCAGGACACGCCGCGGTGGGGAGCGCCGGCCTCCCCCGGCTTCGCCGTCGACTGGGTCGTGCTGGCGATCCCCGACCACGACGGCCTGCACGCTCTCTCCCCCGGTGCCGTCCGCGCCTCCGGCCCGGTCGAGCGTCCGGAAGTCCTCACGGACGGCTCGTTCGCCGACGCCCTGAGCATCCCGCGCGACCCCGACGCGTGGTCGGAGGGATGGCTGGAGCAGACGTTCGACGTGCCGGTCACCGTGCGATCCGTCGTCGTCGGCCTGCCCGGACCGCGCGGCTTCGGCGCCGCACCGCCGCCGGAGGCCGTGCTCGAGTCGTCGAACGACGGCGACGCCTGGCACGAGGTCGCCCGGCTCGATGTGACCACCGTGCCGGCCCGGACCGCGTCGTTCGCACCCGTGACCGCTCGCCGTTTCCGCCTCCGGCTCTCCGGGGCGAGCGCGGCCGAGGCGCTTCCTCCTCTGGAGGACGGGGTGCGGATGCCGCCGGTGCTGCGCCGCGCGGACGCATTCCTCGTGTCGCAGTTCGCTCTGTTCCCGGCGACGCGGGTGCACCACGCAGAGGTCAAGGCCGGGTTCGGCGTGGTCGACGACTACTACGCCGTCGACACGGACACGACCAGCCCTCTCGGAATCGTCGAGGCGCGTGACATCGTCGACGTGACCGCGCACGTCCGCGACGGCGTGCTCGACTGGCCGGCGCCGGCCGGTCGCTGGCGCGTCGTGCGCCTGGGCGCCTCCCTCACCGGGCAGACGAACGGGCCTGCGCCGGCGGACTCGACCGGACTCGAGGTGGACAAGCTCGACGGACGACGTGTCGCGGATTACCTCCGCGGGCACCTCTCCCGCCTCGGCGACGAACGAGCGACCTCCCGCTTCGACGCCCTGCTCAGCGACAGCATCGAGTCGGGCTCCCAGAACTGGACCGACCGCATCGAGGAGGAGTTCGCCGCACGCCGGCAGTACGACGCCCGGCCGTGGCTGCCCGTGCTGGCGGGCTTCGTCGTGGCGTCGCCCGAAGAGTCAGACGCCTTCCTCTTCGACTGGCGCCGCACCATCGCGGAGCTGCTGGCGCGGGAGTACTACGGCACGCTCGGTTCCGAGGCTCGCCGCCGGGGGATGCGGTACTACGCGGAAGCCCTCGAAGACCGTCGCCCGCAGCTCGGCGACGATCTGGCGATGCGCGCACAGGCCGACGTCCCGATGGGGGCCATGTGGACATTCGACCCCGACGGCTCTCCACGGCCGACCTATGTCGCCGACCTCAAGGGCGCAGCATCCGTCTCCCACGTCTACGGCAAGGACGGGACGGGCAGCGAAGCGTTCACCTCGTTCGGCCGGCCGTGGTCGTGGTCGCCGAAGGCGCTCAAGCACATCGCCGACCTGCAGCTGACGCTCGGCGTGACGCGGTTCTGCATCCACACCTCGCCGCATCAGCCGATCGCCGCCCCGCCGCCGGGCATAGCGCTCGCGCCGTTCCTCGGGCAGGCCTTCACGGTGAACGAGACCTGGAGCGCTTTCGCGGGTCCATGGATCGACTACCTGGCTCGCTGCAGTACTCTGCTGTCGGCGGGACGGCCCGATGTCGACGTCGCGGTCTTCGTGGGAGAAGAAGCGCCGGTGACGGGGCTGTTCGGGGAGGAGGCGGACACCTCGGTGCCCGCCGGCTTCGACCACGACTACGTCGGGCCCGACGCCCTGCGCGACATCCTGCGCGTCGAGGGCGGCCGCATCGTCGCCGACGGGGCCGACTACGCCGTCCTGTTCCTCGGCGGCTCCTCGGCGCAGATGACCTGCGCCGCGCTCGCCGAGATCGAGAGACTTGTGGATGCCGGAGCCGCCGTCATCGGCGATCGCCCCACCCGCTCGCCGTCCCTCGCCGACGATCCGGCCGAGTTCTCCGCGCTCTGCGACCGCCTGTGGGGCGTGGGACGAGTGATTCCGGGCTCCCTCCCGGACGGGTTGAGGCGACTCGGCCTGACACCGGAGTGGGTTGTCACCGGGGGCGCCGTGCGGCGCATCTCGCGCGTGGTGGACGGCCGGAGGCTGCTGTTCGCGGCGAACCCGGCGGCATCCGCTCTCGACCTGCGCGTGCGCCTCGAGAGCGGTGCTCCGCTGGCCGTGTGGGATCCGGTGGAGGTGCGCGCGATGTCGTGCGCGGTCGCCGACGACGGGGAGGTCACGCTCACGCTTCCGCCCTTCGGCTCAGTGTTCGTCCTGGAGCAGGAAGAGCCCGTCGCGATGATGGAGCCGGATGCGGACGTGGTCGACCTCGACGGCGAGTGGGCGCTCGAGCTGCCCGGCGCGGAGCCGACGACCATGTCGCCGGCACCCCTGCCCTGGACCGACGCTGCCGGCCGTGGCTTCTCAGGAACGGCCGTCTACCAGCACCTGTTCACCGTCGATCCCGCGGCCGTCTCACGGACCGCCGCCATCGAGCTGACGGATGTGGGCGACATCGCCAGGATCGTGCTGAACGGCGCCGACTGCGGCGTGGCCTGGACCGCCCCGTTCCGCGTCGATGTCTCGAACGCGATTCGAGCGGGTGAGAACGAGCTCGCCGTCCACGTGACGAATCCCTGGCGCAACCGCCTCATCGCCGAGGGCGCCCAGGCGTCCGGGGAGGTTTTCGCACCGATGACCGGCGTGTTCGAGCCGACGGCGGCCGTAGAACCGGCGGGGCTTCTCGGTGCCGTGCGCCTGCGCCTCAGCACGCCACACCCGGCGCCGGCGGCACAGGGATCAGCCGGGCGATAGGCGCACATAAGCGGTTGTTATGTCGGAATGATGCAAATGCTGTCACTCTGGTCTTGCGGCTCCCGAGCCGAGCCAGCTGCGCCGCTGGCGACGATGACGTCACGAAAGGTTCGAACAATGTCACAGCACATGCTTCGCCGGCAGCTCCGGTGGTCGCTTCTCGCGGTCCCCGTTGCCGGCGTCCTGGTCCTGGCCGGCTGCTCCGGCGGCTCGACCGACAACGGCGGAGGCGCTTCCGGCGATCCCGCCAAGACCGGGTTCTCCATCATGGTCGCCCAGGCCAACGACGCCGACGACTTCTACGCCCAGACCGCGAAGAAGTACTCCGACGAGACCGGGGTCCCCATCGAGGTCATCCCCTACCCGTCCGACGCGTACAACACCCAGGTCACGACGCAGCTCCAGGGCGGCAATGCGGCCGACGTGATGATCCTCTCCCCGGGCACCGGCCAGCCGATCTCCGTCATCAGCCTCGCCGAGGCCGGCTTCCTGGCCCCGCTCGATGACACCTCCGCGGGCCTGCTGCCCGCCGGCAGCGAGTCGCTCTTCCAGATCGACGGCAAGACGTACGCCCAGCCGACCGCCCTCACCCCGGTCGGACTCGTGTTCAACGTGACCGCGGCGGACGCGGCGAACATCACGTACCCGACGACGTACGAGGACCTCCTCACGGCCTGCACCACGGCCCGCGACGCCGGCAAGACGTTCTCGGTCCTCGCCGGTGGCATCCCGTTCAACACCGGCCTGATGGCTCAGCTGATCTCGGCCACGCGCGTCTACTCCGAGACGCCCGACTGGAACGAGCAGCGCAGCGAGGGCAAGGTCACCTTCGCCGACAGCGGCTGGAAGGACGTCCTCAACGACATCGTCGAGATGAACGACAAGGGCTGCTTCCAGGACGGCGCAGCCGGCGGAACGTTCGACAGCATCACGGCCGGCCTGGGTGGCGGCACGTCGCTGACCGCCGCGGTCCCCGGCAGCGCGGCAGCCTCCATCGCCGACGCGACGGGCCAGGAGCTGAACGTGCAGGCGTTCCCGCCGAAGAAGGGCGAGAAGGCGTTCACCGTCACGGGCGCGAACTACGGATGGTCCATCAACGCGAAGTCCGACGACGCCGTGAAGGCCTCCGCTCAGGCGTTCCTCGACTGGGTCGCTTCGCCCGAGGAGTCGGCCGCGTACGCCAAGCTCTCCGGATCCGTGCCGATCACGGGCATCGACAAGAGCACCCTGCTGCCGTCGTACGCTCCGATCGCCGACCTCCTGAGCGCCGGTGACTACGCCGGCCTGCCCAACGCCGCGTGGCCCAACGGAGCCGTCTACGACGCGCTCGGCGCCGGCGTCCAGGGTCTGCTGACCGGTCAGAAGACGGTCGACCAGGTGCTCAGCGACATGGATGCCGCCTGGGGCGAGTAAGACACAGCACCACAGCGGCCGTCCGGGGCTTCCCCGGGCGGCCGCTCCCCTTTTCCCACTCGACTCCCGGAGACACGATGACCACGCCCGACCTCGACGCCCTCCTCGCCCGGATGAGCCCGGCCGACAAGCTCGCCCAGCTGCAGATCCTCTGGCGCCGCGACGAGGCCGATGCGCTCGCTCTCGCCCGCGCCGGCATCGGCGCTCTGTTCTGGCCGCAGAGTGCGGAGAAGACGAACGCCCTGCAGCGCGCCGCCGTCGAGGAGAGCGCCCACGGCATCCCACTGCTCATCGGTCTCGATGTCGTGCACGGCCAGTTCACGATCTTCCCCACTCCCCTCGCCCAGGCGGCGAGCTTCGATCGCGCCGTCGCCGAGGCGGACGCCCTCGTGTCCGCGACGGAGGCACGGTCGGGCGGCGTCACCTGGACCTTCTCGCCCATGGTCGACGTCACACGCGATCCCCGATGGGGACGCGTGGTCGAGGGATTCGGCGAGGACGCGTTCCTCACGTCGGCCTTCGGCGCCGCGAAGGTGCGCGGCTATCAGGGCGACGACCTGAGCTCCTCCGAGCGCATCGCCTCCTGCCTCAAGCACTTCGTGGCCTACGGAGCGGCCGAAGGCGGACGCGACTACAACACGACCGACATGTCGTGGCGGCGGCTGCGCGAGACGTACCTGCCGCCTTTCCGCGCGGGCGTCGACGCCGGCGCGGCCACCGTCATGGCCTCCTTCAACTCCCTCAACGGCACGCCCATGCACGCGAACCGCCGGCTGCTCACCGAGGTGCTCAGCGACGAGTACAGCTTCGGCGGTGTCGTGGTCGGCGACGCCGACGGCGTGCTGCAGCTGGCCGTCCACGGAGTGGCCGCAGACGAGATCGATGCGATCGGCCGGGCGCTGTCCGCGGGCCTGGACGTCGTGATGGGCGGGATCGAGCTCTCGACCGAGGGCGCCCCCGTCCTCGATGTCGTCGACGCGGCGCGACTCGACGATGCCGTGATGCGCATCCTCCGCCTCAAGCGCGACCTCGGCTTGTTCGAGAACCCGTACGCGGATGCCGCGGCCGAGCGCTCCGCGCCGACCTCCGACACCCTCGACGAGGCCCTGCGTGCGGCGGAGCGCTGTCCCGTGCTGCTCAAGAACGACGGCGGCCTTCTGCCGATCGCAAACGAGCCGCGTCGCATCCTCCTCACCGGGCCGTACGCACGCAGCACCGATCACCTCGGCGCCTGGGTGCAGCACTTCGGCGCCGAGGCGGGGACGCTGGCCGACGCCCTCGCCGCGCAACTTCCCCAGGTGTCCTGGACGGTCGCCGACGGCGCGGACTTCCTCGCCCCTTCGGCGGCGCAGATCGAGAAGGCCGTCGCGCTCGCGGCGGGTCAGGAGCTCGTCCTTGTCGCCGTCGGCGAGCCGAGCTCGATCTCCGGCGAGGCCAGCTCGCGCAGCGACATCCATCTGCCCGGCGATCAGGTCGCGCTCATCCGCGCGATCGCGGCGACCGGCGTGCCCTTCGTCGTCCTGCTCGCGACCGGCCGTCCGCTGGTCGTGGAGGAATGGATCGACGATGCCCCCGCGGTGCTGCTCACCTGGCACCTCGGCACGCGCGGACCCGACGCGATCGCCCGCGTGGTCGCCGGCGCCGTGGACGCCGGCGGACGTCTGCCGATGACGTTCCCCCGCTCGATCGGGCAGATCCCCATCCACCACGACCACGAACGCACCGGTCGGCCCGCGCGCGCCGGCGGGTCGCTCGACGTGGAGCGCTGGGACGTCGGGCTGCAGGGCCCGAACAACCTGGACGACTACTACAGCTCGAAGTACCTCGACCTCGACCTCGGTCCGCGGTTCGCGTTCGGGCACGGATTGTCGTACACGACCTTCCGGCTCGACGGTGCGCAGCTCGACACTCCGACGGTGTCGGCGGCCGATCTCCGCGCGGGAGCTCTGGTGACCGTGCGGGTCGACGTGCACAACACCGGGAAGCGCGACGGCGACGATGTGGTCCTCCTCCACCTCGCCGACCCCGTGGCCACGCTGGCACAGCCGGTGCAGCGCCTGCGGGGCTTCCGGCGCGTCACCGTGCCGGCCGGAGAGAAGACGACGGTGACCCTGCAGGTCGGGTGGGACGACCTCGGCTTCTGGGACGACGACAGCCGCTACGTCGTCGAGCCGGGCGAGCTGGTGCTCACGATCACCGACGGAACGGATGCCACGCCGCTCACGGTGCTCGTCACCGGGTGATCTCGCTGCGGATGGCGTCGAGGGTGCGGTAGACCGCCGCGGTCGTCGCCGCCGTGTGCAGCGGATGCTCGAGAGCACCGCCGCGGATGGCCGCGACCACCGCGCGCAGCATGGGCACGTAGCCGTTGCCCTCGCGCTCGACCTCGACGACCTCCTCGCGGTGCTGCCCGCGCCCGATGTGGTGATGGACGGTGAGCTGAGACGCCCACCAGAAGCCCCCGGGGATGGTCACGAAGGCCTCCGTGCCGCCGACGGCCGCCGACGTGTCCAGCCAGTCGACCATCGAGCTCGCCCCGTGCGCGAACCGCCCGTCCGCCCAGCCCAGCGTGAACTCCTCGCGGAGGTCCACGCCGTCCTCTCGCACCGTTCCCGACGCTCGGATCGAGTCCGGTGGGCCGAAGAGCGTGTGGGCCAGCGTGACCGGGTAGATCCCCTGATCCAGCAGCGCGCTTCCTCCCGGCTTCCAGCGGCTGCTGTCGTCCTGCGGAAACGGCGCGCCGAACGCGGCGCGGAGGCTGCGGACCTCGCCGAGCACCCCCTCGCCGATGAGGGCGACGAGGCGGGCGATCAGCGGATTGAACGACATCCACATCGCCTCCATGAGGAAGACGCCGGCATCCGCGGCGCGGCTCGTCAGCTCTCGCACCTGTTCTTCACTCATGCCCAGCGGCTTCTCGCAGAGCACGTGCCGGCCCGCCGCGATGGCCTCCGACGCGACATCGAAATGGGTGACGTGAGGCGTGGCGATGTAGACCGCGTCGACCGCGCCGAACATCTCCGACCGGTCCGTGAATCGGCAGGCGATGTCGAACTCGTCGGCGAACGCGTCCGCGCGGGCTCGGTCGCGCGAGGCCACCGCGACCACCTCCGCATCCGGCACGAGCGCGAAGTCCGAGACCATCTGACGGCTGATGCCGCCCGTGCCGACGACTCCCCAGCGCAGGGGACGTCGCGCCGCGTCCTGCGGCGCGACGGCGTCAGACACGGACCAGGCGGATGCGGGTCGCCCCGACGTGGTGGGTGGGCACGAGATGGAGCCGCTCGTCGCCGTTGAGGATGCGACCGGAGACGAGTCGTCCGTCCTCGAGCAGGAGCTCCTCCACCTCGTCGATCTCCACTCTGCGGTCGGTGACGAAGAAGTCGAGCGCGAGCTCGCGGCCGACGACGATGAAGCTGTCGTCGCCGGTGCCGATGATCAGACCGAATGGCCGGCTGTCTCCGGCGTGCGGCACCTCGGCACCCGGCAGCGACTCATCCGGCACCGACACCTCGAGGTCGGGCACGAAGACGCCCGCATCCAGCAGCATCCGATGGAGGAGGGCGAGACCGGCGCGTACCGTGACGTCGACGCCGTCGATGTGCACCGTCGCCTGGTCGGTCTCAGGCTCCAGCACCACCGCGGCGATGCTCCCTCGCTGCTGGGCGGCCGCGATCTCGTCTTCCAGCGCGGCCAGGAGGCCGAGGGTGGCGGCGACCTGGCCGTCGGGGTTGAGGTCGTTCGCGCCGAACGCCGACCAGCCCACCGCGCGGTACCGACCCACGGCGCGCACGAGTTCGCCCGCGCGCGGCCGGCACTCGGGCACGAACAGCGGCTGCGCTCCGGTGGCGTAGGCGGCCATCGCCGCGTCCGCGTCCTGCACGTAGATGTCCGGCCCGAGCAGGGCGAGCGAGGGCGCGGCAGCGTGCCAGATGTCGAGCACGCGCGAGGACGGGCCGCCGCTGGGCCACTGGCCGGGCTCGTCCTGTCCCGGCTGCGGACCGAGCCACGCGTTGGCGTACATCGGGATGTCGGCGATCGCGCGTCCGCGAGAGGCGAGGTGCTCGACGTAGCTCCCGAACCCCCACGCCATGAACACCTCGTGCCCCGCTGAGCTGTCACCGAATACCTCGCGCCAGGAGCCGGCGGATCGCTGCCCGGCCGTCTCCCACAGCGTGCGGGCGAGGGTCGTCGGCGCGGATGCGTCGCGGACATGCGCCACGAGCTCCGGCGGAACCGCGGACGTCCACGCCTGTTCCGCGGTCGCGCTGCGGTCACGGCTGTCGCCGAGAAGCCCCGACTCGTTCTCGACCTGCACCATGGCCACGGTGCCGTCGGCATCGGCCGCCGCGATGTGGCGGATGAGGGCCTCGAACGCCGTCGCGTCCGCCTCCCTCAACTCCGCGCCGAAGACCGACAGCACCGGCTTCGCCATCGCCCCGTCGTAGCTGAACGCCTGCGCGCGGGTCTGCTCGACCTCGGCGCGCGGGAAGCGCGACGTGTCCGCCCGCACCCAGCGGGGCGCATAGGTGGACGCGGCGTTCTTGTAGGCACCGAACCACAGCAGCACGAGCCGCAGTCCGCCCCGGCGCGCCTCCGTGATCATGGCGTCGACCAGACCGAAGTCGAACGAGCCCTCGACGGGCTCGCACAGCGCCCAGCTGACCGGGGCGAGCACGGTGTTCGCCCCGATCCGCCGCAGGTGCGCGAAGGAGTCGGCGACCGCGCGCGGCGACGAGGACGAGGAGTTGTGCACCTGGCCGCCCAGGAGGAGCGCGGGGACGCCGTCGCGCGAGAGCGCGAACGGCGCCTCGGCGGAGATCGTCCAGGGGCGGGGGGTGGGCTGGTCGGTCATGGGGCTCCTCAGCAGGTCTGCGGCGGTCCGGGTTCGCGCGTGGGGGTCAGGGGTGTCGGGCGTCAGGACAGCGGTGTGTAGCGGAAGTCACGGAACACCGCCTCGCCCTCACCCGACGCATACAGCGCGGGGCGGAGGCTCAGCAGGTCGCCGATCGTGTTGGCGTGGTAGCCGGATGTCTCGTAGCGCACGTAGTGACGCTCCCACTCCCCGCCGTCCGCACGGAACCAGCCGGTCACGATGTGAGCGTCGTTGCGTATCCGCAGCGTCAGGCGGTCAGCGGTCGGCACAGGCTGTCGCCAGTGCGTCCGGATGCCGCCGGAGTAGCTGCGCATCCCCTGCCCGTCGATGCCCATGCCGACGAACAGCCGGTTGTTGAAGAAGAGCAGCAGCCCGGCCTCGCCGTGGAGCGCGGTCGCATCGACGTCGACCTCCACCTCGTAGGAGTGGTCGCCGGTCAGCATTGCGAGCGGCGATGTGTCGCCGATCCCCGCGCCCTTCCCCGTCAGCCGCAGCCCGTCATCGAGGCGCACGCGGTCGAGCTCATCGGGTGACGGCGCGTGGAAGCCCCACCGCTCCCCCAGAGCGAGCGTCGAGAAGTCGTCGACGACCGCGGCAGACGGATGCTGCGGCGCAGCGCCCGAGGGAGCCTCGAGCTCTCCCCCGATATCCATGACACCTGGCTCCGGCCAGCCGTCCGCGGTCCAGGTGATCGACTCGAGGAGGATCTGCCGTCCCAGTGTGCGATAGCCGTTCTCGTAACCGTGCGAGACCATCCACCACGCGTCGTCGTCCACCGACGCCCCGGGACCGGGCACGAGGGTGGCGTGTCCGCGCGACCACCAGTGCTCCGCGGCATCCGTCGTCCGGGCGATCGGGTTGCGCGGGTGGTTCTCCCACGGACCGTGCACCGAGCGCGAGCGGGCGACGATCACCATATGGCCCGTCGCCGGCCCCGCGGTCCCCCCGACCGCGCTGACGATGTACAACCACTCCCCGCGCCGGAGCAGTTTGGGCCCTTCGAGGGCGTAGGCCTCCGTGACCCACTCGTCGGGGTAGCGCCAGCCGTCGTAGACCTTCTCGAGCTCGCCGACCGTCGACAGCCCGTCATCGGTGAGCCCGATGCGGCGGATGCCGTTCACGAACAGCCACCGCTTGCCGTCCTCGCCCACGACGTGGCCGGGGTCGATGGCCCCCCGGATGCCGAGGTCGACCGGATCCGACCACGGCCCCGCCATGGCGTCGGCGTGGATCACGAAGATCGAGGCGTCGGTCAGCGTCGACCACGGCGTCGGGATGAACGGGATGTAGATGAAGAAGCGTCCGTCGTGCTCGGCGATGTCGACCGCGAAGGTGTTGCCGATCGGCTTCGGGAGCGCGGCAGTGACATACGTCCAGTTCACGAGGTCGGTGGAGCGGTAGAGCAGCAGTCCGGGCGCCGCCTCGAACGAGGAGTACGTCATCCAGTACTCGTCGCCGACCTTGATGATCGCGGGGTCGGGCCTGTCACCGGCCAGTATCGGGTTGGTGAAGGTGGTCATCGTTCCTCGAGGATCCAGTCGACGATCGCCTCGACCGTGGGGCGGGCGGTGGGATCGGCCGGCTCATTGATGTGTCCGTGATCGGCGTCGGGTTCGAGGTGGAGCGCGACAGGGACGCCCGCATCCGCGAGCGCCCCGGCGAATGCCTCGCCGGAGGGACGCAGTCCGTCCTTCTCGCACACGACGATGAGCGTCGGCGGGAAGCCGGCCGCGCTGCCGATGCCGGGCCACGCGTGCGGATCGGCCAGCACCTCCGCCCGGCCCGAGTAGTTCATGGCCAGCGCCATCCAGGGCGCCGTGGGGTCCGGCGTCCGGCCGGGCTCGCCGGGGTGGAGCGCCGGGTAGACCAGCACGAGTCCCGACGGCACGTCCTCGCCGGTGTCGCGCAGACGCGCGACGATCCCCGCCGTCAGGTTGCCACCCGCACTCGCCCCGCCGAGCACCACGGAGTCAGGACCGACGTCGAAGAGCTCTTCGGCGTGGGCCAGCGCGTGCCGCCAGCCGATCAGCACATCGTCGGAGGGCTCGGGGAAGTGCACGTCGCCCCGGCACTTGACGTAGTCCAGCGCCAGCACCGGGATGCCCCGTGACGCCAGCTCGAGGGCCACCCAGTTCGACTCCGGCATGTCGAGATGACCGCCGATGAACGCGCCGCCGTGCACCCAGACGAGGGCGCGACCGGATGCCGCAGCCGTCGCGTCCCGGTAGAGCCGGGCCTCGATCAGGCGTCTGTCCGGGCAGTCCAGGCGCAGGTCCGATGTCTGCACCCCCGCCAGGTGCGGGAAGCGACGGCGCAGCGACGCCGTGTCGACATCGGGCCGCGGGTCGGCCGGCTCTCCGTGCTCGCGAAGGTAGGCCAGGCTCTCCGCGAGCGGCATCGCGCGGAGATCGACCGCTGCGTCCGCCGGCCCGCTCACGCGGGCTGCGTCTGACGCATGGCGGAGCGGATGAGATCGTGCTGCTTGCGCACGAGCAGCAGCGGGTCGACCTCGCCCAGCTCGGCGAAGGCGTGACCCTCCCACTCGCTCGACCAGTAGCCGCGATAGCCGCCCTCGACGAAGACGCGCACGAGCTCCGGGTAGTCGATGGCCGGCTCCTGGCCGTTCTCGTCGATGTCGTAGAACTTCGCGTGCACGTGAAGGATCTGCGGCATGATGTCAGCCCACTCCTGCGGCGCGACGTGCCCGTGCATGTTGAAGGCCAGGTGCGCGAACGACCCCAGTCGGCCCGGGTCGAAGTCCCGTCCCTTGAGGTACCCGATGAACTCCTGCTGACGCTCCTGCATCGTGGCGTCGGTCGCCCAGATCGTCTGCAGGCGCTCGACGGCCTCACCGTCGAGGCCGGCGCGCGACACGGCGCGCAGCAGCGTCGGCGACATGGCGTGCATCGTCGAGGAGAAGTCCGCGACGAATCCGAGCAGAGGTGAGTCCAGCTCGGCGTACGTGTCGCGCACCTTGAGGATCGCCTCGGCGTTCGGGCCCATCGGTGCGTGGATCTCGTAGGCGAGCTTGAGCTCGAGCTCCTCGGCGATCGGCAGCAGGCGGCGCAGCAGCTCCGGCTTGGCCGACTGGATGCGCACGAGCGGGAAGCCGAGCTTCTTGGCGCCGCGGAACATCAGCTCGCTGAAGTCGAACTCCTCATCGGGCGTCATGTCACGATCGCGCCGGCGGCCCATGTCGAGGTTCGCGCCGAACGAGCTGGCGTCGAAGCCGTGGCGGTCGAACGCGTCGCGCCACGTGCGGGCGAAGTCGTCGGAGACCACGGGATACGTGGGGACGACCTGGCTCGCGACGATCTCGATGCCCGGGCCGATGCCGAGTTCGGCGACGCGGTCGAGCAGGCCGTCGAAGTCGAACCACCCGGCGCGGAACTCGGCGCTGGCCGAGTAGAGGGTCAGTCCGAGCTTGAACGGATCGTGCTCGGTCGCCTCGGGCGCCGGCGGCACATCGGAGACGAGGGCCGGAGCCGCAGCATCCTGATCCGTCACCGTGAGCGTCTTCACGTCGCGGACGAAATTCGGCACGTACATACCCGGGCCGCCGTCCTGGCCGGGCGCGATCTGCATGTACGGCAGTCGCAGCTGGCCGATCAGGGTGATCTCGTGGGTCTCGCCGAGTGCGACGGGAGCGTCGCGGCGCACCACGAGCAGCGGGTGCTCCTGGAGGAACCACAGCGTCTCGCTCTGGTCGGGCAGCTCGTCGAGCGCGTAGGTGCGGTCGCCCAGCTCGAAGCTCAGGTCGGCGGCGTCCACCGCCTCGCCGTCGACGGTGAGCTCGAGCGAGCCGACCGACGACAGCCAGAGGCTGCGGTACCAGGGGATGGTGAGGCGCAGCGCAAGACCGTCGGCGTGCGTGCGGAGGCTGTCGTCGTGGATGAGTCCGTTGGGCATGACGTCGAGTCCCGTCTCAGAGCTTGTCAGCGGTCTGGCGCATGAGCGAGTGCTGGCGGCGGACCTGCTCGATGGAGCGCCAGGGCTCGCGTTCGCCTTCGTACTCGCTGGACAGGTACCCGGTGTAACCGGCGTCCTTCAGTGCGCGGAGGACGGGTTCCCACGGAATCTGCTGGTCTTCGAGCTGGTCGTCGATGTCGTGGAACTTGGCCTGGATGAACACGACGTGCTCGATGATGTCGAACACATCGGCCGGGTCCACGCCGATGCCGTCCAGGAACGCGGGGCGACGGCCGGGCAGCTCCCCCGGCTTCAGGGGGATGGGGCGGTCCTGGAAGATGCCGGTGTCCAGCAGGATCCCGAAGTGCTTCGTGCCCGTCCGCTTGATGAACTCGACGTACTCGTCCACGACCTCGTGCTTGATCGGGGTGGGGGAATGGATCTCGGGGCAGATGATCACATCCAGCTCCTCCGCGAGGGGCAGGGATGCTTCGACGACCTCGGTCCAAATCGGGTGCGGCACGAGGTCGCTGGTCACGACGCCGATCTTCGGACGCACGAACCGGAACCCGAGCCGCTTCGCGAGCCGCAGGTCGCGCTGCAGCGCGGCGGTGCCTTCGGCGACGGTCATGTCGCGGCCGTTCACACCGCTGGAATGCAGGCGGGAGTCGATCCACGACCCGTAGTTCGTCGGCTCGAGGCCGTACTGGTCGAGGAGCCGGAACCACTCGTCCACCCACTCCTGCGACGGGTTGGGGTAGTTGGGCACGTGGCCTTCGCCGAGGATCTCGATCCCCGTCGCGCCGAGGTCGGCGATGCCGGCCATCGCCGTCTCGAGGTCGAGCACGGTGCCGTAGTCGGACATGAAGCTGTACAGCGACACCCCGTACTTGAAGGGTGCGCCGGATGCCTCGGGTGCGAGGGTGACGTTCTTGGTGACCTGGTAGCGGCTGGGCTGATGCTCCACCGGGATGTACGACATCCGCAGGCGCAGGTCGATCGACAGCTCATGGATGCCGTCGGGCAGGCCCCCCGCGAGGGGGACGGTGATGATCGCCGCGTCCTCGAGCGGCCACCGCAGGTCGTCGCTCTCCCACAGCTCGGCGAGCGTGTGCGTCTCGCCCTGGAGGGTCCACAGCGGCACGTTGGGCTCGACGTCGACGATCCCCGGGATGCTCACCCCGATCCCATCGATCAGGCTCGCCGCCATGCCGCGATAGGACGGCATACGCACACGGAACTGGAATCCCGTGATCTCACCGCCCTCGCGGACGTTGCGGAAACCGACGGATTGGATGAGGTCACGTTCGAGCAGCATCAGAGCCTTTCGGAGCAGAGGGGGGTGCCCGACGTGGCCTGTCGGCGCACCGTCGCGCACCCCCCACACTATGCCCTTATGTCGTATTGCATCATAAGGAGTCTTGATCAGCGCATAACTGAGGTCACTGCCCCCACGCGTCGTCCAGCCGCTGGAGCACCTGATCCGGTGTCAGCTGCCCGGTCAGCAGGCCCTGCACGGCCGACCCGAGCGTGTCGTTCACGGCGGCATTCGACCACTGGGTGTTGGGAACCGGCGGGTATTCGTTCTCGGCGAGCAGCCCGGCGACGGGCTCGTACTGAGCCGGCAGGTTGGTCGGGTCGCCGCCCACGACGGGCAGCGTCTCGTTGAAGTTCGCAAATTGGAGAGCCTGCGCCGGCTCGGCCAGCCACGACATGAAGGCGCGGACCGCGTCCTTCTGCTCGCTCGCGGCGTTCAGCGACACCGCGTACTGCGCGGTCTCGAAGGAGAAGGGCTCACCGCCCTCCTTCGGCGGGAAGAAGCGGACGGTGTAGTCGCCGCCGCCGCTCGCCTCCCGCATCTCCCGCGCCACCCGCGCGGGGACGAACGCGCCGACCGCGGCGTCGGACGCCAGGGCGGACGCGATGGCGTCGAATCCGGCGCCGGCCGCGCCCTGCTGGAAGCATCCCGCGGCGTTCATGTCGACGATCGAGTCCATCACCGACTTCCACGCGGGGCTCGAGGCGAAGGTCACATCTCCGGACGTGCGCTTGGCGTTCCACTCGGGATCTTCCGCGTACACCTGAGTGGCAGCGACGGTCATGGCCATCGAGCCCGGGTTGGGCGGCACGGCCCCGGCGAGGGAGATCATGCTGCCTCCGCCGGCGGCGACGGTGGGGCACGCCGCCAGGAGGTCCTCGAACGTCTCCGGGAACTCGACGCCCGCCGCGGAGAGCGCCCCCTCGCTGACGACCAGCGCGGTCACGGTGTTCTCGAGCGGCTGCGCGTAGACCTTCCCGTCCGCGGAGAACTGCTCCTCGCTGCCGGGCGTGATGGTCGAGAGCGACGTCTCATCGGTGATGGGTTCGAGGAAGCCCGCCTCCGCCAGCTCGACGACGCCCTGAGCCTGACCGGACCCCGGCGCGACCAGGATGAGGTCGGCGGCGTTCCCGCCCTGCAGTCGGGTGCGCAGCGTCTGACCGTAGGCGTCGTTCGGGATGGGGTCGAATTCGATGGTGACCTCAGGGTGGGCATCCATGTACTCCGTTGCGAGCGCCTCGTAGGCCGTCGACTCCTCGGCCGCGATCGAATAGGTCCATCGGAAGTCGACCTGCTGTTCCCCGTCGGCCTGCGACCCTCCACCGGTGCATCCCGCCAGGACGAGCGTCGCCCCTATCGCGATCGCAGCCCCGGCGACCAGACGAGGGCGAATGGTGTGCTGTGACATGTGTGCCTTTCCGGCCTTTCCAGACCATGACCGCCGGGGGCGGTCCTCGATGCGCCGCGATCGCGGCGCCGTGCTCTCAGCCGAGGTCATCGGCCGTCGTACTGCAGGATGTAGAGCCCGCCACCCGCGCGATCCGTCACATACACGCGGGCATCCTCGTCGACGTAGAGGTCGTTCATCAGCGACGAGTCCCGCCCTGTCGGCGCCGGCGGCACGAAGTGGGCGATCTCCTCCGGACGGAAGGGGTCCCCGATGTCGTAGGCCCTGAGCCCCGCATTCGAGTAGGTCGCGAAGATGGTCTGATCGCTGATGTAGCTGCCCGGGCGGTTCTCGTGCAGGTTGTGCGGCCCGTAGGTGCCGGGCAGGTCCCGGTAGTGCGTCGCGCCGGAGGAGGCCGGCGGGCGCGGCTCGGGGAACGTGGCGATGGGAACGGGATGCGTCTCCTCACGCACGTCGATCACCCAGATGCGCTTGTCCCCGGCCTGCATGCTGTGCGGAAGCCCCTCACTGCTGGCGATCACGAGACCGCGCTCTGCGAGCGGGAGCGCGGTGTGCACGAAGCCGCCCATCGGCGGCGACCAGCTGACGTGCCCGAGCAGAGACGGCGCCGACGGGTCGGCGATATCGAGGATGGCCATGCCGGCATCGAGGCAGGACACGTACGACCGATCCCCGTGGGGGATGGCGCCGTGGACGCCGTAGAACTCCGCAGGGTCGTGCTGGGGCCACGGGTCGGCATCCTCCTCGAACGTCCCGGGCACCGACCACGAGCCCACGGACCGCGGGTTCGCCGGGTCGGAGAGGTCGACGATCTCATAGCTCTGGGATCGTCCGCCGGGAAGGTAGTTGGCGATGTGCGCGTAGGGCGCCTCGCTGAACCACAGCCGGTGGACGCCGTCTCCGCCCGACGGGTGGAACCCCACGCGGCGCGGGTCCGCTGGATCGCTCACGTCGTAGACGAACATGCCGGCGGATCCCGGCTTGCCCTTGGCCCAGTAGGGCAGCTCGGCGTTCTGGATGAGCACGTCGCCGGCCACCTGCACCTTGTGACAGCGGGTGTTCTCCGGGTGCGGGATCTGGCGGACGAGCCGGGGATTCCCGATGTCCGAGATGTCCAGGACGGAGAGCGCCATGTCGCTCTCGCCGAGGTGGGCCACGTAGAGCCACTTCCCCTGGCGGATGACCTGGAATCCGTCCCCGCTCCCCGCCAGGTCGTGATGGGCGAGAAGGGTGAAGCCTTCGATCTCCGACGCCGCTGCGAGTTCGCCCAGATCGGTGTGAGGTGTCGACAAGCCTGTTCTCCGCAATCATCATTGACCGTGATGCGCCACCCGATCGGATCGCGCTCCTCCGACGTTATTGGCCGCCACTCCGGGGCAGAAGGCACGGTGCCGAATGGAAAGCATCCACCACGCTGATGGGAATGACCGCGCGGAGATTCGCCTGACGTTGACTCGCCTCGACCTCAACCTGGTTCTGGCACTCGACGCTCTGCTCACCGAGCGCAATGTGACGCGCGCGGCCGAGCGCCTCGGTCTGAGCCAGCCGGCGCTGAGCGCGGCGCTGTCCCGCCTCCGAGCGCACTTCGACGATCCGCTCCTCGTGCGCACCGGGCGCACTCATGAGCTGTCCGCGCTGGCCACGCGCCTCGCGGCCCTGACGGGGGGCACGCTCGATCGCCTCCATGCGATCTTCCGCAGCACCGCCGATTTCGAGCCGGCCTCCGAGGTGCGCGAGTTCGTCATCCACGCGTCGGACAACTCCGCCACGACCGTCGGCGTCCGCGTGCGCAACCTGGCCTCCCGGGCGGCGCCGGGCGTCAGCATCCGATTCATCCACCAAGCCGCGGCCGCCTTGCAGGCGCCTGCGCCCGCAGAGCTGCTCGCCGCATCCGACGGGGTGATCCTGCCCCACGGCGTGTTCGCCGGTGGCGACCACATCGACGTCATGCGCGACGAGTGGGTCTGCATCGTCGCGGACACGAACACCGTCGTCGGCGCGGAACTGCGCATCGAGGACCTCGCCACCCTCCCCTGGGTGTCGAACCATCACGGCCCGGATCGCGCGATCCCCCCGGCCCGCCACCTGCATCTGCTCGGAATCCGCCCGAACGTCGACACCGTGGTCGACGGGTTCCTCAGCCTCCCGTACTTCGTGTCGGGCACCGATCGCATCGCCTTCATGCCCGCCGCCGCTGCGCGACTCATCCCCCGGTCGCTCGGCGTGCGGGTACTGGATGCCCCGTTCCCGGCCATCGCGCACGAGCTCGCCTTCTGGTGGCACCCTGTGCACGACGGCGATCCTGCGCACGAGTGGCTGCGCTCGCTCTTCGCCACCGTCGGTGCCGAGAACCTCGATTCCCCCGCTCCACTGCACCCGCGCTGAACAGAGCGCATGCCGATGAATGGGATGCTGCGGCATCCGGTGCCAGGATGACACCGTGGCGAACTCCCCCTCCGGCGACTCGATGACCGACCGCCTCGTGCGCGTGCTGGAGACCTTCACCCCCACCCGCACCGTGCAGACGTCGGCCGAGATCGGTCGACGGGCGGGTCTTCCCGGCTCGTCGGCGCACCGCATCGTGGCCGAGCTGGTCGATGCCGGGCTGCTCGAGCGCGACGAGAGCCGCGGCATCCGGGTCGGCATGCGGCTGTGGGAGCTCGCGACCCGATCATCCGGCGCGCTGCGGCTGCGCCAGGTCGCGCTGCCTTTCATGGAGCGCATCCAGGCGCGGGTGGGCGAGCACACCCAGCTCGCGATCCTCGAGCAGGACGAGGCCCTTTTCCTCGAGCGCCTCAGCCGCCCCGACGCCGTCACGAACATCACGCGCGTCGCCGGCCGCCTGCCCCTCAACGCGTCGTCATCCGGACTCGTGCTGCTCGCGTACGCCGACCCCGAGGTGCGCGATCGCGTGCTGAGCGGTCGGCTGATCCCCCTCACCCCCGCGACGATCACCGATCCGGCGACGCTGCGTCGCACGCTCGGCGAGATCCGCCTGCAGGGGCACGTCGTGGCGCCGGGGTACATCGAAGACGTCTCCACGGGCCTCGCCGTGCCCGTCCACAACGCGACCGGAGCGGTCGTCGCCGCGCTCTCGGTCGTGCTTCCCCGCGACGCGCCGACCGAGTCCGCGCTGGCCGAGCTTCACCGCGCCGCCCGCGACATCGAGCGCGCGCTGTGATCTCGGTTCCCGATGAACGGGATGCCTCGGCCACGACTGGAGCGGACGCTTCAGACTGAGCAGCATCCCGGCCCCGTCGAAGGAGACGACATGACCACCCACGTCCGCACCCGCGTCGCGATCATCGGTGCCGGCCCCGCCGGCCTGCTCCTCTCGCACCTCCTCGCCGCCGACGGCATCGAGTCGGTCGTCATCGACCAGCGGTCGCGTGAGGAGATCGAGACGACCATCCGCGCCGGCATCCTCGAGCAGGGCACCGTGGATCTGCTCGTCGACTCGGGCGCCTCCGACCGCGTGCTTACTGTCGGCAACCGTCACGACGGCATCGAGCTGCGCTTCGAGGGCGAAGGCCACCGCATCGACTTCCCGTCGCTCGTCGGCCGCGCCGTCTGGCTCTATCCGCAGCACGAGGTGCTCAAGGACCTCGTCGCGGCCCGCATCGCCGGCGGCCAGGACCTCCGCCTCGGCGTCACCGCCGAGCGCGTGGAGGATGCCACGTCCGACCATCCGCGCGTCATCGCGACCGGGCCCGACGGCGAGGAGCTCGTGATCGAGGCCGACTTCGTCGTCGGTGCGGACGGATCGCGCAGCGTCGCCCGTGCCGCCGTCACCGGCTCCTCCACCGGCGGCTACTTCCGCGAGTACCCCTTCGCGTGGTTCGGCATCCTCTGCGAGGCGCCGCCGAGCTCCGAGGAGCTCATCTACAGCCGCTCCGACGAGGGTTTCGCGCTCATCAGCCAGCGCAGCGCCACTGTGCAGCGCATGTACTTCCAGTGCGACCTCGACGACAACACCGAGCGCTACAGCGAGGCCCAGCTGTGGGACGAGCTGCAGAAGCGCGTGCCCGGAACGGAGCTGAAGCAGGGCACGATCTTCCAGCGCGACATCCTGCGCTTCCGGAGCTTCGTCGCCCACAAGCTGCTCGAGGGCCGCGTCGCCCTCATCGGCGACGCCGCGCACACTGTGCCGCCGACCGGCGCCAAGGGCATGAACCTGGCGATCGCCGACGTCGTCGTCCTCACGGCGGCGCTGCGTGCGCTCCTTCTCGAGGGCGATGACCGGCTCGTGCAGGCCTTCCCCGAGACCGCGCTGCAGCGCATCTGGAAGGCGCAGCACTTCTCGTGGTGGATGACCTCGATGCTCCACGTCGCGCCCGGCGCGTCGGAGTTCGACCGCCTTCGCCAGATCGGCGAGCTGCGCAGCGTGGTGGAGTCTGAGGCCGGCAAGACCTACCTCGCCGAGGCGTACACAGGCTGGCCGCTCGCCGGTCGTTCCTGACGGAGATCCCCCTCGCGACGGAGGCGTCGCGGATGAGGTGTGCGTAGCGTCGAACGGGAAGGGAGAAACCCATGACCTCATCTCCACCCACGCCATCGCCGAAGAGCGAGTCCCAGATCTCCGTCTGGTACTTCGTCGGCGCCACCTTCGTCCTCGCCGCTCCCGTGATCTTCCTGCCGGATGCGGACTTCTGGGTGCGCATCGTGAGCATCGCGCTCGGGCTCGTGCTGGTGGTCGCCGGCGGCTTCCAGCTCCGACGTGAGCTGACCGCGCGTCGTGACCGCCGCGCGGGCCCACCGAGCAGCGCCTGACCCGCCCGCGGGGCACGAAAAAGCCCCGACCGTTACCACGCGGCCGGGGCGAGACGGATGAGAAATCCGCCTATCGGGGTTCAGTCTACATGCGTCGGCCGGTTCCCGGTCGCCGCGGCCGGTTCTCGCCGGCCTCGGCCGGTTCCGCCTGCCTCGGCCGGTTCGCGCCTGCCTCGGCCGGTTCCCGCTCGCCGAGCGGGCGAAGCGAGGCGAAGCGCCCCCCGACGCTCCGCCCCACTCCTCCGCCCCTCACCCCAGCCGCACCACCGTGCGGTCCAGGGGCAGCTCGTTCTTCCGGTCGCTCGGGTCGATCTTGTCGAACGGCAGCTGGCCGGTCGGCTGCAGCCCCAAATCGTCGTCCCAGATCCGGTCCGGCACCGACCCGAGCAGTGTGAAGGAGTCGAACACATAGGGCACGCTGTCGGTCGGGAAGAACGTCGGCTCGGTCTGCAGCTGGAAGTGCAGGTGCGGCGTGGTCGAGTTGCCGCTGCTGCCGATCAGCCCCAGCTCCTGCCCGGCCTCGACGGTGTCGCCGACCTTGACCTTCACCGATCCGGGATCCATGTGGCCGTACAGCAGGTACCGCCCGGGTGCGATCTCGACCACGACGTGGTTGCCGACCGTCTCGATGATCGGCGGAACCGTCGGCGGCTCGGGTGCGGCATCCGTGTTCTCGAATACGTCGACGGCTCGCACGACGGTGCCGGATGCCGCGGCCACGATCGGCTGGCGATACGAGAAGTAGCTCGACAGCTGGCTCGGATCCCCCTCCCACGTCTTGCCGTTCTCGTCGACCTTGAAGAAGTCGATCGCGAAGCGCTGCGGGGCGAGCCCGACGCCGTTCACCGGCAGGAAGCCGTTCCGGTGGTGGGTGTAGTTGCTGCAGCATCCCTCGCTCATGTACCAGTCGCCGGCCGCGACAGGCGAGCCCACCACCGCCGCCTGCTCGTCGCTCACGGCGACGGTGGTGAGGAGATAGGGAGCGCTCTGCACGGCGCCGTCCGGCCGCACCACCTCGCCCTCGGTGCGATGCTGCAGACGTGTGGGCACCTTATCGGGGTCGACGGCGACGTCGATCCACGCGATCCAGGTCTGCGCCGATCCGATCTCGACGGGCCCGGTCGCATCGACTCCCTCCGAGGAGGCTCCGAGGCGGGTGATCGCGCGCTGGATGACATCGGGCCCGATCGTGAGCAGCGTGTCGCCGGAGTCGGGATCGAGCACCTCGAGCGCGGACACCGCGTACGTGATCGGCGCCGCGTTGGTCAGCAGCAGCTCGTAGGCGAGATGCACCTTGCCGTCGCTCGCGAGCACCGGCGCCGGCACGGTGGTCGGCTGTGCGATGAGCGCCGTGAAGGCGATGTCGGGCGTCAGGTCTTCTCCGTCGGCAACCGCCGGCGCGCCCGGGGCGGACGTGGGGGTCGGACTCGACGACGCGACCGGAGCCGTCGGTGCGGTGCACGCAGACAGCAACAGCGCGGCGGCGAGCGCCGCACCCGCCGCAGATGCGATGCGAGAACGGCGAGAGCGGATGCTGCGCATGACGACTCCTGGATGTCGGGCCCGTCGACGACGCGCCAATGGCTAGGGCACTCGCGCACGCCGCGCTGTTCCCCTGACTCCACTGTCGCCGACCGCCCGGCGCCTCACCATGGACCCACGTCCCGTCCTCCCGCCACACCCGCTCGTTGAGCGAGCGCAGCGAGTCGAAACGCCCAGACGAACCCGCTCGTTGAGCGAGCGCAGCGAGTCGAAACGCCCGCACCTCCCGCGGACCCCCCGCACCCCTCACCGCAGATACGCATCCACGAACAGCGGCCCCCGCACCTCCCGCAGCACGTCGAGCAGCTTCCCCAGCGCCGCCCGGTTCCAGCTGGCGAGCTGCAGGTCGTAGGGCCCGAGCTTCTCGAGCTTGCCGGTGCGGAGGCGGATCACCTCCCACCCGGCGCGGCGCAGCATCCGGTCCTTCTTCCTGTCGGTCTCGGTGCGCGTGCCGACGTGCTCGAGCCCGAACTTGCCGGTGCTGTCGTACTCGAGCGCGACCCGCAGCTCGGGCAGCAGGATGTCGGGCCACAGCTCGAGATGCCGGAAGAACGGCTGCCCGACGCGGACGGCGTTGAACCCCGGCGTCACCCCGAGCGCGCCGAACACGTCCGCCCTCAGTCGGCCCTCGACGGCCGAGGCCGGCTTCGGTGCGCACACCGACACGAAGGGCTCGCCGACCGGCAGCGGCGGCGTCTTCGTGCACAACGCAGGCACGGGCTTCTTCGGCCGTGGCGCCCGCGCCGAGCGCGCCCGTGTTTGCGCCGCTCCCGAAGCGCCGGCGCCCGGCACCCCCTCCGAACTGCCTGCGCTGTGCACGGGGGCCGGCGCCGGGTCACCCAGCTCCGAACCCGGCCACCGCATCGGCGCCGGTCGCGCGGTCGCGGTACAGTCCGGGCACCAGGCTGACTTCCGCCGCTCCCGAGCCGGACGCATCCGCTGCTCCGTCGGCGTCGCAGCGAAGCGGTGCCCGGCCGCGCACTCCCAGAGCAGCAGCACATCGGCCGCGGGCGGGATCTGCGTCAGCGTGATCCCGGCGTTGAGGTCGGGGTGATACTGCCGGATCAGCTGCGGATACGACGCCCACGCCTGGCGGTACGTGCCGATCTCGTACGGCACCTCGCGCCCGCGCGAGAAGCGCCGCCGCGCCCACCAATCCTCGACCCGCTCCGCCATGCCCCGCACGGTACCGGGAGCCACCCCCACTCCGACCGATCGGGAGGAGATGTGCCGAACGGGAAGAGGATGCCGCAGCATCCGCCCTCGGGATCACCACATCTCCTCCCGAACCACACGCGAAGAGCAAGCCCCGCAACCGATCGCGACCCTCGCCTACGCTCGAGGGATGAGCCTCCCCCGCACGATCGCCCGTTGCCTGCTCGGGGCGGCGCTCGTCTTCACCGGCACCGGACACCTCACCTTTCTGCGCGAGGAGTTCGTCGCGCAGGTTCCGACGTGGCTGCCCCTCCCCGTGGATGTGACGGTCCTGGCATCCGGCGTCGTCGAGATCGCCCTCGGACTCGCGCTGATCTTCCTCGTCCGCTCCCGGGTGGTCGTCGGGTGGCTCACCGCCGCGTTCTTCGTCGCGATCTTCCCCGGCAACATCGAGCAGTTCGTGCGGGGCACCGACGCATTCGGTCTGAGTTCCGACCTCGCCCGCGGCATCCGCTTGATCTTCCAGCCTCTGCTGGTCGTCTGGGCGCTGTGGTCGACGGGCGCGTGGAAGGCCTGGCGCGAGCGCCGGCGTCGCCCCGCCGTCAGTTGAGGATCTCGGCGTCGCTCCCCGCGAGCTTCGCCAGCCGCTCCCGCCAGAGCTGAAGGTTCTCAGGCGTCAGCCGGGTCCAGTCGTCGCGCTCGGCGACGATCCGCAGCGGAGCCGCGCTGCGGAACGACCGCGTCGGATTGCCCGGGAACTTCTTGTCGGTCACGTTCGGATCGTCCTCGAACTCCCCGGTCGGCTCGACCTCGTACACGTGCGGGATGCCGCGGCCACCGGCCAGCTCGACCGCGAGCTCCGCCGCGAGCCCGGCGCCGTCGATGAGCGACGTGAAGTAGATGTGGTTCATGACGACCTCGGCGCGGTAGTTCGACCGCTGGCCGGGGAGGAGCATATCTCCGACGACGAGCGGGGCCTTCGTGCCGTGGAAGAAGGGTCCGGGATCGAGCGGCTCAGTCACGCCGACACTCTAGGACGAGCGGCGGCAGCCGGCCAGACGCGTCCCACCATGGAACAGAGCCGCCGCCGGCGGCCCATCGCGTCCCAACTTGGGACACGCCTTCACAGTTCCCGCAGTGCCGCCTCGATCTCCGCCGCCCACGCATCGGGCCGCGCACTGCCCGCGAAACGCAGGGCCGCCTCGAGGTCGGCTCGCGCCTCGTCGCGCTGGCCGAGCCCGATCCGCGCGAATCCGAGGTGCCGGTGCGCGCGCGCCCGTCCCGCGGCGTTGTTGCCCACATGCGCGTCGAGCAGCCACGATATCTCGAGGGCGTCGGCGAATCGTCCCAGCATGATGAGACTGCGCGCCAGGCCGGAGAGCGCCTGCTCGCGCACGGTCTCGCGCTCCGCGGACAGGAGTTCACCGTCCGGATCCTCCGCCACCGCACGCAGGTGCGCGAACTCTTCCGCTGCCGCTGCCGCGTCGTGCGTCATCAGCACCGTCGCCAGTGTGTACCCGGCCTCCAGCCCACCCCGCACATCGCCCAGCGACGCGAACACCTCGGCCGACTCCCGCGCGTGCGCCTCGGCGTCGGCCATGCGCTCGAGGTTCCGTTCGCTCTGAGCGAGGTAGGCGAGCGCCCACGCCCGCGCATCGTCGTTACCCGACGCGAGAGCCACCGCGATGGCCTCGTGGGCGGCCTCGACCGCGCGTGCGGCGTCGAAGCGCTCGTACAGTTCGGCGTACGCGACGTACGTGAGGTCCTTCGCCCGGCGGTGCTGGTCGCCGACGGCGTCAGCCGTCGCGGCCGCCAGGGCGAAGACCTCTCGCCACCGTCCCCAGCCCGTCCAGATCTCCTCCAGACGCGGCAGCACGGCCGCCGTCGCGAGCACCTCGTGATGCCCGCCCGCCGCAGCGGTCTCGACGAGCGCCTCGTACCACCGGTCCGCCTCCATGGTCAGCCACCGCTCCGCATCCGCGGCGTCGGCGAACCGCGCGCCGGCGTTCGACTCGTCGGCAGTCCCGGCACCCGTGTCCTCGTCCGTGAGCATCACCGCGGCCGCCCTGGTCGTCGCGAGCAGCCAGGCCCGCAGCATCCGTCTCCGCTCCTCGATCTGCTCCTCGGACACGTGCGCGCGCAGCTCACGCTCCGCGAAGAGTCGCAGCAGGTCGTGCAGGCGGAAGCGCTCGCCCTCGAGCGCCTCGACGAGCCCGAGGTCGACGAGACCGTCGAGCAGGTCGCGCGCATCGTCGACCTCCAGACCGCCGACCGCAGCGGCGAGCGCGGCGTCGAACGAGGAGCCGTGCACGAGACCGAGGTACTGGAAGAGCGACCGGGCCGGCGCCGAGAGGAACTCGCACGACGCCATGAAGGCGCGGATGACGCCGAGGTCTCCCGCCACCAGCAGGTCGAGCCGACGGTCCTGGGCGCGCAGCCGCCGGATGAAGTCGCCCGCGCTGCGGGCGCCGTGCGCCCCGATGCGTCCGACCGCGACGCGCAGGGCGAGGGGCAGGTCGGCGCAGAGCTCCGCGAGTTCTTCGAGGTCTGCGTCGCCCCGCTGTGTCGCCGCCAGCGCCCGCTCCAGGAAGGCGACGCTGTCGGCTCGGCTCATCGGTCCGACGGCGATGTGACGCGCACCCTCCACTCCCCCGAGCGTGCGCCGAGACGTCGCGATGAGCCGTGACCGGCCGTCGAAGCCGAGCAGCGGCCGCACCTGCGATTCGAGCGCGGCATCGTCGACGATCACGACCACCGGCTCCTCGGTTGTCACCTCTCTCCATTGAGCGGATGCTGCAGCCACCGTCCGCGGCACGTCGCCGTCCGGACGCAGCTGCCGGAGAAGAGCCTGCAGGATGCGCAGCGGGGTGAGAGGTGTGCGCGCCGTGCCCGCGGCGTCGATGAACAGCTCGGTGCGGCCGCTGCGCAGGCGCCGCACGGCCTCGATCGCGAGCGACGTCTTGCCCGCGCCCGGCGGTCCGCTGATCACGATGGGCGCGCAGGCGCGGTCGGCATCGACGTCGGGTCTGAGCAGATCGAGCAGCTGCGCGACCTCCGCCTCGCGTCCGGTGAAGTCCTCCAGCCAGTGCGGACGGTGCGCGTCGTCGCGGTCGCGGTCCGGCGCCGAACGCCGGCCGGGACGCGCGGCCGCCAGGAACACCTCGCGCGCGCCGCCGTCGAGCGAGAGCCCGTCGGCGAGCGCGATGACCGTGCGGCGCTGCGGGCCGGTGCTGACGCCGCGCTCGATGTCGCCGATCGTGCGCTCGCTCACGCCGGAGCGGAACGCGAGCGCCTCGATCGTCAGGTCGCGGTCACCGCGATGCTGCCGCAGGAGGCGGCTGAGGAGCGTCCACGGGTCGCCGGCTTCCACGGTTCCTCATCTTGCCGGTTTTCTTCCTGGTCGTGTCACCGGCCGCAGCGGTGTGATGGACGCGAGCGCCGCTCGGCGCAGCATCCACTCTCTCCGGCCGCCCTTCCGGCCGCCTCGAAAGGAACCCTCATGGCCGCCACCATCGTCCTCGTCCACGGCGCCTTCGCCGACTCCGCCTCCTGGGCGCCCGTCACCCGCGAGCTGCTCGACCGCGGTCACGTCGTCCGCGTCCCGCCGGTCTACAACCGCAGCCTCATCGACGACGGCGCCTCGATCAAGGCGTTCGTCGAGGGCATCGACGGACCGGTCGTGCTCGTCGGGCACTCCTACGGCGGAGCGGTCATCACCGTGGCCGGCGTCGCCGACAACGTCGCCGCGCTCGTGTACGTCTCCGGGTATGCGCTCGCCGAGGGCGAGAGCCTCGCCGAGCTGCAGGGCGGCTTCCCCGACTCCGACCTCGCCGCGAACCTCGTCTACACGCCCTACCCGGTCGCCGGCGGCGAGCCCGGCACCGACGTCTCGGTCGTCATCGAGGCGTTCCCCGAGGTCTTCGCCGCGGGCGTCGACCCGAAGGTCGCCGAGGTGCTGGCCGTCTCGCAGCGTCCCCTGTCGGCGCAGGCGTTCGGGGATGCCGCACCCGTCGCCGCCTGGAAGACGAAGCCGTCGTGGGGCATCGTGTCGTCGGCCGACCGCACGATCAACCCCGACGTCGAGCGCTTCGGCTACGGCCGCGCGGAGTTCCGCGATGTCATCGAGATCGACGCCCCGCACCTCGCGATGCACGCCAAGCCCACCGAGGTCGCGGACGTCATCGAGAAGGCGGTCACCGCGGTCAGCTGACGGATGCTGCGGCGCGGGCGATCCGGTCGCCCGCGCCGTCACCGGCTCGTGCCGGCGCTCAGCCCCCGCGGTCGCGGCCTTCGCGCTCGGCCCGCGCGGTCACCGGCTCGTGCCAGCGCTCAGCCCGCAGCGGCCGCCTGCTCCTCCGGGCTGTTCGGCGTCCACCCGAACCAGCCGTCGGCGGTGGCGATCACGGTCCATTCGCCGCAGATGAATGCGTCGGTGACCTTGTAGATGTTCGGCGTGCCCTCCATGGCGTACGACGGACCCGACAGCCGGGCGCCGGCACGGCACGCGGCGGTGTCGAGGGCGGTCGGGCTCGTCACGCGCAGAGCCTTGTCGGGGCCCTGCGTCGACTCGATGATGCGGATGCGCGTCGCATCGCCCGGAACCCACGCGACGGAGTGGCCGCCGTCCGACAGGGCGGAGGTGTCGGCGTAGTCGGCAGAGCGCTGCTTGTAAACGAGTTCGTCGACGACGGCGCACCCGCTGAGGGCGACCGCGCCCCCGAGGAGGACGGCGGACAGGATCAGGATGCGGGACGGTGTCTTCATGACTCCAGTCCAGCGATCCGCGGCGCGGAGCACATGCGGCGCGGGGATGATCCGCATCCGCCGTCGGATGTATCCCTGAACGCTCGCGGCGCCGCCGGCGGCCCGAGATCACCGCAGCGAGTCGGCGACCTCCCGCAGCGCGCCGGCCGACCGCTGGAACAGCGCGAGCTCGCCTTCGGAGAACGGCGTCTGCGCGACGGGCACCGCGCCGCGCGCGCTGACGAGCGACGGCACCGACAGCGCGACGCCGTCGACCCCGTGGTAGTCGTGCAGCACCGGGCTGACCGGCATGACGGCGTGCTCGTCGCGGAGGATCGCCTCGACAATCCGCGCCACCGACAGACCGATGGCGTAGTTCGTCGCACCCTTGCCCTGGATGACCTTGTACGCGGCATCCCGCACGTCCACGGCGACCGCGTCCAGATCCTCGGGGGTGAAGCGGCTGCCGTCGGGCGCGACCCAGTCGAGGATCGGCACCGTGCCGATCGTGGCGCGCGACCACAGCGGAAACTCGGTGTCGCCGTGCTCGCCGACGATGTAGGCGTGCACGCTCGAGGTCGAGACGCCGGCCCGCTGCGCGAGCTTCCAGCGCAGGCGCGAGGTGTCGAGCACCGTGCCCGACGCGAAGATGCGCTCGACGGGCAGTCCGGACTGCTCCTGCGCGAGCACCGTCAGCACGTCGCAGGGGTTCGACACGACCACGTAGATCGCGTTCGGAGCGACGGCCAGCAGCTTCGGCATCATGTCGGCGATGATGCGGGCGTTCACGGCGGCGAGCTCGATGCGCGTCTGGCCCGGGTTCTGCTTCGCGCCCGCCGTGATGACGACGACGTGCGAGCCGGCGACGACGTCGACGTCGCTCCCGCCCGAGATGTCGCTCGCACCGGTGAACTGCGCGCCGTGTGCGAGGTCGAGCACCTCCGCCTCGACGCGCTCGGTCGCGATGTCGAAGAGCGCGACGTGTCGGGCCGACCCGCGGATGAGGCACGCGTATGCGGCGCTCGAGCCCACGCTCCCCGCCCCGACGATGGTGACCTTCGAGTTCTCGATCGCGCTCATGCTCCAAGTCTGACCGAGGCGTCCGGCCCGGGCCAATCGACCGTCACCCGCGCATGCGTGACCGGAATGCGACGGCGGGGCCGCGGCATCCGGAGCATGCTGGAGGCATGTCAGATCAGCAGCCCGCCGTTGTGCGGATGTGGACCGGCGTCGTCCGCACCGCCGACGCCGGCGACTACGCCCGCTACGTCGAGACCACCGGCATGACCGCGTACCGCGCGACGCCCGGCAACCTCGGTGCCTGGCTCCTCACGCGCGACCTCGGCGACGGCCGTACCGAGGTCACGACCGTCTCCCGCTGGCGATCGCTCGACGACATCACCGCCTTCGCCGGACCCGACGCCGAGAAGGCCGTCTTCTATCCCGACGACAACCGCTGGCTCATCGAGCGCGACGAGCGCGTGCGCCACTACCGACAGGTCGGCGGGGCGTGACCGCTCCGCTGCGCTACGCTGCGTTCGCCGCTGCTCCGGGCGGAGGCAATCCCGCCGGAGTGGTGCTGGATGCCGCGGCCCTCACCGACGCCGACATGCAGGCGATCGCGGCCGACGTCGGATACTCCGAGACCGCTTTCGTGACCTCGCAGGGGACGGATGCTGCAGCTCGCCGCGTGCGCATCCGGTACTTCTCTCCGTTGGCCGAGGTGCCCTTCTGCGGTCACGCGACGATCGCTACGGCGGTGGCTCTGGCCGAGCGCCGCGGCACCGGCGAGTTAGTGTTCGAGACGCCTGTCGGCGACGTCGTCATCGCCACCGCCGACGGCGAGCGCGGCATCGAGGCGTCGTTCACGAGCGTCGAGCCCGAGGTCACTGACCTCGACGACACCGTGCTCGACCGGCTGCTCGGTCTCCTCGGAAAGACGCGAGCGGACCTCGACCCGCGGCATCCACCCCGTCTATCGTTCGCCGGCAATCGGCATCCCGTCGTCGTCTTCGCCGGCCGCGCGGTCTTCGACGGGTTCACGTTCGACCCCGACGCGGTGCGCGCGCTGATGGACGAGCAGGGCTGGGCGGGCACCGTCACCACCCTCTTCGCCGTGTCGGAGGCGGAGTTCGACGCCCGCAACCTCTTCCCGGTGGGCGCGATCACGGAGGATCCGGCGACGGGGTCGGCCGCGGCATCCGTCGGCGCGTATCTCCGCGCGCTCGGACTCGTGGATTCCCCGGCGCGCGTCACGATCACGCAGGGCGCGCACGTCGGGCGCCCGAGCGTGTTGCGCGTCGACATCCCGCCCGCCGGCGGCATCACGGTCACGGGCACGGCGACCCCCATCGCCTGACGCGTGCCCTGCCCGCGCCGCATCACCCGACCAGGCCACCCACCTCGCCGCGGACCGCGCGCCGCGGCATCCCCATGCGCTGGGATCGATGCATGACCGACGAGCTCGAGTTCTCCGCCGATCCGGACCGCATCGACGTCGACCGCGTGCTGCGGTGGCTGTCGGAGGAGTCGTACTGGGCCCGCGGCCGCACGCGGGAGAAGCACGAGGCGGCGATGTCCGGCTCCCGCAACTACGGCGTCTTCGACGCGGGCACCGGCGAGCAGCTCGCCTACGCCCGGGCCATCACCGACGGTGCGACCTTCGCCTGGATCGCCGACGTGTTCGTCGACCCGGCCGCCCGCGGACGCGGCGTGGGCAAGCGCATCATGCAGGGCATCATCGACGACCTCGAGCCCCTCGGCCTCAAGCGCACCGCCCTCTTCACCGAAGACGCCCACGGCCTGTACGCGCAGTTCGGCTTCCAGAAGCTCGACGACGCCGATTCCTGGATGCTGCGCTGGGGAACCGGGTTCGCACCGGCCGCCGCGGCGCGAGCCTGACTCACTCCGGGTAGTCGGAGACCGTCAACCAGAGCGGGTACTGGTCGGTGCGCTCCCCCGCGTCGGCGGAGTCGAGCGTGAATGGGCCGCCGGCAGCGATCCGCGTCGCGAGCTCGTCCGCGGGCACGGTGCCCGTGAGGTCGAACGACTCGATGACGAACGGGATGCCGTTCGAGCCCAGCGGGCTCGGCGAGTCCATCAGGTGGAAGTGCAGGTGCGGCGAGTCGGTGTTGCCCGTGTTGCCGAGCAGCGAGATCGTCTCGCCCTTCTTGAGCTGCTGACCGACCTCGACGCCGGTCGGGTTGCCCGTCTGCAGGTGCGCGTAGAAGGCGTAGACGCCGTTGCCGAGGGACTGCACGATGTGGTTGCCGCCGTACTCGTCGAGCGTGAGACCGGTCGGGTCGGCGCCCGGCTTCTGCTCGGGGAGGTCGAACCGCATGGACACGATCGGCCCGTCACCGACCGCGATGATCTCGGAGCCGAAGTAGGGGTAGCTGCTCAGCTCGTCGTTCGGACCGTCGAGGAAGGAGCCGGAGCTGTCCAGTCGCACGTAGTCGATCGCGTACCGCTCTGGCGCGTACAGCGATCCGTTGATCGGGTTGATCGCCGCGCGGTGCGGCGTCACGGTGCAGCAGCTGTTGCCGTTGAACCAGCCGGCGCCCTTCAGTGGAGGCCCGATGACGACCGCCGGCGCCGGATCGACGGGTGTCACGGCCAGGCGCTCCGTCATCTGCTCGGGGATGATCGGCGGAGCTCCGGGGCTGAAGTCGAACGTGACGTCATGGCTGAGGGTCGTGGGCAGCTCGTCCATCGAATCGACGACGACGTCGAGCCACACGAGCGCACCCTGCCCCGGACCCACAGTGCGCCCGGGCGACGACGCCCCGAGAATGCGCACCCACGAGTCGATCTCATCGCCGTCGAGCGTCTCGACGGAGTCGTCGTTCTGGTCGCGGACGTCGATGCGCTGGATCGTCGCCGATTGGCTCGTCATGTTGCTCAGGTGCAGCTCGTAGGCGACATGCACGCGACCATCGGTGCTCGGCACGCCGCGCGGCTCGCTGAGCACCTGCGCCACGAGCGGCGTGAAGGAGTCGTCGATCGCCTCGGCAGGCACGTCGGGCGCGGCGGAGGCGGACGGGGTCTCCGGCGCCGGAGGCGGCGACGCGGTGCACCCGGCAAGGAGGAGTGTGGCGCTGACGAGGGCGAGGGTGGCGAGCCGGGATCGCATGAGCCCAGTATTCGGCGGCCCGGTACACAGGTGGGTAAATGTTCTGCATCGATTGAGCGGCGCCCGCGGACGTCGCCGCTTACTCGTGGATGCCGCGGCTGGTGCACCGGGCTCGCACCGGCCCCCGTCGAGGAGGTGCCGACGAGGTTCGGAGAATCGCGCGAAGTTCGGATGCTGCGGCCCCGTCGCCTCCGACCTTCGCGCCGTCCTCCGAACTCCGGCAAAAGACCCGGCCCCTAGTCCAGGATACGGATGCCGGACGACTGCAGCTCCAGCGCCGCGAGCCGCTTCACGACGACGGGGTCGCGCCGCTGCCAGGCGCCGAGCGCGTCGGGGCTGATGGCCGAGATCGCCCGCAGCTTCTGGTTCGACAGGGCGCGCAGCGCGAGGAGGTCGAGGCCGACACCGGTGCGTACGAGCGTCCGCGTGCGCCCGGCGCGGATCGCGAAGCGCAGCCGCGGGATCAGCCACGCCGCGAGGATCACGAGGATCGGCACCAGCGCCACCCCCACACCGACGGTGGTGGCGAGCTGCTGCGTGAGCTGCTGCTGGCTGACGCCCGCGGCCTCGAGTGCGGAACCGGCGCTCGACGCGCCGTCGAACGGCGCACGGATGCCCGACCCCAGCAGCGGCACCGAGCCCAGCCGGTCGCCGAGATCGTCCATGTTTGCGCGGAATCCGGCGCCCGCGTCCTGCATCTGCTGCCCGAACGCCTCGAGGCTGCGGATCGCGCCGTACACGGTCGCGCCGAGCCAGACCCACGCCAGGATGAGCGCGATGGCGACGACGTCGGCGATGACCTGCCGGGTGCGCCGCGGAGCGAAGTCCGAATACAGTTTCACGTCGCCACTCTGGCAGAGCGCGGCGTCGCCGGTGCGAGGCGCTGAAACCGACGAACTCGCCTCGATCGCCTTACGCGGCCTCGTCTACTGCGTGTGGATCGTTCTCACGGATGGCCTCGCAGGTTCCGCCGAGACTGGACCACTTCCGTCTTTACCACGCACGGGAGTATGGTTCGCGAAAAGGGGAACGATTATGGGCACCAGAGGCATGCGGATACTGGCTGGTCGGTCAGGCATCGTGCTCGCGATTGTCGTGACCGTAGCGCTCACCTCGACCATGCCAGCGACGGCCGCGGCCTCGCCGGCGTCGGCGCCGGCGCCGGCGCTCGGGCCGTCGATGGCGACATGTGAGACCGGGTGGGACGGCCCCGACCACCTCATCGCTTTCGGCATAGAGACCGAACTCGTCGTCTGCACGTTGAACATGCCATTGCTCAACGGACCGCCGGTCTACGTGATCGTCAATCCGACCACGACGGTCTGGCGCGTGGATGCTGGAACCACTCGTGTGACAGCCGCGGTCACGAACTCGGCACAAACTCGGGCCTTGACCTCCACGATCCCTCTTCTCAGCCGGCCCGACTACCTCTTGGGCCCTGGAGACCAACTGAAAGTATTCACGGGGTTCGCGTCTTCGCTCTGGACAGCCGACACCGAATTGACGCTCGGCTGGTACGGAATCGACCTGGCTGCCAAGACGATCTCGGAGCAAGCGATCGAGCTCGGCATAGTCACATCGACTGAAGCGCTCTTTGCCAAGTCCGCATGGCGTACAGCGCTCAACAAGTGCGCTATCGGCGTGTACGGCGCCATCCCCAAAGGGGAGGTGAGCGCTACCGCTCCCGCAGTCTCTGCCTTTCTCGACGGTGCCGGGAACACCATCTCCGGGGGAATTTGCTTGTCTGCGCTCGCGAAGGCCCGCCGGACCGTCAGCGCACTTCCCTTCTCTTGGACTAAAGAGGTGCCGATCGCACTTGAGAAGATGGGCAACGGTACCGGGGTGGTCAAAAACGTCGTAGAGGCTCTCGCCCGCGCCGTCACCGCTGCCCGCTAGCAGCAAGACCCAGCAAAGCGTCGGCTAAGCCAGCGATCCGCGGTGCAGCGCAAGCCCGGTGGCATCCGTCTCGACCCGCCAGAGCCGCCCGTCCCCCGCGCCGGGCGTGTGATCCGCACCCATGTCGGTCACCCACAGTGCGCTGCCGTCGAAGCAGAGGTTGGTCGGATTGGCGCGGTCGTCGAGCGGGATGACCTCGAAGAGCTCGCCGTCGGGGCCGAGCACGGCGATCTCGCCCGACGTCACGGACGCGACGAAGAGGCGCCCGTCCTCCGCCACGGCCATGCCGTCGGGGGTCTGTCTTTCGGGCAACGTCGCCAGCGTCCGCGCGTGGCCGTCCTCCTCGCGCACGCGGATGAGCCGCGCGTACGACTCGATCCAGCACAGCCGACCGTCGCCGAGGAAGGCGATGCCGTTGGTGTACGTCGACTCTGCGGTGATGACCGCGCGGCCGCCGTTGGCGTCGAAGGCGTACACGCGTGCGGTCGCCCGCGCGTTCTCGGCGTCGAACGGCTCGGCCGGGTCGGTGACGTACAGCGCGCCGTCGGGTCCGAAGGCGAGGTCGTTCGGCGCGCGCAGTGTGAGGCCGTTGGCCGCGGTCGCCAGCGTCTCGACGCGCCCGTCGAGGCTTACGCGCTGCACGGACGGCGCGGCCGGCGTCGCGGAGCGCCACTCGTCGACGACTCCCCCGTTCTGCGCGGCGTAGAGAAGGCCGTCGGATCCGAGCGCCAGCGCGTTGAACGACCCAGCGCCCCTCGCGACGATCGCCGGGCCATCGGCGGTGAACCGCGTGACCTGCCCGGCAATCTGCTCCGCGAACACGACGTCGCCCGGCGCCAGGCACACCGGCCCCTCCGGCGCCTCGAGACCGGTCAACATGACTTCCGCAGCTCTCTTCACCGGCCCGACGGTAGGCGCGCCCGCACCGATCGCGAACGGGGGTTGCACCTCGCCCGCAGCATCCTGTTTCGTATTCGTCATCGACCCCTCGCGCCTCGGCCGTAAGCGAGCTCCCCTCGCTCGTCGAGCGAGCGCACGCCCCCGCTCGTTGAGCGAGCGCAGCTCCCGCTCGTTGAGCGAGCGCAGCGAGTCGAAACGAACGAACCACCCAGGAGGCACCCGTGAAGTACGTCATCCTCATCCACAACGGTCCCGCCATCGTCGAACTCTTCGAGGGCATGAGCGACGAGGACAAGGCCGCGGCGTTCCAGGTCTACTGGGACGTCGAGGCCGACCTCAACGCCTCAGGCGAGCTCGTCGATTCGAAGGCGCTCGACACCGACGCGCAGAAGATCGTCGTCCGCGGACGCAACGGCAAGCCCGTCGTCACCGAAGCCAAAGCGCCCACGGTCGCCGACTCCGTGTCGGGCTACTACCTGGTGGATGTCGCGGACGAGGCCCGCGCCGCCGCCATCGCGGCGCGCTTCCCCGAAGCCGTCGTCCCCGGAGGCATCCGCGTCGCCCGCGTCTGGACCGACGCCGACTTCGCCGCCAACACCTGACCGTCGCTCACGCCGGCTCCGCGATCGCCGCGGCTCGCCTTCTTCTCGCGTCGAGTAGAAGCGCACCCGCCACCCCGATGACCGCCGCGACGATGATCGGGGGGAAGACGATCTCCAGGGCGGTCAGCGCCGATAAGAAGACTTGGATGCCGAACTCGGCCATCTCCGCGGGATAGGCCGCCATCACTCTCATCCCTGCCGCGTTCGACACCCCGGTGAAGAAGGCCGGCCCGATCCACAGCGCGGCGAGGCTGACGACGACTGCGATCGCACGGCCCACCGTGCGGAAGCCGCACCACGCGATCGCGCACCCGACGAGCACCGCCGGCAGCCAGCGCAGGACGAACAGGATGACGTCGACCACGCCCGGCGGACCGAGGAGGAGTACCTCTTCGAACATGACGCCCAGCCAGCTCGGTGCGACGATCGCCGCCATCGCGAGGGCGATCGTCGCGCCCGGCCTCGGCGAGAGCGAGACCAACAGCACGACGAGCAGGCTCATCAGCAGCGACACGACGACCACTGCCAGCACCGCCGCGAGGTAGAGGCGACTCTGCGCCGTCTGCCGGAGGAGGTCGTTCGTAACCGTTGCAGCCTGCACGGCGGCGATCAGCTGGACCAGCAGCAGTCCGCCCACCGCCGCCATCACTGCGAAGGGTCGGCGACGACGATGCAGCGCGCGCACGGCGATGCCGGTCGCCGCCCCACCGACGACGAGCAGCGCGACGATGGTGGTCAGGTAGTACTGGCTGAGCGGCAGGAGCGCGAAGGGTGTCTCCGTCGTGGTCTGATCCGCAGCCAGGTTCTGCAGCGGCAGCCGTGCCCCGGTGATGAGCCACGGCAGGAGCCCGACCACGCCGCCGCCGACCCCGATCAGCAGCCAGATGCCGATCGGAAGGGGTCGATGCTGCGCCGAGCTCATCAGCGCAGACTATCGACCACCCGGGAACGCCGCTTCAACGGCGTTCCCGGGCAGCACATCACCAGCTCAGTACGCGAACTGCCACATGTACCGGCGGCCCTCGAGCGCGAAGCCGCGCGCCGCAGCCCAGTGCGCCGCCAGTCGCGAGACGAGTGTCGCGTAGACCAGCGGCGCGACGTACGCGCGCTGCTCAGCGGCGATGCCGTCGAGCGCGAAGTCGCGCGAGTCGATGACGAACGTCGGTCCGCTGTAGCCCTCGAGGAACGCGAGAGCGCGCTCCCCCATGGGTCGCGTGGTGTCCTCCGGCAAGAAGACGATCGACTTCGTCTCCTTGTCGAAGACCTCGAAGGGGCCCTGGAAGAATTCGTCGGCGTTGATGGTCACGGCGTGCATCCACTGCATCTCCTCGAGATAGCAGCTGGTGAACGTCTGCGCCGGGCCCGTCAGCGAGCCCGAGGTGAGCAGCGGGGTGACCGCAGCATCCTTCATCTCCTGCGCCAGCTCCGCCGCACGCGGCTCGAATGCCGTCACGTCGGCGAGCAGCGCCTCGGGCAGCGCGCGCAGGGCCGCCAGCCGCGCCGACACGTCGGCGTCCTCGCGACGGAGCACCGCGAGCGCGAGCAGCTGCAGCAGCAGCTGCGTGCCTTGACCGGTCTGCGCGACGAACGCGGTGTCGAGCGCCTGGGCGAGCGGTCCCTCGGCCTTCAGCGTCACGCCGACGACCGCCGCGCCGCGCTCCTGCGCCCACCGACCGGCCTGCACGGTCTCGGGGGTCTCCCCCGTGCCCGACAGCACGATCACGAGCGCGCCCGGCTTCACCGACGCGGGTGCGCGGTAGAAGAACTCGTCGGAGTTGAACGACACGGCCGGCGTCTGCGCGGAGGTGTCGAGCACGAACTGCGCCGCCTGCACGCCGAACAGCGAGCCGCCGGCACCCACCAGGAAGACGCGGTCGATCGCGGGCAGCGCGTCGATGTGGTCGGCGATCGCCTCCCACTGGTCGAGCGCGTGGCGCATCGAGGGGACGATGTCGCCGGGGATCTCGGCAACGGGTCCGGGGCCGAGGTAAGTGCCGTCAGTCAACGGAGTTCTCCTTCTGTGAGTAGGTCATCGGTTCTCGGCGAGGTCTCTGTGATGTCGATCGGCGCGCCGTAGCCGAAGGCGCCGAACTGCGTGCAGGTGACGGCTGCGGAGGCGGATGCTGCGGCCATGAGTGTGCCGAGATCCTCCCCGCGCAGCAGCCCGATCAGCACGCGGGCGGTGAGGGTGTCCCCTGCGCCGAGTGTGTCCACGACCTGGGTGGGCACCGGTGTGCTCGACGCGCGCTGCGCGCCGTCGGTCAGCACCGCACCGCGCGAACCCCGGGTCACGAGCACCCACGTCGCTCCGCCGGCGAGCGCGCCGGCGATGAGCTCGTCGACCTGCGCCTCGTCGAGGTCGCCGCCCGAGAACGTCGCGAGGAAGCAGTGCGAGACGAGCGGATGCCAGAACTCCGGCTGCGTGCGGATCGAGAAGTCGTACGACACCCTCGTGCGCCGCGCGAAGTCGGGCACGTGGGCATCCAGGAAGCTCGAGTCGCCGACGTGCAGCGCGTCGTACCCGGCGATGAAGTCGAGGTCGGCCTCCGACGGGGTGAAGAGCGAGACGCCCTTCCCCGAGTTCAGGAAGACGCGGTCGCCGTCGACGAGTCCGATGCGGCAGTACGCCGTCGAACCGTCCTCGACGCGCAGCCGGGTGGTGTCGACGTTCTCCGCACGCAGGGCCGACCGCAGCAGATCACCCGCCGTATCCTCCGCCACGGCTCCGATGTAGGAGGTCTCGACACCCTCACGCGCCGCGTACACAGACACGTTGACGCAGTTGCCGCCCGGGTACATCACGCCGTCTGCGGTGTAGCAGTCCACGACGTTGTCGCCGACGGCGACGATGCGCGGGTCGGCGAGGGGCAGCGGCCTCACGCGGGCACCGGAGCGAAGCGTGCGGCGTTGAAGTCGGCCAGCAGCGGGCTGGGCGTTCCGGTGAGGATCTCCCGAGCGACGAGCTCGCCGGTGATGAGGCCGAGCGTGGCGCCGCTGTGGGTGAAGATGACGTGCAGTCCGGGGATGTCGTGCACGGCGCCGATGACGGGCTCTCCATCACCCGGGATGGGCTTGGGGCCGGCGCCCACGGTGTCGAGCTCGAGTTCGGGGTTACCGGCCAGCACGGCCGACGCCTCGCGCAGCAGCTGGGCGACGGTCTCGTCGCGCACCTCCCAGGTGCCGTCGTCATGGCGCACGACCTCGCGCTCCGACCAGCCGGAGTCGAGCACGAGCGTGCCGAAGGGCGTGGGGCGGATCGCCACGCGCGGCGTGTTCAGCACGGCCTTCAGCTCGACGTCAATCGGCTTCGTGCTGACGAGCACGGAGATCGGCGTCTGCTCGGGCAGCTCGATGCCGAGTCCGGCGAGGTCGCGCGGCACCCACGGCCCGGTGGCCAGCACGACGCGGTCGGCGGGCAGGAGCTCGCCGCCCTCGGTGCGCGCGCCGACGGCGCGGCCGCCGTCGACCTCCACCGTGGTGTGGCCGGCGTTCTCGACCAGGGTGCCGCCTGCGGCGGCGAACGCCGTCAGCAGCTCCGTCACGAGGAGCGGCAGGTCGACCCAGCCTTCACCCGGGTTGAAGATCGCGCCTTCCTCGTGCACGGATGCGGGGTCGACGCCGGGGGTCCATGCGGAGATCTCGTCGGGGGCGAGCCAGACGCTGTCGTACCCGAGGCTGTGCTCGTACGCGAACCGCTCCTGGTGGGACTTGCCGGGCTTGGCCCAGGTGAGCCCGCCGTCGAAGCGGAGGAACCGCGCCGTTTCGGGGGTGCGGGCCAGCAGTGTGCGGTAGCGGTCGATGCCCGCGACGCGCAGTGCGTGGTAGGCGGGACTGCGGAATCCTGCGGAGTTGAGCCACGACAGCGAGCGGCCGCTGGCGCCGGAGGAGACGGTCGACTCGGTGACGAGTGTGACCCGCGCGCCGCCCTGGGCGAGGCGGGTGGCGGTGGAGACGCCGAGCACGCCCGCGCCGATGACGACGACGGCCGGTGCGGATGAGGGTGTTTCAGGCATGGCTGTGCTTTCTATGGGACGAAACGGGTCAGTGGGCGCGGAGGCGCTCGATGAGCTCGAGCACGGCCAGCGCGTCTCGCGGGTCGACGGGCAGCTCGCCGTCGCCCCGCAGGGTGTCGGCCAGCTGCCGGTAGAAGGCGGCATAGTCGCCGGGCAGCAGGGGGATTTCGCGGGTCTCGCCCGTCGTGCCGAGGATGCCGGGGCGCGCTCCCCCGCCGAAGCCCGCGTCAGCCGGCGACGCGCCGCCCTTCAGCGAGGCCTCCTGCGGGTCGAGACCGTGACTCGTCCATCCGGCGGACGAGCCGAGCACGTGGTAGCGCGGACCGTTCAGCGGAGCCAGCGCGTTCATCCACAGGTGCGAGGTGACACCCGAGTCGTGGCGCAGCGCGACGAAGACGTCGTCTTCACTCCCGCCCCCGTCGCGTCGCACGTCCAGCTCGGCGTAGTGGCTCTCAACCGGCCCGAACAGCTGCAGCGCCTGGTCGATGAGGTGGGTGCCGAGGTCGAACAGCATGCCGCTGCCGGGGCCGACAATCTTCCACGCCTTGGCCTCGACGGGCTTGAACCACTCGAAGCGCGACTCGAAGCGGCGCACCTCGCCGAGCGCGCCGTCGGCCAGGAGGCCGCGCAGGGCGAGGAAGTCGCCGTCCCACCGCCGGTTCTGGAAGACCGTCAGGGGAACGCCGGCCGCTGTCGCGCGATCGATAAGATCGCGCGCCTCGGCTGCCGTGGGCGCGAACGGCTTGTCCACGACCACGGCGATTCCGGCTTCGATCGCCCGGGTCGCCAGCTCGTGGTGGGTTGCGGGCGGGGATCCGATGACCACCAGGTCGAGGTCGCCGGTGAAGAGATCATCGACGGATGCCACGGTCGCAGCATCCGGGTATAAAGCCCTGGCCTCGCCGGACCGCCCGGCATCCGCCGTCACGATGACGTCGAGGGAGTACGCGGGATCGGCGGCCAAGAACGGGGCGTGGAAGACCCGTCCCGACGAACCGAAGCCGATGAGCCCCGTGCGGATGACGCTCACAGCACCTCCGACAGGAACCGCTGCAGGCGCTCGCTCTTCGGGGCGTCGAAGATCTGCTCCGGCGTGCCGACCTCGACGATCTTCCCCTCGTCCATGAACACGACCTGATCGGCCGCGCGCCGGGCGAACTTCATCTCGTGCGTGACGACGAGCATCGTCATGCCGCGCTGACCGAGGCCGGCGAGCAGGTTGAGCACGCCCTTGACGAGCTCGGGGTCGAGCGCGCTGGTCACCTCGTCGAAGAGCATGACCTCGGGCTCCATCGCGAGGGCGCGGGCGATCGCGACGCGCTGCTGCTGGCCGCCCGACAGGTCGCGGGGCCGGTGGTCGGTGCGCTCGGCGAGCCCGACCTCCGCGAGACGCTGGTGCGCGATGCGCCGCGACTCGCCCTTCGACATCCGCTTCACGTTGCGCAGGGCCAGCGCCACGTTCTCGAGCGCCGTGTGATCGGGGAAGAGGTTGAAGTGCTGGAAGACGAGGCCGATCCGCGAGCGCAGCACGTCGGGCTTCACCTTCAGCGCGCTCTCTCCGTGGATGAGCACGTCGCCGCTCTTGGGCTCGTGCAGGCGGTTGATGCCGCGCAGCATGGTCGACTTGCCGGATCCCGACGGCCCGATCACACAGGTCGTGGTGCCCGGGGCGACGGTCAGGCTGACGCCGCGGAGCACGTCCACCGGGCCGTAGGCCATGGTGAGGTCTCGGAGCTCGAGGCTCGAGCCCTCGTAGAGGCGGCCGTCGACGACGGGCATGGGTGAGGTGTAGGTCATGTGTTGCTCCCGAGGGTGACGGGGATGGGGGTGACTTCGTCGACCTCGTCGAGGCCGCTCTTGGGAGGCGTCGCCTTGCGGCGCCCGGTGCGGAACCGGTCGTCGAAGTAGTTCACGAGGTGCGTGAGCGGGACGGTGATGACGAGGTAGAAGAGGCCGGCCAGCACGAGCGGCGAGAGGTTGCCGGTCAGGACGGCGGCGTCCTGTCCGACGCGGAACAGCTCGCGTTCACTGACGAGTAGACCGAGGAAGTAGACGAGGCTCGAGTCCTTCACGATGGCAATGAACTGATTCACGAGAGCCGGCAGCACGCGACGGATGCCCTGTGGGATGACGACGAGGCGCATCGCCTTGCCGTAGCTGAGCCCGAGCGCGCGGCACGCTTCGAGCTGTCCGCGGTCGACGCTCTGGATGCCGGCGCGGAAGATCTCGCCGATGTACGCGGAGGCGATGAGGCTCAGCGCGAGGATGCCGAGCGGGTAGGGCGACGGGCCGAAGATGTCCTGGCTCAGCCGGGCGAAGCCCTGCCCGATGAGCAGGATCGTGAGGATGGCGGGGAGCCCGCGGAAGATGTCGGTGTACACCCGGGCCGGCGTCCGCACCCAGCGCGAGGGCGAGATGCCCATGACCGCGACGATCATGCCGAGCACGATGCCGATCACGGTGGCGGCCGCCGAGATCACGAGGGTGTTGACGAGCCCGGTGCCCAGCAGCTGGGGGAACACCGCCACCATCGCGTCGAAGTTGAGGAAGGTGTTCTTGAGTTGGTCGAGCCAGTCCATGGGTCGCCTCTCGGGTCAGTGGGGGTGGGTGAGGGCGGATGCCGCGGCGACAGCGCCCTCACCCGGACGGTGTCAGGACGACGGGGTGGGCGAGGCTGTGCGCTCGCTGGAGGGCAGGTACTGGTCGGGCATCGGCGAGCCCGGGAACCACTTCTGGTAGAGCTCCTTCCAGGTGCCGTCTTCCATCGCGGCGGCGAGACCATCGTTGAGCGCCTCGCGGAGCGCGTCGTTGCCCTTGGCGACGGCGAAGCCGGCCGGAGCGTCGAAGGACGGGATGTCTTCGACCGAGACGAGGCCGTACTGCTCCTTGTACTCGCGGGTCGACTCGTAGTCGAGGAAGTGCGCGGCGATCGTGCCGTTGTTCAGCGCGGCGATCGCGGCGTTGTTGTCGGGGAAGCGCACGAGGTCGGCGTCGGGGAAGTTCTTGACGGCGTACGTCTCCTGCAGCGTGCCCTGTACGACGCCGAGGCGCTTGCCGGCGAGGTCATCGCTCGAGGTCACGTCGCTGTCGGGCGTGCTGAGGATCGTCAGGTAGCCGGCGAGGTAGCCGTCGCTGAAGTCGACGGTCTTCTTCCGGTCGTCGGTGATGCCGATCGCCGCCACGCCCACGTCGTACTGACCGTTGGCCACGGCTGCGAGGAGGCCCGAGAAGTCTTGTCCGGTGAACACGACGTCGTCGATGCCCTCACGGGCGGCGACGTCCTTGAAGAGCTCGATGTCGAAGCCGCTGAACTCGCCGTTCGCGTCGGTGAACGCGTAGGGCTTGATGTCGCCGACGCTGGCGACGCGGATCTGGCCGGGGGTGATCAGGCCGTACGGGTTGTCTTCACTGCCGGCGGACGACGATGCTCCGGCTCCGCCGCTGCAGGCGGAGAGGGCGAGCACTGCCGCTGCCATGGCGGCCGCGATGGGAATGAGGCGTTTCTTCACAGCTGTCCGTTCGATTGAGTGGTGCTCGGGGGTGGTGGGTCCGGTCTCAAATCAGTAGATTGAGACCGGTCTCACCTGCTTGAGGTAGGAAGCTACCCCGCAATGCGAGAAGGTGTCAAGAGACTGTTCACACGAATGGAATGGAGCTCGATGAGCGAGTTGGCGAATCGCAGGCGTGAAGTCACCGTGAGCGACGTGGCCCGCGAGGCCGGTGTGGGCAAAGCGACGGCGGCGCGCGCGCTGGGCGGATACGGCGCCGTCAGCGAGGCTGTCCGCGATCGCGTGGCCGCCGCCGCCGAGCGTCTGGAATACCGTCCGAACGAACTCGCCCGCAGCATGAATACGGGGAAATCCAAGACCATCGGCGTCATCGTGGGCGATATCGAGAACGGCTATTTCGGCCTCGCAATGCGCGGCATCTCCGACGCGGCGAAGGCCGCGGGATACGACGTCATCCTCATCAACACCTCGGAGAACGTGGAGGCCGAGATCGATGCCGTCCGCGTGCTTCTCGACAAGCGCGTCGACGGTGTGATCGTCGCCCCGGCGTCGTCCTTCGAAACAGATCATTTACACGACGTTCACGCCTCGGGCCGCCCGATGGTGCTTCTCGACCGCCACATCGACGGCCTCGATGTGCCTTCCGTCGGCGTCGACATCGCCGTTGCCGCTCAGGATGCTGCGGCCTCCCTGCTGGCGGCAGGTCACCGTCGCATCGCCTTCGTCACCGCCCTCGCTTCGAACGGGGCGTGGACCCCGGGGGAGCCGCTCGCCGTGTCGTCGGTGACCGATCGTCTCGCCGGTATTCATGCAGCGTTCGCGGCGTCTGATGTGGCCGACGAATCCCTGCTGGTGCGCTTCGGCGCCATCGGCATGCCGGCGGTCACCGCGATCGTCGACGAGCTGCTCGCGCTCCCCCAGCCGCCCACCGCAATCATCGCCTCCGACAGCGTGATCGCGCTCGACATGCTGCGGGTGCTCCGCTCGCGCGGCGTCGAACTCCCCCGCGATCTGTCCTTCGTGATGTTCGACGACTTCCCCTGGACCGAACTCGTCGCCCCTCCCCTGTCGGTCGTCTCACAGCCGATCTACGACGTCGGGCTGGCCGCGGGGCGGAAGCTGGTGCGGCTGCTCGCGGGAGCGCGCGAAGTCGATGCTGAGTTGCTCGCCGCGGAGTTCATCTCCCGCGGGTCCGTCGCCGACGTCATTTGAAGAGAAGCACTCTTCGCGGATCCGACGGGTTGACGAGCTCCCCGCTATCGGCGGTCGGTCGAGCTGACGTCGATTACTCGCAAGCCAGACCGTCACCGTCGCGATCAAGCCCATAGATGTCCGAGCCGACCACTCGAGCAGTTCCGTCGAGGTACGCGGGTCCGTTGCCACTGCCCCCTGCGCAGTCGACGTCACTCGCAATTGGGACACACGCATCGGCGTAGTTCGGGTCGCAATCAGAGGTCGCAGGCGGTGGCGGAGGTGGCGGGTCGTAGACGCCCACCGAGATGACTTCGTCGACAGGAACCACTGCCACCACGTCAGCCGTCAGTTCACGATTCGTTTCTATTCCGTCAACGAGGGTGACCAGGTAAGTGAGGGCACGTTGTCCATCCTGTCCAGTCACCGAAACTGCGGTCAGCCCTCTTTGCAGGTTCGCGTCCTCGACAGTCGTCTGCGCGAAGCCGATGGCTTCCGTCACGGTCTCCTCACGTGTGGTGGTGACCGGGGTCGGCGTAGCCGAGGGCTCTATGGTGGCAGCGCGAGTTGCCGCCGATCCCGCGTCCGCGAACTTCGCGGGTTCAGCAGAGGTGGCACTGCCTGCACCAGCAGAACAACCAACCACGAGGGCGGCGGCTACGAAGAGCGTTGCCGCGATCGCGGCAGTTCTCCGACGTGGCGGATGCCGAATCCTGCTCATCTCGGTACTGCTGACGGGGGCGAGCGAACGCCCCACGCCGCCCGCTCCTTCACGAGATAGAAATTCCCCCACGAGTCCTCCCCAGGTCCTCAATGTCACCGAGGTTATTCCGGTGTGGGCCAGAAGTCACGCGACTGTTCGCAACCTTTTGATTGGCCCCAACGAACAGCGCACAGAAGACGTGAACCCTGGAGGGACTCGAATCCGAAAATGCGCGTTTTCGCGAGCCGCATCGAGGCGCACGTAGCAGCAACTTCCGCGGAATTACGCGGGTTTTCAAGAGTCCGACCACATTGCCGGACATGTGAAAACACCGAGCTACAGACGGAATGCGGCAAATTGCGGGCAAAACATCCGCGTGTTTCCGGGGCTAGATCGAGCATTCGGGAGACCGGTTTTTGCCCGCATCCGTGAACGCCGAAAATTCTGAGCACATTGACCAGCACAAGGACGATGAGCGGCCAGAAGTGCACAAAATACCAGAGATTGCGGCGCGTCCGCTCCGACGTCAGCACGGCGCGACGAGCGGGCGAAATTTGGTACTCAGCGGCCGACCGACGGGCCCGATGACCCCGGGCCGACGACAGGTCCCGTGGCCTGCTCGCGTAGTTGCTGCTCCCGGGCTTGGATGTAGACCTGGGCCTTGACCCCGGATCGTGGACACGGTGTCATTTCGGTTATGCCGCTTCCGTGAGGGTAGCTGATCTCGCGGCCGCGTAGGTGTTCTCGTAGCTGTTCGGGGTGATCTGGCCGATCGCGGAGTGGCGTCGGCGCGTGTTGTATCGGTTCGTCCACCGGAACACGGCCCGGTAGGCGGTGGCTTGATCGGGGAACGCCGACGCGCCTTGGAGGAGCTCGCGTTTGAGCGCGGCGTTGAAGCTCTCGGCCAGCGAGTTGTCGGCGCTCGTGCCCACCGCGCCCATGGACTGGGTCACCTTGAGCTGCTCGCAGAGTGCTGCGTAGGCTTTCGACGCGTAGACCGAGCCGTGGTCGCTGTGGAACACTGCGCCGGCCAGCGATCCGCGGTCGCGCTGCGCGCCGCGGAGAGCGCCTTCGACGAGTTCGGTGCGCATGTGGTCGGCGACCTGCCAGCCGGCGAGCTTGCGCGACCCGAGGTCGATGCAGGTCGCCAGATACAGGTTGCTGCCGTCCGCGATGGGGAGGTAGGTGATATCGCCGACATACCTGCGGTTCGGCTCCCCGGTGCTGAAGTCCCGCCCGATCAGGTCGAGGAACTTCCGTCCGGACTGGTCCGGGATCGTGGTCTTCACCCGGCGGCGCAGTCGGATCCCCGCGAGCGCGTGTTCCCGCATCACCCGAGCGACCCGCTTATGATTCACCCGCCCGGCGGCGGGGACGCCGTCGTTGAGGTCGGCAGTGATCCTCGGTGCCCCGTAGGCGCGGTCACCACCCTGCGCGGGGTCCTGCAGCACCCGGATCCGTGCCGCCAACCGGGCGTCGTCCGCGGCTCGCGCGGCCCGTCCCGGGGCTGCGGCCAGCCACGCGTAGAACGACGACCTCGCGATCTCGATGACCTCACACAACCGCTTCACGCCGTAGGCGTCCTTGTGGTCCTCGACGAACTGGAAGCGGTTCACCAGTTCGTCTCCGCAGCGAAATACTTCGCCGCCTGACGGAGGATGTCCCGCTCCGTCTCGAGCTTGACCTGCTCCGCTCTCGAGACCGCTAACTCGGCTTCCAACCGGATGATCCTCGCCGCCTGCGACTCCGACCGCACCGACACCGGCGGCGACACCGAACCGGCCGCAGCGGTCCCGGATCCGAGCTTGTCGACCCATTCCTTCAACGCACCACGGGAGATCCCCAAATCGGCCGCGATCGCTTTCAGCGTCGCGCCCGGCGTGGACTCGTACAAATCCACCGCACGCTGCCGGAACTCGTCCGTGTAGTTCTTCCTTGCCATCCCTCAGATTCTCGCTTCCCCAGCATCGTGCTGGAATCAGCGTGTCCAAGATCAGGGGTCAAGCCCCCCTCGCGACCGGTCTCCTCGTCCACAAGACCGGCGACCCGAGCACGATTCATCATCCGTGTCGCCGTGCTGACACTGACACCTAGCTCTTCGGAGACGAGCTTGAGCGGGCCGTCATTGATCACCGACGCGAGTCGGTATAGCGTGACCGCTTCGTGCAGGTTCTGCTCTTCGGAGCGCCCTTCCTCCGCGCGCAGGCGCCTGATGTAGTCGCCATACGATTCGGGGTCTCCGCCATCACGGGCGATGCGGACGACGCGCATGGCGGCCCACTTCACCATCACCTGCACACGGATATCGCGCAGCAGCGTTGTGGTCACCTCATCTCCCACGCCGCTGCGGTCGACTTGAACCGATTGAGCCACCGCGCGCCGCAGTGTCTGGTCGTACACGATGCGCGCACGGATCGCGCCCGGAATCTCGGGCAGGCCCGTTACGACCGCGCCCCACGTGCGTGGAATGTGAACGCCGTCCCCGGCATCGATCATCTCCGCGTCGACCTGTTCGATGGCGAGTTTGGGCATGCTGCGAGTGTGCCAGTTCGTCCTACGTTGAGCAAGCAATGACATCGGTCATCCAGGGGTGTACTGTGCGTGAGCAAGTGATGTCATTAGTTGCCCACCGAAGGAGAATGTCATGAGCACCTCATCCGCCTCACTCGCACTGACAATGAAGGACGCCGCGGAACTCGTCGGCGTGGACTACCGCACGATCAAGCTCGGCATCGAGAACGGGACCATTCCCACGGTCCAGCTTGGCCCAGCGCCGGATGATCCCCCGCGTCCCGCTATTGCGTGCATTCGGCGTCGACGTCTGACTTCGTTGCGGCGCGCACGTCGAGGTCGCGATCGCCGAGCATTTACTTGATCACGTCTGCGTCTAGCACCTCTAACGCCGACCGCGTTGAGATCCACCATCCCGCAGAGCATTTGGCTGTACTGCCGGCACTTTGCTCTTCGCGCTCGGATGGGTGCGCTGCTTGACTTGACCTGCTACGCAGCGACCACGTACGGATGCCCACCAATCTCTTGATGAACACGGAACAAATGGGTTCGGTCCGCGACAGCCGTCGTCAGGTCGAGGAACGATCGATACCCGAGGGCTCTGTAGTCAAGAGCTCCCGGTGGTCTCACCAAGAAGTCGCCTACCCGCGAAAGAAGAAGGCGCTTAGGGCTACCAGTCCCGAGGAGGCTGATCACGCGGGCCACTTCTCTTCCTATCGACAGTGCGTCCTCGACACCCAAACGATCGTTAGGCTTTGTAAATGGAAGTCGCGTTCCCGCGCGGGAAACTACGTCCGCAAAGAACTCGTTATACGGCACCCACTCCGCAAACTTGAGCTGATGCTGCTCGGTCAGGGCGGACAAGTCTTTCGCGGCAGTCACTATCACTCTGTCTCGCAGGTCAGTCGGTAGAGCCCCGAGGGTCTCCATCGTGATGACAACTGAGGCAGTTTGGTAGGCGTAAAAATATGGCGGTGTGCTGGATCCGTCGACGCTGTATCGCTTGAGATACCTCAAAGCTCTCCCCACAAGCGCCTGCTGGAGAGGAACAGTCGGCCAGATCCGTTCGATGATTGCGCGGATCGACATGACGTTACCGCTTGGATTGACCCAGAAGTATCGCCACATCGCCATCGCCCTTGAGGCTGCGATCAACGACCAGTCTGCTTGCACGACCGAGCGTGCAGAGCCGGACGGCGCCAGATCTATTGCGCGGACGGTCGCAGACCAGAAATCTAGTTCACGAACGGAGTCGAATCCGATGGTGGAGATAAGTGCCCGTTCGAAACGAGTAGCTTCAGAAGGGTTCACCTTCCGAATCTTCTCGATCGCCGTCGGGATCTCCTCGAGGCCGAAAAACAGTGCCGCCAAGGCCCCCTGGTCGTCTGCGGCCCACTCCATCGACTGAGCGACGCTCTCGGCGGTTGTTAGCATCACGGCGGAGTCACCTGACGCGAATGCAAGTCGTGCTGTAAGTCGGCGAGCCCGCCCATCATTGATGTGAGGCTCAAGAAGTTGCAGACCGGCGAGGAAGTCACCTTCCTCCGCACGACGGCGCGCGGCGCGCGCGACGGCTTGGAAATTTCGCTCGCCAATATCCTTCGAAAGGGAGGTTTGCTGGACTTCCTGCTCCTCGACATCCCCAAGCTCCTCGTACAGGCGCTCTTGATGATCGAGTTCGTTCGAGATTTCGGAGCGCTGGCCGCTTGGAACAAACTCATCTCGCCCCGTACGTGTCTGCCGATTGCGGTTCCGCTTTCGCGTGCGCTTCTCTTCCAGGTCTGGCGAGACGATCTCAGTGAGCGGCTGGGCTTGGCGCTCGTTTCGTAGCGTCATCGTCGTTCCAGCTAAGTCCACGCGCTTCGATTCCTCATGCGTCGCTTGGTCGGAAGATGCTGGAACCGTACCGAGCTTCGACTCGACGCCGTGCACAGAGACAAACATGGCGGGACGAAACAATGCGGGAATCACGTATTCACCCTCGGCGAGGCGGAGAAATCCGACGTAACGGAGGGTATGAATGGCGGCATCAAGATCCTCAGATGCAAGGTCAAGTGCATCGGCGAGCGCCTCACGAGTGAAGGCGGTCCGTCTGCCGCGCAGCCGTTCGACGTAGCTGCGAGCGATGGGGCTCTCCGCAAATACCGTGTCCTCGAGTCGCGACGACGAAAGGTGATTGAATCCGGCGCTCAAGGCACGGTGGCTGAGATCATGGCCAACGGCCTGTTTACCCTTGCTACCTCGCCGCTCAATCTCGAGCTGCTCTAGACGAGCCCGGCGAAGAAGTGTGAGGAGGTTTCGAGGGTTGTACTCGCGCGTCGCGTCGACCGTGACAAGTAGAAGCCAGACCAGAGATCGTACGCCGTCCATATAGGCGGGGAGAAGTGCCTGACAGAGACGTTTCGCGTTGGCGACGTCGGTCAGGTCGGCGTACGGCAGGTCCGACTCGAGGCCCTGGCTCAGGCGGAGGGCGATCAACTCAAAGATCGACTCACTACGCCATACGATGCGCATCGTCCGAAGGTGAGTCGCGTTTACGAAACCGCGATCTTTGGTGATGCGATCGAACACATCCAGGCGGAGGAAAGACTTCACTCGCAGGCGCGCGCCTAGGCTGCCGGCGTCTAGCTGCGCGCGCAGCAGACCACGAAGCGCCGGGATTTCCAAATCGGGTGAGTCAGAGAATGCCTCGTCTAGTCGGTCAAACAGAATCCAGCAACGCTGATCCACGTTCTCGAGAAAGGCGTAGACGCGGTCGAGCAATTCCTCTAGCGCGTCATACGACACGTCATATTCCTCACCTGGCAGTTGAGGAGCGGCGACATCAGGAATGATCGCGAGCGTCGGGGATCCCATCGGGTCGACCCCCGCCTCCAACCGGGGCCGGAAGCGGCTGAGGACGGTCCTCCAAACGTTCTTGGCGGTCGCATCGGCCGGGAGAACGTTTAGCCCCACGCGGTTCAGCGCCTCCTCGAGCGGGGCCCTCTCATCGGCGTCCGCGAAGGTCGCGAGCAGGGTGTTAGCGGCCAAACCTCCGATGTAGGCGAGAAATACATCGCGGAACGCCGACTCGTCCAGGTCTTCGTGGCTGGAGTCGATCAGACGACGAAACAGAGTGCTGCCGCGCAGGTTGAACGCTGGGATCAAGAGGCAGTCGCCCAGTTCGGCAATCGCCGTGTCCGGGTTCGCGAGGTAAAGCGCAATTGCGCTCTTGCCGGTGCCTTTGGCTCCGAGAACTAGGTCGGATTCGTCCGTCACAACGGCGCTAAACGCAGGGTTGCGCAAGAAGTATCGCTCGAGATTCAAATCATGTTCAGCGACGTCGGCCCCGAAGTCATATTCGGTCAACGGCTTGAGCGTCGTTCCCAATGGCGTCCCCCCTGACTTGGCCTTCATAGACTAGTGGCGAAGGTGATGATGTGACGGGTCGCGGTTGGCGAGCCAACTCATTCATCCCGCCACTTCGTGCGCTGAGATGCAGTAGGAGTAGGCGGTGCGTCGCTCGGCGGCGCCACAGCGGCCGTGGCGCGCTATTGCGGGCCATAGCAACTCATATCGTCAGCCGCCTCCCGATCTCTTCTTCCGAGAGCACCTTGGACGCTGCCGCTTGTGGTGCGGCCATCGAAGAACCACGCTGACGCGCACCGTCCTGAACTCGCGCTCGTAGATGGCGTTGGTGCGAGCGGGAAGCTTGTTCCACCGAGCCGGTAGGTGTCGGTTTAGCACAATCGCATGCATTTATCGGCCGGCCGAGACTCACCCGGCACTGCTCAAAGCTAGCAGCGGATCGCTCACGAGCGTCAGCGCGAGAACTCGTGCCACTCAACCCGCACGACTATTAGGGGTCCCACCCGGGCACCCGTCGCGAGATGGGTGACAGCCGTCTCGGGCAAAGCGCCCGCTCGTCGATTCGTCAGTGCGACGGAGTGGACGCCCGGCGGTGCTGCGGATACTGGTGTGAGCGCTAGCGCGCAGTACCTCCTCGTTTGGTCGCGCCTACCGCTTCGTGCGCGAAGATTCCGACGAGTTGAGTCGAATGCGCGCGGTAGGCAGGATAGGTTGCTGCGTTGGTGAGGTGCTCAAGCTTCTCGGGGATAGAACGCACTCGTTGCACTTACAGCGGCGCTCGCGCATGTTTATGAACCGGCGGTGCTTACCGAGCATGTGGGTGCACACTTCCAGCGTCTTCGTGTAGGACTGCCCGTCGTCGTTATTCGCTACAAATGCCGCTAGATACCAATCCCGCGCCCCGCATTCGGCGCCCCAACAACCGGCGCGGTCGTCATCACCAAGTTCCGGGCCCGTGCCGCGCGGCGTATATCCGCCTCAGCCGCGCGCTCGGCATCCTGCATCGTCAGCTCCGGAGTACCGCGCTGCATCGACTCGGTGAGACATTCGCGGGCGGCGGCATCCGTCCGCCCGACCACGACAGCGACGTTATGCACCCGCCCCCGTGTGAGGCCGACGTACAGGCCCGCCGCGTCCACATCGGGCCCGACCACGGACGCATCGGCGGTGTCTCCCTGCACGCCGTGCACTGTCGAGGCGTAGGCGAGCTGCAGGTGCTCCCGTGCATACTCAGCCGACACTCGCCGCAACTCGCCGCTGTCGCCGGCCGACGCAAGATCGACGAACTCCTCGCGGATGCCGCGCACGATCCACTGCGCACGATTCTCGACGCCCGTCCGCCGGTCGTTGCGGCGGGTCTGGACGGTGTCGCCAACGAGGATGCGCTGGTCCCCGATTCCCCACGCGACCGCGCTGGGATCCAGCTCGCCCTGCTCGACTCGCCGCTGCTGGATAACGTCGTTGATGGCATCAGCTTGAGCGTTCGTACCGGAAACCAAGGTCACCCGCTTACCACGCACGTGCCACTCGAAGTAGGCGTCGATCATCCGCTCACGCGCCGCATCGTGATGATCAACCCGCACGATGTGTCCGCGTTCCGCGAGTTCACCAGCGACCGCCAGCGCATGCGCGCGGTCGCTCGCGTTGCGCAATCGGAGCGTGAGCGCCGCGTACTCGGGATCGAGGAACCGATGCACCGTATCGAGCTCAACCGCTGCATTCGCGTGTCGGATCGCTGAACCCATCGCACCGGAATGTCCGACCGGAAGCGCCTGGTGCGTGTCCCCGACGAACGCGAGCCCTACCCCCTTTTCGATCGCAAGGTCGGCGAGGACGTTCGCAGTCCGCAGGTCGACCATGCCCGCCTCGTCGACCACGATTCGATCGCGAGAACGCAACACGTAACGCTCCGGCCCGCGGTATGCGACACCCGTGCTGGGATCGATCTCGCCCACGCGCAGTCGTGTCCACACCTTCGCGCCGGCCTGATCAGCACCCCACTGGTAGCCGTAATCGGCGAGCAGTGCATGAATACTGGCTGCCGCAGCCCCGACCTCGCGCGACGCCACCGACGCCGCTTTCCGGGTCGGAGCAACGACGAGCATCCGCCGCCGTTGCGCCCCGAGCGCCGCGAACGCAACACGTATCATCGTCGTCTTGCCTGTGCCGGCGGGTCCGGTGACCGTCACGAGCCCGTCAGTTCCGGCGATCGCGCACGCCGCAACGCCTTGCGAGAGATCGAGTGTCGAGATGTCTTCGCTGCGCGCGAACCGATACAACTCATTCGGCAGGAGCGAGCGACCCGGCCGGGCAACCACGTCAAGGCGTCCGGCGAGGCGCACCTTGGCGCGCACTGTCTCGGTCGCCATGAAGGCCTTAACGTGCGCCGGCGGCACCTCCGCAACGAGCCGATAGACGGCCTTCGCGGCGCGCGTTGTAATCTCGACGATCACGTCGTCGAGATCGTTGCGCTCCGCAATGATGCCCGTCCCCGACAGTGCGCGTACTGCGCCGGCGCGAATGTCAAAGGTGCTAAAGCGCCCGCCGCACGATGTGGGGGCTTGACCCCTGATCTTGGACACGCTGATTCCAGCACGATGCTGGGGAAGCGAGAATCTGAGGGATGGCAAGGAAGAACTACACGGACGAGTTCCGGCAGCGTGCGGTGGATTTGTACGAGTCCACGCCGGGCGCGACGCTGAAAGCGATCGCGGCCGATTTGGGGATCTCCCGTGGTGCGTTGAAGGAATGGGTCGACAAGCTCGGATCCGGGACCGCTGCGGCCGGTTCGGTGTCGCCGCCGGTGTCGGTGCGGTCGGAGTCGCAGGCGGCGAGGATCATCCGGTTGGAAGCCGAGTTAGCGGTCTCGAGAGCGGAGCAGGTCAAGCTCGAGACGGAGCGGGACATCCTCCGTCAGGCGGCGAAGTATTTCGCTGCGGAGACGAACTGGTGAACCGCTTCCAGTTCGTCGAGGACCACAAGGACGCCTACGGCGTGAAGCGGTTGTGTGAGGTCATCGAGATCGCGAGGTCGTCGTTCTACGCGTGGCTGGCCGCAGCCCCGGGACGGGCCGCGCGAGCCGCGGACGACGCCCGGTTGGCGGCACGGATCCGGGTGCTGCAGGACCCCGCGCAGGGTGGTGACCGCGCCTACGGGGCACCGAGGATCACTGCCGACCTCAACGACGGCGTCCCCGCCGCCGGGCGGGTGAATCATAAGCGGGTCGCTCGGGTGATGCGGGAACACGCGCTCGCGGGGATCCGACTGCGCCGCCGGGTGAAGACCACGATCCCGGACCAGTCCGGACGGAAGTTCCTCGACCTGATCGGGCGGGACTTCAGCACCGGGGAGCCGAACCGCAGGTATGTCGGCGATATCACCTACCTCCCCATCGCGGACGGCAGCAACCTGTATCTGGCGACCTGCATCGACCTCGGGTCGCGCAAGCTCGCCGGCTGGCAGGTCGCCGACCACATGCGCACCGAACTCGTCGAAGGCGCTCTCCGCGGCGCGCAGCGCGACCGCGGATCGCTGGCCGGCGCAGTGTTCCACAGCGACCACGGCTCGGTCTACGCGTCGAAAGCCTACGCAGCACTCTGCGAGCAGCTCAAGGTGACCCAGTCCATGGGCGCGGTGGGCACGAGCGCCGACAACTCGCTGGCCGAGAGCTTCAACGCCGCGCTCAAACGCGAGCTCCTCCAAGGCGCGTCGGCGTTCCCCGATCAAGCCACCGCCTACCGGGCCGTGTTCCGGTGGACGAACCGATACAACACGCGCCGACGCCACTCCGCGATCGGCCAGATCACCCCGAACAGCTACGAGAACACCTACGCGGCCGCGAGATCAGCTACCCTCACGGAAGCGGCATAACCGAAATGACACCGTGTCCACGATCCGGGGTCAAGGCCCGTGGATCGTCGGTCCGCATCCGCGATCGCCGCAGCAGCGAGCAAATCCAGGTCGAGGGCATGCATGTCTGTCGCAACGACCGCAATCGGTGCACGCGCCGTGATCAGGCCTTCATCGATCGTCGTGATCTCATCACGGACGCGCGACTCCCACGACTTTTCGTCGAGGTCAGCCGGCTTGTTCGGTCGCGCAATCGTCCACGCGCGCCGATCGATCTGCTGCAGCACCTCGACGTTCGGCGCCCATCCCCCGTGTGCCGCCGACCACTCCGTGATGAGGCGCCCACGGTTGGCCTCGATCTGCGCCGACCGACGCGAGAGCGGGCGGACGGCGCCGACAAGTTCGGCGATCTCGCCCGAGTCGTCGAGTCTGTACCCATGGCGCGCAAGAGCAGCGATCCATGCGGGATCTGTGTGGGCGGCGAGCTCGCCCTCAGCGTTAATGACGGTGTGCAGCTTCATCGCGACACGGGAGTCGAGGTTGGACCACTTGCCGTCCACGCCGAGCACTTTAATGTTCAACCACAGGTGGCGGTGGGTGTGCGGGTCGAGCGCCCGGGATCGGCGGTGCTGCAGTTCGACGACCTCGATACGGGAAATGTCCTCGCGAATGAGCCCACCATGACCGCGTCGCGCGTTGAGCTCGGTCTGCCAGGTGAGCAATATTCGCTCACGCAGCCGGTCTTGCAGCTCTTCGAACTCGGCAGCGAGATCTGGATGCAGCAGCGCGGCGATGCTATAGGACTTGGGGTGGTTGAGAGTCCCGTCGAGCAGCAGGTCGGCGTCGGGGCTCAGCCGCTGATGTCCTCTCTCCTCACCCGTGACCGGGTCGTGCCCGGTGAGCCAGACACGCAGGCCACCGGCGGTGAGCTCGTCCTCACCGATTCTGCCGCTCGCGACAATGAATCGGGTGATAGCCGAATCGGATGGTGCACTGTATCCCTCGAGCGCTTCGACTCCGGTCGCGCGCCGCACATGGGCGTCGCAGGTGCCCTCGAGTGCGTACGAGATTGCTTGCCGAATACCGCGAGATTCGACTCCGCGCTTCCATCGTTCGAGGCCCCCGCGCATGCCGCCAGTGTAGGAACGTTTTTCAGGGTTATCCAGGCATTTTACGGCGATGTGGGTCAATGTCGCGAATGAGTCTCAAATGTTGCTGGTCACCGGTGGTGCCTGCGTGCATTGCTGTCGTTTATTCCTGTCGTTCGCGTTTCTATCTGCGGTGTTCTTGCCCGGCGTTGTGGTGGCCACTCCCATTGCGTTTGCCGGGCGCTGAGCGGGTGCTTTCGCGGCCGGGGTATCTGCAATCTGTCACAGTTCGATTACGCGGCCTACATCTGTCGCGGAGCTCACGTCGATGAAGGACCGGCTTCCGAGCGGCGATGCCAAGGATTAGCCGCCGGCGCTGACAGGGCGACTATAGGGTCAGGCAGCGCGAGGAACTTTGCGCCGCTTGCCTGACTCTGCGACTTGCATTGCGCGGCGCGTTGGAAAGCTTGTCGGCAGCATCCCACAGAATGAGAGTGTGCCAACCGACCAGTCCATCCTGGAGCGGTTCGTTCTACGTGCTAGGCGTGTAGCTGCACACTCGCTGACGCAGGACCGCGATCGGCTTCGCGGCTGGGCTCGCAGTGCCATACGTGGGCGGATCGACCTGACGGGTGCGATGACCATCGAGCAGGAACTTCCTGAAGAGGAGAACTTCGAATCCCTCGTGGCTCGTCTTCGCCCCTTGACCGTCCAGAAGGAACCTATTCACTACGCGAAGGTCCTGGCAGAGATCGAGACGGCCCTTTCCGCATCGGCAGATGATGCCGCTCAAGCATTGCGGCCGGAGCTGGCGCGGCTTCGGACCGCCTGGGGCGTGGCCGAGATTCAGGGCACTCGGGTGCAGGGCTACATGATTCAACTTCAGGATGCAGACGGAACCGTTCACCCGCCGACTTCCGATACCGTCCTTGCAGCGGGATGGCTCTACATCGACCTGGTGCATGCCGACCCGTTCGGGCCAAAAGCTGATGCACTGCGGCACGAGTTCCAGGAACGCTATACCGCGGCGGTGCGCATATTCAGTGAGATCGCACTAGTCACGCTTGAGACCTTGGATCTGGTGCGCCGGCTCGCAGAGAGCGGCGACGGGGTTGTGCCAATCGAAGTTTGGGAGGAACAGGTCGTCGTCGAGGCGGACCGACGCCAGGCGGCTCGGATGTTCCTTGCCAGACCGGGTACACCGCTCCCCGACTTGCGCGATGGCCCCGGACGACCCGAGGGCTGGAACCAGTTCACGATTACGGAGCTGCTCCGTCAAGACGCGGACAAGCAGGTCGCGGTTCGCCTGCTCGATGGAGAGGATCAAGCGCAAGAGATAGAAGCGGCGCTGATACAACAGCGGCGGGAAGGCGACGCTATCCACCGAGACGTTCTCGTCGGCGGCTGCGCGATCTTTACGTTCACGTTCACCATCGACGGGAGCAAAGCGGTCGGGTGTGATCTCACGAGCGATGTCTACCTCGACAGCACGAACGCACTCAAGCTCGCTTCTACGCGGCTAGCGCTTCGGCTGCACCAGGCGGCGCGGGTAGAGGTTGTGTTCCCGGACGGCGTTGTCGCGTTCGCGCCCGCGAAACTCAGCGAGCAAGAGTCCCGAGAGTATGAGGTCGTCGCTGAGGCAATCAAAGACCTCGTCCGCATTGAGGAGATCACAGGCAAGCCGCTATCTCCCGCGAACGATCGGTTCACCGATCTTGATCGGGTACGGCTCCGCCAGACGCGCTTGCTGTGGGAGGGCAGGCTAGTGCACTCGCGCCTCAGCTCTGTCGTGATCATGTCATCTTCCGGAGAGGCACCCAAGGTGATCGGAGTGAGGGAGGGGACGATTGGATTCGGCGGCAGCACGGTTCCAACGCCAACCACCTTGCTCTGGCATGAGCACGCGAAAGTCGACCACGAGCCGGCCGCCGGAGGGGGCGACGATCCGCGAGACTTCCGCATGACAGCGCCCGCTGGCGCCTACTTTGTGGCGTGGAGTCCAGACCGCCTGGCGGCGCCCAGTCAATCGCAGCGGATAGAGCCGTGGGGCCTCCTAGGCATTGACGAAGCCACCTTCGTGTGACTTTGTACTCCCTCAATTACGATGAGCGCCCCGAGCTCGGCCGGGCTAGATCGCGTCGCCCAGAGAATCTCGAAGGCGAGCAGCGGTCGGGGCGCGCGGCGACCCTGGATTCGCTGGTCCCAGTTCTTCCCGCGCTCTCTGACCACGGCAAGGGTAAGCGGCAATTCCGAACACGCCTGTCAGCGGGTCGAGGACGGCGACGTCGCATCGTCTGTCCAGGATGGGGTTATGAGCGAACTGATCGATGTCGTGACGGCCGCGACGCTACTAGGTGTAAAGCCTGACACTGTGCGCGCGCTCGCGAGGAAGGGGCGTCTAGAAGCGGTTCGCGTTCCGGGAGAGCGTCTGCTCCTATTCCGCCGTGAGGCTGTGGAGCGCTATATCGCCCAACGCCGCAGCCCTCGCTCTCCCGTGAGTGGCGTACGCGTCAGAACCCTCGAGCCCGAGCTTGTCACGGCGAACGACCTGCACGGATGGGCGGGCCGAATAGCGCAGGACACCGCGCCCGAGCTCTTGCGCCGCCTATTAAGCACAACTTGGGGCATCTCCGGAGTCTCGATCCGGGCCGGTGATGGCGTCGCCCTTGGGGGGTGGGACGGAGTCGCTCACTCGGACGGAACCGGGGGTTCGTACCTGCCGATTGGCGACCTTCGATTTGAGATCGGAACCACAGCCACGCCAGCAACGAAGGCCGAGGATGACTTCGCTAATCGGCTGTCACTACCCGCCGCAGACCGGAGGAACGTTCACTTCGTCTTCGTTACGACGCGGAGGTGGGGCGATAAGGCAACGTGGGCAGCCGCGAAGGCGGAACTGAATGAATTCCGAAGCGTAACCGTGCTTGATGCAGATGATCTGGAAGGTTGGCTCCAGGCTGAAACCAACGTCCACATCTGGTTGTCAGAGATTTTCGGGCGTCAACCCCGAGACGTCCGGACGCTTCAACGGTGGTGGGGCGAGTTCTCGAGCAGCACCGACCCCCGACTGCCTGAGGAGCTGTTTGAACTCGAGGATGCAGGGGCTGCTGAAGCGTTAGCGAGCTTCCTGACTGGACGATCCGGGAGTGGCGTGCTCACGGTCCGAGGGATCTGGGCAGACCAGGTACTTGCGACCGTTCACCGATCCCTCAGCCGCTCCGACGACGCCCTAACGGCGGTGGTGGTGACAGCCGCGGCCGCCTGGTCGAGGTTGATCTCGAACGGCTCGCCGCTCGTACTCATTCCCACGTTCGAAGAGCCCAACATCGGTGGAGCCCTCCAGCATGGCCACCGCGTCCTCCTCGTTGCCTCGCCCCGCACGCAAGTCAGGTCGGGGACCGAGATCATCGAGCTGGCACCGCTCGGTCGCAGCCACGCAGCGCAAGCGCTCCGAGCGTCCGGCGTCGGATCCACGAGCGCCGACCGGCTGGCGGCGCTTTACCGAAGAAGCCCCAGGGCATTCGTTCGGTCAATAGCGTTGGACCCGCGTGCTCGGCTTGCGTCGCCCGAGACATCGAGTGAAGACAGCCGTGTCGCAGCCCGTCTTGCACTCGCCATGCAATGGACAGCTGGAAACGCTGATCGTTTGATGCTTGAAAAGCTCACCGGAACCGACTGGGACAAGCTCGAGCAGTTGCTCATCGGGCAGGAGCTAACGGACGACCCCATGTTCGTCCGCGCTGGAGACTCGTGGCGAGTCGCTGCCCCGGTGGAGACTTCACTCATTCACTTTCCGCGGCTGACCGCTACAGACGTCCGACTATGGGTCGACGTCCTCAAGGATGTTCTGCTCAAGCCGCATCCCTTTGACGAGATGGACCAGACTCAGCGCCTGATAGCTGAGATGGACGGGGACGAGCGCCCTCGATCCGCCGCGCTAGCTGAGGGCGCCATGCAAGGGCTCATCCTGATGGCGCTTATAGACGATGAAGTGGCGGGGGCCCCGGGGAGCGAGCGCGCTGACGCTGTCGCTCGAATCCTCTTGTTCGGCGAGCACGGCGAAAGTATCGCCGGGGAAACCTGGGCAAGGCTCGCTCCTTCTTTGCCTTTCCTGGCGGAAGCGGCTCCAGACGTCTTTCTCGACGCAGTACATGACGAACTGTCCAATTCGGATTCGAGCCTGGCTCAACTCTTCCCTGACGACAGCAGCCATGAGCGAGATCTCTTCGCGACAACATCGCCGCACGTCTATCTGCTCTGGGCACTCGAGGTGTTGGCGCGGTCGGCGGAGCATTTCGACGCCGCCATGATGGCACTCGCGAACCTGAGCGAACGAGCGCCGTTCGACAGTGGCTCGGGTAACACGGCGATCGGGAGCCTCAAGAACTTTCTCTACCCGTGGCTCCAGTACACGGATGCGGGGACGCCAGCCAAGCTCGCGTTTGTGGAGCGGCTAGCCCAACGCAAGCCGGAAGTCGCTTGGCGTCTCCTTCCGGGCCTGCTTCCGGACCGGCAGTTCTTTTCAATGCAGCCAGCGACGCCACGCTTCCGCGCTTGGGGCCCCGAAGTTGTAGAGGCCTCGCCGAGCGAATGGATCCCAGTCGTTGCACGCCTGAACGAACTTATGGTCGCCAGCGCCGGGATGGAGTTGGCCCGGTGGACCGATATCGTCCCGCGCCTCAAGGACATGAGCACCGATGGCTTTGACTTGGCATGCAGAGCGATGGACCAGGCTGTGCGCGGCCATTTGGATGCTCCAAGTGAGGCCCGGCCGTTCCGGCGTGCTCTGGAGGCCGAGATCACTCGCCATGAGCAGCATCAGAGTCAGGGCTGGGCAATGAAGCCCGACCGAATTGAGCGGTTGAGAGCCATCCTCGACGAACTACCGGCCCCTAGCACGGCGTCCAGGCACGCACCGCTCTTCGGCTGGAGACCCCATATCGAAGGTTTCTACCATACGGACGAGCGCTTTCGCGTTGAGTGGGATCGGCTTCAGCGTGAGGCCATGAGTGACATCCTGGCTGCCGGCCCGATTGCACTTGAGGAGTTGCTCCTGCTTGCGCAGAACCCGCACGGTGTCGGAATTGTTCTCGCAGACTTCGCGTCTGAAGAGCACGACGCCACGATGATCGACTGGGTTGTCTCCTCACAGCCGTCACGCGCTCAAGCAAGCCGCAGTTACTTGTCGCGTCGGATGGCGGGCGAAGAGGGCGCGCGATGGGCCGCGCGAGTCTTACGCACGCTTTCGGCCGACGAAGAGCGCCAGATCGCAATCGCGCTCCTACTTGATTCGCACGAGGCCACGCGCGTACTTGACGATGTCGACCCCGCACTAGAGGCGCGATATTGGCAGCACATGGATCACTGGGGCGTGCGCCCAGAGCACGCGCGCGCCGCATTCGACCGGCTCCGCGCCGTCCGACGACCCATTTCTGCCCTCAACTTGCTCGAATCGTCTGTGACGCGCGGCCAGGAGGGCACGCCACCCCCGTTCGATCTTCAGGATGCGCAGGCGGCTCTCGAGGATATTGCGCGAGGTGACATCGCCGAGAAGGTTGGTGACGCCTCGAGCACCATTGCGTCAGCGCTGGACATCATGCAGGCGCAGGGTGCATCAGTCGAACTCATGGCGCGTCTTGAGTTCACCTTCTACGCCTTCATCGAGGACTCCACGCACCGACCTGCCGCTCTCTACGAGTTCCTCCGCGAGAACCCCAGCGAATTCGTAGCCCTTGTGGAGGCTGCCACGAAGCCCGAGGGCAAGGAGGAACCGCCAAAAGCGGACGTTGGCCTCGCGACGCTCGCTTGGAGAGTACTAAGTGACTGGCGAGAGCTGCCAGGTACCAACGGCACCAGTTGGGAGCCAGACTCGGAAAGGTTGCGAGCCTGGGTAGCGTCCGCGCGCCACCTTCTGGCCGAGAAGCACCGGACGGGCGTTGGCGATAGTTTCATCGGGGGAGTTCTGGCGACTGGCGCGGAAGCAGCTCCTGAGGGATGGCCCTCCATTCCCGTCCGAGACCTCATCGAGGAACTGGCATCCCGCGAGCTTGAGCGAGGATTCGGTTCCAGTGCACGCAACGCGCGCGGCATGTGGACAAAGAGCTTGTATGAAGGGGGAATCCAAGAGCGAGAACTAGCCCAGCGCTTCACCTTTCGCGCCGACGAGGCCCGTGAATGGCGGCGGACGAGCCGGGTACTTCGGCGCATCGCGGAGTCCTATGAGCAACAAGCACGGGCCGAGGATGCCTCTGCCAAGTGGGACGAGGACGACGCATAGCCCAAGAGCGCCGTAAGCGTATGCTCAGCGAGACGTGATTGCCGCACCCGAGGAGCGTGCGGCACGGGGGTGATGGCGAGGCAACGCTTGCCGGACCGGAGGTCAGCGAGGGGTCATCCGCGAAGGAACTCGTCTAGACGCGTCGCACGCCTGGGCATCAGGCGTTGCGCCACGGCCTCGGCGATGCGCTAGGCGTTCACTGATCTACCGCTCACGGCGGCTCGCCATCAACCCTCGTACGCGCAGTGCGCAATTACGGATCGCATCTGCACACGTTGACGACCGCCCGCTTCCGACCTCTTTCGTGCGGTGCGCGATTGGGGATGGGACGCGGCCGACGGTGTGGCAGGCTCACAGTACAGTCGTATATCTACGTTGGCGACGACCAACCGGAGGCCGAGCTCTGGGGCGGACCACTACGTCACTGTTCACGCCGATCGCTCGGTACAGTTCGGGTGTCAGATCGGCTACAACGCCGAGGTGCACGAAGCCACTGTCGTAGTTTCACGATCACTGGTAGCACAGCCGGCTAGCCATCCTGCTGCACCGATTCCCCGCGCAGGAAAGACGTCACGGGCAGGCTCCGCTCGCTGAATGGCAAGGGCGCGCGTTGGTTTTCATCTCGAGTGAGGTGCCCTCGGTAGGCGGTTTAGTCGCCGCTACCCCCTCTCCGCCGCTGAGTGAGGGATACCGGCCTGATCAGATAGTCCAACAGTTGTGATCGTGCGACGAATCGTCGACGATGAGTTGGTGGTGCTTTGGGGCAAGTCATCTGCTTGAACGGGGCGTCTTGGATACGCGGGGGCGAAAGTCCTCTTTCGAGCGAAGGGAGTGCCAGCGCATGAGCGACCGTGTCTTCGTTGCGACAGATGAGTCATCGATACAGAAGACCCTCGTCCACGACCTGATCTCGGTCGGGCTCGACCCTTTCATCCTTTCGGACGTAGCGGAAGTTGGCGCTGAGTTCTCGAGCGCGGTGCTGAGTGCAGTGCGGTCCGCTGATGCTGTCTTGCTCGTTCTCACGAAGGACTCAACCCGCAGTCAACTGTTCGATGCCGGTATCGCATATGCAATGCACATCCCGGTGATCGTTCTTGCACTCGACGACGCGCCGCTTCCTCCGGTTCTAAAGGTCATGCCTGTCCTCCGCTCTAATTCCCCGACGCTCATCGGGGAGGCCATACGCATGGCAAGACGCAAGAAGCCCGCTCAAAGGACCGCGCCGAGCGAGCGTCCGATTGGCGCCAAGGCCGACGAGCTCGCCGGGCGGGCGACAAGCGGGAACGAGGCGGAATCGCTCGAAGCAATAGCGGTGGCTATCGAGGAGTCAGGGGCGATCGTCGTTAGAGGCCGGGAAGTTGATCAGTTCGATCTCGCCGTGTGGTCAGACGATTTGGCTTCGGTCGGCGCAAACCCACTTTTCGTTGAATTGGTGAAGACGGTCAAGCCGCAAACTCTAGAGGACGTCGCGGTAAAGCTCGGGAAATCGGCCTTGCCCACTGTCGCGATAGTGGTCTATTTAACAGATAGCGTCTCACGAGGTCGCGCACAGCAAGCGGCCGGGCCCAGTTATCCAGTTCTCTTTGTATCCGCGGAAGAGCTGATCGACAGCCTCCGCGCTCAGTCCTTCGCGAAAACCGTGCGATCTCTGCGGAACAACTGGGTGCATGGAGTCAATCATGGTGGCGATTGACCAGAACGTCATTAGCGCTTCGCTAGCTCGAGGCGACGCGGCAACGACGACCACCGAGCGCGGCGACGCGCTTGAGGACCTTATCGTCTACCTCTTCGAGTTGGTCCCAGGGATCGCCGACACTCAGAGGAAGGCACGAAATCCGGGCAACGTCGGCGAGATCGACGTAGCCTTCTGGAACGATGCGCCCGACGACGGGCTAAGGGGATTCGACACTTTCGTGTTAGTCGAGTGCAAGAACTGGAGTACCCGGGTCGGGTACGAAGAGATCGTGGTATTTCACGACAAGCTCGAAAGTCGTGGGCGCAGCTTTGGAATTATGGTTGCGGCGTCCGGAGTCACCGGTAATGCCGAATCTCGAACTGCCGCTCATCATGCACTATTTGGCTACCTGCGCACCGGATTAGAGATCGTCGTTCTAACTCGCTGCGAGATCGAACATCTCGCCACCACTGACGATCTTGTGAAGCTCCTAAAGCGGAAACGACTCGCGCTTACCCTCGGCGGCGAGATCTTCGTCAGTTCAGCCTGCGAAGAGCCGTGACATCGGTTTCGGGCGGTGAGGACGACGCACGTTCGACGGGAGTGCACCAGACGATCGTTAATTTGCCGTAGTCGCCCGCTTGAGGATCATTGGTTGCTCTACTCGTCGTAGTGGGAGCCCGTCGCTCCGTCAGCCACTATCTCGTCTACGACGGACTTGTGCCGTACAAATCCCAGGTCGGACTCTGCGTGCGCTCGCCCCGAGTAGACGCCCAGGATCTGGTTGGCATCGGGAACCAGCCAGTCACGCGATCCATCCGTGAAGCTCACAGGTCGTCCGCGCGGATAGAAGTAGACCGGCGAGCCTGACATGCCCTGCCGCGTCCTGGCGTCGATCAGAAAGCGCGGTAGATCGCCGTAGGGCAACTCGAACTCACTTGCGATCGATCCTTGGACCCAGGCCGCGATCCACGTCTCCTCCGTCAAGTCCGAGCGGGTACCCGATGACCACCACGGGATCTGGCACTGAGATCAGGAGTCGATGACTCGGATCGTCGATGTGGTCTGGCCGGTGAAGTTCGAGACGCTCTAGCGACGCAGGGCAGTCGAGACCGTGGCTTAGAAGGGCTTAGCGATTGGGCCTGAGCACAGGTCAAGCACCAATCGGCCGCGGACTGACCGCCGCAACCGCCACCCGTCAAATTGCCGCCACCCCCGACACGTGGTTGTCAGCGCGTGCGACGCGGTCCTGGCTAAGTGCTGCGCGCGACTAGGGCCCCGATATGGATCAGTTGCACGCGGTCGGATTCGTCGCCGGTGGCGGTTTGCTGGGTCGGCCGCCTAGACCGTCAGTTTGCGGAGGAAGCCGTCTGGCGCCGATGAATCCTTGCCGTCATTATCAATCACACCGGCTATGTACTCGCGAAGAGCTGGGTCACACACGTACACGTAAGTACCGCGCATCCCGCGGGTCAGCAGCACCCCGTAGATGTTGCGGATGAACTCGAGCAGGTCGTCGTCGGAGTAGGCGATGCCGCGTTGCTTATTGTTCTCTTTTCCCTTCGCGTCGCGATACGAGGCGCGATCGATGTAGAGCCGTCGGTAATGAGGGTCGTAGCGGAGGTCGTTGCCGATGATGACGCCGGCGTAGTTGAGGTCATAACCCTGGACGGTATGAATCGACCCGACCTCGTGGATGGATGCCGGACTATTGATCCAGTCCTTGGCTTGGCTGTTTCAGCGAAGGTGCACGCCATCGAGCTCGATATCGAACGCTTCCTTATCATGATTGCTCTTCCACTCCCACGCGTAGCCTGCGACCAGGCGTGCGAGGCCGTGCTCGTCGTTGCGGTCGAGAATCTCGCGTCGCATCGCGGCGAGGTCGTCGAAGAACCTCAGGTCATAGTCACCGAAGTCGGGGCGCTCGGTCGCGTTGCGCTCTCCCAGCAGCACATCCCGAACGAATTGCACATAGTCGGCGCCTGCACGTACGCGCATCTGGGTGGTGAGCGGGTACCGGCGATGTGTCGACTTTGCCTGGTCAACGAGTGAGCGGAGGACGCTCTGAGGTAGGTCAGCCGGTCGGACGGTCTGCTGGCCGTCGAGCAGATAGATCTGATGCCGGCTCTGAGCGCGGATCCAGTCCAGCTGCGTCCTTGATGGGTCGTCAGCGCCAGAGAGCTTCTCATTGATCGTGATGAATCGCTTGTTGTTGACGCCTGACGACTGGTTCGCACGCTGGTTCAGTCGATGGGTTTCGTCGACGATCAGGATGTCCCACGGCTGATCAGATGCTCCGACGTCGAAGGGCGTCAGGATCTGCCCCTCCGTCACCTTTGGCGTCTTCTTGAACACCCGCTTGATCGACTCGCGGAGAGACTGCTGAGGCACAACGAACCCGATCCGAAGGCCCGCGAGCAGCGCGCGATTCTCGGGGACGAAGAACTCGGCGAACATCGAGTCTGGTTCGACTTCGTCTTCATCGCTGTGGTCGCGAATGTCCGCGAGGAGCTTCATCAGGAAGATCGCAACGATGGTCTTGCCCGTCCCGGGCTGCCCCTCGATTACGCTTGCGGACGAAGCTCCAGTCTCGAGGTCGGCGAGCAGCCCTTCCACAATGTCCTCGACGGCGATTGCTTGTTCCGGCGTGAGCACCTTGAACGGTGAAAGCTTGAAGAGGTCGCTGTTCTCGATCTCGGGAATGCTGCGTTGAAAGATTCCGTCTGATCGCAGCTTCTCGAAGATGTCGCGGAAGCTCTCCCGGTAGAGATCGCGCTCGTAGTACCGAGCATCGATGATGCCCTCGTTGCCGTTCATCACGGTGAACTGGCCGTCGCCGGCGAGCCAGCGAATGAGATGAGATTCGAGATCGAGGCACGCCGACTTGTTGAAGGTGTCGTCGATGACGACGCGCACACTGCGGAATGCGCTCTTGGCGGGGTTCGCGAGATGCTGGCGCATTCGTGCAGCGGTGTTGACGGTCTCACCGACGTAGACGGACCCACCTCCAGACGGGTTTGCACCATCGAGCACGTAGACGACGGGCCAGTTCCTGAGACGCTCGTCGCCCGCCACCCAACCCGAAATCGCGCCCGACGTGAGGTTCAGTCGCTCAATCTCAAAGGGCGTCATACTTTGCGCTCCGTCCCCGTGCACGATCGGCCGGGTACTTTTCCCCCGTAGCGACGAGCTTTTCGAGCACGATCTCGTCGAGGTCGATCCCGAGTCGCGCAGCGAGCAGCGTGCAGTAAGTCACCACGTCGGCAAGCTCGGCTCGCACCTGCGCCTCATCCGCATCGTCGCTCCACTGAAAGCACTCCAATAGCTCCCCCGCCTCAATCGCGATGCTCTTGGCGAGGTTCGCCGGAGTGTGGAACTGGGCCCAGTCACGCTCTCGAACGAACTCCTCCAACGCCTTCCGAACCCGTTCAGTCGTCACGGTTGCGACCGTATCAGGACACGCGACTTGGCCTCCCCCCGAAGGTCAATTCGCCCATCGTAGACAGCCTGCTCCACTAGCGTGTGATTTGAACAAGCAGGGGGGTGGGAGGAGCAGGATGGCGGGATCCCCCGAATTGCAGGCTGGACTCTATGAGACCCTCGTCACCTCGAGCCTGCAGGGACGCCTCCACTCTCTGGATGGGCTTCTACCAACCGTTGAGCCTGTCGACGAAGCAGATCAGCCTCACGTGCTCGCGCGACTGATTTACGAGCAGACCGTTCGGCAGCTCTCATCTATCTCAGGAGAAGGCGAACGCCTCGATCTCGTGAACCGGCTGCTGAAAGAGCTAGCTTCGTCTCCCGACCCTGTGGTGGCTCCGGCGCGCCAACTCCAGCGACTCTCGCCGCCCGCTGGTCCGGGAATCTCGACGTACGACAACGTCCGTCCGACTACGCCCCTCAGTGAGGCCGCGCTGCTCACGAACACCCAGGGCGAGCCGAACCTGAACGCCGAGCTGAAATCGGAGATCGACACGGCAGACCAGGTAGACCTCCTTTGTGCTTTCGTGAAGTGGCACGGGGTTCGACTCCTCGAGGCGGAGCTCGCACGACTCCGGCGCCGGGGCGCCGCCTTCCGAATCATCACGACGACCTACATGGGGGCTACGGAGCGTGCCGCTATCGATCGCCTGGCGCGTGAGTTCGGCGCGCAGGTTCGGGTGCAGTACGACGCGATGCGGACCCGTCTGCACGCAAAGGCTTGGCTCTTTCAGCGCCGGAGCGGGTTCAACACCGCGTACGTGGGCTCGTCGAATCTCTCGAAGGCTGCGCTGCTCGACGGAGTGGAGTGGAACGTCAGGCTGTCCGGCGTAGGTACGCCGGCGCTGCTGGAAAAGTTCCAGGCCACGTTCGAGACCTACTGGAACGACGCGAGCTACGAGGTGTACGACCCAGATCGCGATCGGGACCGACTCGACGATGCGCTCGCGGAGGCGTCCGGGACGCGGCGCCACGACCGGATGACGGTGTCACTGTCTGGCCTCGACGTTCGCCCGTATCCCTACCAGTTGGAGATGCTCGACGCGCTGGATGCAGAGCGCGAGGTGCACGACCGCCACCGAAATCTCGTGGTTGCGGCCACGGGCACCGGCAAGACAGTTCTGGCGGCATTCGACTACCAGCGGCTCGGGGGCCCGGAGCGCTCGCTGCTATTTGTTGCCCACCGGAAGGAGATTCTCACGCAGGCCTCTCGCACGTACCGCGAGGTGCTGGGCGACGAGAACTTCGGCGAAAGTTATGTCGCAGGTAGCCGGCCAGAGCGATGGAAACATGTCTTCGCGAGCGTTCAGTCACTCACCTCCTACGGGGTTGAGAACATTCCTGCCCACGCCTTTGACGTCGTCGTGATTGACGAGTTTCATCACGCCAGCTCTGCAACTTACCGAAAGCTTCTCGACCATCTCGCGCCAAAGGAGCTGCTCGGCCTTACTGCGACTCCGGAGCGCGCCGACGGCAATGACATCTTGGGCTATTTCGATGGACGCGTGGCGGCGGAGCTGCGGTTGTGGGATGCCCTGGGCCAGGAGCTTCTATCACCCTTCCACTACTTCGCTATCGCGGACGGCACAGACCTTTCGAGGATCGCGTGGGTGCGCGGCGGCTATGACGCCACGCAGCTCTCGAAGCTCTTTACAGGAAATGACGCCCGCGCACGGATCGTGGTCAGCGAACTCCTCGACAAAGTGATCGACCCGCTCGGCATGCGTGCACTCGGCTTCTGCGTTGATATTTCACACGCGGAGTACATGGCGCGAGTGTTCAATGAAGCCGGGATCCCTGCCTTGATGATCAGCGGTGACGGGCGCTCACAAGCGCCGCGCGACGAGGCACTTCGCCGGCTCCGCAGTCGGGAAGTCAACGTCATCTTCTCGGCGGAGCTGTTCAATGAGGGACTTGATGTGCCCTACGTGGACACTGTGCTCTTCCTGCGTCCTACCGAGAGCGCGACCGTCTTCCTTCAGCAGCTGGGTCGGGGCCTGCGCCGCACTACAGACAAGGCCGTGCTTACGGCTCTCGATTTCGTAGGTCATCAGGGCACGCAGTTTCGTTGGGACATGAAGCTGCGTGCCCTCACCGGGCTGACACGTCAGGCAGTAGCCCGCCAGGTCCAACACGGCTTCCCGTTCCTGCCGTCCGGGTCACAAATCGTGCTCGACCGACAGTCGCAACGTCTCATCCTCGAGAACTTGAAGGGGCAGGTCGCCAATCGATGGCATCAGCTCGCCACCGAGCTGCGCTCATATGGGGACATGACGCTGGAGGAGTTCCTGAGGGAGGCCGGAGTCGAGCTCGCCGATGTGCTCAAGAGAGGGCAACGGGGCCGTTCGTGGACGCAACTTCGAAGAGATGCTGGGCTTCCAACTTCCGGCGGGGCGGAACGCGAAACTGACCTGCTAAAGCGCGTTCGCGCGTTGGTCCACGTCGACGATGGCGAGCGAGCGCGGGAGTATCGGAATCTATTGACGGACGATTCGCCAGAGTACTCGGAGCTGTCTGCACGAAGCCGTCTCTTCGCCGACATGCTCTTCTTTTCGCTCTGGCCTGATGGCGGCGGATTCTCCTCCATCGAAGACGGACTGCGATCCCTCAAAGCAGAGCGAGCAGTACGTGAGGAACTGGACGCGGTGATTGAGATCGGATTCGACTCCGCGCGACACATTCCGACCGCGATGCGCGGCAGGCTCTCGTGGACACCGCTCCAAGTACACGCTCGGTACCAGCGGGAGGAGGCTCTCGCGGCGCTCCGCTACGCCAGCATGCAACGGCGGCCGAACTCGTTCCGAGAAGGCGTCCTGTTTGTAGCCCCCGAGAATGTCGACGCGTTCTTCGTCACGCTCAAGAAGTCGGCTGCAGCGTACTCGCCCACCACCATGTACCGCGACTATCCGATCAGCCACGACCTTTTCCACTGGGAGAGTCAGTCGGGAACCACCATTGCTTCCCCGACCGGCAAGCGGTACCTGTCGGGATCGAGCGACGTTCTTCTGTTCGTTCGTGAGCATAAGGAGGACGAGTTCGGAACCGCGCCTTATCTGCTACTGGGAACTGCGAAGTTCGTTCAGCACGTTGGCGAGCGACCAATTGCGATCACTTGGCGGCTCGATCGACCCATGCCTTCGGACTTCTTTCAGAGGGCCTCGGTAGCGGCGCAATGAGTGTGGTCGTCGGTGCGGTGATCGTTCGCGATGGGCGGGTGCTGGCGGCACGTCGAACTCGACCAGTCGAACTCGCGGGCCAGTGGGAGTTTCCGGGTGGCAAGGTCGAGGAAGGCGAGAATCTTGAAGAAGCCCTGGCGCGGGAGCTGAAGGAGGAGCTGCACTCGACCATCAGCGTGATGGACGAGGTTGTGGACGGCGCCGCGCCATGGCGTATAAGCGATAAGTATATTCTGCGGCTGTTTCTTGCGACAGTGGTCACGGGTGAACCTACCGCCGGGGAAGACCATGACCAGCTCCGCTGGTTGCTGCCTAGCGACCTTGGGGAGGTGGCATGGCTGCCTTCAGATCAGATGGCGCTACCCGCGGTGAGGAGGGCGGTCGAGTCACAAGCGACTCTCTAGCCCCAAGTCGTCAAACGCGCCTCCGAGTGGCCGTCATCCGCAGCGCGCTGGCCTGGGCTGCAGATTACTAACTGCGAGCGCACTCCCGATCAATAGTCTTCCTTCGACAATCAGCCAACCCAGCGATCGGGCGCGGCGCAGTGCGCGTCGTCGAACGGCTGCTAAGTGACGCGCGCCAGCGCGGAGTCTGCAAGGAGTGAGCGGCGAGAACGGAGGCGCGCTCGATCGCTACACTCTCGTCGTCGGAGGGAGGCACGCCTCTTGCTCCAACACCAGTTATCGACATCCCTCTTCATTTGTCCACGTCTCTCATCGACCGCGTTGACGACGCCGGTCTACTGTCCGACACTGTCTCAATACTGACCGTCGAGCCGGCACGAGGGGAGGTCGAGATGGGCTACATCACCCCGTACGAGACGGCGAAGGGCCGCCGCTACCGCGTGCGCTATCGCAAGCCGGATCGCAGCGAGGCGGAGAAGCGCGGCTTCACGACGATGCGCGAGGCGAAGTTGTATCTGTCCATGGTCACGGTGTCGAAGTCGAAGGGTGATTACATCGACCCGTCGTCCTCCCGGGTTCCGGTGCGGATGTTCGCAGATAGCTGGTTGCGATCCAAGCAGCCGCCGATGTCGAAGCCCTCCTACTACATGACACTGGAGCGGGCCTGGAACAACCATGTCGCTCCTGTCTGGGCCGACCGAGAGATCTCGTCGATCCGGCGCTCTGAAGTCCAGGATTGGGTGTCCGATCTCGCGACGCGGAAGTCGCGGACGGTTGTGCTTCGCGCGCTGGGGATTCTGGCCGGCATTCTCGACGTGGCGATCGATGATCGGCGCCTTGCAAGCAATCCGGCCCGCAATGTGCGCAATCTCCCGCGGCACGGGCCGGGCAAGCGACGCATCTACCTCACACATGACCAGGTGGCGACGCTGGCCGCGTGCTCGGCACATCCGACGCTCGTCCTCACACTCGCCTACTGCGGTCTGCGCTGGGGTGAGGCGACGGGGTTGCGGGTGCGCAGCGTGAACCGACTGCGGCGGCGCTTCGTGATCGAGGAGAACGCGGTCATGATCGCCTACGAGATCCACGTCGGCACACCCAAGACGCAGGAACGCCGTTCGGTGCCCTACCCCGCGCGCCTCGCCCCGATGATCGAGCAGGCATGCGCCGGCAAAGGCCCCGAGGGTTTGCTGTTCGGCGACGGGTTCAATCACATGCGCAACTCGGGCGACAAGGGATGGTTCGCGAATGCGGTCCGGCGGGCGCAGGAAATCGACCCATCGATTCCGCGGCTCACTCCGCATGACCTCCGTCACACCGCGGCGTCCCTCGCGATCAGCTCGGGAGCAAATGTGAAGGCTGTGCAGCGGATGCTCGGGCACGCATCGGCGGCGATGACGCTGGACACGTACGCCGATCTCTTCGAGGACGATCTGGACGAAGTCGCGACGCGACTGAATGAGCAGATGCCGTTGGTGGCGCTGCCGTCGGGTCGGCAGACCCGGTACGCCCGGCCGCAACGACTGCAGTAGGCAGCAGAGAGCAGATTGCTTACCTTCTCGGCGGGGCAGTATCCCGTGTGAAACGCTTCAGTTTGGCGTTCTAGGACGCCGAACGAAGGGCTTTGAAGTGGCGTGTCGGCGCGTCCAAAGCTTAAGAAATGCGGGCAAAAAACGGGCAAAAACGCGATTTCTGTGGTCTGACCACAGAAGGAATCCATGGTCAGAAGCAAAAAACGACTGTGCCCCTGGAGGGACTCGAACCCCCAACCGTTTCCTTAGGACGGAACTGCTCTTCCATTGAGCTACAGAGGCTGGCGCGTCGAGTCTACCGGCGACCGGAGAGCCGAGCCCGCAGCATCCGCCCGAAGAACTCAGCTCTCGGCAGCGTCGGAAGCGGTTGTGCCGTTCGCGGGTTCGCGGACCATGACGAGACCCGACGCGGAGTTCGCGGTCATGAGCAGCGCCTCGACCCATCTCGGGTTGATCTGCGGCACGCGGCTGCCGTGGAACTTGAACTGCAGCGACGCGCCGCCGTGCACCCAGACGGTCGTGCGCCCTCCCCCGGTGCTGATGTCGTCGGCCCAGGTGAAGTAGAACGGCTCGCTGCGGCGCAGTTTGTTGCCGATGACGATCTGCAGGTGCATGAGGGTGCGGTCTTCGATCTCGACCCGTGTGGATCCGTCGTACACGAACCTGCCCATGCCCGTCCTTCCTGGTGGAAGAACCAGCGTGCCTGGATGCTGCGCCACGCGCCGCGGAAAGGTGCGCTGAGCGCAATCACTATGCAGAAAGCGAAGTAGTCAACGCGACCACCCCCGCGCGTCAGACGCCGCGCGCGGTGACCTGGGGATTTCGTCCATACTCCTCGCGGTAGTACTTCGCGAAGCGCGACGCGTCGGCGAAGCCCCACCGCAGGGCGACATCCCGCACAGGGACTCCCGGACGCGCGGCCAGCTCGTCGTGCGCACCCGACAGCCGTACCTTGCGGAGGTAGGCGGTCGGCGTCATCCCCAGGGCGCGACGGAAGGCGAGCTGCAGCCCGCGCGTCGAGATACCGGCAGCCTGCGCGACGTCGTCGACGGTGATCGGCGCGTCCGCGTTGTCGGTGATGAACGCGACAGCGCGCCGGACCGCGACGGGCGCGGCACGGGTCTGCGCGACGTGGTCCCCGGCGTGCAGGAACGAGGTCGAGAAGGCCATGAGCGTCGAGACGAGCGCCGTCCTGCGCAGCTCGGCCTCCACGAGCGACGTCTCCCCCTCGGTCGCTGCGGCCGTCGCAAGACTCGAGCGCACGTACCGGTAGGTGTTCTCCCAGTGCGCCGCCCACGCTCCGCTGCGCACCTCTGGGTCGTCGACGCGCAGCACGAGCCGGTCATCGCCAGTCAGTGTGCGTGCGGTGGTGGCCGCAGCATCCCGATCGAAGACGAAAGCGCGCACCTGGGCGGCGCCGTTCCACGTCGCCGCGATCGGACGGTCGGCGAAGAGCCACGGCTGCGCAGCGTCGAGGTTCTTGCGGGTCGACCAGACGCGTCCGTCGGGGGTGTCGACGCGGCAGGCCATAAGCTGGTCGGACGGCACGACCTCCGAGTGCACGGTCGCGGTGAGCTCGTACCCGACGAGCGAGAAACCGGGCATCGAGGCCGACGCCCACGAGAACGAGAACGTGCGCGGATCCACACGCTGCAGGCGCGCCGAAGGCACGAACTTCCGCCAGGTCTCCTCCACCGCCTGCGCACCTGTGGCGTGGAGGCGCAGGACCTCAGCCACGACGCAAGAGCGTTCGCATCCAGTCGGCGAGGCGGGCGGTGTGACGGTCAGTGAACTCGTTGGAGAGCCGGAACGCTTCGGCGGTCACGTCGCCGCCGTTCTTGATGGCTTCCAACGCTCGCAGCGCGCGCTCCTCCTGCGTCTCCACCCGGAAATGGTCGAGCGGGTCAGCGGGCTGCGGCACTCCTCCAGCATAAATCGCGGTTCTCGTCGAGACGTCATCGGGCGACGCAGAAGAGCGGATGCTGCGCCATCCCCGGGGCGGCGTGTATCACCGGCGGCGGCTCGTCCTCCTGGCTCACGACCGATACCTCGCTCCCAGGCAAAGGAACGTCATGTCCGACCTCGTCTACACCTCGCCCCTCATCCGAGACCTGATCGTCGTCGATGCGGAGGTGGAGCGGATCTGCAGGACGTATGGAGGCGACGGACCGGTTTTCCTCCTCGCGCGGGAGGTGCGTCTCGTGCAGAACCTGCGGATCACGAAGTGTCCCCTTGTCATCGTCGCCGACGTGTTCGACGGCGCCGGCTTCACGATCGATGCATCCGGCGATGCCGGCGGCGCCGACGGTGCGCCCGGGCCCGATGGCTTCTCGCTGCCGATGTCGCAGATGTACTCCAAGGACGGCCGCCCGATCGCCGGCGGCTCGTCGGGTCAGGGCGGCGCCAACGGGCGGAACGGCGGCGACGGACAGAGCGTCACCATCTACGCGCGCCGCACGGCGAACGTCAGCGTGTCGACCGCGGGCGGAGCCGCCTCGAACGGCGGCAGCGGCGGCAACGGCACCGCCGGCGCGAGCGGAGCGGCGATCGCCGAGCACACCGAGCTGCGCGACCTCACTCCCGGCGACCCGTACGACTTCGAGTTCGAGGAGGTCGTGATCCCCGAGCAGATCATCCCGGGGACTCCCGGCGGCAACGGCGGCTGGGGAGGCAACGGCGGCTCGGGCGGGAACGGCGGCACGATCGTGCTGACGTCGATGTCGGACGACACTGAGCCGGTGTTCGCGGTCGCCGGCGGCGCGCCGGGCGGCGGCGGCTTCGGCGGTGCCGCCGGCCCGGACGGTGCGCTGAGCGAGGCCGCAGCATCCCCCGGTCAGGACGGCAGCGCCGGCTCGTGGGGCGCCGAAGGCGCGATCGCGCGCACGACCGTATCGGAGGAGGACTTCGTCGCCGGCCTGCGCCCGCTGCTCGACTCGACCGGACCGTCGTGGGCCAACTACTGGGCGCCGTTCCGCATCGCGATGGGCGCCTGGCACTATCACCGCTTCAACCCGAGCGCTTCCGAGCCCGGAGATGCCGGAGAGCTGGCCGCGCTCGAATTGCAGCGCGGCCTCGAGCTGCAGCCTGACAACGGCGTCGCCCTGCAGCTGCGCGACCAGCTGGTCGGCGTCCCCCGCGACGGCGCCGACGGTGCGCGCGCGTGGGTCGGCGGCGGGGCGAACGCGGTCGGTCTGTCACCGCAGCTCGACATCCTGCCCGACTTCCAGACGTACATCGATGCCTTCCAGGGCTTCGCACCCCTGGCATCCGCGTTCCTCTTCTCGGGCATCGACGACGTGCTCCAGGCGAGCACGAAGGAGGCGCTCGCCGGAATGGTGCGCGAGCAGCAGAAGGCGGTCGACCTCGCCCGCGACCGGTTCGAGAAGGACCTGAGCATCGGCATGTCGGAGAAGGACATCGCCGCGAAGGAGGCGGAGTTCGTCCAGCAGCAGCTCGACCAGGCGACCGCCGACATCAAGGATGCGATGGCGAAGATGAAGGACACGCCGTTCAGCTTCGGCGACATCATCGGCACGGTCGCGGCCGTGGCGGGAGCCGTCGCCGGTGTCATCGCGGCGATCCCGACGCTCGGGGCGAGCCTGGTCGCCGCGGTGCCAGCGATGGTGAGTCTCGTCAGCACGGTGACGGCGCAGGCCGAGCCGATCGCGAAGGCGCTGCTGGCGGGAACGCCCGCCGACACGAAGCAGGTCGAGGACGCCTACAAGAAGGTGGGCAAGAGCGTCGACGCCGTCATCGGCGCCGGCAAGACGATCGTCAACTTCGTCACCCTGGTGCAGAACCTGACCACCCCGCCGGGAGCCGACAACGCCGAGCAGATCGCGCTCGTGCGCCGTGGCGCAGAGCTCGCCCACCAGCTGCTCATCGCGCAGAATCGCGTGGCGCTCGCCGACCAGCGGATCGCCGCGTCGCGCTCGCAGGCGGCCCGCGCCGCGGAGCTCGTGCAGCAGGCGGGAGCCCTCGCCGACGGCGTGCAGCTCGACGCGGCCGCGGTGCGCAAGGTCGGACTGCTCGCCATCAGCATCGCGGGCGCGAGCGCAGATGCGCTCAACAGCATGGCCTTCCGCGCGGCGCGCGCGGTCGAGATCCTCACCCTCGAGCCTCAGGCGAAGAACATCGCGCTCGACGCCGGCATGCTCAGCCCCGAGGTCTGGCAGCGCTACTCCGAGAACGCGATCACCCACACCGAGCTGGCCGGCCTGCTGACGGCATCCTGGGGTCGCATGCTCCAGCCGATCGGCATCCAGCAGGACTACCTCGCCTACTTCCAGCAGCGCCACGACCAGGACGTGCTGACCCGGATCTTCCGTGTGGGCGATCCCGAGTTCCAGTCGCTGCTGTCGACGGGGCGTCTCACTTTCGAGGTGGATGCTGCAGCCATCCCGACCGGACGTGCCGACGCCAAGACGCGCAGCGTGCGCCTGGCGCTCGTCGGGGCTGACCACCCCAGCGGGGGCATCTCCTGCGAGGTGCGGCACGGCGGGGCGTACTCGCAGAGGCGGCAGAACGGTGAGATCGACGTGCAGCTGCTCGAGCCGCAGATCAGCACGCGGCGCGCGCAGTTCACCCGGCTCACCGCCGAGAACGACGCGATTGCGGACGTGCCGCTGACCGCGCCGCTGTCGCTGCGGTTCTGGGGCCGCGGCGTCGGCGGCGAGTGGGGCGTGTCGGTCGTCGGCACCCGCGAGAACGCCGGCATCGACCTGTCGGGGATGACGGAGATCCAGGTAGAAATCCGCTACTCCTTCGTCCGGTGAGGTTCGCCGCCGGTCGTTGAGCGGCGGCTCGGGCGTTGAGCTAGGGGTCGGTCGTTGAGCGAGCGGAGCGAGTCGAAACGCGGGTGTCCGGGCGTTTCGTCTCGTCGCTGCGCTCCTCGCTCAACGAGCGGGAGGCTCGGTCGTTGAGCGAGCGAAGCGAGTCGAAACGCGTGCCGGTGGCGTTTCGTCTCGTCGCTGCGCTCCTCGCTCAACGAGCGGGGGCCGGGGCGTTTCGTCTCGTCGCTGCGCTCTTCCCTCAAAGAGCGGGGTCGGATCGGTCGTTGAGCGAGCGAAGCGAGTCGAAACGCCTCAGTCCGCAGCCCCGAGGCTGGAGCTCGGGACGAGCCCACCCTCGGCGAACACCGCCGCGTGGAAGCGACGCCCCATCTCGGCATAGAGCGTCGCGTCGGGGTGCAGGCTGTCCGGCAGAACGAACTCCGCTGTGTCGGCGGGGCCATAGAGCGCGTGTCCGTCCACGTAGGAGATCGCCTCGCCGCTCGCCGCGCGTCGCCGCACCACGTCTTCGACGAGCTCGCGGGACTCGCTGAGGGTGAGCGCCCCGCGTGCCACATCGGCCACATCACCCGCGGTGAAGCAGCGAACTCCCCCGTCCGGAAGGAATTTGACGTCCGCCGGCCCCGGCGTGTCTTCGCTGCCCGGCCAGAGGATCGACGACGCCAGCACAACGGGCGTGTCGGGGTGACCGACACGGATTCGATCCAGGAACCCGTGCAGTGCCGGGCCGAAGGTGCGCTGGTCCATCGCCCGTGCGCCGACGATGTTCACGCCGACCTTGATCGAGATGACGTCGGCGGGCGCGCGAGCGATCGCGTCGGCCACGAATGGGTCGAGCATGCACTGTCCGCCGAAGCCCAGATTGATGAGGTCGAGACCTGCGAGGTCGGCCGCGACGACCGGCCAGGCCCCGGTCGGCAGGGGCGTCTCGACGCAGTGACTGATGGAACTGCCGTGATGCACCCACACCGGAAGAGCCGGCGGCGTGGCAGCGACGATGGGAGCATCCGCCTCGACATCAATCAGGTCGACGATCATCCCCTGCGGCAGCCAGACTGTCACGGTCTTCGATCCGGACGGCAGATCGCCGAGGATCACCACGGAAGACGGCTGGACCACGCGGGTCTCTGCGGCATCGCCTGCGAACGTCAGTCGCAGCACCGCGTCCACCGGAGCCGGTGCCTGCGCAGCATCCGCTCCGTCGATGCGAGCGACATAGGCGTTCCGCGGGCCCGGAAGCTCCTCGAAGAAGAGCTGGGTCGTGCGCGTCCGCAGCCGGACGCTCGTCGCGTCCGTCTCGAACACGAGACGGACACCGGCAGCGTTATCCGTGATCGCCGCAAGCGTGTACCCCTTGCGGGGAAAGTGCTCGCGCGCGGACCGGGGCAGACGCACGGGACGGATGCCCGTGACACCGCCGCCCAGCGGCTCGGCCACGAGCTCGAGATGTCCTTGGACGCGCACGCTGCCACCGGGCAGCTGGACGACCTCACCCAGCGCCGGGCGAGACGGGGCGGTGGCGACGGGGGTGTTCACGAGCGACCTCCTCGGGTGTGCGACACGACGAAGCGGGTGGTCCGCGCGATGAGCAGGTCGCGCTGGGGCAGCTGCGCCCACCCGTGATCTGCGCCCTCGACCACGACGACCTCGGCGCGGTCGCCGAAGACGTCGTCGTTCGCGTAGCGCTGGGCGTAGGAGACCGGCACGAAGTCCTCACTGCCGTGGAGAAGCAGCACCGGTCCTTTATAGGCGGCGGCACGGCCGTAGGCGTCGAAGGTGAGAGCGTCCTCGCGCATCGCCGGTCCCATGCGCATTCCGAGGAAGTCGAACCACCCGTCGGTGTCGAGCGTGTCCAGCGATCGGCCCTGAATCTGCCCGCTGCGGATGTCGTCGACGAAGACGGCGGCGCTCGACCACATGGTGAGCGATCGAACTGCGGCATCCGATTCGGCCGCGACGACGGAAGCGACCACCGCGCCCAGGCTCATACCCACGAGGTGCAGGTCGTCGCCGTCGACCCCCGGGATGCCGCGGACGATGTCGAGAATGCGAAGCGCATCTCGGATGTCGCCCGATGCGGTCGTGTCGAAGAACTCGCCGTCGCTCTCACCGTGGCCGGCGCGGTCATAGGCGAGCACAGCGAGCCCGGCGTCGGCCAGCGCGCGTGCCAGCTGCACGAAGACTCCGGTCGTCTCCACGCGCGACCCGCCGAACCCGTGGAACAGCACCACCGTCGGACGCGGGGCCTCAGCATCCACTCCGTAAAGAGTGCCGCGCAGCACCCTGCCCCCTATCTTCGTCTCAAACGGTCGGATGTCGATGTGTGCCATGGGTTCGCTTTCGAGTCGTGGAATCGGATGCTGCGGCGCGATCAGTGCGCGGTAGCGGGAGCGCCGGCGGCGATCGGGGTGGCCTCCGTCGCTGGCTGGCTCTCGACATCGAACTGATTGCGGACGTTCCGGCGGAAGCCGATCCAGCCGACGAGGAAGCCCGCCGCGGCGAGAACCGAGACACCGACGTAGACAGCGCTGGGGTTGAGGACCAGGAGCGCCGGGGTGACGATGTTGAGCCCGGCCGTCGCGAGGCGGGCGACGAAGTAGATCGTGCCCTGGGCGGTGGAGCGCAGCATCGTCGGGAACGATTCCTGCGTCCACACCTTCATGATCGTTTCGAAGCAGAACGCACCGGCGAAGGTGGTGATCACGACCGACGCGATCAGCGCGGGCAGCGTGAAGCCGAAGACGACGGGGATGAGATTGGCGAGGGCGACGGCGATGGCACCGGCGATGAAGTACGACATGCGGAAGCGCGTGTCGGCGACCGACATGAACCAGATGGCACCGAAGATCGCGGCCGGCATGGCCAGAATCGTCCAGCCCTGGTACTCGTTGACAGGGATTCCGGCGACGTTCACGGCGACGAAGGTGCCGAAGCTGCCCGCGACGCTGATAGCGAGCGACGCCAGCGTGTAGTAGACGAGCAGGGTCACGAAGGGCCGGCGGAACGGGGCGCGCCCGAAGTCGCGGATGCGGGTGCGCTGCGCTCGCACGGTCTGCGCGCCCTCGCGGCGCTCTGCGCGAGCGAGCCGCCACAGGGCGGACTCGGGGATGGTGAGGCGGAGCAGCAGTACGACGAGCCCGACCGCGCCGAAGGCTCCGAACATGATCTGGCCGCCGACCGGGCCGAGGGCGCCGAAATTGATGCCGATCAGCACCGAGAGGAGGATGCCGAAGCCGCCGAGGAGGTTGGAGAAGACGAGGATCTTGCCACGGTTGCGATCGGTCGCCGCCTCGGAGATCGTCGCCAGCGCGACGGGGAGGTCGGCACCGACGCCCAGCCCGATCAGGGCTATTCCGGGGAGCAGTGCCGCGAAGGACACGCCGAGGAACGGCGTGAGCGAGCCGATGACGATGAGTGTCATCGTGACAAGGAACACCGAACGGCGGCCGAAGCGGTCGCCGAGTCGTCCTCCGACGAGCGAGCCGATCGCCACGCCGGCGGTGAGGATGCCGGTGAGCAGGCCGACCTGATCGATGGTGAGGCCCGGCGCTCCGGGAGCCATCGACTGGAAGAGCACCAGCGCGATGCCCACGCCGGTCGTGGCGGCGGCGTCGACGAACGTCGCCATTCCGCAGACGAATCCCACCCACCAGGCGTGGGGGGTGCGAGAGGTGGTTGTGTTCGTCATGCCTGATTCTCCTTCGAATTCGGGTGGCTGCGGCAGTGCAGAGAGGCGCATTGGAGTGCGTGCTAAAACGTTATAGCTAAACGTTGAGGAGTACAAGGGTTTTACGGTGATGCTCCTTGGTTGCCGGGAAAACGGGTGTGGGCACGCCGCGGTGAGCCCGTCGCGGGGTGGGTCGCTGAGCGGCGGTAGGACCTCAGCCGGTGCGCGGCGCGGTGACGGCGTGCGCCGTTATGGGCGCGACGACATCAGTCGGCGCGCGGTGCCGTGATCGAGTGGCCTGGCTTGACGGGCATCGACACGCGCGTCTCCCCCGGTGCCGCCGTGTCGTCCCGGAGGAGGCGGACGGCGATCGCGCCCAGCTCGGCGTGTGGGAGAGCAACGGAGGTGATGGACGGCTCGCCGACGTCCGTCAGGACGCTGCCGTCGAAAGAGACGATCGACACGTCCTCCGGTACTCGGTGACCCGCGGCGTGCAGGGCCTGAACGGCCCCGAGCGCGACGGCGTCATTGACGCAGACAAGGGCGGTCGGCAACGGACCCTCCGCGATCAATCGGCCGACCGCCTCGCGGCCGTGCTCGATGTCCCAATCGACCTCGACATCTACGGTCGCAGCCAGGCTCCGGCCGGCATCCGACATCTCGGCGCGAATGCCGGACAGGCGATCGGTGAGGGCGATAGGCGCCCACCCGTGCCACGCGGCGCCGCCGACCTGACCCCGGCGGAAGGTGCCCACGAAGACAACGCGGTCGCCATGGCCGGCATCCAGCAGCAAGCGGGCCGCGGTGCGACCGGCCTCGACCTCGTCGGGCACGACCGCCGGGGCGCTTAACGGGTCATCGATGCAATTGAGAAGGACGTACGGGAGCTGCCGAAGCACCGGGGGGACGGAGAGCTGCCGCGTGAACATCGAGGCGTAAATCACGCCGTCGACCTGGCGGTCGAGGAGGTTCTGCAGCAGTCGCTTCTCCAGCTCCGCATCGCCCTGCGTGTCGACGGCGAAGAGCAGCTGGTCGCGCTCGCGCAGCTCGGTGATGGCACCGCGGACCATCGTGTTGGCGAAGGACGTGCTGCTGACGAAGTCGGACACGAACGCGACAGTGCCGGACTGTCCCGTGCGCAGAGCGCGCGCCATGCGGTTCGGCCGATAGCCGAGGTCGGCGGCGGCCCGCCGCACCTTCTCCTGCGTCTCGCTTGAGAGGCGCTGATCGGTTCGGCCGTTCATCACGAAGGACACCGCCGAGACGGACACTCCGGCGCGCTCGGCGACCTGAGTGAGCGTCACCCGCTTGCCGGTCGAACCGGCGCGGTCCCCCGCATCCCTGGCCATGTCGTGACCCACCCTACGGCGAAGACGTGTCGTGGCCGGGGAGCGCTCGGTGCGTTCCGACCTGGAGTGGTGGCGTTTCGTCTCGTCGCTGCGCTCCTCGCTCACTGAGCGGGCCGGTTCGGTCGTTGAGCGAGCGAAGCGAGTCGAAACGCGTGAGTGACGTGGCGTTTCGACTCGTCGCTGCGCTCCTCGCTCAACGAGCGGGGGTCGGTCGTTGAGCGAGCGGAGCGAGTCGAAACGCGTGTCGGTGGCGTTTCGTCTCGTCGCTGCGCTCGTCGCTCAACGAGCGGGGGTCGGTCGTTGAGCGAGCGAAGCGAGTCGAAACGCGTGTCACCCAGCGGAGGCGAGACTACTCGGCGACGTCGGCCAGGACCTCGTTGCGGCGGAGGAACCAGGGCTTGTACGGCGGATCGAAGCGGGCGAAGCGCGGCTCGCCGATGACCGTGAGACCGGCCTTGCGCACGGCGGCGAGCAGCTCCGCGCGGTGCTCGCGCCACGACTCTTCCTTCCACCGGCCGGAGAACCTGGTGGCGGCGACGAGCTGCGCAGGCACGGTGCGGATCTTCACCTCGGGCGCGGTCGGTTCCGGCGCGTCGGCCTCGGTCATGCCGGCGGGCAGTACGAACGCCACGGCATAGCCGTCTGCGCCGCTCGACTGCACCACAGGGGCGGTCATCGCGATCTTCTGCGACGACGATGACTGCACGACCGGCGCGGTCATGGCGATCTTCTGCTTCACACGGTTGGCGCCGCTGATGTACCCGAACAGCGGCCGGAACGCACGGTTTCCGGCATCCTCGAAGTCCACGTTCTTCACGATCGTCTCCGCGACGACGTGCTCCGGGTATCGACGCAGCTCCCACCCGTCCTCTGCGCGGACCACCTCGTACGGTTGCTGCTCGGTCATGGCATGAGGCTACGCCCGCTGCCACGGGCAGGCTCCGGTCATGCTGAGGATGCAGCATCCGTTCTCTCTGGATCTGCGGTGGCCGCGGCGTCCGTCATCGGAAATCGCGGGACTGATGCGTCAGCCCCACCCGGAGGTCATCGATCTGGTCGGCGACGATGTTGATCACCCCCTCGACGGAGCGCTCGAGAATGCCCCGCACGATGAGTGCGGGCGAATCGCGGACGACCCGGCGGTAGCGGGTCCACACGCCGACCGAGCAGATGACGTTCATGAGACCCTGCTCGTCTTCGAGGTTGAGGAAGGTGAGCCCGGATGCCGTTGCCGGACGCTGCCGGTGGGTGACAAGTCCGGCGACCTCGACCCTGCGGCCGGGCTCGTGGGAGCGCAGCTCGCGGGAGACGAGCACGCCGCGGGCGTCGAGTCCGGAGCGGTAGTGCGTCATCGGGTGGTCGTCGGTGGAGACGCCGGTCGCCCAGAGGTCGGCGGCGAGACGCTCGTAGCTCGTGGGGTCGGCGAACAGCGGCGGCTGCACCGAGACCATCGAGTCGGGGAGGAACTCGACGCGGTCCTGCGAGGCGGAGCCCGCGAGCCAAATCGCCTCGCGGCGGCTGATGCCGAGGCTGTCGAACACTCCGGCGGTGGCGAGCGCCTCGATGTGTGCGGTCGTGACCCCGGTGCGGCGGACGAGGTCGCGCAGGTCGCGGTAGTCACCGTTGGCCCGGCGCTCGGTGACGATGCGGGTGGCGATCGTCTCGCCGATGCCCTTGATCGCGGCGAGGCCGAGGCGCACGGCGAAGTGTCCGTCGCGGCGGTGGGCCTCGGACTCGTCCGGCTCGGTGATGTCGAACTCGCCCGTGGGCGGCTGGCGGCGGTGGGTGCAGGCGTCGAGGCCGGTCGGGGGGAGGGTGTGGGCGGTGGCGGGGCGTTTCGACTCGCTGCGCTCGCTCAACGGGCGGGATGAGGCGCTGGCGGGGTCGGGGCGTTTCGACTCGCTGCGCTCGCTCAACGGGCGAGAAGGGTCGGCGGTGGGGTCGGGGCGTTTCGACTCGCTGCGCTCGCTCAATGGGCGGGAAGGGTCGGGGCGTTTCGACTCGCTGCGCTCGCTCAACGGGCGGGATGAGGCGCTGGCGGGGTCGGGGCGTTTCGACTCGCTGCGCTCGCTCAACGGGCGAGAAGGGGCGGACGCTTCGACCGGCTCGAGGGAGGGCTCGACGGAAGACGCGTGCAGGTCGGGGCGGCGCACCTCCACGCCGTGGCGGCGGGCGTCGGCGGTGAGCGTCGCCGGAGAGTAGAACCCCATCGGCTGCGCGCGCAGCAGTCCGGCGAGGAACGCCGCCGGGTAGTGCAGCTTGATCCACGAGCTGGCGTAGACGAGCAGCCCGAACGACAGGGAGTGCGACTCCGCGAAGCCGAAGTTCGCGAACGCCTTGATCTTCGTGTAGATCGCGTCGGCGTCCTCGCCGACGAGGCCGTGCGTGGCCATCCCCTCGTACAGCTTCTTCTTGAGCGAGTCGATGCGCTCGATGCCCCGCTTCGAGCCCATCGCGCGACGGAGGAGGTCGGCATCCTCTCCGGTCACTCCCCCGACGGCGACGGCCATCTGCATCAGCTGCTCCTGGAACACCGGCACGCCGAGGGTGCGCTCCAGCACCGGTTTCAGCTTCGGGTGGGGGTAGGTCACCTCCTCCTGCCCGAGCTTGCGGCGCACGAACGGATGCACCGCGCCGCCCTGGATCGGACCGGGACGGATCAGCGCGATCTCCACGACGAGGTCGTAGTACTTCCGCGGCTGCAGGCGCGGCAGCAACCCCATCTGCGCGCGCGACTCGACCTGGAACACGCCGATCGAGTCCGCCCGGCACAGCATGTCGTAGACCGCCTTCTCCTCCTTCGGCAGCGTCGATAGCTCCCACTCCTCCCCCGTCGCGCCGCGGATGAGATCGAAGCAGTACTGCAGGGCCGCCAGCATCCCGAGTCCGAGGAGGTCGAATTTCACCAGGCCCATCCAGGCGGCGTCGTCTTTGTCCCACTGGATGACGGTGCGCTCGTCCATGCGGGCGTGTTCGATCGGCACGACCTCCCCCACCGGGCGGTCGGTGAGCACCATCCCCCCGGAGTGGATGCCGAGGTGCCGCGGAGCCTTCAGCAGCTCGCTGGCGTACTCGATCACCTGATCGGGGATGTTGTGGTCGGGGCCCGACTCGAGCTTCGCCCCCCAGCCCTCGATCTGCTTCGACCAGGCGTCCTGCTGCCCGGGCGAGTGTCCGAGAGCCTTGGCCATGTCGCGGACGGCGTTCTTCGGCCGGTACTGGATGACGTTCGCGACCTGAGCCGCCCGCTCGCGTCCGTAGCGGCGGTAGACCCACTGGATGATCTCCTCGCGCCGGTCGGAGTCGAAGTCGACGTCGATGTCGGGCTCCTCGTCGCGCAGACTCGACAGGAACCGCTCGAACGGCAGCTGGTAGGCGATCGAGTCGACCGCCGTGATGTCGAGCAGGTAGCAGACGGCGCTGTTGGCCGCGGACCCGCGACCCTGACACAGGATGCCGCGGCGCCGGGCCTCCTGGACGATGTCGTAGACGATCAGGAAGTAGCCCGGGAAGTCCTTCATCTCGATGACGCCCAGCTCCTTCTCGATGCGGGCGCGGTCGTCGTCGGTGGCGTCGGGATACTTGCGGGGCACCGCCTCCCACACGATCTGGCGAAGGTACGACATCGGCGTGTGCCCCTCGGGAACCTCCTGCTTCGGCAGAGCGGGGCGGGCGCGGCGGAGCGGGAAGGCCAGCTCGTCGGCGAGGGTGACCGTGCGGGCGACGGCTCCGGGATAGCGGGCGAAGCGGGCCTGCATCTCGGCGCCGGAGCGCAGGTGCGCGCCGGCGTGGACGGGGAGCCAGCCGTCGAGCTCGTCGAGTCCGCGATTGGCGCGCACCGCGGCGACGGCGGCGGCGAGGTGCTGGCGCTCGGGCGCGGCGTAGTGGACGTTGTTCGTCGCGATGATCGGGAGCCGTCGCTCGGCGGCGAGCGCGGCCAGCACGTCGTTGGCGCGGGAGTCGAGCGGATCGCCGTGGTCGATGAGCTCGACGTGCACGGCGTCGCGTCCGAAGAGGTCGACGAGATGGTCGAGCTCGCGCGCGGCGGCTTCGATTCCGGATGCCACGATGCCTCGGCCCGTGCCGGCCAGGGCGCGGCGGACGGCTCCCTTGCGGCATCCGGTCAGCACCGCCCAGTGCGGATCGGCGGGTCCGCCCGCCTGGGCGGCGAGCTCCTCCAGGTCGTAGCGCGGGCGTCCCTTCTCGGCGCCCTGCAGCTGGGCGTGCGTGATGGCTCCAGCGAGGCGGTGATAGCCCTCCTCACCGCGGGCGAGTACGAGCAGGTGCGCGCCGACCGGGTCGGCCTCGCCGTTCTGCGGGGCGGGCAGCTCGAGCGACAGCTCGGCGCCGAACACCGTCTTCAGCTGCAGCGCCTCAGCCGCTTCGGCGAAGCGGACGATGCCGTAGAAGCCGTCGTGATCGGTGACGGCCAGAGCGTGCAGGCCGAGGCGCTCGGCCTCTTCGGCGAGGTCCTCCGGAGAAGAGGCGCCGTCGAGGAAGGAGTAGGAGGAGTGCGCGTGCAGCTCGGCGTAGGGCACGACCTCTTCGGGACGCGGGATCTCGGGTGCGATGTACGCCCCGCGCTTGCGCGACCACGCCGGACTGTCGCCGCCGTCGGCCCCGGCGGGAACGATGCCCGGACGGCGGCGGTCGCTGAGCAGCCGCTCCATCTCCGACCACGGGACGCTCGGGTTGTTGAAGCCCATCAGCGGGCTCCCGTCGCGGACTCAGTCATAGCGCGCCTCCGCCTGCCACCGGTCGTCTTCCCACACGAGCAGCCAGGCGATCTGGTCGGTGTCGACGACCTGGAATCGATGCGCGCGACGGGAGCGCGCAGCATCCCATCCCCTCTCCATCACCGGCCACGGACCCGCCCACGCCGTCACCCCGCGGCGTCGCCCGCTTTCGACGAACATCGCCGGGGCGTCGCTGAGCTGCCCGCGCTCGTCGACGCCGATGGGCAGGCCGTCGGCGCCGGTGACCCGCACGTCGCGCGGATCGGGGAACACCGTCGTCGGCAGCGGGTCGGGCAGGCTCCCCGGCCAGGGGCGCGCGCGCTCCTTGGCGAGCACGACCCGATCGCCCCACGGCACCTGCACCTGCCGCTCGGCGAGCCAGCGGCCGCCGCCGATCGCGGAGGTGACGACACCGCGATGGCCGAGCATCGCCTGCACGCGCGAGAGGGCGTGGTGCACGCGCTCCTCCGGTCCGGAGCCGAAGATCGCCGGAGTGTGGTGGGACGCGGCATCCACCGCCTCCGGCTCGATGCGCACCAGCGCGACCCCGCTCGCGAGACCACCCTCGCCCTGGGCCTCGCCCAGCTGCCAGCGCACCCGGTCGACGACGGCTGCGGCGTCGAAGGACGCGGGGTGCAGCCACACGCGCTCCGATCGCTCTCCACGGTCGCCGGTGAGCTCGACGCGCAGCTCGGTGCAGACGAGGTCGTGCGCGCCGAGGCGGGTGAGGAACTCCTCCGCGGCGATGCGCATGCCGAATGCGACCTGGTCGGCGATCTCGAGCGGCGGCTCGAACGCCACCTCGCGGTGCAGCTCGGGCGGCGGGGTGCGGGGCTGGACGGGGTGGGAGTCCTGGCCGGCGGCGAGGGCGTGCAGACGGAGTCCGCGGTCGCCGAACCGCTCGCGCACGCGGTCGCGCTCGAGGCCGGCGAAGTCGCCGAGGGTCTGCACGCCGAGGCGGGCGAGGAGCCCGACGAGGTCGTCTGTCGCGCCCCACGCCGCCCACACGTCACCGAGCACCGTGACGGGGAGGCGGGAGAGGAAGGATGCCGCGGCCCCCGGATCGATCACACTGACCGGGTCGTCGGGGCCGGTGGCGAAGCGGGCGGCCTGCTCGGCGGTGAAGGGTCCGTCGGCGACGCCCGCGCGGACGCTCGCGAGTCCGTGCGCGGCGAGGACCTGCCTCAGCACCTGCGCCGCGCTGGCCTCTCCCCCGTAGTAGCGCGCCGGTCCGCGTGCGCGGAGCGCGCAGAGGCCGGGCCGCACGATCTGCACGCCGGGTGCCTGCTCCTCGACGGCGGAGACGACCGGGCTGAAGGCCCGGGCGTCGCGCGCCGGGTCGGACGGCACGATGGTCAGCCCGGGGCATGCCGCCTGAGCGTCACGGCGGCGCTGGCCGCGGCGCACGCCCTCGGCCCGCGCCGCGGTCGAGCATGCGACGACCAGGTTGCGCTCGACGACGGCGATCGGCTCGTCGGGCGCATACGCGGACGGACCGGTGCCGGTGTCGCGCAGCAGCGCGGTGACCGGCCAGTCGGGGAACCACAGCACCAGGCTCCGGACTGGCTGGGCCGTGCCGGGGGGTGGCGCGACGGCGGGTGGGGCAGGGCTGGGTGGTGGGGCTGGGCGGGCTGCCGGGCGCGAAGGAGCCGCTGGCGCAGCGGTTCGAGCTGAAGGAACGGCGGGCGCAGCAGCCGGTGCCGCTCGCCGCGCAGGAGCAGCGCGCGCGGGCGCCGGAGCCGCAGCCGCAGCCGCAGCCGCAGCCGCAGCCGCAGCCGCAGCCGCAGCATCCGTCTCCCTCGTCGCCGTGTCGTGCAGCGACCGGAAGTCGAGCATCTGGGTGGAGCGTGCGTCTGCCATGTCAGCCCGCCGCCCTCACCTCGTGGTGCTCCCGCTCCGTGCCGGACCGGTCGATCGAGGTGATCGGCGCGCTCTGCCGGTCGGACTCGCGCAGAGTCGACACCGTGCCGTCGGCGGCGGGGAGCAGCATCCGGGACTTCCGCGGCACCGGCCAGCGACGACTCGACGCGGTGACCGTCAGCGCGCGCCCGGCGAGGTAGCCGTAGCCGTCACCGAGGCCCGACCACTCGGGCTCGCTGACCTTGAGCGTCGCCTCGGCCTGCGGCCACGGACCCTGGACGAGCAGCACCGCTCCCCGATCGCGCAGTCGCGCGGCGAGGCGTGACACCTCGGTGCCCATCGGACGCCCTTGCGGACGCACCGCCACGATCGGCAGCACATCGGCCACGGTTGCCGCCACGGCGAGCCACCGCTCGCCCGGATCGGGCACCATCACGAGCCGTTCGAGGTCGACGCCGATGCGCTCGGCCGCTTCGGCGCCCAGCTCGGGCATGCCGATGACGCCGCACCACGATCCCTCCTGCGAGGGCCGGGCCAGCAGGGCGAGCAGCAGGGAGGTCGAGGAGGGCAGCGAATACGCCGCCCCGGGACGCAGCCCGCCGCCCGGCAGCAGCTCGGCCAGGGCAGGATGGGTGGGCAGCACCGGAGCGTCGAGCCGGAGGCCCTGCGCCTTCTCCATCTGCGCGCGGAGCCGATGGACGGCCTCCAGGTCGGCGCGCACGTCGCTCAGAATCGTGCTGTCCCGCATGACGACCTCCATCTGGCAAGACTAGAACAGATGTTCTATGACTTCCACCTGATGCGAGGCTACAACGGCGCTCCGACATCGCCTTTCGGCGCTATTCCGAGCTTATGTTCGATACACATCCGCGAGCAGCGCGGACGTCGTCGCCACCCGCGCGAACCCGCCCTCCTGCAGCACGAGGGCGGTCGTGGCCATGAGCTCTGCGGCCGTCCGGGTCACCGTGCCGACGCCGGCGATGTCGGCGGTCAGATCGAACGTGCGCGTGGCGTCGAGCACCACCGTCACGTCGTACCCGAGATTGCCGGCCATCCGCGCGGTCGTCTCGACGCACATGTTGGTCTGGATCCCGCAGAGCACCACCTCCCGGATCCCCCGCTCCCCCAGCCACGCGTGCAGATCGGGATCGCCGTAGAAGGCCGAGTTGACGCTCTTGGTGATGAGGAGATCAGCGGATGCTGCGCCCACCGCCTCCACGAGGGCATTGCCGTCGGACCCGGGCCGGAGCGGCGAGGTGGGGTCGACGGAGTCGTGCCGCACGACCACGATCGGCCCGCGCCCGTCCCAGCCGGCGACGAGCGCCGCGACGTTGTCCTCGCACGCGGGATTGGCCGTCGGACCCCAGTAGTCGAGGTCGTCGAACCCGCGCTGCATGTCGATCACCAGGAGTGCTGCGGTCATGGCCTCATCCCATCACGCGACCACGCGCAGAACTCCACGGATCGGATGCTGCAGCCGCCGTCCTCCGGCGGATGCCTGCCATTCCAGGGGGATCCGTGGAGTTCGGCCCGCGGCACGAGGTCGCCCGCGGCGACGCCGGCCCGCAGCATCCACTCCCTGCGGCCCGACGCCGACCCGCAGTGATGCCGGCCCGCAGCATCCACTCACCTGACGCCAGCTGCCGTTATGACCGCAGCATTCCCGCAGTTCGCGTCGCCCGAGCCACGACTGCCCCCGCCGCCTCAACTCCACCTGACGCCAGCTGCGGCTACGCCCGCCGCATCCCCGCACCACGCGTCACCTGAACCCGCGACCGCTACCGCACACCCACGAACTCACACCCCGCTCCCAGCTTCGCGGGACCAATCCGACCGGCTCGTGCGTTCTGGATACAAGACGCGGCAGCCGGCCGCGGCGACAGGAGGAATCGTGACCACCACCGACTACAGCAAGACCCCCGAGGCCCTCGCCCGCCTCACCCCGAACCAGTACCGCGTGACGCAGGAGGACGCCACCGAGCCGGCGTTCCGCAACGAGTACTGGGACAACCACGAGCCCGGCATCTACGTAGATGTCGTGTCGGGACAGCCCCTGTTCTCCTCGACCGACAAGTACGACAGCCGCTCCGGATGGCCGAGCTTCACCAAGCCGATCGAGCCGTCCGCCGTCACCGAGAAGACCGACCGGACCCTCTGGATGAAGCGCACCGAGGTGCGCTCCGCCGGCGCCGACAGCCACCTCGGCCACGTCTTCGACGACGGACCCGCCGACGCAGGCGGCCTGCGCTACTGCATGAACTCCGCCGCGATGCGGTTCATCCCCGCCTCGCAGCTGGAGGAGCAGGGCTACGGTGAGTACCGCGCCCTCTTCCCCGACAGCACCGACACGACCTCGAAGGAGAACGCCTGATGACCAGTGGACCCACCGACACCGGCGAGATCACCCGCACCCCCGGCACCGAGACCGCCGTCCTCGCGGGCGGCTGCTTCTGGGGCATGGAGGACCTGATCCGCAAGGAGCCCGGCGTGCTGAAGACGCGTGTCGGCTACACCGGCGGCCAGAACGACCACGCCACCTACCGCAACCACCCCGGCCACGCCGAGGCGCTGGAGATCGTGTTCGACCCGACCAAGACGTCGTACCGCGACATCCTGGCGTACTTCTTCCAGATCCACGACCCGTCCACCCTGAACCGCCAGGGCAACGACATCGGCACGAGCTACCGGTCGGCCATCTTCCCGCTCACCCCCGAGCAGGAGCAGGTCGCCCGCGACACGATCGCCGACGTCGACGCGTCCGGACTCTGGCCCGGCAAGGCCGTCACCACGATCGAGCCCGCCGGTCCGTTCTGGGAGGCCGAGCCCGAGCACCAGGACTACCTGCAGGTCTACCCGAACGGATACACCTGCCACTTCCCGCGCAAGGGATGGGTGCTCCCGAAGCGGGATGCTGCGGCCACCGCCGTCTGATCCGCACAGCTTCACGGAGCCGTCCCGACGAGAGTCGGGGCGGCTTCGCTGTGTTCGGGCGGGGCGCGGGCGTTTCGACTCGCTTCGCTCGCTCAACGAGCGGGACCGGCGTTTCGACTCGCTTCGCTCGCTCAACGAGCGGGACCGGCGTTTCGGCTCGCTTCGCTCGCTCAACGAGCGGGACCGGTCGTTGAGCGAGGGAGCGCAGCGACCGAGACGAAACGCGCCTACGCAGCCAGCTCGAGGTAGGGGCTCCAACGCGGGTCGGCCTTCTCGGTGCCCCGCACGGTCCACTGCGCGCCGCGCGGCGGCCGCGGGATGAGCCTCAGCTCCCAGTGCATCTCCTGCGGCGTGCGGTCGCCCTTGATGTTGTTGCAGCGCAGGCAGCACGCGACCAGGTTCTCCCACGAGTCCGCGCCGCCCCGCGAGCGCGGCAGGATGTGGTCGATGGTTGAGGCGGTCTTGCCGCAGTATCCGCAACGGTTTCCGTCGCGTCGCAGCACGCCGCGTCGCGTCACGGGGATGTGCCTGCCCCCCGGAACCCGCACGTACCGCGTGAGCAGGATCACGGCCGGACGTTCCCAGGAGCCCTGCGCGCTCCAGATCGGTTCGCCGTCGACGTTTTCCACGACGGTGGCCTTCTCGTTCATCACGAGCACGAGAGCTCGCTTGAACGACACGACGGCGAGCGGTTCGTAGCCCGCGTTGAGCACCAGAGTGCGCATTCCTCATCCTCTCGAAACGGCCGGGACGGCTTCCCGGGATTCGACGTCGGACGATTCGAGCTGCGCAGGGGTATGAAAAAAGACGCTGTCTACAGACAGCGCCTCAGCGCCACGGCATGACCGTGACAGTTCTCCGCACGATGCCGAAGGACCAGCAGGCCGAGCGCATCCATGGTTCGGATGCGTGGTGTGCTGCCCATCGGCGCCCTCCGCTTCTCTCAGCGTCCGGGACCAGGGTAAACCACACTCCCGACACCACGGGTCGCCGAGGGTGAACGCACAGGGGCGTGTCGACGAACGGATGCTGCGGCATCCGCTCGCTCGTGAGTCGATCGTGAGCGCGGCTCGCGGCGCAAACCCCGCCGCAACGCACCGCGGCCGCCGTCCCAGAGGACGGCGGCCGCAGGTGCTGTGTGGCAGGATCAGCCGGCGTTGGCCTCGAGCCAGGCCCACGGGTCGACGACCGACCCGTTGATGTGCACCTCGAAGTGGGTGTGATTGGCCGTGGAGCTTCCGGTGGAGCCGACGAAGCCGATGAGCTGCCCGGCGGTGACGTAGTCGCCGACCTGCACCTGGCGGGTGCCGTAGGTCATGTGCCCGTAAAGCGTGGCGACGTTCTGCCCGCCGATGACGTGCTGGATCTCGATGGCGACGCCGTAGCCGTAGTAGCCCTCGGAGGAGACGCTGACCACGCCGGCGGCAGCCGCGTAGATCGGGGTCATCGCGGGAGCGAGGAGGTCGACGCCCTGGTGGTAGCCGGAGTCCCAGAGGCCGCGGCCCTTGGTGAAGTTGAGGAGCGGCCAGCGCACCTCGCCGCTTCCGGGCGAGGTCATCGAGATGTTCACCGGCACGGACGCCGCGCCGGACGACCGGCTCGCCGAGGCGGCGGCAGCAGCCGCCGCGGTGGCTTCGGCGGCGAGGCGGGCGCGCTCAGCGGCGGCCTCCTCTGCCTTCTTCTTCTCGATCTCCTCGGAGGTGGTGGCCGCGTAGCTGTCGCGGGTGATCGTCGCGGCGGTGGCGTCGGAGCCGACGACCAGTGTCTGCGCGTCGTCGACGGCGGCCTGCTGCAGCGTCATCGTCTCGGCCGCCGGACGCCAGGCGCCGTAGGCGGGCAGGGCGACCGTGGCGACGAGGCCGGCGACCATCGTGAAGATCACGAGGCTGCGGACGGGAGTGCCCGTGCGACGCGGCTTGGCGGGGCGGGATGCCGCGGGCCGGTCGACCGCGGCGGTCGTTCGCGTGACGCGTCCGGCCTTGCGGCGGGGCGCGACGGCGGCACGATCGCGGGATCTGCGCGTGAGACTCGTCGTGTCGTCCTCGGGCGTGGTCGCCGACGAATCGATCTCTTCAGCCAAACTGTCCTCCGGCGCCTGCGCGCCGAAGGCGCTGACTCGTCGACATGTCTGTCAGGGGCGGGTATGTGCCGCGCGAATGACGAGCCAGAGAGGCAATCCACGCGGCGTCCCGCGGCGTGCTTCTCGCCGTGGGACTCCCCCACGGTACCCGAAGGTAACGAATATGTCACGCTGACCGGGCTGTGCAAGGGGTTGCGCACCAGCACCCCGAGGGTGTGAAGGAATCGCTGCACGCGAGGCGCAGCATCCGTTCTCCCCCGATCGAAGCCCGCTCAGCGGCGCTCGTCGACCAGGAAGATGTGGGAGGCGACTTCGACCGGGAGCTCGAGACCTTCGTCGCTGCCGTCCATGCGGAGGAGCACGTAGCCCTCGTTGTAGCGGTAGTCGCCGCGGGCCCCGGGGACCACTCCCGCGGCCTTCAGCTGCTGCAGCAGCTCGGGGTCGACCTGGGCGGGCTCGGCCAGGCGGCGGACGGTTCCCTCGATGGGCTCCCCCGCGTCGTTGAGCTTGCGGACGAGGCCCACGACACCCTCTTCGAAGGTGTTGGTGGCGACGTCGCCGAGCTGGTCGAGCCCGGGGATCGGGTTGCCGTAGGGCGACTCCGTGGGGTGCCCGAGCAGCTCGACGAGGCGGCGCTCGACCTGCTCGCTCATCACGTGCTCCCAGCGGCATGCCTCTTCGTGGACGTATGCCCAGTCGAGCCCGATCACGTCGCTGAGGAGGCGCTCAGCCAGGCGGTGCTTGCGCATCACGTCGACGGCCTTCTGCCGGCCGGCGTCGGTGAGCTGCAGGGTGCGGTCGTCGGAGACGACGACGAGCCCGTCGCGCTCCATCCGACCGACCGTCTGCGACACGGTGGGGCCGGAATGACCGAGCCGCTCGGAGATGCGCGCGCGCAGCGGCTGGATGTTCTCCTCCTCGAGCTCGAGGATCGTGCGCAGATACATCTCAGTGGTGTCGATGAGATCGGTCATGGGTTCCTCAGCAGCCGCGAAACAGTACCTTCCAGCCTATCGAACAGGGCTATGGCGGGGCTCGACGGCGGGGCGTCACACGTCGTCACGGGGTCGGGCGCGACCAGGCGCCGACTCTAGAATCGAGCCATGGCGCACCCCGTGATCCCGAGCGACCTCCTGCCCAGCGACGGACGATTCGGCTGCGGCCCGTCCAAGGTGCGCCCCGAGCAGCTCGAGGCCCTCGCCTCCGCCGGTGCCTCGCTGCTGGGCACCTCGCACCGGCAGGCGCCGGTCAAGGAGCTCGTCCGCGCGGTGCGGGACGGCCTGGGTTCGCTCTTCCGCCTTCCGGACGGCTACGAGGTCATCCTCGGCAACGGCGGATCGACCGCCTTCTGGGACGCCGCGGCCTTCGGTCTCATCGAACGCCGCAGCCAGAACCTCGTCTTCGGCGAGTTCGGCGGCAAGTTCGCCGCGGCGGCGAAGACCCCGTGGCTCGAGGCGCCGGATGTGCGGAAGGCCGAGCCCGGCACCCGCGCGGTCGCCGAGCCGGTCGAGGGCGTCGACGTGTATGCCTGGCCGCACAACGAGACCTCGACGGGCGTCGCCGCCCCGGTCGCCCGCGTGCACGGCGACGACGGCGCGCTGACCGTCGTCGACGCGACGAGCGCCGCCGGCGGCATCGACGTCGACATCGCCGAGACGGACGTCTACTACTTCGCTCCGCAGAAGAACCTCGGCTCGGACGGCGGTCTGTGGTTCGCGCTGTTCTCGCCGGCGGCTCTCGAGCGCGTCGAGCGGATCGCGGCATCCGATCGCTACATCCCCGAGTTCCTCAGCCTCAAGAACGCGGTCGACAACTCGCGGCTGCAGCAGACGCTGAACACGCCGGCGCTCGCCACCCTGCACCTGCTCGACAGCCAGCTCCGCTGGATCGACGAGAACGGCGGACTCTCCTGGGCCGCCGCGCGCACCGCCGAATCGTCGGGCGCCCTCTACGAGTGGGCTGAGGCGTCGTCGGTCGCGACGCCGTTCGTCGCGGACCCCGCCGACCGCTCGCCGGTCGTGGTCACCATCGACTTCGCCGAGGGAGTGGATGCTGCGGCGATCGCCTCCGCGCTCCGTGCCAACGGGATCGTCGACACCGAGCCCTACCGCAAGCTCGGCCGCAACCAGCTGCGCATCGCGACCTTCGTCTCGATCGAGCCCGACGACGTGCGCCGGCTCATCCGCTCGATCGAGTACGTGCTCGACCGGCTCTGAGCCTGTTGGCGGTTCGCGGCCTGACGGCTGCGGCCCGATCCTCGCGGGTCAGCTTGAGCCTCGCGGGTCAGGCGCGGTCGTCGTTCTCGTCGTCAAGGTCGTCGTCGTCGTCCTCGTCGAGGTCATCATCGTCGTCGTCGTCGTCCTCATCGAGGTCGTCGTCGTCCTCATCGAGGTCGTCTTCGTCGTCCTCGTCGTCGGTATCGCCGGTGTCGTCCAGCTGGTCGATGTCGACGCCGTCGACGTCGCCGGCGTGGAGCACGGGCGTGACGTCATCGTCGGACTCGTCGTCGGCGTCATCCGCGTCCAGCTCGTCCGCGCCGTCCTCGTCGTCGTCCTCGAGGTCATCGTCCTCTTCGAGATCGTCGGCGTCGTCCTCGAAGCCTTCGACGTCTTCGCCCGCCGTCTCGGCGAGCGCCTGCTGCGCCGCCTGGTAGTCGGCGAGCCGCACGTCCCACGGCGTCCACTCGGGCGCGAGCAGTGCGGCGTCGCCGGGGAGCAGTTCCACTTCGAGCACGGTGGGCGCCTCGTCGGGCACGCGGGCGAGGCTGACGGTCCAGTACCAGCCCGGGTATCCGGGCAGGCGGTTCTCGAAGCGCAGCGACACCACGCCGTCGGGCTCCACGCTGTACCCGGCGGGCTCGCCGACGGTGTTCGCCGGCGTGATCTCGTTCAGCGCAGCGCGGGCCAGGTCGTGTCCGGCAAGCAGCTCCTCATCGGGCAGCTGGATGACCGCGGGGGTCGAGCCGGCCTCGGGCTCGTCCGCGGCGTGCTCTTCCGCGACCGACGCCTCGTCCGAGACCGGCGCCTCATCCGAAGCCGAAGACTCGTCGACGACGGCATCGGGCGTCGTCACAGCCGCGGCGACGGCGACCGCAGCCGCGTGGGCGGCCGCAGCATCCTGATCCGACAGCGCTTCCTGGTCAGAAGAGACAGCCTCGTCAGACGAGACAGCCTCGTCGGACGCACCGGCGTCGACCGCTCCGGTCTCGTCGACCGGAGCGTCCTGGCCCGACTCGGCGCCCGAGTCAGGCGTCGAAGTCATCGGCGACCTTGCGCAGCACCGCGGCGATCTTCTGGGCGTGGGCGCCGCTGGGGTAGCGTCCGCGGCGCAGGTCGCCGCCGATGCCGTCGAGGAGCTTCACGAGGTCTTCGACGATGATCGCCATGTCGTCCGCGGGTTTGCGTGAGCGCTTCGAGAGACTGACGGGAGCCTCGAGCACGCGCACCGAGAGCGCCTGCAGGCCGCGCTTGCCATCGGCGACGCCGAACTCGAGCCGGGTGCCGGCCTTGGGAGCAGCGGTACCCGCCGGGAGGGCCGTGGCGTGCAGGAAGACGTCCTGGCCGTCATCGGTGGTGACGAAGCCGAAGCCCTTCTCCTCGTCATAGAACCTGACCTTGCCGGTGGGCATGCTGAACCTCGCAGAACGGGCCCGCCGCGCGGGCATAACGAAAACAAGGCCGTTTGGCCTCTGGCTCCAGCCTACGCCAATGGGCCGAGCCGGTAAGCTGATGCGGATGAGCAAGAGCACCCCCGGCGGCGATGTTCCGGTCCGCCGTATCGATCGCATCCTGGCGTTCATGTCGCTGGGACTGCTCGCCCTGTCGGTGGTGTGCTTCTTCGCGATCATCATCGGCACCCCCGCCGGCGCCGACATGCGCACGGGCGTCTGGCCGCTGATCGGACTCCTGGTCTACGTGGCTCCGATCGTCGCCTTCGCGCTGCTGCTCGCGGTGCTCTTCATGAGCTTCGCGCGAAGGGGCCGGGCGAACAAGGGTCGCTGAGATGGCCGAATCGTCCGACGAGCGCGCCCTCGCGACGCGGCTGTCCGGCCTGAGCGACGACCAGCTGTCGATCGCCTTCCGTCGCCGTGGCGTCTCGACCGCGGCATCCTGGCATGACTGGTTCGACGCCGCAGAAGGACTGCTGGATGCTGCATACATCGACCGCGCTTTGACCCGGCTTCCGCGGGCCGCGCTGCGGGCTGTCTCGGGGGACGTCGGCGAGTCCGCTGACGGCGGCGCAGCCGAGCTCTCCGCGCTGCTGCTCGCCGGCGAGGACGGTGTCGCCTACGGCATCGTGCGCGAGCGGGCCGCGGCGCTCGCCGACACGCGCCCCGAGGTCTTCGCCGCGACACAGGAGGTCGCGGCCCCCGGTGCGGCGGACGCCGCAGCGACCGCCGCCATCGCGGAGCGGGTATTCCGCACCCTCAGCGCGCTGGCCGATGTCGTGCTGGCCGCGACCGTCTCCCCTCTCGCCCGCACCGGAGCCGGCGGCATCAGCGCCGTCGACCGGCGGCGGCTCGTCGAGGCGGAGATCGTCGAGTCCGCCGAGCAGCTGGAAGACCTGGCGGCCGTCGCGGCGAGCGCCGGCCTGCTGAGCGGTGTCGACCGGGAATGGGCCGCGACGGACGACGGCGACGCGTGGCTCCGGCTCACCAGCGCCGCGCGGTGGGCAGCCGTCGTCGAAGGATTCCGCGCCGCTCTCCCCGAGGCGCTGCGCACCTCCGACGGCGGGTACTCACCCGTCGCCGGATGGCTCGACGCCTTCCCGCTCGACTCCGACTGGCCGGCCCGCGCGCAGCAGCTGCAGCGGACCGCCGTCGCATGGGGACTCGTCGGCGGCGACGACCCGACCGGGCTGTCCATCGAACCGGTGTGGGCGACGCCTCTGCGGCTCGGCGAATCGGCGACGCCTGCTCCCCTGGCCGCCGAGCTCCCCGCGGAGATCGACCGCGTCTACCTCCAAGCCGACCTCACCGCCATCGCGCCCGGACCGCTCGCCCCCGAGCTCGACCTGCGGCTGCGCACGGTCGCCCGTCGCGAGTCGCGCGCGCAGGCCTCGACGTACCGCTTCGACGCCGACACGGTCGCCGGCGCCATGACGGGCGGCGAGACGGCCGCGTCGCTGAAGGAGTTCCTCTCCGCCCTATCGCTGACCGGCATCCCGCAGCCCCTCGCCTACCTGATCGACTCCGCCGCCGCTCGCCACGGGCGCGTGACGGTCCGCCAGGATGCCGCGACCGGCCACACCCTCGTCGCGAGCGACGACGAGGCGATGCTCGCCACGATCGAGGTCGACCAGTCGCTGCGCCCGCTCGGACTCGTCGCCGACGACGGCGGCCTCGTCACCCGCGTCTCGCGCGACGCCGTCTACTGGGCCCTCGCCGACGCCCGCTACCCGGTGATGGCCGTCGACGGAGCGGGAGACGCCTTGCCCCTCCGCCGCGGACGACGAGCGGGAGCGGATGCTGCGCCCCCCGCCGCCGATTACGCCCGGCTCCTGGCGACCCTGCGCTCGGGCGGAGGCGGCGGAGACGCGGACGCGGCCTGGCTCGAGCGCGAGCTGGACCTCGCCGTCCGCTCCCGCGGGATCATCGTCGTCGACGTGCGCCTCCCCGACGGCACGGAGCGCTCCTTCACCCTCGAGGCATCCGGCCTCGGCGGCGGGCGCCTGCGCGGCCGCGACAAGGCCGCCGACGTCGAGCGCACCCTGCCGTTGTCGAGCATCGTGAGCGTGCGCCCCGCCTCCTGACGTCATTGCTGACTCGCCGTGTCGCATCGCGGATCGTCCGGACGCGCGTCTCGCGTGGTGGCCGTCGACGCTCTGGCGCAAAGACATGCCGTGGGAGCCGTTGAACTTCTCGCTCACACACCCGAACGATTGCGTTCAGGACCGTGAACTTTCCGCTCACGCACCTCAGAGCGTGCGCTCAGGGCCGTTCAACCTGGCGCTCACATACCCAGGGCGAGTGCGCTTCCGGCGGATCAACTTGCTGCTCACACGCCCTGAGAGCGCTGAGAGCCGTTGAAGCTCGCGCTCACACACCCAGGCGGGTGTGCGCACGGCCGTTGAACTTCCCGCTCACACATCCGAGGCGAGCGCGCTCACGGCCGTTGAATTTCCCGCTCACACACCCGGCTACGTGCGATCAGCTCCTCGAGGGGTGCGCATAAGGGACACCGTCTCACGCAGTCCCCACCCCATCTGCTGTGTGAGCGTGAAGTTCATCGCTCCCACAGAAATGTCTCTCCGGAGGGAACGAGCCAGACGAGACCAACAGCGGGCGACGTGAGCGATCCGCATGCGCCGCGGGCCGCAGCATCCGTCATCTGTTCACGGAGGGAGGCCGCGGCATCCGGCCCCGCATCCCGCACCATGCGGGCGCGGATAGAATCGAAGGCTATGGCTGACGGACCCCTCATCGTGCAGAGCGACCGCACCGTGCTGCTCGAAGTCGCTCATCCCGACGCCGAGAGCGCACGGCACGAGCTCGCGATCTTCGCTGAGCTCGAGCGCGCGCCCGAGCACATCCACACGTATCGCGTGACCCGGCTCGGCCTGTGGAACGCGCGCGCCGCCGGGCACACGGCGGAGGACATGCTCTCCACGCTCGACCGGTGGTCGCGCTTCCCGGTGCCGCCGTCGGTGTCGCTCGACATCCGCGAGACGGTGGGCCGCTACGGGCGACTCGTCATCGAGCGCGACACGATCGACGGGCAGGAGGGCACGCTGGTGCTCCGCTCGAGCGACTCCGCCGTGCTGACCGAGATGGCCCGCAACAAGCGGATCTCGCCGCTGCTCGTCGGGCATCCCTCCCCTGACACCTACGTGGTGGATGCCTGGGCCCGAGGTCAGATCAAGCAGGAGCTCCTGAAGATCGGCTGGCCCGCAGAAGACCGCGCCGGATACACGCCCGGTACGCCGCACGACATCGAGCTGGCCGAGGACGGCTGGACGCTCCGCCCGTACCAGCGGAAGGCCGTCGACATCTTCACCGAGGGCGGCTCGGGGGTCGTCGTGCTCCCCTGCGGCGCGGGCAAGACGCTCGTCGGCGCGGCCGCGATGGCCGACACCAAGACGACCACGCTCATCCTCGTGACGAACACCGTGAGCGCGCGGCAGTGGCGCGACGAGCTGCTGAAGCGCACCAGCCTCACGCCCGAGGAGATCGGCGAATACTCCGGCCAGGCCAAGGAGGTCAAGCCGGTCACGATCGCGACCTACCAGATCCTCACGGCGAAGCGGAAAGGCCATTACGCGCACCTCGCGCTCCTCGACGCCCTCGACTGGGGACTCATCGTCTACGACGAGGTGCACCTGCTGCCCGCGCCGGTGTTCAAGCTCACCGCCGACCTGCAGGCTCGGCGCCGGCTCGGCCTGACGGCGACCCTCGTGCGCGAGGACGGCCGCGAGGGCGACGTGTTCAGCCTGATCGGACCCAAGCGGTTCGACGCCCCGTGGAAGGAGATCGAAGCCCAGGGCTTCATCTCCCCCGCCGCCTGCTACGAAGTGCGCGTCGACCTCCCCGACGGCGAGCGCATGGAGTACGCCGCGGCCGCCGACGACGAGCGCTACCGCCTCGCGGCGACCGCCGAGGCGAAGATCGACGTCGTCCGCGACCTCGTGCAACGGCACGCCGGAGAGCGCATCCTGGTGATCGGCCAGTACCTCGACCAGATCGACGAGCTCGCGCAGGCGCTCGACGCCCCGCAGATCACCGGCGCGACGCCGGTCGACGAGCGCGAGCGGCTGTACCAGGCGTTCCGCGTGGGCGAGATCTCCCTGCTCGTGGTGTCGAAGGTGGCGAACTTCTCGATCGATCTGCCCGAGGCATCCGTCGCCATCCAGGTCTCGGGATCGTTCGGCTCTCGCCAGGAGGAGGCCCAGCGCCTCGGACGCCTGCTGCGGCCCAAGGAGTCGGGTCACACCGCGAGCTTCTACACGCTGATCGCGCGCGACACCGTCGACCAGGACTTCGCGCAGAACCGTCAGCGCTTCCTCGCCGAGCAGGGCTACAGCTACACGATCCTCGACGCCGACGCGATCGCCGCCTGACCGGCACCGACTCGCCGCAAGAGCAGAACGGCGAGCGGATGCTGCGGCTCGCGCGCTCGGATCACCTGAGCCCCGAGCGCGCGCACGAGGGGGCGTGAAAGTTCTCGCCCTCACGCCCCTCGCTCATCCTCAGCGCGTGGCGCGGCGACGACGGTGCAGCAGAAGTGCGCCGGCACCCGCCAGCAGCAGGCCCGCGGACACGAGCCCCGCAGCGATCGGCGCATCGGAGCCGGTCGTGGCCAACCGCTGTCCACCCGTTCCGCGGCCCGTCGAAGCAGCGGCGGTCGCCGACACACTGGGCGTGGCCGTCGGCTGCGTTGCAGGAGCCGCGGTGGGCTCCGTCGTGGGCTCGGCGGTCGGCTCGGCCGTGACCGTCGGCGTCGGGCTCGGCTCGACGGCGGCGGTCCCGACCTCGAGCGTCCGACCGAGGTCGTTCCAGCCCGTCTCCGCCTCCCACGTGCCGAGGTTCGCCGTGCGGATCGCGTAGCGCGGGTCGGCCGCGACCGTCGCCTCCGGCGCCGGCAGCGCCAGATGCACGCGGTACTCGCCGTCGGGCACGCCCTCGAGCGGCACGTCGAGGGTGACCTCCTCACCCGGAGCCCAGGTGCGGGCATCCTGCGGAAGCGCGACCGTGATGGTCTGGTCGTCGCCCTCGAGCACCACCGTCACGGGACGGGGGTTGTACGGCGACGCCCAGCCGCCGTTGCGCAGATCGATCGAGATCGACGGGTCGTCGCCGCCCGTCACGCGCGAGCTCTCGAGCACGAAGCGGTACCCGAGACGACGAGCGACCTCGTCGAGGTTGTCCTGACCCCACGAGCCGAGGACGTCGCGGTTGTAGTCCCGGTTGAGGTAGCTGAAGTGGTAGCGGGCCATCTCGCTGGAGGCCGACTCCCACTCCGAGCGCGGCGGGTTCACCGCGCACGTCTCGCCGCCCATCGGCACGTACCGCGTCTCCTGCGCGAGGTAGTCCTGGTCGAGCGACAGCGGGTCGGTCAGGAAGGTGCCGTAGTCGTCGGGCGACGCGAGGAAGCAGTCGTTGTGGTGACCCACCCGTGCCACGTCGGATCCGTCGAAGCCCTCGTCGTCGGTGAGCGCGCCCTCGACACCGCTGGGGCGGTCGAAGGCCTCCTGCTTCGACAGCATGGTGCGCACCTGGACCATCCGACTCTCCGGAAGCGCCTCCAGCAGCGCGTCGACGACGCTCGTCCGCTCGGCCCAGTCGGCGTCGGTCACCACGCCCGGGTTCGCCGGATCGGCGACGAAGTGGTCGGTGTAGTACCCCTCGCCCCACAGCCCTACGAAGCCCTGCTGCATGACCGCGATGACATCCGCGTTGTCCCGCAGCACCGGGGTCAGCTGCGCGATGTGCGCGCGCACCCGCTCGGGCGTCGCGTCGCCGTAGGGAGGCGAATACGGCCAGTCGCCGCCCTGCACGTACGCGAAGCGCAGGATCACCGAGATCCCCGCAGCGCGGGCCGTCGCCAGGTCGGCATCGACGGCGTCGAGCACGGCCTGGTCGAGATCGGCGTCGACGTAGCGCTCGAGGTAGACCACGCGGAGGATCTGGCTGATCCCCTCGTCGCGCAGCGCGGTCAGCGCCGCACCGTCCAGTGGCGTCCACCCCGAGCCGTCGGCGCGCGAATGCGTCTCCGTGTGCGCGTAGAAACCGCGCGCGGGGTTGGTGATGACGGACGTGTCCTCCTCGTACGTCACCACGCTCTCGTCGGTCGCGGCGTTCGCGGGCACGAAGGCCGTCGCGGCCAGCGCGACCCCCGCTCCCAGCGCGATCAGCGCCACCGATCCTCGTCGTCGGGCGTCTTTCCTCATGTGCGGTCCTCCTCGACCTCGGTGCCGAGCCGTGTTCGACCCGGCGTGCGGACGGGCGAGCGGTCCGCGGGATGGATGCGGCCGCCCCGTCGGCGGGGCGGCCGCGTGGTTCACTTCAGGCCCGACGACGCCAGGCCGTCGATGACCCGCCGCTGCAGCACGATGAACATGATCAGCACCGGAGCCATGGCCAGCAGGCTTGCGGCCATCGCCACGGGGTAATCGGTCGTCCGGTCGCTGAGCAGGGTGGCGAGCCCCGCCGACAGCGGCATCTGGCTGCTGTAGCTGGTGACCACGAGCGGCCAGAGCAGCTCGTTCCACGACCACAGCACGGTGGTGATGGCCAGCACGCTCATGGAGGGTGTGGCCAGCGGCAGCATGATGCGCCAGAAGATCTGCCAGGTGTTCGCCCCGTCGAGACGGGCGGCCTCCTCCAACTCGTCGGGCATCGAGAGGAAGGCCGTCCGCATGAGGAAGGTGCCGAAGGCGCTGAACAGCCCCGGCAGCACGAGCCCGCCCACGGAGTTGAGCAGGCCCAGGTTCTGGACGATCTGGTACTGCGACAGCAGGTACACCTGCGACGGCACCATCAGGATGGACAGCACCACGCCCAGCAGCAGACCGCGTCCGCGGAAGCGCAGCCGGGCGAAGGCGTAGCCGGCCATCGTGCACAGGATCAGCTGGGCCACCGTGCGCACGACGGTGATGAGCACGGACGTGCCGAACTGCGAGAAGAACGGCAGACGCTGGAAGACCTCGACGTAGTTGCCCCACTGCAGCTCGCCCGGCCAGAAAACCGGCGTCACGCTCTGCACCTGGGCGTTCGTGGACAGCGACATGATGATCTGCCACAGGAACGGGAAGGCCATGATGACGGCCCCGATACCCAGCACCAGGTGAGCGACGGCGTGCGCGCGTCCGCCCCGCGGGCGCGTACCCGCCGGTCGTCGCGACGGTCGTGCGAGGGCCCGCGGCACGACGAGGGTGCGCGTGGTCGTCACCGAGTCAGCCATTGTGCACCCACCGCTTCTGGAATCGGAACTGCAGGACCGTCACGAAGCCGATGATCACGAAGATGATCATCGCCACGGCGGCGGCGTAGCCCTTCTCATTGCTGACGAAGCCGGCTTGGTAGAAGTAGTAGACGAGCGACATGCTGCGCGGCAGCGAGGAGTTCGTGGCCGTCGTGCCGAGGATCGCGTAGAGCAGGTCGAAGAGCTGGAACGACGAGATGACCGTGATGATCGTCACGAAGAAGATGCTGGGCGTGAGCAGCGGCACGGTGATGCTGCGGAACTGCTTCCAGGCGTCCGCCCCGTCGAGCGCGGCGGCCTCGTAGAGCTCGGGCGGGATCGTCTTGAGCCCGGCGGCGAGGACGATCATCGAGAAGCCGAGCGAGCTCCACAGGCCCACGATGGCGACCGCGACGATGGCGAACCCGGGAGTGCTCACCCAGTAGGGCCCGTCGATGCCGACGAACGACAGCAGGTAGTTGAGCAGCCCGAAGTCGCCGTTGAAGATGATGCGCCAGACGAAGGCGATGGCCGTCGGCATCGCGACGTACGGCAGGAAGAACAGCACGCGGTAGAGCGACGCGAAGCGCAGCCCGGGCAGGTTCAGCAGGCTCGCGAGCAGGACGGCGATCGGGACGCCCAGGAGGACGATCGCGGTGTAGAGGAGCGTGTTGCCCAGGGAGAGGTAGAAGTTGGGCTCCGAGAAGAGCCGCGTGAAGTTGTCGAGCCCGGCGAAGGCGACGTCTCCGAAGACCCCGAAGCTCGTGAACGAGAACCCGGCCGTCTGCACGATCGGCCAGAGGTAGAACACCGTGATGCCGAGCAGCAGCGGACCGACGAACACGGCGGCCCACAGGCCGTCGCGCGCGGTCCGTCGCTGTCGCGGACGACCGCCCCCGCCGCCGGAGACGGCGGGGGCGGTGTCGGTGCGCTCGAGAACGCTCAACGCGTCTCCTTCTGCAGCGCGTCGTCCATCTTCTGAGCCAGCTCGGCGGTCACCTCGTCGACCGGGCGGTCGCCCGAGAAGGCCTGCGGGAGCAGCTCGGCCTCGAAGGTGTTCCACGCCGCGCTGTTGGCGCTGACGGGCAGCGGCTGCGCGTAGGAGACCGCGTCGAGGAAGACCTGCAGGTCGGCCTGCGGCATGGACTCGACGAAGGCGTCCTGCGTGCCCTGGTAAGCCGGGATGATCGAACCGAACGACCCCTGCGCCTTCTGCGCCTCCTCGCCGGCGAGGTACACCTGCAGCGCCTGGGCGGCCTGCTTGTTCTTCGACGACGCCGCGACCACGTTGGCGACACCGTGGATGACGGTGGCCTGCTCCTTGCCCTTCGGAAGGGGCAGCACGTCCACGTCGGCCGCGAACGGCACATCGGTCAGCGCGGAACGGAACCAGCTGCCGCCCCAGTACATGGCGAGCTTGCCGGAGGTGAACCACTGGTCGGCCGAGGTGTCGGTCAGCTGGGCGATGGTGGGCGACGCACCCGAGGCGATGAGGTCGGTCCAGAACTTCACGCCCTCCTGCGCCTCAGGGGTGTTGTAGCCCGAGGTGCCGTCCTCCAGCACCTCGCCGCCGGCCTGCATGATGGTGTTGTAGTACGTGGTCTGACCGTCCATGCCGCCGGCAGCGCCGAAGGCGCCCTGACCGGCGAGGGCGGTGGACAGCTCCTTCGCCGTCGCCTGGAAGTCGGCCCAGGTGTCGTCGGGGCCGGGGAGCTCGACGCCGGCCTGCTGGAAGAGCTGCTTGTTGACCCAGACGCCGATGGTGTCCATGTCCTTGGGGACGCCGTACGCGACGTCCTTGACCGTGTAGAGGTCGGCGAGCGCCTCCGGGTAGTCGGACTGGTCGATGTCGCCGGCGTCGATCGCGCCGGTGATCGGCTCCAGCTGACCGTTGAGCGCGTAGAGCTGGATGTTGGGGCCGTTCATCCAGAACACGTCGGGCAGAGTGTCGCTGGATGCCTGCGTCTGCAGCTTCGTCCAGTACTCGCTGAACGGGGTGACGCTGAGGTTCACCTCGATGTTCGGGTACTGCTCCTTGAAGCCGGCGAGGCTCGATTCGATCGCCTCGACCTGAGCCTGGTCCCAGAGACCGTAGGTGATGGTCGCACTCAGGTCTGATGCCGGCTTGGCGTAGTCGGCGGGCGCCGTCGAACCGGATCCGCCGGCGCTGCAGGCGGTGGCGGCGAGCGCCAGGGTGCCGGTCAGCGCCAGCACTCCGAGCATGCGACGGCCGGGTCGGGTGTGTGTCATCGGTCGATCCTTCCAAGGGACTGCGAGGGCAGGTGGGACGCGGAGAAGTATTCCGCGACGTGGGTGGGCAGGGGCGGGACGTCGAAGGGCCGGGAGCCGTCGCGCATCGAGTCGGCGGCGAGGGCCCCGGCGGCCACGGCGGCGCGAGCCGCGACGGGCGAGACCACGGTGGGGGCGCCGGCGAAGGCATGCTCGAGGAATTCGCGCATCGTCGACAGGTCGGCGTCCTCGTGGCCGCTCGCCACGCCCTCGATGGCGTACTCCGCGTCGCCGTCCGGCGCCCACTCGTGGCGGCGGTTCCAGACCTTCACGCGGCCGCCGGCCGTGTCGCCGACGTTCTCCAGCCGGCCCTCGGTGCCGATGACGGTGTAGTTGCGCCAGTAGTCGGGCGTGAAGTGGCACTGCTCGTAACTCGCGAGCACGCCGTTGTCGAGCGTCATCATCATCATCGACACGTCCTCGACGTCCACGACCGGGTTCAGACCGGTGGATGCTGCAGCCGGCCAGTTCTCGAACGAGAACCAGTCGGGCATGACCTCGCCGCGGCGGTCGCGGCGGTCGGTGACGTCGCCGTAGACCATCAGGTCGCCCATCCCCACGACGCGGCGGGTGAAGCCGCCGCTCAGGTAGTGGACGACGTCGATGTCGTGGCTGGCCTTCTGCAGCAGCAGGGTGTTCGTGCGCGACCGGTCGGCGTGCCAGTCCTTGAAGTAGTAGTCCCCGCCGTTGCCCACGAAGTGACGCACCCAGACGGTCTTGACCTCGCCGATCTCGCCTCGGTCGATGATCTGCTTCATGAGGCGCACGACGGCGGCGTGGCGGAAGTTGTGGCCGACGTAGAGGGTGCCCCCCGCCTCCGCTGCCGCCACGAGCACGCGGTCCGCGTCGGCCAGCGTCGTCGCGAGCGGCTTCTCGAGATAGACGGCGACGCCGGCCTCGAGGAGCGCGACGGCGATGTCGGCGTGCGTGTCGTCGGGCGATGTCACGATCGCCGCATCCACGCGATCGGCGGCCAGCAGCGCGGGGATGTCGTCGTACACGGGAACACCCGGGAACTGCGCCGCGCTGCGCGCACGGCCCTCGGGAGTCGGGTCCACGGTCGCGACGACGGCGGCACCCGCGAACGCATCCGGCACGTGATGGGCGATGACGCTCCGGGCGCCTGTCCCGATGACGGCGACGCGCGGCTGCGTGGTGGCGGGGTCGACGGTCACGAGAGTTCCACAGCGGTGTGCATGGGGTCCATCATGCACGGTTTGATCGTTTTTGTCATCATGTGTGCTGAATCGAGCATGTTCTGACATTGGTGCACCGGGATCGGGCACGCAAGCCTGGGGCCGACTTTTTACGCGCCCGAAACGAAACGGCGGCATCGGGCGCGTGAGCACTCCGCTCCGGGAGCACCGTCCGGACCCGCCGATCGCACCTCGACGGACGCGCTGCAGCGGGTGTGTCGGTCAGCGCGTGGCCGCGACGACCACCTCGACGCCGGCCTTGTCGAACTGCGCGGCCGCGCGCGGCGGCAGCGGAGCATCGGTGACGAACACGTCGACGTCGTCGAGCGCGCAGATGCGCGCGAACGTGCTGCGTCCGACCTTGGTCTGGTCGGCCGCCACGATGACCCGCCGGGCGAGGGCCGAGATCTGCCGGCTGGCGTCGGCCTCCCCCTCATGGAGCGTCGTCGCGCCGAACTCCGGCGTGAGCCCGTCGACACCCAGCACGGCGATGTCCAGGCTGAAGTCCTGCAGCGAACGGCCGACCAGCGGCCCGATGAGTTCGTACGACTGGCGACGCGGCACACCGCCCGTCACCACGATCTTCACGTTCTCGCGCACCGAGGATTCGAAGGCGATGTTGAGCGCGTTGGTCACGATCGTGATCCCGGGCTCGCCGCCCGCCGAGGCCATGCGATCGCTGCGGCCCAGCGCGCGGGCGACCTCCGTGACGGTGGTGCCGCCGTTCATGCCCACGGTGGCTCCGGGTGGGATCAGCGCCTCCACCGCCCGCGCGATGGCGAGCTTCGCGTCGGCCTGGCGCGCGATCTTGTACTGCAGAGGCAGCTCGTAGCCGGAGCCGAGGGCCGCCGCTCCGCCGTGCGTGCGTGTCACGAGGCGCTGCTCGGCAAGGGTGTTGAGGTCGCGCCGGGCGGTCGCGGTCGAGATGGAGAGATGCTCGCTCACGTCGGTGATCGACACATTGCCGCGTTCGCTCACCATCTCGAGCACGATGTTGAGCCGCTGTTGCTGATGCATCCGTGCACCTCCTCGCGTCATCGTCCCACACCTGCGGTTGACCTTCGTGAGCGATTCTGCTCAAATACTGTCAAAACGATCAACAACGATCCGGTCAGCCGGACGACACGAAAGCAGGACCATGGATCGCACCTTCGTCGAAGACGAGATCGCCTCGCAACCCCGCACCTGGGGCGATGCCGCGCGGCTCGCACCGTCAGTGGCATCCGCGCTGCCCTCCCCGGGTGAGCGCGTCGCGTTCGTGGGCTGCGGCACGAGCTGGTTCGTCGCCATGTCGGCCGCTGTGCGCCGGGAGACCGCCGGGCTCGGGCTCAGCGACGCCTTCGCCGCCAGCGAGTTTCCCGCCGGACGCGAGTACGACCGCGTCGTGGCGATCTCGCGCTCGGGCACCACCACGGAGGTCATCGAGCTCCTCGCCGCGGTCGACGGCCCGACCACTCTCATCACCGCGGTGGGCGACTCCCCCGCCACCGCGCACGCTGATGAGACCGTCACGCTTGTCTTCGCCGACGAGCAGTCGGTCGTGCAGACCCGCTTCGCCACCAGTGTGCTCGCCCTGCTGCGCGCGCACTTCGGCGAAGACCTCACCGACGCGATCGCCGACGCCGAGACGGCGCTGGGCATCGACGTGTCACCTCTCACCGATGTCGACCAGTGCTCCTTCGTCGCCACCGGCTGGGCCGTGGGGTTGGCGAACGAGGCGGCGCTGAAGACCCGGGAGGCCGCGCAGTTCTGGGCCGAGGCCTATCCGGCGATGGACTACCGTCACGGCCCCGTCGCGATCGCGCAGCCCGGACGGCTGGTCTGGAGCCTCGGCGGCACGCCCGAGGGCCTGAAGGCGGAGGTGGATGCCACGGGTGCCCGCTTCGTGGAGCACGATCTCGACCCGCTCGCCCGCCTCATCGTGGCGCAGCGCTTCGCCGTCGCACTGGCCCTCGGCAAGGGACTGGACCCCGATCGGCCCCGCTCGCTCACGCGTTCTGTCATCCTGGCGTGATCGACCCCAGAGCCATCGGCATCGACGTGGGCGGCACGTCGATCAAAGCAGTCATCGCCGACCTCCGCGATGGTCGCGCGCTCCACGAGGAGCGCGTGCCGACCCCCGCTCCCGACCCGGACGGACGACGCGTGTGCGCGGCGGTCGCGGAGCTGCTGCGCGGCCTCCCGGACGCCGATGACCTCGCTGTGGGCGTCGTCGTCCCGGGCGTCGTGGACGAGGGGCACGGGCGGACCATCCACTCGGTGAACCTGGGCTGGCGGGAGCTCCCCCTCGCCGCGATGCTGCAGGAGAGCGCCGGACGGCCCGTCGGCTTCGGTCATGACGTGCGCGCGGGCGCCCTCGCCGAGCTGCGCTGGGGCGCGGCCGTCGGCGAGACGGGGGTGGTCGCCTTCGTGCCGATCGGCACCGGCATCGCCGCGGCGATCCTGGTCGACGGCAGACCCGTGGTCGCCGACGGCTGGGCGGGCGAGGTGGGCCAGGCGCTCGTGGGGTCCGGCCCGCACACCGGTGAGCGCGTGGAGGCCGTCGCGTCCGCCGCCGGCACGGCCCGCCGCGCCGCCGAAAAGGATGCCCGTCGGGTCGTCGAGCGGATGGTCGCCGGAGACGCCGTCGCCCGGCAGGTGTGGGACGAGACCGTGGCGGTGCTCGCCGAGATGATCGCGAACCTGTCGATCGTCGTCGCACCGCGCACGATCGTGGTGGGCGGCGGTCTCGCCCTCGCGGGTGACGCCCTGCTCGAACCGCTCGCGACGGCTGTCGGTTCGCGCCTCGGCGCCCTGCGTGTGCCCGAGCTGCGCCTCGCCGCCCTCGGCGACCGCGCCGCCGCGCTCGGCGCCGCCCTTCTCGCCGAGGACCGCGCGTGACGGTCGTCATCAGCGCCGCCGCCGTTCAGGACGCGTGCGGCGACATGGGGCCAAGCTGGCTCCTCGTCGATGGCGGACTCGTGCGCGACCGCGGGACCGGCCCCGCGCCGGAGGTCCACGGCGCCGAACGCGCGACCGTCGACATCGTGGCGCCCGGACTCTTCGACTCTCACGTGCACGGTGCGCGCGGCGTGGACTTCGGCTCTCCCGGCGTCGATCCGGGACCGGCGCTCGAGCTGCATCGCGCGTTCGGAGCGACGACACTGCTGGCCTCCGTGGCCACGCGCGCCCCGGGCGCTCTGCTGACGCGCATCGGCGAGCTGCGTCCGCTGGTCGAGGCGGGCACTCTCGCCGGGATCCACCTCGAGGGTCCGTGGCTCGCCCCCGCGCGGCGGGGCGCCCATGCCGCCGACCTTCTGCGCGCTCCGCTCAGCCACGAGATCGATGGCGTGCTCGAGACCGCGGCCGGGACGCTGCGCATGGTGACGCTCGCCCCGGAACTGCCCGGCGCGTTCGCGGCCGTCGAGCGGTTCGCGCAGGCGGGCGTGATCGTCGCGATCGGTCACAGCGCCGCGGACGCCGCGACGGCGGAGCGGGCGATGGATGCCGGCGCCTCCGTCGTGACGCATCTGTTCAACGGGATGCCGCCGCTGCTGTCGCGCGAGCCGGGCATCGTCGGGGTGGCTCTCTCGCGCTCCGACGTCACGGTCGAGCTCATCGCCGACGGCGTGCACGTCGCGGACACGGTCGTGGAGGTCGTCTTCGCCGCGGCATCCGGTCGCGTCTCCCTCGTCTCCGACGCGATGTCGGCCACCGGTCTGGGTGACGGCCGCTACGACCTCGCGGGCAGCGACGTCACCGTCGCGGACGGCGTGGCGCGTCTGTCGGACGGCAGCTCGCTCGCCGGCAGCACCACGCCGCTCGGGGCCGTCGTCGAGCGTCTGCTCGCTCGCGGGCTCGACGCGGGCGACGTCCTCGCCGCGGCATCCCTCACTCCCGCCCGCGCGCTCGGCATCGAACTGCCGGCGCTGCGCGTCGGAGATCGCGCCGATCTCGTCACGGTGACCGGCGGCACCCTGCGTGCGATGGGAGACGGAGCATGGCTCGCTTCGTCGCGGTGACCCCCAACCCCGCCGTCGACGTGACATACCGCGTCGACCGGCAGCTGATCGGCGAGACGGTGCGCGTGCGCGACGTGGCTCGTCGCGCCGGCGGCAAGGGCGTCAACGTCGCCCGCGTGCTGCATGCCCTCGGCCGCGATGTCGTGGCCGTCGCACCGCTGGGCGGCGACGCGGGCGAGGGCCTCGGCCGCGAGCTGACCGCCGACGGCATCCCCGTCCGGGCGACGCCGATCGACGGCGACACGCGCTTCACCATCGCGGTCGTCGACGACATCGCGCATCCCACCCTTCTCGCCGAGCCCGGGCCCGCCTGGACCACTTCGCTATGGGAGGCGCTGTGCGGCGCCGTCGGCGACGTGGTCGGTCAGGACGACTGGGTCGTGATCGCCGGCTCCTTTCCACCGGGCACCCCGCCGGACGCGACCGCGACGCTGGTGGGCGCCGCACGCTCACGGGGTGCGCGGGTGGTCGTCGACACGAGCGGTCCGCACCTGCTGGCCGCCGCCGATGCCGGCGCGGACGTCGTCAAGGCCAACGCCGAAGAGGTGCGCACCGCCACAGGATGCGCCGATGTGCGTGACGCGGCGGTGCGTCTCGCGGCACGCGGCGCACTGGTCGTCGTCTCGCTCGGCGCGGACGGCTTGCTCGTCCGCGATCCGGACGGCACCGTGAGCCGTCACCCCGCCGTGGCGGAGGTCGCGGGCAATCCGACCGGAGCGGGCGACGCCGCCACGGCGGGACTGGTCGCCGCCCTCTCCGATGGGCGCGACATCGGCACCGCCGCCGGCTGGGCCGCCGTGGCCGGCGCGGCCGCCGTGCTGCATCCGCTCGCCGGAGCCGTCGATCCCGCCGACCTGCTCACCCTCGCCCATCGCGCCGATGTCGACGTGCGAGGGCTTCTCTCTCCTTCTCACCCCCTCTGGAGTTCTTCGTGAAGACCCGTACCCTCACCGATCCCGTCCTCGACGCGCGCGAGCGCGCCGTCGGCATCGGCGCCTTCAACGTCGTGCAGCTCGAACACGCTGAGGCGATCGCGCAGGGCGCGGAGCGTGCCGGCCTGCCGGTCATCCTCCAGATCAGCCAGAACTGCGTCGATTACCACGGCGCGCTCGCGCCGATCGCGAGAGCGACCCTCAGCATCGCGCGGGCGATGTCGGTGCCGGCCCTCGTGCACCTCGATCACGCGGACGACGTCGAGCTGGTCGCGGAGGCTGTCGAACTGGGCCTGGACAGCGTCATGTTCGACGGGTCGGCGCGGCCCTACGAAGACAACGTGGCGCTCACCCGCCGGATGGCCGAGCTGTGCCGCGCGAACGACGTGCGGATCGAGGCCGAGCTCGGCGAGGTCGGGGGGAAGGACGGCGTCCACGCTCCCGGCGTGCGCACCGACCCCGCCGACGCCCGCCGCTTCGTGGAGCAGACGGGCGTCGATTGGCTCGCCGTCGCCGTGGGCACCAGCCACGCGATGACCCGGCGGGAGGCCGCCGTCGACACGGATCTGATCGCGCGCATCGCCGCCGCAGCATCCGTCCCCCTCGTCCTGCACGGCTCGTCGGGTCTCAGCGACGACATGCTCCGCGCGGCCGTCACGGCCGGCATGAGCAAGATCAACATCTCGACGCATCTCAACGCACTGTTCACGCAGGCGCTGCGGACGGCACTGGCCGCGGACCCGGCGCGCGTCGACCCGCGTCGCTACATCGCGCCCGCCCGAGAGGCCGTCGCCGTCGAGGTCGAGCGCCTCCTCCGGCTGCTGAACACGGACTGATGGACGCCTTCGCGCTGCTCGACGTGCCGCCCCTGCCGACGCCGGCGCGGAGAGAGCTCGTCGCGATGTTCCGCGCGAGCCTCGCCGATAAGGCGGTGCCGGTGATCCTCGGTGATGTCACCGACGACGACGTGCTGGCCGCCTTCGCCGAGATCGTGCCCGACGCGCTCGCGCACCAGCAGGCGCTCGGCATCCCGGCCGAGGTCACGGCCGAGACACTGCGCGACATCGGCGGCAAGCACCGCAGCTTCGGCGCGCGCACCGAGGTTCCGTGGCTGCTCGGCATCCTCCGCGGCGACGTGATCTCCGTCGGACGTCTGCAGGTGGAGCGGCGCTCCGGGTCGCAGGGACACGGCCTGCATATCCCCGAGCTCGGTCCGCTCGTCCCCGCGGCCGTCGACGCCTCTCTCGGACGGGCGCACGACCTCCTCGGGGCCACGGACTTCACCTGCACGAGCTGGCTGCTCGAGCCCGCCCTCGCCGCCGCACTGCCAGGCACCAACATGGCGGCCTTCGCCCGTCGCTTCACCCTCGACGCCGATACGACCGCACCGAGCGATGCGGGCGCCCGATCGGCGGCGAAATTCGTGTTCGGACGTCCCCTCGCCGACGTGCTCGACCCGGCTGCGGTGACGCCGCGCACGAGGCTGGAACATCTGGTGGTCCAGCGCCTGCGGGAGGGGCCGGGCTGGTCGGAACCGAGCGGCACGCTCACGTTCGCGGCCGGTTCGCTCGAGCGCAAGGGGATGCCACGGCCCGAACTCGCGACCTAGGCTCGCCGGCATGACCCGCACCGACCGCGACCACGACCTCGTCCTGCTGGGCGCGACCGGCTTCGTCGGGAGGCTGACCGCCGAGCACCTCGTCGCGTCGGCGCCGAAGGATGCGCGCATCGCTCTCGCCGGACGATCGCCCGACAAGCTGCGGAAGCTGACCAAGCAGCTCGGCGTCGACTGGCCGACCGTCGTCGTCGACAGCTCCGATACTGCGGCTGTCGAGCGGCTCGCGGCGTCGACCGGTGTCGTCGCGACCACCGTCGGGCCCTATCTCTCGCGGGGGCTCCCGCTGGCGACCGCCTGCGCGCGGGCGGGCACGTCGTACGCCGACCTCACCGGCGAAAGCGCGTTCGTCGCGCGGTCCATCGCCGCCAACCACGGCATCGCCGGCGCCTCGGGTGCGCGCATCGTGCACTCGTGCGGCTTCGACTCCATCCCTTCCGACCTCGGGGTCGGGCTGTCGGCCGAAGCCGCGGGCGGCGGTCCGTTCGTCGAGGCGATCGCGCAGGTGCGCTCGATCCGCGGCGGCGTCAGCGGCGGGACCATCGACTCCCTGCGGCAGCAGCTCCTCGCCGCGCAGTCCGACGCGCGCCTGTGGCGCCTCATCTCCGACCCGTTCGCCCTCACGCCCGGGCCGTCCGTGCGACTTCCGGCAGGCAGCATCCCGCACGGCACCTCTCGCGACCGCGCGACCGGACGCTGGCAGGCGCCGTTCGTCATGGGGGCGTTCAACCGGCAGATCGTGCAGCGGTCGAACTACCTGACCGGGTGGGGCTACGGGCAGCTGCTGCGCTACCGCGAGGTCGTCGACACGCTCCCGGGCGTGCGCGGCCGCGCGCTGGCCGCGGCCGTCGACGTGCTGCCCGTCGTGCTCGGAGGCGCGCTGACCTTCCCGCCGACGCGCGCGGTGCTGGACCGTCTCCTGCCGGCACCCGGGGAAGGCCCGAGCGAGGCGACGATGGAGCGGGGCCGGTTCTCGATCGACGTCGACGTCTACCCCGTCGACGGCCGGCCGATGCGCACGCGGGTGGCCGCACCCTACGACCCCGGCTACCGGGGCACCGCCGTCATGCTCGGAGAATCCGCCCTCAGCCTGGCGCTGGACGACCTTCCCGACCACGCCGGCGTGCTCACGCCGATGGTGGCGATGGGCCAGGCGCTCGCCGCGCGGCTGCGTGCCCACCGCTTCACACTCGACACCTCTCCCCTGCCCTGACTCCCTGCGCGCTCGCCCCGAATATCGAGCCCGTCGAGGACGACTTTCATGGCGCGCGAGCGTCCGCGAGCGACGAAAGCAGTCCCGAAAGCCCAGATCGCGGGGCTGAGAGCGACCGAAACAGGCCGTTCGCGCGGCGCCTACCAGCCGCCGCATCGATCGGGTCACCATAATGGGCCTATGACCGCACCGCGCATTCTCGTCGTGGACGATGAGCCGAACATCCGCGACCTGCTGATCACGAGCCTGCGTTTCGCGGGTTTCCAGGTCCGCGCCGTCTCCAACGGAGCGCAGACCATCTCGGCCGTGCTCGAGGAGGAGCCCGACCTGATCGTGCTCGACGTGATGCTCCCCGACATGAACGGCTTCAGCGTCACCAAGCGCCTCCGCGGCGCCGGGTACACCGCACCGATCCTCTTCCTCACCGCGAAGGACGAGACCGAGGACAAGATCGCCGGGCTCAACGCCGGCGGCGACGACTACGTCACGAAGCCCTTCTCGCTCGACGAGATCGTGGCCCGCATCCAGGCGATCCTGCGTCGCACGATGCAGGCCGACGAGGAGTCGATCATTCGCGCTGGCGAGCTGACGATGGACCAGGACACCCACGACGTGACGGTCGGCGACGTGTCGATCGACCTGAGTCCCACCGAGTTCAAGCTGCTCCGCTACCTGATGCTCAACCCCAACCGTGTGCTGTCGAAGGCGCAGATCCTCGACCATGTCTGGGAGTACGACTTCAACGGCGACGCCGGCATCGTGGAGAGCTACATCTCCTACCTGCGCCGCAAGATCGACCCGCACTCCAGCGAGGCGCTCATCCAGACCAAGCGCGGCTTCGGCTACATGCTCAAGGCGGGCAAGACCGCGTAACGCGCGGTCGCCGTGCAGATCCGAGGGGGCCGCTCTGGCTGACAAGACGGACTCGGTCACCTCCTGGTGGCGGGGCACGAGCCTGCGCGCCAAGGTGACGGGCGTCACCGTCGCCCTCCTCGCCCTCGGTCTCATCGCAGCCGGCGTCGGCACCGCCGTGTTCCTGCGGAACACCCTCATCGCGAGCACCGACGACCAGCTGCGGCAGCTCGCCGACACGAGCGCCTGGAAGACGGTCGTCGATCCGGTGATCAGCGCCGACGGCATCGAGTTCGCCGGGAAGACCGACTACCCCAGCGACTACTACGTCGCGATCTACGACCCCAACGGCGAACGCGTCATCGTCGCCGGCGGCCGCTCGGCCGCTACGAACGGGCCGGTCTTCCCCGAAAACGCCGACCTCGAGTTCAGCCGCAACCAGACCGATCCCTTCCAGCTGCCCAGCGCCGTCGGCGGAGCGCCCTACAAGGCCATCGTGCAGGTCTTCCAGGTGCCGAACGTGCCGACCTATTACACGCAGCTCATCGCGCTGCCGCTCTCGCCGATCGATCGCGTCGTGACCCAGTTCCTCGGCATCTACGGCGTCCTGGCGGCGATCACGATCATCGCGGGCGCTTTCCTCACCCGGCTGCTCGTCACACTCGCCTTCCGCAACCTCGGACAGGTGGAATCCACCGCCATGGCGATCGCCGGCGGCGACTTCAGCCAGCGCATGACCGACGTCGAGCCCGGCACGGAGGTCGGCCGCCTCAAGATCGCGATCAACACCATGCTCGGGCGGATCGACGGTGCACTGTCGGATCGCGACGCCACCGTCCGCCAGATGCGTCGGTTCATCGGCGACGCGAGCCACGAGCTGCGCACGCCGCTGGTCACCGTCCGCGGCTACGCCGAGCTCTATCGCATGGGTGCGATCACCGGCGACGAGGACGTCGCCCAGGCGATGGAGCGCATCGAGAAGGAGGCCATGCGGATGGGCGTGCTCGTCGAGGACCTCCTCGCGCTCGCCCGCCTCGACGAGCGGCGCGATGTCGTCATCGCCCCCGTCGACCTGCGTCCCATCGCGCGCGACGCCGCCATGGACGTCCGCGCCGCCGCGCCCCAGCGCCCGGTCACGGTGCTCGACGACCCGCCTCCGCTGGCGGCGGAGCCCGCGGCATCCGCTCCTCCTGACCCCGACGACGCTCCCGACGAGGACGCGCCACGGCGCGGGGGCCCGCAGACGTCGGCGATCGCCCGCGCCGGCGCGACCCTCTCGCTGCTGCGGCGTCGTCCTCGATCGACGGATGCTGCGGGCCGGGGTGACTCCGCAACTGAGGGTCCGGTCATCGCCGAGCCGGTGCCGCCGATCGTGCTGGGCGACGAGAACCGCATCCGGCAGGTGGTGACGAACCTGCTCGGCAACGCGCGCCGGTTCACCTCGGAGGACTCCCCCATCGAGCTGCGCATCGGCACCGACGTCACCGCGGGCATGGGCTGGATCGGGGTCATCGACCACGGCGAGGGCATCCCCGAGCAGATCCGCGACAAGATCTTCCAGCGCTTCTGGCGAGCCGACACGTCTCGCACGCGCGAGACCGGAGGTACGGGGCTCGGACTCTCCATCGTCGCCTCCATCGTCGACGCCCTCCACGGCACCGTCGGCGTGGACGAGACCCCCGGCGGCGGGGCGACCTTCCGGGTCGCCTTCCCGCTAGCCCAGACGCGCAACGCGGCCGACCACCTCTTCATCGAGACGCAGCCCATCCCGCGTCTGACCGACCCGCCGCGCAGCGACCGCGACTGACCGGCGCCGTACCCGGCGCTCAGCGCCGCTGATGTTCGGCGCCGCCGATCCTCCCCACTGGGAGCGGCGACCTCCTCGCCACGGATGCATCGCGAGCCTCGGATGCCGCGTTCCCCGCCGCCTAGCGTCGGAGCACACCATTCCCGACCCGAGGAGCACATCCGTGGCCACCTACTCCGTCGACAGCGACCAGCTGCTCACCGCCACCGCCGCCATGCGCGGCACGGCCGACCGCCTGCAGGGCGAGACATCGGCCATGATGTCGCAGCTGACGCAGCTGCAGTCGACGTGGACCGGGAGCGCCGCCCTCGCCTTCCAGGGCGTCGTCGACCGTTGGCGGGTCGCCCAGCGCGGCCTCGAGGACAGCCTGAACGAGATCAACGCGGCCCTCGCCGCCGCTGGCCGGCAGTACGCCGACGCCGAGCAGCTGAACGCCGGCCTGTTCCGCTGACCCGGAACCGCGGGAACGACGAAGCGGCCCCGGCTGCCGGGAACGACGAAGCGGCCCCGGCAGATGCCGGGGCCGCTCGTGTCATTCAGACGTGGATCAGAAGTCCATGCCACCCGACGGGTCACCCATCGGCGCCGCAGCCTTCTCGGGCTTGTCGGCGACGACGACCTCGGTCGTCAGGAACAGACCGGCGATCGACGCGGCGTTCTGCAGCGCGGAGCGCGTGACCTTCGCCGGGTCGATGATGCCCTGTGCGAACAGGTCGCCGTACTCGCCGGTCGCGGCGTTCAGGCCGTGTCCGACGGGCAGGTCCGCCACCTTGTTGGAGACGACGCCCGGCTCGAGACCGGCGTTGAGGGCGATCTGCTTCAGAGGCGCCTCGATGGCGACCTTGACGATATTCGCGCCCGTGGCCTCGTCACCCGTGAGCGACAGCTTCTCGAAAACGATCTTGCCGGCCTGGATGAGCGCGACACCACCTCCGGCGACGATGCCCTCCTCGACGGCTGCCTTCGCGTTGCGGACGGCGTCCTCGATGCGGTGCTTGCGCTCCTTGAGCTCGACCTCGGTCGCAGCGCCCGCCTTGATGACGGCGACGCCACCGGCCAGCTTCGCGAGGCGCTCCTGGAGCTTCTCGCGGTCGTAGTCGCTGTCGGTGTTCTCGATCTCGCGACGGATCTGGGTCACGCGACCCTCGATCTGGCCCGAGTCGCCGGCACCCTCGACGATGGTGGTCTCGTCCTTGGTGATGATGACCTTGCGGGCGTGGCCGAGCAGGTCGGTGGTGGCGTTCTCGAGCTTCAGGCCCACCTCTTCGGTGATGACCTGTCCGCCGGTGAGGATCGCGATGTCCTGCAGCTGCGCCTTGCGACGGTCGCCGAAGCCGGGAGCCTTGACGGCAGCCGACTTGAAGATGCCGCGGATCTTGTTGAGCACGAGGGTCGCGAGAGCCTCACCCTCGACGTCCTCGGCGATGATGACGAGCTCCTTGCCCTCCTGGATCACCTTGTCGACGATCGGCAGAAGGTCCTTGATGTTCGAGATCTTCTGGTTCGCGATCAGGATGTACGGGTCTTCGAAGACCGCCTCCTGACGCTCCGGGTCGGTGACGAAGTAGGGGTTGATGTAGCCCTTGTCGAAGCGCATGCCCTCGGTGAGCTCGAGCTCGGTGCCGAAGGTGTTGGACTCCTCGACGGTGACCACACCCTCCTTGCCGACCTTGTCGATCGCCTCGGCGATGAGCTCGCCGATCGCGGGGTCGGCGGCGGAGATGGACGCGGTGGCGGCGATCTCCTCCTTGGTCTCGACCTCCTTGGCGCTGTTGAGCAGCTCGTCGGAGATGGCCGCGACGGCCTTCTCGATGCCGCGCTTCAGCGAGATGGGGTCGGCGCCGGCGGCCACGTTGCGGAGGCCCTCCTTGACGAGCGCCTGTGCGAGGACGGTGGCCGTCGTCGTGCCGTCACCGGCGACGTCGTCGGTCTTCTTCGCGACCTCCTTGACCAGCTCGGCGCCGATCTTCTCGTACGGGTCGTCGAGCTCGATCTCCTTGGCGATCGAGACACCGTCGTTTGTGATCGTGGGGGCGCCCCACTTCTTCTCGAGCACGACGTTGCGACCGCGGGGGCCGAGCGTCACCTTGACGGCGTCGGCCAGGATGTTCAGGCCGCGCTCGAGACCGCGACGGGCCTCTTCGTCGAAAGCGATGATCTTTGCCATGTGTATGTCGTCCCTCCCGGACCTGAGGTCCGGACGTAGCGAATGGTCTTTGGCACTCGGAGATACCGAGTGCTAACCCCATTCTGGCACTCGCCCCAGGGGAGTGCAAGCCGCGCGGAACGGCATGGCGAAGCATCCGTCGTCTATGGCGACGAGCGGATGCCGCGGGTCAGCGGACGACCTGCACCGATTCGGCCTGAGGGCCCTTCTGACCGGTTCCGACCATGAACTCGACGGTCTGGCCCTCCTCGAGCACGCGGAAACCCGACATGTCGATGTTGGAGTAGTGGACGAAGACGTCCTGGCCGTCCGCCACGGTGATGAAGCCGAAGCCCTTCTCGGCGTTGAACCATTTGACGGTGCCCTGGGTCATGCGAATCACTCCTGTTGCTGGTGGTCAGGAGCATCGTATGCACCGGGATCAGCGCGATCCGGGCCGTCCAGCGACTGTTGACACGGGTGCACCGAACTTTTTACCGGCGTGAAACACGCCGCCGCGTCAGGGGCCGTCGGTGGGCGTCGGCGGGGTGGAGGTGCGATCGAGGCCGATGACGACCGTGAGCTGCCTGGCGTCGGGTTCGAGCGGCTGGTAGACCTCGCTCTGCTCGACGCGCGCGCCTCCGATGACCTGGGCGAGGCCCAGGGCGGCCGGCTCGTCGGCGGGGAGCAGGTAGTACACCGTGGTCTGCGGGAAGTCCGAGCTGCCCGCACCGCCGGCCAGCACGGCGTCGCTCGCCCAGCCGGCCTGCACCACGACGTCCTTGACCTGCGTCGCGAGTCCGTCCTCCGGGGTCGCGTTCAGGATGCTGACGTTGTAGCTCGTGTCGACGACCGGCGTCACGACGGGCGTGGGTGTCGCCGAGGGGGTGGGCGTCGGGAAGAGCGTCACGCGGCCGGACGCGACGAGCGTGCCGAAGATGCCGAGCGCGATGAGGACGATGGTCGCCACCGCCGCCCAGAGGAAGATGACCCACCCGCGCATGTGGGGGTTCTCGGAACGGTGCGCGCCGACCCGGCCGTGCGGCGAGGGGAGGTCGTCGAAGCGATCCTTGGGGAAGGAGGGTCTCGGCATCCCTGGATCCTACCCAGCAGCCCTGTGACCGACCGCCGCGCGGCTCACTGCGCCGCAGCGGCCCGGGAGAGACGGGCGCTCTCGCGCGCGTCGCGGATGCGCCGCAACCGCTTCACCAGCATCGGGTCGTAGGCGAGCGCCTCGGCCGTCTCGAGCAGACGCCCGAGCAGCTGATAATAACGCGCCGGCGACAGGCCGAACTCGGCCCGGATGGCCTCCTCCTTCGCCCCGGCATGGCGGCTCCACGCGGCTTCGAAGTCGAGCAGAGCGCGGTCGCGGTCGGTCAGAGGCACGCTGTCACGCTAGACCGCGGACACCGTCGCCTCCGGTAGCCACTCCACGGAACCTCCCAATGGATCGACGCGAGCCAGCGGCCGCCCGTCGAGGGCGAGTGCGAAACCCGAGCCGACGCGCTCGGTCCACGTGTCGTGGAGACCGACGGGGTCGACGGTGATCCAGCGGGCGTGGAGGGCGCGGATGCCGGTGAGGAGCCTGTCGCGACCGGCGCGGGGGATGTGCGGCAGCACCCCTGGAGTGGTCACGACGAGCGTCGCCCCCGCGGGCGCCCGAGCCGCGACATTCCTCAACAGCGTCTCGTCGGTGGCGTCGCCCGCCACGAGCACCGGCGGATCGGCGGCGACCACATCGAGCGCGGCCTCGATGCGCTCCACGCGGCCCTCCTCCCCCGGCCACACGAGCGCCGTCAGGAAGCGCCGGTCGTCCGGGTCGCCGGCGTCGAGCGGGCTGAGGTCGATGCCCGCCCGCCAGATCACGTGCGGCATCCCCAGCTCTGGACTCCCCCGCAGCACGGAGTGCAGCACGACGTCCGACACTCCGTCCACCGGATCCAGCGCCGCCTCCTCACCCGCGTACCGGTAGGAGTAGCGGTCGGGGTAGAGGCACAGACCCGCGCTGGCCCCGATCTCGAGGAGGGCGATCGGTCCGGGCACGAGCGACAGCGCAGGGAGGAGCGCCGCGCACCGCAGCGGCTCGTTGGTCTGGATGCTGCGGCCACCGCACTCGGTGACGACCTCGTGCGCGTGCGTCCGAACCCAGCGCGCCCAGGCGGCGTAGCGGCCCTCCGGGGCGCCGAGCATCCGCGTGACGGCGAAGACGAGCGGCGGCTGCCGGTGGTTCGCCGCGACCCGGCTCAGGATCGCCTGCACCGCCGGGTCCCCGGCGACCCCGCGCGCCCACTCCTCGTAGAGGGCGGATCTGCCGGGCGCCTCCTCGCGCGCGAAGCGGTCGTATCGCTCCGCGACGGCGGCCGCGGAATCCTGCATCATGCGGCCATCCTCGCCCACGACGACTCCGCGAGGAGCCCCGCCGTGCCCGGGTCGGGTTGAATAGAGGGGAGCAACGAGGAGAAGGTCATGAGCTACGAAGTCACCAAGACCGACGCGCAGTGGCGCGAGGAGCTGGGCGCCGATCGCTACGCCGTGCTGCGCCAGGCGGGCACGGAGCGCGCCTGGACGGGCGAGCTGCTCGACGAGAGCCGAGCGGGCCTCTACACCTGCGCCGGATGCGGCTCCGAGCTCTTCCGCAGCGGCACCAAATTCGACTCCCACTGCGGATGGCCGAGCTTCTACGAGTCCGTGCGCCCCGACGCCGTCGAGCTCATCGAAGACCGCTCGCACGGCATGGAGCGCACCGAGGTGCGCTGCGCCACCTGCGGCTCGCACCTGGGTCACGTCTTCCCCGACGGCTTCGGCACCCCCACCGGCGACCGCTACTGCATGAACTCGCTGTCGCTCGAGTTCACCCCCGAGGCCTCTGCGTGACGAGCGCATACGAGGCCGCCCGCACGCGCCGTTCCCTGTCGAAGGTGACGGATGCCGCGCCCAGCCATGACGAGCTCGTCCGGCTCATCGGAGCGGCGGGCCGTGTGGCCGACCACTCCGCGCTCGCGCCGTGGCGCCTCATCGAGCTCCGCGGACACGACCGCGACCGGCTGGGACGCGCGCTCCACAAGGCGGAGGGCAAGAAGGGGTCGTCGACGAAGCCACAGCGTGCCCCGCTGCTGATCGCGGTCGTCGTCAGCTACCGCAAGAGCAAGGTCGCCCGGTGGGAGCAGGAGACCGTCGCCTCGGGCGTCGCGCACATGCTCAGCCTGCTGCTCGACGAGGCCGGCTGGGGCGTGTTCTGGCGCACCAGCGGCGAGCACACCCGCGCGAAGGCCGTGGCGAAGGCGCACGGGCTGAAGAAGAACGAGGAGCTGCTCGGCTGGCTCTACGTCGGCGGCAAGCCGACCCGCGGCCGGCCGAGCCGCATCAAGACGATCGACGCGACGCGGCACCTGTCCGCCATGCCGCGCTGACACGAAGCATCCATGGGTCTTGGCGACTCATGTACCGGCCGCGCGTGGAGGCTTACACCGTATACCTATATCGTTGAGCCGGGCTGGCGTCGTGACCACCCGGGAAGGTCGCCGATGGTCCCTCGCAGCCGAGCGCTCCTCCAGCAATGGGTCGATGAGTTCGTCGCCGACCACCCCTCCAGCTCCTCCTCGCAGGTCGCCCTCCAGGACGAGCTCGACGGCGCAGACGCCGGCCTGGTCATCGTGCCGCTCTTGAACGCCGCCACCACGGTCTACATCCAGCCAATCGACGTCGGTGAGGCTCGCTGGCAGGTGACCTTTGAGGCCCGGTCTGAGCCGGTGCAGCTCGTAAGCGAGCGAGTGCGTGCCCTGGCTGCCGAGCTCGTCCTCGCGGCTGACCTCTGCGCGTTCCTCGAAGCACGGTCTGCTGCAAGGGATCACGAACGGACCGTCGGAGCGGGCGAGTAGCACCGACCGCCGCGCCCGACACCTGGGGACGCGCCAGGTTACTCCATCGGAATGTCGAAGAAGTCGCCGAAAAGGGCTTCTATATCGCCGGTGTCCCGAGCGTCGAACGCGACCGTCTCTTCCGCGATCACGACGCGCGAGGTGCCGGTCACGAGGACGGAGACGCCACGGTCGCCCACGACGGTGAAGTTGACGAAGGTGCCGGACGTGCCGGCCGCGCCTTCGATTGCAGTCTTGAGAGCCGGCACGTCCTGTTCTTGTGCGAGCAGAAAGGTCACGTCGTCGATGGCGATCGAGTGCCGCACCATCGACTTCTGGGTGTCCACCATGACAGCACTTTCACCCACGTTCCGTGGTCAGACTGCCGGGGTTGCCTCGCACGGCGAAACATGCGACGTTGATGGGGCCCCCAACATTGCCGCGGTCCCGTGTCGCTGCCGCCGTGGCCCTCGCCATTCTTTCCCGGGTAGCGGCATACGGCGGTAGTCATCGTGGGCCAATTCATCTTCGAACAGACCCAGCGAACGGAGTTCGAGGACCGGCTGTTGCTGCACCTGCAGACGGTCATCGGGTCGAAGCTCCGACGTGGGGAAGCGTTCTTCTTCACCTGGCGCGAGGACACCAGTGTCGGCGGCGGACGCACCAGCGTCTGGATCTCCCCCGCGTCCAGCATCATGTTCAAGTACCACGGCAGCCGGATCGCACAACTCAGCAAGCCGTGGCTCGAAGCGCTCACGTATGTCGCCAACAGTCCCGGCGGCCTGCACGTCGTCCCCGAGCCCAGCCAGGGAGGCGTCGACCGTCTGACAGGCGAAGCACTCCACGCCCCCAGCCCGGAATGACCCGGGCCTCTGGAGCCGACTACGGGACTTGAACCCGTAACCCCCGTATTACAAGTACGGTGCGCTACCAATTGCGCCAAGTCGGCAAGGCGCTCAGTCTATCGAGGCGCCCGGGCCGCCGCCGATCAGCCGGCGGGGGTGGGTGTGGCCGCCGGAGTGGCGGACGCGGCACCGGGGGTGGGCGTCGGCGTGCTGTAGTACGCGTCGCTCGCGACGGTCAGCACGAACTGCGCGAACTCCTTGGAGTCGGTCGGGGCGCCGACGTACGGCGTGCCGTTGACGAGGACGGTGGGCGTGCCCTGCAGCGACATGCCGTCGGTGTTCGGCAGCGACTTGAGCGCGCGGTCGGTGGCGTTCTTCGCCCACGAGGAGAACGACTCGTCCTCGATGCAGGAGCGGACGATCTTCGGGTCCTTGACGCCGGAGGCGACGGCGAGGGCCGCGAGGTCGGAGTCCGACATGCCGTCGGAGTCGACGTCGGGCTGCTTCTTGAGGAGCTCGTTGTTGAACGTGAAGAACGCGTCCGGCGAGTGCGTCGCGACGCACGCGGCGGCACTGGCGGCGCGCAGCGAGTACTTCGTGCCGTTCGACTTCGAGGTCAGCATCGCCACGGGGTAGTACGTCAGCGTCGCGACGTCCTGGCTGACCCACTTCGACAGCTGCTGGGCGTTGGCGGCCTGGAAGTCGCGCGAGCTGGCGGAGAGGTAGTCCACGTAGACCCGGATGTCGACGGCCGGACGGTCGGAGGCCGACGGGTCGGGCGAGGGCTCGGTGGTCGGGGTGGCCGACGGCTCCGTCGAGGGGACCGTGCCGGCGTCCGGCGCCGTCGCGTCGGTCTCGGCAACCGAGGAGACGCCGGTGACGGTCGTGACGACGAATCCGTCGTCGTCGACGGTGGCGGGCTGGAGCTGAGGGCGCGACGCGCTCGACGTGAAGGCCCAGGTCACCACCACGGCGGCGACGGCGACGATCGCCACGGCCCCGATCCCCAGCGCGATGCGCCGGATCAGGCGGACACGGCTCTGCCGTGCCTGCACCTGCTGAGCCTTTTCGCGCACGGCCTCACGGCGGTCGCGCGGCCCAGACACGGGGGGTGACTGGTCGTCTGACATGGAACCTCTTATGGAGAAAGACAGCCGGATGTCCGGCGGGGCCGCACGGGTGAGGCGACGGATCCGATGCTAACCAGGCAGTCTGGGAAATGCCCAGACATGGCCCGTTCGGGCGGTGTGCGAACAGCGCGCTTTGGCCGGAGCGCCGCGGCATCCTACCGGGTGCACTCCCAGGCGGATCTGACATACTGGTTCCGCGTCCGACGATGGGCGTGCGGGTGCGATTCCCGCTTTCTTTACTACGGATCGTCCGGCACGTACCTGCCGGTGAAGGAGAACACACATGGCTTCCGTCACGTTCGACAACGCCACCCGCCTCTACCCCGGCGGCACCCGCGCCGCGGTCGACAAGCTGAACCTCGACATCGCCGACGGCGAGTTCCTGGTCCTCGTCGGCCCCTCCGGCTGCGGAAAGTCCACCTCGCTGCGCATGCTGGCCGGCCTCGAAGAGGTCAACTCCGGCCGCATCCTCATCGGCGACCGCGATGTCACCGACATCCCGCCGAAGGATCGCGACATCGCGATGGTCTTCCAGAACTACGCGCTCTACCCCCACATGACCGTCGCGGAGAACATGGGCTTCGCGCTCAAGATCGCCGGTGTCGGCAAGGAGGAGCGTGCGTCCCGCGTGCTCGAGGCCGCGAAGCTCCTCGACCTCGAGGACTACCTGACCCGCAAGCCGAAGGCCCTCTCGGGTGGCCAGCGTCAGCGCGTCGCCATGGGCCGTGCCATCGTGCGTCAGCCCCAGGTCTTCCTCATGGACGAGCCGCTGTCGAACCTCGACGCCAAGCTGCGCGTGCAGACCCGCACCCAGATCGCGTCGCTGCAGCGCCGCCTCGGCGTCACCACGGTCTACGTCACGCACGACCAGACCGAGGCGCTCACGATGGGCGACCGCATCGCCGTGCTGAAGGACGGCCTCCTCCAGCAGGTCGGCACGCCCCGCGACCTGTACGAGAAGCCGAACAACGTGTTCGTCGCCGGCTTCATCGGCTCCCCCGCGATGAACCTGTTCCAGGCCGACCTGGCCGACGGCGGCATCCGCTTCGGCACCGAGATCGTGCCGCTCGACCGCGACACCGTCGGCCGTGCCAACGGCAGCCAGGTCACCGTGGGCGTGCGTCCGGAGGACATCGTCGTCGGCCCCGCCGACGGCCGGGGCCTCCCGGTCGTCGTCGACCTCGTCGAGGAGCTCGGCGCGGACGGCTACCTCTACGGCCACACCGAGATCGGCGGCAAGCGCACCGACATCGTCGCGCGCGTCGACGGTCGTTCGCACCCGAACGCCGGCGAGACGGTCACGCTGGCGGCCACGGCCGGTCACGTGCACGCCTTCGACGTCGAGTCGGGCGAGCGCCTGAACGACAAGCCGGTCGTCTCGGCCTGACAACGGTCCATCCCGCGGCGCGGACAGGTCTCGTACCTGTCCGCGCCGCGGCATTTCCCGAGGAACACATGCCGCACGCCCTCAGCATCACCGCCAGCTCCGTCGACGCGGGTCTGCTGACCCTGCCGTGGTCGACGCCGCTCGCGGAGTGGCCCAACGAGTACATCGTGTCGCTGCCCAAGGGCATCTCGCGGCACCTCGTGCGCTTCGCCAACCTGTCCGGACGCGTCGTGGCGATCAAGGAGACCACGGAGGAGATGGCCCGCCGCGAGTACGACATGCTCGGCAACCTCACACGCCTCGACGCCCCGTGCGTCGACCGGGTCGCCGTCATCGCCGGACGGACGGATGCTGCGGGTGAGCCGCTCCCCGCAGCCCTGGTCACCGCGCACCTGCGGTTCTCGCTCCCCTACCGGGCCCTGTTCACCCAGGTGCTGCGCCCGAACACGGCGACGCGTCTGGTGGACGCACTGGCGGCGCTCCTCGTCCGCCTGCACAACGTCGGCTTCTTCTGGGGCGACGTGTCGCTGTCCAACACGCTGTTCCGTCGCGACGCCGGCGCCTTCGCGGCCTACCTCGTCGACGCCGAGACCGGTGAGCTGCACGAGGCCGGCCTCACCCGCGGCCAGCGCATGCACGACCTCGACGTCGCCCGCACGAACATCGCAGGCGAGATCATGGACCTCGAGGCCGGTGGACGCCTGGAGGGCGGCGTGGACGCCATCGCGATCGCCGACGGCATCATGAGCTCCTACTGGTCGCTGTGGGCCGCGCTCACCGATCGCGAGAGCTTCGCCGCCGCGGAGTCATGGCGCCTGACCGAGCGCGTGCGCCGGCTGAACGACCTCGGCTTCGACATCGGCGAGATGTCCATCGAGGCGACCGCCGACGGCACCAAGGTGTCGATCCAGCCGAAGGTCGTCGACGCCGGCCACCATCAGCGGCGCCTCATCCGCCTGACCGGCCTCGACGTCGAGGAGAACCAGGCCCGCCGCCTGCTCAACGACCTCGACGAGTTCCGCGCGCGCATCTCGCGGCTCGGATCGGACGAGGAGATGGTCGCCCACGAGTGGCTCACGCGCGTCTTCGAGCCGGTCGTCATGGCGATCCCGTTCCACCTGCGCGCCAAGCTCGAGCCCGCGGAGGTCTTCCACCAGGTGCTGGAGCACCGCTGGTACATGTCGCAGGCGCAGAGCCGCTCCGTGCCGCTCGCGGAGGTGCTGACGTCCTACATCGAGGACGTCCTGAGCCACCGCCGCGATGAGGCCACGGTCATGGGCCCACCGACCGAGACGATGTCCCTGCCGGTGATGAGCGACCCCGCCCCGGCCGACGACGACGGCGACGGCGAGGACGGGGTCGACTGGCGCGATCTGGTCTAGTAGCCGACGGTGAAGCGCTCGCGCGAGTGCTTCGGCTCCTCGATCTCGTCGACGACCGCGACGGCCAGGTCGGGTCCGGAGATGAACGACTGGCCGTCCTCGCCGACGACGAGCACGTCGCCGCCGTCGCGGTAGGTGCCGGTGCGCTCGCCCGGAGCCCACTCGCCGAAGCCGCCGGCCGGGTGCACGTAGAACCAGTCGCGGGCGGCGGGACCCGCCTGCAGGTCCTCGAGGATGCCGATGGCCTCGGACGCCTCGGGCTTGTACTCGTCGGCGAAGCCCTCGGTGTCGATGAGGCGCGGTCCGCCGGGGGCCGCGAGCGACCCGCCCGCGCCGCCGATCACGCCGACCCGCACGTTCGCCGGCAGGGCGGCGACAAGCTCCGCGATCGCCGGACGCAGCTGGCCGAGCATGTCGCCGCGCGCGGCGACCGACGAGACGACGACGTCGACGCCCTCGAGCTGGGCGACGAGCGTGGGGACGTCGAGGAGGGTGCCCTCCAGGTACGTCGCGCCCTCGACGCGGTCGGACGCGACGGAACGCGCCACCGACACGACGGTGTGACCCCGCGAGACGGCTTCCCGGACGATGTGCGATCCGGCGTAGCCGGTTCCTCCGATGACAGCGATGCGAGACATGTCTTCCCTTCCTGCGGGTCGCGCAGACCGGACGTCTGCGCCTGGTCGTTCACAAGTGCGGGGTGGGCCGGGGCATTCCCGGCGGGACTCATTCCGACGCGGAGCGCGTGACCGACACCTGGTAGAGCGCGACGGATGCGGCGATGCCGGCGTTCAGCGACTCGGTGGCGGCTTCGATCGGGATCGACACGACCTGGTCGCACGTCTCGGTGACGAGTCGGGAGAGACCCTTGCCCTCCGAACCGATCACGATGACCACGGGGCGGTCGGCGAGCTGCAGCGCAGGGAGCGACACGTCTCCCCCGCCGTCGAGGCCCAGGACGAAGACGCCCTGACGCTTGAAGTCCTTGAGCGTCGTGGTCAGGTTCGGCGCGATGGCGACCGGCACCCGGGCGGCGGCGCCGGCGCTCGTCTTCCACGCGGCGCTGTTGACGCTCGCGGAGCGGCGCTGCGGCAGGATCACGCCGTGCCCGCCGAATGCGCCGGTCGAGCGGATGATGGCGCCGAGGTTGCGTGGATCGGTGATCCCGTCGAGCGCGACGAACAGGGGCAGCTGACCGCGGTCGAGCACCTGCTCGAGAAGGTCGTGCGGGTGCGCGTACTCGTACGGCGGCACCTTGATCGCGACGCCCTGGTGGACGCCGTCGAAGCCTGCCATGCGGTCGAGCTCGGGGCGGGTGACTTCGAGGACGGGGATGCCGCGGTGCGTCGCGATGGAGAGCATCTCCTTCACGCGGTCGTCCATCTCCACCCGCTGCGCGATGTAGAACGCCGTCGCGGGGATCTTGGCCCGCAGCGCCTCGAGCACCGAGTTGCGGCCGGTCACCGTCTCGGTGTCGTCGTCCTTCTTGGCCGCGCGGGGTCGTGACTGCGACTGCGGCTGGCCGCCGGGCTTGCCGCGACCGCCCGCAGCCGCGTAGCGCTCGGCGGCGGCCTTCCGCTTGCCCGCGGGGTGCCAGGCGCGGTCCTCCGCCTTCGGCGTCGGTCCGCGGCCCTCGAGCGCCTGGCGGCCGTTGCCGCCGGTGCCCTTGAGCGGACCCTTCTTCTTGCCCTTGTTGGCGCCTGCGCGCGGCGGCTTACCTGCCATCGAAACTCCAATGCGTTGCGTCAGGGGTGTCTTCCAGAACGATGCCCGCCGCGGTCAGCGCGTCGCGCACCCGGTCGGCGCTCGCCCAGTCCTTGTCGGCGCGCGCCTGCGCACGCTGACCGATCATGGTCTGCACGAGGGTCTCGAGCGCGGCGCTCTCCGCGCTGTCGGACGATGCACGCCACTGGGGGTCGAGCGGATTGATGCCGAGGATGCCGACCATCCGGCCGACCTCGATCGACGCGCGCGCTGCGGCGTCGCGGTCGCCCTCGTCGAGGGCCGAGTTGCCGGCGCGGACGGTGTCGTGGATGACGGCGAGCGCCTGCGGCACCCCGAGGTCGTCGTCCATCGCGTCGGCGAAGGCGTCGGGCAGCGGAGCGACCGTGAGCCAGGAGGCCGTGCCCAGCATCCGCTCCGCTCTCTCCAGGAAGGTGCGGATGCGCTCGAGCGCCGACTCGGCCTCGTCGAAGGCGCGGTCAGTGACGTCGAGGCTCGAACGGTAGTGGGCCGCGCCGAGGGCGTAGCGGACGACGAGCGGGTCGCGGCCGCGCAGCGCGTCGTCGGCGAGCACGAAATTGCCGAGCGACTTCGACATCTTCTGACCGTCGACGGTGACGAGTCCGTTGTGCACCCAGTAGCGGGCGAAGGCGTCGCCGGCGGCCGTGGACTGCGCCAGCTCGTTCTCGTGGTGCGGGAAGCGCAGGTCGAGGCCGCCGCCGTGGATGTCAAACTCCGCGCCGAGGTAGCGCCGCGACATCGCGGAGCACTCGATGTGCCAGCCGGGGCGCCCCGCGCCCCAGGGTGACGTCCAGGTCGCGGAGGACGGCTCGCCGGGCTTCGCACCCTTCCAGAGCGCGAAGTCGCGCGGATCCCGCTTGCCGCGCGGGTCGGCGTCAGCGGCGGGCTCCATGGCATCGAGCGACTGGTGCGTGAGAGAGCCGTAGGCGCCCCAGGAGCGCACGTCGAAGTAGACGTCACCCGCGGCATCCGAGTCCTCATCGGCGGCGTAGGCGTGCCCGGCCTCGATCAGGCGCTCGATGAGCTCGAGCATCTGCGGGATCGAGGCGGTCGCCCGCGGCTCGTACGTCGGCGGGAGGATGCCGATGGCGGAGTAGGCGCGAGTGAAGGCCAGCTCCATGCGGTACGCCAGCGCCCACCACGGCTCGGCGTCGGTCGCGTTGGCGAGCACCTTGTCGTCGATGTCGGTGACGTTGCGCACGAAGGTGACGCGACCGAACCGGTGGGCGAGCCAACGGCGGAGGATGTCGAAGCTCAGCGCTCCGCGGAGGTGTCCGATGTGCGGACCCGACTGCACGGTCGGACCGCAGACGTACACGGACACGTCGCCGGGCACGCGCGGCACGAACTCCCGGGCGGCCTGGGCCTGGGTGTCGTACAGCCGAAGGGTCACCCCTCCAGCCTACCGGCCGCCCCTGTGCGGCACCGGGAGGGAGCCGGGCCGGTCGTCGTCGCCCGCACTGCCTCGGGCCGCACGGATGAGCTGCGTGGAGTGCTCGAGGTGCGCGCGCACGGCCTCGCCGCCGTCCGTCGGGAGGAGCTCGAGATAGCGGCGGTGCTCGTCGGCGAGTCCGGGGGCCGCGTAGTGCGGACGCACGTGGGCGAGCAGGAGGAGGATCTCCGTCTCGAGCGCGGCGTAGGCGTCCGAGATGCGGGGGCTGCCGGCGGCGTCGACGATGGCGCGGTGGACCGCTGCGTGGGCGCGGGTGGTCGTGATCCAGTCGCCGGCGGCCTCCGCGGCGGCCAGGCGGTCGAGGGCCGCGTGTGTCCCTTCGACGATGCCCGCCGGCCACGGGGTGCCGTGCGCGGCCGTGATGAGGCGCACCGCCTCGGTCTCGAGCGCGGCGCGCAGCTGCTGGAGCGCGACGAGCTCGTCGTCGTCGAGCGTGGCCACGCGCGTGCCGGCGAACGGGACGGCCCGTGCGATCCGCTCCGCGGTGAGGGCGGCCAGGGCGGTGCGCACCGTGTGCCGGGAGACCCCGTGGCGCCGGGCCAGCTCCTCCTCCCGCAGCGGAGTGCCCGGAGGCATCTCGCCGTCGAGGATGCGCGACCGCAGCTTCTCCGCGAGGCGCGCGGCGGCGGTAGCCGCGGGGTGACTCTCCGCGGCTGTTGCGGGCCGGCTTTCCGCGGCCGTTGCGGCGTCATGGTGCCGGTCAGGTGTCGAGGACGACATGAGCCTCCCTCCGGCGAGCGGGGATGCTGAGCAGCGCCAGCCCCGCGGCGAGCACGACCAGGCCGATGACCGCGATCACGCCGAGCCGCTCCCCCAGCACGAACACGCCCAGCAGCGTCGCGCCGAGCGGTTCGGCGAGCGTGAGCGTGGCGACGGTCGCCGGCGCCAGCACCCGGAGCCCCCAGCCGAAGAGCAGATACGCGACGGCGGTCGTGACCACGCCGAGCCAGAGGGCCAGGCTGATCCCCGCAGGGGTGACGAGCCAGACCGGCGACGTCGCCAGCAGCACCGGCAGGCTGAAGACGGCGGCGGTGCCGAAGACGGCGCCCATGACCTGCGGCGCGCCCCATCCCCGGTCGAGCAGGAGCTTGGATGCCACGGCGTAGACCGCGTACGAGGCGCCCGCGCCGAACGACGCGAGCATGCCGCCGGGCGTGGGTGCGCCCACCCCGCCCCCGGTCAGACCGGTGACCATCACCACGCCGACGAGGGCCACGGTGGTCGCCACGAGCCAGCGTCTGCCGGGCGGGCGGCGGCGCACGACGGCATCGAGCACGCCGGTCACGATCGGCGCGGACCCGAGGGCGAGCACGGTGCCGACCGCGACGCCGTTGAGCCGCGTGCCGGCGAAGAACGTCGGCTGATACGCGAGGACACCGATCGCGCCGACGGCCACCAGCACCCACACCGGCACACCGCTCCGGGCCGGCCGCGACGCCGGTCGCTCGCGGCGGACCGTGGTGATGAGGGCGATGAGACCGAGGATGCCGCCGCCGATCAGGATCCGCGCCGCCCCGACCGACAGCGGACTCGCGTCGACGTCGGCGAGCTGCTGCGCCGTGCCCGTCGTCGCGAAGCACAGCGCCGCGAGCAGCACGGCGGCGAAAGGCAGGAGGCGGGGCATGGGTGAGATTGTTACACAATTCGGCGGCTTCGGTGTGGGCGGGTTGAGGCGTTTCGACTCGCTTCGCTCGCTCAACGAGCGAGCTTCCCGGTCGTTGAGCGAGGGAGCGCAGCGACCGAGACGAAACGCGGCTGCGGGACCGGAGGAGATGTGGGAAACGGGAGGACGCATCATCCCGGATCCTCCTCCGCATCAACACGACTCCTCCGCAGACGTACGGGCGTTTCGACTCGCTTCGCTCGCTCAACGAGCGGTGGGTGTTACCGGTCGTTGAGCGAGGGAGCGCAGCGACTGAGACGAAACGCGGCAGCAGACCGGAGGAGATGCGGTGAACGGGAGGACGCTGCATCCCGAATCCTCCTCCGCATCGACACGACTCCTCCGGACGCGTACGCGCGTTTCGACTCGCTTCGCTCGCTCAACGAGCAAGTGGCGCTCGCTCAACGAGCGGGGACGCGGCGAGATGGGAGGATCGGGGCGTGACCGACGAGCTCGACATCCAGGTGGCCGACCTGTCCTCCCCCGACGTGCGGGAGCTGCTCGTTCTACACCTCTCCGGCATGCACGACACCTCGCCGCCCGAGAGCGTGCACGCTCTGGACATCGAGGGGCTGCGGCATCCATCGATCACCGTGTGGTCTGCTCGCATCGACGGCGCACTCGCGGGGATCGGCGCCCTGTCGCGCCTCGACGCAGACCAGGGCGAGATCAAGTCGATGCGCGTGCCCGACGCGTTCCGCGGCACGGGCGTCGGCCGCGCGCTGCTGAGGCACATCCTCGACGCCGCGCGCGCCGAGGGCCTCACAGGCCTCTGGCTGGAGACCGGGTCGACGGCCGACTTCGCGGCGGCCCGGGGGCTCTACGCGAGCGAGAGCTTCGTCGAGTGCGGACCGTTCGGCAGCTACACCGACGACCCGTTCTCGACGTACATGACGCGACGCCTCTAGCCCGCGGGCACCACCAGCGCGACCGCGAAGGCCGAGACGCCGTCGCCGGTTCCGGTGAAGCCCAGCCCGTCGGTCGTGGTCGCGCTGACCGAGACCGGAGCACCGCCGAGCGCCCGCGACAGCACGCGCTCCGACTCGACGCGGCGCGCCGACATCCGCGGACGATTCGCCTGCACCTGCACCGACACGTTGCCGACGCGCCAGCCGGCCTCCGCCAGCAGCTCCACGGTGCGCGCGAGGAACACTGCGGCATGCGCTCCGGCGTACTCCGGCTTGTCCGTGCCGAAGTGCGTGCCGATGTCGCCGATCCCCGCAGCCGCCAGCAGCGCGTCGACGATCGCGTGGGCGACCGCGTCGCCGTCGGAATGTCCGGACAGGGGCTTCTCGCCCGGCCACTCGAGTCCGGCGAGCCACAGCACGCCCTTCCCGCCGAAGCCGTGCACGTCGGTCCCGACTCCGACACGCGGCAGGAGCGCTGCGGACGGCGGGGCGGACACGGGATGCTGCGACACGAGCGCCCGCGCACGCGCGAGGTCGTCGGGGCCGGTGATCTTGAACGCGAGCGGGTCGCCGGCCACGGCGGCGATCCGGCCGGCGGTGCCGGCGACGTGGTCGGCGACGAGCGCCGCATCGTCGGTGTACTCGCGATCCGCGGCGCGGTAGGCGGCATCCAGGACCGCGCGGTCGAACGCCTGCGGCGTCTGCGCGGCCGCCAGCTCCGCACGGTCGACGGGACCGATGACGTGTCCGTCGGCGACGCGCTTGATCGTGTCGACCACCGGGAGCACCGGGAGCGCGCCGGGCGCACCTCCGCGCACCGCGTCGATCACCCGGGCGAACACGTCGGGCGGCGTGAGCGCGCGAGCGGCGTCATGGACGAGCACGATGTCGACATCGGCCCAGACGGCGGCGAGACCCGCCGCGACCGAGGCCTGACGCGTCGCCCCGCCGGTGACGATCCGGACGAGGTCCGCGTGCTCGCCGGCGGCGGCGAGGGCGTCGGTGCGCGCCGCCCCCTCGTATCCGGAGGGCGCCACGACGACGACCTGCGCCGACGCGGCGGCGAACACGCCGTCGAGGGCCCGGCGCAGCACGGTGTGCTCGTCGAGCCCGACGAAAGCCTTCGGCGCGCCGGCGCCGAGACGCGTTCCCGAGCCGGCCGCGACGACGATGACGGCCACGGAGGGCACGGGTTCCAGGTTCACGACTCCGAGGCTAGCGCTGAGCGCCGCCGCGGACCGCGACGAAGAGCGGTCAGCTCGCGAGGACCTCATCGAGGACGACGCTGGCGCGGTCCTCGTCGGTCTTCTCAGCCAGAGCCAGCTCGGAGATGAGGATCTGGCGCGCCTTCGCGAGCATCCGTTTCTCACCCGCGGACAGGCCGCGGTCCTGATCGCGGCGCCACAGGTCGCGAACGACCTCGCTGACCTTGATCACATCACCGGAGGCCAGCTTCTCGAGGTTCGCCTTGTAGCGACGCGACCAGTTGGTCGGCTCCTCGGTGAAGGGGGCGCGCAGCACGTCGAAGACGCGCTCGAGACCCTCCTTGCCGATGACGTCTCTCACGCCGACGAGGTCGACGTTGTCGGCCGGAACCTCGATGGTCAGGTCGCCCTGAGTGACACGGAGCTTGAGGTAGATCTTCTCCTCGCCCTTGATCATCCGGGTCTTGACCTCGGAGATGGTGGCCGCGCCATGGTGCGGATAGACGACTGTTTCGCCAACCTCAAAAAGCATGCAGTTATGTCCTTTCGGCAACCACCAGGATACCACAGGCCCCATACGCTAAGGTTCGCCCGGTGCGCCCCGCGCCCGCCTGCGGGTCGGCCGTGAAACCCCATAGACTGAGGGGCACAGCCGTCCGCTCTTTCTCTGGAGGACCCGTGAAATCGCGCCTCATCGCGTCCGTCGCCCTGGGGGCCGCCGTCCTTCTCGGATCGACCGGCTGCAGCCTGATCTCGCCGCAGGCGACGCTCATCCAGTACGCCCCCTCCGACGGTGTCGAGGTGATGGGCACCGGCGCCCTCAAGGTGCGCAACGTCCTCATCGTCGCGAACGAGGCCGGCACGGCGGGCAACCTCGTCGCGGCCATCGTCAACGAGTCGAACGAGCCGCAGACGCTCGACATCGACGTCGACAACGGCACGGTCACCGACTCGATCCGCGTGCCCGCGAACTCGACGGTCAGCCTCGGCACGTCCGAGGACGAGCCGCTCCTCCTCGAGGGCATCGACGCGCAGCCCGGCTCGCTTCTCCCGATCTACTTCGCCTCCGGCGACCAGGGCTCGCTCGCCCAGGTGCCGGTGCTCGACAACACGCTCGACTACCTGCGCGACCTGGCGCCGACCCCGACGCCCTCCGCCACGCGCTGACCAGCGCAGGAGCTACGCCGCGCACGCGAAGCGCGATCGCGGGTCGGCGGACAGCTGCCCGCCGCACCGGCCTGCAGCCGCCTCAGCCCTCGAAGCGGTAGCCGAGCCCGCGCACGGTCACGAGCATCGTCGGCTCGCTCGGATTGCTCTCGATGCGCGACCGGATGCGCTTGATGTGCACGTCGAGCGTCTTGGTGTCGCCGAAGTAGTCGGTCCCCCACACGCGGTCGATCAGCTGACCGCGCGTCAGCACGCGGCCGGCGTTGCGCATCAGCACCTCCAGCAGCTCGAACTCCTTGAGCGGCATCCCGATCTCCCGACCGTCCACCGCGACCGTGTGCCGGTCGATGTCGACCGTCACGCGCCCACCCGTGAGCACGCGCTCGTCGAGGTCGTTGTCCAGCTGCACCAGGCGCCGCAGCACCGCGCGCATGCGCGCCAGCAGCTCGCGTGCGGAGTACGGCTTGGTGACGTAGTCGTCCGCGCCCAGCTCGAGTCCCACGACGATGTCGACCTCGGAGTCCTTCGCCGTCAGCATGATGATCGGCACCGCCGAGGCGATGCGGATCTGGCGGCACACCTCGGTTCCCGGCATCCCGGGCAGCATGAGGTCCAGCAGCACGATGTCGGCGCCGCGCTCGCGGAAGGCGGTGAGGGCGTACGGGCCGTCCTCGGCGATCTCGACGTCGTAGCCCTCGCGACGCAGCAAATAGGCGAGCGGGTCGGCCAGATCCGGCTCGTCCTCGACGATCAGGACGCGGGTCATGGGGTGTCTCCGTTCGGGACGTCGGTTCCGGATGCCGCGGGCGCGGTCACCGGAGTGCGAGCGGCCTTCGCGGCCGCCGGCTTCTTCTTGCGTGCGGGCTTCTTCGGACGCACCTGCTCCTCGGGCGCCTCGACGAGGGGCAGCCGGATGGTGAAGGTCGAACCGCGGCCCGGGCGCGACCACAGCCGCACCTCTCCCCCGTGGCGCTGCACGGCGTACTTCACGATCGACAGCCCCAGCCCGGTGCCGCCGGTACGCCGCGAGCGCGCCTGGTCGGCGCGGTAGAACCGCTCGAAGATGCGCTGCTGGTCGGCCTCGGAGATGCCGATGCCGCGGTCGGTCACGGCGATCTCGACGACATCGCCGACGGCGCGCACGCCGATGCCGACGCTCGAACCGGCCGGCGAGTACGCGATGGCGTTCGCGAGCAGGTTGCCGACCGCTTCGCTGAGCACCTGCATGTCGCCCTGAACGTAGAGGCGGCGGTCGCCGCCGCGCTGCACCTCGACGCGTGCGGAGTCGGCCTGCAGCGCGTGGGCGTCCATCGCGGAGGCGACGACCTCGTCGACGGAGACGCGGCGGTTCTCGTTGAGCTCGTCGGCGGCCTGCAGCCGGGAAAGGCTCATGATGCGCGAGGTGAGGCCCGCGAGTCGGTTCGCCTCCGCCCCGAGGCGGACCGCGAAGTGGCGCACCTGGTCCGGGTCGTCCGCCGCGGACTCGATGGCCTCGGCGAGCAGCAGGACGGCACCGACGGGGGTCTTCAGCTCGTGGGAGGTGTTGGCGACGAAGTCGCGGCGCATCTCCTCCACCCGCTCGCGCTCGGTGATGTCGCGGAAGATGAGGAGCGTGAGGCGCTCGGAGATGCGGGTCGCACGCGCGGCGACGAGCCGCGGCTCGGCCGGTGCGGCACCGCGACGCAGGCGCATCGTCTCCGTGGCGGCCAGATGCCCGCCGCGAGCCGAACGCGCCAGCGCGCGCAGCTCGTCGCTGCGCAGAGCCTCACCCTCCAGCATCCCGAACGCGCCGGCCTGCGCCGATGCGGCCAGCACGGTGCCGGACGTGTCGATCACGACGGCGCCGTCATCCATGCTGTGGAGCACCTCGCGCACGCCGTCGGGGATCTCCAGCGACGTGGCGACGCGGAGGCGGTCGCGGGCCCGCAGAGCGAGGACGACGACGGCCGACACGAATGCCCCGAACGCGGCGCCGACCAGAAGGGCGAGCAGCAGGAGCTGCATCGTATCCATCCCTCCACAGTAATCCGCGGAGCCTGCCGCCCACGGCCCGGACGGCCCTCACGAGGAAGGACCCGGGTACTATTCACCCCGGCGGCACCAGCCGTTAACCTTCGCTGGCGATGATCGCCCCGGCGAGAATCGTCGTCGCGGCACGCCCGGAAACGCCGCGGATCAGGAGAGGTGCTCAGATGCGCGAAGTATTCCACCAGTCACTCGAGGACGTTCAGGCTCGGCTCGTCGAGATCTCCGAGCTCGTCACCATCGCCATCGACAAGGCCACCCGCGCCTTCGGCAGCAGCGACATCTCCCTCGCCGAGGAGGTCATCGAGGCCGACAACGTCATCGACGACAAGGCCATCGCCCTCGACGAGCTGGCCATCGAGATCCTCGCCCGTCAGCAGCCCGTCGCCCGCGACCTGCGCATCGTCGTCACCGCCCTGCGCGTGAGCGCATCGCTGGAGCGCATGGGCGACATCGCCGAGCACATCGCGCAGCTGACCCGCATGCGCTTCCCCGAGCGCGCGATCCCCAAGGGCCTGAAGTCGACGTTCACCCGCATGGGCGAGCTCGACGTCGAGGTCGCCCGCACGCTGACCGAGCTGCTGCGCAACGAGGACCTGTCGCTCGCCGAGCTGTTGCGCAACTCCGACGACGCGATCGACGAGCTGCACATCAGCGTCTTCGAGAAGGTGCTCAGCGACAGCTGGACCGGCGAGCCGTCGGCCACGGTCGACGCGACCCTCGCGAGCCGCTACCTGGAGCGCTTCGCCGACCACGCCGTGTCGGTCTCGAAGAAGGTCGTCTACCTCGCCACCGGCGACTGGGCGCAGGACGCCGACTCCGAGAGCGTCCCCCTCACCGTCTGAGCGCACGAACGACGAAGCGGCTGTCACCCGAGGGTGGCAGCCGCTTCGTCGTCGGTGAGGAGGACTACTTCTTGCCCTGCGATGCGACGGCGGCCGCACCCGCAGCCGCGGCCTCCGGGTCGAGGTAGGTGCCGGGGCCGAGAGGCTCGAGGTTCTCGTCGAGGCGGTATACGAGCGGGATGCCGGTGGGGATGTTCACCTCGGCGATGTCCGCGTCGCTGATGCCCTCGAGGTGCTTCACGAGCGCGCGCAGCGAGTTGCCGTGCGCGGTCACGAGCACGGTCTTGCCCGCCGACAGGTCGGCGGAGATGTCACTGGCCCAGTACGGCAGCAGACGGTCGATGACGATCTTCAGCGACTCGGTACGGGGAACCTCGCCGTCGATGCCCGCGTAGCGGGGATCGCCGACCTGGCTCCACTCGCTGTCGTCTGCGAGATCCGGCGGCGGCACGTCGAAGGAGCGGCGCCACAGCATGAACTGGTCCTGTCCGAACTCCTCGAGCGTCTGGGCCTTGTCCTTGCCCTGCAGAGCGCCGTAGTGACGCTCGTTCAGGCGCCAGGAGCGCTTCACGGGGATCCAGAGGCGGTCCGCGGCGTCGAGGGCGATGTTCGCCGTCTGGATCGCGCGGCTCAGAACCGACGTGTACAGCACGTCGGGGTGCAGGCCGGCCTCGGCGAGCATCTCACCGCCGCGCTTGGCCTCGGCCTTGCCCTGGTCGGTCAGGCGGACGTCCACCCAGCCGGTGAACAGGTTCAGCTCGTTCCATTCGCTCTGGCCGTGGCGAAGGAGGATCAGCGTGTGGGGCGCACTCATGCCTCGATGATATCGAGGGGATGCTGCGCTCCGTGTCCGCGCGGCGTGCGACAGGACGCAGCTGGGATCATGGACGCATGGCGAGAGCGGGATCCCCCATCGGCCGCGTGACCCGCGGCACGACCGGGACGAACCGTCTCCGGCGGGTGGACCGCTGGATCGCCCGCCGGCCGGAGCTGCAGCGGGCGGCCGATCCGCTCGTCGTCGATCTCGGCTACGGCGCCAGCGGCGTCACCGCGCTCGAACTGCATGCGCGTCTCGCCCGCTCGCGCGCCGACGTCGAGGTGCGCGGGCTCGAGATCGAGCCCGCCCGGGTGGAGCGCGCCCGCGAGCAGCTGGCGGCCGTGCACGCCGGCGAGACCTCCTTCCCACCGGACGCCGCCGTGTCGTTCGGCATCGGCGGCTTCGAGGTGCCGCTGCCCGGCGGTCGCCGGCCCGCCGTGATCCGGGCGATGAATGTGCTGCGACAGTACGACGAGGCGGACGTCGCCGCCGCCTGGCGCCGCATGGCCGATCGGCTCGCCCCGGGCGGACTTCTCGTCGAGGGCACGTGCGACGAGATCGGCCGTGTCTGCACGTGGGTCGCGATCGGCTCCGACGCCACGCCGCGCACGCTCACCGTGTCACTCCGGCTGGCCGGGCTGCAGCATCCCTCGATCGCCGCCGAGCGCCTCCCGAAGGCCCTCATCCACCACAACGTGGCCGGCGAGCGCGTCCACTCCTACTTCTCCGCGCTCGACGCCGAGTGGGAACGCGCGGTCGCCCTCGCGCCCTTCGGACCGGTCGAGCGGTGGCGGCGCGCCCTGCAGTCGATGACGGATGCCGGCTGGCCCCTGCTCGAGCGCACGCGCTGGCGGCTCGGCGAGGCCACGGTGCCGTGGAGCGCCGTCGCTCCCGGCTGACGCGCGGCAGACGGCTCGGCAGACCGACTCGGGATCAGATGCGCGGAACGCTCGCGCGCGCTTCGGCGGCGGGCATGCCCGTCGCGGTCAGGAGGTCGACGGCGAGCGGTCGCAGCGCGGCGATGAGGTTGTGGTCGCCCAGCGAGGCCCCGGGCAGGAGGTCGGACGGCTCGAGCCGCCCGGCGACGGCGCGCAGCACCTCGCGGGCGATCGGCTCCTGCGAGATGTCGTGCAGCGAGTCGGCGATGAGCCGCGCCCCCTGCGCGAGCTCCCCGATGACGTCGGCCGCGACCGGCCGGGACACGCCGTCGTCGAGCAGGTACACCGCGCGCCGGGCGACGACGCGCAGGTTGCGCGTCGCCAGATCCATCGACTGCCGGATGCGCTCCTCGCGCTCCAGCTCCGAGCGCTGACGGCGGAGGAAGGGCGAGATGCGCGCGATCGACAGCCCCGACTCCAGCGACGAGCGCCATTGGTCGACGAGTGGCTGCAGCGCGCGGGCCTTCTCGAGTCCGCGGGCACCGCGGATGCGGTCGGCGCGCCGCAGCGCCTGGGCGAGAGTCGACGCGGCGCCGTCGAAGCGCGCGAAGAGCGCGGCGCCGTCGCGGGCGGCGGCCCGGCTCGGATTGCGCGGCACGAGAGCGGTGACCAGCAGCGCCGCGACCCCGCCGACGAGACCGTCGGCCAGGCGGAGGAAGGGCGTGTTCGCGGGGATGATCATCACGATGAGCGACTGGATGGCCGCCGCGATCGCGAAGCTCGCCTGATCGGACAGGAAGCGCGCCACGGCGAGCGTCGCGGCGAGCGCGATGGCCAGCTGCCACCACCCCGAGCCGGCGACGAGCAGCAGCAGCTCCGCGACCAGGATGCCCACCAGCATCCCGAGCACCGTCTCCAGCACCCGCCGGGGTCGCGCGTCGCGCACGAGACCGAGGCTCGAGACGGTGACGGTGGCCGCCAGCAGAGGTGCGGTGTGGCCCAGCACCCCGGTGGCGAACAGATAGGCGCCGGTCGCGGCGATCACGATCTGCAGGATCGCGTTGGTCGATCCGTAGACCCGGACGAGGCCCGGTCGGGGATCGATGCGCGCCCGCCAGCCGGTCGGGATGACCGTCGTGCCGGTCGCCGGCTCCCGCGAGCCGCTCATCGCGCCCTCGCGGGAGGCCTCATGCGCGGGTGCGCCGACCCAAGCGGGGCAGCCGCGGAACGTTCGCCGTGGCGCCCGCTTCGGGCGGCACGACCACTTCCTGCCCGGCGGCGATGGGACCGTCGGCTCCGTCGACCAGCAGCTGCGCGTCGACGGGCGTCGTGCGCTTGACCACCGCGAGCGCGATCGGCCCCTCCTCGAAGTGCAGCGCGACCGAGGTCACCGCGCCGACGACATCGTCGCCCACGCGCACCCCCGCGCCCGGCTTCGGAAGCTCCGAGCCGCTGCCGTCGAGCTGCAGCGCGACCAGGCGCCGCGGCGGGTGGCCCAGGTTGTGCACCTTCGCGACGGTCTCCTGCCCGCGATAGCAGCCCTTGTCGAGGTGCACGGCGGTGCGCATCCAGTCCAGCTCGTGCGGGATGGCGCGCTCGTCCACGTCGGCCGAGCGGCGCGGGCGCCAGGCGGCGATCCGCAGAGCCTCCGCGGCATCCCGGCCGGCCAGCATCCGCTCTCCTCGGACAGCCGCGTCGGCGAGCTCGGCGAGGAGCGCGCGGGGCACGACGGCCTCCGCCCAGTCGCGGTCGCCGCCCGGGTGGGGCGCGGTGACGGCGTAGCCCCAGCCCCCGACCGAGACGCCGGGCCACGGGTCGTGCCACACGAGCGGGACACCCGCGGGCGATGCCACGGGGAGGGATGCTGCGGCCGCGGCCGTGCCGCCGACCACCGCATACTCGTCCGAGGCGTCACGGGGCTGGACGCGGAGACGGAACCGCATCCGGAGCAGCCAGGCGAGGAGAGGGTCGGCGTCGGAGTCGTCGACGAGCAGCCAGGTCGTCTCGCCGTCGTCGACCACGGACGCGGCGTGCTCGATGCGCCCCTGCGGGTCGAGGATGAGGAGCTCGGTGCTCACGCCGGGCTGCAGCCGGGCGAGCGCCTGCGAGGCGACGGAGTCGAGCCAGGTCAGCCGGTCCTCGCCCGAGACCGCGAGCACGCGACGATCGGCGAGGGGGGCCACGGCGGTGCCGGTGGCGAGCGCGCGCTGCTCGCCGAGCGGGTTGCCGAGGTGGTGCAGGCCAGTCTCGTCGACGACGGCACCGGGCACGCGGGCGAACTCGGCGTCGGGGGCGGAGGTGGCGTCCATCACTCGGCCCGCGCGAGCCGCGCGGAGGCGTGGGAGCCGAGCTCCTGCCCGAGGGCCGCGATGTCCCACGCCCAGAGCAGGTGTCCGTCGACGAGTCCGTACATGCGGGATGCTGCGGCGTAGGCCTTCGCCGACGCTGTGCGCGCCACGTGGTCGGTGCCCAGGTCGATGCGCGGCCCGCGTACCTGCCCGAGGTACAGCTCGCTCACGCCGTCGGAGTGCGCGAGGAGCACCTCGATGTCGAAGCCGCCCTCCGCGTTGCGGAGCGCCTCGACGTCGTCGGCGGTGCGGACCACGGCCGGCGCGGTGGCCGGAAGGAGCCCCGGGCCGGGATCGTGCGGTCCCGCCGGACGGGCGAGGCGCCAGAAGCCCACTTCGGAGACCAGCGGCGTCTTCGTCTGCTCCTCGCCCGCACCCTCGAGGAACCAGGCGTCGGCGGCATAGCGGAGCTGACCGCCGTCGGCGACGAAGCTCACGCGGTGCGCGAACTCACCGCTGTACCGGGTATCGCCCACGGTGTAGTCGATGATCCCTGTGCCCTCCCACACGCCGATGAGCCAAGAGAGCGGCACCAGGTCGGCGGGGAGGTCGGTCGGCAGGTCGAACACGACGCCGCGACTCAGCGCTGGCCGCGGAACAGGTTCTTCAGCACCACACCGGACACGAAGAAGATCGCCAGCGATGCGAGCACGAGAAGGCCCACGAAGAACAATTCGAGCGCGAGGAGACCGTCCATGCTGCGATCCTATCCCGGAACGATGGACGCGAGACCGAACCCCGCGCTGATGACGCCCAGCACGAGGAGGGCTCCGAGCACGCCGGCGGCGACCCGCTCCGTGAAGCCCTGCGAGCGTCCGAACCACAGCTGCACGCCGAAGCTCAGGAGCAGGCATCCGCCGAGACTCACGATGAGCCAGGCGGCACGCCATTCGGCCGGCACGAAGGCGCCGATGACGACGCCGACGAGAGCGGCCACGCCCCACACCGCGACGACGCCTCCAAAGGTGCGCCGCGGGGCGAGTTCTGGAACGACCACACCCTCATCATCCCCCACGGGGCACGCCGCCGCATCCGTCCCCGTCGGCATGTGACGGCATCCGTCACAGCCGCCGATCGGAGGAGGGGCGTGCTCGTCGTAAACTGAAGCCGACGTGGCCGGGAATCCGCCGCGGAAGGACGGCGCTTCTTGGCACAGCTTCTTGTTCTGAGCTCCACTCTGGGGGGTGGCGCCGTCCTGCCGTCCCTCGAGCTCCTCAGCCACCGCGTGCGGCAGATCCCCGCCGAACCGGCCTCGCTCGTGAACGCCCCGGCGGCCGACGTGGTCATCGTCGACGCCCGGCTCGATCTCGTCAGCGCCAAGTCGCTGTGCAAGATCCTGACCACGACGGGACTGGATGCCCCGCTCCTCCTCGTCGTGACCGAGGGCGGCCTGGCGGCGGTCTCGACCGACTGGGGCGTGGACGACGTCATCCTCGTCACCGCCGGCCCTGCCGAGGTGGACGCCCGCGTCCGCCTTGCTATCGGACGCCAGAGTGCGGAGCAGGTCAGCACCCGCATCCAGACCTCCGGCATCACGATCGACGAGTCCTCCTACTCCGCGAAGGTGCACGGCAAGGCGCTCGACCTCACCTACAAGGAGTTCCAGCTCCTGCACTTCTTCGCCACGCACCCCTCGCGCGTCTTCACGCGCGAGCAGCTCCTCAGCGAAGTGTGGGGCTACGACTACTTCGGGGGCACCCGCACCGTCGACGTGCACGTCCGCCGCCTCCGCGCGAAGCTCGGCGACCTCGAGCAGCTCATCGGCACCGTGCGCAACGTGGGCTACCGCTTCAACGTCTACGAAGACGACCAGCTGCCCGCTCCGGCCGTCCGATCCTGACGCTGCGCCAGGCCTCCGCCCGTTCACGCGCGCGTCACCTCACCCTGCAATGATGAGGGGATGATCGAACACGACCTGCTCGATGCCGGACTGGGCGACGCGGACGACGACGACTTCGACGAGGCGTTCGAGGCCGCAGACGCGCAGCTGCCCGAGAACAGGTACCTCGACCGCGAGGTGAGCTGGCTCGCGTTCAACAAGCGGGTGCTGGAGCTGGCGGAGGACCCGAGCATCCCGGTGCTCGAGCGGGCGAACTTCCTGGCCATCTTCGCCAGCAACCTCGACGAGTTCTTCATGGTGCGCGTCGCCGGCCTCAAGCGCCGCATCGTCACCGGTCTGGCCGTGCCCACCAACGTCGGGCGCGCCGCCCAGGACGTCCTGACCGACATCTCCGGCGAGGCGCACCGCCTCCAGGAGCGGCACGCGGATGCCTGGACCACCCTGGTGCGGCCCGCGCTGGCCGACGCGGGCATCGAGGTCATCTCGTGGCCCGAGCTGTCGGACATCGAGCGGGAGAATCTGTCGGAGTACTTCCAGTCGCAGGTGTTCCCCGTGCTCATGCCGCTGGCCGTCGACCCCGCGCACCCGTTCCCCTACATCTCGGGCCTGTCGCTGAACCTCGCGATCCGCATCCGCAACGCCCGCACGGGCCGCCAGGAGTTCGCGCGTCTGAAGGTGCCGCCGATGCTGCCGCGGCTGATCGAGGTCCCCCACGACCCCGACACGGACATCATCCGGTACCTGCCCCTCGAAGACCTGATCTCCAACCACCTGGGCGACTTGTTCCCTGGCATGGAGATCCTCGACCACCACACGTTCCGCCTCACCCGCAACGAAGACGTGGTCATCGAGGAGGACGAGACCGAGAACCTCATCCAGGCGCTGGAAGCGGAGCTGCTGCGTCGCCGGTTCGGTCCCCCGATCCGCCTTGAGGTCACCGACGACATGGACGACGTCACCCTCGACCTGCTCATCAGCGAGCTGTCGATCACGGCGCAGGAGGTCTACCGCCTGCCCGGGCTCCTCGACCTCCGCGGGCTCTTCGGCCTCGGCCGCATCGACCGCCCGGAGCTCAAGTACCCCCCGCACGTGCCGAAGACCGCCGTGGCGTTCCAGCCGGCCGAGCAGAACGGGCGCGCCGATCTCTTCGCGGCGATCCGCGCCGGCGACGTGCTCGTCCACCACCCCTACGAGTCCTTCGCCACGAGCGTCCAGGCGTTCCTCGAGCAGGCCGCTCGCGACCCGCACGTGCTGGCCATCAAGCAGACTCTGTACCGCACGTCGGGCGACAGCCCCATCGTGCAGGCGCTCATCGACGCCGCCGAGTCGGGCAAGCAGGTGCTCGCGCTGGTCGAGGTCAAGGCCCGGTTCGACGAGGCGGCGAACATCGTCTGGGCGCGAAAGCTCGAGAAGGCCGGCGTCCATGTCGTCTACGGCCTGGTGGGCCTGAAGACCCACTGCAAGCTCGCGCTCGTCATCCGCGAGGAGGACGGGGTGCTGCGCCACTACGCGCACATCGGCACGGGAAACTACAACCCCAAGACCAGCCGTATCTACGAGGACTTCGGCCTCTTCACCGACGACGACCAGGTCGGTCGCGATCTCACCCGCCTCTTCAACGAGCTCTCGGGCTACGCGATCGAGAAGAAGTTCAAGCGCCTGCTCGTGGCGCCGCTGCACCTGCGGAAGGGCCTGCTGCGCGCCATCGACAAGGAGCGCCGCAACGCGCAGGCGGGCAAACCGGCGCACATCCGCATCAAGGTGAACTCGATGGTCGACGAGCAGATCATCGACGCGCTGTACCGTGCCAGCCAGGCCGGCGTGCCCGTCGAGGTCTGGGTGCGCGGCATCTGCTCGATCAAGCCCGGCGTGCCCGCGATGAGCGAGAACATCACCGTCCGCAGCATCCTGGGTCGCTATCTGGAGCACTCGCGGATCTTCGCCTTCCACAATGACGGCGACCCGCAGGTCTACATCGGCAGCGCCGACATGATGCACCGCAACCTCGACCGCCGCGTCGAGGCGCTGGTGCGGGTGGTGGCCCCCGCGCACATCAAGGAGCTCACCGACCTGTTCGACTTCGCGATGGCCGACACCACCAGCTCGTGGTGGCTGGGCGTCGACGGCGAGTGGACGCGGCACAGCACCGACGCCGAGGGAGCTCCGCTCGTCGACCTGCAGGAGCGCACGATGGCGACCGTGCAGCGCCGCCGCCGGGCACGGGCGGTGCGATGACCGAGACCGCGGTCTACGCCGCGGGCGGTGTCGTCTGGCGCGAGGTGGAGGGCAAGCTCATGGTGCTCGCCGTGCACCGCACGGGCTACGCCGACATCACGCTGCCCAAGGGCAAGGTCGACCCCGGCGAGATGCTCGCCGAGACCGCCGTGCGGGAGATCTTCGAGGAGACGGGCATCCGCGTGCACCTCGGCATCCCCGTGGGCGTGTCGCGGTACAAGCTCCCGAGCAGACGCCAGAAGATCGTGCACTACTGGTCGGCCCACGCGACGGAGGAGGCGATCCGCGCCTCGGCGTTCCGGCCGAACCGCGAGATCGCGGCACTCGAGTGGATGACGCCGAAGAAGGCGCTGAGCTCGCTGAGCTACCCCGTCGACGTCGACATCCTGCAGAACTTCCTGCGCTTCGTCGACGACGGCGTGCTCTCCACCTTCCCGATCATCGTGCTGCGGCATGCCAAGGCCACGCCGCGGGAGCAGTGGAGCGGGGAGGACGCCGCCCGACCGCTGACCCGTCGAGGCGTGCGCCAGGCGGAGAGCATCGTCGGACCGCTGAGCGCCTTCGGCGTGCGCAAGATCGTCAGCAGCGACGCCGTGCGCTGCCTCACGACGGTGGCTCCGCTCGCGGCGGCTCTGGGGCGGAAGATCGTCCGCACATCGCTGATCAGTCAGGACGCCTGGGAAGGCGGCGAGTCCGACCCCCGCTCGGTGATCGGCCGTCGGGTGCGATCCGGCAAGCCGGCGGTGCTGTGCAGCCACGGACCGGTGCTGCCCGACATCCTGAGCGAGATCGCGCTCGCCACGGGGACCATGCGCGGCTCCTACCTCGGGAGCGCGTCGTCCCTCGAGCCCGCCTCGTTCTCCGTGGTGCACCTCTCGACGACGAACCCGGGATCGGGCATCATCGCCATCGAGACGCACGAACCCAAGCCCTGATCGGCGGTCAGATCCACAGCTGAATCCCGGGGTCGTTCACCGTCCGTTCACCTTGTCGGCCCTGGCGCGTAAGAACGGCCTCCTACGTTTCAGAACGGGTCCTGCACCGGACCTCACCCTGACCCGAGAAGGAACACTGTGAAGATCTCCCGCATCGCCCAGCTGGGCGCTGTCGCCGCCATCGCGGCCCTCACCCTCGCCGGCTGCGCGTCGAACGAGAGCGGGGCCGGCGCGCCGCCCGCCTCCAGCGACGCCCCCGCGGGCCTCAGCGGCACGCTGACCGGCTCCGGCGCCACCTCGCAGCAGGTCGCCGTCCAGTCCTGGACGGCCGAGTTCCAGACCACCAACCCCGACGTCACCGTGAACTACGACCCCGCCGGCTCGGGCACGGGTCGTGAGTCCTTCGGCTCGGGCGCCGTCGCGTTCGCCGGCTCCGACCGCGCCTTCAAGGCCGAGGAGATCTCCGCCGGACCGTTCGACGCGTGCGCCGCCGGCTCCGACCTGGTCGAGATCCCTGCCTACGTGTCGCCGATCGCGATCGTCTTCACCCTCGACGGCGTCGACTCGCTGAACCTCGACGCGGCCACCCTCGCGGGCATCTTCGCCGGGACCATCACCACCTGGAACGATCCGGCGATCGCCGCCACGAACTCCGGCGTGACGCTGCCCTCCACGGCCATCACCCCCGTGCACCGCTCCGACAAGTCGGGCACCACGGCCAACTTCACCGACTACCTCTCCAAGACCGCCGAGTCCGCGTGGACCTACGGCTCCGTCGAGGAGTGGCCGGTGCAGGGCGGCGAGGCGGCTCAGGGCACGTCGGGTGTGGCCAACGCCGTCAAGGGCGGCCAGGGCACCATCGGCTACATCGACTCCTCGCAGGCCGCGGACTTCTCGTCCGTCAGCGTCAAGGTCGGCGACGAGTTCGTGGCCCACTCCCCCGAGGGTGCCGCGATCGCGCTCGACGCGTCGCCGTTCGACGAGGGCCGTGCCGACACCGACCTCGCGATCAAGATCGACCGCACCACCACCGAGGCCGGCGCCTATCCCGTCATGCTCGTCAGCTACCTCATCGGCTGCGCGGAGTACAAGGACGCGGCTGCCGCGGAGCTCGTGAAGGGCTTCTTCACCACCGCGATCAGCGAGAGCGGCCAGGAGTCGGCCGCCTCGAACGCGGGCAGCGCACCCATCTCCGACTCGCTCCGCGAGAAGGCGACCACCGCGATCGACGCCATCAAGTAACACCCCTCCCGCGGCCCCGGGCCGACCCTCGCGGTCGGCTCGGGGCCGCACCCCCGCCCGACGGACGACCCCGCCCCTCCCAGAGACAGAGGACTGGACATGACAGCCACCACCGCGGCGCCCGAGGCGCGGACGAAGGTGAAGCAGAGGCCCGGCGACCTCTGGTTCTCCGGCTCAGCCCTCTTCGCCGGATCGATGATCCTCGCGACGCTCGCCGCCGTCGCCCTGTTCCTCATCATCCAGTCCATCCCGGCATTCGGCGCCACCAGCGCGAGCGCCTCGCTCCTGACGTCCGACTTCTGGTCGTACGTGGGCCCGCTGCTCTTCGGCACGGTCTGGGCGGCACTCCTCGCCCTCCTGATGGCGGTGCCGCTCTCCCTCGGCGTCGCGCTCTTCATCACCCACTACGCGCCCCGCCGCCTGGCGCAGGGTCTCGGCTACATCGTCGACCTGCTGGCGGCCGTCCCCTCCGTCGTCTTCGGCCTCTGGGGCATCCTGATCCTCGCGCCGGCGGTGCAGCCGGTGTACGCGTGGCTGAACTCCAACGCGGGATGGTTCCCGCTCTTCGCGGGCGATGCCTCGGCCACCGGCCGCACGATCTTCACCGCCTCCATCGTGCTCGCCGTCATGGTCGTGCCGATCATCACGGCCATCTGCCGCGAGATCTTCCTGCAGACCCCCGTCCTCCACGAGGAGGCCGCGCTGGCCCTCGGCGCGACGCGCTGGGAGATGATCCGCATGGCGGTGCTCCCGTTCGGTCGCTCGGGCATCGTGTCGGCCTCGATGCTGGGCCTGGGCCGCGCGCTGGGCGAGACGATGGCCGTCGCCATGGTCCTCTCCGCCACCGGTGCCGTGTCGTTCCAGCTCTTCACCTCGACCAACCCGTCGACGATCGCGGCGAACATCGCGCTGACCTTCCCCGAGGCCTATGCGACGAACATCAACGTCCTGATCGCGACCGGCCTCATCCTCTTCATCGTGACGTTCGTGGTCAACGCGGTCGCGCGTTGGATCGTGAACCGTCGCAAGGAATTCTCGGGAGCGAACTGACATGACCACCCTTGCTCCCGCGCCCGTCAAGGCCGCGCCCGTCCCCGAGACGCTGCGCAGCGGCCGCCTCGCCCGGTGGGTCCCCTGGGCCCTCCTCGCAGCATCCCTGCTCGTCATGCTCGCCGTCTTCCTCGTCATGGACGGCGTCTCGGGCGGCGGACTGAACTACGGCGGCTGGCTCGTCACCTCCGCCGTCGTCTACCTCGTGCTCATCACCGTCATCTCGAGCATCGTCGAGGGAACCCGCAAGGCCACCGACCGCTTCGTGACCGGCCTGGTCACGGTGGCCTTCCTCATCGCCATGGTCCCGCTGGTCTCGGTCGCGATCACCGTCGTCGCCAACGGCGTCTCCCGCTTCGACCCGCTGTTCTTCAGCAACTCGATGCGCAATGTCGTCGGCCCCGGCGGCGGCGCGCTGCACGCCATCATCGGCACCCTGCTGGTGACGCTGGCGGCGGCCGTGATCTCCATTCCGATCGGCCTCATGACCGCCATCTACCTCGTCGAGTACGGCAAGGACAACCGGATGGCGCGGGGCATCACGTTCCTCGTCGACGTGATGACCGGCATCCCCTCGATCGTCGCGGGACTCTTCGCCTACGCCCTGTTCGCGATCTTCCTGGGCCCCGGTGCACGCCTCGGCATCATGGGCGCGATCGCTCTCGCGGTGCTGATGATCCCCGTCGTCGTGCGCTCCACGGAGGAGATGCTGCGGCTCGTCCCCAACGAGCTGCGCGAGGCCTCGTTCGCCCTCGGGGTGCCGAAGTGGCTGACGATCGTCAAGGTCGTGCTCCCGACGGCGATCGCGGGCATCACGACCGGCGTGATGCTGTCGATCTCGCGCGTCATCGGCGAGACGGCGCCCCTGCTGATCACGGCCGGCTTCACCGACTCGGTGAACTACAACCTGTTCGACGGCCGCATGCAGACGCTGCCGGTCTACACGTACACGCAGTACGCGAACCAGGGCATCCCGCCGGAGGCCTACACCGACCGCGCCTGGGCCGCCGCCCTGACGCTCATCCTCATCGTCATGCTCCTCAACCTCGTCGCGCGCGTCATCGCCAAGGTGTTCTCGCCCAAGACCGGTCGCTGACCACTCACCCGCAGAAAGAACTCCCGTGTCCAAAAGCATCGAAGTCAACGACCTCAACGTCTACTACAGCGACTTCCTCGCGGTCGAGGGCGTCTCGCTCTCCATCGAGCCCCGTTCCGTCACGGCCTTCATCGGCCCGTCGGGCTGCGGCAAGTCGACCTTCCTCCGCACGCTCAACCGCATGCACGAGGTCATCCCCGGCGCGCGCGTCGAGGGCGAGGTGCTCCTCGACGGCGACGACCTGTACGGCACCGGGGTCGACCCGGTGGCGGTCCGCCGCCAGGTGGGCATGGTCTTCCAGCGCCCCAACCCGTTCCCGACCATGTCGATCCGCGAGAACGTGCTGGCCGGCGTGAAGCTCAACAACAAGCGCATCTCCAAGTCCGACGCCGACGGCCTCGTCGAGAAGTCGCTCAAGGGCGCCAACCTCTGGAACGAGGTCAAGGACCGCCTCGACAAGCCCGGCTCGGGCCTCTCCGGCGGACAGCAGCAGCGTCTGTGCATCGCCCGCGCCATCGCCGTCTCCCCGCAGGTGCTGCTGATGGACGAGCCCTGCTCGGCCCTCGACCCGATCTCCACGTACGCGATCGAGGAGCTGATCGAGGAGCTCAAGCAGGACTTCACGATCGTGATCGTGACGCACAACATGCAGCAGGCGTCGCGCGTGTCCGACAAGACCGCGTTCTTCAACATCGCCGGCACCGGCAAGCCGGGCAAGCTCATCGAGTACAACGAGACCAAGTCGATCTTCACGACCCCCGCCGTGCAGGCCACGGAGGACTACGTGTCGGGTCGCTTCGGATAAGTCCGAAGGCCGGAAGAGAGGGGTGGATGCCCCGGCGCGGCGTCCACCCCTCTCGCCGTCTCCGCGGGTCAGTCGTGCGGAGTGAGCAGGTGGTCGTTCAGCGCGCGCGTGACCTCTGCGTCGACGGCGATCGCCGCCCCGTCGACGGAGGAGATCGGAGCCGCGAGCCGGACACTCGAGACCAGCCACGCGGCATCCGCCGTCCGCAGTGCCGACACCGGCACGTCGCGGTACTCGGCGGCGTGCCCCTGTGCGGTGAGCCAGTCGAAGGCGCTGAGCTGCGTCGTCCCGTGCAGGATCGCCCCCGTCGGCGCCGGCGTGACGTACGTGGCGCCGATGCGGAGGATGACCGTTGCCGTCGGCGCCTCGAGCACGATGCCGTCGCTCGTGACGAAGACGGCGTCGTCCGCGCCACGGCGCTTGGCCTCGCGGATCGCCGCCATGTTCACGGCGTACGACAGGGTCTTGGCCCCGAGCAGCAGCCAGGGCGCGCGCGCGGCGGCCCCGCTGTCGATGCCGCGGTCGAGCGTGACGACCCGCACGCCCTCTGCGCGGGCGCGCGAGTTGTCGGCCGCCGTCGCCACCGTGACCCATGCCGTGGGAGACGGACCCTGCTCGACGCCCCGGCTGAGGATGAGCTTGATCACCGACTCCCCCGGGCCGCAGTGAGCGGATGCCGCGGTCACAGCCTCGAGCCACTGTCCGAGATGCGGCGCCGGCAGGTCGCAGATCGCGGCCGAGTGCGCGAGGCGCTCGAGGTGCGGTCCGAGCTGCTGCGGGTGACCGTCGATCACGCCGATCGACTCGAAGACGCCGTCGCCGCGCTGAGCGCTCAGCTCCCCCACCGCGAGAGCCGGAGCCGTCGGATCGACCGCGTGGAACGTGTCGGCGAAGGACGACGGGGAGACATCGGATGCTGCGGGGTCGAGCATCATCGCGTAACGCCAAGCCATGGATCGAGCCTAGGGCGGGAATGCCCCGTGCCCTGCGTCCGTTATCGTTGAAGAGCCGGGCCGCAGTAACCCCGGGCTCCAAAATCTGCCGCTTTGAGCGGCTCCGCGCCGAGAGGCGTTCTGCGGTCCGGCACTTCTTCCAGCGGGTGTCTCCGCGCCCGCCGTGCCGCGGCTCAGGTCAGCGCATCGCGACGCCACAGGGTGGCGCACGTGGTCAGGTCAGCCGCATAGGTCGACAGGCGGAGCGCGCGCGTCGTCAGTGTCGATGCCCGCTCGGCCTCGGTGGCGTCGTAGTCGTCGGCCAGATACGTCGCGCCTGCGGCCTGCACCCGTGCGAAGGCGGCGGCGCGATCCAGAGCGACGGCGAAGTCGCCCTGGAAGAGCCCGCGCAGGATGGTGTCGATGAGCTCGACCAGCTCGTCGGGTCCCGCCGGAGTGGGAGCCCCCGCGACGACCGGATCAGCCGAATCGAGCTGCACGCGCCCCCGCTCGTACAGCAGGGCCGCTGTCCGGGGATCGTCGTGGATCATCAGCTGCAGCAGGTAGAGGCGCCAGAGCGCGCCGGGAAGCGTGCGCGCGGGCGACCGCGACCAGAGCTCGGCGATGTCGTCGATGCCGTGCGCGTCGGTGAACGACACGAGGCGGTCGACGACCTCCCCCGAGCCGTCGGCGCGGACCCGCGCGAGCAGCGCCTGCGCCGTGCTGTGTGCGACGCGCGACACCTCGGCGGGATCGTCGGCGGCGAAGATCCGATCGAACATCTCGGCGGGTCGCCGCACGGGCTTGTGGAAATCCCTGGATCCGTCGCTCACCTGTCCAGGCTACCCGCGGCCCACGCCGACGGGCGGGGCTGCGGCCTCAGCGCTGGTTGATGCGCAGGTGGTTGCCCGCCGGGTCGCGGAAGGCGCAGTCGCGGGCACCCCACGACTGCGTGATCGGCTCCTGGAGCACCTCCGCACCCGACGCGCGCAGCCACTCGAACGTCGCATCCAGGTCGTCGGTCGAGAACACGTACGGTCCCGGACCGGAGCCCTTGACCACGAGCCGCTCGAGAGCTTCGCCGTCCTCGGCGGAGCGGCCCGCCGATGGGTCGGACACCACGATCATGACGCCGGGCTGCTCGGCGAAGCCGAAGCTCACCCAGCGGTGTCCGTCGTAGGAGACGTCGTTCAGGATGTCGAGACCCAGTCCGTCGCGATAGAACGGGATCGCAGCATCCACGTCGTCCACGGTCACGGGGCAGTAAGCGAGAGAGATGCGGGCCATGGCTTCAGGCTAGGACGACGCGGGCTGCGGCGCTTCTCCGATCCTGCTCGTCAGTACCGGCGCGCGGGGCGGGTCAGGATCTTCGCGACGCAGGCCGGCATCGCCTCGTCGATGACGTGCGGGCGCGAACGGTAGCCGCTCGGCGTCTCCCCCACGATGTCGCGGAACGTCGAGCTGAACGAGCCGAGTGATGTGGCGCCGACGGCGGTGCAGGCATCCGTCACCGACCATCCGTCCCGCAGCAGCGCCATCGCCCGTTCGACGCGCCGGGTCATCAGATAGGCGTAGGGGGTCTCGCCGTAGGCGGCCTTGAATTCGCGCGAGAAGTGCGCGGGCGACATCAGTGCACGGGAGGCGAGCGTGGGAACGTCGAGCGGCCGGGCGTACTCCCGGTCCATCAGGTCCCGGGCGCGACGGAGGTGCGCGAGCGTCGAGAGCGAGGGAGCGGATGCCACGGTCGCAACGCTACCGGCGGCACCGCCGCGACGGTTTAGGCCGTGGGGATCGCGATGATCGGGTCGGTCGACGGAACCCCGGTCGGTGAACCGCCGGCGGGCTCGACCGTGACGGCGATGACGTCGCCCGCCTGCATCGCACCGTCCATGAGCGCCGTGGCGTCACCATCGGGACCGGGCGTGAAGACGCCGGCCGCGACGGGCGTGTCTCCACGGACGAACCACATCTCGAAGGCCTCCTGCGGCGCGAGCGCCGGCAGTCCGTCGGAGACGAGGACCGTCTTGCCCAGCTCCGGCGACCAATGCACTGTGGCCGATCCGCCGCCGTCCAGGGCGATGGAGGCGACCTGCGCGTCGGGCGCGGACTGGATCTGGTCGAGGGCGACCACCGAAACCGGCTTGTTGACCTGCTCGCTGATCAGCACGGCTCCGAAGCCGAGGCCGAGGAGCAGGACGAACGACGCGGCGAGGGCGAAGATGCCTCGCGTCCAGTTGCGGCGGGCGATGGTCTGCACCGTGTTGGTGTCTGGCGCGGGCTCGGGCGTCGTGCCGTCCTCACGCGATCCGGGCGGGAGCAGCGCGGCGTCCGCGGCGGAGATGCCGGGCACAGGAGGCGTCGACGACTCGGCAGCCGGGGCGTCGGGGTCGGCCCCGGAGGCCAGCGCCGCCACGCGGCGCAGCACCTCGGAGCGCGCGTTGAGCGGCGGAGTCGCGTCGGCCACGCCTTCGGCGAGGAATGCGACGACGTCTTGGTCGGCGCGCAGCTGCGCGTCCCACTCCTGGTGCGCGGCAAGTGCGTCGACGAACGTCTGCTCGTCGTCGGACGACAGAGCGTTCAGGGCGTGGCCCGCTGCCAGCTCGGCGAAGTCCTTCTCGTTCATGTCGTCACCCCCATTTCTGTGCGCAGCCGTGTCAGTCCGTCGCGCATTCGTGTCTTGATGGTCCCCAGTGGCGCTCCGACCAGAGCGGCGATCTCGCTCTGGCTGTAGCCGCCGTAGTACGCGAGCGTGAGTGCCTCACGCTGCGCTTCCGGCAGAGTAGCGAGGGCCCGTACGACCCTGCGACCCTCGATTTTCAGTTCTACGTGTTCTGCAACACGATCATGGGGAACATCCATGTCGCGGAAACCCGCTTTGACGTCCCTATCCGTGCTCGCCTGTGACGATCGCACGCGATCGACAGCCCGACGGTGGGCGATCGTGAGGATCCACGACCTGCCTTGACCTCTGTTCGGAGCGAACTTCGCGGCGGATTGCCACACCTCGAGGAAGACCTCCTGCAGCACTTCCTCGCTCTGCGACCGATCGACGAGGACGCGGAGGATGAGTCCGAAGACGCGCGGGGAGAGCAGGTCGTAGAGCCGGGCGAAGGCCCCTTGATCTCCCTGCGAGACGCGCTGCAGAAGCTCGCCGACATGGTCGACCGGAGACGACCCCGTGTCGGGTACGTCCACCCCGTCGATGACCATTCCTCCAGCATGCCTTAAGAGGAAGGGCTTTCCGATTCGGCGCGGGCGGTTGACGTGGCGCGGATCCGGCCGTTCAGAACTTTCCTGAAGAAATTTCGATCCGGCCCATCCGATTCCGACCAGGTTCCGAAGAGCTGACAGACCGACACCGAACGCCGGTTACCCCCGCACCGGGGTTCTGATCCAAACAGCGATCGACGAGATCGCATAGGAGGAACGAAATGTCACGCAACACTCGCCTCACCGCAGGCATCTCCCTCGCATTCGCTGCCGCCATCGCGCTCAGCGGCTGTGCGGGTGGCGCAGGCTCCACCACCGCCGAGACGATGGCGCCGACCACGGCTCCCTCGCAGTCGAGCATGCCGTCGGCCTCGTCGTCGGCCATGGACCCGGCGTCCGACCTCGTCGGCCCCGGCTGCGCCGACTACGCCGCTGCCGTTCCGTCCGGCGCCGGCTCCGTCGAGGGCATGTCGGCCGACCCCGTCGCCACCGCCGCGTCGAACAACCCGCTGCTCAAGACGCTCACCGCTGCGGTCAGCGGCCAGCTGAACCCCGACGTCGACCTGGTCGACACGCTGAACGGCGGCGAGTTCACGGTCTTCGCACCGGTGGATGACGCCTTCGCCAAGATCGACCCCGCCACCATCGAGGCTCTGAAGACCGACAGCGCCACGCTGTCGTCGATCCTCACCTACCACGTGGTCCCCGGCCAGATCGCGCCTGACGCGATCGACGGCACGCACGCCACGGTCAACGGCGCCAACCTCGAGGTCACCGGAAGCGGCGACAACATCAAGGTCAACGGCGAGTCCGCTGTCATCTGCGGTGGCGTCAAGACCGCCAACGCGACCGTGTACCTCATCGACACGGTGCTGATGCCCCCGGCTTCCTAAGTCGGAAATCATCCCGTGCAGGGGGTTCTGACGGGATGAACGGCGGAGAGACCGTCGATGCCTTCGGGCGTCGACGGTCTCTTCGCTTTTGCACGCCTGTGTTTCGCGTTTGAGGCGTCGCTCGGTGCCGATGGGATGCTGCGGCCCCGGGTAGGCTGGCACAGCAGGGGCCTCTAGCTCAGTCGGTAGAGCATCGGACTTTTAATCCGCGGGTCGTGGGTTCGAGCCCCACGGGGCCCACCGTCTTCCGATCGCTGCGATCTTTACTCTCGACTGGGATCGCGGTGTTTCAGTTCTCGCCGAAGTGGCCGCGTGACAACAATCTGACAACACCTGAATCACTCGCAGCGTCGTCCAATGCCGCTGAAACCGCGTCAAGGTCGTCGTCGAACAGGTCGGCGTAGGTGTCGAGAGTCATCGCGGCGGACGCGTGTCCGAGCATGCGCTTCACTGCCTTGACGTTCGCGCCGGCAGAGATCGCGAGGGATGCCGCGGTGTGCCGGAGGTCGTTTCCTTCGTCATCGAGCGCAAGGCGAGTACCCCGGCGCGCTACAGGCAGCATAGGCCGCCACCGCGACCGAATGGTTCCCGTCCAACCCATGGCGACTTCGCCCGAGCCCGTCCATCGTGGCAGTACTCGACCGAGCCGACGACTTCAGCACCGCCACCTGTGAACTTTGGCTTCCCGTAGAACGTGCCTGATTGAGCGTGACCCGCCAGCACCACAGCGCAGGCGGGTCACCACCCGTAGATGGACAGGCTTACGGCGGTCGACCTTGGAACGGGTGGCCGAGCTGCGGCGGCGACCCAATCGCGAAATCGCCGAGCACCTCTGCCTCTCGAGCTAGCCTCAGGCGGCATCCCCGCCCGGAATCACCCATTCACGGGATGTAGGGGCACAGGACGGCAGCGAAGAATGAGCGGAGACAGCTCAGGGGCGCCGTCCACGTGTGTCCGCCAGGCCACAGCGTCGCTCCCGGAGCGAAGGAGTGCGACCATGCTGACCAAAGCTCTTCTCGTTCGCCTCGAGGCACTGCCGGGCAAGGAGGAGCAACTCGCGGACTTCCTGATCCATGCTCGGTCGGTGGTCATGGAGGAGCCGGGCACCATCGCGTGGTTCGCCATTCGGTTTGGTCCCTCGACGTTCGGTGTGTATGACGTGTTCCCCGACGACGAAGCTCGAAACGCCCACCTCGCCGGTGGAGTCGGTCAGGCGCTCGGCGCCAACACCGGCGTCCTCTTCGGCCAGCCGCAGATCGAACGGATCGACATCCTCGCCGACAAGGTCCCGGCCTAACCGTCGATCGACTAGCACGCGGTTACGGGATGCAAGTGACCTCGGTCGGAGAAGTCAGAGCTCCGACGTGGTTGCGAGCTCGGCCGAAAGTCGCGCGACGGACGCCGCATCAAGGACCGCGACCATCTCGCGGGGCTCGAAAGTGACGAGCCACGTCTCCGATGACGGGGACTCGGGCTCCATGTACAGCGTCACCGACGGGTGGGTCAGCTGAACGCCCACCAGCCCCGTGTTGGCTCCCGCGGCTCCGTCCTGCCGCATCACGAACACGGTCGTGGCAGAGAGACGTCGTGACGATCGAAACTCCTCGACCCACTGTTCGATGGTGCCCCGGCTGAGGAACGTCATGGATGAGATCTCCTTCTCGCGCTCCCCACCTGTCACTGGTCGGACGTCGGCCGCCACTTCGAGCACGCCTCGACCGCCATACCTGACCCCGAGCCGCATGCCGAGCTTACAGCGTAAGCAACCGGTTCACTGAGCCAAGACGTGATCGAGCCGGTCGAGGAGTGCCTCGAGCGAGACCTCGAACTCCTCCTTGCTGCGGTCCTCGCTGAGGAGAGGGCGGAGCCTGCGGACCTCCGGCGCCGAGTCGAGTGAGAGGTTGCTGTCCTCTAGGGGGATGTCGGCGTCGCCCTCGTCGAGTGGCTCCTCGACAGGCGCGGTCCTCGCTCCCCGAACGGCGGATTCGAGCAGGAGCTGCCCGAGGAGGAAGCTGCTGAACGACCGGTAAGCGTCCACGGCCTGCTGATCGCTGAAGCCGTGCCGGATCAACGTGGCCAGGAAGAGGTCGACGACGTGGATGCTGCGCAGCGGCGGCCTCAACCAGGGCGCCGCCGGATGGCGGGTGGCGACCAAGGGAAACGCCATCGGATGGTCCACGGCGATCTGACGGACTTCGTGGGCCACGATCTGCAGGAACGGCTGCCAGTGCTGTTCCGCCTCTTCGGCGATCGTGCTCGAGAGGTCGTTCATCAAGAGCGCCACCACGCCCTCGAGAAGATCTTCCCGCCCGTGCACGTGGCGGTAGAGCGACATCGCCTCGACATTCAGCCGCTGCCCCAGAGATCGCATGGAGAGCCCCTGCGCGCCCGATTCATCGATCATCTCGAGCGCCGTGGCGATGATCAGATCCCGGCTCAGTTTGGGCGGCGTCGCGCCGGACCGCTTACTCACTCGAGATCCTCCTGTCAATGGCGTTAGCCGGCGGCGCGGAGGTCGACATGCTTACGGTGTAAGCAAGCCCGCGTCGAGCCGATCCTCTCGGAGCGACGTCTCCACCACACCCCTGCCTTCCCATCTTCGCTCTCGCGGAGCGGCAGGTCCGAGTTCTTGACAACGGGCTCGCTGACTGCACGCGGGAGCGCCCGTTTCCGGCTCGCCATCGGCTGCCCGATGGCTCGCCGCCCTGAGGGCATCCGTCAACCCATCGAAAGAAAGAAGACTTCATGAACATCATGCAATCCCTCCAGGACGGCCTGGCCGTCGTCATCGCGTTCGTCCCTCTCGCGCTCCTGTTCCTGCTGATCCTGATCGTCGGGCTGATCGTCGCGAAACTCATCTCGAAAGGCCTCGAGAAGCTTCTCGAGAAGGTCGGCTTCGACCGGCTGGTCGAGCGCGGCGGCATCAAGAAGGCGCTCGCCACGTCGAAGCTCGACGCCTCCGACATCGTCGCGAAGATCGTCTACTACACGCTCGTGCTCTTCGTGCTGCAGTTCGCGTTCGGTGTCTTCGGTCCCAACCCCGTGAGTGACCTGCTGGCAGGCATCATCGCCTTCCTGCCCAAGATCATCGTCGCGATCATCATCATCGTCATCGCCGCGGCGATCGCCGCCGGCGCCAAGGGCCTGATCCAGAACACGCTCGGCGGGCTGTCCTACGGAAAGATCCTCGGCAACATCGTCGCGATCTTCATCCTCTTCCTCGGCGTGACCGCCGCCCTCAACCAGATCGAGGTCGCGACCTCGGTCACCACGCCCATCCTCATCGCGGTTCTCGCCATCATCGCCGGTGTCATCATCGTCGGAGCCGGCGGCGGACTCATCAAGCCCATGCAGCAGCGCTGGGAGGCGATGCTGACGAAGGCGGAGGAAGAAGCTCCGAAGATCCAGCAGCAGGTTCAGGGCGCCCCGAGCGTCACCGAGCAGGCGAAGCAGGCTGCGAACCAGGCGCAGGCCGCCACCCGCGTTCAGCAGCAGCGCCCTCCGCTGCCCCCGCGCCCGTAAAACCCGCGCGACTGTGCCGACGCCGCCTTCCGCGGTGTCGGCACAGCGCTCGGCCACCAGGAGCTCTCATGTACAAACTTCTCAGATTCCTTCCGATCGTTCTTCCGATGGTCATGCGCTTCCTCCGCTCGCGGCGCAGCGGGGGATAGCAGTCTTCACGACGAGGACCCTCGCGGCTTAGATGGTGCCATGCAGACGCCCGCTCCGGTCCGGCATCCGAAGTTCGTCCGCGCGTACCGCCGCGCACTGTCCGCGGGGGTCGTGGTGGTGGCCTTGCTCGGCGGCGTGCTCGCTCTCAACGCGGGGCGCATCGTCGGCGACCTCGACGAACGCAGTGGGATCGCAGCGTTCTACGACATCCCCGCCGACGCACCGGCCGGCCCGCCCGGGTCGATCGTGAAGAGCGAGCCGCTGCTCGGGGTGCCGCTGGACACGCGGGCGTGGCGGGTGATGTACCGCTCGACCGATCTCAACGGCGCCCCGGTGATCGCCACCGGCGTCGTGGTGACGCCGCGGGGATCGGGACCATCCGGCGGACGGACGGTCGCCTCGTGGGGACACCCGACCACAGGGTCCGCCGCAGCGTGTGCGCCCTCCCTCGGAGCCGACCCCTCCCTCGGCATCGAAGGGATGCGCGTCCTCCTCGACCGCGGCTACACCGTCGTCGCGACGGACTACACCGGCATGGGCGCAGCCGGTCCCGACTCCTACCTGATCGGTGCGACCGAGGGGCACAACGTGCTCGACGCGGTGCGCGCGGCGCGGGCGATCCCCGAGGCGGAGGCCGGAACGGACGTCGTGCTGTGGGGCCACTCGCAAGGTGGGCAGGCGGTGCTGTTCGCCGCCGAGCTCGCCGCCACCTATGCCCCCGAACTGACGGTGAAGGCCGTCGCTGCCGCCGCGCCGGCCGCCGATCTCTCCGCGCTGATGAAGACGCACCTCGACGACATCTCGGGCGTCACGATCGGCTCCTACGCCTTCAGCGCATTCTCCGAGATCTATGCCGACCGTGGAGCTGACATCTCCAGCATCCTCACTCCGGCCGCCGTCGCCATCCAGCCGCAGATGAACGAGCTCTGCCTGCTCACCCACATCGATCAGCTGCACGCGATCGCCCAGCCTGTCGTCGGCTCGTTCGTCTCGGCGGACCCGACCACGACCGAGCCCTGGGCCACACTCCTGACGGAGAACTCCGCGGGCGGCGCCTCTTTCACCGCTCCCCTGCTGGTCGTGCAGGGTCTGAAGGATGAGCTCGTGCGCCCCGCCGACACCGAGGGCTACGTGGCGCTCGTGCAGTCGCAGGGCATGGACGTCACGTACCGCATCGTCGCCGCCGCCACCCACGGCACCATCGCCTACCTCGGCCTCGGCGATCTCGTCGCGTTCCTCGATCGGGTCGGCGCATAGCCCACGGCAGAGGACGCGGTCGCCTCGTCGGCGGGACGCGCGTCAGCCGTCCATGGCGTTTCGGACGTCACTCCACACCGTCGCGAAAACATCCTCGAGTGCAGGAGCCGGGGATGCTGCGAGCCACCGATCGATGGCCAGATCGAAGCAGGTGACGGCGATCGCCGCCAGGATCTGCGCCTGCCCCTCATCGACACCGCGGTCGACGAGCGACTGCTCGATGGCGACGCCGAGGTGATGACGCCTGAGGAAGTCGCGTTCTCGCAGCGCCGGCTCGCCGCGGATGATCGCCTGCCGACGGGCGATCTGCTCCCGCCATCCCTGCAGACCGCGGCAGGCGGCCGTCAACCCCATGTGCACCGTCGCGACGGGCGAACTGTCCGCAGGTACGGTCTGCACGAAGTCTCGGACGGCCTCGGGAAACTCTCGATCGCGGAGGAACAGCGCATCTCGCTTGTCGCCGAAGTGGCGGAAGAACGTCCGAGTGGTCAGTCCGGCTCTTTCGGCGATCTGCGGCACCGTCGTGTCGGCGAAACCGTGCTGCTCGAACAAGTCGATGGCGGCCGCCTCGAGGCGGAGCGCAGCGTCGGGCGACCATCTCGGCATACGACCATGATGGCACGTCGTGTCATCGGTAGTACAGTGATGACACGACGTGTCATGACTGAAGGATCTCCCATGATGAACAACAGCGCTGCATGGATCGACGCCCCGTATGCGGACCTCTCCGTCCGCCACGCGCCGATGCCGACGGCAGGACGCCACCAGCTGGTGATCGCAGTGAGGGCGCTGGCGGTAAATCCGCTGGATGCGATCATCCAATCGAATGGCCGGGTCATGTACGGGTGGCTGCGCTATCCCGTCGTCCTCGGGGAGGACGTCGCCGGGGTCGTCGTCGACGTCGGTGCTGAGACCTCGGACTTCTCGGCCGGCGACCGGGTGGTGTCCTACGCGATGGGCTTGGAGCGGGGCAGGGACGCCGTCACGGAGAGCGGTTTCCAAGCCTTCGTGGCGGTCGATGCCGCGTTGACATCACCGCTGCCCGAGGCGACGGCGTTCGAGGATGCGGCCGTGATGCCGCTGGCGCTGAGTACGGCGGCGGCCGGTCTGTTCGAGGAGAAGCAGCTCGGCTTGGACTACGCCGCGCTGGGGCAGGCCCGACCCCGGGACGAGATCGTCGTCATCTGGGGTGGGGCGACCTCTGTCGGTGGGAATGCCATCCAGCTCGCCCGAGCAGCCGGCTATCGGGTCATCACGACGGCCTCGACCCGCAATCACGACCGGATGAGGAGCCTCGGTGCCGAAGCCGTCTTCGACTACCACGACCCGGAGGTCGTCGACCGGATCGTCGCCGCGACTGCCGGTTCGACCGTCGCCGGCATCCTCGCCATCGCCATCGGCTCGGGAACCCCCAGCGTCAGGATCGCGCGGGCCACCGGCGCGAGACGGGTGGCCATGGCCAGCCCACCCGTCTTGTTCTACGACCAACCGCGTCGCGCGGGACTTTCCCTCGAACGCGTCCGGCTGTTCCTCCGATTGGGGTCCCGGTCGGCGCTGCTGCAAGCCCGGAGCCTTCTCGGCAGAGTGCGCGCGTCTTTCATCTGGGGCAGCGCCATCGCCTTCTCCCCTGTCGGGGCGGCCGTCTGGCGCAGCTACCTGCCGAATGCCCTCGCCGACGGCAGCCATCAGCTCTATCCGGACGCTCGCGTGTTGCCGGGTGGCCTTTCCGCCATCCAGGGCGCCCTCGACACCGTTCGCGGCGGCCTGTCGTCGGAGAAGCTGGTCGTCACCCTCGCGCGTCATGACGGAGTGGACGAGGTGACCGCCGGCGCTGCCTAGTCAGGCATAGGACCAACCATGGCGGAGCATCCGCTCGGGACGGATCGGCCTCTGTTCCATCAGTCGTCCCGTCGTCGCGGGGGTGGTTCCGGTGGACCGCCCACGCGGAGAGCATCTGCGCGTGGGTGCTGTTCGGGTGGTCTCTGTGCCAGCTTCTCGAGAATCGATTCAGCTCGAACTGCGGGCCGATGTCAGTGGGGGCGACCCCACGCGTCACCTGCCAGCGCTGGACGAGCTCATGCAGAGTGATCCCGCCGTTCATCGCTGGTCACACCGCCATTCTCGCCGGCGCCTGCGACAGCCCGCTCTGCCGCAGATGTCAGCCGTCGGTGGACGTCGAGTTGGGGCTTGAATCGGCGGATAGCGTGCAAGGTGGTGCCATGACTCTTCCTCAGCCGCGCCAGCTCCGCTTGATCATCGAGACCGACGACTTCGATGAGGCGGTCCGGTTCTACCGGGACGTCTTGGGCATGCCCGAGCAACCGGCGTTCGCAACAACGGGCGATGATCGCGTGTCGAACCTGCACGCGGGTGTCGCGACGATCGAACTCGCGACGACCGCGCACTCGCGCGCGGTCGATGCCATGGAGAATGCTCCGGCCACGGACGGGCCGACGCTCCGGATCGCACTCGAGGTGGCCGACACCGAAAAGGCGGTCGCCCTCTCCGAGGAGTCGGGAAGGGAGGTTCTTGCGCGCCCGACCGAGACCCCGTTCCGGACGATCAACGCCCGCGTCCAGGGTCCTGCCGGCTGGCAGGTCACGTTCTTCCAAGAGCTCGAGACACTCGAGCAACGTCAGGGCCGCGCGGGCTTCGAGACGGACGACCGCCGGGCGCGCTGAGGGATACGCGTTCGGAGTCTCGCCGACCACGTCGCGACCGGCACGATGACGCGGCCCGAAGAATCAGCCCGTCATCGCCACGCCGTGAATCGCTGGTCCGTCTCCTCGAGCACGCGCAGGATGTTGCCCGCCGCAAGGGCGCGCAGGTCGGCGTCGTCCCACCCGCGTCTGCGCAGCTCGTCCGCGAGCACCGGGTAGCGCGACACGTCCCTCAGGTCCGGGAGGAGAACGGGCGTTCCGTCGTAATCTCCGCCGAGGCCGATGTGAGCGGACCCTGCGACGTCGCGGGCGTGCTCCACGTGATCGGCGACATCAGCCACCGTGACGAGGGGTGGCTCACCGGACGATCCGGCCGCCAGCCACTCGGCGTAGGGCACGGACACAAACTGCGGCACGAACGTGATCATGACCAGGCCGCCGTTGTCCGCAAGACGGGCCAGCACGTCGTCGGGCACGTTCCGCGGATGATCGGCGACGGCAGTGGTCGACGAGTGGCTGAAGATGACCGGCTGCGTCGCGACATCGAGCGCGTCGCGCATCGTCGCCGGCGAGGTGTGGGAGAGATCCACGAGGATGCCGATCCGCTCCATCTCTGCGACGATCTCGCGTCCGCGGCCGGTGAGCCCGCCATGCGGGTGCGATCCCGTCGCAGAGTCCGCCCACGGGGTGTCGTCGTTGTGGGTGAGGGTCATGTAGCGCACGCCGAGCCTCGCGAAGGTGCGGAGGACGGCGAGATCGTCACCGATCGAGTGCCCGCCCTCGGCGCCCAGCAGCGACGCGATGCGCCCGAAATCGACGGCAGAGCGCACCTCGGCGGCGGTGCGGGCGAGAGCGAGGTCGCGCGGATAGCGGTCGACCATCCGGTGCACGAGATCGATCTGCTGCAGCGTCGCCGCCACGGGATCCGGCACGTCCGTCGGCACGAAGACCGACCAGAACTGCCCGACCACGCCGCCGGCGCGCAGCTTGGGCAGGTCGGTGTGAAGGGAGTCGACCTCCGAGTCGATGCCGTCCAGTCCCGAATCGTGCGACTCGCGACGCTCCCAGGGCAGGTCGTTGTGCCCATCGATGACAGGGAAGGCGGCATCCTCGATCGACATGGTCCGAGCGTACGCCGCGCTCCACCGCCGACGCAGAGCCGTGCGGCGGATGGAGTCCTTCGACGATGTCGCACCCCAAGCGCTGACGCGGGTGGATCGATTGATCGGGGAGGAGTCAGTCGGTCTGAGGTTGGCGGAGGTGAGACACGATGGCGTCGACGACGGCGCGCGGCTGCTCCCTCTGAATGAAGTGGCCGACACCGTCGAGTTCGATCAGCGTCCGCTCGGCGTCGAACAGGTGCCCGTTCGCTCGGGCAGGCGCCAGCGTCTCGCATCCGTCCGCCGTGCCGATGAGGAACGTCGCAGGGACGCGGATCCGAGGCCAGGCGTCCAGATGCGCCTGCGTGTCTGCGTAAAGTGGCGCTCCGTCCGCCTCGCCGGCGCCGTGGCGGTAGTAGTGCACCACATCGTCGGCGAACTCATCTGTATCGGTCGCGGTGAGGATCGCCTCGAGGTCATGCTCCGTCAGCTTCACCGACGGCGACCAGTGTCGCCACGCCCACCGTGTCAGCGCGGCGGGGTCTGCGCGGAACGCGGCGGCGCCTCGTTCGGTGCAGAGCCAGTAGCGGTACCAGGCCACGGAGACGTCGGCCAGCGACTGCTCGGCCGTGAGTCCGCGACCGTCGCCGTAGGCGGTCGAGAGTGTGATGAGCCCACGGAACAGCTCCGGCTCGAGGACGGCGGCAGCATGCGCCGCACGCGCTCCCCAGTCGTGTCCGACGAGGACGACATCGCGGAGGTCGAGCGCGCACAGGAGTTCTCTCACGTCGGACGCCAGTGCGGCGACCTGCCCGGAACGCGCCCGCGGATCGATGATCCTGGTCAACCCGACGCCGCGGAGGCACGGACGGATGATGCGCAGCCCGGGCGGCAGCATCCCGACGACGGCATCCCAGGTCGCCGGGATGTCGGGATAACCGTGCAGCAGGACGACGACTGGTCCGTCGGTCGGCCCCTCGTCGATGTACTCGATCTGCACCGTCTCGCCGACGTGGAGATGACTGACAGGGCGCGCGTCATTCGACATACGAACAGCCTGCCCGAGGCACGCGATGCCGCCGAGCACAGGAACGTCACCCATCGTCGGAATACTGCCCCTCTGTCACGACCGATCGAGCGGACACAGAGCCGCGGCAGGCGGACGTCAGCCCATGTCTCCCGACCAGACGGCCGTGGCACCGCTGTGACCGATGAGGACGGCATCCACGGTCGTGCCGCCGGCGACGACGACGGCCGCGACCAGAAGGGTGACGGGCACCCATCGCAGGGTCGCGCGCGTCGACGCGGGCGCGTCCTCGGTCGAGGCCCGCGCGCGACGCTCCCGGATGTTCCACCACAGCAGCGCGGCCGCGACCACGAGCAGACCGATCGTCCACGGAAGAAGTCCGTCCGCAAGCTCGGCGTGGGCCTCGATCAGGGAGTTCTCACCGACGCGAGCCTCCAGCCGCTCTCCCGACTCTTTCGTGATGGGCACGAGCGCGACCGCGACGAGCGCGGTGCCGGCGGTGAGGTAGGCGCCCCATCGACGGAACCGCGGCCACGCCGCGGTGAGGACGACCAGGAGAGCGGCGAGCGGCACGATCACCTCGGTCGCGTGGACGACGAGGGGGTGCAGCGGGAGTCCGAAGAAGGTGTCGAACATGAGTGGTCCTCTGTGAGCGTGGGCGAGCGAAGGCCAGTATGCGTCCGCGCGTTCGCGTCGCATGCGGCGCGGGTAGAAACAGGCCGACCCTTGCGCGGGCGCCGCACATCTGCTTGAGGAAGGTCGTCGTGCGAGGTGAGTGTCGCCTTGCTGGTGCGCACCCCCGAGCAGTGCTTGCATCGGCTTCATGACAGACGACGCGCGGGGCACATCCTTTCCGGTCGAGCCGCACGACGGCGACCTCACGGGAAGGCTGAACTGGCTTCGAGCCGGGGTCCTCGGCGCCAACGACGGCATCGTGTCGGTCGCCGCCCTCGTGGTCGGCGTAGCGGGTGCGACCACGGCCACACCCGCGCTGCTCACCGCCGGTGTGGCCGGACTCGTCGGCGGAGCGATCTCGATGGCCCTCGGCGAGTACGTCTCGGTGAGCAGCCAGAGCGACAGTCAGCGAGCGCTCATCGCGAAGGAGCGGATCGAACTGGCCGAGGATCCGGACGGGGAGCTCGACGAACTCGCCGGACTTTACGAAGCGCGCGGGCTGACGCCCTCCACCGCGCGGCTCGTGGCCACGGAGCTGACGTCGAAGGATCCCCTCGCCGCCCACCTCGACGCGGAGCTCGGCCTCCGCGAGGACAGCGTCGCGAGTCCGCTCGCCGCGGCGGGCGCCTCCGCGCTCGCTTTCACCCTCGGCGCTGTTCTGCCTTTACTGGCCATCCTCCTGCCACCACCCGACGTCCGCGTTCCCGTCACCTTCGCGGTCGTTCTGCTCGCACTCGCGCTGACGGGCTGGCTCAGCGCTCGGATCGGCGGCAGTCCCGTCCTGCGCCCGATCCTTCGCATCGTCGGCGGAGGAGCGCTCGCACTGCTGGCGACGTTCGCCATCGGCGCGCTTCTGGGCACGTCCGGCGTCGTGTAGACGTGGTGGAGACGAAGGACCGTCCACTTGGGCATCCCTCAGTCGGTGACGTAGACTAGTCGGTCCGGCCTGCGCTCGGGTTCGGCGGTCGGCGTGACCGGCGAACCGAAGGTGCGGATACCCCGACGCCAGGTGCCGCGCACTCCGATGTCGGTCATGCCCGTCGGATCCATGGCCCGGATGTCGCGATCCAGCCAGACCAGGTCCGCGACCATTCCGGGGCGCAGAGCGCCACGGTGGCCTTGATCGCCCGCCTGCCAGGCGACGCCACTCGTGGCGGCGTCGATCGCCTCGTCCACCGTGATGCGCTCCTCCGGCTGCCAGCCGCCGGAGGGCCGACCCGCAGCATCCTGTCTGGAGATCGCTGTTCGGATGCCGGCCAGCACGTCTGGGGCCGCGACCGGCCAGTCGCTGCCGAAGCTGAGCCGCGCGCCGGCTCGTCGGGCCGAGTGCATCCGGTACTGCAGTTCGCGGCGCGGACCGAGACGGGGCAACGTGAGATCCGTCATGACGGCGTCCTCGAGCGCCCACTGCGGCTGGAAGCAGATGGTCACGTCGAGGTCGGCGAGCCGCGGAAGGTCGGCGGGGTCGATCAGCTGCGCGTGCGCGATCGTGAGTCGGCGTCCGCGTCGCAGACTCTCCCGGATGCCGGCGGCCGCATCGAGCGCTGCGCGAATGGCGGCGTCGCCGATGGCATGGAGGTGCACGTCGAACCCGGCGGCGTCGCAGGCGGTGACCGCGTCCACGAGACGGTCCGGCGCCCAATTCGGCAGGCCGCGCGTGTGGGCGTCGTGATAGCACTCGAGAAGGTGCGCGGTGTGGTTCTCGAGGATCCCGTCGACGAAGAATTTCACGGTGCGGCAGGTGAGGCCCGGCACATCGGAGAGCTCGTCGGCCGCCTGCCGGAGCTCATCGAGCTGCGCGGGCCAGCGATCGGGGTCAGCCCTCAGGGCGATGTCCGCGTCGACGACGAGGCGACCGGATAAGGCTGCTGCTCGCCACGCCGGCACGTCCTGCAGTTCTGTCCACGCTTCCTGCACCCAGGTGATGCCGTGGGCGGCGAGGTGCTCCCCCGCCCACACCAGCGCATCGACATCGGCCGAGAGGTTCGGCTGGGGTGCGTGCGAGAGCACGAGGTCGATGGCCGGCCGCTCAACGAGCGTGCCGAGCGGTGTGCCGTCGGGTCGGCGCAGGATCCGTCCGAGAGCAGGATCACGCGTGAATGCGTCCACTCCCGCCGCGCGGAGGGCTGCCGAGTTGACCCAGGCGGTGTGGTAGTCCCATGCGTGCAGCACGACCGGGCGGTCGACTTCGTCGAGCCACGCGGCATCGAACCTGCCGCCTGCCGCGATGGTGGCGTCGTAGCTGCCGCCCACCAGCCACGGCGCGTCGGACGTCTCGGCCCAGGCGCGCACGCGCGCAGCAACGTCCTTCACCGTCCTCGCGTCGCGCAGCTCGGGTCCCACGCGCTCCCTGCCGGCGAGAAGCGGATGGGCGTGACCTTCGCCGAAGGCGGGGAGAAGGAGACCCCCCTTCAGGTCGACGCTCTCGGCATCGGGAGGAACAGCGAAGCCCGCCGGAGCGATCACTCCGTCGACGACCACCAGTCGTGCGGGGTCAGGCGTGACGCCGTCGATCCGGATGGCGCCGCCGTGGAACACCGTTACGCCCATGACGGGCTCCCGATCCGCTCGGAGTCCGTCACCCGACGCGCCGACCCTCGATCCAGGTGCCGATGATCTCGACATCCGGGAGGCGTTGGGCATCGACAGACAGCGGGTCCGTCTGCCACACGGTGAAGTCGGCGCGCTTGCCGACCGTGATCGTGCCGGCCACGTCCTGCCAGCCTGCGGCGCGGGCGGCGTTGACGGTGTAACCCTCGAGCGCCTCTCGGGCGGTGAGTCCCTGATCGGCGCGGATAGGCTCGACGTCCGGTCTCTCGACGGGTCGCCGCAGGATGGTGTCCGCCATCATGGCGCGGGGGTCAAACGGCGTGATCGGCCAGTCCGAGCCCAGCGCTATCACCGCGCCCGCGTCACGGAGGTCCCGGCAGCGCCACCCGTGACCGGCTCGTTCCACGCCTAAACGCGTCGACCAGTTGTCGGAGAAGTCCGCGCGAGTGTGGTGCGTCCCGTGAACGGGCTGCATGCTCGCGACGACACCCAGCTGCGCGAAGCGCGGGACGACGTCGTCGGGGATCGTCTCGATGTGCTCGATGCGATGAGCGCCGGCCGCCACCTGGGGACCCAGCGCCTCGAGCGCGTCGAGGACGAACGCGACGCCGCGATCCCCGATGGCGTGTGTGGCCGTCGGGATCCCGTGCTCGACGAAGAACGCGACGGCGTGGCGGTACTCGTCGGGATCGGTCCAGATGGACGTGGTCCCCTGACCGTAAGCATCGGGGGTGTCTAGCCAAGCGGAGCCGTTGTCGATCGTGCCGTCGATGAAGAACTTGACCCCCTCGACCCGCCAACGGCGTCCACCCGTGCCCTGCAGCGCTCTGACCTCCTCGAGGTCCGCCGCTGAGGCGCCGGGGTAGACGAACGGCGAGAACTTCAGACGGACTGGCAGGTCGTCGTCTTGCTCGAGGATCTCCATCAGCGGCGCGGTGAAGCGGTGGTAGTCCATGACGTAGGTGGTGGTGATACCCGCCGCAGCCATGCCGTCGAGCACATTCCGAAGACGCGCGGCCATCACCTCGAGCGACTCGTCCGGTGCGTAGCTCAAGACGAGGTCCATCGCCCGGACTTCGAGGATGTAGCCGCTCGGCGACCCGTCATCAGACACCCCGATGCGCGACTCGTCGGGGAACGTCTCCGCTCCGGTGAGACCGGCGACGCGGATCGCGGCCGCGTTCACGATCGCGGAATGTCCGTCCCGCATGCGCAGGAACGTCGGCACATCGCCGGTGACGTCATCGAAGACGCGGCCGGTGAATCCGCTTTCGGTGAAGAGATTCGGGTCCAATCCCCAGCCGTGCGCCCACTCCCCCGCCGGTGTCGCCGCGGCAGCCGTGCGTACCCGCTCGCGCACGGTGTCGAGGTCGAGGTCGGTGAGCTGCACTCCACGCGTGAGCTCCAGCCCCCAGACGACGTGGGTGTGACTATCCGTGAGTCCCGGTGTCAGCACCCCGCCGACCTGCTCGATGGCTGTCGCGTCTCCGGCGAGAGCGCGGATGTCCTCAGGAGCCCCGACGGCGCTGATCACCCCATCGCTGACGGCGACCGCGCGGGCGTCCGGGACGGATGGGTCGAGGGTGAGGACGGAATCGACGATGACGATGAGGTCGGGCGTTGCCATGGTGGCCCCTTACTTGGCGGCCACGGTGGCGGCGGCAGATTGGGAAGAGGTCGATCTGCGTCCGAGCTGCGCCCAGGACGATCGGATGATGCGCTGGATGGTCGAGTCCAATCCGACGGCGACGATCAGCATGACGCCGATGAGGACGGTCTGCAGGAACGGGGACGCCTGCAGGAAGATGAGTCCGTTGTTCAGCACCCGGAAGAACAACAGGCCGGCCACGACGTTGGAGATGCGCCCCAGGCCGCCCTCGAAGGCAACGCCACCCAGGAGGACGACGGTGAGGGCGTTGAGCTCCATACCGGTGCCGATCGTCGGGCTGGCGGACTGCACCTTCGCGGCGAGCATGATGCCGGCGAAGGCCGCGAACAGACCGCTCACTGCGAACAGGATGAACTGGGTCCGAGCCACACGCACACCCATGAGGCGTGCGGCTCGGCGGTTGCCGCCGATGGCGAGCACCTGCTTTCCGAACTGCGTGCGATTCAGGACGTACCAGCCGCCGATGATGAGCAGGACCAAGATGACGATCTGCACCGGGACGGGTCCGAGACCTGCGGTGCCGATGCTGCGGAAGTCCTCAGGGAGATCGGTGCGGGTCACCGTCTTGCCTCCCGTGATCAGCAGAGCCAGTCCTCCCCACACGCTCAGCGCACCGAGCGTCACGACGAAGGAGTTGAGGCCGAGGTAGGCGATGAGCACGCCGTTCAGAGCGCCGGCCGCGAGTCCGACCAGCAGTCCGACGAGGAGTCCCATCGCCGTCGAGCCGGTGGATGCCATCACCATGCCGGCGCTGACACCGGCGAGTGAGGCGACCGATCCGACGGAGAGGTCGATGGTCCCGGACATGATGAGGAAGGCGAGCGGCAGCGCGATGATCGCGAGCTCCGTGGCCTGCATCAGGACGTTGGTCGCACTGGACAGCGTGAGGAAGTTGGGGTTGAGCACGCCGAAGAGTGCGATCAGCGCGACCAGCGCGATGAAGATGCCGTTCTTCGCGAGGAAGAGTTTGGCTCGGGAGCTGTTCATTGGGTCGGTTCTCCTGTGTGAAGGTCGAGGGTCAGGCGGCCGCGGCAGCGAGGGCCAGCAGCTCGCCCAGAAGGTTCTCGTCGAAACGGTCAGAGCGCGCGACCTCGGATACACGGTCGCCGACCATGACGTAGGAGCGATCGCACATCGACGCGATCTCGTCGGACTCGGCGGAAGCGACCACGACGCACACGCCGCGAGCCGCCGTCTCGCGCACCACGCGCACGATGTCGACCTTGGCCCCCACGTCGACACCCTGCGTCGGCTGTGCGAGGAGGAGGACACGCGGGGTCTGCGGATGGGTCCATCGGGCGAGCAGATGCTTCTGGCGGTTGCCGCCGCTGAACGAGGAGATGGCGGCCGTGTGGTCGGGGCCCGTGATGCCGAAGTCCTCCCGCGCCCGGCGGTAGACGTCGAGCCCGGAGGAACCGGTGACCCAGAAGGCCCGCCACCACGGCCGCGAGTACCACGGCAGCAGCACGCTTTCCAGGGCGGTCTGCTCCTGAACGAGACCGTCGCGCTCACGATCGGCGGGCACCAGGAAAATGCCCTTGGTGATCGCATCGGCCGGGCTGGTCACCGTCGTGCGGGTGCCGCCGAGGAGGACGGAATATCGGCCGTCCTGGCCGCCGAGCGCGCTGAGCAGGTCGAATTGCTCACCGGCCGCCATCCCGAAGAGACCCACCACTTCGCCCGCGTGCGCGATCACCTGAGAACCCCGCGTGGTTTCGAGCATCCGTTCTCCGATGCGAGCGTCGGCGAACACATTCTCCTGGATGTCGGGGACGAGCGCAGAGGCGAGGAGTGACGGGGTGAAGGATGCCGCGTCATCGTCCTTGACGATGCGTCCGCCGCGAAGCACCACGATCCGGTCGCAGACGGTGAGGATGTCGGGCAAGCGGTGCGACACGTACATGACCGTGACACCCTCGGCCGCGAGGGAGCGGATCAGGTCGTGGAGGTAGTCGGTCTCGGCACGGCCCAGAGCCGCGGTGGGCTCGTCGAGCAGCAGCAGCTTCATGTCTCCGGCCAGCAGACCTCTCGCGAGGTCGACCAATTGCCGGTCGCCGAGGCCCAGTGCTCCCACGGGGGTGTCCAGGGCGACCGAGGACCCGACGCGATCGAGCGCGGCACGGGCGGCGGCGGCACGTTCCGCGCGGTGCCCCCGACCCGGGCGCCCGAGATAGAGGTTGTCGAGCACCGACAGGTTCTGCGCCAGGGCCGGCTCCTGGTGGATCACGGTGATGCCGAGGTCGCTCGCGTCCCGCGGAGTCAGACCCCTGCCCGTATCCTGCCCGTCGATGCTGAACCGGCCCGACGTGGCCGCGATGACACCGGAGACGACGTTGAACAGGGTCGTCTTGCCCGCTCCGTTATGACCGAGCAGACCGACGATCTGACCGGCGGGCACCTCGAAGTCGATCTCGTCGAGCGCCAGGGTGGCACCGAACCGCACGCCGATGTCCGTCAATGCGAGACGGGGTGTTCGATCGATATCTCGCACGACCGTCTCCGATGTCATCGCGTGCGTCACTTGACGTAGAAGGTGTCGATGTTGTCCGCCGTGACACGCTCCGAGGCGAGCGTCGTGTCGGACAGCTCGGTGCCGCCGGCCGATGCGATGAGGAGCGCCGACATCGCGTCCGCGATGTCCTGAAGGTTCGGGGAGTACAGGATCCGCCAGAAGGACTGGGGGTCTTTGACGATGTCGAGGATCTCGTCGGTGGCGTCGATGCTGCCCAGGGTCACATCCGGGTCCTGCGGGTTGACACCGGAGTCGAGCAGCGCCTGGTACGCGCCGAGCGCCGGGTCATTGCCCATCGACAGCCAGATCTTCGTGTCGGGTTTCGCGGCGAGCTGGTTCTGCGCGGCCTTGTATCCGTCATCGAGCGAGATGACCGAGTGCTCGGTGATCGACACGTTGGCGCCAACGTTCTTGAGCCCTTCGACGATGCCCTCGGAGCGCTCTCGTCCCAGGTCGGTATCCCAGTACCCGAGAAGGGCGACCGGCACTTCCGCGTCCTTCCCGTACTTGTCGTTGACCCACTCGCCCATCGACTCGCCGAGGTGGATGCCGTCGTTGCGGTTATCGATGAGCACCGCGGCGCTCGTGCCCTCCCATGCGCTGGCATAGCCGAGCACCTGCACACCGGCCTGCTGGGCCTGCTGGGTCACCGTGACCATGGAGTCGGACTGCACGGGGTAGCCCATGATGGCCTTGACATCACCGCGGGCGATCCAGGACTCCCAGTCGGAGATCTGCGTCTGCAAGTCCCACTGCGGGTCATCGCTCAGGAATTCGTAACCGGCAGCCTCCACGGAAGTTCCGACCTTGTCGAGGAGCGTGTTCCAGACCTGGATATCGAGACCGCCGAAGCTGAGCGCGACGGCTCCCTTGTCGCTCGATCCGCTGTCCGCGGGTGCGGGGGCGGCCGAGGAGCCGGACGAGGCGGCGAGATTGGTGCAGCCGGTGAGCACGAGGACCGACACCATGGCGGCGGCGGCGGTAAGACGGATGGTTCTGCGCATGGGCGAACTTTCTCTGAGTGAGGGAATGGAACTCGACAGGGTGCAGGAGGTGCAGCGGGTGGAGCTTCGGTGGGGGCGGCTGGTGCTTCGTGAGCGAGCCGTAGGGGGCCGACCGACGACGGTGACGGCCGCATTCCCCGTCAAATGAATGCAATTCATTTGTTGAGGCTTGATAGTAGACCGACGTGCGCCGCTTCCACAAGCACCGGAATTACGGGTGAGAACGGCATGTTACGAACGTGTTCCAAGCTTGTGTACGAGGTCTTCTTCGTGATCATATGAACAGTCTTCATTTGTGACGAGGGCGGCGTGCGGCATCGTTCCGTCGCGAAGCGAGGGGGCCGACATCGATACGCTGGAGTTCTCGTGAACAGCGAATCAAGAGCAGGGTCGAGCATCGCGCGGCGCGCAGGCCGCCCGACGGCGCCGTTGCTCAGCGTCGCGAGCATCGCGTCTGCCGCGATCGGTCTGCTCGATGAATCCGGCGACTTCACGATGTCGGAGCTCGCGCGCCGACTGGGCGTCGGCCCTTCTGCTCTGTACAACCACGTCGCCGGCAAGGAAGAGGTCCTCGCGCGGGTCCGCGAGCTGGTGAGCGATCGCATCGACACCTCCGTCTTCGCGACCGCGCCGTTCTTCGAGGCCCTGTACCTCTGGGGGCGGTCCTACCGCGATGCCTTCGCCCGTCATCCGGCGACCATCGCCGTCTTCGCCACCACACCGTTGAACGGCGCGGTCCGCACGACGGAGATGTACGAGCACGTCGTCCAGGCGTTCCTCGACGCCGGATGGCCCGACAGCGATGTCATGGTCGCCCTCGTGGCGCTGGAGAACTTCATCCTCGGTGCCGCCTTGGACGCTGTCGCTCCCGCGGAGATGTTCGACCTGAGCGACCCCGACGACGCTCCCGCCCTCAGCCGCGTGATCCAGTCGAGGCGCAGTACCGCGGGCGGCCGACGTGCGTCCGATGCGTCCTTCGAGGCGGGGCTGGAAGCGCTGCTCACCGGTATGCGCGTCCGCCTTGCCCGACTGGCGCACCCGGGCCTAGGTGAAGGCGGGCCCTCCACCTAAGCACCGGATGTACGCGCGCGACGACGGAGTGGAGTACTGCTGAGGATGCGGCCTGATCAGCCCCGATGCAATGCCTCGGCGAACATCACGATGATGTCGCTCGGTCCGCGGAGATACGTGAGCTTGTAGGCGTCTTCGTACGTCGCGACACTCCGCAGCGGGAAGCAGCCGTGACGTCCGGCGATGGCCAGCGCCCCCTCGATGTCGTCGACGGCGAAAGCGACTCGGTGCATGCCGATCTCGTTGGGCCGGATCGGCTCCCTCTCGACCGCATCGGGATGGACGTACTCGAAGAGCTCTAGTTCGCCGCCGCCCTCCGGTGGTCGAAGGACGGCGATCTTCGCGTGGTTGCCGTCGAGACCCACGGCGGTGTCGGCCCAGGCGCCGCTGACGGTGTCGCGCCCGCCGACCTCCAACCCGAGATCGGTGAAGAACGACACGGCCGCTTCGAGGTCGCGGACCGCGATCCCGACATTCGCGATGCTGATGGTCATGCTCCGCATGCTAGCGAGCCGTGTCGGCGGGAGAGCTCTGCAGTCGTGACCGGAGCGCGAAGCCGATGGTCCGACCGTGCTTCTACACTTCACCCATGGCGTCCGCCGACTCGCTCATCCCCCTCCCCTCCGCCGCAGAGACGGAGACCCGTTTCGTCGCCCGCAGCGGCGCCATCGTCACACTGCGCCTGATGGACTCCGACCTCTGGGAGGTGAAGCTGGACACTCGCGGCGACTACACCGCAACGCTGCACCGGAGCGCCGACGGCACATTCGAGCTGCGGCCGGTCCGTGGCGTCCACGCCGTCGGACAGACGGGTGTCACCGATCAGGAGCTCTACGACCGCTTCTGAGCGAGAACTCTCGACAGGGCCCCGTTCCCCGGTAGATCCTGTTCGGTGGGAGGGCAACGCGAGTGGAGTCGGCGCCATCGAGGACCACCCGCACGACGACGAAGGAGTCGCGATGAGGACGCTCAGATACTCGATCAACGTCACGCTCGACGGCTGCTGCCACCACGAAGCCGGCCTCCCGCCGGACGAGGAGTCCATGCGCTTCTGGACCGATGAGATGGCGCATGCGGACGCGTTGATCTTCGGCCGCACCACGTACGAGATGATGCGGTCGGCATGGCGCCGGCCGGCTGACGGAGTGTGGCCCACATGGATGGATGCCGCGGCCGTCGCCTTCGCGGAGGCGATCGACGGCGCGCGCAAGCACGTGGTGTCGACCACGCTGAGCGAGGTCGACTGGAACGCCGAGCTGCTCTCGGGCGACCTCCGCGAGAACGTGCAGCGGCTCAAGGATCAGCCGGGCGGGCGACTCTGGGTGGGCGGCGTGACCCTCCCCACCGCGCTGGCCGACCTCGGACTCATCGACGAATACGAGTTCCTCGTGCACCCGGTTCTGGCCGGCCATGGTCCGACGCTCCTCGCCGGACTCGGCGAGCGCGTGGAGCTCGAGTCGGTCGACAGGCGCGCGTTCAGCTCAGGGGTCACGGCCGCGCTATACCGCCCGGCGCGAACCCACGACTGAGCAGGCATCAGGCGGGGTGCTTGGCCAGAAGCTTCGACATGGCGATCATCGCTCCCCCGATCACGGCGGGAATGCCGCCGCCGGGGTGCACCGAGGCGCCCACGCGCCAGAGCCAAGGCGCGCGGAGATCCCGGTAGCCCGGCTGGTGCAGCGGGCCGCTCATCCAGAGCGGACGCGCCGCGCCGTAGAGCGCACCGTGGGGTTCGCCGAACGAGCCGAAGTACTGCGGGTCGAGCACCGTGCTGCCCACCATCGCGTCGGTGAGCGGCGCGTCGAAGCCCATCGTGGTGGAGATGCGCTCGACCTCGCGTCGCACGAACGGGTGCTCGAGCGTGTAGTCGCCGCCGTCGGCGGGCGCGGTCAGCAGGATGCCGAGCGTGCTCCGGCCGTTCGGGTACACCTCGCCGGGTCGGTAGTGGTTGACGAAGGCCATCGTGTCGGCCGGCTCGTCGCCCGCGGCGAGACTGCGGTGCAGCGCGGCAGGCTTCGTCGGGAGGATGACGCTGTGCGCCGCGATGTGCTCGGGCAGCGGGTCTCGCAGCACGCCGTAGATCGCGAGGGCCGAGCACGAGAGCGTGTGCGAGCCGCGGGCGCGGTCCCCCCGCAGCTGCTCCAGCCGGTCGGCATCGAGCGAGCTGACCACGAGATCGGCGGCGTACGAGGCCTGCGTCGTCGTCACCCGACCGCGCTCGACCCGCGTGACGGCCTCGCCCGTCCGCACCACGGCACCCGCAGCATCCGCCAGTCTCGCGAGGGCGAGCGCGACCTCGTAGACGCCTCCGCGCGGCACCCAGACCCCGGTCTCGGCCATGATCGCCGGCATGCTCGCGTACAGCGCGGGCGTGCGCGAGGGCGAGACGCCCGCGTTGAGCGTGTGGATGGCGATGATCTCGCGCAGGCCGTCGGGGAGCCAGTCGAGGCTGTCGAGGTAGGCGCGGGTGGTCAGTCGCGGACCGTACACGGCGAGCAGGCGGCGCAGGGCGGGCAAGGACGAACGGTCGAGCGGATCCGCGATCAGCAGCGCGGTGACGTCGTCGGCGAGAGGCGCGTGCAGATCGCTGAAGCGGCGCCACGCCGGGTACCAGGGGTGATCGGGTGGCACGGGCAGCGAGACGGTCTCGCCGTCGTAGTAGTAACGCCCCACCTCGGGCAGGCGCTCGAGCTCGATGGCGCCCGCGTCCGAGATCGGACGACCGCCGGCGTCGAGGCGGCGCAGGAGCTCGTCCCAGACACCCGGGAAGGTGACCAGCGACGGACCGGTGTCGATCCGCTCCCCGTCGATCTCGATGCGACGGCTCTTGCCGCCGACGGTGGCGGCCGCCTCGAGGACCGTCACCTGATGACCGGCGCGGGCGAGGAAAGCGGATGCTGCGAGCCCACCGAGCCCCGCTCCGATGACGACGATACGACTCACGACATGACTCCTCGTCTGCGGAGAGCGGGCCGCATCAGGGATACATCCCGAGGAACATCGCGGCCAAGAGGAGACCGCTCGCAACGGAGCCGGCGATGTACGGGAAGGCGACGGACACGGGGTAGAGGCGACGGCCCGTCGCGGGCAGAGGACGCCGCAGCAGCTGCACGACCAGGAAGCCCGCGAGGACGATGTTGACGATGGCGACGGGCACGCTCACGAGGGCGAAGAGGGCGGTCGAGACCAGCCACCAGATCCCGCTCCAGATCGCGGTGCCGCGCGGTCCGAGCCGCACCGCCGTCGTGGTGATGCCCGACGCGCGATCCTCCTCGATGTCCTGGACCGCGTCGTACGCGTGCTTGGCGACACTCCACGCCATCAGGCCGATGACGGCCGGCCACACGGGGTCGGCGCGGAGCGCGACGGGGAGGATGAGCAGCGGCAGTGCGTAGGCAGCGTTGCTCAGCGAATCGAGGAACGGGCGCCGTTTGAACTGCAGCGGCGGAGCCGAGTAGAACACGAAGATCAGCGTGTAGAGCAGGATGACCGCCACCGCCAGCGGCGGCAGCGCGATGACGAAGTAGACGAGGAACGGGAGGTTCGTGACGGCGACCGCCCACGCGATGAGCCGCACCTCTGTCGGCTCGATCAGCGCGCCCTCGATGGAGCCCTTGCGCGAGTTCAGCGCGTCGGTGTCCTGGTCGAAGATGTCGTTGACGCCGTAGATCAGCAGGTTGAACGGCAGGGTGAGCCACACGAGGATCGGCAGCGCCTGCAGGTCGAACAGCTGTCCGGTCAGCCACATACCCACGACACCGGTGCCGATGGCGTTGATCCACAGCACCGGCCGGGAGATGTGCACGAGCCGGGACACGGTGGACCACGCCGTGCGGGTGCGGGTGCGGGTGCGGGGCTCAGCCCCGCTGCGATCAGCGATGGCGACACCCGGCCGACGGCTGCGCCGGCGGGACGGTGTGGTCGTCGATGTCGCTGCTCCTCGGGCTGTCGCTGCACGGCACGTCCGATGAGACGCCATGCGCGATTTTACCGTCGATGATGCACCGGGCGGCGGGGTTGACCGCGGAATCGGCACCGTCCCACCGCCCCACCGAGACGGGACGGTGCCGGGTGGGGGCGAACCCCAGATCCGCCGATCCCACGACTCAGCGTGACATCCCGTCGCGGCGGTGCACCACACCCCGAGGGGTGGCAGACAAGGCCCGGAAGGGCGCACTCCCGAAAACTTTCGCTTACGAAGGCCGCCCTCCGCCCACTACGGTGACGGCGTGACGAAGGTGTTGATCGTGGGCGGCGGACCCGCCGGGATGGCTTCAGGACTGGCGCTGACCCAAGCGGGTGCGGATGTCGAGATCGTGGAGGCCTCCGCGGACTGGCGACCCGGCGGCATCGGGCTGGCACTGCAGAGCGCGCCGCAGCGCGCGACCAAGAGTCTCGGCATCCACGAGGACCTGGTGCACGTCGGTCGACGACACGACGTGATCGACATGTGCGCGGCCGACGGCACCCCGATCGCCCAGATGCCCCAGCTGAACGTCAACACCCCGGAGGACCCGCCGCTCCTCGGGATGACGCGCGAGGCGGTCCACGACGTGATGGTGTCGGCCGTCGAGCGCGCGCGCATCGCCGTGCGCCTCGGCACCACCGTCGAGGACATGGTGACCTCCGAGGATCACGCCGACGTCGCCCTGTCGGATGGGACGCACGTCGCCGTCGACTACGTCATCGGCGCGGACGGAGCGCATTCGGCACTCCGGCAACGCCTCTTCCCGGATGCCGCGGAGCCGGCCTACGCGGGACAGTCGATCTGGCGAGCCGCCGCCGTCTGCCCGCCGGGGCTCGACCGCTACACGATGATGCTCGACGGGCCGATCCGCCTCGGCCTGGTGCCGCTGCCCGATGGTCGCCTCTATCTCTGGATGCTGGACTCTGGCATCGGCGCGGCGCGGCCGCCGCGGGAGGACCTTCTGCGGCTCTTCCACGAACGCCTCGCACGGTTCGGGGGCTTCGCCCCTGCCGTCGCATCGCAGCTGACGGACACCGACCAGGTCGACTTCCGTGCTCTGACGTGGCTGCTGATGGCACCGCCCTGGCACGCCGGCCGGACGCTGCTGATCGGCGACGCCGTCCACACCACGACGCCGCACATCTCGTACGGGGCCGGGCTCGCGATCGAGGATGCGGTCGTGCTCGGCGAGCTGGCGGCATCAGGCCTGGCGTTCCCCGAGCTGGCGGAGAAGCTCGCCGCGCGGCGCTTCGAGCGAGCCCGAGCGGTCGTCGAGACGTCGTTGCAGCTCTCGCAGTGGGAACAGCCGCCCGGACCTCCCGAACCCGCGGCGCCCGGACGCCTCATCGGACAGACGCTCGCCTTCCTGGCACAGCCGCTCTGACGCGACGGATGCTGCGGCGCCGGGTTGCAGCATCCGCTTCACTTGACGCGTCTCGCCGCAGGAACCCGTCGGTACCCACCACACGCGTCAGGTGAACAACGGCGACCGCCCGATCAGGCGACCGGCTCGGCCGCAGCACGCTCCTCGTCGGCGTGCGCCGCGACGCGCAGCGTCGCGATGCGGCGGCGGTCCATGGCGGTCACGTGGATGGTCGCGCCCGGCACCTCGACACTGTCGCCGACGACGGCGAGACGCCCGAGCTGCTCGGTCACGAACCCCGCGACCGTGTCGGACGCGCCGCGCGGCAGCGCAAGGCCCGTGGCCTCCTCGAAGTCCTGCAGGTTGAGGCGGCCGTCGACCTCGCCGCCCTCTGCGATCGCCGCGACGTCGGTGTCGTACTCGTCGAAGATCTCTCCGACGACCTCCTCCACCAGGTCCTCGAGGGTGACGATGCCGTCCGTTCCGCCGTATTCGTCGATGACGACAGCGATGTGGCTGCCGTCTGCGCGCATCCGCGACAGCGTCGGCAGCACCCGGGCGGTGGACGGGAGGTAGGGGATGGACCGCACGAGCCGGTCGAGCGGGCGCTCGGGATCGGCGGCAGCCGCCTCGAAGAGGTCGCGGACGTGGACGAACCCGACGATGTCGTCGATGGACGACTCCGACACCGGATAGCGGGAGAAGGGCAGGTCCCGCACCTGCTCGATCGCGTCGGCGACCGTGCCCGACTCGTCGAGGGCGACGACCTCGGGGCGCGGCCGCATGACCTCGCTGAGCTGGCGTCCGCGCAGCGACAGCACGTCGTCGAGGATGCGGCGCTCCTCCTCGGGGAGTCCCTGCTGGCTGGCGACGATATCGCGGAACTCCTCCTCGCTGAGCTCGTCGACCGTCTTGTGCGGGTCGCCGCCCAGCAGCCGCACGACGGCGTTGGTCGACACGGACAACAGCCAGATCACCGGGCGCATCACGATCGCGAAGCCGTTGAGCACGGGCGCGACGGCGTAGGCGAACTGCGCGTTGCGCTGGATCGCCAGACGCTTGGGCACCAGCTCGCCGAGCACCAGCGAGAGATACGCGATCACGAGGGTCAGCAGCACCGTCGCGAGCGTGGTCGACAGCGGAGCCTCCACCCCGACCGCCTCGAGCAGCGGCGCGACGGACGGGGCGATGGATGCCGCGCCGTACGCCGCCGACGCGAACCCGGCGACCGTCACGCCGATCTGGACGGCGGAGAGGAAGGTGTTCGGATTGCGGGCGAGGCCCGCGACCTTCTCGCCGCGCTTGCCCCGTGCGGCCAGCTGGTTCAGCTGGCTCTCGCGGAGCGTGACCAGGGCCATCTCGGTGGCGGCGAACACGCCGCCCACGAGGACGAACACCAGCACCAGCACGACGTTGAGCAGCAGATCGCCCATCAGCGCATCTCCCCCGTCGCGGAGGCGTGCAGACCCGGCCGGACCCGGGTACGGGGACTGTCGCCGTCAGGCGACGCCGCCGTGGAGCCGCGCGTCATCGGGAGCGCTTCCGCTGCTCGTCGATCGGCCGCACCGGTTTGGTGGGCTCGACCTGGCCGGTCACGGCTCCCTCGCTGCCGGCGGCGACGCTGACCTCGGGCTCGACCGCCGAGGTCTCGGCGGCGGTCGCCTGGGGAGCGTTGCGCGTCTTCATGAGGCTGGCGACCGTGGCCACCGTGATGGTGAGGCCGATGAACAGGAGCGAGAACCAGATGGGGATCTCCGGAACCCACAGCAGCGGCTCGCCGCCGTTGATGAAGGGCAGCTCGTTGACGTGCAGGGCGTGGAACACGAGCTTCACGCCGATGAAGGCGAGGATGACGGCCAGACCCTGCGCCAGGTAGACGAGGCGCTCGAGCAGTCCGCCGATGAGGAAGTACAGCTGGCGCAGCCCCATGAGCGCGAAGGCGTTCGCGGTGAAGACGATGTACGCCTCGTCGGTCAGGCCGTAGATGGCGGGGATGGAGTCCACCGCGAAGATCAGGTCGACGAAGCCGATCGCGATGATCGTCAGCAGCATCGGGGTGACGAAGCGGCGACCGTCCTTCTTCACCGTGAGCTTGTCCTCGTGGTACTCGTCGGTGACGGGCAGGTGACGGCGCACGAACTGCATGAACTTGCCGTTGGCCGGGTCGGACTCACCGTGCGAGAAGGCCTGGCGGTAGGCCAGGAAGAGCAGCAGCGCGCCGAAGATGTAGAAGATCCACGAGAAGTTTTCGATCAGCGTCGCACCGACGGCGATGAAGATGCCGCGCAGGATCAGCGCGATGATGATGCCGATCATCAGCACCTTCTGCTGATAGATCTTCGGCACGGCGAACCCGGTCATGACGATGAGGAAGACGAAGAGGTTGTCGATCGACAGCGCCTTCTCCGTCAGGTAGCCGGCGAAGTACTCACCGCCGAACGTCCATCCCGACACGACGCCGATGCCGACGCCGAACAGCAGCGCGAGGCCGATGTAGAAGGCCGACCACCGGGCGGACTCGCCGATCGACGGCTCGTGCGGCTTGCGGACGTGCGCGAAGAACTCGTAGACGAAGAACAGGATGGTCACCGCGATGGTGATGATCCAGATGAGCGGGGTGATTTCCACGGAAGACTCCAAGGGGTGGCGTGGCTGACGAGAGTGACGCCAAGGTCTCCTCCATCCTCGAGATGAGGACCGGCGACCCGGGATGCGAGTGCATCCGTATTGACGAGCCGACCGCGGTCGGGAGTACTCCCCTTGGACTTGCGAGACTACCGGATGCCGAAACCCGAAACTGGGTATTGACAGAGCGCACGCACGCTCGATAGAACCATTCGTCCGAATGGATCAACGGATGCCGCGGCCTCTCACCCCACGAGCGGGCGGGCCATCGCGAGCTCCTGCCCGTTCGGTCCGGTCACCGTCACGCCGGTGGGCGTGAACCCGAGCCGCCGGTACGCCGCCTGGGCGCGGTGGTTGTCGACGTGCACCTCGAGGCCGAGCTCGTCGGCGCCGCGCACCCGAGCCCACTCCCCCGCCGCATCCACGAGCGCGTCCAGGACACCCGCGCCGCGGTGATCGGCCGACACGAACACGCCGACGAGCAGCGCCCGCCGCCCGGGCCGCGCTGCCAAGACCGTCGCCGTGCCGACCCACCGGGGCCCGTCCTCGGCGATGAACTGACCGGAGTCGTCTCCGAGTGAGCCCGTGACGGCCCGGTCCGTCCAGAACGGCATGGGCCGCGCCTCGGCGATCTGCCGCGTCTCGTGGAACGCGAGTCCGGCAGCCGGGTCGTCGAGCGCCTCCAGGCGCAGGGCGCGCACGCGCTCCGCGTCGGTGGCCAGGATGCGCCGCACCTTCATCGTGCCGGCGTTTCGTCGGAGTCCCCGGCCTGTGTCGACGGGAGCAGACGCCCGCCGGCCGCGGCGATCTCGTCGAGCGCGGCGGCAGAGGAGTCGGCGTGCACGCCCGCGATGAGGTCGGTGAACACCCGCACGGTCCGCCCCGCCGCCAGAGCGTCGAGGGCGGAGGCACGCACGCAGTAGTCGGTCGCGATGCCGACCACGTCGATGTCGCGGATCCGGTCCGCGTCGAGGAGGTCGGCGGCCGTCCGCCCGTCGTCGGTCACGCCCTCGAAGAGCGAGTAGGCGGGCCGACCCTGCCCCTTCTTGAGGTGATGGGTGACCGGCGCGGTGTCGAAGACGTCGTCGTAGGCCGCACCATCGGTGCCCGCGACGCAGTGCACGGGCCAGGTGTCGACGAAGTCGGGTGTCTCGGAGAAGTGCCCCCCGTTGTCGCCGTCGCCGTCGTGCCAGTCGCGCGACGCGACGACGATCTCGTAGTCGGCGGCGTGCGCGGCGACGAACTCAGAGATGCGCGCGGCCGCAGCATCCCCGCCCTCCACGCCCAGCGCGCCGCGCTCGGTGAAATCGTTCTGCACGTCGACGATGAAGAGGGCTCGCGTCATACCTCGACAGTACGCCGCGAGCCCCCTGCCTCAGCCGTCGCGACGGGCGCGCATCTCCCGGCGCGAGCGGGGCGAGCGCGACGCCGGCGGTGCGTCGACGGTTTCCGGACCTCGACGCCACAGCTTCGACGGCCACCAGATGGCGCGGCCGATGTCGTAGGCCGCGGCGGGCACGAGCAGCGAGCGCACGAGGAAGGTGTCCAGCAGCACGCCGAACGCCACGATGAAAGCGAGCTGCGCGAGGAACAGGATCGGGATCACGCCGAGCGCCGCGAAGGTGGCGGCCAGCACCAGGCCGGCCGAGGTGATGACGCCGCCGGTGGCCACGAGGCCGCGCAGGAGTCCCGACCGCGTGCCGTGCACCAGCGACTCCTCGCGCACGCGCGACATCAGGAAGATGTTGTAGTCCACCCCCAGCGCGACCAGGAACACGAATCCGTAGAGCGGCACCGCTGGGTCGGCCCCGGCGAAGCCGAAGGCGAAGTCGAACACCAGCGCGCTCACGCCGAGGGAGGCACCGAACGACAGGATGACGCTCAGCACCAGCAGCACGGGAGCCAGCACGGCGCGCAGCAGCAGCATGAGGATCAGCAGGATCACCAGCAGCACGATCGGGATGATGAGCGTCCGGTCGCGGATCGACGTGGCGTTGGAGTCGATGTCGGTCGCCGTGACGCCGCCCACCAGGGCCGTGCCCGCTCCGAGCGCGTCGTCCATCGACGTGCGCAGCTCGCGCACCGTGTCCTCCGCGGGCACCGAATCGGCAGCGTCGGTGAGGGTCGCCACGAGCAGCACGTCGCCGTTCGCGACGGTCGGCGCGGGCGCGGCGGTGCCGGGAGGACCGACGGCCGCGAACACCGGCGCGCCGTTCTCGACCGTGACGGCGGCCTGTCCTGTGGGGGAATCCGCGGATGCCGCGGCCACCGACTCGACGCCGTCGTTCCCGTCGAGCACCGTCACGGCCTCCGCCACGCGGTCTTCGGGGACGATGACGTACGCAGGGCTGCCCGAACCACCGGGGAAGTGCTCAGCGAGCGCGACCTGGCCGTCGCGGGCCTCGGAGGCGCCGAGCACCAGGTCGCTCGTCGGTACGCCGTCGGCCTTGAGCTGGAGCACCCCCGCCGCGGACGCCAGGAGCACGACGGTGCAGACGATCCACACCGGGCGGGCGTGGCGTGCGACGAACCGCGCCTGACGGGGCCAGATGCCCGTCACCGGCTGGGTCAGGTCGTCGGGGATGCCGGCCCCGGCCCGCTTCGGGATGAACGGCCAGAACGCGGCGCGCCCGAAGAGGGCGAGGAGCGCGGGGAGGAAGGTGAGCGCCGAGAGCACGGCGAAGACGATGCCGATCGACGCGATCGGCCCGAGGGCGCGGTTCGTCGCGAGGTCGGACAACAGCAGGCAGAGGAGGCCAGCGATCACCGTTCCGCCGGAGGCGACGATCGGCTCGAACGCTCCGCGCCAGGCCCGGGTCGTGGCATCCCACCGCTTCTCGCCCTCGCCGATCGCCTCGCGGAAGCGGGCGACGTAGAGCAGCGCGTAGTCGGTGGCGGCGCCGATCACGAGGATGAAGAGGATGCCCTGCACCTGGCCGTTGAGGACGAAGATGCCCGCCTTGGCCAGCCACCAGACCGTGAGGAGCGCCACGCAGAGCGCGAAGACCGAGGTCAGCAGCACGAGGATCGGCAGCAGCGGCGAGCGGTAGACGATCACGAGGATCACGAAGACGGCGCCGAGGGCGACGCCGAGCAGGAGGCCGTCGATGCCGAGGAAGCCTTTGACGAGATCGGCGGTGAAGCCCGCCGGGCCGGTGACCCACGCCTGCAGGCCGTCGGGCAGGGCGGCCTGCACCGCCGTGCGCACCGCCTCGACGCTGTCGCGGACCTCCCCCGACGCGTCGATCGGCACGAAGATCTGCGCCGCCTCGCCGTCGTCGGAGACGATGGGCGGCGAGACGCCGTCCTGCACGCCGTCGACGCCGCCGATGGTCTCGCCGAGCGACTGGATGTCGGCGACCTGCGTCTCCGTGAGCGCGCCGTCGCCCGTCACGACAACCACGGCGGGGATGCTCTCGTCGCCCAGGAACTCGGGCAGGCGCTCGCTGACCTGGGTCGCGTCCGCGCTCTGCGGGAGGAAGCTCGACTGATCGTTCGAGGAGACCTCGTCGACTTTGCCGAAGTACGGTCCGCCGATCGATCCGCCGACGAGCCAGATCAGGACGAGGAGCGCGGGGATGCCGACGCGTAGCCAGCGTGACGGCGAGACGGACGCGCGGGTGCGGCGGGACGGAGGCGGAGTCATTTCGCTAGCTTATCTAGCGAAGGGCTCTGCGCGCCACCCGAGGCGCGGCACCGACGTCTGTGTGTCGGCTGCGGGCCGCGAACCGGGTCAGCCGCGCACGAACAGCAGGATCCACGAGGTGATGAGCGCCACCACGCCGACGCCGATGAGTCCGAGCGACAGGAGCTTGGCGGCGCGCACCGCCGGAGAGCCGGGCGTCGTGCGCATCCGGTTCATCCACCCGCGTCGCGCGTAGACCTCGACCATGTCGCGACCGCCGAGCTCGGCGTGGTCGTGCGCGCTCAGCGGCGCCTCGTTGACCGCGCCGTCCTCGCCGAACCAGCGCGCGAGCAGGCCGTGCTCGCCCTCCTCGACGACCGCCTGCACCGGCACCCAGGTGCCGTCGAGCAGGAAGAGCACCAGGGCGACGCCGGCGATGAGGGCGCCGAGTCCGAAACCCGCCCGCGCGAAGATCTCCACGACGGCATCGAGCGTCGAGTCCATGGGCCCGCCGTTCCGGACGAGTACGACGAAGGCCCGCCGCAGCGGGCCCGAATCATCCGAGCCACCTAAGGGAATCGAACCCTTGACCTATTCATTACGAGTGAATCGCTCTGCCGACTGAGCTAAGGTGGCGCGCCTCGCTGACGCGATGCACGATCCACAATCCTACCCTGTCGCCACGGCCCTCGCGAACCGCGCTCGGCGGCGGGTTCGGCCGCGTGTCGACGTGTTACGGCCGATTCTCCGGACGCGGAACCGGCACGTAGCGTCGTGACGGTTCCGCGGCGAGGCGAGTGCGGCACCTGGTCGCGCTTGCGGTCGAGACCGCAGTCGCGGACGTCGATCCGAGGAGTTCCCCCCATGTCCACGTCCAGAAGACTCATCACAGCAGCGGCACTCGCCCTCCCCGTCGCTCTCCTGCTCAGCGCCTGCGCCGGCGGATCCGATACGGCCGGCTCCGACGGCTCCTCCTCTGCCCCGGTGCGCATCGGCGTCGTCGGCGCGGGCGACCCCTACTGGGAGACCTACAAGGAGGCCGCGGCCGCCGAGGGCATCTCGGTCGACATCGTCGACTTCACCGAGTACACCCAGCCCAACCCGGCGCTGTCGGCCGACGAGCTCGACCTCAACCAGTTCCAGCACATCGTCTACCTCGCCACCTACAACGTCGCCTCCGACGACGACCTGCAGCCCATCGGCGCAACGGCGATCTACCCCCTCGCGCTCTACTCGACGCAGTACGACGACGTCGCCGACATCCCCGCCGGATCGACCGTGGTCGTGCCCGACGACGACAGCAACCAGGCCCGCGGTCTGCTCGTGCTCCAGTCGGCCGGACTCATCGAGCTGGCCGACGGCGGCTCGATCTTCTCGACGGTGGCCGACGTCCAGCCCGACTCGAAGGTGAAGGTGGAGGCCCTGGATGCGGCGCTGACGGCGACCTCGCTGCCCGATGTCGCCGCGGCGATCATCAACAACGACTTCGTCGATGACGCGGGGCTCTCCTTCGACGACGCGATCGCGAAGGACGATCCGTCCGACCCGAACGCGGTGCCGTACGTCAACATCTTCGCCGCCAAGGCCGCGGATGCCGACAACCCGACGTACCAGAAGCTCGTCGAGATCTACCAGAACACGCGGGGCGTGCTCGACGGCGCCCAGGAGGCCGCGGGCGGGACGGCGGTGTTCGTCAAGACGCCGGTCGCCGACCTCCAGAAGGCGCTGACCGACGTCGAGGACGACATCCGCGCCAACCAGTAGACACCCTCGGCGGCGGCCCGCTCCGGCGGGCCGCCGCTGCGTCATCCCGAGGAGATGCACCCCATGACCCTGATCCGACTGCGCGGTGTCACGAAGTCGTATCCGCCGACCCGGAAGGGCGCCGCGCCCGTCATCGCCGTCGACCACGTCGACCTGGACGTCGCCGCGGGCGAGGTCTGCGGCATCGTCGGCTACTCCGGCGCCGGCAAGAGCACCGTGCTGCGCCTCGTCAACGCGCTCGAGAAGCCCACGTCGGGCAGCGTGGAGGTCGACGGAGCCGACATCACCCGCTTCGGCGAGCGCGAACTGCGTGCGCTCCGCGGCGACATCGGCATGATCTTCCAGCAGTTCAACCTCTTCGACTCGCGGACCGTCGCCGGCAACGTGGCGTACCCGCTGGAGGTCGCCCGCCGCCCGAAGGCCGAGATCACGGCACGCGTCGCCCAGCTCCTCGATTTCGTCGGCCTCTCCGGCAAGGCGGGCAGCCACCCCGAGCAGCTCTCCGGCGGGCAGAAGCAGCGCGTCGGCATCGCCCGGGCGCTGGCGACGAACCCCCGCATCCTGCTCGCCGACGAGGCGACGAGCGCACTCGATCCCGACACCACCGCGGAGGTCCTCGCGCTGCTGCGCCGAGTGAACCGCGAACTGGGCGTGACGATCCTGGTCATCACCCACGAGATGGACGTCGTCCGCTCCATCGCCGACCGTGTGATCGTCATGGACGGCGGACGCATCATCGAGCAGGGCGCGGTCTTCGACATCCTCTCCGCGCCGCAGCAGGCGGCGACCTGCCGCTTCGTGTCGAGCATCGTCGAGGACGTGCCGCGCGGCGAGCAGTGGCGGGCGCTGCGGGAGCGGCATCCCGGTCGGATCGTCACGTTCACCGTGCGCGACGGCGACGTGCCCCAGGCCGACGTCTTCGCCGCGCTGTCGGCGGAAGGCGTGCGCTTCGAGCTGATCCACGGCGGCATCAACGACATCGGCGGGCGGGTCTTCGGACATCTCACGCTCGCGCTCACCGGCGATCCCGCGGCTCTGGACCGCGCGGTGGCCGCCGCCGGCGCCGTCGCGCCGCTCATCGAGGAGGACGCCCGTGGATAGGCTCATCGAGCTCCTGCCCCAGCTCTGGTCGGCGACGGCCGAGACGCTGCTGATGGTGACCCTCAGCCTCGTGTTCGGCGGCATCGCGGGGCTGCTCGTCGGCCTCGCGCTGTATGCGACCCGCGCCGGCAGTCTGTTCCCGCAGCGCATCGCCTTCACCGTGCTGAACGTGCTCGTCAACACGTTCCGTCCGATCCCCTTCATCATCCTGCTGGCCGCCGTGCAGCCCCTCGCCCGCGGCCTCGGTATCCGCGGCATCGGCATCGAGTTCGGCATCTTCGCCATCTCGCTGGCATCGATGTTCGCGATCGGCCGCGTCGTGGAGCAGAACCTGCTGACCGTGCGGCCCGGCGTGATCGAGGCTGCCCGCGCGGCGGGGGCGAGCCGCTCGCGCATCCTGTTCCGGCTCGTGCCGCGGGAGGCGCTGGGCCCGCTCATCCTCGGCTACACGTTCATCGTCGTGGCGCTCGTGGACATGACGGCCATGGCGGGCGTCGTGGCGGCCGGCGGACTCGGTCAGTTCGCGATCGTCAACGGCTTCCGCCAGTTCAACCCCGCGGTGACGTGGGCGGCGGTGCTCGTCATCGTCGTGATCGTGCAGGCGGTGCAGTTCTTCGGCAACTCGCTCGCGCGCAGGGTGCTCCGGCGCTGAGGCGGAATCGAGCGAGATGAGGCGATGCTGCGGCCGCAGCATCCCCTCATCTCATTCGCAGCGCAGCCCGTCGTCGGGGACGGTTCCCGCGGTGAGGTAGGCGATCACGGCGTCGTCGACGCAGGCGTTGCCCTTGTTGAAGCCGGTGTGTCCCTCCCCCACCCGGGTGACGAGCACACCGGACGAGAGCTGATCCGCCAGCGAGACCGACCACTCGTAGGGCGTCGCGGGGTCGTTCGTGGTGCCCACGACGACGATCGGAGCAGCGCCCTCGGCTGCGATCGGCTCGCGCACACCCGTGGGCGGGTACGGCCAGACGGCGCAGGCGTCGCCGCCCTGCCAGTAGGGAGCGATGGTGGGGGCTTCGGCCGCCAGGCGCGCGTCGGCGGCGTCCTTCTGCTCCTGCGTCGCGTCGTCGGGGTAGTCCATGCAGTTGTACGCGCTGAACGCCTCGGTGGAGTTGTCGTCGTACGACCCGTTCGAACGGCCGTAGTAGAAGTCGGCGAGCTGGAAGGCGACCTCCGGGTCGCCCTGCAGCGCACCGGACAGCGCCTGCGACAGGTAGGGCCAGCTGTCCTGCGAGTACAGCGCGGCGATGATCGCCGTGAGCAGCGAACTCGAGCCCAGCTCGCGTCCGTCGGACGCGGGCAGCGGCGTGCGGTCGACGCTGGCCAGCAGCGTGCCGAGGTCGGCCATACCGTCGTCGACCGTGCCGCGGAACGGGCAGTCGCTGCCCGCGATGCAGTCGGCCATGTACGCGCGGAGCGCGGACTCGAAGCCCACGCCCTGCGTGATGCCGACGTCAAGACCCGAGATCGCCGGGTCGATCGCGCCGTCCAGCACGAGCCGACCGACCTTCTCGGGGAAGAGCTTGGCGTAGGTGGCGCCGAGGAACGTGCCGTACGAGTAGCCCAGGTAGTTCAGCGTCTTGTCGCCGAGCACGCCGCGGAGCAGATCCATGTCGCGCGCGGCGGCGTCGGTGGTGATGTACGGCAGGATCCCGTTGCTGTTCGCCTCGCACGCGTCGGCGAACGTCGCGCTGGCGGCCTGCAGCTCGGCGGTCCAGGCATCGGAGCCGCGCGGCGCGGAGGGGATGTCGAACAGGTAGGCGTCCATCCCCGCCGGATCGAGGCACGTGACCGCGGTGGATTCGCCGACTCCGCGGGGGTCGAAGCCGATGACGTCGAAGTCGGAGGCCAGCTGGTCACCGACGGCGAAGGAGAGCGAGTCGCGCACGAGCGCCACGCCGCTCGCGCCCGGACCGCCGGGGTTCGTGAGCAGCGAGCCGATCGCCGTGCCGCTCTCGGCACGGTGACGGATGACGGAGAGGTCGATGTCGCCCTTCGACGGGTCGGACCAGTCGAGCGGCGCCCGGACCGTCGTGCAGTCGAAGCCCGACCCGCCGCAGGACTCCCACGACAGCGTCTGCCCGTAGTACGGCAGCAGTTCGGTCGTCACGCCCTCGGTGTCGGGGGCGGCGCTCGCGGTGGACGTCGGGCCGGCCTCGGGGATCACCGCGTACAGGCAGCCCGACAGGACGACGGATGCCGCCGCCAGCCCCGCGACGAGGGCGACGAGCCGACGCGCTCGGCGCGGGGTGGCGGTGGGCTTGTTCATCCTCAGGGGGTCCTCCCGGTGGCGACGGTCACGAGCATGCTCTCCAGAGCCAGGACGGGAGCGACGTTCTGCTCCAGGTTGCGCCGCGTCTCGGCGATCTGATCGAGGACGACCATCGTGCGACGCGGGTCCCAGGCCTCGGCCACCGACCTCAGCTCGGACTCGAGCTCGCGGTTGATGAGGTCGTCGGCGCGCCCGAACTGCAGCAGCACGACGTCGCGGAACAGCGACTGGAGGTCGGTCAGCACCCGGTCGATGCCGTCGCGGAGGCTGCGCGTCGCGCGGCGCTTCTGCTCGTCTTCGAGGGCGGAGATCTGCGAGCGCACGGCGGGGGGCACAGCGGCACCCGGGGCGACCCCGACGGTGCGCAGCAGACTCGACCGCTCGGCCTCGTCGCGCTCCGCGGTGAGGGCCTTGGCGTCCTCGGTCGCCGCCTGGACGATGCGCCCGGCGACGTCGACCGCGCCGCTCACGCCGCGCACCTGCAGCACGCCGCGCAGCGTGTCATCCCGACGGCCGCGGGCCGCGGCATCCGTCGCCAGCCTCTGGGCCATGCCGATGTGACGCTGTGCGTGCCGTGCGGACTGCTCCGCGGTGGCATGGTCGACGCCGGTGCGCTGCTCGATGAGGCGCGCGACGTCTTCGACGTCGGGCTCACGCAGGCGGAGCACCCGCACCCGCGAGCGGATGGTCGGCAGGAGGTCGGCCTCGCTGGGAGCGCAGAGGATCCAGACGGTGCGCTCCGGCGGCTCCTCGAGAGCCTTGAGCAGCACGTTGGACGTGCGCTCGACCATGCGGTCGGCGTCTTCCATGACGATCACGCGGTAGCGCCCGAGCGACGGCGAGAAGTATGAGCGCTCGACGAGGGAGCGTGCGTCCTTGATGGTGATGATGACGCCCTCGGTGCGCAGCGCGGTGAGGTCGGGATGCGTGCCCGCGAGCACCTGCCGCATCGCGGCCTCGTCGCCGGGCTCGGCGATGAGCGACGCCGCGAAGGCGTGGGCCAACGTCGAGCGGCCGGAGCCGGGCGGGCCGGTGATGAGCCACGCGTGGGTCATGCCGGCCTGATCGGATGCCGCGGCCGCCAGCGTGCGGACGGCATCGTCCTGACCCCCCACCTCGTCCCACGGGAACGCGGCGTGGCGTTCGACCGCGGGGGCGGCGGCGGGGGCGTCCATGGTCCCCAGCCTAACCGCGGCCCCGGACGGCCCCGCCGGTTGGGCCGACGTCTGTACGACCCGTCGTGCCGGTGCGGACTCGGTGGAGGATGAGGCGCCCGCGCGGCGACGGTGGTGCAGACGTCGGGGCGTTTCGTCTCGTCGCCGGCGCTCCTCGCTCAACGAGCGGGGTGAGCCGGGCGACGCTCGTCGAGCGAGCGAAGCGAGTCGAAACGCGCGACGGGTCAGGCGTCGAGCGCGCGGGCGACGCGGTCGCGTACGACGGCGGCGAGGTCGTCGATCGGGCGCGCGGCGTCGAGCACCAGGAACCGGTCGGGCTCGGCGGCGGCGAGCGCCAGGAACTCCGACCGCACCCGCTCGTGGAACGCGCTCTTCTCCGACTCGAGCCGGTCGAACGGCTTGTCATCGGCGTCGAGGCGGCCCCGGGCGACCGAGGGGTCGACGTCCAGCAGCACCGTCACGTCGGGCAGCAGTCCCCCGGTGGCCCACACCGACAGGTCGCGCACCTCCGCCGAGCCCAGCACCCGCCCGGCGCCCTGGTAGGCGACCGACGAGTCGAGGTAGCGGTCCTGGATCACGACGTCGCCGCGCTCCAGCGCAGGCCGCACCACGGTCTCCACGTGATGGGCGCGGTCGGCCGCATAAAGGAGCGCCTCCGCGCGCGGAGCGATTCCCCCGCGGTGGTGCAGCACGATGTCGCGCACGAGCACGCCCACTTCGGTGCCGCCGGGCTCGCGCGTGCGCACCACGGTGCGTCCGGCATCCGTCAGCCACGCCTCGAGGAGCGCGGCCTGAGTCGTCTTGCCCGCGCCGTCGCCGCCCTCGAGCGTGATGAACAGTCCTCGCCCGGTGTTCGTCGGGCGACCGCCGGAGGCGGCCTGGGTCACGAGGACTTCTTCGCCGGGGTCTTGCGCGCCGCGGGCTTGCGCGTCGTCGCGCGCTTGGGCGCGGGGCCCTTCGCGCGTTTGTCGGCCAGCATCTGCACCGCGATCTCGTACGTGATGTCGGCGGGCATCTGACCGCGCGGGATCGTGACGTTCGTCTCGCCGTCGGTGACGTAGGCGCCGAAGCGGCCGTCGCGGATGCGGATGGGCTTGCCGCTCACCGGATCCGCCTCGAATTCCGCCAGCGCGCTCGACGCACGGCGGGCGCCGTACTTCGGCTGCGCGTAGATCTCCAGGGCGGCGGGCAGCTCGATGTCGAGCAGCTGCTGCTCGCTGTCGAGGGTGCGCGAGTCGGTGCCCTTCTTCAGGTACGGACCGTAGCGGCCGTTCTGGGCGGTGATCATCTCGCCGGACTCCGGGTCGACGCCCACCTCGCGAGGAAGCGACAGCAGCTTGACGGCGGTCTCGAGGTCGACGGTGTCGACGGTCATCGACTTGAAGAGCGACGCGGTGCGCGGCTTGGGCGCAGCATCCTTCTTCGCTGCAGCCGCCTTGGTGCCCTTCGCCGCCCGCTTCTTGGGCGGCTCGGGAGCGGCTTCGAGCACTTCGCCCGTCGCCTCATCGACCGTTCCGGGCTCCTCCGGCTCGAGCTCCTGCACGTAGGGGCCGTAGCGGCCGTCCTTGACGACGATGAGCTTGCCCGACTCCGGGTGGGTGCCCAGCACCCGGTCGCCCGCGACCGGCGCGTCGACCAGCTCCTGCGCCTTCGCGGGCGTGAGCTCGTCGGGTGCGAGGTCTTCGGGGATGTTGACGATCCGCGGCTTGGCCTCGGGCGCCTCCGGGTCGACGACCTCGAGGTACGGTCCGTAGCGGCCGATGCGGAGGGTGGCGGTGTCGGTGATCGGGCGGGAGTTGAGCTCGCGCGCGTCGATCTCACCGAGGTTCTCCACGACGTTGCGCAGTCCGACATGTCCCTCGGAGCCGAAGTAGAACTCGGTGAGCCATTCGACCCGTCGCTGCTCGCCGCGGGCGATCGCGTCGAGGTCGTCTTCCATCGCGGCGGTGAAGTCGTAGTCGATGAGGTCGGGGAAGTGCTCCTCGAGCAGCCGGACGACGCTGAAGGCGAGCCAGCTGGGGACGAGCGCCTGGCCCCGCTTGGAGACGTAGGTGCGCGCGATGATCGTGTCGATGATGCTCGCGAACGTGGAGGGACGGCCGATGCCGCGCTCCTCGAGTGCCTTGACCAGCGATGCCTCGGTGTAGCGGGGCTTCGGGTTGGTGGCGTGGCCCTTCGCCTCGACGTCGTGCAGGCGCAGCGTGTCGCCGACGGCGAGCTGCGGCAGCAATTGGTCGTCGGCCTTGTCGGCGTCGCCGCGCTTCTCGTCGGACCCCTCCTCGTAAGCCTCGAGGAAGCCCTTGAAGGTGTAGACCGTGCCGGAGGCGGTGAACTCGGCGATGCGGTCGCCCGCCTTCACCTCGAGCGTGACCGTGGTGGTCTCGTACTTCGCGTCGGACATCTGGCTGGCGACGGTGCGCTTCCAGATCAGGTCGTAGAGGCGCTGCTCGTCGCGGTCGAGCTGCCCGGAGATCGAGGAAGGCGTGCGGAAGTGCTCACCGGACGGACGGATCGCCTCGTGAGCCTCCTGCGCGTTCTTGCTCTTGCTCTTGTAGAGGCGGGGCTGCAGCGGCACCGCGTCCTTGCCGTAGAGCTGCACGGCCTGCTCGCGCGCCGCACCGATCGCCTGCGCCGACAGCGACTGCGAGTCGGTGCGCATATAGGTGATGAAGCCCTTCTCGTAGAGTCGCTGGGCGACGCTCATGGCGTGCTTCGCGCTCATCGAGAGCTTGCGGCCGGCCTCCTGCTGGAGCGTGGAGGTGGTGAAGGGGGCGTACGGGCGACGGGTGCCCGGCTTGGACTCGAGGGAGGAGACGGATGCTTCGCCCGCCGCCGTCACCTGCGTGGCGAGTTCGGCGGCCTGGGCCTCGTCGAGGACGACGACGGCCTTCTTGAGCGAACCGGTGTCGTCGAAGTCGGAGCCGCGGGCGATCTGGGCACCGGCGAGACGGGACAGCTTGACGCCGAAGGAGTCGGAGGTCTTCGACGCCTGCGCCTCGACGTCCCAGTAGGACGCGGACACGAACGCCATGCGCTCGCGCTCACGATCGACGACGAGGCGGATGGCGGCGGACTGCACTCGGCCGGCCGACGTGCCCTGCTGCACCTTCATCCAGAGCACGGGCGAGACGTCCCAGCCGTAGAGCCGGTCGAGGATGCGGCGGGTCTCCTGCGCATCGACGAGGTCGAGGTCGAGCTCACGCGTGTTGTCGACGGCCGCGCGGATCGCATCCTGGGTGATCTCGTGGAACACCATGCGCTTGACGGGGACCTTCGGCTTCAGCGCCTCGAGGAGGTGCCACGCGATGGCCTCACCCTCGCGGTCCTCATCTGTGGCGAGCAGGAGCTCGTCGGCGCCGCGGAGTGCGCGCTTCAGCTCGGCCACGGTCTTCTTGCCGCGCTCGGACTCCACGTAATAAGGAGCGAACTCGTTCTCGATGTCGATCGAGTACTTGCCGACGGACGTCTTCTTCAGCTCGGCGGGGATGTCGCGGCGGTCGGCGAGGTCGCGGATGTGGCCGACCGAGCTCAGCACCTCGTACCCGTCGCCGAGGTAGCCCTGAATGGACTTCATCTTGGTCGGCGACTCGACGATCACGAGCTTCTTGCCCGTCGACGCTTTCTGTGGCACTGGTGGTCCCTTCTTCGTTGCACACCATACACACCGCACACTGTGAATCAGGCCGCGCCGCCGCGGCGGTCCTGCGCGGCGGAATGCACTGCCCTCACGACGGCGGGGGGCCCGCACGTGCCGTGGCGGAGGCCGGAAGCCGGAGAAAGGACGAGGCGATCCCGACCGTCGCGACGAGCCCGTCCAGGCTGCACGAGGCGATGTCGGCCCCGGCAGCGGAGGCCACTTCGGCAGCCCGGTCGCACGGGATGCCGGTGACGGCCCCGGACGCCGTGTCTGCCGCCGCGAGGGCGGCGGCATCGGCGACACCGGCCATTCGCTGACCGAAGGCGGCCGCGGCTCCGGCCGTCACGAAGGAGGCGGCGAGGGTCGCTGTGCAGAAGGCGATGCCGACCGACAGCACGGTCCCCGCCATCAGCGGCCGCCGTCCAGCGCGCAGGAACTGGCCGTCAGCGTGACCGGGATGATGCCCGCCTCGGCCGTCGCCGTGACGCACACCAGGTCGCCGCGTGCGCCCACCGCGACGGTGCCGCCGATAGCCGCGACGGGTTGCGCGATGCGACCAGGGTCCTCGCCGCGCGAGGCGAGACGCGCCGCGTCGGCCGCCGCATCCTGCAGCCGGACCTGCGTGGCACACGCACCGAGCGCCGCTGACGTCAGCAGCACGACGAGGACGACCGCGGGGAGGGCGACGGCGAACTCCGCCGCCACCGCTCCCCTGTCGTGGGCGACCGCCCGGAGCGTGGTGGACGCGAGAGCCCGCGCGCGCCCGATGACGCTCGTAGCCGCCCCGCCGGTCACGCGACCGTGAGCGCGCGACGGACCAGATCGGTCAGGATGCCGCGCACCTCATCGCTGCGCATGATGACGACCAGCAGCCCGGCGAACGCCACCGCCGCCATGGTGGCGATGGCGTACTCGGCCGTCGCGGCTCCGGTCTCGTCGCCGAAAAGAAGAGCCGCGCGCCGGTTGCTCAGAGTCGGAACACGATTCTTCCCGCGTGGTGCAAGCGACGCGGAGGAGCTGAGGCGGCGCGGGATCGATCGGTGCCGGCGTGCGGTCGGAGTGGTGAGGGTGGACATGCGAACTCTTTCTCTGGAAGGGATGGGCGGGTGGACACGTCGAGGTCACAGCGTGAGCGAGGTCGAGGAGAGGACGCTGAGCAGCATCGGAGCGACACCGAGCAGCAGGAACGCCGGCAGGGTGCAGACGCCGAGAGGCAGGAGGAGTCGGGATGAGAGCACCGCGGCGCGCAGTCGTCCCTCTGTGCGGGCTCGATGACGCGCGAGAGTCGCAGACGCGCGGAGCAGCTCGACCGCCGGCACGCCGGCCGTCGAGGACAGCGTGAGGACCGTCTCGACGGCGTCGTCCCGCTCGCGGCCGGTGGCCGTCTGGACGATGCTGCGCGCCCGGTCGATGGACGCTCCCCCGCTGAGGCCGATCGCCACGAGCTCCGCGTCGATCCCCGGGACACCACTCGTCCGGCGCGCCTTGAGCACGAGGGCACGGGTCCAGCGGTGGGCGGCGAAGATGAGGCCTGCACCGGCGACCAGGCACACGATGCCGATCGGATTGGTCAGGAGCACCCGCAAAGTGTCGAAGCCGAGGGCGACCCCGAGCCCGACCGCCACCAGAGGAAGCCAGGACATGAGCCGGGCCGTGCCGGCCGGCTCGGCGAGCGCGACCCGCACCTCGTCGGCAGCCTCTCTCGCGTCGCGGAGGGCCGCGGCGATGGAGCGCAGGCTCAGCGCGAGCGGCGCCCCCACGGTGGATGCGACGTGCCAGGCCGCCCCCACCTCGCGCCATTCGTCGCCGCGCGCGGCGACGGCATCCGCGAGGGCGACGCCCCGCGTCACCTCCGCAACGACCGCCCGGGCCGTCTCGTCACCGCCGTCGGCGAGGTGCTGCCAGGCGCGAGCGGGTGCGATGCCCGCCTGCAGCAGCACGGCGAGCTGCAGCACGACCTCCGCGGCAGCGCCGCGGCTGTCGCCGTCGGCCGGGCGACCGCGTCGCCATCGTCCGAACAGCGACGTGCGCAGCAAGGCCGTCACGCGCGCGCTCACGACAGGTCCTCGACGGTGACGGTCAGCCGGTCTCGGTCGTCCACTGTCGGCCGCCCCAGGCCGGACACGATCCGCCGGCCGGTGTCGTCGCGGGACACGTGGATGACCCAGTGGATCGCGCTCACCACCTGCCGGGCGAGCGCGACGGCGTCGAGTCCGGCGAGCGCGCCGAGAGCCTCGAGGCGTGCCGGCACGTCGTCGAGTCCGTTCGCATGTACCGTGCCGGCGCCGCCGTCGTGCCCGGTGTTGAGCGCTGACAGCAGTTCGCGCACCTCGTCGCCGCGGCACTCCCCGATGACGAGCCGGTCGGGTCGCATCCGCAGCGCCTCCCGCACGAGACGAGCCAGTCCGATCGCGCCCGCGCCCTCCAAGTTGGGCTGACGCGCCTCGAGTCGCACGTGGTGCGGATGGTCGATGCGCAGCTCCGCGACGTCTTCGATCGTCACGATCCGCTCCTGGGAGGGGGTGAGCGCGAGGAGGGCGGCGAGCAGGGTGGTCTTGCCCGCGCCGGCGGCTCCGGTGATGAGCACGTTCTCCCGGCGTTCGACGATGCCGCGCAGCCGCACACCGACCGCGGTGGAGAACATGCCGCGCCGCTCGAGCCGGTCGAGATCGGCGACGCCGACGCGGGGCACGCGGATGGAGATGACCGTCCCCTCCGCCGACACCGGCGGGAGTACCGCGTGGACGCGCATGCCGCCGTCCAGCCGCACATCCATGCACGGTGTGGCGTCGTCGATGTGTCTGCCGCCCAGCGCGATCAGGGCGACCGCGAGCGCCCGCACCTCGTCTTCTCCCGCGCGCCACGCCGGCTGGCGGACGGGGCCGTCCCCCCGGTCGACGAAGAGCCCGGCGGCACCGTTGATGAACAGGTCGGTGACGAGGACGTCGTCGAGGTACCGACCCAGCGGCTCCAGCGCCGCGGGCCTGTCTGCGGGCACCGGAGGGGGCACCTCTCGCTTCCGCCTCGTGGCGGCCGGGACGAACGCCACTGCACGCGGGCCGTCGAGCGCGGGTTCGTCCGGCTCCCCCACGACTCGGTGCCGCGCAGCCCGCACGGTCGAGGGGTCCTCCTCAGCAGCAACCCGCCCCCTCGTCGCCGCCCTGCCGACCACCGGCACGGCGGTGACTCTCGGCGTGACGACGAACGGCTCGGACATGCCACGACGGTAGGCCGCGGCATCCGACGGTCATCGCCTGGGAGAGCCGCCTCGGGGACTGTCCGCAGCCGTCTCCGCATGTGGAGGACGCCCACGCGACAGGGCGCAGTAGTCATAAGAAGGGCGGCATCCCATGGGGGGAATGGGATGCCGCCGCGTGCAGCGCCCCAGGGGGGTTAGGGGCTGCGATGCCAGAATCGAAGTTCGGCCGAAACCTGAGCATACGCAAGGCTCCGCGCCCATTCAAACGCATCCAGCGGTTCTTTCCGATATATCGCTGGTGTCGCAAAATGGATCTCTTCTGCTCCATTAAGCGACAAGGGGGTATAGAGCGCCATCGGCCCAGCCCCACCAACTAACGGCGGTAGCGCCGAGGATGCGCCGGTGGCTGAATGGTGCTGTCGCGACCGACCTCTCCGGACGGCGCGAGTGACAGACGCACGGCCCGCAAAGGAGCGCCGCATGAGCAGCAACATCGATCACCTTCTCACCGAGACGCGGCGGTTCGCGCCGGAGGCCGCCTTCGCCGCCGACGCGGTCGGAACAGCCGACCTCTACGCCCGCGCCGCCGAAGACCGTCTCGGCTTCTGGGGCGACCAGGCGCGTCAGCTGCTGCACTGGCACACGCCGTTCACGGAGGTGCTCGACTGGTCGAACCCCCCGTTCGCCTCCTGGTACGGCGACGGCGAGCTCAACGTCGCCTACAACTGCCTCGACCGTCATGTCGAAGCCGGCAACGGCGACCGGGTCGCACTCCTGTGGGAGGGCGAGAACGGCGATGAGCGTCGCGTCACGTATGCCGAGCTCACCGACGAGGTCAAGCGCCTCGCGACCGTGCTGGAGGGCCTCGGCATCGGCGCCGGGGATCGCGTCGCCATCTACCTTCCGATGATTCCCGAGGCCGTGGCATCCATGCTCGCCGTCGCACGCATCGGCGCCATCCACTCGGTCGTCTTCGGCGGCTTCTCGGCCGACAGCCTGCGCGCTCGCATCGACGACGCCGGCGCGAAGCTCGTCATCACCGCCGACGGCGGCTACCGCAAGGGGAAGGTGTCGGCGCTGAAGCCGGCCGTCGACCAGGCCCTCGCCGACCGCAACGGCTGCGGCGTGCAGGAGAGCGTCGAGCACGTGCTGGTCGTCCGGCGCGGCGGGAACGAGATCGAGTGGACCGAGGGACGCGACCTCTGGTGGCACGAAGCTGTGGCGACGGCATCCGCCGACCACGAGGCTCAGCCCTTCCCGTCCGAGAACCCCCTCTTCATCCTCTACACGTCCGGGACCACCGGAAAGCCGAAGGGCATCCTGCACACCTCCGGCGGCTACCTCACGCAGGCGGCCTTCACCAACCGCGTCGTGCACGACGTCCACCCCGAGACGGACGTCTACTGGTGCACGGCCGACATCGGCTGGGTCACCGGCCACACCTACGTCACCTACGGCCCGCTGGCCAACGGCGCCACCCAGGTGCTCTACGAGGGCACGCCCGACACGCCGCATCCGGGTCGCTGGTGGGAGATCATCCAGAAGTACGGCGTCTCCATCTTCTATACGGCGCCCACGGCGATCCGGTCGTTCATGAAGATCGGCCGCGATGTGCCCGGGGGCTTCGATCTGTCGTCGCTGCGCCTCCTCGGCTCGGTGGGCGAGCCCATCAACCCCGAGGCGTGGATGTGGTACCGCGGTGTCATCGGTCACGACAGCACGCCGATCGTCGACACGTGGTGGCAGACCGAGACGGGCGCGATCATGATCTCCGCGCTGCCGGGCGTCACCGAGACCAAGCCCGGATCGGCGCAGGTTCCGATCCCCGGCATCTCGATCGACGTGGTGGATGACGCGGGTGAGCCCGTCGGCGAGGGCAACGGCGGACTGCTCGTCGTCACCGAGCCGTGGCCGTCGATGCTCCGCGGCATCTGGGGGGACCCCGAGCGCTACGTCGAGACGTACTGGGAGAAGTTCGCCGACAAGGGCTACTACTTCGCCGGCGACGGCGCGCGCCTGGATGACGACGGCGACGTCTGGCTGCTCGGCCGCGTCGACGACGTCATGAACGTCTCGGGTCACCGCCTGTCGACGGCCGAGATTGAGTCGGCTCTCGTCGCGCACGAGGCGACTGCCGAGGCGGCTGTCGTGGGAGCGTCGGACGAGACCACCGGCCAGGCCGTCGCCGCGTTCGTGATCATCAAGCAGAGCTACCTGAAGGCGCACTCCCCCGAGGGTCTGGCGCAGACGCTGCGGCAGTGGGTCGGCGAGCAGATCGGCCCGATCGCACGCCCCCGCGACGTCTACATCGTCGAGGAGCTGCCCAAGACGCGGTCGGGCAAGATCATGCGGCGCCTCCTGCGCGACGTCGCCGAGGGTCGTGAGGTCGGCGACACGACGACGCTGGCCGACACCGCGGTGATGAGCGTCATCTCGGCGCAGGTGCGCTGACGGACGACGGATGCCGCGGCCCCGGGCCGCGGCATCCTCATCGTGAGGGCGGCTCGAGCGCCGCCCTTCGCATTCCCCGCCGCCCACCCGGGCCTTCATCGCCGAGACTGCATCCGGTCGGCGAGTCCGAGGGGAAACCCCTACGTCTGGACGTCCCGTTGCAGTCTCGCGGTCAGCGAACGGGCGGGCGGGCGCGCGGGCGGGCGGGGTCAGGCGAAGGAGAAGATGACCTCGACCTCGACGGGGCTGTCGAGCGGCAGCACCGGAACCCCGACGGCCGAGCGGGCGTGGTGGCCCTCGTCGCCGAAGACCTCGCCGAGGAGGTCGCTCGCGCCGTTGATGACTCCGGGCTGTCCACTGAACTCGGGGACGGATGCCACGAAGCCGGTGACCTTCACCACGCCGGTCAGCCGGTCGACGTCTCCGACGGCCGCTGCTGCGGCGGCGATCGCGTTCAACGCACACAGGCGGGCGTAGTCGCGGGCGTCGGACGGATCCACCAGACGACGGCCGTCGCCGACTTTCCCCGTCGCGGGGAGCGCACCGGACACGAGCGGCAGCTGCCCCGCGGTGAAGACGAGGTCGCCGTGCGCCTTCGCGGGCACGTACGAGCCGGCTGGTGTGGCGACGGCCGGCAGCTCGATGCCGAGTTCGGCGAGACGGTCGGAATTGGTCATCGTTCGATCCTCGCTGTCGGTCGGTTCACTGACCGTCGAATTGACGCGCGGCCTGAGCCGCAGCATCCAGTCCGGCGTTCTGTCGGGTGTCGTCTCCGCCGACGGGGCGCTTGAGGTAGGCGACGAGCCCGCCCTCGGGTCCCTGGACCACCTGGACCAGCTCCCATCCCTGCTTGCCCCAGTTGTTGAGGATGGCGGCGGTGTTGTGGATGAGAAGGGGCGTGGTGAGGTACTCCCACGTCGTCATCTGGACTCCTCGGCGTGGCGGGCGGTCGACGGAAAGGGCGGCTGATCTGGGAAGACGGAGGCGCACACCAGCGTCAGGCCGCGTGCTCTCAAGGCTTCCCCCAGCTAACTCCCTTACGATCAGCCTATGCCTGATACCAAACGGACGGCCACCGGTGTGCTCGGCGGGATCGCCGGCCTCGTCGGCCTCAGCACGGTCGCCGGAGTGCTCATCGCGGCCACGGTGACCCCCGCGATCGCCGTGTCGGGCGCGGCTGCGTCGAGCGCCATCACGATGTTCGACAACCTGCCCAGCATCCTCGACATCGAGGACCTTCAGCTGCCGACGACGTTCTGGTACACCGACCCCGATGGCAACCAGCAGGTCCTCGCGCAGTTCTACGACCAGAACCGCTCCCCCGTCGGCTTCGACGGGGTCGCGCCGGTGATGTACGACTCGATCCTCTCCAGCGAAGACCCGCGCTATTACCAGCACGGCGGCATCGACCTCATCGGAACGTCGCGCGCCCTGCTGCAGAACGCCCGTGGCGGCGGAGAGACCCAGGGCGGATCCTCGATCAGCCAGCAGTATGTGAAGAACATCCTCGTGCAGAACTGCGAGTCCAATGCGCAGGCCACGGAGACCCTCACCCGCGACCAGGTGCTCGCCAACTGCTTCACCGACGCGACCAACGCCACCGGCGCTGAGGGAATCCAGCGCAAGCTGCAGGAGATGCGCTACGCCATCGCCCTCGAGCAGAAGTACTCGAAGACCGAGATTCTGCTCGGTTACCTGAACATCGCCAACTTCGGCGGCACCACCTACGGCATCGACGCCGCGGCACGCCACTACTTCGGCGTCGCCGCCAAGGACCTCAGCCTCTCCCAGGCCGCGATCCTCGCCGGTATCGTGCAGAACCCGAACACCTACCGCATCGACAAGCCGGGCGGCTCGATCTCCGGCAACGACGGCACCCTGTACAACAAGGCACCGGACGGATCCATCGACGACGTCGATCCGCAGTCGATCACCGGTCTGACCGCACTGCTGAACGACGGCACAATCACGCAGGAGCAGTACGTCGCAGCAGCCGACGGCTACAGCGCGACCAAGAGCCGTCAGCTCTACGTGCTCAGTCGCCTGCTCAACGACGGCAAGATCACGCGCGACGCCTACGTCGCCGCGGCGATCGAGCCGATCACCCCGAACATTCAGCCCGCCAACACGGGCTGCATCACTGCGCAGGGGTCCGCCTACTTCTGCCAGTACGTGAAGTCGATCATCAAGACGGATCCCGCCTTCGGCGAGACGCAGGAAGACCGCGACAAGGCACTCCAGCGCGGGGGTCTGAACGTATATACGACGATCGACATGCGCGTGCAATGGCCCGCCGAGCAGATCATGAAGGACAACGCCCCGTCCTCGGTCGAGGGCATGAAGTTCGGCGCGACGTCGGTGAGCCTGGAGGCCTCGACGGGTCGCATCCTGTCGATCACGCAGAACACCGCGTTCAATGAGACCGCCGCGGCCGAGACCGATCCGAACCTCACGTCGATCGTCTACGCCGGCACGCTGAAGAACGGCAACTCGCGAGGCTTCGGCGCGGGGTCGACGTTCAAGATCTTCACGCTCGTCGACTGGCTGGAGAAGGGCCACTCCCTCAACGAGCGCGTCGACGGCCGGTATCGCGTCATCGACAAGATTCCGAACAGCTGCACCGGCGACTGGATCAACTACACCGATGAGAAGGTCCTGAACTTCGACAAGGCGCCCGGCTACTACGGCACGCCCATGCAGTTCACCCGCGACTCGCTCAACTCGGGCTACCTCGCCATGGCCTCGGAGCTCGACCTCTGCGACATCGGCAAGGTGGCCAACAAGATGGGCGTCACCAACGCCGATGGAACCGACCTCAACATGGGCGTCGCGACCTCGGTGATCGGCATCCAGTACGTCTCGCCCATGGCGATGGCCGGCGCCTACGCGACCGTGGCCAACAACGGCATCTACTGCCAGCCGAAGGCCATCGACCGCATCGTCGACAAGGACGGCAACGAGAAGCAGCTCCCGGCGACGACGTGCACCCAGGTGATCGATCCGAAGGTGGCGGCGGCCGCGGCATCCGCGCTTCAGGGCGTCATGCAGCGAGGCGGCACGGGAAGCCAGGCGAACCCCGGTGACGGGACGCCGCTGCTGGGCAAGACCGGTACGCACGAGCAGTGGAACACCTGGATGATCGAGTCGAGCAACAAGGTCGCGACGGCGACATGGGTCGGCAATTCCGAGGGCACCGCCGACATCTTCTCGAAGTACTACAACGGGACGAAGCTCTCGCAGCTCCGCTTCGGCATCGCCGAAGGCGTGCAGAGCGTCGTCGACTCGATCTACGGCGGCGACGACTTCCCGCAGGTCGACTCGAGCTACACCCGCCAGCGCTTCGACGACCTGCCGAACGTGATCGGTCAGTCGATCGACCAGGCGACCTCGACGCTGCGCAACGCCGGCTTCGACGTCACCGTGGGCGACGCGATCGACTCGGCGGAGCCGGAGGGCACCATCGCCGCGCAGGATCCGGGTGCCGGACGCGTGGTGGCGGGCTCGAACGTCACGATCAGCCCCAGCAACGGGCAGGGCGCGACGGTGCCGGGCGTGTCCGGAGAGCTTCAGAAGGCCATCAGCGATCTGCGCTCGGCGGGCTTCGGCAACGTCCAACCCGGCACGTGCACCGTCGACCCGAACACCGACGGCAACAAGAAGATCGCCACGGGCACCAACCCGGCCAGCGGCACGGCGGTCAGCAAGAACGCCGCGATCACGGTCAACTACTCCGCGAAGACCTGTCCGTGACCCGGCGCGGTCGAGGACGCGGGCCCCGACCCGTCCGCTCCCTGGTGACCGCCACGGCGGCGCTGGGAGCGGCGGGCGCGGCCGCGGGCATCTGGGGAATCGGTATCGAGCGGTACCTCTTCACCACCCGCGTGCACACGCTGCACGTGCTGCCCCGCGGGGCGCGACCGCTCCGCGTGTTGCACCTCTCCGATGCCCACATGGCTCCGTGGCAGCACCGCAAACAGCGCTGGATCGCCGGACTCGCCGCCTACCGTCCCGACCTCGTCATCAACACCGGCGACAACCTCGGGCACCGCGACGGGCTGGCGGGCATCCGTGCCGCGTTCGAGCCGTTCCGAGGCGTACCCGGCTTCTTCGTCCACGGGTCGAACGACACGGCCGCGCCCGCGCCGCGCAACCCGTTCCTCTACTTCACCGGACCGTCGGGAGCCGTCCACAAGCCGGAGCCGCTCGACACGCCGGCACTCGATTCCTACCTCAGCGACGAGCTCGGGTGGACGGACCTCAACAACGCCGCCGGCACCGTCCCCGTCGGTGACCTCTCGGTCGCGGGCTTCGGCGTCAACGACGCCCACCGCGACTGGGACGATCTCGACGCCCTCCCCGCCCTGGTCGACGCACAGCCGGACGCGGACCTCCACCTCGGCGTGACGCACGCGCCCTACCGGCGCGTGCTCGACTCCTTCACCGACCTCGGCGCGGACGTGCTCTTCGGCGGACACACGCACGGCGGGCAGGTGCGCATCCCCGGCTACGGCGCCATCGTCGCGAACTGCGACATCCCGCTGGACCAGGCGCGCGGTCTCAGCGAGTGGACGCACGACGGTCGCACGGTGCCGCTCAACGTGAGCGCCGGCCTCGGTCACTCGATCTACGCTCCGGTGCGCTTCGCCTGCCGACCGGAGGCGTCGGTCATCACCCTGCTCCCCCGCCGATGAGGTCTCGGATGCGGCGCCGGTTCGGCGCACGCTCTCCGATCGGGTAGACTCGGAGGGTTGCCACGGGGTGTGGCGCAGCTTGGTAGCGCGCGTCGTTCGGGACGACGAGGCCGCAGGTTCAAATCCTGTCACCCCGACAGCACAGAGGCTCCACCCGGCACATCCGGGTGGAGCCTTTTCCACAGGAGCCTCGACTCGACGAACGGGAACATCGTGCCGGACACCGCCTCACTGCCCTCGTACGATCCGTCCGCCGGCGGCGTTCCTCCGAAGCTCGTCGCCTTCGACCTCGACGACACCCTCGCCCCGTCGAAGACCGCCATCAACCCCCGCATCGGCGCGCAGCTCATCGCGCTGGCCGAATTCGTCGAGGTCGCGATCATCTCCGGCGGCCAGATCGTGCAGTTCCGCACGCAGGTGATCGACCGGCTGCCGGATGCCGCGGCATCCGTCCTCGCGCACGTGCACCTGATGCCCACCTGCGGCACGCAGTACTACCGTCACGACGGCACCTCGTTCGACGTGGTCTACGCCAACGTCCTGGAGGAGGACGAGAAGGCTCAGGCCCTCGCCGCCGTCGAGGAGGAGGCCCGCCGCCTCGGTCTCTGGGAGGCGGAGCCGTGGGGCGACATCCTCGAGGACCGCGGCTCGCAGATCACCTTCTCGGCGCTGGGACAGAACGCCCCGCTGGAGGCGAAGACCGCCTGGGACCCGACGGGTGAGAAGAAGTCCGCGCTGCGCGAGGCCGTCGCCGCCCGCCTCCCGGGGCTGGAGGTGCGCTCGGGCGGATCGACGTCCGTTGACATCACCCACCAGGGCATCGACAAGGCCTACGGCATGGAGAAGCTCGCCGCCGCCACCGGGGTCGCGCTCGACGAGATGCTCTTCGTCGGCGACCGTCTCGACGTCGACGGCAACGACTATCCCGTGCTCGCGATGGGGGTCACCTGCCACGCGGTGCACGGGTGGGAGCAGACCGCCGACTTCCTCGACGCGCTGCTCCCGACCCTTCCCCCGCGGGGCTGACCCCCGTCAGACGGTGCTCTCCCGCGCGCCGTCGCGCGGACGCGGCACCATCCGCACGAGCTGCGTGACGTGGCGCGGCTCGAGCTCTTCGAGCGACGCGACACCGAGCAGAGTCATCGTGCGCTCGATCTCGCTGCGGAGGATCTCGATCGTGCGGTCGACGCCCTGGCGCCCGCCGGCCATGAGGCCGTAGAGGTAGGCGCGGCCGATCAGGGTGAACTTCGCGCCGAGGGCGATCGACGCGACGATGTCGGCGCCGTTCATGATGCCCGTGTCGACCATCACGGTGGCGTCGGAGCCCACCTCGCGCACCACCTCGGGCAGGAGGTGGAACGGGATCGGGGCGCGGTCCAGCTGCCTCCCGCCGTGGTTGGACAGGACGATGCCGTCCACGCCCTCGTCGACGAGGCGTGCCGCGTCGATGACGTTCTGCACGCCCTTGACGACGATCTTGCCCGGCCACAGCGAGCGGATGACACTCAGGTCGTCGTAGCTGATGGTCGGGTCCATGGCGGCGTTGAGTAGCTCCCCCACCGTTCCGCCCGTGGTGGACAGGGAGGCGAACTCGAGCTTCGGCGTGGTGAGGAAGTCGTACCACCACCAGGGACGCGGGATGGCGTTGACGATCGTGCCGACGGTCAGCTGCGGCGGGATCGAGAAGCCGTTGCGCTTGTCACGCAGCCGCGCGCCGGCGATCGGGGTGTCGACGGTGAACTGCAGGGTGTCGAAGCCCGCCTTCGCGGCACGCTCGACCAGACCGTAGGAGATGTCGCGGTCGCGCATGACGTACAGCTGGAACCAGTTGCGGCCGTTCGGGTTGGCTCGCTTGACGTCCTCGATCGAGGTGGTGCCGAGCGTCGACAGCGTGAAGGGGATGCCGGCGGCGGCGGCCGCGCCGGCGCCCGCGCTCTCACCCTCGGTCTGCATGAGCCGGGTGAAGCCGGTCGGCGCGATGCCGAACGGCAGCGCGCTGGGTCCGCCCAGGATCTGCGTCGAGGTGTCGACCACCGCCGCCGGGCGCAGGATGTCGGGGTGGAACTCGACGTCTTCGAACGCCTGGCGGGCGCGGGTGATCGAGAGCTCTCCCTCGGCGGCGCCGTCGGTGTAGTCGAACGCGGCCTTCGGCGTGCGCCGCTTGGCGATCGCGCGCAGGTCGCTGATCGTGAGGGCGGCGTCGAGCCGGCGCTTGCGCGCGTCGAGTTCGGGCTTTTTGAACTGCATGAGCTCGAGGAGCTCGGTGACCTTGGGCAGCTGTCGGGTGACCATCGTCGGGCCTTTCGTGGATCGGGTCGGCGTGCGCCGGGAAGGTGAGGTCGGGCGGTTCTGTGAGAGCCGGAGAGGTGGGGTCGGCGTGAGCCGGAGAGGTGAGGTCGGCGTCAGCCGGAGGCGTGCGTTCCGGCGGAGCCGCCCAGGGCGGCCCCGGCGTAGTAGCCGCTGATGTGCTCCTCGACGAGCGTGCGGGCCCGCTCGGGATCCCCCGCGTCGATGGCGTCGAGGATCCCGCGGTGCTCCTGGCGCAGGCGGGTGGCCGCGGCATCCCAATCGGGGATCCGGGCCGCTCCCGCCTGCACGTACGACTCGATCGAGGTGCGGAGCCCCGCCATCATCGCGGCGATGACGACGTTTCCCGACGCCTCGGCCAGCGCGAGATGCAGCTGCGCGTCGAGCACGAGGAACTCCGCGGACGTCAGAGCCGCGGCATCCATCGCGTCCGCGGCGGCGCGCGCGGTCTCGATGGAACGCTCGGGATCGGCCGCCAGCGTGGAGACCACGGCGGCCTCGAGCACCAACCTGGTGCGCACGACGTCGTCGAGCGGGAAGCCGTGCGCGGCCACCTGGAGCCGAAGGAGCGCGGCCATGCCCCCGCGAGGTGTGGCGACGATGATCGCGCCCGACGTCGGGCCCGATCCCGTCCCGGTGCGGATGAGTCCCATGACCTCCAGCACGCGGAGTGCTTCGCGAACGCTCGACCGTCCGACACTGAGTGTCGCGGCCAGCTCGCGCTCCGGTGGAAGGCGATCACCGGGAGACAGGACGCCTTCGAGCAGCTGCGTCTCGATGCGCTCCAGCACCGCGCGCCAGGCGCGGGCCGTCGTCGGCGCGGCGTCATCGATCGCGGTCACGGTGCCTCCTTGCTCGCCCGTCGTGGTCTGACCACAGTAGCTTGTGGTCAGACCACAGGCAAGCGCAGGTTCGGAGGAGCGTCAGCTCGCCAGTCGGCCGCCGGACTCGCGGAGATAGCACTCACCGCACAGCGACTCGTAGGTCACCTCGGCGCCGTCGATGGCCACCTGATCGCCGTCGAAGACGAAGTGCCCGTCGACGAGCCGACCGTTGAACAGGGCCTTCCGGCCGCAGCGGCAGATCGTCTTGAGCTCCTCGAGCGCGTGGGCGACGTCCATGAGCCGTCGAGAACCGGGGAACGCCTCGGTGCGGAAGTCGGTGCGGATGCCGTAGGCGAGCACGGGGATGTCATCGAGGACGGCGACGCGGAAGAGGTCGTCGACCTGCGAGGCGGTGAGGAACTGCGCCTCGTCGACGAGGAGGCACGAGACCTCGGCGGGGCCGGTGCTGAGTCCGGCGAGCTCGTCGTGGGTGTAGCGGACGCGGGCCTGGTGCTCGGCGAAGAGACCGCGCGCATCGTCGTCGGCGTCGATCAGGAAGTCGACCGGACGGGTCATCCCGAGACGGCTCGAGATCTGCCCCGCGCCCTTGGTGTCGATGCGCGGCTTGGCCAGGAGGACTCGCTGGCCGCGCTCCTCGTAGTTGTGCGCGGCCTGGAGCAGGGCGGTCGATTTGCCCGAGTTCATCGCTCCGTAGCGGAAGTACAGTTTGGCCACCCGCCGAGTCTACGGAACAGGATGCTGCGCTCCGCCGTCGCGGGTCAGTCGTCGTCGGAGGCGGCCTGCGCGCGCAGCGCGGCGTCGTCGAGGATGGGCAGGTCGGCGCGGGTGATGACCTGCGAGGTGACCGCATACTCCACAAGGCGCGCGCGACGGTTGGTGGCCAGCTTCCCCGCACCGCCGCGGAGCCCCTGGACGCCCATGCGGTCGAGCTTGTCGCAGACGTTGTCGAGCTTGCGATTGAACTTGCTCATGGTCCAGCCGAGCCGCTTCGCGGCGTCGCTGGAGGAGGGGAGCTCGTTCATGCTCACGCCCTCCCGGCGCAGCATCGGCTCGGCGAGGGCGACCATGAGCTGCCGCTGCAGGGGGGTGAAGCTCACCGGCATGACGGTGGTCTCGCCGCTCATCGACTCCTGCACCTGACGGGAGACCTCGTACGGTGCCTGCTCGGTGTGCAGGCTGAGCTCGTAGGTCACCGGGCCGGCGGTGAAGACGATCACGCTGCGCTCGAAGACGAGGGGCATGCGCGCGCCCGGCGACAGCCAGGACTGCACGGCGCCGCCGGCGCTGGAGATCGTCGCTGCGAGCCGCACTCCGACGTTGGAGATCCACCACAGGCCGTCGCGGTGCTGCAGCTCGAGGAAGTGCCGGTGCAGGTACGGGTTGTCGTCGACCTCCAGATCGCCCTCGCGTCCGATGACGAACGGCCTGTCGGCGGGGAGGTCGTGCCACTCCCCCGCGAACTCGAGGCGCAGCGGCGCGACGCCGTCCGCCTCGTCTCCGTCGACGCGTCCGGTCTCCGTCGCAGCATTCACATCAGTCACGTCGTGCCCCCGCGGATCATCCTGCCACGGGGCGCCGCGCTCGGACGGCGGACGTCGCCGTCAGGCGAGGTTCGGACGAAGCTCGTCGCTCTGCTCGTCCGAGGTGGCGTCAGAGGCGGTAGGCGCCGGACTCGAAGTCCGCGAGGTTGCGCTCGGTGTAGGCGATCGTCGAGTCGAAATACGCGCTGAAGGAGTCGAAGTCGTCGATGATCCCGGACGGGTCCAGGGAGAGCACCTGACTCGCCACGCGCCCGTCGACGACGGGCATCGCGGCGAACAGCGGCATGTCGAGGTCGACGGCGATGGGCAGCAGCGTCGCAGCGGTGTAGCCCTCAGCGCGCGCCTGGGGCGGAGCGGACTCCATCCAGGCGGTGAAGGCATCCCGGTGCTCGCCGCCGGCGAGCTGTTCGATGCTGAGGAGGTCCTGCGTTTCGAAGAACGCCGGCCAGCCGTCGGCGGCGGCGAGGAACGACCGGTGGCCGGCGTCGAGGGTCACTCCGGTGCGCTCTTCGAAGAGGGTGAGCCGGTCCGGATCCGCTGCGACCGCGGGCAGCGTGTACGGGAAGATCTTGTCGACGTCGAGGCGGGCGATGCGCTCCTTGATGCGGACGAGTTCCACGATCTTGGAAGGCCAGTCGGTCATCGTTCCCTCACAATGAAGATCGTCGGATCGTGCCCCACCGGGTAACGGTTGACCTGCCCGGCGAGGCTGGAATTCACGTTCTGAGTGTAATCACCCCAGCCGGGCGGCTTGCCGTGACCGACCCAGGTGGAATCGGGGATGTGCGCCACGACGCCCTGGTACGGCGTCCCGGCCTGGGTGGCGCGAAGGCGTTCCAGGCGCGCCTCGCGCCGGGCCTCGCGGGAGATCTCTCCGGCCGTGCTGACGCGACCGGATCCGGAGAGCGAGCCGTCGGCCAGGTACTGGTTGCTCCGGTTGACGTAGTCGTGGAACTGGGCGACCTCGGCGGGCGTCGCACCCTCCGGCACGTAGAACTCCACCGGACCGTCTCCGTGCGGGTTGGGCAGTTGCGGGCCGTGCGGGGTCCCGTGGGGGAGGTCGGGTTTGTCGGTGAAGGTGTCTTGGGCGCGGACCTGGCGGACGACGTCATCGAGGTGCGTGTTGACGTTGTCGGTGACCTGATGGAGCCTGTCCTTGCTGTGCGCCATGCCCTTCAGCACGGCATCCTTCAGCTCCCGGATCACCGACTTGATCGCCGACATCAGGAATCCCCACCGAAATCCAGAGCCGAGAACTCCGCATAGAAGGTCGACGTCACAGCCTGGATGTCCGAACCGTGCAGCTTCAACGTCGCCTGCGCCTCCTCCAACGCCGCAAGATCCGCGTAGAACTCATCCGAATCCCCCGCCGTCGCCTCCACCACCGGCGCATCGAGGATCGCATCCACCACCGCCGGCAGCTGCTCCGCCATCGGCTCGATCGCCATCGGCAGCAGCTGATTCAGCAGCTGCTCCACCGCGATGTCCACCGCCGCGTTCAACAGCTTCTTCTTGATCAGCAGCATCGGCCCCGCACCCAACGCCGAGATCGGATTCGTCAGCATCGCCACCAACGCGATCATCGTCGAGGTCACATCGACGATCACCTTGATCTTCAACGCCAGGATCGCCTCCGCCCCGACATCCATCGCCACCGCCGCAGGAGGCATGATGTCGATCAGCTTCTGCAGATTCTGCGACCGGTTCGCATTCCACGCCCCCAACGTCGCCGGCCCCGTCTGCCCGCGCATCGCCGCCGACACATCCCCGTTCATCCGGGAATCGACCGCCTGGATCGCCGCCTCCAGATCCGTCCCCAGATTGCGCACCAGCACCGCACCCTTGCGGACCTCATCCTCATCGATATCCGGCCACTCGAAACCCAGCTTCTCCATCACCCAGACAAGCTCATTCGGCAACATCATCCCCACAACAGCACCTCCACACCCACGACCCTAGAAGGCGGGACCGTGGGCGGCCATGGGTAGCCCTTCCCACGACGGGACAGGGTGCGAGACGATCGGCGTCTGCTCCACGAGTGCGGCGGGACCCGTCTTCCCCCTTAGACGATGCTCGCGGCCGCGAACGGATCGTGCTCCGTCACCCCATGAGGCGATCGATCTCGGCCTTCTGCGTCGTCGTGGTGGTGACCGTGCGCGGATCCACCGGCGCGAAGGTGTCGACCACGCTCTCGCCGTCACCGCCGCCGACACGGTACGCACTCAGCCCGCCGCCCTGATCGCGAGCCATACCACTGGGCCAGACATCCGCTTGCGCACCGGCGACCCCGATCCGCCATCCGAGGGGTTCGAGCTCCTCACGGATGCGCCACAGGGCCTCGAAAGCGTCGTCGGCGCTCGCCTCCATCGTTCCGAAAGCGGGCGAGGTGACCGTCACCGCCCACAATCCCCGGGAGTAGCTCCACGCCACAGTGGCGTCGGACACCTCCCCGTCGCGCGCGACCTGTATCGCCTGAGGGCTGTGGATCATGCTCGGGGCACATCCTGGGGACGGATGACGGCGGACACCGCAGCGCCGGGGTTGATCGCGATCCTGACGTCCTCGGGAAGAGTCGGGACGAGCTCACCACCGACGACCGCACGATAGTCCCCGGCCCCTGTGGCCGACACCTTCTCCTCGTCCGTGTACGCGTAGACCAGGCGTCCCGCATCCTGCGCCGGAGCAAGGAAGAGCGCCTGATCCGGCCCGGAGAAGACGAAGACCACTTCATGCGCGAACGCCTCCCAGAGCTGCGTCTCGGAAAGATAGCCCGACAGCACCAGCTGCAGAACGCGTTCGAGTGCCGAGCGGGGCTCGTCCCACCCGCGCGCCTGCGGCGTGGGGAGGTGGCGCGCGTTCGGCGTGAACTCGTCCGTCAGACGACCGTTCTCATCAGATCGCCATGCGCCGACGATGCCCTCCGGCGGCACCTCCGCCTGACCGGCGAAGCCCGGGTCGACGGCATAGATCCATGCACCCGGGTTGGCGCGAGCCTCTGCCCTGAGCGCCTCGGTCACGGGCGGCGTCGTCGACGCGGTCATATCCGTCCCTTCCTCCGGAGAGGTCATCGAGAACCACCGTAGTTCGGATTCGGGATCCAGCCCCCCAGATCGCCGCCGGGCAGGACCGGGTGAGCGCCGACGACGTTCTGCGCGGGGATGCCTCCCTGGAACGCGACCTCCGACTCCGGGTTGGGGGTGTGCGGGGCGTACGGCCCGTGGGGCATCGTCGCGTCGACATCGATTCCGCCGGGAGCATCGACGCTGTACCGATACGCGGAGCCCCAGCGCCGGTAGAGGTTCTCGTCCCTGGTCGTGCTGACGAAGTTGGACGGACCGTTCGTCCGCACGAACCCTTCGAGATCGTTGTTCGACGGGTCCCGAACCTGGAAGCCCTCCTCGAAGATGGCCGATGGCGGGCGGTTGTCGGAGCGGTAGAGCATCTCGGTCGATGTGCGGTCGACGCGGTTCGTGCTGTTGCCTGTGAGTGCCGGCGCGTCGGTGAAGGTGTCTTGGGCGCGGACCTGGCGGACGACGTCATCGAGGTGCGTGTTGACGTTGTCGGTGACCTGATGGAGCCTGTCCTTGCTGTGCGCCATGCCCTTCAGCACGGCATCCTTCAGCTCCCGGATCACCGACTTGATCGCCGACATCAGGAATCCCCACCGAAATCCAGAGCCGAGAACTCCGCATAGAAGGTCGACGTCACAGCCTGGATGTCCGAACCGTGCAGCTTCAACGTCGCCTGCGCCTCCTCCAACGCCGCAAGATCCGCGTAGAACTCATCCGAATCCCCCGCCGTCGCCTCCACCACCGGCGCATCGAGGATCGCATCCACCACCGCCGGCAGCTGCTCCGCCATCGGCTCGATCGCCATCGGCAGCAGCTGATTCAGCAGCTGCTCCACCGCGATGTCCACCGCCGCGTTCAACAGCTTCTTCTTGATCAGCAGCATCGGCCCCGCACCCAACGCCGAGATCGGATTCGTCAGCATCGCCACCAACGCGATCATCGTCGAGGTCACATCGACGATCACCTTGATCTTCAACGCCAGGATCGCCTCCGCCCCGACATCCATCGCCACCGCCGCAGGAGGCATGATGTCGATCAGCTTCTGCAGATTCTGCGACCGGTTCGCATTCCACGCCCCCAACGTCGCCGGCCCCGTCTGCCCGCGCATCGCCGCCGACACATCCCCGTTCATCCGGGAATCGACCGCCTGGATCGCCGCCTCCAGATCCGTCCCCAGATTGCGCACCAGCACCGCACCCTTGCGGACCTCATCCTCATCGATATCCGGCCACTCGAAACCCAGCTTCTCCATCACCCAGACAAGCTCATTCGGCAACATCATCCCCACAACAGCACCTCCACACCCACGACCCTAGAAGTCCCGCCGGCACCCCTGCGATGGGGAGCACTCCCCACCGCCGGACGCGATCGCCGCTGTCGGCGCATCACGGCACGACCGCCCACTGGGCCACGTCCCACGTGAGCGGGGCGGCGGCGCCGTCGCGCGGCGTCACCCCGGTGACCGCGGTGTCGGTCACCGTGATGACCGGGTTCACGGCGATCGGCAGCGCCACGGCCGCCCGGACGATCGAGGCCTCGATCTGCGCGCGCACGTCACGCGCGGCGTAGACGTCGGTGGTCTCGGCGAGCTGGGCGATGAGCGCGTCGCGCTCAGCGTCCGTGACCCCCACCAGCGGAGAGGACCCGCCCGTGCCCCACTGAGCGGCGACGTCGCCGGCGGTCTGCGGGATCGGCACCCGCGTGATCACCGCGTCCCACCCGTTCTGGCCGAGCGCGGAGTCGACGTCGTCCGTACCGCAGTCGACCGCGCTCCAGCCGGCCTCCTGCGCCGCGTCGCGGAGTCCGGCGAAGGCGCCGGACGCGAACTCGCTGCGGCGGTCGAAGAGCACGCACACGGGTGTCCCGGCGGCGACGCCCGCCGCCGTGCGCTCGCCCGCGGCGTCGTCGGCCCCGGTGAGGGCGGCGTCGAAGCCGGAGTCCTCCGTCGCGATGTCGTAGGCGCGTGTACCGGGGGCGGTGAGCATCGACGAGGAGCTGGTGTAGCTCGACGCCCAGTCGCCGCCGCCGCGTTCGATCAGCTGCCGCGCCGGGACGGCCCGCAGGAACGCCGCGCGCGCCGCGGGAGTGGCGAAGAGCCCGGCCGGGCGGAGGAGCAGCGCCCACACCGTGCCGTCGTGGGTGGTCGCGATCGGGATGTCCCGTCGCTCCAGGGCGTCTATCGGGGCGGCGTTCGCGGCGAGCGGCGCGACCTGCGCGACATCGAGGCGATCACCGATCTCCGCGATCGGATCCGGCCCCGCGGGCACGAGTCGGATGGTCGCCACCTTCGGCGCCACGGGTCCGCGATACGACGCGTTGGGCACGAGGGTCACACTCTGCCCCTCTGCGTCGCGCTGCACCGAGTCGACCCGGAAAGGCCCGCTCGACAGCAGCAGGTCGCTCGCCGGCTCACCCTCCTCCGGCACGGCGAAGGCGTCATTCCAGACGTCGACCAGCGGAGCGATCGCCGTGGCATCCCGATTCCGGATCGCTGTCAGAAGCGCCTGCTTGGCCTCCATCGGATCGTCCTGACCGAAGGCACGCTGGGCCACCACGTGCGCCGGGACCGCGACGTCGATGCGCTGCTGCCAATCCGAGATCGGCTGCGGATAGGTCACGTCGATGGACCGGGCGAACTCGTCGACGACGGGAACCAGGACATCCGCCGCCTCCGTCGATCCTGTGCCCGCGGCATCCTGATTCAGAAGTCCGGATGCTGCGGCCCACGCCAGCAGCAGATCGGCGGCGTCGAGCGGGATGCCGTCCGACCAGGTCGGCTCGGCGAGGTCGTAGCGGACGGTGAACGGGCTCTCGCTGACGATCGTGACGGTGCCGAAGGAGGGATCGGGCACGTAGTCCCCGGACACGACGCGTCCGAAGCCGCCGCGCGTGGCGGCGGCGACATCGATGTTGCCGGACGTCGGATCCGCGGCCGCGTTGGTCGAGGTCAGCTCACCACTCCACCCCGCCGTCACCGTGGTGCCGGGCACGACCGTCTCGGGAAGCCCCGGCGCGCAGGCAGCCAGCCCCAGCACGAGGACGGCGCTCAGAAGCGCGGCCGCGAGACGGCGGGGAGCGTTCATCGGCGTCGTCTCACGCGAGATCGACGTCGTCACCCTCGGCCATCTCGCGGAAGCGCTCGCTCTCCTCGCTCTCGAGCCACGCGCGGGCGTGCTCGAGGAAGAGAGCCGGCGCGTCCTCGGCCTCGGCGGCGGAGGCGAACGGCCCCAGTGTGTCTTCCGAGGGTCGTGCGTCGGCACGCTCGACCGCCTGCGTCGAGAGGTTGTACCAGTAGGCCTGCCCACCACTCATCTGCTCTGCTCCCCGTTCACTCCACGATCCTATTCGTCACGTCGCGCGCCTCCCTCTGCCGTCGAACGGGTCGTGGCCCCGGTCCGGAGACCAGGGCCACGATCCGTCTGCTGCGTCAGGACTCAGCCGGCAGCGAGCTCGGCGTCCTTGTCGCGGATGGAGTCCGCCATGCGGTCGAGCGCGTCCGCCATGTCGTTCACGGCCTCCGCGGCGTCGTCGAGCGACGAGGTGAGCTCGCCATAGGCCGTGGAGTACGCGTCGGAGGCGTTCTCCGTCTTGAACCCGTCCTGCACCAGGTCATCGATGACGCCCTGCAGCTCCTTCAGGGTGTCGGTGACGGTGCTGCGTCCGTCGCGGAGGCGCGCAGCGGCGCTCTCCATCTCGCTGTACGTTGCTCCGAAATCATGTCCGGCCATGAGAACCGCCTCCGTCTTTCGTCGTGTTCAGGCCCTGCGGCCCCTCTGGTGTCGAGGCTAGCCAATGATCCGGAATCGGCACACGGGGAGTGGTACCCATGCACCTCTGCCCATCACGCGTCCGGCACCAACGGCATCTGCAGGGTGACGGCGCGTCCGGCCTGCACGAAGATGCCGCGACCCGCAGGGAAGTCCGATCGCTTGACGCGGCCGAACGCGAGCTTGAAGACCGACTCGCCGTCGTACGTGTCGGGCTTGAGCACGATGCCCTGCCGCCCCGTCTTCCACTCCCCCAGCACGCCGATGCTGCCGCTGGCGCGAGAGATCTCCGCCTCGCCCAGGAGCAGGTGATCGCTGTTGTTCATCGCCTGCAGGAGCGCCCGCATCGGCCGGTCGGCCGGTCCGTCGGCGAGGTGCGGCATGTCCTCGATGACGATCAGGATGCGGCCTCCCGGCGCATCGCTGACGACCAGCTCCGCCAGCTCCGTCGCGAGCTCCTTCTCGTCCTCGGGTCGGATGGCGCTGCGCACCCACGGACGGAAGTCCTTCAGCTCGGAGCGGCGGTTGCCGAAGTGGTACATCTTCACCTGCGGATCGAAGCGCTCCATCGCCACGACGAGCGCCTTGAGCGCGTTCGTGCGACCGGATGCCGGCGGCCCGGAGATGACGAACGAACCGACCGGCTCGAAGCCCCGGGGAGCCAGCGTGTCGTCGGCGACGCCGAAGACCGGCATCCCGTCCGCCTGCGCGGGCATCTCGTCGGCCATGACCGTCGTCGGCAGCGCACCGATCTCGGGGAGGTCGCGCACGCCTTCGGCGCGCAGCCGCTCGCCGAGCGCCTGCAGCGCCTTGGTCTGCTCGACGACGTTCGCCGTGCCGCCCAGCACGGCGATCTGCGCCTCGTGGCCGTCGACGACGGCGCGCCCGGGCGCGGACTGCTCGTCGAGCACGTCGCGCGGCACGCTCAGCAGCATGTACTGACTGGGGTCGCCCATGCGCAGCACCACACGCCGCGAGATGTTCGCCGCGACCGCACTGGGCACCGCGTTGCCGCGATCGGCGGTGATGACGGTGTGCAGGCCCAGGGTGCGACCCTCCCCCAGGATCCGCATGAAGATCCGGTAGAACGGTCCGCGTCCCGGAGCCACCTCCCAGTCCTTCTTGAACTCGGGGTAGTTGTCGATGAGCAGGAGGATGCGCGGCATCCGCGGATCCTTGAGCTCGCGGTACTCCTGGACGGATGCGGCACTGGCGGCCGAGAACGCCGCCGCCCGGCGGTCCATCTCCCCGTCGAGGGTGCGCAGCAGCCGCTGGATGCGCTCCACGTCGGAGCTGTCCACCACCGAGCCGACGTGCGGAAGGGCGGCGAGCGCGCCGAGCGCGCCGGAGGCGAAATCGAGGCAGTACACCTGCACCCGCCCGAGGTCCGGGCGCATGCCCGCCGCGGTGCCGATGGTCTTCAGCAGGGTCGACTTGCCCGAGCCCGACGTGCCGTAGATCACGAGCGAGCCGTCGCGGTCGGGAGAGAACACCGCCGACTGCTGCAGCTGCTTCTCGGGCACGTCCACGAGAGCGAGGGGGATGCGCGCATCGCCCTCGTTCGGCAGATCGAGGAGATCGACCAGCGGCGGCAGGTCGTCGAGCCAAGGCCGTCGGGGACGGGGCAGCTCGGCCCGCTCACTGGCGCGGATCAGCGTCGAGACGATGCGCTTCTGGTCGTTCGGACCGAGGTCCTCGAGGTGCGCGTCGGCGTCGGCGGGTCGATCGGGCTCCCACTCCCCGCGCGCGCCGAACCCGAGCTCGGCGACGCGCACGTCGGCCGTGTCGGAGTCGTCCTCCGTGGTCCAGCCGCCGGCGTAGGCGGACTGGAACGGCACGAGACGGCCGGGGCCGGTCTTGGCGATCGCCCGGCCGGGGATCGTCGCGGGGAAGCTCGCGGCGATGGGGTCGTCGACCACGTCGCGCGAGTCGGCCTCGTCGGCCATCCGCAGGGCGATGCGCAGATTGGTGTTCGCGCGCAGGTTGTCCTTGATGACGCCGGCCGGCCGCTGGGTCGCCATGATCAGGTGGATGCCCAGGGAGCGTCCGCGCTGGGCGATGTCGACGACGCCGTCCACAAATTCCGGCATCTCCGACGCCAGGGCGGCGAACTCGTCGATCACGAGGACCAGCGCCGGCGGGCACTCCGGGTCCTGGCGCTTCTCGAGCTCGAGGAGGTCCTTCGCCTTCTTGCGGTTGAGCAGGTGCTCGCGGTTCTGCAGCTCGGCACGGAGGCTGGTGAGCGCGCGACTGACGAGGTGAGGGCTCAGGTCGGTGACGAGCCCGACGCAGTGCGGCAGCTCGACGCAGTCGGCGAAGGCCGACCCGCCCTTGTAGTCGACGAAGAGGAACGTCACGCGGTCGGGGCTGTGCGCGGCGGCCATGGCGAGCACCCACGCCTGGAGGAACTCCGACTTGCCGGCACCCGTGGTGCCGCCGACGAGCGCGTGCGGTCCGTGGGTGCGCAGGTCGAGCACCATCGCGTTGCTCTGCCCCTGACCGATGATGGCGCGGAGCGTGCCCGCCTTCTTGAGCCGCGGACGCGGGGCGGCGGACCTGTCGACGATCGTGTTGTTCTGCCGCCACCGCTCGATGACGACCTGCGGATCCTCCGCGATGGCCGGATCCACCAGCTGCAGGAACATGACCGAGTTGGGGATGTCGGACGAGTCGTGCACGCCGGTGCTGGCATCCACCACCGGCGAGAGTCGCCGGGCGAGCATCTCCATGTAGGCGTGCGAGACGCCCTCGACGCGCACGTGGTCGAAGTTCTCGCCGTTGCGCACGAGCCCGACCTCCGCGTCCTCAAGACCGGCCGTGACGTCGATGTAGCTGCGGCAGACCGCGGGGAGCGACTCGACGGTCGGCGCGACGAAGACCGCGTGCACGCCGTGGTCGGCACCGCGCTCGAGCACGTCGAGAAGCCGGCCGCGGTCGACCGGGGCGTCGCTGGAGACGAAGACGACGACCGACAGCGCCGGGGTCTTCTTGTGCTCCTCGGCCGCGCGCGACACGTCGGTGCCGTAGAGCAGCGGGTTCCAGTCCTCCTTGAAGGGACCTCGGGGCTCCCCGCCTCCGCCGACGCCCCCCTCCGCTCGCTGCACGTACTCCTCGAGGGTGCTCAGGAGCGCAGCGCTGGTCGGCGCGGAGTCGGCGAGGGCGATGTCGCGGAACGGACTCTTGTCGCTGGAGGTGTGCGGCATCCAGGTCAGCCAGTCGAGCTCCGGCGTCCAGGCGGAATCGGCGAAGGCGACCGCGACCACGTCGTTGGGGGCGTGCAGGCCGAACAGCTGCACGGCGAGACCGCGCATCGCGTCGGCCACCGGCTGCGGCGGACCGGCGATGCCGATGGAGCCGGCGTCGACGAACGTCTCGAACACGGGCACGTCGTCGACGAAGGCGTAGCGCTCGCGCAGCCGGTCGACGCGGTCGATGAAGTCTGGCAGACCCTCAGGGCTCTCGGTCTCGTCGATGCTGTTGCGCGCCGGGAGACGGCAGCTGCCGAGGCGCAGGCCGAGGAAGTTCCAGTGCTCGGGGCGCCGGGTCCAGAGCATCGGCCCGAGGCGCATGGCCTGGTCGAAGATCTCGGCCACCGGCGGCGCCTCCGCGTTGCGCGCGAGCTCTTCCTCCGGCTTGCCGTGGAAGAAGTCCTCCTCGAGTTTCTCGAACTGGCGCTCGAAGAGCAGGATCTCGTGGTTCTCGCCCTTCTTGCTCTGGGCCGACTGGTTGATGAGGTTGCCGAAGGCCATGAGCGGCGTCATCACGATCAGCAGCAGCGATCGCGGATTGCCGTTCAGCGCGTACAGCGCCATGCCCATCAGGATCGGCGCGACGAGGATCGGCCACGGGAACATCCGCCCGATCTTCTCGGTGGGCATCCGCGGAACCTTGAACAGCGTGCCGGGGTAGCGCACCTCCACGCGCGGGCTGCGGTTGAACAGCAGGTCGCCGCCGCGCTCGATGATGGGCTCCTCCGACGCGGAGCCGTCGAACGAGCGGGCCAGGCGCAGCACCAGCGTGGTGCCGCCGATGACGAACGGCTCCCCCTCCTCGACGCGGACGCGCTGGACGGCGATCCCGTCCACGAGCACGCCGTTCGCGGAGTTCAGGTCGACGACCTCGATGTGCGTGCCGACCTCCAGTCGTGCGTGACGCTTCGAGACCATCGGGTCGGCGAGCACGACGTCGTTGCCGGGCTCCCGCCCGATGAAGACATGCCCCGCGGCGATCGGGAACTCCTGGCCGGCGAGCGCTCCGGCGGTGGCCACGAGCACACCGGCGCTCTCCCGCCGATCGGCGCCGCGGTAGTCGCGGCCGTGATTGACGATGGATGCTGCGAAGCCCGACCCGATGGGCGCTTCGCCGATGGGGACGTCGGGCTGCAGCGTGACGAACCGCTCCCCGGTGGGCGGAGCGACCGCCAGGGTGAGCACGTCGCCCTCCACGACGGGGATCGACCGCGTCGGATCGGCCATCGCCACGTGCCGTGCGACGTCACCCGTCGTGGCGGTGGAATCGGTGGTGATGACGATGTTGACGGGGTCGCCTGACGGACGTCGCAGGGTGAGCTTGAGCCTCACGGATGTCTCCTGGTGTTGCGGGAAGGTGCGTCGGTCATCGTCAGGCGTCGGCGCGGGACGGCAGCAGCACCACGGTGGCCACCCGATCGCCGAGCCGGATCACGTCGCCGACGGCGATGTGCAGGGGCGTGCCGGGGACGACGGCGTATTCGGTGCCGCCGCGCACGAGGCCCGAGCCGTTCGTCGACCGCCAGTCGGTGATCTCGATGCCATCCGCCAGCGGCCGCGCCAGCAGGTGGGTCTTCGACAGCGACCTGCTGTCGTCCACCAGGGGGACGGCGGCTGCGCCCGGGTGCTCGGCAGGGTCGGGGTTGCGTCCGATCAGCACGGGACCCTCGATCGGCACGTCCTCTCCCGAGTCGAACCGCAGGCCGTAGCCGGGCGCGCGTCCGGGCGCCGGTGCGGGACCGGGTTCGGGAGCTAGGTCGCGTTCGGGCTGGGGTTCGGGCATCGCGGCGGGCGTAGCCGCCGGTTCCGGCGTCGGGATGGGCGCGGGTCTCGGCGCCGCGACCGGCGGGGCGGATGCCGGTGCCGGTGCCGGTGCCGGCGCATCCGCCGGCGGCGCAACGGCCGACGGCGCGGCGACCGCGGACGTCGCCGCATCCGGCGCAACGGCGTCGGACCCCGTCGCATCGAGGGGCCGGTAGCCGCCGAGCACCGGCCGGCCGGGCTCGGCGGGAGCCGACGGCACGACGGGCGTGGCGAGCGAGAGTCCGACGCTCGGCCGCTCTCGGGAGTCGTGCGGTCTCGCGAGGCCCAGGATGCCCGCGCTGACCCTGTTGCCGGGACGGTACTCGGGCTGCGCGCCGGGCGCGGTGGGCGTGGCCAGCGACGGCAGCGCCGAGCGCCCGAGGACCGGCTCGGCCTTCACCATCTTGCGCGCGACGCGCATGCGCTTCTCGTCGTAGGGGTTGAGCCCGCGGCGCACGTCGACGAGCCACATCCCGACGGCCTTGTCGTGCAGCCCCCGCCCGCGGCGCTCCGGATCGAACGTCGGCGAGACGAGCAGCAGCGCGACGCCGATGACGGGCACGACGCCTGCGGCGACCAGCAGGAGGAAGCGCAGCAGCACGCGGCTGACGCGCGGCTTCGCGAGGGTGCGCACGTCGACGCTGCGGATGCCGGTGAGCGACTTGCCGATCGTTCGGCCCTTGACGCCGTGCAGGATGAGCTGGACGACGAGGTAGATGAGGCCGAACAGGGTCGACACTGCGGCGAGGACCGCGGCGAGGACGAAATCCGGGTGGTTCAGGAAGCCGTAGGCCGAGATCGAGCCCGTCGCGAGCTTCAGCAGGAGCGGGACGGCCCCCACGACGAACGGGATGGCCAGAATCAGCCAGAGAGCCGCGTCGATGACGGCGGCCAGGGCACGACGACCGAACGGCGCACGGAGCAGGCCGAGCGCCGCGGCGTATGCGGGATCCGCTCGTCCCTGCGCGTCGACCCCCTCGATCTCGGAGCGCTTCTCGTCGATCTCCCAGATCATCCGTCGACGCACCCCCGGACGGGCTCGGACACCCGGCCGTCCTCTCGCCGGAGCATCACGTCGATGCAGGTCGTGCCCGAGCTCGCCGGCACCTGGGCGACGGCGTTCGCGGACTGCTGCGTGTCGACCGCACCCGAGACGTCCACGACGTTCCAGATGAACGTGTCGCCGTCCTGCGGGTCGCGGTTGACCCAGGTGAAGACGGTCTGCTCGCCCTGGCGCGTGCCGGTGAGCTCCGCCACCTTGGGGACGAAGTCGGTCACCACGTCCTGCGGCTCCGCGGTCGGGCTCGCCACCGGCGTGCTGTCGATGCCCGCGGCCAGCGTGTTGACGCCGATGAAGGCGGCGATGACGATCACGACGGCGGCCGCGGCCGACAGGCCGATCCACAGCCCCTTCCGCCCCGCACGTGCGGGTGCCTCCGCGGCCGGAGGCGCCGCCGGGACGGGCGACGGGGACGGATGCGGCGCGACGACCATCGGCGGCCGGGCGATCGTGCGGTCGTCCGCCGTCGACGGCGCGGGGGCGGCCGGTCGAGAGGACGTGCGGATCTGCGTCGCGTCGTCGACGGGCCCCGAGGGCGGCGGCGGGTCGAAGCGAGGAACGGCCGGTCCCACCGGCGACGACGGCTTGCGCTCCGTGGTGGCGGACGGACGGGTGAGACCCGCGGCATCCGGATCGATGCTGACGATCTCGCGGACGCGCGTCAGACCGTCGTTGTCGTCGTCGAGGTCTTCGGCAGGCGGGTGGTCGTCGACGATGTCGATGGGCGTGACCGAGTGCGAGAGCTCGATCTGCACCTTCTGCAGCGCCCGGGCGAACGCGACGGCGCTGGGATAGCGGTCGTCGGGATTCTTCGCCATGGCGCGGTCGAGCACGCGCTGGAGGCTCTCCGGGGCGTCGGGGCGGTTCAGCGACGGGACGGCGGCGCGCTCGATCCGCTCGATGAGGTCGGCGCTGGAGTTGCGCTCCCCGGGCCGCTCGAAGGGCGACCGGCCGGCGAGCAGCGTGAACAGGGTCGCACCGAGCGCCCAGACGTCCGTCCGCGGCCCGCTGCGCGGCGGCTCGGCGAAGGACTCCGGCGGCGACCACGGGATCGACATGCCCGCGGCCTCGCTCGTCGCACCGGTCGTCGAGGCGATGCCGAAATCGGTGAGCGCAGGGCGGTTGTAGGCGGTGACGAGGATGTTCGCCGGCTTGATGTCGCGGTGGAGCACGCCGGCGCGGTGGGCGGTCTCGACGGCTCCCGCCACCTGCACGCCGACGCGCAGCGCCTCGGCGACGGAGAACGTCTCCTTGCGCGCGCGCAGCTGCAGGTTCGGCCGCGGGCAGTACTCCATGACGAGGTAGGGGCGGCCGTCGCCGGCGACGCCCGCCTGATAGATCGTGACGATCGCGGGGTGCGTCGAGAGCATCGCCATGACGTTCGCCTCGTCGGCGAACTCCTGCGCCGCACCGGCGGTGAGGCGGTCGGCGAGCAGCACTTTGACCGCGACCTCGCGCCGCGGCATCTGCTGCTCGTACAGGAACACGTCGGCGAAGCCGCCCGTGCCGAGCGGCTCCAGGTAGCGGAAGCCGGGCAGGTCCGGCGGCGGGGAGGGGGGACGGCTCACGGAAGTCCCTCGAAGGTGACCGTGACGCCGTCGCCGAGGTCGACCACGTCGTCGGACAGCACGAGGGTCTGCTCCCCCGGATGCAGCCGCACCGGGTCGGCGCCGGGGCGCAGCAGGGTCGACCCGTTGGTCGTGTGCAGGTCGATGACCACCACCGTGTCGCCCTCGGGACGGATCTCGAGGTGGCTGCGGGAGATGTCCTGCTCGGGACTGTCGACGGCGATCAGGTGCGGCATGTTCGCACCGCTCGCCCTCGTGGAGCGCGGCCGACGGCCGATGACCACGGTGCGGTCGAGCGTGACGACCTGGCCCGTGGAGACGCGGATGCGGCCGGTGGCCGCCGTCGCGACCGGGAGCACGGCGGTGGGGGTGTCGTCGCTTGTCGGCTGGGGGCGCACGGCCCGCAACTGCGCCGCGGAGATCGTCTCGCCGTCGTGATCGCCGGCGAGCGGCGCCGCCGGCAGGGGCGGCAGGGGCGGAACCGCGACGGCGGGGACGGAGTGCACCGTCGCTCCCCAGAGCTGGTCGGAGTCGTCGCTCGGGGGGGCGAGGGTCAGCTCGCTCGGCTCGGGGAGGGCGGCGTCCTCGGCCGGGGCGGCGTCGATGACCGGCTCGGAGGCGGGAGCGGGTTCCTGTTCGAGTGCGGGCTCCGGCGCGGGAGCAGGCTCGGGTTCGGGAGCGGGCTCGGGCTCGGGCTCGGGCTCGGGCTCGGGCTCGGGCTCGGGCTCGGGCTCAGGCTCGGGCTCGGCGGCGGGCTCCGGTTCGAGAGCAGGCTGAGACTCGTCGGACGACTCGCCGACCGAGTCGTCGACGGACACCGGCTCGACCTCCGGGGAAGGTTCCGGCTCCGCGCCCTGCGCAACGACCGGCGCGCCCTGCGCGACGACCGGCACAGCCTCGACCACCGGCGCCTGTCCGGCCGCCGGGTCCCAACCGAGCTCCACCGTCACGTCCGCCGCGCGCACGACCGCGCTGCGCACCGGCAGGGCGGGACCCTGGGCCGCGGCATCCATCGTCAGCTCGACGCGGGTCGCGTCGGACACGAAGCGCTCGTTCCAGGTCGACGCGTCGGCTCCGGAGAACTCGCGCACGTCCGAGGCTGTGCGGACGCGCACGACGGCGTCGCCGCGGACGGCGATGCGGACGTCGTCGCCCTCGGAGATCGCGGCGGCGAAGGGCGGCAGGGATGCCAGCATCCCGCCCGCCTGCGAGGCGAGCACATCGAGCACCGTCGCGAGGGCGGGCTGGTGCGGCATCCGCTCCCACATCCCCGTCACGACGTCGGCCGGCGCGTCCGGCGGAAGCGCCACGAGGGCGCCCGGCAGCACGATGACGTACCAGTCTCCGGATCGGTAGGTCGTCTGCATCAGCGCACTCCTCCAGCTGCGGTCTCGCGCGGGCGCGTGTCCGCATCGATGTCGTCGTCGGTCTCCAGGAGCGTGCCCGGCCGTGAGGCGACCGAGACGGCGTCGACGATGACCACGGTGATGTTGTCGCGACCGCCGGCGGCGACCGCCTCCTCGACGAGGACGTCGGCGGCCCGCTGCGGGTCGGGCTCGCTGTGGAGCACTGCGCGGATGCGCGCGTCGGGCACCTCCGACGTCAGTCCGTCGGAGCACACCATGATCCGGTCGCCGAGCTCGGCGGGGAACAGCCAGTAATCGGCGTCGCCCGTGCTGCTCGCGCCGATCGCGCGGGTGATGATGTTGCGGCGGCGGTCGGCGAGCGCGTCCTCGGCGGTCAGCTCGCCGGCGTCGATGAGCTCCTGCACGACCGAGTGGTCGACGCTGATCTGCTCGAGCTCGCCGTCGGCGAGACGGTACGTGCGGGAGTCGCCGATGTTGACGGCGAGCCAGTAGCCCATGCCGTCGACGGACGAGATGACGACCCCGCTGAGCGTCGTGCCGGCGCGGCCGTTGCCCGAGGCCGACAGCTCCTCTACGCTCGCCCGGGCGCGCGAGAGCGCGAGCCGCACGTCGTCGAGCTCCAGCGCGGCACGCCCGACGGAGCTCGAGAACTCCGCGATGACCGCGGCGCTCGCCCGCTCCCCCGCCTCGTGGCCGCCCATGCCGTCGGCGACGACGAAGACCGGAGCGGTGGCCAGATGGGAATCCTCGTTGAGCGCACGCCGGAGGCCCGTGTGCGTCGCCGCACCGGTCGAGACGATGAGCGCCGCGGGCCTCACGCGTAGCCCCCGATCGTGACGATGCGGTCGCCGATCTCGATCGCGTCGCCGAGCCGGACGGGAACCCGCTGACCGGCCGGGCAGGCGATCCGCTGCCCGTCGCGGACGAGCGTCATGCCGTTCGTGGAGTGCCGGTCCATGATCCAGCCGCCCGATGTCTCGGCTGCCGCCTCGAAGTGCGTCTTGGACAGGGAGAGCGTCTCGTCGCGCACGGGCACGATCACCGCCCCCTCCTGGGGGGCGGGGTTGCGCCCGAAGACCGTGAGCCGCGAGACCGACACGCGCGTGCCGTCGTCCCAGGTGAAGACCAGCCGGTGACCGGGGATGCTGATCCTCGTGTCCTCGATGGGCTCGACCTCGCGCGCGCTGGCCGGGGGTGCGGGCACCTCGGGCGCGGACGCGGCGGGAGCCGCGGGGGCCGGCGGGGCCTCGGCGGCGACGCGCTGTCCGACGACGGTCGCATCGAGTTCGGCGATGTCGCCGCCCCGACCGAGCGGATGCTGCGGCACCGCGGTGCCCGACGCGGCAGGCGTCGCGGGGGCGACCGGCGGCGTGGCGCGGGGGGCGGGGTCCTGCGTGATGCCCGGCACGAAGGCGATCAGCGGCTCAGCGCCGTCGGGCGCGGCGGTGGAAGGCCGCGGCGGCACGGGGCTCGCAGGGCGGGGCTCTGCGACCGGGGTGCGGGGAGGCAGCGGGGGCACGGCCGGCGCAGCCCTACCCGGAGCGGGCGCGGCGGGCGTTCCCGCTGCGGGAGCGCTCGACGCCGCGGCGGAGGCGGCGGGCGCGACCGGAGTCACCGGAGCGGCCTTCCCGCGGCGCGCCGGCACCGACCCGGGACCGGTGGCCCGGGCATCCGTCATCAGCGCACCGGCCGCCCGGTCGTGCCAGCCCTGGAAACGGGCCGAGCCGTCGAACAGCGGTGTGAAGTACCCGACGACGATCGAGCACGCGAGCCCGAACACGAGGTTGCGCAGCAGCGCGCGGCCGAAGCCGAGCGGGGCCTCGTCGCGCGCGCGGACCAGGCGCAGCCCCTGCGCGCGCATGCCGATCGACCCGGAGCGCGACTGCATGAACGTGTAGACGAGGAACCAGGCGAGCAGCAGCGCGGAGGCGACGGGCATCCCGACGAGCAGGGCGCCCAGCATCCCGTCCGCCCCCGCGACCGTCGCCATCACGACGACGATCCCGTAGAGCACGATCGCGAGACCGGCCGCGATCACGGCGTCGATGAGGTAGCCGATCGCGCGGCGGGAGATCGGGGCGATCGTCACGGCTGCGGGCTCCGTCATGGGGTCTCGCTCTCGGGGGCGGCGGGTGGCGTCGTGCTGCTGCTTCCGATCGTGCCCGATTCGCGGCGCATGCGCGCGGTCGCCGCGTCGCGCAGGCTGCGGACGCCGTTCGACATCCTCGTGTCGCTCAGGAGCGAGCGGAGGCTGAGGCGCGCCTTCAGGCGCCTCCAGAAGCCTGCGCCCGCACCGAGGCCGCCGACGATCTCGTCGACCTCGCGCCAGAACGCGTCGACGTCGTCGGGTGTGGGATCCGCGGGTCCGAAGACCTCGGCGTCCGCCCGGTCGGCCAGCGACGTGACCTGCGGGACGGCGAGCGTGGCGACCACCGACGCGGCCTCCTCGGTGCGGGTGCTGCCCGGCGTCAGCCGCGCGCCGTAGTCGACGGCGCGGTCGGTCAGCTCGTCCCAGCCGCCGCTGATGCGGTCGGCCGTGCGCGGTGCCGTCCGGCGCGACCGGCGCTTGGCCGCCTTCCACACGCCGATCGCGATGAACGGCGACAGGAGGACGGCGAGGATGGCCAGCGAGATGCCGGCGATGAGCAGGATGGTGCCGATGATGCCGGCGATGTTCAGCGTCTCGTCCTCGGACTCGCGGTCGTCGGGAAGGGTCGGCGGCAGGTCGACCGGCTCCTGCGGCGGCGGGGGCGGCTGCAGCACCTGCGGCTTCGGGTCCACCCGCGGCTTCGTGTTCTGGTCGTTCGGGACCTGGTCCTCGGGGGGCGTCGGGTCGAACGGCAGCCAGCCGACGCCCGCGAAGTCGACCTCGACCCACGCGTGCACGTCATCGCCGGACGCCTCGAAGAACGCGTCGCCCTCCTGGTTCTCGTCGGGGTAGTACCCCATCACCACCCGCGCCGGAATGCCGAGCTCGCCCGCGAGGAGCGACATCGCGACGGCGTACTGCTCGTCGTCGCCGATCATCTGATCGCCGCCGAACAGCGTGGTCATGCGCTCCGAGGTGTGGCCGGCGCGGGAGAGCACCTCGCCCTCGAGTCCGTGACTGAAGAACCCCTCCTCCGCGAGGTAGGTCTCCAGCGCCCGCACCTGCTCGATCGGGGACTCCGCGTCGGCCACGATCTCGGCGGCGAGGGAGGCGAGCTCCTCCGGGACGTTCTGCTGCTTCGACTGCGGGACGGCGGCGAAGGCCACGTCGGCGAGCTGGTCGTCGTCAGGGGTCGCCGGGATGACGGCGTCGACGGTGTACTCGTCTCCCGCCCGCAGCCTGGAGGTCGTCACGGTCGTTCCGGTCGCGGCATTGACGTAGGTGGCGCGACGCAGCTCGTCCGCGCGGTCGCCGTCGAAGCGGATGTCCTCCAGCGCGCCGGCGGTGGGCAGCCAGACCGCGTCGTACGCGTCGACGGCGATCTTCAGCGTGACGGGCACGCCCCGGGCATCAGGCGACATGCCGGAGCGCAGCGGGGTGAACGCGCTCGACGTGGTCGGACCGCCGTCGGTGACGTTGTAGACCGTGCCGTCGAACTCGTCCATGACCGCCGTGCGCATGCGCGCACCCTTCGGCAGACCCTGCACCGTGAAGAGTGTCTCGTCGGCCTCGTCGCGCACGTTCTTGCGGAAGGCCTGGAGCGGACTCGGGTAGTCGCGGATGTTGAAGGGCGGGATGATGACGTCGCGGAACACGTGCCGCGGCTCCGCCGGGACGGCCAGCGCGCTCGCGGCGACACCCACGCCACCGGCGACCGCCAGCACCGCCACGCCCGCGAGCAGCCGGCGCAGGCGCATCCGCCAGGCCCGCGCGGGGTCGACCTCGCCGACCGACACGGCCGTGTTCTGCGGTGCCCACACCTGACGCAACGCGAGCCACACCATGCTCACGGCCGCGAGCACCAGCCCCTGGAGCACCGGGAAGGCCGGGTCGGGCGTGCCGAGCGCGATGACCAGCATGACCAGCACGCCCACCGGGATGAGCGCCCACGCCGCCTGCCGGAGACGCAGGGCCAGCGAGCCTGTCAGAGCGCCGAACACGAGGGCGAGGAGGAACGGCACGATGAGGTGGCCGTCGGATGCCGCGACCGGCGCCACGGTGGTCAGCATCTGCTTCCACGACGTCACCGTGCCGAGGGCCAGCCTCTGCAGCGTGTCCACGGTGGGAACCACGCCGAGGAGGGTGGTCTGCGGCAGCGCGAGGGCGCCGCCGAAGACGAAGTACGCCGCCAGCACGAGTCCCGTGATGACGAGGATGCCCCACCGGCGCCAGGCCGCCGCCGCCGCGACGCCGATCCCGAGGGCGAGTCCGCCGAGCGCCGCCGGGAGGAAGGCCGGACCGGCGAACGTCGGCCAGAACCCGAGGAGGGCGACGATGAGGAGCACGGCGGATGCCGCGACATCCAGGAACCAGCGCCAGCGCGGAATCGTGGCGGGTGCGGGCGCGGTCATGCGAGCACCTTCTGGAGGGCCAGCGGGATCTGCTCGAGGGCGCCGATCGTGATCACGTCGGCGTCGCCGATGCGGCGCAGGGCGGGTGCGTCGGCCCGCGTGTCGGCGATGACGACCAGGGCGCGTGCGCCGAACGGCAGCCGGGAGCATGCGAGGCGCAGATCGTCGGACGGCACGGTCGCTCCGCAGACGAGCACGACCACGCTCGCGAGCGGCATCGCGGCCGCGACGGTGCCGGCGAGGTCGGCGATGCCGCCCTCGCGCGCCTTGCCCGTCTCGACGGCCGACAGCGAGTCGAGGAGCTGCTTGCCGGTGGCGGCCGGCAGCTCGCGGCCCTGCACGCGCATGTCGACGCGCTGCGAATCGCGGAGCGCGCGCAGGCCGATGGAGCCCGCGGCCGAGATCCCGAGCTCGAGGTCGTCGGCGGAGGCGTAGTCGGCGCCGGAGCGCGACAGGCCGATCACGAAGTGGGAGCGGCGGGTCTCCTCGAACTGGCGGACCATCATGGTGCCGGTGCGCGCCGTCGAACGCCAGTGCACGTGGCGGAGGTCGTCACCCGGCTGGTACTCGAGGAGGGCGTGGAAGGAGACGTCGTCGCGCGAGAGGTCTGCGGCCGGCAGGCCCTCCAGGTCGCGGAGGTAGCCGAGCGACTGGCCGCCGAAGGCCACGGTGCGCGGGTGCACGAAGAGGTCGACGGGCTCGTCGCGGCGATGAGCGCGCTCGAACAGGCCGAGGGGGTCGCCGCGTACGACGCTCACGGGGCCGACCTTCACCACGCCGCGCTTCTGGGTCGGGATGGCGAAGAGCTCCTCGGCCTCCTCCCCCGGCGCGAGGCGCTGGATGCCGAACTCGCCGCGCCCGGATCCGACGGGCAGCACGATGCGCGACGGCAGGATGGCGCGCGTCCCGCGGTTGGCCAGGGTGAGCGCGCCGACCGCGCGCTCGCCTACGACGACGCGCGTGCGGGCGAGGTCGAGCGAGACGTCGTACGCGGTGCGGCCGATCAGGAACAGCGCGCAGACGGCGAGCGTCACGGCCAGGATGACGGCGACGACGATGAGCTCGCGCCACCCCATGATCTGGCCGACGATCCACGAGCCGACGGCGATCCCCGCGAGCACCCACGCCAGCGGACGGACGACCGAGCCGATCATGCGGAGGCGCGTCAGCGCACGCGCGCCGAGGAGCGCCGCGACGTCACGCCATCCGGCGTCGCGGTCCCCCTGCGCCGGCAGTGCCTCCGCGACCATCAGGCCGCCGTTCGCGCCTGCGGGGCGGCGATCCCGTCGAGAGCGCGGGCGATGACCGTGGCGCTGCTCGTGCCGGCGAACTCCGCCTCGGCGTCGAGCACCAGGCGGTGCTGCCACACCGGGTGGGCGAGGGTCTTGATGTCGTCCGGGAGCACGAAGTGGCGCCCGTGCGCGGCCGCCCACACCTTGGCGATGCGGATCATCGCGATGGCGCCGCGGACGGACACGCCCAGACGCGTGGCGGTGTCCTCGCGCGTCGCGGCGGTGAGCTCGGCCACGTAGCGCAGGACCGCGGGCTCGACGTGGACGGATGCCGCCAGGTCGGCCATGTCGGCCACGGCACCGGTCGTGATGACGGCCGAGAGTCCGGCGGAGGGGTTGCGATCGGATGCCCCTGCCAGGATCTTCTCGGTGACCGCGAGGTCGGGGTAGCCGATCGAGGTCTTGATGAGGAAGCGGTCCAGCTGCGCCTCGGGGAGCTTGTAGGTTCCCGCCTGCTCGATCGGGTTCTGCGTCGCGATGACGAGGAACGGGCGGCCCGTCTCGTGCGTGACGCCGTCGACGGTGACCCGCGACTCCTCCATGACCTCCAGGAGCGCGGACTGCGTCTTCGGCGAGGCGCGGTTGATCTCGTCGGCCAGCACGATCGAGGCGAAGATCGGGCCCTTGTGGAACTCGAAGCGGTGCGACTGCTGGTCGTAGATCGTCACGCCGGTGACGTCGGACGGCAGGAGGTCGGGCGTGAACTGGATGCGCGCGCTCGTCCCCTGCACGGTGGCGGCCAGAGCCTTCGCGAGGCTGGTCTTGCCCGTGCCCGGGGCGTCCTCGAGGAGGACGTGCCCCTCGGCGAGCATGGCCGCGAGCACGAGCCCGATGACCTCGCCCTTGCCCTGGACCGCCTTGTCGATGTTGCTCACCAGGCGGTCGAAGGTCGAGTGGAACCAGGCCGCCTGCTCGGGGGTCATGCTCATGTCGTGATGCTCTCTGTCGTGGAGGGGAGGTCGGGCAGGGCTACGGTCGCGCCCAGAATCTCTTCTCGGTGTCGACGTCGCCGCCCCAGCCGCGGATGTCGACCCACACGTCCTGGCCGTCGCGGCCGACGTAGCAACCCAGCTGCTTGCTGCCCTTGCCGTCGAAGTTGACCGTGTAGGTCAGCGATGCGATGCGGCCGTCGTTGCTGGAGTAGCACCACACCGTCGCATTGCCGATGTTGAGGTTCTCCCAGTTGACGACGTACTGCCGGCATCCGTTGACGCAGCTGCCCGCGGCGTCGCCCTGGGTCACCCAGACCTTGGCCGGCGGCGGGTCGTCGGTCCGCGCGGAGGCGGAGGCCACCGGCGTCCAGGCGCCGGTGCTGTCCTGCGCCCGCACGTCGATGCTGTGGGTCTCCGAATAGCCGTTGCCGACCGTGCGGGAGTTGTTCTGCCCGACGTCCTGCCAGCCCCCGCCGTCGATGCGGATCTGCGTCAGAGTGATGGGTCGGCCGTTGCTCGAGCCGCTGGAATCCCAGCTCAGCTCCACGCTCTCGCCGAGGTTCCTGGCGTTGGCCCGCGGCGTGGTCGGCGCGCCGTAGGGGATCTCGCTGACGCTGTTCGAGACGCCGCCGGCATAGGTCGTTCCGTCCACCGTCGCGACGGCGCGCATCTCGACCGCATACGACTGGCCGTTGGTCAGGCCGCCGATGACACCGTTGCCGGGGAAGCCGGCCCAGTTGCCGCCGTTGAGGCGGTACTGGTAGGTGATCTCCTCGGCGCGGGCGCCGTTGCGCGACCCCGGGCTGAAGTCGACGCTCACCGAGCGGTCTGCGGGACGGACGGCGGTGACCGTGGGCGCGGAGGGCGCGACCACACCGCGTCGCGGCGCGGACAGCTCGCTCCACTCGCCCCAGCCCGCCTTGTTGTGACCGCGGATCCGGTACGTGTACGCGGCCTCGGAGGTGGGCACGACCACGGCCTGGCTGTTGGTGCCCGGCGCGGGCGTGAGGGTCTTCTGCACGCTCGAGCCCTCGCGCACCTCGAGCTGGTAGGCGTCGATCGCGTCGCCGTTGGCCGGGGGCGTGCCCCAGTTCACCTGCATCTGCGCCTGATCTCCGACCGGCTGCAGCTCCGCCGTGGTGGGCGCGGACCCCGCGAGCGGCGGGCCCGCCGGGATCTCGGATGCCGACCAGTTGCTCCAGCTCGACGGCTCCGGCGCGCGGTTGTGCGCCTGTACGCGCACCTGATAGTTGCCGCCGTTCTCCAGCCCCTCCCAGGTGACGGAGTTGCCGGTCACCTCCTTGCGGGTGACGCCCGACGGCGGAGCCGGCGAGATCTCCAGCGTGTAGCGCTCGACGGGCGAGCCCGGCGTCGTCGGCGTGGTCCACGCCACCTGCAGCGACTTGTCGCCGAACTTCAGCGACGGCGGGTTGGGGGTGTCGGGACGCGCGTCGGGACGGGCCACCGGCGACGAACCGGAGGGGTCGGACTCGCCGACGCGGTTGGTCGCGGTCACCTGGAAGACGTATTCGACGTTGTTCGTCAGTCCGTCGAGGGTGCAGGTCGTCGAACGGCATTCCTTCGAGTACGCGCCGCCCTGCACCGCCTTGACGGTGTACTTCGTGATCTCGGCACCGTTGTTCGACGGGGCGCCGTAGGAGACGACGACCGTGCGGTCCTGCACGCTCGTGACCGTCGGCGCGCCCGGGGCGGCCGGCTTGCCCTGGACGGTGAGCACGACCTGGCCGGTCGCCTCGCGATCGGGGTCACCCGTCGCATCCTGGATCGTGTACCGCACCACGAGGGTGCCCACGAAGTCCGCGGACGGAGTGACCACGACGTTGTCGCCCTCGACCCGCGCGCTGCCGGCGCCCGTCTCCACGTTCGCGGCGCGCAGCTTGAGCGGCGTCTCGGGGAACGGGTTGTAGTCGTTGGCGAGCACCGGCACGGTCACGGCCTTGCCCTGGTCCGCTTCGGCGATGGTGTCGGTGTTGGCGGCCGGCATCGCGCGGTTCGACGCGGTCACCTGGACGAGCACCGACCCCTCCACGGCCTCGGTGACACCGTCGGTGATGCGCAGGGTGAGCGTGGTGGCCGCTCCCTTCTGCGCGGTCGTGGCGGCCTGCACGCGGAGCGTCGAGCCGTCCACCTGGGCGGTGATGCCCTTGCCCTCGCCGCCGACGAGCGAGTACTGGTGCCTGCCCTCGTCCTCGGGGTCGGGGTCGTTGGTGAGGGCCGCGAGGTCGAGCGTGCTGGCGTCCTCGCCCGGGGCGACGCTGACCTGTCCGCCGGTGAACGTCGGCGGCTGGTTGGCGGGCGGCAGGACGGTGATCGGGATGCTGAGCGTGGCCTTGCGCCCGGCGGGGTCGTCGGGGCCCGTGCCGTCGGTGACCTCGAAGGTGAGAGCGTCTTCGCCGAAGTAGCCGGGCGCGGAGGTGTACACCAGCGTCCGCTCGTCCTTCACCAGGTCGGAGCCGTCGGCGTTGACCGCGCTCACCTTGGCGTGCTCGGTGATGACGACCTGACCGCCGCCGGCGACCGTGACGTAGTCCGCGAGCGGGACCTCCTTCGTCTCTCCGCTCAGCACCTCGAGCGGTGCGGTGGAGGTCAGGGTGGGCCGAAGGCCCGACACGGCGGGCACGAAGATGAACGCCGAGGACTGCAGGCCGTCCTGGTCGGTGAGCGTGTAGCGGATGAGCTGGAGCTCATCGGTGACGCTGACCCGCACCTTGCCGTCCTCGAGCCGGGTCGCGCCCGCGCCGAGCTCGAGATCGAGGCTGTCGGTCGTGCCGTCGGGGTCCTCGTCGTTCTCGAGGATGTCGAGGTCGGCCGTCAGGCTCCCCTCGACCAGGTCGGCGGGCTGCAGTCGGTCGTCGCGGGCGATCGGCGCCTGCAGCGGGACGTTCTCGTCGACCGTGATCTGCAGCACGGCCGTGGCCGTGGCGCCGCGGGTGTCCGTGACGGTGTACTGCAGGGAGGTCTCCAGCGCACGGTCCGGCGCCTTCACCAGCACTCGGTCGCCCGACACGCGAGCGGACAGCCCCTCGATGGCGGGCACCTCGAGCCCGTTCTCGACGAGGGAGATCTTGTCGCCCTCGGGGTCGGAGTCGTTCGCCATCACGGGGACAGCGATCTCGCGGCCGGGACGCACGACGACGGCATCCTTGACCGCGTACGGCGCCTGGTTGATCTGCTCCGCCGGGGCGATGCCGACGCGGATCGTGCCGGTGCCCTCCTTGCCGAGCCGGTCGCGCACGCGGTAGGTGAACACGTCCACACCGGTCGAGCCCTCGAAGGCCTCGTAGGTCAGGTAGTTCTGCGCGACCTCCACGACGCGTCCCTTGCTGGGGCTGGAGGAGAGGTCGATGAGCTCGACGGAGTCGCCGTCGGCGTCGATGCCGTCGAGCGGGACGGCGATGTCGATCGCGGTGCCGGAGAGCGTCCGCGCGACGAGATCGCGTGGACGCGGTGCCGCGTTCGTCTCCTCGTCGACAGGCAGGATCTGGATGGTGACGTAGCCCGCCGCCTTCTGCTGGCGCGAGTCGACGGCCTCGTAGGTGAGGTAGACGGTCTTGGCCACGGGGCCGGCGCGGAACCGCACGGTGTCCTGCGAGACGAACGCCTCGCCGTCCTCCGGGTCGACGAGCGGCTCGATGAGCTCGGGCGCGACGTGCATCACGTCGTCGCTTGGGTGCGTGTCGTTGGCGAGCACCGGGATCGTCACGACGTCGCCGGTGCGGACGTAGGCGGTGTCGGGCGCCGTGACCGGCTGCAGGATCTGCTCCGGGGCGGGGATAGGCACCACCACGACCTCGCCGTCGGCGGACTGCTTGCCGTTGGAGATCCGGTAGGAGATGCGGATCTGCTGGTCGAGGGTGCCCTGATCGGTGATGCGCAGCGTCTCGTGGTTGAGGACGGAGACGGACACGCCCGCCCCCGGCTCGATCGACACCGACTGGACGACGAGGATGCCGCCGGCCGGGTCGGCGTCGTTGTTCAGCACGCCGACGAGCACGTCGCCCCCCGTCGGGAGGAGTGCCACGTCGCGCACGGCGACCGGTGGCAGGTCGACGTCGGCGGCCTCGATGACGTCGACGCGCACGAGACCCTCGCCGTTCTCGGGTCCGGCGGTGGCGAGGTACTGCACGTAGTAGACGCCCACCGTGGGGGCGCTGAACGTGAAGGTCTTGTTGGTGAAGTCGGGCACCACGGTCGCACCGGGCACTTCGTCCACGCGGCCGAGGCGCAGCGGCTCCCGCCCGGAGCTGGTGTCGTTGGCGAGGGGCGCCACGGTGATCTGCTCGCCCACACGGGTGACGACGTGATCGGCGTTCGTCTTCGGCTTGGTCGATCCCTGCGGCCGCACGTCGAGGAGGATCGTCGAGGACGCGAACTCGCCGCGGCCGTCGGCGACGGTGACCTGCACGTCCTTGCGGCCCTGCAGGCTGGCCGTCGCCTTGTAGGTGAGCTGTCCGTCGGTGCTGAAGTCCACCTCGTCGCCGGGGGCGGCCACGACCTCCTTGAGGTAGATGTCGTCGCCGTCCGGGTCGATCCAGTCCGGGAGGATGTTGTACGAGACGGTGCCGCCGGTCTCCACGGTGAGCGATGTCTTGCGCTTGGGGGCGGGTGCCGAGTTCTCGTCGTCCGGGTGCACCTCGAGGGTCACCGTCGCGGTGTCCTTGCCGCCGCGGCCGTCATCCACCTCGTACTGGAAGCTCGACGTGCCCGAGGCGTCCTCGGGCACCGCGATCTGCAGCGACGCGCCGTTGAAGATCTGCTGCACCGTGCCGATGGACGGCTGCTGACCCACCACCGTCGCGACCAGGACGTCGCCGTCGGGATCGTTGTCGTTGTCGATGACCGGGAGGAGCGCCGAGCCGCCGGGCCGGACGCCGAACGAGTCGTCCTCCGCGACGGGGGGCGTGTTGATCTCGCTGCGCTCGGGGAGGGTCGACTCGACCGTCTCCTGCGTCGAGTCCTCCTCGTTCTCCGTCTCGCCCTCGGGCGGCGTGAGGTCGTTCCAGTTGTCGACGCGCTGGAGGCTCTCGTTCGCGAGCCACGCGGCGCCGCCGACGGCGTCGTTCAGGATGATGACGTCTCGGTTGACACGGAAGACGAGGCTCGCCGAGTCGGCTCCGTCCGGGATCGTCGCACGGACGTCGCTGGACGTGCGGTCGCAGTCCCGCACGAACGCCGCCGACCCGGCCCACGCGCCGTAGGTGCAGCCGCGCAGCCACACCGGCGCCGCGGGCGAACCCCGGCCACCGGCATCCGTCACCACCGGCTCGCCGCCCTTGAGGGGCACGCTCAGCAGCGACGAGGCGGTCGCGACGGCGACGGCCCCCGTCTGCGCGGAGGCGTGCTGCAGCACCGCGCCGTCGGCGTCGGGGATCGCCGTGCGGAACCCGCCGGGCGTCATGACCTCGCCGGCGACCGGGTCCAGCACCACGGGCGTGCGACCGACGGCGGTGATCGTCGCGGCGCCGGAGGTGTCGAGCTCATCGAGAGACGCGGTCGAAGGCTCCTGGGCCTCGCCGTTGGCGTCGACGGCCACGGTGACGACCTCCTTGCGGGCGCTGGAGAGCCCGAAGACCGTTCCGTCGTCCGCGACCACGACGTCGGCGTTCTCGCCCAGCTCCGCGTTCGGCTCGGCCGCCTCGATCTCGAAAGAGGCGATCGTCTGGACCGGAACCACCCACAGGGAACCGGACTTCTGATCGAGGATCGCGGCCGTCTTGTCGCCCAGCGCGACTTTCGCGGCGCCAGGGATGCCGGCGGAGTCGCCGAGCGAGACGCGAGCGGGGTCGACGGCCGTGACGGTGGAGTTGCCCTGGTCCACGACGAGGATGTTCGCGGCGTCCTGGAGGACGTCGTAGTTCTCACCGGTGGTGCGCAGGCCTCCGTCGAGCACGGTGGACTCATGGTTGAAGTGGCCGACCAGCAGACTGGAGGTCTTGGTGATCCACACTCCGCCGTCGTTGAGGTCGACCTCTGTCGTGGGGAAGCCCTCGTAGGCGAACGCCATCGTCGTGATGGCCATGACGCCGACGGTGACACCGGCGGCCGATGCAAGGGCTTTGGGGCGCGTGCGCATCCACGACAAAGCCTTCATGTACCGGTCTCCCCCTCGGTTCGCCGCCCACCCGCGGCACACGCCGACCTCGGTCGGCGCGGATGTTCATCCTAACCTCGCCGCGTGACCTCTCCGGATGGGCAGAGATGCCCATCGACGTGCCCGGGGCACCGAATCCGAGGAGGCGGCGCCGAGCCCCAGCCGGCTGCGGCGAGTGGCCTCAGGCGGTGGCGGCGAGCGCCTCAGGCGGTGAGGGCGAGCGCCTCGGACGTCTCCTCGAGAACCTCGCGCGCCACCTCGGGTCGTGCGTTCAGCGTCTCGCCGTAGCTGGGGATCAGCTCGCGCAGGCGCGGTTCCCAACCGGCGATCTGGTCGGGGAACGAGCGGCGCAGGAGTCCGAGCATGATCGACACGGCGGTCGAGGCCCCAGGCGAGGCGCCGAGGAGTCCGGCGATGCTGCCGTCCTCGGAGGTCACGACCTCGGTGCCGAACTGCAGCACGCCGCCCTTCTTCGGGTCCTTCTTCATGACCTGCGCGCGCTGACCGGCCTGCAAGAGCTCCCAGTCCTCGTCCTGCGCGGTCGGCATGAACGTGCGCAGGCTGTCCATCTTCTTGGAGTGGTCCTTGAGCAGCTCGCCGACGAGGTAGGTGATGAGCGACGGGTTGTCGACGGCGACCTTGAGCATGGGCCCGATGTTGTGCGGCCGCACCTGGGTGACGATGTCGAGCATCGAGCCGTTCTTGAGGAACTTGGGGCTGAAGGTCGCGAACGGACCGAAGAGAAGGGATGCCTCGCCGTCCACCATGCGCGTGTCGAGGTGCGGAACCGACATCGGCGGCGCGCCGACGGACGCCTGCGAGTAGACCTTCGCCTTGTGCTGCGCGACCAGCTTCGGGTTGGAGGTCTTCAGCCACTGACCGCCGATCGGGAAGACGCCGTAGCCCTTGATCTCGGGGATGCCGGAGCGCTGGAGGAGCTTGAGCGCCCACCCGCCTGCGCCGACGAAGACGAAGCGGGCGTTGGTCGTGCCCGGGGTGCGCCCGACGGTGTTGCGCCAGGTGACGTTCCAGGAGCCGTCCTTCTGACGCTTCAGCTTGCGCACCTCGCGGTTCGTGACGACCTCGACGCCGCGGGAGCGGAGGTTGTCGAACAGCTGATGCGTGAGCGCGCCGAAGTCGACGTCGGTGCCGGCCGGCACGCGTGTCGCCGCGAAGGGCGTGCCCGCGCGGCGCTTCTTCATGAGGAGCGGGGCCCACTCGTTGATGACGCGGGAGTCCTCGGAGTACTCGATGCCGGCGAACAGCGGCTGCTGACGCAGCACCTCGTAGCGCGCCTTGAGGAAGGCGACATCCTTCTCGCCCTGCACGAACGTCATGTGCGGGGTGGAGTTGATGAACGTCGAGGGCGCGTTGAGCACGCCCGCCTCGACGAGCGACGACCAGAACTGCCGGCTCTGCTGGAACTGCTCGTTGATCGAGATCGCCTTGGCGGGATCGATGGTGCCGTCCGGGGCCTCGGGCGTGTAGTTCAGCTCGCACAGGGCGGCGTGCCCCGTGCCCGCGTTGTTCCACGCGTTGGAGCTCTCCAACGCGACGTCGGACAACCGCTCGTAGACGGTGATCTTCCAGTCGGGCTGGAGTTCGGAGAGGAAGGTGCCCAGGGTGGCGCTCATGATGCCACCGCCGATGAGCACGACGTCGACGGTTTCGGTCACGTCATAATTCTAGGCGCGCGTGAGGTTCCGGGCCGACGACGGGGGCCCCTCGAGGCGGAAAGATCGGCGAATCTTTCCCCCTTCCGGAGAAGTGGGCGGATGCTTCGGCTCAGGCGTTCGCGCGCAGGGAGGCCGCCACGATCTCGGCGATCTGCACGGCATTCAGCGCCGCGCCCTTGCGCAGGTTGTCGTTGCTGATGAACAGCACGAGCCCGCGACCCTCGGGCGCGGACTGGTCGGCGCGGATGCGGCCGACGAAGCTCGGGTCCTTGCCCGCGGCCTGCAGCGGGGTCGGCACCTCGTCCAGGATGACTCCCGGCGCATCGGAGAGCACCTCGCGGGCGCGCTCGGGCGACAGCTCCCCTGCGAACTCCGCGTTGATGCTCAGCGAGTGACCCGTGAAGACGGGCACGCGCACGCACGTGCCGGCGACCCGCAGGTCGGGCAGCTCGAGGATCTTGCGGCTCTCGTTGCGGAGCTTCTTCTCCTCGTCCGTCTCGTTCCAGCCGTCGTCGACGAGGTTGCCCGCGAACGGGATGACGTCGAAGGCGATGGGTGCGACGTACTTCTCCGGCTCCGGGAAGTCCACCGCCGAGCCGTCGCGCACGAGCGCGAGCGTGTTCCCCTGGGCGAGGACGCCCTCGACCTGCCCGAGGAGCTCCTGCGCGCCGGCCAGACCGGAGCCGGACACGGCCTGGTAGGTGCTGACGATGAGGCGCTCGAGACCCGCCTCGGCGTGCAGCGCCTTGAGCACCGGCATCGCGGCCATGGTCGTGCAGTTCGGGTTGGCGACGATGCCCTTCTTCGCCTCGGCGATGGCGTGCGGGTTGACCTCGCTGACGACCAGCGGCACCTCGGGGTCCATGCGCCACGCGCTGGAGTTGTCGATCACCAGCGCGCCCGCCTCGGCGAAACGGGGCGCGTGCGCGCGGCTGCCGGTGGCGCCGGCCGAGAAGAGGGCGATGTCGATGCCCGACGGGTCTGCGGTCGCGACATCCTCGATCACGACGGAGTGCCCGCCGTACTCGACCGACGTGCCTGCCGACCGCGACGTCGCGAACAGCCGCAGCTCCCCCACCGGGAAGTCGCGCTCGGCGAGGATCTCCAGCATCACCGTGCCGACCTGGCCGGTGGCGCCGACGACGGCGATCGAGAGTCCTGAGTCGGAGATGCGGGTCATGGCTGTCCTCGGAGGTCGGGGAGGTGAAGCCCCGATTCTACCGACGCGGGGCTCTCCGCTCCGCTCGCATGACGTTCGGCGACACCTACCGGCGGCGCGGGGGGCGACGCTCGGCGATGACCGGGTTGGTGCCGGTGAAGCCCTCGCGGGCGGCGGCGGCCGCGGAGATCCGGCCGCGCGTCGCATACCAGCCGGCGATCAGCGCCGGGATCAGCACGAGCAGCGACGCGAGCACCCAGCGTCCGGTCTCGGAGAAGCCGAGCGTCACGAGCACGAACGCGAGGAACGCGAGCGTGAGCCACGCGGTGAACGGCGCGCCGAAGAGGCGGAAGGCGGGTCGCTCGATCTTGCCCTGCAGAGACCAGCGGTGAAGCTTCATCTGGCAGAGGATGATCGTCGCCCACCCGCCGATGATGCCGATCGACGCGACCTCGAGCACGATCTCGAACGCCTTGGACGGCACGAGGGCGTTGAGGCCGACGCCGAGCAGGGTGATGACGCTCGTGAGCAGGATGCCGCCGTACGGCACACCGTTGCGACTCATCTTCATCGTGAACTTCGGCGCCGATCCGTTGACGGCCATGGAGCGCAGGATGCGGCCGGTCGAGTAGAGCCCAGCGTTCAGGCTCGACATCGCGGCGGTCAGCACGACGAAGTTCATGATGGATGCCGAGACCGCACCGGCCTCGGGAGAACCGATGTGCGAGAAGAACGTCACGAAGGGCGACTGGTCGGCGGAGTACTGCGAGAAGGGCAGGAGGAGCGACAGCAGCAGGACGGAGCCGACGTAGAAGATGGCGATGCGGATGACGACCGTGTTCACCGCGCGCGGCATGATCTTCTTCGGCTCGGCGGTCTCGCCCGCCGCGGTCCCGACCAGCTCGATGGCCGCGTAGGCGAACACCACGCCGCTGATGGCCAGGAGCGGGGCGAAGGCGCCCATCGGGAAGATGCCGCCGTTGTCCGAGATCACCGAGAAGCCGGTGACCCCGACATCCGTCTTCCCCACGAAGATGAGGAAGAAGATGCCGATGAGCAGGAAGATCACGAGCGCGGTGACCTTGATGAGCGCGAACCAGAACTCCATCTCGCCGAACACCTTGACCGACACGAGGTTCAGCGACAGCACCACCACGAGCGCGATGAAGGCGATCGCCCACTGCGGGACGGCCTGCAGCGGCTCCCAGTAGGGCGCCCAGAACTTCACGTACAGCGCGACCGCGGTGACGTCGACGATCGAGGTGAAGGCCCAGTTGAGGAAGTAGAGCCAGCCCGCCGTGTAGGCCATCTTCTCGCCGTAGAACTCGCGCGCGTAGGAGACGAACGACCCCGACGACGGCCGGTGCAGCACCAGCTCGCCGAGCGCGCGGAGGATGAGGAACGCGAAGAACCCGCAGATGGCGTAGACGATGACGAGCGACGGTCCGGAGCTTGCAAGTCGACCGCCGGCGCCGAGGAAGAGTCCCGTGCCGATCGCGCCGCCGATGGCGATCATCTGGATCTGCCGGGGGCGGAGGGTCTTGTGGTAGCCCTCCTCCTCGTTGGAGAAGTCCTGCGCCGCGAGCATCACGTCACCGGTCAGCTCGGCGCCGGACTCGCGTGACTGCTCGGGATCGTGGGCGGGACCGCCCGACACCGTCTTCGACAAAGGGATCCTCCTCCTGCGCGGCGAGGCGCTCGGTTCACACTAGACCCGGAGGAGGTTCCGCGAGCCGCGCCGCGGTGAGGATTCCTCAGCGACCGGTGCCGGCGTGCACGACGGCCTCGGCGTCGCCGTCGAGACCGTACGCGGCGTGCACGACGCGCGCCGCCCCGGCCAGTTCGTCGCCGCGCACGACGACCGAGATCCGGATCTCGGACGTGGAGATCATCTCGATGTTCACTCCGGCCACCGACAGCGCCTCGAAGAGCGTCGCCGAGACGCCGGAGTGCGTGCGCATGCCGGCGCCGACGACGGAGAGCTTGCCGATCTGGTCGTCGTGCACGAGGCTCTCGAAGCCCACGCCCGACTGCTCGCCGGCGAGCGCGCGCAGCGCCGTGGCGGCGTCTGACTTCGGCAGCGTGAAGGAGATGTCGGTGCGGCCGGTGGCGGCGGCCGATACGTTCTGCACGATCATGTCGACGTTGGCGCCCGACTTGGCGACGATCTTGAAGATCTCCGCGGCCTTGCCCGGGACGTCGGGGACGCCGATGACGGTGATCTTCGCCTGGCTCAGGTCGGTTGCGACGCCGGCGACGATGGGCTCTTCCATCTGTGCTCCCTCGGGGACGAGCGGTGAGGTCCGGTGCGAGTCGAGCACCCAGGTGCCCTCGCCGGAACTGAACGTGGAACGGGCGTGGATGAGCACCCCGTGGCGGCGCGCGTACTCGACGGCGCGGATGTAGAGGACCTTGGCACCGTTCGCGGCGAGCTCGAGCATCTCCTCGCTGGAGACGCGGTCGAGCTTGCGCGCCTTCGGCACCACGCGCGGGTCGGCCGTGTAGATGCCGTCGACGTCGCTGTAGATCTCGCAGACGTCGGCCTGCAGGGCGGCGGCGAGGGCGACCGCGGTGGTGTCGGACCCTCCACGACCGAGCGTCGTGATGTCGCGAGTGTCGCGGTTAAAGCCCTGGAAGCCCGCGACGATCACGATGGCGCCGTCGTCGAGCGCTTCACGCAGGCGCACCGGGGTGACATCGACGATGCGGGCGGCGCCGTGCGTGGCATCCGTGATCATGCCGGCCTGACTGCCGGTGAACGAGCGCGCCTCGAAGCCCATGGAGTGGATGGCCATGGCCAGGAGCGCCATGGAGATGCGCTCACCGCTGGACAGGAGCATGTCGAGCTCGCGCGGCGCGGGCATCGGAGCGACCTGCGAGGCGAGGTCGAGCAGCTCGTCGGTGGTGTCGCCCATCGCGCTGACGGCGACGACGACCTCGTGGCCGGCGCGGCGGGTGTCGACGATGCGCTTCGCGACCCGCTTGATGCTCTCCGCGTCGGCGACGGACGACCCGCCGTACTTCTGCACGATCAGCGCCACAGTGGACTCCCCGGAAGACCCAGGACGCTCGGATGCTGCGCCCAAGGGTCCATCTTAGGGAGCGGCCGATGCCGCCCCGGCCATGTGTCGGGGTGGCCTAGGGCCCGGCGTCCCGTCGTGTTGCGTGTGTCTGGGACTGTTCCCCGGCGCCTCCGTCGCACTGCGCGTGTGCAGGAGTGCGGAGATGTGCACGATGACGGACGGCTCGGGCCCGCAGCATCCGTCATCGTGCACATCTCCGTGATGCTGCGCGGGCATGGGGCGTGGAGCACGGGGGTATGGGGCGCAGGAGCGATGCGGTCGCTACGATGCGGGCATGGAGCTGTACCTCGACGGCTGGGGCGATTTCAACGTCGCGATGATGGGTGCCACCGCCGCCCTCGCGGGACTGCTCATCGTGGCCGCGAGCGTGAACATCGGCGAGATCATCAAGTCACCGTCGATCGCCGCCCGGCTGGCGGCAGGGCTGGCCGGTCTGGTGCTGGCGATCGTCGCGGCTGCGGTGGGGCTCGTTCCGCGCATCCCACCCTTCGCCTACGGCACGACGATCGTCGTGGCGGCCCTCGCCGCAACGGCGTTCTCGACGCAGGCTGCGCGGCGGATCTTCCAGAACGACGACCCGGAGAACCGCCTCAAGCCGATCAAAGCGCTGGTGGGCTTCGTGGCGCCCGTCCTTTACGTCGTCGGCGGCGCACTGGTGCTGGCGGGTGATTCGGGCGGCGTCACGTGGTTCGCCGTCGGGTCGATCGCGGCGATCGTGGCGGCCATCCTCATCTCCTGGATCGCGCTGGTGGAGATCCTCCGTTAGGACACCGTGCTCGGCGCCGTCATCCGGTGGCGATGGGCGGGAGGTCTCCGGGCGGCTTTCGGAAGCGGAACGTGCCGCCGGTGGCGGCCAGCCAGCATCCGAGGATCACGAGCGGGAAGCCGATCAGCAGCCCGGGGGTGATCTCCTCCCCCAGGATCAGGACGCCGAGGAGGATCGCGATCACGGGGTTCACATAGGTGAACAGCGGCGCGCGGGCGGGACCGACGGCGTCGATGAGCGCGAAGAAGACCACGAACGCCACGGCGGTGCAGACGACCGCAAGTGCGATGAGCGCGGTCGTGCTGGTGAGCGTCGGGACCTCATGCTGCGTCAGCAGGGCGATCGGCAGGTAGAAGATGCCGACGGCCGCGAGCGCCAGGACCACCGTGCCCAGCGACGGCACGTCGGCGAGCTTGCGGGCGACGATGAAGGGCGCGACGGCGTAGCAGATCGCCACGAAGAGCAGTTCGCCGACGGACAGGAGGGCGCCGGGTCCGCCGACCGCGAGACCCGGCCCGGCGACGATGAGCGCGACGCCGCCGAAGCCCACGGCGAGACCGATCGCGCGCGACGGGCGTAGCACGGAGCGGTCGCCACCGAGTACGGCGATGAGTGCGGCGAACAAGGGGACGGTCGCGACGAGGAGCCCGGTGAGACCCGAGGGCAGCGTCTGCTCGGCGTGGCCGAGAAGGAGGAACGGCCCCGCCATCTCGACGGCGCCGAACAGCAGCACCCAGCCGATCTTGCGCCATGCCGGGCGGAGCGCTCCGCTGCGAAGCGCGAACGGCAGGAGCAGGAGCGCTCCGATGAGCGTTCGTCCTGCGACGACGGATGCCGGCGAGTAGCTGTCGACAGCCTGCTTGATGAAGAGGTAGGGCATGCCCCAGATGAGCGACATCGCGCCGAAGAGCAGCCATGCGCGCGGAGTGAAGCGCGCCGCCACCGCGGCCATCACGCGAGCCGGCGCATCGCTGCGCGCATCAGACGGTCCGGCGCCCCTTGAAGGCGCGACCGAGCGTGACCGGGTTCGGCGGCGATCGGTCTCGCATCACCGCTGGTATTCGTCACGGTGCTCACGCTACGCCAGGTGCCATCTGCTTCGAGATCGCACCTTCCCCTCGGCCTCGCTCTCCTCTAGGCTCGCCTCGTCGTCAGACCGCTCTGGGGAGGCTCTGTTGTCGGCATCACCCTCACCTGCGCTGACGCGCCCGCTCACGCTGTGGGTCACTCGATCCGGTCTTCGGTTCTGCCTGATGTTGTGGCTGCTGCAACGCGTCATTATTCAGCTGATCGGCGTTCTCGTCGTGTCTCTGGCGGGGGGCCCGTCGTACGCACCGGAAGGCTTTTTCGGAACGTTCTATCGCTGGGACAGCGGGTACTTCGCCTGTATCGCAGCTCAGGGGTACCTCGGTCAGGATTGCCAGGGCGGAAGCGGCCTCGAACGCATCGCCTTCTTTCCCCTGTATCCGATGCTGTCGTCGGCGGTCGCGTGGCTCGTGTCTGCGGGAGCGATGTCGACGGAGAGCGTGAGCTTCGGACTGTGGCTTGTCGCAGCCGCAGGATCGGTATTCGCGGTCGTCGGCGTCTATCGCATCGCCGAGCATCGATTCGATCAAGGCACCGCGCGACGAGCCGCAGCGCTGCTGCTGTTCAGCCCTTACGCGGTGTTCCTCGTCGCCTCGTATTCGGAAGCGCTGTACCTCGCCGCCGCAGTGTGGGCGTGGTATTTCTGTCTCCGTCGTCGTTACCTGCTCACCGGTCTACTCGGCGTCGTCGCCAGCGCCAGTCGAGCGAGCGGGATGTTCCTGATCGTGGCTCTTCTCGTGCTCTATCTGGTCGACGTGCGTCGCAGGGGTGAGCGAATTCGCGTCCTCGACCTGGTGGCGATCGGAAGCGGTGGCGCGGGCGTGCTTGCGTACTGGGGATGGCTGTACTTCACGACCGGCGACCTCCTTGCTTGGTTCCACGCTCAAAGCGAAGGCTGGCACCGCCGCACGAGGTGGCCTTGGGAGACGCTTCTGAATCAGGTCATCCACGTGCTGCGTGAGCCGAAATGGGATTGGCAGGTGCAGGCGGTCCTGGAGTTGGGGGCAGCGGCGGGAATCGCCGTCGCCATCTTCTTGTTCGTGCGGCGAAAGGAGTGGGCGTCCGCGACGCTGGTCGGCTCGACTGCGGTGTCCCTCATGACGAGCAACAGCTATCTGTCTCTGGCGAGGAACACACTGACGCTCTTCCCGCTGTTCATCCTCCTTGCCGACCTGACAGGAGGACCGCGACGGCGATGGTTCTGGATGCTGTTCGCCGGCGGCTGTGCGTTACTCGTCTTCAATACGGTTCAGCTCGCACTCGGCAATTGGGCGGACTGACTCCACACTTCACACTCGCAATCAGACGGTCCGGCGCCCCTCGAAGGCGCGGCCGAGCGTGACCTCGTCGGCGTACTCGAGGTCTCCGCCGACCGGGAGGCCGGAGGCCAGGCGGGTGACGGTGATCTCGAGCGTGCGGAGGAGCCGGCTGAGGTAGGTCGCGGTGGCCTCGCCCTCGAGGTTCGGGTTCGTCGCGAGGATGACCTCCTGCACGGTGCCGTCGGCGAGGCGCTGCATCAGCTGGGTGATGCGCAGATCGTCGGGGCCGATGCCGGCGATGGGGCTGATCGAGCCGCCCAGCACGTGGTACAGCCCACGGAACTCGCGCGTCCGCTCGATCGCCGCGACGTCCTTCGCGTCTTCCACCACGCAGATGAGCGTGCGGTTGCGGCGGGGGTCGCGGCAGATGGCGCAGCGGTCCTGCTCCGACACGTTGCCGCAGATCTCGCAGAAGCGCACGCGCTCGCGCACCTCGCGAAGCAGCTCGGACAGGCGCGAGACGTCGAAGCTCGGCGACTGGAGGATGTGGAACGTGATGCGCTGCGCCGACTTCGGTCCGATGCCGGGCAGCCGGCCGAATTCGTCGATCAGGTCTTGAACGATGCCGTCGTACATGTCAGCCGAACCTCGTCGGGGACTGATGCGGCTCCTCGCGGACGAAGCGCGCGTTCAGCATCTGCCGGACGACCGCCTCGCCGTAGCGCTGGACGCCGCCGGAGCTGACCGGCAGCCGAGGGGCGACGACGGGCGGCACGGGCGCGTCGGCGACCGGCGGGGCGATCTCCTCGGCGTCGTCGACGTCGTCGTCGGACACGGGCTCGACGACGGCGTCAGGGAGCACGTCGCCCTCGCGCGCCGGCGCGAGGGTCGCTGTCTGCAGTGCGGTCGGCGACGCGGATGCCGCGTCTTCGGGCTCGTCGTCGACAGCCAACGGGGCTGGGGCGGCACCGTTGTCGCGTGCGCCGAAGGCGCTTGACGAGGGCGCTTCGCCGGGAGCGTCGACAGGGATGGCCGCGACCGCCCACTCGGTGACGGACGCGACGGCCCGCGCCGCTGTCGGACGGCTGTCGCCGGCGCGGGGCTCGCTCGAGCGCGCGGCACCGCCGCCACCGCCGTACGGAGGACGGACCGGCTCGGGGCCGTCGTCGCCCGGGCCCGGGTCGTACGGGTCGTCGGGCGGGATGTCGGGTGGACCGTCGACCGGCGCCGGACCGGTGTCGTGCCGGGCGATGTATTTGACGCGGATGCCGAGCACGGCGCTGATGGCCTGACGCAGATCTTCGCTCGGCCCCTGGCCGGCGTTGAGCTGCTTGAACTTCGCGACGTCGCTCTGGCTCTGGAAGGCGAGCGTCAGCACGTCGTCGGCGAAGGACAGGAGGCGGGCGTTGCTGGCGACGAGCCACGAGGCGCGGCTGATGCGCTCGAGCCTGCCGAGGATCTCCGGCCACGAGTCGCGCAGCATCTGCAGCGTGACGGGAGCCGTCGGTGCCGCCGTGGGGTGCGGAGCGGGCTCGGGCGCGGAGGCTGCGGGCGATTCCTTCACGGGCGCGGCGGTTTCGGCGGCGGGCGCGGGCGTTTCGGCGGCGGGCGCGGGCGTTTCGGCGGCGGGCGGGGCGGCCGGGGTCGAGGGCGCGATGGGTGCGGCGACAGGTGGCGCGACCGGTGCCGCGACGGGCGGGGCGGCCGGGGCCGCAGCGGCGGGCGTTGCGACCCGCTGCGCTCGCTCAACGACCGGCGCGGGGGCCGCGGCCGGTGCGGAAGCCGCGACCGGTGCGACGGTCGCGGGAGCTGCAGCCGGTGCGCCGGAGGCGGTGTGGGCGAGCACGCGGGCGACCATCAGTTCGAGCTGCAGACGCGGGGAGGTCGCGCCCGTCATCTCGTCGAGGGTGCCGATCACCAGATCGGCCGTGCGCGACAGACGCTCGGAGCCGAACACGGTCGCCTGCCGCGTCATGCGCTCGAGCTCGTCGGCCGGAACGCCCCGCAGCACGTTGGCGGCACCCTGCCCGGTCGCGGCGATCACGATTAGGTCGCGCAGGCGCTCGAGCAGGTCGTCGACGAATCGCCGCGGGTCTTGCCCGGTCTGCACGACCCGGTCGATCGCGGCGAAGGCGGCCGCGGCATCCCCCGCCCCGAACGCGTCGACGATCTCGTCCAGCAGTTCGGCATGGGTGTAGCCGAGGAGCGAGACGGCGCGCTCGTAGCGCACGCGCACCCCGCCGTCGTCAGCCGGGTCGGACCCCGCGATGAGCTGGTCGAGCAGCGAGAGCGTGTCGCGCGGCGAGCCGCCGCCGGCGCGCACGACCAGCGGCAGCACACCGGGCTCGACCGTGACGCTCTCCGCCTCGCAGAGCTCCTGGACGTACTCGAGCATCGCCGCCGGCGGCACGAGCCGGAACGGGTAGTGGTGGGTGCGCGACCGGATCGTGCCGATGACCTTCTCGGGCTCGGTCGTCGCGAAGATGAACTTCACGTGATCGGGCGGCTCCTCGACGAGCTTCAGCAGCGCGTTGAAGCCCTGCGGCGTCACCATGTGCGCCTCGTCGAGGATGAAGATCTTGAACCGGTCGCGGGCGGGGGCGAAGATCGCGCGCTCGCGCAGGTCGCGGGCGTCGTCGACGCCGTTGTGCGAGGCCGCGTCGATCTCGACGACGTCGAGCGATCCGCCACCGCCGCGCCCGAGCTCGACGCAGCTGTCGCATGTTCCGCACGGGGTGTCGGTGGGGCCCTGGGCGCAGTTCAGGCAGCGGGCGAGGATGCGCGCGGACGTCGTCTTGCCGCACCCGCGCGGGCCGGAGAACAGGTAGGCGTGACCGACGCGATCGCCGCGCAGAGCGGTCATCAGCGGGTCGGTCACCTGCGCCTGCCCGATCATCTCGCCGAACGCCTCGGGGCGGTAGCGGCGGTAGAGGGCGGTGGTCACGCGACCAGCCTAGGCGGTGTCGCCGACATCGCCGCCGTCCGCTCAGGCATCCAGGATCGTCGCTTCCGCAGCATCCTCCAAGTCGATCTCCGACCCCACGATCGGGTTCGGAGTGGTCACCGTGGGCACGGACACGGTGAGGAACGAGCCGTCCTCCCGGCGCACGCCGGCGAACTGCCGCAGCGACGGGCGACCGGGGATGATCGGGCCCTGATCGGCCAGCGGGACCACGAGCTCCTCGCCGTCGGAGATGGTGTGCTCCGCACCGCGCACGGTGAAGTTCACCGGCTCCTCGCCGCCCTGCGCGCGCAGCGTCAGCGCGTCCTTCGTCAGGCTCACCTGCAGGCGCGTGCCGTGCCAGTGCAGCACGTACGACAGCTCCGGCCAGTCCACGGGCAGACGCGGGTCGAACGACAGGTTGCCGAAGTGATCGCGCATGCCGCCGAAGCCGGCCACGAGCGCCGTCCACACACCGCCCGCCGAAGCGACGTGCACGCCGTCGGAGGCGTTGTTGTGCAGGTCGGCGAGGTCGACGAAGAGGGAGTCCTCGAAGTACGTGCGCGCGAGATCCTGGTAGCCGACCTCCGCGGCGAGGATCGACTGCACCACGGCCGACAGCGTCGAGTCGCCCGTGGTCAGCGGATCGTAGTACTCGAAGTCCGCGAGCTTCTCCGCATCGGTGAAGTGGTTGCCCTGCAGGAACAGCGCCAGCACCACGTCGGCCTGCTTGAGCACCTGGTAGCGGTAGATCACGAGCGGGTGGAAATGCAGCAGCAGCGGACGCTGCTCCGGCGGCGTGTGCTCGAGGTCCCACACCTCCTTGTCGAGGAAGACGTGGTCCTGGGGATGGATGCCGAGGGCCGGGCTGAACGGGATGCTCAGCGCCTCGGCGGCGCGATCCCAGATCTCCGGCTCCGACGGGTCGAGTCCGAGCCGGTCGACCATCACCCGGTACGCCTCGGGGTCGTCGAGCTCCATATCGCGCACCGTGCGCGCGGCGAAGCGCAGGTTGAAGCGCGCCATGACGTTCGTGAACAGGTTGTCGTTCACGACCGTCGTGTACTCGTCCGGACCGGTGACGCCGTGGATGTGGAACTGCTCGCCGTCCCCGTCGATCTCGCCGTCGCCGGAGCGCCAGAAGCCGAGCGTGGTCCACAGCCGCGCGGTCTCGACGGCGATGTCGACGCCGTCGCGGTGGAGGAATTCCACGTCGCCCGTCGCCCGCACGTACTTCGCGAGCGCGAAGCTGACGTCGGCGTTGATGTGGTACTGCGCCGTGCCGGCGGCGTAGTACGCCGAGGCCTCCTCGCCGTTGATGGTGCGCCACGGGAACAGCGCACCCGCCTCGTTCAGCTGGTGCGCGCGCTTCCGGGCGGCCGGCAGCATCAGGTAGCGCATGCGCAGCGCGTTGCGGGCCCAGAGCGGCGTCGTGTACGCGAGGAACGGGAGCACGTAGATCTCGGTGTCCCAGAAGTAGTGGCCGCTGTATCCCGAGCCGGTCACGCCCTTGGCAGGCACGCCCTGGCCGTCGGCGCGCGCCGCGGCCTGCGCCAGCTGGAACAGGCACCAGCGCGCGGCCTGCTGCAGGTCGTCGTGCCCGGCGATGCGCACGTCGGACCGCTCCCAGAAGTCGTCGAGCCACAGGCGCTGCCGCTCGAACTGGCGCTCGACGCCTTCGAGGCGGGCGCGGTCGAGGGTGCGGCGGCAGCGGTCGACCAGCTCGCGCGCGGGCACGCCCCGCGACGTGTGATAGCTGACGAGCTTGGTGATCTTCGTCGGCACTCCCGCCTTCGCCTGCACTCGGAAGACGTTCTTGGCGATGTCCGGCTCGATGAGCGAGCGGGGGTCGTACTGGTTCTCGGTCTCGATGACGTGGTCGGCCGCGACCGCCAGCGTCATCCCCGACTCGGTGACCTGGTAGCTCAGGACCGTGCGCAGGCCGTCCTGCCAGTACTCCTGCGGCTGGAGCACGCGCTCCTCGAGTCGATCCGTGCGCCGGGGATCGAAGCCCGCCTTGCGCGGCGCGCTGGGCGTGCCGCCGTAGACGTCCTCGCCGTCCTGCCGGTTGACGATCTGACTGCTGATCGTCACGGGGGCGTCGGAGTTCAGCACCGTCACGGTCATTGTCATGATCGCGAGGTGCTTCTCCTCGAACGACACCATGCGCTCGGAGTCGAGCGACACGAGCTTGCCCGACGGCGTCTGCCACAGCACATGGCGGCGCAGCACGCCGGCGCGCATGTCGAGCTCGCGGCGGTACTCGCGCACGTCGGCGACGTCCATCGAGAGCGGCTCGTCGTCGACGAACACCCGCATCACCTTCGCGTCGGGCGCGTTGATGATCGTCTGGCCGACCTCCGCGAAGCCGTACGCCTGCTCCGCGTGGCGGATCGGGAACGTCTCGTGGAAGCCGTTGATGAAGGTGCCGTCCTCGTGCGCGTGGCGTCCCTCGGGGTGGTTGCCGCGCAGCCCCAAGTAGCCGTTGCCGACGGCGAAGAGCGTCTCGGTCACCCCGGAGTCCTCGAGTGAGAAGTCAGTCTCGATGAGGGCGAACGGGTCGACGGGGAAGCGGTCGCGATCCATCATGCGGAGAACTCCCCGAGGTCGGCGACGACGACATCGGCGCCCGCGTCACGGAGGCGCTCGGCCCCCGCACCGCGATCCACGCCCACGACCAGGCCGAACCCGCCGGCGGCCGCGGACTGCACGCCACTGAGGGCGTCTTCGACGGCGGCGCTCGCGGAAGGCTCGACCCCCAGCATCCGCGCAGCCTCGACGAAGACGTCCGGGGCGGGCTTGGATGCCAGCCCGTCGCGCTCCGCGATCACGCCGTCCATGACGACGTCGAAGCGATCGCGGATGCCGGCGACCCGCAGCACCTCCTCGGCGTTCTTCGAACTCGACACCACGGCGACAGGCGTGCCGGCGGCGACCAGCCGGTCGACGAGCGCGATCGATCCCGGGTAGGCCTCGATGCCGTCTTCGCGGAGCACGCGGGAGAACACGACGTTCTTCCGGTTGCCGATGCCGCAGACGGTCTCAGCCGAGGGCGGGTCGTCCGGGTCACCGAACAGCAGCTCGATGCCGCGACTGGCCAGCAGGCTCGCGACGCCGTCGTACCGCTTCTTGCCGTCGAGGTGGGCGAAGTAGTCCTCGTCCGTGTACGCGGGGGTGATTCCGCGCGCGCGGAAGAGCTCGTCGAACATCGTCTTCCAGGCATGCATGTGCACCTCCGCCGTCGGAGTCAGGACACCGTCGAGGTCGAAGAGCACGGCGTCGAAGGAGGCGAGGTCGGGCAGGGGCGGCGTGGGCACGCCTCACAGTACCGATTGCGCGTCAGGACGCGGAAATGGAGAGCGTCTGCCGCGCGATCTCGAGTTCCTCGTTCGTCGGCACGACGAGCACGACAACGCGGGATGCATCGGTCGAGATGACGCGGATGCCGCGGCCCCGCGCCTCGTTGCGCTCCGCGTCGATCTCCACACCGGCGAAGCCCAGGGTGGCCATCGCCTCAGCGCGTACGCGGACCGAGTTCTCCCCCACGCCCGCGGTGAAGGAGATGACGTCCACGCCGCCGAGCTGGGCGATGTACGCGCCGGCGTAGGCGCGCAGCCGGTGCACGTAGACGTCGAAGGCGAGCTGCGCGGCGGAGTCGCCGGCGTCGCGGCGGTCGCCGATGTCGCGCATGTCGGCGACGCCCGCGAGGCCTTTCAGTCCGCTGCGCGAGTTCAGCAGCGTGTCGAGCTCGTCGATCGACATCCCGCCGCGGCGTGCCAGCTGGAACAGGACGGCGGGGTCGATGTCGCCCGAGCGCGTGCCCATCACGAGGCCCTCGAGCGGAGTCATGCCCATGGACGTCTCGACGGATCGTCCGCCGTCGATGGCCGCCACGGAGGCGCCGTTGCCGAGGTGGAAGACGAGCTGGCGGAGCTCCGCGAGCGGACGGCCGACGAACGCGGCGGCCTCCTCGCTGACGAACTTGTGGCTCGTGCCGTGGAATCCGTACCGACGGATGCGATGGGATGCCGCGACCTCCGCGTCGATGGCGTAGGTGTACGCCGCCGCGGGGAGGGTCTGGTGGAAGGCGGTGTCGAAGACGGCGACGTGCGGAACGTCGGGGAAGGCCTTCTGCGCCGCGACGATGCCGGCAAGGTTCGCGGGGTTGTGCAGCGGCGCGAGGACGGACAGCTCGTCGATGTTGATCTCGACGAGCGGCGTGATGAGCGTGGGCGCGAAGAAGCGCGCCCCGCCGTGGACGACGCGGTGCCCGACGGCGACCGGCGCGTGGTCCTCCAGCGACGGCCCCTGCGCCGCGAAGGCGTCGAGCATCACCTGGAACCCGGCGGTGTGGTCGGCGATCGGCTGCTCGAGGGTCGCGGTGGCCTCGAGCATCGTCGGCGCCGGGCCATCCGTCTCCGGCGCGTAAACCGTGTGGCGGGCCACGCCGACCGGCTCGCCGATGCGCTCGACGAGCCCGGAGGCAAGCACGCGCTCCGCGCCCATGTCGATGAGCTGGTACTTGAATGAGGAGGAGCCGCTGTTGACGACCAGGACGGTGCTCACCTTGGTGTCCCACTTTCTGCAGAAGTCGTCGGCGTGTTGTGCAGGAAGTGGGACACCATCGCTCGCCCCGCGCCGGGAGATGTCCCGCTTTCTGCAGAAGTCGTCGGCGTGTTGTGCAGGAACGGGGACATCATCGCTCGCCCTGGGCCTGGATGGCGGTGATCGCGATCGTGTTGATGATGTCGTCGACGAGAGCGCCGCGCGACAGGTCGTTGATGGGCTTGTTCAGGCCCTGCAAGACCGGTCCGATCGCGACGGCGCCGGCCGAGCGCTGCACGGCCTTGTAGGTGTTGTTGCCCGTGTTGAGGTCGGGGAAGATGAACACCGTTGCGCGGCCCGCGACATCCGATCCCGGCATCTTGGCGGCGGCGACGGCCGCATCCGCAGCGGCGTCGTACTGGATCGGCCCCTCGACGGGAAGCTCCGGCGCGCGCTCGCGCACCAGGAGCGTGGCCGCCCGCACCTTCTCGACGTCGGCGCCCGAGCCGGACTCGCCCGTGGAGTACGACAGCATCGCGACGCGCGGGTCGATGCCGAACTGCGTCGCCGTGGCCGCCGACGACACGGCGATGTCGGCCAGCTGCTCGCTCGTCGGATCGGGGATGACCGCGCAGTCGCCGTAGACGAGCACGCGGTCGGCGAGTGCCATGAGGAAGACGGAGGACACCACCGACACCCCCGGCTTGGTCTTGATGACCTCGAACGCCGGACGGATCGTGTGCGCGGTGGTGTGCGCGGCGCCCGAGACCATGCCGTCGGCGAGGCCCAGGTGCACCATCATCGTGCCGAAGTACGACACGTCGGTGATGGTGTCGGCGGCCTGCGCGACGGTGACGCCCTTGTGGGCGCGGAGTCGCGCGTACTCCTCGGCGAACTTCTGCACGTGCACGGCGTCGAACGGCGAGAGCACCTGAGCGCCGCGGATGTCGATGCCCAGCTCGATGGCGCGGGCGCGCACCTCGATCTCCTCGCCCAGGATCGTGAGGTCCGCGATGCCGCGGGCGAGCACGGTCGCCGCCGCGCGGAGGATGCGGTCGTCGTCGCCCTCGGGCAGCACGATGCGGCGGCGCGCGGCGCGCGAGCGTTCGATGAGGCCGTACTCGAACATCAGCGGGGTGACGACGGTCGCCCGGGCGAGGCCGAGCGCCCGGCGGAGCTCGTCGGTGTCGACGTGCTGCTCGAACAGCGAGAGCGCGGTGTCGTAGCGACGCTGCGAGTCGGCGGCGAGACGCCCGCGCGTGCTCATGATGCGCACCGCGGTCTCGTATGTTCCCAGATCGGTCTGGATGATCGGAACGGTCGAGCCGAGGCCGTCGATGAGCCGGTCGATGGCCTCCGGCAGCGGGAAGGGTCCGTTCAGCACGATGCCGCTGATCGACGGGAACGTGCCGGAGGAGTTGGCCAGCAGCGTCGCGAGCAGCACCTCGGTGCGGTCGGCGGGGATCACCACGACCGCGCCCTCGGTGAGACGCGGCAGCACGTTGACCATCGACATCCCCGCCACGACCACCCCGAGCGCCTCGCGGGTGAGCAGCTCCGGGTCGCCCTTGATCTGGCGACCGTCGACAGAGCGCAGGATGCCGCGCATCGACGGTGCGACGAGGAACAGGTCTTCGGGGAGCGTCCACACGGGCACCGCGTGCCCGACCGAGGCGCGCACCGATGCGTCGATCGCGGAGACGGTCTCGGCGAGGGTGCCGGGGTCGGCGCGGTTGGCGACGACGGCGAACAGCTCGGCACGGCCATGCGACAGCTCGGTGAGCGCCAGGTCGGCGATCTGGCCCATCTCCCCCGGCGTGCGCGCGAGGGAGCTGCCGAGCTGCTCCTGCTGCCCCTGCTGCGACCGGCCGCCCAGCACGAGCAGCACGGGTGCGCCGAGGTTCGCGGCGATCCGGGCGTTGTAGGTGAGCTCTGCGGGGCTGCCAACGTCGGTGTAGTCGCTGCCGAGGATCACCACGGCGTCGCACTGCGCCTCGACCGCCTTGTAGCGCGCCACGATCTCGGCGAGCGCGGCCTCGGGGTCGGCGCGCACGTCGTCGTAGGTGACGCCGATGCACTCGTCGTAGTCGAGGTCGACGCCGTCGTGCGAAAGCAGCATCTCCAGCACGTAGTCGGCCTCGGCCGTCGAGCGGGCGATGGTGCGGAAGACCCCGACACGAGGGGTGGCGAGGCTCAGCGAGTCGAGCACCCCGAGAGCGACCGTCGACTTGCCGGAATGCCCTTCGGCGGACGTGATGTAGATGCTCTGCGCCACGGCACCACCCTACGTCGGCGAGGTGTCACGGCGAGGGGAACTCCTCTTAACGTGAAGACTCTCCGCGAACCCGGCAGAGCCCGGTTACCCTTGCTACGTTTCCGTCCTGGGGGAGTTGGCCTGGATGCCGCCTCGCGGAGAGCTGACACCAGTCTAGAGGACGACGGCGCCGCTCCTCCCCACGTTCTCCCAGGAGCCCTCCCGCCACCCTCGGGTTACGATCGAGTAACAGCGCGAGGTGGCGTCCCGCCGCCGGCGCCGACCCGATGGAAGGCCATGGACGACCTCTCTCCCGCCACGCCCGCCACGCCCGCAGCGCCCGCCACCCGTGCCTCCTCGCGCACGCCCGAGCCCATCGGCGCCGAGACGTTCGAGCGACTGACCTCCGGCATCCTCGCCTCCGTCGGTCGTGTGATCGACGGGAAGCCCGAAGCCGTCCGCAGTGCGCTCATCGCCCTGCTCGCCGAGGGTCACCTCCTCATCGAGGACGTGCCCGGCGTCGGCAAGACGATGCTCGCCCGCGCACTGGCCGCGACGGTCGACGCCTCGGTGCGTCGCATCCAGTTCACGCCCGACCTCCTCCCCGGAGACGTCACCGGTGTGAGCGTGTTCGACCCGGTGGGCCGCGAGTTCGAGTTCAAGCGCGGGGCGATCTTCGCGAACATCGTCATCGCCGACGAGATCAACCGCTCCTCCCCCAAGACGCAGTCCGCTCTCCTGGAGGCCATGGAGGAGCAGCAGGTCACGGTGGACGGCGAGACGCACCACCTCCCGGAGCCGTTCCTCGTCGTCGCCACGCAGAACCCGCTGGAGATGGAGGGCACCTACGCGCTCCCCGAAGCCCAGCGCGACCGCTTCATGATGCGCATCTCGATGGGCTACCCCGACCCGCGGTCGGAGGCCCTCATGCTGCGGCAGCGCGACGCGGTGAACCCCCTCGAAGCCATCTCCCCCGTCGTCACGGCGGCGGATGTCTCGGCGCTCATCGCGTGGGCGCGGGCCGTGCACGTCGCCCCGGCGATCGAGGAGTACGCCGTGGGCCTCGCCAACGCCACGCGGTCGCACCCCGACCTGCGGCTCGGCGCCAGCCCGCGCGCCACGCTCCAGCTCGTGCGCGCCGCGAAGGTGTGGGCGGCGCTCGACGGCCGGGAGTACGTCATCCCCGACGACGTCACCGCGCTGCTCGCGCCCGTCTTCGCGCACCGCCTGATCCCGACCCGAGCCTCCGGCGGTGCCCGCTCGCGCAACAGCGCCGACACCATCACGTCGATCCTCGAGCGCATCGCGGCGAACGTCCGCGTGCCGCTGGCCGCGCGCGCCTGAGCGGGCCGGCACCCATGCGACGCCTCTGGCCGTTCACCGTGCGGGGCACGGGGGCGTTGGCGCTGGCTCTCGGATGCTTCATCCTCGCCGCTGAGCTGGGCGTCATCGAGCTGGTCTACTTCGGCGTGCTGCTGCTGGCCGTGCTCGTCGCGAGCCTCATCTCGCTCCACCTCGCGCATCGCACCGAGAACGTCACGCGCGCGCTCGAACCCGACGTGGTGGCCGTCGACCAGGACGCGGTCGTCACGGTGCGCGTGGGCGTCCGCACTGCGATGCCCAGCGCGCCGGGCGCGTGGCGCGACGCGCTGCCGCGCGGGCTCTCCGGCCGCGCGCAGGGCATCTTCCCTGCGCTCGGCTCGGGGCTCCGCTCCGGCGACCGGTCGGTCGACCTCGTCTACACCGTGACCGGGGTGCGCCGCGGCATCCATTCCATCGGTCCCCTGTCGGTGACCTCGTCGGATCCGTTCGGGCTCACGCGGCGCCAGAATCTCCTCGGCGATCGCACGCGCGTCGTCGTCGTGCCGGCCGTGACCGAGCTGACCGCACTCAGTGCCGTCGCCGGAGACACCGGCGGCACCCAGCACTCGACGACGAACCAGCTCGGCCAGGGCGCCGACAACCTCATCGCACGGCCCTACAGCCCCGGCGACTCCATGCGGCGCATCCACTGGCGGGCCACCGCGCACGCGGATTCGCTCATGGTGCGCCAGGAGGAGCAGGAGTCGACCCCCGAGGCCACCGTCGTACTCGACCGCGGGGCGCTGCGCTGGGCGACCGACGCCATGATCGCGCCCGGCAACGACCCGGGCTTCGAACGCGCGGTGTCCGCCTGCGTCTCGGTGGTGTCGCGGCTGGTGCAGGACGGCTACGCCGTGGAGGTCATCGACTCCGACGGCACCTCCCTCTCCGAGCCGATCGACGGCGGCGAGTCGGTGCAGGTGGAGGAGCTCACCCGCCAGCTCGCGACCATCACCAGCCGCCGCGACGACCACCTCCCACGCCTTCCTCACCTGTTCACCGGCGCCACCGCCGGACCCGTCATCGTCATCACGGGTCGCTTCGACAGAGAGGATGCCGCGGCTCTCGCCCCGCTCGCACACCACACGACGTATCCGCTGCTGCTGGCCGTCTCGCCCTCCGACGGCGGCCTCGAGCGCGCGGCCGAGGTCGGATGGCGGGCGGCGGCCATCGGCCTGGACGACGACTTCGCGTCGACGTGGTCGATGGCGGTTGACCGGGGGGTCGGTCATGTCGTCGCCTGACACCCGAACGCGCCGGCCGGCCGAGCTCGCCCTCACGCTCGGCGTGTTCGTCGCCGTCTTCGCCTCGCTCCTGCCGCTGCTGAGGGTCGTGGAATCCGGCTCCTGGGTGCCCGGCGCTGTGGTGCTGGCGGCGATCATCCTCGCCGTCGGCTACGCCTGCCGGTGGTTCCGCCTGCCCGCGGTGGCGGTGAGTCTCGTGGAGGCCGTCGTCTGGGTGCTGCTCATCACCCTCTCGTTCCTGCGCGACACGGCGCTGTTCGGCCTGTTCCCGACACCGGAGAGTTTGCGGCGCGTCCCCGACCTGCTGCGCTCCGCGTTCGACGCCATCGTGCAGGGCGCGGCGCCGCTGCCGCCCGAGGCCGGGCTGACCTTCTTCATCGTCGCGTCGATGGGCCTGCTCACCATCGTCATCGACCACGTCGTGCTGACGGCGCGGATGCCGCTGCTGGCCGCGGTCGGGCTCATCGCGATCTCGCTCATCCCCTCCATCGCCGTCCCGGGGCCGATCAACGTCGCGGCATTCGTCCTGCTGGCCGTGGCGATCCTGTTCCTGCTGCGGATCGAGGTGCGTTCCCGCCACCGCTCCACGGCGGCCCCGCAGACCTCCCGCTCGGTGGCCGGCGGTGTCGGCGCGACGGCGATCGGGATCGGCGCGATCGGCGTCGTCGTCGCCCTGGTCGCCACACCGCTGCTGCCCGCTCCGGTGACGGCGGGCGGGGTCGGCAACGGCGTGGGCGCCTCGATCGATCCGACCCTGTCGCTCGGCGACGACCTGCGCCGGCCGGCTGACGTGGACGTGCTGCGCGTGCGCACGAGCGCGCCCAGCGCACCGTACCTGCGCGCCGTCACCCTCTCGACGTTCGACGGCGACGTGTGGCAGCCCGACCGCTCGCGCACCCTCCCGCTCGGCGACGCCGATTCGCTCGGACCGGTGACGGTCGATGACGGCATCGCCCTGACCGAGAACTCCACGCTCGTCGAGGTGCAGAACCTCGTCACGCCGTGGCTGCCGGTCGCCTTCCCCGCCGTGGAGGTCACCGGCCTCAACGGCGACTGGGGCGCCGTGCCCGCCAACCGCACCGTCGTGAGCCGGGACGGCTCCTCGCAGGGCCAGCAGTATCGCGTCGTCACCGAGCAGCCGCGACCCACGCTCGAGCAGATCCGCACCCGCAGCGCCGACGGCACCGGGCTCGGCCCGGAGCTGCTGGCCCTGCCGGCCGACCTCCCGCCCGTGATCGCGCGGACGGCGGCCGAGGTCACCGGGGCCTCCTCGACCGACTACGACAAGCTGCACGACCTGCAGTCGTGGTTCCGCGGCTCGGACTTCCGCTACTCGCTGGAGGCCCCCGTCGAAGAGGGCTTCGACGGGTCCGGCGCGGACGCCGTGGCTGACTTCCTCAACGTCAAGGAGGGGTACTGCGTGCACTACGCCTCCGCGTTCGCCCTCATGGCCCGCACCCTCGGCATGCCGTCGCGCATCGTCGTCGGCTACCTCCCCGGCACGAGCACCGGCGAGCTGCAGGAGAAGCAGACGGTCTACACCGTGCAGAGCGGGCAGCTGCACGCGTGGCCCGAGGTGTACTTCGGCGGCGTGGGCTGGGTGCAGTTCGAGCCCACGAACAGCCTCGGCGTCCCCACCAACTTCGCCTCGGAGTCGCTCGCGACCGGCAACCCCGGCGAGACGCCCGAGACGGCCCCGGAGCCTGCGGCCTCCGCCTCCCCGCAGTCGACGATCGACCCCCTCGACGACGGACTCCCGTCCGGTGACGTGCAGGCGGGCACGACGCGCAGCGCGACGGCCGCCGTGCCGACGGTCTCGCTGGTGCTCGGCATCCTGCTGGCCCTCGCCGTCCCGGCGATCCTCCGCCTCCTGCTGCGGCGACGGCTCGTCGCCGCAGCTCGCAGGGGCGACGCGGCGGCGGCATGGCGCAGCATCCAGGACCAGGCGCTGGATCTGGGCATCGCGGTGCCCGCCAGCGAATCGCCGAGGCTGCTGGGCGCGCGGCTGGTCGCGGAGCACGGGGCGTCCGGCGAGGCCATGTCGGTGCTCGTGCAGACGATCGAGCGCGCGAGCTACGCGCCGGGGCACCGGCTGCACCCCGAGCGGGGGCAGGAGATGACGGATGCCGCGGCCGCCGTCCGGGCGTCGATGCTGCGGTCCGCCGCACCGGCACGCCGACTGCTCGCCGTCGCGGCACCGCGGTCGCTCGTGGTGCGCCCCGGCAGCGTGTACGCCGGCACCGTGCCCTCCCGCTCGCACTGACGCCCGAGGGCCCGTGCACGGGCGGGCCGGGCGTGAGGGTAGGATGGTCGACGGCCCTCCGGGGCTCAGGAGGATTCGCCTAGTGGCCTATGGCGCACGCTTGGAAAGCGTGTTGGGTGCAAGCCCTCGGGGGTTCGAATCCCCCATCCTCCGCCCCTGTAGTCTCCTCGGAGACCACCACACCCTGCATCCCGTTGCCTCTCGCACAGTTGACGACGACTCGTGACGCATCGGGGAGACCCGATCGCCGAGGCCCGCCGATGAGTGACACCGCCCCGCCGGCGCCGCCTGCTGCTGCGCTCCCGCCCGACGCGCGCCGGGCGGTGGCGCTCGTCGTCGGCGTCGTGGCCACGGTCGCCTTCGTCGCGCTCCGCGTCGCCGTCGACATCGGCAACCGGGCACCGTTCCCGATCGACGAGTGGTGGCACGGGCTCATGGTCGCGAGCGCGAGTGATCCCATCACGACGCTCGCGCGGATCCCCGCGACCGTGGGCGGCACGATCGGCATGATCATCACCGGGATCGTCGTCATCCTCCTCTTCCTCTGGCGAAGACGACCGTGGGATGCCGCGACGCTCGCCGCCGCCATGGTGTTCGTCGTCGCGATCGGCACCACGCTCGCGGCGGTCATCGCCCGCGTGCGGCCCGCCGACTCGATGGCCGAGAACAACGCGACCTCGTTCCCGTCCGGGCACACGGCCGTCGCGACGACCGTCGCGCTCATCCTGGCCCTGCTGCTGCGCCGCTGGTACGTCTGGGTGCTCGGCGCCTGCTGGGTGCTGGCCATGATGTGGAGCCGCACCTACCTGCGCGCCCACTGGCTGAGCGACGTGACCGCGGGCATGCTGGAGGGCATCGCGGTGACCTGCCTCGTGTGGTGCGCCATCGAGGCGTACCGCGATCGCCGCGCGAGACGACGGAGCGCGCTCGCGTCCGCCGTCACCGACTGAGAGGACACCACGCCCATGGCATCGAACAGCTCCACCGCCGGGTCCGCAGCGCGCGCGGCGCAGGACTCGGCCGTCTTCGAGGTGCTCGCCCGCATCGGGTACGTCGTCCTCGGGGTGCTGCATCTGCTGATCGGCCTCATCGCGATCACGGTCGCGGGCGGCGGATCCGGAGAGGCCGACCAGGGCGGCGCACTGACGCAGATCCAGCAGTCCCCGCTCGGCGTGGCCCTCCTGTGGATCGTCGTGGCCGGCATGGCCGCGCTCGCCGTCTGGCAGATCGCGGAGGCTCTGCTCGTCCGCGAGCCCGACGCCAAGAAGGCGTGGGGGCAGCGGATCAAGTTCCTCGGCACCGCCGTGGCCTACATCGCGATCGCCATCACCGGCATCACGTTCGCCGTCGGCGGCTCCTCCGACTCGTCCGAGTCGTCGCAGAGCCTCAGCGCGAGCCTCATGGCCTCCCCCGGCGGGATCGTCCTGCTCGTGCTCGTCGGACTCGTCATCGCCGGCGTGGGCGCGGCCTTCGTCGTCCGCGGCATCACGCGCGCCTTCACCAAGAAGCTCGCCCTGCCGTCGGGCGCGGCGAAGTCGGGCATCGTCGCGTTCGGTGTCGTCGGCTACATCGCCAAGGGCATCGCGGTGGGCGTCGCGGGCATCCTCTTCGTCGTGGCGGCGTTCACCCACGACCCCGAGACCGCCGGAGGCCTGAACTCCGCGCTCTACACGCTGACGACCCTGCCGTTCGGCGTGGCGATCCTCTGGGTGGTCGGCGCCGGCCTCGTTCTCTACGGCCTCTTCTGCTTCGCCCGCGCGCGCTACGCGCGCATGTGACCTCGGCGCGGTCGACACCCGCCGGGCCGACCATCACCCCGCGGGCGCCGCACAGCACATCGCCCCGCCGTCCGAGGACGGCGGGGCGATGTGCGTCAGGCGCTGCGGTCGGTCAGCTCGTGATCCGACGGCGACGCACGATCATTAGCGCTGCACCTGCCACGGTGAACAGCGCCCCGGCGACGGCGAAGCCGCCGACGTCCTTCGGGCCGGTGTTCGCGAGCGTCTTCACCGTGTTGGCCGGCATGACGGGGGCGACGGCGGGCGTCAGGGTGAACTGCACCTCGGCCGACGGGTCGGACAGGATGTTCGCGACCTGACCGTTCTCGTCGCGCTGGACCAGCACCGCGGCGGCGGTCCAGTCGCCGGGCAGGAGCTCGGCGGTGACCGACCAGTCGCCAGCGGCGTCCACGAGGATCGGGTCCTCGGGGTCGGCGGGCTCGGCCGCCTGGGCGGACAGCTCCTGCAGCGACGCCGTCGGCAGCACGGCGAGCAGGACGTTGGTGCCGGGCGTGCCGGTTCCGGTGAAGGTCACGGTCGAACCGGTCAGAGCCTGACCGTTGGTGGGCGCGGTGATGACGGGGGCGGGCAGCAGGACGGGGAGGGCGAACTCCACCGTCTTCTCCTGGTCGGGGGCGCCCTCGAGCACCTGCGTGACGGTCACAGACTGCGCGGTCGGCGCATCGGGGCCGTAGGTGCCGACGGTGATCCACTGTCCGTCGGCGACGACCACCGGCGCGGTTCCGGCGACGGGCTGCCCCTCTTTGTCGAGGACCGTCACGGTGGCTCCGTCATCTCCGGTGCCGGCGAACACCACGGTGCGCGCCAGGACCGTCTCGCCCGGCATGGGGCTCAGCACGTCGAAGGCGGAATCCTGCGGGCCGGCGGGCAGCACGAAGTCGAGGGGCAGCGACGGCAGCGGGGTGCCGTCGTAGGTCGCCGTCACGAGCACGGACTGCGCGGTCGGAGCGTCGTCGGCGTAGGGGGTCAGCTCGACCGAGAACGGGGTCAGCGCGCCGTCCGTGCCGGGCACCTCGGTGCGGCCCAGCTCGGTGAGTCCGTCCGCCGAGGTCACCACGACCGAAGCCCCGGCGTTGGTCGTACCGGAGATCGTCACCGTCCGCGACTGGACGGTCCCCCCGGGCAGGGGCGAGGTGATGAGGAGGGCCGGGGTCTCGGCGGCGCTGGCCGCGGGCGCGGCGACCAGCAGACCACCGAGGGCGAGCGCGGCGACGGCCGGCAGTGCCAGCATCCGTCGCCAGGCGAATCGATTCTTCACGACGTCCTTCACGGTTCGCAGGGCCGCGTGACGGTCGTCCGGCGGTCCCTGTGCGCAGCGCGACGTGTCTGATCCGCGGCGAGACGAACGGACGGCGACGCACCGTCCCCTCGGGAGAGGCACGGTACTCGTGAACCTACCGGTATACCGGTTGCCGGCGCCAGCCGATTCGGGCTTTCGGGCCCGGGCATCGTAGCCCGGCGACCGCATCGACGCCACGGCCGTGGCATCCGTCCGGTCAGGCACGCAGACTCCTCGCGTGCCCACCCTCATCGCCCGCCTGCTGGGTCGTGTTCTGCGCGGCGCCATTGCGCTGATCCTGCGCGTCCGCCGCCCGCGGCCGATCCATCCGCACGGGCTGCTGCTGAGAGGCGAGGTGGAGTGGATGCCGGGGGCACCGGCATCCGGGATCACCTGGATCGACCAGCCCGCCGGCACGCGCGCGCCGACGCGGGCGCGGTTGTCGCGCTCCGTCGGCCTCCCCCCGCTCCTGCCCGACGTCATCGGGCTGGCGCTGCGCGCGGACACCGGCGACGGCGGCTTCGGCGACCTCGAGCTGGCGACCACCGGTCGCGGGGTTCCGGGTCGGTTCCTGCTCCTCCCCCGGTGGACCGTGTCACAGGCGACCTTCGCAACCCTGCTCCCCTACCGGACGGATGCCGGTCCGGTCCACGTCTCCGCGCGCCGATCCGGCCGACGGCTTCCCGCCGACCTGACGGCCCTCCGGCACGTTCTCGCCTCCGAGCCGCGGCGTCTGGAGCTGTCGTTCGCGCACGGCTCGGGGCCGTGGCATCCGTTCGCCGTCGTCGCGCTCCGCGTCGACCGGGACCAGGACGACCGGATGATGCGCTTCGACGCCGTCCGGCACGCGATCCCCGGCGCCGGCACGTACGAGGTCGTGCGCCTGCTGCGCCAGCCGTCGTACCGGATGGCGCAGGACGGCCCCGGCCGCACGACGAAGGCCCCCCGCGGACAGCGGAGGGCCTTCGGGGCACGCATCAGGGAGTGGGCATCCCGCCGTTCACGTTGAGCGTCTCGCCCATCACGTAGCTGGACTCGGGCGACGCGAGGAACACGTACGCGGGGGCGAGTTCGGCCGGCTGGCCCATGCGTCCGAGCGGGGTGTCCTCGCCGAAGCTGTCGATCTTCTCCTGGGGCTGGCCGTCGCTCACCTGCAGCGGGGTCCAGATCGGGCCGGGGGCGACCGCGTTCACGCGGATGCCCTTCGGCGCGAGCTGCTGGGCGAGCGCCTTGGTGAAGGCGTTGATGGTCGCCTTCGTCGAGGCGTAGTCCACCAGGATGTCCGACGGCGAGTAAGCCTGGATCGACGTGGTGTTGATGATGGCCGATCCGGGCGTCAGGTGCGGCAGCGCCGCCTTGGTGATCCAGAACATCGCGTAGACGTTCGTCTTGAAGGTGTCGTCGAACTGCTCGTCGGTCAGGGTGGTCAGGTCTTCGTTGAAGATCTGCTTGCCGCCGTTGTTCACGAGGATGTCGAGTCCGCCGAGGCCCTCGACGGCCTGGGCGACCAGGTCGCGGCAGTAGTCGGGGTCGCGCAGGTCGCCGGGGATCGTCAGGGCCGTGCGGCCCTCGTCGCGCACGAGGCCGGCGATGCGCGCGGCATCCTCCTCCTCCTCGGGCAGGTACGACAGCACGAGGTCCGCGCCCTCGCGGGCGAAGGCGATCGCGGTGGCGGCTCCGATGCCGGAGTCCCCGCCGGTGATGAGCGCCTTACGGCCGGTGAGGCGACCGGTGCCGCGATAGGTCTTCTCGCCGAGGTCGGCGCGCGGCGTCATGTCGGCGTCGAGTCCGGGCTCCGGCTGGTGCTTGGCTTCGGGCTGGATGTCGGCGTACATGGCGGTGGGGTCGGTGAAGGTGTACTGGTCCGTGGACATTCGTCTCTTCTCTCGTCGGTGTTCAGGTCTTTGGCGAGTCAGGGGGTGAGTTCGTCGATCGTGAGCGCCGCCGTGATCAGGGCCAGGTGACTGAGGCCCTGCGGGAGGTTGCCCCAGAAGGAGCCGTCGACGGGGTCGATCATCTCGGCGTACAGGCCGACGTCGTTGGCGTCGTCGACCAGCGCGTCCATGGCCTCGACGGCCTCCTCGTGACGGCCGACGCAGGCGAGGGCGGCGGCACGCCAGAAGCCGCACGCCACGAAGGCGTACTCCTCCTTCTGCATGCCGGAGTAGCGGTAGAGGTGGTGGCCCGCGCCGAGCTCCTCGGTCAGCCGGTCGATCGTGGCCGACATCCGCTCGCCGCGATCGAAGCCGCTGGGCGCGTGAAGCAGCACCGAGGCGTCCAGCTCCGTGGTGTCGGGGTGCATGACGTAGGCGCCGGCCTCCTCCGACCAGCAGTGCTCAGCGACCCAGTCCTCGATGCGATCCCGCTCGACGCGCCAGCGCGCGGCGCTGCCGGGGATCTGGCCGACCTCGGCGAGGTGCACGGCATCGCGCAGCGCCTGCCAGCAGCCCATCTTCGAGGAGGTGTAGTGGTGGTGCTCCGGAAGCTCCCACATGCCGGCATCCTCGTTCCGCCACACGTCGCACGTGCGATCGGCGATCTCGGCCAGCAGACGGCTGGTGCCGATGTCGAGCACGTTGCCCGCATCGACGTAGGTGCGGCAGATCGCGATGAGGTCGCCGTAGACGCCCAGCTGCAGCTGACCCTGGGCGGGGTTGCCCGTGACAACGGGGCCGATGCCGCGCCAGCCGTCGACGTCGTACTCGCGCGTGCCGCCGGGGACGGTGCCGTCGAGGCCGTAGAAGATGTGCAGCTCCGGCCCGTTCTCGCGGATGGTCTGCAGCATCCACGACAGGGCGGCGTGCGTCTCCTCGCGGAGCCCGAAGCGCACGAGCGCATGCACGGTGTAGGCGAGATCGCGCACCCAGGCGAAGCGATAGTCCCAGTTCTTGTCGCCGCGGGGGTTCTCCGGCAGCGACGTCGTCGCCGCAGCGGCGATCGCGCCGGTGGGGCTGTAGATGAGGAGCTTGAGCGCCAGAGCGCTGCGCTGCACCGCCGCACGCCACGGGCCGTCGTAGGAGAACTCCGACGACCAGTGCTCCCAGTTGGCGATGGTCCGGTCGATGCCGATGTCGACGTTCGCCGGTACCGGCAGATGCAGGGGCTCGTCGTGCGTGGCGACGATGATGAGCAGCGAGCGGGAACCCTTCTCCGTGGCGAAGGCCCCGGCGATCTCGGCGACGCCGTCGGTCTCGGCCTTCGGGCGGCCGTGGCCCTCGCCGACCACGGCGATGGCCGTCTTGCCCGTGCGGATCATCGGCCCCTGCGGCGTCTGGTCGATCCACGGCGAGGCGGTGCCGAGCGCCGTGCCCGGACGCACGTGCCAGCGGAAGCGGACCGTGCCGCTCACGCCGTCGATGCGCCGTGCGAGCTCGGCCCACGGCAGTCGCCCGGCGATGCCGGTCACGAGCGCGTCGGTGACCGTGGCGACACCGTCCTCGGTGGTGAAGGTCGTGGTCAGCACATTGGTGTCGGCGACGTAGGCGCGGGTGACGGTGTAGTCCCCCACCGGCTCGAGCTCGATGCAGCCGCCGGTGTCGTCGTCGAGGAGGCGAGCGAAGACGGGCAGCGAGCCGAGGTTGGGCACCGGCATCCAGTCGACCTGTCCGCGCAGCCCGATGAGGGCGACCGTCCGCCCGTCGCCGATCGCTGCGTACGAGGAGAGGTCTTCGCCCGCGGGCTGAGCGGACGAGGAGGGCGCGGAGGCTCGGGACACGCTTCCCACGCTAGGCGCGCCGCGCCGCAGGGCCGGGGCCTTGCGCGCGGCGGCCGCGTGGGGCATCCTGCACGCGCGAATCAGCCGCCGGACGGGTTGTCGACGGGCTGTCCGCCGTCGTCGGTCGACTCGTCGCCGGCACCGCTCGCATCGGTCTCGCCCGTGTAGGTGCTCTCGGGCGTCTGCGGGTCTTCCGGTGCTCCGCCCGAGGCCGTGTCGGCTTCGGTGTCTGCTCCGGGATCGCCCTGCAGGTTCGCGTCAGCGTGGTCGCTCATGTCGACCTCCTTTCGATGGAGGTGCCAGTGTGCCCCACTGTCGGCGCGACGGTCGAGGCGGTTGACCTCACGACCGCAGTCTGATCGGATGCTGCGGCCCCCGCTGTGCGGCTGCGTCTCGTCGAGCGCGTCCGGTGGCGCGGGTCAGCAGGCGACGGCGCCGGCGCCGCCGACGAGGTCGTGCCGGTCGTCGTCGCGGAGCCGGTCGGCCTCACCCACCGCACAGCCCGCGGCGCGCTCGATCTCACGCAGCACCCGCGACGGGAACGGACCGTCGAGGTCGCGGAGGATCGCATGGCGGGCACCGTCGGTGAGGTGCGGCCACCATTCGGCGAGCGGCGGCAGCGCGGCGGAGGAGGCGCCGTCGGCCAGGGTGGCGGTGCGGTGCATGACAACCTCCTGCACCGACTGTGCACCGGCGTACACGCGATCGCTGCGGGCTTGACAAATCGCCGGCGGTGCGCGAGGGGTCAGTCGTCGCGGAAGTCGTCCGGGTCCACGTCGTCGAGGAAGCGCTTGAACTCGTCGACGCGCGCCTCGGCATCGGGGCCGCCGACGGCGGCGGGGCTCGACGTCGGCGCGTCGCCGGCGTCGTCCTCATCGTCGTCGTCGCCCGTGACGGTGTCGGGGATCCCCGCCTCCTCCAGCACCGCCGTGGCCAGCCAGATGGGCGCCTCGGTACGGGAGGCGAGCGCGACCGCGTCGGACGGACGAGCGTCGAGCCGGCGGACGCCGGACGGCGCCGAGAGCACCACCTCGGCGAAGAACGTGCCGTCCTCGATGCGGACGATCTCCACCTCGTCGACGGTCGCGCCGAGCGAGTCGAGCATGTCGCGCATGAGATCGTGCGCGAGCGGCCGGGGGGCGCGTGCGCCCTGGATCGCCACGAGGATCGACGTCGCCTCCTGCTCGCCGATCCAGATGGGCAGGATGAGGCCGTCGTCCTCCTCGTCGTTCAGGGGCTTGAGCAGGATCACGTGCTGCCCGGAGCCGTCGACGGCGACACCGGCGACCCTCACCTTGACCCGCTCTCCACCCGCGCCCATGGGGCCATGCTAGATCGCACGCGAGGCCCGGTGCCCTTCGTCGGGCTGTCCGGAGACGGTGGGGTCGCGGCATCCATGCATCGGAATGGATGCCGCGGCGATACCGTTGCATCCATCATGGAACGATTCGGCACCCTGTCCTTCGGACACTACGGACCCCTCGGCAACGGCCGTCAGCTGACCGCGGGCGACTCGATGTTGCAGGCGATCGACCTCGCGCAGGGCATGGACGACCTCGGCGTGGACGGCGCGTACTTCCGCGTGCACCACTTCGCCCGGCAGCAGGCCGCGCCCATGCCGCTGCTGGCCGCGATCGCGGCGCGCACGCGTCGCATCGAGGTCGGCACCGGCGTCATCGACATGCGGTACGAGAACCCCCTCTACCTCGCGGAGGAGGCGGCCGCGGTCGACCTCATCAGCGACGGGCGACTCGCTCTCGGCGTGAGCCGTGGGTCACCCGAGACCGTCACCCGCGGCTACGAGACCTTCGGCTACACCGCCGAAGACGAGCGTGGCGCCGACCTCGCCCGCGAGCACTTCGACCTGTTCCTGCGCGCCGTCGAGGGCGAGGGGCTCGCCGAGCGCGACCCGATGAGCCCGTTCGGAGGCGGGTCGGGCCTGCAGCGCATCGAGCCGCACTCCCCCGGACTCCGCTCGCGCATCTGGTGGGGAGCCGGCAACCGCGACTCCGCCGAGTGGGCGGGCCGCATGGGCGTCAACCTCATGTCGTCCACGCTGCTGACCTCCGCCGACGGACGCCCGTTCGACATCCTCCAGGCGGAGCAGATCGACGCGTTCCGGGCCGCCTGGAGCGCGGCCGGGCACGAGGGCACGCCCCGCACATCGGTGAGCCGCTCGATCTTCCCGCTCACCACCGCCGAGGACCACATGTACTTCGGCGGCCGTCAGGACGGCGACCAGATCGGCATCATCGACGGCATGCGCTCGACGTTCGGTAAGACGTATGCCGCGGAGCCCGACGAGCTGGTCGAGCAGCTGAAGAACGACGCGGCGATCGCCGCGGCCGACACGCTGATGCTGACGATCCCGTCGCAGCTCGGTGTCGCCTTCAACCTGCGCATCGTCGAGTCGTTCGCGAAGTACGTGGCTCCGGCCCTCGGCTGGGTCGGCACGCGGGTCTGACGCGAGCTCACCCCTCGCTTCTCACGCGCCCGGCTTCACCAGGAGCCGGGCGCGTAGTCCTTGAGGAAGACGCCGAAGAGATCCTCGCCGGCCTCACCGCGCACGATGGGGTCGTAGACCCGGGCGGCGCCGTCGACGAGGTCGAGTGGGGCGTGGAAGCCCTCCTCGGCCAGTCGCACCTTCGTGTAGTGCGGGCGCTCGTCGGTGATCCAGCCGGTGTCGACGGCGGTCATCAGGATGCGGTCGCTCTCGAACATCTCGCGCGCGCTCGTGCGCGTGAGCATGTTCAGGCCGGCCTTCGCCATGTTCGTGTGCGGATGCCCCGGCCCCTTGTACCCGCGGCCGAAGACGCCCTCCATCGCCGAGACGTTGACGATGTACGTCCGGCGCGCTGACGACGCCGCGAGCGACGACCGCAGACGCGACACGAGCAGGAACGGCGCGGTCATGTTGGCGAGCTGCACCTCGAGCATCTCGAGGGGCTCGACCTCGTCCACCCTCTGGGTCCAGCTGTTCACGTGATGCTCGTCGGGCAGCAGACCGCCCGCGTCGATCGCCGTGCCGGCGGCGAGCCGCTCGAGCGACGACGACCCCGCCGCCATCGCCTCGGCGGTGAGCTGATCCGCCGTGCGGGCGGCCGACGCGAGGATCGGATGGCTCGAGACGGACTGCGCCAGAGCGAGCGGGTGCGCATCGTTCGTGTGCCCGAATGTGAGCAGCTCCGGCAGCGGGCCGGACGGCAGGGGCGCGAGCTCCGCGTCGACGAGCGGCTTGTAGGCGCCGGCCGAGCGGCGCACCGTCTGCGCCGCGTTGTTGATGAGGATGTCCAGCGGACCGTCGGCGGCCACGGCGTCGGCGAGCGCGATCACCTGAGCGGGGTCGCGCAGGTCGATGCCGACGATCTTGAGGCGGTGGAGCCAGTCGCCGGAGTCGGGGAGGGCGCTGAAGCGCCGCACCGCGTCGCGCGGGAAGCGTGTCGTGATCGTCGTGTGCGCGCCGTCGCGCAGCAGGCGCAGCGCGATGTACATGCCGATCTTGGCGCGCCCGCCCGTGAGGAGTGCGCGCTTGCCGGTCAGGTCGGTGCGGGCGTCCCGCTTCTCGTGGCTCAGCGCGGCGCAGTCGGGGCAGAGCTGGTGGTAGAACGCATCGACGACCGTGTACGGCTTCTTGCAGATGTAGCACCCGCGCGCCTTGATCAGCTCACCCGCGGTCGGCGTCTTCTGACGGGCGGCGAGCGGGATGCCGCGGGTCTCGTCGTCGATGCGGTCGTGTGCACCCGTCGCGGTCGCGGCCACGACCGCGCGGTCGGCGGCGGCGATGCGCGCGCGCTTCGCCAGACGTCCGAGCCGCTTGACGTCCTTGTACATCTTCCCGGTCGCACGGCGGAGGGTGACGTAGTGGGGATGCCCGGCGTCGAGGTCGCTGACGGCGTCGATGACCCGCAGCGCGATGGCCAGCTCCTCAGGCGAGAAGGAGGCGGCGGCCGCGGTGTCAGCGGGGTCGCCGTCGGACGAGGCGTCGAGGACCGGTTCGGAAGGCACAGAAGATTCTATCCGAGGCCTTCCTGAGACCTTCAGGCGCGCAGCGCCTCGGCGAGCACGGAACGGATCCCCTCGGGGTCGAAGTCCTCCCCCGGGGCCCCGAGCTCGTCGGGCTCGAACCAGCGGACTCCGACGATGTCGTCCTTCTCGCTGTCCGTCCAGTCCGCGTCCGACAGCTCGAAGCGCGGCGTGCGGAGCAGGAAGTAGGTCGCCTCGCGCACCTGGTACTCCTCGGCAGGCGGGAGCTCGATGCGCCGGAACGCGACGGGTTCACCGAGAGCCGCGGCATCCGTCAGCTGCAGACCCGTCTCCTCGAAGAGCTCCCGCACCGCGGCGATGCGCTCGTCCTCCCCCGCATCGATGCCGCCGCCCGGGGTGAGCCAGCGCGCGGGACGCGTGCGCCGGCCCCAGTGCGTCTTCATCAGCAGGACCGACCCGCCCTCGTCGAGGACGAGGATGCGGGCGGTCCTGCGGACGCGAGGTTCGTCGGTGCTCACGCGCCGGCCGGCGTCCATTCCGAGACCCGGCCCAGCTCGGCCAGCTCTTCCGCGGTGAGCTCGAGGCGGGCGCCGGTCAGGAGGTCGGCGACCTGCTCGACGCGCGATGCGCTGGCGATCGGAGCGACGACCGTGGGCTGCGCGCGCAGCCACGCGAGAGCCGTGGCCGCGATCGAGGCGTCGTGGGCCGAGCCGATGCTCTCGAGCGCGTCGATCACGCGGAGGCCCTGCGGCGTCGCGTACTTCGCGGCGCCGTCGGCGCGCGGGGAATCCTGCCCCTCCGCGCTCGTCGAGCGGTACTTCCCCGTGAGGAAGCCGCTGGCCAGCGCGTAGTACGGCACGAGGCTCATGCCGTACTCCTGTGCCACCGGAACGATGGTCTCCTCGACCTCGTTGCGGTGGACGAGGTTGTAGTGCGGCTGGATCGCGACCGGCTTCGGCAGCCCCTCGGCCTCGGCGATGCGCACCCATTCGCGGATGCGCTCCGCGCTGTAGTTCGAGACGGCCGTGTAGCGCACGAGACCGTCGGTGACGAGCTGTCCGAACGCGGCGACGGTCTCCTCCAGCGGCACCGACGCGTCGTCGAAGTGCGCGTAGTAGAGGTCGATCGACTCGACGCCGAGTCGGCTCAGCGAGGCTTCGGCGGCGGCGCGGACGTTGGACGCCGACAGCCCCTTGAAATCGGGATGCTGGCTGACCTTGGTCGCGACGACCACTCCGCTCGGGCGGCGCGATGCCAGCCACTCGCCGATGATGGTCTCGCTCTCGCCGCCGGAGTTGCCCGGCACCCACGCGCTGTACGCGTCGGCGGTATCGATGAAGTCGCCGCCGCCGGCGTGGAAGGCGTCGAGGATCTCGAACGACCGGTCGCGGTCGGCGGTCCAGCCGAACACGTTGCCGCCGAGGGACAGGGGAAGGACGTCGAGGTCGCTTGTTCCGATGCGGGTCATGCTTCTCGCCAACGACCGGCGCGCGCGATTATTCCGCGCTCGCAACCATCGAGATGCGTTGCTCAGCGCGTCAGGCTGCGCCTCGCACCGACCCTCAGCGCAGACACACTCTCCAGCGGGCGTTGAACTCGGCGCTCACGGAGGTCCTCTATGGAGGGCAACGCATTTCACCATCCCGCTCACCGGTGCCTCACCGCCAACGGGAGACTCATTAAATTTCACGCTCACACAGAGCCCAGCTCAGCTCACTCGGATGGGCGACGTGGATCGAACCCCGGCATTCGGCTGCGAGAGCGTGAATTTCACTGCGTTCCAGGTCGGCATCCGGGGTGTGTGAGCGTGAAGTTCACTGCGCCGGACGTCAACCAGCGGTGTGTGTGAGCCTGAAGTTCATCGCTCGTGGGAAAACATGTCTGCGGCAGGACCAATGCGCACCGAAAGGCGCCGCGCAGGAGCGATCAACCGCCGGCGCGGCGGGCGAGAGCGACCAGGGCGTCGCCGGTAAGGCGCTGGCTCGTCCACTCGCTCTGGGGCTGCGCGCCGAGTGAGCGGTAGAAGGCGATCGACGGCTCGTTCCAGTCGAGCACCGTCCACTCCAGGCGGCTGTAGTCGCGGGCGACGCACACGTCGGCGAGCGCGGCGATCAGGGCGAGCCCCCAGCCCTGGCCGCGGCCGGACTCGTCCACGAAGAGGTCTTCGAGCCAGATGCCGTGGCGTCCGGTCCACGTCGAATAGGTGAGGAACCAGACGGCGATGCCCCGGATGGCACCGTCCTGCTCGACCACGTGGGCGAAGACGCGCGGCTCGTCGCCGAAGAGCGAGGCCGTCAGCGCCTCGACCGTGTTCTCGACCGCGTCGGGCTCGCGTTCGTAGTCGGCGAGGGCCTGGATGCACGCGAGGATGCCGGGCTCGTCGCCGGGGCGGGCGTCGCGGAGCACGGCGTCGCCGGCGAGGTGTCGAAGGGTCATGCTCCGAGAGTAGGGCCGCAACCACACCGGTCCCGACCTCACGGGAGTCCGGTGACCCCCACCCCGAGCCAGGCGGCCAGTTCATCGATCTCCGCGCGCACCATCTCCACCTCCTCGGACTCGAACGGGAGGAATTCGTGGACGGCGATGACCCGCAGCATCCCCTCCTTCCGGTCGACCTCCGCGTTCAGCATGCCGACGAAGCGATCGCCCATGAGGATCGGATGCGCGAAGTAGCCGTACACGCGCTGGGGTGCCGGCTTGAACTGCTCGAGGACGTACGTGAAATCGAATAGCTCCTCTAGCCGGCGCCGATCGAACAGCAGGCTGTCGTACGGATTGAGGAACGCGACGCGACCTCCGTCGTCGTCGCGCAGCGCGGCCAGGGCCTCCGGGTCGACGCGGTAGGCCGTCGAGACGCCCTCCACCACGGCCGGCTCCCCCGTCGTCTTGCCGACTCCGCTCCAGTGGTGGTGGACGCGCGCGATCCCCGACGAGCGGAGGCTGCGCTCCTCGTGCAGCCTGAGCGCTTCCTCGGCGTCGATCTCGGGGAGATCGGTCGGGTAGACCCGCTCGGCGAGATCCCACACGCGGTGCCGGCCCTCGCGTCCGGCGATCGCCACCTCGCCCTGGCGCAACAGGAAGTCGAGCATGTGCGGCACCTGGTTGGAGCCCGACCACCCGTCGGGCGGCCGGCTCACCTCGGCGGTGTCGGGGATCGCCGACGCGAGCATCGGCCCCTCGGCTCGCAGGCGCGCCAGCACGTCCGCACGGAAGCGGCTGTTCACCTCCAGCCACTGCCGGGTGCTCTCCCGCCGCGGCCACTCGCGCATCGCCGGACGCATCAGCGGCAGCAGGCTGACGGGCCGGAAGGCGCCGTCGAATTCGAACAGCAGACGGTCCTGCTCGACCGCCTTCTTCAGCTGCCCGGCCTCGTACGACCAGCCGATGCGGGACCACAGCACGGTGTGCTCGCAGGGTGCGATCACGGCCGTCGGATCGATCTTTATGTAACCCAGCTGCTCGGCCACCTCGACGACGTCGCCGGGGCGATCGGCGTCGAGGAGCTGTGCGCGCACGACCAGCCGGCGCGCCTCGTCGCGGGTCAGTCGGTGGGGCTGCATGCGGCTCACCGTAGCCGTCACCGGTGACACGCGCATCGGCCCGCGGGGATGAGAGTGCTCTCATTCCAGACCCGCCGACCACGCCGAAACCGGGGAGCAGACGCCGCCGCGCCCAGGAAACTCCCTGGAAGCGTCCAGAAAACCCCGGCAGACTGCCTAACTTGTGCCCGCCTGTGCGGGCCTCAAGCGCCGACCCGATGGCGCATCCCCTATACGGAACCGGTTTTCATGCGCCCGAACACGCCTTCTTCCTCGTCGCCCACCACCGCCTCCCTGCCCGTCACGACGGGTTCCCACGCCCGCCGCCAGCGCCGCATGGCCGAGCGCCGCACCCGCCGCCGTCCCGCCCTCGTGGCCGCCGGCGTCGCCCTGGCCATCGTCGCCACGGCCGGCTTCACCGGGACCATTCCGGTCTCCGGAGCCGCGGCATCCGCTCCCACCGGCACCAGCTTCGTCCTCGCCTCGTACTCGACGCCGTCCACGGCGACGAAGACCGCGACGGACACCGCCACGAGCGAGGCCGAGACCGCGCTCACCGCCGCCGACGACGCCGTCGCGGCCGCGCAGGCCGTCGCCGCCGACATCGCCTCGTCCGGACTCGACGTGGGCACGCCCGACACCACCGTCGACACCACCACGCTCGAGACCGCAGCCCAGCGCCTCGAGACCGGCGCGGCCACGCTGCCGGCCCCGCTGGTGCCCGATCTCACCGAGCACGTCACCGACGAGGTCGCGGCCGTCAGCGCGCAGGTCTCGAGCCTGCGCGGCAGCCTCGACGCCGCCGTCGCACTGAAGGCCCAGCAGGAGGCCGAGGCCGCCGCGGCTGCCGAGGCCGCCGCGGCTGCCGCAGCCGCCGCTGAGGCCGAGGCCGCCGCGAAGGCCGCCGAGGCCGAGGCCGCCGCCCAGGCCCAGGCCCAGGCCCCGCGCTCGTCGAGCTCCTCGTCCGGCGGATCCTCCGCTCCGGCCCCCGTCTACGCCCCGAGCGGCGGCGGCGACAACAGCCCCGGCGGTGCGCAGGCGTCGGCTCGCGCGATGCTCGGCAACTACGGCTGGGGCGAAGACCAGATGGGATGCCTCGTCTCGCTCTGGAACAAGGAGTCCGGCTGGAACTACCAGGCCTACAACGCCGGCAGCGGCGCCACCGGCATCCCGCAGGCCCTCCCCGGCAGCAAGATGGCCTCGGCCGGCGCCGACTGGCAGACCAACGCCGCCACACAGGTGGCCTGGGGCCTCGGCTACATCTCGGGCCGGTACGGCTCGCCGTGCAGCGCGTGGGGTCACTCGCAGTCGGTCGGCTGGTACTGACCTCCTGATCCCGCCCGTGAGGCGTCGCATCCTCGGATGCGGCGCCTCACGGCGTTTCCGGGTCAGAGGGCGATGAGCTGCACGTCGCGCAGACGGCCGTCGTCCACGACCGCGGTCATCATCGTGTGCCGCGGCTGGCGGCGGCGGTCGGTGGGCGACCCCGGGTTCAGCAGTCGCAGGCCGCCCGGCGTCACGGTGTCCCACGGGATGTGGCTGTGGCCGAAGACGAGCAGATCGGTCGCGGGGAAGGCCGCGTCCATCCGCGCCTCGCGGCGCCGGGCGTCGCCCGTCTCGTGGATCACGGCCATCCGGAGGCCGTCGACCTCCCGACGCGCGATCTCGGGGAGCCGGGCGCGCAGGTCATCGCCGTCGTTGTTGCCGTGGACGCCGACGACCTCTCCGTGACCCTCCAGCTCGTCGAGCACCGCCGCCGACACCCAGTCGCCGGCGTGGACGATGAGGTCTGCTGCATCGGCCTCCGTCAGCAGGGCGTCGGGCAGACGGCGTGCGCGTCCCGGGATGTGCGTGTCGGACACCAGCAGCAGTCGCGTGCTCATCCCCCGATCCTCCCCGATCCTGGACCCGTGAGGAGAGACGGATGCCGCGGCCTCAGCCCGCGGCATCCATCCGCTGGTCCGGGCACATGCCGCCCGGTGTCGTCGCCAGCTCGTAGTGCCACCGCTCGTTGGCGTAGATCTGGCACAGCCCCCACCGCGCGCCGTGCTCCATCATCCAGAACTGCGCGTCGAGCGGACCGACGTCCACCGCCCGGCCGCTCACGTGCGCGGACGTCTCCGGTGAGGCGACCCAGCGCGACGCCTCCGCGGCACTCCCGTATGTCGTGATCGCCTCGTCGAGCATCAGCTGCTGGTAGCGCGCACTGCGCCAGCCGCTCGTGATCTCCATCACGATGCCGTCGTCGGCCGCCGCGTCGGCCGCCTGACCGACCGCGTCGCGCAACGTGGGATCGAGGCGGGAGATCGCCGGCTCGTCGATGTCGAGGATCGACACGGACGTGACCAGGATGCCGTCGTCCGCACCGGGCGGCGCGTCGAACACCGGTATCGCCGTGGCGCCCGGGATCTGCCCCGCCCAGAGCAGACCGGCCGTCGCACCGGAGGCGAGGAGGACCAGCGCCAGCACGACGGCGACCGCGGGAGCACGTCGACGGCGACGCGGAACGGGAACGGAGGCAGCGAACGAGATCATGGTCCGAGTCCAGCCGCGGAAGCGTTGCCCGGGCGTACGCGCAAACGCATACACCCGCGATATGGGCCGCCGCCTAGGCTGGATCGCATGCGGGTGCTGATCGTCGAGGATGAGCTGTTCCTCGCCGAGGCCATCCGCGACGGGCTCCGGCTCGAGGCGATCGCAGCCGACCTCGCCGGCGACGGCGACACCGCGCTGGAGCAGCTCGCCGTGAACCGCTACGACGTCGTGGTGCTCGACCGCGACATCCCCGGTCCGGACGGCGACGAGATCGCCCGCCGCCTCGCGCGCTCCGCGGAGAGTCCCCGCATCCTCATGCTCACCGCCGCCGCTCGGCTCGACGAGAAGGAGAGCGGCTTCGAGGCCGGCGCCGACGACTACCTCACCAAGCCGTTCGCGCTGCGCGAGCTCGTGCTGCGCCTCCGGGCGCTGGAGCGTCGCCCGTCGGCGGGGGCGCCGCCGGTGCAGGAGTACGCGGGGGTGCGCCTCGACGCCTTCCGCCGCGAGGTGTACCGCGACGGACGCTACGTCGCCCTCACGCGCAAGCAGTTCGCCGTGCTCGCCGTGCTCATGGCCGCGGCGGGCGGGGTCGTCAGCGCCGAGGACCTCCTCGAGCGCGCGTGGGACGAGAACGCCGATCCCTTCACCAACGCCGTGCGCATCACCATCTCCACCCTCCGCAAGCGCCTCGGCGAGCCGTGGGTGATCGAGACCGTTCCGGGTGTCGGCTATCGACTGAGCGCGGCCCCGGGCGCGACTCCGTGACCGCGGCCGTCGCCCGCCGCGGCGGGCTGTCGCTGCGGATCAAGCTGACCCTGAGCTACGCCGGCCTGGTCGTCGTCGCCGGCATCGCGCTGTTCACCGTCGGCTTCCTCGTGCTGCGGTTCATCCCCGACGGTAATCTGTGGCTCAACGACGGCAGCTGGGCGCCCAACAAGCGCGACCTGCTCCAGGTCTTCGTGAAGTACACGTGGTGGGCGATCGGCACCCTCGTGGTCATCGGCCTCGTCGGCGGCTGGCTGCTCGCGGGCTTCATGCTCCGGCCCCTCGATCGCATCACCGCGGCGGTGCGGCGCGTGGGCGACGGCGCGCTCGGCGAGCGCATCGACCTCCCCGGACCCCGCGACGAGCTCACGGAGCTCGCCGACGCCTTCGACGCGATGGCCGCGCGCGTGCAGCTCACGATCGAGGAGGAGCGGCGCTTCGCCGCGAACGCCTCGCACGAGCTGCGCACGCCGCACGCCATCATCCGCACGCTGCTGGAGGTGGGCGAAGCCGATCCCGCCGGGCGCGACGTCGACACCCTGCTCCGGCGCCTGTCGGCCACCAACGACCGCTCGATCGCGATCATGGAGTCGCTGCTGGCCCTCGCGCGCGGAGAGCTCGGCGAGACGGCGCCGGTCGATCTCGCGGTGGTCGTGGCCGAGACGATCGAAGAGCAGGGTCCGGATGCCGCGGCCCGCAGCATCCGTCTGCATCCCTCTCTGCGCCCCGCTGTCGTCACCGCCGACCCGACGCTCGTCGCGCGACTGGTGGCGAACCTGGTGCGCAACGCCATCGTCCACAACGTCGAGGGCGGCGTGATCTGGCTCTCGACGCGGTCGGACGACGAGGGTGCGGTGCTCGCCGTGAGCAGCACCGGACCCCGGATCGACGCGTCGCTGGCGGCCACGCTGACCGAGCCGTTCGTCCGGGGCGCCGGGCGCACGCGCGGCGCCGACGGACCGCAGGGGTCGGGCCTGGGCCTCGCGATCGTCTCGTCGATCGTCCGCGCCCACGACGGCGCTCTGGATGTCGAGCCCCGCGCCGGCGGCGGGCTGGCGGTCAGCGTCCGACTGCCCGCCAGCCGTCGCGCCTGAGCCCGCGACGGGCGCGGCGAGCCAGCGACCACAGCCCCATCGCCGCCGCGGCGAGCAGGGCTCCGATGAGCGAACCCGCGCCGTTCCACAGCACGTCCGCGAAATCGGGCACGCGTCCGGGGATGCCCTCCTGCGCGAACTCGACGGCCGCCGACAGTGCGAACCCCGCGGGGATCGCCAGCAGCCACCAGCGTCCGAGCAGGAGGGCCACCGCCGCGCCGAACGGCACGAACAGCAGCGCGTTGAGGACGGTGTCGACCGGGAGCGCGGGAAGGCCCCCGAGCGCGGGGACCGCGAGGTCGACCCGCTCGAGGAAGGCGCCGCGAGCCGGCGCCACGAGGCGCCGCGGCGCGAGGGTCAGCGCCGCCACGAGGGCCGTCGCGAGCGCGGCGGCGAGCAGCCGCGGACCGATCGGCGCGGTGCGCGTGCGCGGGAGCAGGTGGACGTGCGAAGCGGTGCGGGTCACGGAAGGGCCTCTCGTCGGTGACCCCATCCCATCGCCGCGCATGTTGCGGGAGCGTATGCGTCCGGGCTACGCCGTTCGCGGGCTCCGCAGGAGCAGGGCGGCGAGGACCGCGGCCAGGACGACCAGCGCGGCCACCGCCGAGACGACCGCGGACCAGCCTCCGCCGACGACCAGGAGCCCCAGCATCCATCCGAAGAGACTCGATCCTCCGTAGTAGCCGAGGTAGTACAGCGACGACGCCTGAGCCCGCGCATCGGCCGGGCTGTCGACGGGCGCCCAGCCGGAGGCGACGGCGTGGGCGGCGAAGAAGCCGGCCGTGAAGACGAGAAGACCCGTGAGCACGACGACGAGCGACGGGATCAGGGTGAGCAGGGCACCCGCGGCCATCACGGCCGCCGAGACCAGCAGCACCGGGAGGCGCCCGTGGCGGGCGGCGAGTCCCCCGGCGATCGGCGAGGTGACGGTGCCGGCGAGGTAGGCCGTGAAGAGCAGGCTGACCGCCCAGGTCGGCAGCGAGAAGGGCTCTGCAGTGAGGTGGAATCCGAGGTAGTTGTAGAGCGCGACGAACGCGCCCATGAGGAGGAAGCCCTGCGCGTACAGCGCGAGCTGGCGCGGCGAGCGCAGGTTGGCGGCGAGCCGCCGGCCGAGGGAGCGCGCCGCACCGGGCGCGTCCGTGCGGCGCCGCTGCGGCACGAAGCCCTCCGCGCGCGGGACGAGCACGAGGAACAGCACGGCGGAGGCCGCGCAGACGACGGCGACGACGAGCACGCCGACGTGCCAGCCGCCCAGGTCGCCGAGCGGACCGGCGATGATGCGGCCGGAGAGCCCGCCGATCGTGGTGCCGGCGATGTAGCTGCCCGCCGCCGCGGCCGTGTGGCGGGCGTCCACCTCCTCGCTGAGGTAGGCCAGCGCGATCGCCGGAACGGCACCGAGCCCGACCCCCTCGAGGAGACGGAGGACGAGCAGTGTGGTGAGGTCGGCGCTGAGGGGGGCCAGCAGCCCGAAGGCCGTGGCGACCACGATGCCGATGGTCATCGCCGGCACCCGTCCGATGCGGTCGGCCACCACCGACCACGGCAGCACCGTGACCGCGAGCGCGAGGGTCGTCGCCGAGACGGCGAGCGCCGCCGTCGACGGGATCACCTGGAACTCCGCGGCGATCTGCGGCAGCACCGCCTGCGGGGAGTACAGCTGGGCGAAGGTGGCGACGCCGGCGAAGAAGAGCCCGGCCAGCAGCCTGCCGTAGGCGCGGTCTCCGGGCAGATGGCCGGTGAACGCTCCTGTGGACATCAGCTCCAGGCTACCCGGGCGCCTCGCCGAACCGCTCCGCCGAGGCGACCTGCTCCGCCACACGGCGGAGGGCCAGCAGCAGCGGCCCGACCATCACGGAGCCGAGCACGACGTAGCGCACGGCCGACTCCACCGAGTCGGTCGGGACGCCCTCGATCTCGGCACGGGCGATGTCGCGCATCGCGGAGAGGTAGACGGGCATGACGTGGTCGGGAACCGTGAAGTCGACGGCCGTCAGCGCGTCCAGGGCCGTCGCGACGGCGTGCAGCACGGTCTCGTCGCACAGCCCGGGCCGCCATCCGAGGTGGGCGACGAGCTCCTCCGCCGCCGTGAGATCGCGCTCCCCTTCGACGACGGGGGTGACGGCCGCGTGGGCCGCGCCGAGCAGGTCGTGCGCGTCGGCGGGCGGGTCGTCGAGCGCGGCGATGACCTTGCGGGTCTCGGCGACGCTCACCCCCGACCCGATCAGGGCGCGGACGACCCGTAGACGCTGCGCGTGACGATCGTCGTAGGTCGCCTGCGTCGCCGACGTGCGCTCCCCCTCGGGCAGCAGCCCCTCGCGCAGGTAGTACTTGATGGTCGGGACGGCCACTCCCGTCGCCGACGCCAATTCGGAGATCCTCATCGTCACCTCTTGACATCGATAGTAGCGCTATCCAATATGGATAGCGGCGCTATCCAGCGTTGAGTCGCCGCCTCGCGGCCGGACGAGAGAAGACACCATGGCACGCATCATCCCCGGACGCATGACCCACCGACACGAGGGCGAGCTGGTGGTGTTCCACATCGGCATGCAGGTCAACCGCTGGTGGCGGCCCGACCTCTGGCTGCCGGTGTCGATGGCGATGCCCCGGATGCTGCGCGAGCTCTCCATGGACCCCGACTCGGGTCTCCTCGGCTTCCACCTGCTGGTGGGCGCGGGCGGCCCCTACGTCGTGCAGTACTGGTCGTCGATGGAGAAGCTCTACGCCTACGCGAGCAACCCGACGCAGGAGCACCGTCCGGCGTGGACGCGGTTCAACCGCATGGCCCGGAAGGCTCCCGGTGCCGTCGGGGTCTGGCACGAGACCTTCCTGGTGGAGCGCGCGGAGAGCATGTACGTCAGCACGCGGGCGATGGGGCTGCCCAAGGCGACGGAGCTCATTCCGGTCGCCTCACGACACGACCGCGCGAGCGCCCGCCTGGCCGACGGCGCCACCACGGCGGGACGCTGACGGCGCGCAGCAGCCGCGACGCCGTCGCTCAGCGGACGGCGAGTCCCGCCTCGACGTCGCGCGCCGCGGCGAGTGCCCACGCGTCGGCGTGCAGCGGGGCGATGAGCTGCACGCCCACCGGCAGGCCGTCGCGATCCACGCCCGCGGGCACGGTGACGGCGGGGAGGCCGAGGAAGTTGACCGCGACGACGAGCCGCAGCATCCGCCACGCCGTCGTCGTGGCGTCCGGTCCGCCGAGGTCGAAGTCGATCGCGGGCAGCCGCTCGGTGGCCACTGGTCCGAGGAGGACGGGGTGCTCGCGCTGGAACCGGCGCCAGTCCGCGGCGATGACGGCGCGCCGGGCCCACGCCTGGGCGTAGTCGGCCGCCGACTCGTAGGGCACGGCGGCCGCGGTGCCGTCGCGGAGGAAGGCGGTCGCCGACCACCCCAACGGCACGGGCAGCCGGTCGGGGGCGAGCGAGATCGCCATGTCGGTGCAGGCGAGGCGCCGCCACAGCACCGCGGCCTCCTCGAGGTGCGGCGGATCGACGTGCTCGACCTCCCACCCCGCAGCTGCGAGCGCGGCGGCCGCGGCGTCGACACCGGCGGCGATGTCGTCGTCGACGGTGCCGCCGGGAGGCATGCGGGTCACCGCGACCCGGCGCGTCATCTCGCTTGCCGGACGGACGTCGAGCGAGACGGGGTCGTCGGCATCCACCCCCTCGAGCACGCCGAGGGCGAGGGCGAGATCGTCGACGGTCCGGGCCAGCGGCCCGTTCACGGAGAACTGCTGCAGCGTGGGCATGACGGGGTCGGCCCGGACGGCCGCGCGGGGCACGCGGCCGAACGACGGGCGCAGCCCGCAGATGCCGAGGGCCGAAGCCGGCAGCCGGACCGACCCGCCGAAGTCGTTGCCGAGGCCGATCGCCGACATGCCGGTGGAGACCGCGACAGCGTCTCCCCCACTCGAGCCGTACACGGTGCGGCCGGGGTCGAGAGGGTGGAACGTGCGACCGTAGAGGTCGTTGTCGGTGTCCCACCGCATGCCGAAGTCCGGCATGTTGCCCCGGCTGATCGGCACGCCACCCGCGTCGCGCACGCGCCGGACGATCGTGGCGTCCTCGGCCGGGACCGCGCCGGCGGCTCCGCGCCAGCCCTGCGTCGTGGCCGACCAGGCCAGGTCGATGTTCTCCTTGACGCTGATCGGCACCCCGGCCAGCGGGCCGGGGTCGCGGCCAGCTGCTACCAGCGCGTCGACGTCATCCGCCGCCCGTCGCGCCTGGTCCGCGTAGGCGACCGGCAAGGCGTTGAGACCCGGGTTGCGCGCCGCGATGACCGCGAGATGCGCATCGATCACCTCGGCGGCGGCGACGCGCCCTGCTCTGACGTCGGCGGCCAGCCGGACCGCCGGCATCCGTGTCACATCCGACTCATCCACGCGGCGGTCTCCGTCCCGACCGCCACGCGGTCACTTGTCGGCGAGCTTGCGCAGCGCACTCCTCTTGTGGGCGGCTTCCGCGTCGGTCTTCTCCGACTTCACCATGTACATCGGCTCGTCCTTCGATGCGGTGAAGTGCTGGTCGGCGAACTCGAAGTCCGACGTGCGGATGCGGGTCACCTCGCCCTGCGTGCGTCCCTGCGACGTGTCCCAGCTGACACGGTCGCCCTTCTTCAGTTCCTCGGCCATGATGCCTCCTTTCTCTCGAAAGTACGTCCGCCCCGTCGGCGTCGACGCGGGCTTGCCTCCGACCGCGTGCACGCGCTAGGTCGTGCTTCCCGGAGCGGGGAGCCTTGTCAAGGCCCCGTTCACCCATGGGGGCCGCGGGTACCGTCGGGACGACACGACAGGAAGGACGGACTGTGGCCACCACGACTGCAACCGCCAAGAAGAGCACCGACTCCGCGGCCCCGCGCAACAAGCGCCGGCCGGCCCGGGGAGGAGTGGGCGCCGAGCTCACCAAGGAGCAGAACGCCGAGCAGGGCTTCCAGGCCTCGGAGGCGCTGAGCGCGAACCTCCAGCGCGTTCTCGTCGACCTCATCGAGCTGTCGCTGCAGGGCAAGCAGGCGCACTGGAACGTCGTCGGCACGAACTTCCGCGACACCCACCTGCAGCTCGACGAGATCATCGAGGCCGCCCGCGAGTTCGCCGACACGATCGCCGAGCGCATGCGTGCGCTGCACGCGCTGCCCGACGGCCGCAGCGATGTCGTCGCCGAGACGACCACGCTGCCGGAGATCCCGCAAGGCGAGATCGCCACGACCGAGGTCGTCGACCTGATGACCGAGCGACTCGACGACGTCGCCACGACCTGCCGCGACGTGCACGACGACGTCGACGAGGAAGACCCCACGAGCGCCGACATCCTCCACGCGATTCTGGAGCGTGTCGAGCAGCTGTCGTGGATGGTGAGTGCGGAGAACCGGACCCCCCGCCGGTAACGCGCTCGTCGACGCCCGCCTGCTCCCCCCGGCAGGCGGGCGTCGGCATGTCCGCGCGGCGCCGGGCGTCGCCGCAGGGCGTAGCGTGTCAGCGTGAGCGCCTGGGACGACAAGATCATTGAAGAATTCCGCAGCAACGGCGGTGAGGTGGGCCGGTTCGGCCGTTCGCTGGTGCTGATGCACCACAGGGGTGCCCGGAGCGGCACGGAGCGGGTGACGCCCGTCATGGCGATCCCCGACGACGGCGACGGCTGGCTCGTGGCGGCCTCGAAGGCAGGCGCGCCCGAGAATCCGGCCTGGTTCCACAACCTGGTCGCGCACCCCGACATCGATCTCGAGACGCCCGACGGCACCGTCGCGGTGCACGCCGACGTGTTGACCGGCGATGAGCGCGACCGTGGCTGGGCGCGCTTCACCGATGCGAGCGAGGGCTTCCGCGAATACGAGAAGCGCACCTCGCGGACGATTCCGGTGGTGCGCTTCTCCCGACGCTGACGCGCGGTCCCTGCGGCGTGTCGCCGTTGCGGCGTTGACGGCGTGCCGTCTCGCCCGCCGTCAGCGCGCCGCGCTCAGGCCTGCGACTCGGCCTTCCGGCCGCCCGCCTCCAGCACGTCGCCCGACGGCAGCTCCTGGTGGCCGCCGAACTGCAGGCGCATCGCGGAGAGCAGCTGGTTGGCGTAGTGGTCTTCGCCGCGGGAGGCGAAGCGCTCGAAGAGGGATGCCGCGAGCACCGGCACCGGAACGCCCACGTCGACGGCCGCCTTCACGGTCCACCGGCCCTCCCCCGAGTCGGACACGCGACCGGCGAGACCGTCGAGGGTGGGGTTCTGCGCCAGCGCGGCGGCCGTCAGGTCGAGCAGCCACGATGAGATGACCGACCCTCGGCGCCACAGCTCCGACACGGCCGGGGTGTCGATCGTGAACTGGTAGAACTCCGGCTCCTCCAGAGGCGCGACCTCGGCGGAATGCTCGGCCTCGCGCACGCCGGCGTCGGCGTTCTCGAGGATGTTGAGGCCCTCCGCGAGCGACGCCATGATGCCGTACTCGATGCCGTTGTGCACCATCTTCACGAAGTGCCCCGCGCCCGAGGGTCCGCAGTGCAGGTAGCCGCGCTCCTCGGGGGTCAGGTCGCCCGTGCGCCCCGGGGTGCGCGGGATGTCGCCCGGCCCCGGCGCGATCGTGCGCAGCAGCGGCTCGATGCGGGTGAACGCCTCGTCGGGACCGCCCACCATGAGGCAGTAGCCGCGCTCGAGTCCGAAGACACCGCCCGAGGTGCCCACGTCCACGTAGTGGATGCCGGACTCCTTGAGCTTCGCCGCCCGGCGCACGTCGTCGCGGTAGTTCGAGTTGCCGCCGTCGATGATGATGTCGCCGGGCTCGAGCACCGCGGCCACCTGGTCGACGACCTTGCCGGTGATGCCCGCCGGGATCATCAGCCACACGGCGCGGGGCGCCTCGAGGTTCGACACGAAGTCCGCGATGTCGTGGATGCCGGTGGCACCCTCCTTCGCGAGCGTGTCGACCGCCTCGGCGCTGACGTCGTAGACGACGCACTCGTGGCCGTCCGCCATGAGGCGGCGCACGATGTTGGCGCCCATCCTGCCGAGTCCGATCATTCCCAGCTGCATGGCCGCTCCTTCTGTCGTCGATGCCGCGGCCGGGCTCCCCCATGGGAGCGGCCTCGGCGATGCATCCGAAGTCTAGGCCTCGGTCTTATCCGGCTTCCGCGAGCCGGTCACTTCTGGGGGTCGTGGCCCCAGTTCATCAGCGAGTAGCGCCAGGCGGTGTCGGTCACGTCGCCCGCGGGCTTCTGCGCGAGGTGGCGTTTGACGTAACCGACGACCTTGCGCATGTGGGAGAGATCGGCATCCGTCAGATCGTCCTTCTTCGTCCGGAGGATCTCGATGATGCGCCGGCCCGAGGCGTGCCCGGTCGACTCGCCGCCGCCGGACTTGTCGCCCACGTCACGCGATTCGTCGGTGTCGAGCCACTTCTCCAGTTCGGAGGCGGTCATGTTCACCGCGTCGCCGAATTCCTTCCGGGTCTTCTCCGGGTCGTCCTCGCTCATCACGCCAGTGTCGGCGATCCTCACTCGCCCTCATCCGGGGTTGACACCGCACGGTGCGCGCGGATTCACAGGCCGAGCTGGTCGAGCGCAGCATCCATCCGCTCGGTCATCGCGTCATATCCGGCATCGTTCGGGTGGAGGCCGTCTGCCGCCATCTCCCCCGGCCGTCCCTGGATCCACGACGACGCCCCCGGAATGTAGTCCGCATCGATTGACGCCGCGGCCTCCTCGACCCAGCTGATGATGGCCTCCAGACCGGGCCGTCGCTCGGCGGTGTACCAGAAGGGCTCCACGACGATGAAGCGCGCGTCGGGCAGGGCGTCGTGGAGTCGGGTGAGGTCCTCACCGATCTGCGCGTGGATCTCGTCGGCCGCGACGTCGTAGCTGAACACATCGTTGAGCCCCATCGTGACGAAGACGATGTCGGGGTCGACGGCGATGATGTCGCCGGGAAGGTCGCGGCGGGCGGTCCGGTGGTTGACGAAGCCGAGGCCGTTGACGCTGGGGTTGTACTCCTGCCAGCCCCGTTCGTCGCAGATGCGGGTCGACCAGCGCTTCGACGGATCGGACGCCCCCGTGCCGAGCGTGTAGGAGTCGCCGTAGAACGCGACGACCGGGCCGTCGGATGTCGGCGAGAAGGACGGAGCGGATGCTGCGGGCACCGCGCACCCGGTGAGGGCGGCGACCGCCGCTAGCACCACGACCAAGGCCCATCTCCGCATGCGCGCCTCCTCCCCACCTCTTCGTGGTCGAGGCCCGATCAGGTTGGAGCTGCGTTGCGTTGCGTTCGGCGGTAGTCGCGCTGAGGAACCGGAGCGGCTGATCGGGTCAGCCTGCGCGCGGTGTGAAGCCGATCAGCCAGGTAAGACCGAACTGGTCCTTCACCTGGCCATCGTGATCACCCCACGGGCGTTCCTGGAGGGGGTCGAGAACCTCACCGTCAGCGGCGAGGGCGTCGAACCAGGCGTGCGAAGTGGAGCGATCAGCGGCGCCCAGGAGTGCGAAGAACAGCCCGTGAGCAGTGAAGGGCTGTTCGGTCCCTCCTGTGTCGGCAGCGAACAGCGCGACGGCACCGCGAAGTTCGCCGTGTGCGATGCGACCGGGGTCTCCGTCATCGCGCCCGAACTCGGCGAATGTGTAGGCCTGGACATCTCCGCCGAACACGCCCGCGTAGAACTCGAGCGCATCGCGAGCGGTGCCGGGGAAGAGGATGTACGGGGCGATCGCAGTCACGGCCTCACATTACGAATGCGGCCAGGTCCCCACAAGCCGCGGGGCATCCACGCCTGGCTCGGCTGCGCCGATCCGGCTCGCAGAGGGCATGCTTCCCGCGAGTCTCTTCACCTGGAGACAACGCACTCCGCGCCGCTCGACTGTGGTCTGACCACAGCGTAGATTGTGGTCAGACCACAGCGAACGTTCGATCGGAGACACCGTGGATCTGCTCGACCCCCTGCTCCTGGCCCGGTGGCAGTTCGGCCTCACGACGCTCTACCACTTCCTCTTCGTCCCGCTCACGCTGGGGATGGCGCTGACCGTCGCGATCTTCCAGACCGCCTGGTTCCGCACCGGCGCGCTGAAGTGGCTGCACCTCACCCGCTTCTTCGGCAAGATCTTCCTCATCAACTTTGCGATGGGCGTCGTGACGGGCATCGTGCAGGAGTTCCAGTTCGGCATGAACTGGTCGTCCTACTCGCGCTTCGTCGGCGACGTCTTCGGCGCTCCGCTGGCCTTCGAGGGCCTGATGGCGTTCTTCTTCGAGGCGACCTTCATCGGCCCGTGGATTTTCGGCTGGGACAAGCTCCCCAAGGCGCTGCACCTCGCCAGCATCTGGATCGCCACGGTCGGCGCGTGGTTCTCGGCGTACTTCATCCTCGCCGCGAACGCCTTCATGCAGAACCCCGTCGGATACCAGATGTCGGCCGATGGCGGCCGAGCGGAGATGACCGATTTCTTCGCGATCCTCACGAACCCCGTCGCCCTCGCCGCTCTCCCCCACACCCTCTTCGCCGCGTTCATGATGACGATGGGCGTGATCATCTCGATCTCCGCCTGGCATCTCCTGCGGGGGCAGAACATGGAGATGATGCGGACGTCGCTGCGGTACGGCCTGGTCGGCATGCTCGTCGCCTTCGGCGGCGTCGCACTCTCGGGCGACCAGCTGAGCCTCGTCATGGTCTCGACGCAGCCTATGAAGATGGCGGCGGCCGAGGCGACGTTCAACACCGTGTGCGGCGCGGATGCGTCGTTCTCGATCTTCACCCTCGGCACACCAGACGGCACCAGCGAGCTCTTCTCGATTCGCGTGCCCTACCTGCTCTCGCTGCTGTCGACGCACTCGCTCGACGGCTGTGTCGAGGGCATCAACGACCTCAACGCGCAGTACACGACCGAGATGTTCCCCCAGTTCGCCGACCAGGTGGGCGGCAGCTTCGCGCCCGTGCTGTGGGTGACGTACTGGTCGTTCCGCTGGATGATCGGCATGGGGAGCGTCGCGGCCCTGACGGCGGTCGTCGGCATGTGGCTCACCCGCAAGAAGGCGAAGCGGCCGGTGCCGGCGTGGGCCTGGCGCCTCGCGATCTGGGCGTGGCCGGCATCCCTCGTGGCGATCCTCGTCGGCTGGGTCTTCACCGAGATGGGCCGCCAGCCGTGGATCGTGTTCGGCCTGATGCTCACCGAGGACGGCGTCTCGCCGCTGGTGCCGGGTTGGACGGTGCTGATCTCGCTCCTGTCCTTCACCGCCATCTACGCGGTGCTGGCGGTGGTGGAGTTCCGCCTCATCCTGAAGGCGGCACAGGCCGGTCCCCAGCCGCTCCCCGGACCCGACGACCCCGACCCCCGTGACCTCGCCCTCGAGGACACCCCGACGACGGTCTACTAGGAGAGCGCCATGGATCTTGCATACGTCTGGTTCTTCATCGTCGGCGTGCTCTTCGTCGGATACTTCGTCCTCGAAGGCTTCGACTTCGGCGTCGGGATGTCGCTGCCGTTCCTCGGCAAGGACGACATCGCGCGGCGCCAGATCATCAACACGATCGGCCCGATCTGGGACCTCAATGAGACCTGGATCATCGTCGCCGGCGCGTGCCTGTTCGCCGCGTTCCCCGAGTGGTACGCCTCGATGTTCAGCGGCTTCTATCTCGCGCTCCTGCTGATCCTCCTGGCGCTGATCGCCCGCGGCGTGTCGTTCGAGTACCGCCACCAGCGCGAGTCCGCGCAGTGGAAGCGCCGCTTCGACCGGATGATCATCGTCGGCTCGGCCGTGCCGGCGTTCCTCTGGGGCGTCGCGCTGGCGAACCTCGTGCAGGGTGTGCCGCTCAACGTCGATCACGACTTCACCGGCTCGTTCCTCACTCTGCTGAACCCCTACGGACTCCTCGGCGGACTCACGACGCTCCTGCTGTTCTTCACCCACGGCGTCTCGTTCGTGGCACTGAAGACCGACGGCGGCGTGCACCGCGACGCCCGGCGTCTCGCCGTGCGCTCAGGGCTGTTGACGATCGCGGTGGCCGCCGTGTTCCTCGGCTGGACCGTGCTGAACGCCGCGAACGCCGGTGCTCCCCTGTTCCTCGCCGCCGCCGGCACCGCAGGGCTGGCCGCCGTGCTCCTCATCGCCTCGGTCGCCGCGCAGCTCCGCGAGCGGGAGGGGCGCTCCTTCGCCTTCGGCGCGGGCACCGTCGCGTTCGCCGTGCTCACGCTGTGGTTCGCGCTGTTCCCGAATGTGATGCCCTCGAACACGGATCCCGCGTTCAGCCTCACGATCGACAACGCGTCGAGCACCGACTACACGCTCACGATCATGACGTGGGCCGCGGTGATCTTCTTGCCGCTCGTGCTGGCCTACCAGGGCTGGACCTACTGGGTCTTCCGCAAGCGGGTCACCCGGGCGCGCATCGAGCGGGCCGCCGCGGCCCCGGTGCACTGAGGCTGCGATGAGCGATCCCGCCGCCCCGGTGCGCCTGAGACCGGTCGACCCCCGGCTGCTGCGCCACGCCCGCGCCTCGCATGGCTTCTTCGTCGCGGCCGCGCTCCTGGGCGTCGCCCAGACAGCAGCGGTGGTCGCGTTCGCGGCGCTGCTCACGAGGGCGATCGTCGGCGTGGTGGAGGGGATGCCGCCGGCCAAGCTCGCCGGCACGCTCACCCTGCTCGCGCTCGTCGTGGGCGCCCGGGCGCTCCTCGCCGTCGCCCGCGACAGCGTGGCCGCACGAGCCTCCGCCAAGGTGCAGACGCAGCTGCGCGACGGACTCCTGTCGGCCGTGGGCACCCTCGGACCGCAGTGGCTGGCCGGTCAGAACTCCGCCCGGCTGGCCGTGACGGCGGGCCGCGGCCTGGAGTCGCTCGACCCGTACTTCGCGCGCTACCTCCCGCAGCTGGTGCAGACGGCGCTCGCGACGCCCGCGCTGCTCGCGGTCATGTGGTGGCAGGACTGGCTGAGCGGGCTGACGGTGCTCGTCACGCTGCCGCTCATCCCCGTCTTCATGGTCCTGATCGGCTGGGCGACGCGCAGCATCCAGAGCCGTCAGTGGCAGACCCTCAGCCTCCTGGCGGCGAGGTTCGCCGACACGGTACAGGGCCTCGGCACGCTCAAGGTCTACGGACGGCAGCACCGGGCCGCAGCATCCATCGATCTCGTCACCGACCGCTACCGGCGCGAGACGATGCGCGTGCTGCGGGTGTCGTTCCTCTCGGGTTTCGCGCTGGAGTTCCTCGCCAGCATCTCGGTCGCCGTGGTCGCCGTGTCGATCGGATTCCGCCTGCTCGACGGCTCGCTCGCCCTCGGTGTCGGGCTGTTCGTGCTCCTGCTCGCGCCGGAGGCCTACCTGCCGCTGCGCCAGGTGGGCGTGCAGTTCCACGCCGCCGCGGAGGGTGTCGCCGCCACCGACGACGTCTTCTCCGTGATGGATGCCGCGGCCGCCGTCCGCGCGTCCGAGCCCGTCGCGCACTCCGCGCTGCGAAGCGCCGGCGCCCTCGATGTGCGGGACGTGCGCGTGCGACGCGGCGACCACCTCCTGCCACCGGTGTCGTTCGCTCTCGCGCCCGGGTCGGTGGTACTGCTGGACGGCGCGAGCGGCTCGGGCAAGTCGAGCGTGCTGGCGGCCCTCCGCGGCGCTGCCGACTTCGACGGAGAGGCGACCTTCGCCGGCACCGATGTGCGACGCCTCCGCTCCGCCGACTGGCTCGCATGGGCGGGTCAGACCGCCGGGCTGCTGTCGGGCACCATCGCGGAGAACGTGGCGCTCGGCGAGCACTCCCCCGACCCCGCGCTCGTGCGCCGGGCCCTGATGCTCGCCGGCGCCGGCGAACTCGATCCCGAGCGCGCGCTCGGTGTGCAGGGCGCTGGCCTCTCCGGCGGTCAGGCGCAGCGCGTGGCCGTCGCCCGCGCCGTGCACCGCCACCTCGCGGGGCGTGCGCCGGTGATCGCCCTCGACGAGCCGAGCGCCGCGCTGGACGCCGACACCGAGGCGCGGCGGTGGGCGTCGCTGCGTCGCCTCGCCGACGACGGCGCCGCCGTGCTGCTGGTCTCGCACCGCCCGTCGGCCCGCACCATCGCCGACCGGGTCGTCAGCCTCGACCGGGCGGAGGTGCCGGCATGACCGCCGTCACGCCGCACCGGGTGCTGCGTGACGCGATGCCGCCGCTCCGGCGATTCTGGCCGGCGGTCGCCGCCGGGTTCGCCTCCGAGGCCAGCGCCGTCGCCCTGCTCGCGGTGAGCTCGTGGCTGATCGTCCGCGCGTCGGAGCAGCCCTACCTGCTGTACCTGTCGGCCGCCGTGGTCGGGGTGCGGCTCTTCGCGCTCACCCGCGCCGTGTTCCGCTACCTCGAACGGGTCGCCGGGCACGACGCGGCGCTGCGCCGACTCGCCTCCTCGCGCTCCGCCCTGGTGCGCCGCCTCATCCCCGTCGCGCCCGACGGCCTCTCCCGCACCGGGCGCGGCGGCGTGCTGACCGCGCTCGTCGACGACGTCGACGACCTGCAGAACCTGCCTCTGCGCGTCGTGCAGCCGCTCGTGTCCTCCGCGCTCGTGGCCGTGGGAGGACTCGTCCCCGTCTCGATCGTGTCGTGGCGGGCCGGGCTCACACTGCTCGTCGCGCTCGTGCTCGCGGCCGTCGCGGCCGCGGGCTGGGGCTGGGCGGCGGGGTCCCGCGCGGAGCGCGCGATCGCGCCGCTGCGCTCCGCCCTCGGCGACGCGCTGCTCGATCACCTCGGCAGCCTCGACGTGCTCGCGGCGTACGGCGTAGAAGACGCGGGTCGCGCGCGCGTCCTCGCCGCCGATGAGCGGCTGCGCCGTGCCGTCGTGCGCCGGGCCGTCGCGCAGGCGGGGGCCGCGGCATCCGTCGGTCTCCTCGCGGGGCTGGCGTCGATCGCGGCGGTCATCGTCGCCGGGCCCGCCGTCGGCGCCGGTGCACTCGACGGCCCGGGGTTCGCCGTGGCCGTGCTCGTGCCGATGGCGGTGTTCGAGGTGTTCGCCTCGGTGCCGCTGGCGGCGTCGGCGTGGCGGCAGGTGCGCGCGTCGGCTGAACGCATCGCCGCGGCGGTGCCGGCCGGCGCCGCGCAGGAGCTGGTCGACGAGACCGCTCCGGCGTCCGGCGCCGCGCCGGCGCTGGGCGACGGGTTGCGGTTCCGCGGCGTGAGCGCACGGTGGCCGGGCGCCGACGTCGACGCGCTCAAGGATGTCGACCTCGAGGTGCGGCCCGGCGAACGCCTGCTCGTCGTCGGGTCCAGCGGCGCCGGCAAGACGACGCTCGCGCACGCGCTCGTGCGCTTCCTCGCGGTGCGCGGCTCGTACGAGATCGGCGGGGTGTCGGTGTCGTCGCTCGCTCCGGACGACGTGCGGCTGACCGTCGGGCTGTGCGAGCAGCATCCGATGCTCTTCGACGAGGACATCCGCCAGAACCTCCTGTTCGCCCGCGACACCGCGACCGACGGCGACCTCGAGCAGGCGCTGGCGCGCGTCGGTCTCGGACCGTGGCTGCGCGAGCGCGGCGGCCTCGACGCCCGTGTCGGCGAGCGCGGTGCGCTGGTGTCGGGCGGGCAGGCGCAGCGGATCTCGCTCGCCCGCGCCCTGTTGCGCGGATTCCCGGTGCTGGTGCTCGACGAGCCGACGGCGGGAGTGGATGCTGCGGCATCCGCTGCCCTCCTCGACGACATGCTCAGCGCGGTCGGCGACGATCAGGCCGTCGTGCTCATCTCGCACGCCCCCGTGCCGCGCTCGCTCGTGGACCGGGTCGTGCGCCTCGACGGCGGGCGCCTCGCGCCGGTGAAGTGAGTCGCTGGGTGAGGTCGCTCGCGGCGCTCGCGGGGCGCGCGGCGCGTGGCGCGTGGGGCTCGCGGCGCGGCGCCCGGGGAGCCGTTCACCTGTCGCAAGGTGCCGATTGCAGGCCGTGGTTCCGCACGTTGCGACAGGTGAGCAGGGCGGGAAGGCGCGTGTCGTCAGAGGATGCGGCCGAAGGCCCGCACGTCTGCACCTGACGGGAGCTGTGTGAAGCCGACGCGGGGGTAGAAGGCCGCGGCGCCGGAGTTGTCGGCGCTCGCGACGAGGTGCACGCCGGGCACGCCGGCCCGGCGCAGCTCGTCGACGAGGGTGTCGATCAGCCGTCGCCCCCACCCCTGGCCCTGCAGCTCGGGCAGGAGGTCGATGTGCAGGTGCGCGGGATACTCGGCCGCATACGGCTCCGCCGCGCGCCCGCGCCCGGCGGCATAGCGCAGCAGGCCGTCCTGCCGCGGCGGACCGGCCTCCCAGCGGTCCGCTCGCTCCGGCCACCACTCGTCGCGGAACCACGCCTCGAACCCGACCGTGTCGGGCCTGCCGACGGTGTACCCCGTGACGCGGCCGGTTTCGGAGCGCACGACGAACGCGAACTCCGGATGCCGCACCAGGTACGGCAGCACGAAGATCTCCGCCCACAGGCGATCGTCGGTCAGCAACCCCGTCGCGTCGGCTCCCGCGTCCGCCGTGCGCACGCAGATCTCGACCAGGTCGTCGTCATCGCCCGGCCGATACCGGTCGAGACGGTTCCCCTGCGGGCCCGGACGCTGATCGTTACCCGGCTCCGGGCGCCGGTCGACGTCCGCCCCCGACCACAGATCGCCGCACTCGACCTCGACGGCGCCGTGCGCGCGGAGGTACGGGCCGGCGCCGCGATCCCCCTCCGCGGTCGCCGCCAGAGCGGCCCAGTGATCGCGGCCGATCAGCACGGGATGCCCCGGCTGGCCGCGGTACCCCGCCCGAACCAGCGCCGCGCTGAGCGGACCGGTGACGGCGCCGACGACACGGGTAGCCGCCACCGCCGGCGCGGCAGGTGTGTCCACCGGCGTCACGACGAGAGCGTCGCCGGGAAGAGCGGATGCTGCGCCCAGACCCGCGCGCAGCGACGCCCCGAGTCCGTCGCGCCAGTCGTCGACGAGCACGGCGGTCGCCCCGTCCGGAACCATTGACGCGGCTTCGTCGGCACCGGCTCCGAGCGTCACGAGCACCGTCTCGCACCCGGCGTCGCGCAGCATCCGCACCGCCCGTTCGATCCACGACGTCCCGTTCTCCTCGCGGGCGAGCGCCTTAGGCCCGCCGAAGCGCGTGCCGGCCCCGGCGGCGAGCACGAGTCCGATCACACCAGGCATGCCTTCACGCTAGCCCCGGCGAGCACGGCGCGCCGGGCACGCACCGACACACCCGACCCGGCACGTCGGCCCCGGCAACCCGCCGCGAACGACGACCCCGCCGCGGCCCACGAATTCCTCGCGCGTAGCCGCACCGAAACACAGGGCGTCTAGCGTGGATCCATGCTCGAACTCGCCGCCGCCCTCGTCCCGCGACTGCGCGCCGGCGAGCGGGTCGCCGTGATCACCGTCACGGCTGTCGCCCGCAGTGCGCCGCGCGGCGTCGGGTCGTCGATGGCCGTCACCGCCGGGGGCGAGGTGATCGGCTCGATCTCGGGCGGATGCGTGGAGGAGGACGCGGTCATGCTCGGCCTGCGCGCCCTGTCGTATGGATCGGGACTCGCGGCCTCCTTCGGCTTCACCGACGAGGCGGCCCACGCGGCCGGCCTCGCGTGCGGCGGGGCGATCGAGGTCGTCGCGTACCCGCTGTCCGGCGAGGACGATGTCGCCGTGGCCGCGCTGGAGGCGGCGCTGCGCGATGAGCCGACCGCCCTCGGACTCGTCGTCCGCGACGGCGCGGCCGCGCCGCTCGGCACCCTCCTGCCCGTGCCCGCGGAGGACGCCGTGCTCACGCTCTCGCACGCACCCCGGGCACGGCTCGTCATCCTCGGCGCCGGGGACCACGCCGCCGCCCTCTGCCGGGTGGCCGCCGCGGCCGGCTTCGCCGTGAACGTGTGCGACGGCTGGGGGCTGCTCGTCACGCCCGAGCGCTTCCCCGACGCCGACCGGCTCGTCGTGCAGGCGCCGGACCAGTATCTGCGCGCGTCGGCCGACGAGTTCGACGCCCGCACCGCGATCTGCGTGCTCACCCACGACGAGCGCGTCGACATCCCCGCCCTCGCGGTCGCGCTGCGGCTGCCGGTCGCCTTCGTCGGCGCGATGGGCGCCCGCTCCACGGTCGAGCGTCGGTCCGGGATGCTGCGCGAGGCCGGAATCGGCGACGACGAGCTGGCGCGGCTGCACTCGCCGCTCGGGCTCGATCTCGGCGGGGAGAGCCCGGAGGAGACAGCCGTGTCGATCCTCGCCGAGATCATCGCGGCGCGACGCGCGGGCTCCGGCCTGCCGCTGCGTGCGCTGTCCACACCGATCCACGGCGACCCGATCGGCAGCCTGTCGTGCGCCGCTCCCCGGATCGGAGAGCGCGCGTGACCGCCGACGTCGAGGGCCTCCTTCCCGCCGACCTCCCGCACCTGGAGCACGCCGTGAGGCTCGCCGCAGCCGCGCGCGAGCGCGGCGATCACCCGTTCGGGGCGGTGCTCGTCACGCCCGACGGCACGGTGGTGGAGGCGATGAACTCCGTCGAGACCGAGCGGGATCCCACCGGGCACGCCGAGACGAACCTCGTGCGCGCAGCCGCCGCAACGCTTCCGCCGGAGGTGGTCGCGGCATCCACTCTCTTCACGAGCACGGAGCCCTGTGCGATGTGCGCGGGTGCCATCTACTGGGCGGGCATCCCCCGGATGGTCTACGCGTTCGGCGAGGACGAGCTGAACCGCATCGTGCGCGCCGACGGCGACGTGCCCGTCCTCGACCTGCCGTCGCGCGAGGTGTTCGCGCGGGGTGGGCATCCGGTGGAGGTCGTCGGCCCCGTGCCCCTGCCGTCCGCGGCCGCCGTGCACGCGGATTTCTGGACACGGGGAAGCGGCGCACCCGCCGAACCCTGAACCGGGCGGACCGCGATCAGGAAACATCGGGGTAACCGACCGGTGCTTCACTGACTGCACGGCGCGCGCAGCTCGACACGCACGGACAGCATCGACTCCGGAGGAGGCATCGTGGACATCCACACCGTCACGAGCTTCCGAAGCGCCCGAACGCGCGGCGACCTGGCACTCGCACCGGGCGAGACCCTGCTGGGCGGCGGCACGTGGTTGATGAGCGAGCCGCAGCCCGGAACGACCGGCTTCGTCGACCTCACCACGATGGGCTGGCCCGACCTCGAGGTCACGCCCGCGGGGCTCCGGATCGGTGCCACCTGCACCATCGCCCGCTTCGTCGCCTGGGCTCGTCAGGAGTCGCCGTCCGACTGGCCGGCGACGGCGATGATCCCGGATGCCGCGAATGCCCTCCTCGCGAGCGCCAAGGTGTGGAACACCGCGACCGTGGGCGGCAACATCTGCCAGTCGTTCGCCGCCGCCGCGATGGTCGGGCTCACCGCCGGCCTGGACGCGGAGGCCGTGATCTGGACGCCCGACGGCGGCGAGCGCCGCGAACCCGTTGCGACCCTCGTCACCGGCAATCAGCAGAACTCCCTCGCCCGGGGAGAGGTGCTGCGGGCCGTCGAGATCCCCGACGCGGCCCTGCGCTCGCGCTTCCTGCTGCGCAAGATCGCCCTCGCCGAGTACGGCCGGTCCGGCGCGGTGGTCACCGGACGCGTCGACCCCGACGGCACCGCGGTCTTCGGCATCACCGCGGCCACGTGGGCCCCGACGGTGCTGCGGTTCGCCGCTCTGCCCGACCGCGCCGCCCTGCACGCCGCCGTCGAGGCGGCCTCCGGCTACTACAGCGACCCGCTGGGCTCGGCCGACTGGCGCCGCGGCGTCAGCGGCGTGCTTGCGCAGCGCATCCGGACGGAGCTGACGGCATGAGGTTCGAGGTCAACGGTCGCGAGATCGAAGCCGACCCGCGGCCCGGCCAGTCGCTGCGGACGCTTCTGCGCGAGCACGGGCACAGCGAGGTCAAGAAGGGCTGCGACGCGGGCGACTGCGGCGCGTGCGGTGTGATCCTCGACGGGCAGCCGGTGCATTCGTGCATCATCCCGGCGATGCGGATGCCGGGGCGATCGGTGACCACGGCGGTCGGGCTGGTCGACGGCGACGACCTGCACCCGGTGCAGGAGGCGATGGCGGCGGGCTTCGGCTTCCAGTGCGGCTTCTGCACGCCGGGCATGACCGTGACCGCCTCCACCCTGACCGCCGACGACCTGCCCGACCTCGACCGCACCCTGCGCGGCAACCTCTGCCGGTGCACGGGCTACCGCCCGATCCGCGAGGCGATCCGGGCGTCGGTGCTGGGCCAGGTGCGCGAGACGGGCAGTTCGGCGGCGACCTCCTGCGCCGCCGGACACGAGACCTGCGATCACCGGGCGACCGTCACGGGTGGCGTCGGCACGTCGGTCGCACCGCCTGCCGCACGACGGATCGTGCAGGGCCTCGAGCCGTTCACGTTCGACGAGCCGGTCCCGGCTGATGCGGCCCGGGCGGCCGAGGGCACCCTCGTGCTGCGGGTGCTGGGTTCGCCGCACGCGCACGCCCGTGTCGTGTCGATCGACACGGCCGCGGCATCCGCCGTCCCGGGCGTCGTCGCGGTCCTCACCTCCGCCGACGCGCCCGCGCTGCGCTTCTCCACCGCCCGCCACCACCACCGCACCGACGACGCCGACGACACGCGCATGATCGACGACGTCATGCGCTTCGTCGGCCAGCGGGTGGCCGTCGTCATCGCCGAGAGCGCGGGCGCGGCAGAGGCCGGCTGCCGCGCGCTGCGCGTCGAGTACGAGGTGCTCCCGGCCGTCTTCGATCCGGAGGAGGCCCGCTCCGCCGGCGCTCCGCTGCTGCACCCCGACCGCACGCCGGAGGACCGCGTGGCCGACGCCGCGCGCAACGTCGTCGCCGTGCTGCACGAGGAGGTCGGCGGCGACGCCGCGACCGCCCTCGCCGCCAGCGCCGTGCGCGTCGACGGCACGTGGCAGACCAGCCGCGTCTCCCACGCGCAGCTGGAGAAGCACGGCGCCCTCGGATGGATCGACGCCGACGGCCGCCTGGTCATCCGCTCCAGCACTCAGGTGCCGTTCCTCACCCGCGACGAGCTCGCCCGGGTGCTGGATCTCGATGCCGACCGCGTGCGGGTGCTCACCGCGCGCGTGGGCGGCGGATTCGGCGGCAAGCAGGAGATCTTCGCCGAGGACCTCGTCGCCCTGGCGGTCCTGCGCACCGGACGCCCCGTGGCCTACGAGTTCTCGCGCACAGAGGAGTTCCTGCGCTCCTCGGTGCGCCACCCGATGCGCGTGTCGGTTTCGCTCGGCGCCGATGTCGACGGACACCTCACCGCGATGCACGTCGACGTCCTGAGCGACACCGGCGCCTACGGCAACCACGCCGCCGGCGTCATGTTCCACGGCGTGGCCGAGTCGACCCTCGTCTACCGCTCCCCCGTGCGGCGCATCGACGCGGAGGCCGTATACACGAACACCATCCCGTCCGGCGCCTTCCGCGGCTACGGCCTCGGGCAGGTGATGCTGGGCGTCGAGTCCGCCCTCGACCTCCTCGCTGAACGCCTCGACATCGACCCGTTCGAGCTGCGCCGCCGCAACGTCGTCCGCGAGGGCGATCCGCTGCATCCCGGCACCGACGACGACGTCGACGCACTGCCCGCTGACGCGCACGAGGACGACCTCGTCTGGGGCAGCTACGGACTGGATCAGTGCCTCGACCTCGCCGAACAGGCCCTCCGCCGGGGCAACGGCACGGCCGCTCCCGACGGCCCGAACTGGCGCATCGGCGAAGGCATGGCGCTCGGCATGATCGCGACGATGGCGCCACGCGGACACGTCTCGCACGCCTCGGCGGCGCTCCGATCCGATGGCACGTTCCTCCTCCGCACCGGCACGGCCGAGTTCGGCAACGGCACCACGACCGTGCTGCGCCAGATCGCGGCATCCGATCTGTCCGCGTCCTTCGACCGCCTCGAGCTGCGCACGGCCGACACCGATGCGGTGCGCCACGACACCGGCGCCTTCGCGTCGACGGGCATCACGGTGGCCGGGAAGGCGCTGCACGCGGCGTGCCTGGCGCTGCGGGAGCGGATGCTGCGGCTCGCCGTCGAACGGGCGGGCTCGGGTGACGCCGGCGACGCCGAGCTGACGGCCGACGGCGTGCGGGTGGGCACGCGTGTCGTCGGCTTCGCCGACATCGTCGCCGGCGCGAGCGCCGACGAGCGCGGCGACGACGGGCTGGTCGCCCACGGCGCGGAGTACGGCGACCGCCGCTCCCTCGCCTTCAATGTGCACGCCGTGCGGGTCGCGGTCGACGTCGAGACGGGGACCGTCCGCATCCTGCAGTCGGTGCACTCCGCCGACGCCGGCTTCGTGATGAACCCCGCTCAGGCCCGCGGGCAGATCGAGGGCGGCGTCGCGCAGGGCATCGGCAGCGCGCTGTACGAGGAGGTCTACCTCGAGGACGGGCGCGTGCAGAACCCGGTGTTCCGCCTGTACCGCGTGCCGCAGTTCGCCGACGTGCCCGACACCGAGGTGTACTTCGCCGAGACGTCCGACACCGTGGGTCCGTTCGGGGCGAAGTCGATGAGCGAGTCGCCCTACAACCCCGTCGCCCCCGCGATCGGCAACGCGATCGCCCGGGCGCTCGGCGTCCGCGGGTTCCACCAGCCGTTCTCGCGCGACCGGGTCTGGCGCCTCGCGGCCCCGCTGCGCGCGGAGCAGTGACCCGCTACTGCGGAACCGCGACGCCGTTCTCGGCGGCGTAGTCCCGCACGCGCGCGATGAAGTCCGCCCGGCGCGAGGCGGTCAGCCATGACGCCTCGAACGAGTTGATCGCGAGACGCACGAGGTCGGCCGCGCCGAGGCCCGCGTGCTCGGCGAGCGCGACGTAGTTGTCGCCCACGTAGCCGCCGAAGTAGGCGGGGTCGTCGGAGTTGACCGTCACCTTCAGACCCTCGTTCAGGAGCGAGACGATCTCGTCGGACTTCATCTGCGCGGTGACGAACGAGTTGGAGACCGGGCAGGTCGTGAAGCCCAGCCCGCGCTCCTTGGCGAGCGCCACGAGGGCCGGGTCCTCCACGATGTTCGTGCCGTGGTCGATGCGGTCGACGCCGATCTCCTCGATGACCGCGCGGATGTTGTCGATGGAGCCGATCTGGTCGATGTCGCAGTGCATCGTGAGGAAGAACCCCTCCGCCTTGGCGCGGGCGAAGACCTCAGCGAACTTCGTGGGCGGGTTGTCGCGCTCGTCGGAGTCGAGTCCGACGCCGACGATCCACGCCTTGTAGGGCAGCGCCTCCATCAGGGTGGCCATCGCGTAATCCGCGGAGAAGTCCCGCAGGAAGCACAGGATCAGCTCGGCCGAGATGCCCAGCTCGTCCTGCGCGCGCACGACCGCCCTCCGGTACCCCGTGATGACGGTGTCGAACGGCACGCCGCGGCCGGTGTGCGCCTGCGGATCGAAGAACATCTCGGCGTGCACGACGCCCTGCGCCGCCGCCTTCTGCAGATACGCCCACGCGAGGTCGTGGAAGTCATCGGCGGTCTGCAACACCCGCATCGCCGGGTAGTACACGGCGAGGAAGCTGGTCAGGTCGGTGAAATCGTAGGTCGCCCGCACCTCCTCCACCGTGGTCTCGTCGAGGTCGATCCCGTTGCGGGCTGCGAGGGCGAACTTCAGCTCGGGCTCGAGGGTGCCCTCGAGGTGCAGGTGCAGTTCGGCCTTGGGCAGGCCGTGGGCGAAGGCGGCGAGATCGGTCATGTGTGGCTCCAGTGCACGGGAAGGGATGCCGCGGCCGACGCCGCGGGCGAGGGTGGACGTCAGATGCGGTTGGCCATGCCCATGCGGGTCAGGACGAACGACTCGAGGATCTGCACGATGTTGTAGAGGATGAGGGCGGCTCCGGTCACGAGGACCACGGCCGTCCACACGGCCGAGAACTGCGCGCCGGTCATGTAGCCGCCGACCGCTCCCCCGATGCCGCCGCCGACGGCGAGCCACTCTGCCAGCAGGGCGCCGGTGATGGCACCGGGCACCGAGATCCGCACGGCGGCGAAGAACTCCGGCAGGCAGCTCGGCAGAGCGACCTTCCGCAGCTTCGTCCACGACGTGCCGCCGTAGACGGCGATGAGGTCGTTCATCTGCGGGGAGGCGGACTTGAGGCCGAACGCGATGGTCACGAGCGCCGGGAACAGCACGACGATGCCGCCGATGACGGCGATCGACGAGAAGTCGCGGCCGAAGATCATGATGATGACGGGCGCCATCGCCACGAGCGGCACGGAGCGCAGCAGCATGGCCAGCGGCATCAGGGCGTGCTCCACGCCCTTACTGAGCTGGAAGACCATCGCGACCACGAGCGCCGCGACCAGACCGGCGGCGAAGCCCACGACCGAGTGCCCGAGCGTGACGCCGAGCTGACCGAACAGCTGCGCGCGGTTCGCCTCCGCGTTGGCCGTCGTGAACAGGAAGTTCCAGACGTCGATCGGCCCCTTGGCGACGTATGGGGTGAGGTTGAAGGCCCAGATCGATCCGACCCAGATGACGAGCACCGCGACGATCGTGAGGAGGAAGGTCGTCAGCGAGCGGCCGACCGCCCGCAGGGCGGCGCGGCGGGTCTCGCGGCGCACATCGGCGCCCACGTCGCTCCGCGGAGCGGGAGCGGCGACCCGGCGGCCGGCAGCCGGCGGGGCGGACGGGGTGCGCGCGGCGATGCCGGCCTCGGCGGTCACCGGACGCCCCCCTTCGACCAGGGCGCCGCGGCGCGCGCGACGAGTCCGACGAGGGCGTAGCCCACGAGGGCCACGGCACCCGAGGCGAGCGCGATGTCCCAGACCCGCGCGGCGTTGAGCCCCTGCTGAGCGGCGATCATCCCGGGTCCGACGCCCAGCGTCGCCCCGCGGAAGAACTCGCCGAGCACGGCGCCGAGGAAGGCGGCGGGCACGGCGATCTGCAGGGCGTTGAGGGTGGCCGGCAGCGCCGCGATCACGCGGACCAGGCGCAGCTCCGTGAAGCGACTGCCGCCGTAGACGGTGATGAGGTCGAGGGTCGCCTTGTCGGCAGCCTTCAGGCCGAGCAGCGTGCCGACGACGGTGGTGAAGAAGCAGCTCAGGGCGGCGAGCGCGATCGCCGTCGGCAGCGGCTGACCGGGACCGGGCACGGGGGCGATGGCGGAGATGAGCAGTCCGATGGCCACGATCGGCACGCAGTACGTGATGATCGCGACCTGCATGACCATGCCCTCGAGGCGCGGCACCACCAGCACGAGCGCCGACAGCGCGAGGGCGAGACCGTTGCCCCAGAGGTAGCCGATGCCGGCCTCGGCGAGGGTGACGCTGAAGTTGCGGACGTAGTAGTCGAATCCGGTCTCGCCGTACTCCACGACCACCTGCAGCGGAGTCGGGATCGCCTGCACGCCACCCGGACCGACGCTCGAGAACACGGTGGCCGCGAGGATCCACCACACCAGCACGATGCCGACGGCTCCGATGAGACCCGACACCCACGCGGGCAGACGGATGTCCTCCCACTGGATGCTGCGTCCCCGCCGCGCCTCAGTGGTCATCGGTGGCGGCGCCTCCCGCGCCGAAGAGCAGCTCGGACGCGTGGTCGACGTACGCGTGGAACTCCGGGGTGCGCATCATCTCCGGCGTGCGCGGACGCGGGAGGTCGATGGTCATGACCTCGGTGATGCGTCCGGGTCGCGGGCTCATGACCGCGACCTGGTCGGAGAGGAAGATCGCCTCCGAGATGCCGTGCGTGACCAGCAGGGTCGTCGCCGGCTTCTCGGTCCAGATGCGCAGCAGCTCCAGGTTCAGGCGCTGGCGCGTCATGTCGTCGAGGGCTCCGAACGGCTCGTCGAACAGCAGCACCGACGGCTTCATGATGAGCGAGCGCGCGATCGACACGCGCTGACGCATGCCGCCCGAGAGCTGCGCGGGCTTCGCCTTCTCGAACCCCGTGAGTCCGACGAGCGCGATCATCTCGGCGACGTACGCCTTGTCGACGGGCTTCCCGGCGACCTCGAAGGGCAGCTGGATGTTGGAGGTCACGCTCCGCCACGGCATGAGCGCCGAGTCCTGGAACGCGATGCCCAGCTCGTTGCCGCGCCGCAGCTCCTTCGGGGTCTTGCCGTCCACGCGGGTCGTCCCGCTGGTGGGCTCCTCGAGCCCGGCGAGGATGCGCAGAATGGTCGACTTGCCGCACCCCGAGGGTCCGAGGAGGGCGAGGAACGTGCCCTGCTCGGTGTGCAGGTCGGCGTCCTGCAGGGCGACGACGCTCTTGCGCCCCGCGCTGAAAACCTTGTTCAGGCCCGTGATCTGCAGGCCGGTGCCCAGGCTGTCCGCCTGGGCACCGGGTGCGGTGATCGTGTCGGTCACGATGACTTCTTCCCGCGGACGATCAGCCCGCGTAGTTCTTGAGGTCGGGGTTCTCCGCGTAGACCTCGTCGAGCAGGCTGAGGTCGAACAGGTCGCCCGCCTGCAGGGTGATGCCCGCCCCTGCCAGGCTGTCGACGGTGAGCGACTGAAGCTCGTCCGAGATGGTGAAGAGGCCGTTGGCCTCGGTCTCCTCCGAGGTGACGAGCTCGTTCTGCGCCTTCGAGCCCGCGAGCGTCTTCTCCGGCTCCAGGTCGAGGTCCTTGCCGTAGACCTCCATGGCGAGGTCCGCGCCGCCCTGCGGGTCCTTGACCGCGTCGGTCCAGCCCTGGATCTCCGCCTTCAGGAAAGCCTTGAGCATGTCGCGCTTGTTCGCGATCGTCTCGTCGGTCGTGGCGACCGTCTCGGCGACGAACGGGAGCCCGTTGTCGGCGAACGGCAGGTTCGTCGTGGCGACGCCCGCCATCTCGACCGAGATGGCCTCGTTGGTCAGGTAGGCGACGAAGCCGTCGACCTCGCCGTTGACCAGCGGCGCCGGGTCGTACTGCACCGGCACGATGGTGAGCTGCGACGGGTCGATGTCGTTCGCGGCGAGGAGCGCGTTGAACAGCGTCGTGTTGGAGTCCTGCACGCCGATCTTCTTGCCGATGAGGTCCTTCGGGCTGGCGATGTCGCCGCCGTCCTTCAGCGACAGGATCGTGAAGGGGTTCTTCTGGAAGGTCGCGCCGATAATCTTCAGCGGAGCGGACTCGTTGGCCACCGCGGCGCCGATCGACACCGAGTCGCTGAGCGCGATGTCGGCCGACCCGCTCAGCAGCGGGGCGACACCGGTCTCCGGTCCGGGCACGAGGTTGACCGACGAGAAGCCGGCATCGCTGTAATAGCCCTTGCTGTCGGCGAAGTACTCGCCCGCGAACTCCTCGTTGAGGATCCAGCTCAGCTGCAGGGTGATGTCGCCGTAGCCCTCGGCGCCGTCGGCCGATGCCGACGAGCCGCCCGCGGAGGTGGAGCCGGAGGCGCACGCCGAGAGCGCGAGCGCGGACAGGGCGACGCCGGCGAGGGCCGCGACGAGGCGCGGTGCGCGCCGGGAGGAAAGGAACGTCATGGGCTGTGTCTCCAGTGGGGGTGCGTCGGGTGAGGCGGGGCACCCTGACACGCGATGCCCTCGCGTGGCTCGACGCTACGAGACGGAGATTTCGCCGACACCGGCGCGGTGTTTCCGGGCCGTTACACGTTCCGGCCCCCGGGCTCAGCGCGGGTGGCCGTGACGGGCGGCGATGGCCGGCAGCGCCTCGTGCACGCGGGCCGACGCCTCGTCCCCCAGCGGGTTGGTCGACGCGCTCCCGTCGTGCACGAGCGCGCCGCCCACGTACACGCCCTTCAGGTTCCGCGGCGTCATCGAGAGAACGTACGAGCGAACCGGGTGCCAGAGCGGTCCGACATCCGGATGCCGCGGGTCGACGACCACGAAGTCGGCGAACTTGCCCACCTCGAGGCTGCCCACCCGGTCGTCCACCCCGAGGATCTCGGCGCCGCCGAGCGTGTGCAGCCGCAGCACGAGCTCCGGCATCATCGACAGCGGATCCTTCGTGCGCGCGCGCTGCATGGCGATGCCCATGCGCATGTTCTGCCACGGGTCCGACACGTCGGTGCACGCCTGGTCGTCGAGCCCGATCCCCACCTTCATGCCCATGGCGAGCATCTCCGGCACGAGCGCGACGCCGGAGGCCAGCCGTCCGTTCGACGCCGGCTGCCACGACATCGACGCCCCGCCGGCGACGGTCTCCTCGATGATCTCGGGGGTGGTCTGGATGAAGTGGCCGAACATCATGTCGGGACCGAGGGCTCCGGCATCCCGGTAGAGGGCGAACTTCGCCCGCTGCTCGGCGATCTGCTCCGGGGACTCGAGGAAGTGCGCCTGATTGGTGACGCCGAACCGCCGCATCGCCGCGACCTCGAACTCCGCGGCGTCGGGGCGGGGCGACCACTGCACCTGTCCCATGATCGACGCGCCCAGCGCGAGGTCGGGGTCGAGGCCGCGCGTGTGGGCGACGGCCGCGGCGAACCGCTCGAAGACCTCGTCGTCGGTGCCCGCGGTGACGTCCATCGCGATCGCGTCGACGAACCGCAGACCGGCGTCGCGACAGGCGTCGGCCTGGCGCGTGTGGTACTCCAGCGGCCGCAGCGGAGCACGTCCGGCGCGACTGCCGGCCACCATCGGCTCCCATGCCTGCTGCGGATCGGTGAAGTTGTAGGCCGTCGTCACTCCGTTGCCGAGGAAGTCGAGCGCGCCGTGCAGCGTCGACCAGTACATGTCCTCCGGACCGAAGTGCGCGGTCGTCCCCAGCATCGAATCGCACCATCCGTAGAGCGTCTCGCTCACGCCGAGGCCGCGGAGGCCGCTCGTGAACAGGTGCGAGTGCGACGAGACGAAGCCGGGCGCGACGAACGCGCCGCCGACGTCGAGCGTCTCGTCGGCCGTCGCAGTGGGCGTGCCCGATCCGATGGCGGCGATGCGGCCGTCTTCGACCAGCAACCAGCCGTTCTCGATGTAGCCGGGATCGTCGGTGCCGGCGGGGACGGTGATGAGGCGGGCGCCTGTCACGAGAAGCGACACGGGGACTCCGTTCGAGGGGGGTTTCAGGGGCGGGGCTCGGCGGCGAGGTGGGCGACGGCTTCGGCGAGCGCCCGGATGCCGCGCTCGACGTCGGCGCCGCTGACGGCCTCGTCGGGGTGATGGCTGATGCCGTCGGGATTGCGCAGGAACAGCATCCCGACGTCGGTCACGGCTCCCATCGCCATACCGTCGTGGCCTGCGCGGCTGAAGACCGTCGGCGGAAGGTCGGAGCCGTCGGGCAGCGACGCGACGATGCCCTCGCGGACGACGTCCTGCAGCAGCGGCGCACAGCGGACGGCGGGCGCGGTGTGCACCCCGCGCGCGTGCCAGCGCAGCCCTCGGCGGCCCATGATGGCGTCGATCTCCGCAGAGATCTCCTGCCACACGCGGTCGCGCTCGCCGTCGTGCTCGGCGCGAAGGTCGAGGCTGAGGTGGGCCTCCCCCGGCACGACGTTCACGGCCCCGGGGAACGCCTCGAGCTGCCCGACGGTGCCGATGATGTGATGCTCCCCGCGGCAGATGCGCTCGACGGCGAGAGCCGCCTCGCTCGCGCCGAGCAGCGCGTCGCGACGCATGTCGTAGGGCGTGCCGCCGGCGTGACGCGACTCCCCCTCGACGACGAGCTGGAAGCGGCGGGCACTGGCGATCGACGACACGACCGCGAGCGGCTCGCCGCGGCGGTCGAGCTCGGGTCCCTGCTCGATGTGCGCCTCGAGGTAGGCGACGAGGTCGTCCGGGCGGCGCGCGGCCTCGCCGATGCGCCCGGGGTCGAGGCCGAACTCGCGGAACGCCTCGCGGAGGGTGGTGCCGTCGGCATCCGTCAGATCCCACCACGCGTCGTTCCACGACCCGGCGACGGCGGAGGAGCCGAGCAGCGCCGTGCCGAAGCGGGTGCCCTCCTCGTCGGAGAACGCGATCACCTCCAGGGCGAAGGGGAACGGCGAGACGTGGCCCGACGCACCCGGGACGCGCAGGAGCCGCACGACCTCGAGGGCCATGAGCACCCCCACGATGCCGTCGAAGCGGCCGGCGTCGGGCACGGTGTCCAGGTGCGACCCCAGCAGGATCGCGGGGGCCTCGGGGTCCGCGGCGGCCAGTCGTCCGATCTGGTTGCCCGCGGCATCCTGCCTCGTGGTCATGCCGAGCTCGCGCATCCACTCCGCGGCGAGACGGTTCACCCGTGCGTGCTCGGTCGAGAGATACACCCGCTCGATGCGCCCGGCCGCGGCGGTGACCCGCGCGAGCTCGTCGCACCGGAGCATGACGCGGCGCGCCGCGGACGCGGTCACGTCGGGCGGCAGCGCGGGGAGGCGGGTGCGCACGGCTCAGGCGCCCGCCCCGGCGTAGACGTCGAGCGCGGCGTCGACGCCGCCACCGGACGCCACCGACGCGCCGTGACGGCGGAGCACGGCCTCGAGGCAGGCGAGCGTCTGCAGCACGGCGTCCTTCCGCGCGTTGTAGCCCATCGTGCCGATGCGCCACACCCGGCCGTGCAGCGGCCCGAACGAGGTGCCGATCTCGATGCCGAAGTCGACCAGCATCGCGGATCGCGCGGCATCCCCGTCGACGCCCTCGGGGATCTCCACCGCCACGACGTTCGTCATCTTGTGCGCGACGTCGCCGAAGACGACGAGCCCGAGTCCCTGCACCCCGGCGAGCATCGCCTCGCCGTGCAGGCGGTGGCGCGCCATCACGGCCTCGCGGCCCTCGACCAGCAGCAGCCGGGCGCATTCGCGGGCTCCGTAGAGCATCGAGGTCGCCTCGGTGTGGTGGTTGAGGCGGCGCGGTCCCCAGTAGTCGAGGATCATGCCCAGGTCGAAGTAGTTGGAGCGGATGAAGTCGGGGGCGTCCTCGTCGCCCTCCTCGCGGATACCGGCCTCGATGCGACGGCGTCCGCCGATCACCTCGACCGCGCGCTCCGACAGCGTGATCGGCGCCGAGCCCGACGGACCGCCGAGGCACTTCTGCAGACCCGCGGTCGCGGCATCCAGCCCCCACGCGTCGGCCTCGAACGGGTTGCCGCCGAGCGACGCAGTGGCGTCGCTGTAGAAGAGCACGCCGTGGCGCGCGCACAGCGCGCCGACGTCCTCGAGCGGCTGGAGCATCGTCGTGGAGGTGTCGCCCTGCACCAGTGCCAGCAGGTGCGGCTTGACCCGGACGACGGCCTCCTCGATCGCCGACACCGGGAAGACCTGCCCCCAGGGCACCTCGATCGTGTGCACCTCGGCGAGCGCCCGCTCGGCGATCTCTGCCAGCAGGTGGCCGAACCGGCCGAACACCGGCACGAGCACCCGGTCGCCGGGCCGGATGAGCGAGATGAGCGCGGCCTCGATGCCGGCGCGGGACGTGCCGTCGACGAGCAGCGTCGCCTCGTTCGCGGTGCCCCAGACCTGCCGGTACAGCTCCTGCGTCTCGGTCATCGTCGCCGTCATGAACGGGTCGTACTGGCCGACGAGCTCCGAGGACATCGCCCGCAGCACCGACGGGTACGCCGAGATCGGGCCCGGGCCCATGAGCAGGCGCGGCGGCGGGGAGACGGGACCGGGGAGGGCGGTCATGGCAGCTCCGATCGGAGGGTCGCGCGGGCGAGGCGGCGCGCGAGGCGGACGAGGGCGATGTCGGTGCCGGCGCGGGCGGTCACGCAGACCCCGACCGGTGCGCCGTCGACGCGCAGCAGCGGGATCGACAGCGACGGCAGACCGGCGACGGCGGCCGGGGTGGTGAGGCGCAGCGTCGCCGCCCGGACGGCGTCGATGCGGTCGCCGGCGGCGGTGCGCAGGGGGGCCGGACCGGGGACGGCGGGCATGAGGATCACGGCATCCTCCACGCACGCCTGCAGGGCGGCGGCGAGAGGCTCGAGCGCGCGCCGGGCGTCGGACTCCTGCGCGGCGGTGATGACGGATGCCGCGGCGAACCGCTCCGCGACGGCCGCCCCGAGCGCATCCGGATGCGCCTGCACCCAGTCGCCGTTGTTGCGCCACGCCTCGGCGCCCTGCACCGTGCGGAACGGCGCGAGGTAGCCGTCGAGGTCGCCGATCGAGGCGTGGACGACGGGCGCGGCATCCGCCTCCTGCAGTCGCGCGAGCAGCTCCTCGAAGGCGGCGCGGGTGGCGGGCTCGACGGCGGCGAGCGCTTCCGTCGGCACGAGGAAGCGCCAGGGCAGATCGTCGTCGGACTCGCCGTAGACGTTCTCGGTCGAGGCGGAGCCGTCGTAGCTCAGGCACCAGTCCACGACGCGCTGCATCGTGTCGCCGTCGCGGGTGAGCCAGCCGATCGTGTCGAAGCTCTGCGCGAGCGGCAGCAGTCCTTGACGCGGCACGAGTCCGTGCGTCGTGCGCAGACCCCAGAGCCCCTGGTAGGAGGCGGGCACGCGGACGGACCCCGCGGTGTCGGTCGCGAGCCCGATGTCGGCCTGGCCGTTGGCGACCGCCGACGCCGGTCCGCTGGAGGACCCGCCGGGAAGGGCGCCCGGCACCGCACCGTTGGGCGGGGTGCCGTAGTGCGCGTTGTCGCCGGCGATGCTGTACGCGAACTCGTCTGTGCGCGCGATGCCGCGCAGCGACGCACCGGCGCGCAGCAGGTCGGCGACGGCGGCCGCGGTGGTGTGCTCGGCGCGCGCCTCCGCGAGGAAGGCGGGGTTGCCGGCGCCGATGCGGTAGCCCTTGATCGCGAACAGGTCTTTCACCGCGACGGTGAGACCGGCCAGCATCCCCTCCCAGGCGCCCTGCCACAGGGGGTCGCCGACGGTGCGCCACACCGACCGGTCGAGGGCCTGGGCGCGGGGCGTGACGTGCGCCGCGGTGATGAGCCACCGGCCGTCGATGCACTCCCAGATCTGCGTCTGCAGCCCCGTGCCGCCGCCCGCGAAGCGAGACACCGACACGATGAGGCTCACGGCGGGCGCGAGCACCCGGTGCTCGATCCGCTCGATCACCCGCGGCGGCACCCCGCCGCGGAGACCGCGGAAGGCGCTGATGGCGTCGTGGCCGACGAGCAGCCCGGCGCCGTCGCCGCGCATCGTGCCCGCGCCGGGGGCGAAGGCCGCGTCGAGCGCGTCGAGGTCGTTCGCCATGATGGCCCGCTCGTACGAAGCGAACGCCGCGAGCAGGTCGGCGGGGACGGATGCCGCGCCGTCGACATCCTCGATGCGTGTCTCACCCACGGCCGGCCGCCTCGTGCGCGACGGGTGATCCGGTCTCGACAGGCCGGTCTGCGGATCCGGTCGCCGCCGGATCGCCTGTCTCCGTCGTGCGCCCGCGGGCCGCGTCGATCGCGGCGAAGTCGGACTCCCGGATGCGGGCGTGCACGCCGCAGACGATGTCGACCACCTGCGAGATGTCGAAGTCGGTCGCGGCGCTGAGGTAGGCGTAGGCGAGGTGCTCCTGCAGGCCCCAGCGAGCCTCGACGAGGGTCAGCGCCGCGCGGACGCAGGCCCGCATCGCCTCGTTCAGGTCGGGGTGAAGTCCCGTCGGGACGAGGTACTCGGGTGTCCGCACCATCGGCCCCGTCACCTCTCCGAATGCGGCGAGCGCCTCGGTGCGCGGGATGACGTCGAAGCGCAGCGTGGCGCGCAGCGAGGCCTCGAGCGCGGTGAGCGCGACCTCGCCGTCGCCCTGGGCGAAGTGCGGGTCGCCGACGTACGCGAGGGCGCCGGCGACCTGCACGGGCAGGTAGAGCGACGTGCCCTCGACGAGCAGGTTGATGTCGATGTTGCCGCCGTGCGATCCGGGCGGCACCGAGTGCGGGCGCTCCGCTCCCGCGACGGCGACCCCCAAGGTGCCGAGGAACGGCGCGAGGGGGAACGCGACGGTGCGCGCCCCGCCGTCGACGGCGGGCAGGAGCCCCACTAGACGCCCGTCGCGCTCCTCGACGGGTGTGAAGACGCTGACGTGGACGTCGCCGCGCGGCAGCTCGCCGACGAGCGCCCCCTTGCCGTGCCGGTTGGAGATCACGCCGTACGGCACGCGCGGCTGCAGGTCGACGACGCTGATCCGCAGCAGATCGCCGGCCTCGGCCCCCTCGACGCGGATGGGTCCGGTGACGACGTGCGGCCCGTCGGCGGACGGGTCGCGGGACAGGCCGGCGGCGATGGCGATCGCATCCTCGAGCACGGCCTCCGGCGCGACGCCCTGAGCCGTGAAGTACCCGAGCGGATCCTTCCCGTGATCCTCGAGGATGCCCTCGTGGCTCACGGTGTCGACGGTCACGGTCTCGCCGGAGCGGATCGTCAGCACCGCGGCATCCGCGGCGCACGGCAGTCGGCCCCACAGCACCGTCTCCGGCGACGCGGGGAGGTAGTGATCGCCCGGGATCTCACCGCCGCCCGGCTGCAGCACCGCGAACGCCGACGTCATGACCCCATCCAACTGCATCAGCCCGCTGCCGACGCGACCGCCGCCGGTCGGGCCGGTCTCGCCGCAGCCGTGGACAGGAGCCGTCCGCGCGGTGAGCCGCGGAAGAGCGGCGCCTCCCCCGCTCCGCCCTCGGTGGCGTCGAACACCTGCTTGCCGTGCAGCCACGTGCGCCGGACGCGACCGCGCAGCTCGCGGCGGTCGTAGGCCGTGATCGGGTTCTTGTGCAGGAGCCGGGCCGCGTCGATGACGTACCGGTCGTCCACGCCGAACGCGGCGAGGTGCGCGGGCGCACCGATCGCGATCCGGCCGACGTCGGTGAGCCCGGCGACGGCGGCCGGTCCGGTCGTGAAGAGCGGGACGAGGGTCTCGAGGGGGATGCCGCGGCTCCGCGCCTCGGTCCACACGGCCGACAGCCCGACCTGGAGTCCGGAGATGCCTCCCCACGCGAGGCCGAAGTCGCCGCCGCCCGAGCGCTTCAGGTCGACCGTGGACGGCGAGTGGTCGCTCACGATCGCGTCGATCGTGCCGTCGACGATGCCCGCCCACAGCAGGTCGCGATTGGCGGAGCCGCGGATCGGCGGGCAGCACTTGAACTCGCTCGCGCCGTCGGGGATGTCCTCCGCGACGATGGTGAGGTAGTGCGGGCACGTCTCGACGGTCAGGGCGACGCCCGATGCCTTCGCGGCGCGGATGGCGGGAAGAGAACCCGCGTCGCTGAGGTGCAGGATGTGCGCGCGGGCGCCGGTGCGGCGGGCCTCGGCGATGACGGCGTCGATCGCGGAGGCCTCGCTCTCGGCGGGCCGGGAGGCGAGGAACGCGTCGTACCCCCGGCCGAGCTCGGCGTGGTCGTGCAGCAGCGCCGGGTCCTCGGCGTGCACGATGAGCCGCGAGCCGAGGTCGGCGACCTCCTCCATCGCGGCGGCGAGCTGCGCGCGGTCGAGGTGCCCGAACTCGTCGACCCCCGACGGCGAGAGGAAGCACTTGAACCCGTAGACGCCGGCGTCGTGCAGCGGCCGGAGCGAGCCGAGGTTCTCCGGCACGGCCCCTCCCCAGAACCCGACGTCGATGAAGGCGGAGGGGGCCGCGGCATCCCTCTTGATCTGCAGCGCCTCCGGCGTGACGGTCGGCGGCAGGGAGTTGAGCGGCATGTCGACGATCGTCGTCACTCCGCCCGCGGCCGCGGCGAGGGTGGCCGAGCGGAACCCCTCCCACTCGGTGCGGCCGGGCTCGTTGACGTGCACGTGCGAGTCGACGAGCCCGGGCAGCAGCACCGCGTCGTCGGGCACGAGGACGGTCGAGCCGATGACCCGGTCGCGCACGCCGACGATGTCGACGATGAGCCCCTTCTCCACCACCACCGTCGCGGGGAAGAACGCCCCGTCGATCCACGTCCGCGCAGCGCGGATGACCTGCCGCTTCCGGATGGTGCGTGTGCTCCGCTCGTGTGCCACGGTCATGCCTCTCCCGTCCGCTGCCGGCGTGCCGCGCATCGGCGCCATCATCGTCCGGCTCCCAGCCTCCCTCACGCGTGTCACGGGCGGGGGCGTCCGCGTTTCCGGCCTGTAAATCCTGTCCGCCGGTGCGGCGGCGGCGCGGCAGCCGGGCGCGGCGGCAGGCCCCGGCGGCCGGGCGCGGCGGCCGGGTGCGGTCCGAACCGGGGCGAGCGCGGAAGCAGGCTGCGGTCCGAACCGAGGCGGGCGCGGAGCACGGCACACGGGCGTAACCCGGGGGAAACGCACCGCGACTAGCGTGACGGCCATGCACCTCGACGAGTTCAACGCCGCGGCACCGGAGGCCGCAGCATCCGTCGCCCTCGTCTGGGCAGCCGTGCCCGCCTGGGCCGATACGATCGTCGCCGGGCGCCCCTATGCCTCGCTCGACGCGCTGACGGCCCGCGCGTCCGCCCTCGCCGACCGGTGGACCGTCGCCGACCTCGACGTCGCCCTGGCCCACCACCCGCGCATCGGACAGCGCCCCGTCGGCCCCGGTGCGTCGGCGGCGGCGTCCCGGCGGGAGCAGGCGTCGATGGCGGATGCCGCGGCCGAGGTCACGGCCGCCATCGCCGCCGGCAACCGGGCCTACGAGGAGCGCTTCGGACGCGTCTTCCTCATCCGCGCCGCCGGTCGCGCGCCGCAGCAGATCCTCGCCGAGCTCCGGCGCCGCCTCGGCAACGACGACGAGACGGAGGCCGCCGAAGCGCTCGGACAGCTCGCCGAGATCGCGATCCTCCGCCTCCGGGGTTCCCTTGCCGACGCGGTCGGCGGGAGGATCGGGCCATGAGCCGCCTCACCACGCATGTTCTGGATGCCGCGACCGGCACCCCCGCCGCCGGCATCGCCGTCGAGCTCGCTGGACCGCGGAGCCTCCCCATCGACGCCGGGGTCACCGACGCCGACGGGCGGGCGACGCTCGGACCGGAGCAGCTGCCCCCGGGCGAGTACACGCTCGCCTTCCGCACCGGCGCCTACTTCGCCGAGCGCGACATCCCCACGTTCTATCCCTTCGTCACCGTGACCTTCACCGTCGAGATCGCGCCAGACGGCTCGCAGCGGCACCTGCACGTGCCGCTGCTGCTCAGCCCGTTCGCCTATTCGACCTATCGAGGGAGTTGACATGGTCTCCGTGAGCCTGGGTGCCAACAAGTACGGCAAGGCCGAGAACCGCGTCGTGCGGATCTACCGCGACACGCCACGGCACGAGATCGTCGACCTGAACGTCACGTCGCAGCTGCGCGGCGCGGCGCTGCGGGACTCCTACCTCACGGGTGACAACGCCCTCGTCGTGGCCACCGACACGCAGAAGAACACCGCCTTCGCCTTCGCGAAGCAGCACGGCATCGCGTCCCCCGAGCAGTACCTGCTGGCGCTGTCGGCGCACTTCGTGGACTCCTTCGACTGGATCGAGGGCGGCCTCTGGCAGGCCGAGCAGTACGAGTGGGACCGCATCACCGTCGACGGCCTCCCCCACGACCACGCCTTCGTGCGCCGCGGGCAGGGCACGCGGCTGGCCGCCGTGCAGGTGGTGGACGGTGCGACCCATGTGACGGGAGGCGTCAAGGACCTCACCGTGCTCAAGTCCACCGGCAGCGAGTTCTCGGGGTTCCCGCGCGACCGCTACACGACCCTCGTCGAGACCGACGACCGCATCATGGCCACCTCCGTCACCGGTCGATGGCGGTTCCTGCCGGAGTCGGTCGCGGCCGGCATCGACTACAACGCGCTGTACGCGGAGGTGTCGGCGGTGCTGCTGTCGACCTTCGCCACCGTGCACTCGCTCGCCCTGCAGCAGACGCTGTTCGCGATGGGCACGGCGGTCATCGAGGCCCGCCCCGAGATCGCCGAGGTGCGCTTCGCGATGCCGAACAAGCACCACTTCCTCTCCGACCTCTCCCCCTTCGGACTCGACAACCCCGGCGAGGTCTTCTACGCCGCCGACCGGCCGTACGGCCTCATCGAGGGCACGGTGACCCGCGACGGAGTGGATGCCGCGCCCGGCACCTGGCTCGACCTGCCCGCGTTCGTCTGACCCCGCCCGGTCCGCCGGCGGGCTCGGCCGCCGGCTCCTGACGACTTCGTGTCCCACTTTCAGCACAACTCGCCGGCGAGTTGTGCAGAAAGTGGGACATGCAACGGGTTCGACGGAAGCGGTGCCGACGCGCGGACACCCGGTCAGTCGGGCGGAGAGCCGGCTCCGCGCGACCGTTCCACCTCGCCGATGGACGGCGCCTCCACCGGCATCCCGTCGCCGCCCTGCTCGGCGGCGATCTCGTCGGACAGCGCCTGCGTGGGGATGAGGCCCGTGCCCTCCGCCTGCGGATGCACCAGAGCCGCGGCGGCCGGGCCGCGCACGGCGTCGTAGGCGCCCATGTGCGCGTCGTCGCCGTGCGTCCGGCGCATCTCGTCCGAGTTCAGCACGAGGTTCAGCACGATCGCCGTGATCGCGCCGGCGCTGATGCCGGAATCGAAGATCAGCGTGAACCACTGCGGGAACTGGTCGTAGATCGTCGGCGTCACCGTCGGCAGCAGCGCGACCCCGACCGAGACCGCCACGATCAGCACGTTCTTGTTGTTGAAGCGCACCTTCGCGAGGGTGCGGATCCCGGATGCCGCGACCATGCCGAACAAGGCGATGCCGGCGCCGCCGAGCACGGCCCGAGGAACGCCCTCCACGATCGCGGAGATCTTCGGGATGAGGCCGAGGACCACGAGGATGCCGCCGGCCATCGTGGCCACCCACCGGGAGCGCACGCCCGTGAGCGAGACGAGCCCGACGTTCTGCGCGAAGGCCGTGTAGGGGAAGGTGTTGAAGATGCCGCCGATGACGGTGCCGAGGCCGTCGGCGCGGAGTCCGTCCGCGAGCTGCCGGCGGTTCACCGGCTTGTCGACGATCTCGCCGACCGCGATCATGTCGCCCGTCGTCTCGGTCATGATCACGATCGCGACGATGAGCATCGACACCACCGACGCGACCTGGAAGGTCGGCAGACCGAAGTGGAACGGCGTGACGACCGCGAACCAGTCGGCCTCGCCGACCGCCGACCAGTCGACCATCCCCGGCACGAAGAGGGCCGCCACCGTGCCCAGCACGAGGCCGAGCAGCACCGAGACCCGCTGCAGGGCGGGCGGGGCGAAGCGCTCGATCAGCACGATGAGCAGCAGCGTCCCGAACGCGAAGGCGACGTTGATGGGCGGCGCGCCCTCGGTGGAGCCGTCCACGATCCAGCCGGCGGCGACCCGCATGAGCGAGAGGCCGATGATGAGGATCACCGTGCCCGTGACGATCGGCGGGAAGAAGCGCAGCAGCTGCGAGAAGAACGGCGCGATGAGGATCATGAAGAGTCCGCACGCGATCGTCGCGCCGAACACCGCCTGAATGCCCTCGCTCTGCCCGATCGCGATCATCGGGCCGACCGCGGCGAAGGTCACCCCCTGCATGAGCGGCAGTCGCACGCCGAAGCGCCAGAAGCCCACCGACTGGATGATCGTCGCGATCCCCGCCACGAAGAGGTCTGCGCTGATCAGGAAGGCGAGGTCCTGGGCGGAATAGCCCAGCGCGCCCCCCACGATGAGCGGAACCGCCACGGCTCCCGCGTACATGGCCAGCACGTGCTGCAGACCGAGCGGGAACAGGCGGGCCAGCGGCGGGATGCCGTCGACGGTGTTGCCCTCCCGTCGCGCGGCTTTCGCCGCCCTGCGGTCGGTGACGTCCGGTGCAGCCATATGGTCCACTCCTCTCCGGGAGCGGGCCGCCGGGACGAACCGCCCCATCGCTTGCGGGCAGACTACGTCCGGCCGCGCGGGGCGGCCGCTCCCGCGGCGAAGTTTTCATCGTGCTGTTACGCGGCCGCAACACCGATCTCGGATGATCGACCTGACGCGCGGGTCGCAGGTCGGGGGGCTTGCGACCCGCGCGCAGGGACCCGACCTCGGCCGATCGGGCTCAGACGGCCGCGTCCGCCTTCTCCGCCTCGACGGCGCCGGCATCGTCGTGCGCGGCTCCCCCGGCCTGCGCGTCCGTGCGCTGCTCCGCCGCCGCGGTGATGCGGGCCGCCATGCCGCTGAAGATGAAGCCGTGGAACGGCAGCACCGCCAGCCAGTACAGGCGTCCGGCGAGGCCGAGCGGGAAGAAGATGGCGCGCTGGTCGTAGCGGCTGCCGGTCGGGGTCGGCGTCGCGCGCAGCTCGAGCCACGCGGTGCCGGGCACCTTCATCTCGGCCCGCAGCCGCAGCAGGCTGCCGGGCTCGATCGCCTCCACGCGCCAGAAGTCGAGGGCGTCGCCGACCATCAGCCGGCCGCGGCTGCGGCGGCCGCGGGCGAGGCCCACACCGCCGACGAGCTTGTCCATCCAGCCGCGGATGGCCCACAGCACCGGCGAGGAATACCAGCCGTTCTCGCCGCCGATCGCCTGGATCACGTGCCAGAGCGACTCCGCCGGGGCGCTCGTCTCGGTCGACCGGGCGTCGGTGTAGACCGTGCGACCCGCCCACTCGGGGTCGCTCGCGAGCGGGTCGCTGGGCGCGCCCAGCACATCGGCGTCCTGCCAGCTCGTCTCCACCTCGTCTTCGCGGATGCGACCGAGGGCGAGCTTGACCGCCTGCCGGTACGGCGTGAGCCCCTGCTCGGGCGGCGGGATCAGGCCGTCGACGTCGTGGTTCTTCATCACGCAGTCGTTCTGCAGCGACTCGACCAGCGGGCGGGCGAGCGCCGCCGGGATGGGCGTGACGAGGTTGACCCAGTGCGACGCGAGCCGCGGCGTGAGCACGGGCAGCGCCGCGATGCCGCGCTGCTTGAGACCCGCTTCCACGGCATAGCCGTTCATCATCTGCCCGTAGCGCAGCACGTCGGGCCCGCCGATGTCGACCGCCCTGTTCACGTCGGCCGGCACGCGCGCGGCACCGAGCAGGTAGTGCATCACGTCGCGCACCGCGATGGGCTGGATGTGGTTGCGCACCCACTTCGGCGCGGGCATGTACGGCAGCACCTCGGTGAGGTGGCGGACCATCTCGAACGAGGCGGACCCCGATCCGATCACGACGCCCGCCTGCAGCACCAGCGACGGCACGCCCGAGCGCAGGAAGATGTCGCCGACCTCGACCCGCGAGCGCAGGTGCGCCGAAAGCGGGGCGTCATCGGGGTGCAGTCCGCCGAGGTAGATGATGCGACCGACGGATGCTGCGGCCGCCGCCGTCGCGACGGTGCGAGCCGCGGTCTGGTCAGCCGTCTCGAACTCCTTGCCTGCGGCCATGGAGTGCACAAGGTAGTAGAGCACATCGACGTCCTCCACCGCGGCGGCCATCGCCTCCGCATCCTCCGCCACACCCTCGGTCACCTCGACGCGGTTCCCCCACTCGTGGTTCGCCACGCGCGAGGTGTCCCGGGCCAGCACCCGCACGCGGTACCCCGCGGCCAGAAGCCGCGGCACGAGCCTGCCTCCGATGTAGCCGGTGGCTCCGAGGACGAGCGCACGGGGTGCCGTGCCGTCTGCGCGGGGCACCGCCCGCAGCGTCTCTTCCCGACCGGTGGGCGCACTGGTATCGACCATGCTCGGAGCCTAGATCGCAGCATCCACCCCGACGAGGGCTTGACGGCGCGGCCGGACGCGCCCTCGTCAGCGGCGCCCGTTGCCGAACAGCCCCCGGATCACGCCGCTCAGGATGGTCTGGGTCGAGCGCGATCCCAGCACCTTCTCGATGGTGGACTTCTGCGGGCGCGACGACGTGCGCGTCGTGCCCTGCGTGCGCTTGAGCAGCCGGTCGTACTCCGCCTGCGCCTTCTTGTCGGCGGCCACCTTCGCCTTGTCGGCGGCAGCCTGCTGCTTGGCCAGCTCGGCGGCGGCCTTGGCCTGCTCGACGGCGGCCTGCTCGGCGGCGTGCTTCTGCTCGGCGGCGTTCATCCGCTCCGTGAGGATCTCGCGGGCCGACTCGGGATCGATCGCCGTCCCGTACTTCGGCAGGAGCGGGGATGCCGCCACCGCGGCATCGATGCGGTCGTCGGGCGTCGGCGACATCAGCCCCTGCGGCGCGCGCAGTCGCGTCCAGGCGACGGGCGTGGGCGAGCCCTTCTCGCTCATCACGGTGACGATCGCCTCGCCGGTGCCGAGCTCCTGCAGCACCCGCTCCAGGTCGTAGCCCGACTTCGGGTACGTGCCCACCGTCGCGCGCAGCGCCTTGGCATCGTCGGGAGTGAACGCACGGAGGGCGTGCTGCACGCGCGAGCCGAGCTGCGCGAGCACATCGGACGGGACGTCCTTCGGCGTCTGCGTGACGAAGAAGACCCCGACGCCCTTCGAGCGGATCAGGCGCACCGTCTGCACGATCGCGGCGGTGAAGTCCTTCGACGCGTCGCGGAAGAGCAGGTGCGCCTCGTCGAAGAAGAACACCAGCTTCGGTTTGTCGAGGTCGCCGACCTCGGGCAGCAGCTCGTAGAGCTCCGCCAGCAGGTACATCAGGAAGGTCGAGAACAGGGCGGGCTTGTCGGCGACCCCCGGCACCTCGAGCAGGCTGATGATGCCCCGCCCGTCGGCGGCCGTGCGCAGGAACTCGGTGACCTCGAATTCCGGAGCCCCGAAGAAGACGTCGGCGCCCCCGTCGGCGAAGGTGATGAGCTCGCGCAGGATGACCCCCGCGGTGGCGGATGACAGCCCGCCCAGGCTCTTCAGCTCCCCCTTGCCCTCATCGCTCGTCAGGTAGGTGAGCACCGCCCGCAGGTCGGACAGGTCGACCAGCGGCAGCGCGTTCGCGTCGGCGTAGTGGAACACCAGCCCGACGCTCGACTCCTGCGTCTCGTTGAGACCCAGCACCTTGCTCAGCAGCAGCGGTCCGAAGCCCGAGACGGTCGCGCGCACCGGAACGCCCTTGCCGACGCCGCCGAGGGCGAAGTACTCGGTGGCGGATGCTGCGGGTGCCCAGTCCTGTCCGATCGCCCGCGTGCGCGCCAGCAGCTTCTCGCTGGACTCCCCCGGCGTGGCCACGCCCGACAGGTCACCCTTGATGTCGGCCGCGAACACCGGCACGCCCTTGGCGGCGAGCTGCTCGGCGAGGCCCTGCAGGGTGCGCGTCTTGCCCGTGCCCGTCGCGCCCGCGACGAGTCCGTGGCGGTTCATCATGCCCAGCGGGATGCGGACCTGCACGTCGGCCCTCGGCTCGCCGTTCATCAGCGCGCCGAGGTCGAGCGTGGCGGCCTCGAACGTGTACCCCTTCGCGACCGCCGCAACCTGCGTCTCGTCCAGCGGTCCCTCCGCGGGCGCGGCCGGTGCGGGGGCGGACTGGGCGGTTGCGGACGGGGCGGGCGCACCCTCCGCAGCCGTTGCGGGCGCACCCTCCGCAGCCGTTGCGGGCGCACCCTCCGCGGCCGGTGCGGTCGCGGCATCCGTTCCGCCGGTCTCGGCGGGGGCCGGCCCGGCACCCGCCGCAGCTCGGGCGGCCGCGGCCTCTGCGGCGGCGAGCGCGGCGCGGGCCTGCGCGGCCTTGAGCTGCGCCTCGGCGGCCTCGGACTCGGCGCGCAGCCGCGCCAGCTCGGCCTCTGCGGCGGCGACGGCGGGATCGGTCGGGGACGAGGGGTCGCTCATGCGCTCAGCCTAGTGAGCGGGGCACGCCGCGGTGCGGCGCGATCGGCGGCGGTGCGGGCGACTCAGGCGGGGGCGCGGCGGAGAGCCGCGGCATCCGCTCGTCGGTCCGCCTCTGCCGTGAGACGCGGCGCCATGACGGCGACCAGCACGAGGACCGCACCGGTTCCGACGAGTGCGCCGCCGATGGTGTCGGTGAGCCAGTGCGCGCCGAGGTAGGTGCGCGAGAAGGCCATCAGCAGCACCCACGCGATGCCGACGATGCGCACCCACAGGCGGGGGAAGAGCACCATCAGCGCCACGGCGATCGTGGTGGCGTTGGCGACGTGGCCCGAGGGGAACGACCCGAAGTCGGAGACGACGATGATGTCCTCCGGCCGAGCGCGGCCGAAGGTGTGCTTGAGGATCTGCACGAGCCCGGCGCTGAGCACCTCCGACGCGAGGAAGAACACCAGAGCCCACGGCCGTCGCGCGATCGCCAGCGCCGCCGCGATGATCAACGGCAGTCCAAAGATGCCGAACCACCCGCCGCCGAGCCAGTTCATCGCGAACGACACCCAGAGCAGGCTCTCGGTGCGGCTCTGGGCGAGGAGGGTGTTCCACCAGACGTCGACCGCGAACGGCGCGTCGCCGCGCACGTACAGGATGACCGCGCCGAGGGCGGTCGCCGCCGCGAAGAGCGCGAGCGCGATCCAAAGGTACGTCAGCCGGCTCCACCGGAAGGGGCGCACGCTCGACGTCGGGGACATCGCCCCATCATGCCAGCCGTCGCCGCTCCCGCGACGCCGCTGCACGACCGGCTCGCCCGCGCGCTCCCCGTCGGTCACGGAGCGAGCTGACCGACGGTGCGGGGGCGCACCAGCAGCCACAGCGAGAGCAGGCCGATGACGGCGCAGCCGGCCATGACCGAGGCCATGGTGGTCGCGGTGATGCCGGCGTCGTGCGCGACCCAGCCGACGACGGGCGAGATGAGACCCGCGACGCCGAAGTTCACGGCTCCGATGAGGGATGCCGCGGTGCCGGCCGCGCTGCCGTGACGGTCCAGCGCCAGCACCTGCACGCAGGGGAACGTGAAGCCGCACGCGGTCATGAAGAGGAACAGCGGCACCATGATGCCCCAGAGGCCGGCGCCGGCCTGATCGAGCACGATGATCGCGATCGAGGCGACGACGAGCACGCCGGTGGAGAAGGCCATGACCCACTGCGGGCCGAAGCGCGCCGCCAGACGCGACGCGAACTGCACGCCGGCGACCACGCCGAGGGAGTTGACGGCGAAGAGCAGCCCGTACTCCTGCGCCGAGAAGGCGTAGGTGACCTGGAAGAGGAACGAGGAGCTCGACAGGTAGGAGAACAGCCCGCTGAAGGTCATGCCGCCGATGACGAGCACGCCGATGAAGACGCGGTCCGACAGCACCGACTTGTAGCGCTGCAGCACGGTGGTGGTCTCGCGGTCCTGGCGGCGGGAGCGCGGCAGCGTCTCGGGCACGAGGAACAGCGCGCACACCAGCATCACCAGGCCGTAGATCGCGAGCACGACGAAGATGCCGCGCCACGACATGACCAGCAGCAGCGCGGAGCCGACGAGCGGGGCGGCGACCGGCGCGACGCCGGAGACGAGCGCGAGGCGCGACAGCATGACGACGAGGCGACGACCGCCGAACAGGTCTCGCACGATGGCCATGGCCACCACGCCGCCGGCCGCGGCGCCCATGCCCATCAGCACGCGGGCGCCGCCGAGCAGGAGCAGCGTCGGCGCGAGGGCGGCCGCGACGCTCGCGATCACGTGCAGCGCAGTGACGGCCAGCAGCGGGATGCGGCGGCCGACCTTGTCGCTGAGCGGACCGACGATGAGCTGTCCCAGAGCGAAGCCGAGCATCGTGCCGGTGAGGGTGAGCTGGATGGCGGTCGCCGACGTCTGGAAGTCGGCCTCGAGCACCGGGAACGCCGGCAGGTAGAGGTCGATCGTGAACGGACCGAGGGCCGTCAGAGCGCCGAGCAGGATGATGTAGACGATCCGGCGCGGCGTCGAGATCGAATCGCCGGGGTGCACGGTCGCGCCGGACGCGCCGGCGGTGCGGACGGCGCCGGTCATGGGCGTGCCGCCCACGGTCACGATGGTGCCGGTGGGCGTGGCGTCGGAGGCGGCGCGTCGGTCGACGCCCTTCTCCGGGGTGGAGGAACGGACGGCGGGCGTGGAGGAAGTGTCGAGCACGGCTTCTTCTTCGGGAACGAGGACGCGTCGCGACGCCGACGGGGTCGGGCGCGGCGGAACAGTGATGGATGGGAGTGGCGAAGAGCGGGAGCGGTCACCGGCGAGAGAGTGAACAGAGCCGATGGAACGCATCGAATCGATTCGACCTTCATCGTAGCAAAGGCGGCCCGGCGCCGCGATATTCCCTCCCGGCCAACGGGACGACACCTCGCGGCCCGTCGCCTCGCGGCCGTGTCCTCGCGGCCGCCGCGGCGCCGGCATCCTGAGCACCTTCCCAGATCGGGGCCCATGCGCCCGCATAGGCTGGACGGGCACCTTCCGAGACCGCCCAGCCCGCACGGGCTGCCCAGCCGAGAGCCCGCACATGGCCCCGACTCCCCCTGAGAAGCGCACGAGCGGCAATCCGGCGATCCGCGCCGACATCGCCCTGACCACGAAGCAGCAGCGCGAGCAGAAGCGTCAGGAGAAGCTCGCCGAGTATCAGAAGCAGCTCGCCGCCCGCCGGCGCAGCAAGCTCGCCTGGTGGATCGTGGGATCCGCGGCCGCCGTCATCGTCATCGGCGTGGTCGTGGCATCCTTCGTTCTCGCTCCGAAGCCGGCCGTGACCTACGGGGCGCTGGACAGCACGGGCGCCGAGATCGAGGGCGTCCAGACCTTCACCAACACCTCCCGCCACGTCGACGGCCCTGTCGACTACCCGCAGACGCCGCCCGCCGGCGGAGACCACAACGCCGTCTGGCTGAACTGCGGTATCTACACCGAGCCGCAGGTCAACGAGAACGCCGTGCACGCCCTCGAGCACGGCGCGGTCTGGGTGACCTACGACGCCGCGGCCCTGAGCGACGGCGACCTCGCCACGCTGAAGACGAAGCTGCCGTCGAGTTACGTGGTGCTCTCGCCCTACGAGGGTCTCGACTCCCCCCTCGTGCTCAGCGCCTGGGACCACCAGCTCGCCCTCGACTCGGTCGACGACCCGCGCATCGGGGAGTTCTTCGAGGAGTACTGGCGCAGCCAGAACGCCCCCGAGCCCAACGCCGCGTGCTCGGGCGCGATCGACGGCCCCGGCAAGCAGTGACGCCCCGCCGATGACCGACGCGACCGACGACGAGCAGATCGGGACCGCGCTCCCGCCTACCCGCCGGTCGTGGGCCCTGATCGTGCTGGGCATCGTGGCGGTCGCCGCGCTCGCGTTCGCCATCGGACGGTTCACCGCGTTCGGCACGGTCGCAGAGCCCGCGCCCAACGCAGCGGACATCGGCTTCGCGCGCGACATGCAGGTGCACCACGCGCAGGCGGTGGAGATGGCGATGGACATCTACCGCGCCACCGACGACGACGAGCTGCGCATCCTGTCCTACGACATCGCCACCGGGCAGTCCGCCCAGAAGGGCGAGATGTACGACTGGCTCGCCCAGTGGGGCGAGCCGCAGAGCGGCGGCCCGCTGATGCAGTGGATGTCGGCGGCGGACGGCCACGCGCACGGCGCCGACGGGGCGCAGCAGACCGACGCCGAGCTGCAGGAGGCGATGGGCATGGCCACCCCGGCACAGCTCGACGACCTCCGCGCCGCGACGGGCACGACCGGTGACTGCCTGTTCCTGTCGCTGATGACCCGTCATCACCAGGGTGCCGTGCAGATGGTGGATGCCGTGCTTCAGCTCGGCTCGAAGCAGAACGTGCTGCACACCGCCGCGGCGATGAAGGAGACGCAGACGGCGGAGATCGACGCGATGGCGTCGATGCAGGCGCGCCTGCAGTGCGGGTGAGGCCGGCCGCTACAGTGGTCGCGTGAGCGCCGAGACCTCGCCCGCCGTCCCCCGCCGCAGACCCGTGGTGGTCACCGTCGCGGTCGTGATGGTCTACCTCTCCGGCATCCTGAACGTCGTCGTCGGCACCTTCGTCCTGCTCAGCCGCTACGACGTCGCACCAGAGGACGTGCTCCCGGTGTCGCTGCTCGGCGCCGGCCTCATCCTGTTCGGCCTGCTCACCCTCGCCGTCGCCTCCGGGCTCTCCCGCGGAAGCCGGTTGTCGCGCATCCTCGTCACGCTCTACCTGGTCGCACAGCTCGTGCTCCACGTCATCACCATCGCGGTGGCCGACACGTGGGATTGGACGGAGGCCGCGCAGATCCTGCTCGAGCTCCTCATCCTCACCGCCGTCTGGCTCCCGCCCGGCGCGCGGTTCTTCGTGCGGCCCGCCGCTGCCGCCGATTCCCCGGTGCCGTCCGCGGCCTGAGCGGGCCGGATCAGTCGGAGCGGCTGCGCGTCACGCGCCGCGCTCGGCTCTCGCGATCACGCGACGGTGGACGAAGCGCACGGCCTCGATGCCGCCGACGGTGAGCGCCGTGACGAGGGCGACGGGGTAGGCCGCCTCCTTTCCCGGGTCGACGAGCTGGAAGAACTGCGTCGCCGGCGGGAGCGTGAACACGATGACGAGGGCGATGAACATGGCGCCGATCACCAGCGTCTTGAGCCGCGTGATCGGCCGCGCGAGCACGGTGAGCACCCAGATGCCGACGATGGCGAGGATGATCGTCGCTCCCGTGCGCAGCTCCGGCTCTGGCACCTCGAGGGCCATGGCGCCGCGGGTGTACAGGGTCAGCGCGACAGCGATGATCAGACCGGCGGGGATGGCGAAGGTCAGGGAGCGCCGGAGGAAGCCGGGCACGTAGCGCTGGGTGTTGGGCATCAGCGCGAGGAAGAACGCCGGGATGCCGATCGTCAGCCCGTCGGTGATGGAGAGCTGCCGCGGCAGGAACGGGAACTCCAGCACCATCACCCCGAACAGGATCGCGAGACCCGTGGCGTAGACGGTCTTGGTGAGGAACAGCATCGAGACGCGCTCGATGTTGGCGATCACCTGGCGCCCCTCGGCGACGACGTCGGGCAGGTGCGAGAACTGGCCGTCGAGCAGCACCAGGCGTGCCACGGCCTTGGTCGCGGCTGCTCCGGAGTTCATCGCGATGCCGATGTCGGCGGTCTTGATCGCCAGGGCGTCGTTGACGCCGTCACCGGTCATGGCGACCGTGTGTCCGCGCGACTGCAGCGCGACCACCATGCGCTTCTTCTGGTCGGGGGTGACCCGGCCGAAGACGTGCTCCCGCTCCAGCACGTCGGCGAGGGCCGCGTCGTCCTCGGGGAGCCGGCGCGCATCGAACCCCTCGGCGACGTCGAGCCCCACCTCCCGGGCGATGGCGGCGACGGTGCGCGGGTTGTCGCCGGAGATGATGCGGATGCCGACGCTCTGCCGCCGGAAGTACGCGAGGGTGTGCGCGGCATCCGGCCGCACCTTCTCGCGGAAGGTGAGCACCGAGACCGCTCGGACGTCGGCGGGCAGCGTCTCGTCCTCGGCCTGCTGCGCGGTGAGCGGTGCGGGCGCATGCCCGAGCACGAGCGTGCGCCGTCCGGTGGCGGCGAGCTCCGTCACCACGGATCCCAGTTCCGTGGAGGGATCGGCCGCAGCATCCCCGAACACCATCTCCGGGGCTCCGAACACCCACGTGCCCGCGGCGGGTCCTCCGGCGAACGACACGGCGCTCCACTTGCGCGCCGACGAGAACGGGATGGTCTCGCCCGGCACGAGCGGCTCGGTGACGGGGTACGGCTCCTGCAGACAGCGGGCGGTGGCGTTCGCGCCGGGGGCCGCGCCGTACCAGGCCAGCACCTGCTCCCAGCCGGTCGCCGGCGACGGCAGACCGTGCGCGCCGTCGAAGCGGATCTCCCCGAGGGTGAGCGTGCCCGTCTTGTCGAGGCAGATGACGTCGACGCGGGCCAGACCCTCGACCGCGGGCAGCTCGTTGACCAGCACCTGCCGCGCCGCGAGCCGCGACGCGCCCACCGCGAACGCGATGGAGCACATCAGCACGAGTCCGAGCGGGATCATCGCCGTCAGCGACGCGATAGTGTTGACGACGGCCTGCACCCAGCTGCCCGTGCGCCACGCCTCGGCGTAGCCTCCGGCCACCATGACCTGCGCGTTGAAGACGAGCAGTCCGATGGGGCCGATGCCCCAGCTCACCCACGTCAGCACGCGGTTGACGGACGTCCGCAGCTCGCTCGCGACGAGCGAGAACCGCTTGGCCTCCGCGGCGAAGGTGTTGGCGTAGGAGTCCGCACCCACGCGGACGACCTGCGCGGCCCCGTCACCCGCCACCACGAGCGAGCCGGAGAGCACCTCCGAGCCGGGCGCCTTGTCGACGGCATCGGATTCGCCGGTGAGCATGGACTCGTCGACCTGAAGGCCGCGCGCCTCGAGGATGCGCGCGTCGGCGGGGATCTGGTCGCCCGCGCGCAGCACGAGGACGTCGTCCAGCACCACCTCCGGTGGGCGGATCTCGGCCTCGGCGCCGTCGCGCCGCACGCGCGCCAGCGGCGCGTTGAGCAGCGCGAGCCGGTCGAGCGCGGCCTTCGCGCGGAACTCCTGCACGCAGCCGATGATCGCGTTGGCCGTGGCGGCGAGGCCGAACAGCGCGTCCTGCCAGCGCCCGAGCACGAACAGCAGGAAGAAGCATCCGAAGACGATGCCGTTGAAGAGCGTGAAGACGTTGGCGCGGACGATGTTCCACGCGCTGCGGCTCGAGTCGGCCGTGAACGCATTCGAGCGACCGGACGCGGCGCGCTCGGCCGCCTCCGCGGCCGAGAGTCCCCTGCGCGCATCGACGACGGTCAGGTCCGGCGACGCGGGCGAGGCTGTCATGCGATCACCATAGCGGGGCGTCCGCGCCGCCCCGGTGTGCGGGGCGGCCCCTCCCCCAGGCAGACGAGAGGGGCCGGCGCAGGTCCCCCGATCCGCTCCGGCCCCGCTCACTCCTTCCGGGACTACCCCTTCGTGGCCCCGGCGAGGAGTCCTCGCACGAAGAACCGCTGCAGGGCGAAGAACACGATCAGCGGAACGAGGATGGAGATGAACGTTCCCGCCGACTGCAGGAACCACTGGTCGCCCCACGTGCCCGACAGGGAGTTGAGCGACTGCGTCAACGGCAGCGATGACGATGGCGCGAAGATCGTCGCGACCAGCAGGTCGTTCCACACCCAGATGAACTCGAGCACGGCGAAGGACGCCAGGGCCGGGGCCGCGAGCGGCAGGATGAGCCGGAAGAAGATCTGGCCGTGTCCTGCGCCGTCAACGCGCGCCGCCTCGATGACCTCGTGGGGGATCTCGGCGATGAAGTTGTGCAGCAGGAAGATCGCCAGCGGCATCGCGAAGATCACGTGGGCGATCCACACCGTGGCGAAGCTGTGCTCCACTCCGCGCAGGTCGAAGCCCGGGAAGATGGTGACCTCGTTGATGGTGAGCCCTCGGGAGAACAGGCTCAGCAGCGGGACGAGGGCCATCTGGAGCGGCACGATCTGCAGCGCGAAGATGAAGATGAAGAAGAAGTTCCGGCCCTTGAAGTCGATCCAGGCGAAGGCGTACGCGATGAGCGAGGCGATCGCCAGGGCGAACACCACGACCGGGATCGTGATGGCCAGCGAGTTCAGGAACGAGGCACCCAGGGTGAGGGCGGTGCCTCCCGAGGTGAGCGCGAGGCGATAGTTCTCCAGCGTGAAGCCCGGGTCGGTGAAGATCGTCCACCAGCCGGAGGACTGTGTGTCGGCACCCGGACGGAACGAGGTGACGAACAGACCGAACGTCGGGATCGTCCAGACGAAGGCGATCGCGACGGCCGCGATCGTGGCCCCCTTCGAGGTGAGGCGCTTCTGCGCCGACTTCTCGTGCTTGCGGGTGTCCCGTGCCACCTGACGGGCGGTGCGGGTGTCTGTCGTCGGCTCGATGACGACTGTAGAGATGGTCATCGGATCTCCCTCTGCTTCCGGATCTGGCGGACGTTGAAGATGATCAACGGCAGCACGAAGATGAACAGCACGACCGCCAGCGCCGCGGAGTGACCGTAGCTCTGGAAGCGCTGCTGCTGGTTCACCATCTCGAAGGCGAGGACGGTGGAGTCGTTGCGGCCACCGGTCATGACGGCGACGATGTCGTACACCTTCAGGGCTCCGATGGCGATCGTCGTCAGCACGACGATGAGGGAGGAGCGGATGCCGGGGATGGTGACGTTGATGAAACGCTCCCAGGCGTTGGCGCCGTCGAGCTCGGCGGCCTCCATCTGCTCCGGCGGCACGGCCTTGATGGCCGCCGAGAGGATGACCATGGCCAGGCCCGTCTGCGACCAGATGAACACCACGACCAGGAGGAGGGTGTTCACCAGCGGTGCGGCGGCGAGCCACGACACGGGCTCTCCGCCGAAGGCGGTGACGATCGCGTTGAGCGCACCGATCTGCTGACCCTGGCGGAAGTCGTAGACGAACTTCCAGATGATGCCGGCGCCGACGAACGAGATGGCGAACGGCATGAAGATGAGGATCTTGAGCGCGCGCTCGCCCTTGGCCCGGTCGATGAAGACCGCGTAGGCGAGACCCACCGCGGTCGCGATGGTCGGAGCCAGCAGCACCCAGATGATCGTGTTGATCACCGACCAGAACCCCTCGGGGTTCGTGAAGGTCCAGATGTAGTTGTCGAGGCCCACGAACTCCGACCCGGTCTTGTCCATGAAGGACTGCACCAGGGTCGACAGCGCCGGGTAGATGAGGCCGATGAGGAGGAGGATCGCTGCCGGCGCGGCGAAGAGGACGAGCTGGAACAGGTAGCCGGCGCCCTCGCGCGAGCGGTAGTCGGCGTAGAACAGCACGCCGCCCAGGATCACCGCGATCGCCAGGACGTAAATGACCGCGTTCTGATACGGACGCAGCAGCATGAACGCGATGACCGGGATCAGGAAGCAGGATGCCAGGCGCAGCCAGAAGTAGAAGCGACCGGCTCGGGGCGCGTACTCGATGAGGAGCAGCAGCAGGCCCACGACGACGCCGAACACCAGCACGATGATCGGGATCTGGACGATCGGACCGAGCTCACCGAGCCACTTGAAGAAGCTGTTCAGCGAGAAGCCGAGCGTGGTCGGCTTCGTCTCCGCGGGCGCCCGCGTGATCATGAAGAGGAAGAGCGCGACCGCGAGGATCAGCGCGATGGCGACGACGAGGCCGGTCGTGCGTCGGGTGCGCGCCACCCGCTCGTCTTTGCGTTCGACGCGTTTCGGGTCGGGCGGTGGAGCCGCCGTGGCTGGAGCCTGCCTGATATCGGTCATGATTACCCTTCCGAGCACGTCGTCGGACTCATGGATGGATCTCGCCGGCGATCGACGAATTACCGCCGGCTGCCCCGTCTGCCCCGGGACGGTTCCGTCCGATGGGCCGCCCGCGGAAGCGAACGGCCCACCGGACGTGCAGTGTCAGATCAGTTGTCGTAACCGGCCTGGATGTCGCTCAGCACCGTGTCGGTCGGGGTGCCGTCGATCCAGCTGACCATGCCCTTCCAGAACGATCCCGAACCCACCGTCGCCGGCATCAGGTCGGACGCGTCGAAGCGCAGCGTGGTGCTGGGGTCCTGGAGGACCTTCATGGCCTCCTGCAGGAACTCGCTGGAGGCTAGCGACGGGTCCGCGCCCTTGTTGGCCGAGACCACGCCGCCGAGCTTGACGCGGGCGTCAGCGAACTCGGGGGTCGACATGAACTCCGTGACCTTCTGGACGGCCTCGTCGTCGGAGAAGGCGGCGACGAACTCTCCACCACCCTCGACGGCGAGCTCACCCTCCTTCACACCCGGGAGGATGAAGGCGTAGACGTCACCGTCGGGGGCGATCGTCGGGGTCTCGCCCGCCGCGTTCTTCACGGTGAGGAAGTTCGCCGAGAGGAACGACGCCTGGTGCGTCATGGGGCAGGTGCCGTCGGCGACCTTGGCCGCGACATCCGCGAACGCCACCGAGTTGATGCTCTGCACGTCACCGAAGCCGGCGTTGACGTAGTTGGGGTCGAGGAGGATCTTGCCGACGGCGTCGAACGCCTCCTTGATCTCGGGGTCGGTGAACTTGACCTCGTTGGCGACCCACTTGTCGTAGACGTCGGCGCCGGACTGACGCAGGACCATGTCCTCGATCCAGTCGGTGCCGGGCCAGCCCGAGGCGGCCTCGGACGCGAAGCCGGCGCACCACGAGGGGCCGCCCGACTTCTCCGCGATCGTCTGCGTGAGGGTCATCAGCTCGTCGAACGTCTTGGGAACCTCGACGCCCCACTCCTTGAACTTCGCCGGGGAGTACCAGACGTAGCCCTTGAGGTTGGCGAGCATCGGCGCGGCGTAGAACGTGTCGTCGAACGTGCCGTACGACTTCCAGCCGGCGTCCCAGTACTCGTCGACGTTCTTCGAGACGGCGTCGGTGCCGGGCTTGACCTCGCCGGTGCCGACGAGGGTCTTGAGCAGACCCGGCTGCGGGACGATCGCGATGTCGGGGGCGTCGCCGCCGCTGACCTTCGTGACGATGTTGCCCTCGAAGCCCTTGTCGCCCGTGTAGACGACCTTGATGCCGGTGTCGGCGGTGAACTGCTCGAACGACTGGTTCAGCGCGTCGGCCTCGGTGCCGGTGATGCCGCCCGAGATGCGGACCGTGGCACCTTCCGTGCCGCCGGAGGCGCTGCCGCCGCCCGAGTCGCCGCCTTCAGCGCAGCCCGCGAGGGTCAGGGCGCCGATGGCGACCAGACCCAATCCCACCGTCATGCGGCGGTGCAGGGTAGACCGCATTCCATTCATGTACTGCCTCCTCGTCGAGTCGTGCGCGCCAGCGCGCACGAAGCTGTTGCCCCTGGATCGATGCTTAGGGAACCGATTCCATGCACACGCTAGGCGATCATCGACCGCGCGTGCAACACCCGTTCATCACAACTCGGTAACCCCCGGAATGACAGCGTGGTAGCGCTCCCACGGCGTCACCGAATCGTGACTGGAATCGGTTCCATTCTGTGGCCGCCGAAGCTATCCTCGAACCGGTCGCGCACCAGGCGTCACCGCCCGATGGAGGGAGGGATCGTGAGCGGGATCTCCGATGTCGCCCGCCGCGCCGGCGTCTCCAAGGCCACCGCCAGCCGGGCCCTCACCGGGCACGGCTACGTCTCCCCCGACACCCGCGCCCGTGTCCAGGACGCCGCCCGCGCGCTGGGGTACGTCGCGTCCAGTAACGCCGCCAGTCTCGTCACCGGCCGCACGCGCAACATCGGCGTGATCATGCCCTATCTGAACCGCTGGTTCTTCGCGGAGGTGCTCGAGGGCATCCAGGATGCGCTGCTCGAGCACGGCCTCGACCTCACCCTGTATGACGCGCGTCCCGGAACCCACGGGCGGCGGCTCATCTTCGAGGACTTCCTCGCGCGCAAGAGGTTCGACGGGCTCATCGCTGTCGGCCTCGAGCCGGAGGACCGCGAGCTGGAGAGGCTCGTCGGCATCGGCCGCCCGATCGTCAGCGTCGTGGGCGTGGGAGCCGATTCGAGCGCCATCACGCTCGACGACGACGCGGCCGCCCGCCGCGCCGCCGAGCACCTGCTGGCGCTCGGCCACCGGCGCATCGCCTTCCTCGGCGGCGACCCGCGCGACCACTGGGCCGACGTCGACCGCCGACGACTCGACGGCTACACGCGGGCGATGACCGACGCCGGCCTCGCGCACGAGGTCTGCCACATCTCCTCCGCGGTCACGATGCCGGGCGGCTACGCCGCGGCCGTCGACCTGCTGAGCGACGCGAGCCGACGACCGACCGGGCTCGTCGGGGTGTGCGACGAGGTGGCCATCGGCGCGATCATCGCCGCGCGCCGCCTGGGCATCCAGGTGCCCGGCGACCTCAGCGTCGTCGGCATCGACGACCACGAGTTCGCGGAGATGTTCGCGCTGACCACGCTCGCGCAGGATCCGCGTGCCCAGGGCGCGGAGGCCGTGCGTGTGCTGCTGGAGCACATCTCCGATCCCGGCGTGGCGCCCATCGAGCTCCAGCTCCAGGCGCGGCTCATCGTGCGCAGCTCCACCGCTCCTGTCGACCGGGCGTCCTCGGCGATCGAGGCCAACACCGGCGGTCGGTGAGCAGCGGTGGTCGCACAGCCCCGCACGAGCGGAGCGCCGGCACGAGAAGAGCGCCGCATGAGAAAGGCCCCCGGATGCTTCCGCATCCGAGGGCCTCGTTCGACGTGAGTCGAATTACTTCAGGGTGACCGTAGCGCCGGCCTCCTGGAGAGCGGCCTGAGCCTTCTCCGCGGCCTCCTTGGAAGCGCCCTCGAGCACTGCCTTGGGGGCACCGTCGACGACGGCCTTGGCCTCGCCGAGGCCGAGCGAGGTGAGCTCGCGGACGACCTTGATGACCTGGATCTTCTTCTCGCCGGCAGCCTCGAGGATGACGTCGAATGCCGTCTGCTCCTCGACCTCTTCGGCGGCGGCGCCACCGGCGGCGGCGGGGCCGGCAACGGCGACCGGAGCAGCGGCGGTGACGTCGAAGGTCTCCTCGAAGGCCTTGACGAACTCGCTGAGCTCGATGAGCGTGAGCTCCTTGAAGGCGTCGAGAAGCTCGTCAGTGGTGAGCTTTGCCATGATGTTTCTCCTTGTTGGTGTGTCGAATCAACCGCGGTGAGGCCGGAACCTACGCCGCGGACTCCTGCTTCTCGCGCAGTGCGTCGACCGTGCGAACGGCCTTCGACGGCAGTGCGTTGAAGACATAAGCGGCCTTCGTCATCGTCGCCTTCATCGCGCCGGCGAGCTTCGCCAGCAGGACGTCACGGGACTCGAGGTCGGCGAGCTTGTTGACCTCATCCGCGGTCAGCGGGTTGCCATCGAAATAGCCGCCCTTGATCACGAGAAGAGGGTGTGCCTTGGCGAAGGCACGCAGACCCTTGGCGACGGAGACGGGGTCTCCGTGCACGAACGCGATGGCCGAGGGGCCCTTGAGACCCTCATCCAGCGCGGTGATGCCCGCGTTGTTCGCGGCGATCTTGGTCAGCGTGTTCTTCACCACGGCGTATTCCGCGTCCTGACGGATGTCGCTGCGGAGCTGCTTGAGCTCCGCAACCGTCAGACCGCGGTACTCGGTCAGCAGAACGGCGGTCGAGTTCTCGAAGTTCTTCGTGAGCTCGGCGACCGATGCATCCTTCTGCGCCATGGCCACTCCTTGTATGTACGAGACGCTCCGCGGTGGCGGGCGTCGGCCGCAGCATCCGGTCTTCTCGGCACACATGCAAAAAGCTCCGGCGCAAGCGCACGGAGCTGGATTCCCGAAGGAGATTCGTTCGTGACACCTGCGCGGGCCTCTGCGATGCAGTGCTTCGATCTTCATGCGCTTTCGCGCACTCCGATGACCGGCGGTCTTTGGCTCCCCCCAGAGTACGCGACGTCGCCGTCACGGCAAAATCGCCGCGGACCGCCGGGATGCACGACACGGCCGCCGCTGCGGACTTCGTCGGCGGCCGGGGTTAGCCTCGAGTGGTGACCCCCGAGCTCGCTGCACGCATCGTCGCGGACTCCCGCGATCGAGTGGCCTGGGTGCGCGCTCGCTCCCGCGGGATCACGGCGACCGATGTGGCGGCGCTCACCAGCGAACGGGTCATCCCCCGCGCGGCGGACGCCAAGCTGATGGGCTCGAACTTCTCCGGCAACGCCTACACCGCCCACGGTCGGCGGCGCGAGCCTGAGATCGCCGGCTGGGTCGCCGCGACCCACGGCATCCTCCCCTCCAGCGCGCTCTTCCACGCGGAGGTCGAGAAGCGGCACCTGGCGACCCCCGACGGCATCGCCGTCGACCGCGACGGTCGCGTGACGCTCTGCGAGATCAAGACGACCAACAAGGCGTGGCGCAGCATCCCGCGCTCCTATCTTCGTCAGGTGTGGTGGCAGCAGCACGTGCTCGGGGCGGAGCGCACGCTCGTCGCCTGGGAGCAGCACGCGGAGTTCGTGCCGATCCGCGACGAGCCGCACTGCGCGTGGGTGGAGCGCGACGAGGTCGAGATCGCCTCGCTCGTGCGCCTCGCCACGGCACTCATCGACGAGCTGCACCGCCGTCATCTGCGAGGCCGGCAGGACGAGCGGATGCCGCAGCCGACCGCCCCGCGTGAGCCCTTCCGCGCGCTGGCGCTGGCGGACTGACGGCGCACCGGCCGCCCCGTGACCACCTTCATCGTCGAAGGAACAGCCGTCCGCGGCATCCCCTCGTTCTACGACGAGATCAACCGCGTCTTCATGGGCGGGGAGGACTGGCGGCTCGCTGACAGCCTGGATGCGCTCGACGACCTCCGCTACGGCGGGTTCGGCGCGTTGGCGACCGCCACCGATCCGGTGGGAGTGGTGTGGCGGGACTCCGAGGCGAGCCGCCGGGCGCTCGGCCGCAGCGAGACCGTCGCGTACTACCGCCGGAAGCTCGAGCAGCCCGACGTGTTCGACCAGGAGCGCTTCCGCCGTCGGCTGGCCGAAGCGGAGTCGGGAACGGGGCCGACCTACTTCGACATCGTGCTGGACGTGTTCGCGGGTCACCCGGAGGTCGACCTCGTTCTGGAGTGACCCGATCGCATAGTTGACACGTGTCAACCATCCGGCTATAGTTGATGCGAGTCAACTAACGCGCCATCGTCGTCGCGGAGTCATCCCCGTTCAGAAGAAAGCCGCGTCATGGCCACCACAGCCCCCACGCCGTCCCGAGCCGTCGCGCTCGACGAAGACCGCCCGAAGATGTCGCACCGGCAGGTGCTCGAGGCCCTCTCCGGCCTGCTGCTGGGCATGTTCGTCTCGATGCTCGCCTCCACCGTCGTCTCGACGTCGCTGCCCGTGATCATCCACGATCTCAACGGCACCCAGACCTCCTACACGTGGGTGGTCACCGCGACCCTGCTCACCACGGCCATCTCCACCCCGATCTGGGGCAAGCTCGCCGACCTCACGAACCGCAAGGTGCTGTTCCAGCTCGCGATCGTCATCTTCGTGCTGGCCACCGCGGCGGCGGGCTTCTCGCAGAACCCCGAGACGCTGATCGCCTTCCGCGCCGTGCAGGGCCTCGGCGCCGGCGGCCTGGCCGCCCTCAGCCAGGTGCTGATGGCCGACATCATCAGCCCTCGCGAGCGCGGTCGCTACATGGGCCTGTTCGGCGCCGTCATGGCCGTGGCCACCGTCGGCGGCCCGCTCCTCGGCGGTGTGATCACCGACGCCTGGGGATGGCGCTGGAACTTCTACGTCGCGCTCCCCTTCGCCATCGCGGCGCTCCTCATCGTCCAGCGCACGCTGCACATCCTCCCCCGCGCCCGTCGCAAGGTGTCGATCGACTACCTCGGCATCGTCCTGCTGTCGGCGGCGGTCTCCCTGCTGCTGATCTGGGTGACGCTGGCCGGAGACTCCTTCGAGTGGTGGAGCCTGACGACCGCCCTCATGGTCGGCGGCGCGCTGCTGGCCGCCGTGCTGTTCATCATGAACGAGCTGCGCGCGCCCGAGCCGCTGGTGCCGCTGTCGCTCTTCCGCAACCGCACCTTCACCCTCGCGGTCGTGGCCTCCATCGCCACCGGCATCGCGATGTTCGGCGCATCCGTCTTTCTGAGCCAGTACATGCAGCTCGCGCGCGGTGCGACCCCGACCGAGGCCGGCCTCATGACCATCCCGATGATCGCCGGACTGCTGCTGTCCTCGGTCGGCGTGGGCGCGCTGATCACCCGCTTCGGGCAGTGGAAGCCGTACCTCATCGCCGGAGCCGTGCTGCTGACCGCGGGCGCGTTCCTTCTGTCGACCATCCACTATGACACGAACTTCGCCCTCGTCTCGGTCTACATGTTCCTGCTCGGCGCGGGCGTCGGCATGACGATGCAGAACCTCGTGCTCGTCGTGCAGAACACCTCGTCGCCCTCCGAGATCGGCGTCGCCAGCTCCGGCGTCACGTTCTTCCGCAGCCTCGGCGGCACCATCGGCGTCTCCGTCATGGGGGCGGCTCTGGCCACCAGCGTGACCACCCAGCTCGGCGACCGGCGCGACGAGCTCCAGACCGCGCTCGTGAGCCTCGGCGCGCAGGCCCAGCAGTGGGCGGCGCAGCTGCAGTCGGGCACGCTCCCCCAGGTGCGCGACATGCCCGCCGCCCTCCAGGTCATCTTCGAGGACGTCTACGCCACCGGCATCTCGCACTCCTTCCTCATCGCGGTGCCGTTCGCCGTGGTGAGCCTCATCGCCGTCCTGTTCCTGCCGAACAAGCCGCTCACCACGATGACCACGAGCGAGCGCCTGCAGGCGGCCGAAGCCGATGTCGCCACCGTCTCGGTCCCCGAGGCGATGGGCACGCTCACCGCGACCGGCACCGCCCGGACCGCGGCAGCCGACCACGCGGTGGAGACAGCTCAGCCCGCCACCCGCACCGACGGCCCGCTCCGCGCCGACAGCCGGCTCCGCGCTGACAGCCGGCTGCGCACCGACAGCCCTGTGCGCGCCGACGGTCCGCTGCGCACGCGCCGCGGCAATCCTGCCCGCACCCCGTCCGAGACCCGTCTCAGCCGCCGGTAATGTCGAGGACGATGACCACTCCCGAGAGCCTCGAGGCGCGCACCGCTGCGGTGCGCGCCCTCGAGGCGGAGTTCGGGGAACTGCTCAACCGCGTGCGCCGCATCATCTCGGCCAACGCCGAACGCGTCAGCCCCGGCATGCTGCCGGGCGCCTACAAGGTGTTCACCACCATCGTGAACCGCGGCGCGGTCACGCAGTCCTCCCTCTCCGAGACGCTCATGGCCGACAAGGGCCAGATCAGCCGCACCGTGCGCGAGCTGGAGAGCCTCGGCCTCGTGGAGCGGACTCCCGATCCGGCCGACGGTCGGTCCAGCATCCTGTCGCCGACCGAGCTCGGCCGGCAGCGGCTGGCGGCCGCGCGCGAGCCGCAGGAGGACACGCTGATGAAGTCGCTCGATGCCTGGCGCATCGACGACATCGACAACCTCACGCGGCTGCTGCACGCCCTCACGGCGGGCATCACCCCGTCGCCGCGCGACGGCTCCTGACCTGCCGCCACCGGGTCTTCATCGCCGGCCCGAAGGCTCCCGACCTCCGCCCGACACACGCGGGCCGCAGGATTAGTGCGCCGGTAGCACCGGCGTAACACCGCGGAGACACAGCGACGTTTGACTGGAACTCCTCTCGATGAGGAGTGCGGCCGATGTCGGCGCGCACGCGGAAGGAGCCGTGCATGAAGACCCGCCCGCTGCGCACCACCGTCAGTCGCCCTGACGCTCTCGCCACCGTGGAGACCCCGCCCGAGACGATGCGCGCGGCCGTCATCGACGGCCCCGGGCCGGCGGCCGCGCTCCACGCCGCCACCCTCCCAACCCCCACGCCGGTGCTCAGCGAGCTGCTCGTGCGGGTCGTGGCCGCCGGGGTGAACCCGATCGACGCCGAGACGCGGGCAGGCGCCGGCGTCTCCTCCGCCATCGACGCCTACCCGGCGGCGCTGGGCTTCGACTTCAGCGGCGTCGTGGTCAGCTCGGCCTATGAGTCGCACCCGCTGCCGGTCGGCACCGCGGTCTTCGGCATGGCGCCGTTCCCCCGCTCGGGAGGCAGCTACGCCGAGTACGTCGTGGTGCCGGCGCTGTCCGTCGCCCGCAAGCCCGCCGCACTCTCCCACGTCGAGGCCGCCGGTGTGCCGCTGGCGGCCCTGACCGCGTGGGGCATCGTCGTCGAGACCGCCCACGCCCACGAGGGACAGCGGATGCTGATCCACGCCGGCAGCGGAGGCGTCGGCCACTTCGCGGTGCAGTTCGCCGCGTATCTGGGCGCGTCGGTGACGACGACGGCCTCGGGGCGCAACGCCGCGTGGCTGCGCGAGCTGGGCGCCACCGTGGTCGTGGACCACACCACGACGCGGTTCGAAGACGTGGTGTCGGGCATGGACGTCGTGATCGACCTCGTGGGCGACCTGCACGATGCCACGAGCACACGCTCGCTCTCGGTGCTGCGACCCGGCGGCCTGCTGGTCGTGGTGCCCTCGGGCTCCTCCCCCGGCTTCGCGGAGGCGGCGCGTGCCGCCGGGGTGCGCGCGACCGGCTATCGCGTGATCCCCGACGGCAGCGCCTTGGCAACCATCGCACGGCTTCTCGACAGCGGCGCGGTGCAGGTGTACGTCGACCGTGTCTTCGGCCTGGATGACGCCGCCGCCGCACACGCACAGCTCGAGGACGGCCACACACGCGGCAAGATCGTGCTGCGCGTCACCGACGACTGACAGGGTCGAGCACTCGGCGGCCCTCGGCGATCACCGCGTCGGCGACGGCGTCGAGCAGCTCGGACCGCAGGTTCCACTGCTGCCAGTACAGCGGCACGTCGACCGGATCGCCGGGCAGGGCGATGAGCCGCCCCTCCCGCACGGCGTCGGCCGACTGGAAGGGCGGCAGGAGCCCCCACCCGAGCCCGGCCGACACCGCCGCGGCGAAGTCGGCGGAGGCGGGGATGCGGTGCCGCGGAGGAGCCGCCGCATCGACGCCGCGCGCGAGCAGCCACCGGGTCTGCAGGTCGTCACGTCGGTCGAAGTCGACCGCCGGCGCCGTCTGCAGCTCGGCGGCGGTGACGCCGTCGCCGAACCACCGCGCGACGAAGGCCGGGGTCGCGACCGCCTCGTAGCGCATCGATCCCAGCGCACTCACCCGGCAGCCGGCCACCGGGACCTCGCGAGAGGTGACGGCGCCCATCACGGTGCCCGACTCCAGCAGCTCCGAGGTGAACTCCTGGTCGTCGCGATGGATGTCGAAGACGACCGCGCGCTCCTCCGACAGCCGGGCGAGGGGCGGCAGGAACCACGTGGCCAGCGAGTCCGCGTTCACCCCCAGCGGGATGTTGACACGCGCGCCGTCGTCTCCGACGCCGAGCTCGGCGACCGTGTCGTGCGCGAGCAGCGCGACCTGGCGAGCCAGCCGGACGACGGACTCGCCGTCCGGCGTCGCGCGCACGGGTCGGGACCGGAGGAGCACGACCCGCCCGACGATCTCCTCGAGCGACTTGATGCGCTGGCTCACCGCGGACGGCGTGATGTGCAGCGTGCGCGCGGCGGCGTCGAGCGTGCCTTCGTCCACGACGGCGGCGAGCGTCTCGGCGAGCTCCAGCGGGATCCTCATCGTAAGCCAGGCTAATGCAGCGCAAGGTGCGTGAGCTGTACTGAACCGATGGACGCCTCTAACGTCGGAATGTGCTCACCTCCGTCCTTGCCGGCCTCGGCCTCGGCTTCTCGCTCATCGTCGCCATCGGGGCGCAGAACCTCTTCGTGCTGCGAGAGGGCCTCCGCCGCGAGAACGTGGTCGTGATCGCGGCGATCTGCGCGGTGTCGGATGCCGCGCTCATCGTCCTCGGAGTCTCGGGCATCGGACTGGTCCTTCAGGCCGTGCCGTGGCTGATCGACGTCGTCCGCTGGGCGGGAGCGGTCTTCCTGCTCGTCTACGGGCTCCTCGCCGCCCGGCGCGCCTGGCGGCCCACGGGTCAGGCCCTCGACGTCGCGGAGACGGAGCGCATCGCCGAGGGCGGCGCCTCGGCCACGGGCGGTGGGGCGACGCGCACAGTCGTCAGCCGCGCCCGCACCGGGCTCGTCCCCGCCGTCCTCACCTGCCTCGCCCTCACGTGGTTGAACCCCCACGTCTACCTCGACACGGTGTTCCTGCTGGGCACGGTGGCCAACACGCACGGCGCCGATCGCTGGTGGTTCGCCGCGGGCGCGGTGACCGCCAGCATCCTGTGGTTCTTCGGTCTCGCCTTCGGTGCCCGCTTCCTCGGGCGCTGGCTGTCCACGCCGCGCGCATGGCGCATCCTCGACGGGGTCATCGCGGTCGTCATGATCGCGCTGGCCGTCAGCCTGGTGCTGCCGCACTGAGCCGGGCGGCCGCGGCATCCGGCACCATGGGGGGATGAAGCGCGTGCACGTCCTCGTCCGCGGCGAGGTCCAGGGAGTCGGCTACCGCTACACCGCGAAGATGATGGCGGACGGGGCCGGCGTGACCGGCTGGGTGCGCAACCGCGCCGACGGGGCGGTCGAGGCCGAGGTGCAGGGAACCCCCGCCGCCGTCGACGAGATGCTTGCCTGGATGGCTGAGGGCCCTCCGGGCGGCCGCGTGGACGGCGCGCAGGTCGACGACCTCGACGCCGTCGACGAGTCCGGGTTCGAGGTCCGCGCGACGGCCTAGGGCAGCCCCGCCGCCAGCTCGGCGAACACCTCGGCCGCGTCGTCGCGGTCGCCGATCGCCGCCGACTGACCGGCCCACAGCGACAGCAGGTCCCCGTCGCCGCGCACCGAGGCTGCCGCCCGGAAGACCCCCGTGAGCCAGTTCTGCGCCGGGAACGGCGCGATCATGCCGCTCGTCTCGATCTCGCGCAGGGCGCGGTTCGGGATGCCGCGGGCCAGCCGGCCGCTCATCGCCCGGGTGAGCACGGTGCCGGTGTCGGACGACGCGGCCAGCGCGCGCCGGTGCGCCTCGGTCGCCGCGGACTGCCGCGTGCGCAGGAACGCCGAGCCCACCTGCACGCCGGACGCTCCCAGCGCGATCGCCGCCGCGACGCCTCGACGGTCGGCGATGCCGCCGGCGGCGACGACGGGCACCCGCACGGCGTCCACGACCTGGGGCACCAGCGACATCGTGCCGACCAGCGACTCCTCGGCGCGCGCGAGGAACGAGACCCGATGCCCGCCCGCCTCGCTGCCGCTGGCGACGATCGCGTCCACGCCGCTCTCCTCGAGTGCGACCGCCTCGGCAACCGTCGTGGCGGTGCCGATGAGACGGATGCCGCGGCTCCGCGCCTGCTCGACCTGGTGCGGCGTCGGCACGCCGAACACCACGCTGACGGCGGCGGGTGCGGCATCCATCACCGCCTGCCACTGGTCGTCGACGGACGGCAGGAACGCGGCAGGTGGCGCGGGCACGGCGACGCCCGCGGCCGCGAAGAGCGGGGCCAGCGCGTCGAGGAACGGCTCCAGCGGTGGATCACCGGGCAGCACCTCGTCACCGGTCGGCAGCCACAGGTTGAGCGCGAACGGGCGGCGGGTCTCTGCGCGGAGCTCCGCCGCCGTCTGCGCGATGCGCTCCGCGGCGTATCCGTAGAGCCCGTAGCCGCCGAGCCCGCCGTGGTCGCTCACCGCAGCGGTCAGGGCGATGCTCGAGAGCCCGCCGAACGGGCCGAGCAGGATGGGCGCCTCGATGCCGAGGAGATCGGCGAGCGTGCGAGTCATCCCTGTGACGCTACCGGGCGCGGCGGTCGCCGGCGCGACCGTTACCGGCACGTCGGTCGGGCCCGGGTCGGTCGACACCATGTCGGTCGGGGCCGGGTCAGTCGAAGGGGCGGAGGATGCGGTCGAGGAACTTCTTCGTCCGCTCCTCGCGCGGGGTCGTGAAGATCTGCGCCGGGTGCCCGCGCTCGACGACCACGCCGTGATCGAGGAAGAGGACGACATCGGCCGCCTGGCGGGCGAACGCGAGCTCGTGGGTGACGAGGACCATCGTCCAGCCCTCCTCCGCGAGCTCCTTGATGACGGTGAGCACCTCGCCGACGAGCTCGGGGTCGAGCGCGCTGGTCGGCTCGTCGAACAGCAGGAGGTCGGGCTTGAGCGCCAGCGCGCGGACGATGCCGACGCGCTGCTGCTGGCCTCCGGAGAGCTCGTGAGGATAGGCGTCGCGCTTCTCGGCGAGTCCGACCCGCTCGAGGAGGGCGAGGGCCTCGGCGACCGCCTGCCCCTTGGGCACCCTCTGCACCTGCACGGGTCCCTCGATCACGTTCTCGAGGACGGTCTTGTGCGGGAACAGGTTGTGCTGCTGGAACACCATCGCCGAGCGGTCGCGGAGCGCCGAACGGTCGGCCTTCTTGACCGGCGCCGAGAAGTCGATCGATGGGCCTCCGTCGACACGGATGGTTCCGGCATCCGGAGTCTCGAGACCGTTCAAGGCGCGCAGCACGGTCGTCTTCCCCGATCCGCTGGGGCCGATGAGGACGAGCACCTCCCCGCGCGTCAGCTCCAGGTCGATGCCGCGGAGGACCTCGGTGTCGCCGAAGCTCTTGCGGATGCCCTGCGCCGCCAGGAGCTCACCGCCATCGGTGACGGGAGGGGGCGCGAGCGGGTCGTCAGTGTGCGACATAGCGATCGAGTCTCTTCTCGAGGAGATTCTGGCCCGACGACAGCACCAGGCAGAAGATCCAGTAAATCAGGGCCGCCTCGAGGTAGACGACCAGCACTTCGAGGCTGAACGCCGCGATCTCCTGTGCGCGGCGGAACAGCTCCGTCACGAGGATGAGCGACGCCAGCGACGTGTCCTTCACCAGGGAGATGAAGGTGTTGGACAGCGGCGGCACCGACACGCGCGCCGCCTGGGGAAGGATGATGCGCAGCAGCGAGCGACGCGGCGACATGCCGATCGTGTAGGCCGCCTCCCACTGCCCCTTGGGCACTGAGAGGATGGCGGCGCGGATCACCTCGGCCGCGTAGCCTCCGACGTTCAGCGAGAACGCGACGATCGCGCTGGGCCAGGGGTCGACGGTCAGCCCGACGGCCGGCAGCCCGTAGAAGATCACGAAGAGCTGGACGAGCAGGGGCGTGCCGCGGATCACGGAGATGTAGAACCGTGCGACGCCCGACAGCACCGGGTTCTTCGAGATCCGCAGCAGCGCCACCACCAGGGCGATGAGCAGCCCGAGCGCGAAGGAGATGAGCGCGAGGGGGATGGTCCCCGTCAGTCCCGCCAGCAGCAGGGGCCAGAAGGACGAGACGAGGAGGTCCCAGGTGCTCTGATCCATCAGGATCTCCGCCCGTCCGTCATCACTGCGAGACGTCGGCGCCGAAGTACTTCTCGCTGATCTTCGCGAGGGTGCCGTCCGCGCGCAGCTCATCGAGGGCGGAGTCGACCGCGGTGACCAGGGCGGTCTTGTCCTTGGCGAACGCGAAGGCGTTGCGGGCCGGGTCATCGGTCTCGGCGGCGATCTTGAGGCCGGTCGGCCCGTTGGTCTTCTCGTAGTCGAGGAACGTCAGGTTGTCGTTGACGGTGGCGTCGACGCGACCCTGGTCGAGGAGCGCGACGGCCTGGGCCCAGCCCTCGACGGCTTCGACCTTGGCGCCGTTCTGCTGGGCGAGCTCGTACCAGTTGCTCGTCAGCGACTGCGCGGTGGTCTTGCCCGCGAGGTCGGCGAAGCTGGAGATCGAGTCGTCGTCCTCCTTGACGACGATGACGCCCGGCGAGACCGTGTACGGCTCGCTGAAGAGGTACTTCGCCTCGCGCTCGGGGTTGATCGAGACCTGGTTGGCGATGACGTCGGTGCGGCCCGCGTCGAGCCCGGCGAAGATCGCGTCCCACTGCGTCTCCTGGTACGCGACCTCGAGGCCGAGCTTGTCGGCGACCGCCTCGATGATCTCGACGTCGTAGCCGACGAGGGGCCCGGAGCCGTCCTGGTGGTACGTGAATGGGCGGTAGGTGCCCTCGGTCGCGACGGTGAGCGTGCCGGCCTTGGCGAGGCCGTAGTCGTCACCGGCGGCGCTGCCCGCGGGAGCGGCCGTGCCGCTGCTGCAGGCGACCAGCGGTGCGGCGAGGGCGGCCAGAACGGCGAGGACGAGGATGCGGCGACGTGCCATGGTGACTCCTGTGATGCGGCGGCGGTGATGCCGAGGTGCGGGGGATGTGGTGCTGTGCCGTGCTGTGGTGCTCTGCCGTGCTGCTGGCGGTGTGCGGTGGTGTGCGGTGCTGGGCCGCTCGCGGTGTGCCGGGGGTGCCGTGGTGCGGGCGACCGGACGGGCCGGACGTTCGACCCTAATTCGCGATGGGGCGCTCGCGTATCGGGCTGTCGCATAGCGACACACTCGGGCGGTGGCGGGCGCCGCGATCAGGCTCGGACATCCCGGTCGGGGTGGCCGCAGCATCCGATCTCCACCTGGCGAACGGCGAAGGGCCCCACCCGGAGGTGAGGCCCTTGGCGCGATGCGTGTCGGCTCAGAGAGCGTTGACGTCCAGCGGGATGCCGGGGCCGAACGTGGTCGACACCGCACCCTTCTGGATGTAACGGCCCTTGGAGCTGGACGGCTTGAGGCGGACGATCTCCTCGAGCGCGGCGGCGAAGTTCTCGCCGAGCTGCTCCTGCGAGAACGAGGCCTTGCCCACGACGAAGTGCACGTTGGCGTGCTTGTCGACGCGGAACTCGATCTTTCCGCCCTTGATCTCCTCGACGGCCTTGGCCGGGTTCGGGGTGACCGTGCCGGTCTTCGGGTTCGGCATCAGACCGCGGGGTCCGAGGACCTTTCCGAGGCGGCCGACCTGGCCCATGAGCTCCGGGGTGGAGACGGCGGCGTCGAAGGCGGTGTAGCCCCCGGCGACCTTCTCGATGAGCTCGGCGCCGCCGACCTCATCGGCACCCGCGGCGATGGCGGCCTCGGCGGCCGGACCGGTCGCGAAGACGATGACGCGGGCGGTCTTGCCGGTGCCGTGGGGCAGCATGACGGTGCCGCGCACCATCTGGTCCGCCTTGCGGGGGTCGACGGCGAGCTTGAGCGCGACCTCGACGGTCGAGTCGAACTTCGCCGATCCGGTGTCCTTCGCGATCGCGACGGCCTCGGTGGGCGAGTAGAACGTGTCCGGCGCGATCTTCGCGGCGGCGGCCTTGTAAGCCTTGGACTTGGTTGCCATGATCCTTATTCCCCTCAGCCCTCGACCGTGATGCCCATGGAACGGGCGGTGCCGGCGATGATCTTCGCCGCGGCGTCGATGTCGTTCGCGTTCAGGTCGGGCTGCTTCGTCTCGGCGATCTCGCGGACCTGAGCCTGCGTGAGCTTGCCCACCTTGGTGGTGTGCGGCGTCGCGGAGCCCTTCGACAGGCCGGCGGCCTTCTTGATGAGCTCGGCGGCCGGGGGCGTCTTGAGGATGAACGTGAAGCTGCGGTCCTCGTAGACGGTGATCTCAACGGGGATGACGTTGCCGCGCTGAGCCTCGGTCGCCGCGTTGTACGCCTTGCAGAACTCCATGATGTTGACGCCGTGCTGACCGAGCGCGGGCCCGATCGGGGGCGCCGGGTTGGCGGCTCCTGCCTTGATCTGGAGCTTGATCAGGCCGGTCACCTTCTTCTTGGGTGCCATGTCCTCTTCCTTTCGTTCGAACCGGATGCCGTGGCATCCTGTTCTCCCGCGCGCCCGGCATCTCCGGACCGCGGTCGTCCGCGCACGCCGAAGCGACGCAAACCACCCAAGCTTACCTCACCCGGGGGCGCCCCTCTCCCCCGCGCCCGGTGCGCGCGCCCACCCCCTCTTCCCGCGCCCACCCCCTCTTCCCGCGCCTGTTGCGAGCCCCGCCCGACCTCAACCCGCCGTCGCCAGCCTCAACCCGCCGGTCTCGAGCCTCATCCCGCCCGCCCCGAGCCTCAACCACCCCTTCGCGCGGGAACGCGGAGATGTGCAAGATGACGGATGCTGGGGCGTCGCAGCATCCGTCATCCTGCACATCTCCGTCATCATGCCCCGTCACGCGGCGCGGTGGAGCCCCTGCGCGACGGCGAGCACGATCACGTCGTGCACCTCGGCCCACCGCGACATGATCTGCACGTAGTCCAGGCGGATCACGTGGAAACCCAGCAGCATCAGCCGCGCATCGTGGGCGATGTCACTTCGTCTCTGTGCACCGACGTGATGACCGCCGTCGACCTGCAGGACGAGACGGTCGCCGATCAGGAAATCGACGAAGTGCCCGGCGAGCCACACCTGCCGGCGGATCGGCAGGCGGAGGAACCGCAGACGTACCGGGATGAACGTCTCGAGCCCCGAGTCCGAATGCAGGGAGCACTTCTCGAGCAGCGAGCGCGCGGTGGTCGACAGAGGCAACAGGCGAAGGGTCTCGCGCGTCACCTGCCCCTGCCGCAGGGCGGACTCCCATACGGCCAGCGCGCGCTCGTGCGGCTGGCAGTTCGCGACAACAGCCAACACGTTCTCGACGCGGTCGAACAAGGCATCGGGATGCCGCGGCACAAGCGGTCGCGCCCAATGAACGCGGGTGTCGGACCTCACTTCGCCGATATGCCGATGCGGATGCGCCGCGACGTGGATCGCGCCGTCATCGACGACCCACAGCCCCACACGTTCAGCCTGGGTGAGGCAGGTGAGAATCACACCCGCCCGAGCGGCCGCGACCAGCGCGGGATCGGCATCCGGCAGCGCGATCCAGCCGTTTCGCGGACGCATCAGCAAGTGCGCGGCGACCTCGTTCTCGATCGTGCGGCGAGGCACACCCGCGCTCCGGAGCGCGGCTACCCGCATCACGCCGCCGGCCGCGGCCACCGTCTCCGCGAGAGATCCCATCCCCGGAGGCTCCCGCATCTCGGGTCCGGGAGGGCGGCACCCGTCCCGATCTGATGATGGGCGATTGAGCCGGGCGGGTGGGGAGGAGTTGACCCGGACCAGAAGTGCGGAGATGTGCAGGATGCCGGACCGCTCGAGCCCGCAGCATCCGTCGTCTCGCACATCTCCGTCCTCTTGCACAGGGGTACGGGATGGCCCCGGAGGCGGAGGACCTCCCGGGAACGCGGAAGCGCCCCGTCGGAGACGGGGCGCTTCCGGAGACTCAGCCGGGGGTCAGAGCTTGGTAACCTGGTCGAACGAGAGCTCGACGGGGGTCTCGCGCTCGAACAGCGAGACGAGCACGGTGAGCTTGCCGCTCTCGGGCTTGATCTCGGAGATCGTGCCGGGGAGCCCGGCGAACGAGCCCTCCTTGATCGTAATGGTCTCGCCGACCTCGAAGTCGACCTCGGCCGGGATCGAGCGCGCGACCGGCTGACCGCCCTTGGACACGCCGCCCTTGGCCGGAGCGACCTCCTTGACCTCGACGAGGCTCTTCAGCATGTTGAAGGCCTCCTCGAAGCGCAGCGGCGTCGGGTTGTGCGCGTTGCCCACGAAGCCGGTGACACCGGGCGTGTGGCGCACGACCGACCAGGTGTCCTCGTTGAGGTCCATGCGCACGAGCACGTAGCCGGGGATCCGGACGCGGGTGACCATCTTGCGCTGGCCGTTCTTGATCTCGACGACGTCCTCCATCGGGACCTCGACCTGGTAGATGTCGTCCTCGACCTCGAGCGTCGACTTGCGCTGCTCGATGTTGGCCTTCACCTTGCGCTCGAAGCCGGCGTAGGAGTGGATGACGAACCACTTGCCGGGGAGCGACCGGAGCTCGGCGCGGAACGCCTCGTACGGGTCGGCGTCCTCGTCGTCCTCAGAGCCCTCGACATCATCGACATCGTCCGAGCCCTCGAAGCCCGAGACGGACTCGTCGTCGGCGGCGTCCAGGTCGACCGGAGCGGCGGGCGCATCGGCCGGGTCGACGGAGGCTTCGACCTCGTCGACGACGGATGCCGCGGCATCCACCTCCTGCACGAAGTCGGTGTCGAGCACCGGCTCGTCCTCGTCGCCGTTCACGTCGGGACCGTCGTAGGGCGTGACGTCGTCGGCGTGGGCGGCCTGGTACTCGGCCTGCTCCTCGGCGAGCGAGTCGGTGAGGACCTCCGCCGCGGCCTCGGCCTCGGCGGCCTCGTCGATGTGCAGGGCGTCGTTCACGATGGCGTCGGCCTCCGGGTCTTCGATGTCGATCTCGTCCAGGTCGGAGTCGTCGGTCTCGTCGTCGTCGGAGTCGTCCACGACGTGCAGCGCGGCGTGCTCGGCGGGCTCCACGGCGCGCTCGTCGGCGGCCAGCTGGTTGCCCTCCTGGGCCTCGTCGTCCTCCGACGACTGCTCTGCAGCGGTCGCCCAGTCGGCGTCGTCGACATATCTTTCAGTCACAAGAAATCACTTCCGTTGGTGGTGCGGAACGGTCGTGCCGTTCCGCCCGCGTCGTGGGCTCAGGGGGTCGCGCCGCCCGGAACGCCGAACACGACGGTCGTGATCCAGACGAACAGCACGTCGAGGCCGTAGACGACCGCCATCATGACGACGACGAATCCGAGCACGACCGCCGTGAACTTCAGCAGCTCCTGGCGCGTCGGCGTGACGACCTTGCGGAGCTCAGCGAAGACCTGGCGGATGAAGATGGCGATGCGCTGGAAGAAGTTGGGCTTCTTCTCGCGCGGGGCGTCGCTCTTGGCGACGACCTCGCCCTTCGGCTCGTCTTGGACCATCGATCCCACCTGATTACCTTTCGTGTCAGCTTCCGCTGACGCATCGTGCACCGGCGCACGCGCCGATACGCGCAGGGCGGACAGGAATCGAACCTGCAACCTGCGGTTTTGGAGACCGCTGCTCTGCCAATTGAGCTACCGCCCTAGAGACCTGGGCCTCGGGCGCCTGCATGTCGACCACCGTGCCGAACCTTCGTGAGAAGCCCCGAGAACGGGGGGCATGGCGAAAGAATGCAGACTTCTACTGCACTCGCCAGTGTACGGCATGCCCCCGGCCGGGTCGAACTCGCACCGGGGTCCGCCGCGCCGCCGGCGAGGGATGAAGAGAGCGGATGCCTCGGCATCCGCTCCCTTCGTCACGCGCTCTGGTGCTTGCGGCGATACGCCGCCCAGGTGACCGCCCACGTCGCCGGGTCGTCGAGGCCGGAGCCGTCGATCTGCGCGACGACCTGGTTGTGCGGCGCGCTGCGCACCATCTCGGGGTCGCGCCGTCCCTCCTCCAGCACGTGCGCGAGCACGTCGATCCACTCGTCGAGATCCTCCTTCGACCACATCTCCCCGGCCTCGGGGGTGAAGGGCTCCGGCGTCAGCCACGGCTCGTGCGCGAGCCAGTAGGCGTCGATCCCGAAGTCGGTCATGCGGTTCTGCACGTCGACGGTAGTGAGGCCCGTCTCGGCGGCGTACTCCTCGAGCGAGTAGCGGGTCATCTCGAGCCGCGGCAGCGCCTTCCCGGGGAAGGCCATCGTGACGCCGTCGAGCGCCATCAGCCGTGTCTCCATGTAGTTGTTGGCGAGCACCGACAGGTCGGCGGCCTCGCGGAGACCGTCGGTGCCCATCGCGCGCGTCCACGAGTAGGCCTTGATCACCTGCGGCACGTTGCCGAGGAACTCCCGCACGCGCCCGATGCTCTGCTCGGGTTCGACCAGCTCGTACACGTCGCCGGTCTTCACGATGCGCGGGCCGGGAAGGAACGGCGCGAGCGCCTCGGAGCATCCGTAGGCGCCGACCGAGGGACCGTTGCCGCCCTTGTTCGCGCCGAAGCTCTTGTGGAGCATGTACATGCAGGCGTCGAAGCCGAGGTCGTGCGCGCGGAGGCGGGTCATCACGCCGTTAAAGTTGGCGTTGTCGTAGAAGGCGAGCCCGCCGACCTCGTGCACCGCGTCGATGAACTCGCGGATGCGCGGGTTGTAGATGCCCATGTCGTCGGGGTTGTTGAGCACGAGGGCCGCCGTGTCGGGACCGATGACGGCCTTGAGCGCCTCGAGCGACGGATACCCCTCCTCCTCGACGGGGAGGGTGATGACCTCGAAGCCGGCGGCCTTGGCCGTCGCGGGGTTGCACGGGTGCGCCTGGGCGGTCGTGATCACCTGCGTGCGCTGCGCGAGCTCGCCGCGGGAGGCGTGGTACGCCCGCGTGATGACGGCGTTCAGGTACGCGGCATCCGCCCCTCCCCCGGGCTGGAAGCTGAAGGCCGCCATCCCGGACAGGTTGCGCAGCTCGTCCTCCATGTCGTGGACGAGTCCGAGCACGCCCTGGTAGGTCGCGGGATCCTGCCGGGGGTGCACCGCGGCGATCTCCGACCGCGCGGCGACGGCGTCGTTGACCGTCGGGTTGTGCTTCATCGTGCACGTGCCGAACAGGCTGATGCCCATCATCCCCATCGTCTGCTGCGACAGGTGGGTGAAGTGGCGGCGCACCTCGTACTCGGCGAGCTCCGGCAGGTCGGCGTCGTGCTCCCGACGGAGGTGCTCGGGCAGGGCGGACGTGCCCTCCGGCGCCCACGACGCCGGCGGGACGAACCCACGGCGGCCGGGGGCGCCGAGCTCGTAGACGACCTTCTCGTCCCACGAGGCGGCGTGGAAGCGGCGGACGGCGCTCATCGGGCCGTCACCTCCTCCAGGGCGGTGATCAGGGCTCTCACATCGGCCTCCGTGGTGAGCTCGGTGACGCAGTACAGGGCGCAGCCGTCGAGACCGTCGTGGCTGCCGGTGAGGTCGTGGCCGCCCAGGATGCCGCGGGTCAGCAGAGCGGCGTTGATGTCGGCGACCGTCATGCCCGTGCCGCGGAAGTCGACGACGAACTCCTTGAAGACGCGGTCGACGTGCGGCACGGTGACTCCGGGGAGCGCGTCGAGCAGCTCCGCCGTGGCACGGGCGTTGGCCGCGCTCGTCTCCGCGAGCTCCCGCATGCCCGACGGGCCGAGGAGGGAGAGGTAGACCGCCGCACGGACCGCCCAGAGGTAGACGGAGTTGCCGGTCCAGTCGTTGCCGAGCTCGCGCGAGCCGTAGGAGCTCTGCGCGAACAGGGTCATGCCGAACGCGCGCTCGCCCTCGCGCAGGGTCGGGGCGATGCTCACCTGGAGGGTGGGGAACTCGCGGGCGTAGCGCTCCTCGTCGCGCGAGGCGATGAAGCCCCCGACGCCTCCGCCGGCGTACAGGTGGATTCCCAGCGGCTGGATGGAGCCCACCAGGATGTCGGCGCCGGCGGCGGCCGGCGAGGCGAGGGCGCCGAGCGCGATCGGGTCGACGCCGACGACGGCCTCCGCACCGACCGCGTGGGTCGCCTCGATCAGCGCGGTCATCTCCAGCTCGATGACGCCCCAGGAGTTCGGGGTCTCGAGGTACACCGCGGCGACGTCGTCGTCGAGCACCGCCGCGAGCGCGGCCGGCGACACGGTGCCGGTCGCCGGATCGACGGCGACCTCGCGGACGGTGAGCGCACCGTCGAGCTCGCGCGAGCCGCAGTAGGTGTCGATGACCAGGCGCCGCTCGCGGTCGACGTTCGAGGGGATGACGACCACCGAGCGGCCGGTGAGACGCGCGGCCATGCGCAGCGCGTGGCCCGCCGCGCAGCCCCAGCTGTAGACGGGCAGCCCCACGAACTCGAGGTCGAGCAGCGCGCCGAGCTGGGAGGTGAACTCGAACCAGGCCTGATTGCGTCCGTGGTCGGAGCTCGGCGTGCCCCATACCGAGGTGGCGATCTCGGGGCGGGCGGCGATCTCGTCGCAGAGCGCCGGCACGTAGTGCTTCCAGTAGCCGCCGCCGAGGAACGAGATGTGGGAGTCGGTCGAGATGCCGCCGCGGAGGCGGCCCTCCAGCATCCGTCGCAGTTCCAGCTCCGAGCGGATGCCCGGCCGCGCGGCGATGCCGTCATCGGCCCGGTCGCCCGCGGGGATCTGGGCGAACAGCTCCTCGGCCGACGCGACGCCGACCGCCTCGAGGAGGGCCTGGCCGCTCTCGGCGGCGGAGTTCGCCATGTAGGGGTGCGCGGATGGTGTCATCGTGCTTCTCCTGATCGGGTGTTCCGGTCGATCCGCGGTCAGGCCGCGGCGTCGACGACGTTGAGGACGGTGGTCTGCCGGGCGCCGGTGCGCACGCGACGATAGCCGAGCAGCGGATGCCGCGAGCCGGCCGGTTCGCCGCCGAGACCGTCGTCGGCGTCGATGTAGAGGACGGGTGGGACGAGCGTGGCGACCTTCGACGACGTCGCGACGATCGACACCCGGTCGGGACCGAGGGCCGCCAGCACCCGCGGGCTGAGCTCGTGGTTACCGCGGCCGAGGAGGAAGCCCTGACCGCCGACGACGCCGAGCACGAGGCGGGGGTCGGCGGCGGCGGTCACGACCGCGAGCAGGCGCTCCTCGTCGACGTCGGGCTCGACGCGGCCGGAGGGATGGCGCACATCCACGCCGCGAAGGGTGCCGGCGACGCCGAGGGCATCCGCCAGCGCGGCCGCGGTGGTGCCGGGGCCGATGATCCAGGTCGTCGCGGGCCCGCTCGCGCGCAGCAGCTCCGCCGCGATCGCGCGGCGCTCACCCTCGTCGGACGATGCAGAGGCGCCCCCCTTCGCGCCCTGCAGGGGCTCGCCCGCGCGGGCGGCGCGCAGAGCGGCGATCACCCCCGTCGAGCCGTCGGCCGCAGCATCCAGGACGTCGGCGGTCTCGTCCCACGCCCGCCCGGCCGTCAGCTCCGCGAGCAGGCGTCCCGCGGCCTCGGGCGAACGGGAGAAGACCTGCGAGTGCATCTTCACGCCCGAGGGCACGCCGATCACCGGCACCGCCAGGCCGATCGCCTCGGCGATGTCGGTGGCCGTGCCGTCTCCGCCGGAGAACAGGAGGGCGTCGATGCCGTCGGCGACCAGCCTCCGTGCCGCCGCGAGGGTGTCGAGGCGGGTGGTGGGTCCGATAACCGTGCCGCCGGCGGCGATGCCGGCGTCCCGGTCGGCCTCGACGTGCGCGTCGAAGCCGGCGGAGCGCAGGGTGTCCGCGCCGAGCAGCCCGGGAGCCGGGACCAGTCGCGCGGCGCCGCCGCGCGACCGCCACGTCTCCAGCGCCCGCACGAGGCGGCGGCTCGCGCGCCCGGCCGCGACCGCGTCGGCGAACCGATCGGCCGCGAGGCGATCGGTGCCGTGCATCGCCAGCGTGCCGCCGAACCCCGCGATGGAATTCAGCAGCACGCCGACGCGCGTCGTCATCGTCAGGACGCGCTCCGCTGGGCCTGGACCGCGCGGTCCAGTCCGGCGCGGACGCCCGCGACCATGCGCTCCAGCTCGTCGCGGGTGGTGACGAACGGCGGAGAGAACGAGACGGTGTCGGCCTCCGGCAGCGCGCGCGTGATGACGCCCGCCTCACGGGAGTGGAGCGTCACCGCCGTCGCGAAGGCGCCCTGCGCCGCGAACGGCCGCAGCGGCTCGCGCGACTCGACGAATTCCAGCGCGGCCATCAGGCCCTTGCCGCGGATCTCGCCGACGTGCGGGTCGTCGCCGAACTCGGCGTGCAGCAGCTCGTGCAGGTAGGCGCCGTTCTCCGCCACCTGGGCGATGAGGCCGTCGCGCTCGATGATGTCGAGGTTCGCCATGGCGGCGGCCGCCGCGAGGGGGTGCGCGGAGTAGGTGTAGCCGTGACCGAAGCTGCCGTATTTCGCCGACCCCTCCAGCAGCACCTGCCACACCTTCTCGCTCACGAGGACGGCCGACAGCGGCACGTAGGCCGAGGTGATGCCCTTCGCGACGGTCATCAGGTCGGGACGCATCCCGACGGCGTCGCTGCCGAACGGCACGCCCAGACGCCCGAAGCCGTTGACGACCTCGTCGGCGATCAGCAGCACGTCGTAGCGGTCGAGCACCTCCTGGATCTTCGGGAAGTACGTGTCGGGCGGCACGATGACGCCGCCCGCGGCCATGACCGGCTCGGCGATCATCGCGGCCACGGTCTCGGGACCCTCGTCGAGGATGAGCGTCTCGAGCTCTGCGGCGAGCGCGGTCGAGAACTCCTCGTCGGTCTGGCCGGGCGCCCGCTCCCACAGGCGGTGCGGCGGACGGACGTGGCGGATCATCGGCAGCGGCAGGTCGAAGCCGTCGTGCAGGTTCTTGAGTCCGGTCAGCCCGCCGGACAGCACGGTCACACCGTGATAGCCGCGACGGCGGGAGATGATCTTCTTCTTCTCCGGCCGGCCGAGCACGTTGTTGTAGTACCAGACGAGCTTGGCCTGGGTGTCGTTCGCGTCGGACCCGGAGTTGCCGAAGAAGACCTTGCTCATCGGCACCGGCGCCATGCGGATCAGCCGCTCCGACAAAAGCGCGGGCAGCTCCGTGCCCATGGAGGAGAACGCGTGGAAGTACGGCAGCTTCGACGCCTGCGCGTGGAGCGCATCGGCCATCTCGGGGTGCGAGTAGCCGACGTTCACGCACCACAGCCCCGCCATGGCGTCGAGGTAATCCCGGCCGTTGTGGTCGGTGACGGTGGCGCCGTGACCCTCGACGATCGTCAGCGGCGGCCCGTTCTGCTCGTGGGCCGCGAGGTTGGTCATGGGGTGGAACAGGTAGGCCCTGTCCAGCTCCTCGATCTGCATTCGGTACACCTTCGTTCGTTCGCTTTACGCACTACTGGTCGCATTTCGCACATTACCCGTATGCTGGACGCGGTTCAAACGATTTTCGATGTTCACAGAAAGCAGTAGGTGATCATGTCCTCCACCCGTCGCGCACTCCTCGAAGGCGATCTCCTGCGCACCCAGCTCCATTACGGAGGGCAGTGGCGCGACGGCTCCGCCGGCGAGCGCCGCCCGGTCACCGATCCGGCGACCGGCGAGGAGATCGTGCAGGTCGCCGTGGCCACCGCCGAGGACGTCGAGGCGGCCGTCCAGGCGGCGCACGAGGCCTTCCTGTCGTGGTCGAAGGTGCCCGCGCCCACCCGCGCCCGCACGCTGCGCCGCTGGTACGACCTCGTGGTCGAGAACGCCGACGACCTCGCCCAGATCCTGACGTGGGAGCAGGGCAAGCCGCTGGCGGAGGCCCGCGCCGAGGTGCTCTACGGCGCCTCCTTCATCGAGTGGTTCGCCGAGGAGTCCAAGCGCCTGTACGGCGAGGTCATCCCCACCAACAACCCCGACCGCCGCATGATGACCACGCGCAACGCGGTCGGCGTCACCGCCGCGATCACCCCGTGGAACTTCCCCGCGGCGATGATCCTGCGCAAGGCCGCTCCCGCGCTGGCCGCCGGCTGCTCCATGATCATCAAGCCGGCCGGCGAGACGCCGCTGTCTGCCTTCGCCCTCGTCGCGCTCGCGGAGAAGGCGGGGCTCCCCGCCGGTGTGCTGAGCGTGGTGAACGGCTCCGGGGCGCTCATCGGCGAGGTGCTCACGGGTCACGACCTGGTGCGCACGATCAGCTTCACCGGCTCCACCGAGGTCGGACGCACCCTCATGGCCCAGTCGGCGGGCACGCTCAAGCGGCTCGCCCTCGAGCTGGGCGGCAACGCGCCGCTCATCGTCTTCGACGACGCCGACCTCGCCAACGCCGTCAAGGGCACGATCGACTCGAAGTTCCGCAACGCCGGGCAGACGTGCGTGTGCGCGAACCGCATCTACGTGCAGGCCGGCATCCACGATCGCTTCGTCGACGCGCTCGCCGAGGCCATCGACAAGCTCCGGGTCGGCGACGGCCTCGAGCCGGAGACCACTCAGGGCCCGCTCATCTCGCAGGCGGCGGTCGACAAGGTGGCCTCCCACATCGCGGATGCCACGGCGAAGGGCGCCTCGGTGGTCCGCGGCGGCGGCGTGAACGAGCGTGGCGGCACCTTCTTCGACCCGACGCTGCTCGTCGGCGCAACCCAGGACATGGTCGTGGCCCGCGAGGAGACCTTCGGGCCGCTCGCGCCCGTCTTCAAGTTCGAGACGGAGGAGGAGGCCATCGCGATGGCCAACGACACCGAGTTCGGACTGGCGGGCTACTTCTTCAGCCGCGACATCGGCCGGGTCACCCGCGTGGCCGAGGCGCTCGAGGTGGGCGTCGTCGGCGTCAACACCGGCCTCATCTCCTACGAGGGCGCGCCCTTCGGCGGCATCAAGCAGTCCGGCATCGGCCGCGAGGGCTCGCTGCACGGCATCGACGAGTACACCGAGCTGAAGTACATCTGCATCGAGGGCGTCTCGTGACAGATCCCACCCGCATCTGAGGAGCACGTCATGGTGATCACCGCGCCGGAGACGGACCGGGCCTCCGGGGAGTTCGTCCAGTCGCTCGACCGCGGGCTGGCCGTCATCCGGGCGTTCTCGAACGACCACGACATGCTTTCGCTCGCCGACGTCGCGAAGATCACCAACCTCAGCCGCGCAGCGGTGCGGCGGGCCCTGCTGACCCTCGAGACGCTGGGGTACGTCGGCAGCCGTCAGAGCCGCTTCTACCTCCGGCCGCGCGTGCTCGACCTCGGGTACGCGTTCCTCTCCTCGTCGTCGAGCATCGACATCACGCAGGACGCCCTGCGGCGGCTGTCGGCGCAGGTCGGCGAGTCGGTGTCGGCCTGCGAGTACGACGACGGCGACGTGGTCTACGTCGCGCGCGCGGCGACAGAGACGATCATGCCCATCCGGCTCGGGATCGGGCGCCGCCTGCCGGCGTTCTGCACCTCCACGGGCCGGGTGCTGCTGTCGCAGATGTCCGCCACCGAACTCGACGCGTACTTCGCGATGTACCCGCGCGAGAAGGTCTCGCCCGTGACGGTGACCGACGAGCAGGCGCTCCGCGAGATCCTCGCGCAGGTGCGGGAGCAGGGATGGTCGCTCAACGACCGCGAGGTCGACCTGGGCGCGCGATCGATCGCCGCCCCCATCGTCGGCGCCGACGGCCGTTACGTCAGCGCCGTCAACATCTCCGTCTCGACCTCGCGCGTCTCCGTGGAGCAGCTGCTGTCGGACTTCCTTCCCCAGCTGCTCAGCGCGACCGCCAAGATCAGCGCGGACCTCGCGATGATCCAGCGCCGCGACACCTGATCCCGCTCGGTGACACCGGTGCGGCGTCGCCGCGCCGGTCGTCCCGCGCGACCGTTCCCGAAGAAAGAGAGACCCCCGTGGCACGTCCCGCCTCCCGTCTGTTCAGCCCCATCACCGTGAACGGGCTGACGATCCCGCACCGCCTCTGGGTGGCGCCGATGTGCATGTACTCCTCGGTGGACGGGATGCCGGCCGAGTGGCACCTCGTGCACCTCGGGTCGTTCGCCATCGGCCGGGCGGGCATGATCATGACCGAGGCCGCCGCCGTCTCGCCCGAGGGCCGCATCAGCCCCGACGACGTCGGCATCTGGAACGACGAGCACACCGCCGGCTGGCGGCGCGTGGTGGACTTCGTCCACGGCATGGACAGCCTCATCGGCATCCAGCTGTCCCACGCCGGCCGCAAGGCGTCGACCTACCCGCCCACCCGCGGGCGGGGTTCCGTGCCCGCGGAGGAGGGCGGCTGGACGACCCTGGGCCCGTCCGACACCCCCTACGGCACCTTCACCGTTCCCGTCGCGATGGACGCCGACGACATCGCGAAGGTCGTGCGCGACTACGCCGACGCCGCCACGCGCGCGGTGGAGGCGGGGTTCGACCTCGTCGAGATCCACGCCGCCCACGGCTATCTGCTCGGGCAGTTCCTCTCCCCCACCTCGAACCGTCGCACCGACGCGTACGGCGGCGACGCCGCGGGCCGGGAGAGGCTGCTGCACGAGGTGATCGCAGCCGTGCGTGCGCGCATCCCGGCCGACATGCCGCTCGTGCTGCGCGTCTCGGCCACCGAGTGGGTGCCGGACGGCGTGACCGTCGAGGACACCATCGAGACCCTGCGGCGCATCGACGGCGTGGACCTCGTCAGCGTCTCGTCGGGCGGCAACGACCCACGCCAGGCGATCCCGTCCGGTCCCGGCTACCAGCAGCCCCTGTCCCGCGCCGTGCGCGCGGCCGTCGACCTGCCGGTCGGCGTGGCCGGTCTCATCACCACGCCCGAGCAGGCCGAGGCCGTGCTCGGCGCCGGCGATGCGGACGTCGTCTACGTCGCCCGCCAGTTCCTCCGCGAGCCCACCTTCCCGCTGCGCGCGGCGGCCGCCCTCGGCGGGGAGCTCGCGTGGGCGTGGCAGTACAACCGCGCCAAGTACGTCGAGTCGATTCCCTGATCGGCGCGGGCGGCACCACGCCTCCGTGCACGCGAACGGCCGTCCGGATCACCGGACGGCCGTTCCGCGTGGACGGCGGCGGGTGTCAGGCCGCGGACACGGCGAACCGTCCGGACTCGGGATGCCGCGGCATCCGCTCCCCGGATCAGTGCGTGTGGGGATCGCCCGCGGCGTCCGAGACGGCCGAGGCCGGGGACGCGGCGATCTGGTGCTCCACCGTCATACCCTCCCGCACCCACGTGACGCAGGTGCGGGTGTTCGGCACGCCGTCCACCACCATGACGCAGTCGAAGCACACGCCCATCCCGCAGTAATACCCGCGGGGGGCGCGGCGCTCGGTCTCGCGCAGCGCGAGGTCGCGATCGGCCATGACGGCCGCCGCGACGCTCTCTCCCTCGTAGGCGAGCGCCGGACGCCCGTCGAGCACGATCCCCACCCGCGGGCCGCGCTCGAGGCCGTGCCCCGGCACGCGCCCGGAGCGTGCGCCGCTCATGCCGCCGCCTTCTCCGTGAGCATGCCCTCCTCCAGGAGGATGGCACGCATCGCCTCGAGCTTGGCGGGGTCGGTGACCGGGAGGCGCGGGCTGCGCACGTGGCCGGCCGGCTGGTCGAGCATGTGCATGAGGGCCTTGAGCTGAGCCTGGTACGACCCGAAGTGACCCGCCCAGCCGCCGGGCAGCCACAGCTTGGGGAAGAGGCGGTCGGCGCGCTCGGCGTACTCCTGCATGGGAGCGAAGTCGCCGCGCCAGTAGTCCTCCCAGAACGCGGGGTCGGGGCGGCCGTTGAGAGAGCCTCCGCCGACGAACCCGTCGCCGCCCTCGGTGCGCAGCACCTCGACTCCGCGGGCCGACATGTACGGGCCGAACACGCGCACCCGGTCGCGCACGCGACGGGAGGTCTCGAAGAACTGGTCGGCGTCGGGCGTGCTGTCCTTGATCGCCACGACCGAGTCGATGTCGGCGAGGCGGTCGGCCAGGTCGCTGCCGATGTCGATGCCGGTGCCGTGCGGCCAGTTGTAGACCACGAGGGGTGCCTTCACCCGGTCGCTGATGTCCTCGTACCAGGCGACGACCTCGTCGGGGAACAGCTTGATGTACGGCGGCGGCGAGGCCAGCACGCCGTCGGCGCCGGCGGCGAGCGCGTGGGAGGCCAGGTCCTGCACGTTCTCCGCACGGTTGGAGGTGCAGCCCACCAGCACGCGCAGCCGGCCGGCCGCGGCGGCCACCGCCGTCTCGGCGACGGCCTTGCGCTCGTCGGCGCTCTGGGAGAACCACTCGCCGCAGGTGCCGTTGATCACGGCGCCGTGCATCCCGCGCTCGGCGTACTGGTCGATGAGCGCCGCCAGGGTGTCGAGGTCGAGGTCGCCCGACTCGGTGAAGGGGGTGACCACGGCCGGGAAGTACCCGGCCCAGTCGACGTCGTCGCGGTTCATGCGTGTGCGCTCCTCGGATGTGTGGGGAAGGGATGCTGCGGCTCAGACCAGCGCGGCGTTGCCGCGATCCAGCGAGAACCGTTCGGGGAAGGGGGTGACCGTGCCGGGGCGGTCGAGGATGCTCTCGGCCACCTGACGGGCGTAGATCGGCGAGAACGTGAAGCCGGTCGTGGCGACGCAGGCGTAGTAGCCCGGCACGAGTGCGGATTCGCCGACGATGGGCGACAGGTCGTCGGTGAAGGCGATGACCCCCGACCAGGTGCGCACGACGCGCACGTCCTCGAGCGCGGGCACGACGTCGAGGGCCACCCGGAGGTTGCCTGCGGCGCTGCGCCACTGCGTCGGGTAGCGCCGCGGGTAACCGGTCGATCCCGTGGGCCACCCGCCGCCGATGATGAACGACCCGTGCGTGCTCTGCTTCAAGGTCAGTCGACGGCCGATGTGCTGCACCATCGAGGGCAGCAGGGGGCTCCGCGATTCCGTCACGTTCACGTGCAGGCCCTCGCGGCGGATCGGGAAGCGCAGGCCGACCATCGCCGCCTGCTCCCCCGCCCAGCCGCCGGCGCAGTTGACCACGCGGCGGGCGCGGATCCTGCCGCGGGTGGTGTGCACGGTGAAGCGGTGCGCCGCGGACGCGTCGTCGACGTCGATCGCCAGCACCTCGCTGTGGGTGCGGATGCGGGCTCCGTGCTCGGCCGCGCGCCGGGCGTAGAGCAGCGCCGTCAGGAGCGGGTTGGCGTGGCCCTCGAGGCCGCAGTAGGTCGCGCCGAGCACGCGGTCGGAGAAGTAGGGCGCGCGATCGCGCAGCGCTGCTCCGGTGAGCACCTCGGTCTCGATGCCCGCCTCCTCCTCGAGGAGGTGCTTCTCGTGCAGCAGTGCGAGCTGCTCGGGCGTCTCGGCCACCATCCACCCGCCGGTCTGATGCAGACCGAGGTCGGCGTCGAGCTCCTCGCCGAGCCGCGTCCAGAGGCCGTAGGCCTCCACGCTCGAGCGCGCGTCGCTCAGCAGCCGGGCACGGTCGGCCTCGGCGCCGCGGCCGGAGAGCTGGTGGATGGCGAGCTGGAAGTGGAAGCTGCCGGCGTTGGTGCCGGATGCCTCGCGGTTCAGCTCGGCGCGTTCGAGCAGCTCGACCTCGACGCCCTCCTTCGCGAGGTAATAGGCCACGGCGGCGCCGGCGATGCCGCCGCCGATCACGAGGACGTCGGTCTCGGTGACCGGACCGCGGGCGCTGCGCACGACCTCCTCGGGAACGAGGTCGGTGCGGGGAGGTTCGACCGGGGCGCCCTCCTTCGCCTCGAACAGCCCGGGGTCGGTCACCTCGGCGTCGGCGATCGCGCCGATGGCGGTCGGACGCAGCGGCATGCGCGGCGTGGCAGGCGGGATCTCCGCGATGGGCACGTCGCGGGCTGCAGCGATCATGGCGGCGATGTGGCGGCCGCACATGCGCCCCTGGCACGGGCCCATGCCCGCACGGGTGGCGCCCTTGACCGCGCTGACCTCCGGCGCCTCGGCGATGGCCTCGGCGATCGCCCCCGCGGTGACGCTCTCGCACCGGCAGACCACGGTCTCGGGGGTGGCCAGCTCGAAGATGCCGTCGCCGACGCGGTACATGCGATGGGTGGCGTCGGTGAGGGCGCGGCGCCGGCCGACGCGCGTCAGGAGCGGGGCGGCGGAGGCCGCGGCATCCGCTGCACTCATGCGTCCGGCGTCCTGCGCCACGGCGAGGGCGGCGATGCGCCCCTCGTCCACGGCGACCGCGGAGCCCTCGACACCGGCTCCGTCGCCGACGGCGTAGATGCCGGCGACGTCGGTGCGACGCCAGGCGTCCGTGCGGATGACGGGACCGCCGAGGTCCTCCCGGCTGTCGAACGCGCAGCCGACGAGGCGGAGCAGCTCCGTCGAGGGCGTGAAGCCGTAGCCGACGCACAGCACGTCGGCCTCGACGGTGGTCTCGGTGCCCGGGATGACGCGCCAGTCGGCGTCGACGCGGGCGTGCACGACGCGCTCGACGCGGCCGTCGCCCTCCGCGCGCACGACGATGCGGCCGTACTTCAGGGGGATCCGGTGGCGGAGGAGAGCCGCCTGGTAGGCCGCGGCGTCGCGGAGCAGGCCGACGTTGCCGGGAGCCGCCCGCGCGATGCGGACCAGATCGCCCGGCGAGGGGGCGGGCCCGGCCTCGAGCGCGGCGACGATGTTCGCGCCGTACCCGGCGAGCTGCGCCGGGAACGCGAGGGCGACGGGGCCGGAGCCGGCGAAGACGATGCGCTCCCCGGGGATGACCGACTGGGTCTTGGCGAGGGTCTGCAGGCCGCCGGCGGTGATGACGCCGGGAAGGGTCCACCCGGGGAAGACGACGGGGCGGTCGTTCGCGCCCGTCGCGACGATCACCCGCGCGGCGCGGACCGGGGCGACGGGGCCGCCGTCGGTCTGCACCATGGCGGTCCAGCCCTCGTCGGAGGGGGCGAGGTCCACCACCGTCGTGCGCAGGAGGAGGTGGGCGCCCGAGGCCTCCGCCTCCTCGATGAGCGCGCGACCGGCGCGGTACTGGGCGCCCATCTCTCGGGCGTCGGTGACCCGCATGCCCGGTCCGGGCTGCTTGTACACCTGCCCGCCCAGGCTGGGGCGCTCGTCGATGAGCGCGGCACGCAGCCCCGATGCGGCGGCGGTGGAGGCCGCCGCCATGCCGGCGGGGCCTCCCCCGACGATCAGGACGTCGTAACCGCGCTCATCTACAGCCATGGATCAGCAGCCGTCCGGCATGGCGGGCATGGTCGGCGCCATCCACTTCGTGTACAGCTCCTCCAGCGTGCCGTCGTCCTGCGCCTTGCACAGGAAAGCGTCGAGCTTCTCGGTCAGGGCGGAGTTGTCCTTCTGGACGCCCCACGCGCCGTAGTAGAGGCTCAGCGGCTCGTCGAGGTCGAGCACCTCCAGCTGTCCGGAGTTCGACCGGTCGAACTCCGCGAGGATGTAGTCCTCCACGACCGTCGCGTCGGCGCGACCGGAAGCGACCTCCAGCAGAGCGGCGTTCTGGTCGGGGAAGGAGGAGACCGTCGCGTTCGGGAAGGTGTCCTTGACGAGGGTCTCCGAGGTCGACCCCTGCAGAGCCGTGATGACGACGCCCGCCTGGTTGTAGTCGTCGACGGTGTTGCCGCGCGTCGAGCCCGGCTTCACGCCGAGGATCGTGGCGTAGGGCACGTATCCGCGGCTGAAGTCGATGACCTTCTTGCGCTCGTCCGTGGCTCCGAGACCGACCGAGACCATGTCGAACTGCTTCGCCTGGAGGCCCGGGATGAGTCCGTTGAAGTCGAGGTTCTGGATCTCGAGCTTGACGCCCATGTCGTCGGCCAGCGCGTTGAGCAGGTCGACGTCGTAGCCGCTGGGCGTGTCCCCATCGAGGAACATCTGCGGCTTGTACTGCAGGTTCATGCCGACCACGAGCGTACCCGGGGTCATGAGCCCGTCGCTGCTGGAGGCCGCGTCGCCTCCGGCCGCAGCCGACCCCTCCGGTGCCGCGGTCGACCCGCCGCCGCAGGCGGTCAGTGCGAGGGCTGCTGCCGCGACGGCCGCGATGAGCGGCAGCCGCAGCTTCTTGCTGAATCGTGCGTTCACGGTGATCTCCATTCGTGTGATTTCGGGATGCGGAGGTGGTGCGGGGTCGGTAGCCGTGTCACTTCACGGCGGACATCGGGACGGTGAGCGGCGACGCGGTGCGCAGACGCTCCACGACGCGGGCGATCTCGCGCTGCTGCCGCGACCGGAGCCAGCGGCCGATGAAGCCGAGCGGGGGCCGCACGTAGGCGCCCTCGATGAGACGGAAGATGAGGTCGATCGCGAAGGCCGCCAGCACGTAGATGATGGCCGCGGCCGTGTAGAGCACGAACGGCTGGAAGGTCGTCGCGACCAGGTTCTGGGTGACGCGCACCACCTCGAGCAGGCCGATCACGGTGAAGGTCGAGGTGTCCTTGACCATGCCGATGAACATGCTGCCGATGTTGGGCAGAGCGATCTTCACCGCCTGCGGCAGGGTGACGGAGAAGAAGATCTGCACGGTGCGCATGCCCAGCGCCCAGCCGGCCTCGGTGTGCCCCGGGGGCACGGCCTGCAGGGCCGAGCGGAAGATCTCCGCGAAGAACGCGCTGTAGAGCAGCGAGAGCGCGATGACGCCCGCCTGGAAGACGGTGAAACGTACGCCGAGCAGCAGGGCCAGGCCGAAGTAGACCCAGATGACGCTGACGAGGGCGGGCACGCCGCGGAAGATGTTGATGTAGGCCAGCGCGATCCAGGCGACCGGCTTCGGACCGGAGCGCAGGACGGCCAGGAGGAGCCCGAAGACGAGGGAGATCAGCAGGCCGACGATGGCGACGGATGCCGCGGTCCACAGTCCGCCCAGGAGAGCGTCCCGGTTGTCCCAGATCAGGCCCCAGTCGTAGTCGAGGATCGACATCACATCACCGCCCGGAGGAACTCGCGAGCGCGGTCGCTCGAGCAGTTCTCGTAGAAGCCTCGGGGTCCGGTCTCGACGATGCGGCCGTCCTCCATGAACACGTTGAGATCGCCGATCTCCTTGGCGAAGCCGATCTCGTGGGTGACGACGACCATGGTCATCCCCGTCTCGGCAACCAGGCGCATCGTCTTGAGCACCTCGCCCACGAGCTCGGGGTCGAGGGCCGACGTCGGCTCGTCGAAGAGGATGACCTCCGGCTCGAGCGCCAGCGCGCGGGCGATCGCGACGCGCTGCTGCTGACCGCCCGAGAGCTCGGCGGGGTAGTTGCCCGCCCTGTCGAGCAGACCGACCTGCCGCAGGGCGACGGCCGCGGCATCGCGTGCCTCCTGACGGCCCATGCCGTGCACCTTGCGCAGCGGCAGACCGACGTTGTCGAGGGCGCACAGGTGCGGGAACAGGTTGAACTGCTGGAACACCATGCCGACCTTGCGGCGGAGGGCCAGGCGTCCGCCGCGGCGCACACCCGCCTCACCGGGCAGTCCCGGTCCGTACTCGACGCCGTCGACCTGGAGCGAGCCGGAGTCGGGCTCGGCGAGGAGGTTGATGCTGCGCAGCACGGTGGACTTGCCCGAGCCCGAGGGCCCGAAGAGCACCACGTGCTGGCCGCGCTCGATCTCCAGGTCGATGTCGTGCAGCACCTGCGTCTTCCCGAAGGACTTGTTCACCCCCCGCAGCCGGATGATGGGGGTGTCCACGACGGCCCCCGTGGGGGATGCCGCTGCCGATGCCCTCGTCCTCATGCCCTGACCTCCGTCACACTCACGTACAGCTCGTCCGGGTCGCGGAAGTAGGCGTACCGCCAGCTCCGGCCGCCGCCGAGATCGATGTCGACCGGCTCTCCGACGAGCTCCACGCCGAGCTCCCCGAGGTGCGCGACGGCCAGGTCGAGGTTGCGGGCGCCGAGAGAGAACTCGAAGGTGCCGAGGTGGCCCCACTCGCCGCGCATGTCGGGGCCGGCCGGGTCCTGCTGCACGGGCTCGAGCGAGCCGCCGTGCGGGCTCATCAGGAGCATCATGCGCTGGCTGGGCGGCGTGCGGCCGACGGCCTCGAACCACGGGTTCATGGGCTCGTTGACGCCCTCCATGTCGAAGAGCTTCGAGGTGAAGCCGAGGGAGCGGTAGAACTCCTCCGTCCGCGCGGAGCTGCCGACGCCGAAGGCGACGTGGTTCACGCCCTGCGGACCGCTGGGATGCGGCCAGCCGGATTCCAGCGAACGCCACTCGATGAACTCGATCTTCGCCCCGTCGGGATCCTCCACATAGGAGAGGCCGCAGTGGGTGTCGTAGGGCTCGAGGATCTGGTCGTTGGGGTCCATCAGGACGGTGTGGCCGGAGCGGACGAGGCCGTCGTGGAACTCCTCGTAGTCCTTCACGTGGATGCAGACCTCGCACACCCCGGGCTCGCCGTAGGCGAAGCCGTCGGGAAGAGGCGGCTGCGGGCGGTCGAGGATCTGCACGAGCTTGATGCCCGAACGGCCCAGCACGGTCGGCGTCGCGCTGCGCAGATACACCACGCGCGCGCGGGTGGTCGCGTGGCCCGTGACCTGCGCGAGGCCGCCCAGGTCGCCGGTGTGGTCGAACACCACGTCGACGAATCCGAGTCCCGCGTAGAAGCGGACGGACGCGTCCATGTCGGACACCCCGACCCCGATGTGGTCGAGGCCCAGCAGGGTGCCGAACTGGTGGTCCGGTCGGCTCATTCCATCTCCCATCGAGCTGCGGCACGTGCGGGCCGCTCGCATCGGCAGGGGCCGATCGCGTTGAAGCGATGTTTGCACAACGAACAAATGTCCGCAATACGCACACTATCGTTCGTATTGCGATAGTTCGTTCGCATATCGTACAGTTTGACGAATCCGAGGAGGGAGCCATCGTGATCGACGGCGCAGAGACGACGGGCAGCGAGCCCGTCGGACCGGCGGGCCTGCTGACCGGCCGGCGGTTCCTCGTCACCGGCGGCGCACGCGGCATCGGCGCGGCGGTCGTCGGCCTGCTCGCCGCCCACGGTGCGCACGGCGCCGTGATCGACCTGGGCGAGCCCGAGACGGCCGGCCCCTGGCCCGCGCGGGCCGCCGACGTCGCCGACGAGCGCGCGATGCGCGAGGCGGTCGCAGATCTGGTCGCTCACGACGGGCCCTTCGACGGTCTCGTGGCCGCCGCGGGCGTCGTGCCGTCCTGGCACTCCCCCGAGGACATCGACCTCGACGACTTCGACCGCGTCCAGCGCGTGAACACCCGGGGGATCGTCGTGTCGCTCAAGACGGTCGTCCCCGGCATGCCCGACGGCTCCACCGTCGTGGCCATCGGCTCGCTCAACTCCTGGAAGGGCGACGCGCACCTCCTCTCCTATGTCGCGAGCAAGCACGCGGTGCTCGGCATCGTCCGCTCCGCAGCCCTGGCGCTGGGCTCCCGCGGCATCCGGGTCAACGCCGTCGCGCCGGGCCCGGTGGCGACCGAGGCGCTCCTCTCGCGCATCGACAGCAGAGTGGATGCCACGGGCCGCACGCGCGACGAGGCGCTGGCGTCGTCGGCCTCGGCGACGGCCCTGCAGCGACTGGCCACTCCCGATGACGTCGCCGGCGCCGTGCTCTTCCTCTCCAGCCCGCTGGCTGCGGCCATCACCGGGCACCTGCTGCCCGTCGACGGCGGCCTGTCGTGAGGAGGGCGGGATCATGACCTCGCTCGCGGGGCGCACCGCGCTCATCACCGGCGTCTCGGGGGGCATCGGCACGGCGCTGGCCGCGACCTTCGCCCGCGAGGGCGCTGCGGTCGTCGGCACCTATCGCCGACGTCGCGCCGAAGCGGAGGCGGCGGTCCCGGGCGGATTCGCCCACCTGCTCGACGCCGACCTGTCCGACGCGGACGCGGCACGCGATCTCTGGCGGCGCGCGCGGGACGCGGCATCCATCGACACCCTCGTCGTCAACGCGGCCGCCCTCGCATCGACCGCCCTCGACGCCGCCGACGACGAGTGGGACGACGGCTGGCAGCGGTCGCTGCAGACGAACGTCGTCGCCGCCTCGACCCTGATGCGCGCCGCCGCCGCCGACTTCGCCGAACGGGGGTCGGGATCGATCATCGCGATCTCGAGCTGGGCGGCCGAGCAGGGATCGCGCCTGCCCGATCTGGGCGCCTACGCCGCCTCGAAGGCCGCGCTCCGCAACTTCGCCCAGACCCTCGCCCGCGCGACGGCGCGCGACGGCGTGCGCGTCTACACCCTCGCCCCCGGTCCGGTCGGCACCGGCATGGGCACGGTGGACCGCGACGAGGACGAGATCCGCGCGGTCGCGGACGGCCTCGCGATGGGCCGCCACGTCGACGCGCAGGAGATCGCCGAGCTCGCCGCCTTCCTGGCGAGCGACCGCTGCCCCAGCCTGACCGGATCCACCCTCGACCTGAACGGCGCGAGCTACATCCGCTGACGCGGTGCCGCCGCCACGAGCACGACCTGCGAATCGGACGCCTCCATGACCTCACCCTCCCGCCCTGCGTCACCCGGCCCCGCGGCCGACGCCGTCGCCGTCATCGGCGCCGGCGGGATCGGCGTCGCCTGGGCCGTCCTGTTCTCGGCCGCCGGCGTGCGGGTGCGCCTCTACGAGGCGAACGCGACGGTGCGCTCCCGCGCGATCGCGGAGGTGCGCTCGAAGCTGGACGAGCTCTCCGGCGCCGGCCTGCTGGAGGAGGACGCCGGCGAGGCCATCTCGCGGGTGGCCGTCACCGACACGCTGGCGGAGGCCCTGGACGGTGCCGCGTTCGTGCAGGAGTGCGTCGTCGAAGACGTCGACGTCAAGCTCGCGCTCTTCGCCGAGATGGACCGGCTCGCCGACCCGGCCGCGGTGCTGGCCAGCTCCACCTCGACGATCATGGCCTCTCGCTTCGCCGACGGCCTCCCCGGCCGCCACCGCTGCGTCGTGGTGCACCCCGGCAACCCGCCCTACATCCTCCGCATCGCCGAGATCGTCCCGGCCGCCTTCACGTCCGACGAGACGGTCGCCGCGGCGAGCGCCCTGATGCGCCGGGTCGGCATCACGCCGATCGTCCTCCACCAGGAGATCGAGGGGTTCGCCTTCAACCGTCTGCAGGGAGCGCTGCTGCGCGAGGCGTACTGCCTCGTGCGCGACGGGGTGGTCTCGCCGGCCGACCTCGACACCCTGGTACGGGAGGGGCTCGGCCTGCGGTGGTCGGTCATCGGTCCCTTCACCACGAGCGAGCTCAACACCCGCGGTGGCCTGCGCCGCCATGCGGAGGTGCTCGGGCCCATCTACGCGCGCATCGGCATCGAGCGGGCGGCCGAGAATCCCTGGACCCCCGAGACTGTCGAGCACGTCGCGACCGAGATCGAGGCACGCCTGCCGCACGCCGCCTGGGAGGAGAACGTGCGCGAGCGCGACCGTGCCATGATCCGGCTGTCCTCCCTGCTGCGGGGCTTCACCAACCCGCTGGCACCTGCTCCGGCCGCAGCCCCCGCGCACGATGCAGCGGCCGACGGCACGGAGAGGCCGGCCACCGCTCCGTCGGGGCATCGCGACCGTTCGGCACACGACGGGGGCGCGGAGGCGAAGGCACCCGACGTCGGACGGGTATCCCGGGTCTCGTCGGTGCGTCTGTAAAGTTCGGACGGGCTCACACCGTAGCAATGGGCGCTCCAGGCGGGCGTAGACTGACCGTTTGTGAGCACCGACGCGACATCCTCCGTTCAGATCGGCGCCTGGTCGATGCTCGGCACCCCCGCGGCGGCATCGCTGATGTCGCGGGTCGGCGCCGACTGGGTGGTGCTGGACTCGCAGCACGGCCTGTACGACGACGCCGGCGTGATCGCCGCCGTCCCGGCCGCGTCATCCGTGCCCGTGCACGTCCGGGTGAGTGCGAACACGCCCGCCCTCATCGGACGAGCCCTCGACGCGGGAGCAGCCGGCGTCATCGTGCCGATGGTGCAGGATGCCACGGAGGCCGCCACTGCGGCATCCGCATGCCGCTACGCGCCCGAGGGGACCCGCTCGTGGGGGCCGCTGGCCGCCTACCGCGGCGAGCCCACCGTGCCCCCCGCCGAGGCGAACGCACGTGTCTCGTGCGCGGTGATGGTCGAGACCCCCGCCGCCGTCGCCGACGTCGACGCGATCGCCGCCGCCCCCGGGGTCGACATCGTGTTCGTCGGCCCGTTCGACCTCTCGATCGCGCTCGGGATGGACGTGGCGGATCTCCTCGCCGACCGCACGCCCGGCAACCCGCTGGACCGCATCGTGACGGCGTGCCGCGCCGCGGGAACCGTCGCGGGAGCCTTCGCCGGTGGGCGGGATGCCGCGGACGCCCTGCTGGGGCGCGGCTTCACCTGGGTGGCCGTCGCGGTCGACACCCAGCTCATCACGGCCGCGGGCACCGCGCTCGTCGCCGACACCCGCGGCGCAGCCCGCCGCCCGGAGGAGAACCGATGACCGATACCGTCCGCCGCATCGCCGACGAGTACGTCCGCGCGCTGGCCGCGCACGAGCCCGCCGCCGCCCAGGCCCTCGGCGAGCGGCCGAGCCGCCCGCTCGCCGACCTCTCGCCGGAGTGGCTCGAGGAGCGCTACGCGCTGCAGGGCGAGACCCTGCGCCGCCTGGCCGACCTGCCCGCGGACGCCGGCGACGCGGTGCTCCGCTCGGCGATGACGGAGCGGCTCGCCAGCGACCGCGGCTTCTACGACACCGGCTTCACACCGCGGATGGTGGCCGGCCTCGCGAGCCCCGTCCACCTCATCCTGGAGAGCATCGAGGGGCTCCCGATCTCCGACGACGAGGCCGGCATGGCCGTGCTCGAGCGACTGGAGGCGGCACCGGCATCCGTCGACGACTACATCCGCGCGCTCGAGCGCGCCCAGGAGCTCGGACGTCGGGGTCGGTTCACCGGCACGGGCGTCGCCGCCGTGCGGCAGATCGACCTCCTCGCCCAGCAGGTGGAGGGCTGGGTGGCCACCGACTACTTCGGTCGCATCCCCCGCGACGAGGGCCTCTCCCCCGCCGCCTCCGCGCGCGCCGACCGCGCCGCGCGCGAGATGGCGGAGGCGCTGACGCGCCTGTCCCGCTTTCTGCGGGACGACCTCCGGGCCGACGCCCCCGAGGAGGACGCGATGGGCGAGGACGTCTACCCCGCCATGGTGGCGAGCATGCTGGGGACCCCGGTCGATCTCCGGGAGGTCTACGCCTACGGGTGGAGCGAGCTCGAGCGGCTGGTCGCCCAGTCGCGCGATCTGGCGTCGCGGCTCGGCGGTACCGGCACCGACCTCGTGAGGTCGGCGGGCGCGCTGCTCGACGAGGATCCCCGCTACCGCCTCGAGGGCGTCCCCGCGATCACCGCGTGGCTCCGGCAGCGCGTCGACGAGACCACGCGGGCGCTGCAGGGCGTCGCCTTCGACCTGCCCCCGACGATCGCCGACGTCGACTGCCTGGTGTCCCAGGCCTCGAGCGGCGTGGTGTACTACACACCGGCACCCCCGAACTCCCGGGTGCCGAGCCGCATCGTCTGGACCATCCCCAGCGGCGTGCCCTTCGCCGCCACGTGGCACGAGGTCTCCAGCGTCCACCACGAAGGACTGCCCGGACACCACCTCGAGCACACGGTCAACCGCGCCAACGCCGACCTGCACCCCTGGCAGCGCTACCTGTGCGAGGTGCATGGCTACGCCGAGGGATGGGCGCACTACGCGGAGGGACTGTCGGACGAGCTCGGCCTCATCCGCGACGACGCCGAGCGTCTCGGCATGGTGCTGGGTCAGATCTGGCGCGCGGTGCGGATCGTGGCGGACATCGGCATGCACACCGGCTGGCCCGTGCCCGCGACCCCGCTCACCGATCAGACGCGGTGGACGCCGCAGCTCGCGCGGGAGTTCCTGGAGGAGTTCGCCTTCGTCGAGCCCGATCTGGCCCGGTTCGAGGTCGACCGCTACCTCGGCATCCCCGGTCAGGCACTCGCCTTCAAGGTCGGCGCCAAGCTGTGGGTCGACGCGCGCACGGCGTGGCGTGCCCGTCACGGCGACGACGCACCGCTGCGCGACTTCCACCGCGACGCGCTCGCCCTCGGCCCCATGGGGCTCGGCCCGCTGCGCGACCTGCTGCTCGCGGACTGACCCGCCGCGTCATCCGCCCCCGACCGGGTCGGGCGCGCCGTCGGCGCGCACCGTCGCCGCCGGCCGCACCGCCGCGACGGCCACCTCGTCGCCGAGGCCGTGCTGCGCGGCTGACGTGACCTCGACCTCGATGCCCGCGGTCTCCCCCGCCCGCGGCGTGAGCCGCACGCGCAGCAGCTCGTCGGCGCCGCGGAAGCTCGCGCCCACGACGGTCCCCGATCGACCGCCCGTCCCGGGCTGGACCAGTGCGAGCGTCTCGGGGCGCAGCACGGCGAGGCGCTCCCCGGCGGGGGTGCCCGGAGCGACCGCCAGCTCGCCCAGCGCGCTGCGGGCCGACGGCCCGGCGCCGACCTGCACCGGCAGCAGGACGGACCGGCCGATGAACCCCGCGACGAAGGCATCCGCCGGACGGTCGTACACCTCGCGCGGCGTGCCCGCCTGACGGATGCGTCCGTCGCGCATCACCAGCACACGGTCGGCGACGGCGAGCGCTTCCGCCTGATCGTGCGTGACGAGCAGGGCTGCGCTGCCGGTGCGCCGCAGCGCGCGGATCATGTCGCCGCGCACCTGCTCGCGCAGCGAGGCGTCGAGGTGCGCGAACGGCTCGTCCAGGAGCACCAGTCCCGGGCGGGCGGCGAGCGTGCGCGCGAGGGCGGCGCGCTGCGCCTCGCCGCCGGAGATCTCGTGCGGCAGGCGCGCGGCCAGCGACGCGATGCCGAGCATGTCGAGCAGGGCGTCGACGATCTCGCGCGACCGTCCACGACGCAGGCCGTATCCGACGTTCGCGGCGACACTCAGGTGCGGGAACAGCGCGTCGTCCTGGAACACCATGCCCACCCCTCGGGCCTCCGGCGGCACGGGGCGCCGACCGCCGGTCACGCGCACACCGGCGACATCGACGGTGCCGGCGGCCGCGGCATCCAGTCCCGCGATGATGCGGAGCGTCGAGGACTTGCCGCACCCGGACGGCCCCACCAGCGCCACGATCTCGCCCTGACCGACCTCCGCGTCGACGTGGTCGACCGCGACCCGATCGCCGTAGCGGCGCACGAGCCCGCGCGCCACCAGCGCGGGGGCGCCGGTCAGGCGGGCGACGCCCACGGAGCCGCTCACGCCGACAACGCGGCGCGCGCCGCCGACCGCTCGTGCAGCGCGAGCAGGGGAACGCTCAGGGCGACCATGAGCAGCGCGGCGATGCTGGCGGTCGTGTACTGCCCCTCCACGATCGCTCCCCAGACGCGGATGGCGAGCGTCTCCGACCCCGTCGGGCGCAGCAGGAGGGTGACCGGAAGCTCGTGCAGCGCAGCGAAGAACACCAGGGCCGCGCCCACCAGCGCCGACCGCCGCACCAGTGGCGCCACGACGCGCAGCCCCGTCCGCGCCGGCCCGTCGCCGAGCGTGCGGGAGACCTCGATCAGTCGCTGGTCGATCCGTCGGAGCGCGATCACCAGGGGACCGAGCGCCAGTGGGAGGAAGAGCACCGCGTACGCCAGGACGAGCGTGGTCGTCGACTGGTAGAGCGCTCGTGGTCCGGCGAGCGACAGCACCAGCACCGCCAGCCCGACAGCCAGGTGCGGGAGGGAGTGGGTTACCCACGGCAGGCCGTCGAGGATGCGGGCGAGCGGCGAGCGCCCGCGCGCGACGAGCGCCACCGGCACCGCGAGCGCCGTCGTGACCGCCCCCGCGAGCAGGGCGAAGTACAGGGCGTTGCCCGCCTCGGCGAGCACCGGTCCGGGCTGCACGCCGTTCGCCAGGCCCCGCGCCGCCCAGGTGGCCAGCGTCGCCAACGGCAGCACCGTCGAGCACAGCACGACGACCGCCAGCAGGGCCGTGCCGGCGAGGGCGACCCCGCGGCCCGTCGCCGCCGGTGCCATCCGCCGCGCCCGTGCGGCGACGGCGCGCTCACGGCCCCGCAGCACCACCTGGGCGACGATGAGCGCTAGTGCCACGAGCACCAGCACCCCGCACAGCGCGAAGGCCGGAGCGAGATCGACCCGGCCGCGGAACTGCGCGTAGACGGCGCGGGTGAACGTGTCGTAGCGGAGCATCGAGACGGCGCCGAAGTCGGAGACGACGTAGAGCGCGACGACGCACCCGGCCAGTGCGAGGGTGCCGCGGAGGTGCGGCAGCGTCACCCGCGCGAACACCCGGATCGGCCCATCGCCGAGCAGGCGGGCGCTGTCGCGGAGTGCGGGGTCCTGTCGCGCCAGCGCCGCGCCCACGAGGGTGTGGACGATCGGCACGCCCACGATGGCGAGGCAGGCTGTCGCCGCCCACAGTCCGGTCGCAGGCGGCAGCCGGTCCACCCCGAACGGGGCGAGCCAGCCGGTCAGCACGCCGCCGCCGCCCAGCATGCCCGAGAGGGCCACGGCGAAGACGTAGGCGGGGAGCACCAGCGGCACGCAGACCAGCACCGACCAGACGCGACGGCCGGGCAGAGACGTACGCCGCGTCAACAGCGCCGTCGCGGTGCCGAGCACGGTCGAGACGACGACCACGAGCGCCGTGAGGACGAGGGTGTTGCCGAGGAGCTCGACCAGCCGGGATGCCGGCACGGTGGGAGCGGAACGCCCGAGCCACGCCTGCACGACGAGCACGATCAGCGGGGGGACCGACAGCCCGGCGACGATGACGACCGCGAGGATCGTGGCCGTCCGGCCGAGCGCGCTCCTCATCAGGCCGGCTTAGATGAGCCCCGAGCGGGCGATGAGGTCGGTGGCGACGTCGAGATTGCCGGCCACCTCCGGAAGGCGCATGTCGCGGATGAGCGCCGGATCGAGGGGCCGCTCGCCCTCGGGCGTGCCGACGCCGTCCGCGAGCGGGTACTCCCCGACCTCCTCGAGGAAGTGGCGCTGGGCGTCCTCGGACAGCAGGAAGCGCACGAAGTCGACCGCCGTCTCGGGGTGGGCGCCGGCGGCGAGTGCGCCGATCGTCGTCGGCATCACGACGTCGCCCGGATCGCCCGCGGCGAAGGAGTGGTTGCGAACGGGGAAGGCCGGATCCTCGGCGACGAGGCGGTGCACGTAGTAGTGGTTGACGAGCCCGGTGTCGAGATCGCCCGCCGCGATCGCCCGCAGCTGCTCCTCGTTGCCGTCGAAGATCTGCGGATCGTTGGCGGCGAGGCCCTCGAGCCAGCGCAGGGTCTCGTCCTCGCCGCGCATCGCGACCATCGCCGCGACGAACGAGACGAAGGAGCTGTGGGTGGGCGAGACGCCCACCCGTCCCCGCCAGGGCTCGCCGGTCAGCTCGAACACGGAGGCGGGCAGCTGCGCATCCGGGGTCTGCGCGGGGTCGTAGGCGAGCACGCGCCGTCGCGCGGTGACGCCCACCCAGTCGCCGTCGGCTCCGGAGATCCCCGCGGGGACCATCTCGAGCACGTCGGCCGGGAGCGTCGCGAGCAGGCCGGCCGCGGCGACGGCTCCGATGTAGACGGGGTCCTGCGTGAAGAACAGATCGGCGGGCGAGGTGCCGCCCTCCTGCAGGATCGTGGTGGCGAGTTCGCCGGTGCTGCCGTAGCGGGCGTCGACCTCGAGCCCCGTGCTCTCCTCGAACGCCTCGACGAGGGGGCGCACGTGGTCCTCGTTGCGCCCGACGTACACGACCAGGTCCGGGCCGTCGCCCGTCGCCGCGTCGCCGCCCGGCGTCGCTCCCGGCACCGCCGCGCCGTCCGCGGTGGTGCCGGCCGCGCACCCGGTGAGGGCGAGGGAGGCGGCGAGCAGGATGACGGTGAGGCGGGACGTGCGCATGCGGGGAACTCCGGTGGGGTGACGGCCGAGCCGTCGGGTGAGGAAGGACGCGCAGCGCGCCCGGGTGTCAGGGGGCGATGAGGGTGAACGCCGGGTCCGCGCGCAGCGCGGCCTCCAGCTGCGGGATGTCGGCGGTGCGGAGCTGCGTGAGACGGGCGAGCGAGGCATCCGCCTCCGCCTCGAAGCGGTCGAGCACCTCGTACACGCCCGGCACCGGCCGCGTGTCGGACAGCTCGACGACGATCTCCGGCAGCAGCACGATCTTCTGGTCGAGTCCCGCCGGCATCTTGAGCGCGTCGTTGTGGTTCTGCAGACCCGGGTTGGTCAGCACCCGGCGCTCGGCATCGATCGCGGCGGCCACGCTCGACAGACGCTCACCGAGCTCGCCGTCGCCGACGCGCTCCGCCAGATCGCTCACCGCGGTGTGGGCGGCGTCGCTCCAGCCGATGCCGTCGCCGATCCGGCCGAGCAGGTCTCGGATGCGGGTCAGGAGGCGGTACTGCTCCTCGAGATCCGCGTCGTCGGCGATCCCGCGCGGATCGCGCACGACCGTCAGCTCACGGGTGAGACGGTGTGCGCCGTCGTCGAGCGTGAGGGTGTAGGTGCCCGGGGGCACCCGCGGTCCGGGGTGGATCACCGCGCGCGAGGAGCCGTCGCGCGGTGCGGTGAGCGCCGGCTCGACGCGGAGGTCCCAGAGGAACGCGTGGGTGCCGGCGTCGCGGGAGAGGAGCTCTGCGGGGCCGAGGTCGCGGTCGGCCGGCGCCGTCGACGAGAACGTCCGCAGGACGGTGCCCGCGGCATCCGTCACCGACAGCGTCACCGTCTCGGCGGCCTCTGCCAGCCGGTAGATCAGCTGCGCACCGTTCGGCGGGTTCCTGCCCCCGTCGAGCCACACGGACTCGACCGTGCCGTCGGGGTTCTTCCGTCGCGTGAAGGTCGCGCCGCCGAGCGGCACACCGGGGAAGCCTCCCACCCACGACCCCTCGCCGGGCATGTCGAAGCCGTCGGGGGTGGCGTAGCGGTGCACGAGCGGAGGGGCGAAGAGCACGGCGGGCTGGTCCGCCGTCCCGACGGCCTCGCGCAGCGGGGTGACGTCGTCGAGGATCCAGAACGCCCGGCCGTGCGTGCCGGCCACGAGCTCGTGGTCGCGCACCTTGATGTCGTAGACCGGCACGGACGGCATGTCGCCGCGCAGGCTGGCCCAGGTCTCGCCGCGATCGACCGAGAACCGGACGCGGCGCTCCGTCGCGAGGTAGAGGAGGTCGGACGACACCGGATCCTCGCGGACGCTGCGGACCCACTCCCCGTCGGGCAGCCCGTCGATGATCGGCTCCCAGGTCGCGCCGAAATCGTCGGTGCGCCACACGAGCGGTCGCGTGTCCTGGATGCGGTACGCGTGCGCCGCGAGATAGGCGGTGCCGGCGCGATGGACGGACGGCTCGATGCGCGCGATGGTCGCCCACTCCGGCAGTCCGGGCACGTGCAGCTCGGTCCAGGCACCGCCGCCGTCGCGCGAGACGTGCACGCGGCCGTCGTCGGTGCCCACCCACAGCTCGCCGGCGGTCAGCGGCGACTCGGCGAAGGCGTAGATCGTGCAGTACACCTCGGCGCCGGTGGAGTCGCCCGAGATGGGACCGCCCGTGGGACGCTGCTTCGAGGGGTCGTCGCGGGTCAGGTCGGGGCTGATGGCCGCCCATGTGATGCCGCCGTCCGGCGAGCGGAACACCCGCTCCCCCGCGACGTACAGCACGCCCGGCTCGTGCGGCGAGAACTCGATCGGGTACGTCCAGCCGAAGCGGTGGCGCATCTCGCTCGCGCCGATGCCCATGAAGCACTCGGGCCACACGGCGACGTCCCTCGCCTGCTCCGTCACCTGGTCGAACCGCAGCAGGGGCCCGGGGTGACCGAAGCCGGCACCGCCGAGCATGACGAAGCGGGGGTCGGAGCGGTCGAGGGCGACGTCGCCCGCCTCGGCCTCGCCGAGCTCCACGCAATCGGGCCAGCGCAGGGCTCCCTTCCACGAGCGGGAAGGTGCGCGGATGCCGGAGTTGTCCTGCTGCGTGGCGTAGAGGTCGTACGGGAACCGGTGGTCGATGTCGAAGCGGTAGAACTGCGCGGTGGGCTGGTTGTAGATCGAGGACCACGTCATGCCGCCGTTGACGCTGACGCACGCTCCGCCGTCGTTGCCGTTGATCATGCGGCTCGGGTCCGCGGGGTCGATCCACAGGTCGTGGTTGTCGCCGTGAGGGGTCTGCACCTGCTGGAAGGTGCGGCCGCCGTCGCGTGAGCGCCAGGCCCACGTGTTCATGCTCCACACCGTGTCGGCCTCGGTCGGGTGGGCGATGATGTGGCTGTAGTACCAGGGCCGGCCCTGCACGGAGCGCTCCTGGGAGACCTGCTCCCACGAGAGGCCGCCGTCGTCGGAGCGGTAGACGCCGCCCTGCTCGCCGATGGCCTCCACGAGCGCCCAGACGCGTCCCGCGCGGGCGGGGCTGGCCGTCACGCCGATGCGGCCCAGCAGGCCCGTCGCGAAGCCCGGGTTGTCGGAGATGCGCTCCCACGTGTCGCCGCCGTCGACGGAGCGCCAGAGGCCCGAGTCCTCGCCGCCCGAGACGATGTCCCACGGATGCCGCACCATCTGCCAGATGGAGGCGAACACGATGCGCGGGTTCGTGGGATCGATCGACAGATCGGCGCCCCCGGCGCGCTCGGAGACGTGCAGCACGAGGTCCCACGTGCTGCCGCCGTCGGTCGTGCGGTACACGCCGCGCTCGGGATTCGGGCCGAACACGTCGCCGGTCGCCGCGACGAACGCCGTGTCGGCGTCCCGCGGGTGCACGCGCACCTTCGCGATGTGCCTGGTCGCCTCCAGCCCGAGGTGCTGCCAGGTGCGGCCGCCGTCGACGGTGCGGTACACGCCGTCGCCGGGCACGACGTTGTTGCGGGCGAAGGACTCGCCCGTGCCCACCCACACCACCGAGGGGTCCGACTCCGCTACGGCGATCGCTCCGATCGACGCCGTCTCGAGGAAGCCGTCGCTCATCGGCCGCCAGTACTGCCCGGCGTCGTCGGTCATCCACACGCCGCCCGAACAGGCGCCCATCCAGAACCGCGAGCGGTCCGACGGGTCGCCCGCCACGGCGACGACTCGGCCGCCCCGCGACGGGCCGGCGCTGCGCCAGTGGATGACGGCGTCGCCGAGCTGCGTGGCGACGTCGTGACTGGTGGGGCTCATGCGGTGGTCTTCCCTGCGGGTGCGGTGACGGGGCGGATGCGGCAGATCACGCGTTCGCTCTCGATCTGCTCCGCGATGTAGGGGCGGCCGAAGTACTTCTCCGACAGCTCGTCGATGTGCGCACGGGCGGGCGCGCCGAGGATGAACTCGACGACCTCGCCGCGGATCTCCGCGTAGGAGTACGGGTTCTCCTGGTCGATGATGAGCACCGCCACGCGCGCGTCGCGCCGCATGTGGCGGTACTTGAGACGGTGCACCTCGGTGTTGATGAGGATGTGCTCGTCGTCGCAGTCCACCCACATCACCTGCGCGGTGGGCGAGCCGTCCTTGCGGAGCGTGGTGAGCGAGGCGAAGTTGCGTCCCTTCGCCAGCCGTCGGGCGTCGTCGGTCAGACCGGTCATCGGCGTGCTCCTGTCACTTGACGCGCACCCGCGAATCGAGGGCGGCGTAGACGATGTCGACCAGGATCGAGGAGAGCACGACGAACAGCGACGCCAGCAGCATCGTGCCGATGATCACCGGCTGGTCGCCGCGGTTCACCGACTGGATGGCCAGCCGGCCGATGCCGTTGATCCCGAAGATCTGCTCCGTCACCACCAGGCCGCCCAGCAGCACGGCGATGTCCAGGCTCACCTGCGTCACCACGGGCGTCAGGGCGCTGCGCATGCCGTGCTTGTAGACGACGCTGCGCTCGGCGAGGCCCTTGGCGCGGGCGGTGCGGATGTAGTCCTCGCCCAGCACCCCGGCAAGCTGGCTGCGGGTGAGGCGGGCGTACGTCGCGGCGGAGACGAAGCCGACCGTGATCCACGGCAGCAGCAGGTGGCGCGCCCATTCGAGCGGGTTCTCGGTGAGGTCGACATAGCCCGCGGCGGGGAAGATCGGCAGCCCGAGCACGGTGAGCTGGAAGAACAGCACGTAGAGGAGGAGCAGGCCGACGACGAAGGTCGGCACGCTGAGACCGCTGAGCACGAACACGGTGCTGAGTCGGTCGCGGAGCGACCCCGGGCGGCGCGCGGCGCCGATGCCGATGCCGACGCCGATCAGGAGCGCCAGCGCGAGCCCGCCGACGGCGATGGACGCGGTCTCGGGCAGGCGCTGCACGATCGACTCGAGCACCGGCTGCTGGTTGTAGAAGGAGTACCCGAGGTCGCCCGTCAGCAGGCCGCCCATGTAGAGCAGGTAGCGCTCGACGATCGGCAGGTCCAGGCCCAGGCGCTCCCGCACCAGCTCGACCTGGTCGTTCGTCGCCTGCACGCCGGCGATCGTGCGCGCCGGGTCGTTGGGCGCGACGTAGAAGAGGAGGAACATGATCGCGCTGATGGCGAGCAGGGTCAGGATGCCGGACACGACCCGTCGGCTCAGGAAGCGGATCATGCGCGGGCCTCCGCCTTCGCCGCGCGGCGCGCCGCGCGCTTGCGCGCGAGTCTGCGCCGACCCGCGAACAGCGTCTGCCGCGGGTCGAGGGCGTCGCGGATCGAGTCGCCGAGGAGGTTGAAGGCGAGCGTCACGGCCAGCAGCGCCGCGGACGGGAAGATCACCAGCCATGGCGCGATCGTGTAGAGGGAGCCCTGCGAGGCGATCGAGAGCATGTTGCCCCACGTCGCGGTCGGCGGCAGCACGCCGAGTCCGAGGAACGACAGCGTGGCCTCGAAGACGATCGCCTGGGGGATCAGGAGGGTGCCGTAGACGAGGATCGGCACGAGCAGGTTGGGCAGCACGTCCACGCGCATGATGCGCCAGTTGGAGGCTCCCAGCGATCGAGCGGCTTCGACGAATTCGCGCTCCCGGAGCGAGAGCACCTGGCCGCGGACCACGCGGGCGATCGGCGCCCACGAGAACAGCACGATGACCACGACCGTCGTGCCCAGCGACGGGCCGACGAGGGCGACCAGCGAGATCGCGAACAGCAGCTGCGGCAGGCTCAGGGTCGTGTCCATCAGCCAGGTGAGCACCGTGTCGACCCAGCCGCGGAGGAAGCCGGCGACGAGTCCGACGATCGTGCCGATGCCGAGCGCGCCGAGCGTCGCGGCGAACGCGACGATGAGGCTCACCTGCGCGCCGTAGACGAGGCGCACCAGCACGTCGCGCCCGAGGTTGTCGGTGCCCAGGAGGAACTGCCCGTTCGGCCCGACCGGCGTGCCGAACTCCGTCAGTCCGTCGTCGCGGAACTGCTCGTCAGGGCCGTGGCCGATCCACGACGCGATCAGCGGCGCGGCTAGGGCCGCCAGGATGACGAGGAGGATCACGGCGACGGACACCATGGCCGTGGTGTCGCGGCGGAGGCGGCTCCAGACGAGCTGGAGTGGGCTGCGCGCGGCGACGGGGGTCTGCAGCGTCAGGCCGGAGTCCGGGTTCTGGTCGATGATGCCCGCCTCCTCGGCGGGCTCCACCTCGACGCGGGGGTCGGCGGGATCGTGGGGAATCATGCGCGGCGCTCCCGTCCGTCGTTCGTGCGGGCGGGCGTGGTCTCGAGATCCGGTGCCGCCGCGAGAAGGGCCCGCGTGTATTCCTCGCGGGGCGAGCGGTAGACCTCCTCGACCGTGCCGTGCTCGACCACGACGCCCCGGTGCATCACCGCGACGGTGTCGGCGATGTGCTCGACGACGGCGAGGTCGTGCGCGATGAAGACGTAGGTCAGGCCGAGCTCGGACTGCAGCGCGCTCAGCAGGTTGAGGATCTGCGCCTGGATCGACACGTCCAGCGCGGAGACCGGCTCGTCGCACACGACGAGCTTGGGGTTCAGCGCGAGCGCGCGCGCGATGCCGATGCGCTGGCGCTGCCCGCCGGAGAATTCGGCGGGGAAGCGGTTGTAGTGCTCGGGGTTGAGGCCGACGAGCTCCATCAGCTCCTGCACGCGCGGGCGCAGACCCGACGACGGGACGGCGCTGTGGATGATGAGCGGGTCGGCGATGATCGAGCCCACCCGGCGCTGCTGGTTGAGCGAGCCGTAGGGGTCCTGGAACACCATCTGCACGTCGCGTCGCAGGGCGAGTCGCTGCGTGCGGCTGAGACGCGAGATGTCGCGGCCCTCGAACTCCACGCGGCCGCCGGTCAGCGGGATGAGTCCCGTGAGCGCGCGGGCGAGGGTCGACTTGCCGCTGCCGGACTCTCCGACGATGCCGAGCGTGCCGCCGCGGGGGATGTCGAGGGTCACCCCGTCCACGGCGACGACCGTCTCGCTGGTCAGGCCGAGCAGGCCCTTGCGCGCACCGGGGAACGAGATGCGGACGTCCTCGATGCGGGCGAGCAGGTCGCGCTCGGCGGCCGCGACGACGGGCGGAGCCTCGACGACGGGGAGGACGACGGGGGTCGCGTGGGAGGCCGGCAGGACGCAGGCAGAGCGCTGTCCGGCGCTCACCGGCTTCTCGGCCGGGAAGCCGTGCAGGCACGCGTCGTGCACGAGGGCGCAGCGTGCGGCGAAGGGGCATCCCGGCTGCTCGATGAGGAGGCTGGGGGGATTCCCGGGGATCGACTGCAGCACGGTCCGCTCCGATCCGACACGCGGCACGGAGGCCAGGAGCCCGCGGGTGTAGGGGTGATGCGGGTGATCGAGCACGTCGGCGCGTGTGCCGCGCTCGACGATGCGGCCGCCGTACATGGTGATGACCCGGTCGGCGACCTGGGCGACGACGCCGAGGTCGTGCGTGATCATGAGGATGGCCGTGCCGTGCTCGCGCTGGAGGGAGTTCATGAGCTCCAGCAGCTGGGCCTGCACGGTGACGTCCAGGGCCGTCGTCGGCTCGTCGGCGATCAGCAGCGAAGGCCGCAGGGCGAGTGCGAGCCCGATCATGACGCGCTGGCGCATGCCGCCGGAGAACTGGTGGGGGAAGTCGTCGATGCGCTTCTCGGGGTGCGGGATGCCCACCTCGCCGAGCACGTCAATCACCCGGGATCGCAACAGCCGCGGCGACGTCTTCTCGTGGACGCGGATGGCTTCGGCTATCTGCGCGCCGACGCGGAACTGGGGATGCAGCGACGACAGCGGGTCCTGGAAGACCATCCCGATCCCCCGGCCGCGCACGGCGCGGAGGTCGTCGTCATTCATCGTGAGGAGGTCGCGCCCGTCGAAGATCGCGCGTCCGGAGACGATCGCGCCGCTCGACAGGCCGACCATGGCCTGCGTGCTCACGGACTTGCCGGAGCCGGACTCCCCGACCACTCCGAGGGTCTCCCCCTCGTCGAGGTCGAAGGAGATGCCACGCACGGCGTGCAGTCGCCCATCCCCCGTGTCGAACGACACATCGAGATCTTCAACTTTCAGCAGCACGTGGCATCTCCTTCATCGGACGGTCCCTATCGGGCGTCGGTCACTCGTTGATGAACACGTTGGTGACGTCGCCGTTCTTCGTCCACGCCAGGTACTCGAAGCCGCCGACGCGGCTCGAGTGGAACACGGGCGTGCGGGCGAAGGTGACGGGGATCCACGCGGCGTCCTCCGTGGCGACGGCGTCGGCGGCGATCCAGGCCTCGTTGGCCTCCTCCGGGGTGGCTGCGGCGAGCGCCTCGTCGACGAGTCCGTTGAACTCCTCGTTGTTCCAGCCGCCGAAGTTGGGCGAGCCGGCGGCGTAGCCGCGACCGTCCAGCATCGGCACCAGGTACGGCCGGCCGCCGAAGTAGTCGGCGCTCCACGCGGCGATGGCGATGTCCCACTCGCCGGCCTCGGTGATGTCCTGGTTGAGCAGGAACTCGCTGTAGAACGCGTTCTGGGTGGTGACCTTCATCTCCACCTGGAAGCCGGCGGCCTGGAGGTCCTGCTGCATGGCCGCGGCGATCGAGGCGTACGGCTCCGTCTCGCGGTAGAGCAGGCGCACCGGGGCGCCGTCGGGGTAGCCGGCGTCGGCGAGCATCTGCTTGGCCTTCGCGGGGTCGCCGCCCTCGGGCACGCCGAGCACATTGGCCTGCTCGGTGCCGAGCACCTCGGGGGGCAGGATCTGCGTCGCCACGGCCGCCAGGCCCGGTCCGCCGAGGATCTGCTGGACGGCGGAGCGGTCGACGGCGAAGTTGAGCGCCTGGCGCACGGCGGTCTTGCCGTACGCGCCGTCGGCGTTCGGGCTCAGCGTGTTGATGACGACGTAGGGACGGATCGCTCCGTCGCCGCCGATCACGAGGCGCTCGTCGTTCGTGCTGAGCAGCGCCGGCACGGAGGCGGTCGGGGTCACGGTGTCGGCCCACTGCATGTCGACGGTGCCCGCCTCCAGCTGCTGCTGGACGGCTGCGGCGTCCTGACCCATCGCGATGTCGATCTCATCCACGTTCGCCTTGCGGACGGGGTCGAGGTCGGCCTTCCAGACCGGGTTGCGCTCGAGGGTGAAGCTCTGGTCGGGAACGTACTCGGCGATCCGGTAGGGGCCGGACGAGATGATGTTCTGGCGCAGCTCGGGCGAGTCGGGCAGGTAGTCGAGGTACTCGACCGGCTGCGGCGCGAGGAACACGCCGAGCGCGAGGATGTCGATGAAGTCCGCGGCCGGCTGCGTGATCGTGAACTGCACGGTCCGCTCCCCCGTGGCCTGCACGCCGGCGATGTCGTTGCCCTCGACGTAGGCCTTGATGGCGTCGACGCTCGGGTCGACGGCGGAGAAGCCCTCGCAGTAGGCGGCGAGGCCGACGATCGTGTCGGTGAAGTACGACAGCGCGTTCGAGGGCGCGACCGGGTTGCAGATGCGCTTGGCGGCCAGCACCACGTCCTCGGCGGTGATGGCGCGGGCCCCGCTGGGCGCGTCGAACTCCACGCCCTCCTGCAGCTCGATGGTGTAGACCGTGCCGTCCTCGGAGATGCCGCCGTTCTCCTGCGTCGGGATCTCCGTCGCCAGGTCGGCGACGATCTCGGTCGCGTCGGTGTCGCCCTGACCGGGCACCTGGGCGAACAGCGTGCGGGTCAGCGCACGGTGGATCTGGTAGTCGGGCGCCGAGTAGGCCGCCGCAGGGTCGAGGTAGAGCACGTCGGAGTTGCCGGCGAGCTTCAGCGTGCCGCCGGTCGTGGCCTCGACGTCGGCGTCGCCTCCACCACCCTGGGGGGCCGTGCAGGCGCTGAGCAGCAGGACGGGGACGGCGATGACGGCGGCCAGCAGAGCTGACCGTGATCGGTGAGGCATGGACTTTCCTCTCAGGGGCGGGACATGAACCCGACGGTTGCCGGCGGACATGTGTCCACTTTGACGTCGGGATATTTCACTGCAAGGTCTGGCACGTTACAGAACCGCTACAACGCACGCTCAACACTGCGCGTGGTTTCTCTTTGCCAAGTGTAACCACAGGTCGGGTTTTCGAACGATATCGGACCCATCACGATTCCGGACATGCCGAAGCCGCGGCACCCGCTCCGTGGACGCGCTCGCGAGCCGCCCGCTGCGCTCAGCTCAGCGGTGCGGTCGACCGCTCGATGACGTCGAGGTCGCCCCGGTCGCCCAGGATCTCCCACCGCTGCAGGGAGAACGGCACGTTGCCGTTGGCCCACACGCGGTCGTGCAGCGCCCGCAGGGAGAACGCGTCGCCCTCGGCGACGATCGCATCGGTCACGAGACGCAGCAGGGCCTGCTTCCCGACGTGGTAGGACATCGCCAGGCCCGGCGTGGCGAGGTACATCGCGCACTCCTCCCTGGCGGTCTCGACGTCCATCGGGACGAGCGACACGAAGAAGTCAACCGCCTGCTCGAGGGTGAAGGCCCCTGTCGCGAGGTTGATGTCGACCACGACGCGCAGGCTGCGGAGCCGGTTGAAGTTGTGCACGACCTCCTGCGAGTGCGGCGCGTCGTCGAAGAGCCCGGCGAGCAGCATGAGCTCCTCGTTGTAGAAGGCGATGCCCTCGTTGGCCACCGAGTCCACATAGCGGCGACGCACCGGGTCGGGGTGGGCCCACGACAGCGCGAGCTGCTTGTAGTGCGCGCCCTCGTGGATGATCCCCAGACGCGGGTCGCGGGCGTTCGCGGCGTAGAAGTACGGGAGGTCGGGCCGGGGCCGGGGCATGTAGGAGACCCCGTCGACGTCGAGGCGGTCCTGGTCGGTCAGGTCGTCCGGCACGCCGAGGAAGCGCAGGGGCTCGATGCGCGGGGGCATCTCGGCCACGTGGTAGCGACGGAGGGTGTCGGGCTGCGACAGCAGTCCCTCCCGGTCGGAGAAAGCCCGCACCTCCGCCTCCTGCGCCACCTGCCGCTCCACCTGTGCGTCGATCGATGCGGCGATCTCGTCCGCCGGGACGTCGCGGAACCGGTTGCGGGTGACCAGCTCGGCCAGCACCGCCCGGCGGTAATCCTGCTGCGCCGCGCGCACGAGGTCCTCCGGCTCGTCGGCGATGAAGGCGACGTGGCGGAGGAACCAGACGAACCGGTCACGACCGACGGGCACGGATGGCGCGAAGTCCGCGGCGGACGACGCGAGCCAGGAGCCGAACTCCGCCAGCGCCGCACCGGCGGCCGGCGCCAGCGCGCGCAGCTCGGCGAGCGTCTCGCTCGACACGACACCGTCGAGCCCCGCCACGGAGGCGGCGAAGCGGGCGTCGATGTCCTGCAGATCGATGGACGCGACCCGGGCGAGATCGGCGACCCCCGCACGCGACAGGTTGTCGCGGGCGAGCTCGACACGGGCCGGGATGGCGGACGCGATGGCGACGAGGCCGCGCTCGACCTCGGACGAGTACGGCGGCAGCGGCAGCAGGAGGTCGAACCACGGCCCGAGGATCTGGCCGACGAGGAACACCGCGTCGCGCTCCCAGTTGCGGAGGACGTCGAGATCCCACACCGCCCGGTTCAGCACCGAGGCGAGGAGCCGTGCGTCGACCTGCGCCGCGACGTCCCCGGCGTCCAGGTCGCCCGTGACTTCGTCGAGGCGGGCGCGGAACGCCGCGACGTCGGCGCGCCGAGCGTCCACCGCCGCGGGGGTGAAGTCCGGCATCCATCCGGGGGTGCGACGCAGCCGCGGGATGTCGTCGGAGGACCGGAACGCGCACGCGCGCGCCCACTCCTCGATGTCGTCCGAGAGGGCGATGAGGGCGGCGGTGGTCATGCGGGTCTCCTGATCTCCGAGAGGACGCTCTGCCCGAGCAGACGGATGGATGCGACGGGATCCGGCCCGAGGGGCGGTCCGAATGAGAGATGGGCGGCACCGAGGCGCTGCAGCGCTCGGCAGCGGTCGATCACCGTGGCCGGGTCGCCGGAGATGCCGAGCGACAGCATCCGCGGGGTGATGGACGCGATGGCGCGCTCCTCGTCGCCGTCGCGCAGGGCGTCCACGGCCGGACCGAAGTCCTCCGGGGCGAGCCCCGCCCGCGCGAGGAGGTAGGGGGAGAACGCGGCGCCGTAGTAGGCGAGCTTGAGGGCGAGGGCGCGGTCCGCGCGCTCGCGGTCCTCGTCGATGGAGAGCCAGACGCAGGCCGGCATGTCGAGGTCGGCGAGCCGCCTGCCCGCCGTCTCCGCCCCGGCGGCCACGAGGGCGGACGCGGTCTCGAAATGCTCCGGCGGGAACAGCAGCGCCAGGACCCCGTCGGCCTCGGCGCCCGCCAGCGCCAGCATCTTCGGGCTCATCGCCCCGATGTAGATGGGCACGTGGATGGGCTCCAGGCGCAGATAGGCGTCGCGCGTCCATCCCTCCCCTGCCCCGGCCACATCGAGCGGCCGGCCGCCGGCGAGCAGGGCGCGGATGCTGCGCAGCGCCTCCCGCGTACCGGTGAGCGGTTTCGGCTGGTCGATCCCGATCCAGGAGAGGAACTCCCCCGACCCGGCGGCGAGGCCGAGGAGGAACCTGCCGCCGGACTGCTCCTGGAGGGTCGCGGCGACCATGGCGATCTCCGCCGCGTGCACGGAGTACGGGTTCATGATGCCGATGCCGAGGTGCAGCGTCGTGGTGCGCTCGAAGAGCGCGCCGAGGAGTGCGGGGGCGCTCCGCAGCATGAGGTCGTTCGAGACCCAGAGCTGGTCGATCCCCGCCTCCTCCGCGGCGACGGCGAGCCCCGTCAGGGTCGGCAGGTCGAGGTCGTTGTTGACGCGCAGACTGAAGCGCGTCGCCGGTGCCGCGGCGTCCGTCATCGGCTCGCCCCGTCCAGGGCGCGTCCGGCGGGGTCGCCGAGCGCGGCATCCTCCCGCCAGGCCAGGAAGCGTCGCAGACCCTCCCTGATGCCCGCTTCGGAGGTCGCGAGCGAGATGCGGAGGTGATGCGGGGCGTTGCGCCCGAACGCCGAGCCGGGGGCGAAGGAGACGCCGGCGCCGACCAGCTCGAGCGCGGCGGTCCGCGAGTCGACGCCGTCGGGGAGCGGCACCATCGCGTAGAACGCCCCCTCCGGGCGGATCAGGTCGACGCCGCCGGCGCGGAGGGTGTCGACGGCGACGTCGCGGCGCGAGCGGTAGGCCTCGCGCATCTCCGTAACCACGCCCTGCGGCCCGGTCGCCGCGGCCAGAGCGGCCGCCTGCGTCACGCTCGAGACGCACGAGGTCTCCAGCTCCAGAATGCGCACGACGGTGTCGGCGATCCACGACGGCACGAGCGCGTAGCCGACCCGCCATCCGGTCATCGCGTAGGTTTTGGAGAAGCTGAAGACGGATGCCACGTGATCGGGTGCCAGCGCGGCGACGTGCGTGTGCGCGCCGTCGAAGACGATCTCGTCGTAGACCTCGTCGCTGATGATCAGCAGGTCGTGGCGGACGGCGAGCTCGACGATTGCCGCGACCGTCTCGGGCGGCGTCACCGCGCCGGTGGGGTTGCTCGGCGAGTTCAGCACGATCACCCGCGTGCGCGGCGTGATGAGCGCGGCGATCTCCTCGGCGTCGGGGTGGAATGCGTCTTCCGCGCGCAGCGCGTAGTGCACGGGGACGGCCCCGAGCAGCGTCGCCTGCATCTCGTAGTTCGGCCAGGAGGGATCGGGGATGAGCACCTCGTCGCCCTCGCCGACCACGGCGGCCATCAGCGCATCGACCGCCTGGACGGCGCCGTGCGTGATCAGCACGCGCTCGATCGGGGCCTCGACCCCGTACGTGCGGGTCAGGCGGGCGCTCAGGGCCTCGCGGAGGATCGGCATTCCCGGGGTCTGGACATATGAGGACCCTCGGCGTGCCGCGTCGAACGCCGCCTCGACGACGTGCGCCGGCGTCGGGAAGTCGGGCTCGCCGATCTCGAGGCGGATGATCGGCGTCGGCGAGTTCAGGGCGAGATCGACGATCTCGCGGATGCCGGAATGCGGCAGCCTTCCGGCGTTCGGCGTGACGTGCGGCACAGGCGTCCTCTCAGCGGACTCTCTCGCGCATCGGACGACGGCCGGTGCGCGTCACCGCGTAAGCCGTGACGAATCCATTATTGCCCCACGCAACGCCCTGACGCGACCGCGCCGAACGTTTGAAAGGTGAATGCCCGGTTCTACCGTGCGATTGCGCTCAGTCGGCCGGATGCTGCGGCGTCGTGCCGTCGAGGAGATCGAACGCCGTGCGCTCGCGCACGACCTCGCCCAGGCTGAGGAAGGTCTCGATGCGCTGCAGTCCGCGGATCGGCCAGATGCGGTCGAGCAGCAGCGCCTGCAGGTGCGCATGGTCCTTGATGCGGAACCGGGCGATCATGTCGTAGCTGCCGGTGACGACCACGAGCTCGGTGAGCTCCGCGATGTCCCGCAGCTCGCGCAGGATCTCACCCAGATCCGCATCGGTGGCGAGGGTGATCGGGATGTAGACGAGACCCGGGTAGCCCAGCGCCGACCAGTCGACGACGGTGGTGTACCCGCGGATGAGCCCCTGACGCTCGAGGCGCGCGATGCGCTCCCCGACCGCGGGAGGCGACATGCCCACCTCGCGGGCCAGCTGACGCTGGGAGACGCGCGGGTCCTCGCAGAGCAGCACCAGCAGGCGGCGATCGATCTCGTCGAGGTCGACGACGGCGTGCGGCTTCTCGACCTCGCTCGTCATCTTCGACATCGGGGAGCGCGGCGGACGGGCGTCGTGCGGGTCCTGCTCCGAGCCTGATCGAGCCATGCGGTTCCTGTCTGATCGAAATGGGTGCGCGGCGCCGCCCGTCATCGGGATGAGCATAGGGTCGCCGGCGTCGACCCCGCCCGCGGCGCGCGAGGCCGCGCGGCGGATCTGCGCCCGAGAGGGGTGCTGCCGGGGCGGGGCCGGCACAGGAGGCGCCGCCCCGGCAGGTCAGTTGGCGACGAGGTCGTTCGGGTGCTCGTTGATGGATGCGCACCCCTCGTCGCCGAGCAGGAAGACGTCCTCGACCCGGACGCCGACACGGCCGGGCCAGAAGACGGACGGTTCGATGGTGAAGAGCATCCCCGCTTCGAGCGGAGTGTTGTCCTCCTCGGAGATGTACGGGAGCTCGTGCACGTCCAGGCCGATGCAGTGACCCGTGCGGTGCCGGAACCAGTCGCCGTAGCCGGCGTCCTCGATGACGGCGCGCGCGGCACGGTGGACGTCGCCGCCGGTGGCTCCGACCACGGCCGCCGCCCGGCCGGCCTCCTGCGCGGCCATCACGATGTCGTAGACGGCGGCGTACTCGTCGCTCGGCTCTCCGATGTGGATGGTGCGGCCGAAGTCCGAGCAGTAGCCCCGGGTGATGGCGCCGAAGTCGAAGCTGACGCCCGATCCGGCGTGCAGGGTGTCGACGGAGACGCGCACCGATGCATCGCGTCCGAGGGAGGGCCCCATGGCCCAGACCCCGGTGTCGAAGGAGGCGCCGGGCGAGCCGAGCTTGCGCATGCGCAGGTCGACCTCGGCGGCGAGGTCGAGCTCGGTGACACCGTCGACGACGTGCGGGGTGACCTCGGCCATGACGGCATCCACGATCGCGGCGGAGCGTCGCATCAGCGCGATCTCCTGCGGGTCCTTGATGCGGCGGAGCTCGTTGATCAGGGAGTCGGCTACGGTGAAGCGCGCGTCCGGGCGGTGCTCGCGCATCTCGATGACCGTCTCGGCCCACGCGCGCCCGGCGAAGGCGATGCTTTCGGGCGCCGCGGCCTCGTGCGCGCAGCGCTCGCTCACCGGGCGCGACCCGACGGCGATGCTCCGGGGACGTGCGCGATAGGAGTCGAACGCCCGCCGGAAGACGGCTGCGCCGTCGTCGGACTCGGTCGCGGTGATAACCTCGCCGTCCACGCCCTCGGGAAGGTCGAACTCCTGGAAGTGGCGCGTGAGGATGAACAGCGGCGCCTCGCCCGGACTGATGAAGGCGCCCGAGATCCAGTGGTTCGTGTAGCCGATGTTCCCGAAGGACGGCGCCCGACGGGCGACTCCGGTGAAGTACTCGAGGTCGGTCTGCGACGCCGGCAGGAACAGCACGTCGATGCCGGCGCCGTCGAGTTTGCCCCAGAGCCTCTCCTGCCGTGCGGCGAAGTCGAAGGGCGCGTCGATGCCCGGGTCGGTCAGCAGCGGAGTGGCGGTGTCAGCGGACATGACCCCCAGTCTGCACCAGGATCGCGTTGGACGGAAGCGTTTGTCACCTGGAACGGCGCTCGGACCAGTCATTTGCTAGGTCCAACGTGCCAGTGATTACCGATCGACCGGCTGCAGAGCATATCGACCGTGCAGCTCGTCAGATGGGTCGCGACTCCGAGCGCAGCTGCGGCAGGACCTCGCGCCCGAGCAAGGCGATACCCTCCGCCTCATCGACCCCGTGCGGCGTGCCGAACTCGATGCGGTCCACCCCGGCGTCGATGAGTCGCTGCGCGTGCGCGGCGATGTCGTCGGGATCGCCGGAGAAGGCGAACCGGTCGAGGATGTCGTCGGGGATGAGGCTCCCGGCGTCCGCGTCGCCGTCGCGCAGGCGCGTGCGCACGCCGTCCAGCAGCCCGTCGGGCAGCTCGACGGTCGGGTCGAGCTCGGCCACGACGTCGAGGTACATCGCGACCTCCCGGCGGGCGAGGGCGCGCGCGGCGCGGCGGTCCCGGTCCACGACCGTGACGGCCCCGAGCACGATGCCGACGTCATGCGCGGAGCGTCCCGCCGGGCCCGCCCCCACCTGGAGCCGATCGCGCGTGACGGCGATCATGTCGGCGTTCGCGCAGCCGCCGATCTTGATCTCGTCGGCGACGGCTCCCGCGAGCGCGGCGCCGCGCGGTCCCCAGGAGCCGATGAGGACCGGCAGTGCGCGGGTCTCGTCGACCAGTCGCACGCCGGGCTCCAGCCGGAAGTGCTCGCCCTCGTAGCCGCGGCCGCTCCCCTCGAGCAGAGCGGTGACGAAGCCCACCGCGTCGCGCAGGTGCGGCACTGGACGGGTCGGCTGCACCCCGATGCCGCCCAGCCAGGATCCGCGTGCCAGTCCGACGTACGCGCGTCCGTCGCTGTGCGCGTCCAGGAGCGCGGCCTGTGAGGCGATCTCGTACGGGTGCAGCGTGAAGGGATTCCAGCAGGCGCACCCGAGGCGGATGCGGTCGGTGGCTGCGGCCATCTCCAGCAGCGCGCCGATGGCCGGCTGGTAGAGCAGGTCGGAGAAAACGCTCACGCCGGCGAACCCGAGATCCTCGGCGAGCACGGCCAGCTCGGCGTAGGCGCCGCGGCGCTTGTCGGTCTGGAGCCCGAGCGAGACCGGTACGGCGATGTCGCTCACGTCAGATCCGCCGAGCGCAGACGGGCCGTGCCGGTGCGCTCGATGCGCATGATGAGCCTCTCGTCGGGGTCGGGGCAGGCCACCTCGCTGTCGCGCTCGAGCCAGTCGCCCGCGGGGAGGCGGCGCTGCTTGGCCGCCAGCAGGGGCAGCACGGCGCCCAGCGCGTACATGCAGAAGTGGCGCCCCTCGGGGATGCGCAGCTCGTTGCTGCCCGTCACCGTGAAGCGATCCCCCGGTCCGAGCCCGCACACCGGCCGGCCCTCGACGCGGTCGACCACGACGCACAGGTCGTACAGCTCCATGTCACCGTCGGCGGGTGCCCCCTCGACAGGGGCGGCGTCACCGCTCACGAGGTCCGCCCGTCCCGGACGATGATGCCGTCCTTCATGACGAGATCGATGCCGCGCAGGGCGGACGGGTCGGTCAGCGGGTTCTCGGGCATCGCGATGAGGTCCGCCCACTTGCCCGCCTCCAGGCTTCCGCCGTCGGCATCGATGCCCAGCCACCGCGCGGGGGCGATCGTGGCTGCCCGGAGGGTGGCCGCGGCATCCAGTCCGTCGGCGTGCATGTGCTCCAGCTCGCGGATGGCGGCCACCGTGCCCTCGAACGGCCAGAACGGCGGCATGTCGCTGCCGAGCAGCACCTCGACGCCGGCCTCCAGTGCGGCGCGGTACGACTCGCGGTGACGATCCCCCGCCCCCAGCGAGCGCTCCTGCATCCACGCGGGCACGCCGAGCTCGTCGAAGAACGCCTGCGCGCGCGTGACGATGAGGGTCGGAACCAGCGCGGTGCCGCGCTCGGCCATCAGCCGGCACACCTCCGGAGTGAGCTCGTAGCCGTGCTCCACGCAGTCCAGCCCGAGGAGCACGGCCTGCGCGATGACATCGGCGGGACCCGCGTGCGCGGTCACCTTGCGACCCCAGGCGTGCGCGGTCGAGATCGCCGCGGCCATCTCCTCGCGGGTCAGCTGGGGGGTGGTGATCGTCTCGTGCTCGCCGGCGATGCCGCCCGAGATCATGAGCTTGATGAGGTCGGCGCCGGCCTTGATCTGCGTCCGCACACCGCGGGCGAACTCGTCGGCGCCGTCGCACTCCATGGTGTCGTCGGAACCCGAGCCGTGGCCGCCGGTGCACGCCAGCGCCCTCCCGGCCGTGAGGATGCGCGGCCCCTCGACGCGGCCCGTCTCGATCGCGCGCCGCAGAGCGAAGTCGGCGTGCCCCTTCTCCGCCACGCAGCGCACCGTCGTGATGCCGTTGTGCAGCGTCCGCCGGGCGCCGTCCGCCATGTAGAGGGCGAGGCCCGCGGCATCCATCGCCTCGATCTCGTCCCCGACCGCTCCGGGCAGCGAGAGCGAGAAGTGGGTGTGCATGTTGATCAGGCCCGGCGCGACGTACGCGCCCCGCAGGTCGGTCGCGGGCGCACCGGGGTCGACCGGACCCTCCGAGATCGCCGCGATGCGTCCGTCGCGCACGTCGAGCACGACATCGCGGCGGATGCTCCCCTCGACGACGTCGACGAGGTGGAGGTTGTGCAGGGTGGCACTGCCCTTCGCGGGCAGGGGGCCGATGACGCTCACGCGTTCGTCCTTCCGTGGGGGTGGGTCCGATCGCTCACGAGGCGACGAGCGCCTCGGCGGCGACGAAGTGGCCCGGCGCGCACTCGACGAGCCGCGCGTCCTCGTCGCTGACCGCGACGGTCTCGCGTCGGCCGGGTTCGGCGGGCATCTGCGCGTCGCGACCCAGCCGCGGGATCGCCCCGATGAGCGTCCGGGTGTACGGATGCCGCGGGTCCGACCAGACGGCGTCGGTCGAGCCGAGCTCGACGATGCGTCCGAAGTACATCACCGCGATGCGGTGGGCGATCACGCGCAGGCCCGACAGGTCGTGCGAGATCATCAGCAGCGCGACGCCGCGGGCCGTCGCCGTCTCCGACAGCAGCCCGGCCACGTGCAGCCGGGTCGAGGCGTCCAGGGCCGACACCGGCTCGTCGGCGACGATGACGCGGGGGTCGGATGCCAGCGCCCGGGCGATCGCGATGCGCTGACGCTGACCGCCGGAGAACTGGTGCGGGAACCTCGACGCCGCCGACGCGGGAAGCCCCACGGATTCGAGGAGTTCGCCGACCCGAGCGGACCCGTTTCCGCCGGTGATCGCGTCGCGGATCTGGCGGCCGACGCGGCGGCGCGGGTTGAGAGAGGAGTACGGATCCTGGAACACCATCTGCACCGCACGGTCGGCGACGGGCCGAGCGCGGCGCCCGAGGGGCGCGAGCGGGCGTCCGTCGATGAGGATGCGGCCGGAGTCCAACGGGTTCAGTCCGACGATCGCGCGTCCGAGCGACGACTTGCCGCAGCCGGACTCTCCGACGAGCCCCAGCACCTCCCCCGCGGCGACGTCGAGGGACACGCCGGCGACGGCCCGCACGCGGGCGCGTCCGGGGACGCGGTACTCGACGACGGCGTCCTCGACCTCCAGCGGCTTCATGCCGTGACCTCCGTGTCGGGGAGTGCGTCCACCAGGGAGCGCGTGTATTCGTGCTGAGGATCCGCCAGCACGTCGCGTGTGCGTCCCGACTCCACGACCCGGCCGGCCCGCATGACGTAGAGCCGGTCGGTCGTGACGTTCATGACGGCGAGATCGTGCGTGATGAACAGCATCGCCATGTCGAGCTCGGTGCGCAGCGAGTCCAGCAGCCGGAGGATGCCGGCCTGCACGGTGACATCGAGGGCGGTCGTCACCTCGTCGGCGATCAGCAGCTCCGGCTCGCACGCGAGTGCGGAGGCGATCGCGATGCGCTGGCGCATGCCGCCGGAGAACCGATGCGGATAGGACCTGATCGCGAGATGGGGGTCGGGGATGCGCACGCGGTCAAGGAGTTCGATGGCCCGCTCGCGCGCCTGCGAGCGGCTCAGCGACCGGTGCACGCGCTGGTGCTCGGTCAGCTGGCGCTCGATGGTGAGCATCGGATGAAGCGCGGTCATCGGGTCCTGGAAGACGACCGCCACGCGATCGCCGCGCAGCGCGCGGAGGTCGCGGCCGCGGAGGGTCAGCACGTCGCGTCCGTCGAACACGACCTCGCCGGTGGCCGTCGCCCCCGACGGCACGAAGCCGAGCGCGGTCAGCGCTGTCAGCGTCTTGCCGCTGCCGCTCTCGCCGGCCAGCCCCACCACCTCGCCCTTGCCCACGGTGATGTCGACGCCGTCGACGAGGTTGCGCCCGCCCAGGGACAGTCTCAGGTCGCGGATCTCGAGCAGGGACATCACAGCTCCATGGCCTGGACGGCGCGCGAGGTGCGCGGATCGAGGGCGTCGCGCAGGGAGTCGCCGATGAAGTTGAACGCCAGCACCACGCTGAGGATCGCGAGGCCCGGGAACAGCGCCACCCAGTAGTTGTAGAACACGCGTGAGCCCTCCGAGACCATGGCGCCCCACTCCGGCGCGGGCGGCACCGCGCCCAGGCCCAGGTAGCTGAGACCGCTGAGCAGCAGGATCGCGTTGCCGAGCTCGAGGGTGGAGATGACCGCGATCGGGCCGAGGATGTTGGGCGCGATGTCGCGTCCGAGCGTGCGGGCCGACGACGCGCCGATGAGACGGGAGGCGGCGATGAAGTTGCTGTCGCGCAGCCCGAGCACGAGCGAGCGCGTCACCCGGGCGTAGGACGGCCAGGACACCACCACGATCGCCAGGACGGCGTTGATCAGCGACGGGCCGAGGGCCGCCGAGACCGCCATCGCCAGGATGATCGCGGGGAAGGCGAAGAAGAGGTCGACGATGCGCATGAGCACCGCGTCGACGGTGCCGCCGAAGTAGCCCGCCACGGCGCCGACCGTCGCGCCGACGATGAGCGACAGCACCACCAGCATCACGGCGATGGGGATGCTGATCTGCGCGCCGTAGACGACGCGCGACAGCACGTCGCGGCCGACGCCGTCCGTCCCGAACAGGTGAGCCGGCGAGGGCGGCAGGAAGCGCGGCGAGTCCTGGGCGAGCGGGTCGTACGGCGCGATGAGCGGCGCGAAGACGATGACGATCGCCCAGAAGGCGACGATGACCAGCCCGACGACCGCGAGCGGGCGGCGCCACGCGGCGGGGAGGCGCCAGCCCGGCATCCACCGTCGTCCGCGGGCGGCGGCGATGGGATCGACCGCGTCGAGGGCTTTCTCGGTGGTGTTCATGCTCGGCGGATCCTCGGGTCGATGATGCCGTACAGGATGTCGGTGGCCAGGTTGACGACGATGTAGATGAGGGCGACGAAGATCGTCACCCCGACGATGGCCGAGAGATCGAGCGTGGATGCCGCGCGGTACGCGTAGGAGCCGATGCCCGGCCAGGCGAAGATCTGCTCCACGAGCACGGTGCCGGCCAGCAGCGAGGCGAACGCGGTGCCGACCACCGTGATGACGGGCACGAGCGCGCCCCGGAGGACGTGACCGAACACGACGGACGGGCCGCTGAGGCCTTTCGCCTCGGCCGCCCGGATGTACTCCATGCCCAGCACGTCCAGCACCGAGGCGCGGGTGAAGCGCATCAGCAGCCCGACCATCGGGGCCGACAGCACGATGGCCGGGAGGATCAGGTGCTGCACCGCCTCTCCGAAGAGCGGGAGATTGCCGGCCAGCAGCGAGTCGATGGTGAAGAAGCCGGTGATCCGCGGCGGGGGGATGGCGCCGGCATCCAGTCGTCCGGAGGACGGGAACCAGCGCAGCTGCGTGGAGAAGACGGCGGTCGCGATCAGGGCGAACCAGAAGATCGGCACCGAGACGCCCGTCAGGCTGACAGCCCGCAGGATGTTGTCGATGTGGCCGTTGGCGCGGAGCGCCGCGACGATGCCGAGGCCCCCGCCGACGATGACGGCGATGAGGGTGGCTGTCAGGGCGAGCTCGGCGGACGCGGGCCCGAACAGCTGCAGGTCGGACAGCACCGGACGGGAGGTCTGCGTGGACTCCCCCAGGTCGCCGCGGAACAGCCCGCCGAGGTAGATGAAGAACTGCTCGTAGAGCGGGCGGTTGAGGCCCATGCGCTCACGCATGGCCGCTACCAGCGCGGGGTCGGCGGCCGCGCGCTCGCCCAGTCGGGCGGTCGCGGCGTCGCCGGGCAGCACGGCCGTCAGCGCGAACGCCACTACGACCGTTCCGATCACGAGCAGGGCCGACGCCCCCACGCGCTTGAGAATGAACAGCGTCACGCCCTCATCCTCCCTTCTCGTCCCGCCGGAGCAGGACACGTCCGTGCCGTGGCCGATCGTGCGTGTCGCTCCGGGGAGCTGTTCCTCCCCGGAGCGACACGATCAGACGATCAGCGGCCGATGGCGGCGATGTCCAGCGAGAACACCGGGTCGTACTTGACCTCGCCGACGGCCGAGCCCGAGACGACCGAGGCGGCCGGCTGGAACAGTGGGACGATGACGCCCGCCTCGTTGTGGAGGGTCTGGAACTCCTGGTAGAGGCGCTCGCGCTCTCCGGCGTCCGTCTCGACGGACACCTGCTGCATGACCGCCTCGAGCTCCGGGTCGCTGCCTGCGGCCCAGCCGGCGCGGAGACCGACGATGCCGCCGGGGCCGAAGGCCAGGTAGTCGGCGGAGTCCGGGTAGTCCGGGTTCCACAGCCACAGGCCCATCTGCTCCGTGCCGGCGCGGTAGCTCTCCAGCGTGGTGGCGATCGGACCGGGGGTGAGGTTCACGGTGATCCCCACCTCGCCCAGCTGTGCGGCGATGCGCTCCGCGAACGGTCCCATGCTCAGACCGTTGCTGGAGAAGTCGCTCGCGTACTCGAGCGAGACGGTCGGCGTCGTGCCGAGCGATGCGACGGCCGCCTTGGCGCGGTCGACGTCGCGCTCGACACCGGCGTCTGCGCCGAGCGCCCCGAGGAAGCTCGACGGGACGATGCCGTAGGCCCGCTCCGCGCCTTCGCCGGCCAGTTCGAGGATGGCGTCGCGGTCGAGCCCGTACTTCACGGCCTCGCGGAACGCCGGCGTCGACGTGACGTCGGAGACGCCCGCGTCGGCGTTGAGGAAGAGGAAGAACATGGTGGGCGACTGGCTCGTGCTGACCACGACGTCCTGGCCCAGACCGCCGATCTGGTCGGAGCCGAGGTCGAGGGCGACGTCGGCCGTCCCGCTCTGGATGTCCATGAGCTGAGCCTCGGCGGCGGCGTTGCGCAGCACGACGCGGTCGTACTTCGGCTTGTCGCCCCAGTAGGAGGGGTTCGCCACGAGCACGGTCTCGGTCGTGGTGTCGAACGATTCCAGCATGTACGGGCCGCTGCCCGCGGACGTCTTGTTCAGGAACGCCTCGGCCGTGTCGGACTCCGCTGCGCCCTCGGCGTCGGTTCCGCCGTTCTCGGTGACGAGCGCGCTGTTGACGATGCCGAGCGTCGGGCTCGTGACGATCGCCGGTATCGCGGTGTTCGGCACGTCGGAGGTGATGACGACGGTGGTGTCGTCCGGCGAGGAGACCGTGAGGCCGGTCATGAGGAACGAGCCGTTGCCCTGCACGTTCTTCACGCGGTTCAGCGAGTAGACGACGTCCTTCGCGGTCAGCGCCGTGCCGTCCGAGAAGGTGATGCCGTCGCGGATCGTGAAGGTGTACTCGGTGGCGTCGTCGTTCACCTCGAACGCGGAGGCCACGCTCGGGAGGGGCTCCTCGGCGTCGCCGTCGGCGAAGGTGAGGAGGCTGTCGTAGACGGCGTGCAGCACGATGCCGCCCGTCGTCTCGAACATGCGGGCGGGGTCGGCCGTCACGAGGTCGAACGACTTGTCGATGACGAGCGACGAGCCGCCCTCGGGCTGGGTCGTCGTGTCTGCCGGCGCCGCACAGGCGCTGATGACGAGGGCTGCGGCCGCGAGGACGGCCGCCATCCCTGCGAGGCGGGCGGGACGTTTCACTGTGGATCCTCCTGTGTGTGCTGCGGCGACGCCTCGGGCAAGACGTCCTCGTGGTTGTGGATGATGAGCCAGCGGCCGTCGCGGCGCTGCCAGACGGCGGTGTTGCGCACCCGCTCGGGCGCGACGGCGGCGTCGGTGAAGCGCACCGCGAACGTGTGACGGACGAGCGCGATGTCGCCCAGGATGTCGATGACGGGGTCGGTCACGTCGATGCCCGCCACGGCGTCCACGCTGCCGGCCGGTCGGCTGTCGCGCAGCGCGTTGAGTCCGTCGAGGCCGCGCACCAGAGGCTCGTGCTCGGTGTCCCAGAGCGTGACGTCCTGCGCGATGTAGGAGTCGGCCCGCGCGCGGTCGGACGACATGTACGCGTCGTACATGTCGGTGACGGCGGCGGTCAGCCACCGCACGTCCTGGTCTACGTGGTCGGAATCGGCCATGTGCATCCTCGCTTCGTTGTCCAAGACGCTACACATTGAATATCACATGAAAAGTCGGGACACGTTACAGGCGCGTGTTAACGACATCTATACCGGAACGTGACTTACAAAGCGCGGTATATCGGATCTCACGGCCGTACAGATGCGGAGTCGGCACGTCAGGCCCCGACGATGTGACGGCCGGAGGCCAGCGGGTTCGCTGCGCCCGGACGCACGGCGACGAGCTCCATCATGGCCGCGTCGCGTGCGCGCACGTTCTCATCCCAGGATCCGTACGGGAGAGCGTTCTCGATGCTCGCGGCGACCAGCTCGACGGTCTCGGGCGACCAGGGGTCGTCTGCACCGCGCTCCAGACCCATGCGGGCGTAGACCGGGCCGAGGACTTCGGCATGACGACGGAGTCCGCCGCGCGTGTTCAGCTCGCTCGTCGCGAACGGCCCGATCAGCGACCAGCGTAGCCCCAGACCCTCCCGCACGATCGTGTCCAGGTCGACGGGTGAGACGATCCCGTCCCGCACGAGGCAGTACGCCTCGCGTAGGAGGGCGCCCTGCAGGCGGTTGAAGACGAAGCCCTCGATCTCCTCGTTGATGAGGATGGGCGCGATGCCGCAGCCCTCCAGCAGCGCGGAGGCGACGCGGGTCGCCCTCTCCGAGGTGAAGGGGGCGGGCACGACCTCGGCCACACGTAGGAAGAACGGCGGATTGCCGGGATGCACGACCAGGCACCGCTCGCACCCGGGGAGTCCGACGGCGAACCGCGAGGTCTCGATGGTCGAGCTCGAGCTGGCCAGCACGACGTCGCGCCCGGTGATCCGGTCGAGATCGGCGAACATCCGGCGCTTCGCCTCGACGTCCTCTCCGATGCACTCCTGCACATAGCCGACGCCCTCCACGGCCTCCGCGAGCGTCGACCACACGGTGATGCGCGCCGCGGCCTGAGCCGCCGAGCCCTCGAGGACGCCGGCGACCTCGAGTCCGGAGAGGATGACCGTCACCTCGGCGGGCACGAGCGCGCGCCGCGCGGGGTCGATCTCGAAGATGCGGACGGCGCGGCCCGCGCCGGCGAACACCGTCGCCCATGCCACCCCGATGCTGCCCGAGCCGATGACGGCGACCGCGGCCACCGCATCGCCGGTGTCGACGCCGACGGCCGCCCCCGCGGCATCCATGCCCTACAGGCCGATCTGGCGCGTGACGTCGTCGAGTTCGTCGATGACGGCGCCGATGCGCGCGAGCCGCTCCTCGCCCTCCTGGCCCAGCTGGGGGAAGGTCGTCAGCGGCGGACGCACGTCGCCCATGGGGTACCCGGCCCGTGCTGCGAGCCGCTTCGAGTAGGCCTGGTGACCGTACGTGGGGTGGCCGGCGGCGATGATCGCGTCGAATCGCTTGATGAGCCCGTCGATGCGCCGCGCCTCCTCGATGCGACCGGAGGTCAGCAGGCCCCAGATCCCGGCGGACGCGCGCGGGATGTAGTTGCCGTAGGGGTTCACGTAGCCCTCGGCCCCGAGGAGGAACGAGTCGACGACCCGCTCTCCGGCGTACACGGTGATCGCGTCGCCGGCGAGGTCGATGACGTCGCGGACGCGCGCGATGTCCTGCGACGACTCCTTGATGTAGGAGATCGTCGGGAAGTCCTTCGCGAGCCGGGCCACCAGGGCCGCGCTCATGTCGACGTTGGAGGTGACGGGGTTGTTGTAGAGCATGATGGGCAGGTCCATCGCCTCGACGATCGCGGCGTAGTGCCGGTAGATCTCGTCATCGGTCGGCGTGTAGTAGTACGGGGGCACGATCATGAGACCGTCCGCGCCGAGGTCGCGCGCCTCCACGCTCTGCGCCACGGCCTTCTTCGTCGACGCGTCGGCCGTGCCCACGAGGACCGGGATGCGGCCGTCGATGTGCCGGACCGTCTCGTCCACCAGCAGGCGCCGCTCCTCGGGCGTCACGGTGAGGAATTCGCCGGTGGTGCCCAGCATGATGATGCCGGGGACGCCCTCCTCGAGCTGCCAGTCGAGGAACGCCTTGAGCCGGTCGACGTCGATCCGGCTCAGGTCGTCGGTGAAGGGCGTGACGGCGACCGTGTACGACCCGGAGAAGGTGGCAGTCATGAATGACCTCTCTGCGAACATGTGTACGTACTGTGAACACCAGGATACGATGTAAGCATGTCAAACCGGAAGTCGGATGTCGAGGTGTTCGACGTCGCCGTCGTCGGCGGCGGTGCGAGCGGCTGCGCCACGGCGTACAACCTGGCCACGGCCGGGGCCTCGGTGGTCGTACTCGAACGCCACGACCTCAACACCGAGGCATCCGGTCGCAACGCCGGCAGCCTGCACGGTCAGATCCAGCACGAGCCGTTCCTCGAGGAGGGGGAGGACTGGGCGCGCGCCTGGATCCCGGCGCTGCGGTTCCTCGCCGATTCGCTCGAGATCTGGGATGGGCTCAGCGACGAGCTGGGCACCGATCTCGAGGTCGCCAAGCGCGGCGGCATCCTCGTGGCCGACGACCCCGCGCAGCTCCCCGCGATCGAGCGCAAGGTCGCCATCGAGAACAGCGCGGGCATCAACAGCCGCATGCTCTCGGCGAGCGAGATCCGCGAGCTCGCCCCCTGGCTGACCGCCGACGCCGTCGGCGGCGAGCTCTGCCCGATCGAGGGCAAGGCCAATCCCCTGCTGGTGGCCCCGGCGTTCGCGCAGCGGGCGACGGAGCGGGGCGCGGTGCTGCGCGCCGGTTCTCCGGTCGAGGGCTTCCGTGAAGAGGGCGGCCTGCACTACCTCCGCACGCCGCGCGGCGAGGTCGCCGCGCGCACGGTCGTGCTCGCGGGCGGCGACGGCATGCCCGCCCTCGCCCGCCACTTCGGCATCGAGCTGCCGATCTCCAGCGGCGCGGTGCAGGTCAGCGTCACGGAGCGCATGGAGCCGATGGTCTCGCACCTCGTCTACTACGCGGGAGGCAAGCTCACCTTCAAGCAGGCCAAGGCCGGCACGCTGCTCATCGGCGGCGGGTGGCCGGCGCGGCAGAACGCCGCGGGCGAGTGGGTGGTGAACCCCGAGTCGCTCCGGGCGAACCTCGCCATGGCCGTTCGCATCGCGCCGTCGATCGCCGACATCTCGCTGCTGCGCACGTGGGTCGGGATCGGCAACGGCACGCCCGACCACAGCCCGATCATCGGCGCCGTCCCCGGACGACCGCGGGTGATCCTGGGCTTCTATCCCTACATGGGCTTCACCGCCGCGCCGCTCATGGGCCGGGTGCTGACCGACCTGGTACTGGAGCGCGACCCGGGGCGCGACCTCACGCCCTTCGCGCCCGACCGGTTCTGAGCGACGGCGCAGGCCGGACCGGGGTCAGGGCGCGGCGAGAGCGTGGGTCGGGGCGCCTCGGCAGCGTCGGGCAGGGCGCGGTCACGTCGCCGATCAGGGCGCGGCGACGTCGCCGATCGGCACCGGCTTGACGGGTGCCTGGGGGGCGAACCCGGAGCGCTCCGCGGCGGGCACACCGGTCAGGCGCGCCTGCATGTCGGTCAGGACCGGGCCGCAGTAGCGACCCTGGCACTTGCCCATGCCGGCGCGCGTGATGCGCTTCACCGACCCGGGAGCCGAGGTGCGATCGGTCATCGCGGTCACGATGTCGCCGTGACAGGTGCCCTCGCACCGGCACACCACGGTGTCGGGCTCGGCGAGCTGATCGGTGAGCACCGGGGCGGCGAACAGGGCGTTGACGCCCCGCTGGAAGGCGAGGTGGCGCCGGGCCGCCCGCAGGCTCTCCGCGTCGGTGCGCAGAGGCCGGCCTGCGAGATCGGCCGCCACGGCTTCGGCGGCCAGAACGCCTTCGGCCTGCGCGAACTTCGCGCCGCGTACGCCGGCCGCATCCCCGATCGACCACACGGTGGGCATCGAGGTGCGGCCCGTCTCATCCGTCGCCGTCACGAGGGTTCCCCGGACGGCGTCGAAGTCGTGCCGGGCGCCGAGCCCGCGGGCGAGGTCGTTGCTCGGCAGGAAGCCGTAGCCCAGGCAGACGGCGTCGACCTCGAACCTCCGGCGCCGGCCGTGCGCGCGGCCCTCCGCGTCGACGGCAGCCACGGTCGCACTCGACACCCCGTCCCGGATGTCGCCGTCCATCCGCTCCACGACCGCGCCCGTGATGATCGGCACGCGACGTGCGGCGAGGGAGGCGAGGTAGCGGATGCCGTCGCCGGTCAGGGCGGGGGCGTTGCGGGTCATCGTCAGTCCGGCGGCTGCGCGCAGGGGTGAGAGCATGCGCGCGGCCTCCACCAGCGCCACCACCCGCACCCCGGCGCGCGCGAGCTCGGCGGCGAGCTGGATGTTGAGCGGACCGTTGCCCGCGATGAGCACCCGGCTCCCGGGCGCCACCTGCTGCGAGCGCAGCAGCGACTGTCCGGCCCCCGTCGTCATGACGCCGGGCAGGGTCCAACCGGGGATCGGCACGCCGCGCTCGTAGGCGCCGGTGGCGATGATCACGCGGCGGGGCCGGATGATCCACCGCTCCGCCGCCGAGCGGGCGAGGAACCGGTCGGCGTCGAAGGCCGCCCACACCGTGGTGCCGAGCAGCATCCGCACGCCCGCGGTCTTCGCGGCGTCGATGAGCCGGCGGCCGGCGACGTACTGGCCGTCGAGCCGCGTCTCATCCAGCGCGAACGCGGGGTCGGGCTGCTTGTAGTACTGCCCACCCAGCTTGGTGCGGTCGTCGGTGACGAGCACGTCGAGCCCGTGCGCCGCGAGCGCCGTCGCGGCGGCGAGCCCGGCAGGACCGGCGCCGATCACGAGTACGTCGGGGGCGATCTCGGACTCGGGGCGCGGAGCGTCGGGCGGCTCCGGCGCACGCCGCTTCACCGGCTGGGTATCGATGACCTGTCCCGCGCGGGCGGGCGTGACGCAGGCGAGGGAGCCTCCGCCGCCGTCGACCCGGACGGTGCACTCGTGGCACACGCCCATCCCGCACCAGACGCCGCGCAGTCCCCCGGTCCCGTCCTCGCGGTTGCCCCGCTCACCGGCGGCGAGCATGGCGGAGGCGATGGTGTCGGTGGGGCGGACGGGCACGTCACGGCCGTCGAAGGTCATGTCCCCCGACTCCTCGGGCGATCCGATGCCCGGGGACGTTATCCTCATGCTCGCTCCTCGTCTCACGCGGCCAAGAGTGTTCACAATACGAACGACTGGTCGCTGAACGAACATACCGTCTAAGCTGGTGAGCGTCCACACCTGACATCCATTTCACCGCACGGAGCCTGCTCCGTCGCCGCAGCCGGAGGCACGCCGTGACCGATCTCACCGACCGCACCATCCTCGTGACCGGCGCCTCCAGCGGCATCGGACTGGCCATCGTCCAGCGGCTCGCCGCGACGGGTGCACGGGTCATCGCCCACGCGAACACGAACCCCGACGGCGCACGCCGGGCCGTGGCATCCTTCCCGTCCGGAAGAGCCCACGTCGTGCAGGCCGACCTCGGCGATCCGGCGGGCGCGGGCCGGCTGTGGGAGCACGCGGAGGCGTGGGCCGGTCGCATCGACGTCGTCGTCCTGAACGCGGCGATCATGCCGCGCATCGAGCTCGACGATACCGACGAGCGCTGGCAGACCGTCATGGAGCAGGCTCTGCAGGTCAACACGCTCAGCCAGCTGACGCTGATCCGCCGGGCGCTGGCGCACTTCGCGGAGCACGACGGCGGCACCATCGTCGGGCTGAGCAGCTGGGTGACCCAGCGCGGCAGCGGTCACGCCAACCTCGTCGCCTACGCGGCGTCCAAGGCGGCGACCGCCGCCGCGATCAAGACGATCGCGCGCACCCATGCCGACCGGAACGTGCTGGCGTACCTGATCGCGCCCGGTGCGGTGGACACCGGGATGTCGGCAACGGCCAGCGCCGACCGCGGCGGCCGGGACGAGTTCCTGCGCGCGCTGGCGATGGGCGAGATGGTTCCGCCGGAGGAGATCGCCGAGCTCGTCGCGCTGCTGGTGTCGGGCCGCGTGCGCCACCTCAGCGGAGCGACGCTGGACATCAATGGCGCGTCGTATATCAGGTGATGGGTAGGGTGAGGACGATCACGCACGACGTCCGCCGGTCGAGGGAGCCCCGCCATGCAAGCCAGAGAGCCCCATCAGCCCTCCGGTGAGTTCGTCCAGTCCCTCGCCCGCGGTCTCGCGGTCATCCGCGCGTTCTCCGACGAGCGCACCATGCTCACCCTGGCCGATGTCGCCAAGATCGCAGGACTCAGCCGCGCCTCCGCGCGTCGGTCGCTCCTCACGCTCGAGACGCTCGGGTATGTCGGGATGCAGCAGAACCGCTTCTACCTGCGGCCGCGCGTCCTCGACCTCGGCTACGCGTTCCTCTCCTCCTCCTCGAGCGTCGACGTCACGCAGGACCACCTGCGCCGCCTGTCCGCACGCATCGGGGAATCGTGCTCGGCCTGCGAGTACGACGACGGCGACATCGTGTACGTGGCGCGGGCGGCGGCCGATTCCGTCATGCCGCTGCGCGTCAGCATCGGCCGGCGCATTCCGGCCTTCTGCACGTCCACCGGACGGGTGCTGCTGTCGGCCATGCCGCCCGACGAGCTCGACGAGTTCTTCCGCGTGTACCCGCGCGAGAAGTTCACCCCGCTCACCGTCACCGACGAGGGAGAGCTGCGAGAGCGCATCGCCGAGGTGCGCGCGCAGGGCTGGGCGGTCAACAACCAGGAGCTCGACCTCGGCGCCCGCTCGATCGCCGCGCCCGTCGTGGACAGCCGGACGGGCGCCTACATCAGCGCGGTGAACATCACCGTGTCGACCTCCCGCGTCTCGGTCGAGGAGCTGGTGGAGCAGTGCCTGCCGCTGCTGCTCGAGACCACCCGCCAGATCGGCTCCGACATCGCCCTGATGGGCCAGCAGCGCTGACGCGTCGCCGCTGACCGCCGCGGCGGTCAGGCCTCGGCCGCGTCCGCCCGGGTGTTCAGGATGCGCGAGAGGAACTTCTTGGTGCGCTCCTGGGTCGGAGCATCCAGTACCTGCTCGGGGGGTCCCATCTCCACGATGCGACCGCCGTCCATGAAGGCGACACGATCGGCGACCTCGCGCGCGAAGTCGATCTCGTGCGTGACGACGATCATCGTCAGCCCCTCGGAGGCGAGCCGGCGCATCACCGACAGCACCTCCCCCACCGTCTCCGGGTCGAGCGCGGAGGTCGGCTCGTCGAACAGCATGACCTTGGGCCGCATCGCCAGGGCGCGGGCGATGGCCGCCCGCTGCTGCTGCCCGCCGGAGAGTTGGCGCGGGTACGTGTCCTCCTTGCCCTCCAGGCGCACCCACTCCAGGAGCTGCCGGGCGTGCGCCTTCGCCTCCGCGCGCGGGGTGCCCAGCACCTGGATGGGCGCCTCGATGATGTTCTCGAGCACCGTCATGTGGCCGAACAGGTTGAAGCTCTGGAAGACCATGCCGATCTCGGTCCGCTGCCGCGCGAGCTCCGCCGGAGCCACCTCGACGAGCTGACCCCGCGACTCCCGTACACCGACGATCTCGCCGTTGAGGCGGACGACGCCGCCGTCGGGGCGCTCGAGATGGTTGACGCAGCGCAGGAGGGTGCTCTTGCCCGAGCCGGAGGGACCGATGATGCAGACGACCTCGGCCGGGTACACCTCGAGCTCGACGGCGTCGAGCACCTGGAGCGGTCCGTAGTGCTTGGAGATCGCCTCGAGCTGGACGATGGGCGCGGTGCGCGTCATGCCACCGGCTCCTTCCTGGGGACGTAGCTGGAGTGGCCGGTCCGCGACATGAGCTTTCTGAGCTTGGTGAGATACGTGTCGGGCGCGGTGCGGCTGGCGCCCTTGGCGTAGTACTTCTCGATGTAGTGCTGCCCGACGGACAGCACGGAGGTCAGGAACAGGTACCAGATGCAGGCGACGACCAGCAGCGGGATCGTCTCGAAGGTGCGGGCGTAGATCACCTGCACGGTGTACAGCAGCTCGCTGATGGCGATGATGCTCACGAGGCTCGTGCCCTTGAGCATGGAGATGACCTGATTGCCGGTCGGCGGCACGATGACCCGCATCGCCTGCGGGAGCACCACGCGGCTCATGGCGCGACGACGCGACATGCCGAGGGCGGCGGCCGCCTCGCTCTGACCGTGATCGACCGACTGGATGCCGGCGCGGATGATCTCCGACATGTACGCGCCCTCGTTCAGCCCCAGGCCGAGCATGGCGGCGACCATGGAGGTGATCACGGAGTTGGTGTCGACCTCGAGGAACTGCGGCCCGAAGGGGATGCCGATCGACAGGCTTGGGAGGAAGCTGGCGAGGTTGTACCAGAACAGCAGCTGCACCAGCAGCGGGGTGCCGCGGAAGATCCAGATGTAGGCGTCCGCCGCCACGTTGAGCAGCAGGCTGCGGGAGATCTTCATGAGGGCGAGGATCAGGCCGATCAGACAGCCCAGGATCATCGCGACGGCCGTCAGCACCAGGGTGAGGACGACGCCGTTGAGCACCTTCTGGTTGAAGAGGTAGAACCAGACGGTGTCCCACTTCATGGCGTCCGCGGTGAGGAACTTCGAGACGATGTCGAGGATGATCAGCACCACGACGATCCGCAGCACCCAGCCGCCGATCTTCCCCCACATACGTCGCGAGTCCGAGATCCGGACGGTCTTGGCGGTGTCGCGCCGGCCGATCTGAAGGGTCGCGGTCAGCGGCCCCCGCTCCGCATCCCGCGGCGGCGGAGAATCGTTCGTCATCATCGGAGTCCTCTTCCAGGGGAGATTCGGTCAGGCGCGGCGGGCGGCCGGAACGGTGAGGGACGTCATCGCCGACCATCCGCCGTCGATTTCGAGGCACGATCCGGTCACGTGGCACGACCGGTCGGAGGCGAGGAACGCCAGGGCGTCGTCGAGACCCTGATCGTCGGGACGGAGGGTGTTAACCCGCACCCCGTGCTCCCGGAGGTCGGGCGCGAGGCGTCCGACGAGACGGTCGAGCGCTGTCAGGTTCGCCAGCGCCTCCGGCTCGTCGTCCGAGGCCCGGCCGACGGCGATGATCGACCCGCGGCCCCGTGCCGTCATGGCGGGCGCGAAGACGCGGATCGCCTCCCAGCACTCCCCCGTGTCTCGCGGCGAAGCGCTCGCGCAGTGCACGAGCACGTCCACCTCGGGGAACTCCGCGGCCACCGCGCCGAGTGCGTCGGCATCGCACGCGCACGCGGTGCGGAGGGTGAAGCGGTCGTCACGGCCGTACCCGGCCTCGAGAGCATCGCCGTCGCCGTCGGTCACGACCACGCGCGCCCCCCGCTCGGCCAGCATGCGGGCACCGGCGCGGCCGAGGTCGCCGCCGGCGCGGATCACCAGCGCCGTGCGTCCGGTCAGATCGAGTGGGTTCATGGTTCCCTCAGCCCTCCGTGCTCCGGCGTCCGGTCGATCGGACGCCGGAGCACGGCGAGGGCAGGCCTGGCTTACTGGGATGCCGCGGGGTTCGCCTCGGCCTTGTCGACGAGGCCGAAGTCGATGTCCCATGTGGCGAGGATCTTCTTGTACGACCCGTCGTCGATGAGCTTGTTCATCGCGGCGGTGATGGCCTCGGTCATGCCCGAGTCCTTGCCGACCGCGATGCCCTCGAGGTTCGGCTGGTAGTCGAGCGGCTGGATCTCGAAGCCCTCGACGCCGCCGCCGTCGCGCAGGAGCCAGCTGAGCTGGCCCTTCGCGGTCATGAACGCGTCGATGCGGTCGGACGACACCGCCAGCTGCGCGGCCGCCTGCTGCGGGAAGGAGTCGATGGTCGGAGCCTCCTTGCCCGCGCTCTGGCACAGGCTCTGGATCTCCTCGATCTGGATGAGGAACGCCGAGCCGGCCAGGGCGCCGATGCGCAGCCCGCACAGGTCCTCCGGTGCGGAGATGCTCAGGCCCGCGCCGTCGCGCGTGATGACACCGGTCGTGCTCTCGTGCACGGCGACGATGTCGACGACGTCGAGGCGCTCCTGGGTGACGATGATCGACGCCCACGACGTGTCGTAGCGGCCGTTCTGGATGCCGGGGATGAAGGTGTCGAACGCTCCGGAGACCTCGGCCTCGAAGGACAGTCCGAGCACGGCGGCGACGGCGCGTCCGAGATCGGGTCCCCACCCGGCGAGCTCGTCGTTCTCGTCGAGGAACGTGTCGGCGGGAGCGTTGTCGAACTGGATCGCCGTCAGCTTGCCGCTGGATGCGACGTCCTCGGGGACCATCGCGGCGATGTCCGCATCCTTCGCGATGCTGACGCCTGCGACCTCGACGTCTCCTCCCGCGGATGTCCCGCCGGCGGGGGTGTCGGAGCCTCCGGCGCAGCCGGCGAGCGTGAGGGTGACGGCGGTGACCGCAGCCAGACCCAGGAGACTGCGGCGGAACGGCGAGTGTGTCTTCATCGAAAGCTCCTCGGGTGGGACGGGGGCGAGCCGGACGTGACCGACGTTCGCGGTATGGACAGGTGTTCGTTCTACGCACGAGTGTTCACTATGCGTTCGAACGTGTCAACTGTCGATGAGGACCGATGCGAACTCGAGACCCGCGCCCCGGCGCGCGCGGGCCCGCCGCGACGCACGGCGGAGCGGCTGCGCACGCCGGCCCGGCGGCGCGCGCCACGCCCCCGCCGCGATCAGCGGAAGGAGGACACCACCGCGTTGCGGTGGTAGTCGAAGATGATGTTCGTCCGGGTGGAGGCGACGCGGTCGTGGCCGGAGATGTGCTCCACGACGAAGCGACGGAGAGAAGACGAGTCGGCCACCGCGACGTGCACCATGAAGTCGTCCACGCCTCCGAGGAAGAACACCTGGACGACCTCGTCGAAGCCGCGCGCGTGGTCGGCGAAGTCGATGATGCTCGCCTGCCGCGCCCCCGGCCGCAGCGTCACGCCGACGAGGGCCTGCAGCCCCCGCCCCAACTGGGCCTGGTCGATGCTGGCTGTGAACCCCGAGATCAGCCCCCGCTCGACGAGCGCCCGGAGGCGCCCGTGCGCGGTGGACGGGGCGATGCCGACGGCGGCGGCGAGCTCGCTGTTGGTGATGCGCGCATCGGCGCTGACGGCGGCGATGATCCCCCGATCCGTGTCGTCGATCACCGCAGCCTGTCGATTCTTCGTCTGATCGGACACGACGTACCTTCTCCCCCGAAGCGATGTGTCGATTGTGCCAGATCCGCCGAAGATCCTTCAGCGATGCTGAGCGATGCGCGTCGTTCCTTCACACTGACACCAATCGAGAAAGGACCACACATGAGGGTTGGCATTCCCGCGGAGATCAAGAACAACGAGGACCGGGTGGCGGTGACGCCCGCCATCGTGGATGCTCTGCGCCGTCGCGGCCACGAGGTGTTCATCGAGGCCGGCGCCGGGGAGGGATCGCGCATCAGCGACGACGACTTCCGCGCCGCCGGGGCCGAGATGCTGCCGGACGCCGACGAGGTCTGGGCGCGCGGAGACCTGCTGCTCAAGGTCAAGGAACCCATCGCCGCGGAGTACGGCCGCATGCGCCGCGATCAGGTGCTGTTCACCTACCTGCACCTGGCCGCGTCCGCGTCCTGCACCCGGGCTCTGCTGGATGCCGGCACCACCGCGATCGCCTACGAGACGGTGCAGCTGCCCGACCGCAGCCTGCCGCTGCTGGCGCCGATGAGCGAGGTGGCCGGACGCCTCTCGATCCAGGTCGGCGCGTACAACCTCATGCGGCCGGCGGGCGGCCGGGGCACGCTCCTGGGCGGCGTCCCGGGCACCCGCAAGGCGAAGGTCGTGATCATCGGCGGCGGCGTGGCCGGGGAGAACGCCGCGCACAACGCCGTCGGATTCGGTGCCGACGTGACCGTCATCGACGTGTCGCTCCCCCGCCTGCGACAGCTCGAGAACCAGTTCGGCGGCCTGATCCAGACGCGGCACTCGTCGTATCTCGAGATCGCCGATCAGCTCGCCGACGCCGACCTGGTCGTGGGCTCCGTGCTCATCCCCGGGGCCGCGGCGCCGAAGCTCGTCACCGACGAGATGGTCGCGCGGATGAAGCCCGGCTCGGTGCTCGTGGACATCGCCATCGACCAGGGCGGCTGCTTCGAGGGCTCGCACGCGACGACCCACGACGACCCGACGTTCGCCGTCCACGACACGCTGTTCTACTGCGTCGGGAACATGCCCGGCGCCGTGCCGGAGACCTCCACCCGCGCCCTCACGAACGCCACGGCGCCCTACGTCCTGGCGTTGGCCGACAAGGGGTGGCGCCGGGCGCTGACCGAGGACGCCGCGCTGGCCGCCGGCCTCAGCACGCACGACGGCGTCCTCACCAACGCGGGTGTCGGCGAGGCGCTCTCGCTCGCGCACACGCGCACCGCCGACGTGCTCCTGGCGGCCTGAGCCGTCGCACCTGGACGACAGTGAGGGGCGGATGCCGCGGCATCCGCCCCTCATTCGTGCGTCAGCTCCGCGGGCCGACGCGGACGAGCTTCTTGTTGACGAACTCGTCGGCGGCGAGGAGGCCCATCTCCCGGCCGGTGCCGCTGCGCTTCACGCCGCCGAAGGGCAGTTCGGGCGAGTCGGCGAGGACGAGGTTCACGTAGACCATGCCGGCCTCGATGCGGTCGGCCACGCGCTCGGCCTGCTCCTCGTCGGTCGTGAAGACGTACGAGCCGAGACCGAAGCCGGTGTCATTGGCGAGGGTGATCGCCGCGTCCTCATCGGCGACGCGGTAGACGACGCCGACGGGCCCGAAGAACTCCTCCTGGTAGGCGTCCATCTCCGGCGTGACGTCGGCGAGCACCGTTCCGGGGAAGTACGTGCCGTCGCGCTTGCCGCCGACGAGGACGGTCGCGCCCTGCGCCACGGCGCGGTCGACCTGCTCCTGCAGGCGCTCGGCGGCGAGCTCGGACGAGAGCGGACCGATGACGGTGTCGTCGGCCATCGGGTCGCCGACGGTGGCGCCGCCCATGGCGGCGACGAACTTCTCCACGAACGGCTCGTAGAGGTCGTCGATCACGACGAAGCGCTTGGCCGCGTTGCAGGACTGGCCGTTGTTGTCCAGACGCGCGTCCACCGCGGCCTGCACCGTGCCGTCGAGGTCGTCGGTCGACAGCAGGATGAACGGGTCGGACCCGCCGAGCTCCAGCGCGACCTTCTTGAGGTGACGGCCGGCGATCTCGGCCACGGCGGCGCCCGCCCGCTCCGATCCCGTCACCGACACGCCCTGCACGCGCGGGTCGGCGATGATGACCGCCGCCTGCTCGTTCGTGGCGTAGAGGTTCGTGTACGCGCCGGCGGGGAGGCCGGCGTCGCGGTAGATGTCCTCGATGGCCGCCGAGGACTCGGGGCACTGCGGCGCGTGCTTGAGGAGGATCGTGTTGCCGAGCACGAGGTTCGGAGCGGCGAAGCGGGCGACCTGGTAGTACGGGAAGTTCCACGGCATGATGCCCAGCAGCACGCCGAGCGGCGCGCGGCGGATGACCGCGGTCCCCTCCCCCAGGATGTCCAGCGGGCGGTCGCGGGTGATGTCCTCCGCGTGATCCGCGTAGAACTCCGTGATGTCGGCGGCGAAGTCGACCTCGCCGAGGGCGGCGGCCAGCGGCTTGCCCATCTCGCGGACGATGATCTCCGCGAGCTCGTCGCGGCGCTCGCGGTGCAGCTCCGCCGCGCGACGCACGAGGGCGGCACGCTCGGAGACGGGGGTCTCGCGCCAGGTGCGGAATGCGGCATCCGCCGCCTCGATCCGGCCGGCCACGTCCGCGTCGGCGAGCGTCGGGTAGGTGGCCAGTGTCTGGCCGGTGGCGGGGTTGACGACGGCGTAGTCGCTCATGTCTGCTCCGATCGGTTGGGGTGGTGGGATCTACTCTGCCGTCACCGGCGGGTGCGGCGCAGGCCGGCGGGCGCGTCGACGGCGAGCGTGCGACCGCGGAAGAAGGCGGGGCGCGCGATGGCCTGCCAGATCATGATGGCGATGCCGACGACGATGATCGTCACGCCGAGGATGAAGACGAGTCCGACGCCGCCGATTTCCGAGCCGCTGCCGTACTCCGGGTTCATGCTGTCGACGAGCGTCGTCACGAACAGCACGGCGAGGATCACGCCGCCGATGAGGGGGAAGAGGAGGGTGAAGAAGACGTTGCGCACCGAATCGAACCACTGCTTGCGGAAGTACCAGACGCACGCGAACGCGGTGAGGCCGTAGTAGAAGCAGATCATGATCCCGAGGGTGAGGATCGTGTCGGAGAGCACGTTCGTGCTCACCACCCGCATGACCGCGTAGAAGCCGGCCGCGACGGCGGCGGAGACGATCGTCGCGAAGCCGGGGGTGAAGAACCGCGGACTGACACTCGCGAACCGCGGCGGCAGCGCGCCGTAGTGCCCCATGGCGAGGAGCGTGCGCGCCGGCCCGACGAAGGTCGACTGCAGCGACGACGCCGAGGAGGTGAGCACCGCGAGCGAGACGAGGGCGGCCAGGGGCCCGAGGATGGGACCGGCCAGCGCGAAGAACGCGTTGTCCTGGATGTCGGGGTTGCCCAGGCCGAACTCGCCGTCGCCGATGCCCGCGAACATGATCATCGAGATCGCGAGCAGCAGGTAGAGCGCGACGATCGTGACGACGGTGATGGTGGCGGCGCGACCGGGCGTCTTCTCCGGGTCCTTCGTCTCCTCGTTCATCGTCAGCGTGACGTCCCAGCCCCAGAAGATGAAGATGGACAGCGAGAGCCCCGCCGCGAACGAGCTGAACGACGACACCGCGAACGGGTTGAACCACGACCAGTCGAACGGCGTCGCGTCGAAGGCGTTGCCGGTGTTCACCTGCACGATGGCGACGATCGCGAACAGCAGCAGGACGATGATCTGGAAGCCGACGAGGAAGTACTGCAGCTTCTGCGTGGTCTGCACATCGCGGTACGACACGTAGGTCGCGCCGAGGACGAACAGCAGGCAGACCGCGATGTTGATCCAGACGACGCCCGCGAGATCGGCGATGCCCGGGTTGTTCGTCAGCTGGGAGATGAGCAGGAACAGGAAGTCCACCGCGATGCCCGCGAGGTTCGACAGCACGATGACCGTGGCCGCCACGAGGCCCCAGCCGGCCATCCAGCCGATCCAGGGACCGAAGGCGCGGGCCGCCCAGGTGAAGGACGTGCCCGAGTCCGGCATCCGGTTGTTGAGCGCGCGGTAGCCGAAGGCCACCAGCAGCATCGGGATGAAGCCGACGAGGATGATCGCGGGCACCTGGACGCCGACGGCGCCGACCGTGGGGCCGATGGCCGCGGTGAAGGTGTATGCGGGGGCGATGCAGGAGATGCCGATCACCACGGCGCCGATCAGGCCGACGGTGCCGGCGCTGAGGCCCTTCTTCGACAGGCCGCCCGTCTCGGTGTCGACGGCGGTGGCCGGTGCGGCGGAGCCCTCGGAAGCGTTCATCGGCCTGCGCCGCCCTTCTTGCTCTTCTTCCGCCTCTTCTTGCGTGTGCGCGGAACGACGATCATCGGCACGGGGAGCTCGTGCAGCATCTTGGCCGCTGTCGAGCCGAGAAAGAGGCGGCGCGGACGCGCCAGCCGGCTCGAGCCGACGATCGCGATCTCCCCCGGCTCCCAGTCGAGGTGCGACACGGCGTCCTCGATCGAGTCGCCGCGGGCGACGACCGCGGTGGCCTCGAGTCCGGCCGGCAGCGCGGCGCGCGCCTCGGCGAGCACCTCGTCCGCGTGCGCGGCGCCTGCGATGCGGATGACGCCGGTGTCCACCGAGGCGGGCAGGTCGACCGTGACGAGCGAGAGCAGGCGGACCCGGGCGCCGACCGCGGTGGCGAGGTCGATGGTCTCCTCGAAGAGCGCCTCGGCGCCGGGACGCGTGCCCACGGCCGCGGTGAGACGGGCGATGCCGACCGCGGCGTCCACGTCGCGGGCGCCGTCGGGGGCGAGGGCGACCGGCACGTCGGAAGAGTGCAGCAGCTCCTGGGCCACCGAGCCCAGGCGGTGGCGTCCGCGCAGACCGCCACCGCCTGCCCCGATGACGATGTGCGCGGCGCCGATCTCGTCGGCGTAGGCGATGAGGCCGGCCGCGAACGATTCGGCGTAGCGGATCTGCGAGTACCGCTCCACCGATGCCGGCAGCAGCGCTTCGCCCTCGCGCAACCAGGCGGACGCCTGATCGCGCAGATAACGGTCGTAGCCGGCGTCCGGCGGGGTGATCACGCTGCGCTCGTCGGCCGGGAGCACCACCACGAGGTGGAGTGCCGAACCGGATGCCGCGGCCAGCCGGCTGCCGAGGGCGGCGGCGTCCGCGCCACCCGTCGTCGCAGTGTAGCCGACGACGACGGGCCTGGTCACGCGCGCGCCTCGGCGAGGATCTCGGATGCGGCGAGGCGGCCCATGCGGATGGCGCCGTCGACGTGCTGGTAGCCGGCGCCGGCGATGTCGCTGCAGGCGAAGCGCATCGGGCCGACGGGCGTCCGCAGGTCGCCGCCGTAGCGGTGCAGGCCGCCCATGTCGAAGCTCGCGGCGTAGGCGCCGCGCGTCCACTCCTCCACGCCCCAGTCGCTCTCGTAGTAGACCGACGGGCTCTTGGCCGCGTCGCCGTAGTAGTGCGACAGCGACTCGAGGATGCGCTCGCGACGCTCCTCGGGGCTGAGCCGGAACACATCGTCGGCGTTCTGGTCCGCGACGAAGCCGACCAGGATGCCCCGGGGGTCGCCGTGGTTGGAGTTGTCGTACGCCTCGTGCACGATCTCGTACGGGCTGAAGGCCGTGCCGGACTGGCCCTGCTCGCGCCAGAAGGGCGTGTCGTAGACGGCGTGCACCTTGATGACGAAGCCCATCGAGATGTGCTGGTGCATCTGGTGGTGCAGGCGCGGCATGGGCGGCTCGAACGATATGCGCGTGTACAGCACCGGCGGCACCGCGAGGATGGCCCAGCGCGCGCGGACGGTCATGCCGGTCCCTCCTGAGCCTGCCGAAGGGTCGGCGATCGCCACCACGCCCTCGGTTCCGCCGCCGGATGCCGCGGCATCCCATCGCAGCGTGCGCACGGGCTGCTCGAGGAAGACGTCGTCGCCCAGACGCTCGGCGAGGAGTAGCGGCACCTGCTGGAGTCCGCCGACGACCCGCTTGTCGAGGATGAAGTCGGCGTCGACGAGGTGGGAGTAGGAGCCCGCGGAGGCGGCCATCAGCAGCGACTGGAGCAGCGAGAAGGTGTGCGTGGGCTTGGTGAGCATCGCCGAGCCGGTGGCGAAGGCGAGGTTGCGCACCGCCTCGTCGTCGTCGGTCTGCGCGCGCAGCCAGGCATCCCAGGTGACGCTGTCCCACTCCTTGGCCTTCTCGTGCGCCCACGGGCGGTCGGGGTCGATCTCGGCGACCATCGCGTCGAGGCGCTCGGTGATCTCGGCGATCACCTTCTCGGTCTCGGGCGACACCGGGAACATCTCGCCGGTGAAGCGGTGGGTCTGCCCGTCGGGCCCGACGTAGACGCTGTCGCCCTCGCGGTAGCGGCTGAAGGTTTCGAGTCCCAGCTCGGCCACGGTGTCAATGAGCGCGTGCTGGTCGGGCGAGACCCACTGCCCGCCGATCTCGAGCATCGCGCCCTCGATCTCGTCGGTGTGCAGGCGCCCGCCGACGCGGTCGCGCGCCTCGAGCACGGCGACGGAGAGGCCGGCCTTCTTGAGCTCGTTGGCGGCGGTGAGTCCGGCGGCGCCGGCTCCGATGATGACGACGTCACGGGTGATCTCAGTCATGGGTTGCCTTGTCTTCTTCGTGAGCTATCGGGCGGTGTTCCCGCGGGTCGGGCTTTCGTGTCCCACTTCCTGCACAACGCCTCGGCGTGTTGTGCAGGAACTGGGACATGCCCAGCGGCGGGAGGGTGAGGATGCGTGGGTCAGGCGGCGGCGAGCGCGTCGGCCACGACGTCCAGGCCCTCGGCCAGGAGCGCGTCGGGCATCGACAGCGGGGGCAGGAAGCGTATGACGTTGCCGTACGTGCCGCACGTGAGGACGATGACGCCCTGCGCGATGCAGGCCTTGGCGACCGCACCGGTGAGCGCGGCGTCGGGCTCGCCCGTCGCGGGGTCGACGAACTCGGCGGCGACCATGGCGCCCCGGCCGCGGATGTCGCCGATGCGCGGATCGCCCTGCTGCATCGCGGTCAGCCGGTCCACCAGCATCCGGCCCACCTCGACGGCGCGCGCGGCGAGGTTCTCGCCCTCGAACACGTCGATCGCGGCGACGGCCGCCGCACAGGCGATCGGGTTGCCGCCGTACGTGCCGCCCAGGCCGCCGGTGTGCGAGGCGTCCATGATCTCGGCGCGGCCGGTGACCGCGGCCAGCGGGAGACCGCCGGCGATGCCCTTGGCGGTGGTGACGAGGTCGGGGACGACGCCGAACAGCTCGCTGGCGAACATCGCGCCCGTGCGGGCGAAGCCCGTCTGCACCTCGTCGGCGATGAAGACGACGCCGTTGGCGCGGCACCAGTCGGCGACCGCGGGCAGGAAGCCGTCGGCGGGGACGATGAAGCCGCCCTCACCCTGGATGGGCTCGATGATCACGGCGGCGAGGTTGTCGGCGCCGATCTGCTTCTCGATGAGCGAGATGGCCTTCTTCGCGGCATCCGGTCCGCTGAGTCCGTCGCGGAAGGGGTACGACGCGGGCACGCGGTAGATCTCGGAGGCGAACGGGCCGAAGCCGCTCTTGTACGGCATGGCCTTCGCCGTCAGCGCCATCGTGAGGTTCGTGCGGCCGTGGTAGGCGTGGTCGAACGCGACGACCGCCTGGCGCTTCGTGTACTTGCGCGCGACCTTGATGGCGTTCTCGACCGCCTCGGCGCCGGAGTTGAACAGGGCCGTCTTCTTCTCGTGGTCGCCGGGGGTGACACGGTTGAGCGCTTCGGCGACCTCCACGTACGACTCGTACGGCGAGATCATGAAGCAGGTGTGCGTGAACTGCGCGACCTGGGCCTGCACGGCCTCGACGATCTTCGGGTGGGCATTGCCCACCGTGGTCACGGCGATGCCGGAGCCGAGGTCGATCAGCGAGTTGCCGTCGGCGTCGACGACGACGCCGCCGCCCGCGGCGACCGCGTGGATGGGGACGGTGTGCCCGACTCCGGCCGCGACGGCGGCCGACTTGCGGGCGAGCAGCTCCTCCGAGCGGGGGCCGGGGATGGCCGTGACGAGGCGGCGCTCCTGCGCGAGCGTGGGGCCGCCGACCGGCGGCGCGGTGAGGGTGTCGAGTGCGCTCATGATCGGGAGCGTATGCGGGCGCGGCAGAGGGGTGCACCTGCCCTGCTGTACATTCTGGAGCGGTGCATGTACGTCTCGTACATGAGCGGTTCGCGGAGCGGAGGACGACGGATGGATGCCACGGCCGACGTCCCCACGCTGCGCGCCCTGCTCTCGCGCGCCGACCTCCGCCTGACCCTGACGCCGGGCTCGCCCGAGGAGGCGCTGGATCGCCCCGTGCGGTGGGTGCACAGCAGCGACCTCGCCGACCCGACCCCCTTCCTGTCCGAGGGGCTGCTGCTGCTCACCACGGGCACGCAGTTCGCCGGCGCGGGAGCGACCTCCTCCGCGGAGTACGTGGCCCGCCTCGCCGGGCGCGGGGTGACCGGCCTGGGCTTCGGCACCGAGGTCGTGCGCGACGGCGTGCCGCCCGACCTCGCCGCCGCCTGCCGCGAGGAGGGCATGCCGCTGTTCGAGGTGCCGTACCGCACGCCGTTCATCGCCGTGGCCCGCGCCAACGCCGAGGCGATCGCGGCCCAGGCGTACGCGCGCCGCAGCTGGGCCCTCGCCGCGCAGCGCGCGATCGCCCTGGCGGCCCTCCGGCCCGACGGACTCGGCGCGACCCTCGCGGAGCTCGCCCGGCAGCTCGACACCTGGGTGGGACTGTTCGATGCCGCCGGCGAGCTCGTGCGCGAGCATCCCTCCCGCGTCCTCGACGAGCCCGACGAGCGCGCGCTGCACGCCGAGGTGTCGACGGTGCTGCGCCGGGGCGCCCGCGCGGCCTCCTCGTTGCGGATCGGCCCGCGGCCGTTCACGCTGCAGACGCTCGGGCGGGGCGGACACCTCCGCGGCGTGCTGGCGATCAACGCCGGCGAGCTCGACCAGGAGGGCCGCGGCGTCGTGACCGCGGTGATTGCGATGGCCGGGCTCGCCTTCGAGCAGCAGCAGGGCCTGAGCCGCGCACGCGGCGCACTGCGGTCGGGACTGCTGGAGTCGCTGCTGACCGGCGATCCGGCCCTCGCCCGGCGCATTTCGCGCGACGTGTGGGGACCGCTGCCGGCGGCTCCGGTCACGGTGGCGCTGACGGATGCCGCGGCCGGCCGCTCCGAGGGACTCGCCGAGCTCCTCGAGCTGCGCGCCGAGGAGCAGCGGGGCTCCCTGTTCTTCGGTCGGACCGACGACGGGCTCGTGCTCGTGGTGCCGGCCGGCGATCTCCGCGCACCGGAGGAGGCGGCCGAGCGCTTCGGCGCGCGCGTCGGCCTCTCCGATCCGGCTGGGTACGACGGTCTCGCCGCCGCCGTCGAGCAGGCGCGGATCGCCCGCGACCGTGGGGCCGGCCCGCTCACCGCTTTCGGCGACGTCGCGGGCTCCGGCGTGCTCTCGGCGCTGACAAGCGAGGCGCAGGTGCTCGCCGCCGCCGAGCTCGCCCCGTTGACGGCGCACGACGAGCAGGAGAAGACCGACCTCGTGGCCACTCTCCGCGCCTGGCTCGACAACGACTGCTCCCACGAGGCGACCGCGCGCGCCCTGGGCGTCCACCGCCACACCGTGCGCACCCGCCTCGCCCTCGCCGAGCGCGTGCTGGCGCGCGACCTCCGCTCCTTCGCCACCCGGGCCGAGCTCTGGGCGGCCCTGCGGGTGCTCGGCGGCTCCTGACCCCGGCCCGGCGGCTCCTGACCCCGGCCCGGCGCGCGGACATTCTGGCGGGCCGACGGGCCGACACGCCGGTTATCGGGCGAAGGAAGGCGGCGCGTCGCGACTAAGGCCCGCCGGAATGCTTGCGCCGCGGCATCCGCTCGAATCCTCCACACGGTGAGCTGAAGGCGAAAGCCCGCCGGAATGCTCGCGCCGCGGCATCCGCTCGAATCCTCCACAGGATGAGCTGACGTCGAGAGTCCGACGGTCCCCGGGTCGGAGGAGGCAAACGCGTATGCCGGCGCAACACGCTGAAGTCATGTGCCTACCTCAGAGCGCCGCCACCGCCTTCGGGACTCTTCTGGAGAGAGGCCTCTCCCGGCGGGACATCCGTCGGCACGTCGACCGCGGCGCGTTGGTCGTGCTGCGGCACGGAGTGTATGCCGACGCTGGCTACTGCGCGGCGGTCCGCGATGCGGCAGCACACGGCGGAGCGCTCGCTTGCATCTCGGCGGCTCGGCATCTCGGTCTGTGGGTGCTGGCTGAGTCGGACACCGTTCACGTCGCGCTCGGACCGCACGGGCATCGCCATCGGCACGACGACTGTTCCTGCGTCGAGCACTGGGACGCGGGCGGTCCGCGGCGCGGGCTGTTCGATACTCCCGGTATCCGGGTGATCCTGCGCCAGATCCTCGGATGCTGCGGCCCAGAGGACTTCTTCGTCGCCCTGGAGTCGGCGCTGCACCTGGGCCTGCTGGACGTCCGCGACCTTCCCGCGCTTCGCGCCGAGTATCCGGCATCCGCGCGCGAGGCCATCAGCTTGGCTCGCGCCGATGCGGAGAGCGGCCTCGAGTCCCTGTTCCGGTGGAGGCTCCGGCATCGGCGACTGAGCATACGTACACAGGTGCGGGTGGCGTCGGTCGGGCGGGCCGATGTGGTGATCGGCGACCGACTTCTGGTCGAGGTCGACGGCGCGGACAACCACGACAGCCGGTCGCATCGGCATCGCGACCTCGTCCGTGACGCGCATGCCGCGGCCTGGGGCTTCGTCACCTTGCGATTCGATTACGCGATGGTCGTGCACGATTGGCACACTGTCGAACTGGCGGTCATGGCCTCCATCGACCGCGGGCTGCACCTCGACCCAGCGCGACCCTGACCTCCTCGGGCGCACTCACCTTCCCGCGCACGCGGACACTCTGGCGGGTTCGCCGGCCGACACGCCGCCGTCGGCGCCCGCGCCCCGGCGAGTCGCCTCAACGGCCCGCCGGAATGTCCGGGCGACGACAAAGCGCGGCTAGCGCGGGGCGTGGGCCTCCAGGAACTCGTACATGTCCGTCGTGTCCACGCCGGGGAAGGCGCCGGTGGGGAGGGTCGCGAGCAGGGTGCGGGGCGTCCGCACGTTCGGCCACGACGCCTCGCGCCAGGCGGCCTCGAGCTCGGGCGGCGCCTGGCGGCAGCACACCTCGACAGCGTGCCGCGAGACGCCGCGGTGCGAGGTGTCGCGCCCGAGGAACCACTTCGTGTCATCGAAGCGCACCCCGACGCTCACCGAGTGGTCGCCCTCGCTCGAGGACTCCACGCGTGCGGTGCACCAGTACGTGCCGTTGCCGGTGTCGGTGTACTGGTAGTAGGGGTTGAACTTGTCGGCGACGTCGAAGACGACGCGGCTCGTCCATTTCCGGCAGCACATCTGACCCTCGCTGGAGCCCAGCCGATCGGTCGGGAAGTTCACGTCGTCGTTCTCGTACGACTTCGTGATCGTGCCCGACTCGTGCACCTTCAGGAAGTGCACCGGAATGCCGAGATGCACCGTCGACAGATTGGTGAAGCGGTGCGCGGCGGTCTCGTACGAGACGGAGTAGGCGTCACGAAGATCCTCGATCGAGATCGCACGAGACGACTTGGCGTCCTGCAGGAACGGCACCGCATGCGCCTCGGGGATGAGCAGCGCCCCGGTGAGGTAGTTCGTCTCGACGCGCTGGCGCAGGAACTCCGCATAGCTGCGCGGCTCCGCGTGGCCCAGGATCCGGCTCGACAGCGCCTGCAGCACGGCCGTGCGCGGGTCGCCCTTCGCCGTCAGCCGGCTCGAGAGGTACAGCCGGCCGTTTTTCAGGTCGGCGACGCTGCGCGTGGTGTGGGGCAGGTCGGGAACGTAGTGCAGGGTGAATCCGAGGTGGGCGGCGATATCGGATGCTGTGCGCTGCGTCAGCGGTCCGCCCGGGTGATCCACCGAGGCCAGCAGAGCGCGTGCCTGCTCCTCGAGCTCGGGGAAGTGGTTGTCCTGGCCGCGCATCAGGCGCCGGAGCGCGACGTTCGCCCGTCGCGCCTCCTCGGGAGTGGCCGCCCGTTCGTCGCGGAGGCGCTCGATCTCATCCTTCAGGGCGAGCATCGCCCTCAGCGCTTCGTCGGGCACGGACTTCCCGACCCGGAACGGCGCGATGCCGAGCGCCTGGAACGTCTGACCGCGCATCGCGCGCTCGACGCCGATCTCGAGCGTCGAGCGCTCGTCGAGCGGAGCGGACTGCAGGAGCGCGTCGAGCCCTGACCCGAGGGCGCGGGCGATCGCCTGAAGCAGGGTGAGCTTTGCCTCGCGGCGGCCGTTCTCGATCATCGATAGCTGGCTCGGAGCGCGGCCGACGGCATCCGCCAGCTCCTCCAGCGTCATGCCGCGCTCGGTGCGCAGCTGCCGGACACGTCGGCCGATCGTCAGTGAGTCCACATCTTGATCGTCGCTGCCGTCGAACTGCGGCAGACCTGCGGTGACCACGCTCATATGCCGAGTCTGTCACTGAAACAGAAATACGGCTGATCTTCACATCATTATCGGCCGGTTTGGGCGTCAAGTTTCACGCAGAGTGGTGTCACACCCCGCATCGCCGACCCGGATGCACCCCCATCGATACCCATCGATGACACCGGCACCGCAGACTCCCGTGACACGGGAGCAGACAGGCGCCGGCACCGACTCCGCTGACACAGATCAGGACACGACATGACCCTCACCGCCCCCTTCGCGACCCCGCCCACCCGCACCGACCCGACCCCGCCCACCCGCACCGGCCCGATCCCGACGGTCGCGCACGAACCGCGGCTGGAGATCACCGCGCCGCTCGCACCGCGCTACGACGAGATCCTCACGCCCGACGCGATCGCGTTCCTCACCGCCCTGCACGCGCGCTTCGGCGGCCGGCGCCATGACCGTCTGGCCGCACGGCTGCGTCGTCGCTTCGAGATCGGCAACGGCCACGACCCCGGCTTCCGTGACGAGACCGCGCACATCCGCGAAGACCTCGGGTGGCGCGTCGCGGGCGCCGGCCCCGGGCTCGAGGACCGCCGTGTCGAGATCACCGGGCCGACGGACCCGAAGATGACCATCAACGCCCTCAACTCCGGAGCGCGCGTGTGGCTGGCCGACCAGGAGGACGCCACCTCCCCCACCTGGCGCAACGTCATCGAGGGCCAGCTCTCGCTGCGCGACGCGATCCGCGGCGAGCTGCGCTTCACCTCGTCGGAGGGCAAGACGTACGAGGTCACCGCCGAGCGGACCCCCACGATCGTGATGCGCCCGCGCGGATGGCACCTGCCGGAGAAGCACATCCGGATCACCGATCGCACGGGGCGGGAGCTCGCGGCATCCGGGTCGCTCGTCGACTTCGGGCTCTACTTCTTCCACAACGCCGCGGAGCTCATCGCCCGAGGACGCGGTCCGTACTTCTACCTCGCGAAGCTCGAATCCAGCGAGGAGGCGAAGCTGTGGGACGACGTCTTCACCTTCAGCGAGCGGTACCTCGGCATCGCGCACGGCACGATCCGCGCGACGGTGCTCATCGAGACGCTGCCGGCGGCCTTCGAGATGGAGGAGATCCTCTTCGAGCTGCGCGACCACTGCGCCGGCCTCAACGCCGGACGCTGGGACTACATCTTCTCGATCATCAAGAACTACCGCGGCCGCGGGGCGCGCTTCGTGCTGCCCGACCGCAGCGAGGTGACCATGACCGTGCCGTTCATGCGGGCCTACACCGAGCTGCTCGTGAAGACATGCCACAAGCGTGGCGCCTACGCGATCGGCGGGATGAGCGCCTTCATCCCCAACCGACGCGACCCCGAGGTGACCGAACGGGCCTTCGAGAAGGTCGCCGCCGACAAGAAGCGCGAGGCGGGCGACGGCTTCGACGGCACGTGGGTGGCGCATCCCGACCTGATCCCGACCGCCATGGCCGAGTTCGACGCCGTTCTCGGCGACCGCCCGAACCAGCTCGATCGGCAGCGCGATGACGTGCAGGTCGCAGCATCCGATCTGCTCGACGTGCACATCGGCCGCCCCGTCACCGCCGCCGGCGTGCATGCGAACGTCTCGGTGGCGATCCGCTACCTCGAGGCGTGGCTGCGCGGCCTCGGGGCCGTCGCCATCGACAACCTGATGGAGGATGCCGCGACCGCCGAGATCAGCAGGTCGCAGGTGTGGCAGTGGATCCATCAGGAGCACCGCACCGACCTCGGCGAGCAGATCACGCGCGAGTACGTCGGACGGCTCATCGAGCGCGTGCTCGCGGACGCGCCGCGCGCCGAGGGCGACCGCTTCGACGACGCGGCGCAGATCTTCCGCGACGTCGCCCTGCGGGATGAATTCCCGCCCTTCCTCACGACCGCCGCCTACCTGGCGTTCCTGGACTGACCCGCCGCTCTGACATACCCACGACGAAGGACAACGACATGACGAATCATCACGACCTCGCGGCGATCCGTGCGCTCACGGAGACGGCCGGATCGACCTGGGGCTCCATCGACCCCGAGTACGTGCTGCGGATGCGGACCCAGAACCGGTTCCGCACCGGGCTGGAGATCGCCCAGTACACCGCCGACATCATGCGCCGCGACATGGCTCAGTACGACGCCGACTCCTCGCTCTACACGCAGTCGCTCGGCGTCTGGCACGGTTTCATCGGCCAGCAGAAGCTCATCTCGATCAAGAAGCACCTGAAGAGCACCGACCGGCGCTACCTCTACCTTTCGGGGTGGATGGTCGCCGCGCTGCGCTCGGAGTTCGGTCCGCTGCCCGATCAGTCGATGCACGAGAAGACCGCCGTCCCCGCGCTGATCGAGGAGCTGTACACGTTCCTCCGGCAGGCGGACGCGCGCGAGCTCGATCTGCTGTTCTCGCAGCTGGACCGCGCGCGGGCTGCCGGCGACGAGACCGCGGTCGAGTTCATCCAGACGCAGATCGACACCCATCAGACCCACGTCGTGCCGATCATCGCCGACATCGACGCAGGCTTCGGCAACCCGGAGGCGACCTACCTCCTCGCGAAGAAGATGATCGAGGCGGGCGCGTGCGCGATCCAGATCGAGAACCAGGTCTCGGACGAGAAGCAGTGCGGCCACCAGGACGGCAAGGTCACCGTGCCGCACGAGGACTTCCTCGCCAAGATCACGGCGGTGCGCTACGCCTTCCTCGAGCTCGGCATCGACAACGGCATCATCGTCGCCCGCACCGACTCCCTCGGCGCCGGACTCACGCAGAAGATCGCGTACTCGCGCACGCCCGGCGATCTCGGCGATCGGTACAACGCGTTCCTCGACGTCGAGGAGGTGACCGATGCGGACCTCGCCGACGGCGACGTCGTGATCCGGCGGGAGGGGAAGCTGCTGCGCCCGCGTCGCCTGGCCAGCAACCTGTACCGGTTCCGTGCGGGAACGGGCGAGGACCGGGTCGTGCTGGACTGCATCACCTCGCTGCAGCACGGCGCCGACCTGCTGTGGATCGAGACGGAGAAGCCGCACATCGAGCAGATCGCGGGCATGGTCGACCGCATCCGCGAGGTGGTGCCCGACGCCAAGCTCGTCTACAACAACAGCCCGTCGTTCAACTGGACGCTCAACTTCCGCCGGCAGGCGTACGACCTGCTCGCGGAGCGCGGCGCCGATGTGTCGGCCTACGACCGGGCCGACCTCATGAGCGTGGACTACGACGACACCGAACTCGCCCGGCTGGCCGATGAGAAGATCCGCACGTTCCAACGCGACGGCGCGGCCCGGGCCGGCATCTTCCACCACCTGATCACCCTGCCGACGTACCACACGGCCGCGCTGTCGACCGATGACCTGGCGAGGGGATACTTCGGCGACGAGGGCATGCTCGCCTACGTCCGCGGCGTGCAGCGTCGTGAGATCCGCGAGGGGATCGCCACAGTGCGGCACCAGAACATGGCCGGCTCCGACATCGGCGACAACCACAAGGAGTACTTCGCCGGCGAGGCCGCCCTCAAGGCCGGCGGCAAGGACAACACGATGAACCAGTTCGGCTGAGCGGGATCGGCCGGTCCGTCAGGCCGCTTCCGGCCGGCCTCCACGCCCGGACAGCGCGACACGCCGTGCCCCTTTCCCGGGCACGGCGTGTTGCGCTGTTCTGCGGGCGACGGTCGCGGCGTCAGCCGGGAATGCCGATGCGGCGCTCTCCGGAGCGCAGCTGCTGGATGACCACGGCGATGACGAGCAGCGCACCCTGGGCGACGTTCTGCCAGAAGCTGTTGACGCCGAGCAGTGTCATGCCGTTGGTGAGGACGCCGAGCAGGATGACCGCGAGGAGCGTGCCGACGATGGTCCCCTTGCCGCCCTTGAGTGCAGCACCACCCAGAGCGGCCGCCGTGATGGCCTGCAGCTCGAGTCCCTCCGAGCCGGAGACCGGCTGGCCGGATCCCGTCCGTGCGGTGATCAGGATCCCGGCGATCGCCGCCACGGCCCCGGTGACCATGTACGTGCCGATCACGTAGCGGTTGATGTTGATGCCGGCCAGGCGTGAGGCGATGTTGTTGCCGCCGACGGCGTAGATGTTGCGGCCGATGGAGGTGAACCGCAGCACCACGTAGGCGAGCGCCGCGACGATCACCAGCACCCAGATGAGCACCGGCACCCCGACGATCGCGCCGCGGGCGAGGAACACGAAGAACGGGTCGGCACCGGTGTACCCCTGCGCACGGCCGTCGGAGATGAGCTGCGCGGCCCCCATGAACGCGGCGAGTGTCGCCAGGGTGGCGATCACCGGGTTCACCCGGCCGAAGACGATGATGCACCCGTTGATCAGACCGCACAGCACGCCGATGGCGATCGCTCCGGCCACTCCCGCGGCGGTTCCCGCGGCGGTGAAGATCATGGCCGAGGTGACCGAGGTGAGTCCGGCGATGGACCCGACCGAGATGTCGAGCGCACCGAGGATGATGACGATCGTCTGCACCACGGCGAGGAGGCCCATGATCGTGATCGCCGTGCCGATCACCCGCAGGTTCGCCACGCCGAAGAACAGCGGGTTCTGGATGCCGATGATGGCCACCACGAGCGCGATCGCGATGATCAGCGAGATGTTCTGCACCCCGACGACGCTCACGATGCGCTTGGGAAGCGAGGGCCGCTCCACCTCCGCGGCACCTGTCTGCACCGCGGTGGATGAGGTCGACGTCACGTGCGTTCCTTCCTTCGGGGCGGTGGTCATGCTGCCGCCTCCTCATCCATGGCGAGCGCCAGGATGTTCTCTTCTGTGGCTTCGGAGCGTGTCAGCTCGCCGCGGATGCGGCCTGCCGCCATCACGTAGATGCGATCTGCGACGCCGAGCACCTCGGGCAGTTCGCTGGAGACCACGATCACCGCCACCCCCTCATGCGCCAGGCGATCGATGATCGCGTAGATCTCGGACTTGGCCCCGACGTCGATGCCGCGCGTGGGCTCGTCCAGCAGCAGCACCTTCGGGGCGGTGGCCAGCCAGCGGGCCAGCACGACCTTCTGCTGATTGCCGCCGGACAGCTTGCCCACGAGCTGCTCGGTAGAGGGAGTGCGGATGCGCAGCGTCTCGACGTACTCCCGGGCGAGCGTACGCTCGGCGCGGTCGCGGACGAAGATCCACCGGGACAGCTGCGAGAGCACGGCGAGCGCGGCGTTGTCGCGCACCGAGCGCTGCAGCAGCAGCGCCTCGGCTTTGCGTTCCTCCGGCGCGAGGGCGATGCCGGCGCGGATGCTGTCCGCGGGCTGCCGGATGCGGCGGGGCACGCCTTCGACGACGATGCGGCCGGCCGTGATCGGGAAGTCTCCCGCGATTGTCTTCATCAGTTCGCTGCGGCCCGCGCCGACGAGCCCGGCGATGCCCAGCACCTCGCCCGCGCGCACGGTGAGGCTGATGTCGGCGACGTGCTCGTTGGTCACGTCGTCGAGTTCCAGGACGACGTCACCCAACGGCGCCGGATCGCGATGGAAGAACTGGGTGAGATCGCGGCCGACCATCATGCGCACGAGCTCGTCATGGGTGGTCTCGTCGGCGCGCTTCGTGCCGACGAAGGCCCCGTCGCGCAGGACGGTGATGTCGTCGGCCAGCTGGAAGATCTCGCCCATGCGGTGGGACACGTAGCCGATCGCGACACCCTCGGCCTGAAGCCGCCGGATCATCGCGAACAGCGGCGCCACCTCCTCGTCGCCCAGCGAGGACGTCGGCTCGTCGAAGCAGATGATCTTCGGCGAGGTCACGACCGCCCGCATGATCTCGACGATCTGGCGCTGGGCGGGCGAGAGGTCGGCGCCGAGGGCGTCCGAGCGGAGCACGCGCTGGAATCCCCACTCCGCAAGAGCCTCGTCGCAGCGTCGCAGCAGGGAGGCGCGGTCGAAGACGAGCCCTCCCAGCGCCCCGACGAAGATGTTCTCGGCCACGGAGACCCACGGGATGATCTCGGGCTCCTGCGCGATCACACGGAGGCCCGCGGCGCGGGCATCCGCGGGATCGCCGAAATTCACGGGCTCGCCGTCGATGGACAGCTCGCCCTCGTCGGGCCGGTAGTCGCCGTTGAGGATCTTCAGGAGTGTGGACTTTCCTGCGCCGTTCTCACCCATGAGGGCGGTCACCTCGCCGGCGCGCAGCACGAGCTCGACTCCTCGCAGTGCCTTCACGGCGCCGAAATTCTTCGTCACTCCGGTCGCGCGGAGGGCGACGTCGGTCTCACTCATCGGGTTCTCATCCTGTCGGGTCGATGGGACGGAGCGAGGGGCCGCCCCGAGGCGGCCCCTCGCTCAGAGCGTCAGGTGCAGACGACGCCCTTGGCTTCCCAGTTGTCGGCGTCAACGATCGTGGTGTCGGCGACCGTGGCGGGCGGCAGCGCCGTGCCGTTACGCAGCAGGTCCACCATCGAGTTGACCGCGGCCTTGCCGACCTCGACGCCGGAGATGAACAGCGCCGCCTTGTTGCCCGTGTTCTGGCCGGCCTTCCAGTCCTTGCAGGTCAGGTACGCACCCAGGCCCACGCCGATGATGTTGTCCGGCGAGACACCGGCGTTCTGCAGTGCCGTGACCACGCCGGTCTCGTTCTCGTCGTTGCAGCCCCAGACCACCCAGTTGGTCACGTCGGGGTTGGCGGTGATGACGGCGCCGGCCTTGTCCTGTGCGTCGGTGGCGGAGTTGTCGGTGCCGATGTCGATCGTCTCGGGAGCGTCGCCGACGGCCTCGGAGAACGAAGCGGCGGCGCCGTCCACGCGCTCGACGCAGTTCTGCTGATCCTGGCGGTACGCGGAGAGGATGCGGGTGTCGGCGGCGGTCCAGCCGCCCTCCTGGTAGAGACGCGCGGCCTCGGCGCCCACCTTCTCACCCATCGAGGTGCCGTCGAAGCCGGTGAAGGCCGCGGGCTCGCCCGCACCGTCGGAGATCGGGTCGTCGGACGCCATGATCGGGATCCCCGCGTCCTTCGCGAGCTGGATGACCTGGGGTCCGATCTGGGTGTCGGGGACGACGATGATGATCCCGTCGACACCCTGGGCGATGGCCGCCTCGACCTCGGAGATGGCCTTGTTGGCGTCGGTGCCCAGGTCGACGACGTTGACCGAGACATCGCCGGCCGCGTCCGCGGCGTCGACGGCGCCCTGCGCCTCGTCGATGAAGTACTGCTGGTCACCCTGCTTCTGCAGGTAGGCGATCGTGAGTGGTCCGTCCGATCCGCCCGAGGGAGCCGCTCCGGCGTCGGAGGTCTCCATTCCGGAGGAACAGGCGCCCAGCGTGAGCGCGAGCGAGGTCAGGCCGACGGCGGCGAGGCTCGCCCACCGCACGCGCTTGTTCGAAGTGATCATCCGCATTCCTTGTCTTCATTGATCGCCCGGCGCTGTTGCCGGGAATGGATGCTCCTGTCGGTGCGTCTTCGAGGCTACGACCTGGCGCGCCTCAGATCGCAGGACTATCGGACTGCGAACATGGACGATACTCTGACGCCACCAGGCTCGTGCGCGCGCTCAGGCGCCCGAGCGCCCGGCCCGCATGGATCATGAGTGGACGACCGGCGGGGTCATCCGAGCGCCCTCAGCACCCATCGCATCGTCGTCGCGGCGCCCGGCTCGACGACACGGAGACCGACCCGAGAGGTGAAGGCGTCCGGCGGGCAGGTCATCGGCTCCACAGCCACGGCGTGCCGGCGGACCCCTCCGCTCGGCTCATCCGCGGTGTACACCTGCACCCAGTCGCCGTCCCAGGCCAACTCGACACCGGTGCCGTCATCGCTGAGCAGACGAGCACAGGCCAGCCCGTCCGCCGAGCGCCTCAGCCCGGTGAAGGCGTGGTTCACCGCCGTGGAATGAAGGCGTCTGCCCTCCCGGAAGTCGTAGGCGCCGCCGGCCGCGACCGCCACCGGGACGAGCCGCGTGGGGAGGAATCGGTCGTCGGTCAGGAGGACGTCGTCCGCGGGGAGAGTCAACGTCCAGTCGGCGACCGCGTCGTCGACAGGCGGGCCCGCGACGAGGTAGGGGTGGGCTCCGAGCCCCACCGGAGCCGACGAGACCGATTCATTCGTCACCGTGAGCGACTGGTGCAGTCCGTCTTCCTCGAGGACATACGCCACCTCGACGCTCAAGCGCCACGGGTATCCGGGCTGCGGTGCCAGCACCGCGTGGAGGACGACCGACGACGTCGTCCTGGCGGCGACCGTGAACTCCTGCCAGGCGACGAGGCCATGACTCGCCGTACGGGTCGCAGGCTCGTTCATGGTCAGTTCGTGCGTCTCGCCGGAGAATACGTAGCGCGCGTCGGCGATGCGGTTGGGCCACGGCAAGAGGACGGCACCGCGCATCGCCGGACGCATCGTGTCAGCCGGATAGTCCGCCACCAGAGATCGGCCATCGAAGGTGAGTGCGCGCACACTCGCGCCAACGCTCGCGACCGACGCCCGGTACCCAGCCCGCTCCAGCGTGTACCCGATTCCCGACAGCGGGACCGTCCCGTTCAGTCGTCCGCCGCTTCCCGGGAGAACAGCAGCAGTTCGGGCAGGCTCGTGGCGAAGTAGTCGGTCTCGCCGTTGTCGTGTCGCGCGACGGGGGGAACGTACTGCGCACGCGTCTCCCCGAGGGAGGCCGGCGGGTCGGCGACGTCCATGCCCAGGGCCGTCCGGGCAGCATCCCAGGCTTCCAACGCAGCACCCTCTCCGCCCTCCCACGGATGGAACGGCCGGCTCGTGAGGATCTCGTATGCGCGATCCGCGCGTCCCTCGGCGATGAGCAGCCCGACATAGGCGATCGTCAGATCGTCACGGGTCAGCACGGTCGGCTCCTGGGTCGCGAGACGCGCGAGTCGGTCGCCGGAGCCGTGGCCGATCCGACGCGCGAGCTGATCCTGCTCGTAGAGCAGCCGGGCGTCACCCGGAGCGGCCGCGATCGCACGCTCGTACAGATCCCAGGCGGTCGCATCGTCGCCACCGACGTTGTACGCGGCGAGCGCCGCGTTGCGCAGCAGCACCGCGTCGCGGGTCTCCACCGTCACGGCGCGTCGCCAGTCCGAGAGCGCATCGCCGCGGCGGCCGTGGCCGTAGAGCAGCATCGCCCGCAGTCCCCGCGCGACCACGTCGGACGGGTCGGCGGCCAGCGCGGCGTCCAGGGCGTCGAGATCGTCCAACCCCGAAGGGAAGGCCCAGCTCGCATCCGCCGTCCGTGCCCGCGAGCGGAGCGCGGCGGCATCGTCCGTGCGTCCCTGCGCGTCGCGCAGGGCAGCCGCGAGGTAATGGGCGAGGGGCGCGTGGTTGCCGGCAGGGGTAATCGCGGCGTCGGATACCGCGTCGAGCAGGTCAGCGGCCGCATCCACCTCACCCGCGTCGCGCAGATCGAGCGCGACATCCCGCAGCATTCCGGCATCGGCAGGCACCGATGAGCCGGCGAGAGTGCGCAGGAGGGCGTCCAAGGGGTCGTCGGCGAGGGCGGCCCGGAGCACATCTGCGGCCTCGTCGTGCCGGTCGAGGCGGCGCAGCACGATGACCCGGAGCGCAGCGCGTCGCGCATCGTGACCGACCGCGCCGTCCAGCGTGTCGAGCACCCGGAGAGCGGCGCGATTGCGCTGCGTGCAGGCCAGGGACTGCGCGAGGGCGAACCCCGCCGCCGCGGACCAGGTGGCGTCCCATCCGGCCTTCCCCCACGCCTGCTCCGCCTCTTCGCGCCGTCCCAGGCGCGCGAGGACGAGTCCGCGCAGATAGAAGGCCTCGGCGTCCATCGGGTTCGCGTTGCGCCGCGTCAGACGCTCGAGTGCGAGATCGATGCGCCTCAGCGCCGGAGCGTAGCGCCCGGCGCGGTAGTCGCGATCGGCGAGTGCGAGGTTGGTGCGCACATCGCCCGGGTCCCGTCGGAGCGCCTCGTTCCAGTACGGGAGAGGCGAGCGGGTGGGGTGACGGTACTGGCTCAGGTGCACGCCGGTGAGATAGAGCTCCTCGACGGAGGAGATGGCCTCGGGGAGCGCGGGCTCGGTGGCGACCCAGGGCTCGCCGTCGGCGACGTCGACCGGCTGCCAGCCGACGAGAAGGCGGCCGGCCGCGTCGCGCAGCTCGACACGCAGGCCGGACGCCGCCTGGAGGGGCTGGTCCGCGCGCACGTCACCGGCGCCATCCGCGGCCAGCTCGGCGACCTCTCCGGGGCGCAGATCCACGCGCGTCATGGCGACGGCGACTCCCCCATCGGTCACGGTCAGCATGGCGCCGACGTGAGGCGAGGTCACGGCGGCACGTACGCGGATGCCGTCACCCGCACGGTCGATGTGGATGGCCGCGTCAGGGGTCGCCTGGTGCGCGACGCCGATGTCGGGGATCGGGAACCAGTACTGGCTGAAGAGCTTGGTCTCCCCGGGCAGCAGCCAGCTGAAGTCGGGCTGGTTGTCGGTGTACACGCCGGCCATCAGCTCCACGTACGGTCCGTCGTCGTCGGTGAGCTGCGCGTCCCACGCGTGACCGAACGGGGCATCGCCCCAGGTCCACTGCTTCTTGCCGGGAGAGACGCGGCGCTCAGCCCAGTGCACGAAGCCAGCACCGGCCGCATGATCGAAGCCGCCGAAGTAGTCCTCGGCCGAATCCACGATCATGTACGACGTCGGCACGGGGATGTTGCGGTACCAGTCGATGCGGTCCGCTCCCTCGCGATCGGCGGCGAGGGCGGGGTAGTCGACCCCGTAGTACGGACGATCGGCAGCCGGGAAGGAGGTGAGTGCCCGGCGCGCGTGGTCGGCGACATAGCGGACGTCCTCCGGAAAGAACGACTGGTACTCATCGTGCACCCGGGCGGCGACATTCGCCCACCACAGGAACGTCTGACGCTCTCTCGTGCGGTTGTGCAGCCGCACCACCACCTCGACCACCGAGCTGTCGGGACGCAAGCGCACGCCGTGATGGGCCGCCATGCGTCCGAAGGGCTCGTGGTCGTAGCACCACACCGTCACGGAGCCGTCGTCGGCCCACTCGATCTGCGTCTCGACCGGCAGATAGGTCGCCGGTCGATGGTGCTGAGGCCAGTTGAATTCGACGCCGCCGCTGATCCACGGGCCGGCAAGACCTACGAGAGCCGGCTTGATGACGTTGTTGCGGTAGAAGAAGTCGTAGCCGGTGATCTTGTCGTAGCCGACATGGATGCGACCGCCGAGTTCGGGGAGGACCACGAGGCGCACGAAGGCGTTCTCGAGGTGCACGGCCTTCCATTCGCGGGGAGCGCCCTCGTCGGCGACGCCCTCGATGAACGGCAGTGGGTACACCTTCCCGCTGGAGCCCTGGTAGACGCGGTGATCGAGGTACATCGGATAGCGACTCGGCGCATCCGGGTCGTAGGTGTGGACCGTCAGCGGCTCCTCCCACGCGACCGCTCTGCCGTCGGACAGTGCCTCGGCCAGCGCCGGGGGCGCGTCGGGCAGGACGAGTCGGTGCGTGTCCGGCCGCGGAGACGCACCCGGCTCGGGGGCGCCGGAAACGTCGGGCGTCAGCTCGACAGTCATCGTCGATCTCCTCGGTGAGTCGTGGGCACCGGGGGTCGGCGCAGGGGTGATCGCACCGACACTACGGCGCGCCGGGCGGCGCCAGTATGGTGTGAACGAGGAGAAACATGGACGAAGCGATTGCCGTCGAGGCTCCGCATTACCGCACGGAGGGTTTCGACAACCAAAGGCTGTGCGTCGTGCCGCGACCACAGGTCGAGCAGGCTCTGTCCAAGCCGGTGACGCGACGGCTCACGGTGACCGACGCCGGCTACTTCCCCGCAGCGGCAGGACACCGGATGCGGCGACCTCAGGGTGCTCGGGAGACCATCGTCCTCCTGTGCGTGGCCGGCTCCGGAACGGTCGTCGTGGAGGGCGACACCTTCGCGGTGTCGGCGGGCACCGGCCTCGTCATCGCGGCGGGCGCCGCGCACGAATACCGTGCTTCCGAAGCCACGCCATGGACGATCTGGTGGCTGCACCTGCGCGGCACCGACGTGGCTGACCTCACCGCGGCACTCGGCGGCGGCGGTCAGCAGACGTTGCAGCCGCGCTCCCTCGACCGCATCGTCGCCCTGTTCGACGAGCTCGTGACGATGCTCGAGCGCCGCCTGTCGCCCGCGCAGCTGCTCGCCGCGTCCGGCGCGGCGACCCACCTGATGACGCGCCTGGCCGCCGACAGCGTGCTGCCCGCCGACGGGTCCGCGCTCGAGCGCGCCATGCGCTACCTCGAGGCACGCGTGGACGGCAGCATTCAGGTCGCCGAGCTCGCGGCCATCGTGCAGATGTCGGCGTCGCACCTCAGCGCCCTCTTCCGCGAGACGACCGGCAGCGGACCCGGCGCCTTCCACACCTCGCTGAAGATGGCGCGCGCCCGAGCGCTGCTGGACACCACCACCAGCACGGTGACCGAGATCGCCACGGCCGTCGGCTACAGCGATCCGCTGTACTTCTCCCGCCACTTCCGCCGGGTGCACGGCGTGAGCCCGTCGGCCTACCGGGCCGACCACAAGGCCTGACGTCGCCGCCCCGCCTTCACGTCTCACGCCGGTGCGAGACTGGGCGCAGGCCAGAGGAAGAGGACCGCATGAGCTCCATCGCCGCCACCGGGACCGCTCCGGATGCCGCGCCCGCCCCGCTTGACGAGCGGTTCGACGTCGCGGTGATCGGCGCCGGCCCGGCGGGCACGGCCGCGGCGATCCGCGCCGCCGAGCTCGGTGCGCGAGTCGTCGTGCTCGAGTCGTCCGAACGACTCGGCGGCACCTGCGTGAACACCGGCTGCGTGCCGACCCGCGTCTTCGCCAAGACGGCCCGCCTCATGCGCGACGTGCGGGCCGCCTCTGCCTACGGGATCACGACGCACTCGGAGCCGATCGACTGGCCCGCGACGGTCGCGCGCGTGCACGAGCGCGTCGGGGCCGTCCGCGGCATCAAAGCCGAGGCACGGCGGTTCGAAGAGGCCGGCATCACGCTCATCCAGGACGGCCGGGCGCGCTTCGCCGACCCGCACACGCTGCTCCTCGACTCGGGGCGGCGGGTCGAGGCATCCACGATCCTCGTCTGCGTCGGCGGACACTCGCGCCTCCTCCCCATCCCGGGGGCGGAGCTCGCCACCGTGCCAGAGCACGTGCTGGACCTGCCCGCGCTCCCCCGCCGCGTCGCGATCATCGGCGCCGGCAACACGGGGGTTCAGCTCGCCACCGTCTTCGACTCGTTCGGAGCCGAGGTGACGCTGCTCGATCTCGCGCCGCGCATCCTGATGCCCTCCGATGCGGATGTCGCGGCCGCCGTCACCGCGTCGTTCATCGCTCAGGGGATCGACGTGCGCACCGGGATCGCCGGGGTGTCGTCCCTCGCACGCGGGGACGACGGCGGCATCGTGCTGACGTGGTCCGACGGCGGCGGCGAGCACCACGACTCCTTCGACGCCGTCGTGATGGCGACCGGGTGGCCCGCCGACGTCGAGGACCTCGGACTCGAGAACGCGGGCGTCGAGGTCACGCGCTCGTCGATCCCCGTCGACCGCTACTTCCGCTCGAACGTGCCGCACATCTTCGCCGTCGGCGACGCGAACGGCCGCGACATGCTCGTGCAGGCCGCGCAGTTCGAAGGCGAGGCCGCGGCCGAGAACGCCGTGCTGGACGCGAATCGCCGCACGCCGCATCACCTGCTCCCCGCGGGCGGGTTCACCGACCCGGATTACGCGGGCGTCGGACTCACCGAGGAGCAGGCCCGGGGCCGCGACGCCCGGTGCATCGTCGCGACCGCGCGGTATTCCGACCTGGAGCGCGCCGTGATCGACGACCGCGGGATCGGGTTCCTCAAGCTCATCGCCGACAACCGGCGCGAGCTGATCCTCGGTGCGCACGCCGTCGGCGAGAACGCGGTCGAGGTGATCCAGTCGGTCACCACGGCGATGGCGGCCGGCATCGACGTGGCGACCCTCGCCGGGGTCAAATTCGCGTATCCGACCTACAGCGCCATCATCGGCAACGCGGCGCGGGCGCTCCTCCGCGCGGGCGCAGCCGCCCCGAGCGGCGAGCACTGACCCGCACGCGACGCCGCGCACGACGTCCGCCGCCCCGCGCGGCGACACGCCCGACCGGTACGCTCGGAGGCGTGACAGAACGCGCCCCGCTCTCCCGCAAGCTCTCCGCCATCGCCGAGTCCGCGACCCTCAAGGTCGATGCCAAGGCCAAGGCCCTCCAGGCCGCCGGCCGTCCGGTGATCAGCTTCGCCGCCGGCGAGCCCGACTTCGCGACGCCGGAGTTCATCGTGGATGCCGCGGCGCACGCCCTGCACGACCCCGCGAACTATCGCTACACCCCGACCGTGGGGCTGCCCGTGCTCCGCGAGGCGATCGCCGCCAAGACGCTGCGCGACTCGGGCCTGGAAGTCGCGCCGTCGCAGATCATCGTCACCAACGGCGGCAAGCAGGCCGTGTACCAGGCGTTCCAGGCCGTGGTGAACCCGGGCGACGAGGTGCTGCTGCCCGCGCCCTACTGGACCACGTACCCCGAGGCGATCGCCCTCGCCGACGGTGTGCCGGTCGAGGTGTTCGCCGACGCCGACCAGGACTACCTCGTCACCGTCGAACAGCTCGAGGCGGCACGCACCGACAAGACCACGGTGCTCGTCTTCGTCTCACCCTCCAACCCCACCGGGTCGGTCTACTCTCCCGAGCAGACCCGCGCCATCGGCGAGTGGGCGCTGGAGCACGGCATCTGGGTCATCACCGACGAGATCTACCAGAACCTCGTCTACGAGGGTGTCCGCGCCGTCTCGATCGTCGAGGCCGTCCCCGCGCTCGCCGACCAGACGATCCTCGTCAACGGCGTCGCGAAGACCTACGCGATGACCGGCTGGCGGGTGGGCTGGATGGTCGGCCCGCAGGATGCCATCAAGCTCGCGGCGAACCTGCAGTCGCACCTCTCCAGCAACGTCAACAACGTCGCGCAGCGTGCCGCGCTGGCCGCGCTGACGGGTCCGCAGACCGAGGCCGAGGAGTTCCGCGCGGCGTTCGATCGGCGCCGCACACTCATCGTCGAGGAGCTCTCGAAGATCGACGGCGTGAGCGTGCCCACTCCGCGCGGCGCGTTCTACGTCTACCCCGACGTGCGCGGGCTGCTCGGACGCACCTGGCGCGGCGTGACTCCCACCACCAGCCTCGAGCTCGCCGACTTCATCCTCGAGCAGGCCGAGGTCGCGGCGGTGCCCGGCGAGGCGTTCGGGCCGAGCGGCTACCTCCGCTTCTCCTACGCCCTGGGCGACGACGCGATCCGCGAGGGCGTGCGTCGTCTGCAGGATCTCTTCTCCTGAGGCGCCGCCGTGCAGGCTGTTCTGATCGAGGAGTTCGGGCGAATTCCGGCGACCGTCGAGGTGCCGGACGCCGCCTGCCCGCCCACCGGCGCCGTCGTGCGGGTCATGGCGACCGGCGTGTGCCGCAGCGACTGGCACGCGTGGAAGGGCCATGACTCGTCGGTGCACGCGCCCTACGTCCCCGGACATGAGTTCGCGGGCGTCGTCGAGCGCGTCGGCGCCGACGTCACGGGCTTCCGACCCGGCGATCGCGTCACGGCGCCGTTCGTCTTCGCCTGCGGCGAGTGCGAGCAGTGCCTGGCGGGCGACCAGCAGGTCTGCGCCCGGCAGGAGCAGCCCGGCTTCACCGTCGCCGGCTCCTTCGCCGACGAGGTGACGGTGCTGAACGCGGAGGTGAACCTCGTCGCGCTTCCCGACGCGGTGGACTTCGTAAATGCTGCGGGTCTCGGCTGCCGGTTCGCCACCGCGTACCGCGCGGTGCGCACCCGCGGGGCCGTGCGCAGCGGCGAATGGGTCGCCGTGCACGGCTGCGGCGGGGTCGGGCTGTCGGCCGTCCTCATCGCGCGGGCGGCGGGCGCCCGCGTCGTCGCGATCGACGTCTCCCCGGCCGCACGTGCGGCGGCGGAGGCGCTCGGCGCCATCACGCTGGAGCCGTCGGCCGACACCGCGGATGCCGTCCGCGCCCTGACCGGCGGCGGGGCGCACCTGTCGCTCGACGCCTTCGGCAGCGCGGAGACCAGCATCGCCTCGGTGCTGTCGCTGCGCCCCCGCGGGCGTCACGTGCAGGTCGGACTGCTCCTGGACGCGGATGCGACGCCGGCGATGCCGATGGGGCACGTGATCGCGCACGAACTCGACCTCCTCGGCAGCCACGGCATGAGCGCCCGCGACTACCCGGCGATGCTCGCCGACATCGCGGACGGCACGCTGGAACCCGCGCTGACCCGTGGCCGCGTCATCGGCTTCGACGAGCTCCCCGCCGCCCTGGCGGAGATGGACGACCCCGGTCGCGCGCCCGGAATGCTCGTGGCCGTCCGGTCCTGATCCCTCCTCCTGCCGCACAGACTGGGTCGCGGCTCGCGGCTCGCAATGGCTGAGCCGCCGGCCGGCCCGCCTCAGAGCTCGACGCCGACCAGCACCGGCTCGGGCTGGAGGATGAGCCCGAACTCCGAGAGCACGCGCCCCTGGATGAAGCGCGCCAGCTCCGCGAGCTCGACGGCGGTCGCTCCCCCGCGGTTGGTGAGGGCGAGGGCGTGCTTGGTCGACAGTGCTGCGCGGGAGCGCGGCAGCCGGAATCCCTTGCGGAGCCCGGCGTTCTCGATGAGCCAGGCGGCGCTCACCTTCACCTCGGTGCGGTACTCCGGTGCAGCCGGCAGATATCCGTCCCAGGCGGCCAGCGGGATGACCGTCACCGGGTCCTCCGCGGGCGTCATCGGCCACCGCGGGCACTCGTCGGGCAGCGTCCGGGCGAAGGAGTCCGACACGATCGCGTTCTGGAAGAACGAGCCCGCGCTGCGGGTGTCGGGGTCGTCGGGGTCGAGCACCATGCCCTTGCGCGCACGCGTCTGCAGGACGTGATCGCGGATCCAGGCGACGGAGACGGATGCCTCGGGCCCGAGTCCGAGCGCGGTGCGCAGCTGGTCACCGGCCACCGCCCGTTCGGCCGAGCCCACCTCGACGAGCTCGAGTGTCACCGACAGGATGACGGCCGATCGCTCGGCGACCGAGCCGTGATGCTGCTTGAGGACCGAGGTGCGGAATCCCAGTCCGAGCTCTGCGGCGGTCACGGTGGAGACCTCGCCGCTGTCCTCGTCGAGCAGCTCGACCTCGACGAGGGTGTCGGCGATCTCCTGCCCGTACGCGCCGATGTTCTGCACGGGCGCGGCTCCCACCGTGCCCGGGATCCCCGCCATCGCCTCTATGCCGGCGAGCCCCGCCTCCACGGAGAACGCGACCAGCTCGTCCCACGAGTGACCTGCCTCGACCCGGAGCCGGACCCGACCGGGCGTCGGCGACGGCATCCGCTCGATCCCCCGCGTGAGGATGCGCACGACCGTGCCGTCGAAGGGCTCATCGCCGACGAAGAGGTTGGAGCCTCCGCCGAGCACGAGCCAGCCGTCTCCCTGGGCCCAGGTGCGCCGGAGCGCGTCGACGAGGTCGTCGCGCGTGCGCGCGTCGATCATGCGCGCGGGCGTGCCGCCCGTCTGCAGGGTGGTCAGCTGCGACAGGGGCAGCGGCGTCACCTCGGTCATGGAAGAGGCGCGCTCAGACGAGGCGGACGCGCGCCTGGGCCTTGCCCAGCACGGTCGCTCCGGCCGCGGTCACCGTCAGATCGATGCGTGCCGTCTCGTCGTCGACGGCGCCGACGGTGGCGACGATGTGCAGGTCGGCGCCGTCGACCGGGTCGACGACCACGGGTCGGGTGAAGCGCACGCCGTACTCCGCGACGCGGCCGGTGTCGGCGAGCCACGGGCCGAGGGTCGCGACGGCCAGGCCCATTGTCAGCATGCCGTGGGCGAGCACGCCCGGCAGACCGACCTCTGCGGCGACGTCGTCGCGGTAGTGGATGGGGTTGAAGTCGCCGGACGCGCCGGCGTAGCGCACGAGCGACTCACGGGTGAGGTGCACGTCGCGCTCGGCGACGACCTCGCCCACGACGGGTGCGGCGGCCATCAGGCGTCGCCTCCGACGACGAGGATCGATGTCGCCGTGACCACGTGCCCGCCGTCCGCGCCGACGATCTCGGCCTCGCTCGTCACCATCGCGTTGCCGCCGACCGCGCGCACGGAGCGCACGTGCAGGCGGGCGGTGAGCTCGTCGCCCGCGACGATGGGCCGCGTGTAGCGGAACCGCTGCTCGCCGTGCAGCACGCGCGAGAGCACGATGCCCGCGTCGGGGTCGGCCAGGAGCTGCTGGAGCGTCTGGTCCTGCACGACCATCGCGAAGGTCGGCGGCGCCACGACGTCGGCGTAGCCGAGGGCCTTCGCGGCGTCGGGATCGTGGTGGATCGGAGCATCGGCGAAGACGGCGCGGGCGAACTCGCGCACCTTCTCGCGGCCGACCAGATACGGCGACGTCGGGGGGAACTCGCGGTCCACGAGCTGGGGGTTGACGGGCATCCGTCCAGTCTACCGACGACCTCGGACGACGATCCCTGGCCGCCGGTGGGGCCGCGCTGCGCTCAGGACTTGCGAGACCGCACCGCGCGGATCGTCATCTGGGTGGCGATGAACACCAGGAACGCGGCGAAGAGGATGTTGGCGGCCAGCGGGTCGAGCAGGGTCGCGAACAGCGCGCCCAGGGCGGTCGTCGTGCAGGCGGCGACGCCCACCAGCACCGCCGCGAGGAGATCGACGTTGCCTCGCCGCAGGTTGCCGACCGTGCCCGAGATGGCGGTGGGGATCATCATGAGCAGCGACGTGCCCTTGGCGATGAGGTCGCTCGTGTCGAAGAGCAGCATGAGCGCAGGCACCACGACGATGCCGCCGCCCACGCCGAGCAGCCCGGCCAGCACGCCGGTGATGAGCCCGAGCGCCACGAGTCCGACGATGGTCCAGACGGTGAGCTCGAGCTCGGCGTCGCGGGAGGGGACGATGAGGAAGAGGCTGACGATCACCGCGAGCAGGAAGGCGACGAAGGCCAGTCGCAGCGCGAACTGCGACACCTTCGGCAGGAGCCAGGTGCCGATCTGCGCGCCGACCACGGCGCCCGCCGCGAGGATGAGCGCGGGGATCCAGGCCACCGAGCCGTGCACGGCGTAGGAGATGACGCCGACGGTGGCGGTCGGGACGATCGCCGCGAGCGAGGTGCCCGCGGCGAGCCGCTGGTCGAAGCCGAGGATCAGCACCAGCAGAGGCACGATGACCGTGCCGCCGCCGACGCCGAAGAGCCCCGACATGAGACCGGCGAGCAGCCCCACGCCGATGCACGTGATGACGAATCGGGGCGTCCGCGCCGGGCGACCGGTCGTCGCGGGAGTCCGGGCGGCGCTCACTGCAGACTCTCGATGACCCACGCGTCGCCGTCCTGGACGAGGACGTAGCGATAGGCGAAGGAGCCGGGTCCGGCCTCCTCGTCCTCGGCGTCGGTGTAGGTCTCCGTGGTGTCGACGGTGATGGTGTCGCCGTCGGTCGTGACGTCGTCCACGGCCACGGTGTAGTCGATCACGGAGGCCTGGAAGTCCTCCGACGTCGCCTCGAAGGTCTCGCAGTCGGCCAGCTCGTTCGTGGCGCGGAAGTCCGCCGACGTGACGGCGAAGAACTCCTCGCAGTCGGCCGTCTGCCAGGCGTCGTCGTAGCCCCGGACGGCCGCGACGGCGGCGTCCTGATCGGAGTCCGCTCCCCCGCCGGCGATGAGACCGACGACGATCGGGACCACGAGGGCCGCGACCACGAGGAAGCCGAGGACGACGACGCCGATGACCACCCACAGGATCCAGAGCTTGGAGGCCGGCTTCTGCGCGGGGGCGGATGCCGCGGCATCCGGAGTGTGCACGTGCTCCGTCCAGCGCTGGCCGTCCCACCAGCGCACGGATCCGTGCGCGTCGTCGTACCAGCCGGGGGGTGTCGTGGTCATGACCGCCTGCCTCCGTGATGCGACGACCGGATGCCGCCGACGGTCAGCCTATCGCCGCACCGGTGCCCGCCGACGCGCGCGCGACCGCCTGCCGACGGATCGTCGGCAAGCGGTCGCGGAGCCGTCAGCGGGCGCTGAAAGCGGCGTCGAAGGCGGCCGTCGGCGCCTCGAATGCGTTGCGGCGGACGAACTCCAGCGCCTCGGGGGCGCCCAGGAGGCGGTCCATCCCCGCGTCCTCCCACTCGACCGAGATCGGACCGTCGTAGCCGATCGCGTTGAGCGCGCGGAACGACTCCTCCCAGGGCACGTCGCCGCGGCCCGTGGACACGAAATCCCAGCCGCGTCGCAGGTCTGCCCACGCCAGGTGGGATCCCAGGCGGCCGTTGCGCCCGTTGCCGACATTGAGCTTCACGTCCTTGCAGTCCACGTGGTAGATGAGGTCCTTGAACTCGAGGATGAAGTCCACCGGGTCGAGCTGCTGCCACATGAAGTGCGACGGGTCCCAGTTCAGGCCGAAGGCCGCGCGATGGCCGATGGCCTCCAGCGTGCGGACGGTGGTCCAGTAGTCGTAGGCGATCTCGCTGGGGTGCACTTCGTGGGCGAAGCGCACGCCCACCTCGTCGAAGACGTCGAGGATCGGGTTCCAGCGGTCGGCGAAGGCCTGGTACCCCGCGTCCACGGCCTCCTGCGAGACCGGCGGGAACATCGCCACGTACTTCCAGATGCTCGATCCGGTGAAGCCGACGACGGTCTTCACGCCGAGCTTCGCGGCGAGACGCGCGGTGTTCTTCATCTCCTCCGCGGCGCGCTGCCGCACGCCCTCGGGGTCGCCGTCGCCCCACACCCGGTCGCTCAGGATGTCGCGGTGACGGTGGTCGATCGGGTCGTCGCAGACGGCCTGGCCCTTGAGGTGGTTCGAGATCGCCCACACCTTGAGCCCGTACCGTTCCAGCAGCTCGAGTTTGCCCTCGGCATAGCCGGGCTCGTCCCAGCGCCACGGATCGAGGTGGTCTCCCCAGCACGCGAGCTCGAGACCGTCGTAGCCCCAGCCGGCGGCCAGGCGCGCCACCTCCTCGAGCGGGAGGTCGGCCCACTGGCCGGTGAAGAGGGTGATCGGTCGCGCCATGAGTGGTTCCTTCCGGTTGCAGGGATGAGAGGAGAGCGGATGCTGCGGCGCGGCCGCTCAGTCGACGGGCGTCCAGGCGCTGCCGGCCCGGGAGCTGCGCTCCACGGCGTCGAGCACCCGCTGCACGTGCAGGCCGTCGGCGAAGGACGGACGCGGCTGCGTCCCGTCGGCGATGGCGACGACGAGGTCGCGCACCTGGTGGCTGAAGCCGTGCTCGTAGCCGAGCATGTGACCGGTCGGCCACCACGGGGCGAGGTAGGGGTGGTCGTGCTCGGTCACGAGGATGCGCCGGAAGCCCTGCTCGGTGCCGGGCTGCGTGGCGTCGTAGAACTCCAGCTCGTTGAGGCGCTCGAGGTCGAACGACAGCGCGCCGAGCGACCCCGACACCTCGATGCGGAGCGCGTTCTTGCGACCCGTGCGGAAGCGGGTCGCCTCGAAGGAGGCGAGCGCGCCGGATTCCAGGCGCCCCGTGAAGAGGGCGACGTCGTCGACGGTGACCGCGCCGCGCTCGGATGAGGCCGTGCCCGACAGGCCGACCCCCTCGCCCAGCAGCGGCCGCTCGGCGACGAGGGTCTCGAGGATGCCCGAGACGGAGGTGAGGCGCTGGCCGGTGATGAACTCGGTGAGGTCTGCGGCATGGGCGCCGATGTCGCCGAGCGCGCCGGAGCCCGCGCGGTCCTTCTGCAGGCGCCAGGTGAGGGGCGCGTCCGCGTCGGACAGCCAGTCCTGCAGGTACTCGGCGCGCACCTGGCGGATCTCGCCGATGCGGCCGGCGGCCACGAGGTCGCGGGCGAAGGTCGCCGCCGGCACACGGCGGTAGGTGAAGCCGACCATGGCGCGCACGCCGGATGCGGCGGCCGCGGCATCCGTCATCTCCTGCGCCTCGGCCACCGTGTTCGCGAGCGGCTTCTCGCACAGGACGTGCTTGCCGGCGCGGAGGGCGGCGATCGCGATCTCGGCGTGCGTGTCGCCGGGCGTCACGATGTCGACCACGTCGATGTCGGGGCGCTCGATGACCTCGCGCCAGTCGGTCGCGGACTCCGCCCACCCCCATTTCGCCGCCGAGGCGCGGACGCCGTCGGCATCGCGGCCCACCACGACCTGCATGACCGGCTCGAGCGGGAGATCGAAGAAGCGGGGGGCCACGCGCCAGCCCTGCGAGTGCGCGGCGCCCATGAAGCCGTGTCCGATCATGGCGATGCGGAGTTCGTCGGTCATCGGTGCTCCTCTCGGGGATGATGCGGGGCGCCCGTCCTGTAAGGACGGGCGCCCCGCAGGTGGATCAGGACTCGAACGCGAGGTCGATGAAGTCCGCGACGTTGTCCTTGGTCACGACGGGCGCGTCCAGCACGATGCGGTTCGGCACGCTCGGGGTGATCAGGTCGCTCGCCGTCTTGCCCTGGGCGATGAGGCGCGCGAGTGCGATGCCGTCGGCGGCCTGCGTCGACGGGTAGATGATCGTCGCCTTCAGCACCGAGTCGTCGGCCTGGATGGCCTCCATGGCGTTCTTGGAGCCGGCGCCGCCGACCATGATGAACTCGTCGCGACCCGCGGACGTGATGGCTGCGAGCACGCCGATGCCCTGGTCGTCGTCGTGGTTCCAGATCGCGTCGATCTGCGGGTTCGCCGACAGCAGCTGCGAAGCCGCGGCCTCGCCGCCCTGCACGGTGAAGTCGGCCGCGACGCGGGCCGAGACCTCGAGGCCGCAGTCGCTCAGGGCGTCCTTGAATCCGGCGGAGCGGTCCTGCGTGAGCGGCAGCGAGTCGATGCCCGCGATCTCCGCCACGATGGCGCCCGGCTTGTCGCCGAGCTGCCCGCAGATGTAGGTGCCCGCGCTGACGCCCATGCCGTAGTTGTCGCCGAGCACGGTGGAGCGCGCGGCGAACGGGCTGCTGAACTCCCGGTCGACGTTGATGACGGGGATGCCGGCCTGCATCGCCTTGATCGCGACCTCCGTGAGAGCCGCGCCGTCGCTGGGGAGCAGGACGATCGCGTCGACCTTGTCGTTGATGAAGGTCTCGACGGCCGCGATCTGGGCGGTCACGTCGTTGGTGCCCTCTGCGGCCTGCAGGGTGACGTCGGGGTACTTCGCCGCGGCGGCGAGCGCTCCGGAGTTGATCGCGCCGAGCCAGCCGTGGTCGGCGGCCGGTCCGGAGAAGCCGATGGTGACCGTGTCGCCGGTCGCGGCGTTCTCCTCGCTGGTGGTGCCCTGGTCGACGGCCTCTTCGGCGTTGGTGCTTCCGGCGGTGCAGCCGGCCAGCAGGCCGACGGCGGCGAGTGCCGCGACTCCGGCGACGACGAAGCGTGCGCGGTGGGTGCGCAGTGAACGCATGTGATTCCTCCTCGAATTGATGCGGGTAGCGGCCGCGGTGCCTCGGGAGAGCCTCGTACGCCCGTCCGGCCTCACTGCCAGAGTCAACGTAGCAGAACGCGTGTCGGAAGTGTCGTCTTTTGTCGTCGTCGGCGCAAAAGTGATCTCTGTCCGGTTTTCGCGCGTAATCACGCGGATGTGCGGCGAGATACGTTTCCCACCTGCAACGATGCAGACGCGGGCGGATCCGTTCTCACACGGCCGCGGAGCGCGTGTTATGGTCACGTCGTGATCAAAGATGACCATGGCACGGCGTTACTCGACGTCCGGGGCGTGACCAAGAGCTTCGCCGGAGTGCACGCCCTGCGCGGAGTCGACCTGAGCGTGCGTGCGGGTGAGGTGCACTGCATCCTCGGCCAGAACGGCGCCGGCAAATCGACGCTCATCAAGGTCCTCGCCGGCGTCCACCGACCTGACGAAGGCCAGATCTCCTGGAACGGCGAGACGGTCGAGATCCCCTCACCGCAGGCGGGGATCGAGCTGGGCATCGCGACGATGTACCAGGAGCTCGACGTCGTGGACGGCCTGACGATCGCCGAGAACATCTTCCTGGGCCACGAGCTGGCGCGCGGCGGCTTCAGCCGTCGCAGCCAGGCGGCGGCCCGCACCCGCGAACTGCTGCAGCGCCTCGGCCACGCGAGCCTGTCCCCGCACACCGAGGTCGGCTCCCTCAGCGCGGCGAACAAGCAGATCGTCAGCATGGCGCGCGCGCTGTCGCACGACATCAAGCTCATCATCATGGACGAGCCGTCGGCCGTGCTCGACACCGAGGAGGTCAAGAACCTCTTCTCCGTCGTGCGCGAGCTCACCGGGCAGGGCATCGCCGTCGTCTACATCACCCACCGCCTCGAGGAGATCCGGCAGATCGGCGACCGGATCACCGTCCTGAAGGACGGGCGCAGCACGGCGAACGGACTCGCCGTGGCCGACACCCCGACCTCCGAGCTGATCCGCCTCATGACGGGCCGCACGGTCGAGAACGTCTTCCCCGCGGGAGTGCCGGTGCCCTCCGACGCGCCGACGATGCTCGAGGTCGACGGCCTGGCGCTCTCCGGCGTCTTCGAGGACGTGTCGTTCTCGGTGCGCGCCGGTGAGATCGTCGGGCTGGCCGGGCTCGTCGGCTCGGGCCGGTCGGAGATCCTCGAGACGGTCTACGGAGCTCGTCGCTCCACCTCCGGCACCGTACGCGTCGCCGGCGAGCCGCTGCGCCGCGGATCGGTCACCGCTGCGGTCGCCGCGGGTATCGGTCTGACGCCCGAGGAGCGAAAGAGCCAGGGGCTCGTCCTCGAGGAGCCGATCTTCGTCAATGTCACCCTCTCGTCGGTCGCACGGTTCGCGAAGGCCGGCTTCCTCGACGAACGGGCCGAGCGCGCCGTCTCGCGGGAGCAGATCGAGGCGCTCGAACTGCGACCCGCCGACCCCGACCGCGCCGCCGCCACGCTCTCCGGCGGCAACCAGCAGAAGATCCTGCTGGCGCGCTGGCTCGTGCACGGCACCCGGGTGCTGCTGCTGGACGAACCCACCCGCGGCGTGGACGTCGGCGCGCGCACCGAGATCTACGCGCTCATCCGCCGTCTCGCCGCCGCCGGCAACGCGGTCGTCATCGTCTCCAGCGAGATCGACGAGGTGCTCGGCCTCGCCGACACCGTGCTCGTCGTCGCCGAGGGCCGCGTGCTCACCACCCTCCCCGCCAGCCAGATCGACGAGCACGGCGTGCTCGACCTCGTGATGAAAGGAGCTGCCGCGTGAGCGACCAGCCCTACGGTTCCGCCTTCGCGACGACCGACCCCACCAGAACTCCCCCACCTGCGCCCGCGCCGGAGCCGTCCGACCGGAAGTCCGCCGCGTCGCGGCTGCTGTCCGGCTCGGCCGGACGCAACCTGGGCCTCGTCCTGGCGCTCGCCCTCATCTTCGTCATCGGGGCGGTGACGGCGGGCGACACCTTCACGAGCGTGCCGAACATCCTCGTCATCCTGCGTCAGGCCTCGATCATCGGCGTGGTCAGCATCGGCATGACCTTCGTCATCATCGCCGGGGGCATCGACCTCTCGGTGGGCGCCGTGATGGGGCTCGCCTCCGTGGTGGCGACCCTCGCCGTCATCCAGGACGTCGTGGACGACACGCACTGGATCGTGATGGTCGTCATCGCCCTCGCCGTCGGCGTCTTCGCCGGATTGATCAACGGCATCGTCATCGCCTACGGCAAGGTGGTCGCCTTCATGGCCACGCTCGCCATGCTCGTCGCCGCGCGCGGTCTCGCCGAGATCCTCGCCGATCGCCGCACGCTCGTCGTGGAGGACCGCGGCTTCGTGTCGTTCTTCAACAGCGACTTCCTCGGCGTCGACGTGCTCATCTGGATCTTCGTGCTCGTCGCCGTGGCCGGCTGGATCCTCCTCAACCGCACGACCTTCGGGCGCCGCACCGTCGCCATCGGCGGCAACCGCGAAGCCGCCCGCCTCGCGGGCATCAACGTCCGCCGTCACACCGTCTGGCTCTACGTGCTCGCGGGGCTCACCGCCGGCATCGCCGCCGTCATGATCCTCGGACGCACCACCGCCGGCACCTCGACCCACGGCACGCTCCTCGAGCTCGACGCCATCGCCGCCGTGGTGGTGGGCGGCACGCTCCTCATCGGCGGCCGCGGCACGATCACCGGCACCGTGTTCGGCGTGCTCATTTTCGCCACCCTGCAGAACGTCTTCGTGCAGAACAACCTCTCCTCCTCCGTGCAGGCCGTCGCGAAGGGCGTGATCATCGTGGTCGCCGTGCTCCTGCAGCAGCGCTTCGCCCGCCGCGGGACCCGTGGATGAGCGGATGCCGGCGGCACAGGCGCATACGCCGGAATCGGGCCTGACTCACAGCAGGTTCGTCAGAAGTGGCGGCACTTCTGCGTTTTGCCGCATGTTTGACTGAGCCGTGGCGACGACTGTGACCGAGACATCCGCGGCCCCCGGCGGAGTGGGCGAGCTCTTCCACCTTCTGCGCGACGGGGTCCCGCGCACGCGGGCCGAGCTGTCGAAGGCCACCGGCCTCGCCAGATCCACCATCGCCGCGCGGGTCGACGAGCTCATGCGCACCGGCCTCATCACCCCGGTCGCCGACGCGGCCTCCACGGGAGGACGGCCGCCGTCGCAGTTCGCCCTGAATCCACAGGCGCGCCTGGTGATCGGGGCCGACATCGGCGCCTCGCACGCCGCCATCGCCGTCACCGACCTCTCCGGTGCGATCCTCGCCCAGCGCGAGGAGTCGATCGACATCCGGCAGGGGCCGGTGCCCGTGCTGACGTGGGTGGCCGAGGCGGCGATGGGCCTTCTCGCCGAGACGGGTCGGGATGCGGCCGATCTCGTGGCGATGGGCATCGGGGTGCCGGGCCCCGTCGAGCACTCCACCGGCCAGCCCGTGAATCCGCCGATCATGCCGGGATGGGACCGCTTCGACATCCCGTCGTGGATGCAGCAGCACCTGCAGGTGCCGGTGCTCGTGGACAACGACGTGAACGTGATGGTGCTCGGCGAACGGGCGACCGCGTGGCCCACCACCGACAACATGATGTTCGTGAAGGTGGCGACCGGCATCGGCGCGGGTGTTATCTCGGCCGGCGAGCTCCAGCGCGGGGCGCAGGGCGTCGCCGGCGACATCGGCCACGTCCGCGTCGCCCGCGGAGCGGATGTGCCCTGCCCCTGCGGCAACCGGGGCTGCCTCGAGGCGCTCGCCTCGGGCCCGGCCATCGCCCGCGGCCTCACCGCGGCCGGCGTCCCGGCCGCGGACGGTGACGACGTCGTCGACCTCGTCAAGCACGGCAACATCGACGCGATCCAGGCCGTCCGCCAAGCGGGGCGCGACATCGGCGAGGTGCTGACGGCCTGCGTCAGCCTGATGAACCCGTCGGTCATCGCCATCGGGGGCTCCATGGCCCGGGTCGGCGAGCACCTCATCGCGGGTGTGCGGGAGGTCGTCTACACGCGCTCCACGCCGCTGGCGACCGAGCATCTCTCGATCGTGCAGTCCTCCGCAGCCGAGCGCGCGGCCGTGCGAGGGGCGAGCGGTCTGGCGATCGACCACGCCCTCTCGCACGGCGCGCTGTTCGCCGGCGTCTGAGCAGGGCTCAGAGGTCTTCGGGCGACAGATCGCCCTCGCCGTCCTCGCCGAGCTCGGCGACCACCGGGTCGTCTCCCTGCGTCTCGGGCAGGTAGACATCGGCGGGCAGATCCTCAGCCGGGATCTGGTCGTCGTCCGACGGGATCTGGTCGGGGTCGTCGCCCGTCGCGGTCACCCCGTCGAGATCGTCCGGGGAGGCGCCCTCGTCGAGGGCGGTGGTCCGGTCCCATTCCACCTGCGCCGGGTCGTCGGCGGGGTCGGCGGTCACGGACGTGTCGCCGTCGCGGAGGAGCTGGGGCAGGACGTCATCGGTGACGGTCACGGGTGCGTCGTCGGCGGGGGTGCTCATGGGTGTTCCTTTCGTCGGCTCCCAGCCTCCGCCCCGACACCGTCGCGTCGGAGGCGCTTGCGGCGACGCAGCCGACTCGCTAGGGAGGCGGCATCCGCTCGTCCTCGTCCTCCCGTGGGGCTCGACGCGCCCCTCTTCCCTATCGGCCCCGGGTCCGGCGGTCAACGGAACACCGCGGGTCGGTACGCGCGGCTAGCATCGGAGCAACGCCATCCGCCCGTCAGGTGAGGACCCTCTTTGGACGCCCCGATCGAACGCGACCCGAGTGAGATCAGCTACGACGAACAGCGCTACCCCGCGCGACCTCGTCGGCTGCGCCCCCGGGATCAGCTGCGCAGCGGCAGTCTCCGCCGCTTCGTCTCCGACCCCCGCACGGCCAACGGCACGAACCCCGCGTACGTCGAGTGGCTCGTGCGCCAGTCGATGCTCAAAGACGCCGATGTGCTCGCCCGGACGCTGTCCGGACAGCCGTCGATGTGGCGCAACCCGTACGCCCGTCCCGACGCGCGCCGCGCGATCGAGACGAGCGACGTGTGGTTCACCGCCTACCCGCTGTCGCTGATCACCCGCGCCGGCGAGTCCTTCCTGCAGGCATTGGGCGACGACCGTCTCTGGCAGGCGTTCGAGAAGATCGGCATCAACGGCCTGCACACCGGTCCGGTGAAGCGCGCCGGCGGGATCACCGGGTGGCAGCAGACGCCCAGCGTCGACGGTCACTTCGACCGCATCAGCACGCAGATCGACCCCGATTTCGGCGACGAGGCGGCCGTCCGCCGCCTGGCCGACGTCGCGGACTCGCACGGCGGCAGCGTCATCGACGACATCGTGCCCGGCCACACCGGCAAGGGCGCCGACTTCCGCCTCGCCGAGATGGCCTACAAGGACTATCCGGGCATCTACCACATGATCGAGATCCCGCCCGAGGACTGGAACCTCCTGCCCGAGGTGCCGGAGGGCCGGGACTCCGTCAACCTCGATCCTGCGCAGGAGCGCGAGCTGAGCGAGCGCGGCTACATCATCGGCGAGCTGCAGCGGGTCATCTTCTACACGCCCGGCGTGAAGGAGACGAACTGGAGCGCGACCGCCGCCGTCACCGGCACGGACGGTCAGGATCGCCGCTGGGTCTACCTGCACTACTTCAAGGAGGGCCAGCCCTCGATCAACTGGCTCGACCCGACGTTCTCGGGCATGCGCCTGGTGATCGGCGACGCCCTGCACTCGCTCGGCGAGCTGGGTACGAGCGCGCTGCGCCTCGACGCCAACGGCTTCCTCGGGGTGGAGAAGAGCACCGAAGGGCTCCCGGCGTGGTCGGAGGGCCACCCGCTCTCGCAGGCCGCGAACCACATCATCGCCGGCATGGTGCGCAAGGTCGGCGGGTTCACCTTCCAGGAGCTGAACCTCACGATGGAGGACATCCGCGACACGGGCGCCGTCGGCGCCGACCTGTCGTACGACTTCGTCACCCGCCCCGCGTACCACCACGCCCTCGCCACCGGCAGCACGGAGTTCCTGCGCCTCGCGCTGAACACGTCGCTGGCCACCGGCGTCGAGCCGGTGCAGCTCGTGCACGGTCTGCAGAACCACGACGAGCTCACCTACGAGCTCGTGCACTGGGCGACCACGCACCGCGACGACGTGTTCGAGTTCCGCCACGCAGAGGTCACCGGCCTGGAGCTGGCGCAGCACATCCGCGCCGAGCTGACCGAGGTGCTCACGGTCGGCGCCGACTACAACCTGGTGTTCACGCAGAACGGCATCGCGTGCACGACCGCGTCGCTGATCGCCGCGTCCCAGGGTCGCGCGACGTTGGACGACATCACCGACGAGGATGCCGCGAGCATCCGTGACGCCCACCTGCTGCTGGCCCGCTACAACGCGTGGCAGCCCGGCGTGTTCGCCCTCTCCGGCTGGGACCTCACCGGGTCGCTCACGCTTCCGGCCGAGGAGGTGCGCTCGCTCATCGCGACCGGCGACACCCGGTGGATCGAACGCGGCGCGCACGATCTGCTCGACGTCGACCCCGACGCGACGCGGTCGGCTGCCGGGATGCCGCGTGCCCGCGCCCTCTACGGCGCGCTGCCCGCGCAGCTCGAGGACCCGGACTCGTTCGCGTCCGGCCTCCGGCACGTGCTCGACGTCCGTCGCGCCCACGGGATCGCCGTGGCGACCCAGGTCGACATCCCCCAGGTGGCCCACCCCAGCATGCTGGTGATGGTGCACCGACTGGATGGCGGTGACGCGACCCTCGAGGACGCGCCGCTGCAGATCACGGTGCTCAACTTCTCCTCCGAGACGATCGACGGAACCGTGCGCTCCGACTCGCTCGTGCCGCGCAGCGGTGTCATCGACGCGGAGAGCGGCGAGTCGGTCGGGCGCGTGGACGACCTGCAGAGCTTCCCGCTGCAGCTCGGCCCCTACGAGGGCCGCTTCCTGATCTTCGAGGCGCCCGAGCCCGAGGAGCTGCACCCGGTCACCCGCGCGATCCACATCATCCCGACCGCGTGAGCAGTCGTCTCCGCCGCCCGCACGGGCGGCGGAGACGACCGCTCACCTGCGCGGCTGCGGAACGGGATTGCCCGCGACGAACAGGTCGCCGGGATCGAGGATGCCCTTCAGCGTCTGGAGCCGGCGTGCCGCCGGGCCGAATCCGAGGGCACGGTCCTCGTCGGGCGCGTCGATGAACGTGAGGGCGAGCGCGTCGATGCGCCAGCGGTCGAGCAGACCGACCCCCGCCCGCACGGCCGCCGTCATCGGGGCCGCGAGCTCCGGCGCGGACACGATGGCGATCGTGTGCATGATGTACTGCCCCGGGAGGCTGGCCACCGCGCCACCGCCCGCCGGACTCTGGGCGAATGCGCCGCCGATATGGCGCAGCTCGCTCACGAAGATCCCCGGGATCGATCCCGCCTCCACGAACGCACCCGCCGCGGCCGCGGGGAGCGCGTCCAGCACCGAGTGCGCCGTCACCGCCGGCGCGGGTCCGGGCGGGTCCATGTGCACGCCGACGAGGTCGGCCGACGGGATGCGCGCGAACGTGTCGACCTCGGGTGCGAGGGCGCGGAGGGGCCCGAGAAGAGTGGATGCCGCGGCATCCGATCCCAGGATCGCGCCGTCGATGACCACGACCGACCGGCCGGCGAGGAACGGCGGCAGCTCCGGCATCGGCGGGAAGTTCATGATGCGCAGGGTGGTCGTGGCCGTGTCGGGTGCCGTCCGGGTCCACGCCGACCACGCACGCGTCACCTCGTCGGCGCGGGAGGCGTCCCAGAGGAGCATGCCGGCGATGACGGTGGCGAGCGGGCGGAGGGAGATCGTCACGGCGACGACCACGCCGAATGCTCCCGACCCGCCGCGCAGCGCCCAGAAGAGCTCCGCATCTTCATCGGGTCCGGCGCGGTGGAGGCTGCCGTCGGCGGTGACGACCTCGATGGACCGCACGTCGCCCACGGCGAGCCCGTGCGCCCGGCCGTAGAAGGAAAGACCGCCGCCGAGGAGGTAGCCGACGGCGCCGACGCTCCCGGCGCTGCCGTGGAGCGCCGTGAGACCATGCGGGGCGCTCTGCGCCAGCACGTCGTTCCAGGTCGCGCCCCCGTCGAGGCGCGCGGTGCGCGCGGTCGGATCGACGGTGACCGACCGCAGGGCGGACATGTCGACCAGGATCACGTCCGACAGATCGGTGGCGCTCAGGCCCGCCGCCATGTGGCCGGTCGCCTGCGGCGCCAGGCGCAGGCCGGCCGCGGACGCCGAGCGCACGACGTCGATGACCTCCTGCGTGCTCTCCGGACGGACGACGGCGAGCGGTCGCTGATCGATCGCGACGTTCCAGGGGGTGCGGAGGTCGTCGTATCCGGCGTCGGTCGCGGTGACGAGGCGGTCACCGAGCGCCTCGCGCACGCGTCGGAGGCGGGCGTCGGTGTCGGCGGTGCTGGCGGTGTCGATGGCGGTCATCTCAGGATCTTCCACATCGGGTTTCCGCCCACTCGGGTGCGGGGCGAATGTGATCCCAGGGTGCGCCGATCACCGGACGAAGGCCATAGGCCTGAGTCCTGCCTGACGGCCGGCGGTCAGAAGGCGTAGCGCACGCGGCAGTACGGGAGGTGCCGCGCGATGAGGCTTTCCAGCTGCGCGACGGCCTGACTCTTGAGTCCGTAGCGGTAGCGCACGTTGACAGCCCCGTTCTGCGACAGCTTCGTCTCCTGGTTCTCCGGCGTCCACAGCAGCTCCTCCGCCTTCGGATGCCATCCGAGGTTCACGTCGTGCAGCTGCTCGTTGTGGGTGAGGAAGATGACCTCGCAGGCGAGCTGGGCCTTCGCGCGAGGGCTGAGCGCGGCATCCAGCTGCTCGAAGAGCTCGGTCCACTCGCCGATCCACTCGGGAGTAAGGATGACGGGCGAGAAATTGACGTGCACTTCATAGCCCGCCTCGACGAAGTCGTTGATCGCGGCGATGCGCTCCGCCATCGGCGACGTGCGCAGGTCGGTAACTTTCGCGACGGCGGTCGGCATGAGGGAGAAGCGGATGCGTACGCGGCCGGCGGGGTCCCACTCCAGCAGGTCGCGGTTGACGAACTTGGTCGCGAACGAGGCCTTGGCGGTCGGCGTCATGCGGAAGAGGTCGCACAGGTCGCGGACGTTCTCGCTGAGGAGGGCGTCGACCGAGCAGTCGCTGTTCTCGCCGATGTCGTAGACCCACGCCTCGGGGTCGCACTGCGTCGGCTCGGTCTTCACGCCCTGCTTCGCGATGTGGCGGGCGACGTGCCGCGAGATCTGCTCGATGTTCGCGAACACCGTCACGGGGTTGCTGTATCCCTTGCGCCGCGGCACGTAGCAGTAGGCGCACGCCATCGCGCAGCCGTTGGCCGTGCTCGGCGCGATGAAGTCGGCCGAGCGTCCGTTCGGCCTCGTGACGAGGCTCTTCTTCACGCCCAGGACGAGGGCCTCGGTCTTGATGCGCACCCATCGCGCGACATTCGCCTCGTCGCCGTGCACCTCGGGGATCTGCCAGTGCGACGCGACCGGCACGATCTCGGCATCGGGCCAGCGGGCCACGATCTCCTGCCCGCGCGGCAGTTCGAGGGCGGCGTCCTCCGCGTAGATGCGGGTCACCTGCAGGAGGGTGGAGCGGGTGACAGGCATCCTTCCTGTCTACCCGCCCCCTCCGACATCCGCCCGGAGAGCGGGTGGCTTACGCCCAGGTCCAGGTGGACAGGACCGAGTCGGCGACCTCGGTGCGCTCGGGCTCCTCGACCGTCGTGCTGAAGGAGAAGGTCACGACGTAGGTCTGACCGCTGTTGGTCAGGTAGTACTGGTCGATGCGGTACTCGGCGCCCTCGGAGCTGAACAGCGCGGTGAGGTGCGCGGACTCGGAGCCGGCGACGTTCTCACGATCCAGCACCTGCACGTCGGTGGCGCCGGCGCCCTCGAGCTCCTGCACGCCGAGCGTCTCGACGTCGTCGGCGGAGATCTCGCCGGCCGGGCTCTTGATGACGTTCACGTTGTCGGAGAAGCCGTCGGTATCGGTGAGGTCGGCGGCGAGCGAGTCGGCCCCGGTGGTGCCGGCCTGGTCCTTGGCGTCCTCCCAGCCCTCGGGTGCCGTGTAGCTGTAGCCGTCACCGGTGATGGTGGTGCCCGAGGCGTCGGGGGCTTCGGTCTCGGGTGCGGCCGACTCCTGCGAGGCGGACTCCTGAGGCGCCGCCTCGTCGGGGGCGGTGGTGGCGGCGGGGCTCGCGCAGCCGGCGAGCGCGAGGACCGCGGTCAGGGCGAAGACGGGAAGGGCGGAGGTTCGGGCGATGCGGGACATGCTGTCACCGTAGGGGCAGGCCGGGCGCGGCATCCAATCTCCGTAGCGGGGTTGACCCGGCACCGGTCGACGCCCTACCTGTCGCCGAGCACCGTGCGGACGGGACGTCGGGCGCGCGGCGGGGGTCGTGCAGGATGGACGGAGGCGACGGACGGGGAGCAGGGATGAGCAGGCGCGAGGATGCGGCATCCGCTCCCTTCGACGACGTCGATGCGTTCGCGGATCTGATGCGCGAACAGCCGGATCCGCCCGCAGACGGCGAGTGGGTCGATGATCCGCGGCGCCGGCGCGCGCGTCGACGGCGCGGCCTGATCATCGCCCTGGTGCTGCTCCTCGTGCTCGTCGGGGCACCGGTCGCCTATGCGGCATGGGCGCTGAACGCACCGGTCGCCGCGCCCGTGGGGACGATGAGCACCCCGCAGGTGGCGGCCGCCGCACCGGTCGCGCTGACGCTGCCCGCCGAGGGCGCGACCGCGATCAGCGTGAGCGGCGGCGAGGCGTACCTCGGCGACACCGCGGCCGGCATCTGGGCCGCGAACGGCGGGGACGACCCACGCCCGATCGCCAGCATCACGAAGCTCGTCACCGCGATGGTCATCTTGGACGCGATCCCCCTCGCCGGCTCCGACGACCCCTGGCCGACCATCACCTTCACCAAGGCCGACCACGACCTCTACGACGAGTACTACGTGCAGGGCGCGACCATCGCCCCGATGCCGACGGGCGACACGCTCTCGCTGCACGATGCGCTCGCGACGATGCTCATCCCCTCGGCGAGCAACTACGCCGACGCGGTCTCACGCTGGGTCTTCGGGTCTCAGGGCGCCTTCGTCGACGCCGCACGCGCCTGGCTCGACGCGCAGGGCCTCACGGGCACGACCATCGTCGAGCCGACGGGGCTGAGCCCCGACAACACGAGCCGCCCCAGCGAACTGATCACGATCGGAAAGCTCGCCGCCGCGAACCCGGTGATCTCGCAGATCGCGGCAACCGGGACCCTCGCGCTCCGCGGGCCGGGGTTCATGGTGAACACCAACTCGCTCCTCGGCCGAGACGGCGTCACCGGCCTCAAAACGGGCACGTTCGGTCTGGACTCCTACAACCTGCTGTTCACCGCGGCGCTCGACGTCGGCATCGGCGCACCGCTGCAGGTGACCGGGGTCAGGATGGGCGGCGCGACCCGCGACTCGACGAACGCCGACGTGCTCGCGCTGCTCAGCAGCATCCGCGCCGGCTTCCATGAGGTTCCGGTGTCGACCGCGGGCCAGGAGATCGGCTCCTTCACGACCGCCTGGGGCGCGTCGGCGACGCTCGTGCTGCGCGATGCGGCCTCGGTGCTGACGTGGTCCGACACCCCCATCACGGCATCGCTGTCGACCACCGCGCCCGTGACGTACCGCGACGGCGAGGAGATCGGCTCGATGACCTGGACCGCCGGGCCGAACACCGCCACCTCCGTCGTCGAGGTCGAAGGCGACATCGAGCCGCCCACCGAGTGGTGGCGCCTGACGCATCCGACGGAGCTCGGTCTGCCCTGGGGCCCGCCGCCGGGCTGAGCGGTCGCTGCGGCGGTCTCAGCCGCCGATGGCGTTCATGCCGCGCGCGGGCTGCAGGAATCCGGGGTCGTTGATCGCGTGACCCGGAAGCTTGCCGTGCACGCAGGAGCGCAGCATCCCGTCGATCCCGTCGTCGATCGACGCGGAGTCGCCGTCGCGCAGGATCGGCACGAGGTCGTATTCGGTGGTCGAGAAGAGGCAGTTGCGCAGCTGTCCGTCGGCCGTGAGGCGGAGCCGGTCGCAGTCGCCGCAGAACGGCGCGGTCACCGAGGCGATCACTCCCACGGTGTGCGGGCCGCCGTCCAGGGTCCACCGCTCGGCGGGAGCGCCGCCGCGACCGGGGATGGGCGTGAGCTCCCAGCGGGCCGCGAGCGCCGCGAGGATCTCCTCGCGCGTCACCATCTGGGCGCGATCCCAGGTGTGGCCGGCGTCGAGCGGCATCTGCTCGATGAAGCGGAGCTCTGCACCGTGGTCGACGGCGAACTGCACGAGGTCGGCGAGCTCGTCGTCGTTCACGCCGCGCATGGCGACGGTGTTGAGCTTGAGGGGACGCAGACCGGATGCCGCGGCCGCCGCGATCCCCTCGAAGACCTCGTCGATGCGATCCCGCCGGGTGAGCTCGTGGAAGCGCGCACGGTCGAGGGTGTCGATGCTGATGTTGAGACGGTTCAGGCCCGCGTCGACGAGCGCCGGGAGCTTCTCGGCGAGCTTGATGCCGTTGGTGGTCATCGCCAGCTGCACCGGGCCCGACGGCGACGAGATCGCCGAAAGACGACGCACGACCTCGACGATGTCGGTGCGCAGCAGGGGCTCGCCACCCGTGAGGCGGAACGTCGAGACGCCGGCCGCGGCGGCGACGCGCGCGATCCGCTCGATCTCGTCGAGAGTCAGGATGCTGGAGCGGGCCAGCCACTCGTTGCCCTGCTCGGGCATGCAATAGGTGCAGCGCAGCGAGCAGCGGTCGGTCAGCGAGACCCGCAGATCACGGTGGACGCGGCCGTGGGTGTCGACGAGGGGGTCGCCCGGCGCTCCGCTGGGGACGCCGACCGGCGCGCGCACGCCGAGCATCACGGGAACGGCCGTCACGACCGGTCCCCCGCTCTGCGACGCGAACCCATGTCCCGAGCGTAATCGCGCAGCGGGGCGGTCCGGGCCGCCCGGTGCCGGGCGGGGCGCAGACACAGCGCCCTCACCGCTTCGCGCCGACCGCGTGTGCATAGCGCAGGCGTGTCTCTTCCAGCGATTCGCCCCGACCCCGTGGGCACAGCGCAGGCGTATCCGCCACGCGGGGGCTCGTACCGAAGGTTCGGGAGCTTCTGGGCGCCGTTCTGCCTGCGTTGTGCTCGCGGTCGCTCGCCAGGCTCGGGCCGGCTACCCGCGCAGCGTCAGCCCATGGGGCGCAGCGGCTGGAGCCGCACGTGACGCTCGCGCACGTGCAGTCGCACGGCGGAGCCGAGGCGCAGGCCGAGCTCGGCCGCCTCGTCGACGGCCACGTCGACGGCGACGGCGGGCTCGGCGGTGTGCACGCGCACCGCGCCGGGCAGCTGCTCGAGGCGCACGACCCGCGCGCTCCACTCGCCGGGCACGGGTCGCTCGAGCTCGGCGCGGCGGAGGACGCCCGTCCAGGTGCTGTCCGTGATCGTCGCGAGTCGCACATCGGACGGGCGGAACGTGGCCGCGACGGGCGTCCCGTCGGGCAGAGCCGGCGCAGGAGCGGAGCCGGGGCCGGATGCCGCAGCCGCAGCCGCAGCCGCAGGCGCGGAGCCGGGAGCGAATGCTGCAGCCACCGTCCCGGTCAGCACGACGTCACCGGCGGGGAACGCGGCGTGCCACCGCCCGTCGCGCAGGGCACCCTCGACGCGATTCACTCCGGCCAGCGCGGCGACGAAGCGGGTCGCCGGGGCGGCGAGCACCGCCCGCACCGTGCCCTCCTGCACCACACGACCCGCCTCGAGCACGGCGAGCCGGCCGGCCATCGCCGCGGCATCCACCACATCGTGGGTCACCACGACGGCGGTCGCGTGCGCGTGGACGAGCTGCTCCGCGACCATCGCGCGGATGTCGCCGGCGGTCTCGGGGTCGAGCGAAGTCAGCGGCTCGTCCAGCAGCAGCACCCGCGGCTGCACGGCGAGCGCGCGGGCGACCGCGACGCGCTGCTGCTGCCCGCCCGACAGCTGGGAGGGACGACGATCTCCGGAGCCCGGGAGCCCGACGCGCCAGAGCCACTCGTCGGCGTCGCGATCGGCATCGGCGCGTGACAGCCCCTGGGCGCGGAGTCCGAACGCGACGTTCGCACGGGCGGTGAGGTGCGGGAAGAGCCGCGCCTCCTGTCCGAGGAGCACGGCGCCGCGTCGGGCGGGCGGGGTGGAGCGGCGGGCCGAGGCGACGACGTTGCGGCCGATCGACACCTCGCCCGACGTGGGGCGGATGAGCCCCGCGATCGCGCCGAGGAGCGTCGACTTGCCCGCCCCGCTCGGACCCATCACGGCCACGACCTCGCCGGGCTCGAGATGCAGCTCGACGTCGAGGCGGAAGCCCGGACGCTCGACGACGACGTGCGCCGACAGCGCCGCGCCGCTCATCGCGCCGCCCCCGGACGCCAGGCGCGCACGAGCAGGAGCACGGTGAGCGCGGTCACGAGCAGCAGCAGGCTGAGCGCGACGGCGGTACCCTGCCCGACGCCGGAGCCGTTGAAGGCCGTATAGATCGCGAGCGGCATGGTCTGCGTCACGCCGGGTGCGTTGCCCGCGAACAGAGCGGTCGCGCCGAACTCGCCGATGGCGCGGGCGAAGCAGAGCACGGTGCCGGCCACGAGCCCCGGCGCCGCGAGCGGGAGGGTGATGCGCCACAGGATGCGCCAGCGTCCCGCGCCGAGGGTCGCCGCCGTCCGCTCGAAGGCGACGCCGGAGGTACGCAGCGATCCCTCCACGGCGAGCACCAGGAAGGGCAGCGCGACGAAGGTCTGGGCGAGGACGACGGCGGGTGTGGTGAAGGGCACCCGGATGCCGAGCCACGCGTCCAGCAGCTGACCGAGCGCCCCGTTCCGCCCGAAGAGATAGAGCAGCGCGACGCCGCCGACCATCGGCGGCAGCACGAGCGGCACGGTCACCAAAGCGCGCAGCAGCCCCGCGACCCGCGGACCGCTGCGCGCGATCAGGAGCGCGAGCGGCACACCCAGCACGAGGCAGATCGCCGTGGCGATCACGCCGGTGCGCACCGACAGCCACAGCGCGTCGACGGCGGCCGGCGCGGTGATGTCCGCCCACAGGGTCGACCACTCCGCGCGGGCGACGAGGGCGCCGAGCGGGACGATGAGGAGGGCGAGCCCCACGACGGCGGGCACGGCCAGCACCGGCGGGACGAACCCCTGGGTCTCGCGCGCTCCGCTCATCAGGTCCTGACGCTATCGCGGCCGAGGAGGCGGCCTGGCTGCCTCACGGTGCGCCGAAGCCCAGCTCAGCGAGGATGCCTCGTCCGCTCGGACCGGTCACGAACGCGGTGAAGGCGGCGGCCGCCTCCGGGTTCGCCGCACCCGACAGCGCCGCCACGGGATAGCGGTTGACGACCTCGTCGGCGCCCTCCGGCACGATCGAGTCGACATCGGCGTCGCCGATCACGTCGGTCGCGTAGACGAGCCCGGCATCCGCCTCATCGGCCGCCACCTTGGTAAGCACAGCCTTCACGTTCTGCTCGGAGCTGACCGGGGTGACGACGACGTTCTGCGCGGACAGCAGCGTCTGCGACGCAGCGCCGCACGGCACCTCGGCCGCGCACAGCACGACCGACACCCCCGGGCGCGCGAGATCTGCGAGACCGCCGATGCCGGCGGGATTGCCGGTCGGAACGGCGATGACGAGCGTGTTGCTCGCGAAGAGCTCGGCCGAGCCCGCGACGAGGCCGGCGTCGGCGACCTTCGTCATGTTCTTCTCGTCGGCCGACGCGAAGACGTCGGCCGACGCACCCTCGACGATCTGCGTGGCGAGGGTGCTCGACCCGTCGTAGACGACTGGACGCACGTCGACGCCCGGATACTCCTGCGCGAACGCCGTCGCGATCTCATCGAACGCGGTGCCGAGCGAGGCGGCGGCGTACACCGTCAGCTCCCCCGTGAGCGCGGATGCCGGGCCGGCGGTCGACGACGCCGACGCGTCCGAGGACGAAGGAGCACCCGCGCCCGACGCGCATCCGGACAGGAGCAGAGCGGATGCCGCGGCCGCTGCCACCACAGCGAGGAGTCTCCGCACGGCTCAGCCCCTCGGCGTCTCGACGATGACGGTGGTCGCCTTCACGACGGCGACGGCGAGCGAACCGACCTCGAGGCCGAGGTCGCGCACCGCCTCCGCGGACATGAGCGACACGACCCGGTGAGGCCCCGCCTGGATGTCGACCTGGGCCATCACGGTGTCGGCCTGAATGCGCGTCACCAGCCCGACGAACCTGTTGCGCGCGCTGGAGAGCACATCGGTCGGGTCGGGCGCGGCTCCCGCCTGCGCGACCGCGCGAGCGGCCAGCGCCTCGCCGGGGATCTCGGTCGGCGTCGAGCCCGTCGTCGACAGCACGCCCTGGTCGACCCACCGCCGGATGGTGTCGTCGCTCACGCCGAGCAGACGGGCGGCATCGGAGATGCGATATGCGGACATAATCCGATGATATCTCCGCGTGTGCGGGTTCCAGCACCGCTTCACGACCCGGCCGTTAGCCTGAATCCATGTCGTTCCCTGCGCTGGTCGAACCCGTCGACACGCTCACTCCCACGGAGCGCGCGCGCACTGCGCGGCACGCGAGTCTCGCCGAGCTCGGCGACGTCGGACAGCGCCGGCTCGCCGCCGCGCACATCGCCGTCATCGGCGCGGGCGGCCTCGGATCGCCGGTCATCCTGGCCCTCGCCGCCGCCGGCGTCGGCACGCTCACGGTCATAGACGACGACGTCGTGGAGCTCTCGAACCTCCAGCGGCAGGTCATCCACCGGCTCGACGACGTCGGCGCCGCCAAGACCGACAGCGCCGCGCGGGCCGCGGCGCAGCTGTCGCCCGAGACCCGCGTCGTCACCGTGCGCGACCGCCTGACCGCGGACAACGCCGTCGACCTGCTGCGCGAGGCGCACCTCGTCATCGACGGCTCGGACGTCTTCTCGACGCGCGAGGCCGTCGCCGCCGCGGTGGAGGAGCTGGGCATCCCCCTCGTGTGGGGGGCCATCCAGTCCTTCGACGCCCAGGTCACCGTCTTCTGGAGCGACCCGCCCGCGGGGCACGCGCCCGTCCGCCTGAGCGACCTGTATCCGGTCGGCAGCGCCGACGACGCCCCCACCTGCGCGGCGGTCGGCGTGCTCGGCGCGTTGTGCATCCAGGTCGGCGGTCTCATGGCGATCGAGGCGATCAAGCTCGTCGCCGGCATCGGCCGGCCGCTGCTCGGTCGCGTGCTCGTGATCGACTCCCTCGGCGGTCGCCAGTCCGAGGTCCCGCTCCGGGGCACGGCGGCGGCGGCTCCATCGCCGGCAGTCGAGACGGATGCCGCGCCCCGACCCCGATGGATGCCCCTCGACGAGGCCGACGCGGCCGTCGCCGCCGGCATCCGCGTGGTCGATGTGCGCGAGCCGCACGAGACGGCCGCGGGCATGATCCCCGGCTCCGCCGCCCTGCCGCTGGCCGACGTGCTGGCCGACCCGGCTGCCGCCGGCCCCGGCCCGGTGCTGGTGGTGTGCGCCGTAGGCGCCCGAGCGGATCGGGCCGCCGCGGCGATGCTCGCGCACGGGATCGACGCGGTCGTGCTCGCCGGCGGCATGCGGGCCTGGGAGGCCCGAGCCGCGGCCGACGGCGCGGCGGTGCCCGCGTGAGCGGCCCGCACGCGAGCGAGCACCCCCACGCCAGCGGGCACGGGCACGGAAAACACGACGCCGCCCGGGACTCCCGCCTCCGCACCGTCGAGGAGCACCTCGCGGTCGTCCTGTCCGCCGTGCGCGTGCTGCCGACGACGCGCGTCCCCCTGAGCGAGGCGTTCGGCCGCACGCTGGCCGAACCCGTCGTGTCGCGCGTCGACATCCCGGTCTTCGACAACTCGGCCATGGACGGATTCGCGGTGCGATCCGAGGATGTCGCGGCCGCAGCATCCCATCACCCCGTCCGGCTGCGCGTGGTCGCCGACCTCCCGGCCGGCACGTCGCTCGACCCCGCACTCCGGCCCGGCGAGGCGGCCCGCATCATGACGGGCTCCCCCGTCCCGGCGGAGGCCGACGCGATCGTGCCGTTCGAGGACACCGCGGGCGGGCTCGACGGCACCGGCGAGATCGTCGAGGTGCTGGCCCCTGCGGCGGCCGGCGCTCACGTGCGCCGGCGCGGAGCGGACTCCGTCGCGGGCACCGAGATCGTCCCGGCGGGCGTTGTGCTCGGCGGCTTCCAGGTCGCCGCGGCCGCAGCCGCGGGCGTGCCCGAGGTCGTGGTCCATCACGCTCCCCGTGTGGCGGTGGTCTCGACGGGCAGCGAATTGGCCGAGCCGGGCAGTGCGCTCGAGCGGGGGCAGATCCCGGAGTCGAATTCGCTGCTCCTCGACGGACTGGTGCGCGGCGCCGGCGCCGACGTCGTGCTGCGGGCCACGGTGCCCGACGAGGTCGGCGCGTTGCGTCGCGTGCTGGCCGAAGCGGCAGACCGTGGCGCGGACGTGATCATCACCTCCGGCGGCGTCAGTGCCGGCGCCTACGAGGTGGTGAAGGACACGTTCGGCCCCGGCGGCGAGTTGCAGTTCACGAAGGTCGCCATGCAGCCGGGCAAGCCGCAGGGGTTCGGCGTGCTCGAGGGTGGCATGCTCGTGTTCGGACTCCCCGGCAACCCGGTCAGCGTCGCCGTGTCGTTCGAGACCTTCGTGCGCCCGGCGCTCCTCGCGCTTCAGGGTCGTGCAGAGCGTCAGCGCGACGTGCTGCGCCTGCCAGCGGCGGTCGCGTGGCGCACTCCCCCCGGCCGTCGGCAGTACCTGCCCGCGGCGATCGACCGCTCCGACCCGGCGCGCTGGACCGTGCGACCGGCCACCGCCGGCGGATCGGGCTCCCACCTCGCCGGCGGTCTCGCCGCCGCCGAGGCGTTCGCGGTCGTCCCCGCCGACGTGTCCGCCGTCGCCGCCGGCGACCTCGTGGATGTCATGCTGATTCCATGAGCTTCACCCACCTGGATGCCGCGGGTCACGCCCGCATGGTCGACGTCACCGAGAAGCAGCCGACGGTCCGCTCGGCCACTGCGCGCGGCTTCGTCCGCTGCTCGCCCGACATCGTCGCCGCGCTCCGCGACGGCTCCGTCCCGAAGGGCGACGTGCTCGCCGTGGCGCGCATCGCGGGTATCCAGGGCGCCAAGCAGACCCCCGCGCTCCTGCCGCTCGCGCATGTCATCGGGGTGCACGGGGCGACGGTCGACCTCGCCGTCGTAGACGCTGGCGTCGCCGTCGAGGCGACGGTGCGCACCGCGGATCGCACAGGTGTCGAGATGGAGGCCCTCACGGCCGTGTCGGTCGCGGCCCTGGCCGTCGTCGACATGGTGAAGGGGCTCGACAAGGCCACCTCGATCGAGGACGTGCGCATCATCGCCAAGACCGGCGGCAAGTCCGGCCCGTGGGTGCGCCCCGGCGAGCACGCCCGCTCGGACGGGGAGACGCCCTGATGGCGCTCGTCCGCTTCTTCGCCGCCGCCCGCGAGGCCGTCGGCGCCGACGAGCTGATCCGCTCGGAGAAGACGCTCGGCGATCTCCGCACGGCTCTGGTGAGCGACCACCCCGCGCTGACCGACATCCTCCCGCGCTGCGCCGTGCTCGTCGCGGGCGAGCGCACGGGCGACGAGCACCCCCTGGTGCCCGACGACGTCATCGACGTGCTGCCGCCCTTCGCCGGCGGCTGATCCGGAAGCGCGCATCGGGCCGCCGCGGCGCCCCGCGATAATGGGCACATGTCCGCTTACTCCGAACGCCGTTCCAACCCGACCGCGTGGGCCGCGTTCTGGTTCGGACTCGCCGGCCTCGTGCTCATGCCCATTCCGCTGTTCATCGGCCTGATCCTCGGCGGCGGCCTGTCCGTCGTCGCCGCGATCTTCGGCGTCATCGCGCTGCTCAAGGGCCTCGCACGCAGCGGCCGGGGCATCGCTCCTGTCGTCTTCGCGGCGATCTTCATCGCCCTCACGTGGGGCGGCATCTCCATCGGCGGCGGCACGATCTGGTAGGTCGAGGACGGGGTGGCGGCGCCCAGGAGGCTCAGCCGCCGATGCCCTTCCACGCGGTGGTGCCGTCGGCCTCCACCTGACGCTTCCACACCGGCAGCTCGAGCTTGATCTGCTCGATGACCGCGCGGCACACCTCGAACGCCTCGGCGCGGTGCGGCGATGCCACGGCGATCACGACCGCGGCATCGCCGACGGCGAGACGGCCGACCCGGTGGCTGACGGCCACCGAGGCCGCGGTGCCCGCCGACGCCTTCTCCGCGATGGTGCGCAGCGCGCTCTCCGCGTCGGGGTGCGCGGAGTACTCCAGTGCGACGACGGCACCCGCGGCATCCGGATCATGGTCGCGCACCCGGCCGACGAACGTCGTCACCGCTCCCGAGCTCGCGTCGTCGACGGCGTCGAGGTGCTCATCGAGGACGAGCGCCACATCGCTGATGCGGGCCAGCCGCACGTCGCCGGGCATCAGCGCGAGCCTCCGGGAGCGGGGGCGGACGGTGCGGCGGGAGTGCGGGTCGACATGCGATCAGCCTAGGTCGGCTCCCGGTGGGCGAGGGGCAGGATGCGCTCGCTCGCAACCCCCTTCTCGCTCTCGTGGGGCGCGGTCCAGCGTGAGGGACATGAGTGCAGAAGAACCCGACGCGCGTTCGGGCATGCGGCTGATGTTCTGGGCGTGGATGACGCTGATCGTCGTGGGGCTGACGATCATGATCGCGCTGCCTCTGGCGGGACGCTGAGATGCGCCGGTTCCTCCGAGACAACGGGCTGAGCGTCGTGTTCCTGGCCATCTTCCTCGCCGCGCTCGTCGGTCAGTCCTTCGCCGGACTCGCGTACACGAACGAGGACCTCGCGCAGCACGGTCTCCCACCCGTCGACTACTTCGCCTTCGTGAGCTCGTCGGACTTCCTCGTCGACGTCGCGGAGAACTGGCAGTCGGAGTTCCTGCAGTTCTTCCTCTTCATTCTCGCGACGATCTGGCTCATCCAGCGCGGTTCGCCGGAGTCGAAGATCCCCGGCGACGCCGGCCTCGGCACCGACGAGGACCAGATGGTCGGCGAGCACGCGCGGCCCGACTCGCCGTCGTGGGCGCGCGCCGGCGGCATGCGCCGGTGGATCTACTCGAACTCGCTCCTGATGGTGATGGGCGCGGTGTTCCTCCTCTCGTGGTTCGCGCAGTCGCTGGCCGGCACCACCGTCGCGAGCGATGAGAACGCCCAGCACGGCCTGCCGCCGCTCACCTGGCTGGACTACGTCATGTCCGCCGACTTCTGGAACCGCACGCTGCAGAACTGGCAGTCGGAATTCCTCGCCGTCGGCGCCATGGTCGCGTTCTCGATCTATCTGCGCCAGCGCGGGTCGAGCGAGTCGAAGCCCGTCGGGCTGCCGCACCACACGAGCTCGGTCGAATCCGACTGACGACGGGATGCTGCGCCGCCGCCGGGCGCGCGGCACACAGGTCTGACGGCGGGAGCCCTCAGTGGTCGCTGCCGGCGAGCTGCGCGACGATGTGCGCGGCCACGGAGAGGATGATGGGCATCCCGGTCTCGACCGCGTTCGGGGAGCCGGGGAGGTTGACGATGAGCGCACCGGGCCGATCATGGGTCGGGTCGACGACCCCGACGAGCCCGCGCGCGAGCATTCCGGTGAGCTTGACCGCGGCATCCGCCCGACGCAGCTCCTCGGCGATGCCGGGCACCTCGCGGTCGATGACGCCACGCGTCCCTTCGGGCGTCTGGTCGCGGGGCGAGACGCCCGTGCCGCCCGTGGTGACGACGAGACGCGCCCCCTCAGCCAGCGCCTCCCGCACCGCGGCCTCGACGCTGTCGGCTCCGTCGGGCACGACCGTGGCCGCGGCGCACGTCCAGCCCGCGGCGGTCAGCGCCGCGACGGCGATCGGACCGCTGCCGTCGGAGCGCTCCCCGGCCGCCGTGCGGTCGGACACGGTGATGACGGTGGCCGTGAGGCTCTCGCGCGGGGTCTCGTGGTGATGCGACATGGCTTCACCTTATGGCCGGGCGCTCGTCCCGCCTGGGAGCGCGAGCATGATGGAGTCATGCCTGCAGAGCACCGTCCCGGACTGCGGGTGACGCCCGGGGTCGTGATCCCCGAGGCGGAGCTCCGGTGGCGCTTCTCGCGATCCTCCGGACCCGGCGGGCAGGGGGTGAACACCGCGGACTCCCGCGTGGAGCTCGTCTGGGATGCCGCGCGGTCGGCTGCCCTGTCGGCGGTTCAGCGCGAGCGGGTGCTCGAGAGGCTGAGCGGACGCCTCGTCGACGGGGTGCTCACGATCGCGGCATCCGAGACGCGAGCGCAGCTGCGCAACCGGGAGGCCGCGCGTGCCCGCCTCGTCGCACTCGTCGCCGAGGCCCTCCGGCCTCCCGCTCCCCCTCGCCGGGCGACCAAGCCGACGCGCGGCTCGAAGGAGCGCCGCCTCACCTCGAAGAAGCAGCGCACCGACGTCAAGCGCCTGCGGCGCCCGCCGACAGACTGAGGTCGTTCAGATGCGGGAGCGATCCCAGCGGTCGCCCGAGTAGCTGAGGATGAAGTAGCCGATGAGCGACAGCAGCCACAGCAGGAAGATCGAGAACACCGCGCCGTGGCCGAACGCCCGGCCGAGTCGCAGGGCGACGATGACGGCGAAGACGATGTTGACGAGCGGCACGAACAGGAGCAGGCCCCACCAGGCCAACAGGCCGGCGGCCCGCACGATGAAGAAGGCGGCGACGACGGGGATGAGCGCGACCCATCCCGGCTGTCCCGCCTTCTTGAGGAAGGGCCACACGGCGGCGACGAAGAAGATGTAGCCGATGAGTCCGCCGACGATGGAACCCGTCGTGGAGCCGGAGGTGTCGGTGTTCTGAATCGAGGCGAGGAGCGGCAGGGCGAGAGAGAGGCTGAGCATGCCGCGATCAAGGGCGACGCGGGACCGCGCACAGGGGACCCAGGTCCACACGTCGTCGAGCGGCGGACGCTGTGACGCCAGGACGCCGTCGCGCCCGCCCTCAGCCGATGAGCGCCACGCCGAATCCGGCGACCACGGCTCTGACCTCCTCGAGGTAGCGCTGCGCCTGATCCGTGAGGGGGATGGCAGCGTGGCCGATCCATCCGATCTCGATGCGCTCGTCGACGTCGAGCGGCACCGCCACGATCTCGGGGTCGAGGTCGTCGCTGATGATGCCCGTCGAGATCGTGTAGCCGTCGAGGCCGATCATGAGGTTGAAGATGGTGGCGCGGTCGGAGACGCGGATCTCCTGCCTGCTCGAGAGCGTCGAGAGGATCTCTTCCGCGAAGTAGAACGAGTTGTTCGCGCCCTGGTCGAAGGTCAGGCGCGGGAGGTCGGCGAGATCGTCCAGCGTCGCGCGCTTCCGTGACGCGAGCGGATTCCGGCGGGAGATGAAGATGTGCGGCTCCGCGAGGAAGAGGGGGTGGAAGGCGAGACCCGAGTCGCGAAGGAGCTTGTCGATGACGTTGCGGTTGAAGTCGTTGCGGTAGAGGATGCCCAGCTCACTGCGCAGGGTGCGGACGTCCTCGATGATGTCCCAGGTGCGTGTCTCCCGCAGCGAGAACTCGTAGTCGGCCGTGTCCGTCCCCTTGACCATGCGCACGAAGGCGTCGACGGCGAACGAGTAGTGCTGCGTCGACACTCCGAGCAGCCGCCGTGACGGCGGCCGGCCGAGGTAGCGCTGCTCGAGGAGAGCGACCTGCTCGACCACCTGTCGGGCGTAGCCGAGGAACTCCACCCCCTCGGCGGTGAGGGTGACGCCGCGGGCCGATCGGAGGAGCAGGGCGCGCCCGACGCGATTCTCGAGGTCCTTCATCGCGGCGGACATCGTCGGCTGCGCGATGAAGAGCAGATCGGCGGCCGCCGTGATGGACCCCTCGGCGGCGACCTCGATGAACGACTGGAGCTGCTGAAGGGTAATGCCGCTCGTTCGACGTGCCATAGGCAGATGCTATGGCATCCGATAGCGAACCCGAATTACCCGATGACTGCGCGCGGACCGCACGATGGGGGAACCAACTCGCCGGGCCTTCGGGGCCTCTGCATCCGGAAGGCACACCATGGTGACCGACGTCACGTTCCGCCTCACCACCACGCGCTTCGACGAGGACTACACGCCATCGTCGAACTCGCGTGCGACCACGAACTTCGCCAACCTCGCCCGTGGCGAAGACCGACGGCAGAACCTGCGGAACGCGCTCACGATGATCGATCACCGCTTCCACGAGCTCGCCGACGAGCCCACACGGGACAGGTACCGCGTCGAGCTCGACATCGTGTCGGTCGCCCTCCGCTTCGGCAGGGACGAGGATGGCGACGAGGATTTCCCCGCGCTGGAGATGCTCGAGGTCACCGTCGTCGACCGTCGGACGGGAGAACGGCGGCCGGGTATCGTCGGCAACAACTTCTCGTCGTACTTGCGCGACTACGACTTCAGCATCCGGCTGCCGGGGGCGGCCGCAGCCGCCGGCTGTCCTGTCGTGCCGGACGACTTCGGCGACCTGCACGGCCGGCTGTTCCAGCATTTCCTCGACTCCGAGGCCTACCGCGAGCGCTTCGCACTGCCGCCCGTGATCTGCATCAGCGTCTCGACGAGCAGGACGTACCACCGCACCGGATTCGCTCACCCCGTTCTGGGCATCGAGTACGCTCAGGACTCGTTCTCCCTCACCGACGCGTACTTCGGCAAGATGGGCCTGCAGGTGCGCTACTTCATGCCCCGCGGAAGCGCCGCGCCCCTCGCCTTCTATTTCCGCGGGGATCTGATCGCCGACTACGCCGACCTGCAGCTCATCGGCACGATCGCGACGATGGAGACCTTCCAGAAGATCTACCGGCCGGAGATCTACAACGCTCTCTCCCCCGCCGGCGACGTCTACCGGCCGAGTCTCGAGCACGAGGACTTCGCTCGGACGCAGGTCGACTACGACCGCGACGAGCGGAGCCGGCTCGCCGTCATCCAGGGGCGGTACGCCGAGGAGCATCTCATGAACCGCCATCGCGAGACGCTCGAGCAATGGGCCCGCGACGTCGTGGATGTCGTCCGATGAGCGTCGGCGAGGTCCGCCATTCGCCCGCACTGCTCCCCACCTCCATCGTCGGCAGCCTGCCCAAGCCGGCGTGGCTCGCACAGCCCGAGGTGCTGTGGTCGCCGTGGAAGCTCGAGGGCGCCGCGCTGGACGAGGGGCGGCAGGACGCCCTGCGCATCGCCGTCCAGGAGCAGCAGCGACGCGGAATCGACATCATCAGCGACGGCGAGCAGACCCGCCAGCACTTCGTCACGACGTTCATCGAGAACCTCGGCGGCGTGGACTTCGAGCAGCGCGAGACCGTCCGCATCCGCAACCGGTACGACGCGAGCGTCCCGACGGTCGTGGGCGCCGTGAGCAGGAAGCAGCCCGTGTTCGTGGAGGATGCCGCATTCCTCCGTCAGCAGACCGATCGGCCGATCAAGTGGGCACTGCCCGGGCCGATGACGATGATCGACACGCTGTACGACCGGCACTACCGGAGCCGCGAGAAGCTCGCCTGGGAGTTCGCGACCATCCTCAACCAGGAGGCGAGAGAGCTCGAGGCTGCGGGCGTCGACATCATCCAGTTCGACGAGCCCGCGTTCAACGTCTTCTTCGACGAGGTCAAAGACTGGGGCGTCGCGGCGCTGGAACGCGCGACGGAGGGGCTGCGCGCCGAGACCGCGGTGCACATCTGCTACGGATACGGCATCAAGGCGAACACCGACTGGAAGGCGACGCTGGGCTCGGAGTGGCGGCAGTACGAGGAGACGTTCCCGCTCCTGCAGAGCTCCTCGATCGACATCGTCTCCCTCGAAAGCCACCACTCCCGTGTACCGATGGAGCTGATCGAGCTCATCCGCGGCAAGAAAGTGATGCTCGGGGCCGTCGACGTGGCGAGCGACGACGTCGAGACGCCCGCGGAGGTCGCGGACACGCTGCGGCGCGCGCTGGAGTTCGTGGATGCGGACAAGCTCATCCCGAGCTCGAACTGCGGGATGGCACCGCTTCCGCGTGACGTGGCGTTCGGCAAGCTGAGCGCCCTGTCGGCCGGCGCGGAGATCCTTCGCGCGGAACTCGCCGATGCCGCACCGTCGCGCCTGCGGGGAGCTGCCTGACGGCCTTACTCCCGGCAGGTCGCGCTCACAACCCCCGAGGCGGACGCCCGCAGGACTGCTCACACTGATGACGCGCCGCGGGCCGCGGCGCTCGACAGACAGGAGCATTCTCATGGCAGACCTCGGAGGCCTCGGCGACAAGGCGAAGGATCTCGCAGGCGGCGAGAAGGGCGAGCAGGCGTCGGACGCCGCGATCGACAAGGCCGGCGACGCGGCGAGCTCAGCGACGGGCGGCAAATTCGACGACAAGATCGACGCCGGCGAAGACGCCGCCGACAGCAAGATCGGCGAGTAGAGCCGGTTCTATGCCCGGCGGGACGTCGACGTCTCGCCGGGCATCGCGGTTCGGGCAGGAAGATATTCACTCGCTCTCCACGCCGATGTACCGGCCACCTCGCATCGAGGCTGACGCCGTAGAGACGGCTGATCTTCAGACCGACATCGGATGCCTCGCCGCCCTCGGTCGCGGACGACGTCTGCTACACCCGCTGCGCCCGCGTGGCAAGAGGCATCGTCGACATAGACGCGGGCGCTCAAGTCGGATTGTGAACTCTCTGCCCCTGTTCCTGCTCGTTGTGATCTTCGCTGCTGCGGCGGGGGTGGTGTGGATCGCCGGCATCCAGCTGTCGAAGGCGACCGACGTGCTCGACGCCCGCTTGCACCTCGGCAGTGCGCTCGGCGGCCTCATCGTGCTTGCGGTCGCGACGAATCTGCCTGAGATCGCGATCACCGTATCGGCCGCAGTGTCGGGGAACCTCGAGGTCGCTGTCGGAAACATCCTCGGCGGGATCGCTCTGCAGACGGTCGTGCTGGTGATCCTCGACGCGTTCGGCAGACGGGGCCACGGAGTCAAGCCACTCACATATCGCGCGGCATCCCTCGCTCTCGTCCTCGAGGGGATCATCGTGGTCGCCGTTCTCGCGGTCGTCATCGCGGGCAGCCAGCTGCCTGACGGGCTCGACGTGCTGCGGGTGACCCCCGATGTCGCCCTCATCGCGGGCTTGTGGGTCGTCGGCCTGATCCTGGTGCAGCGTGCGGGCTCTCATCTGCCTTGGCACCAAGACGGCCGCGCGCCGGACGCGAGCTCGAAGGCGCAGGCGAAGGACCCGTCGAGGGCCATGAGTACAAAGCGGGCAGCACTCATCTTCTCCGCCTCAGCGCTGGCCACCCTGGTAGCTGGCGTCGTCCTCGAGAGAGCGGGCGAGGCGGCTTCGTCGCAGATCGGTCTCTCAGGCGTGCTGTTCGGCGCAACGGTGCTAGCGCTCGCAACGTCACTACCCGAGATCTCCACCGGCCTGCAGGCGATCCGGCAAGGAGACGACAACCTCGCCATCAGCGATATCTTCGGCGGGAACGCATTCCTTCCCGTGCTCTTCCTCGTGGCGACCGTCATCTCGGGTACCGCTGTGCTCCCCAGCGCGAATGCATCGGACATCTACCTGACGGCGCTGGCGGCGCTGCTCACCCTGGTGTACGTCGTCGGTCTCATCTTCCGCCCGCAGCGGCGGATCGCTGGAATGGGCATTGATTCCTTCATCGTCCTCGCGCTCTATGTGGTCGGTATTGCGGGCTTGTTCTCCATCTCCTCGTGAGCGCGCGGCCTCGCTCGGCCGGCATCCCTCTGCGCGCTCGTGAGAGGGACGGCCGGCGGTGCTCCGCCGGCCCTCCCTCTTCGTGCCTTCTGAAGGTCCACTTCCTGTCAGTGGGTGACGGCCATCTCGTTGGGAGTGACGGGGAGCGTTGCGCTCACGACGGTCTCGCCCGTGGTGAGGTCCACGGCGTGAATCATGTTCTTGCCCGGTTCGGTCACGTAGGCGATGTCGCCGCTGACCTTGATGGCCGGGTGCGCGTCCTGCCAGTCCGCCGGGCCCTCCCATGCGTCGATGACGGGGAAGGCGTCGGTGAAGGCACCCTGCTCGAGGTCGAACACGTGAATGGCGCCGTCGGAAGCGATGATGTAGCCGAGATCTTCCGGCCCCCGCGCGAGGTCGCGGAAGGTGTACTCGGCACCCTCCGGCATGTCGACGACGGTGTGCGTCTTTGCTGCGGTGTCAATGAGGGCCACACTGTGGAGCAGGTAGCCCTCGGCGTCGCGGTCGTCCTTGTAGTCGCCGAGCACGAGCGGGCTCGTCTCGCTCACGAAGATGTTCCCCATGCGACCGTACGGCTGGTCCTCCGCGTCGACCTTGGTGATCTCGCCGTCGTCGAAGATCAGTGCGCCATCGTCGCAGCCGAAGACCACGACCTCGTCCTGAGCGGCGCCTTCACCATGGACGCCCAGGCAATCCGCATTCTCGGCGATGGTCTCGCCAGAGGGGTCCCTCACGACGATGCCGGTGCGTCCATCCGCGTTCCCGACGGTCGTCACGAAGCTTCCGTCCTCGAGGACGATTGACACGCCGTGGTGCGCCTCGACGCCGGGGACGACCTCGGTCTCGGGCATATCACCGTGGGATGTCAGCAGTGCATCGGTGTCGAAGATGGTCGAGTCGCTCGTTCCGTCGGCGTAGAGCACGGTCTTGCCACCGTGGGTGACGACGTGACCTGCCTTGTCGGCCTCGAACACCAGGTCGGTCAGGACCGGTTCGTCGGAGGTGGTGCCGGCGTCGAGGACCTGGAACCCCTCGCTGGTGGTGACCATGATGTGACGCCCGTCACCGGCGGAGTTGAGGCGAGTGAACTCTTCGGAGTCGACGTCGCCGACCACGTCGAGGGTCTCGCCGTCGAGGACGACGATGCCGCCCGGGTACGAGAGAGCGACGCGAGTGCCGGTCTCGTCCATGGACGCCGGGGCGGAGTCGGCGGGGCCCGGTGCGGCCGTGCCCGAGCCTTGACCGGAGCAGGCGGCCAGACCGACGGTCGCGCCGACCGCCAGTACGAGCATGCCCGCGCGGCGGAGGGGAGAAGTGTGCATGTGATTCCTCATTTCCTTCGTGGTGGAGACGTGTCGCTCAGGGCGACAAGCCCATGGCGATGCGCTCGGTGTTCACGCGCATCATGGTCAGGTAGGTCGGTGCGCCCCCGGCGGAGTCGGTGAGCGATTCGGTGAAGAGTTCGGTCACGGCCACGTCGAGGTCCGCCTCCTGCGCGAGCGCCTGGACGAGTCGGTCGGGTTGCGAGGACTCGGCGAAGATCGTGCGGACACCCGCCTCGTCGATGGCGGAGACGAGGCCTGCGAGGTCGCTCGCGCTGGGGGCGGCGAGGGTCGTGCCTCCGGGGATGACCGCTCCGACGACGCGAAAATGGAACCGTTCGGCGAGGTAGCCGAACACGTGGTGGTTGGTCACGAGCGCGCGACGTTCGGACGGGATGACGGTGAAGGCGGCCGACATGTCCGCGTCCAACTCTTGTAGCGCGATCCGGTAGTCGGCTGAACGAGATGCCACTGTGGAGGCGTCGACCCCGTTTATGGCTTCGAGCGCAGGGACGAGCGCGTCCACGACGGCGATGGTCTGTGCCGGGTCGGTCCAGAAGTGCGGGTCGTCGGCTCTGCCGGCATCGGTGGAGGTGTAGGGCAGGACCTCGACGACATCACCCGCGACGAAGGTCGCCACCCCCTCGTCCGCCGCGGCGTCGAGGTGCTGCTGGAGTCGTTCCTCGAGCCCCAGACCGTTCGACACGACGAGGTCGGCTGATCGCATCCGCGCCGCCTCGGACGCGGAGATCTCGAACGAGTGGGGGTCGGCGCCCGGGCGCATGAGCGTGATGACCTCGACGTCGTCGCCGACGAGGTTCGACACGACATCACCGAGGATGTTCGTCGACACCACGACGAGCGGTCGTTCGTCGGGTCGGGGGGTGCATCCGGAGAGCATGCCCGCACCGACGGCGAGGGCAGCCGCAGCGGCGGCGGCGCGCAGAGTGTGCACGTCAGCGTCCCGCCTCGGCGAGGTGCAACGGCGTGTGAGCGGTCGTGAACTCGCGAGCCACGCGTGCGCCGTCCACGAAGTCGATCTCCCACAGCCGCTGCTCGGCGGGCCCGTTGAGATATGCACGCTGCTGATCGGCGATCAGCGCCACAGGCAGGCGCGCGGCGAGACTGTCTCCGACGAGCGGGGCGGATGCCGCGCGCACCGCGCCGCTGTCGCCGTCGAGCACCAGGACACGACCGTCGGGCGTCAAACCCAAGACATTCGTGTCGGCGTCGGCAACAGCGGTGACCTGCACGAGCGGTTCAGGGGCGGGGATCAAGGTCCATGACCGCGCGCGCGTGTCGAGCATCCAGATGCCGTCGGTGCCGGCCAGTGCTGCCACCCCGGGCCGACCCTCACGATTGGAGAACTCCGTGGCCCGGCGTGCCGTTGCATCGTCCGGATACGGCATCTGCTCGATGACGGGCTTCTCATCTTCGACGTGGATGAGAAGTGCGCCGTCGTCGCACCCGATGACGGCGCCCACCCGGGTGGTGATCGTTCCCTCAGGGGCGACACAGCCGACCGAGTCTCCGACCTGCTCGCCGTCCGCGGTGTGGAGCGTGACGTCACCGCCCGATGCCACAGCGGCGAGTGAGCCTGCGGGAACGACGAGTCCCGCCCCAGGCTGACGCTTTAGGCGGAACAGCTCCTTCACATCACCGCGGGACAATGCAACCGTGTCCAGCAGTACGGCCTCCCCCGACTCGGGGAAGAAGAGGCCCGTTCCGCCAGTCGTCGAAGAGTTGGACGACGCGACGGTTGCGACACCTTTGCCGTCGACGTCACCGAGGATCTTCGCCTCGGCGCGGTAGTAGTGGAAGTGGTCGACGTGGTCCCAGGTCCAGACGCCACTGTCGACGATCGAGACGCCGGCGCTGTCGGCAGCGAAAAGGTAGCGACCGTCGGAATGCATCGCCTCCGGGGCGCGGACGGTCCCGATCTTGGCCGTGCTCTCGTCCAGCAGGTCGAGGTGGAAAACCCGCCCCTCGGGATCGATCGAGGTGAGCCCCAGTGCCGGCTCCGCCAGTTCGGCTGCGCCGACGATCTCACCATGGGTGTCGGCCGTGGCTTCAGAGTTCGAGGGCGGGTCGCTGTGCCCGCTGGCGCAGCCGGTCAGCGCGACGAGCAGAAGCGCGGACGTGCGGGACACGAGACGGGGACGAGAGAGGGACGAGGAGTAAGGCACGAGGACTTTCCAATCAGGCCGAAACGGTCGCGGAAGAGAACACACGGCGGCGCACGGTGTCGCGCACGGAGCGCACGCCCCAGGAGATGCCGGCGCCCAGAATGGCGCTGACGGCGATCGTCGCGCCGGCGGCGGTGGCGGCGTGCCACGACACCAGCAGCCCGACGGCCACGGCGGCGGCCCCGATGACGGCGGCGAGCAGCATCGTCGTCGGGATGCGTTCCGTCCACTGGCGAGCGGCGACAGCGGGCGCCACGAGCAGTCCGACGACGAGCAGAGATCCGACTGCCTGGTACGACGCCACAACGGCGAGGGTCACGAGCCCGACGAGAACAACTCGTGCGACTCGTGGGCCCAAGCCGAGGACCCGGGCGACACGCTCATCGATTGCGAGCGCGACGAGGCCTCTGTGTGACGCGGTGGCCGCTGTGACACCGATCAGCACGGCGATACCCAACACGACGAGGTCGCCGGAGTCGATGGCGAGGATGTCGCCGAACAGGATGGCCGTGGCGTCGGTCGCGAAGCTGCCGGCGTGCGAAATGACGATGACACCCAGTGCCAGCATCCCGACGAAAAGCAGTCCGATGCTCGTGTCATACGACAATTTCGCGCGCCGCTGCACCACCCCGATGCCCAGGCTCATCGCCACGGCGCTGGCGGCGGCCCCGAGCAGGACGGGTAGCCCCAACACCGTGGCGAGCGCGACGCCGGGAAGCATGCCGTGGGCCAGCGCCTCACCGAGGAACGCCATGCCGCGCACGATGACCCAGGTGCCGGCGATGGCGCACAGGATCGCGACGAGGACGCCGCCGAGCAGGGCGCGCTGCACGAACTCAGGAGCGAAGGGATCTGTGAGCCAGGACACGCTGCAAGAACATACCGAACTGAGAATGATTATCAAATTCAACAGCGCCTATGGTGGAAGGATGCCCGAGCCTTCCTCCACGATGTTCGCCGCCTCTCTCCGCGGCGTCAGCGTCGATTACGCCGGCATCATCGCCGTGGACGCGGTCGATCTCGACGTCGCGGCCGCTGCCCTCACCGTCATCGTCGGCGCGAACGGCGCCGGCAAGTCGACGGTCCTCGAGGTGCTCGCCGGAGCTCGGGCTCCGTCGACCGGAACAGTGACCATCTCAGGAGTTGCTCGCGCATTCGTCCCCCAACGCTCAGTCGTGTCGGATCGATTGCCCCTCACCGTCCGCGACGTCGTCACCGTCGGGGTATGGGGTCGTCTCGGGCACTTTCGTCGCGTTTCTCGACATGACCGTGCTGTGATCGACGATGCCCTTGAGCGGTTGGGCATCACGGATCTCGCGTCACTGCCGTTCTTCTCGCTCTCCGGCGGTCAGCGCCAGCGTGCCCTTCTTGCGCAGGGCCTGGCTCGCGGCGCGGACCTTCTGCTCCTGGACGAGCCCACGACGGGCTTGGACGCCGGCAGCGCCCGGTTGATCAGGGCCGCGATCGCCGGTCAGGTGCGGTGCGGCGTCGCGGTCGTCTGCGTCAGTCATGATGAACGCCTCATCTCTGATGCGGACGAGGTCATCCGGATGTCTCGCGGGCGCCTGGTGAAGAACACACACGCAGAGGACCTCGATGGGCCGCCACGGCCTCGACCTGCGGACTGGTGAAGACAACCGGCTCGCCGGGAGAACAGAAAAGCCCCGGCGGACCGGGGCTTGATCTCTGTAGCGGGAGCGGGGCTTGAACCCGCGACCTCACGATTATGAGTCCTGACCAGGCATAATCAGCGCCACATGGTGCCGATCGAGAAGGACCGAAACTGCGGAAGAACAGCGATCAGCGGTCAGTTCTCCCAGGTTCGATCACCCTCGTTCGCGATCGATTGTGGGCAAAATGTGGGCACGCCGAGGCGTCACTGACCATCGTCGCGTCCGAAGTGCCCGGCCGTCGTCTCGCATAGGCGGCCCTCGTCGAAACTAGGTGCGGTCACCCTGCACGACTGTGACCTTGTTCGCTAAGCGGCGGTCTACTTTCGTCGTTCCGTGTCGCGTGCGGGGAGGGTCAGTCGCCTCTTCGGGTCAGAGCGCCAGGCTCGTCCTGTCAGCCCGTGCATGCCGCCGGGTGAGGACCGCGACGCAGGCGATGATCGCGGCAGTGAGTAGCAGGCTCACCGGACCTGTCCCGACGCCGATGCCGCCGCGTTCCGGGCCGACGCCCACCCAGTCAGCGAAGGACGCGCCGAGCGGGCGGGTGAGGATGTACGTGGTCCAGAAGGCGGCGATCGCGTTGGCGTGGAAGACCCGGTACGCGAGGGCGGGGATGCAGATCAGCCCGAGGAAGAGCATCCCGGAGCCGAGGTAGCCGAGGCCGAGCACATGGGCGACCCAGTCGCCCGCCGCGGTGCCGAGCGCGAAGGTCGTGAGCACGGTGGCCCAGTAGAACCCCTCCCGTCGGGCGGTGTTGATGGAGTGGATGGAGAGGGTGCGTTCTGTGCGGTGCCAGACGAGGAACACGAGGGCGAGGGCGAGCGCGAAGCCCGCGGTCGACACCTCGTAGGGAACCTCGAACTGCACGTGCACGACATCGGCGGCCATTGTTCCGAACACGCTGACCAGCACGACGGTGAGCCAGTACACCCACGGCACGTACCGCTGGGTGCGGAACTGGAGGACGAGGGCGCCGGCGAGCAGGATAAATGCGATCGCGACGCCGACGACTGGCTCGATGGTGGTGACGACGAAGTCGGAGGTGGTTTCGCCCATCCCGGTCGTGAGGATCTTGGTCAGCCAGAACAGCGCCGTGACCTCGGGTACCTTGCTGCGCACCGCCGGGAAACGTCCGAGGTCACCCACCATCGGCCCCTGGAGCGACGCCTGACTCCCGTCCACGTCGGTCGGCGCGTCGTTCGCGGATCACGGCGATCGCGATCGGGATGACGGAGACGACGACGATGCCCACAGCGATGAGGTCGATGTTGTCGGCGACCGCCGGAATTCTGCCGAGGAAGAAGCCGGCTGCGCTGAGCAGCACCGCCCAGGCGACGCCGCCGATGGCGTTCCAGAGCAGGAAGCGGCGATACGGCATATTCGACATGCCGACCACCGGGGGGAGGAACGTGCGGACCACCGGCACGAATCGTGCGAGCACCAACGACTGCGCCCCGTGCTTTGCGAAGAACACGTCAGCTTGCTGGAGGTAGCGGGCTTTGAAGATGCGCGCGTTGGGGGTGAACAGGCGCCGCCCGAATCGGCGGCCAATGCCGTACCCGACTGTGTCGCCGAGGATCGCGGCGACGGCGACACCGGCGACGAGGAGCGGCAGAGGCAGGCCCAGCGAGCCGGCGAGGAGCGCGGCGGTGAAGATCAGCGAGTCGCCGGGAAGGAAGGGGAACAGCAGCCCCGTCTCGATGAAGATGATGCCCATGACCACCAGCAGAACCCAGGGTCCCGATCCCTGGAGAAGGCCGGTGGGGTCCAGGAGACCCCCAGATTGCATCAGCACGAATGCCCTTTCGATAGGCACAGCCGTTTCGGGGACCGAGCGGTCACCCAGGCGTGAAGGTTCACACAGATTGTTATGAGTTGAAGGAGGGGGTGACAGGAGCGCTTGTGCGGCCTACCGGGCAAACCGGGGGGATATTGGCCGGGCGCAGCTGACGCGCCGTGCGGGGGCCACGGCGCGTCAGCTGGATCCAGGGGGTGGTTTACTCAGAGTGGGTCGCTCAGGGGGTGGGTGCGGGGGTGGCGTCGTCGGCGGTCTCGCCGTCGTTGGTGCCGTCCTCGATTCCCTGGTCGTCCGCGGTCTCCGTGTCGGTGTCGGCCGCGCCGGTGTCGTCGGCGGTCTCGGTGTCCGGGGCGCCGTTGTCGTCCGCGGTCTCCACGTCCGTGTCCGCCGCGGGGGTGCTGACGGAGGTGGAAGCCGGGGCCGGGGTGGCCGCCTGTGCGGGCAGTGCCAGAGCGACGCCGCCGACGGTGGCCAGCAGCAGGGCTGTGGCCCCCACTCCGGAGGTGACCATGATCTTCTTCTTGGAACGCATGATGTGTCCTTTCCGTGGTTTGGGTCCTACAACCAGAAGGATCTCTGCCGGGTTGTAAGAAGCCACCCAGAATTGGGGTCAGCGACGATCAGTCAGGGAACTCATAGTTTCTGAGTGGCTTCTTAGCGTGCGCTCGGGATCGTGTGGAGATGCGTTCCCTGAAAACTCCTGTAGCCGGATGGTCGGCTGTGAACGTGGTCGAAGTCGTCCTTGTTGCCCTGGTGGGGCTGGTGGTGTCCGGTTCACCGGGATGGACCGCGCTTGAGTCGCAGGTGGTGGTCGCGGTGAACGCCGCCCACGGGTGGCCGTTGGATGCGGTCGCGACGGGACTGAACTTCCTGTTCGGTCCGCTGTGCGCCGGCCTGATCGCGGTGCTGGTTGTGGCCTGGGCGGGGTTTCTCGCCCGGTCGTGGAAGACATCCTTGCGGGTTGCGTTGATGATCGGGGTGCCGGTGGCGTTGGCGGATGTGATCAAAGTCATCGTCCACCGCGCTCGACCCGATGCGGGTCTGCTCACGCACCCGATCGGGGTGGATCCGACCACGTTCAGCTACCCCAGCGGTCACACCGCGTTCGCGGCGGCGTTGATGATGACGATCGTGGTGTTTTCCGTACCCTCCGCCCGTGCGATGGTCGCGGTGGGTGGGGTGGCCGTCGTTGTGGTCACCGCCTGGTCGCGCATGTACCTGGGCGTGCACTATCCCACCGACGTGTTGGCGTCGATCCTGCTGGTACCGATCGCCGTGGTCGCTGTCTACGAGATCACCGCCCGCGTGCCGTTGTTCGGTGCCACCCGCGGGGCGCTGCAGCACGAGTCTGTGAAGGACGCATCGTGAAAACCCTGCGAACGCCGGGGCCGACACGCGCGACAATCGTGGGAGGGGGTGCGTGATGGGTGAGACCAGGCCTCGGCTTCTGCTGGTGGAAGATGACCCGCAGCTGGGCCCGATCATGGCGCGCGTGCTGGACGAGGTGTACGAGGTGACGTTGATTCCTGACGGCCGGGCCGGCTTGGACGCCGCGCAGGAAGATCCGTTCGATGTGATGGTTGTTGATCGGCGGCTGCCGTCCATGGATGGCATCTCGATCGTGGAGTCGCTGCGCTCGTCGGGTGCGACCACACCCCTGCTGATCCTCACCGCGCTCGGCACCGTCCAGGACAAGGTGCGCGGGCTGGATGCCGGCGCGAACGACTATCTGGTGAAACCGTTCGAGTTCGATGAACTGTTCGCCAGGCTCCGCGCGATCCGGCGTGTGGGAACCGGGGAGGGGCCGTTCGTGCGCATCGGCGGGTGGGAGTTCTACCCTGACTCCCGTGCCGTGTACTCGCCCTATGACGGGCGCACGATTCTCACCGACCGGGAGACGGAACTGTTGAAACTGTTTGCCGTGAACCCGCAGCGCACGTTCAGCCGCGCCGACATCCTCCGCGCCGTGTTCTCCGCCGACGACACCCCCGGCACCGTGGACACGTACGTCCATTACCTGCGACGCAAGACCGATCCGGACATCGTCACGACCGTCCGCGGCCGCGGATACCGGCTGGGCATGCTGTGACACCCACCCGCGGAACCTCCGACCCGGACGCCCTTCTCGTCCGCAACGCCGCACGCCGCGTCGGGCTCTCCATCACCCTCGGCGTCACGGTCCTGGTCGTCGCCGTGCTCATCGCAGCCCTGGCAGTCGTGTTCACGCAGATCCCCCCGGGCGACCTGTTCAGCCCGGGAACCCACGAGACCGTCGTGGACATCGGCGGCCTGGACCTGATCGTGTGGGGTGTGGTGATCGGACTGGCAGCGGTTCTGCTCGCCGGGACGCTCAGCGTGTTCGTCACACGCCGAGCCGTCGCTCCGCTCGTTGACGCGCTACGCCGTCAACGACGGTTCGTCGCGGACGCCTCGCACGAGCTCCGCACCCCCCTCGCGATCGTGGACGCGCGGATCCAGGTCCTCGCCCGCGAACTCCCCACCGGCCACCCCCAACAGGAGCTGGTCGCCGAGCTCCGCAACGACTCTCGGGCACTGAACGCCGTGGTCTCCGACCTTCTCGATTCCATCGACATCTCGCCGGACGGCCCCGTCACACCCCTCCGGGTGGGCCCCGCCGTTCAGTCCGCCGTCGCCGCGATGCGGGCCCTCGCCCGCGATCGCGACGTGACCATCAGCACCGTCGCCGTATCAGCGGATCTGGCCGTCGCCGTTCCGGAGACCAGCCTGCACCGCTGTCTTGTGTCGCTGCTGGATAACGCCGTGAAACACTCACCACCCGGCCGCAGCGTTGGAGTGACCGCGTTCATGCAGCGTGGGGCGGTGCTGATCAGCGTCGCCGACCAGGGCCATGGGATTCAGGGCATCAGCCCGGACCGCATCTTCGACCGGTTCGCCCGATCCGCCAACGCCGTCGACGGCGGCGGGAGCGCCCGCACCGGATTCGGCATCGGACTCTCCCTCGTGCAGGACACCGTCCACCGGTACGGGGGCGCCGCGTTCGTGACCACGACCTCCGCGGAGGGCACCACCATCACCCTCCGCTTCCCCCGCGCCGCCCTCACCTGACACGCCCCGCCAACCCGCCACTCTCCGTCACGCCCGACGCACACACGGTTCCCTTCCCGGGTGCAATGGACAGATGGGGACGCCGCCGCGGGTCCCGCAGCCGGGGCTTACCTCTGACGAGTCCGCTCGTTCCGCGCGGCAGCTGACGGTGGCGAGAGCTTGCGTCGCCGGCTTCGGCATCAGTTCGTTCTGGCGGCAGGTGTCGTCATCGCCCGTTGGGCAGCGTTCCTCCGAATCCTCCGCGGCGCATCCCCGACCGCTCGCTCCACAGCCCGCCCCGCCCGGCCGCGTTCCACCAGACCACGGCGGCGGTCCGCGGTTGCCGAAGAGCCATCGATCTACTCACCGACGTGTGTGGCGTGTGCCCCACCGGTGAGGGCGTGTTTCCTACGCAGCGGTGGTTCCACGGCAGGACAACAGCGGGCAATACACTGCGCCCGGGATTCTGAGTGGGTTCTTAGCGACTCCTCCATACCGTCTCGCCTGTGACCACTTCGACGAAGACGCCGCCCGCTCTGACTGGCCGCGAGATGCTCAGCAAGGTTCCCGAGATCACGGTGTGGTTCTGGGTGATCAAGATCTTGTGCACGACAGTTGGTGAAAGCTTCGCCGACTGGATCAACATGACCCTCGGCGTCGGACTCGAGCTCACGTCGGTCTTGTTCACCGTCATCCTTGCCGGTGTCCTCACCTGGCAGTTGACGCTGCGGCGGTACGTGCCCTTCGTCTACTGGCTCACCGTCGTTGTCGTCAGCGTCGCCGGCACCCTCTACACCGACATTCTCACTGACGACCTCGGCGTGCCGCTCGCTGCGAGCACCACCGTGTTCGCTCTCATCCTTGGTGTCGTGTTCGCAATCTGGTGGTACAGCCAGCGCACTCTTTCGATCCACAGCATCACCACCCGGCGCCGCGAGCTGTTCTACTGGCTTGCCATCCTCACCACCTTCGCGTTGGGGACCGCCTCGGGCGACTGGATCCTCGAGCTCACCGGCTGGAGCCCGGGAATCTCTGTTCTCCTGCCAGCGGGACTTATCATCGCCGTCGTTATCGGATGGCGTCTCGGCGCGAACGCTGTGCTCTCGTTCTGGCTGGCGTACATCCTCACCCGCCCCCTCGGCGCGAACCTCGGCGACTGGCTCGGTTTCCCCGCCAGCGACGGCGGCCTGGGGCTGGGCGTCGGACTCACCAGCATCATCTTCCTCACCGCCATCCTCGCCACCGTCATCTACCTCAGCGTCACCCGTGCCGACACCGTCGAAAACCGACGTGAAGGCGCGCGCATCACCACCACACCGCAGCGCGAACGGGTGATGATCGGCTACTTCCTCGGCGTCGCGGCGATCGCTGCCGGCCTGCTCGTGTGGGCCGCCGCGCAACCCCACAGCACCGCTGCTGCCAGCGAAGAAGGTCCCGCCACGGCCGTCACCCTCGCTCCTGGCCAAACCGCCACCCAGAACTTCCCGGCCAGCAACATCACGGCGTACGAGGTGATCGTGCAGGACACGCTCGCCCGGGTACAGGCGGGTGACCAGGCAGGCGCGGTCGCTCGTGTGGCAGATCTGGAAAAAGCGTGGGACGCCGATCAGCCCACCCTCGAACCCCTCGACGGTACCGGGTGGAGTGTCATCGACGGGCAGATCGACGCTGTCCTCACATCGGTGCGTGCAACCTCACCAGACCCCGCCGCCCAGACCACCGCCCTCAGCACACTCCTGGCGACGCTGACACCCTGACCGTCGCCGACGCCAACACCTCATCGGACGAAACAGACAGGACGGAACCCTGAGATGGACTGGACACATCCGCCGGTGCTGGAAGTGGTCGTGCCCGTATACAACGAGGAGGAGGTGCTCGCCGAATCGATCGGAACTCTGCATCGCTTCCTGAGCGCCACCATGTCGCAGTCGTGGGTCATCACTATCGCCGACAACGCAAGCAACGACGCCACCCCCCGCATCGGGGCTCGCCTTCACGCCACCATGGCCCATGTTCAGTACCTGCGCCTTGACACCAAGGGTCGCGGTCATGCTCTGAAGGTCGCGTGGCTGCGGTCTCCGGCAACAGTGCTGGCTTACGTTGATGTGGACCTGTCCACCGACCTTCGGGCCCTTCCACCCCTGATCGCGCCGCTCCTGTCCGGGCACTCGGATATCGCGATCGGCACCCGGATGGCCCGGTCCTCCCGGGTGATCCGTGGAACGAAACGTGAGGTGATCTCACGCGCCTACAACCTGCTTCTGCGCCAAACGATGGGGGTGGAGTTCTCCGACGCCCAGTGCGGTTTCAAAGCGATACGAGGAGACGTTGCCCGCACCGTCCTCCCGCACATCATCGATACCGGATGGTTCTTCGACACCGAGATGCTGGTGATCGCCGAACGGGCAGGACTACGCATCCACGAGGTGCCCGTGGATTGGGTCGATGACGAACGCAGCAGCGTCGACATTCTCGTCACGGCTACGCAGGACGTGCGTGGGCTTCTCCGCGTCACACGGGACCTCGGCACAGGACGCATTCCCATCCCCGCGATTTACGCTGAGCTCGGTCGCAAGCCCCTGCGCCCCGCCGCTCGGCCGACCTTTGTCGGACAAGTACTGAGATTCATCCTCGTGGGGGTGCTTTCCACTGTCGCGTTCGCTGTCCTGTACCTCGCATTCAGTCAGGTCCTCGCCCCACAGCAAGCCAACTTCGCCGCGCTCCTCATCACCGCCATCGCCAACACCGCCGCGAACCGCTCCTTCACCTTCCGGGTCCGAGGCCCTCACCACCGCACCCGGCATCATCTGCAAGGGATCGCCGTATTCGGATTGGCCTGGGTGATGACATCCGGTGCGCTCGTCGGTCTCCACACGGTGGCACCCGACGCCAGTGCGTGGGTGGAACTGAGCGTCCTGACCGCAGCCAACCTGATCGCGACCATGATGCGTTTCGTCCTTCTCCGGGTCTGGGTGTTCGCGCACGCTTCGACAACACAGGTTGTCACCGCCCCCGAAGAACATCCCCTTCTCGTCACCACACCCTCCGCGCACCCATGACGATGCAGACGCGACACCGGCGAACCGACCTCCTCGCCTACGCCGTTCTTGCTGCTCTTGCCGGCGGAATGTATCTGTGGGGTATCGGGTCAACCGGATGGGCCAACGCCTTCTACTCCGCGGCCGCGCAGGCAGGCTCCACGAACTGGGTCGCCTTCTTCTACGGGTCTTCCGACCCGGGAAACCTCATCACCGTCGACAAGCCACCCGCCAGCCTCTGGCTGATGGCACTGTCGGTACGGCTGCTAGGTCTCAGCCCTCTCGCGGTCCTTCTCCCGGAAGCGCTTCTGGGCATCGGCACCGTCCTGACCGTGTACGCAACGATCCGACTATTGGATCGCCCCGCGGTGGCGTTCTTCGCCTCCACCACCGCGGCCCTCACCCCGGCAGCAGCGCTCATCTTCCGGTACAACAACCCGGATGCCCTGCTCACCTTCCTCCTTGCGCTCACTCTTTACGCCACGGTGCGGGCCGTGCGCACCGATCGTGCCGTCTGGTTCGCGATCGTGGGTATTACGTTCGGGGCGGGGTTCCTCACCAAGCAGCTGCAAGCGTTCCTGATCCTCCCGGCCGTGATCGCCGTCATGTTCTGGGCGGGGAAAGGCAGCTTCCTCCGCCGTCTCAGACATGTCGCGGTCACCGCCATGTTCCTGGCCGCATCCGCGGGATGGTGGGTGCTGGTCGTCCTGGTCACACCACCCGCGGACCGTCCCTGGATCGGGGGCAGCGCCGATAACAACTTCCTCACCCTCACGTGGGGATACAACGGGCTCGGCCGCATTCTGGGGGGAAGCGGAAACGGAACAAGCGCGGACGGCCCCGGGATTGATCGACTGTTCGTGGGAGCATCCGGGCAGCTTGTGGGATGGATCCTGCCCGCCGCGCTCGTCCTGGCCGCCAGCGCCGCCGCGTTGTTCAGGAAGTCGTGGCGCCACCCCGATGTCCGGGTCGCGGCGCTTGTGCTGTTCGCCGGATGCACCCTATCGACGGTCGCGGGACTCAGCTTCATGCGGGGCATATACCACGCGTACTACACGGTGGCGCTCGTTCCCCCGTTGGCCTGCACGCTCGCACTTTCCGTCAGCATGCTGTGGGGCGACCGGCACCGTCTGCGGAGCCGTCTCATCCTGTCCACCGTCCTGTTCGGCTCCGCCGTGTGGGCGGCGATCCTCCTCGTCGGGGACCAGCTCGCTCTCGCCCCCTGGGCGGCGGTCATCATCCTTCTCGGCATGACCACGGCGGCCGCGATCATGTTTCCCCTCCGGCCGGCCCCGTTCCCGCAGCTTCTCGCGGTCGGGGCGGTCAGCCTCTTGATCGGCCCCCTGCTCATGTCTCTCACCATCGCCGGAAGCCCGCACGCAGGAGCTAACGCGGGAGCCGTGGCCCCCACCAGCTCTGATGCCTCTCTCACGTACCACATCGACACCGACATGCGCGCGGCGCTGCAAACGGATGCTGCGAACTACCGATGGGCGGCCGCCACCAGCTTCGGATCCACCACAGCGGCGAAATATCAGCTCAGTAGCGGCACATCGATCATGCCGATCGGCGGCTACAAGCGGAGCGACCCCGTGCCCACACTCGAACAGTTCCAGTCCCTCGTCACCAACGGAGAAATCCACTGGTACCTCGGAAACGACCAGAGTCGCATCGGAGCGTGGGTACGCACCCACTTCCGCCCCCGAACGATCGGAACCGACATCCTCTACGACCTCACCGCTCCGCTGAACGCATCACCGGTCGCCTCACCGCCCGCTCCCACCCGAACAGGGGTACTGCGATGACTGCGCACATGCGGGGCACCGCGGTGGCGGCCGCGCTCGTTTCCAGAAACTGGGTGCGCCGGCACCCCGCGACCCTTGTCCTCGCCGGCGCGGTGACCATATTCAGCATCATCGGGACGATTCTTCCGGGATGGGACGGTTCCCTCCCATCCACCAGCACCCCGTCGATCTTCGATCCCGCCCACTGGACCGCCACTCTCACCTCGCTGTTCACCGTCGCCAGCCCCTGGGGGCTTCTGATCCTTCTGCCGTTCCTGTTGTTCACCATCGGCGCCGCCGAAACAACCTTCGGCAGTATCCGAACACTCAGCAGTTACGTCGCCGGTGGCATCCTTGCTTCGGTGGCCGGCGTCGGGGTCGGTCAACTCGCGGAGCTGTATCTCGACTTCCTCCCTCTCACCCCCCCACGCGTCGACAGCCTGTCGCCGCTTGCCGCCACACTCTGCACATGCGTTGCGGCGAGCTCTTTCGCCACCGCCTTGTGGCGTCGACGGATCCGGCTCCTCGCCACCCTCGCCGCTGTCACCATCTACCTGTACGCGGGCGGGTCGAACGATCTGTTCTCGCTGCTCGCCGTCCCCATCGGGATTCTCCTCGGCTCCGTGCTGGGTGGCAGAAAACCCGGATTGCGGCTGGTCCGCAGCTCCCACCATGAAAAGCGTGTGCTGCTCGCCGCGCTCACCTTCGTCACGGCCGTCGGGCCGGTCGTTGCGACGTTCGCTGGAACGGGCGCAGGGCTGCTGTCCGTGTACGGGCTTCTCTCCAACGACCCGGTCATGGTGATCAACGGTCAGGTCTGCGCGTACGGTTCTCCCACCGCACCGTGCCCTGTAGGGGTGACCCCGGCCGACGTCCTTCAACCAGCGGCAGGGCTCATCGCTCTTCTTCCCGTCGGAGTCGCTGTCCTCGCGGCATGGGGCATTCTCCGCGGGCGACGCGCGGCCTTGTGGATCGCCGTGGCGCTCAACGGACTGCTCTTCATCGGGATGCTGTACTACTGCTCCGTCATTCAAGTCGACACGCTAAAAGCGATCGCGCAGAGCCAGGACACCGAAGCGCGGGAGTACGCCTCGCAGACGGTCGTCGGAGGTGTCGTCGGCGCCATCGTCCCTTTGGTCGTGCTCGTCGTGCTCATCGTGTTCCGCAAAGAGGTTCGTGCCACCTCGACCGTCACAGCGCGAACCGCTTTCCTCATCACGGCCGTTGCCGCCGTTTCCGGCGCCTCAGCCATCGCCTTCGTGGGTGCGCTCCTTGTAGCTGACGGTTATGTGCCGGTCGTTTCGGTGAGCACTACTCTGATCGGACTGCCACTTCGGCTGCTCCCACCGACGCTGCTTCCTTCGGACGTCTTGGGATACCTGCCATCCTCGGCGTGGGCGCAGGCATGCTGGTATCTGCCGTCTCTGCTTCTCTGGTCGACACTGCTGGCTGCTACCGGACGGCTGCTGTTCGCTCCCAGCGCCGTTCAAGGTGCGGCCGATCGTTTTCGCGCACGCTCGCTCCTGGAAGCGGGCGGGGGAGACAGTCTGTCCTTCATGACCACGTGGACAGGTAACCGGTACTGGTTCTCCGCAAACCGTGATGCTGCCTTCGCCTTCCGCGCCCACGGTGCCATCGCCGTCACCATTGGGGGAGCCTTCGGACGCGACAGGAACCACCCGGACGTGGTGCACGAGTTCGTGGAGTTCTGCGGAGAACACGGGTGGACACCCGTGTTCTACAGCGTGGACACCCCGCATGCGCCGGCATACGAGCAGCTCGGCTGGCAGCGACTTCCCGTGGCGGAGGAAGCGACGCTTGATCCCCAACTGTGGAACACGTCAGGGAAGCGACGGCAGGACATCCGCACCGCCGGAAATCGCGCCGCACGCGAGAACGTGACCGCGAAGTGGGCAAGCTGGAAAGAGCTCACACGGACAGAACACACGCAGATCCGTGAGATTTCCGAGGGATGGGTGGCAGACAAGCGGCTACCTGAAATGGAGTTCACCCTCGGAGGGGTAGACGAGATCCTCGACCCGGCCGTACGGATCATGCTCGCCACCGATCACACCGGCCGGGTACAAGCAGTCACGAGCTGGCTGCCGATCTACGGCGAAGAAGGCGCCATCAACGGTTACACCCTGGATCTCATGCGCCGCCGAACCGACGCGATGAACGGCGTCATGGAGTTCGTGATCGGCGCCGCAGCCGACCACATGCGGATCCTCGGACTTGCCCGCATGAGCCTCTCAGGGTCACCTCTGGCATCCACACTCCCGTCCGACACGGGAGGGGCCGAGGTACTCACCCGACTCCTCACGCGGCTCGGGGACCTCATCGAACCGGGATACGGGTTCCGGTCTCTGCTGAGCTTCAAACGCAAGTTCCAGCCTGATTTCGTGACGCTCTGGGTCCTGTACCCGGACGCGGCCATGCTGCCCGCTGTCGCGGTAGCGATCGCGCGTTGCTACCTTCCCCACCTCACGCTTACCGAAGCGGCCCGGATGGCCGGAGACACACTGCGTAACTCCCGCACAACTGCCGCCAGAGCGGTGTAACCACCCCCGACACACTGGACAAACCCTCACCTACACACCGCCATCGCCGTCCGCGGAAGCGGGACTTCCCACATCGGTGGCCCTCGCGGGCGCGCTGTCGACTATCGCGCAGTTGCCGTGCGACAACATGACCGGCTATGACCCCATCACGCCGGACACCCCACCCTGCTCACGTCCGGTGAGCAGGGCGGGGGCGACCGCCCTCACCGCCGACGTCGAAACAGCGTGGATCAGGAAGCCCTCCGGCGCCTCTCGACGGCACGGGCTGGAGATCATGGTCCGTTCGGCAGCGTCGCACTTCCGGTAGTGGTCGAGCATTCCCGATGAGGTTGCAGTATCGCGGATGTGGGCGGTGAAACAGTGGGACCATCGAGAGGCGTCTGTTCGGGAGACCCGCTCGTTGATCGGACGCATCATTCGAGGATCATTGTTTCACCGCGGTCATCAGGAGGAGCTGCAATGGCACGATCAGGTACACCGTCATCGTGAGTGGAGCTGGTTCCCTCTTTGCGAGAGTCCTTGAAGCGCGTGACGTGTGCCGGTGCGCCAGCGGAAGACCCGTCCGGTGAGCGGCGGGCATCCGGGCGAACCGCACGATGCCGCCATCGCGGGCAGGTTGAATTGGTTGCGAGCCGGCGTCCTCGGCGCGAACGACGGGATCGTTTCGATCGCTGCGATCGTGGTCGGTGTTGCCGGGGCCACGGCGTCGCTGCCTGCGATCGCGACCGCCGGCATCGCGGGGTTGGTGGGCGGCGCGATCTCGATGGCGCTTGGTGAGTATGTGTCGGTGAGCAGTCAACGCGACAGCCAACGCGCCCTGATCGGAAAGGAGATTCAGGAACTCCACACAAGCCCGGATGACGAGTTGACAGAACTCGCCGGGATCTACCGGTCGAAAGGTTTGTCGGAGGCGACGGCGTTGACGGTAGCGAAAGAACTCACCGCGTACGATGCGCTGGCCGCTCATCTGGACGCCGAGCTCAACATCACCGAGGACACCGTCGTCAGCCCGTGGCAGGCAGCGGGAGCATCGGCTCTCGCGTTTTTCGTCGGTGCGATCCTTCCGCTGGTGGCGATCCTGCTTCCCCCGGAGGGGTGGCGGGTTCCGGTGACTTTCGCTGCTGTTCTCCTCGCCCTGGCTCTTACCGGGTCCGTCAGCGCACGGATCGGTGGGAGTAGTGTCGCGCGCGCCACCGCCCGCGTTGTGATCGGCGGGGCGCTTGCTCTCGCAGCGACTTTCGCTGTGGGAACCCTTTTGGGTACCCGTTTGGGCTGATGATGACACGCATTCTTCTCGTTGAGGACGACGTACAGATGGGCGCTCTGGTCGCGGCAGGACTCCGCGACGAGGGCTATGACGTCACATTGGTCGAGAACGGGATCGACGCGCTCGTTGCAGCCGCGACCGTGGAGTTCGGTGCCGCGGCGGTCGATGTGATGCTCCCTGAAATGTCCGGGTTCGAAATCTGCCGGCACCTTCGCGCTCGGGGCAGCACGTTGCCCGTCCTGCTGCTCACCGCTCGGGACTCCGTAGACGATCGAGTCCACGGGTTGGATTCCGGGGCGGATGACTATCTGATCAAACCTTTCGCGTTCGCGGAGCTCAGCGCCCGTATACGGGCTCTGGTCCGCCGCGACTCGGCAACCCCGAAACCGACCCTGCGAATCGGACGACTCGAGCTGGACTCGGCAACCGTGCGCGCATCGTTCAACGGGTCGACTCTGCCCCTGAGTATCAAAGAGTTCGCGCTGTTGCGCTTTTTCGCGACCCATCTGGGCGCCGTGGTCACACGGGAAGAAATCCTGGACGACGTGTGGGGAACACGACACCACATCGACCGGACTGTTGTTGACCAGTACGTGAGCTACCTTCGCCGCAAGCTGGATCCCATTGACTCCGGAGTGCGGATCGCGACCGTTCGCGGGAGCGGGTACGTGTTCGAGGTGAAGCCCTGATGCGGCGGCTGACGATTCGCGCCCGCATCACCATCGGCAGTGTGCTGGTCGCTGCCGTACTCATCGCCATCGCACTTATCATCGTCCGCAGCGAACTTCGGACAGTCCTAGCTGATGCTGACGCGGCACTCGCGCAAGGCGACCTGCAATCGTTTGAAGCGGACATCGCCTCAAACCCCACCGCCGAAGTCGATAACCCCGGCGCTGGCGTCCTCGTGTACGCGCGCAGCCCTGACGGTCGAGTCGAAGTGGATTCCCTCCCACGCGACATATCGACCCTCGTCACGAATCGGCCGGCAGGGGCCGAGCAGTTCCCCGTCACCGACGCAACGGGACGCCACTACATCGTGATAGGCCAGGACGTGCCCACCAGCTCCGGCACCTGGGCGCTGTGGTCCGCCCGGAGCACCTCTTCCAGTGAGCTTGCGGTCGATGGACTGGACCGCGTGCTGATCCTCGGCGGCGTCCTCCTGCTCGCAGGGTTCGGGGCCGCGTCGTGGGTGCTCGCCACAGTGACCCTCCGCCCGGTCGCGCGCATGCGGAAGGCTGCGGTGGAGCTGGGAAACACGTTGGAGGGTGAACTGCCTGTCGGTCGTGCCCGCGACGAGATCGCAGCCCTCGCGACAACCCTTAATGAACTGCTGACCCGGCTGCGGACGTCCGCGACCCGCGAGAAACAGATGATCTCCGACGCCGCACACGAGCTCCGAACCCCGTTGGCCTCACTCACCACGCAGCTCGAACTCGCCTGCGGCGACACCGGCGACGCGACCGCGCTCGAGACGCATCTGCGCGGGGCCGAGGCCTCCGCGGCCCGGCTGGCGGCACTGGCAACCAACCTGCTCGAATTGAACCGCCTCGAGACCGAGAACGGGCGCGAACCCACCTCATCCAGCCATGCACTTACTGTAGAGCTGATGGGCGCGGTAGACCGAGCCAGAATGCTCGGACTGCGACGGTCTGTGACGGTGAGCCTCCAACTACCCGGAGCCGACTCCTCGCACCAGTACCGCATCGATCCTCGCTCTTTCGGCCGAGTACTCGACAACCTCCTTCACAATGCGGTCACTGCTGTGACCACCGGAGGGACAGTCGAGGCGGCGTTGACGTTCACCCTCGAAGGAGCGGACCTCACCGTCACGGACGATGGTCCCGGTATGCCACCGGAGTTCCTCGACAAGGCGTTCGAGCGCTTCAGCCGCCCGGATGCGGGACGGTCCGCCGACGCCGGAGGCAGCGGACTGGGCCTCGCCCTCGTGCACGCTATCGTCGTCTCCGCAGCCGGCAGCGTGACGCTGGAGAATCAGGCACCTGGATTCGCTGTGACCGTGCACCTGCCGAAGATGTGAACTCTCACACCGCAGGGGCCCGCTTCCCGTAGGCGGAGCATAGGAATTCTGCTGATGCTCGATCCATGAGCACACAGCAGGCAACACTGCTTCCCGCCACCTCCGCACCGGGCCTCCGGGTCCCACGTGTGGACAGGCGACGTCAGTACGCCCGCCGGGCGCGGATGTCCGACCTCCTGGTGACACTCCTGTGGGCCTCCGGCGCCGCCGCCACCGCCTTGTATCTCGCATACGGTGGCCTGGCGGATTGGACCAGCACCGCGGGGGTGGTGACCGGTCTGGGCATCATCGCCGGGCTGGTTGGCACGGACTTCGTCCTTGTCATGCTGCTGCTGGCCGCGCGTGTGCCGATCATCGATCGCACCGTGGGCCACGATCGCGCGATCGCGACTCACCGTCGTCTCGGAAAACCCGCTCTTTACCTCCTGCTCGCTCACGGCCTCCTGCTGCTGGTGGGGTACGGGATGTCTGCCGGCATCGACCCGATTGCGGAGATTGAGGCGATGCTCGCGCTTCCCGACATGCCGCTCGCGTTCGTTGCGATGGGATTGTTCATCGCGGTCGTGGTGACCTCGCTGGTGGCGGTGCGCCGCAAGTTCAGCTACGAGGGCTGGCATCTCATCCATCTCCTCAGCTACGCGGCGGTGATTTTCGCTGTGCCACATCAGTTCAGTAACGGCGGTGTCCTGGCGGCCGGTACCTGGCAGCAGGTGTATTGGATCGCGCTGTACGTCACAGCACTGTCGGCGATCGTCGTGTGCAGGTTCGTCACCCCGATCGTGTCCACCTTGCGGCACCAGATCACGGTGTCTGGCACGGAGACTCTGTCACCGGGGGTGGTGTCCATTCATCTGCGCGGCCGGAACCTCCGCCGCCTGCGCAGTGAGGGCGGACAGTTCCTGATCTGGCGGTTCTGGACAGGCAAGACCTGGTACCACTCGCACCCTATTTCCCTGTCGGCAATGCCCAGCGACAGCCACGTACGCATCACTGTGCGGGATCTGGGGGCTGGCAGCCAACGCATCGGCAGGGTCCCGGCCGGCACACGGGTCTCGATGGAAGGCCCCTACGGACTGTTCTCCGATGTTGCTCGGACTTCCCCACGACTTGCGATCATCGCCGCCGGCATCGGCGTCACTCCCGCACGGACGCTCTTGGAAAGTTCCCCCCTTACACCGGGCGAAGCCACCATCCTGCTGCGCGCAGGTGACCGCGATGAGATGTATCTGTGGGACGAGATCGAACAGATCGCGGCCGCGAAAGACGCGACCCTGTACCGGTCAGTAGGTCACCGTGGCGCCGGGGTGTCGAGCTGGCTGGCGGCGGAGGACGCTGCCCGCGGTGTGTCCCTGCAGAGCATCTTCCCGAAGCTGATGCACTCCGACCTTTACCTGTGCGGTCCCAGCGCCTGGCTGGACGCTGTGGAGGCCGAAGCTCGATCCCTCGGCGTCCCTGAACACCACATCCACGCAGAAAGGCTCGACTGGTGAAGCGCGCAACCCTCACAAGTGTCCTCGCCTCCGTAGCGTTACTCCTCGGGGGATGGCAGATCGGGGCGCACACCCTCGCCGCCACGCTGGGCACCACCCCCCTCAGTGCCAGCGTCCCCGCCGGCACGGGAAACACGCCCCCCGTCCCATCGACGCCATCCGCCGCGGTTGCCCCCAGCAGCGGTCTGAAAGACGGCACCTTTACGGGTGCGAGTACGCAAACGCGATACGGCAACGTGCAGGTGCAGGTGACGGTCTCCGGCGGCCAGATCACCGATGTCAGTGCGCTGCAGCTCACAAACCGGGATCGTGAATCCGCACAGATCAGCAACCATGCCGCCCCCCTGCTACGTCAAGAGGTCATCGCTTCCCAATCCGCGAAGGTTTCCAATGTGAGCGGAGCCACCTACACCACCGATGGGTACCTCACCTCGGTGCAATCCGCGCTCGATCAGGCACGCTCCTGATGCGCCACGTATTTCCCACCATGGGCACCGTTGTTTCACTGGACGTGCCGGACCCGAACGCCGCCCTCGTCCCCTGGGACGACATCGAGGCGGTGTTCAGCGACGCGGATGCCCGCTTCAGCCTGTACCGGCCAGATTCCGAGCTGAGTCAGATCAACGCTGGACGCGGAAAGATCACCGACGGGAGCGTGCAGGTACGCGCCTCCTACGAACTAGCGTCGGAGTGGCGCATCCGCACCGGCGGCGCTTTCAGCCCCACCCGCCCCGACGGGGTCCTTGACCTCAACGGGGTCGTCAAAGCGCTCGCGATGCGCGATGCGGGCGCCCTTCTTGCGGACGCAGGATGCCAGGACTGGACACTTGCCGTGGGCGGAGATCTGCTCACCTCGGGAACACGTCCCGGAGGAGGGGGCTGGCTCACCGGAATCATCGATCCCGCCCACCGCGCGGAACTCTTGTGTGCGGTTGAACTTCGTGACGGGCACCGCGCCGTAGCCACCTCAGGGAGCGCCGAGCGCGGTGACCACATCTGGAACACCGGCGCGGCCCCCACGTTCGTTCAAGTGAGTGTTCTCGCTGAGGACATCCTGACCGCCGACGTCCTCGCGACCGCCATCGTCGCCGGCGGGGAACCTACGTTGCGGGACGCGTGTGCTCGGTGGGCGATCGATGTTCTCACCGTTGATGCGGCAGGCGGTCTCACCGCAACGGCAGGCTTCCGGTCGCTGCTCGCTTCCAATGGGTGAGTTGGAGATGGATGAGTGAGGTGACTCGGCAGCCATCTGCCCGCCGACGAGCCCGCCGCGTCAGCTGAACGTCCCAGTGAGTGCCGACGCTTCGGGTTCGCGTACACGCGCATGCCGGACGTTCGTCGTCAGCAGGCGGAGTGTTCCTTCAGCCAGGGCAACGGATCGATGGCGGTGGTCCCGTCCTTGAGTACCTCGAGATGTAGGTGGGCGCCGAAGGACCGTCCTGTGTTACCAGTACGGCCAACGTATTGGCCGACGCTGACTGTGTCGCCGGCTTCGACTTGTCGGGAACCGTATTCCATGTGGGCGTAGCGGGTGGAGACGAGCTGTCCGTCAACGAGGTGGTTGATGACGACGGTGACTCCATAGGCGCCGCCGTTTTCAGTCGAGGTGCTGACAACCCCGTCGGCAATGGCTTGGATGTGGGCCCCGGCGCCGGGAACGAAGTCGGTGCCTTCATGCATCTTGCCGTCGCGCATGCCGAATCCGTAGGTCATCGGAACCCCGACGGCGTAGGGCCATTGGATGGTGCAGTCCGGGTTGTTGGTGAATACTGCGCTGGAGTAGTTCGTGATGCCCTCGTTCCCGGCGAGATCCACGAGGGTGGCGGTGGAGTAGCTGTCGCGAGTGATGATGGGAGTGGCCTGCGTCTGTTCGGGTGTGACGTACGCCTGGATGTCTTCGGGCCGTGAACTGTCCACCGGAGTGGTCCCCGGTTCTGTGTGCTCGTGCGGGAGCGCCTCGGCATCAACGGTCATCCCGACGGTCAGCATCGCCACAAGTCCGAGGACGCTCACAGACAAGAACAGTGCTCGCGCCCGAGAGTGTGGCTGCGGATGGGTCGGCGTCAAGGTGGGCTCCGCTGCGAACGCGAACGAGCGCGCCGAAGTCGGCGCGGACGGCGCAGTTGCTTTCGGTGTGAACGAGAACAGGTGGGCAGCGGCATCGAAGGCGTCTTGCGGCGGTTTCGCGGGGGTGCGTGTCGGTGGATCTTGGCGGGTTGTTTCGGATGGCTGTGTGCGGGTGCGGGCTTGCCGTCGCGTGAGGACAGCTTCGGGCTGCTTGGTCGCTGCGGGCGCGAGCGGCGCTTGGGCGCCGGTCGAAGGTCTGCTCCGGGAGCGCAGGGGTGTGTGTTCGGTGGTGGGTGGATGCGTGAACAAGAGTGGTCTCTTTCAGATGAGCGGGTCAGCCAGCCGCGGGTATGGGGAGCAGGGTGAGTCCGCTGTCGTCTACGACGGCAATGTCTCCGGCGTCGGTGATGACGATGGCCTGGGCCGAGCCGTGCGCGGTTCCGACGTTCCGCCAGATCGGATCGCTGGCGCTGCTGGTCCAGATGGTCTCTTTGCTGTCCACGCCGACGAGCCGCTGATAGTCAGGCGACGCAGCCAGCGGATACAGGGTGGGCGCATCGGGCACCAGGGTGAATGTGTCGCCACGGTCGTTGCTGACCTGGGGCCCATCGGCGGTGGTCGCGATAACGCGGCCGCTTGTATCGACGACGATCGCGAAGACTTGCAGCCTGCTACCGGTCGGGGCCCAGCTGACACCCCGGTCGGTGCTTACAAGCAGCACGTTGTCGTCGGTCGCTTGGGCGTAGAGAGTGCCGTCCGGGCTGGCGGTGAGGGCGTGGAAGTCTTTCTCCCCCGTGTACGCGACCGGATCCCACGTCGTCCCACTGTCTTGGCTGCGGATGATGCCGAGGTTGTGTTCGCCCAGGTCCGCGGGTGTGCGGGTGCCGGGGTGGCCGGACGCGAGGAGGTCTCCGCCGAGGGCGGTCAGGCCCATGGCATCGAGGTTGTCGCTGCCGACTCGGGCGCCGAGTCGCCCGTCCGCGGTGGCGGAGTAGATGCCGTCGTGGGTGCCGAGCAGGAACCCCTCACCATCCGGCGCGGCCACGATCGCGTGCACGTGCGGCATTGCGGTCGCGTGGTTGATGCCGGTAGTGGGCGGCGTGGCGGCCACGCACCCGGTGAGGGTCAGAGTGAGAAGCGCGACGAGGCATACTGTCGCGCGCAGGGGAACGCGCATAGGCACCCTTTCGAGTCCGGGGTGAGGGACACCCCGTTGCGGGGTGTCCCTCACCGGGGGTGCGTCAGAGCTGCGCGAGCAGCTCTTTCATGGTGGCGATCTCGGCCGTCTGCGTGAAGACGATGGTCTGCGCGAGCGCGACCGCGTCTGAGTTCTGGCCGTTGTCGACCTCGTCCTGCGCCATGGTGACGGCGCCCTCGTGGTGCATCGTCATCTGCTCGAGGAACAGGCGGGACGCGTCGGTGCCGGTGGCGGCGTCGAGGGTTTGCATGTCCTGGTCGCTCATCATTCCGCCGCCGTGGTCCATGCCGCCCATCGAGCTGGTGCCGGTGTCGGCGCCCCACTCTTCTAACCATCCCTGCAGCTGCTGGATCTCGGGTTGCTGGGCGGCTTTGATCTGCTCTGCGAGTGTGATCACACCGGCGTCGATGCCGTCTTTGGCGAGGATCATGTCGGCCATCTCGACGGCTTGCTGGTGGTGCGGGAGCATCATCTGCGCGAACATCACATCCGCGTCGTTGAAGTTCGCCATCACCACGGACGGTGAGGCGCTGCTGCTGCTGCTGCCGTGGTCCATGCCCGGCATCGAGCCGGAACCGGCGGTGTTGCCTGCGCAGCCGGCGAGGGTAAGTGCGGTGGCCAGGGCCAGTGCGGCGGTCGCCGCGGTACGAATTCTCATCAGGGTTCTCCAAAAGGGGTACGTGAAAGGGTGCGCCTGGTCAGGGAGACCGGCGTGCGTCAGTCAATGGGAGCCTGCGGCAGGGTCGCCGAGGCTCGGACGCGTCACGTACGACTGATGCAGAGAACTGTGAGAGAAGGAGGGCGAAGACCCGGGATCCCGGGGGGTGAGATCGCAGGCGGTCCCGGTCGGGGAAAACGCGCGAGCCACTGGCGGACCGCGGTCGGCCGGGCCAGGAGAAGCACCGTCGCCAGCAGGGCGAGGACGCATGCCATGGCGAACATGCTCGAGTGGTCCGACCCGCAATCCGGGCACCCGTCATCCACCGCGGCGGTCGCGCCCGCGTGGGAGTCGGTGCTCATCCCGGAAGGGTCGGTGGTGGCCATGGTGGCCATGGTGGCGTGGTGGCCGGTTTCCGCGGCGGTGTGAGTGTTGAGGGAGTGCATGGCCAGCAGGCCGATGATGACCGCGCCGGTGAGAGCGATCAGCAGCAGCAGCGTGCGGGCCATCGAGCGGCCGGCGCGCAGGTGTTCTGTGAGTGCGATCAGCGACATGTCACCTCCCTCGTCCTTCCACGGTACGACACCCCTCTCAGTTGCGGCGAATGACGGCGTCCGGGCTGAGGTCCAGACGCCGCAGCAGCTGGGCGTTGAGGGCGACCACGATGGTGGACAGTGACATCAGGATTGCTCCTACCGACATGGGCAGCACGAACCCGATCGGGGCGAGCACTCCGGCGGCCAGTGGGACGGAGAGGAGGTTGTAGCCGGCTGCCCACCACAGGTTCTGGGTCATCTTCCGGTAGCTGGCCCGGGACAGTTCGATCACCGACACCACCGAGCGTGGGTCGTCGGAGGCGAGGATCACCCCGGCGGAGGCGATCGCGACGTCGGTGCCGGCGCCGATCGCGATACCGACGTCAGCCTGGGCGAGGGCGGGGGCATCGTTCACCCCGTCGCCGACCATTGCGACCTTCCGGCCCTCGCTCTGCAGCTGCTTCACCTTGGAGGCTTTGTCTTCGGGGCGGACACCGGCGAAGTACCGGTCGATGCCCAGCTCCTTGGCTACGGATGCGGCGACGGCTTCCGCGTCACCGGTGATCATGACCACCTGCACGCCGCGGCCCTGCAGCGCGGTCACGGCCTCTCGGGATTCGGGGCGGATCTCGTCCGCGAGCCGCAACGCACCCGCCACGACCCCGTCAATCAGGACATGCAGGATGATCGCGCCCTCCTCGCGCCACTCGTCTGCGACGGGCAGCTCGCTCGCCCCGGCTTGTTCGAGGAGGTACGGGCCACCCACCTGCACAGTCCGCCCGTCGACTAGCGCGCGAACACCGACCGCGGGTGAGGATGCGAAGTCGCTGGCGCGCGGGACGGTAAGCTGACGTTCTTTCGCAGCGGTGACGATCGCGCGCGCGAGGGGGTGCTCGGAGTCCGTTTCGGCGGCGGCCGCCAGGGCGAGGAGCTCGTCGGGGTCGACCCCGACGACGGGGTCGATGGCGGTGACGCCGGGGGTGCCCTTGGTGAGCGTGCCGGTCTTGTCGAACAGGACCGTGTTCACGGTGCGCATGCTCTCCAACGCCAGCCGGTCCTTCACCAGCACACCCGCCTTCGCGGCGCGTTCGGTGGCGATGGACACCACCAGCGGGATCGCCAACCCGAGCGCGTGCGGGCACGCGATCACCAGCACCGTGATGGTGCGAACGACAGCATCATCGGGGAAACCCAGCAGCGTCCACGCGATCGCAGTGATCGAGGCCGCGCCGAGCGCGAACCAGAACAACCACCCGGCGGCGCGGTCGGCGAGGCGCTGCGCACGGGAGGAAGAGTTCTGTGCCTCGGTGACCAGCTTCTGAATCCCGGCCAGGGCAGTGTCCGCACCGACCGCGGTGATGTCCACCCGCACTCCGGAGTCGGTGGCAACGGTCCCGGCGATCACCGGGTCCCCGTCGCTGCGGCGCACCGGGCGGGACTCGCCCGTGATCATCGACTCATCCATGCTGGCCGAGCCCTGCACGATCCGACCATCCGCCGGCACCCGGCCACCGGGGCGGACCACGACAACGTCCCCGACCAGCAGGTCCGCGGGAGCAACGGTCACGGTGGTGTCCCCGTCGACCTTCTCGGCCTCATCCGGGAGAAGCGCGGCGAGGGAGTCCAGGGCGGAGGTGGTTTGGGCAAGGGAGCGCATTTCGATCCAGTGGCCCAGGAGCATGATGACGATCAGCAGCGCCAGCTCCCACCAGAAGTCCAGCTCGTGATCCAGCACCCCGAGGCTCGCACCCCAGGACGCGACGAACGCGACCGTGATCGCCAGCGCGATCAGCAGCATCATCCCGGGCTTGCGGGCGCGGAGCTCACTGACCGCGCCGGTGAGGAACGGGGCACCACCCCACACGTACATGACTGTTCCCAGCAGCGGCGACACCCATCCGACCCATGCGGCGTCGGGAAGGGGGTAGCCGAGCAGCATCGAGAACATCATCGAGAACCCGACGACCGGGGCGGCCAGGACCAGCATGATCCAGAACAGTCGCCGGAACCGGGCAACGTGATCGCCGTGACCCGCGTGACCGCCATGGTCCGCGTGCCCGTGATCGACATGCCCTGCGGCCGGCGCCGGGGCGTCGTCGTGACCGGTGTGACCCATCGCCGCATTATCGTTCGCGGTGGCAGTCGAGGCGGCGTGATCGCGGGGGTTCACGGGGTGCGGGGAGTGATCGTGCTGGCTCATCAGAGCCTCCTTCGTTGCGTCGCGTCGAAGTGCTTTAGACCTGTCTGTCGGCCAGGGTGTAGCCGGCCTCTTCCACGGCTGCCTTCACCGCGGACGTGCTAATCGGAGTGGAGCTCTGAATGGTGACCCGGGATGCGCCGCCAGCATGTAGGTCGACGGTGACGTTCTGCACGCCCTCGATACCGGTGATCTCCTCGGTGACGCTGGACACGCAGTGCGCACACGTCATCCCCGACACCAGCACCTCCTCCGTCACCGACGACGCCGCGGAAGTGGGCATGTCGGCAGCGGAAGCCGGCGCGGCGCAGCAAGAGCAGCCTGCGCTAGTGGCCTCTTTGAGCCCGAGGTCGATGCGGTCAGTCATGGTGTGTCCTCCGGTTAATGGTGGGGTAGTCGTTCAGGAGCGGACGAGACGTGCGATGGCGTCGTTGGCTTCACGGATCTTCTCCGCGGCGACCTGGCCGCCTTCGGCAGAGGCCTCGGCGACGCAGTGGCGCACGTGATCGCCGAGCAGCGAGAGTGCGACCGTTTCCAGCGCCTTTGTCGCGGCGGACACCTGCGTGAGGATGTCGATGCAGTACTTGTCCTCATCGACCATCCGCGAGATTCCCCGCACCTGACCCTCGATGCGCCGAAGCCGAGCCTGGAGATCGTCCTTGTTGCTGTCGTAACCGTTCACACGCATACCATACCCCCCTAGGGTATCAAGCGCCGCAGAGGTCGACATTATTCCGGGATGGCACGGACCGCGGTCCTGCGTGGCGACGGTTTGTTCAGCATTTCCTGTACTATCCGAGGATGTCCGCGATGACGACCACTGCCACTGCGACGCACACGGCTGCACTCGCGCGGCTGGGGCATGCGCTCTCTGACGCCACCCGCACGGGCGTGCTGTTGGCGCTTCGGGAGGCCCCCGCGTATCCGTCCGATCTGGCTGCTGCCTTGCGGGTTTCTCGTCAAGTGATGTCCAATCAGCTCGCGTGCTTACGCGGCTGCGGACTCGTGGAGGCGGTCCCTGATGGGCGCCGCACCTGGTACCGCCTCGCGGACTCCCACCTCGCCCCCGCCTTGGACGAGCTGCTCCGGGTCGTGCTGTACGTGGAGCCCGATTGCTGCGCGGGGCAGAGCTGCACCTGCTCATGAGCACCACCGCTCCGCGAGTGACAGGCGACCGCCGACACATTCTGCAACGCCGCATCAGGTGGATCGTCACCGCGACCATCGCCTACAACATCATCGAAGCGGCCGTGGCCATCACCGCCGGCACGGTCGCGTCCTCGGCGGCGCTGATCGGGTTCGGACTGGACTCCACGATCGAAGTGCTCTCCGCCGCCGCCGTCGCGTGGCAGTTCACCCGCCGTGACCCGGAACGATGGGAGAAGAGCACATTGCGGGTCATCGCGATCGCGTTTTTCGCCCTCGCCGCCTATGTCACCGTCTCGTCCGTGTTCGCCCTCATCGGTCGGGTCGAGGCTGAGCATTCAACGCTCGGCATCGTCATCACGGCCCTCAGTGTCGTGATCATGCCGTTCCTGTCGTTGGCTGAACGCCGAGCAGGACGCGAGCTGGGGTCCGCCACCGCAGTCGCCGACTCCAAGCAGACCTTGATCTGCACCTACCTGTCGGCCGCCGTACTCGCCGGGCTGATCACGAACAGCTTGTTCGGGTGGTGGTGGGCGGACGCTATCGCCGGCCTGATCATCGCGGCCTTCGCCATCCGCGAAGGCGCCGAAGCGTGGCGCGGCGACGCCTGCGCCACGTCCGTCGGCATGCTCCTCGACGACGACGACGACGACGACGACGACGACGATCACGATCACGAGGGCGGCCGTGAAGGCCGCCGGCACCACTGAAGGCGCCACAGACGGCAGATGGGCCGGCCGTGCAATCTCTGGGGCGTCCTCGAAGCCACACAGGCGTAGTATCTGCGTATGAGCGTAGATAAGCAGGAATGCGGGTATCGGCCGGACAGCTCCTATGTGGAGCTGGCCGTGGAAGTGTTCGGGATGCTTGCCGACGCGACTCGGGTGCGCATCATCCTCGCGTTGCAAGACGCGGAGGAGCTGTCGGTGAACAGCATCGCCGAAGCGGTCGACAAGTCCCCGGCCGGCGTATCGCAGCATCTCGCCAAGCTTCGTCTGGCCCGCATCGTCGCGACCCGTCAAGAAGGACAAAAGGTGTTCTACCGGTTGGAGAACGAGCACGCCTCCCGCCTCGTCGCCGACGCCATCTTCCAAGCCGAACACTCCCTTGGCGACACCCCCCGCCACCACCACGCGGATCGAATCAGCGAATGACCACCGGCAACGAGCACCACACCGCACACCGGCACGGCCACGCGCACCAGCAAAAGCACGAGCACGCGCACGGAAACGCGCATGAGCACGGGCACGAGCACGGTGGTCATGACCACGGCGACGGTCATACCCATCCGACTGGGTTCAAGGGGTTTGTTTACGGGCTGTTCGTGCCACACTCGCACGACGCAGCCGACTCCATCGACGACGCCATGGAAGCCAACAGCTCCGGTATCCGCGCGTTGAAGATCAGCCTGCTGATTCTGCTGGCAACAACGGTCTTGCAGGCGGTGGTCGTGTTCTTCAGCGGTTCGGTTGCGCTGCTGGCAGACACCATCCACAATTTCTCGGATGCGCTCACCGCCGTCCCCCTGTGGGTGGCGTTCATCCTCGGCCGGCGCGCCGCATCCCGCCGCTACACCTACGGGCTCGGCCGCGCGGAGGACCTCGCCGGGTTGTTCATTGTGTTCGTCGTCGCGCTGTCCGCGATCGTGGCCGCCTGGCAGTCCGTCGACCGCATCATCCACCCGCAGCCGCTCACCAACATTGGCTGGGTGATCGCCGCCGGAATCATCGGCTTCCTCGGCAACGAGATCGTCGCCGTGTACCGGATCCGCGTCGGACAGCGCATCGGCTCCGCCGCCCTGGTCGCCGACGGCATCCACGCCCGCACCGACGGGTTCACCTCCCTCGCCGTGGTCGCTGGCGGGGTTGGTGTGCTGCTCGGATTCCCGCTGGCGGACCCGATCGTCGGGCTGATCATCTCCGCCGCCATCTTCGTCCTCCTCATCGGCACCGTCCGCAGCGTCGGCCGCCGCCTCCTCGACGGCGTCGAACCCGAACTCGTCGACAAAGTCGCGCACGCCCTGGACCACGTCGACGGCATCGACCGGGTCGACCGCATCCGGCTGCGCTGGAACGGACACCGCCTCGAAGGCGACGCGATACTCACCGTCACCGCCGGCGCCTCCCGGCAGCAGCTCGACGCGATCACCGTCGACGCGAACCGCAGCGTCCGGGCCCACCTCCCCAACGTGGACGAGTTCCTCGTCAGCACCCACCGTCCCCCGGTCGAACCGACCCGACCGTTGAACGTCGTTCCCGACGGCGAAGGAACACAGCTTTGAACATTCACCCTGCGAGCATCCCCAGCCCCGACCCGGCATGGGCAAGCTTCCAGCTCGGTCCGGTCACTATCCACACCTACGCACTGTGCATCATCGCCGGCATCATTGCCGCCGTCCTGATCACCGACCGCAGGCTCCGCCGACGAGGCGTGCAACCCTGGGCGGTCATCGACATCGCATTCTGGATTGTTCCGCTCGGTATCATCGCGGCACGGTTCTACCACGTGTTCACCCACGTCTCCGACTACTTCTACCCTGGCGCGAACCTGTGGAACGTGTTCGCTATCTGGGACGGCGGCAACGCCATCTACGGGTCCCTCATCGGCGGCGCGATCGGCGCCTACATCGGATGCCGCCGCGCCGGGCTCCGCTTCTGGGCCTTTGCCGATGCTCTCGCTCCCGCACTCCTCGTCGCCCAGGCCATCGGCCGACTCGGCAACTACTTCAACCAGGAACTGTTCGGAAACCCCACCACCCTGCCCTGGGGACTTGAGATTCTCCCCGCAGCCCCGATGTTCCCCGCCGGCCTCCCCGCCGGCACACTGTTCCACCCCCTCTTCCTCTACGAGATGATCTGGAACCTCATCGGGGCGACCCTCATCGTCGTGCTCGAGCGACGCCTCACGCTCGGATGGGGACGAAGCCTGGCTATCTACCTGATCTGGTACGGCATCGGGCGTAGCGGACTCGAAGCGATCCGCATCGACCCCACCAGCGACGCGCCCCTCGGCATTCCCGCCAACATCTGGGCATCCATCCTCGTCGCTCTCCTCGGCGTCGCCTTGATGATCATTCAGACCGTTCGGCACCCCACCCCCGAGCCCACCCCATTCGTCAACGGTCACCGCGCATCGACTCCGTCCGACGACAACGACACGATCCCCAACGGTCTGAGATAGGCCGGGGGTATCAGCTCACCGCAGAAGCCCTCGGGTCGCTGAGCTCCGTATCACCGCATCCCGAACACATGAACTGGCGTCTCGTAAAGCTACAGCTTTTCGAGACACCGGCGGGAGCGGCACCGACATCTCGGACAATCGCGAGTTCTCGGGAGGCGATCTGTCTCGAAAACTCGTCTCGACACAAACTGTCTTACCCAGGTGCAGGGAAGAGCTTTCTAAATCACACTGGCGTGATGAGGCTTCTGGGGTACACGCGGGTGAGCACGACGAGTCAGGATGCGCAGCTGCAGCTTGATGCGCTCGTCGGTGCGGGGGTACAGAAGCGCGATGTGTTCGCGGACGTCACTTCGGGGAGCCGGGCGGCGATCGAGCGGCCCGGTATGAAGAAACTGATCGAGCACGCTGTCGAGGGAGACACCGTGGTCGTCTGGCGGGTCGACCGTTTGGGGCGGTCGCTTATCGACGTGCTGAACACGGTGAACCTGTTGCGTGCGGCCGGGGTCCAGGTCCGATCGATCTCGGACGGGATTGACCCGACGACGTCGACGGGTCGGTTGATGCTGAACATGCTCGCCACCCTCGCGGAGTACGAGCGGGAGCTGATCGTGGAGCGAGTGACCGCGGGGATCGCTGCGGCCAGGCAGAACGGGACCCGCTTCGGTCGCCCCGTATCGGACCCGGTGGTGATTGCGGACAAGCTCGAGCTGGCGCGGGAGGCGCGCGCGAAGGGGCGCACCGCTGAGGATGCCGCCCGCCTCGTCGGCTGGAGCCGCGCCACCCTGTACCGTCACCAGCAAGCCGCGGCGGCTGGCGAGAGCGCTGCGATGTAGCAGGCGTGGGATGGACGGTGAGGAGCGGTGGCGGATTCTTCGGCTGCATGTCGAAGACCAGATCCCGCTCGCCACTCTTGCCCGGGACACCGGAGTCAGCGAACGCACGTTGCAGCGCTGGCATCAGCGTTACCGACGCGACGGATTCAACGGCCTGGACGATCATCAACGTTCCGACGCAGGCTCACGTCGCACCGCGGCCGAGACGGTCGCGTTTGTTGAGCGCCTCGCGCTGACCAGACCGCGCCCGAGCTTGGCGACGCTGCATCGCCTTACGGTCACTGAGACCACCCGGCGGGGTAACCCTGCGCCGAGCTATGCCACGGTGCGTGAGATTGTGCGTTGCCTCGATCCCGCCCTCGTTACCCTGGCGCTTGAGGGGCCGGCGTCGTATCGTGACCGCCACGAACTCGTGCTGCGCCGCCGAGCAGACCGCCCGAATCAGATCTGGCAGTCCGATCACACCGAGTTGGACATCCTCATCGTCGGGTCTGACGGGAAGCCCGATCGGCCGTGGCTCACGACCGTCATGGACGACTACTCTCGCACGATCTGCGGATACACCGTCTTCACCGGGGCGCCGTCGGCCATGAACACGGCGCTGGCCCTCCGGCAAGCGATCTGGCGGAAGGCCGACCCCGCCTGGGCGATGTGTGGCATCCCGGACATTCTGCACGTCGACCACGGCTCGGATTTCACCAGCCAGCATCTCGAACGCACCGCGATCGCGCTGCACATCCGCATCATCCACTCGATCGTCGGCCGCCCCCAAGGCCGTGGCAAGATCGAGCGGTTTTTCGGCACCATCAACACGGAACTTCTCACCACCCTCCCCGGACACCTGGGACCCGGCAGCCGCACCCCGACACCGTCGATGGACCTGCCCGCGCTGGATCGGGCAATCGGCGCGTTCATCGCCGTGTACAACGACCGCCGGCACTCCGAGCTCGGCATGTCACCCAGGGACGCGTGGGTCGCCGACGGCTGGCTTCCGCGAATACCCGACAGCCTCGAGCACCTCGACACACTCCCTTAACTGTGCCGAAGAACCGGATCGTGCAACGAGACGGGATCCACTTTCAAGGCCAGCGCTACCTTGCACCCACTCTCGCGCCGTTCGTCGGACACCCGATCACCATCCGGTACGACCCCCGCGATATCTCCGAGATCCGCGTCTACGACCATGACACCTTCATCTGCGTCGCCATCGATGAAGCCCATCCGAACCTACGGCTCAGTCTCCGAGACATCGAAACTGCGCGGCGGGCCCGGCGACGCGAACTGCGCAAGGTCATCAACGACCGCATCCCGACGACCGCGGTCCGCCAAGATCCCCGCCCTACCTCACCAGCGGTCCGGCGGAACCGGCTACGCACCTATGAAGAGGACGAGTGATGAGCCAGGCATTCATCGTGACCAAGGAGCACCGACGCTTCACTGAGTTCGCGAACGCGGTCCGGAAAGAGAAGACCATCGGCATCTGTCACGGCGATGCCGGCGTCGGCAAAACCCAATCCGCCCGAAGGTACGCCAACTGGGACGCACTCGAGCCTTACATCAACCAGTGGGGACCCCGCAGCGACGCGGACGCCCCGCACTATGCCCTCGCCAACCGATCCCGAACCGTCCTCTACACCCCCGACGTCTTGCCAAGACCGAAAGACCTCATTCGCGAGATCAGCCACTGGCAGCTGAAAGTCGACACCTGCGTCGATGAACATCAACGGGCACTAGGCAACGTCACCGGGCAGCGGCCACACAGCCACACCTTCGTCGAGCTGCTCATCATCGACGAAGCAGAACGACTCACCCCCATGGCCCTAGAACTTCTCCGCGACCAGCACGACCGCACCCACGTCGCCATCATCCTGATCGGCATGCCCGGCATCGACCAACGCTTCCGCCACTACCCCCAGCTCTACAGCCGGCTCGGTTTCTCCCACCACTACCGCACCCTCGGACGCGACGAACTACTCTTCGTCCTGGCCCGCCACTGGAAACGTCTCGGCCGGACCCTCGACCCCGAAGACTTCACCGACGCGCAAGCCGTCGGCGCCATCGAACGCATCTCCCGCGGCAACTTCCGGCTCCTCGAACGACTCTTCCCCCAGATAGCCCGAGTCCTCAAGATCAACCAACTCGAAACCATCACCGACGACGTCGTCGAAGCCGCCGCAAGCATCCTCGTCATCGGCGACTAGCGACACGGAACGACCGCAGAAGGCCGCCACGAAAAGTCGAGCTCCACATGCACGACGCACTTCACTTGCCCGGAACAAGCTCCGGGCCTCGACCTCGGGGCTGTCACGTTTGACGATCCCCACCCGACACACCCCCGTCCGTATGAGGGACCCTCACTGCGAATCTTTTCGGGCGGGTCTAACGGGAACGGCACGAATCGATGCCAACACTTCTGATCGCTGGAGGGTTCTATACACGGTGGAGCGGGCGACGTTGAAGATCTCTGCCAGTTCGGTAGTCGAGTGGGTGCCAGTGAGGTACGTGTTCACGAGGTGGCGTTGCTGAGGCGCGGACAGTTTCGGCTGCTTCCCTCGCAGGTGTCCTTTGGCCTTCGCTACTTGCATCCCCTCCCGCGTGCGAGCTCGGATGAGGTCAGATTCGAACTCGGCGACCATCGCGAGCACGTTGAACAGAAGACGCCCGACCGGGTCCAGTGGATCGTGAACAGAGCCGCCGATGCTGAGCTTCACGTTCTTCGCGGTGATCTCGTCGATGATGTCGGTCGCGTCTCGCAGCGATCTTGCTAGTCGGTCCAGCTTGGCCACCACCAAGGTGTCACCGTCGCGACAGGCGGCGAACGCTTCGCGGAGTCCTGGTCTCGCTCGATTCGTGCCGGTAAGCCCGTGGTCGGTATAGACGTGGCACGGTGCAACTCCGAGCCGCTCGAGAGCGGACCGCTGTGCGGTTAGGTCTTGTTCATAGGTGGAGACGCGGGCGTAGCCGATCAATAGTTCACTCATTCTCGGACGGTGCTACCGAAAACGCCGCTGCACAAGGGTGCTGTCCTGCTGGACTCCTCCCAGAGGGTCACTTGACGTACAGGTTCTCGTGCTTCGTCGGCGCGGCTTCGCAGCGCACGCCTATAGGCGTGCCTTGTCCCGTCGACGCCATACAACGCCGAGCGCGGTGAACCACACTCCGGTGACGAACAGCGCGATTGATACCAGGTAGAGGGGCACTCCTCGACCTACGGCTAAGGGGTCAGCGATGAGGAGAGGGACACTGAGAGCGGCGGCAAGGAGGAGAACGACGCCGAACGCTAAAGCCGCCGCGGGATTATTGGGCCGTCTTGCGAACACGCCGGCCTCTTGGTCGTCGCTGTTAGACGCCTTGCTCAAGTGGGTACGTGCGGTTGCGTGCTTCCGGTTGTTGAGAAGGTACGGGTAGCGGACAGAACCGTCATCTGTCAGCGGCTTGCGCTTGACCAATGAGTAGATGCCCGTGATGAGGAAGAAGACGCCGAACACGAGGGGGAACAGGAGGCCATCGGTTCCGGGCGATCCGGGCTCCGCGTCCCAGAGCCGCCAGAGTTGGAAGCTACCGACGCCGGTGAGGCCTATGCCGATAGCGAATAGCACCCACCCGCTGATGTTCCGTCCTCTTCGTTCGGGCATGCTCACTTCTTATTCGTGCCGCGATGCCGCGGCAATAGCTTGCGCCGTCAAGAATGGCCTCCCGGTCTGATCCCAGTGACGCGTCCTTTATTCGTCTCCGACCGTGATCGTTTCAGGCAACGTGTCTCCGGTCTCCATAGCCACTCGCCGAGCAACGGCCCCGTCCAGAATGTACATGCCGGCGTTCGATCCCGTGATGAAGAACTGAGTTGCCGCGGCGCCGTCGAGCATCGTCGGAGTCAGCCACAGGACGTACGTTCTACCCGTTTCGAGGAGAGGGCGCGAGGCCGGATCTTGTCGGACAGCGACGGTGTCGCCAACCTTGACCGCTTCAGCATCAGGTGCGGTAGCTCCCAGTTGAGGGGAAGCGGGAGCGATCGCCACCTCGAGAGATGAGACCGTCGCTCCGCCGTCGGTGCTTTGGTCCGTGACCGTGCCAATCACGATCGCCGTGCTATCGCTGGCGAGCCCATCGATCGAGTCATAGAGCTCGGCCCTACTGCCAGCTCCCTCGGATGCGCTACCCGCACAGCCTGACTGCACGATCAGAAGCGAGGCGATCACCGCGGCTAGCCCCACCCGCCCAAGGCTCGACGCCACGGTCACAGGCCACGTGCCCTCCGACTTTTCAGCGCTCAGCAACCAGCCCATACTGATCATGAGCTGAGCCTAGGACGGTGGCTCCATTTATCGACCTACCCAGCCCGTGAGTGGATCCGGCGCGGGCGATCACCGTCGACTCCACACCAGAGTGGCGACAAGCGCACTGATCGTCAGACCAGCAGCGACTCCGAGAAGTGTGTGCGCAAGAGCGAAGTCGATGTTGGGCCGGGTCGCCAGCGCGATCAACGCACATAGCGCCATAACCGCGACCATCAGGCCCAGCAGGATGGCTGCAATCAGTCGGGCCGGGTGCATGAGTGAATCATGGCAGTCCGGAGGCGCGTGGGTCCGCATGAGGATCCTTCAGGGGGCGGCCGAGGATCGTCAGACGCAACAGTTGGAGATGGTCGGAATGCTCGGAGCTGTTCGGCTCTGACTCAACGTCATACTGTCGTGGCGTCTAAGCGATTCCTCATCTCAGGGAATTTGAGACACGTCACGGTTCTCCGGACATGTACTGTCTGAGACCCTGAGAGTGAGCCGACGTGGATGAACTGACTGAAAGACTTGACCAGGCAGATCCGGCAACCGGACTGCGCCGCGACGAGGCGGCGGCACTAATCATGGCGATGGTTGACGAGCTTCCTGCAGACAGAATGCAGCGTCCGCGATGGTGGCAGAACTTGAGAATCATGGTTCCGCTGGGTGCGGTCGGCGCGCTCGCTCTCACCGGAGCAGCGATCGCTGTTCCACTGGTGATTGCCGTGAACGGCGAACATGTCGATCTTGATGCGCGTGTCCCCATCGTTTACGAGACGGAGACTGGGGTATCGGTTACTTGCGAGTACGGCGTGTACGTGATGAGCGGAGACGCTCGGACCGCTGAAGACGAACGCGCCGCAGAGATCCTTGCTAGTGAGGACTGGACTGGGGTGGGTCAGGACGTCTACGATTCTGCGATCGCCAACCCGCATGTTCCACAGGAAGGGGAGATCTGGGCCAACGACAGCCCTGAGCTGCGCGACGGGGTTGCGTTCAAGTTGGCGCTAACGCGGGTCATCACTTCCCGTCTCCCTCCTGACCTGCAGGGCGTGGGAATGGGGAGCACCGACACGTGTACAGGTCCGTTCCGGTGACCGAACCCAACCGGAGCTCAGCTCCTGACGCCTGGGCTGTCGAGGTTATTCGGGCCAATGGCGCGGACCTTCTTAGCTACCTCGCCCGGCGAATCACACCGCCCGCTGATGCGGCTGACGTGCTCAGCGATGTACTCACTGTCATTTGGGCAAAGCGGATGAACATCCCGCAGGGTGTTGAGCCGGCTCGCATGTGGAGCTTCGGCGTCGCGCGCAACGCCCTCCGCACTCATCGTCGGAGGGGATATCGGCAGAAGAGACTCGCGGACGCACTACGCGTGAATTTCGACCGCCTGTTGCCCGAACAGCCCATCGACCCCGTCGAGGCTGCACACTGCACGCAACGCCGCCTCGATACTCAGGCAGCGATTCGCCGGCTGCCGAAAGTCGATCGCGAGCTCGTCATGCTGGTGCACTGGGACGACTTCACTGTAACCGAAGCCGCTCAGCTACTCGGCGTCAATGCGTCTACGGCACGCACCCGTTACAGCCGGGCCCGGCAATGGCTCGCGGTCGAGCTGAGCGATCACCGACGAGTCTCACCCGCTCCTCAGCCCAACCGATCGCTCGGCTTAGGCGATGCACTCCAAGACCGCACAGAACCTCTCGCATAAAAGGTATGAGTGTCGACGAACCCATCGCGCTGGGTGTGTCAGATCGGGATCCGCGTGCGCGCGGTTGGGGTGCGCGACAATGCAACCGTGGAATCGATTCTCTTCGAGGGTCTTGTGTCGACCGCGTACGGTCTGCTTTACGCCTTCCCGCGCGGGTGAAAACCGCGTCCCCACGATTGTTGACGTTGCGAAGCGGGCGGGGGTCTCCCGCCAAACAGTTTCACGGGTCATCAACGACAGCCCCGATGTGAGAAGCGCGACTCGAGAACGCGTCATGGAGACCATCCGCGAGTTGGGCTACCAAGCCGACACTGCCGCGCGCGCTCTAGGTCGACGTAGGGGCACGAGCACTGATCCCTCATGACGGCGGCATTAGACCCGGCCCGTCGGTCGGCTTGTGCCCCTACTGCGACCCCATCGCGACTGTGCCAGTTCAAACGACCCGCACAGACGGACGCTAAGCCAGCCGATCGCGACGCGCGAGCCGCATCCGTTAGCAGGCGATTCGGGCAGGTGCCGGCGGTGTTCGCTTTAGGTAGCGTTCAGTGCGGTGACGGTATGGGTTTTGAGAGAGCGGCGATGGGGCTTGACCCCTGATCTTGGACACGCTGATTCCAGCACGATGCTGGGGAAGCGAGAATCTGAGGGATGGCAAGGAAGAACTACACGGACGAGTTCCGGCAGCGTGCGGTGGATTTGTACGAGTCCACGCCGGGCGCGACGCTGAAAGCGATCGCGGCCGATTTGGGGATCTCCCGTGGTGCGTTGAAGGAATGGGTCGACAAGCTCGGATCCGGGACCGCTGCGGCCGGTTCGGTGTCGCCGCCGGTGTCGGTGCGGTCGGAGTCGCAGGCGGCGAGGATCATCCGGTTGGAAGCCGAGTTAGCGGTCTCGAGAGCGGAGCAGGTCAAGCTCGAGACGGAGCGGGACATCCTCCGTCAGGCGGCGAAGTATTTCGCTGCGGAGACGAACTGGTGAACCGCTTCCAGTTCGTCGAGGACCACAAGGACGCCTACGGCGTGAAGCGGTTGTGTGAGGTCATCGAGATCGCGAGGTCGTCGTTCTACGCGTGGCTGGCCGCAGCCCCGGGACGGGCCGCGCGAGCCGCGGACGACGCCCGGTTGGCGGCACGGATCCGGGTGCTGCAGGACCCCGCGCAGGGTGGTGACCGCGCCTACGGGGCACCGAGGATCACTGCCGACCTCAACGACGGCGTCCCCGCCGCCGGGCGGGTGAATCATAAGCGGGTCGCTCGGGTGATGCGGGAACACGCGCTCGCGGGGATCCGACTGCGCCGCCGGGTGAAGACCACGATCCCGGACCAGTCCGGACGGAAGTTCCTCGACCTGATCGGGCGGGACTTCAGCACCGGGGAGCCGAACCGCAGGTATGTCGGCGATATCACCTACCTCCCCATCGCGGACGGCAGCAACCTGTATCTGGCGACCTGCATCGACCTCGGGTCGCGCAAGCTCGCCGGCTGGCAGGTCGCCGACCACATGCGCACCGAACTCGTCGAAGGCGCTCTCCGCGGCGCGCAGCGCGACCGCGGATCGCTGGCCGGCGCAGTGTTCCACAGCGACCACGGCTCGGTCTACGCGTCGAAAGCCTACGCAGCACTCTGCGAGCAGCTCAAGGTGACCCAGTCCATGGGCGCGGTGGGCACGAGCGCCGACAACTCGCTGGCCGAGAGCTTCAACGCCGCGCTCAAACGCGAGCTCCTCCAAGGCGCGTCGGCGTTCCCCGATCAAGCCACCGCCTACCGGGCCGTGTTCCGGTGGACGAACCGATACAACACGCGCCGACGCCACTCCGCGATCGGCCAGATCACCCCGAACAGCTACGAGAACACCTACGCGGCCGCGAGATCAGCTACCCTCACGGAAGCGGCATAACCGAAATGACACCGTGTCCACGATCCGGGGTCAAGGCCCGATGACGGCTCAAGTTTGCAGGAGCTGTACTCGAAGAGGCAAGTTTTGTCAGGTCGAATCTGACCGGAGCTAACATCAAGGGGGCTCGCCCAACATGTTCTCCGAGACCGGCTTCATCAACATGCCCGCTGCCGGCTACTCGCTCACCGCCGCCAAGTACGAGGCCGGCAAGATCACCGCCGACGCCCCCGCCTTCACCAAGGCCACCCGCCGATGAGCCTCGACTCGCCCGCGACAAACCTGAAAGATGGATTCTCGTGACCGACACCATCATCTACCGTGAGATGGCCACCTACCGCGACGCCTGGATGAACGTTTCGCCCGGGACCATCGGCTCCACGGAGAGCAGCCCACTTCACGAAGCTAGAGCGACTCAAGATCTCCACGGACCGCTGGGGACCCTGATCAGAGCAGCGGCATTCGAGACGGGCGCCGTAGAAGACCTTTACTTGTCGGCACCGGGTGTGACTCAGGTAGTCGCCGAATCGCGCCCAGGATGGGAAGCCGCGGTGGCAGACGCCGGTCAAGGCGCCACCGATCGATTCGCAGACCAGCTCAACGGATACCGATGGGCGCGCGATTACGCACACAGCGCATCGGAGCACCCGATCAACGAGTCGCTGATTCGTGAGATACACAGCACGGTCTGCGCAAGTCAGAACACCGTTCAGACCAGCAATGGCCCCCGCCCACTCCGGCGCGGCCAATACAAGCAAACCGAAAACTTCGTCATCGACCGGTGGGGCACCCGCCGCGACTACTGCCCACCAGACCGAGTGACGGCCGAGATGGGCATCGCCATCGACATCTTCCGCGACCTCGAAGCAGCCTCCTCGCCCGATGCCGCATACGACACTCTCCGATCAGCAGCCTTCCTCCACTGGGCTTTTGCCCACATCCACCCGTTCGAGGACGGCAACGGCAGAACAGCACGGGTCCTCGCATCGATCCCACTCATTCGCGCCTACGCAGTTCCCGCCATGGTGTTCGCCGATCGCAAGCAGGCCTATCTGCAGGCACTCGACGAAACCGACCGCGGCAACCCCGCCGCATTCCTCGAATACACGACCCGTCGCACACTCTCCACGCTCACATGGCGCGACAACCTGACAAGCGTCGCGACCGACCGCGCCGCCGCCGACACCGCCCTGGATATACGCCACATCCTCGACGCCCAAACGGAACCCGCCGAAAGTGGCACCATCGTCATCTACCGGGTCAAGGAGCACATCCACCAGCAGATGGAGCAAGCCCTCGCAGACACCATATCGACGACAAACGCCACACACGAGCTCAGCGGGCACTACCGCAACAACCAGTTCGTCGCCCCCGACACCCACCAGCTGAGCAACAACTACACCATCCGCATCACCGAGCCGCTACCCGCGAGCATCGACTACACCGAAGATGTCTCCGTCGCCTCCACGCGCGACGTCACCGTTAGCTTCAGCTCCGAAGGCGGCAACTACAGCTACTGGCACCGACGGATCACCCTCAGCTTCGAAGACTGCAGCCCCAGCCTCAGCAACGAGGCACGCACTCAACTCGAAACCTTCTGCGCACTCGAAGCCGCCTACCTCACAGAACAACTTCTCACCGAGGTGACCACCGCCGCCCGATCACGCGGAACCCTCCCCGCAACAGGCCACTCACCACACACCCACCCCTGAACCACCCCACCAAAGCCACCACGACACGCCCACCGCGCTCGCCACATCCCGACCGCATTTTCGCGGGGTATTTCTTCGTCGTGCGGTAGAAGTTCCTACCGATCGATACGCCCTGAGGCTTCTGCCCGGGGCGTTCGTCATTACGGCCCTGACCGCTTGAGTGCGACGGGCGCGGGCGTCGTCTGAGGGGTCGACGCCCTGTTCCGTGACGCCTGGCGGCTGTCACGGGGACACGCCAGATCTCGGGCAGTCGCCTCACCTGCGGCCGAGACCTGGTCGAGAAGGGTCGCAGGCGACCCACAACACCGCGCGATAGACCGCGTGGGATGGCCGGGGTAGCGGCCGACCGCGAAGCCGGTCGCCACCCCCGCCGTCGATCGAGAGGGACCCCATGAACGTCCTCGACGACGAGGGCCTCGACCCCGAGCCCACCCAGCGCAACGGCGTGTGTGATAGCTGCGGTGCACGAGCGTTCGTATTCGTCGAGGTGAAGGGCACCGAGCTCGGCTACTGCGGCCACCACGGCGACATCTACCTACCCAGGCTGATGACGGTCGGCATCGTCGTCGCTGACCTGCGCACGTCGAACTCGCGGTGACCCTTCACTCACCGGGGATGTCAGCGCATGCCGCGGATGATGTGTCGCAGCACGTGAGGTTCAGCCGCCACGACCTTCGGCGGGTCCGCTGATATCGCCACCGCTTCGAGTGCGGATCCGCTGTCGAGCACCTTCGAAAGCGCTCTCGCCATGCTCTTGTTCCAATAGCCACAACGGACGCCGTGTTGAACGATCGCGATGGCATTGACGTCGTGCTCATTGCCCGGTTCGCGCACGAGCTGCACCGGGCCGGCGTGGAGCTGCCCTGGCGCGTAGTCGTCGCCGCGCACGCGCACACTCCAGATACCAAGCCCCCGAAGCGCGCGATTGCCGACGTTCACGAAGAGTCCTGTCGACTCCTCCGAAAGCCACCATTCGCCGTGATGCAGCTTCATCCGCAGCGGCGGCATGCCTTGGGCGTCGAGCACGAGCAGCTCGGCAGAGCGCTCCGACGGCAGGTAGGGCGAAACGTAGTCGTCGGGTGGTGATGAGCGACCGCGCTCGATGGTCACCTCGATTGTCGGCGCTTCTGGCTCGACCCGCCCCGGCTTGCGGCCCATTAACCAATCCCAGACGCCCATCCACGAAATCTAGTGACCCGGGGGGCCAGCATGAAAGTCTGCGCCGCAGCCGGCTGCCCAACCCTCACCCGCGCCAGCCGGTGCCTCGTCCATGCACGCGAATACGGACAGGCCCCGGATCTCGGCAAGCCCGCGGCTAGGGCGCCGCCCCACGATCGCCTCCGCGCTCAGTGGGCACCACCCGTCGCGCACGGTACCGTCCGCTGCGCGAAGCCGGAGCGCGGGCGCATCATCCGCGCCGGTGACCCGTGAGATCTCGGGCACACCCCGGATCGCGCCGGCCACCGCGGCCCCAAGCATCAGTACAGCAACCGCAGTGACGGCGGCAGGGCCGCCCACCGATAGATCACCCACCCAGGAGGAACCGTGAGCCTCATCTACAACGGCGGTCAGTCGCCACTCATCCAGCCCGTCACATCCGTCGGCGACGTGCGCAGAATCACCCGTGACAGCGGGACCAACGCGATGGCCCAGGCCGACGACTTCATCCAGGCCTGTGATCCTGAGATCGGCTACACCGCGGCGCGACGCGATCGAGTCGCCGCGCACCGGGCGCACCTCGCCGCATGGCTCGAGAAGGAGGACTGGCGTGGCCCGCATCCAGGTCCTGCCGCTCCCGACCCAGAAGCTGGGCGCCCACCAGCACACACCGTTCATCCTGATACTCGACAGCTTCGCAGACGACGAGGTGTGGACGGATCAGTACAGCGACGAGCTCCGTCAGCAGACCGGTGCGCTCACCGTCCTCGGCTACGAAGGAGCGGTCGACGCGCAAGGCTCACTCACGCTGACGGCTGAACAGCAGAACGCGATTATCGCCTGCGTCACGGCGGCCTCCGTCAGCGCGTCGGACTGACCTCGGGGCAGCTTCCCGTCTCATCCAGGGGGTTGGGGGGTACCTCCTTCGAGCCACCAGGGCACCGTACCGCTAACGCGCAGCAAGACTTGGGAGTTGGCCCAGGGACGTTCGGCTCGTATACGGATCCCTCATCGGGCTGAGCTCCGCGATGCGTAGTCTGAGGCGGAGAAGTAGGGCGAGGGGGCGACGGCTGGTGGTGGCTAGCGCGAAGAAGTCCGGCCAATGGATTGGCCAGGTGCAGTCCAAATGTTTGAAGAGCAAGGACGAACTGCCGGACGAGGGGGAGCTCGTTGATGCCGTATCGCGGGGCTGGGGTGTGTATCTGGACGGCTTCTGGAACCGCGATATTGACTTGGGATTCCTAGATCCGGTCATCGAGTCGCTGACCTTCCTCAAGCTGCGACACGTCGGGCCCGTCGTTGGTACGGAGATCTTGGAGCGAGCTTCGTCGCTCAAGGCGTTGCAGTTTTGGGGTGCTCGTGTTCGCGGCCGCGACGTTGGAGCGACCTTCCCCGCCCTTGAGGCGTACTGGGGGCCAGTGACTGCAGCTGTGGCCGGCATCTCACGCAGCGAGAAACTGCAGTGGATGTACGTTGACGGCCCGATCCACGCGAAAGCTGCTCGATTCGAGGGGCCTGTGAAAGCGTTCTTCCATGAGGGCTCTTTGAAGCAGGTGCTACCTGAGTTCGCCCAACCCGAGGCTCTCGAGTCGCTGTGTCGATCGGGCGTGCAGGAGTTTGATGCTCGCGTTCTCCTCTCCTTCACGCATCTCCGGGTGCTCAACGTGGCTATGTGTCGCGACCTCCAGAACCTTGATGCGCTTGGACAGTTGCGTAACCTGGAGCGTGTCGTTTTGAACGCCTGTGCTGCTTCCGGGAGGGGTTGGTCGTCGATCCCGGACGGCATCCCTGACGTCCGAATTTGGGAGCCGAGGTCCCCTGCTGCCGGGCGGCAGTGGCTGGATGACGCGAATGCGCGCGGTTGGGATGTTCGTGAGCTCGAGCACCTGTTCGATCGAGCCAAGACGAGCCGACCCGTCTTCCATGTCGCGGAGCCGGCGGAAGAAGACGCCCCTTGGGAAGTGGTTTCACAACAATTCGACTGGCTAGATGACAGCTTCCCGGACGGAGCCAGCGGCCATGACGTCGAGAAAGTCTTCAGGCGTCTGCTCAAGACCGATCCGAACTGGGACTACGACACCGCTGTCTTTGACGGCGAAGGAGACCAATTCATCGTGCAGCTCCCGACGCGCGCCCTAGCTGATCGCTTCGTTGAACAAGCCACGCAATTCATCACATCCCGGCGAGAGTCAACGACCCACAACTAGCGCCGCCAGTAGCCCGGCCCGTGGTCGGCGCCCACAACACCGCCGCCCGCTAAAGGACCCATCATCGGGCAGATGTTTCGGGTTCGCAGTCTGTCGAACGCTGTGGTGTGTCGTACGGCTCGTAGCGGACACGGGGTCCGCGAATGCGGCGACGAGTGGTGTTCCAAGCGATCGGCGACACAAGAACTCCTATAGCCGTGTCGCTGTCTGACGAGCCATCGGACAGGACAACCACCACTCGGCTGAACCCCACTCCGAAGGTCTCAGTGACTCTGCCGGCGATTGCCGCGTCGATGAGCTGCTCGGCAAACTCGACGTCGGTGGTCTCGTATCCCAGTTCCCAGCGACCGCCGTGTTCTCCGATCTGGATGACGAGGAACTGCTCACCGATGATCTCGATCCGTCGGGCTCGGGGATTCTTGGGCACGACGCGCACGACATCGATGGCGGTCGACGGCAGATGCTGTCGATGAAGGACCGCGTAGTCGCCAGCGGCCGCTCGCACATGGTTCTCAAGCCTGCTTAATGTCTTCTCGATCTCCTCGGCGAGGTCGACGTGGATAGTCATTTCCGAATACTTTCACGCACGTACCCACGCCCGCTAAAGGATCCTCATACGGGCACGGCAGCGCCTACCCGATGACCCTGCCCGCAACGTCGCGCGGTGTCTTCTAACCCAGTGAGCGGCGGAGGAACAGCGTGGTCGGCACGTCCCGTATGGCTAGAGATGAGGGACGACGATCCAACGCCTCACTGTGGTGGCTATCTGGGTGCTACCGGGGAAAAATATGGGCGTTGCCGGGTGCATGGACAGGTTCCTCAGTTGGCTTACGAAACCCTCGCCGTACCGCGGCGACGTGACTGTCGACGGTAAATCACAGAGGCTCCCATGGTGGGTAGTGACGGGATCGACGTCGTTCGCGATCACTTTGACTGCGTTGTGGGTCGTCGCAGTGACTATCAACACGGCTTCGCTGCTCACCGATTTCTCCGGTTGGAAGATCGGCCCAGTCGCCGTAACTTTGCTGCTCGTCGGAATGTATGCGCCGTCGATCGTGTACCTAAAACGGCATCGAGTAGAGGTGGCAGACACAGCGGACGGTTAGACGTTGGCCGTCGAGGCGGCATGGAGCTATGAAGAGGAGCACGTCTCGTTTTTAAGTACAGCTTTGACCCTCATCACTCTCGCGACGACAGGGCGGTGCCTACGCTCGCCAGCGCGGTCAGGAGCAGATGCGACAGAGCAGATCTTTGGCGGTGCGGTCCCCGGTGATGTTCCAGCTGCGTGCGCCATCTGGTGACCGCCGGCGGATCGTCTAACGGGCGCTTCGAGCGCGTCTGATCGCAGGGATACAGTGCGGGAGGGGGAGTGCAGACCGACTCGCGGAGCTGCTGTCACCGATACTCGCTTAGCCATTGACTCTTGGTCAGCCCTATCAAGCCGGGAGTCGCCGGGTAGTGCTCTTCGATGAGGAGCGCGTTCGGAAGGTAGAAGGACGGGTCGTTGCGTCTGATGCCGAGCGCTAGGCAATACCCGTTGAGGGTGGACAGAGTGAAGCGATCAGCGACCTTCTTGGCCGTGTAGAGATCTTGGTCTTCGAACGCGAGGGGCTCTCCGTAAGCGTCCCAGTCCCACCGGGATTGGTAGGACGCCTGCAGGCTGCGAGGAGTGCCATCGCCGGCCCTGTACCAGAAGGCGCAGCCCCCGTAGTTAATGATGGCGCGGTCTCGGACGATGTGCGGTGAATAGGCCGTTCTGACGCGGCTGACGCCGAGCCGTCCTCCCACATACTCATACGACTCCAGCCCGTCACCGCTCTGGCTGAAGATTGCTGTCCAGTTCGAGTCGGTTTGAACGAGCAGCTGCTTTCCTCCTGACGGCCTCCACGGCTCGAGCTGGTCAAGAGCGTTGGGCAGATCAAGGTGGATTGGGGTGAAGGTGCGGTTTCCGAGGTCGGTCAGCCATGCGGTCATTTCCTGAGCGACAACGTCGAAGGGCGCGTTGACGTACCAGATGGCCTCGGTAAATCTGTCGAACTCGCCATCCAAGAGAAGTTGCGATGGCGGTGGGGGCTGCACCCCCGGCTCGGGGCCCTGGATCACGTCGATGACCATCGCCACCACATCACGCGCCTCACCATCGGGCAATGAGCGGAGAAGGGGGCGAAGGACACGAAGATCAGCTCGAGTGGCCCCTATCCAGCTGAGCACGCCACCGGCATCCTCCACCCAATCCATGTTCGAGCTCGTCAACCCGGCGCGAACCCAGGACAAAGACTCTTTGCCGCGGGCGACAAGTCCCCAAGACGCCGCCGTCCGGGCTCGGAAGTCTTCACTTGCCAACGCCTCTGCATAAGCGTCCGCGTAGTCAGACACCGTCTGATCAAACTCCGACAGGTCCGGGGTTCCATCGGCGCCCACGTTCACGAATATGTCCTGTGGCTGCCGGTCTGGCCGCGCCGACCCGTCGTCTCCGCTCATGAGCCTTGTATACCCGACAACCGCCAGCGCACGCGCGCCCAATCGTCCGGAAGAGGATCCCCATACGCGACGACGCCTAGCTTTCTTCGCCGCGGATCTCTCCCCACACCTCTGAGAGCATCGTTGAGTTCGGACCGATGATTCCGTCGCGCGCCTCAAAGAGCGCTGTTCGCTCCGCGGCGGTCGCGTCCACCTCGTCTAAGAAGGCGAGAAGGGAGAACCCCAGCAACTTCCACAGCTCAGCACGCAGCTTCAGTGCCGCTGGAGCGTGGTCGTGCAGCTGCGCGATCGCATCGAGCTGCGGGTACTGGTCACCGATCAGGGCGACCTGATCCCGGGTCAGCGTCTATAGGCTCAGAAGGGAGCCGGCGAGTACTTCGTCGCCGGAGTCCACGAGGGCCTTGATGCTCTCGTTCGTCAGCTCGAGCGAGTCGTCGCCCGCGACATGCCAGCGCTAGTTGTGAGTTCCGTGGACTGCGATCCAATCAGCCGAGCGCCCCTCCGGCAGCGAAGGAACACCACCGAAGAAGCCGAAACCCGTAGCCATGAGCCCATCTTCGCCCGCCCGGCAGCAACCCGCCAGGAGCGAACTCGGGCTTCGACCAGGCGCGGACCGCGAGTTGAACATGGCACTCAGTGGACCGGTGAACGATCCCTATGCGGACCGGTCGTTCGTGGGATTGGCTTCCGGGAACCGCTCGATTCGCGCGCGCCACCAGGGAAGAGATATGAGCGACGCGATCGCGGCGCCGAACGTGTTGATTAACACGTCGTCCAGCGAGGTAACACGTCCGAGACTCAATACGAGCTGGAGGACTTCGAGGGTGGCGGAGAGGATCGCAGCCAGGATCACTACTTCCGGCACCACTGTCCAGGTGGAGCCCAGTCGAAATCGGATCGGTAGTAGAAATCCGATTGCCGAGAAGACGAGAAGATTTCCTATGAGCTGGACGATCGCGTCCCCGCCGGCGATGACATTTGCCAGGTCTCGGAAGGGGACGAGACGGACGCCGCCCGCCCCGCCGGTGGGAGTCATAATCATCCACACCCACGGAACGGTCCCGACGACCATACCTACCTCCGCCAGGGCAGACCGTTGTGCCCACACGCGTGGCCAACCTGCGGCGACACGGCGGCGGGCCAAGATGATGGCCACGGTGATGCCCAGCGGCACCCCAACAAGCACCGTGACCCCGATGACGATGCCAAAGCGGTCAACGATCGAAGCCAGCATTGATCATCGGCCTCTCAGAAGCATGAACTGGACGCTTAGAGTGGTCGACGCTACCAGCTCACTTGCAACAAGTTCCTACTTGTATTCGGACAGGGATGCGTAGACGTTATCGGCTCCATTGCAGGAAAGCTGATGAGCGAAGTCCCAGTCGATGGCCATCCGTTCGACCTCAGAAATCAGTACAGTGACACCCATCTCGCTCTCGATGTGTACCTCCGTCTGATTCGCGTACCACGAGGCGGAGCCAGAGAAGAGCTGCAGTGTGTCAAGACACCATCGTCGATTGTTGTCCTTCGAAACTGTTCCTACTAGGACGTTGGTGAGAGTGGCGTCGCCGCCCTCGCTGAGCACGATCTGAGATTGTTCGGGGGCGGACGTCGAGTCGTACCTTGGCGTATAAACCACGGGGTAGACAAACTGATCTCCCGGCCCCTCATCTACAAAGTGGTCCGCCATCGCTGAGGACTGGCTCCAAGCGAACAACGCGATACCGGCACAGAGCGCCAACACTGGCGCTCCAATAATTACTGGTAGCCATCGCTTCCCGCCCATGTGACGACCCCCTCGCGCCCGTACCATCCAAGAAGTATCTCTCTATAGCCGCCGCCGCCCGCCGCCTATCCTGCCCGGAAAGGGATCCACTAAAGGGACTCGTACGGTCCGGTCCTCATCGAAGTTCGAGGCAGGAGCGCCGGTCGGCAGACTTAACTCCAGAAGCTGACGAACGGCGCGACCGCGCACCGTTAGCGTGCCGTAGGTCCGGTCCGATGTCCGTGGCGTCGATCGCGTGTCGGTAGACCACTCCCCCATTGGGTCCCCGAACGATGCGTCCCGTTCGTGACCGATGACCTTCTGGCGCTGCCGTCAGCGTGAGTTCAGAACTCCCCGAGCGCAAGCCCGAGTCGAAGGTATAGCTCGGTGACGACCTCATTATTGACGGTATAGCGCACCCACACGCCGCGGCGTGTTTCACCTTCGGTCATGGGAGGGTCGGCGAGAACCAACCCGGCGCGGACGAGCTCGTTGAGGTGTGGGACGACCGTGCTGGTGCCGAGTTCGAGCGTTGTGCAAATCGGTCCGATAAGGCTTCCCGGGTTTGCCCGCAGGTACCGCAGGATCGAGGTCTTGACGAGGTTGCCGAGCAGGGCGATGGGCTCGTGGGCGTCGTCGGAGCCGGCAGGCTGAACGTATTTCGGCACGTGCCTAGTGTGCCTGGTACCGCTGGATGCGTCACGCCATCTAGGCGACTTAGGTGTTTACTTTCAAACCATACGGATATAACGTGTGGTCATGCGCCAGCATCGGAGCGGTCTTGAAGACCACTGGACACGCTGCACGGACCTCCCTCGGCCCCGCGTCCGCATCATCGCTCGTGGTTACGAGACCGATACGGGGTCAGGAGTTGCGAACTACCCTCGACGTTCCTGCACACGACGGGACCGGCTTATCCACAGCATCTCGAGGAACCATTCCGCTGGTCGGTGGGCGAAGCCTATGCTTCGTGCACGGCGACCGTCGGGTGCGCTGAGACGAACGCCCGGTGGAGCCGTCCTGAAGGATCAGGAGGGCCAATGATGGCCATGAAGCAGCCGCAGCGTCGCGCGCTCACCTGGGCGGTCATCGGTGCGCTCGTCCTCGTTGCCGGAGTCGTCGCGATCGTTGTCGGAGCAATCTCAGCCGCACCCGCCCCGACGGCCTCGCCTGCGGCGTCGCCGACCGGACCCGACGTCACTCCCAGCTTTGGGCCGAGCACCACGCCGTCAACAGGCTCTCGCGTGGTTGACGAGTCTGTCCGCAGCCGCGGATGGGTGCCGGAGCCGATCACTGCCGGCCGTGCGGTCTATGTCCAGGCGGCATTGGAAGCGGCAGCGACCTTCGACACCCAGAAATCTTCCCGAGCCGAGTGGCTGGACTACCTCGACACCTGGTTCACACCCGACACCCGCTACACCTCAGAAGCCGATCGCCAAAAGCGTCTAGCGGCTGCGCAACTCGAGCTTCGGCAAGCTGTCGTGCTACCCGATCAACAGTGGACTTCGCTGGCGAACGAGCGAGGACGGGTAGCCGCGACGGTGACGACAGATATCAGCTGGTCGACGGTCCCTGAAGACGCCTCGGGTGACATGTCTATCGGGACAGCTGACGTCCTCCTGACCTACACCCGGCAAGACAACACAGGGACGGAAACGACGTATGAGGAGTCGACGCGGGTGAGTGTGCAGGTCCTGTGCGGTCCTGGTTCCGTTCCCGTGCCGGACACGTCCCAGTCGCCAGGCGACTGCCGCGTGGTGCGCTACTTCGCCGAGCCCATCGAGCCGTGACGTGCCCACTCCCGCCGCCATCGCCGGTGCCGCCGCTGCCCGATCCAAGACCGGACAGCGGGTCATCGCCGCCGTCGTTGCGCTGTCCGCCCTAGGGCTACTTCTCGTTGTCGCACCCCTCGCCACCATCCCTCTCGCGCTCGCCGGTCAGGGTGTTCCCCCGGCCAGCGCGGCTGCCCCGATCGGAGGCGGGCCAGCTGTAGTCGGGACGTGGGCCTACCCACTCGCGGGGGACTACTCAAAAGGACGCGGCTTCGGCTGGCACCCGATCGACGGCTGCAGCTACTGCTCGAGCGATCACGAGGGCTATGACATGGCCCAGGAATGCGGCGCCACCATCTACGCCGCCGGCCCCGGAACGGTCGTCATCGCCAGCGCCTACCAGGGGTACGGCAACGCTGTCCTCCTTGACCACGGCGATGGCCTCATCACCATCTACGGGCACATGCAATGGGGATCCCTTCGCGTCGGTGAAGGGCAAGTCATCACCGCCGGCACCCCGCTCGGCGCGGAAGGAAACACCGGCAACTCCTTCGGCTGCCACCTCCACTTCGAGATCCGCATCTATGACACCCCGATCGACGCTGAACCTTTCATGGCCGCACGCGGCCTCCCCCTCAAGTAACTAAGGAGACCCACCGTGACCTTAACCGATATCGCCTGGACGGACGTGAACGTTCCCGACATCCAGCCCGACTTCAGCGCACCCTTCTTTCAAGGACTGCAAGTCATCGCGTCCTACATCCTGGCCGCCGCGATGCTGGTCGTCCTGATCATGCTCATCCTCGCCGGCGCTGCCCTCGCCTTCCGTGGGCTCGCCTCCGACCGCACCCGCACCTGGGCCGGAGAGAACATCCTCTGGATCTTCATCGCCGCCGCCGTGCTCGGCGCCGCCAGCGGACTTTTCCAATGGTTCATCAACTTCGACTTCGGCTTCTGAGGCGTACCGCCCGAGCATCGCTGCTCGGCATCACCACCGGGGTGCTGCTCGCACTGCTCACCTTGACACCCGCGCAGGCCAGCGGCGGCGGACCAGCCGAGACCGGTACACGACCCGCCGCCTTACCTGTCAGCGGCCAACCGTGGTCGGCTCCCGCCTACCCCGTCGACTGTCAGCAGTCAGGCGCTCAGATCATCTGCACCCCGGACAGCCCCGCAGATGTCGTTGCGCAAGACTGTTATCTCTGGGTTCTCGTGAATGGCGCCAACACCACCGTCTGCACGACCTACAAGGCTCATGGTCAAGCCCTGCAGGCTTCAGGCGGCACGCTGGCGACGGTCGGCTACGGGTGCAGCATCGGAGACGTCGTGTGTGTGACGTTCGAGAACGCTGGCCGCGGGCTCGCGATTTCGGCGACAGCGATGATGTTCGTGGTCTCGGATAACGCGAGCTTCGACACGGGGTCCGTTCTGTGGACTGCCGCGACGACGGAGTGGTCGTTCTGGCAGTGGGCGATCCTGGTCGTTCTGTTCGGGGCGATGGTGTGGGCGATCGCGGCCGCGATCGTCTCCGGAGACAGAAGCGAGCTCGTGGGCGCGCTCGTTCGGTCCTTCATCGCCGTCCCCGCCGTGCCCCTGACCCTCTGGGTGACCGGGAACCTCCTCAACTCCGTGGACAAGCTGACGTGGTACGTCCTGACTCGTGACGACGCCATCGGGATGTTCGTGACCCTGCAGGGCGTGATGTGGGCCGGCGGTCAGGCAAACTACTTCTTCGCTTTCCTCATCCACGGGCTGCTCATGATCGCACTCGTCCTCCTCATGGTGGTCTTCGCATTCCGCAACATCGCCCTCGCCGCGCTGATCGCTGTCGGCCCCATCGCCTGGATGATGTTTCCCGTCCGATCCGTCGGTCCCCAGTGGGTGGTGCGGTACGTGTCCGCAGTCGTTGTTCTCTTGCTGACCGGGCCGCTCACCGTCGGGTTCATGACGCTCATCATCAACGGGCTGGCCTCGGTGAAGACGATCTGGAACCCGCAGTCCTGGCCGCTGCTCATCGGGCTCGCGCTGATCGCGTTCGCACCTTTCGCGATCTTCGGGCTGTTCAGCTTTGTCGGCGCCGCCGCCGCCGATGGGCTCGGTTCACGTTTGGGCTCCGGCGGCGCACGCGCCGCGCAAGCGGCGGGTCGCTCCGCTCTGCGCGTCCCCTCCCGCCTGGGCGGGACCCCCTCCGGCATGCCGACCAGCCGCTCCGGCTCCTCACGCGCTCCCGCGGGACAGCGCGGCTCTGGCTCGCGAGCGACCGGCCCGTCCACCGCATCCCACGCCCGCCCGGGCCAGCGACCGCCCACGCCGGCCACCCCCGCAGCAGGTCGCACGTCGACTCGCAGCTCTGCCGGCACTGCGACCAACACGGCTACGCCCCCCGCTGCCACCTCGGCGACCACGTCTGCTCCGCCACCGTCTTCATCAAATCGGCCGGTCGCGGCTGAAAGGACATCCTCATGAGCTCGATGCCGGACTACGCACGACCCGTTCGCCTGCCTCGCCGGTCACGGCAGGGCGTGGTGATGGGAATGGACGGATGGCAGCTCGGTTTCATCGCCGCAGCCGCCGCAATCCTGCTGATCTTCGTCAACCGGTTCGGCCCACTGGGACTGCTGTGGGGAGCCCCTCTATACCTCCTCCTCGGCATCACCGCCCTCACCACCCTCCACGGGGTGTCCGCGCCGCGGATGGCGGGGATGTGGCTGATGAAGCAAGCCCGGCATGCGGCAGGCGCCACCATCCAGGCATACCGGCCCGAGCAGGCCCGGCTCGCGGGGACGCTGAACCTCCCCGGTGTGCGCGCGTCCGTGCAGCTGTGGGACGTCGACGGGGTCGGGCCGGTCTACAACCCGCACGACCGCACCGTGTCCGTCACGGCGGAGCTCGAGGTGCAGGGCTTCCTCATGCAGGACACTCCCGAGCGGTACGACCTCTCCCAGCAGTGGGCGCAGGTTCTGGCGTCTTTCACTCAGCGGCCGGGCATCAAACGAGTCACGCTGCAGGAGCGCACCCTGCCCACCACCATTCGAGCCGCCCGCGACCACTACGACACCGTCGCCCACCGCCGCCACCTCGACACCACTTCCCCGGTCGCGGCCAACTACGAGCAGGTCATGGACGGATCCGAGCGGTTCGCGGTCGCGCACCGCAACTACCTCACCTTCACCCTCGACCTCGTCGCCCTCGGCGCCCAGCTCAAATCCCTCGGCGGAGGAAAAGACGCCATCACCGCGCTGGCCCGCATCGAAGCCGGCAACCTCTCCGACGCGCTCCACGCCGCGCACATCACCGTCCGGAAGTGGCTCGCCTCCCGCGATATCGCTGCCCTGGGCCGCACCGCGTTCGACCCTGCCTTCGCCGGCACCATCCAAAACCGGGACGACACCACCGCCGGGGTGGACCCGGTCGCCATCGGACCTATGTACCTCGAAGAACCACGCGGACGCAACGGCATCGTCATCACCGACTCCGGCGTCCACACGACCATGTGGATCCATGAGTGGCCGCGCTCCGACGCCCCGGTCGGGTTCGTCGCCCCGCTGGTGTTCGCCCGCCACCCCCACAGCGGTGACGCCGTCACCCACATCTTCTCCCTCGTCCTCACCCCCGTCCCCGTCTCCAAAGCACTCCGCCGCATCCGCGATGAGAAGAAGGTGTGGCGCGGCAATGAGAAGCTCCGTGCCAAGCGGGGCGCGGACGGGTCCGCTGCGGACCTCGCGGACTGGGACGCGCTGGAAAAGCAGGAGCAGGAGATCGTCGCTGGGCACGGTGAGTTTCGGTACGGCGCGTACCTCACCATCACCGCCCCCGACGAGGAAGCCCTCGACCAGGCCATCGCCGGATCCCGCAACGCGCTGTCACGGGCAGGTATGGAAGCGCAGATCCTGTACTGCCAGCAAGCCGAAGCGCTCATGGTCAACGCGCTCCCCCTCGGGCTGGGGATGAAATGACCCGCCGCGCCCTCACCTTCGAACCCGGCAACCTCACCCGCGCCGAACGTCGCGCCCTCCACCGCACCACCGCGGACGCTGCCCGCGCGGACCGACCCGTCCGCACGAGCAGGAAAGACCGGGCCCTTCCCGAGCCCGCCATCGCCGGGCCGTTCGGGCCCGGCCTCATCACAGGCGGGTACTGGAACCTCGCGAACGCGTCCATCCCCGCTCACCAAGCGACGTCCCAGCACATCGCCGGGATCTACCCGTTCGTCGCCGACGCGGGCCTCGGCCACCGCGGACCCATCGTCGGGGTCGACCTGAACGCGGACGCGCTCTGGCACTTCTCCCCCTGGGAGGCGTACGTCGACTCCACCGACCGGGGCACGTTCTCCACCAACGTCCTCGTCCTCGGCGCGTACCGATCCGGGAAATCCGCCACCATCAAAACGCTCGTCACCCGCTCCCTCGCCTTCGGGCACCAAGCCGTCGTCCCCTCCGACGCGAAAGGCGAATGGGTGGTCGTCGCTCATGCCATCCCCGGTGGGAAGGTCATCCGCCTCGGCGGTGGCCTGTCCGCCCGTCTCAACCCTCTGGACCGCGGCCCGCGCCGCTCGGACGCGTCCGACGAGCAGCACGAGCAGATGGTCAAGCAACGCCGCATCGCCACCCTCCTCTCCCTCGTGGAAATGGCACTCGGCGGGGTCCGGCTCAACGCCGTGGAGCACGCCGCCATCCACCAGGCGCTGCAACAGTGCATCACCGCCACCGACGACCACCCCACCCTCCGCGGCGTCTACGAACAACTCGGCGCCATCAGCTCCCGCGCCGACGATGACCGGCTCGCCGAAGCCGCCGTCCAACCCCGGTTCGTGCTGCGCCGGTTCGTGGACGGCGACCTCTCCGGCCTGTTCGAAGACGAATCCACCGTCAAATTCGACGCCGACGCTCCCCTCGTCGTCGTCGACACGTCCGAGCTCTTCGCCCGCGGGGAACTCGTCGCCCAACTCACCCAGGTGTGCACCACCTCCTGGATCCAAGCCGTCGTCTCAGACCGCGGCGCACACCGCACCCGCTACGTGATCCGCGAAGAAGGCTGGCGCGACATGACCTCACTGGCGTCACTGCAGATGTACCAGCAGTGGCTGAAACTGTCCCGCCACTACGGCATCAGCAACATCGTCCTCCTCCACAAAATGGGCGACCTGGACGCGGTCGGCGACGCCGACTCCCTCGAACGGTCCCTCGCCTACTCGATCGTCGGAGACATCGAGAACAAGTTCATCTTCCGTGTCAACCACCAAGAACAAGCCTCCCTCCGACAGCGACTGAACATGCCCGCCACCCACGTCGACATGGCCCGTCAGCTCAGCAAAGGCGTTTTCATCGGCTACGTCGGCCAATACGCCTACCTCGTGGACTGCTTCGCCACCTCCACCGACTGGGAACGACAACTCTTCGACACCGACCACGCCGTCCACCCCGGCGACCACGACGACACCGTCCTGAATATCACCGACCTCGACGAATACTGGCCCACCCCGGACGACACCGGCGTGGAGGGGTGGCTCACCCCGGAAAGCGAGCTGTCATGAGCATCGTCCTGCACCCCCGCATCTACGCCACCGTCACCGGCAGCACCGCCACCCTCACCGCCCCCGACGGACACACCGAACCCCTCACACCCACCACCGGCGAAGACATCCGCCAAGCCATCGTCCGCCGAGCCACCGACCTTGCCCAACGCGCCGGCACCCCCATCGAACTGCACACCTCCGGAGACCGCGGCGACCACCGCCTCCTCATCGACCCCACCGGCCACCTCACCCCCCTCACCACCAACGAGGCAGCCCCACTCACCCGCCGCCGCCCCACACCCACCTCAGAACCAGAGCCCAAGAGCGAGCAGCCCTCCGAGAGCGACTCAACTGAACCGGCCGCCACCGCCTCGGACAGCGCTGTCACGGAACGCGCCACTTTCCTCACTGGCGACACTGTTCACGACACTGCGCCATCGACGTCAAGGTGGCGCTTCTTCCTGCCGTCAAGAAAGGCAGCCGAACGAGCGGAGAAGCGCGCGGCCCGGGAGCAGGCGGTGTCACGACAGTGGGCGGGATGCCGGACCATCGCCGTCGCCAACGGCAAAGGCGGGGTCGGCAAGACGATGACCACCGCGATGCTCGCCGCCGTGTACGCCCGTTACGGGGGCGGGACTGTGCTGGCGTGGGACAACAACGACACCCGCGGCACCCTCGGATGGCGCACCGAAACCGGCACCTACGACACCACCGTCCGCGACCTCCTCCCCCAAACCACGAGCCTCTTGGGACCGGACGCGACCGTCTCCGACATCGCCCGGTACGTGCACCATCAAACCGGAGACCGGTACGACGTGCTCCGCTCCAACCCCGAACTCCTCGCCGCCACCCAACGCATCAGCACCGACCAGTTCGACCAGCTGATGCGCGTCGCCGCCCACTACTACCGGCTCGTGATCTTCGACTCCGGCAACGACGAATCCGCCGACCGGTGGCTGCGGATGGTGGACTCCGCCTGGCAGCTCGTCATCCCCACCCTCCCCACCACCGACTCCGCCGAAACCGCCGCCCTCCTCCTCGACGCGCTCCGCAACCGCGACGAACACTCCGCCGCTCTCGCCGCCAACGCCGTCGTCATCCTCACTCAAGCCGAACCCACCCCCACCGCCACACTGCGCCGCATCGCGGACGGGTTCGAAGGACACGTCCGCGCCGTCGAGATCATTCCGTTTGACCCGGCGCTCAAGTCCGGGCCGCTCCGCTTCGACCACCTCGGCCCCCGCACCAGAGACGCCTGGGTCACTGCCGCCGCCCAAGCCGCCGACTCGCTCTGAGGGCACCGGACATGCGTACTGGGATGCTCGAGAAGATCCTCGCCGCCGCGATCGCCGGCGTGCTTGTGCTCGGGCTTGCCGCGACGTTCCTCGCCGAAGCCGTCACCACGCTGATCTGCGGCACCCGCCCGAGCGCGACCAGCCTCTTCTCCGGCCTCGTCCTCGCCGTCACCGGTAACCCGGCCGCCTACACGACAGCGGAAGGGTGCGAGCTGCCGGTCTGGCAGATCCGCGTCGCCGACGCGATCGCCCTCCTCGCCGTCATCGCGCTGCTGGTCCTCGTGATCCGGGCTGTGCAGACCTACCGGCAGTCAGACCGGTCCTTCATCGCCGACCTCCGCACCCGGCCCGGATTCGCGCCCGCATCCGAGATCCGCGAACACCTCTCCGCAAAGGCCGTGCTCCGACGGGCTCGGCAGCTGCGTCCCGACTTGACCCATCCCGCCGCGACCGATGTCGGCTGGCGGGTCGGCGCGTCCCGCGGACACGACGTCTACGTCTCCATCGAAGACTCCGTCGCCCTCGAAGGTCCACCCCGCTCCGGCAAGGGCTACCGAGTCCTCATCTCCGCCATCGTCGACTGGTCAGGCCCCCTCGTCACCACCTCCACCACGAACGACAACCTCACCGCCACCATGCGGGTAAGGCAAACCCGCGGAGACGTGCACGTCTTCGACCCCCAAGGCCTCTCCGGGATCCGCCACCCCGCCCGCATCAGCCCCATCGCCGGCTGCACCGACCCCCTCGTCGCCATGCAACGCGGCACCGCCATCATCACCGGCACCGCCCTCGGCACCTCAACCACCAACGGCGAATGGGCACAAGCCTCAGGTATCGTCCTCGGCCGGCTCCTGCACGCCGCCGCCGTCGGGAACAAGACCATCGCCGACCTCTACGACTGGGGCACCAGTCCCGCCCAAGCCCGCGAAGCCGTCGCCATCCTCCGCGCCGATGGGGCACCCGGGTGGGGTGACTCCCTCGAAGCCACCGTCGCTGGCGACGACAAACTTGTCTCCTCCATCTGGTTCGGCGTCCAAGGCGCCGTCGCACCCCTCGCCGTCCCGCAGATCCGGGACAGCCTTATGCCCCGCCCCGGCGACCCCCTCTTCGACCCCGACACTTTCCTTCAAGGCCCCAACACCCTGTACTTGGTCGGGTCGTCCTCCGGCGCGTCCGCCATGGGCGGGTTTCTCGGCGCACTCCTCGACGACGTCGTCGAAGTCGCACGCACGAAAGCCCTCGCCACCCCCGGCTCTCGCCTCACCCTCCCGCTTGGGCTGATCCTGGACGAGATCGCCAACATGTTCCGGTGGGGGAACCTGCCCCGCATCATGGCCGACGGCGGTGGCCGCGGCATCTGCACCTTCGTCGTCCTCCAAGCCCTCTCCCAAGCTGAGACGTCCTGGTCCCGCGCGGAAGCGGACACCATCTGGGCCGCCGCGACCGCCAAAGTTCTCCTCGGCGGTGCCAGCCACGTCGACCACCTCCGCGACATCGAGGCCCTCCTCGGCACTCGCGAAACCCAGCGCACCCAGAAGTCCTGGTCCACCCGCGAGACCGGCCACAACACCAGCGAACGCCACGAGCGCCTCCCGCTCATGTCCGTCGACGAGATCCGCCGCATGCCGCAAACCACCGGACTCCTCGCTTACCGCAACCGCCGCGGCGTACTCCTCGACCTCGCCGGATGGGACGAACGCCGCGACGCCCGAACCATCCGCACCGGCAAACACGACCTCGAGCAGGAACAGCACGATGTCTTCGCCACCCATCGCCGCGACACCACCCCCACCCCGCAGCCCGCCGAGACCATCGAAGGGGTGACCGAGGGATGAGCAACCGACGACGCAACCTCCTGAGCCTGTACCGCGCAGAGTTCCTTCGCTCCCGTGTCTGGTTCGCCCGCCGCGACCGCTGGTTCGCCGAAGAGACAGGGCACGGGCGCGAGCTCGTGTGCGTCGGCTGCGGACGGGCAGCGGGGAAGCAGCAGCTGGAGCTGCACCACCTCGACTACGGCGGGCTCATCCTCAAACAAGACCGGTGGATCGCCCGCGAAGCCCACGACGATCTCATCCCGCTACACCCGTACTGCCACGACCTCCTGCATCGTCTCATCGACCGTGACCCCGTCCTGTCCCGCGGCCGCACCAGGCGGGAAGCCACTCGCCTCGCGCTCGAGCGGCTTACCCCCGTCCTCCGAAACACCGAGGAGGCGTCATGAGCCGGATGGAACCGCCACCTCAACCGCCGGACTCCGACGAGGCGATGTCCCACCAGATGCTCGGCCACAACCCCGAGGACCGCGACGGACCGTCGGACCCCATCGGCGCCCACACCTTCAACTGGCGCACCCTCACGGACCAAGAATCACCGATCGAGTGGGAACGACTGCACGCGTGGGTGGCCTGGTTCGTCAACCGCTACGACGTCCCCATCTCGACGATTCCAGACTGCTGGTACAAGCACCCCGCGCTCGTCGAAGAGCTCTCCGCCCTCCACATCGCGCACGACGTCTCATTCCACACCACAGACAGCGGCCTCGGACCCATCGGCTGGCAAGAACGCCTCAGCCTCGCCCACCCCCGCCTCACCCGCGCCTACGCCGGCGGCTGCACCCGCGGACACACCACACCCCGCCCCCGCACCCTCACCACCGACACAGACGACTGGACCGCGTGGACCGCCCAGGCCCACGCCCACCCGGACACCCCGGTGTCCACCAACGAAAGGAACACAACATGACCACCCGCATCCCGGTCACCATCGAGGGAAACCTCACCGGCGACCCCGAATACGGCGGCAGCGACACCGGCACCGAATGGGCCCGCTTCTCCGTCGCCGTCAACGACCGCCGTCTCAACGAAACCACCAACACCTGGGAAGACGGAGGCGCCGTCTTCCACCGCGTAGTGGTCTTCAACCAGCAAGCCCGCCACGTCGCCGACTCCCTCAAGAAAGGAGACACCGTCCTCATCGCCGGCGACCTCCGCTTCGGCACTTACACCGACAAGGAAACCGGGCAGACCAGGGAGACCCGCGACGTCGTCGCCAACAACGTCGGCGCCTCCTTGAAGTACCAAGGAGTCGAACGGGCGCGCACCCCAAAAGCTGACGGGCCCGCAGCACACGCTCCGGGCCCGGCAGCTGCACCGGCCTCGTACGCCGGCACCGGGATGACCCGCTGATCTGAACAAGCAAGAGGCGGGGCGAGAGTCACTGTACTCTCGCCCCGCCTTGCTGTCCGCAGTCCACTCCCGACTGATATCACCCTGACGGAGCGCCCTGAAGCACCCGTATGGAATCTCCTTGCGCGCGGCATGTTGTGCACGACAGCGATCGGCAGCCGCCGATTAGGACCAATCAAGCCACTGGCGTCCTGACGGGTGTAGGCCTGATCATGATCGCGGCGACCGCCATAGTTTGCAGTGCAGCACCTAGAGCCCGCGCGGAGCGGTATCGACTGCGCCACCGACGTCCTCGAATCCCCCGGTTACGCCCGGGGACTCTCTGTACGCCATCGAGGATCGGTTATGAATCGCGGATGCGCTGACGACCGCGGTACTGAACCACACTCGGACGACCCAGCCCGGTGAAGTGCTATCGCTTCGACCGGACAGCTCAATCCCTTCGGTTCCCTAAATCAACGCGGACGACGCGCTCGCCGAATACCAGCAGCGCCCTACCAGCGGCGATCGGATAGATGAAATTCGCCGCTCAGGCAAGCGACCTGGACAGAATGCGCCAATTTCTCGAGCGACGTCGCCGGCTTGCGCCTCACCCGCGCCGATGCGAACGTCATGGCGGAATCACTCAACGCAGCCGGCCTTCGCACCCTGCGCCAGATGGTTGCCTGAGCATCCCCGGCGCAGGATAGCCAATCCGCCTACCGGCACTGCCCGTCAGCAGAACCCATTCAAGTTGTGCTTTAACCCGGGGGCAGGGTCTTCCGCGCCCTATCGATGAGCTCCAGGAGCTGGGCCAGCGTCGTGGCTGAAGCTTTGTCGTCCGTTGACTCCCTGCCGCCAGTGGACGTTGTTTCCGCGTAGGTATTGCCGAAGGCTTTGCCGACGAGCTCGATGAAGGCGTCATCTACCTTGGGCTTCTCGGACACGTTGGCCAGGAAGGGGCCGATCGCACGTAGCTCTAGCTCCATCCGCTTGATCGCATTTGCATTGTTGATCAGTCGACTCCCAAGTCTGATGGCGACCGTTGCGGCGGATCCGGCGAGGATTCCTATAGCCACGCGTGTGATGATTGCGGTCCAATTCACGGCGCCGTCGCCGACACTACTGCCTTCGAAGATCAGCCATATGAGCGGCACTGTCGCAATGAGCAAAAGGGCAAAGCCGAGGAGATAGAAGCGGTTTCCTACGCGTCGACCCCAGTCCGCTTCCGTCTCGAATTGGGACGCAACCTCGTCTGCAGCGATTGCGCTAACGAGCTTGGTGTACTTCTCCTTGGCACCAATCAGCTCGTCGTATTCAGCGTTCGCGGCCGCAAGGCGCTCTGCTGCCCCATCTCTCAACGGCTGGAAGTCCTCATTGAACTCCGCTTCGCGTGCGGCGCGCCACTCCTTGTATGCCCTGGAATTCTTCTCGCTCAAAGCTTCGACGGACGCCTCCGCTTCCGCGACCGCGGCGGAAAGCTCAACCTTCTGGCCTTCTATGGTCGCCTCCAGGGTCGCGAGCTTGGCTTGAGCCTCCAGCAATTCCGCGCTTACCTCGTCGCGCTTCGACTCCACTTGCCCGTCGTACGAAACGATTTCGTCTCGCAACTTCTCATGCTCTACGCCGAGGGCGTCGATGCTGACTCGCTGCGCCTCAAGGAGCTGTTCGAACAAAGTATTCATTTGTTTGATTTCACCGCCCTTGCCGTACGGGCGTGGCCACGCGGCCATCTGGAGTAGGCCCGTCTCCGCTTGATCCGCAGCCTGCTGAAGATAGTTCGTGTAGTCGATGCCATTGCCGACCCGGGTGGACAACGAGCTCTCAACGGATTCCCAGACCGCTTGAACTGGCGAGAGCATCTGGGGATGAAAGAAGGCAGCGCGTGTTGATGCCACGACGTCGAAGCTACGCACATACGTCATCTGCGCCCTAATGCGCTCCACGAAGGGTAACTCCGGAGGCTGGTGCTCCTGGGCGATTGCGGTGAGTTGATCGTCGATCCTGTCGAGCACACCCCACAATGCGTGACTGTCGAAATCTGACCTCAGCATGCTGACCTCCCGCTGAACATGCTACGAGCGGCATCCGACATCGCTTGGCGGCGCGCCTCTGGCAACTATGCAGGCCGTCCACCTGCCACAGCCGACTGGAGATTGCCGGAACGGTTCTAAAACATGCGACTGAATCGCCCTATTCAGAATCGCTTACGCCGTGTTCCGCGCCAATCGGCAGCCATCCCTCAGACGATGGCTGCACGCAAACGGGTCCACCGGCAAGACAAATTCGGTCGCACAGCCTACCCCTAACCGCTCACCATGCGGGAGGCACGGGGCCCGCTGATGTTCCAAGTGAGGAGGTAACCTGGACGCTGCTCAGGGAAAGTCCCGCGCGTTGTGAAGATTCGTTCTCCTCGGCTGGAGCGGGGCTCAGTTGGGCAGGGCAATCAGTGCCCGTTCATCCCGCCCGGACGTATGTCCGATGACGGGGCGCTTTTTTATCCACACTCACCGGCTTACCGAGCGCGCTATGCCCCTTGTCTCATTCATGACGGTCGGATCAGTTCGACCTCGCGCGGCGCGTCTGAGTTCGGCGTCTACTGCGTTGGTCGACTGATCGATCGATGTCTCCGTGGTGCCGCGTGTCATGGTGGCGGCGAGGGTGTCGGTGGCGGCTGTGTTGGTGTGGGCGATGACGACCGCGGTGTTGTGGTGGCGTCCGCGGGTGAGCCCGACGTAAAGGCCGGCCGCGGTGACGTCGGGTCCGACGATGGAGGTGTGGGTGGTGTCGCCTTGGATGCCGTGGACGGTGGATGCGTAGGCAAGGTGGAGGTGGTTGCTCGCGTAGTCGTGGGTGATCCACCGGTGTTCGCCGGCGTCGGTGGGTGAGATGAGGTCGATGCGGTCGGGGTGGATGCGGTGGATGATCCAGGTCGCCCGGTTCTCCACCCCGGACGCCCGGTCGTTGCGCCGGGTCTGGACAGTGTCCCCCTCCATGAGCCGTTGCTCGCCGCGACCCCACGCCAGCGTCCGCGGGTCCAGTTCTCCGGCGGTAGTGCGTCGTTGTTGTATGAGGGTGTTGAGGGTGTCGGCTTCGCTGTTCGTCCCGCACACCACTGCGACGCTGTGTCCGTGGGAGCGGGCGTGGAAGTATCCGTCGACCATGGCGGCGCGTGCGTCGTCGGTGCTGTCGACGCGGGTGACGTGCCCGCGTCCGAGCAGTGTCTGGGCGATCTGTCGGGCGTGGTCGTGGTCGCGGGGGTTGCGGAGTTGGAGGGTGAGGGCGGCGTAGGTGGGGTCCCGGAACCGGTGGACCGTGTCAAGTTCGATCGCGGTCGAGGTCGCTCGAATCGCCATGGCCATGGCTCCCGTGTGTCCGACGGGGGTCGCTTGGTGCGGGTCGCCGACGAGCGCGACCGTAGTGCGGGTTGCAAGGGCGAGCGTGGCGAGGGCGAGGGCGGTGTGCAGGTCCATCATTCCGGCCTCGTCTACCACGATCCGGTCCCTCGCCCGCAGCCGGTGATGGACCGGGCCGCCGTAGCGGGAGGCGGTGGCTGGGTCGATGTCGCCGGGCGTCAGCCGCGTCCATACCTCGGCGCCTGCCGTGTCGTGGCCCCACCGGAATCCGTGGTCGTGGAGGAGCGCATGAATGCTCGACGCGGGCGCGCCGATCTCGCGTGCGGCGACGGACGCGGCTTTCCTGGTGGGCGCGACAACGAGCATCCTCCGTCGTTGCGCGCGCAACGCGACGTGGGCGATGCGGAGCATTGTGGTCTTGCCGGCACCAGCAGGACCGGTCACTGTGACAAGACCGGCTTTGCCTGCGATCGCGCAGGCCGCGTCGACCTGCGACGTGTCCAGCTCCCCGCGTCCGTGGGGAGAGTCGGCGGCCAGGAGCTGGTCGGGGCGTGCCGAAAGGCCAGGGGCAGCGATCCCGTCGAGGGTGTGGGCAAGGCGGACTTTGGTGCGCATGGTTTCGCTGGCTATGTACTGCTTCACATGTCCCGGCACATCCTGCTCATCGGTGAGCCGCACGATCAAAGCAAAGGCGCGGGACACGATGTCGTGAACGAGCGGGTCGAGCGCGGCCCGGTCGGAGATCGCCCCCGCGCGGGACAGAGCGCGCAGGGCACCGGCACGGACGTCGTAGTAGCTGAACCGTCCGCTCGAGGACCGCGACCGGTCATCCGCGTCGACCACTGCAGACGCCGCTAACAACTCAATATCCAGCTCCTCGACAGGACAGGAGTTGATAGCTGCCGCGGGGCGAGCCCGGTCGACGGTCGGGTGGACGGTGCGGAGCTCGTCCCGGACCGCGTGCTCCCACGATGCTTCATCCAATAGGGGTGGCTTGTTCGGGCGGGCAAGAGCCCATGCGCGTCGGTCAATCTGCTGCAGCACCGTCACGCTGGGCGCGGTGCTGCCGTGCGCGTTGCGCCAGTCAGCGATGAGTCGGGCACGGTTGGCTTCGATCTGCGCCGACCGCCGTGACAACGGAGCCACCACCGCCGCAAGCTCCGCGATCTCCCCGTCCGGACCGATCGTGTACCCGTGGCGGGCAAGGGCAGCGACCCACTCCGGGTCCGTGCGGGCAGCGAGCTCGCCCTCGGCGTTGACGAGGGTGTGGAACTTCATTGCCACCCGGGAGTCGACGTTCGTCCACTGACCGTCCAGACCCCGGACTTTCACGTTCAGCCACAGGTGGCGGTGAATGTGCGGGTCGAGAGCGCGGGAGCGACGGTGCTGCAACTCCACCACCTCCAGCCGGGCGATGTCCTCACGGATGAAACCACCGTGCCCGCGGCGGGCATTCAGCTCCTGTTGCCACAGCACGAGGGTGCGGTCCCGGATGCGGTCCTGCAACGCCTCGAACGCGATCGCGAGCTCCGGGTGCAGCAGGGCGGCGATGCTGTACGACTTCGGGTGGTTCAGCGTCGCGTCCAGCAGGAGGTCCGACTCCGCCCGCAGGTGCGGTCGCCCCCGCTCCTCCCCCGTGACCGGGTCATGCCCCGCCAACCACACCCGCAACGCGTCAGCCGAGAGCCTGTCCGACGTGACCGACCCGTCCTCGACGATAAATCGCTCAACGGAAGTGCCCGCGACGGCGGAGTATTCGTCCGCGGCGGTCACACCGGTGGGCGTCTGCTGCAGGTGAGCGTCACACACGCCATCCATCGCGTAAGCGACAGCCTGGCGCAGCCCGCGGGACTCGGTCCCCCGCTTCCACCGCTCCAGCCCACCCCGCATGTCCACACGCTACGCCTACTCTTGCGGAATCGCTACAGCATTTCACATTGGTGCCTGCGTGCATTGCAGTTTTGAAGAACGATCGAAGGCCCGCGGGTTAGGGGGCATCGCGATTCGTTTCCCGAGCGGGCGACCCTCTGACTTGGGTCTCTTGCGGCATCGCCTTGTTCGGTGGTCTGCTGGTCGATGCGGGGAGGGTCAATATGCCGGGCGCGATTCCATATCTCACTGCCTACGGATGGTCTGATAGCGATGCGACGTATGCCTTGTGGGGAGATCGCTGGGTCACGCAGCCCGCGCCGTCGGTAGCGTTCGAGGCACTCGGAGAGGCGCCTTGGCCACAACCCCGCGTCGCTGAGCCTGTGTTCATCGGAAGCCTGCTGAGGAGCGTTGTCTTTCCCGGACTCGAGCTGCTCGTGGCGGAAGACCTAGTTGTGGTCGGCGCTTCCGCATACCTTCCGTCTGTGTCCACCTTGGGCAACATTCGGGTCGGGGCCACTTTGACGGACCTCGGGCTTAGTCCTGCAGCAGGCAATCACCGACGGTTTCCTCACCCGTGGAGATGGAACGCTGTCATTGTGTACGAGATCGAACCGAAGTACTGGTTTGGCGCGGAGCCGCCTCGCCCCGGTACGCGCGTGAGGTGGGTGCTTTACGAGACCGACGGCGCCTCCCCGCAGAGAATCATCGCGATTCACGCCGGTTTTCAGCCTGAGATGGACGTCGTCATAAGAGATGCGGCGCGATTCTGGCCTTGATTCTCCGCGGGCGAGGGCGGCGGCATTTCCTTTCGCCTGAGGTCGGGCTGAATGGTAGCGATTGAGGCCGGCGTGAGAGCTCGCTCAATGTTCTTACTGTCAATCGTCTGTGCGCTGGTGACATGCGGCGACGGTGCCATCGCGCACCGCTATCCCGAAGGTGCTGAGTGCGCAGTTCTCTCCGCCGCCGTATCCGCCGTACGGGTTGTCGTACAGTCCAGGCGATATCAAGCTCGTCAGCGCCCTACGGACCAGTTCGGGCACGACGTGGCCAATTAGTTGCTCGGCGATCGATCCGAGCGTCTGACTCCTGGTGGACCGTGCCCCACAACGCGGGCGGGCAGGGCTACGTCTACCGGCACTGCGAGATTGTGGCCTTCGCGACCATTTCATCGACGAGATAGAGATCTCGCCTAGGTCTCGATGCTTCCTCGCGTGCCGCACGCCACGCGTGCGGCACGCGAGGAAAGCCAACCTTGCGCTAAGCCTTTGCGCCTAGTCCAGTTTGAACTTCTTGTCATCGCTCTCGTTCTCGCTGAACTCTGACTGGCTAGTCGCGGGAGGGCGGAATGGTGGAACGTCCGAAGCTTCGATCTCATCGTCTTTACCCAATATGCTCACCCCCCTCCAATGAATCCAAGTACCGCGGTGCCGACGGATAGTGCCAAACAGAGGAAACCCAACCGCACGGCCCAGCCCCGCGCTTGCAAGCGCTTGCCAGCAGCTAGGTAGAAGCGGATCTTGTCGTCGGCCACCAGAAGAGTCGCGGAGGCTTTGCTCGACTTCAGGATGTCAGTCCGGAGGTCCAGCAGGTTCGCATACTGAGACCGTCCGGGGAAGAGAGCGTAGACGCCGAGCGCTGCCGCCAGCAGACCGAAGACCGCGGCTCCCATGACTACTTGGCGTGAAGCGGACACGTCAAGAAGCGATGTCGTGATGGACGCAGACGCAACCAATACGCCAGCGCGCGACGACAAATTCTCAGCACGCACCCGAAGATCGGTCAGCCGGGCTTCCATCTCCGCGAGGAGAACCTCGATCTGTTCTGCCCGATCTTCAGCCGCCGCCATGCCGCAAGCATCGCATCCCATTCCCTGATCCGAAATGGGCGGGCAAAGGCTCGGGCCGAGTACCGAAGTCCCGCTATCTTGAGCGCTGAATCGACAGATCGCCCTCGCGATTCTCATCCGTGAGCGCCATAGCGATCTGTTGCACCCCAAACGAGAGGGTCCTGATCGCGCTCGCAAGTTCCCTAGTCGCGGGATCCCTTGGTCGCCTTGTGTCGCCCGGCTGCCGCCGCCGCTTTCTGCGCGTTCTGAATCCCCCTAGCGTCAAGCTGCGGCGGCTGCTGACCATGATTCTGCTTCCGTTTGTCTCTGACCTTCGCCCGCTCGTCTGCGCGGTGCTGCCAGGGAACGCCAGGTCCGAGCGAACGCACGGCCCGAACTACAAGGTGGAGCCGCCCGCTTGCGGGCGTCCGCTTGCCGCCCGGGTAGTTGGGGCTCGACTGCGGCCGAGCCCCATCACGTCTTAGTTCTTGATGAACGCCCAGTCCGGTAGGTGCCCTGCGTTCACGAATGTGTCGACGATCTCAGCCAACCCGTGGCCGGGCTGGGCGGTGAGGCTGGCGGCGGTGAAGTCTGCTGCTGCGGTGGAGTGGCCGAGTGCCCATGCCACCCAGCCCAGTGTTGCTAGCGCTCCGGGGAGCGTCCGGTCGGCAGTGGCGGCGACGCGTCGGAGGGTCTGGTCGAGGTTGCAGAGTCGGGCGACGCGGGGTCGGGGTCCTTCGCCCCACATGACGCGGGCGATGTCGGCGGGATAGTCCGCGCCGTTCTCCCATGCGGCTTGCGCGTCCCACGCCCGGTGAGTCTGGTCCGGTCCGCCCAGAATGCCGACGAGGAGGATGTCACGGTGCGAGGGTCGCTCGCATGCCGTCATGACGAACGCGAAGAGGTATGCGTCGAGGTCGTCGCCGGTGGCGACCCGTTCCACCATGGCGGTGAACGCGTCCCGGTCGTGGAAGACGGGAGCGATGTCGACACGGAGCGCGGCGGCGAGGAGGTCCGGTTCCGGGGCGGGCAGGCCGCTGGCGGAGTGCTGATCCGCCTCGTTCGGTGTCTTCCCGGCAACGGTTACAGGGGTGAGGTCGGTGAGGGGCTGACGGGTCTCCCCCACCCGCCCGTACCCGTCGTCCGTCACGGATAGCCGGTCGAGGACGGTGAGCCCGCATGCGTGAGCCTGTCGCTCGATCTCGCCCATCAAAGCTGAGTGCTCGTCGCTGGAGCGGGTGTCGTAGATGACGGCGACGAGTCCGTCGGCGTCGGGGATGCGGCAGAGGAGTCCGGCGAGCACGTGTGCGGCGTGCCGGTGCTGGTCCGGGTGTGCGGGCAGGTCGACACGCATGGCTCCGGTGCTGCGTGTTCCGGTGAAGGGGATGACGACGAGGGAGCGGGTGGGGGTGTAGCCGAGCAGGCGCGGTACCAGGGTAAGGAACTGGGCGGGGGTGGTGGAACGGATAACGGTCATGGTCTCTTCCCTCTCAATCGGTGTGTTGCCGTGAAGGCGACAGAGTCGCCGCGGAGGGAGGACGGGTGCAGCGCAACCCGGATGGGCGGTGGGGGAGAGAAGTTCGGTGCGATGTGAGGGAGCGCAGCGACCGCGTGCCGCACTTGTCGGATGGAGCCGGCGGCGCAGCCGCTTGCACGGAACCCGGGCGCCCGTATGCTGCCGAAGGCTTCACGGCAAACACACCAGTCCGCAGGGCGACCACAGCCCGGCCACCGGCCGGACCACACAGCGTTGACTCGGCGTGACCGGGTCCTGAAAGATGAATAGCTTCGGCACTTCCGCACTTCGTACTTTCGGAGTGCGGCAGGTGCGCGGTTCTGCAGTTCCGTGAGGGCTGCACCTCTCCGGGTCGGTGTGCGGTGGCTCGGTAGACTCGGGCCGGGAGGCGGTTCGTGGCGATGGGTGACAGCGCGTGGCGCGCGGATGATGCCGTCGCTTACGACGAACTCCGCACGGCCAGCGCAGCAGTGGTGTCGTTGCTGGTCTCGAGACAGCGTCCCGATCGGGCTGCGGCGATCGTCGAGGCCGCACGAGTCCGTCAGCGCGTGCTGGAGGTTGACGGGTTCGACCGCCAGGCGGTTGACCTGGCGCTTGCAAGAATGACCCACGAGCTTGCTGTTCTCCGCGAGGAGACGCCATGACCGATGCTGCTGCAACGCCGAGGAGTGCGGAGCTGCCGTCGACAGCCGACGTGCTCTCCTTGGTCTTCTCTTCCGAGCCGGACGGCACCGTCTCGGAGGTCGTTTTCGTTCTCGGCGCGTCAGGCTCTGGGCGTTCGCGCGCGACGGCCCGCCTCCTGGTCGAGTCTCCCGGTCTCGCGGTGGTGAGATCAGAAGACCTTGCTGCGCTGCATCCGCTGGCGGGAGATGCTCGAGCTCGTGATGTGGCGGGTGAGGTTGACCGAGCCACCGTCGGGTGGTTGCAAGCATGTCTTCGTCACGCCCGCGAGGCGAAGCACTCCTTGATCTTGGACGCCGCCTTCACCGACCCGGCGGTGGTGTTCCAGACAGCGGCACGGTTCCGAGCAGACGGGTTCCGGTCCCGGGTGGTCGTGACGGCGGCGCGACGCGCGGAGAGCCTTCTTGCCACCGTGTCTGGGCACCTGCGCGCCAGCCGCACCCCGCAGGCGGTTCCTCCGTTAGACGTGACCGCCCACGACAAGGCTCTCGCAGCGACACGCGTGGTCGTCGAAGAAAGCCTGACCAGCGGCATCGAGCGGGTCAGTATTCTCCACCGCTCGGGCGTCACCGCGCATGACACTGATCGCGACACCATTGCTGGGGAGACAGGCGGGAGCCTGGCGGCATATGACCAAGCCCAGCGCGTTCCACTGGGGACGGTGCGTTCTGCGCTGTGGTTGAGTGAGCTGCACCGCTGCACGGAATTCGTGCAGTCGCAGGATCGACCGGCACGCCCCGTCGTATCCGCGCTCGTCGAGTTGCATGACCTCGCCGCAACGCAGATCATTCCCGAGCTGAACGTCCGGAAGGACGCCGATCTAGTAACGCGCCAGCTGCGAAGCCATGCTGCTGACGCGGCCGAATTGCGTCGGAGACTCACCCTCACAGGCCTGGCCGGCGATGCAACGAGACCGGCTATCCCACCGCCGACCGTGGAACAGCCGGGGGCCGGCCTCGGCCGTTGAGTCGCTCTGCCGATACCTGCGACCGAATGAGTCGTCTTCCTTACCGGCGGTTGTTGGCATACGGTCGCGGTGTGTATGACCCGTTGGATGACGCCGCGCAGCCCTCGTGTCCCAGATGCGGGACAGTGATGCGGGACTTTCGCGGCGGGTGGCATTGCCTTGCCTGTGACGTGGTGGTCAAGCCTGGACCTGCCGCGATGCCGCCGATATTTGATGGCCCCAGCATTCACGGAGGCTAGGCCGGACCCGTCGTCGAAGGTGGAGTGTCGGTGCGGGAGGCGTAGCCTGACACCCTCGGCCGGGATCATCCATCGTCATCAACTCATGGAGCCTGCCGTGCACCCGGACATTCGCCTCGACATCAGTGTCGCCGCCCTCTGCTCACGTCACCAGTTCACCCGCTCCCCCACCGCCGCGATCCAGGAACTGCAGGAGCTCGCGGATGCGCCTGCCGTATCCGCCGCGGTGGGGAGGTGGATCGGGTTCTACGACAGCCCCGACCGCGCTCTTCTTGTGGCCGCGTTGCGGGAGGCGTTCGCACCAGATGACGTGTCGGTCGCGGCTGGAAGCTCGCATCGAGGTCGGGCGAAGCACGGGACAACTGGTTTCCTCAACCCCCATGTGACCCGCAGTCGAGGAGCTGGCCGATGAAGGTCGCGATGCGATCGATGTGGTCGGGGCGGAAGCCACTCCCGTGGTCCTCGTCCGTGACGACGACCACGGGCGCTTCGGCGTAGCCCAGATCTTCGACGACGTAGCGACGGGCGTTGGCGTCGTCACGTATGTTGACCTCCATGAAGGGGATCCCCTTCAGGGCCAGGACCCTCTTGGTGAGGTTGCATCGGGCACATGATGGGCCCGTGGTGTAGACGGTCACGCCCCAGGTGTCCGCCACCACGCCGCCCGAAACTCGAGGGTCCGCCTCCGCGGTTCCAGTGGTCACGATGACCCTGCGCAGGAGCTGATCGAGGGTGCGTCACACAGCGCGCCGAGGGCGCCGGTCGTGGCTGCCGCGCTGAGGACGAGGACGATGGCGACGGCGACGCTCGTGACCGCGGCGCGCAATTGACCGGTGGCCAGACGCCACGCGGCTCCGGCGACTAGGAGCGTGGCGGAGGCGGTGAGCACGCCGGCGAGAATCGCTAGAGAAGACGCGTATGTGGCCATGGTTCTACCTCTCTTGATCGAGGTTGGTCGCGCGCTCGGGGCGGATCTCGTGGAGAGCGGAGAGTTGCCGGATGAAGGCTTGGTGGTCCGCTGTCCGGTTAATGATTTGCTCTCTGACGGTGCGTCGAAGGGTGCCGATCACGGTGGGCATGGAGTGGGCGACAGGGGCGAGGCACCAGGCGACGTCGTCATCGACGGTGCCCGCCGACCCGCCCGAGGACGGGTCGTAGAGGAAGGCGCAGATCGCCACCCGGTACAGGACGGCTTCCGTGTCGGAGCGGTCGGGCGTCGCGGTCGGGGGGATGGGAAGGGGGTGAGTCATCTGGTCAGTCCGTTCGAGGTCGGCGACGAAGGAAGCCGGTGGGGTGCAGTCGGGTCATCGGCGGGGCGCCGGCGGGTGGGACCCGGGTGGCGGAGTTGGTCGTTGATGACCTTGGCTATTGCATCAAGCCGAGCGTTCTCCTGCTCAGACACGTCGCCTCGCGTCGGCGCGGGCCGTGTGGTGAGGGCGAGGTTTAGTCGAGCAAGCTCGAGGGTTTGTTCGGCGAGGTGGTGGGTGGCGCGAGCGCGGAGGCAGTCTTTTTGCCACGCCGCCCACAGGTCGGCGGGTGTGGCGGCGCTGGCCTTGGCGGCATCGATCTCCTGCGCTGTCCTGTCTCGGGAGAAGAAGTCGTTGGCCGCGGCCGCGTGGGTTCGGCGTTCGTCGGCGGTGGTGCGGTGGATGCGCCGGGTGGGGAGTCCTGCGCGTCGGCGGCGCGTTTCCCGCTCACGCCAGGTGCGGCCGGCTGCGTTGTCGGCGTCCTGATGTGCGAGGTGGTGTTCACGTCGCTTCTGTCGGAGCCGCTCGGCGTTGGCGGCGTAGAACGTCGTCCGGCGTTCTCGTTCCCGCTCTCTGTTGGCCCAGTACTGCTCTCGCTGCTTCTCGTTGATCTCGTCTTTGTGGTTGTCTCGCCACCGCTGATTCCTGGTTCGTGCGCGCTCTCGGAAACCGTCGGGGTCTTGCGCTTTCTGTTCTGCCCGCTGGGTGCGCTGTCGGTCCAGGATCTCGTCACGGTTGTTCTGGTAGTGGGTACGCGCCCACCGTTTGCGAGCCGCCTTCTGGGCGCGATCATCTTCTCGAAGCACAGCCCGCGCTTCATTAATCAGCTTCTTCGCCGCCGCGATACGCGCGGCCAGATCGTCATCGTCAGTCATCGCGCGCACCTTTTCCGGGCTCCGACATGGTGACTCCCGCCGGAACCGTTCGCTCATGGGGAATCGGTGTGCGGAATGCTGCTGCGCCCGAGTCCAGAACTTCCGTTACTCCGGAGTCCGGAGCTTCGGGAGTACCGGAGCGCGGAAGTTGCGGAGTTCGGGATGAGCGCGCGGTCAGCGCGCATCGTCGGAGCTCGTCTTCGGTGGACCCCTGCAGGGTGTCCATCGAGTGCAGGAGAGCGTCGATGGCGACACGAATGAGAGTGTTCTCGGTGATCCGCTCGGTTCTCGTGGTCCGCCGCCGCATGAGCCCCCGCATCAGCGCGGTGAGAGCGACGGTCTGGTCAGCACGGAGACGCACGTCCTTGCGAACGAGGGTCGCGTACATCGGCCCGTCGCCTGCGAACGACGGGTCGCTCTCACCGAGGCGAGCCCGCGTGTCAGAGAGCTGCTGTCCCAGGTCAACTTTCGGCATGGCCGTCACCTGACCAGGGCAGGAGCGAGGTGTGCGGCGAGTTCGTCGCTGACGTGGGTGATGTCATCGACCATGTTGCGGGACCGCCGGGTGCGGGTCATCGTCGTCACCAGGCTTCCGAGGACAGGGGCTTCGGCGTGAGCGCGGTACTGACGCAAATGGCTGGCGAACCGAGGAACACCGAAGGTGGTGTCCAACAACTCCTCCCACACCGGAGGCTGGGAGGGGATGCGTGGATCGATTCGGTTGAGGAGCACCGCGTACCGCAGGTGTCGCGGCTCGATCAGCCGACCCAGCGTCCGCATCGTGGGCTCGACCGCGAGTGGTTCCGGGGTCAGCGGCACCACCACGAAGTCCGCGGCGTCCAGGACAGAGCCGAGGACGTCGGTGTCCTCAAGGCTGCCGGGAGTGTCCACCAAAACGTAGTCGTAGGTCGTCCGGAGGTCCTTGAGTCGTCGCAGCATCTTCGGGTTCTGGTTGCCGGCGAAGTCGAACGGCAACGCCACGGCGGCATTCTCTGCCCACCACACCGTCGACTGCTGCCGATCCACGTCCACGACCAGCACGGCCGCTCGACGGGCAAGAGCCGCAGCGAGCTGCATGGTCACCGTGGTCTTCCCCACGCCACCTTTCTGATTGGCGACGGCGATGATTTCCACCCCGCTCACCTGCCCCGTCGAGGAGTAGATGCAGTGATTTCAGTGGGCATCGGGATCCTCCAACTGCACGAGACCCTCGAACCACTTCTCCAGGGACGCGAACGGATACAGGACGATGCGCCCGGCCTTGTAATACACGGGCCCACGTCTCTCGTACCGCCACTGTGCGAGCAATTTCGGGCTCAGCCCGGGGATCAGCGCCGCGACGTCCGTGGGGGTCAGCAGCTTCTCCCCGAGTACCGGTCGGTCCGGATCTACTCCTGTCGACATGTTCACTCCTTTGTTGAATCAGAATCATGTTTGACAGCAGTACACATCTAATGTGTATGGTTGGTCAAGGGTTATCTGCAGAACGTCCGCGCGGTACGACACACTGAGGAGGTGAAGGTCGACGTGAAAACTCTCGACGGCAAGAAGATGACCGGGCACGCAGCCCAAACACCCGTCGGGGCCGCGCTCCGCATAGCCCCCGGCTTCATCGCCACAGCCCGCGACGACGACGCTGGTATCGAGACCACCATCGAGGCGCACTACAACGCCGAGAAGGGACGCTACATCCCCACCGTCATCGTCAACCGCAGCACCAGCGACGAGTTCAACGAAGAACGCCTCCGGCACACCGCCACCCAGGCCATCCTGCAAGCCGCGATACCGCACTGCATCACCGTGCGCGTCGACGACGAACCGAATGCGAAATGGTCATCGGTGTCGGACCTCACCGCCGGCGACAGCAAAATCATCCCCGACTGGATGGCAGCCGCCGTCGTCAAGCGCGGAGTACGAGATGAACGGTGGGACGTCATCGAGATCCTCTACGGTGCCGCAGCGCTCGCGGGACTTCCACCCGTAAAGCTGATCTCAGTCGAACTCGACATCCCCGAACGCACCGCATCGGACTGGGTCAAACGAGCCCGCGCGGCGGGACGGCTCGAAGGCATGACCTCCACCATCGGTCGACCGGCGGGTGCGGCGCAGTAGCTTCTTCGGCGGTGTTATCACTAGGACGTCGGCCGCACGTCGAGCGGCGTCCGTGCTTGTTAGCTCACGCGCTCATCATTGCTTTGAACAGGTGTCAGCTGTCCCCGCTGCCCACTCGGCGGGGAGCGTGCGCCGTGGGACGGCAAGCATTCAACTCACGAACCGGCGTGCATTCGATGACGAGGGCCGGTGCTGATGGGCACTATCGAGCCATACGACACGGCCAGCGGCAAGCGCTACCGGGTGCGATATCGAACACCCAACCATCGTCAGACAGACAAGCGCGGGTTCCGCACGAAGCGCGACGCTGAGGAGTTCCTCACATCGGTCGAGAGCGCAAAGTCGAAAGGGGACTTTGTCACCGCCACAGACTCCCGCACCCTTCTCCGGGATTGGGCGCCGGTCTGGCAGAGCTCGCTCGTGAACCTCAAACCCACCACCCGCTCCGGGTACGACTACACCCTGCGCAGGCATGTTCTGCCCCGCTGGGGTGACCAGCGACTGAGCGAGATCTCACACGCGCAGGTACAGGCATGGGTCAGCGACCTTGCAGTGACACTCGCACCCTCCACCGTTCGCCAGATCTTCCACGTGCTGGCGAGCATGCTCAAGTTCGCCGTTCGAGACCGCAAGCTCTCACGCAACCCGGCGGAGAACGTCAACCTGCCCCGAATCATCAAGCGACGACGTGGGTACCTCAACCACGATCAGGTCGCCCAGCTGGTCTCTGCCGTTGGTACTTGGGGGGACGCTATCGCGCTCCTCGCCTACACGGGCATCCGCTGGGGCGAACTGGCAGCCCTACGCGTCCGCAGCGTTGACGTCGCCAATCACCGGCTCCACATCATCGAAAGCGTGAGCGAAATCGGAGGAACCCTCGCGTTCGGCACTCCCAAGAGCGGGCACTCCAGAGTGGTCACATTTCCAGCCTTCCTCGAGGAGCCCATCACCCTCCGACTGTCAGACAAGCGAGGGCAGGACTTCGTCTTCGCCTCCGACCAAGGCATGACTCTCCGCAACAACAACTTCCGGCAAAGAGTGTTCGACCCAGCACTGGCAGTTCTGCGCGAGCGACAGCCCACCTTCCCTGTCGTAACACTTCACGACCTTCGACACACCGCAGCGAGCCTCGCCGTGTCAGCCGGCGCCAACGTCAAGGCAGTTCAGAGGATGCTCGGGCACGCGTCGGCGGCGATGACACTCGACGTTTACGCCGACCTCTTCGACGAGGACCTCAGCCAAGTGAGCGCTGCTCTCGACCGGCAAGCTGCCGCGCGCTTTGCTGCTCATGACTGGACGAACATCGCACACGTAACGCACTCGCTGCGAAACGTTATCGAGGACGAATCTCGATGAAGTGTGGGCAAAATGTGGGCAAACCCGGACTTCTGGCCACCTGAGCCCGTCACGCCGAAATAGAAAAGCCCCGGCTGACCGGGGCTTTTTCACTGTAGCGGGAGCGGGGCTTGAACCCGCGACCTCACGATTATGAGTCGTGCGCTCTCACCAACTGAGCTACCCCGCCGGGTGGAACCGGACGGATCCGGATGCTGCGAGCCCCGAGACAGGATTGAACTGTCGACCCCTTCCTTACCATGGAAGTGCTCTACCACTGAGCTATCGGGGCGTGCTCGGATCTCTCCGGGCAACTCAACGAGAATACCAGAGGCCGGGCCTCCTCTTTGCACGCGTCAGCAGGTGGCGTGCTGCTGGAACCACGGGAGAGGATCGATCGGCGTGGTGCCGCCCGCGAGGATCTCGACGTGGGTGTGGGCGCCGAAGGAGCGGCCCGTGTCACCGGTGCGGCCGATGTACTCCCCCACCTCGACGGTGTCGCCGACCTCGACCTGGCGCGAGCCGTACTGCATGTGCCCGTATCGGCTGGAGACCAGCTGCCCGTCGACGATGTGGTCGATGACGATCGTCACGCCGAAGGCTCCGCCGCTGTCGGTGGAGATGCGCACGGTGCCGGCGGAGATCGCCTGGATGTACGCGCCGTCGCCGGGGGTGAAGTCCACACCCTCGTGCATGGTGCCGTCGCGCATGCCGAAGCCGTAGCTCATCGTCACACCGGTGGCGAACGGCCACTGGATGGGGCAGGCTGGGTTGTTGGTGAAGACCGAGTTCGAGTAGTTCGAGATGCCCTCGACGCCGGCGAGGTCGACCAGGCGGGCGGTGTCGTAGCTGCCGGGACGGTCGATCGTCGTGTTCTGGTACTGCGCGGGTGCGACGTAGGCCTGGATCTCACCGGCGCCGGCAGCCGAGACCACGTCACCGGCGGGTGCCTGGTACGAAGTGGAGGCGACGTCGCTCGAACCCGTCGCGGCGGCGACCGCCGACACAGGGGTCGTCATGCCGACCGCCAGCAGTCCGACGATGCCCATGACGCCGACGGAGAAGGATGCTGCGGTCAGTCGCTTCGTCGAGCGCCGGACCCGTCGCGGGGCGACGTGGACCGGAGCGGTGAGCGGCGCGGGCTCGGTGACGACCGGCGCGATGATCGCGGTCTCGCCGGTGAAGGAGAGGGCGCGGGCGGCTGCTGCGAAGGCGTCGTCCTCGATCGCGTCGGCGGTCGACGTCGGGGGCACCGAGACCGCGACGGGCTCTGCGGTGGTCGTCGGCTCGGGCACGACGACCGGCGCCTGCGCGCGGCGCGCACGACGGCTCAGCGGAGCAGCGGCGGGCGAGGTCTCACCCGATGCGACGGAGTCGGCGGCGACCGCGGCCGCGGCGACGGCGATCGAACCGAGGACGGCCGGTGCGGCATCCATCTGCTCGATCACGGGAGCGGGGGAAACGGGGCTTTCCTGGTGCGCATCGGGCCGCGCGGAAAGAGGTCGGCGAGACCGTCGCGTTGCCGCGGGCTCAGCCGTAGGGGAATTCGAAGACAAGCTCGGTGGGTCTCTCGGATCACGTCGCGCAGGCGCATCGACAAGATGGAACAGGCTTGGGATCGTTTGTCAATGCCGGGGGACAAAAGATAACGATCGGGTAAACACTACCCTGCTGAGCCTGGGAGTGCGGTGTGCCGGCGATCAGGCGCGTCGATGTCACGCATTCGGATCGTGGTCGCCGAATGCCGCGAACGACAAATCGTCGAAAAGGGAGTCGGCGCAGGCGATGGTCATCTCCACGCCCGGACGGCCCGCCGGGGAGCCCCCGATCCGTCCCCCCGCCTCCGTCACCAGCAGCGCGCCCGCCGCGTGGTCCCAAGGGTTGAGCCCCCGCTCGAAGTAGCCGTCGAGCCGTCCGGCCGCGACGTAGGCGAGGTCGAGCGACGCCGCGCCGATGCGGCGCAGGTCGCGTGCCAGGGGCATCACGCGGGCGACGCGCTTGAGGTCTCCGGCGTGCGTCGCAGGGTCGTACCCGAAGCCCGTCGCCAGCAGCGCACCGGCGACACCGCGCTCGGTGTTCACGGACAGCCGCGATCCGCCGAGCCAGGCTCCGCCTCCGCGCGCGGCGGAGAACATCTCGTCGGTGGGCGGGGCGTAGATCGCCGCCGCTTCGGCCCGCCAGAGGCGGGCGTCGGGCTCCCCCGTCACCGCGGCGATGCTGACGGCCCAGGCGGGGATCCCGTAGGCGTAGTTGACCGTCCCGTCGATCGGGTCGACGACCCACGTGACCCCGGTCGATCCGCGGTCGGCGCCCGTCTCCTCGCCGAGGAAGCCGTCACCCGGCCGCTCCGCCTTCAGCCGCTCGCGGATGAGGGCTTCGACCTCGCGGTCGGCCTCGGTCACGATGTCGGCCACCGCGGACTTGGTCGCGGCGATCGCGACGCCTTCGCTGCGGCGGCGCAGGGCCAGGCCGCCGGCTTCACGGGCGATGTCCATTGCGAGGGCGCGGAGATCCTCTTCCAGGGGCATGACTCCACGTTATCTCCGCGTCACGGAGCCCGATGACGCTCGGCGCAACCACCCTGCACGACCCGTCCGCGGCCGGTACCGTGGCCCGCATGACCCGAACCCACGACGTCGTCATCGTCGGAGGCGGGCACAACGCGCTCGTCGCCGCGGCCTACCTCGCGCGCGCCGGAGTGAGTGTGATCGTGCTCGAACGCCTCCCCCACGTCGGCGGGGCCGCCGTCTCCGAGCGCCCGTGGGCGGGAGTCGACGCGCGTCTCTCGCGATACTCCTACCTGGTCTCCCTGCTGCCCGCCGAGATCATCCGCGATCTCGGACTGCGGCTGGAGCTGAAGCGCCGCCGGTACTCGTCGTACACGCCGGATCCCGCGGACCCGACGCGCGGCATCCTCGTGGATCGGGGGGATGCCGCGGCCACCGCCGACTCCTTCGCCCGGGCGACCGGCGACGGGGCAGAGGCGGCGCGCTTCGCGGCGTTCTCGGAGCGCATCGGCGCTCTCGGCCCGGCGATCTTCCCCACCATGACCCAGCCGCTGCCGACGAAGGCGGAGATGAAGGCGCGATTGGGTGACGACGCGCTGTGGGAGGACGTCGTCGAGCGTCCCCTGGGCACGATGCTGCGCGCCGACCTGCAGAACGACCTCGCGCGCGGCATCGCCCTGACCGACGGCCTCATCGGCACCTTCGCCGCGGCCGACGACCAGTCGCTCACCCAGAACCGCTGCTTCCTGTACCACGTCATGGGCGGCGGCACGGGCGACTGGGACGTCCCGGTCGGCGGCATGGGGCGCGTGTCCGGCGAACTGGAGCGGGCCGCGCGCGAGGCGGGTGCGGAGATCCGCATCGACACCGAGGTGACCGCGGTGACCCCCGACGGCGAGGTCTGGATCGGCGGCAACACCCCGGAGGTGCTGCACGGGCGCCTGGTGCTGAGCGGCGTCGGGCCCGCGGTGCTCGACCGGCTGCTCGCGGCCGCCGCGTCGAACCAGCGATTCGACCTCGTCGACAATCCGCTGTTCGCCGGACCCGGCGTGCCCGAGGGTGCCCAGCTGAAGGTCAACATGCTGCTGACACGGCTTCCCCGGCTCCGCGACCCGCACGTCGCACCCGAGGCCGCCTTCGCGGGGACGTTCCATGTCAACGAGACCATGACGCAGCTGGACCGTGCGCACGTGCAGGCCCTGGCCGGCGGCATCCCCGATCCCCTGCCTGCCGAGATCTACTGCCACTCCCTCACCGACCCGTCGATCCTCGGCCCCGAGCTGCAGGCCCAGGGCGCTCAGACGCTGACGCTCTTCGGGCTGCAGGCCCCGCACCGCCTCGTGGAGGGGACGGATGCTGCGACCTCCCGCGTCGCCCTGCTGGCCGCCGCGCAGCGGAGCCTCGACTCGGTGCTCGCCGAGCCGATCTCCGACTGCATCGCCCTGACACCGGAGGGGCTGCCGTGCGTCGAGGCGCGCACCACAGCGGATCTCGAGGTGGCCCTGGGCATGGCCGGCGGCGACATCTTCCACGGACCGCTGTCGTGGCCGTGGACGCCGGACGAGGTGCCCGACACCCCGGCACGGCGGTGGGGTGTCGACACGGCGAACTCACGCATCCTCACCTGCGGATCCGGTGCCGTCCGCGGCGGCGGGGTCAGCGGCATCGGCGGCCACAACGCGGCCATGGCCGCACTGGAGCTCCTCCGCCCCTGAGCGGGCGACCGCGAACACCTGATCCGAAGCCAGGTCGCGATAGCCGACGACGCTCAGCCGGCTCCGCTCGACCGGAAGCGCTCGCCCGGTCACGCGCTCATCCGTGGACTGGTCCGGGCGCGGTCAGCGCTGCGGGGGCAGCGGCGGCGGGGGCGGGAAGCCCTCGTACGGCGCCCCCGCCTGCTGGTCCGGATGCTGCGGCTGCGGCTGACCGGCGGGCGCCGCCGGCGCGGGGGGCTGCATCGCCGGCCACTGCGGCCCGGGACGCTGCGGCGCCGGCTGCGGCGCGTTCCACTGCTGCTCCGGGTGCGGGGCCGGCCACTGCTCGGCCTGACGCGCGGGCCACTGCTCGGGCTGCGGGGCCGGCCACTGCTCGGCCTGCTGTCCGGCCTGCGGTGCCGACTGCTGCGGCTGAGACTGCCACGACTGCGGCTGCGCGGGCAGCGGCTGCGGTGCGGCGAAGACCTGTGCGCCCGGTGACGGATAGCCGGTGTAGTAGGCGTTCCAGTCGGGGCTGCCGTCGGAAAGCATCGGGAGGGGCGTGTGGCCGTCGACGTAGGTCGGCCACGGGGCGAGCTCGGACTGCCCGGCGGCGCGCGGAGCACGCGGCGCGAAGAGCACGTTCATGAGCGGCAGCAGCGCCGTGCCGACGGCGGCCAGGATGGCGATCGCGACGACGAGACGCCAGTACCAGTCGCCGAAGTCGATGAACTCATTGAGCATCAGTGCGAAGACGAGCATCGCGGAGAGGATCGCGAGGAGGGCCACCGTCACGTAGGTGACAGCGCGGGTGAAGGTGGTGACGCGACGCTCGTAGGCCTTGCTGTAGAGCCGGACGTGCAGCAGGGCCAGCTGCAGGATGAGGACGATCAGGAGGAACGACAGGAAGCGACCGGCGCCGCCCCCGTAGGAGTACCCGTACTCGTCGTAGCGGTAGGGCAGCCAGATCAGGAACGCGCCGATGATCAGCGTGACGACCCAGACGACCATGCTGGTGAGCGCGAACCAGGCGGGACGCCGCGGCGCGAGGCGGGCCTCGAGGATCGTGACCCCCGCGAACGCGGCGAGCAGGAAGATCGTCAGGAACGCCCGGCCGATGACGTCGTTCGACGGCCCGACGAGCACCCACACGACGCAGACCAGCGCGGCGGCGATGAGGGCGCCGATGGCCACCCAGATCGCGACCCGGATGAGCTTCGAGCTCGAGACGTCCGTCGGGGTCGATCCCTGGCGGGGGTCATGCGCTGTCATGGCGTCGTCCTCTCTGCGCGGCATGGATCCGCACGCCCATCCTGGCACGGTGCTCTGCGACGACGGGAGAAGCGCGGGAGTCGGCGCAGCCCATCCTCCGAACCGTCGGTGGGGAGGAACGACGAAGGGGGCCCCGCGATGCGGAGCCCCCTTCGGTCGGGTGGCGAGTGAGGGATTCGAACCCCCGAAGTCGAAGACGGCTGATTTACAGTCAGATCCCTTTGGCCGCTTGGGTAACTCGCCAGACGCACCCGCCCGACTTTGGCAGACGACCGGAGGCGCGATTCACGATCCTACCCCGACACGGGGGCGGCCCGAAATCAGGTGCCGATGCGATCGAGGTCCTCGCCGTGAAGCGACTCCGGAAGCCGCAGAAGAGCCCCTTCGTAGCGGCACGTGGCGGCCGCGACATCCATCGCCCTCTCGAGTACCGTGGCCCATTCCTCCTGCATCGCGGGGGCGTCGTCGATGACCGAGGCCGCTGTGGCGGCGAGCACGGCGTCGCCGGCTCCCATGGTGTCGACGATCCGGCCCGGGAGGTCGGAAATGGGGCGGGTGACGACGATGGGCCCGGCCTCGATGGTCGCGCCCGACGGACCCTCGGTCGCCAGGACCGCCGTCACGCCGAGATCGACGAGACGCGCGCGGAGGGCGTCCAGCGGCTGGTCGTAGAGGATGCCGGCGTCGTCGTCGCCGACCTTGACCAGCGCCGCACCGGCCGCGAGCGCCTCGAAACCGCGCACGAACTCCGCGGTGTCGTGCATCATGCCGGTGCGGGGGTTCGGGTCGATCGCCAACGCCGCGTGGCCGGCGACCGCGCTCGCCAGGTCTTCGGTCTGCGCAGTGTCGTCGAACGGGAAGCAGCTGACGACGACCATGTCGGCCGCGGCGATCGCGGCGCGCTCGACGTCGCCGAACACGATCCGCCGCTCCTGAGCGGCCTGATTGAACTCGTAGACCGGCTCGCCCCCGCCGCTGCGGGTGCTCACCGCTCGCGACGAGCCGTGCGGAGCGAGCGTCGCCAGCAGCTCCACGCCGAAGTCGGCGAGGAAGGTCCGGATGCGACTGCCGGCATCATCGTCGCCGACCATGGCGATGAGCGCCGTGGGCACGCCCAGGCGCGCAAGGCCGACGGCGACGTTCAGTCCCGCTCCGCCGACGAACTCGCGCAGGCCGGTGTCGTCGCGGAGCTCGTCGATGAGGGCGTCGCCGATCACCACGGCGCGGGCGGTCACGCGCCGGACCGCATCGGCTCGAGCACGCGGTCGACGAACGACTCGGCGCGTCGGCGTGTGCCGTCGATCCGCCGGTCGACGCTGGCACGCATCTCGCTGGGCGCCAGGGGCATCGCCAGTCTCACGTTCTCGTGGCAGGACAGGTCGGCGCACATGTAGGTGCCGACGCTGTCGCCGTGCTCCCCCGCGGTGCCGGCCTTGCGCGCGGTGAAGAGCGCGACCTGGTCGGCGGGCTGCATCGTGTGGCAGATGTTGCACATCGCCGAGCGCGCGCGCGAGGTGCCGTCGGCGGCGCGCACGATCACTCCGGCGGGCTCACCGTCGAGCTCGGCGATGACGTACCCGCGGCCCTTGGCCCGCGGGTCGCGCCACGCGAGGAAGTCGAGATGGTCCCAGTCGGTGAGCAGGAAGTCGTGCGGCATCGTCACGATCTTCAGCTCATCGGCGGTAGCGTTCGCGAGCGACTCGCGGACGTCGGACTCGGTCATGGGGCGCATGGATCCTCCTCGCGTCTCGGGACAGTCTACGAAGATGAGCGGACACGGGGTCCAGTGATGAGCGGATGCCGCGGCATCCGCTCGTCCGTCCCTGCCGGGTCCGCTCGCCGAGGCCGTCGCTAGACTGCGGGCATGGCTGATTCCTCTTTCGACATCGTGAGCAAGGTCGACCACCAGGAGGCCGAGAACGCCCTGAACCAGGCGCGCAAGGAGATCGAGCAGCGCTACGACTTCAAGGGCACCGGCGCCTCGGTCGAGTGGAGCGGCGAGTCCGTCCTCATCAAGGCGAACTCCGAGGAGCGCGCGAAGGCCGTCCTCGACGTGTTCCAGTCGAAGCTGATCAAGCGCGGCATCTCGCTCAAGAGCCTCGAGTCGGGTGAGCCCTTCGCCAGCGGCAAGGAGTACCGCATCGTCTCGACGATCAAGGACGGCATCTCGTCGGAGAACGCGAAGAAGATCGGCAAGATCATCCGCGACGAGGGCCCCAAGGGCGTGAAGTCGCAGATCCAGGGCGATGAGCTGCGCGTGCAGTCGAAGAGCCGAGACGACCTCCAGGAGGTCCAGCGCCTGCTGAAGGCGGCCGACCTCGAAGTCGACCTGCAGTTCATCAACTACCGCTGACCCGCACTCTCAGACCCGGCGCTCGACAGGCGCGACCGCCTCGGCGAGCAGCGCCAGCGTGCGCTCGGCGGCCGGGTGGCCGATCTCGTCGAGATAGCCGTGCAGGGCTCCGCGCTGTCGCTCGACGCGCACGTCGACGCTGGCGGCAACGAGTTCCGCGGCGAAGGCCTCACCGGAGGCGCGCAGGCTGTCGAGCTCCGCGTTGACGATCAGCACCGGGGGGAAGCCGGTCACATCGTGCCCGCCCGCGAAGGCATAGCCGTCGGGGTCGTGCGCGTCGGGCAGGTAGTTGCGGTTGATGGCGGAGCGGATCTCCGGGGTGAAGATGTGCTCGGGCGACATCTGCGCCAGCAGCCCCGCGAGTTCAGCGTTCGGCGGCAGGATGCCGTCGTGCGGCGAGGGATAGACGAGGGCGAGGACGTGCGGCAGGGTGGTGCCGCGGTCGCGCAGGCGCATCGTCGCGGCGGCTGACAGGTTCGCACCGGCGCTCGCTCCGCCCAGCGCCACGCGTTCGGGGTCGCCGCCGAAGTCCCGCGCGTGCTCGACAGCCCAGTCGAAGGCCGCGACCGTCTGGAGGGATGCCACGGGGAACCTCGCGCGCGGCAGGTCCGGTTCGGAGTCTGCCGGAACGTCGTCCGGCGCTCCCCCGAACGCCCGGGCGCCGTCGAGCGGAGCGAGCGTGTAGTCCACCGACACCACGGTGATGCCGGCGGCGCTCAGCCGGCGTCCGACCTGATCGGCCTCGGCCATGTCGAGACCGCCGAACATGAATGCGCCGCCGTGCAACCACACCAGCGTCGAGCCGAGCGGCTCGTCGGCCGGATAGACCCGCACACGGAAGTCGTGGTCGGCGGCGCCCAGGGGCACATCGTGGGTGTCGGTCATCCCGCCATCCTGTCAGGGCCAGCGGCGGCGCAGCCGGGAGCGAGAGCGGAGGGGCGCCGCAGCCGGGGCGTCTCAGCCGAGCCACCGGTCATCCCGGACCGGCGAGCGCTCCCACCGCCCACGCGCGGAGCACGCGATACGCGTCCTCCCGCGCCACCGGCGCGGACAGGAAGACGTCGTGCAGCGCCCCTTCGACACGGCCGATCGTCACCAGGGATCCGATGCGCGTCGCGGCCCGCGCGATGTCGTCGACCACCAGCACCGAGTCGACCGCGCGCAGGGTCTCCGACCAGGAGAAGGCCGACGCGCTGCGGCGCGACAGGAGGACGAGCGCCGGGCATCCCACGTCGACTCCCGCCGCGACGGCGCGATGCCCCTCGATGATCGCCCACAGCCAGCCGGGATGCGTGGGGAACCCCCGCGCCGGCCGCCAGGCCGCGTGATCGTCCGGCGGGAGCGTGCCGAGCTCCCGCTGCGCGCGCGTGTAGTAGCCGAGGTCGACGGCGGGATGGGTGCCGCGGGGATCCCACCGGGCACGCACCTCCACGAGCGGCGTCACCGCCTGACGTCCGATCGCCCCGAGCTGCAGCTCCAGCCACGGACTGTTGAGCACGACGGCCGATGCCAGTCCGGGATGACGGGCGGCCCACAGCGTCAGGGTCAGCCCACCCGTGGAATGCCCGAGCAGCACGAGGCGGCGGGGCGAAGCATCCGCTCCCTCATCCGCCGTGTGTCCCATCACCCTCAGGGCCGCCGCGATGTCGTCGTCATACACCGCCAGGTCGGTGACGTAGCCGGGCGTCTGTCCGTCGCGCAGCGATCTGCCGTACTTCCTCAGGTCGAGGGCGTGGAAGCGGGCGCCGAGGTGGGTCCAGAACCGGGCGAGCTCGACCTGGAAGAAGTAGTCCGACCATCCGTGCACGTACAGGACGTCGACGTCGTGGAGGGGCCGGAACGCGGCGGTGAGTCTGTGCGGGAGTCGCCGGACGAGCGTCGCGACCACCGGCCCCTCGTCGTCGACCCCCAGTGGGACTGTGCGCTGCTGGAACGGATCGCCGAGGATGTCGTCGGTCCAGCCCTCGTCTGCGGCCGGTCCGCTCCCGGTGCTCGACGTCTCCCGCGCCGTCACCGATGCACCCCGCGCCGTTCGCGGCGGCCGGCGGGGAGCGGCTCGCTCGTGCGCTCGGGTGCGCGTCTCGCCCACACCGGCGCCCGCTCCGGGCGGGGGCCCACCCCGATGATGAGAGCCGGCACGACGGCGAGCGCGGGCAGGCGACGCAGCACGCGCAGCACCGGCCCCGGGGGGCCTCCGGCTTCGCCGCGGAGCGCGGGCATGATCACCCCCGCGTGCAGCCCGCGCTGAACGGCCTGGATGACGGCCGCCGGCAGCATGCGGCGCCGCTGCACGCGCGCGAGCTCGCGGAGCCCCTCGGGCGTGTGCAGGATGCCGCGGCGCAGCGGATTGGCGAGGATGCGCGCCGCCGCGACCGCGTCCTGCACGGCCAGGTTGATCCCGACGCCGCCCACGGGAGACATGGCGTGCGCGGCATCGCCGATGCACAGCACACCCGACACGTACCAGCGCCGGAGGCGATCGACGCGGACGTCGAGGTGTTTCACGTCGTCCATCGACGCGACCGAGCCGACGTCGTCAGCGAGGGCCGGAAGCAGTGCCGCGGTGTCGGCCCGGAGAGCCTCGATCCCCCGCCGTCGCAGCTCCGCGTCGGTTCCCTTCGGCCCGAGTGCGGCGATCTGCACGTAGCCCCTCCGTGGGATGGCGATGGACACCCGGCCGCCTCCCGTCCGCGGGAGCAGCGACTCCGCGAAGGGGTGCGCCGAGGTCACCCGGTACCACCACACGTCGAAGCCGACCGGGAGGGACCGCGACGGCAGGGCGAGCTCGCGGCGGATCGTGCTCCCGCGCCCGTCGCACGCGACGGTGAGGTCGGCGCGCAGCTCGCCGGCGCCCTCCGCCGAGCGGTACTGCACCCCGACCACGCGGTCGCCGTCGCGCAGCACCCCGGTGACCTCATGACGGGTGAGCAGGCGGAATCCCGACTCACGGGCCGCCGCCTGTGCGAGGAGGTCGAGGAGGTCCCACTGCGGCACCATGGCGATGTAGGGATGCCGCACCGGCAGCCGCGCGAAGTCGGCGATGGTCGTCTCGACGCCGTTCGCGTCGGGGAACACGACCCGCGTGATGTGCGACTGCGGGATCTCGTCGAAGGCCGGCAGCAGCCCGAGGTCTTCGAGCAGCGTCAGCGTCGTCGGGTGCACCGTGTCGCCGCGGAAATCGCGGAGGAAGTCGGCGTGCTTCTCCAGCACGGTCACCCGCACGCCGGCCCGGGCGAGCAGCAGGCCCAGGACGAGGCCCGCCGGTCCACCGCCCGCGATGACGCACGAGCCCGCGATCGGCGGTGTCCGCCTCTCGTCTTCCGTCATCACGCACCCCCTGTCGATCATGCATCGGGGCGGCGACGTTGGCCAGGGCGGGCGCCGGTCCCGGGCAGCATCCGATCTTCTTGTATCAGGCGCGAGCGAGGGCGCTCTCTCCATGCATGACCCCGAACCGCGGACCCGCAGCGATGCCGGCGCGGATGCGACGCTGGGGAGTCGCTCGGGGCTGAGGGGGGACGACCGGAGCCGTGGGGGTACGGCATCCGGACCGGCCGGGCGCGACCTGGGGGCGCGCCCGACCGGGGTCCCGGCCCTGTCTGGTGTACCGATCCGGAGGAGATGTGCCGGTCCGGAGGACGGATGCTGCGGCATCCTCCTCCGGATCGACACATCTCCTCACGATCAGCGCGGCGGGAGCGCCAGACGCGCCCGCGGTCTCATCCCGCGCGGGAGACCCGCACCATCTCGTCGCGCTCGACGACCTTCACGCGCGCGCGGCCCTGGGGCGCGCCCAGGCCGATCTCGTGCTCGTCGAGGCGGTGCCAGCCGTCGAGGTCGGTCCAGGCGACACCGCGCTCGGCCAGCAGGGCCGGGATCGCCTCGTCGGACGGGTCGGCGGGCTGCCACCACGACGCCTGGTCGTTGATGACGTGGCGCACGGTCTCCATGGCGTCGGACTTCGTGTGGCCGATGAGGCCGACCGGGCCGCGCTTGATCCAGCCGGTCGCGTAGACGCCGGGGACGCGCTCGTTCGAGTCCTTCTGCAGCACCTTGCCCTCGTGGTTCGGGATCACGCCGTGGCGCTTGTCGAAGGGGATGCCCGCGAGCGGCGACCCGAAGTAGCCGACGGCGCGGTACAGCGCCTGGATCGGCACCTCGCGCAGCTCGCCCGTGCCGACGACGCCGCCCTGGCCGTCGGGCCGCGTGCGCTCGTAGACGAGGGCGCTGACCCGGCCCGCGTCGTCCTTCTTGATCTCGACGGGCTTGGCCCAGAAGTGCAGGTGCAGGCGGCGGGAGGCCGTCCCCCCGGCGTTGTTGACCGAGTCGCGCTTGCGCCAGGACTGCAGCACACGGTCGATGACCATCACCTGCTTGTTGCTGGCGATGGCGGCCTTGGACGCGTCGTCGTAGTCGAAGTCCTCGTCGTAGACCACCATGTCGACGTCGCGGAGCTCGCCGAGCTCGCGCAGCTCGAGCGGGGTGAACTTCACCTGCGCCGGGCCGCGGCGCCCGAAGACATGGACGTCCGTGACGGCGCTGGCGGCGAGACCCGCGTGCACGTTCTCGGGGATCTCGGTCGGCAGCAGGTCTTCGGCGTGCTTGGCCAGCATGCGCGACACGTCGAGCGCGACATTGCCGTTGCCGATGACCGCGACGGAGGCGGCGTCGAGCGGCCAGGTGCGCGGCACGTCGGGGTGGCCGTCGAACCAGCTGACGAAGTCGGCCGCTCCGTACGAGCCGTCGGCGTCGATGCCGGGGATGTCGAGCGAGGTGTCGCGGATGGCGCCCGTGGCGAAGATGACGGCGTTGTAGTGCCGCTTCAGGTCGTCGAGGGTCAGATCCTCGCCGAAGCGGACGTTGCCGAAGATGCGGATGTCGCCGCTGTCGAGCACGTCGCGCAGGGCGTTGACGATGCCCTTGATGCGCGGGTGATCGGGGGCGACGCCGTAGCGCACGAGTCCGTAGGGAGCGGGGAGCTGCTCGAAGAGATCGATCGAGACGTCGAACTTGCGCTCGGCCTTCAGGAGGATGTCGGCGGCGTAGATGCCCGCCGGTCCTGCACCGACGATGGCCAGCCTGAGCTTGGTCATGGGGGTCCTTTCACACGATCGCCGAGCCGCCGGCGAGACGGCGCGCCCGACGAGGGGGGTTCAGCTGGAGCGGTCCGAGACGGCGCGCGCGAAGCGCGTCAGCGCCTCCTTCACAGCGCCGTCGGGAACCGGGGCGAGGGCGTCGATCGCCTCGCGCGACCACGCGTGGGCGAGGTCGAGGGTCGCCTGGGTCGCCTCGTGCTCACGCAGCTCGGCGAGCGCGGCGTCGAGGATCGCCGGGTCGGCGCCGTCCGCGATGCGGGCGACCCCGTCGTCGATGCGCGTCCGCAGGGCGACGGATGCGGCATCCGTCCTCTGACCAAGCAGCAGGTACGGCATGGTCGGCACGCCGGCACGGAGGTCGGTGCCGGGAACCTTGCCGGTGATCTCGGGGTCGTTGGAGAGGTCGATGACGTCGTCGAGCAGCTGGAACGCCACGCCCGCCTTCTCGCCGAAGACGACCATCGGCTCCTCCAGCTCGGCGGGACCGTGCGAGAAGATGATGCCCGCCTGCGCCGCGGCGGCGATCAGCGAGCCGGTCTTGTCGGAGAGCACCTGCAGGTAGAACTCGACGGGATCCTCGTCGCCCTGCGGACCGACGGTCTCGTGGAACTGGCCGAGCACGAGGCGCTCGAAGGTGTCGGCCTGGAGCTGGATCGCCTCTTCGCCGTGCCGCGCCATGATCTGACTGGCCCGCGAGAACAGCAGGTCTCCGGTGAGGATCGCGACGTTGTTGCCCCATACGGTCTGAGCGGCGGGGACGCCGCGGCGCCGGTCGGAGGAGTCCATGACGTCGTCGTGGTACAGCGAGCCGAGGTGGGTGATCTCCAGGGCGCTGGCGGCCTGGACGACCTCGTCGGTCATGCCGTCGCCGAGCTTGGAGGTCAGGAGCGCGAGCATGGGACGGAGGCGCTTGCCGCCGGCCTCGTAGAGGTAGCGACTCGCCGCGTCGGCCACCGGATAGGTCACGGTGAGCTCGCCGGCGAGGTGCTCCTCGACACGCTGGAGACCCTGCTCGACCTCCGACAGCAAGCGCCGCGAACGGGGTCCGGCGAAGATCCGGTCGGTGAAGCCCAGCTTGCCCGCGAGGGGCGAACCCGGCGCAGAAGGGGTCACGCTCCCAGCCTACCGGGCCGGGAGGGACCGCCTCCCCGTCCGAGCCCTGATCAGACGGGCTTCACAGCCCGGTGGAGGGCGACGATTCCGAACGAGAGGTCGCGGTGGGCGACCCGGGTCCAGCCCGCCTCGCGCATCCATCCGGAGAGGGTCCGCTGGTCGGGCCAGTCGTTGATCGACTCGTTCAAGTACTCGTACGCCTCGGCGTTGGAGCTCACCGCCTTGGCCACGGCGGGCAGGATCCGCCCGTTGTAGAAGCGGTAGAGCCCGGCGAACGCCCTCGACGGCGGGTGCGAGAACTCGCACACGACGATGCGGCCGCCCGGCTTGGTCACGCGCAGCAGCTCTCGCAGGGCCTTCTTGGGCTCGTTCACGTTGCGGAGTCCGAACGACATCGTGACCGTGTCGAACTCGTCGTCCGCGAACGGCAGGTCGGTCGCGTTCGCCTCGACGAAACGCAGATTCGGGATGCCGCCTCCCACCGCTCCGGGACCGTACCGGCGCTCGCCCTCGGCGATCATGCCCGGAGAGAAGTCGGCGGCGACGATCTCGGCGCCGCTGCGCGCCAGTGCGACGCTCGAGGCGCCGGTGCCGGCGGCCAGGTCGAGGATGCGCTGTCCCGCCCGCGGCGCCACGGCACGCGTGGTCGCGACCCGCCACAGCCGGTCATTGCCGAGGCTGAGGACGGTGTTGGTGCGGTCGTACGCGGGAGCGACCTCGTCGAACATGCCGCTGACGCGGGCGGGGTCCTTGCCGAGGTCGGCGCGGTGCGAGTCCGGGGTCACCCGTCGAGTCTAGGCGGGGGTCGCTGTGCCGGCGCCGGGAGCATCGTCGGGCCCGAGACCGTACTCCGCCAACCGGGCGAGCCACGCCGAGGCGGTCGTCGGGTCGAACGGCGTGAGCCCCGCCGTCACCTGGCGCTCGAGCTCCGTGGCCAGCGCGTCGAGGTGCTCGACGATCTCCGCGGGGTAGCCGTAGCCCACCCGGTGCTCGTCCCACTCGTCGCGGTCGTCGATGTAGATGCCACGGTCGACGCGCGACACGACGTCGAGGTCCATGTCGATGCCGGTGGGGTCGGAGCCCTCGTCCCAGCGGACGTCCCACGCGATGTCGATGTAGACCGAGGTGGGGTGCGGCGGCGCGTTGTGCGTGTACGCGTAGTCGCCGCTCAGCGGCAGCAGCGTCACGCTCGCGTGGTCGGTCGCGAAGTCGCGTCCGGGGCGGGTGCTGCGCCAGCCGGCGGGCTGGCCGAACCACTCCCCCCACTGGTCGCGGCCGAGGTAGACGCACTCGTGCACCCAGTGGACGCCGCCGTCCCACTTCCGCCAGCGGAACGCCAGCGCCGTGCCCGGCGCGGGGCGGACGGGGCTCTGCGGCAGGCGGTCGTCGGTCACGGAGCCGAGTCTAGGCTGGGAGCATGAGCTCCCGGCCCGCGCACACCGCGCCCCCGCGGCTCCGCTCCATCACCCGCGAGATCGACGCGGTCGAGGACGTCCTGTCCTACACCCCGGGCTACGACCCGCTCTTCTGGAGCCGTCGCGGTGACGCGATGGCCGGCTTCGGCTCGGTGCTCTCGTTCGGGGCGCGGCCGGGCGCGGGCATCGCGCAGATCGCCGCCACGTGGCGCACGCTGTCGGCCGCGGCATCCGTCGACGATCCCGTCGGAGTGCCCGGATCGGGTCTCGTCGCCTTCGGCGCCTTCGTGTTCGACCCCCGGTCGGCGCGGCGCAACGCGCTGATCGTGCCCGACACGATCGTCGGCCGCCGGGCCGGCCGGTCGTGGGTGACGCGCATCGGCTACGTCGACGCGGAGGGCCTCGAGCCCGAGCTTCCCCCGCGCACCCCCTTCGGCCCGCACTGGTCGGCGACCCTCGGCCCCGGTGCGATGACACCCGAGGGCTACATGAACGCGGTCGCCGACGCCGTCGAGGCGATCCGCGCCCGGCGGCTCGACAAGGTCGTGCTCGCCCGCGATCTGGTCGGCACGATCCCCGCGGGCTCCGATCTGCGACGGCTCGTGCGCGAGCTCATGACCGGCTATCCGGACTGCTGGACCTTCGCCGTCGACGGCGCGATCGGCGCGAGCCCCGAGACCCTCGTGTCGGTCGCGCACGGCACGGTCACCGCGCGCGTGCTCGCCGGCACGATCGCCCGCGGTGCCGACGCGGACGCGGACGCCGCGGCATCCCTCGCCCTCGCTACCAGCAGCAAGAACCAGGACGAGCACCGCTTCGCTGTCCGGAGCCTGCTCGACACCCTCCGCCCGCACACCAGCGCGCTGGCGGCGGCGGACGAGCCGTTCACCCTCAAGCTGCCGAACGTCTGGCACCTCGCGACCGACGTGGAGGGCACGCTCGGCGACGGCTCATCGGCCCTCGATCTCGTGCAGGCCCTGCACCCGACCGCTGCGGTGGGCGGCACGCCCCGCGACGTGGCGATCGAGGAGATCCAGCGGCTCGAGCCCTTCGACCGCGGTCGGTACGCGGGCGCGGTCGGATGGACGGATGCCGCGGGCGACGGCGAATGGGCGGTCGCGCTGCGATGCGCGCAGGTCGGTCCGGCCGTCGTCGGGGCTCCCACGATCCCGGTCGTCGCGCACGCCGGTGCGGGCATCGTCGTGGACAGCGACCCCGAGTCGGAGCTGCTGGAGACGCGCGTGAAGTTCCGCCCGATCGTCGACGCGCTGGCCTGACCCGAGCGACCGCCGGCGTCAGGTCGCGGCGAGCCGCTTCTGCTCGGCCTCGACGTCGAAGGTGGCCTCCGGCCACTGCGGGTCGATCTCCTCGAGGGCATCGAGCAGCAGTGCCTGCACGGCCAGCCGCGCGTACCACTTGCGGTTGGCGGGGACCACGTGCCACGGGGCCGCCTCGGTCGACGTGCGCTCGAAGGCGATCTCGTACGCCTCCATGTAGGCGGGCCAGAGCTCGCGCTCGTCGACGTCGCCGGGGTTGTACTTCCAGTACTTGTCCGGACGGGCGAGGCGCTCGCCCAGCCGCTCCTTCTGCTCGTCGGCGGAGATGTGGAGCATGACCTTGACCACGCGCGTGCCGCCATCGACGAGGCGCTTCTCGAAGTCGTTGATCGCCCCGTAGCGTCGCTCGATCTCCTCGGCGGGGGCGAGTGATCGCACGCGGCCGATCAGCACATCCTCGTAGTGCGACCGGTCGAACACCCCGATGAAGCCCGGCTCGGGCACCCGCCGCTCGACCCGCCACAGGAAGTCGTGCGCGAGCTCTTCCTTCGTCGGCTTCTTGAACGCCGTGAGCGCGACGCCCTGCGGGTCGACGGAGCCGACGACGTGGCGGATGATGCCGCCCTTGCCGGCGGAGTCCATCGCCTGCAGCACGAGCAGCACGCTGGCGTGCGTCGCCTCCGACCGGCTCTCCGCATACAGCCGCTCCTGCAGCTGGTCGAGACGTACGACCCCGGCGGCGAGATCCTTCTGCCCGTGCGACTTGCCCGCCGTGTAACCGGGGGTCGACGACGGATCCAGGTCGGCGAGGCGGAAGCCCGGCCCGACCCGCAGCGCTGCGGACGTGTCGGCGGACCAGTTCTGCGAGGTCGAGGCAGTCATCCCGCCATCATGGCCGCGCGTTCCGACACCGGCAACCGCGGACGACCATCCCGCCGAGACGGAGCCCGCGGCATCCCGTCGCACGAGGTCAGCGCGCGAGCGGGACCTCGATCAGCTGACGCCCGCTCACCGGGGACGTCAGCAGCTGGTCCAGGGCCGACCGCGTCGTGACGCGGTGGTACTCCCAGCCGTAGGCGAGGGCGAGGTCCTCGAGGCGGACGTCGTGCGGGGTGTAGAGCACGCGCTCCATGTCGGCCGCGGGGGCGGTGCGCGCCACCTCGAGGGTGTCGAAGATCGTGCCGCCGCCGTCGTTGCCGACGATGACCTGCAGACGCGGCTCGGTCTCACCGGGCGGCAGCAGCAGACCGCCGACGTCGTGCAGCAGGGTGAGATCGCCGAGCAGCACGCGCGTGACGCCGGCCGCCTGCGGGCGGGCGAGGGCGACACCGGTCGCCGTGGCGACGGTGCCGTCGATGCCGGCGAGGCCTCGGTTGGCGTGCACAGGGATCTTCTTGCCCCCGACCAGCGCGTCGGCCACGCGCACGAGCCGCGACGACCCGAACACGAGGCGGTCGTGCGGCCACGTCGCACGCCACACGGCGTCGACGAGGGAGGCACGGTCGACGGGGGTCCGCACGGCGGCCATCTCGGCCTCCAGCGCGACACGGCGCTCGTGCGGATCGAGCGAGGCGAGGCCGTCGGCGTCGGGAGCGGGGGGCGTGAGATCGACGGATGCCGCGCGGGAGGCCTGGATCCAGGCGCCCAGCCAGTCGCGGTCGGTCTCGCCCGCCTCGACGGCGACGGTGTCGAGCGCGGTCGTCGCGCCGTTGAGGTTGAGCGGCTCACCCGGACCGCGGAGCGCGAAGACCTCCACCTCGGGGTCGGACAGCAGGCGGTTCACCTCGCGGCTGAGCGTCGGGTGCCCGAGCACGACCGCCCGCTCGATGCGCCCGCCGAGCTCTGCGTCGGAGAGCAGACCGCGGTAGCCGTGCACGAGGTTGCGCCCGAAGCGGGCGCTCGAGACCACCTCGGCGATGAGCGGCCAGCCGCCGGCATGGGCGAGCGCCTCGGCGTCGGGGCCGGCATCGGCGCCGGCGATGACGACCGTGCGCGGACCGCGGGCGAGCACGTGCGGGCGCGCCTCCTCCTCGGGAGGCAGGTCGGACTCGCCGATGCCGCCGCCGCCCTGGTAGAGCGCCCCGGACGGCTCGTCGGCGGGCGCGGCGCCCTCGTCCTCCGCGTCGCCGATCGGGCCGGACTCGTCTGCGGCGGCGTCCACCCCGCGAGCCGGACCGGAGGAGGGCGCGGCGGCGTACGCGAGCCAGTCGGGCAGGTCGCCTGCAAGCGGCTCACGGCAGGGCACGTTGAGGTGGACGGGACCAGCGGAGCGCACGCCCTCGCCCAGCGCGGCGGCCACGGCAGCAGCCGCCATGTCGCGCAGGAGCACCGACTGCGGACCGTCGCCCGCGGCATCCGTCTCCTCGGGCACCGGCAGGTCGGCCTCGAGACGGACGCTGGGCGAGAAGAGGCCCGGCTGCCGCGTGGTCTGGTTCGCACCGACCCCGCGGAGCTCCGGGGGCCGGTCGGCGGTGAGCAGCAGCAGCGGCACGCCGGCGTGGTGGGCCTCGAGCGCGGCGGGGAGGAGGTTGGCGGCGGCGGTGCCCGACGTGCAGATCACCGCCGCGGGCAGACCCGACTCCCGTCCGATGCCGAGCGCGGTGAAGCCCGCGACCCGCTCATCGATGCGGACGTGCAGCCGGACGAGGCCCTGCCGCTCCAGCTCCGCCGCGACGAGGGCGAGGGCCTGCGAGCGCGAACCCGGGCTCAGCACGATGTGCCGCACGCCCGCGGCGACGAGGCCGCCGAGCAGGGCGGCAGCAGCGTCCGTCGCCGGAGCCGCGGAGGTCCGCTCGTCGTCGAGGTCAGTCACCGGTCAGCCGACGGCGCCGCGCTGACCGCGGCCGTCGTCTTCGCCGTCGGCGGGCGGCGTGGGGTCGACGTCGGCTGCGGGCTTCTGCCCGTCGGGGCTCCACCGCGGGTCGTCGCCCTCGGCGTCGAGCTGGGCGAGCTCCTCCTCAAGACGGCGGATGCGCTCGTCCTGGTCGGTCGTCGCGGCGCGACGCGTGAAGAAGTCGGGGTCGTCGTCGGGGGCCAGACGGGTGGCGACGACGGATGCGCGCACGCGCCCGATCGTGAGCCACAGGAGACCGCCGAGCACGGGGATGAAGAGCACGATGAGGATCCAGATCGGCTTGCTCACACCGCGATGGCGATCGGCGGGCTGCACCGCGCAGTCGACGATGGTGTAGACCCAGAAGACGGTCAGCACCAGCGCCACGATGAGCAGTACGCGAGCCACGTCCCCAGTCTAGGCGCGCGTTCCCGGGGCCGACCGGCTCGTGGCCGAACTGTGAGGGAGCACCCAGGACGGGCGACGGACGCCCCGCCCCGGCCCCCACCGCGGACGGCAGCCGCATCGGGGCGCGGCGTAGAATGAGGGGGTGAAGCTTCCTCCCGTGCTCGTGTTCACGGTTCTGAGGCTGCTGGCCTTCCTCGTGCCGTTCGGCATCATGATGCTGTTCCCGGTCTTCCGCGACCTCTACTGGCTCGCGGCGATCTTCGCCGCCCTCATCGGCCTGAGCCTGTCGGTGATCTTCTTCCGCAAGCCCCTGGCGGCGGTGTCGGAGCAGGTCGAGCGCCGCCGCCGCACGTCCACGGTCGTGCGCGACGAGGACGTCGAGGATGCCGCGGCTGAGGACATCGCGCCGCGCGACGTCTGAGACGCCGCCGCAGATCAGCCGACGAACGCCCAGAAGAGGAAGCCGGCGTACGCCACCGCGGCGAGCGACGTCAGCGCGAGGGCGATGACAAGCTCCTTGGGAGCGCGGTAGGTCCACACGATGAGGATCGCCGGCAGCACCAGCAGCAGCACGAGCAGCGACAGCCACGCGATCGGGTAGAACAGCGCGAGGAAGCCGGCGATCACGAACGGCGCGAGCACGAAGACGGTGAACAGCACCTGGGTCGCGCGGCGCCCGACGAGCACCGAGAGCGTGCGCTTGCCCGCGAGGCGGTCCTGGTCGATGTCGCGGAGGTTGTTGGCCAGCAGCACGGCGCAGGCCAGCAGGCCGATCGCGACCGCGCCGAACCACGCCTCCTGGGGCAGCTCCCGCACCTGCACCCAGGTGGTGCCTAGGGTGGCGACGAGACCGAAGAACACGAAGACGAACAGCTCCCCCAGCCCGGCGTAGCCGTAGGGCCGCTTGCCGCCGGTGTAGAACCAGGCCGCGACCAGGCAGGCCGCGCCCACCAGCAGGAACCACCACTGCTGGGTGCGAATCGTGAGCGCGAGCCCGGTCACGCCGGCGATGGCGAAGAAGATGAGCGCGACGGTGAGCACCGTGCGCGGCTTCGCCCGCCGCGAGGCGGTCAGGCGGGCGGGACCGACGCGGACGTCATCGGTGCCGCGGATGCCGTCGCTGTAGTCGTTGGCGTAGTTCACGCCGATCTGCAGGGCGACCGCGACGACGAGGCAGGCCAGGGCGAGCGCCCAGTGGAAGAGCCCGTCGACGAGGGTCGCGGCGCCCGTTCCGACGACGACGGGTGCGACGGCGAGCGGGAGGGTGCGCAGGCGCGCGGCGCCGATCCAGTCGCGGGCCGTCGCCTTCTCCACCCGGCGCGGGTCACGCGACGCGTGCGCGCGCTGGGGATTGCCGCGCGGCGGCTGCCTCTTCGGACCGGGGTGCTTGCGCTTCTTGCTGGGGGTTCCTGCCACGAGTGGTCATCCTAGACGGGCGCCCGAGGAGCAGATGCCGCGGCATCCGCCTCCCGTCGGTGACGACGGACGGTCAGCGGCCCGACAGGCGGGACTCGATCGGCGCCCAGCCGTTCTCCAGCAGCGCGAAACCGGCCTCCAGGAGGCCGAGCTGGTCGTCGCTCTCGATCACCATCATCTGCGTCTGCAGGACGAAGCGGGCGTACACGCGGATCTCGGCCGTCGGCTCCTCGAGTCCGACGTCCTCCGCGATCGCCTGGGCGAGGGCGTCCTCGTGCCGCAGCCACATCTTGGCGCCGTACTCCCGCAATGCCGGCGTCTGATTCATGAAGTCGATGAACACCCGGGCGACGTCGGGCCCGTGCTCCTCCGCGCTGAGGCGGACCTCCTGCACGTAGAAGTCGTGGATGGCGCGATGGATCGGCACGCCCGCCGGACGCTCGTGCACCGCCGCGACGAGGCGGTCGCGCTGCTCGGTGTCCTCGTCGAAGACGAGCGCCTCCTTCTGCGGGAAGTGCGCGAACACGGTGGTGGGCGAGACGTCGGCCGCGTCGGCCACCTCGCGGATGCTCACGTTGTCGAAGCCGCGCTCGAGGAACATCATCGTCGCGACGTCGGAGATGGCCTTCCGCGTCGCGGCCTTCTTCCGCTCTCGTCGGCCGACCGGGCTGGGTGGGGACATGACGGCATTGTATCCGGAATCGAACCGAAACTGACTTGACACCAATACTGGTACCGATACAGTTTCGGTATGACTTCAGTTTCTTCGCCTGCGCCGAAGCGCGCCTGGACGATGCTCATCGTCCTCACCATGCTCACGACGGCGGGCATGACCGTGGTGCTCCCCGTGCTCCCGTTCGTCGTGCTGCGCTATGTGCCGCAGGAGAACGACCTGGCGCTCTGGGTCGGCACGCTCGAGGCCGTCAACGGACTCTGCGCCTTCCTCGTCGCCCCCTTCCTGGGGCGGCTGTCCGACCGCTTCGGGCGGCGCCCGGTGATCATCGCCGCCGCCTTCGGCGCCGCGCTGTCGATGACGCTCTTCGGTGTCGGGGGCTCGATCTGGGTGCTCCTGCTGGCCCGCGTCATCCAGGGCCTCACCGCCGGCGACCTCCCCGCACTCTTCGCCTACCTCGCCGACATCACCCCGCCCGCCCAGCGCGCGCGGCGCTTCGGACTGCTGGGCGCACTGGCGGGCATCGGCACCATGATCGGCCCCGCCCTGGGCGGCGTGCTGGGGGCGATCAGCGTCGAACTGCCGGTCTTCGTGACGGCGGGACTGGCGCTCGTGATCGCCGTGCTCAGTCTCTTCCTCCTTCCCGAGAGCCACCGCGCGGAGAACCGCATCGCCGCGATCCGGATGGGCGACGTACAGCCGTTCGCGGTCTTCCGCAGCGCCTTCCGCCGCCCCGAGCTGCGCGGACTGATGATCGGCTTCGCACTGCTGGCGCTGCCGTTCGGCTTCTTCGTCAACAACTTCAGCGTCCTGGCGCTCGACGCGATCTCGTGGGGACCGACGCAGATCGGGCTCACGACCGCCGCCGTGGGCATCATCGACATCCTCATCCAGGGCGTGCTGCTGGGCATCCTCCTCCCCCGCATCGGAGAGCGGGCCGTCATCGTGAGCGGCATCGTGACGCAGATCGTCGGGCTCGCGGGCCTCGCCGTCGTCGCATCGGTGTTCGCGCAGCCGTGGCTGTTCATCGCCGGTGCGCTGATGCTGGCCGCCGGACAGGGGGCGTCGCAGGCGGCGATGGACGGTGCGATGTCCAACGCCGTCGGAGCCGACGAGCAGGGCTGGCTCGGCGGAGCCACGCAGTCGCTCAACGCCGCGATGGGCACGGTCGCCCCGCTGATCGCCGGCGCGCTCTACGTCGGTGTCGGCCACGCGGCGCCGTACGCGCTGGGGGTCGCACTCATGGTGGTCGCGGCGATCGTCGTCGGCCGCGCGCACATCGCCGATGCCGCCAAGCGCCCGATGGAGCCGGTCGCTCCGGAGCCCACGCCCGTCCTGCGCTGACGTGGTTCCACCGGAGGAGCGGATGCCGCGGCATCCGCTCCTCCCTTGATCGCCGCCGCGCAGGGGTCACACTGGCCCGCATGATCGAGATCGCCACGACGGTGCTGACCGTCGAAGATGTGGGCCGCGCGGGCGACTTCTGGCGCGCGGCGCTCGGGTACGTCAACCGGCGGGAGCCGACCGACGACTGGGTGATCCTGGACCCGGCCGCCGGGAAGGGGGCCGCTCCGTCCATCGCGCTGTCGAAGACCGGGTACCCCCAGCACTACCCGCCGCGCCTGCACCTCGACATCTACGCGGACGACCAGGCGGCCGAGGTCGAGCGGCTGCGCGGGCTGGGCGCCGCGAGAGTCGAGTGGGACGGCTATCCGCCGGACGCCGACTTCGTCGTGATGGAGGACACCGAGGGCAACCGCTTCTGCGTGGTCGACGCGCCCGACTGGTTCGAGCCGGGCGGCCGCGAGCGCCGCACCTGACGCTCGGCCGGGGTCAGGCGAGGTTGCGGCGCAGGCGCTCCCGGTCGGGCTTGCCGGACGTGAGCTGAGGCAGAGCCTCCACGGGCACCAGTCGCGAGGGGCGCGCGTGCAAGCCGATCTCGCGGCCGACGGCGTCGCGGGCGATGCGCAGCAGCTCCTCGGCCCGCTCGTGGGCGTCGGGTGCGTCGGACACGATGACGGATGCCTCGCCCCACCGATCGTCGGCGACGCCGATCACCACGGCGGCGTGAAGACCCGCGATGCCCCGCACGACCCGTTCGACGCGGTCGAGGGAGACGTTGATGCCCCCGGAGACGATGACGTTGTCGATCCGCCCCTGCACCCGCAGCACGCCGTCGTCGATCTCGGCCTCATCCCCCGTGCGGTACCAGCGGGTGCCGTCGGCGTCGACCGGGAAGGCGGCCGCGGTGCGCTCGGGGTCGCCGAGGTAGCCGTCGGCCAGGGTCGGGCCCGACAGCTGCAGCTCGCCGTCGACGACGCGCATGCGCGTGCCGTCCAGCGGGACACCGTCGTACACGCAGCCGCCGCTCGTCTCGGTCGAGCCGTAGGTGCGCACGATGCGCACACCGGCGGCCTCGGCGCGCTCGCGCACCGAGGCCGGCAGCGCCTGCCCGCCGATGAGCACGGCCTCGAAGGAGCGCGCCGCCCGCAGCACCGTGTCGTCGTCGGCGGCGGCATCCAGGATCGCCTGCAGCTGCGCCGGCACGAGGGAGGTGTAGGTCGGCACGCGCTCTCCCCCGCGCGCCGAGGCCATCATGAGCGCGGCGGAGGAGAAGGTCTGAGGGGTGAAGCGTCCGCTGAGCACGGCGGGCTCGCGGCCGGCGACGGTGGCGCGGACGAGCACCTGCAGACCCGCGACGTACGTCGGCGGCAGGGCGAGGAGCCAGGCGCCGCTGCCGATGCGCTCCGCCGTCGACATCGCTGAGGCGGTCAGGGCGCTCCGGCTCAGGATGACGCTCTTGGGGACGCCGGTCGAGCCGGACGTCGTCACGACCACCGCCGTGCCCGCCGGCACCTCCGCGGGCGAGCTGCCGGCGGTGGCCCCGAGCGCGAGGGCCGGACCGGCACCGTGCAGTGCGGACTTCACGGCCGCGAGGATGTCGCGGGGATCGTCACCCGCCGGCGCTGCGAGCCTCATCGCCGCTCGCAGCTCCACGCATCCGAGAGAGAGGGAGCCGCAGCATCCGGTCGTCTCGCGGGTCGCCCCTGGTCGCGGACGCGCCTCCGTGGAGTTGCGCGCACGAACACGTCAGTACTGCCAGGGGTAGGGACCCCAGTCGGGGTCGCGCTTCTCCAGGAACGCGTCGCGCCCCTCGACCGCCTCGTCGGTGCCGTAGGCGAGGCGCGTCGCCTCGCCGGCGAACACCTGCTGTCCGACGAGGCCGTCGTCGACGGCGTTGAAGGCGAACTTGAGCATGCGGATGGCGGTCGGGGACTTCGTGAGGATGCCGCGGGCCATGCCCAGCGCCTCGCGCTCCAGGTCGACGTGCGGAACGACGCGGTTCACGGCACCCATCTCGTGGGCGCGCTGTGCGGAGTACTCCTCGGCGAGGAAGAAGACCTCGCGGGCGAACTTCTGGCCGATCTGGCGGGCGAAGTACGCCGAGCCGTAGCCGGCGTCGAAGGAGCCGACATCGGCATCGGTCTGCTTGAAGCGACCGTGCTCGGCGGAGGCGATCGACAGGTCGCACACCACGTGCAGCGAGTGCCCGCCGCCGGCAGCCCACCCGGGGATCACAGCGATGACGACCTTCGGCATGAAGCGGATCAGGCGCTGCACCTCGAGGATGTGGAGGCGTCCGGTGGGGCGCGCCAGCGAACCAGGGGTCTGGGGCGGAGCCCCAGCAGGCACAGCCGGGTCGGGCGCCGACGCGTCGTCGGCGGCGTAGGTGTAGCCGTCGCGTCCGCGGATGCGCTGGTCGCCGCCGGAGCAGAACGCCCAGCCGCCGTCCTTGGGACTCGGGCCGTTGCCGGTGAGGAGCACGACCCCGATACGCGGGTTCTGCCGCGCGTCGTCGAGCGCGCGGTAGAGCTCGTCGACGGTGTGCGGGCGGAAGGCGTTGCGCACCTCGGGGCGGTCGAACGCGATGCGGGCGATCCGGCCGTCGAGCGAGACGTGCGCGGTGATGTCGGTGTACGCCTCGGCGCCGGGGGCGAGCTCCCACTCCGCCGGATCGAACAGGTCGGAGACCGTCACGCGCGGGCGCCGTTCCGGGCGTCCCGCCAGTCGAGCCAGCGCTGCACCTGATCGAAGTCGGGCGTGCCGGGCGCCCAGCCGAGCGTGTAGAGGCGCACACCCGCGTCGTAGAGGGCGTCCGCGTCCGCGGCATCCCGGTTCTTCAGCTCGTTGGAGACGATGAGGCCCGAGACGTCGCGCTGCTCCTGCTCGGCCCAGCGGTCGATGACCGACAGCTTGTGCGCGAGTCCGGCGGCCGGCACGAAGCTGTGCCAGATGTCGGCGTGGCGGGCCACCAGGCGGAGGGTTTTCTGCTCGCCGGCGCCGCCGATCATGACGGGGATGCGGCGGGTCGGAGCGGGGTTCAGCCGGCCCCAGCGGGCCACGACGCGGTCGAGGCCCTCGGCGAGGTCGTCGAGGCGCGACCCGACCGTGCCGAACTCGTAGCCGTACTCGTCGTAGTCGCGCTCGAACCAGCCCGAGCCGGTGCCGAAGATGAACCGGCCGGTGCCGTCTTTCGCGCTGATGTGGTCGATCGTGCGGGCCATGTCGGCCTGAAGGTCGGGGTTGCGGTAGCTGTTGCAGTTGACCAGGGCGCCGAACTCCACGCGCTCCGTCTGCTCGGCCCAGGCCGCGAGCATGCTCCAGCCCTCGAAATGCGCGCCGTCGGGGTCGCCGTGGAGGGGGAAGAAGTGGTCCCAGTTGAACAAGATGTCCACGCCCATGTCCTCCAGCCGTGCCGCGGCATCGCGGATCTGGCCGTAGGTGGCGTGCTGGGGTTCGATCTGCACGCCGAGGCGCACGGGGGTGTCGAGGAGCATGCTCTCAGCCTAGGGTCGCGCGGTCGACGGCGGGTGGGGCGGGCGGGGCGCGGTTCGCACCGGCCGAGGCGGCCGAGGCAGCCGAGGTGGCCGGATGAGCCGAACCCCCCCTGCGCCGCCCGGGCAGGGCAGGATGGGGGCGTGACCGATGACGCTCCGCTGCCCCCGCTCGCCGACATCCTCGACACCGCGCGGGTGGTGGCGCTGCCACTGGTCACCCGCTTCCGCGGCATCGACGTGCGCGAGGCCGTGCTCATCGAAGGATCGGAGGGCTGGTCGGAGTTCTCGCCCTTCGTCGAGTACGCCGACGACGAGGCCGCGACCTGGCTCGCCGCCGCGCTCGACTTCGGCTGGAATGAGCAGCCCGCGCCCCGGCGCGACGCGATCCGGGTCAACGCGACCGTGCCGGCGGTGGCCGCAGCATCCGTCCCCGAGGTCCTCGCCCGCTTCGACGGCTGCCGCACCGCGAAGGTGAAGGTCGCCGAGGCCGGACAGCGGCTCGACGACGACGTCGCCCGCGTGCGCGCGGTGCGCGCGGCGATGGGCGAGGAGGGGCGCATCCGCCTCGACGCCAACGGCGCCTGGAACGTCGACGAGGCCGAGCACGCGATCCACGCCATGGCCGAGTTCGACCTCGAGTACGTCGAGCAGCCGTGCGCGAGCGTCGAGGAGCTCGGCGAGCTGCGCCGCCGGGTGAAGTACATGGGCATCCCGATCGCGGCGGACGAGAGCATCCGCAAGGCGGAGGATCCGCTCGCCGTGGCCGAGGCGGGTGCGGCCGACATCATCGTGATCAAGGCCCAGCCCCTCGGCGGCGTGCGCCGCGCCCTGCGCATCGTCGAGGCGGCCGGCCTCCCGGCGGTCGTCTCGAGCGCGCTCGACACCTCCATCGGCCTCGGCATGGGCGCCGCCCTCGCCGCCGCGCTGCCCACCCTGGACTACGACTGCGGTCTGGGCACGGCGTCGCTGTTCGCGCGGGATGTGACGGGGACGGATGCTGCGGCATCCGCTCTGGCGCCGCGCGGAGGCGTCATCGAGGTGAGCAGTGTCGTGCCCGAGCCGGCGCTGCTCGACGAGCTCGCCGCGTCGGCCGAGCGGCGGGAGTGGTGGCTCGAGCGGATCCGCCGCACGTACGCGCTCCTCGCCGCGCGAGCCGCGCAGCAGGACTGAGCCCGCGCGGAGCAGGCCTCAGCCGACGAGCACCTCGGCGAGCGTCTGCATCCGCAGGCTGACGACGCGGCAGAGCGCCTCGTCGTCCAGGCCCTCCATGGCGGCCCGGGAGGCCGCGGTCTCCCACGTCTCCAGGAGCATCCGGGCCATGGCCTCGGCGGGCAGCCGGAAGGTCAGGCCCCCCGCACGGCCCACGTCGGCGACGATCTCCGCGACGCGGGTGATCATGGCGTCCTGCCACGAGAGATAGCCGGCGGCGAGCGCCGCATCGCGCAGGGCGTGGGTGCGGATCTCGCTGAGCAGCAGCACGTCTTTGCGGCTGTCGTGCTCGACGTCGAGCAGCCGTCCGACGAGTTCGGCGGGGCGCAGGCTCCCGACGGCCTCCGGGTCGAGCTCGCGCACACGCGCGGTGACGGCGCTGAGCTTGTCATTGGAGACCCGCGTCGCGAGCTCGAGGAACAGCTCGTCCTTCGAGGCGAAGTTCGAGTAGAAGGCGCCGCGGGTGAACCCGGCGCGCTCGCAGATGGCCTCCACGGAGGTGGCGTCGAGGCCGTCCTCGGCGAAGACGTCGGCTGCGGCATCCAGCAGTCGGCGGCGCGTCCGCTCGCGGCGGGCGCTCGAGACGATGACGTCGGTCATACGCCCCCCTCCTGTGGTCTGCTCATTCTCACACGCGACACCCAGGCTGCCCGGGCAGTCCCTTACGATACACTTATGTATCGGATACGCCGGTGTATCCCTCGATCACCCTGATCCCGGAGGCACCGTGTCCACCCTGCTCTACGCCCTCGGACGCTGGTCGTACCGTCACCCCTGGCGCGTGCTCGTCTCATGGCTGCTCCTGCTCGCCCTCGTCGGCGGCGGCGTGGCGCTCCTGGCGAAGGGCACCGACAACAGCTTCTCCATCCCCGGCACGGAGGCCCAGGAGGGCATCCAGCTGCTGGATCGCACCTTCCCGCAGGCCAGCGGCACGAGCGCGCAGCTCATCGTCGTGTCCGCGGACGGCGACCGGATCGACGCCGACCCGTACCGCTCCGACATCGCCGGCGCGATCACCGACCTTCAGGCGCTCGACGGCGTCGCCGCCGTGCAGGATCCCTTCGACGACATGGTCACCGGGCTCGTCTCAGACGACGACCGCGCCGCGATCGTGCGCCTCCAGTTCGACGGTCAGGCGAGCGATGTGCCCGCCGAGACCGAGACGGCGCTGAAGGATGCCGCGCAGTCCCTGCGCGACGAGCTGCCCGCCGGCAGTCGGGTCGCCGTCGGCGGCGATCTCTTCTCCTCCTCCGTGCCGGCGCTGTCGATCACCGAGGCCGTCGGCATCCTGATCGCCCTGTTCGTGCTGATCATCGTGTTCCGCTCGCTCGTCGTCGCGTGGTTCCCCCTGGTCAGCGCGCTCATCGGGGTCGGGATCGCGATCGCCCTCATCTACGTGTCGACCGCCTTCGCCACGATCTCCTCCACCACCCCGCTGCTCGCGATCATGCTCGGGCTCGCAGTCGGCATCGATTACGCGCTGTTCATCGTCGCGCGACATCAGGACCAGGTCCGCGCCGGCATGTCGCCGGAGGAGTCCGCCGCCCGCGCCACCGGCACCGCCGGCTCGGCCGTCGTCTTCGCCGGCATCACGGTGCTCATCGCCCTCATCGGCCTGAGCTTCGCCGGCATCCCCTTCCTCACGACCATGGGTCTGGCCGCCGCTGTCGCCGTCGCGATCTCCGTCATGGTCGCCGTCACCCTGACCCCGGCTCTGCTGGGATTCGCCCGCGAGCGGGTCGCCGGCTGGGGATACCGGATGCTGCGCTCCGGCGTCGGGCCACGTCGCGGTCGCCGCGGCGCGGGCTCGAACCGAGCGGCCGGGGATGCCGGTCGGGCCGGTGAGCCCGGGGAGGATGCCGACGGCGAGGAACCCGGCGACGACGACACCGCCCCCGCCTCGCCGGTCTCCGTGACCCCGCTGAAGACGAACCGCTGGGTGGCGCTGGTGACGCGGCATCCGATCGTCACCACCGTCTCGGTCGTGATGCTGCTGGCGATCGCGGCGATCCCCGCCGCGAGCCTGCGCCTCGCCCTGCCGAACGCGGGCGTGCAGCCGCCGTCGAGCGAGGCCCGCCAGGCCTACGACCTGACCGCCGAGTACTTCGGGCCCGGCTCGAACGGACCGCTCATCATGACGGGCACCATCGTCACCTCGACCGACCCGCTCACGTTGATGAAGGACCTCGGCAGCGAGATCGAGAAGATCCCGGGGGTGAAGGAGGTCGCGCTCTCCACCCCCAACGAGACGATCGACACGGGTCTGATCCAGATCGTCCCCGAAACGGCTCCGGACGATCCGGCCACTGCCGAGCTGGTCCGCACCCTGCGCGCCCAGCACGACCGCCTGCTCGACGAGTACGCCGTCGACCTCAAGGTCACCGGATTCACCGCCGTCGGCATCGACATCTCCGACCGGCTCGGCGCCGCACTCGTGCCCTTCGGCATCTTCGTCGTCGGCCTCTCGCTCCTCCTCCTCACCATGGTGTTCCGCTCGATCTGGGTGCCGCTCAAGGCCGCCGTCGGCTACCTGCTGTCGGTCGCGGCATCGTTCGGCGTCGTGGCGGCCGTCTTCGAGTGGGGCTGGTTCGCCGACCTGCTGCACGTCACGCGCGAGGGACCGGTCATCAGCTTCATGCCGATCATCCTCATGGGCGTGCTGTTCGGTCTCGCGATGGACTACGAGGTCTTCCTCGTCTCCCGCATGCGCGAGGACTACGTGCACGCCCGCCGGGCCGCCGGTCGCGGCGGACGCGACATCGCCGTCGCGGCGGTGCGCTCGGGCTTCACGGCCTCGGCGCGCGTCGTCACCGCGGCCGCGGTCATCATGTTCGCGGTGTTCGCCGCCTTCGTGCCCGAGGGTGACTCGTCGATCAAGCCGATCGCCCTGGGTCTGGCCGTCGGCATCGCTGTCGACGCGTTCCTCGTGCGCATGACGCTCGTGCCGGCGGTCATGACGCTGCTGGGCGACAAGGCCTGGTGGATGCCGCGCTGGCTCGACCGCGTGCTGCCCCACTTCGACATCGAGGGCGAGGCGGTGGAGCGCGAGCTGTCCCTGAGTGCGTGGCCCGAGCCCGAGACCCGCTCGATCGCCGTCGCCTCCGGCCTCGGCCTCAGCGAGCGGGGCGTGACCCTCTACGACGACGTCGCTCTGCGGCTCGAGCCGGGCGAGACCCTGGTCGTGACCGGGGCCGGACGCCGCAGCATCCGGGCCCTGCTGCTCACGATCGCCGGCCGGCTCTCCCCCACCAAGGGCGCTCTCAAGGTCGCCGGACACCTGCTGCCCGAGCGCGCGGCCTGGACACGCAGCCACGTGGGCGTCGCTCTCCTCGGCGAAGACGACGACGCGTCGCCCGATGTGCTCCTGCGCCGCGCCTTCGCCGGACGCCCGACCCTCGTGGTGATCGACGGCCTCGACCTCGTCACCGATCCCGCCGCACGCGACCAGGTCGCCGCCACCCTGCGCGACGCCGTCCTCGTCGCCCGTGAGGAGGACCGCGCGCTCACCGTCGTCGCCGGCGGCGAGAACGGCGAGCGCGTCGCGCTCCTCGTCGGCGAGGCCATGCACACCCCCGTCGACCTCCTCGACCTCCGTCTGCTGCCGCGCCGCGACATCCCCGCGCCCACCGGCACCGCCCCCTCCTCGGCCCACGACGCCGACCTGACCACCGAGGTGCACGCATGACCCTCTCGCTCGAGCGCGCCCGCACGCGCACCCCCGTCACCTGGCTGACGATCATCGGCGTGATCCTGCTGCCCGTGCTCATCGGCGGCATCCTCGTCGCCGCGCTGTACAACCCGACGGAGCGACTGAACGAGATGACCGCCGCGGTGGTCAACGCCGACGAGCCCGTCACGATCGACGGTCAATACACCCCGCTCGGGCGCCAGCTCACGGCGGGGCTCGTCGAGGGGTCGGATCAGATCCCCAGCAACCTCACCTGGGTGATCTCCAACGATGAGGATGCTGCGGCCGGCCTCGCCGACGGCCGGTACCAGGCCGTCGTGACCATCCCGAAGAACTTCTCCGCCGCGGCGACCTCGTCGGGCCAGCAGCTCCAGGGCAGCGGAACCGCGCAGCAGGCGCTCATCCAGGTCAGCACGCCGCCCGACGCCAAGATCGTCGACGACGCCATCACCTCGCAGATCACGCAGGCCGCGGCATCCATCCTCGGCCGGACTCTTTCCTCCGCGACGCTCGAGAACGTCTTCGTCGGGTTCACGACGCTCGGCGACCAGCTGGGCACGGCCGCCGACGGCGCCGCGCAGCTCGCTGACGGTGCGCGGCAGTCCTCCGACGGAGCGACGCAGCTCGCCGGCGGCGCGAACGACATCGCCGACGGCGTCGACCAGCTCGCGAGCGGGGCGGGCGGCATCGCCTCGGGCGCCTCGGGCATCGCGACCGGCGCGACCCAGCTGTCATCGGGAGCCACGCAGCTCTCCGGCGGACTCGACGCGACCGCCTCGGGCCTCGACCGTCTGGCCGCCGGAGCCACCGCCAGCGCGAACGGCGCCCGGCAGATCGCCGACGGCGTCTCCCAGCTCCCGTCCGTGCCACCGGAGGTGGTCGAGGCCGCGAACGGACTCGCCGCCAACAGCGGCGAGATCTCCCGACGGGCGACGGATGCCGCGGCTCAACTCTCGCAGCTGGCCGCCACGTGCACGCAGCAGGGCGGATCCGCCGAGCTCTGCGACGGGGTCGCAGCCGCCTCGCAGCGCGCCGACGAGGCGCTGCCGGTGGTGACCGACGCGCTGTCGCAGTCCGGGCAGCTCGCCGACGGTGTGTCGAAGCTCGCGACCTTCGGGCCGACGCTCACCGCCGGACTGACCGGCCTCGCCGACGGCATAGATGAACTCGCGACCGGCGCGACGCAGTCCGCCGACGGCGTCGCGCAGCTCGCCGCGGGCGCCGACGGCCTCGCCGCCGGCGCCTCGCAGCTCTCGGACGGCGCCGCCCAGCTCTCCGGCGGCGCATCGCAGCTGGCCGCCGGCGCGACCACCGCGGCCGACGGCACCCGCCAGTGGAGCGCCGGCGCCACCGCGCTGGGCGACGGGGTGTCGCAGCTCGCCGACGGCAGTTCGACCCTCGCCGACGGCCTGCGCCAGGCCTCCGACGCTCTCCCGTCGCTCAGCGACGGCGGCGCGCAGAACCTCGCCGACGTGGTGGCCGACCCGGTCGCCGCCGAGGGTGCCGGCACGTCGCTCTTCGGCGCGGCGGCCGTGCCGCTGCTCGCGGTGCTCGCCCTCTGGGTCGGCGGACTCGCGACCTACGTCGCGCTGCAGGCGGTCTCACGCCGCGCGCTGACCTCGCGCCGGTCCTCGGCGATGCTCGCCCTCGGCGGCTTCGCGCCCGGTGCGGTGATCGGCGCCGTGCAGGGCCTGCTCGTCGCGGGAGCCGTGCAGCTCGCCGCCTCGTACTCGTGGAGCGACTGGTTCGCCTTCGCCGGGCTGTGCGTGATCGCGGGCGTGACCTTCGCCGCCGTCAACCAGGCGCTGGTGGCCGCGCTCCGCGGGATCGGACGCTGGATCGGCGCGCTGGTCACCGTCTTCGCGATCGCGACGGGCGTCATCTCGACGGTTCCGGCGTGGCTGACCTCGGTCGCGGGCCTGATGCCGACCGCCCCGGCCTACCAGGCGTTCATCGGCGTGCTGACGGGAGCCGGGGGCGTCGGCGCCGGCGTCACCGGAATGATCGTCTGGGCGGTGCTGTCGTTCGCGGTGACGGTGATCGTCGTGGCGCGCAAGCGCTCAGTGGCCGCACGGGCCTTCGTCGCAGCATCCACCCTCCCCGCCTGAGGTGCTCGCGGGGCGGGAGCCTCAGGCCGGGACGCGGCGCGGGGCGACGACGTGGCGTGCACAGCGCAGGAGATTCGACCGGTTCAGGGACGGTCACGCCCGGAATTCCGGAGACCGCCGGGCCGCGCCGTTCGGTTCTGCCTGCGTTGTGCACGCGGCGGACCTGCCGAGGAGGCGAGCGCGCACCGGCGGAGGTCGATCTCGACCGAAGAGCTCAGCTCAGCCTGGGTCAGCTCAGCTCAGGCCGGAATAGACGTGCAGGCCCTTGAAGAACATGTTGACGATCGTGAAGTTGAACATGACCGCCGCGAAGCCGATGATCGAGAGCCACGCCGAACGCGTGCCGCGCCATCCGCGGGTCGCCCGCGCGTGGATGTAGCCGGCGTAGAGCACCCAGATGACGAACGTCCAGACCTCTTTGGTGTCGAAGCCCCAGTAGCGGCCCCACGCGTCGTTGGCCCAGATCGAGCCGGCGATGAGCGTGAAGGTCCAGAAGATGAAGCCGAGGATCGCGAAGCGGTAGGCGAGCGACTCGAGCGCGTCGGCGGAGGGCAGGGTGCGGAGGAAGCCGAGGCGGCGCTTCGGAGCGTCGTCACCGGTGACGGATGCCGCGCCCACGAGCGTGCGCTCACGCCGGGCCTGCAGCAGCTGCAGGACGGAGAGGCCGAACGCGAGCGCGAAGAGCGCCGTCGCGAGCGACGCGACGAAGACGTGGATGACGAGCCAGACCGACTTGAGGGGGTCGGCCAGGGGCACGACCTCGACGTAGAACGCGAGCGTCGCGCCGCCGAGGAGCAACACCACCATGCCGGTGATGAACGAGCCGAGGAAGCGCAGGTCATAGCGGAACAGCACGACGAGGTACACGCCGACGATCAGCATCGTGCCAGTCAGCGAGAATTCGTACATGTTCGACCACGGCACGCGACCGGCCGAGAGGCCGCGCGTGATGTCGCCGGCGAGGTGGAAGAGGAACCCGAGCACGGTCATCGACGTGCCGATGCGAGCCCAGACCATGCGCGGCCGTCGCGCCGGCCCGGCGTCGGACCCGGAGACCGATGCCGCGGCGACGTCGCCGGCGCTCCCGGAGACACCCGCACCCCTCGAGGCCCCGACAGCCGCGAGCTCGCGCGGGCGGGACGCCGCGGCCTGCCGCTGCAGCGGGATCGCGTCCACGGCCAGGGCCGAGCGGCGCGCGAGATCGACGGCGTAGGCGATGAACGCGAGGGCGTAGATCGCGATGGCCGTCCAGACCAGGAGCACCGAGACCATGTCCAGCGAGAAGGGTTCGGTTGCGGGCATGTCGTCAGTCTACGCGCGGGTTCTCGGGGTGACGCAGGGATGTCTCGACGGCGTCGGTATGTCTGCGGGCGACCTGGTCGACGGCGTCGGCGAGCGTCGGATCCTCGCCGCGGGCGAGCCCCGCGTACTCGATCCGTAGGGTGCGGCCGTCGGCCGTCGCCTTGACCCACATGCGGCGGCGCGGCACGAACAGGCCGGCGAGCAGACCGAGCAGCGCGAGGATGGCGAACACCAGCACGAACGGAGCGGCGATGTCGCGGTGCACCGACAGCGAGACGTAGCGGGCCACCGAGCCGTCGTAGCCCGTGGCGCCGGCGGGGGCCTCGTCGTCGAAGGTGATCGTCCCGAGTCCGTTGGGCAGGTCGGCGGTCTCCCCCGGCGCGATCTCGATGGTCGGAGCGTCGACGCCGCGACCCGCGAGCTTCGTCATGTCGCCCGTGTCGAGCGTGTACACCGATCGCGGGGTGCCGTCGTCGATGCCGAGGTCACCCGCGTAGACCTCGAGGGTGAGGACGGGGTTGACCAGCGCGGGGTACGTCGAGGTGAAGGCCCCCGACGCGAGCTGCGCCTGCGTCGGGTAGAAGAAGCCGACCAGTCCGAGCTGCTGCGGGAACCCGTCCGGCACCTTCACTACGCCGAGCGAGGTCATGTTCGCGTCCTGCGGCAGGAAGGGCACCGGGTCGGAGAACTGCACGTTCCCGTCGGCGTCGCGGATCGTGAGGGTCGGCGCGTAGCCGTTGCCCATCAGGTACACGCGGTCGCCGGCGATCTCGAGCGGGTGGTTGACCCGCACGTCGCCCTCCGTCGGCGTCTCGCCGGCGAGCTGCGTCGTGAGATGCGCGACGAAGTCACCCGCCTGCCCCGAACCCTGCGCGCCGAACGGCTGATAGGTCACGTCGAACTTGTCGAGCGTCATCGAATAAGGGGCGAGCTGGTCCTCGTCGACGAAGCGCCCCGGGTTGAACGACGTGTAGTCCAGCAGCGAGTTGACGAACGTGCGTCCCTCGATGAGCACGCTCTGACCGGTGTAGGTGAGTCCGCCGCCCACCCCGACGGCCACCAGCACGCCGACCAGCGCAAAGTGGAAGATCAGGTTGCCGGTCTCGCGCAGGTAGCCGCGCTCCGCCGACACCGAGGGCACGCCCCCCGCCTCGTAGCGCTCGACGCGATAGCCGGCGCGCTTCAGCTGCGACGCGGCGATGTCGACGGCGACGGATGCTGCGGCCGCGGCATCCTGCTCAGGTGCGAGTTCGAGCGCCGTGGAGCGGGAGTCGTCGAGCCGGGACAGGCGTGCCGGGGTGCGCGGCGGCCGTGCGCGCAGCGCCTTCCAGTGGTGCTTGGTACGCGGGATGACGCAGCCGATGAGCGAGATGAACAGCAGCAGGTAGATCGCCGAGAACCACACCGACGAATACACGTCGAACAGCTGCAGGCGGTCGAGGATCGGCGCGACGTCGGGGTTGTCGGTGAAGTACTGGGTGACGCCGTTCGGGTCGGCGCTGCGCTGCGGCACGATCGAGCCGGGCACCGCGGCGATGGCCAGCAGCAGCAGGAGCACGAGGGCCGTGCGCATGGAGGTGAGCTGCCGCCACGCCCAGCGCAACCACTCGATCGGCCCGAGGGAGGGCGAGGCGACGTCGACCGCGCCGTCGGCGTGATCGGACGGGCGGAGGGGGTCGAGACCCCCGGCGTCCTCAGAGCGGGAGCGGGACACTTCCCACCACCCCCTGCAGCTGCACCATGAGTGCGCTCCACACGCCGGTGACCATGAGGAGGCCCATGACGATGAGCAGGACGCCTCCGATGAGGTTGACGGTGCGGATGTGCCGGCGGAGGAAGGTCACCGACCGCGTCGCCCAGCCGAATCCGAGGGCGAGGAGCACGAACGGGATGCCGAGACCGAGCGAGTACGCGAGACCGAGGAGCGCCGCGCGGCCCGGGTCGCCGAGCGACCACGACACCGAGAAGATCGCGGTCAGGGTGGGTCCGATGCACGGCGTCCAACCGATGCCCAGCGCGAGACCGAGAAGCGGGGCGCCGACGAGGCCGATGCGCGAGGTCAGCTGCGGCCGAGCCGTGCGCTGAGCGAGACCGAGCATGCCGATGAAGACGAGCCCCATGAGGATGACCACGACACCGAGCAGGCGGGTGAGGAGGTCGGCGTACTGTACGAAGAACAGTCCGACCGTCCCGCCGAGCACGTTGACGGCCATGAACACGACCGTGAACCCGGCGATGAAGAGCACCACGCCCAGCAGCAGCCGCCCGCGGGTGGGCGCCTCCGCTGTCGCGGGGGCCGCGGCATCCGTCGACGGAGCGGACGGCGTGCCGCCGACGCCGGTGCCGACCGGCACGCGGCGCGGGGCGACGGCTCCGCTGATGAAGCCCAGATAGCCGGGCACCAGGGGCAGTACGCACGGCGACAGGAATGACAGCAGTCCGGCGGCGAGCGCCAGCGGGAGCGCGAGCCAGAGGGCGCCGCCGGCGACGATGTCGCCCGGGTTCACGACTGCTCCGCGAGCACGTCGCGGACGATGGTCTCGAGGATCGACGATTCGCTGAGCTGTCCGATGATGCGCGCGGCGACGCGCCCCTGCTTGTCGAGCACGAGCGTCGTCGGGGTGGCGTTGATCGGCGTCCGCTGGGCGAAGGCGAGCTTGAGCGCTCCGTCCTCGGCGGCGAGCGCACTCGGGTAGGTCACCCCGTACTTGTCGGCGAAGGCGCCGGCCGTGGCGGCCGAGTCGGACGTGTTGATGCCCAGGAACGCGACATCCTGTCCCGCGAACGACGTGTACGCGGTCTCGAGGAAGTCGGCCTCGGCGCGGCACGGTCCGCAGGCGGCGTACCAGAAGTTCACCACGAGCACCCCGCCGCGGTACTGGTCGCTCGAGACGGCGTCGCCCCGCTCGGTCGTGCCGGTGAACTCCACCGGCGCCTCCCGCTCGGCGGGCACGATCTCCTTGGTCTGGAACCCGTCCGCGGCGATGAAGCCCTTGTTGTCGCCGGCGCGGTACTGGTCGGCGAGCGGGTCATTGCTGCAGGCCGCGAGCCCCACGGCGAGCGCGAGGGCGACAAGAGCGGATGCCGCGCGTGCGACTCCTCGGTTCGGTGTCATCACACTGCTCCCACATCGACGGCGCCGGAGTGCTCCGCGGGCTCGGCGTAGTCGACCTCGACCCAGCGCCCGTCCTTCTTCTCGAAGCTCGTCACGCTCGACAGCGCGCACCGCCGATTGCGCGGATCGTGCCGCCCCGGGAGCCCGGCGACCGTGAGGTGCGTGATCCAGATCGGCAGCTGGTGCGACACCAGCACCACATCGCCCGTCGCCGGCTTCGACCAGGCGTCGTCCATGGCGGCGATCATGCGCGCGGAGATGCGCTCGTACGGCTCACCCCAGCTCGGGACGGCCGGACGGCGCAGGTGGCGCCAGTTGAGCGGATTGGCCAGCGCGCGCTTCATGCGGCGACCCTCGAAGACGTTGGTCGGCTCGATGATGCGCTCCTCGACGACCGGCTCGATGCCGAACAGCTCGGTGAAGGGCAGAGCCGACTCGCGCGTGCGCTGCAGCGGCGAGCAGACGAGGCTCGTCACCGGACGCGCGAGGCTGTGCACGTGGTCGGCCGCCGCGCGGGCCATGCCGCGGCCGTCGACGCTGAGACCGAACCCCGGGAGCCGCCCGTAGAGCACGCGGCGGGGATTGTGGACCTCGCCGTGGCGCACGAGATGGAGGCGGTCCGCTGGCACCCCTTCAGTCTACGGCGGCCCCTTCTGTGCGGCGGCTGAGGGAGCCTGTGCGGGTGCCGTGCATGCGGCCGTGCGCTGTTCGGGGGTGCGGCAACCGCCGTCGCGCGCGTCACGGACCGCGAGACTACGGTGGCCCTGTGCCCACGAACGATCCGCTCCCCGACCGCCCCGCGCCCGACAACCCGTCGGGCAAGCTCGTCCTCCTCCGCCACGGAGAGACGCCGTGGTCGAAGGAGGGCAAGCACACCGGACTCACCGACATCCCCCTCACCCCGCGCGGGGAGGACCGCGCCCGCGGCGCCGGTGCGCTGGTGGCCGACTACGACTTCTCGCTCGTCCTCACCTCGCCGCTGCAGCGCGCGCGGCGCACGGCCGAGCTCGCGGGTCTGCACGCCCAGGTCGATCCGCTCCTGGTCGAGTGGGACTACGGCGGGTACGAGGGCCGGACCACCCGCGACATCCGCGCCGAGCTCGGCTACAACTGGAGCGCCTTCACCCACGGGGTGATCCGCGGCGACACCCCGGGCGAGACCGTCGAGGAGGTGGCTGCGCGCGCCTCCCGCGTGGTGACGCGGGTGCTGCCGGCGATGGTCGACGGCGACGTCGCGCTGGTCGCCCACGGGCACTTCCTGCGCATCCTGACCGCGGTGTTCCTGCGTCAGGCTCCCCGCTTCGCGGCGCAGATCAGCCTGGACGCCGGGTCGGTCTCGGTGCTGAGCTTCGACCGCGAGCAGCCCGCGATCCTCTCCTGGAACTACGGGCACGAGCTGCCGCTGGTTCCGTCGGAGTCCTGACCGGAACAGCTGCGCGTCAGGCGCCGTCGAGCTGCTCGCGACGGCGGTTCTGCGCGGCGGCGCGCACGCGGACCACGACGAACCATGCGACCGCGGCCACGATCAGCCCGATGACGATGTACTGGAAGACGTCGGCGTAGGCCTCGATCACGTGCCAGTTCTCGCCCAGCAGGAACCCGGCCATCACGAAGATCGTGTTCCACACCAGGCTCCCCGCCGCGGTGAGCAGGCCGAAGGTCCACCACTTCATCCCCGACACTCCCGCGGGGACCGAGATGAGGCTGCGGAACAGCGGGATCATGCGTCCGAAGAAGACCGCGACCGCGCCGTGGCGCTGGAACCAGGCGACCGTCTTGTCGACGTCCTCGACCTTCATCAGCGGCATCCGGCCCGCGATCCGGCGCAGACGCTCCGCCCCCAGCCAGCGGCCCAGGCCGTAGAGCACATAGGCGCCGACGACCGATCCGATGGTGGTCCAGATGAGGGCCTCGGCCAGGGTGAACGACCCGCGGCTGGCGGTCAGCCCCGCCATCGGCAGGACGACCTCGCTCGGCAGCGGCGGGAAGAGGTTCTCCAGCGCGATGGCCGCTCCCGCGCCCACGGGGCCGATGACCTCCATGAGGGAGACCGTCCAGTCCGCCAGCGAGGTCAGCCAGGACCCTCCGCCGCTCGTCGTCGCCTGCGTCATGTCGGTCATCGGTGCTCCCGCGTCGGTGATCGGATCGGAGGCCGCGAACGGCTCCGGCCACGCTATCCGGCGCAGGTGACGGGAACCTGAGTGCCCGGACGCTCCGACCGTCAGGACCCGGGAACGCCCGCCGTCGCGAAGGCCGCTCCGATGAACCAGGAGCCGATGATCAGGACCGCGGCCACCAGCGGCACCCAGAACGCGAGCCGCCGCTTCACCAGCAGCACGATCGAGACCACCAGCGCGGCCACCAGGAAGACCCAGGGAAGGGCCATGGCGGCCAGCACGCCGACCGTGATGAGGTCGGTGTTGCAGTCCCGCGCCCCGCACGGATCGCTCGCCATCGCGAGGAACGCCCCGAAGAACGACATGATCAGGGCCAGCACGGCGTCGGCGACGAGGAAGACGATCGTCAGCACCACGTCCCACACGCGCAGGGGCGGTCGCACGGGCGAGGGCGAGGCCCACGGCCCCGCGGAGACCGGAGCGGACGGACCGCTGTAGGGAGGAGGAGCGGAGGTCACGCGGGCATCGTATCGGGCTGCCGTCCCGCGGGGCACGGGCCCGCGGCATCCGTCCCCGTACACTGGACCCTCGTGAGTGAACGCGTCCTGGTCTCCCAGCTCAAGTCCCTTCCCGACGGTCCCGTCTCGGTCTCGGGGTGGGTCGAGACGGTGCGTGATCAGAAGAAGGTGCAGTTCGTCATCCTCCGCGATGAGACCGGCGCCGTGCAGCTGGTGAACCCGGCGACGCGTCCGGCGGAGGACGGCAGCGAACAGGATGCTGCGGCTCTCGCCCTCACCGACACGATCTCGAACCTCAGCACGGGCACCTTCCTCACGGTCGAGGGCGCGCTGAAGGCCGACGAGCGGGTCAAGCTCGGGGGCGTCGAGATCAAGATCTCGAACCTGACCATCGCCGCGGCCGCCCTGCCCGAGACGCCGATCGCGGCGGACAGCGGGCTGGACAAGCGCATGGACTGGCGCTTCCTCGACCTGCGCCAGCGCCGGAACAACCTGATCTTCCGCGTGCAGACGACCCTCGAGCACGCGATGCGCACGTACTGGATCGAGCGCGACTACATCGAGCTGCACTCCCCCAAGCTGATGTCGAGCCCGTCGGAGTCCAACGCCGAGCTGTTCAGCATGGAGTACTTCGAGGACAAGACGGCCTACCTCGCCCAGAGCCCGCAGCACTTCAAGCAGATGGCCCAGTCGGCCGGCTTCGGCAAGATCTTCGAGATCGGCGACGTGTTCCGCGCCGACCCGTCGTTCACCTCGCGGCACGCCACGGAGTTCACCTCCGTCGACGCCGAGATCAGCTGGATCGACTCGCACGAAGACGTCGCGCGCATGCAGGAGGAGCTGCTGCAGACCGCGATCCAGGCCGTCACGGACAAGCACGGCGACGAGATCCAGGAGCTCTTCGGCCTCGAGGTGCAGGTGCCCGCGACGCCGTTCCCGCGCATCCCGCTCGCCGAGGCCCGCGAGATCGTGAAGGCGCGCGGCTATGACATCCCGCGCGCCGACGGCGACCTCGACCCCGAGGGCGAGCGTCAGATCTCCGCGCACGTGCAGGAGCAGTTGGGGCACGAGTTCGTCTTCATCACCGACTACCACCCCGAGATCCGGCCGTTCTACCACATGCGCGACGAGGAGACGGGGCTCACCAAGAGCTACGACCTGCTCTTCAAGGGCGTGGAGATCACCACCGGCGCGCAGCGCGAGCACCGCGTCGACGTGCTGGAGGCGCAGGCCACCGAGAAGGGCCTCGACCTCGCCGGCATCGAGCACTACCTCGACTTCTTCCGCTACGGCACCCCGCCGCACGGCGGCTTCGGCATGGGCCTGGCCCGCGTGCTGATGCTGCTGCTGGGCGAGAGCAGCATCCGCGAGGTCACGTTCCTCTTCCGGGGCCCCACGCGCCTCGCCCCCTGACCCTTCTGGGCCGCTTTCTTCGTGTCCCACTTTTTGCACAACACGCCGAGCGGTTGTGCGAGAAGCGGGACATCTAGGTGGGCTGGGTCAGCCTGACGCCGACGCGCCTGCCCGGTGTCCCAGTTCCTGCACAACACGCCGCGCGGTTTTGCAGAAAGTGGGACACGCCGGTGGCACGCGTCGACCCGCGTCCCATCTTTCGCGCAACACGCCGAGCGGTTGTGCAGAAAGTGGGACACGGGTGACGCGCGGCGCGCGCCCTGATCTGCTGCTGACGGAGAGCGGCGGGTGTCCGGTTCGGACACCCGCCGCTCTCCGTCTGTTCACCTCCCCCGGTGCCACCGGTCATCCGGCATCCCTACGGTGCTCTCATCCCGATCGTCGACCGCCTCTTCGCGCGCTCGGCGGCAGCACCGAGAGGAACAGCACCATGACCCGTCACGCCCGTCTCACCCACCTCGGAGGCGTTGGCGCCGCGCTCCTCGCGAGCACCGCCCTCATCCTCACCGGCTGCGCCGGAGGCTCTGCGGACGCCGGCCAGGCCGCCTCCGGCGTCGACGCCGCGACCGCCTCCGACCTCAGCTCCTTCGGCACGCTCGCCGACCTCGAGGCCGCTGCCAAGGCGGAGGGCCAGCTCAACGTCATCGCCCTGCCGCGCGACTGGGCCAACTACGGCGAGATCCTCGACGCGTTCACCGCCAAGTACCCCGAGATCACCGTCAACGAGCAGTCGCCCGACGTCTCGTCGGCCGAGGAGATCCAGGCCGCCAAGACCAACGAGGGACTCGACACCGCGCCCGACGTCTTCGACCTCGGACTCACCGTCGCCCTGCAGAACACCGGCGAGTTCGCCCCCTACAAGGTGCAGACGTGGGACGAGATCCCCGACGCCCTCAAGGAGCCGACCGGGCTGTTCGTCGGCGACTACGGCGGCTACATGTCGGTCGGCTACGACTCGGCGAAGTTCCCCACCCCCGAGAGCCTCGACGACCTCCTCAGCTCGGAGTTCCGCGGCTCCGTCGCGCTCAACGGCGACCCGACCCAGGCGGGCGCGGCCTTCGCCGCCGTGGGCCTGGCGACCGTGCAGAACGACGGCACCCTCGACGACTACCAGCCGGGCATCGACTTCTTCAGCGAGCTGAACAAGAGCGGCAACCTGCTCAAGCTCGACGTCACCACGGCGACGGTCGCCAGCGGCGAGACCCCGGTCGTCTTCGACTGGGACTACCTCAACGCCACGCACGCGAAGGACGTCCCGTCGTGGAAGACCGTCGTCTTCCCCGGCACGGGATACGCCGGGTACTACAACCAGGCCATCAACAAGAACGCCCCCAACCCGGCGGCCGCACGCCTCTGGCAGGAATTCCTCTACAGCGACGAGGCGCAGAACATGTGGCTCAAGGGCGGAGCTCGGCCCGTGCGCATGGAGGCCATGACCGACGCCGGCACCATCGACAAGGATCTCGCCGCCGCCCTGCCGGAGGCTCCGTCCGAGACGGTCGTGCCGACCGAGGCGCAGTCCACCGCGGCGGGAACCCTGCTCGGACAGAAGTGGGCAGCGGCGGTCCAGTGACCTCCGACGTCCTCGACGGTCCGAGCCTGGACCGCGTGACGAGTCCCGTCGGGCCTCAGCAGCCTGCTGCTGCGGCCCCGCGGGGCGTCGCTCGCCGCGACTGGTCGTGGGTCGGCCTCGTGCCCCTCGCCCTTTATGTCACGGCCTTCCTCGCCGTTCCGACAGTGCTCGCCGTCGCCAGCGGGCTGTTCGACGGCGACGGGGCCTTCACCCTCGACAACCTCGCCGCACTCGGCGACCCCGTCATCCTCACGACGTTCGGGAACTCGACGTGGCTGTCCCTGCTCACCGCCGTCATCGGCGCCGTGGTCGGAGCGCTCGTCTGCTACGCCATGCTCGGCCTGCCCGAGACGGGGATCGTCCGCACCACGGTGGACGCGGCATCCGGTGTCCTCGCGCAGTTCGGCGGCGTGATGCTGGCGTTCGCGATGATCGCCGCCATCGGCACTCAGGGCATCGTGACGAAGTTCCTCTCGTCGACCTTCGGTCTCGAGCTCTACGCCGACGGCGCCTGGATCTACGCGCTCCCCGGCCTCATCCCCGCCTACCTCGTCTTCCAGGTGCCGCTGATGATCATCACCTTCATGCCCGCCCTCGCCGCGCTGCGTCCGCAGTGGGCCGAGGCGCACCTGACGCTCGGCGGCACCCGCGCCAACTTCTGGCGCTTCGTCGGCCTGCCCGTGCTGGCGCCGTCGTTCCTCGCGAGCCTGCTGCTGCTGTTCGCCAACGCGTTCTCGTCGTACGCGACGGCCGCCGCCCTCGCCAGCCAGGGGTCGCAGATCGTGCCGCTGCAGATCCGCACCGCGCTCACGAGCGAGACGGTGCTGGGGCGCGAGAACCTCGCCGGCGCGCTCGCCCTCGGCATGATCGTCGTCGTCGCGGTGGTCATGACGATGTACGCCCTGGTGCAGCGCCGCGCCGCACGGTGGCAGTCGTGAGGGGCTTCGCTCCGTCGTCGCTCACCCGGTGGCTGGTCGGCCTCCTCGTCGGCGTCGTCTTCGCGATCCCCTTCGTGGCGACCCTGCTGTACACGCTGGAGTCCCCCTCCGGACTGTCGCTCGAGCGCTGGACGGCGCTCTTCGACCCCGCCAGCGCCGCCGCGTACCGCCCCATTTGGATCGGACTCGGCAACTCGCTGATCCTCGCCGCCGTCACGGTGCTGCTGGTCCTGCTGCTGTTCGCGCCCACCATGGTGCTGGTGGCCCTGAAGTTCCCGCAGCTGCGGCGGGGATTCGAGTTCCTCGCGCTGCTGCCGATATCGATCCCGGCGATCGTGCTCGTCGTCGGCCTCGCGCCCATCTACCTGCAGATCGGCCGCACCTTCGGCACCGGCGCGTGGACGCTCGCCTTCGCGTACGGCATCCTCGTGCTGCCCTTCACCTACCGCTCCATCCAGGCCTCGATCGACGCGGTCGACATCCGCACGCTGTCGGAGGCAGCCCGCACCCTGGGCGCCGGGTGGTTCACCGTGCTGCTGCGCGTCATCGCACCCAACCTCCGGCAGGGCCTGCTGGCGGCATCCCTCATCTCCGTCGCCGTCGTGCTCGGGGAGTTCACCATCGCGTCGCTGCTGAACCGCCAGGTGTTGCAGACGGCACTCGTGCTCATCAACCGGCAGGACGCGTGGGCGGCGGCGATCTTCACGCTGCTCGCCCTCGCCTTCGCATTCGTGCTCCTGCTCATCATCGGCCGCGCCGGACGTGTCGGCGCCAGGAGGCAGTCCTCATGACCACCGCAGACACCCCGGCCCGCGCGCTCCCCCGCACCTCCGACAACATGCTCCTCGCCGAGGCGGGCGAGGGCACGCGCGTGCAGTTCGACGGCATCGTCAAGGATTACGGGTCAACGCGCGTGCTGCACGGCGTGGACCTCGACGTCGCCCCCGGGGAATTCGTCTCGCTCCTGGGCCCCTCCGGATGCGGCAAGACGACTGCGCTGCGCGTGCTCGCGGGACTCGAGCGCGCCACCGCCGGCGCGATCCGCCTCGGCGGGAAGGACGTCTCGTCCGTCCCGACGAACAAGCGCGACATCGGGATGGTCTTCCAGTCGTACTCGCTGTTCCCGCACCTCCGCGTCGTCGACAACGTCGCGTTCGGTCTGCGGCGGCGCCGGGTCGGCAAGACGGATGCTGCGGCCCGCGCCGCCGCCGCGCTCGAGCTGGTCGGGCTCGGCCATCTGACCGAACGGTTCCCGCACGAGCTGTCCGGTGGGCAGCAGCAGCGCGTCGCGCTGGCACGCGCGCTCGTGACAGAGCCTCGCGTGCTGCTGCTGGACGAACCCCTCTCCGCGCTCGACGCGAAGGTGCGGGTGCAGCTGCGCGACGAGATCCGCCGCATCCAGCTGCGGCTGGGGATCACCACGGTCTTCGTCACGCACGACCAGGAGGAGGCCCTCGCGGTCTCCGACCGTATCGCCGTCATGAACGCCGGACGCATCGAGCAGATGGGCACCCCGGAAGACCTCTACCTCCGGCCCGCCACCGCCGAGGTCGCGGCGTTCGTGGGCGTTTCCAGCGTGGTGCCGGGCGTCGTCACCGCGGGAGCACTCACGGTGTGGGGTCAGGCCCTGCCGCTGCAGGTCGCCGCACCCGACGGGGAGGTCGATGTCTTCCTCCGCCCGGAGAACGTGCGCATCCTCGGCGCGGAAGGCTCGGGCACCGACGCGGTCGTGCAGGAGAGCACGTTCCTCGGGAGCTTCCGGCGCACGCTGGTGCGCACCCTCGACGGCTCTCTCGTGCGCGTGCAGCACGCGGCCTCAGATCGGGTGTCGTTCGACGACCGCGTGCGTATAGCCCTCGATCCCGTAGCCGTCGCGGTCCGGCCGCGCACCTGACCCCGGCGCGCGCCCGACCCGTGTCCCACTTTCTGCACAACACTCCGAGCGGTTGTGCAGAGAGTGGGACACCTAGGTGGGCTGCGCCCGCCTGACGCCGACGCGCGCAGCCTGTGTCCCACAATTTGCACAACACGCCGAGCGGTTGTGCAGAAAGTGGGACACCTAGGTGGCACGCGGCCGCCGGGCAGACAGAGCCTGCGCGACCGGCCCAGCCGGCGCCGTGGCAGTCAGACGGAGGTCAGAGCGGGACGTCGATCGCGGCGCGGTCCTTCGTGACGCTGCGCACGAACTCGACGACCTCCTGGTGCGCCGGGTGGACGATGTAGCGCTCGAGCGCCTCGGTGTCGGCGAACTCCGACACGAGCGCGACGTCCCAGTTCGCACCCGGGAAGGCGACGTTCGGCCCGACCTGGATGCTGTCGATCTCGGGGATGACGTCCTGGAGACCCTCGAGCCGGGTGCGCAGTTCCTCGGCGTGCAGCGCGCGCGTGTCGGCGTCGTCGGCGTCCAGCCGCCACAGCACGATGTGCCGAAGGCTCACGACTGCGCTCCCGCCGACGTCGGGACAGCGGATGCCGCGACCAGCGCGTCGCGGAGACGGTCGGCCGACACCCGCCAGTGCGCGTGCAGGTCGCCGTCGATGAGGACTACCGGGATCTTCTCCCACCATTGCTCGTAGAGCGCGGGGTCGTCGAGGATGGACGCCTCGCGGACGTCGATGCCGTCGGCCAGACGCTCGGGGAGACCCGCGATCACGTCGTCGACGATGCCGTGGGCCACGTCGCAGAGGTGGCAGTCGGGTTTGCCGATCAGGGTGAGGATGGTCACGCACTCATCCTATGGGCGCGCTCCGACGCAGGCTCGGACATCGGACAACCCTTCACCTGCCATCCGGTGACGCTCCGGTGTCGGAACGGGGTGCGGCTCAGCGCTCGAGCGGAAGCCCCGCCTGCGCCCATTCGCCGGTGCCGCCGTCGACGTTGGTCGCGTCGTAGCCGCGGGCCTCGAGTGCCTGCACCACGCGCGCCGAGCGGCCGCCGGCCTGGCAGATGACGTCGAAGGGCTCGTCGGGGAGCTCGTCGAGGTGCTCGCCGATGCTCGACATCGGGAGGTTGACGGCGCCGGGCACATGCCCTGCGGCATATTCGTCCGCTTCGCGCACGTCGATGAGCGGCACGCCTTCGCGCTCGTTCAGCTGCTGGACGGTGATCGACTTCATGACGGATTCCTCCCTGTCGGCACGGCGGCGATACACGAAGCGCCCGTCCCTCGGGACAGGCGCTCGGTGTGGTGCGGCCGCGTTACTTCTTGTTGCGGCGCTGGTGGCGAGTCTTGCGAAGCAGCTTGCGGTGCTTCTTCTTCGCCATGCGCTTGCGGCGCTTCTTGATGACTGAACCCACGGAAAACCTCACTAGATCGGGGTCTGGACGCAGGATCACCTGCATCCGGGATCGGGCAGAACGTAAAATGCCTCGGGTCAGTCTAGCCGACGTCGGCGACAGGCCTGTGCAGAGCCGCGGTCACGGCCGATTCGGGCACGCGATAGCTGCGTCCGAACCTCACGGCGGGCAGCTCTCCGGCGTGCACGAGGCGATACACGGTCATCTTGGACACGCGCATGAGCTCGGCGACCTCCGCGACCGTCAGGAAGCGCACATCGGGCAGTTCTGCCATGGCGTTCCTCCGCTGTGATCCCCAGATGGCTGTGCTCCACACTCTAGGGGCGCGATCGCACTCGTGTAAACCTGTGTGGTCTCTGTGACGGATGAGGCTCGCCGGACCGCGATTCAACGACCCGGAAGCTTCTTCAGCGCGCTGGCTACGACGTGCTTCGCCGAGGCCGCAGCGCGGCCCATCACTTCAGCGGCATGCGCAGCCGAATCGGGCAAGCTGACCGGCGCGGCATCCACGTCCATGTCGTCCAGAAGGAACGGCATGAGCCAGTCGTCGACCGCGTCCAGTGGACCCACCGACAGGCTGTAGTAGCGGTGCTGGCCCTCCTCGCGGACGGAGACGAGCTCGGCCTCGCGCAGCACCTTGAGGTGCTTCGAGACGGTCGGCTGGCTGACCTCCAGCTGGTGGACGATCTGCGAGACGCTCGTACCGCGCTCACCCGAGGCGGCCCGCTCCCGGAGGAGCTGCAGGATGTCGCGACGCGTGCCGTCTGCGATCACGTCGAAGATGTCCGCCATGTGTTCAGATTAGTCGCGCGCACCGCGGAGTACCATGACAACGATTTCGGACGAAGGAGGCGACGGATGACGGCCGAATCCCGACCGTCGCGCCCGCGCCGGTCCGTGCGCTCCCGCCTGTACGACCTGTGGGATGCGCTGCGCGATCTGACGACCGCCTCCCCCGCACGCTTCGCCGTCGGCATCTTCGTGCTGCTCATCATGATCTTCACCGGGCTGTACTCGCTGCCGATCGCCTCCGCCGACGGCCGGGTCACGCCATTCGCCGACGCCCTCTTCACCGCGGTGTCCACGATCTGCGTCACGGGCCTCTCGACGGTCAACATGTACTCCCACTGGTCGCCGATCGGCCACGTCTTCACCTACCTCGGTGTCAACGTCGGAGCCCTCGGCGTGCTGACGCTCGCATCGATCCTGGGCCTGGTGATCTCCAAGCGGCTCGGCCTGCGCGCCAAGCTCATCGCCGCCGGCGACAGCAACCCGCTGCGCGCGCACGGCGGACCCGTGAACGAGGGTCAGACGGTCCGGCTCGGCGAGGTGGGTCAGCTGCTGGCGACCGTCGCCCTGTCGACGCTCATCATCGAGGCGTGCTTGACGGTGCTGCTCTATCCCGCGCTCCTGGCCGCGGGCATCGACCCCCTCGCCGCACTGTGGGAGGCGCCGTACTACGCGGCGATGTCGTTCACCAACACCGGGTTCGTGCCCAACGCCGACGGCCTGACGCCGTTCGCCGACGACTACTTCCTGCTGACCGTGCTGATGGCCGGCGTGTTCCTCGGGTCCATCGGCTTCCCCGTCATCTTCACGCTGGCCCGCCACAAGTGGCACGTGCGGTACTGGTCGCTGCACACGAAGCTCACCCTGATCACCACTGTCGTGTTGTTCTTCGCCGGCGCGGCCGCGTTCCTCATCCTCGAGGTGAACAATCCGAAGACCTTCGGGTCGATGGACGCGTGGGACACCACCTTCCAGTCGTTCTTCCTTTCCGCGATGACGCGCTCGGGCGGTTTCAGCACCGTGCCCATGGACGATCTGCACGGATCGTCGCTCGTCGTCGGCTCGATGCTGATGTTCGTGGGCGGCGGTTCGGCCTCCACCGCCGGCGGCATCAAAGTGACCACACTGGCGGTACTCGCCCTCGCCGTCTTCTCCGAGGCGAAGGGCCGCCAGTCGGTGGAGGCCTTCGGCCGGCGCATCCCGAGCGACGTGCAGCGCGTCGCCCTCTCCGTCGTCGCGTGGGGCGCCACGATCGTGGCCCTCTCGACCATCACGATCGCCCAGATCACGCAGGCGCCGATCGAGCGGGTGCTGTTCGACGTCATCTCCGCTTTCGCCACGGTGGGCCTCTCGACGGGCCTCACCGCCGAGCTCCCGGATCCGGCGATCTACGTGATGGCCCTCACGATGTTCATGGGACGCGTTGGTACAGTGACTCTCGCCGCGGCGGTGGCCGCGACATCCCGTTCGCAGCTCTACTCGCTGCCGGTGGAGAGGCCGATCGTTGGGTGAGCAGATCCGCGGCGACGCACCGGTGCTGGTGATCGGCCTCGGGCGCTTCGGCGCCGCATGCGCCGGGGAGCTGGACCGCCTCGACCGCGACGTGCTCGCGATCGACGACAGCCTCGAGCTCGTGCAGAAGTGGTCGGAGCGGGTCACGCACGCGGTGCAGGCCGACGCCCGCAACATCGACGCGCTCAAGCAGATCGGCGCGCAGGACTTCCAAGTGGCGGTCGTGGCGGTCGGCTCCTCGATCGAGGCGTCGGTGCTGATCACCGCGAACCTCGTCGACCTCAAAGTGCCGCAGATCTGGGCGAAGGCGGTGTCGCAGTCGCACGGGAAGATCCTCGCCCGCGTCGGTGCGAACCACGTGATCTATCCCGAGCGGGAGGCCGGCGAGCGCGTCGCCCACCTCGTGAGCGGACGGATGCTGGACTTCATCCGCTTCGACGACGACTTCGTGCTCGCCAAGATGTACCCGCCGCGGTTCATCCGGGGCGTCGGACTCAACGAGTCGGGGGTGCGCTCGAAGTACAACGTGACGGTCGTCGGTGTGAAGAGCCCCGGCAAGCCGTTCCGCTACGCCGAGGCCAACACCGTGGTCACGAACCACGACCTCATCATCGTCTCGGGCACGAACGTCGACATCGAGCGCTTCGCCTCCCTCGACCGCTGAGTCGCGCCGCGCGGGTGTCGGAGGCCCGGAGCAGACTCCGGCCATGGATCGCACAGACATGAGCGCCGCCGCCCGGGCATGGGTCGCGGCCTACGAGAAGGCCTGGGCCTCGAACGACGAGTCCGACATCCGCGCGCTGTTCACCGACGACGGCGCGTACCGCACCGAGCCCTGGTCGGCGCCGTGGCGGGGGGCCGACGCCATCGTGGTCGGCTGGGTGTCGCACGCGGACGAGCCGGACGACTACTCCTTCACCTACGACCTCGCGGGGGTGGACGGCGAACGGGTCTTCATCGAGGGCCGCACGGTCTATTCGGCCACGGACTCCGAGTCGGAGCGCGACTACCGCAACCTGTGGGTGATCGACCTGGCACCCGACGGCCGGGCGCGCTCGTTCACCGAGTGGTACATGCGTCGGCGCGACTGACCCGGCGCAGTCGAGGCGGCTGCACCGGCGGCTCAGGCCGCGGCGCACCGGCGGCTCAGGCTGGGCGACTGACCCGGCGGCCCAGGCCGCGTCAACTGACCCCGCAGCGGCTCAGGCGCCGGCGGCGAGCTCGCGTGCGCGGCCGAGTGCGGCATCCGTCGCCTCGGCGAACAGGGCGTCGAGATCCGCCCCCTGGAGCACGGCCACGGCGCGCTCGGTCGTGCCCTTCGGACTGGTGACGCGCCGGCGCAGCTCGGCCGCCTCCTCGCCCGACGCGTCGAGCAGGGCGGAGGCTCCGATGAAGGTCTGCTCGGCCATGAGCCGCGCCTGCTCGGGAGTGAAGCCCTTGCCGACGGCGGCGCTCGTGAGCGCCTCCACCAGCAGGAAGACGTAGGCGGGCCCCGACCCGGAGATCGTCGACAGCGGGTCGATCTGCTCCTCCGGAACCTGCAGCACAGCGCCCACCGTCTCGAACAGCCGCGTGACCGTCGCGACGTCCTCGGCATCCGCGCCCCTGCCCGCGGCCAGGCCCGTGACCGCCTTGCCCACGACGGCCGGGGTGTTCGGCATCGAACGCAGCACCCGAGCGCCCTCGCCGAGCACCGATTCGAAGGTCGCGATCGTCACGCCGGCGGCGAGGCTGACCACGACGGCGTCGGGCCGCAGCGCCGGGCGGATCTCAGCCAGCAGGTCGGGCACCATGGCCGGCTTCACGCCCACCAGGACGATGCCGGCGGAGGCCGCGGCATCCGTGTTCCCGGAGGACTGCTCCTCGAGGGCGACGCTCGTCACCCCGGCAAGACCCGCGAGGGTGTCGGCCTTGGCACGCGTGCGGTTGGTGGCGGTGATGCCGCCGGTGGGCAGTCCGGACGCCACCAGCCCCTGGAGGATGGCCCCACCCATCGACCCCGCTCCCAGGACGGCGACGGCGGGCAGGGAACGGTCCTCGGCGGTGGTCATCCCGTCATCCTAGGAGCCGTCGGGGGCTCGCGGCGGGACGCGCTCACGCGGTCCGGGAGGCGCATCGGCGCGCGGTCTATAGTCGGGAGGGCACGGAGCGGCGGCGCTCCGGAGGGCACAACGGGAGGCACCTCGCAATGACCCTGTTCGATGGCATCACCGCTCGGATCGTCGAGACGTCCCGGCTGAGCGTCGGCATCCTGGAGCGCGCGGGCGACGACCCCTCGACGCCCGCCGAGCACACGGTGGTGCTCGTGCACGGCAACGTCTCCTCCTCCCTCTTCTGGCAGGAGCTCATGCAGGATCTCCCGTCCGACCTGCGGGTGATCGCGGTCGACCTCCGCGGCTTCGGCTCGACCGAGCACTCCCCCATCGACGCGACGCGAGGGCTCCGCGACTTCAGCGACGACCTCCACGCGACCCTCGAGGAGCTCGGGCTCGGCGCCGTCCACCTCGTCGGCTGGTCGATGGGCGGCGGCGTGATCATGCAGTACGCCCTCGACCACCCCGTTCTTTCCCTCACCCTGCAGGCGCCCGTCTCGCCGTACGGCTTCGGCGGCACGCGTCGCGACGGCTCGCGCCTCACCGATGACGACGCGGGCACGGGCGGCGGCGGCGCAAACCCCGACTTCGTGCAGCGGCTGAACGACCACGACACCACCGACGAGGCGCCGACGTCGCCGCGGAGCGTCTTCCGGGCCGCGTACGTCGCGGCCGGCTACAGCACGGAGCACGAGGACGTCTGGGTCGACTCGATGCTCACCACGTCCACGGCCGAGGGCAACTACCCCGGTGACGGCGTCGCGAGCGAGAACTGGCCGGGCTTCGGCGCCGGGACGATCGGCGTGCTCAACACCATGGCGCCGCGGTACCACGACGTGTCGGCGATCGTCGAGCTCGACCCGAAGCCGCCGATCCTCTGGATCCACGGCACCGACGACGCGATCGTCTCCGACGGATCGTTCTTCGACCTCAACCACCTCGGCGCGCTGGGCGTCGTTCCCGGCTGGCCCGGAGACGAGATCGCGCCGGCACAGCCGATGGTGTCCCAGACCCGCGACGTCCTCGGCGCCTACACCGACGCCGGCGGCGCCGTGACGGAGATCACGCTGGAGGGCGTCGGCCACGCCCCGCACCTCGAGCGTCCGGCGGAGTTCCGCCAAGCGCTGCTCTCGGTGATCGGCTACCTCGGCACCCCGGTCGATCCGGCACCGCCGACCGAGGCGATCATCCTGCGCTCCGCGGACTGACCCGCAGGCAGCGGAGTCCGCGGGCCCGCCGCGCTCCGCCGACTGACCCGCAGCCGCGGAGTCAGCGGGCCCGCCGCGTCAATAGACTGCGGTCATGAGTGCATCCGGCGGCAACAAGGCGATCATCGCGGCCTTCTCCGCGAACATGGGCATCGCCCTGGCGAAATTCATCGCGTGGTTCGTATCGGGCTCCGCCTCGATGCTGGCCGAGGCGATCCACTCGGTCGCCGACTCCGGCAACCAGCTCCTCCTGCTGCTGGGTGGCCGCCAGGCCCGCAAGGCGGCCGACCGTGAGCACCCGTTCGGCCACGGCCGCGAGCGCTACGTGTACGCGTTCGTGGTGGCGATCATCCTCTTCTCCGTCGGCGGCCTCTTCTCCATCTACGAGGGCGTCGACAAGATCACGCACCCGCACGAGCTGGAGAACGCCTGGCTGCCGATCACGGTGCTCGTCATCGCGATCGGACTGGAGAGCTTCTCCCTGCGCACCGCGGTGAAGGAGAGCAACCACATCCGCGAGAAGGGCCAGTCGTGGGTGTCGTTCGTGCGGCGCGCCAAGGCGCCCGAGCTGCCGGTGGTGCTCCTCGAGGACGTCGCCGCCCTCACCGGCCTCGTGTTCGCCCTCCTCGGCGTCGGCCTCACGGTGCTGACCGGCAACCCGCTCTGGGACGCCGTCGGCACGCTCGCCATCGGCACGCTGCTGATCCTCGTCGCGATCATCCTGGGCATCGAGACGAAGAGCCTGCTCGTCGGCGAGGGCGCCACCCCCGGTGACCTCGACCGCATCGTCGCCGCGATCGAGACGGGCCCGGAGGTGGACACGCTCATCCACATCAAGACCCTCTACCTCGGACCCGACGAGCTGCTGGTGGCGGCGAAGATCGCCCTCCCCTCCGACCGGACACTGGTCCAGGCATCCGCCGACATCGACGCCGTCGAGGGTCGCATCCGCGCCGCCGTGCCGATCGCGCGCGTCATCTACCTCGAACCGGACGTCTATCGACCGGATGCCGCGGCTCCCGCGGCGCCCGCGCAGGCGACGGCCTCCTGACGCCATGGAGTACTGCACCTTCACCGAGCCCCAGCAGGGCTTCACCTACGGCGACCAGCTCGCATTAGCCCAGGCGACCGAACGCGTCGGCTTCGACGGCTTCTTCCGCTCGGACCACTACATGCGGATGGGTCCCGGCGACCCGCTCCCGGGCCCGACAGACGCCTGGACGACGCTCGCGGGGCTGGCGCGCGAGACATCGCGGATCCGCCTCGGAACACTCGTCTCCTCGGCCACCCACCGGCTCCCCGCCCTGCTCGCGATCCAGGTCGCCCAGGTCGATGAGATGTCCGGCGGACGCGTCGAGCTGGGGCTGGGCACCGGGTGGTTCGAGGAGGAGCACCGCGCCTACGGCATCCCGTTCCCCGAGCGCCGCTTCGGACCGTTCGAGGAGCAGCTGCAGATCGTCACGGGCCTGTGGTCCACGCCGATCGGCGAGACCTTCGACTTCGCCGGCGCGCACTACACGCTCGAGGGGGCGCCCGCATTGCCCAAGCCGGTGCAGGACCGGGTGCCGATCATCATCGGCGGCGCAGGACCGAAGCGCACTCCCGAGCTCGCCGCGCGGTTCGCGACCGAATTCAACATCGGCTTCCAGCCGGAGGAGAAGATCGCCGATCGCTTCGCCAACGTCCGCGCGGCGTGCGAGCGCGCCGGACGCGACCCCGGGACGCTGAAGCTGTCCGTCGCGCTGCCGACGCTGGCCGGCGCCGACGAGGGCGAGGTCCGCCGCCGCGCGCAGGCGATCGGCAAGAACCCGGACGAGGTGCGCAACGGCGTCGACATCGTGGGCGGCCCTGACGAGGTCGCCGAGAAGGTGCGGCGCCTGGTGGACCTCGGCGCGGACCGCGTCTACTTCCAGCTGATGGATCTCCGCGACGTCGAGCAGGTGGAGTTCCTCGGCACCGAGGTCCTCCCGCTCCTCCCCCGCTGACGACAGCGCGGGGATTCAGCGGCGGGCGAGGAAGAAGTCGCGCAGCAGGGCCTCGGACTCCGCCGCGCACACCCCGCCGACGACTTCCGCGCGCGCGGGCAGGCGACGGTCGCGGACGACGTCGTAGAGCGACCCGGCGGCACCGGCCTTCTCGTCCCATGCCCCCAGCACCAGGCGCGAGATGCGCGCCTGGAGAAGCGCTCCGGCGCACATGAGGCACGGCTCGAGCGTGACGACGAGCGTGCATTCCGAGAGATTCCAGGAGCCGACGGATGCTGCGGCCTCCCGCAGCGCGACGACCTCCGCGTGCGCGGTCGGATCGTGGGTGGCCTCGCGGAGGTTGCGGCCCTCCCCGATGACGGTGCCCGCAGCATCCGTCACCACCGCCCCCACCGGGATGTCGCCCTCCGCACCCGCGACCGCGGCCAGCTGCAGGGCGCGCCGCATGGCCGTCAGGTCGCCGGTGGCGGTGGGCAGGCTCACGCCCTCACGCTACTGCGCCCTCCCGCCGGGGGCGATCCGGGCGTCACCCGATAGCCTGGGCTCATGCGCGTGCACGTGGCCGACCACCCCCTCATCACTCACAAGCTCACGGTGATGCGCGACGAGCGCACCCCTTCGCCGGTGTTCCGCCAGCTGACCGAGGAGCTCGTCACGCTCCTCGCGTACGAGGCGACGCGGAACGTGCGCGTGACGCCCATCGAGATCCAGACTCCGGTCACCTCGACCATCGGCGTGCGCATCGGCGATCCGCGACCGCTCGTGGTGCCGATCCTGCGCGCGGGCCTCGGCATGCTCGACGGCATGGTCAAGCTCCTGCCCAGCGCGGAGGTCGGCTTCCTCGGCATGGCGCGCAACGAGGAGACCCTCGAGCCGACCACCTACGCGGAGCGTCTGCCCGAAGACCTCAGCGACCGGGAGTGCTTCGTGCTCGACCCCATGCTCGCCACGGGCGGCTCGCTCGGGGCGGCGATGGACTTCCTCTTCCGCCGAGGCGCCAAGGACGTGACGGCGATCTGCCTGCTCGCCGCCCCCGAGGGCGTGGCCGCCATCGAGAAGCAGGTCGAGGGCCGCGACGTCACCCTCGTCCTCGGTGCGCTCGACGAGCGGCTCAACGAGAAGGGCTACATCGTGCCAGGACTCGGCGACGCCGGCGATCGCCTCTACGGCACGGTCTGACCTCGCCGCCAGCCGCCCGCTGCTCGCTCGGCGCCACTGAGTCCCACAATCTGCACAACACGCCGGAGTGTTTCGCAGAAATCGGGACACAGAAAGCAAAGAGGCCGCGGCATCCACCCCTCGCCGAGTGGATGCCGCGACCTGCGCTGTGAGGCGCGACGCCAGGTTATGTCGGCTCGAGAACATTCTCCGAAGGGGTTGACAGCGCGGAGCCGGATCTCTAGGTCGGTCGCCGCCGGATGTCAGTCGTCGGGGTCGATGAGCGGATCGACAGGCTGCCGCCGCCCGGTCTCCTGCTCCCAGAACTCCAGCTGCTGCGTGAGGGCCTTGGCGAGCTCGAAGACCTGCTCGGGAGGGATGCGGATCCGACTGACGACGCGCGCCGGCACCACCGTGCGCGCCTCGCCCGTCTGCGCGTCGAGCTGCTCACGCGGCGGCTGGGCGAGCGCGACGAAGTCCATCACGAAGACGGTGGGCGTGTGCCAGACGTTGGCGAAGTCGGCGTAGGCCCCGCCGATGAGATCGGGGGGCAGGTCGATCTCGAACTGCCGCTGGGCGTCATCGGCCATGGGGCTCCAATCGTCCGCGCAAGTCTACGTCCGCGCTGACGGCATGCTCCGGGCCCCTGTGGACAGATCTCAGGCCGCCGGCGCCTCCACCAGCGTCGCGAACCCGCTGAGGCGCGCGACGCCCTCGGGCGTTCGGGGAAGGTCGTCGAGGAGACCGGGCGAGTACACGACGTAGGCCGCCTGCATCGCCCGCGACAGCGCGACGTTGATGCGGTTGCGCAGCAGCAGGAACTCCAGCCCGCGCGGTGCATCGCGACCGGACGACGCGGCGAGCGAGACGATCGCGACGACCGCCTCCCGGCCCTGGAACTTGTCGACGGTGCCGACCTGCACGTCGCCGAAGCCGGCGGCCGTCAGCGCCTCCTCCACCTCGACCTGCTGGGCGTTGTAGGGCGTGACCACGATGATGTCGGACGGCAGCAGCGGACGCGGCGACAGGAGGGTCGCAGCATCCCCCACTCCGCCGTCGCTGCCCGTCCACGTGCGTCCGACGAGGTCGGTGACGAGCCGCACGACCTCAGCCGCCTCCTCGGGCGACGAGGTGGCGTTGCCGCGGTGCGCGATGGGCCGGACGTGGACGCCGGCGCGCACGCCTTCCAGCGTGCGGAGGGCGGTCGACGGGTGAGCGGCGAGGCGGCCCTCGTACGACAGGTGGGAGACCGGCTCGGCCACCGCGGGGTGCATGCGACGCGTGCGCGCGAGGAAGTACCCGTACTCCGCGGGGAGGACCTCGGCGCCGTCCATGATCCATCCCAGTGCCGACGTGTCGACCGGCTCGGGGTGCGTCCCCTGGCTGACCTGCGGGAGTTGCTGCGGGTCGCCGAGCAGCAGCAGCCGCTGCGCGGCGAGAGAGACGGCCACGGTCGAGGCGAGCGAGAACTGCCCCGCCTCGTCGATCACGAGGAGGTCGAGGCTGCCGCGCGGGATGCGGCCCTGATGGCTGAAGTCCCACGCGGTGCCGCCGACCACGAAGCCGTCGGTCTGGTGCTCGGCGGTGAAGGCGGCGACGCCGTTCTTCGGGATGATCGTGAAGCGGTGCGGGAGGGAGGGATCTTTCGGCGCCTTCCCCACCTGCACGGGTGGGACGCCCGCCTCGATCACGCGGTCGAGCAGATGCTCGACCGTGGCGTGCCCCTGGGCCACGACGCCGACCTTGAAGCCCCGCTCCTGGACGAGGCGGGCGATGACGTGCGAGCCGACGTAGGTCTTGCCGGTGCCGGGAGGCCCCTGCACGGCGAGGTAGCTGTGATCGAGATCGGCCACGCTCCGCGCGATGGCCGACGCCTCGTCGGAGGGGTCCGCCGGCGCGAGGGCCCCCGAAAGGGTGCGCGGGGGGAGGCGGCGCAGCAGATCGGTGGCGGGATCCCGCGGCAGCGGGCGGGACGGCTCCGGTGTGAGCAGCACGTCGTCGTCACGTGATCCGGCGGACCGGGTCTCGAGCACGGTCTGCGCCCACGCCTCGATGGCCGACTGCTGGTTGCCCGCACGGGGCGGCGCCGCCGGCGTGAGGGCGAGGGGCAGCTCCTGCCACGTGAACCCCTCGACGGCCAGCTCCTCGATGACGGCCCCGTCGTCGAGCACCTCGACCACGCGCACCCACGTCGCGGTGTGGATCCACCGCGGGCGGGTCTCCGACGGGAAGGGAGCCGGCAGTTCGTAGAGCGCGAACGGCTCGACGCCCTCGCTCAGCCGCGTGCCGGGCGACAGCTCGCCCCTCAGCTCGACGCGCCGCCGCTCCCGGCCGTTCCCCTCGGGCAGGTGCCAGTCCTCGATGACCCGGGATCGGGCGGGATCGACCACCACGACGTCGCGGTTGTCCTCCCAGATGGAGATCGGCTCGCGCAGCCGCAGGAAATGGGTCGCCCAGAAGGACTTCGCCTCGCGCGGGTAGTAGTCGATCGCCGCGGCGCCGAGGCGCAGCGCAGTCGCATCGGAGGCGCTCGCGGCCTCCGCCAGGTCGACCTCGTCGGCGTAGGCGCGCAGCCGGACGGCGAGCGGCGAGTCCTGGTAGCCCGCCTCCTCCGGCTCGCGCTCGGCGGACGGGCGGAGGCCCGCCTCTCGGGCGCGATCCACGAGCCAGTCGCGCAGCCGCCGGGTCGACACGCAGTCGTAGCGGTTGTAGTCGGCCAGGTCGTCGAGGATCTCCTGCGCCCCCGCAGAGTCGCCCGCGTCGGCGAGCTCGCGCGCCTCGACGTAGCGGACGATCGAGTCGTCGCCCTTCTGCACGTCGGAGGTGCGGACCTCCTCGCCCATGTAGAGCGGCTCCAGCTTCTTGATCGAGTACGACCGCGATCCCACCCGCAGCGCGCGCCGCACGATCGGGTAGAGGTCGACGAAGACGCCGTCTCGGAGCAGCTGGTCGACGTCGGCCTCGCGCACGCCGTACTTCGCCGCCATGGCCAGCAGGTGGGTGGGCTCGTAGGGCGCGTAGTGGTAGATGTGCATGCCCGGGCTCTTCTCGCGGCGACGGGCGACCATGTCGAGGAAGCGCTCGAGTGCGGCGCGCTCCTCGTCGAAGTCGTGCGCCCACAGCGCGCCGTAGCGCTCTGCCATGTCGATCCAGCCGAAGAGGTAGTCGATGCCCCACGAGCTCGCGTCGCCCTCCGTGTACAGCGGGTCGCCCTCGAAGTCGAAGAACAGGTCTCCGTGGTCAGGCCGCGGGAGCGCGGCCAGGGCGCGCGGCTCGACGACTTCGAACGTCGGGACGACGGGGATGCCGGGCTCGTCCGACCCGGTCGGCACGCCTGCGGGGCTGTCGAGCTGGAGGCGCGCCTGGGTGCGCAGAGACGCGAACGTGTCGGCGCCGACTCCCGCGGGCTGTGCCTCCGCGGCGGCCAGATCGTCGATGGTGTGGATGCCGGCCGTCTGGAGCCGCACCCGCTGCACGGGCCGCATGCCCGCCACGAGCAGCAGGTCGCGATGGGCGATGACCTCGATCTCGCACGTGGCGCAGCGGCCGCACGCGATGACATCGAGGTCGCCGCGCGGATCCCCCCACGCGATCGCCGCGCCGGTCGCGCCCGAGGGCACGGCGCGGTCCGCGATGAGCGCCTTCAGGCGCGCCCGACGCAGGCGGTAGACCGGCATGACGTCGTCTACCCGGTGCTCGCTCACCGTGCCGTCGCCGAGCAGCAGCTGCACCCGGTCGGCGCGGGCGATGCCGAGCCGGTCGAGCTGGTCGGCGTATGCCGCCAGCTGCATCAGCGCCGTCACGCGGGCGCGCCGCGCGAGCTTCGTGTCCTGCACCACCCACCGGGTGCCGTCGTCGTCCGCGTGCGGCACCGTCGTGGCCGTGGTGTCCGGGCTCGGCGCCGACCGCTCGCGCACGAGGAAGTCGGCGAAGCCGACGAACTCGTCGGTGGAGAACGCGGCCTGGAAGACCACCTCGACGGCCGGATCGGCGAGCGCCGCGCGGGTGCGGGCGACCGCATCGGCGAGAGCCGCGGCATCCGACGCCTGCGCGGCCGGGATCTCGACCACCGCCTCGCCGAAGACCTCGCGGTAGTGCTCCAGCATGCGCAGCTCGTGCGCGGTGCCGAGGAGCCCGGCGCGCTTCAGCGTCGCGTCTTCCGGCTCGACGACAGCCTCCACGCGGCCCAGGCGGGCGTCGATGCGGCGGAGCCACGCGAACTCGCACTCGGCTGCCGCCTTGAGATCGCTGGCACTCCAGACGATTCGGCCCTCGTCTTCGATGTAGCGCATGTCTCCCCTTCCCGAACGACCCTAGCCGCGGCATCCGACACCCTCGTCCGGCGGAGGCGGCCGGTGCCAGACTGGGGGCATGAGCCTCCCCTTCGAGAGCGTCTACCGGCACGGGTTCGCCCGCGTCGCGGCCTGCACGTTCCCGCTCACGATCGCCGACCCGGCCGCCAACGCGCGCTCTGTGCTGGAGACGGCGCGCGAGCTCGACGCCGACGGCGTCGCGGTGGCCGTCTTCCCCGAGCTCTGCCTCTCCGGCTACTCGATCGAGGACCTCGTCCTGCAGGACGTGCTGCTGGACGCGGTCGCACAGGCCGTCGAAGAGCTGGTCGCGGCATCCGAGTCGCTGCTCCCCGTCCTCGTCGTCGGGGCGCCGCTCGCGCACCGCAACCGCGTCTACAACTGCGCGGTCGTGATCCACCGCGGAGAGCTGCTCGGGGTGGCGCCGAAGTCGTTCCTGCCGACGTACCGCGAGTTCTACGAGCGCCGCTGGTTCGCGGCGGGCGACGACCAGAGGGGGCAGGACATCCGCGTCGGCTCCCTCTACGCGCCGTTCGGTCCCGACCTGCTGTTCGAAGCGCTGGACGTGCCCGGACTCGTCGTGCACGCCGAGGTGTGCGAGGACATGTGGGTGCCGATCCCGCCGTCGTCGCAGGCGGCGCTGGCCGGCGCGACCGTCCTGCTGAACCTCTCAGGCAGCCCCATCACGATCGCCCGCGCGGAGGACCGCTCAGACCTCGTGCAGTCGCAGTCGCTGCGCTGTCTGGCCGCCTACGCCTATGCCGCGGCGGGTATGGGCGAGTCGACGAACGACGTCTCGTGGGACGGCCAGACGATGATCTACGAGGGCGGCAGCCTGCTCGTCGAGACCGAGCGCTTCCCCGACGGTCCGCGCCGCTCGATCGCCGACGTCGACCTCGACCGGCTGCGTCAGGACCGCCTCCGACAGGGCACCTTCGATGACAACAGGCGGGCGACCGGGGCGGATGCCGCGTTCCGCACCGTCCACTTCCGTCTCGATCCGCCCGCCGGCGACATCGGTCTGAAGCGCTCGCTTGACCGGTTCCCCTTCGTGCCCGACGACCCGGGGCGGCTGGCGCAGGACTGTTACGAGGCGTTCAACATCCAGGTCTCGGGGCTCGTGCAGCGGCTGCGCGCGATCGGCGGTCCGAAGCCGGTCATCGGCGTGAGCGGAGGACTCGACTCCACCCACGCGCTGCTCGTGGTCGCACGCGCGATGGACGCCATGGGCCGACCCCGCAGCGACATCCTCGCCTACACGATGCCGGGCTTCGCGACGTCCGATCGCACGAAGAACAACGCCATCGCCCTCGCCGAGGCGGTCGGTGCGTCGATCGAGACCATCGACATCCGGGATGCCGCGAACGAGATGTTCGCCAAGATCGGACACCCCTTCGCGCAGGGCGAGCCCGTGCACGATGTGACGTTCGAGAACGTGCAGGCGGGTCTCCGCACGGACTTCCTGTTCCGCCTCGCGAACAAGAACGACGGACTCGTGATCGGCACCGGCGATCTGTCGGAGCTCGCCCTCGGCTGGATGACGTACGGCGTCGGCGACCAGATGAGCCACTACGCGGTGAATTCGGGGATCCCCAAGACGCTCATCCAGCACGTGATCCGCTGGGTGATCGCCGACGGGCAGCTGGCCGACGGCACCGCCGAGGTGCTGCAGGCCGTGCTCGACACCGAGATCAGTCCGGAGCTTGTGCCCGCCGGGCAGGACGGGCGCATGCAGTCCACCGAGGACCGCGTCGGCCCGTACGCCCTGCACGACTTCACGCTCTGGCACGCGCTGCGGTTCGGGTTCCGTCCGTCGAAGATCGCGTTCCTCGCCGCGCACGCGTGGCGCGATGCCGATGCGGGCGCGTGGCCCCCGGGCTTCCCCGAGGAGGACCGCTACGCCTACGACCTCGAGACGGTCGTCAGGTGGATGCAGGTGTTCCTCCGCCGCTTCTTCGCCTTCGCGCAGTTCAAGCGCTCGGCCATGCCGAACGGCCCGAAGGTCTCACCCGCGGGATCGCTGTCGCCGCGCGGCGACTGGCGCGCCCCCTCCGACGGCAACGCCACGGCCTGGCTGGCGGAGCTGAAGGCCGCGCTGCCCGATCTCGTCGACTGAGGCGGGTGGTCGCCGTCGCAGGCGGAAGACTGGGACCCGGGGATGCTGCGGCGCTTGTCAAGCGCGAGACGAACGGACGTGCGCGGGGATACCGTCGAGAAAAGGACGAGGAGACACCATGGACAGCGATCTCGAGCACGGCGCCGACGAGCAGGAGACGGGCATCACGCAGGCGGGTGTGACCGACTCCGACGGCGAGACCAAGCCCGGCGGACTCGGTGAGGACGGCACGATCCCTCCCCACCCGGGCGGCGTCGCCGCCGGACACACCGGCGAGGCCTCCCACTTCGAGCCCGAAGAGGACGAGGCCGCCGAGTCCTGAGCCGGCGGCCACGGGACCGGCGACTCCTCAGCCGGCGGCCGCGGAGCCGGCGGCCTCGGGACCGGCAGGCAGCGTCCTCAGCCGGCCCCGGCCGCGGACGCCGCGCTCAGCGCGTGACGGCCGCCCGGTCCGCCTCGAACACCTGCGCCCGGCCGTCGGGCGTCGTCACCGTCACCGTCGCGACACCGGAGCCGCCGGGGAACACCCGGAGCGTGAGTCCGTCGAGGTAGTCGTAGTCCGGGCGATCGTCACGGGCGCCCCACGGCAGCACCGCGCCCGGCCGCACGTACAGCGGCAGGCTGTGCACGTTGTGGTTCTCGCGACGCCATCCGCCGCCGGTGACGGTCTCGCCGGTGAGCAGGTGCGTCCACTCCCCCGCCGGCAGGTAGAACTCGACGTCACCGCTCTCGGTGAAGACCGGGGCGACCAGGATGTCGGGCCCGAGCATGTACTGCCGGTCGAGGTAGGCGACGGCCGGGTCGTCGGGGAACTCCATCGCCATCGGCCGCATGAGCGGCGTTCCGGTGGTCGTCGCCGCGACGCCGAGGCCGTAGAGGTACGGCATCAGTCGCAGCTTGAGGCGCGTGAACTCCCGCGTGACGTCGACGGCCTCCTCGTCGAAGATCCACGGGACGCGGTACGAGGTCGAGCCGTGGAAGCGGCTGTGGCTGGACAGCAGGCCGAACGCGGTCCAGCGCTTGAAGACGGCGGCGTCCGGCATCCCCTCGAATCCGCCGATGTCGTGGCTCCAGTGCGCGAAGCCGCTGAATGCGAGCGACAGGCCGCCACGGAGCGTCTCGGCCATCGACACGAAGGTGGAGGTCGAGTCGCCGCCCCAGTGCACGGGCATCTGCTGACCGCCCGCCGTCGCCGACCGGGCGAAGAGCACGGCCTCGCCCTCGCCGCGCTCCTCCACCAGCACCTCGTGCACGGCCTTGTTGTAGAGGTGCGTGTAGAGGTTGTGCATGCGGAGCGGGTCGCTGCCGTCCGCCCACTCGACCTCCACCGGGATCCGCTCGCCGAAGTCCGTCTTGAAGCAGTCGACACCCTGGGCGATGAGCCGGCGCAGGTGTCCCTGGTACCAGGCCGTCGCGGCGGGATTGGTGAAGTCGACCAGCCCCATGCCGGCCTGCCAGAGGTCCCACTGCCACACCGACCCGTCGGCACGCTTCACCAGGAAGCCCTGGTCGGCGGCCTCGCGGAACAGCGGCGAGCGCTGACCGATGTAGGGATTGAGCCACACGCTGACGCGCAGGTCGCGGTCGTGCAGACGCTGCAGCATGCCCTCCGGATCGGGGAAGACCCGCGCGTCCCACTCGAAGTCGCACCAGTTGAATTCGCGCATCCAGAAGCAGTCGAAGTGGAACACCGACATCGGCAGCTCGCGCCGTGCCATCTCGTCGATGAACGACGTGACCGTCATCTCGTCGTAGTCGGTGGTGAAGCTCGTCGAGAGCCACAGTCCGTACGACCACGCCGGCACGACCGGCGGGCGGCCGGTCAGGGCGGTGTAGCGGTCCAGCACGTCCTTGGGCGTCGGACCGGCGATCAGGAAGTACTCCAGCACCTCGCCGGGCACCGAGAACTGCACACGCTCGACGGCCTCCGATCCGACCTCGTACGAGACGTGTCCGGGATCGTTGACGAGCACGCCGTAGCCGCGGCTGGACACGTGGAACGGGATGCTCTTGTAGGCCTGTTCGCTGGAGGTGCCGCCGTCGGCGTTCCACACCTCGACGGTCTGGCCGTTCTTGACCAGAGGCCCGAACCGCTCGCCCAGGCCGTAGACGAGCTCGCCGACGCCGAGGTCGAGCTGCTCGTGCACGAAGGTGCGCTCGACGGGAGCCGCGCCGTGGCCGCGGGCGTTGCCCACGATCCCGTGGTCGACCTGCGCGTCGGGCGCGAGGGTGATGTAGCCCTGCGCCTTCGGTCCGCTGCCGGTGACGCGCACGCCGTCGACCTCGAAGTCCAGCGCCCAGGGCGCGCCGCGACGGACGCGGGCGGTGAGCGGACCCGTGGTCAGGGTGCCGCCGTCGCCGTCGCCGTCGATCGACACGGTGCCGGCACCGCCGACCACCGCTCCCGGCAGGTCGAAGCCGGTATGCCGTGCGCCGCCCTCGTGGTGGGCGATGCGCACCCGGACGATGCCCTCGGCGGGCGAGGAGAGGGTGACGCCGAGCACGGGGCGGTTCAGCGTGTCGCCGCGGCGGACGATCTGCGCCGTGGGCGCGGTGACGACGATCCCGGAGCCGTCGGCCGCAGCATCCGTCTCCTCCACGTCGTAGGCCTCCTGGCCGTAGAGCGCCGTCACGCCGGGGCGCAGCTGCCAGAAACCATCGGTGAACTTCATTACTTGACTGCTCCTGCGGTGATGCCGCGCGTGAGGGTGCGCTGGAAGATGAGGAAGAAGAGGAGTGTGGGGATGAGACCGAGCAGCGCGGAGGCGCTGGTGGTGGTGACGTCCATCAGGCGGTCGCCCTGGAGCACGCTGATCGCGACGGGCACGGTCTGGTTGGCGTTGGAGACCAGGAACGTCAGCGGGATGAGGAACTCGTTCCACGTCCAGATGAAGAAGAAGATCAGCAGCACCGAAAGAGTGGGCCGGCTGATCGGGAAGATGACCCGCCACAGGATCTGCCAGCGGCTCGCGCCGTCGATGGATGCCGCCTCCAGCACCTCCTTCGGGAAGGTGCCGTAGACCGACGCGAGCAGGTACGTGCCGAACGCGGCCTGGATCACCGTGAAGATGATGATCACCGACCACACGTTGTTGTAGAGGCCCACCGCTTTGAACATGTAGTACAGCGGGTAGAGCAGGGCCTCCTGCGGAAGCAGGTTCGCCAGCAGGAACAGCAGCACGATCCAGCTGCGCCCGCGGATGCGGCCGATGCCGATCGCGAAGGCGTTGAGCACGGAGATCAGCACCGCGAGCACCGCGACCATGCCGGAGATGAAGAACGAGTTCCACACCTTGCCCGGGAAGTCGACGCGCTCCCAGAACGCGACGATGCCGTCGAGGTAGATGCCCGTCGGCAGCGCGAGCGGGCCGCCGTTGGAGTAGTCGGCCGGCGACTTGAACGAGTTGACGAGGATCAGGTAGAACGGCGCGATGATCAGCGCCGCGGCCGCCACCGCGAACGCCAGCAGCAGCCAGTCGACGCCCTTCTTCTTCGTCATCCCGCCGCGCGGGCGGGGCGGACGGCCGGTGCGGGCGGTGGTCCGCGCGGCGCGCGGACCGGAGACGGCGGGCAGGGTCGTGGTGGTGGAGGCCATTACAGACCCGCCCTTTCCTTGCGCTCCGCGGCATTCTGCGCGCGGATGAAGACGACCGAGACGATCGCGATGACGATGGTCAGTGCGGTGGCGATGGTCGCGCCGTAGCCGACCTGCTGCGCTTGGAAGAACTCGCTGTACGCGTAGTACGCGGGCACGATGGTCGAGTCGCCGGGGCCGCCGCGCGTCAGCACGTAGACGGGGCCGAAGACCTTCAGCGCGGCGATCGTGCACGTCAGGGTGACGACGTAGATCTCGGGCTTGATGATGCTGACCGTGATCGCGCGGAAGCGCTGGATCCAGTTGGCGCCGTCGAGCTCCGCCGCCTCGTACAGCTCGGGATCGACGCGCTGGAGCGCGGCCATGAACACCACGACCGGGTAGCCGATCTGAATCCAGACGAGCACGACCATGATGCTGGCCAGCGCGGTGTCGGGACTGCCGAGCCAGTTGTGCGTGAGGGCGCCGAGGCCGAGACCCTCGAGGATTTCGTTGAGCGCGCCGTCCTGCGGCCGGAGGATCCAGCCGATGACGATGCCTGCGATCGCGGCGGGGAGGATCTGCGGAAGGTAGTAGGTCGCGCGCAGGAAGCTGGCGAGCCGGCCGCCGAACTTGCGACCGACGAGGTCGAACAGCAGGGCGGCGAGGATGAGGCCCACCAGCGTCGGCACGATCACCATCGCGACGATCATCCAGATGCTGTTGCCGAACGACGTCCAGAACTTCCCGTCGCCGGCCAGCTCGATCCAGTTCTCGAAGCCGATGAATTCGGGGGGACGGATGCCGCGCCACTCCGTGAAGGAGAGGTAGACGTTCCAGCCGAGCGGGATCAGCACGACGACCGTCAGCAGCACGAGTCCGGGCACCAGGTAGAGCCAGTAGCCGGCTCCGCCGCGTCGTCCACGCTGCGGGATCAGCGGCTCGTCGGGCGGTACGTCGGCCCGGCGCGCCTTGGGCGTGCGAGGCGGTCGCACGAAGGGGACAGCGGTCATGCCCTGCTCCTCAGGGTTCGAAGGGGAGGGATGCCGCGCCCGCGGTGGACGCGGCATCCCTGTTCACACGGCTCTCGCCGCGGTGTTCACACGGCTGTCGCCGCGGTGTCCGGCTCAGCGGAAGTCGGAGGCGTACGACTCGTACTCGTCGCCGAGCGCCTGCTGCACGTCGGCCGGGCTCTTCGTGCCGTTCACGAGCTCCTGCAGCTGGGCGACGATGGTGTCGTAGAACGTGGGGGTGGGCCAGTCGGGGTAGAAAGACAGCCCGTCCTTCTCGTTCACGGCGTTGAACGCCTGGATGAGCTCGAGGCTCTTCGGGTCGGTGATGTCGGACTCCTGGGCGGCGACCGGCAGACCGCCGTTGTTGCCGATGAGGGCCTGGATCTCCGGGCGCATGGTGATGTCGATGAACTTGTAGGCCAGTTCCTTGTTCTTGGCGTTCTCCGGCACGACCCACAGGTTGCCCGACGAGCCGAGGCTGAGGTCGGAGTCGGGGAACGGGAAGATGCCGAAGTCGAAGCCCGAGATCTCGTCGACGAAGCGGCCGTACCACCAGCTGCCCGACACGAAGATCGGCGCGGTGCCGTTGATGAACGAGACGCCGGCGTCCTCCGCCTTGACGCCGGAGACGTCCTTGGAGATGTAGCCCTTGTCGACGTACTCCTTGACGGTGTCGGTCGCGTAGGAGACGGCCTCGCCCTGCCAGTCGACCGGGTTCTCGTAGAGCTGGTAGTCGTTGACCCACTGCCGGTCGGCCTTGCTCAGCGCGAGCTGGTACCAGAGCTGCCCGAGGGGGTACTCCAGTCCCGCCTCGGCGAGCGGGGTGACGCCCTGCGCGACGAAGGCGTCCATCACGTCGACGAGCTCGTCGTAGGACGTGGGGATCTCCAGGCCCGCCGCGGCGAACATGTCCTTGTTGTAGTAGACGGTGACGAACTCGCCGTAGTTCGGGATGCCGTACCAGGCGCCCGATCCCATGACGCCGTCTTCGCTGTACTTCGCCGTGGTCTGCAGCGAGGGGGCGAGCTTGTCGGCCCAGCCGTACTCGTCGACCGCGGAGCTGATGTCGGTGAGAAGGCCCTGGCTGGCGAGGAGGCCGGCCGTGGCGTTGCCCTTGTTGTACTCCATGATGTCGGGCGCCTCGTCGGAGTTGAGCACCTGGCTGGAGGTCGAGCGGATCTGCTCGAAGCTCTTCTCCTCGAAGGTGACCGTGGCCCCGGTCTCCTCCTCGAAGGTCTTGATCGCCTGGTCCCAGGCGATGCCCATGGCGCTGTTGGCGCCCTCGAAGTGCCAGAGCTTCAGCGAGTCGCCGCTCTCGGCTTCCTGTCCGCTGCCGCCGGAGCAGCCGGCGAGCGCGAGCGCGCCGGCGGTGACGAGCGATGCGGTTGCGAGCAGCCTCATGCGGGTCCGCGGGGTGATGTGGTGTGCCATCTTCGGCATTCCTTTCTCGGTGACCGTCGTCGGTCGAGGTGAGTGCGGGTGGTGCGGGTGGTGCGGTCGTGCGGGTCGTGCGGTCTTCGTCGAAGCGCTTCGATGGTGGACGAGCGGATGCTGCGGCTCGCCCGCGACGGAAGCTAGATCGTGGCCGGTGGGCCGACCGAGCCGTGGGCTCGGTAGGTGGGCGGGATGAGGTGCACGCCGGGCTCCGGCGGAGTGGGGCCGAGCGAGCGCATGGCGAGGTCGACCGCGAGGTCGCAGGAGGACGCCGGGATGAGCGGGATGGCGTCCAGGGGCACGGAGAAGGCGGTGGGGTCGAACGTCGCGCCCACGGAGATGACAGAGACGTCGTCCGGCACGGCGCGGCCGTGGGCGGCCAGCTCCTGCAGGACGGCGGCGTGGGCGTCGTCTCCCCCGTGGAGGACGAAGCCGGTCACGCCCTCGGCGAGCATCTCGGCCACGGCGGCGCGGACGACGGCGATCTCCACGACCGGTCCGCCCGTGGTGCGGAAGAGGGCCGTCACGTCGCGTCGCGCGCAGGCGTCAAGGAAACCCGAGCGGACGCGCGGCGGGAAGTTCGAGTTCTCGTAGGCGATGGCCGGGTGGCCGATCAGGCCGACGATCCGGTGGCCCGCCTCGACGAGCCGATCGACGGCGAGCGCCGCGGCCGCCTCGAAGTCGAGGTCGACGCAGGTGAGGCCGTCGTGGTCGTCGGGGACGCCGATGAAGATGGAGGGGATGTCGAGCTGCCGGGCGAGGGCGACACGGCGGTCGGCGGGCGCGACGTCGAGCACGAGGATGCCGTCGACCAGTCCGCTGTCGGCGACCCGGCGCATGCCGTCGGCGGCGTCCTCCTCCGTGAGGAGAAGGATGTCGTAATCCTGGCGACGCGCGGCGATGGAGGTGGCCAGCACGAACGCCATGTGCGTCGGAGCGAAGGTGTCGGGGCGGAACGGCTCGGTGAGGGCGAAGATCTGCGTGCGGCTTCCGGCCAGCATCCTGGCACCCGCGTTCGCCCGGTAGCCGAGCTCTTCGACGGCGGATTCGATGCGCGTGCGGGTGGCGGCCGAGACCGGACGCTTGCCGCTGAGGGCGTACGAGACGGTGCTGATGGAGACGCCTGCGGCGCGAGCCACCTCGTCGATCTTCACCATCAGGACTCCTTCGTCATGCGACTCGTGTCGCGGATCGAAGCGCTTCGCGAAACGCTTCGACGACGATGCTAACCCGCGCTCCCCGATCTCGCAAGACTTTTGTCGCCGGCGCCAACAAAGCAGGCTTGACACCTCCACGGCGGATCGCCCGGGGCCGGCAAGGGAGAATGGGACGGTGAAACTTCTCGTCGCGGCCCTGGATGCCGAGCTCGTCGCCTTCCCCGACACCCTTCCCGGATTCGATCGCCTCGTGACCGGCCCCGGCAAGCTGCAGGCGACGTTCGCGCTCACGCGCGCGCTGGATGCGGCGGCCTACGACGAGATCCTCGTCGTCGGCACTGCGGGCGCGATCGATCCCCTACTTCCCACCGGGGTGCACGAGATCGGCGGCGCGATCCAGCACGACGTCACCGACATCGACGGCGTGGTCGGCCAGCACGTGTCGCTCCCCCCGCGGGTGGAGATCGGCGACGGCGACGGCGTCGTGATCGCCACCGGCGACCACTTCGTCGACGACGCCGAGGCCGTGGGCGTCATCCGCCCCCTGGGCGCACGCATGGTCGACATGGAGACCTACGCCTACATCTGGGTCGCCGACCGGTTCGGCGTGCCGATCCGCGTGCTGAAGGCCGTGTCGGACCGCGCGCAGGACGACGCGATCACCGACTGGCGCGAGACGGTCGCGGCGTGCAGCGCCCAGCTGCGCGACACCGTCACGGAGCTCTACGGGGTCTGAGTCCGGGCACGCCGCGCACCGCCGTCCACCGGCGGCCGCGGCATCCGACCGCTCACGTGATGACCCGCGGCTCCTCTGCGTCCTCGTCGGCGTCCTCATCGCCCCCGGTCTCCCGCTCTCGGCGCTTGCGCGCGGAGAGGTCGAGCACCGAGAGCACGAAGGCGAAGGCGATGAAGAGGGCGACGGCCACCATCCCGAAGCCGTACGCGTCGTGGAAGACGACGGAGTCGGACGCCTTGCCGTCCTCGCGGTAGATCGTCGCGTAGAAGAGGGCGAGGGCGATCGCCGTGCCGACCGCGGTGCCGATGCGCTGTCCCAGCTGACCGACGGAGCCGGCGAGCCCGCCCTGCTTGACCGGGATGTCGGCGAGGGTGAGCGTCTGGTTCGGCGCGATCACGAGTCCGCCGCCGATGCCGCCGATGATCATGACCCCGGCCATCGCGTAGGGCGTGACCGCGTCGGGCACGTACAGGGCCGTCACGACCAGTCCGGCGATGCAGACCATCACCAGCACGAGCCCCCACACCACCACGGGTCGCCCGTACTTGGTGACGATGTTCCCGCCGATCCACGACGCGACCGCGCTCGAGAGCGCGAACCCGATCGAGACCATGCCCGCGAAGACCGGCTCGAGCCCCAGGCCACTCTGCAGGTACAGGGTCGTCAGCAGGAACAGCGACGGGATGGCGGCGAAGTACGCGGCCTGCAGGATGGAGCCGTTGCGGAAGGACGACACGGAGAACAGCGCGAACGGGATGAGGGGATCACGACCGGATGCCGCATAGCGCCGTTCCCAGGCGAAGAAGGCCGTCGCGAACAGCAGGAAGACGACGAGCAGCCACCAGCGCTGCGGGTTGTCATTCGGGGAACCGGTCGTGAAGAGGAACGGGAACATCAGGGCGAGGATGGTGAGCGCGAAGAGGACGACGCCCACGGGATCGAGCTGGAGCGGTTTTCGGGACGACTTGCGCGTCGCGGGGAGGACGAAGATGGCCAGGGCGATGGCGATGAGCCCGAGCGGGATGTTGATCCAGAAGATGTAGCGCCATCCGTCGGTGGGGCCGCCGAGGGCGATCATCAGCCCGCCGAGGGTCGGGCCGAAGGCGGTCGCGACGCCGATGGTCGCACCGAAGAGACCGAAGGCGCGTCCGCGCTCCTTGCCCTGGAAGAGCTGCTGGATGAGCCCCAGCACCTGGGGCATCTGGATGCCGGCGGCCACCCCCTGGATGAGGCGCGCTACCAGCAGCACCGTCGTGTTCGGCGCGAGCGCGCAGACGAGACTGGTGAGGGTGAAGAGCGTCAGACCGACGATGAACAGGGTGCGGCGAGAGCGCTGATCGCCCAGACGTCCCATCGGCACGAGCAGCAGACCGAACGTCAGGACGTACCCCGACACGATGAGCTGGAGCTCCGTCGACCCGGAGCCGAAGGCCGCCTCGATGGACGGCAGCGCCACATTGACCTTGCTGAGGTCGAGGATCGTGATCGCCGCCACGGAGACGCAGACCCAGAAGGCGCGCCATTTCCGCGCTTGCGTCAGCGGGATGGTGAGTGTCTGCGGAGCGTCAGGCGACGGGGAGGTCTGTTCAGCGGGCATCCCTCTCAGGGTACTCGCGGGGTCGTGGCTCCCGGCCCTCAGCCGGCGTCGCTGCGACGCGTGAACAGCGACCGCAGGATGAAGAACACGACGATCGCCACGACGGCGACGATGACGATCTTGAAGATGAACGCGAGCACGGAGAACAGGATGTTCACGAGGAACCAGGCGATGACGATCGCGACGATGACGCCGACGATGCTCCAGAGGGTGCGGGTGTTCACCCCGACAGTTTAGACGGCCCCGGGAAAGATCCCGGTGACGGTCGGGCGGAGCTCGAACGCTGTCAACCGCTTGCCCGGCTCCCCCGACGCGACGAACATGATCGTGCGGCTCACGCGCCGCCGGAGCAGAGGAGCGACCATGGCCGACACGGCGAAGGGTTTCACGATCGTCCGCAACCTGGATGCGGCGCCCGAGGCGATCTGGTCGGCCTGGACCGATGCGGATGAAGCCGCGCAGTGGTGGCACCCGAGAGACGTGACGACGCCGCGCGAGACCGTCGAGATCGACGCACGCCCGGGCGGTCGCTACGCGTACACGATGGTGAACACCCTCACAGACGAGGAGTACCCGACGGGCGGCGTCTACCGCACGGTGGAACCGCCGACGCGGCTCTCCTTCACATGGGGCGCCCCGGATGACGATCCCGACGATTCGCCGGTGGTGACGGTCGTCATCGAGCCTCTCGGCGAGCTGACACGCCTGACGTTCGATCTGCGCGGCGTCGACGGGGAGCCCGGTGACGGGTCGTTCTACGACGGATGGGATGAGGCGCTGGACGCGCTCGTCGAGCACCTCGGTCAGACCGCCGTGCACGGCTGAGGTCGGGCCCCGCGGCGGTTCGCCTACGCGGCTCCGGCCGTCACGTCCTGCTCGATGACGCTGTCGCCGTGCGGGGTGGTGCGTACGGTGAGCTGCGCGGGGAGCTGGTCCTTCATCGCCTCGACGTGGCTGATGACGCCGACCACCCGGCCGCCCTGGCGGAGCTCGTCGAGGGTCTGCATCGCTACGTCGAGGGTGTCGCCGTCGAGCGAACCGAAGCCCTCGTCGATGAAGAGGGTGTCGAGGGTGATGCCGCCGGCGCGGGCGGTGACGACCTCCGCCAGGCCCAGAGCGAGGGCGAGCGACGCGAGGAAGGTCTCGCCGCCCGAGAGCGACGACACCGGTCGGGCCTGGCCCGTGAACGCGTCGAACACCTCGATGCCCAGTCCCGACGCCGCACCGCGTGCCGCCCGGGCGTCGGTATGCTGCAGCCGGTAGCGTCCCTGCGTCATGCCGTCGAGCCGGACGTTGGCGGCAGCCACGATCTCCTCGAGCTCAGCGGCCAGCACGAAGGTCTCGAGGTTCATCTTCAGGGTGTTCGGCGCGCGCCCTGCCACGGCGTGGGCCAGCCGCTCGATGACCTCGGCCTCGGCGGCGACCTCCGCGATGGCCTCGTGTGCGATCTCGGCGGCGGTGACCGCCTCGTCCAGGCGCTCCGCGGCCTCGGCCGCGCGCACGCACCGCCGGACCGCTTCGTCCCGCTGCTCGGACGCGTCTCGGAGGAGGGCGGCCGCGGTCTCGACATCGATCGGCTCCTCGGGCAGCATCCGCAGCTCGAGGTCCATGAGGGTCGAGCGCACACCCGCGATCTCATCGTCGAAGAGTCGCACCTCGCTCGTGAGCCGCTCGCGTGCCCGGGCGTCGAGGAGGGCGGCGGCTGCAGCATCCCGTCCTTCGAACGGCGATGCTTCGAGAGCGGCGACGAGCTCCGCGTCGGCGAGCTCGACCGCCGATCGCCGACGAGCGACCGCGTCGATCGCGCCGAGCAGCGAGCGGGCCCTGCGGATGAGCTCCTCCGCCGCCGACAGCCGCGCCTGCACCGACTCATGACCGCCGCGGGCGTCGAGGACGAGGGCTTCGGCCTGAGCAATCGCACGGTCGACCGCGAGGAGCTCACCGGATGCCGCGGCGCGCGCCTGCTCGAGGGCGTCGACCGCCGCTCCGACCTCGGCGAACTCGGTCTCGCGCTCGGCACGCTGGGTCGCGAGGGTCGCGGCTTCGGCCACGGCGGTCTCGGCCACAGCGAGGTCGGCTGCCGCCGCATCGGCCTCGGCGCGCGCCTCGGCGGGCGAGCGGCCGCCGGCGCCCTGCAGCGCCGCGGCGAGGTCGTCGCGGGCGGACTGCAGGGCGACGGTCGCGGCGAGGTCGGCGGTCGCCGCCGCGGCCTTCGCCTCCTCGGCCGCGGTGATGTCGTCATCGGTGACCGGGTCGCCGGTGCGGACGGTCGGCTGCGGGTGCTCGCAGGAGCCGCAGACGGGGCAGGGGTCGCCGTCGACCAGCGACTCGGCGAGCTCGCCCGCGTGATCGCGGAACCGCCGGTCGCGCAGGTCGTCGAGCGCCGCTGATGCGCGGGTCAGGGCGCGTCCTGCCGCTCCCGCGGCCGCCTCGGCTGCGTCGCGGAGGTCGCGCAGGGTCTCGGACTCCTCGGCCGCGCGGACCACGGCGCGCACGGCCTCGACGCGGCCCTGCGCTTCGGGCAGACGTGCGGCACGGCCCTCGGCGAGCGCGAGCGCAGCCGCGGACTCACTCAGCAGCGCGGGCAGATCTGCGCGGCGGGCCGTCAGCGCCTCGGTCTCGGCCGCCGCCGCCGCGAGCAGGTCGGCCGTCGTGGCGCGTTCCTCGCGCAGCGTCGGAATCGTGCGCTCGGTCTCGAGGGCGACGCCGATGGCCCCGACATCGGCGAGCAGGGCGTCGGTGTGCCGCTCGAGCTCCGGGCGGTCGACCGACTCCTCCCCCGCGTCGGCCCAGGCGGCCAGGGCCGCGGCGTGGGCGACCTCGTCGCCGGTGAGGGCGGCGTGCGCCCGGTCGGCCGCGGTCATGAGAGCGCGCAGCGGCTCGGCGTCGGCCGCCCGGAGGAGCGTCTCCCGTGCGGCGCCGACCTCTGCGGCGCGCGCGTCGAGCGACGCCAGCCTGACGCGGGCCTCATCGCGGCGCACCTGCGCCGCGCGTTGCTCCACGCGGTCGGCGTGCAGGGCCTCGGCGGCGGACTGCGCAGCGCGGGCCGCGACCTCCTCGGCCCCGGTCACCTCGCGGGTATGAGCGGCGCGCAGGCGCGCCTGCCGCACCCGGCGGAGGCGCTCGTCGAGCGGAAGCGCGGCCGCATCCTCGGCGGCGATCTGCGCCGCACCCGCATCGGCAGCCGGACCCGCATCGCCCGGCTCGGCGTCGGGCACCGTGGCCCGGCTGAGCACCTCGGCGTTGTCGAGCTGAACGAGCAGCGTGCGCGTGTCGAGGGTGAGACGCTCCAGCGTCTCCTTGCGGCGACGCTCGAGCGTCTCCTCGTAGCCGCCGAACCGCTTGGAGTCGAACAGCGTCCGCAGCAGCGTCTGGCGCTCGTCGTTGCGGGCGAGCAGGAAGCGGGCGAAGCGCCCCTGCGCCAGCAGGATGACCTGCAGGAACTGGTGCTGCGTGAGCCCCAGCACCGGCCCGAGCTCGTGCCCGACGTCGACGGGACGGGATGCGCGGCCGACCCACTCGCCGTCGACCTCCTCCTCAAGCCGCGCCTCGGCGGGCGTCAGCGTCGTGCCGCGGCCGTTGCGCTTCAGACGTTCATAGGTGGGCACCCGCTCGACGCGCCACCTCCGTCCGCCGCTGGAGAACTCCAGGCGCACGCGCGTCGGCTCGGCGAACGTGGAGTGGTCGCTGCGGATCCGCTTCTCGCCGTCTTCGTAGCGCGGCACGCCCCCGTACAGCGCGAAGCAGACCGCGTCGAGGATGCTGGACTTGCCCGCGCCGGTGCGACCGCCGATCAGGAAGATGCCGTCGCGGGCGAGCGCATCGAAATCGACGACCTGGGGCGCGCGAAACGGCCCGAAGCCCTCGATCTCGAGCCGATGCAGCCTCACGACGTGAGCTCCGCGACCCGGGCCTCTGCCACGGCCTCGGCGATGAGCTCACGCTCGCGCTCCCCCGCCCCCTCGCCGGCCCGCACGTGCGTGAGGAAGCGCTCGATGAGCTCGTCGTCGCTCTCGACGTCGCGCACGCGGTCGGCGTAGGTGACGCGGGATGCCGCGGGCACCCCCACCGGGTCGAGCTTGATCGTGGCGCACCAGGCGAACCGCGTCTGGAGCTTCCGCATCGGATCGATCTGGGGCGTGGGATCGGTCAGCACCGCGCACACCCAGTCGTCCGTGTGCACGTCGAGCGCCGGGTCGGCCAGCAGCTCCTCCAGCGAACCGCGCAGGGTCACCAGGCGGCGGGGCACGGGGAGATCGATCCACCGCGCCGACACTTCGCCCGCAGCATCCACATCGACCAGCCACGACCCGCGCGGCTTGTTGGCCTCGCCGAAGCTGTAGTGCAGCGGCGCCCCCGCGTAGCGGACGCGGTCGGAGAGCTGCTGCCGGCCGTGGATGTGCCCGAGGGCGACGTAGTCGACACCGTCGAACGCGGATAGCGGCACCACATCGAGGCCGCCCTGCTGGATGTCGCGCTCGAGCTGAGGTGTGGGGGCGACGCCTGCCGCGAAGCAGTGGGCGATCGCGACGGACCGCCCGCCCCGCCGGACGAGGTCGGCCCGGATGAGGCCCATCGCGTGGTCGAGCGTGTCGGCGTGCGAACGCAGGGTGATGCCCGGCCACACCGCGCGCGCCATCGTCGGCTCGAGATAGGGGATGCCGTAGAAGTGCAGCGGCCCGTGCGCGTCGTCGACGGTGACCGGCACCCCGACCGTGGCCGGATCGGTGATGACGTGGATGCCGTCGCGGAGGAGGGCGGACTGGAACCCCAGCCGGGCGGCGGAGTCGTGGTTGCCGGAGGTGACGACGATCTGCGCTCCGGCGTCGCGGATGGCGCCGAGGGCCCGTGAGAGGAGCGGGTAGCAGGCCGCGGCCGGGGTGGCGGAGTCGAACACGTCGCCGGCGACGATCACGACGTCGACGTCGTTGTCGCGCACCTGCTCCGCGAGCTCCTGCAGCACGCCGGCGAGCGCATCGAGCGTTGCGTGGCCGTGGAACGACCGCCCGATGTGCCAGTCGGAGGTGTGCAGGATGCGCATGCTCACACGCTAAAACGAGCCACCGACATCACCGGGCAGCGGCCGGGCGGGTCGCCCAGAGCAGTGCCCACGGCGGGCGAGCGACGGCGGCGGTCAGCCCGCCTGCGCGACGCGGGGGGCGTAGCGGCCGGACGCCTCCGCCCGGGCACGCGCCTTGGCCGCCTCCTCCTCCCGGTTCTTCGGCGGCACGACGGCGACGAGGTCCTGCAGGAGGTGCCCGGTGATGTGCGCGATCTCGGCCACCGCACGGTCGAAGGCGTCCTGGTTCGCCTTGGACGGCTTGGTGGTGCCGGCGATTTTGCGCACGTACTGCAGCGCGGCTGCGTGCACCTCCTCATCGGTCGCGGCGGGCTCGAAGTTATGGAGCGTGTGGATGTTGCGGCACATGGCAGACACGGTACGCGCGCATCCCGCGCGGGAGAAGAGGCCCCGCGAGCCCGACCGCAGCCCGGCCGGTCCGAAGAGCGACACAGCCGCACTGAATAGTGTCATCCGGTGCTGTTCGCCCGTCGCCCGCCCGCCGACACGTCGGTGGTCGCCCCGCGCGACACCCCCGCGACCGTCCGGAGCTTCTCGCACGCGGGCGCCACGCTCGTCGCGGAGTCGTTCGGACGGGGCGCCCGCACCTTCCTCCTCATCCACGGCCTCGGCATGGGGCGTCTGGCGTTCCGCGGACTCGCCGGTCAGCTGCGCGGCCGAGGCCGGTTCATCGCCGTCGACCTGCCCGGCTACGGCGCGGCTCCGGAGCCGGAGCGGACCCTGACGATGGCGCGCACCGCAGACCTGCTCGCCGCGCTCCTCCGCGACAGCGGCGAGGGGCCGGTCGTCGCCGTGGGCCATTCGATGGGCACGCAGGTCGCGGTGGAGCTGGCGGCCCGGCATCCTGCGCTGGTCGACAGTGTCGTGCTGCTGGCGCCGACGGTCACGCGCGCGGAGCGCACCGCCGCCCGGCAGATCCTCCGGCTCGCCCAGGATCTGGCGGTCGAGAGCCCGCGGGTCATCCTCGTGGGGGCGATCGAGTACCTGCGCGCGGGCCCGAACCTGCGCGGCAAGTTCCGGGCGATGCTGGCGCATCGCCCGGAGGACGTCTACCCCCGCGTGACCCAGCGGGCGCTGGTGATCCGCGGGGGAACGGACCGCGTCTGCCCGCAGTGGTGGTGCGCGGAGGTCGCGGCGGCTCTCCACAGCGCCGACCTGGTCGTGGTCGACCACCACGGGCACGAGACGATGATCCGCGACTCCGCTCCGTCCGCCGCGGCCATCCTCGCCTTCACAGGAGGCTGATCCTCGACGCGATCCGTCCGGCGGGCCCTTGCGGGCGCGCCGGACGATCGGGTCAGATCACTCGCCGGCGATGCGCTTCGCGAGGGCCACGCGGTCCTCGTCGGTCACGGACATGCCGGCGTCGCTGAAGCGCTGCGAGAGCACATCGGCGATCCGCTCATGCCCCTCGGTCCCGACGTCGAGCCGGGTCTGCGCGGCGATGCCGGCGACCTTGTCGTCGTGGCTGGCGTCGTGGACGTCCATGGCCGGCTCGTCCTGCGTGTCGGCCGCGGCACCCGGGCCGGTCTTCTCGTCCGCGTCGTGCGAGAGCGCACCGCCGACGACGTCCTCGCGCATGCCCGGCGCGCCGGGCGTCTCGCCCGGGACCTCCGCGTCAGCGGGGACGTTGCTCCCGCCGACGGGCTCTGCATCGGTGCCGCGGTCGCTCACGCGTTCTCCTCGGCTTCCTCGTCGGTGCGCAGGTCGGGGTCGATGCCGCGCGTCGCAGCGGCGTCCTCGATCGAGCCGTCGGGATCCGCCGGTGCCGCAGGGCCGTCGCCCACGACCTCGTCACCGGTGGCGGAGTCCGGCATCGGCGTGTTCGGCGGCAGGCCGGAATCCGTCAGGGACGCGGAGTGGATCGAGTCCGCAGTGCTCTCCGACGTCTCGGTGTCGCTCGTGCTCCCGTCCTCCCAGGCCCCGGCCGGGTTCGCGTCGAGGACGCCCTCGGGCAGATCGCGCTCATCGCTCATGATTTCCACTCCCTCATCGTTTCCCCCAGCGTGCTCCGTTCCGCGCGGAAAGGCAGGGGCTTGACAGCCCGCAGCGCTCCGGCGACTCCGGCGTCAGTGCTGATTCGGTGCCGTGGAGCGAGCGGATGCCGCGGCATCCCGATCGCGGACGACCGCGTCGCCCAGCATCTGGCCGCCGCTGCGCAGGAGCGCCCGGCGCCAGGGCAGCACGCCCTCGATCTCGACCTGGATCGACATGGACAGCACGGTGCGGATCAGCACGATGACGCCCAGGATGAGCGCGTCCTCGAGCGAGGGCTTGGACGTGATGGTGCGCAGGAGATCGGCGGCGACGAGGACTTCGAGCCCCAGGAGGATGGCCGAGCCGAGCGTGTTGCGCAGTACGAGGAACGCCGTCCGCCCGCCCTCGCGGCGGCTCAGCGAGCGCGCACAGAGCACGACCGCGAGGAGGAAGCCCGAGACCATGGCGATGGCGCCCACGACCTCGAAGCCCACAGCGACGCCGATGAAGACCGACTCCATGTCCACGGGGTCAGTGTAGGGCGGGGTGAACGGGCGGCGCGGCGCGGAGGGTCAGGCGCGGGCGCGCAGGATGCCGGAGCGCTCGGGGTGCGCCTCGAACCAGTCGGCGACGTACCAGCAGACCGGGAGCACCTCCCGGTCACCGCTCTCCTCGAGGGAGGACACCGCACGCTCGACCACTTCGCCCGCATAGCCGTGGCCGCGGAAGGTGGGGATCGTGTACGCGCGGGTCATGGCGACGGTGCGTCCGTCGTCGCGGTAGTCGAGGACGCTGACGAGGTCGTCGCCCTTGTGCAGGGCGTAGCGCGACGCGTCCTTCTCATGGGTGAAGGTCAGCTCGGTCACCGCAGAAGAATACGCCCGGGATCAGCGTGCGGCGCTGTACGGATGCTGTGTGGAGGAGCCGCCGGCATCCTCTCCCGCCCGGGACTGAGCAATCTGTCACAATTCGTCATCCGTCCGCGGCCGGGCCTGGGCGATTTGACGCATCCGGACGCATTCCGTCATAATCAGCCACATGACCGACAACGCACGCTCTCTGTCCGCCCTGGAGGCGAACGGGACTGCCCGCATGATGATGGCCGGCGGCCGCGTCATGTGCTGTCGAATGTGCCGCTGACACAGTGACCCCTGCCGGGCTCACGAGTCGCCGTCCGGGTTCGAAGAGATCCGGGAGAACGCGACCCGTTCCGCCCCCGAGGCACCGTCCGCATGATCTGCGCGACGCAGGACGCCTCGTCTCCGCCCCTCCGGGCACCCAGCAGCACCCCTGAACCCCGCCGGGTTCCTCCCGCAAGGACTTGCATCGTGTCGAACACCCTTCTGCTTGACCGTCCCGCCGCCCGCGTCCCGCACCTTCGTGCCGTCTCGCCGATCGCCGCCGCCCCGGCGGCGTCCGAGCAGGTGGACGCCGCACCGGCCGCTCCCGCCCGCCACCTCCCGCCGAACACCGCGCCCCGCGGCTTCGCCCTCTACGTCGGCATCGACGAGGAGAAGGCGGCCGCCGCCGGCGTCAGCCTCGGCGTGCTCGTCGAGGCGCTCCGCCGCACGCTGGGCGAGCTGGCCCCGACCGCCGAGACCTACGCGACCGTCGCGCTGGCGCCGACCGGGGCGGGCGGCCGTGACGTCGACGTCGTGCGCCTCGCGCTCCACGAGCCGTCGGCCGTCGCGCGCACCAAGAACGAGCCGGAGCCCGAGGATCGCGTCGAGGGCGGCGTCGTCGTCGACATCTCCCGCAAGCGCGTGCTCATCGACGGGGAGTCGGCGGCGTTCACCTTCAAAGAGTTCGAGCTGCTGCAGTACCTGGTGCTGCGCGAGGGCCGCACCATCGAGCGCACGGAGCTCGTCTCCTCGCTCTGGCAGGGCGCCACCGATGACGAGGCACCGGGCGAGCGGACGATCGACGTGCACGTGCGCCGCCTGCGCGCGAAGCTCGGCCGCTACGAAGACATCGTGCGCACGGTGCGCGGAATCGGCTACCGCTTCGATCGCCACGCCGACGTCGTCATCCGCTACGGGCACGGCACCCCCTCACCCGACCGCTTCTGACGCGGCGGCGGTCGTGCTCGCCGGTGGGATGTCGGAGGGGCGCGCGTAGGGTGTCTGCATGACGATCTCGCCGCCCGGCCCCGCGCTCGCGCGCGAGCCGCGACGGGACGTGCGCAGCATCCCTGCGGGCACGCCCGGCGGGAGACCGCTCGAGACGGAGTACCGTCCGCGGCATCCGCTCGACGTGCGGCGCACCGTGATGTACCAGCGGCACGGCATGGGCGATCCGACGATGACGCTCGACGGGTCGGTGATGTGGCGCGTCAGCCGGACACCGGCCGGCGTCTCGACCCTCGCCATCCGCGAAGTGTCAGGGGGCGTCATCCGTGCCGCCGCCTGGGGGCCGGGAGCCGGTGTGGCGCTCGAGCGCCTGCCCGCGCTGTGCGGGGCGGACGATGACCCGACCGGATTCGACGGGTCGAAGCATCCGCTCATCTCCGAGGTGCACCGGCGCAATCCGGGCCTGCGCATCGGACGCACCGGCGACGTGTTCGACGCCTTCGCGAGCTCCGTCATCGAGCAGAAGGTGACGAGCCTGCAGGCCTTCTCGGCCTGGCGCACCCTGGTCACCTGGTTCGGCGAGCGCGCGCCGGGGCCGACCCCGAAGCCCATGTTCGCGCCGCCGTCCATTCAGGGCTGGCGGCACATCCCCTCCTGGGGCTGGCATCGTGCCGGTCTCGAGCCGCCGCAGTCGCGCACGATCGTCGAGGCCGCGCGCCGCGGCGACACCGTCGTGCGCGCGCTCCTCCGTGCGGAGGACGGCGAAGCCCGAGACCGGGTGCTCATCTCCCTGCGCGGCGTCGGCGCGTGGACGTCGGCCGAGACCCGCATCCGCGCCTTCGGCGACCCCGACGCGGTCAGCGTCGGCGATTACCACCTCGCCCATCAGGTGGGCTGGGCCCTCACGGGCGCCCGCTGCGACGACGACGGGATGCTGCGGCTCCTGGCCCCCTGGGCGGGGCACCGTCAGCGGGTCATCCGCCTGATCGGCCTGAGCGGCGCGGTCGAACCGCGTCGCGGCCCACGCCTGCACCCCGAGGACCACCGCGACCGCTGAGACCTCGACCTCAGCCGAGCGCGGCGGCCACGTCGTCCCACCACAGCGCCGCGCGCGCCCGATGCGCGGGGAGGCGCGACAGCGTGCGCTCGGCGATCGCGTCGCGCGCGGCGTCGAGGCCGGCCAGCTTCGCGGGCGCCCCGGCGAGGTCGTCGAGGTCGACGACCTCCGACTGCCCCCAGTGCCCGAGGGCGCCACCCAGCTTGATGCGCGTGTACTCATCGGCGGCGAGGGCGAGGGTCGGCACGCCCGCGGGAGCCGCGAACACCGCCGGGTGGTACCGGCTGGTGATGAGCAACCGGGCGCCGCGCGCGAGCTCGGCGGACGTCCGCGAGTCTCCGCTCGGCACGACCGTGCTGCCCTGCCGCATCCGCGCCCGCACCCGCTCGTGCAGCACGGCGTCGCCCTGCGGCTCCGCTCCCGCATCGACGGGACCGAAGTGCGCGTGGAAGACGACAGGACCGACGGTCTGAGCCGCAGCATCCAGCAGCTCCGCGATCCCCCGCTCGACGTCGACCGCGGGTCGACCTGCGAACCAGCCCGAGAGGCTGACCAGCACCGGCGCATCCGGATCGGCGATGGGGCTGCCCGACGGACCGCCGCCGATGAAGGACGCGTCGTCGACGCCGACCCGCGCACGGACGCCCCAGGACTGCTGCGCCCGCGCTCCGGAGTCGTGCTCGCGGACGCCGGTGAGCCGCGCCGCCCGCGCCATCGCCGCGACGCGGCTCTCGTCGGCGGGGGTCAGATCGGGGCCGAAGGTCTGCCCGGTGACGACCACGGGGAGCCCCCGCGCGACGGCCATCGCAGCGAGGGTGGTCCGCTCGTAGACGTGCACCGGCCACCGGGAGGCGAGGTTGCCGCCGCCGGCGATCAGCACGCCGTCGGCGTCATCGAGCGCGCGCAGAACAGGGGACGCGGGGTCGGCGTCGTCGAGCGCCGATGATTCGGATGCCGCGGCCCGCAGCAGCGACGACCGCTCCTCCGCCGCGGCGCGGTCGAGGTCGCCGAAGCCGAGACGGCCGATCGCTTCGATGCCGTAGCGGTGCGCGGATTCCGCGGGTACGGATGAGATGCCCGTCATCGTGCGGCCGCGCGCGGCCAGCTCGTCGCGGGCCGCTTCGAACATGGCCTCGTCGCCGATGTGGATGATGCCGGAGGTGACTCCGATATCGCCGATGGTCAGGATGCTCACGCGTCTCCCGTCGTGGGGGGGCGGCGCCGATCGACGCCTCGTCCACCGTAAGCGTCCGTCCATGTGCGCGCACTACGATCACTGGGGCGCTGAATCGCGGCGCCAGGGCGGAGGACCCATGGGGATCCAGTCGGCGATGGATCGCATCAGTGAGGCCCCGACCGTGGTCGCCGCGCTCCGCGCGGCGGACGACCTGGCCTTCGAGGCGGGGCGGGACCCCGGCGTGCGCACCCTGCGCGTGCTCTCCGCCGCCCTCGCGGGCGCCGACGACATCGCCGCGATCGCCGCCGTGCACGCGATCGCCGAGATGAACGACGAGCAGGCGGCCCGTCTCCTGGTGTCACTGCTCTCCGACTCCCGCGCGTGGATCGTGCAGCACGCGGCCTGGGCGCTCGGTCGCCGACCGATGCGGCCCGACGCGGTGGGGCGCCTGATCCGGCTCGTCGCCGAGGGCGGCTTCGCGGGCATGCTCGCGCAGCACACCATCGAGAAGTGGTCGGTGACCGGCGGCGATCTGCTGGCGGTGGCCCTCGAGGCCGCGGGGACGGGCACCCTCTCCTCCGGCGCACGCGCGCGTCTCATCGAGACGATGGGCCTCGTCCGCCAGCCCTCGGCGACGGCGCTCCTGCGTCAGGCCGCCGCCGATGCGAAGGTCCCACGCCCGGTGCGCGCCGCAGCCGTCGCCGCCCTCGGGCAGCGCAGGGACGCCGCATCGGTCGCGCTCCTCGACCAGCTCGTCTCCGAGGGCGGCCTGCTAGGCGACCTCGCCCGCCTCTCGCTCATCGACGTCGACCCCGAGACCGCACCGTCCCGGGAAGGCACCGGTCTGACCGTCGCCCAGCTCTTCCTGCACGCCGACGTCGACTCCTCGCTCTCATCGGCGGGTGCCGGGGACAACGGCGGCATCGCCACGCTCCTGGTGCGTCTGGGCGATGCGCTCGTCGCGCAGGACGCCGGCGTCGAGCGGGTGCTGACGCTGTCGCGCGGCACCGTGCGGCAGGCGGCCCCCGACCTGGTCCAGGTCGCGGGCACGACGTCGGGTCACGTGTACGGCCACATCCCCCTGAACGAACTGCCGGCGTCGTCGAGCACGGCCTGGCATCTGCGGGTGACCGTGCGCCGCGGCATCCGTCGTCTGCTCAAGGCGGCCGGCCGTGTCGACGTGCTGCACCTGCGCATGGCGGACGTCGGCAGCCTCGCCGCCGCCGACGTCGCGCGCGAGCTCGGCATCCCGACCGTCTTCACCGTCGCCCCCGACCCGCACAGCGTCATCGCGTCGCTCGAGCGCTCCGGCCAGCTGACCCGCGAGGGCTTCGGCGCGGCCGATGTGCGCGAGCACTACTGGTTCCGCGCACAGCTCGTGCAGAGCCTCGCGGCCTCGGCATCGCACTCGGTGCTCTTCCCCCGGCCCGACCTCGTCAGCGACATGCGCGAGCTGGTCGGCATCGACCTCACCTCGCGTCCCGAGCGGCACAGCGTCGTGGCGGAGGGCGTCGACCTCGCCATCATCGACGACGCGGCCGTGACGGCGCGCGAAGCCGCTCGAGGAGGCGCCCTGACGCCGGCGCTGACCGAGCTGGCATCGCTCCTGGCGGACCTGCCGGCCGAGCGCCGCGCCCTGCCGCTGCTCATCAGCGTCGGGCGCATGCACCGGGTCAAGGGCATGGCCGCCCTGGTGCGCACGTGGGCGGAGAGCCCGCTGGCCGACGTCGCCAACCTGCTCATCGTGGGCGGCGACCTGCGCTTCCCGTCGAGCGACGAGCGGGAGCAGCTCGACGCCATCGACGCGATCGTCTCGCGCAGCGACCGCGCCGCGCGCGGCCTCGTCGTGCCCGGCCACCGCCCCAACGGCGTGACCGCGGAATGGCTTGCGGCCGTTCGCCTGGGGCTGCCCGGGTTCGCCGCGCCCGGCGGTGCGTACGTGTGCGCGAGCGTCAAGGAGGAGTTCGGACTCGCGATCCTCGAGGCGATGGCCACGGGGCTGGTCGTGGTGGCCCCCGACGCGGGCGGCCCCGCCACCTACGTCGCCGAGGGCGACACGGGGTTCCTCGTCGCGACCGCCGACCGGGAGCGGCTCGCCGAGGGGATCGCGAACGCCCTGCAGCGCGCCTCTGAGCTGAGCGTCGACGAACCGGCGCGCGGCCGCGCGCTGGTCGCCGAGCGCTTCACCATCCAGGGCATGGCCGCGACCCTCGCGCCCGTCTATGGAATGGTCGCGCGCGCCGAGGCGGAGCTGGAGCGCGCGGCGGGTCTGTCCGCGTGACCCTGCTCGTCATCAGCCCCGACTACGCCTCGCACCTCCTGCCGCTGGCCGGCATCGCCACCGCATGGCGCGACGCCGGCGAGCGCGTCGTCGTCGCCACCGGGCCCGCCACTGCGCCGGTGGTCGCGCAGTTCGGCTACGACCGCGTCGACCTCCCGCTCGGCCGCGGCGCCAATCCCGGCGTGATCCGCAGCGACGACCAGGTGGCGGCCGAGGCGCAGTCGCTCGAGGGCTTCTTCGCCGCGACACGTCGCGGCATGGTGGAGACCCTGACCTACCAGGCGCGGGAGCGCCTGACCGACCTCATGTGGCAGCCGGTCGACCGCGCGCACGCGACGCTCGCCGTGATCGAGGAGGTGCAGCCCGACGCGATCCTCGTCGACCACCTGGCCTTCAGCGCCCGGCTGGCCCTGCACACGCGCGGCATCCCCTACGGCGACGTCGTGCTCGGGCACCCGACCGCCCTCCCCGTCGGCGACGAGGTCTACGGCTATCCGCCGTTCTGGCCCGCCGCCTTCCGCCCCGCCGACGACGAGCTCGCCGAGCTGCGTGCACTGTGCGAGCGCGTGTCGGCCGGCTTCACCGCGCAGTGGAACGAGGCGGCGAGAGAACTGGATGCCGCGGCATCCCCCATCGACGACGCCTTCGCGCTGCGCGGCGACACCGTGCTCTACAACTATCCCGGCGAGCTGGCCGTCGGCGACGGCCGCGTGCTCCCTCCGCATCGCTTCCTGGGCTCCGTCCCCCGTGACGAGGCTCGCGAGGCCGACGTCGAGGAGTGGCTGTCGAGCGGCGAGCCGTTCGTCTACGTCAGCTTCGGCAGCTTCCTGTCGGTGCGCGCGGATGTGCTCGCCCGCGTGGCGGAGGCGCTGCGGCGTGCGGGCCTGCGCGCGGCGATCGCGACGGGCTCGACCGATCCCGCCGAGCTCGGCCCGCTCCCCTCCGACTGGCTGATCGCCCCGTACCTGCCCCAGGTGCGGCTGCTGTCCGCTGCGACGGCGGCCGTCACCCACGGCGGCAACAACTCCGTCACGGAGGCCGTCGGGTCGGGCGTGCCGCTCGTGGTGCTGCCGTTCTCCACCGACCAGTTCGCCGGCGCTGCGGCCCTCGAGCGCGCCGGCGCGGGCATCGCGCTCGACCCGAACACCGCCGACGTCGATGCGCTGACGCGTGCGCTGGTCACCGTCGTCGACGAGCGGTTCCCGGGGAGGGCGCTCCTCACGGCCGCCGCCGAGGCGCAGGCCGCTCGGCCGGGGCCGCGGATCGCCTACGAGACGTTGACCGGCTCGGTCTGACACGCGCGACGCATCCGTCCCGCGCGACGTGGGCCGACGCAGCCGGCGTGTTACGGCGTCGGCTGTCAGCCGGCTGCGGGCGGCGGGCGTCGGCCGTCAGCCGGCCGCTGGAGGCGGCGTCGGCGGTCAACCGGCCGCGGGCGACTCGATGCCCACGACGGCGGCCATCGCCGCAGCATCCCCGGATGCCGCCCGGTACAGCTCCATGCGCGCGGCGTTCGCCTCGTAGTTCGCGCCCGCGCGCACCTCGCCGGCGTGATGCAGCGCGTAGACCCGGCCGTGAAGACGCTGGGGCGGCGAACCGAGGATCGTCGTGTGGGCGAGGTACCACGCGGCATCCTCGAATCCCCATCCGCGGAAGCGCTCATCCTGCCCACCGTGCGCGGCCCACGTGCGCGGCGTGGCGACGTAGACACCGGAGCACGCGCCGTCGACGTACTGCTCGACCGTGCAGTCGATGAGGGGCGTGCCGGCGGCGACCTCCGCGGAGCCGCTGCGACCCAGCCAGCGGTACTCGTCGTAGGGCAGGTGCACGAAGCGGCTCGTCGCCGCGGCGATGATCGCCTCGCGGAGCGGCTCGATCTCGGGCAGTGTGTCGGCGTCGCCGATGACGACGACCTCGTCGGACCGCGCCTCGCTCATGGCGCGGTTGCGGCAGGCGGCGAGCACGAACGGCGTGTCGCCCGTGTCGACGGTCTCGACCGGCACACCGGGCAGAGCCTTCCGATACCAGCGCACCACGCGCTCGAAGGCGTCCATGCGCGACGGCGCGGGGCGCCACGGGATAACGACGCGGACCGGCGGGAGACCGCTCACGCGTCGGCTCCGGCGGCGGAGGTCTGCGCATCGGGATCGTCGCCGGCCGATCGTCGCATCGGGATGTGGGGGATCCCGTCCTCCTGGTAGGCGTCACCCGTGCGGACGAAGCCGAAACGGCCGTACCACTGCTCGAGCTGCAGCTGCGCGTCGAGGTCGATCGGCAGGTCGCGGGCGAGGTGCGCGCAGCGCTCGATCGCCGCCTCCATCAGACGGGCGGCGAGCCCGCGGCCGCGCGCGGCCTGAGCGGTCGCCACGCGGCCGATGCGCATCGCCTCGTCTCCGCAGAGGATGCGCAGGGTCGCGAGCACCTCGTCGTCCTCGACGATCCACATGAGCTCGGCGCCCGGCTCCAGGTCGCGCCCGTCGATCTCGGGGTACGCGGCCTGCTGCTCGACGACGAACACGCTGACGCGCAGCCACAGGATGCGGTACAGCGCGACGGGGTCGATGTCGGCGACGTGCGCCCGGTGGATCTCGCTCACCCGAACACGGTACTCCGGAGTCGCGGGGCCCTCCGACGGGGCGGCGCCGGGCCCACCCGCCGGTTCGGCGGAGACATCCGCGACGGCCTCCGCGCTCTTCGGTCGCCACGGCTCGTGCGTGTGCGAGAGCCACACGGCGACGGGGTTGAGCGACCGGATGAGGCGCTGACCGTCGGTGGTCGGCTCGTCCAGCTCGCCGAACCACACGGCGGAGTCTCCGGCGATGACGACCGGGCCGTCGGCGGTGTCGACGACGACGATCTGCGAGCCCGGCGTGTGACCCGGCGCGGGGAGCAGCCGGACGCCCGGCAGGAGCTCGTGCGGCCCGTCGTGCTCGACGTACAGGATGCCGGGCGGATCGACCCACGCGGGGATCGTGTAGTCGGGAGCGGTGCGCGCGTCGTGGAGCTCGCGCGTCTGCACATGGATCGGGATGCCGGGGAACAGGTGATTCCCGCCGACGTGGTCGTAGTGCAGGTGGGTGTTCACCACCGCGTCGATCCGCCCCAGCGCGTCGAGATCGAGCGGGAACAGGCGGGGGTCCATGTCCTCCACCGCCGGGTGCAGCTCGGTGAAGCCGGTGTCCACCAGCACACGGCCGTCCGGATGCTCGATGACGTGCACGCAGACCGGCATGGCCTCGCCCTCGACCGCGAGGTCTGCGACGTGGAGGGGCGTGACGATGACGCCGGCTGATGCGGCATGGAAGCCGTCGGTCTGGTCCATGGCGACACGGTACGCCGTGACGGCCGCCGCCGACAGGCGGCGGCCGACACCTGGCCGAAACAGGGGCCGCCTACGCTCGGGGCGGTGCCGCGCGTCCGCGGACGCGCCGCCCTCCCCCGCCTCGACCGAAGGATCCCCATGCCCCTGGATGACATCGCCACCGAGTACCGCATCGCCCTGCCCGCGTGGATCGCGGATGAACTGGCCGGCACGCCCGACGTCATCGCCGACCCCGTCGAGCGGATGCGCCTCGTGAATCGGCTCGCCGACCGCAATTGGCGCGAGGGCAACGGCGGACCCTTCGCCGCGGTCGTCGCCGAGCGCGAGACGGGCCGCATCGTGTCCGTCGGTGTGAACGTCGTGCTCGGCAGCGGAGTCTCCAGCGCCCACGCCGAGGTCGTCGCCCTCGGACTCGCCCAGACCCGCCTCGGTGGATGGGACCTGGGTGCCGAAGGGCTTCCGGAGCACGAGCTCGTCGTCAACTGGCGGCCGTGCATCCAGTGCTACGGCGCCGCCATGTGGTCGGGGGTCCGCCACCTCACGATCGCGGGCGAGGGTCGCGAGCTCGAGGACATCACGACCTTCGACGAGGGTCCGCTCGGAGGCGACTGGGCCGAGCAGTTCGAAGCCCGCGGCATCCGTGTCACGACCGACGTGCTTCGCGACGAGGCGCTCGACGTCTTCCGCGCCTACCGCACGGCGGTCGACGACGGCGGCATCACGGTCTACAACGCACGCGCCGGCTCGGACTGACGCGGAGCCCTAGGCTGGGCGCATGGACGAAACCCGCACCGGCTTCCCGCGCGGACGCATCGGCTGGATCGCTGGAACACTGGCGCTGATCGGCCTCGGCTTGCTGGTGGGGGCCGTGCTCGGCAGCATCTTCCTCGGCCTCTTCATCGCCGCGATCATCTCGATCGGCTGGCTGATCGCCTACGAGTCGTGGCGCGGTCGCACCGTCGGCCTCGACGACCCGCACGACGACGGCGCCCAGCTCTAGTTCCGGCGTTCCAGCTCGCTGCGCTCGCTCGCTCGCTCGATCGACCGGCGGTCGTGGTGCGACGAAGCGCGGTTACTCACCTGACGCGAGCTGCGGGATTTCACACGCGGTGGCGACGACACGCGTCAGATGAGCGGACGGGATGCTGCGGCATCCGCTCACTTCGAAGGCTCATCTGACGCGAGCTGCGGGAAAGCCTCCGCCGAAGCGGAGGGAAGTGTCAGCTGAGCGAACGGGATGAGGCGTTTCGACTCGCTTCGCTCGCTCAACGAGCGGTTCCGGTCGCTGAGCGAGGAGCGTCAGCGACGAGACGAAACGCGCGAACGAGCGGGGGCGGCCGGCCTCACTCCCGCGGGGCGAGCTGGCTCACGACGAACGTCGCGCCGGGCGGATCGGCCACGACGGCCTCGCGCGTCCAGTCGGTCTCGGCGGACGACAGCACCTGCCCTCCCGCGCGGCGAACCGCCTCGACGCTCTCATCACGGTCGGCGGAGGTGAAGCGCACCTCCCAGCAGGCCGGGCCGTCGGTGGGGGCGATGCCCGCGACCACGTCGGCGAAGCCGGGAGGAGCGAAGGCCTGGCGTTCGTGGATGCCCGGATCCACCGTGCTCGCCAGGTGTTCGCCGTAGCCGGGGAGACGGATCATCCCGGCCCCGAGGTCGGGGTCGACGCGCCAGCCGAACACCGCGCCGTAGAACGCGAGCGCGGCGTCGGGCTCGGGGGTCCGGAGATAGCTGAAGTTCCACGCGCCCGGCTCGTTCACGATCTGCGCTCCGAGGCGGCGCCGCGCCTGCCACAGCCGGAAAACAGCGCCCTGAGGGTCGGCGCAGACCGCAAGCCTGCCTCCCGGCCCCGCGTCCGCCGGCGGAGACAGCACCGTGCCGCCGGCCTCCGTCACCGCGGCGGCCGTGCTGTCGACGTCGTCGCACGCGATGTAGGTGTTCCAGACCGGCTCACCGGTGCCGCCACCGATCGCCGCAGCATCCTGTTCCTTCAGCGCGGCGATGTCGTAGAAGCCCGGCGCCTCCGGGGGCATGGCCGGTAAGAACTCCCAGCCGAAGACAGCCGAGTAGAACCGTTCGGCCGCCTCGCGGTCGGCGACCTCGATGTCGACCCAGCAGGGCACGCCCTCGGGGTAGATCCTCGGCTGATCGGCCATGTCGTCACATCTCCTCGTGGGTGTCGGGGTCGGCTCCCCACAGGCGTCCGCGCTCGAGGCCGCTGATGGCCGCGACCTCGTCGTCCGACAACTCGAAGCCGAAGACGTCGGCGTTCTCGCGCTGGCGTGCGGGATCGGCCGACTTCGGAATCGGCGTCGAGCCGATCTGCACGTGCCAGCGCAGCACCGCCTGCGTCGGCGTCACGCCGTGGGCGGCGGCGACGTCGCGCACGACCTGCTCCTCCAGCAGCTCGGAGCGCTTCGCGAGCGGGCTCCAGCTCTCGGTGCGGATGCCGTGCTCGTCGTGGAACGCGCGCAGAGCTGTCTGCGGGAAGTACGGGTGCAGCTCGACCTGGTTGATCGCGGGGATCACGCCCGTCTCGTCGGCCAGGCGGGTGAGCATCGCCTCGGTGAAGTTGGAGACGCCGATCGTGCGGACGAGCCCTTGATCGCGGAGCTCGATCATTCCGCGCCAGGTTTGCACGTACTTGTCGACGCTCGGATTCGGCCAGTGGATCAGCTGCACGTCGATGCGGTCGAGGCCGAGCCGCTCGAGGGAGTCGCGACCGCTGCGGATCGCCTCGTCATACCCGTGCTCGCGGCCCGGGATCTTCGTCGTGACCACCAGCGTCTCGCGGTCCGCGCCGCTGCGCCGCACGGCCTCGCCGACCTCCCGCTCGTTCTCATAGTTCACCGCGGAGTCCAGCAGCGTGTAGCCGGAGCGGATGGCCTCGACGATCGCCGACACGCCCTCCTCCCCGCGCAGCTCGTAGGTGCCGAGGCCGAGCTCCGGGAAGGCGGTGTCGTCGTTGAGGGTCACGGTGGGGATCTGCGGGGCGTCCGTCATGCTCCCATTCTTCCGACGACGCCCCCGCGGCGGAACCGCCTTCAGCATGTGAAAGCGCGGAGGATAGGATGCCGCGTCAGTCGTTCTCGTCGGGCTCGTGCGCGCGCAGCGAGGTCTCCTCGGCGTCGATCGCCTTCAGCGCGCTGACGATCGCGGGCTCCTGATAGCGACCCTCCCGGCGGGCCTGGACCACCGCCGCGCGCTGCGCCGCGAGCATCTGGCGGCGCAGCCGCTGCTGCGACTGGAACTGCTTCCACTGCTCCTCGGGGTCGAAGCCGTCGAGCGTGTCGCCGAGGAAGGCGGCGTCGGTGCGCAGCAGTTCGACGACTCGCGGCTCGTCCTCCGGGGTGACGACCTCGTCGAGACGCTGGACGCCCGCCCGGCGCGCCTCGGCGAGCAGATTCTTGAGCTCGGTGCGCTCCTGCAGGCTGTTGGGCGGTGGCAGGTGCAGGGCGCGGATGATGGCGGGCAGGGCGAGTCCGCCGAGCAGGCTCAGAACCACGACGACGAACGCGAGGAACTGCAGATACTCGCGTGCGGGCGTCTCGGCGGGCAGAAGGAACACCGCCGCGAGGGTGACCACCCCGCGGACGCTCGCCGATGACACGGCGAGGCCGTTGCCCCAGCTCCAGCTGCGCTCGCGCAGTCGCGGCGGACCCCACCGGTAGATCGCGGTGACGGTCATCGTCCACACGAACCGCGAGGCGATGAGCGCGGACATGATGCCGGCGACGATGAGGACCGTCGGCCACAGCCCGGGTCCGGTGCGCACGGCGCCCGCGACGATGCCCGACAGGTTGAGGCCGATGAAGAGGAACACGGCGTTCTCGAGGAGGAACTGGATCGTGCGCCAGTTGAGCCGCGTCGCGACCCGCGCCTCCGCCGAGGCGACGGTCGGGGAGACGAACGACATGTACAGACCCGCGGCGACCACGGCGATGACGCCCGAGCCGCGCAGCGACTGCGCGACCAGGAAGATCGCGAACGGCACGATCAGCACCAGGCTGGTGTCGAGCACCGGCGAGTGCAGTCGGCGCCGCACGGAGGAGATGATCCATGCGGCCCCGAGCCCGACGCCGAGGCCCACGCCCACCGCGAGTGCGAAGTCGAGCGGGATGGACACCGGATTGACGATGCTGACGATGGCGGCGATCGACGTGTTCAGCGCGACGAGCGCGGTCGCGTCGTTGAGGAGGCTCTCTCCCTCGAGGATCGTGACGACCTGCCGCGGCAGCCCCACCTTGCCGGCGATGGCGCTCACCGCCACCGCGTCGGTCGGCGCCACGACGGCGGCGAAGGCGAACGCGGCGGCGAGGGTCACGACGGGGAACAGCAGCCACGTCGCGAACCCCACCGTCACGACGGTGAACGCGACGAGCCCGATGGACAGCAGCAGGATGCTGTCGCGGCGAGCGCGGATGTCGACGATGGAGCTGCGGATCGCCGCGGCGAACAGCAGCGGCGGGAGGATGCCGTAGAGGATCAGGTCGGGCTCCACCGTGATCGCGGGGATGCCCGGCACGTAGGAGATGGCGCCGCCCACGGCCACGAGGGCGACCGGAGCGGAGAATCCGATCCGCCCGACCAGACCGGTCACCGTCACCGTGACGAGCACGAACGCGACCACCCAGGCGATGAGGGCGACGGGATCCTCCATGGAGCCAGTATCCAGCCTGACGGCCGGGCACCGTGGCGTCAGGCGCCCAGCAGGCCCCGGATGTCGTCCGCGTTCAGCGCTTCGCTGAAGACGCCCTCGTCATCGAGCACGGAGGAGACCAGCGCGGCCTTCTTCTCCTTCAGCGCCATGACCTTCTGCTCGATGGTGTCCTCCGACACGAGCCGGTAGACCATCACCTTCCGCTCCTGGCCGATGCGGTGGGTGCGGTCGACGGCCTGTGCCTCGCTCGCGGGGTTCCACCACGGGTCGAGCAGGAAGACGTAGTCGGCCTCGGTGAGGTTCAAGCCGAAGCCGCCGGCCTTGAGGCTGATGAAGAAGACCTGCGCCTCGCCCGACCGGAAGCGGTCGATGACCTCCTCCCGGCGGCGGGTGGTGCCGTCGAGATAGGCGTACGGCGTGCCGCGCTGCTCCACCCGCGCGGCGGCGCGGCGCAGGAACGAGGTGAACTGGCTGAACACCAGCGCCTGGTGCCCCTCCGCGAGCACGTCCTCGAGCTGCTCGAGCAGCGCGTCGAGCTTGGCCGAGGGCACGTCGGCATACGCCTCCGGATCGACGAGCGCAGCATCCAGGCTCATCAGACGCAGCAGGGTCAGCGAGCGATACACCGTGAACCGGTTGCGGTCGAGGTCGGCGACGAGCCCGAGGATCTTCTGCCGCTCGCGCTGCAGGTGCGTGTCGTAGAGGCGTCGGTGCTCCGGATGCAGCGGCACCTCGAGAACCTGCTCCTGCTTCGGCGGCAGCTCCGGGACCACCTGCTCCTTCGTGCGGCGGAGGAGGAACGGACGGATGCGGCGGCGCAGACGCTGCCGCTTCTCCTCGTCTCCCATCACCTCGATCGGGCGCCGGTAGGTCTCGTCGAACGCCCGGCGCGAGGGGAAGAGTCCGGGGGCGGTGAGGGCCAGCAGCGCCCACAGCTCGCCGAGGTTGTTCTCGATCGGGGTGCCGGTGACCGCGAGCCGGAACGGCGCGCGGACGCCCTGCGCGGCCTCGTGCACCTTCGAGGCCGCATTCTTGGCGAACTGCGCCTCGTCGAGGATCAGCCCGGCCCACTCGCGGGAGGCGAACTCCTCCGCGTCGAGGCGCAGGATCGCGTAGGTGGTCAGCACGATGTCCGCGCCGCGGATCCGGTCGGCCAGCCCCCGCCTGCTCTTGCCCCGGGTGCGGTCGATCTGCGCGACCCGCAGTCCCGGCACGAAGCGCGCCGCCTCGCGCGCCCAGTTGGAGACGACCGACGTGGGCGCCACGACCAGGAAGGGCCGCCGCGCGGCATCCGGTCCCTCGTCGGTCTCGACGGCGTGCTGGATGAGCGCGAGCGTCTGGGCCGTCTTGCCGAGGCCCATGTCGTCGGCGAGGATGCCGCCGAGGCGTGCCCGATGCAGGAACGCGAGCCAGCGGAAGCCGGCCACCTGATACGGCCGGAGCTCGCCCTGGAACCCGGCGGGCACCGCGGCTTCGAAGGGGTCGGCGTCCTCCGCGAGTCCCTCGACGGTGCGACGCCACGCGAGCGCCTGCGGGCTCTCGTCGGCGCGGTCCTCGAACTCCGCCATGAGCGTGGCCTGATAGCGGCTGATGCGCGCGCCGGTCTCCCACTCCCGCAGCGTGCCCGCCTCCTCGATCAGCTGCCGGAGCGGGTCGAAGACCGGCTGCTTCAGCGACAGGTAGCTGCTGTCGACGAGCAGGAGTTTCGCGGCGCCCTTCGACAGCGCCTTGAAGAGCGGCCCGAACGGCACGATGCGCCCCTCGACCTGCACCATGACGCCGAGCTCGAACCAGTCGTTGCGCTCCGACTCCACGGTGCGCACCACGAGCGTCGGCGCCTCCTCGATCTCGCGGTAGGCAGGCTGCTCGCCGATCACCTCGACACGCACGCGCTCGAGCCGCTCGATCTCCGGCAGCAGACGGGCGCTGAACTCCGCGGCGTCGAGATGGTGCAGGACGGTGGTCGGACGGAGGGAGCCGTCCGCGGCGAGCGCCGCGGCGCCGGCCGGGTCGGTGGCTAGGAGCTCGGCCGCCCGGGCCGCGGGCGCTCGCTCGGTCGCGGGGTCGAGGAAGGACGCGTCACCCGCGGCGAGGGGCACGCGTCGCTCGCCCGCGAGCTCCCACCGCCAGTCCAGCCGCAGCACGCGGTCGCGCTCGAACCGGGCGGAGAGCACGAGGGTCGCGGGCGGCACCACCGGCGGCTCGAAGGTGCCGTCGGAGCTCAGGATCCGCGCCGTGCGCGCCAGTGCCGGCAGGCCGCGCAGGAATTCGGTGCGGTCGGCCGCCTCGACCGCGACCTCCCGCGGGCGCTCGAGGATCGCGCGCTGTGCGCGGCTCAGCGGCGCCGACAGACGAGCCAGCCGGAGGGTCTTCGCTGCGAAGTCGACGACGTAGACGCCGTGGCCGCCGATCGGGCGCGCGGCTGCCGCATCCACCGCCTCGCCGTCCATCACCACGACAGGCGCCAGGGTGAGCGCATCACCCGTGTCGTGCGCGTCGAACCCGACCGACGCCCCGTCGAGCACCGAGACCGTCGGCAGCACCGTGCCCACGAGCGCGATGCCCAGACCGGGAGCGTCGGCGAGGTGGGCCCACAGCAGGGGCGACTCGAAGACGTCGAGCGCGATCCAGTCGGAGCCGTGCTCCATGGCCCCGAGGGCCGTCGCGCCCTTGAGCGCGGCGAGCTGTCCGAACCACTGCGCCTGCGCGGGGTCGTAGCCGCCGGCCGCACCCTGGAAGCCCACGTTCTGCCACGTGAGGTCGCCCTTGATCCATCCGCCGCGCTGCCCGGAGGTCACCGGACGGACCGCGAGGCGGTCGACGGATGCCGCATCCTTCGCGGGCTCGTCACGGCGCTCCCCCCACCGGCTCCGACCCGCCGTGCGCCGTCGCGGCTCGAACTGCAGCGCAAGAGGGCGCCGCACGCGCGCGATGTCCGGGCCTGCGCCGGGATCGCCGAACGCGGCGAGCAGGCCGCGCCAGCCGGCATCCGCCTCGCTCTCCGCGGTCAGCGCCGCCTTGCCCGCGGCGGCGGCGGCGGTCAGCACCGCCGCGGCGTGCTTGCAGTTGATCGCGATCGGACAGGTGCAGGTGGCGGTCCGCACCAGCGGGCGCGAGGTCGTGGCGTCGGCGAGCGCGATGCGCACCTGATACGGCCGATCGGCGCTGCCCTTCACGAGTCCGGACAGCACCTGTCCGGCCGCCTGGTAGGTGAGGCCGCTCACGCGCCCGCTGTCGGCGTAGGTCTTGCCGCGGCTGAAGGAGAGGGCGCCGACCAGGCGCGCGATCGTGAGCTCCTCGACCTGCGGGAACCAGTCGGCGGACATCCCTCCATCGTCCCACGCGCCACCGACGGCGCGGCGGACGACGGTCGTCAGTCGGTGCCGTCGTCTCCGGCGCCGCGGCGGGTGATGCGGAGGATGACGCGCTCGCCGGGCCGCCGCTGCAGCCGGCGCACGAAGCGCTCGACGGTCAGGAACGCCCGGAACTGGAAGCCGTACTTCTTCCGCAGGGCATCGGTCGCGGATCGTTCCGCCGCGGCGGTGTCGGTGACCACCGCGACCGCCTTCACGAGCGGCGCCCCGGGCTCGACCTTGCCCATCCGGCTGCAGGGCTGCAGCACGACGCGGGCGTTGCGCCGCAGCCGCTTGACCTTGCCGGTCGACCGCTCCGTCGTGACGACGAGCGCGCCGCCGTCGGGCGCGATCCACACGGGCGTGCTCACGACCTCCCCGTTCTTGCGGAAGGTGCCGAGCGAGACGAAGCTCTCCGCGCCCAGACGGGTCCAGTCGGCGTCGGAGGCGGGCGAGGCGTCCTCGTAGGCGGTCATCGTGCAGTCCCTTCGGGATCGGATGCCGGGCGGAAGCCGGCTCGTGGTGAGGAGGCTACGCGGCTGTGACGATGCCGGGCGCGGGCTTGCATCCGGACCTCGGGAGACTCATCTCCGCGTCATCACGAAAAGATAACGACAGGCTCTTGCCGTCGTTACCTCGCCGTTATAGAGTCATCGCCAGGCAGTTGTTTTGCTGTGGCAGCTGCCGACATGTGATTGCAGGACACTCTTGGTGCAAAGGGACAAGGGCCGGTCGGATTCCTCTCCGACCGGCCTTCCTCTTTGCCCGACATCCGCCCTCTCACACCCGCCGCGCGGCGCTAGCGTGGACTCATGAGCGCGCCCATCGACCCCACGTCCACCGCTGCCTGGTCGGAGCTGACCGCGCTGCGCGATTCGCTGCGCCCCGACCTGCGCACCTGGTTCGCACAAGACGCCGGGCGCGTGGAGCGGATGTCTCTGCCGCTCGTCGACCTGCACGTCGACCTGTCGAAGAATCTCGTCACGGATGACGTGCTCGCGGCCCTCGTCCGCCTCGCCGAGCAGACCGGCGTCGCCGAGCGCTTCGCCGAGATGCTGGCCGGCGTACACCTCAACACCTCGGAGGACCGCGCCGTGCTCCACACTGCGCTCCGCCGCCCCGCGGGCGCCTCCCCCGCGCTCGAGGTCGACGGACAGCAGATCGACGATGACGTGCAGGCCGTGCTCGAGAAGCTGTCGACGTTCGCCGACCGCGTGCGCTCGGGCGAGTGGCAGGGCGTCACGGGCAAGAAGGTGACCCACGTCGTCAACATCGGCATCGGCGGCTCCGACCTCGGCCCCGTGATGGTCTACGAGGCGCTGAAGCCCCTCGCCGACGCCGGCATCGAGGCGCGCTTCGTGTCCAACATCGACCCGACCGACATCGCGCAGAAGACGTCGGGACTCGACCCCGAGACGACGCTGTTCATCGTCGCCTCCAAGACGTTCACGACCCTCGAGACCCTTACCAACGCCCGCCTCGCACGCGACTGGCTGTGGGACGGCCTGACCTCCGCGGGCATCATCGACGGGACGGATGCCGCGAAGACCGATGCCGTCGCGCACCACTTCGTCGCCGTGTCGACGGCGCTCGACAAGGTGGAGGCGTTCGGCATCGACCCGACCAACGCGTTCGGCTTCTGGGACTGGGTGGGCGGACGCTACTCCGTCGATTCGGCCATCGGCCTGTCGCTCGCGATCGTCTTCGGACCGTCCGCGTTCCGCGAGCTGCTGGCGGGCTTCCACGCCGTCGACGAGCATGTCGCCTCGACCCCGCTCGCGCAGAACGTCCCCGTCCTCATGGGGCTGCTCAACGTCTGGTACAACAACCTCCTCGGCGCGCAGTCGCACGCCGTCCTGCCGTACGCGCAGCAGCTGAACCGCTTCCCGGCCTATCTGCAGCAGCTCACCATGGAGTCCAACGGCAAGTCCGTGCGCTGGGACGGCAGCCCGGTCACGACCGACACGGGCGAGGTCTTCTGGGGCGAGCCCGGCACCAACGGCCAGCACGCGTTCTACCAGCTGATCCACCAGGGCACGCGCCTCATCCCCGCCGACTTCATCGCCTTCGTCAACCCGGCATACCCGCTGGAGGACGGCGGGCGCGACGTGCACGGACTGTTCCTCGCGAACTTCCTCGCTCAGACGAAGGCGCTGGCGTTCGGCAAGACCGCGGAGGAGGTCGAGGCCGAGGGCACGACCGGTGCCCTCGTCGCCGCGCGCACCTTCCCCGGCAACCGTCCGACGACGTCGATCTTCGCCGCGTCGCTGACGCCCTCGGTGCTCGGCCAGCTCATCGCCCTGTACGAGCACATCACGTTCACGCAGGGCACCGTCTGGGGCATCAACTCGTTCGACCAGTGGGGCGTGGAGCTCGGCAAGCAGCTGGCTCTGCAGATCGCGCCCGCGATCGAGGGCGACGCCGAGGCGCTGGAGTCGCAGGATGCCTCGACCCGCGCACTGCTGGAGTACTACAGCTCCCACCGCTCGTCCTGAGCCGCGGGCGGGTGGCGGTTCGCCCGCACCGATTCGCGGGCGCGTCGGTTCGCGGGCGCCGCCGCGTCAGCGCAGCTCGAGCAGGCGGGCCCGCAGCTTTGGAGCGAACGGCTCGGTGAGCTCGAGCACGACCTCCACGCTGCGGCCGGAGGGCACCGGGTGCCCGCGGTACATGCCGCGGAAGTCGCAGATCGTCTGCCCCCGCCCGGGGCCGTCGGTCGTGTCGACGACCACCCGCACGCGCGGCGCGAGCGCCGTGCGCACACCGCCCGCCGCGAGCGCCGCGGCGAGCGGGTCGTGTAGCGCGACATCCGGGGCTCCGAAGATCGGCGTGTAGAACTCCTCGTACAGCGCCAGCATCTCGCCGATCGCGCGCGTGGCGGCGCCGGGGGCCGCCGAGAGCGCGGCGCGATCGGCCGACGTGAAGCGGTTCTGCATCGTCACGTCGAGGGGCACCAGCACGACCGGCCAGCCGGCCTCGAGCACGACCTGCGCGGCCTCGGGGTCATGGAAGATGTTCGCCTCACCGGTCGGCGTGATGTTGCCGGGCACCAGTGCGGCGCCGCCCATCACCCACACCCCGTCGACCAGGCCAGCGATCGCCGGATCCCGCTCGAGGGCGATAGCGAGGTTCGTTAGCGGACCGATCGCGACCACGCGCAGCCGGCCCGCGTGCTCGTGCGCCAGCCGGATGAGCAGGTCGGCGGCATCCCCCGATACCGGCTCGTCGGGGCTGCGGTCGAGGACCACGCCACCGATGCCGTTGTCGCCGTGGACGTGCGGCGCCCCGCCCGCATAGGGTGCGGCGAGCGGATCGGAGGCGCCGACCGCGACCGGGATGCCGCGGCCCGCGGTCAGCGCGAGCAGATCGAGCACGTTGCGCGCGGCCTGCGGGGCGTCCAGGTTGCCGTGCACCGAACCGACACCCACGACCTCCACGCCGGGGTGCGCCAGCAGGTAGCCGAGCGCCAGCGCATCGTCGATGCCGAGGTCCGTGTCGAGGTAGACGGGAGCCGGAATCAGGTCGGGCGCCCGCTCGACGGGCTGCGGCGCAGCATCCGGAACCGACGCCTCGCCCGCGAGCGCCGCCTCGATCTCGTCACGGGAGGGCATGGATGCTGCGGCCCCCTCACGCGTGACGGCGATGGCCGCCGCGGCGGTCGCCGCCTCCAGCGCCTCCTCGAGATCGGCGCCGCGGGCGAGCCAGGCCACCAGCGCTCCGACGAAGGTGTCGCCCGCGCCGGTCGTGTCGACCGCGTCGACGCGGCGCGCGCCCACCCGGTGCACGATCTCGCCGCCGCAGGCGACGATCGCCCCGCGCTCACCGAGGGTGACGACGGCGAGTCCGGTGCCGTCGCCTCCCGACGCGCGCCCGCTGAGGGCCCGCGCCGATGCGTCGGCATCGTGGTCGACGAGCCCGGACAGCAACGCCGCCTCCCCCTCGTTGGGCACGACGATGTCGGCCAGCGGGATCAGCGCGGCAGCGTCCGCCGTCGCCGGCGCCGGGGTCAGCACGGTGCGCACACCCCTCTCGCGCGCGGCCTCCAGCGCCCGGCGCACGAGGGGCAGCGGACGCTCGAGCTGGACGACGAGGAACTGCGCGCGGGCGATGGCCGCGGCATCCGTCTCCGTCAGCTCGTCGTCGCCGTTCGCGCCCGGGACGACGACGATCGAGTTCTCGCCGTCGTCGGTCACACTGATCGCCGCGATGCCGGTCGACGCGCGGTCGGCGGGCTCGGTGATCACGCGGACGCCGGACGCGTCGATGCCGGCCTCGTCGAGCACGCGGGTCAGGCGCGCGCCGAAGTCGTCGGCGCCGACGCATCCGATGAAGGCGACGTCCGCGCCGGCACGCGCGGCGGCGACGGCCTGATTGAGGCCCTTGCCGCCGGGGCCGGTCGCGAACGAGGAGCCCGACATGGTCTCGCCGGGGCGCGCCGGGCGCGGCTGGCGCACGACGAGGTCCATGTTGGCGCTGCCGAGGACGACGATTCCACTCATCCTCCGACCGTATCGCGGGCCCGCCGCGACGCCGGATCGTCCCGCGTGGCACGCGGCGGGCGCTCACCCTCGCCCACCGTGCACAACCCAGGCAGATCGCCTCGACACGCGGCGGCCAACGACCCGAAGGTCGCCTCGGGCCTACTTCTGCCTGCGCTGTGCACGCGGCGCGGGCCCGCGCTCAGCCGCCGAAGACGAGTTCCTCGAGCGTCGTGATCACCCCGTGGTCGACGTTCGACGGCGCGCGGTGGCGCGCACGGGCCACGACGTCCGGGTGGGCGTCGGCCATCGCGAACGACCAGTCCGCGGCATCCAGCATCTCGAGGTCATTCAGGAAGTCGCCGAACGCCGCGGTCTGCGAGCGGTCGATGCCGAGGTCCTCCTGGAGGCGGCGGAGGGCGACGCCCTTGTCGACGCCGCGGTTCATGATGTCGACCCAGTGCTGACCCGATACCACGACCTGATGCGTGCGGGCGATGTCGGCGAGCGCCGGACCCACGCTGTGCTCGGCGACGTCGAAGTCGTACACCGCGAGCTTCAGCACCTCGTCGTCGACCGCGAGCAGATCGTCGACCACCTCAAGTGCCGCGTAGTACGTGTCCGCCTCGGTGTGGAATGCGGCATCCGTCCGCTCGATGTACGCCGAGCGACGCCCGCACACGACCACGCCGAGGTCGAACCCGTCGGCCGCGAGCGCCCGCAGCGTCGTGACCGCCGTGCGGACCGTCGCCGCGTCGAGGGCGTCGATCGCGATGAGGCGGGACCCGTCCACGACGTGCGTGCCGTTCTCGGCGATGAACGTCATGTCGGCGGCCGCGTCGCCGAACGAGCGCCGCAGGGTGGCGAGCTGCCGACCCGACGCGGGCACGAAGGTCACCCCGCGCTCGGCGAGGCGCGGCAGCAGCGGCCAGAGCGTGTCGGGGATGCGGCCGTCGCCGTCGAGGAGGGTGCCGTCCATGTCGACGGCGACGAGACGGATGTCAGGGCTCACCCCTCCATCCTCCCCGACCCACGTCACGCAGCGTGCCGCGCCGGCTCGGGGGCCCGGACGGCGTCGAGCACGTCGACGATCGTCGACGAGTCCCCCACGTTGCCGGGCACCACGACGTAGAGCACCTCGACGCCCTCGGGCGTGACAAGCGACCAGACCGATACACCGGGGAGCACCTGGCCGACGACCACCGCCCGGTCGGCGCCGAGCCCGACGCGCGCAACGTCGGCCGACGTGATGCCGCCCTTGGACACGACGACCGGAGTGTGCGCGCGCACCGCCCGCACCGCGCCCGTCAACGCGGCCATGACCTGCTCGCCATGCGCGAGGGTGTCGTGGTCGTCGCGCCGGTCGCGCGCCGACGCGAACGCGGCGAAGGCGTCGCGACGCAGGGACTCGAGGAGAGCGCTGGACAGTCGCGCGGCCTCCGCGGCCGCGTCGGCCATGGCGGCGTCGGTGTCGATCTCCACCGGAGCGCCCCAGCGTTCGGCAACCGCCCCCAGCTGCCGGGTCGCCCCGGCGGTGTGCGATCCGCAGACCAGCAGCGTCGGCCGCGGATCAGCGACCAGGGGGCGGCGAAGCAGGCCGGTGCTCTCGACCCCGGCGAGGGCGGCGGCGAGCGGCGAGCCCGACCGGACCACGACGTGCGCGCCGGTGGCCCAGGCGGCGCGCACGCCGTCGGAGATGATCCGGATGTCATCGTCGGTGACGGCGTCGGGCACGATCACCGTGCCCGGCTCGATCTCCGCGACGATCGTCGCGAGCGCGCCGATGCGAACCTCGTCGAGGCTCACGGGGCGCACGAGACGGTCGGTGCGGGCGCGGACGTAGTCGGGAAGGTAGCTCGTCTCGAAAGGGAAGACGGGGTCCTTCGAGAACTCGGTGTCTCGCGCCGCGTGCTCCACTCCCTCGATGCGCACGTAGTGCTCACCGCCGCGGGTCGTGCGACCGCCCTGCGGAAAGGCCGGAACGAAGACGATCACGTCGTCGGGCCCTGCGAAGACCTCCGTCTCGGGGAAGACGTGACCGCGCAGCGTCGAGTCCCCGCGCAGCACGACGTGCACGGGCTCGCCCAGAGCCCGCTCGACGACGCGAACGTCGTCGCGCACCGACTCGAGCAGCGCGACGGCGGCTTCCTCGTCGACGGCACGCGTGTTGGTGAGGAGATACGCGGCATCCCGCTTCCGGAGCACGTCGGTGATCCTCTCCGCGTCCCATCGCAGGAGGACGACGGCATCGGTGGCCGACTGCGTCCCGGTCGGGTCGTCGTCGAGGATGAGGACCTTCACGCCAGCTCCCGGAGGACCTTCTCGACGATGGCGTCGGTCGACAGTCCGTAGCGCTCGTGGAGGGTCGGGAGGGCGCCCGCGTCGAGGAACGCGTCGGGAAGGCCGATCGGCACGACCCGCCGCGAAACACCCCGTCGCACCAGCGCGGACGCGACGGTCTCGAATAGCCCGCCGATGACGGTGTGGTTCTCGAGGGTGACGGCGAGACGCGGGGTGTCGATCTCGCGCACGACGGTGTCCTCGTCGAACGGCTTGATGGTCGGCGCGTGCACGACGCAGACGTCGACCTTGTGCGCCGCCAGCCGTTCGGCCGCCTGCAGCGCCCGCATGGTCATCAGGCCACTCGAGACGAAGACGACGTCGGCGCCGGGACGCACCACCTTCGCCTTGCCGAGCTCGAACGAGTAGTCGTACTCGTCGAGCACGGTCGGCACGTTGCCGCGCAGCAGGCGCAGGTAGGTCGGGCCCGCGGACTCAGCGAGCTGGGGCACGGCCTGCTCGAGGTCGACCGAGTCGCAGGGGTCGACGATGGTGAGGTTGGGCATGCCGCGGAAGATCGCCATGTCCTCCGTCGCCTGGTGACTCGGGCCGTAGCCGGTCGTCAGCCCGGGAAGCCCGCCCACGATGTTGACGTTGAGACCGGGTTCGGCGATGTCGAGGCAGATGAAGTCGTACGCACGACGCGCGGCGAACACCGAGTAGGTCGAGGCGAACGGGACGAGGCCCACTTCGGCCATGCCGGCGGCCGCGCCGAACAGCAGCTGCTCGGCCATGCCGATCTGGAAGAACCGGTCAGGGTGCGCATCACGGAAGATGTGCATGTCGGTGTACTTCGCCAGGTCGGCGCTCAGGCCGACCACTCGCTCGTCGGTCTCGGCCAGTCGGGCGAGCGCGTGCCCGAAGGGCGCGGATGCGGTCCGCTGTCCGGGGTCGGCGAACGAGGCGATCATCGCCGATGTCTTGAGCTTCGGTCGTGCCGTCACGCTCATCGGGCCGCTCCTTCGTATCGCGCGATCAGCTGATCGCGGCAGATCTGCCACTCGTGCTCCTCGATGCGCATGAAGTGGTTCTTCTCGCGCTGCTCGAGCAGCTCCACGCCCTTGCCGACCACCGTGTCGCACACCAGCACACTCGGCGGTCCGACCGGATCACGGCGCCCCACCTGGTCGAACGCCTGCAGAACGGCGCGCGGGTCATTGCCGTCGACGCGCATCGCGTTCCAGCCGAATGAGGCCCACTTCGCCTCGACCGGCTCGATCGACATCACGTTCGCGGTCGGGCCGTCCGCCTGCAGCGCGTTCATGTCGACGAGGGCGATGAGGTTTCCCAGGCGATGGGATGCTGCGCCCATCGCCGCCTCCCACGTCGATCCCTCATTCAGCTCGCCGTCCGACAGGAAGTTGATGATGCGGGAATCGCGCCCGAGGTGGCGCTGGCCGAGAGCCATGCCCACCGCAACGGTGAGGCCGTGCCCGAGCGATCCTCCCGAGATCTCCATGCCCGGCGTATAGCTGGCCATGCCGGACATGGGCAGTCTCGAGTCATCGGAGCCGTACGACTCGAGTTCTTCCATCGGCACGATGCCGGCCTCGGCGAGCGCCGCGTACAGGCCGATCGCGTAGTGCCCGGTCGACAGGAGGAAGCGGTCCCGCTCGTCCCAATGGGGGTCGTCCGCGCGGTAGCGCAGCTGATCGACATACACGGCGGCGAGCATGTCGGCGGCACCCAGCGCCTGCCCGACGTACCCCTGCCCCTGCACTTCTCCCATGGCGAGGGCGTTCAGCCGGATGCGCTGCGCCGCCTCCCGTACCCGCCGGGTCCGGTCATCCAGTGTTCCGCGGTCGATGACGGCGGTGGCCAGGTCAGTCATTGTGCCTCCAGGTCAGCGCACAGCGCCGGCGGTCGGGATGAGCGGGCTTTGGTCGGCGTCGGTGAAGCCCACCTTCACCGGCGCCGTCTCGCGGGTGAACAGGGCGGTCACCGTCGAGATGACGCCGAGGAGCACGAAGAGCAGAGCGGGTCCGATCCAGCCGGCCCCGGCGTAGAGCGCCGTCGCGACGAACGGCAGGGTGCCGGCGACGATGGACGCGAGGTTGTAGCCCAGCGAGATGCCCGACGAGCGGACGTCGCGCGAGAACAGCTCGGAGAACCAGCTCGACTCCACGGCGAAGATCGGGTCGTGGCTGAACAGGAGGCTGATGGCGACGGCGACGATGATCATGAGGACCGCACCGGTGTTGATGAGCAGGAACATGGGGATGCCCAGCAGGATCGTGACGATCGAGCCGATGAGGAAGACGCGCTTCCGGCCGACCCGGTCGCTGAGGGCGCCGTAGAGCAGGTGTGAGCCCAGACCCAGGAAAGATCCGATCAGGGTGCCCCACAGGACGTACTGCGACTCGCTGACCGAGGCGAGCACCACGTAGGACAGCACGAAGCTCGTCGTGATGTAGTAGCCGCCGGTCTCGGCCAGACGCAGGCCGACGACGCGCAGGACCAGGCGCCAGTCGCGACGGAACATGACCAGCACGGGCTGCTTGTGGATCTCGTCGTTCGCCTTCATTTTCTCGAAGTCGGGGGATTCCTTGATGCCGATGCGGATCCAGAGCCCGATCACGACCATGACGATGGACAGCAGGAACGGCACGCGCCATTTCCAGTCCCCCTCGAGCAGGCTGTTGCTCAGAAGGAACGTCCCGTTGGCCAGCAGCAGGCCGGCGGGGATGCCGATCTGCGGGATCGCACCGAAGAAGCCGCGACGCTTCTCGGGAGCGTGCTCGACGGCCATCAGGACCGCGCCGCCCCACTCGGCGCCGAAGCCGATGCCCTGGATCGCGCGGAGTGTGATGAGGAGGACCGGTGCCATGACGCCGATCTGGGCGTACGTGGGGAGGAAGCCGACGAGGAAGGTCGCGATACCCATGATGAGCAGCGAGGCGATGAGGATGGTCTTGCGCCCGATGCGGTCGCCGAAGTGGCCGGCGAGCCAGCCACCGATCGGACGGAAGAAGAAACCGACCGCCAGCACCGCGAACGACTGGAGGACGCCGACGATGGGGTTCTCCGAGTGGAAGAAGACGGTGCCGAAATAGGCGGCGGCGGCCGTGCCGTAGATGAAGAAGTCGTAGGCCTCGACGGCGGTGCCGATCATCGAGGCGACGGACACCTTGGCGGGATTGTCTGCCAGGGACTTCTTCGAGCGGCTCGGCCGCGCTTCGTCGATGCGGGTCATGATGTGTTCCTCCTTGAACGGGGTGAGCGGGCGAGGGTGGTGATCAGGGGGCGGAGGTGCGGTAGGTCTCGATGACGCGCGAGTCGTCGCGCGTGCCGAGTCCGGCGGCCTGGGCTGCCAGGAAGCGCGCGCGCGCCGCGTCGAGGACGGGCGTGGAGGTGCCGGCGGCTCGGGCTGCGTCGGCGACGAGGCCGGAGTCCTTCACGAAGATGTTGATCTGGCTGGTGACCTCGACGTCTGTGCCCTCGAGCATGCGCGGGCCGCGGTCCGAGAGCATCCAGGAGCCGGCCGCGCCGGACTCCAGGAGCGGCAGGACGTCGGCCGGATCCAGACCGAGGTCGCCGGCGAGCGCGAGCGCCTCGGCGGCGGCCACGATGTGGACAGAGCACAGGTGCTGGTTGACGACCTTGATCGCCTGGCCGGCTCCGAGGTCCTCCCCCACGACGCGGACCGTACCGAGGTGCGACAGCGCCGGCTGCACAGCCGCGACGGCGCCGGCGGGCCCCGAGGCGAAGATGGTGAGAGTACCGGTCCTGGCGCGGGCGACGCCGCCGGTGACGGGCGCGTCCACGACGGCCGCACCAGCCGTTCGGAGGCGCTCGCCGGCGGCGATGACGGCGTCAGGGCCGACCGTGCTCATGACGACCCACGTGCGACCCGAGATCGCGTCCGCCGCCTCGGCCTGATCGATCAGCGTCTCCAGCTGGTCAGGGGTCGCGACCATCACCACGACGAGCTCCCCTCGACCGGCGTCGGCGATGGTCTCGGCGGCGGCGAGACCGAGGCCCTCGGCGCGCTCACGCGCAGCGGGGAAAGGATCGACTCCGGTCACGCGGTGACCGCCGGCGGCGAGACGCTGCGCCATCGGGAGTCCGATGGCACCGATCCCGACGAATACGACGTCGAGGACAGAGTCGTTCATGAGCGGGTGACCTCCATTGGTGCCGCGGTGATGCGGTGGTGCGGATCATCGAGCGAGGATTGGTTGGACCAATACCGTTCGAGGATAGAACCATCGCACGCCGGTGTCAACGATTGGTCTAACCAATCGTTGAGTGGAGGAGGGCGGCGACGCGTCAGCGCGCAGCGGGAATGCCGAGTGCGGCCCAGTTCTCGAAGTGAGCCCGCATGGCCTGACGCGCGGCCTCGGGGTTGTGGGCCTCGATGGCCTCGACGATGGCGTAGTGCACGCTGTCGGTGCGGCGCACGCCGTCTTCGTCGGGGACCTCGACGGCCACGGCCTCCAGCCGGCGGAAGCGGATCGCCTCGCGCAGCACGTGGGCGAGTCCGTCGTGCATGAGGTGCAGGACGGGGTTGTCCACCATCGCCTGGAGGCGGCGATGGAACGCCACATCGGCCTCGAACGCCGCCTCGTGGTCTCCGGCGCGCGTCGCGGAGATCATGGTGTCGACCTGCGCGCGGAGGAGCGCGACATCCTCCTCCGTGGCCCGGGCCGCCGCCGCCTCGGCGACCGCCTCCTCGAGCAGCACGCGTGACTCGGCGAACTGACCGTCGGTGAGGTAGCCCAGCTCCCGGGCGATCGTGAAGTAGGTGCGCACGAAATCGTCTGACGGCCGGTCGAGGTACGTGCCCCGTCCCTGGGTGCGGTGGAGGAATCCCAGGCGCTCCAGCACGGAGAGCTGCTCGCGCAGTGCCCCGCGACTCATGCCGAGCGCATCACCGAGCTCGCGTTCCGGGGGGAGGCGCCGCGCTCCCGTCCCGGGCTCGACCGTCGTCAGCGCGAGCAGCTGCGAGACGAGGTGCTCCAGGGGATCCGCCACGACGACTCCGATTGGTAGGGCCTTTCGACCATCGTATCGATCCCGTTACACCTCGCCGTTGCGAGGGTCGCGCACCGTCCACCCGACGCGCTCGAGTGCCGCGCGCAGCGTCGATGCCGCCGCGCGGGCGACCTCGGGCGACGCGTCCGAGCAGACGTCGACGGCGAGCGGCGGCGGGTCGCCGAAGCGCGGGATCTGCACCTCGGCCCACGCGTTCGGCGCGACGCTGACCCGCGGCCAGGCGGTGCCGGCGTTGTCGATCTGCCCGTCCGAGACGAACGCGATCACTTCCAGCGCGTCGAGCTTCGCGATCGGGAGGTCGACCACCAGGGTGACCACGAACGGACCGCTCGCGGTGTCGCGGTAGTGGGCCATGACCCCAGTTTCCCAGCCCCGGAAAGCGATGGAGCCGCTCAGGGCGAATCGATCTCGATGCCTCTCGTCGAGCACGAGACGGTCTGCGGTGCGCACCGGGTCCTGTGGCGCGTACACCGCACGATGCAGCATCCGTCTCAATCGGCCAGCAGCTGCTCCCGCACCAGGCGGCGCTGGATCTTGCCGATCTGCGACCGCGGCAGGTCGCCGAGCTGCACGATGCGCTTGGGGACCTTGTAGGCCGTGATGTGCGAGCGGCAGAAGTCGCGCAGGGCGCCCGCGTCGAACACGGCGCCGTCGGTCAGCACGACCGCGGCGACGACGTCCTCCCCGCCCGAGTCGCGCGGGAGTCCGATGACCGCCGCCTCCGCGACGTCCGGGTGCAGCAGGAGAGCCTGCTCGACCTCGCTCGGGCTGACATTGAATCCGCCCGTGATGATGAGCTCCTTGACCCGGTCGACGACCGTGACGAAGCCGTCGTCGGAGACCGTGACGATGTCGCCGGTGCGCAGCCATCCGTCGGCCAGCATTACCGCCGCCGTCTCGTCGGGGCGCCGCCAGTAGCCGCCGAACACCTGCGGTCCGCGGATGAGCAGCTCGCCCGGCTCCCCGAGTGCGCGGTCGGACGACGGATCGTCGGGGTCGACGACGCGGATGTCGGTGCTCGGGAACGGCACGCCGACCGTGCCGGGCCGCCGCGTCGGGCCGATGGGGTTGCCGAGCGCGACCGGCGAGGTCTCGGTCATGCCGTAGCCCTCGACCAGTAGTCCGCCCGTGGCCTCCTCCCACCGGGTGACCGTGGGCACCGGCAGGCTCATGGCGCCCGAGATGGCGAAGCGGATGCTCGTGAGATCGACGCCCTTGCGCGACGTCGCGCGGGCGAGGGCGTCGTAGATCGGCGGCACGCCGGGCAGGAACGTCGGCGGGGAGGACTTCGCGGCGGCCACGACGAGGTCGACGTCGAACTTCGGGAACAGCACGATGCGCGCACCGATGGAGATCGCGAAGGTCAGGCAGAGCGTCAGGCCGTACGCGTGGAACATCGGCAGGACCGCGTAGAAGGTCTCCTCGCCCTCGCGCAGTCCCGGCACCCAGGCGCGTCCCTGCGCCGCGTTCGAGCGGAGGTTGCGGTGGGTGAGGATCGCGGCCTTCGGCGTGCCCGTGGTGCCGCTGGTCAGCTGGAGCAGGGCGGTGTCGTCGAGGGACGGGACCGGATGCCGGCGCGAGAGCCGGCGCGTCTTGATGAGCTGCGACCACGTCAGCACGCCCTTCGCCGTCGGGTCGGCGGTCATCGCGTCGCGAGAGGCACGCGCGGCGGGCAGCGGGAGGCGCAGCGCGACGCGCTTGCCCCAGGGAAGGGCGTCCGTCATCCGCACCGACACGATGGCCGACGGCGCGATGTCGCTCGGGAACTCCGCCACGGTGTCGGCGACCTTGTCCCAGACGATCGCCACGACGGCCTCGTGCACCTCGAACTGGTGACGGAGCTCGCGCGCCGTGTAGAGCGGGTTGTGCTCGACGACGATGGCGCCGAGGCGCAGGGCGGCGTAGAAGGCGACGACGTGCTGCGGACAGTTCGGCAGCACCAGGGCGACCCTGTCCCCCGCCTCGACGCCCAGCTTGCGCAGGGCGTTCGCCGCACGGGAGACCTGCTCCCCCAGTTCGGCGTACGTCGTCTCGGCGCCGAAGAACTCGCACGCGACCTGACTGCTGTAGCGCTGCACCGACGCGTCGAGCAGATCCACCAGCGTCTCGGTGACGGGGTCGATCTCCTCGGGCACGCCGTCGGCATAGGCGCTCAGCCACGGGCGGCCGCGCAGCGGCGACTCGTCGGGGGTGGGGTTCGCGTCCATGACGCCTCCTTCGGGGGTGTCCCGCCAGCGTACGGCGAGACGTCGACCCGAGCCTGGGCGTGCGCCCCGGAGCCGGGGCAGGCATCCGCGCGCGGCCCGGCACTGTCGGGAGGCCCAGGGCGCGCGAGGCCCGGGCGCCTGCGCGCCCGGGCCCGTGCGCTCAGGCCGCGGCCTGCACGTCGACGACCCAGGTGACGCCGAAGCGGTCGGTGAGCATGCCGAAACCCGCGCTCCAGGTGGAGGCGGCCAGCGGCTCGATGATGCGGGCCCCGTCGGACAGACGGTCCCACAGCACCGCGACCTCATCGAGCGTCGATCCCTGCAGCGACTGGAAGAACGTGCGGTCCGTGAGGGTCGCCCCGTTCTCGCGACGCGTGCTGCCGGCGGTGGCCGCAGCATCCGCGTCGTCGATTCCGGGGATGTCGTATGCCATCAGACGGAACCCGCCATCGGCCTGCAGGCGCGAGAAGACGACCTTGTCCGCCCCGGGCGCCTCGGCGGGCATCCCCATCTGGGCGTAGGTCATGAGCTGGAGGTCGCCGCCGAAGACGGAGCGGTAGAACTCCATCGCCGGGCGTGCCGTGCCGCGGAAGTTGAGGTGCGTGGTGGTGATGATGCTCACGGGGTGTCCTTCGATCGAGAGGTGCGGCTGATTGCCGTACCTGCACTCTCTCGTCCGATGCGGACAGGTTGAGTCCTCTTCATCCGGGAGACTGTGGTCATGCCCACCACGTCCTCCCGCATGCTCGCGCTGCTGTCGCTCCTGCAGACACGTCGGGACTGGCCGGGGCCGGTGCTCGCGGAGCGATTGGACGTGACGCCGCGGACGGTCCGCCGTGATGTCGACCGCCTGCGCGAGCTGGGCTACACGATCGCATCGAGCAAGGGACCCGACGGCGGCTATCGGCTGTCCGCCGGCTCGGAACTGCCGCCGCTGCTGTTCGACGACGCGCAGGCCGTCGCCATCGCGGTCGCCCTGCAGTCGGTGTCGTCCTCGGGCGTGGACCTGGACGACGCGGCGGCGCGCGCGCTCCTCACGGTGCGTCAGGTGATGCCGTCGCGCCTGCGTCACCGCATCGACGGCATCCGCTTCTCCGACGCGGCCGCACGGGAGCAGGTCGATCCGGCGGTGCTCGAGTCCGTGAGCGCGGCCGTGCACGACCGGCGGACGCTGCGCTTCGACTACAGCGACGAGAGCGACGGACCGCCACGCCGTGCCGAGCCCCACGGGGTCGTCGCTCGGGCGGGGCGCTGGTATCTCGTGGCGTGGGACCTCGACCGCGAGGACTGGCGCACCTTCCGCCTCGACCGGCTGCGGCCCAAGGCGGGGGGCGTGCCGTTCGCCCCGCGGCCGATCCCCTCGGGCGATGCCGCCGCCTTCGTCGAGGCGCGATTCAAGGGATCCACGGATGCTGCGGTCTGGCCGGTCTACGGAGAGTTCTCCCTGCCGTTGCCTCCCGCGGCCGTCGCCCCGTGGGTCGACGACGGCGACCTCGAGGAGCTGCCGGACGGCGGCTGCCGCGTGCGCATCGGCTCATGGTCGTACGCCGGACTGCTGTCCTGGGTGCTGCGCTTCGACGTCGACTTCGCGATCATCGCGCCGCCCGAGTTGCAGACAGCCGCGGGCGTGGTCGTCGCGCGGCTGGCTGCGGCTCGGACAGCGCCGACGCCGGTGCGCCCGGCGCCCGGCGCCGTGGCCTGACCGAGAGCGTCGGGCCTGACGGACAGTGTCAGGCCTGACTGGGAGGTGTCAGTCCTTGCCCTCACCCAGGTCGGCGTCGGTGTACTGGCCGGGGTGGACGTTGTCCTTGTGCGTGTCGCGGCCCGACGCCGTCTCGGTGTCGGTGTACTCGCCCTCGCTCGTGGTCTCGCGCACCGTCTCGTCATGGGCCGACGTGTCGTGGGACTTGTCGTGGTGTGTCATGGCCGCCTCCTCGGGGTCGTGATCATGACGCTACGCCGGGGAGGGCCGCCGCGTACAGACTTGACAGCGGGATGTCGGATCAGCGTTTGATCTCCTGGATCGACCACCCGTTGCCGTCGGGGTCGGAGAAGAACGCGAAGCGCGAGCCCTGCATGCCCTCGGGGCCGAGCTGCCGCACCTCGGAGATCGACACGCCGCGCCCGGCGAGCTCTTCGCGGGCCGCGTCGATGTCGCCGACCACCAGCTGAAGACCCTTCGTCGAGCCGGGCTCGCCCAACGGCATCCCCTCGCCGATCACGACGGAGCACGCCGACCCGACCGGCGTCATCTGCACCACCCGCATCCCGGGAACATGCGAGACGTCGTGGTCGAGGTGGAACCCGACCTGATCCACGTAGAAGCGCAGCGAGACGTCGACGTCCGAGACGGGAATCGCGATCACTTCGAGCGAGTAGTCCATTCCGGCCTCCGATCGGGCCGCGCGGTCGCGACCCGCCCCGAGCCTACGGTCGGTCGAGCGCGACCGACCGTGCAGGATCGGCGTCGGTCGAGCGCGTGACATCGGCCCGCCTCCCGTGGAAGGGGCTGGCCGGCACGGCCCGACGGGTCGAGCATGGATCCCGTCGCATCCGCGACGGAGAGAGGTTCCCATGATCGACCTGACCCTGAACAACGGCGTCACCCTTCCCACGATCGGACTCGGCGTGTTCCAGAGCCCGCCCGACGAGACGGCCGCCGCGGTCGACACCGCGCTGCGCGTCGGCTATCGCCACATCGACACGGCCGCGGCCTACAACAACGAGCGCGAGGTGGGTGAGGGCCTCCGCCGGTCGGGCGTCGACCGCGCCGACGTGTTCGTCGAGACCAAGGTGTGGGTGTCCGACTACGGCCGTGAGGAGACGCTGCACGCCTTCGAGAAGGCCGTCGGCAAGCTCGGCGTCGAGACGCTCGACCTGCTGATCCTGCATCAGCCCGCACCGAGCCGCTTCGCCCGTACGGTGGCCGCCTACCATGCACTGGAGGAGCTGCTGGCCGACGGCCGGGTGCGGGCGATCGGCGTGAGCAACTTCATGCCCCACCACCTGGAACGGCTGATGGCCGAGGTCGAGGTCGTCCCGGCCGTCAACCAGGTCGAGCTCCACCCCTACTTCGCGCAGCCCGACGTGCAGTCCGAGGACGCGCGGCGCGGCATCCTGACTCAGGCGTGGTCGCCGATCGGCGGCATCACGTTCTACCCCGGACCCTGGGGCGACGAGCGCCGCAACGTGATGCAGGACGAGACGATCGGCGACATCGCCCGTGCGCACGGCAGGAGTCCGGCCCAGGTCATGCTGCGGTGGGGCATCCAGCAGGGCCGTTCCGTCATCCCCAAGTCCACGAACCCCGAGCGCATCCGCGAGAACTTCGACGTCTTCGACTTCGAGCTCGGCGAGGACGACATGGCCCGCATCACCGCGCTCGACACCGGTGTGCGCAGCGGACCCGACCCCGACGTCGCCCGCGACGAGCTGTTCGACCGGGTCATCCCGGAGCCCTGATAAAGGACTGCCAGGTTCGGACGACAGAAAGGTCTTCCCTTCCGTTACCTCGTCGTTATACAGTTCAGGAGCGGAAGTTGTTTGCTGTGGCAGCTCCCGTCATGTGATTGCAGGACTCTCTTGGTGCAAAGGGACATGGGCCGGTCGGATGCCTCTCCGACCGGCCCTCACTGCGTCCGGGCCCGGTGATTCAGCTGTAGAGCTCGCCCACGGGCACGTCGACGCGCAGCACGTTGCCCGGCTGCGCGAGCGGGCACGCCCAGGCCGGGTCGTAGGCGCACGACGGGTTGTAGGCGAAGTTGAAGTCGACGACGATGCGGGATGCCGCGGCATCCGCCCCCAGATCGGCACCCTTGATCGTGTCGATCAGGTAGCGCCCGCCGCCGTACGTGCCGCCCGGGGCTCCGGCGAGCGCGTCGCGCACCGGGACGAACAGCCCGCCGCCGTACGTGGTCAGCCGCCACACGTCCAGGGTGCCCACGCCGGGGATCTCGACGACGCCGAGCCGTTCGAACGGCACCACGCCGTCGGTGCCGGTGGCGAATTCGAAGCGCGCCGGCTCCGCCTCGACGATGGGCAGCTCGAAGCGCCAGTCGGCGTCGTACGGTGCCACCTCGGCGCCCGTGAACCACTGCTTCGCCTCGGGCAGCAGGGGCGATGCAGGATGCCGCGCCAGCAGGTCATCGCGTTCGATCCGCCACAGCTCGTGCCCCTCCTCGGGCGTCTCCGCGCGGCGGACCGCGTCGTAGAGGGCGAAGACACGACGGCGCCAGTCGGCGGTCTCGAGGGCGGTGCGGGCGTCAGCGGGCATGCGTCCAGGCTAGGCGCGACGCGGGCCGCGGAGCGCGGGTGTGCTGGAGGCTAGAGCACAGGGTTCAGGGGGTGCGCGCAGGCGCGGCGAGGCCGCTGCGTCGGCGAGTGCCGTGAACCGCGGAGCTCAGACTCCACCGCCGCCTCCCCCGCCTCCGCCGCCACCGGCCGAGCCGCCGCCGCCCGACCCGCCGGAGGACGAGGAGGACGACGCCACGGACGAGAGCGACGTGATGCCGGAGGAGAACGCGGCCGCGTTAAGGGCGCCGCTGCCGTAATACCAGGTGGGCGTGTGGTCGCCGTAGAGCACGATGAGCCGCTCCGCCCACTCCTTCTCCTGGCCGAACACGACCGCGTACGGCAGAAGGGCCTCGTAGAGGCGCAGCATCTCGCGCGGATCGCCCGGGTCGATGCGCACGCGCTCCGCGCCCGTCGGCGACTGCAGCATCCGGATGCGGTCGGCCTCGGCCCACTCGATGAACACCTTGAGCCCCGCCAGATGATCGCGGACCTCGGCGCCGGCGGCGGTCAGCGGCTTGCGCGCGAGGACGCCTCCGACGAGGAAGAAGGCGACGAAGGTCGCGACCATGAGCAGCACCGGCACCAGGGCGAAGACGCCCGCGTTGATCGCGGCGAAGCCGAGGAGGAAGACCCCGATTCCCGCGCCGGTGGAGAGCAGGATCGGCCAGGCGCGCAGTCGCGCGGGGACCTTCTTGCGCAGGCCACGGATCGTCAGCTCGCTGTCCGCGGCCTTGAGGATCTTCTGCGCCGCCGTCGAGAACCGCGTGTCGGTGCTGCCGAACTCGAACTGCGCACCGGGCGTCAGGTCGCGGAAGAGGCCGTCGAGCAGCATTCGCCCGTCCCTGTCTGCTCGCGAGGGATCGACGAGCTCGGCGATGAGGCGCTGCCCGCCGAAGAACCTCTTGCGACCCTCGATGATGCGGATGCTGCCGACCACCGCCTGCTCGAGGACCTCCGCCGGAATCGCCTTCGCCTGCTTGCCCAGGAGCACCGCGCTCTCGAGGGCGTCGATGCCGGGCGGGGGCGTGTACTCGGCGATGATGACCGGTCGGCCGGGATCGTCGCGCAGGCGCCGCCCGGCCACGACGAACGCTCCGACGATGGCGGCGAGCACGCCGAGTCCGGCGACGCCCTGCGCCCACCCCCACGGGGAGGCGAGGTACGAGGAGTCGAACTGCGCGAAGGTGCCGGTCGCGAACGCCACCGCGATCGTCACGGTCTGGTAGGGCGCGACGTCCTGCGAGAAGGCGTCGAACACCACGCCGCCGCCGTCGGGCGCCTGGTCGATCGGGCAGGTCGCGGTCGCGCCCTGGGCCCCGACGTAGCAGGAGGCGGCGCCGGTCAGCGATCCGGCGAGCGCGGCGGGCACGTGCAGCCGCGCGGACACCGCGCCGAACGGCTGGGCCCACTGGACGCCGTTGACGTCCCAGTAGAACTCCGTCGCGTCGGTGTCGGCGAAGGTGCCCGTGACGTTGCGCAGCTCGTACGTGAACACGTAGGTCTGCGATCCGCGGACGTAGTCGTCGGCCCGCGAGGTCATCGAGTACGAGCCGTCCTCGGAGTCGGTCTCCGATGCTCGCGGCTGACCGTCGCCGTCGGTGATGGATATCAGCTTCGGGAAGAGCGGCTGGCCCTGGTAGCTGTCGGGGATGATGCGCCGCATCCCGCGGTTCTGGTCGATGTCGGGGAAGAGCGCGACGAAGGTCTCGACGACGCGGAGGGTGCTCGTGCCGTCGTCGGCTCTGCCGATCGTGTAGTCGGCGTCCATGCTCTCGAAGGAGAAGTCGTCGACTCCGGCGGTGACGATCCCGGGGACGGATGCCGCGGCATCCGCTCGATGGTCGCTGCTCGTGTCTGCGGCGGCGAGCGCTGATGTCGGGGCCGCCAGCAGGAGCGGCAGGATGACCGCCAGCATGGCCAGGATGAGGCGGGAGGGGCGTCGCGTCCGGGACATGGCGCAAGCCTAGAGGCGCCCCGCGCTCTATCCTGGGGGGCATGACCGATCGACGCCTCGCTGTGGATGCGTGGGAGAGCCTGTTCCGTGCGCAGCACGAGGTGTTCTCCGAGATCTCCAGTGATTTCGAGGGCGACGGGTTGCTGCAGGGCGAGTACGACGTGCTGCTGACGGTCACCCGATCGGCCGACATGACCGCCCGCCTGCGCGATGTCACAGCGAACATGCTGATCAGTCAGCCGAGCGTCTCCCGCCTCGTCGACCGCATGGCGGCCCGCGGGCTCGTCACCAAATGCCCCGACCCCGAAGACGGCCGCGGAGCGCTGGTGCGCGCGACCGAGGAGGGCACGAAGATTTTCCGGCGCCTCGCGACCGCGCACGGCCGGTCGATCGCCGACCGGATGTCGGCCCTGACCGACGAGGAGCTCGTGCAGCTGCGCGACCTCACCGCGAAGCTGCGCACCCCGCGCGAGGACTGAGCCGGCTCGCCTCTTTGCCGTTTTTTCGGTTCATGTGTCGCGTGCTGCGGGTATCGCCGCAGCGTTTCCGCGCATCGCGTCAGGTGAGCGCCGCGTCGACGGTCGGCTGCCTCGCGTGCTGCGGGGTGGGTACCTCACCTGACGCTTCTTGCGGGATGCGCGAGGGCGTAACCGCAGTTCGCGCCAGGTAAGGGCGCGTCGGCGGTCGACTGCGAAGCGGGGCGGGCTGGATGGATGCCTCACCTGACGCTTCTCGCGGGATCGAGCCCGGCGTGGCCGCAGTATCGGCCAAGTGACCGAGGAGCAGCAGCTCTCCCCAGGACGGTGCCGCATGCCGCTGTCCACGAGATGGCTGTACCCGACGCCGATGCGGGTGTGTCGAAGGGAACGATGAGCGGATGCCGCGCTCTCGCCGTCCGCTTCCCTCCTCGTTGCCCGATGCATTCTCGGTGGCGCAGGCTCGGCGGGCCGGAGTATCAGCTGGGCGCGTCCGCGCGAAAGATCTGGATGCCCCCTTCCGCGGCGTTCGCGTGCGCGCCGCGGACCAGGGGCGGAGCGAACCGGCCCGGCGCGAGCACCACCGGCATGACGTCCGCCGGCTCGAGCACATGGGCATCCTGCAGCAAGAACGCGGACGCGCGCCGAACGACCTACGAGATCGCGAGCAGACGCCCACCCCGCACCCTCGAGAACGGGCGGCGGCCGAGCACGTCGCACTGGCTGAGGCCTATGCGACCGCGATGCCTCCCGACACGGTCTTCTCCCACCAGACGGCCGCCCTCATCCTTGGACTTCCCGTGCCCGTACCGACGCTTCTCGACGTCAGCGCGATCGCGCCTCGTCGGGCTTCTCGCGCAACCGGCGTCCGGGGCCGCCAGCTCGACCCCGCCCTCATCGGAACCCGCTCGGTGTCGGGGCTGATCGTCTGCGACCCCGCCACCACCTGGGCGCAGCTCGGAGGGCTGGTCGGAGCATCCCTCTCTCTGGACGACCTTGTGATCGTGGGCGACGCGATCATCCGCGTCCCGAGACTGCGGAGCGGGCATGCGGGCGAACCACAACATGCGCTCGCCCGGATCGAGAACCTCCGCGCGGCGGCGACGGTCGGTCGGCGAGCCGGAGCCGCCGCGTTGCGCGCAGCGCTTGAGCTCATCCGGCTCGGGAGCTCGTCGCCCGGCGAGACCCGGGCGCGCCTCGCGGTCGTCCGCGCGGGGCTGCCCGAGCCCGAGCTCGACGTGGAGATCCTCGGCGAGTCGGGGGAACTGATCGGGATCGCCGACCTCGCGTACCGGCTGAGGCGCGTGATGGTCGAGTACGAGGGCGACCAGCACCGCGTCGACATCCGTCAGTGGAACCGCGACATCGAGAAATACGCCGCCTGCGAGAGCCTGGGCTGGATCGTGGTGCGGGTCACCTCCGAGCACCTCCGGTCGGGCGCCGCGGTCGCGCGCATCCGTGCCGCGCTCACGCGCCGGGGGTGGGCGGCGGCTTCACCTGACGAGTGACGTGGGTATTCGGCGGCGGTTCCCGCGACAGGCGTCAACTGAACGGCCCAGACAGGCGTCAACTGAACAGTCGAGCCCGCGCGCGGCGGGACGGGCGAACGACTTCATCTGACGCAAAGTGCGAGCACCCAGCCGCGATTGCCGCGACAGGCGTCAAGTGAACAGCCCAACCCGCGCTCAACGGGAACAGCGAACGGCTTCACCTGACGCGAAGTGCAAGCAGCCAGCCGCGATTTGCACGACGGGCGTCAGGTGAAGCGCTCCGACCCGCCGACGCGCGAAGCAAAGTCCCCGCGTCAGCACTCGATGACGTTGACCGCGAGGCCGCCCTCGCTGGTCTCCTTGTACTTGGTCGACATGTCGATGCCCGTCTGACGCATGGTCTCGACCACCATGTCGAGCGAGACGTAGTGCGACCCGTCGCCGCGCAGGGCGAGGCGGGCGGCGGTGACGGCGGTCGAGGCGGCGATGGCGTTGCGCTCGATGCACGGGATCTGCACGAGCCCGCCGACCGGGTCGCACGTGAGGCCGAGGTGGTGCTCCATCGCGATTTCGGCGGCGTTCTCGATCTGCCGCGTCGTGCCGCCCATGACCGCGGTCAGTCCGCCGGCCGCCATCGCGCACGCGGAGCCGACCTCGGCCTGACAGCCGCCCTCGGCACCGGAGATGGAGGCGTTCGCCTTGAAGAGCGACCCGAGCGCGGTCGCCGTGAGGAGGAAGCGACGGATGCCGCGGCGACGGTTCGCCTCGGCGATCTGCTCCTCGTCCCGCTCGTCGCGTCCGTCCCGCTCGTCGCGTCCGACCTGGTCACCGCGTCCGGCTGCTTCGACCTGCGCGGTGCCCGAGTAGCCGAGCAGCGCGCTGCCGACGAGCTCTCCGTGCGGGGTGACGGCATTGCCCGCGCCCAGACCGGAATCCGCCAGGAACCGCCACCAGTACATCGCCACGGCGGGGACGATCCCGGCGGCACCGTTCGTGGGCGCCGTCACGACGCGACCGCCGGCGGCGTTCTCCTCGTTGACGGCGAGCGCGAAGGCGCCCAGCCACTCCCCCGGCAGCTCGCGGTGGCCGCCCGACTCGGCGGCCTCGAGCTGTTCGCGGATGACGGATGCGCGGCGGCGCACCTGCAGCATCCCAGGCAGCACCCCACCCGTCTCGAGGCCCGCCTCGACGCTGCCGGCCATGGCGTCCCAGACGGCGTCGAGTCCGGCGGCGATCTCCTCGTCGGAGCGCAGCGCCTCCTCGTTCATCCGCGCGGCCTCGGCGATCGTGATGCCGCGCTCGTCGCAGAGGGCGATGAGCTCCTCCGCGCTGGAGAAGTCGAGCGGATAGGCGTGCGCCTGCACGCGCGGCGACTCGCCGTCGCGGCGGATGAATCCGCCGCCCACCGAGTAGTACGTCTCTCGCAGCAGCAGGCCCTCGTCGCTCACGGGCGCGGTGAGGGCCGGCGCCGTACCGGTCGCCCGCACGTCGCCCGCCTCCGACCGCGGCGGTCCCTGGTGCGGCTCGGACCATGCCTCGATCGTCATGGCGTTGGGGTGCGCAGGAAGACGCACCCGGGCGGCGAACGTCACGTCCGACTTCGCGAACGGCACACGGTGCGTGCCGTCGACGAGCAGCTCGCCGCCGCGCGGCCAGGTCATCCATGCCGCCCGCACCTCGTCGGGATCGACCGTCTCGGGCTGGAGTCCGCGGAGGCCCGCGACGACGGCGTCGGGCGTGCCGTGGCCGATGCCCGTCGCACCCAGCGACCCGTACAGCGTGCAGGTGATGCGCCCGACCCGATCGAGGAGTCCGGACTCCCGCAAGCGCATGGCGAAGTCGACTGCGGCCCGCATGGGACCGACCGTGTGGGAGCTCGAGGGTCCTACTCCGATGGAGAACAGCTCGAACGCCGAGACGTAGGCGCTCACACCTCCAGGCTAGTCGCCGCGGGGTCCTCGGGCGGGTGGGCGTCCCCTCTAGGCTGGCGGGATGACCGCGCTGAGCGACGCCGCCACCGACCTGCAGCTGATCCGCACGGCCACCGTCACCGACGCGTCATTCGACGCCCGGCTCGACGCGCAGTTCCCCCGGCTGCACGGCATCTTCCAGGAGCTCTACGGCGATCGAGCGGATGCTGCGGAGCAGCTCGCAGCGGTCGTGCAGGAGGCCGCGGCATCCTGGCGCAGCCGGTCGCTCGAGTTGAAGGCGCGCGATGCGCAGCGCGCGGCAGACCCGGACTGGTTCCAGTCGGAGGGCATGCTCGGGGGCGTCTGCTACGTCGACCGCTTCGCGGGGAACCTCGACGGCGTGCGTGCGCAGATCCCCTACTTCCAGGAGCTGGGCCTGACCTACCTGCACCTCATGCCGCTCTTCGACGCCCCGGAGGGCGACAACGACGGCGGCTACGCGGTGTCGAGCTACCGGCGCGTGAGCCCGGCGCTCGGGTCGATGGAGGAGCTGGCGGCGCTGGCCGCCGACCTCCGCCTCGCGGGCATCTCGCTCGTGCTCGACTTCATCTTCAACCACACGAGCAGCGAGCACGAGTGGGCCCGGAAGGCGGTCGCGGGCGATCCCGACTTCGCGGACTTCTACCTGATCTTCCCCGACCGCACGATGCCCGACGCCTACGAGCAGACGGTGCGCGAGATCTTCCCCGACGACCACCCCGGCTCCTTCGTGCAGCTGGACGACGGCCGCTGGATCTGGGCGACGTTCTACCACTTCCAGTGGGACCTGAACTATGCGAACCCCGCCGTCTTCCGGGCGATGGCGGGCGAGATGATCTTCCTCGCGAATCAGGGTGTCGAGATCCTCCGCATGGACGCGGTCGCGTTCATCTGGAAGCGCCTGGGCACGACGTGCGAGTCGCTGCCGGAGGCGCACCTGCTGCTGCAGGCCTTCAACGCGGTGCTCGATCTCGCGGCGCCGTCGATGCTGTTCAAGTCGGAGGCGATCGTGCATCCCGACGAGGTGGTCAGCTACATCTCCCGCGACGAGTGCGAGCTGTCGTACAACCCGCTGCAGATGGCGCTGACGTGGGAGGCGCTCGCCACCCGCGATCGGCGCCTGCTGCAGCAGGCGCTCGAGCGCCGGCACGCGCTGCCGGCCGGCACGGCATGGGTGAACTACGTGCGCAGTCATGACGACATCGGATGGACCTTCGCCGACGAGGATGCCGCGGAGCTCGGCATCGAGGGATATCCGCACCGTCGCTTCCTCAACGACTTCTACGTGAACCGCGTCGAGGGCAGCTTCTCGCGCGGCGCGACCTTCCAGGAGAACCCGAAGACCGGGGACGCCCGGGTCGCGGGCACCACCGCCTCACTGGCCGGAGTGGAGGCGGGCGACGCCGGCGGCGAAGACCGCGTCGTGCTGGCGCACGCCATCGCCATGAGCACCGGCGGCATCCCACTGCTGTACCTCGGAGACGAGGTCGGTCAGCTCAACGACTACGGATACCTCGACGACCCGCATCACGCCCACGACTCGCGGTGGGTGCACCGCGGCGAGCGCCCCGCGGAGGCCTACGCCGCTCGCCACGACGAGTCGACGCCGGCGGGGCGCGTCCACTCCCGCCTCACCCGGCTGATCGCGACGCGCAAGGCGACGCCGGCCCTCGGCGGCAACCGGCTCATCGGCTTCGACGCCGGCCACCCGACCGTGCTGGGCTACCAGCGGCCCGGGGTGGGATCGCTCGTGCTCGTGCTGGCGAACGTCGGAGACGACGCGGCCGACATCGACGCGCTCACCCTCTCGGGTTTCGACAGCGCGGCGACCGACCTCCTCACGGCCGAGCCGGTCGACTTCGCGGCCGGTCTGACCCTTCCCGCGCACGGGTTCGCGTGGCTGCAGGTCATGCCGCGCTGAGCCGTCGCTACGGAGCCGGCGGCGTCACGCGCCGCCCGCGGGTCGGCATCGAGCGGTCGCGACGGAGTCGGCCACCCTCCCGGCGAGCCGGGATCAGCCGGTCGGGGCCTGAGACCCGCCGGCCCGCGCGCGGAACCAGATGCTGAGTTCGCGCACCGCGCGCAGGGTCGCCCGCTCGTCGGTGTCGCCCTCGAGGTCGTCGAACGTGTCGCGGAAACCGGCGGGCGCCGGCTCCCCGCTCGCGGCGATGGGCTCGTAGCCCATCGTCCAGTCCGAGAACCAGCGAGCGGGTACGCGCTCCTCCAGCAGGATCCGCATGTCGGCGTGACGCGAATCCCGGCCGATGCGCGCGACGAGGTCGCGCACCGCCTGCCTCGGCCCCTCGAGGATCTGGATGAACCGACCTGAGCGGTACAGCAGCATGCCGGTGAGCCCGAGGCGCTCGTTCGACTCCCGGCTCTGCGCGAGGAGCGCGGCGAGGTCGGCGTCGTCGAAATCCGCCGTCGCCGCGCTCGAATACGTCACCGACAGCAGCTGCCCGTCGTCGGCGCTCACGAGGTCACTGCCCCTTCGCCGGACACGTCGGTATCGGGATGCCGCTCCGAGAGCGCCCGGATCGCCGATGCCAGGTCGGGGAAGCGTCCGACGACGCGCGCCGTCATGTCCGAGGCGAGGTACCGGCCGTCGTCACGGCGGTCGATGTAGCCCAGGAAGTCGCCGTCCCGGCTGCCGACGTGAAAGCCGGGCTCGACCTGCGCCCAGACGACGCCGTCGAGCGCGCCGCGGAGCGCGGCATCCATCGTGTCCATCATCGTTCTCTCCGTGTGGGCGCGGGGGCCCGGGTGTCAGGGTCTGGCGTGTGGGGTGGGAGGTCGCCGACGCCGGGTGTCGCGGCAGGGCCGATACCGGGCTGCACTGCGGGGCCGTTCGCGATCGGCGCGGCGGCACCGGGTGGCGCGGCCGTGCTCGCCCGCGTCGGCTGGCAGGAGGGGCACCACCACGTGCGGCGGTGGTCGGGGTCGTTCGGCTGCTCCGCGCGCACGAGGATCGTGGTGCGGCACCGCAGGCACGGGCGATGCGCGCGCCCGGTGACCCAGTGCGACTCGCCCTTCTGCGAGCGACCGGTGGTCACCTGGTACATGCCGGGAACGGTTGCGGAGATCCGCAGCGAGCGTGCAGCAAGCGCGACGAGCGGCTCCAGCTCGACGTCGCCGACAGGCTGAAACGGGGACACACCCCGCAGGAAGGCGAGCTCGTTCACCCACAGGTTGCCGAGGCCCGCCATGTTGCGCTGATCGAGCAGCGCCGACACGAGCGGACGCGCCGGCTCCCGCCGCAGACGCCGCACGGCCTCGGGCGCGTCCCAGTCGTCGCGCAGCGGATCGGGGCCGAGGTGTCCGACGACCTGATCCTCGTGCGACGTCGGCACCGTCTCCACGACGGGGAGGTCGAGACCCCACATCGTGCGTCCGTCGTCGAGCCGCATCCGCACCCTCACCCTCTCGTGCATCGCCCGCGACAGCGTCTTGCCCGTACCGGTGATCGACCAGCTGCCCTGCATCCGCAGGTGCGTGTGGAGGGTGATCCCATCATCGAAGCGCATGAGCAGGTTCTTGCCGAACGTCACCATCTCGAGGATGGTCCGACCCGAAAGCGGGGTTCCGGCCGACGGACCGGAGCGCAGTTCGCCGTCGACGACCCGGTGGCCGTCGCCCACCGCCCGCAGCCGCGCGGCCAGCAGATAGACACTGTCTCCCTCCGGCACCCGTTCACTGTACGCACGACGTGCGACATTCTTCCGGCCTGGCGCCCGCGGCCCGGATGACGTAAGGCATCCCCGCCACCGACGTCAGCTGATGCGCGTGACGCGCACCGTCACGTGCACCGGCGCGTCGGCGTCGAATCGCGCGGCGATCGCCTCGGCGGCCGCTTTCGCCGTCTCCGGCGCCGGGCGGGACCGGTCCACACCCACGTGCGCCAGCGCCTCCACGCCGTCAGCCTCCTCCTGCACGTACACCTTCGACAGCGCGTCGAGGTCGCGCGCGAGCACCGCCGCCACCGTCTCGGGCGGTTCGGCCAGCGCCGCCGGCGCCGGGTAGACGTCGGTCAGTCCGCGGACCTCCCGCGCAGCATCCGTCAGCTCGGACTCTTCAGGAACACCGTTCACGATCCCTCCCCCGTTCTTGTCGATCGATGCACATCGACGACCGAGATGTCGATGTCGTCGACGCGCAGCTCGGTGTGCTCCGCGAGGGCCTCGGCGACCGCGTCACGCACGGCGGTGATCACGTCGGCGGCGGGCACCTGCCAGTCGAGACTCATGGTCAGCACGACGCGCAGCGGCGCGCCCGGCGTCTCGACGTCGCCGTCGAGGCTGCAGCCGGCGATCACCACTCCCGGGATGGATCCGCCGACGGAGCGCACGAGCGCTCGCACAGCGCCTTCGGCGATCACGACCGTGAGACGCGGATCGGGGTGCGCCACGGGCAGGTCCCGGCCCGCTCTCACCTCGAGCACGATGCTGTCGAGGATGCCCCGGATCCATGATTCGTCCGGAGCGCCCAGCCGCCGGCCGTCCTCCTCGAGCAGCTCGCGAGACCAGGCCGACAGGTCTTCCAGACCGCTCAGCGCGTTCAGGCACTCCGGGCAGTTCTCGATGGCCGGATCGTACGGTTCTCGGTCGCCGGCGAGGTAGTTGCTCAGCTCGTCGATCGTCTTCCCGCATGCCAGCATGCGAGGGTCAGAGGCCGTCATCGCCACTCCTCCATTCGCGTGTAGATCGTCGCCCGGGCGCCGGCGAGGCGCGCCCGGACGTCGGTGTTCGTCAGGCCGAGCAGCTCCGCGATTTCATCGATCTCGAGCCCGCCCATCTCCCTGAGCAGCCAGCAGTGCCTCTCGTCGTCGGGAAGCGCGTCGAGCGCGCCCGACAGTGCCCGGGTGCGCACGTGACGGGTGTCGGGCTCGGTCGTCTCTTCAGGAGCGGATGCCGCGGCATCCTCGCACTCGGCGTCCACCTCCGCGACCTCGACAACGCGACCCTCGCGTAGGCGTGCGAGAGCCAGACGGATGGCGATGCGCAGCAGCCACCCGCGCAGGTCGGCGTCGGCAGGCCTGCTCGGCAGCTCGCGCCAGGCTGTGAAGAACGCCTCCTGCGTCAGCTCGTCGCCGTCGGCCGTCGACCCGGCCAGTCGCCCGAGGAGGGCACGCACCACCGGCCCATGACGGCGGATCAGCGCGGCGAACGCCTCCGTGTCGCCGTCGACCGCACGCTGCACGAGCACCTCGTCGGATACATCCGCGAGCGCCCCCTCTTCTGTCATCGTTTCACTCACCGGGATCAGTCCCGCCCTTTCGTCTCGGAGATAAGAGGGCGCGACGGGCAGTTTCGTCACGAATTCATCCCGAGCGCGACGACGCGGGCGATTCCGGCGGATTGGGGCACAAGACAATACACCGCGGTCCCGTCGGCCGCCATGCCCGGGGCCGCAGCCGCCCGCCTGCCTACGCTCGACGTACGGGGCGGTCTCGCGCGCCCCCGCGTGGGCCCGTATCGGGCCGCCGCTCTCGTACGGCTGAAGGAGTACCCATGGGCATCGGAAGCGGCATCGCGCTCATCGTGATCGGCGCCATCCTGGCGTTCGCGGTGAACGTCGACCTGGGCGGCTACGTCGACATCCACCTCATCGGCTACATCCTGATGGCGGCCGGCGCCGTGGTGTTCCTGCTCAGCCTCATCTTCGTGCTGAGACGCCGATCGACGGTGTCGACGTCGCACACGGCGGTCGACCCCGCGAACGGGCAGAGCGTCACCACTCGACGCACCACCGACAACGGCGACCCGCTCGTCTGAGCCGTATGTCCGACCTGCTGGCCGCGCCACTCCCGCACACGGGAGAACTCCTCGCCGGACGCTACCGTCTGGTCGAGCGGATCGGCGCGGGCGGCATGGGGCGCGTCTATCGCGCCCGCGACGAGCTGCTCGGCCGCGACGTCGCCGTCAAGCTGTTCTTCCAGGGAGAAGGCGGCGAAGCGGATGCTGCGCGCCGGGCATCCGAGGCGAGGGTGCTGGCCTCACTCAACCACCCGTGCCTGGTCACGCTCTTCGACGCGCAGGTGACAGCCGCTGACCAGGCCTACCTGGTCATGGAGCTCATCGACGGACCCACGCTTCGCCACGCCATCGAGGCCGGTCCGATCGATCCGTCCGATGTGGCGCGCCTGCTGCAGGATCTCGCGGGCGGTCTGGCGGCGGTGCACCGCGCCGGCGTCGTGCACCGCGACGTGAAGCCCTCGAACGTGCTCCTGCGCTCGGAGCCCGGCGGCCGCCCGCCGTACCGGGCGGTGCTGGCCGACTTCGGGGTCGCCCATCTGGTCGACGCGGCCCGCCTGACCACGCCCGGCACCGTCATCGGCACAGCCGCCTACCTCGCCCCCGAACAGGTGCACGGCGGGGAGCCGACGACGGCGTCCGATGTCTACGCGCTGGGACTGCTCACCCTCGAGGCGCTCAGCCGCCTCCACCCCTTCGGCACCGTCTCCGCCCCGGCGACCCTGCTCGCGCGTTTGGATCGCGACCCCGAGATGCCCGCCGATCTCGGCGAGCGCTGGAGGAGTCTCCTCACGGAGATGACCGCTCGCGACCCCGCCCAGCGGCCGACTGCCGGCGAGGTCGAGGAGCGGGCGGCGCAGCTCGGTCCGCTCGGCGACCGCCGCGGATCGGTGCGGCGCGAGGCGCGCGAGACGGCGGCTCCGACCCGCGTGCTGGCGGCTGCCGCCGACGAGGCGACGGTCGCCCTCCCCTCCCCCGTCGCGCCGACCGTCGCCGCGCACGGCGCCGTCGCCTCACCCGCGGCAGGCAGCGAGCTCGACGAACTGCTCACCGGAGGCGCATCGGAAACGGACGTCGAGCCGGAGACCAGCGCGACCTCGCGGCAGCGTGCCGGCCTGATCGCCCTCGTCGGCGGTGTCATCGTCGCCCTCCTGCTGATCCTCTGGATGGTGATGGCCACGCTCGCGCCGGGCAGTGCCACGACCCCGACGCCCGACACCGTCGTGAGCACGGACACGTCCGACTCCGGGCCCGTCACCGATGACGGTGCCCCGACCGAGGAGACCGCCGTCGACCAGCCGGTGACCGACGAGTCGGGTGCGGAGCAGTCGACCCCGGTCGAGTCGACCCCCGTCGAGTCGACGCCGGTCGAGTCGACGCCCGTCCAGTCGACGCCGGTCGGGTCGACACCGGTCGAACCGGTCGGCGGCGGAACCGTCGAATCCCCGGCACCCGTGGTGGATCAGCCGGCACCCGAGACGTCTGCTCCGGCCCCCGCCCCCGAACCGTCAGCCTCCGCGGACAATGCCGACAAGGGCCCGGGCAACGGCAACGGGAACGGGAACGGGAACGGCAACGGTGGCGGCAAGGGCAAAGGCCCGACCCGCCCGTAACGCTCACATCGGCGGGAAGGTGCTTCCCGGCATCCGGTCGCGGACACCGCCGACGAGCACGGCACCGACCGCGTCCACGGCGGCGGCGAGCGTTGCGTACGTCGTCGAGTCCGACCTGCCGGCGAGGGACAGCGCGTAGCCGCCCTCGACGGTCGCGTCGACACGGCCGAGCGGCCGGCGGGAGCCCCCCGGGCCCGGCGCGGGGTCGCAGAGCTCCCACGTGCCGCCGCCCTCCCAGAGCAGGACGGGCCAGCGCGCATGCGGCGATCGCTGGGATGTCCGCTGCGTGCTCATGATGGTGCCTCCGATCGTCCGCCGCACGTGGCGACGGCGAACGCCCACGATGGGCGACGATCGGCCGATCCGCCGCAGGGGTTGACACCTGCGCGGCAGGACGAACGGGGCGGATCCCACGTCGTGCGAATGTGGCGCCGAGACGATCGAGTCGTGAGACTGGGCGGATGACTCTCGCCGCTGCCTGCTGCGTTCCGGGCTCACTCGCATGAGCGGACTGGAGCCCTTCGCGTCGATCGACGCGCTCACGGCCGACCTCGCCTACGAAAACGTCCCCGAAGAGCAGGTCGTCGAAGGCGGTCCGCGCACCGGCGCCCGCGACCTTGCCACGGCGGCCGGTGCGGAGATCGGCATCTGGGAGCTGACAGCCGGGACGGCGCGCGACATCGAGGTGGACGAGGTGTTCGTGGTGATCGACGGCCACGGAACGGTCTCTCTCGAGGCGGACGGCGGGGAGCAGCAGATCGCGCTCTCCCCCGGCGTCGTGTGCCGGCTGACGGCGGGCATGACGACGCGCTGGGTCGTGCCCGACCGCCTCCGCAAGGTCTACATCCTCGGCTCCCCGGGCGATGCGTCGTCATGAACGCGTACCGTGAGCCGTACCCCGTCGATCCCGAGGAGCGAGCATGACCGTCCCCACCGCCTACGGACACGACCTGCGCACTCCGCGGGCGATCGTGGATGCCGCGCTGTCGGATGCCGCCCCCCGGCCGTTCTGGCTCGACGACCCCTCTCGGCCCGAGCCGCGACCGACCCTCCGTGGCGATCGCGAGACCGATCTGGTCGTGATCGGCGGCGGCTACTGCGGGCTGTGGACCGCCCTGATCGCCAAGGAGCGCGACCCTCAGCGCCGGGTCATCCTCCTGGAGGGGCAGCGCATCGCCTGGTCCGCGAGCGGTCGCAACGGCGGGTTCGTCGAGCCGAGCCTCACCCACGGCCCCGAGAACGGTGAGCTGCACTTCGCCGACGAGATCCCCGAGATCACGAAGCTCGAGACCGAGAACTTCGAGGCGCTCGCCGCGACGCTCACCCGCTACGGCATCGACGCGGAATGGGAGGAGACCGGTATCCTCACCGTCGCCACCGAGCCGCACCAGATCAGCTGGCTGGAAGAGGCGGCCGCGGACGACTCCGGCCACGGGCATGCCGAGTACCTCACCGGTGCCGCGCTGGCGACGAAGGCCTCATCTCCGCTGTTCCGCGCGGGGGTCTTCGCCGCGTCCGGAGCCGCGTACGTCCACCCGGCCAAACTGGCGTGGGGTCTGGCCGCGGCCGCGGAGGGGCTGGGCGTGGAGATCCACGAGCACACGCCCGCGAGCGGCCTGACGACGACAGCCGACGGCGTGGTCGTCTCCACCCCGCACGGCGAGGTGCGCGCGGCGCGCGTCGCCCTCGCGACGAACGTGTTCCCGTCGCTCCTGCCCTCGCGCCGCCTGTTCACCGTGCCCGTCTACGACTACGTGCTCATGACCGAGCCGCTCACCGCCGAGCAGCTGGAGAGCATCGGCTGGACCGGCCGCCACGGCATCACCGACTCCTCGCGCGAATTCCACTACTACCGCAAGACCGCCGACGACCGGATCCTGTTCGGCGGCTACGACGCCGTCTATCACCGGGGAGGCCGGGTCCGCCGCTCGCAGGACCAGCGGCCCGAGACGTTCCGACGCCTCGCGGACCACTTCCTCCTCACGTTCCCGCAGCTCACCGGCATCCGCTTCACCCACACCTGGGGCGGTGCCATCGACATGTCGACGCAGCTGGTCGCCTTCCACGGCGTGGCGAAGGGCGGGAAGGTCGCCTACAGCGCCGGTTACACCGGTCTCGGCGTCGCCGCCACGCGCTTCGGTGCGGAAACCATGCTCGACCTGCTCGTCGGCGCCGACACCCCGCGCACCCGCCTGAAGATGGCGCGGCGACTGCCCGTCCCCATCCCGCCGGAGCCGTTCGCCTACCCGCTCATCCAGACGATGCGTCACGCGGTCGCGGCTTCCGACGCGAACGGTGGCAAGGACGGCCCGCTGCTCAAGCTCGCCGGTCTCTTCGGGGTCGGTTTCGACTCCTGACAGCAGCCGCCGCCCGCCTACGTCAGCCCTCGGACCGCAGATTCAGCGTGCGGTGCATGACCTCCGCGGCGATCTCGCTGAGCGGCCGTCGGCTGTTCCGAGCGTGCGTGCGGAGGATGATGAATGCCTCGTCGAGACTGACCTTCTCCGAGTGGGCGATGACGCCCTTGGCCTGCTCGATCACGACGCGACTGTCGAGGGCGTGCTGCAGCTGCTGTGTCAGTCGGACACTGTCCTCCAGCGTTCGCTGCTGCAGGATGCTGATCGTGGCCACGTCGGTCAGCGCCTGCCCCGCGGCGACGTCCTGCTCGTCGAGGGTCCGCGGCGTTCGCCCGAAGAGATTCATCACCCCGATCACGGTGCCCCGCAGACGGAGGGGGGAGGAGTGGAGGGAGCGGAAGCCCTCCGCGCGGGCGCTGTCTCGGAAGTCGGGCCACCGCTCCGCGTCCGTTCCGATGTCGTCGACCGACATCGGCTCACCCATCTCGAAGCTCGTGATGGAAGGGCCGCGGCGGGTGTCGAGCTGCTGGGCTTCGAGACGACGCGCGCTCGCGTCAGTGGACACGACCGAGCGGAGCTGCGCCGTGGAGGGGTCCGCGATCAGGAGTCCGCCCTCGTCCGTGCAGAGGAGCTCGATGCTCTTCCCGACGAGCGTCTCGAGCAGATCGATGAGGCTGTAATCGGACGTGAGGGTGTCAGCAAGGGAGACCAGCGCTGCGCTGAGGTTGCGCTCCCGCGACGATCGCCGGCGCGAGGCGGCGGATACCGGATCGTCCATGCCAGATCCCCCTGGAGTCGCCTGCGTGACCGGCGGGATCTGGGCCGTTGGGTGCGGAGTTCCCCGGGCTGAGTGAGGGCTCGGGGAGGGCCGTTGCCGGCCGCATCCGCTCCAGAGAATCTATCCGAGAGACGAGCGTTCCCGTGGCACCCGGTCGCCGCACGGCCTGTCGCGCGTCGCGCGGTGCACTCAGCGGTTCGGTGCATGCGTCTCCGAGCTAGCGGCTTCGTTCCCCCTCATCGGTGCTCGTGGACCAGCCAGTTCGGCGCCTTGTTTTCGATGCGAACCAAATCGGCAGCGCGGACCCGATGCGGGAGCACGTGCCTTTCAGCTGACAGGGTGGCATCACGCGTGTAATTTGCTGACGGAGGCCGAGCGCTGGGGCTCGACCGAGGGGTGGGTGGTCCCATGCGCGTCCGGACGCTTGCAACGATCGCAGTTGCCTGCACAGTCCTGCTCGGCGGAGTGCTGCTTTCACCCGCGGCGGAGGCGGCGGCAACAGAGGTCTGCCCAACCGTGCTCTATCGCTCCGGCCCCCCAGAGCTGTCGTACCGAGCATCGCTAATCGCCAGTGATGCTGGCTCAATCGCGTACGTGGGCGATCTCAGCTGGTGTGTGGCGACCAGGTTCAGTCAGATCACCAACAACTCGAAGGCGGTCTGGGTTGTGAGCGGTGGTGCGACTCCGCGTGGCTCGACGACGCTGATGACGGCGATGCGCACTCAGACGCTCCAGGCTTACCGCGCCGCGGGTCTGCTCGCTCCGGCATTCATACTTCCGGGCGAAACAGTCGCAGTGGACCGGACGATTCCGACGGTGAGCATCGACCCCGCGCTCACACGCCAGTGGATCGCGTTCAGCTCAATCGGCGAACCACTGATCGAATTCGTCGATCTGATCACGGCCCAGGTGACGCCGAAGTGGAACGCGGCCTGGAAGTGCGCGCAGGGCGCGGTGGCGTTTGTGGAAACGGCGTCACTCGACCAGGTCACCATCGACCAGGTCATCGAGGCCGCCTACAAAGCGTCCGACACGGCGAAGAGCTGCCGCGAGCTCGCGTCTGAGGCCGAGCGGATAGGTCGGAACCGCACACGACAGATCGTGGTCCTCACAACGGCCGACGATCTTATCCGGGCCGCTTCGAGTGTTGACGAGACCTTCGATGCCGCAGCAGCGCACTCTATGCTCACCGCATACTGTCGGCTCGTCCCTAGTCGCCTCGGCTGCTGAGACGTGCGATAGGCATCTCAGGAGGCGGTTGCGTCGAGAAGGCGAGTCCGGCTGTGTCGGCGCCCCGAGTTCACCGTTCACGAAGTGGGCGAACCTGTTGCCGGCGACGGTCCCGACGGCGCCGCTCAGAATCGCCGCCAGTGCCCTGTCTCCGGAAATGACAGAAGCCCCGGTTTCCCGGGGCTTCTGTCGGTCACTGTCTCAACACAGTGTGCGCCCGAAGAGACTCGAACTCCCAACCTTCTGATCCGTAGTCAGATGCTCTATCCATTGAGCTACGGGCGCAAACCCACGCGCGAAACGGCGCGCGGGCCGTTGTTCAGCTTACCCCAGCTCCGCCGCGGTCGCGAATCGGCGGCCGACGTTCACCGCTGCGCGGCCTCGGCATCGGGCGTCCCGGCCTCCACGTCCGCATCGGATGCGCCGGTGTGGCGCTGGTGCGCGGCCAGGCGCGGCAGGTCGACGAGGCGGAGCGCCTGCATCCGAGCCGAGCGCAGCTGCGCGTAGTCGGGGTACGAATCCGCCGTCATCCCCTCGACCCGCAGGCGGCGGTTGAGGTTCGCCTCGACGTCTCCCCAGGCAGCATCCCGGGCCTCTTCGACGAGCTCGCGCACGGCGCTGTCATCCGCGGCCACCTCTCGCAGCCGTGCGGCGACGCGCGCGTACTGCCGCTGCCGCTTCCGCAGGTTCCGCGTGTCGCGATCGCGGTAGTCGTGCGTGCCGTCGGGATCGGAGAAGCGCCCCCACGCCTTCTTGCGCTGACGCTTGGCGAGGGCTGCGGCCGTGTCCTGCTCCTGCGCGAGGTTCTCGAGCATCTCCCGCGCGTAGGCGGCGATGTCCTCGACGACGAACGGCTCACCGCGGGAGATGGTCTGCACCAGGATGTGGTTGCGCACGGCCAGACGCGCGGCGGATGAGGCGATGGACACGCCCTCCTCCACAGCCTCCGAGGTCTTGCCCACCGGTGCTCCTCTCCCCTGCTCAAGGGTATCGCGCGCCCCCGTTCGTCACGATCGCGCGAGAGCGCGAACGGCCCAGGCGAGAGGCAGGCGTCAGGCTCCCAGCTTGGCGACGATCGACTCGATCCGGCGAGCGCGGGTGTCCGCGGCCTTCGCACCCTCGACGCCCGTGACGTGCGCCTTGCGCTGGCTCGGCGAGAGGGCGTCGAACGCCTCCCGCTGCCCAGCGGTCGCAAGCGCCGCCGCGAGATCGTCGGGGACGTCGACGGTGCGCGGTGCCGTGTCGAGCTCTACGTCGACGACGATCGCGTCGCCGCCGGAGATGCCGCTCGCCGCCCGCTTGTCGGAGCTGAACGGGATCAGCGACTTCCCGCCCATCGCCCCCACCGTGCTCTTGTACGCGAAGCCGTTCACCGTGACATCGACCGCCGGCCGCTTGCCGCCGCCGAGGGCCTCCAGCACCTCGGGCGGCACCTCGATCCCGGTGTTGTTGCCCATCTGCAGCATGGTCGTCTCGAAGCGCATGCGGTGAGTGTGACACGGATGCTGCAGCCTCCGCCAGCGCGGGATACCAGTGCGAGCGGCGACGGGGCAACCCCCGGGTCAGGCGCGGAAAGCGGGCCCTAGCGTGAGACCTTGCAGCACAGTGCCCCCGGCGCGGGATCGGATACACATCCGATTTCGGCTGCTGCACGAACTAACAGAAGAACGCGGCGCAGCCGCTCGAACAAGGAGGTCGCTCATGCGTCAGTCACCCAATCGTCTCGTGGCAGTCATCTTCGGCGCGGTCTACGTGCTCGTCGGTCTGCTCGGCTTCGCCGTCACCGGCGGTGTCGGCTTCATCGCATCGAAGGGCGGGCTGCTGCTCGGCATCTTCGAGGTCAACCCGCTCCACAACATCGCCCACCTCCTCATCGGTGCCGCGCTGCTGATCGCGGGTCTGTCCAACGCCCGTGCGGCGAAGGGCGTCAACATCACCATCGGAGCCGTCTACTTGCTCCTGGGCATCGTGGGCTTCTTCATCGGCTCGCCCGACAACGCGCTCAACATCCTCGCGCTGAACGTGCCCGACCACTTCCTGCACCTCGCCAGCGCGGTCGTGCTCCTCGGCGTCGGCCTCTCGGCCGACAAGGACGTTCGCACCGCCACGGTCTGATCACCCTCATGATCCTGCAGCACCACATCCGTACGGCCGCCCCGACCGAGGTCGGGGCGGCCGTACGGCCTGTGCGCTTCACGGGTTCCTGGCCGTCGGCTGCGGCCTGGGGCGCGGGGCTCGTTCAGCTCGCCCTCGGCGCCGGCGCCATCGTCTCCACCGACTCCAGCGCCGCGGCCCGCATCGTCGGCGTCGTCGTCGCCCTGCTCGGCGCGACAGCATTCGGCTGGGGCTGCGCCGGCCTCGCACTCTCCCGCCTGGTCGCCCCTCGCGCCGCTCTGGCCGGCGTGCTCGCCGGCGTCCTGGCGCTCTTCGCCCTGCTCGTGCTCGCGCCTGCTCGCGCGAGCGTCTTCGCCGTCGCCATCGGCACCGTGCTACTGATCGTCGTCGGCGGCTTCTGCGCCGCGGCCGTGCGCCGCGGCATCCGTCCCCGTGATGCAGGAAGCGCCCGCGGAGTCATCGGGATGCTGCTGGCCGCTGCCGTGCTCTCAGCCCTGGTCACCCCGGCGCTCGGCGCCACGCAGGACGGCTACCTGCTGCGCGACGACGGCACTCTGCCGGTCATCACGCACGAAGGCCACTGACTCGACAGTCGGCGACCCGTACCCGCGTGATCAGTCGATCGCGTGGATGATCCACTCGGCCGTGGGTGACCACTTCCCCGGCGCGATGGTGATCAGCCCTGCGTCGAAGTCGTAGCTGTCGGCATTGTAGGCGTCGGGCGCGCAGGTCATCGGCTCGACGGCCAGACCGGCCCGGTGACCGGGAGTGCCCGGTCCGGACGGCAGATCCGCCGTGTGGATCTGCACCCAGGGGCAGGCCGCGCCCCAGCTCATCGCCACGCCGCGGCCGTCGTCCGCGACGAGGGTCACGGTGGCGATGCCGTCCGCGCGCGAGAGACCGGCATAGGCGTGGTCGATCTCCACGGCGCCGATCCGCCGCTCCTTGCGGAAGTCGAAGCGCGCGGCATCCGCATCCACGCCGACGAGCTCCGTGGGAGCCAGGCGGTCGGGGGTCACCTCGAGCACGCGCGATGCCGGAAGCCGCAGCATCCAGTCGTCCACCGATCCCTCCCCGGCGACGAGGTAGGGGTGCGGGCCGGTGCCCCAGGGCGCCGGCTCGTCGGTGTCGTTGCGCGCGCGCACCGACTGCGTGAGTCCCTCGGCGGTCAGCGCGTAGGTCGTCTCGACGACCAGGCGCCAGGGGTACGAGGTCTGCGGCTCGATGACCGCGGCCAGCGTCACGTGGCTCGGGCTCTTGTCGACGGCGTCGAACTCGAGCCAGGCGGCGAGCCCGTGGAGGGCGTGACCGCGGTCGGGTTCGGTCAGCGCCAGCTGACGCTGGACACCCTCGACCGCGTACAGCCCGTCCACGACGCGGTTCGGCCAGGGCGCGAGCGTCGCCCCGCGGAAGCCCGGGCGCACCTCGTCGGCCCCGAAGGGCACGACGAGATCGCGACCGGCGAAGGTCAGCGACCGCAGCGAGGCACCGACGCTCGCGACGACCGCCTCATAGTCGCCCGCGCGAAGCGAGTGCTGGATGCCGGAAAGAGGGGTGCGGGCCATCGTGGAGCTCCTCGGTGTCTCGTCACCGCGGTGACGTTCGGACTTCGGGCTCAGAGGCCCTGTGCGAGACGGTAGTACGCCTGGTTCCAGCGCAGCTCCTGCTGGAAGCCCCGGACGGTGGTGTCCTCGTCGATGACGACGAGCTCCGTGCGCGAGATCTCGGCGAAGTCGCGGAACACCTCGATGCCGACGGCGGTCGTCATCACCGTGTGGTGCGCGGCCCCGGCGGTGAGCCAGCAGGCGGCGCTGGTCGCGAAGTCGGGCTGCGGCTTCCAGATCGCGCGGCCCACGGGGAGCTTCGGAAGGTCGGGCGCCTCGACGTTCTCGACGACGTTCGCGACGAGGCGGAAGCGGTCCCGCATGTCGCTCATCGCGACGACCAGCGCCGGGCCGGGGTCGGCGGTGAAGACCAGGCGCACCGGGTCGGCCTTGCCGCCGATGCCGAGCGGGTGCACCTCGAGGCGCGCCTTCGAGCTCGAGAGCGTCGGCGACACCTCGAGCATGTGCGCGCCGAGGATCCGCTCGGAGCCGGGCACGAGATCGTAGGTGTAGTCCTCCATCAGGCTTGCGCCGCCGGGGAGCCCCGCGCCCATGACATTGGCGACGCGGACGAGGATGGCCGTCTTCCAGTCGCCCTCCGCGCCGAAGCCGTACCCGTCCGCCATCAGTCGCTGCACGGCCAGGCCCGGCAGCTGGGTGAGCGCGCCGAGATCCTCGAAGCTCGTGGTGAACGCGCCGAAGCCGCCCTCCTCGAGGAACGACCGCAGCCCGATCTCGATCGCGGCGCCGTCGCGGAGCGACTGGTGACGCTCGGCGCCGGGGAGCAGCTCGGCGGCCACGTCGTACTCGTCGAGGTAGACCGCGATCAGCGCGTCGATGTCGGACTCGGATGCCGCGGCCACCGCCTCCGCGAGCTCGTTCACGCCCCACGTGTTGACCTGCACGCCGAAGCGGAGCTCGGCCTCGGTCTTGTCGCCCTCGGTGACGGCGACGTAGCGCATGTTGTCGCCGAAGCGGGCGAGCTTCAGGGTGCGCGAGGCGGTCCAGCCGGCCGCCGCACGCTGCCAGTCCTCGACCTGCTGACGCACGACCGGGTTCGACACGTGGCCGACCACGGTCTTGCGCGCGACCCCGAGGCGCGTCTGGATGTAGCCGAACTCGCGGTCGCCGTGCGCAGCCTGGTTGAGGTTCATGAAGTCGAAGTCGATGTCGGCCCACGGCAGCTCGACGTTCGCCTGCGTGTGCAGGTGGAGAAGCGGCTTCTGGAGCGCGTCCAGACCCGAAATCCACATCTTGGCCGGGCTGAACGTGTGCATCCAGGCGATCACGCCGATGACGTCGTCGCGGCTGTTGATCTCGAGCGCCATCCGGCGGATGCTGTCGGAGTCCTTCAGCACCGGCTTCCAGACGACCTTCACCGGCAGGCCGCCGAGGCCGTCGGCGACCGCCTGGGACTGCTCGGCCACCTGGCGGAGGGTCTCCTCGCCGTACAGGTTCTGGCTGCCGGTGACGAACCAGACCTCGTAGCCGTCGAGGGACGTGGACAGGGGCGTGCGGGTCATGCGGATCTCCAGGGGGTGAGGCGGGTCAGAGGGCGTCGACGGCGGCGGACTCGACCGCGAGCCCCGCCCGGTAGCGGTCGAGCCAGGCGGCGAAGCCCGCGACGTCCGCGGGCTCGGGGTCGGCGGTGTCGAAAACGGTGGAGGCGAACACGGACTCGAGCAGGTAGGCGTCGAGATCGGCTCCGGACGCCGCGGCCTCCGTCGTCGACGAGGCGCCCGTGCGCGCGGCTGCCCGGTGCGCGGCTGCCCGGTGCGCGGCGAAGGCCGCGAGCACGGCCATTCCCCACGCTCCGCCCTCGGAGGCCGTGCCGGCAACAGCGACAGGAGCGTCGAGGGCGGCCGCGAGGAAGCGCTGCGCGACGCCCGCCGTGCGGAACATGCCGCCGTGCGCATACATGCGGTCCAGGGCGACATCCTCCTCGGCCAGCACGCGCATCCCGAGCGCGAGCGTGCCGTAGACGCCGTAGAGCTGCGCGCGGATGACGTTCGCGAGGGTGAACGGGCTGTCCGGCGACCGCACGAGCAACGGGCGTCCCTCGCTGAGCCCGGCGATCGGCTCCCCCGCGAGGTGGTTGTAGGCGAGCAGGCCGCCCGCATCCGCGTCGCCCTCGAGCGCCTCGCGCAGGAGGACGTCGAAAGCTGTGTCGGCGTCGACGGGCCGGCCCGCGGCATCCGCGAATCGACGGAAGAGTCCCACCCAGGCGGCGAGCTCGCTGGCGCCGTTGTTGCAGTGCACCATGGCGACCGGGTCGCCGACCGGAGTCGTGACGACGTCGAGCTCGTGGTGGAGGCCCGCAAGCGGACGCTCGAGCACGACCATCGCGAAGATGCTCGTGCCGGCCGACACGTTGCCGGTGCGCGGAGCGACGGCGCGCGTCGCGACCATGCCGGTGCCGGCGTCGCCCTCGGGAGGAGCTGCGACGGCGCCCGGTCGCAGCACTCCGGAGGGGTCGAGCAGGCGCGCACCCGCGTCGGTGAGCTCGCCGGCGCTCTGGCCGGCAACGAGGACGTCGGGCAGGAGGCCGCGGACCGGACCCGGGAGCGCCGTGCCGGCGGCCAGCGCGTCGAAACGGCCGAGGAGGTCGGCGTCGTAGTCGCGGGTGGCGGGGTCGATGGGGAACATCCCCGAGGCGTCGCCGACGCCGAGGACGCGGCGCCCGGTGAGCTTCTCATGCACGTACCCGGCCAGCGTGGTGACCGAGGCGATCGCCGGCACGTGCTCCTCGCCGTCGAGCACGGCCTGGTAGAGGTGCGCGATCGACCAGCGCAGGGGGATGTTCACGCCGAACGAGGCCGTGAGCGCCTCAGCCGCCGGGCCCGTGCTGGTGTTGCGCCAGGTGCGGAACGGGACGAGCAGCTCGCCGTCGGCGTCGAACGCGAGGTAGCCGTGCATCATCGCCGAGACGCCGAAAGCTGCGACCGCGGTGAGGGCGGCGCCGTGCCGGTCGGACGCGTCGGAGACGAGGTCGGCGTAGGCGGCCTGCAGGCCGCTCCACACCTCGTCGAGTCCGTACGTCCAGCGGCGGTCCACGAAGCGGTTCTCCCACTCGTGCGATCCGGTGGCCAGCACCGCGGCATCCGGTCCGATGAGGCACGCCTTGATGCGCGTCGAGCCGAGCTCGATGCCGAGCACCGCACGTCCTTCCGCGATGACGGTCGCGGCGTCGACGCTCATCGACGGTCGTCCGTGTTCTGTCCGTAGACGTTCTGGTAGCGGTTGAACAGCGCGTCGATCCGGTCCTGCGGGATCGGGATGAGCGGTCCGGCCTCGCGGGCGATGTGCACGGTGCGCGCAGCGTCCTCGCACATGACGGCCGCCTTGACGGCGTCCTTCGCGCTGACGCCGATCGTGAACGGCCCGTGGTTCTGCATGAGCACGGCGCGGGAGCGGTGACCGCGGAGGGTCTCGACGATGCCGCGGCCGATGGAGTCGTCGCCGATGACGGCGAACGGGCCGATCGGGATGGGCCCGCCGAATTCGTCGGCCATGCCCGTGATGACGCAGGGGATCTCCTCGCCGCGTGCGGCCCAGGCGACCGCGTAGGTCGAGTGCGTGTGCACGACGCCGCCCACGTCGGGCATGTGGCGGTAGACGTAGGCGTGCGCGGCGGTGTCGCTCGACGGGCTGCGCTCGCTGCCGGGAGCCCCGGGGACGGCGATGCCGTCGAGGTCGCAGAGGATCATGTTCTCGGGCGTCAGGTCGTCGTACGACACCCCCGACGGCTTGATGACGAACAGGTCGGCGCCCGGGACGCGGCCCGAGATGTTGCCGCCGGTCCAGATCACGAGGCCGTAGCGCACGAGTTCCGCGTGCAGGCGGGCGACGTCGGCCCGGGTGCGGTCGATCGCCTCCGCGAGAGCGGGGTCGGTCAGGTCGGCAGGGGTGGCGGTCATGCGGGTCACTTCCTCGTGTCGAGCGGATGCCGCGGCATCCGGAGTCATGTTACCGGTAACAATCGCGCTTGGCCAGCGATGCGATCGCACATCGGCCTTCAGCCCGCTGGTGGTGCACTGGAGACGCGGACGACGAGGAGCGGCTCCGCGGGAGGCGCGGTCTCCTCGTCCGGAGCCTCGGGGTCGCCCAGCACCGCCGCGATGCAGGCGCGCGCCTCGCCGTCGACGTCAAGCCGCACCGTGGTGAGCGCGGGGCGATAGAACGCGGCGTCGGGGTTGTCGTCGAAGCCGACGACGCTCACCTCGTCGGGAACCCGCAGGCCGGCGGCGGTGAGGCCCGCGATGAGTCCGAGCGCCATCTGGTCGTTGGCGACGACGACGGCCGTCGGTCCGCCGGCCGCACGCACCGCCTCCGCCACCGCCGGAGCGACGTCCGCTCCGGTGCGGGCCGACCAGTCCCCCGACCATGCGGGGCCCGGCTCGAGGCCGAGCGCGGCGAGCGCGGCGGCGTGACCGTCGGCGCGGGCGCGCTCGTCGAGCCAGTCGGCAGGTCCGCCGAGACGCGCGATGCGGCGATGGCCGAGGTCGTGCAGGTGCGCGACGACCGCGGCGGCGCCGTCGGCCTGCCGGCGCGCACCCGGGCCGCCGTGCAGCGTGCCGAACGGGAGTCCGCCGGTGGCGTCGGCGAGCACCTCGAGGGTTCTGCCGTGGGCTCCGACGAGGATGATGCCGTCGACGCCCTGGGCGTGCACGTGGGCGAGAGCGGCGGCGACAGAGGCGGCGTCCTCCGCCTTGGCGTAGGCCGTCGAGATCCAGCGGCCCTGCGCGCGCGCCGCCGACTCGAGCGCGGCGATGCCGGCTGCCGGACCGTAGAGGGTCGGGTCCGAGGCGATGACGCCGAGCGTGCGGGTGCGGGCGGTGCCGAGGGTGCGGGCGGCGTTGTTGACGCGGTAGTCGAGGGCGGCGATGGCCTCGCTGACCCGGGCGCGGGTCTCCTCCCGGATGTGCGGATGCCCGTTCAGCACACGCGAGACGGTCTGCGTGGAGACGCCCGCGCGCTGCGCGACCTCTCGCATGCCCGCGCGCCGGGTGCCGCGCTCGTCCGCCGTGCTCATCGGGGACACGCTATCGCGCGCGCCTCGGCGGTCGGCCTGCGGCAGGGGCGAGACGCTCGCACGAGGAAGGAGTGGAGCCGGGACCTGCCCCCAGTGCAGTTCCCGGCTCCACACGGCGGCGCCCGCCGAGCGAGTCGCCCGAAGGGATCCCCCCGGGCCGCCGCGGCGCGCATCCCCAGATGCGCACAGATCCTCATTCGAGGAGCGGCCGCATTCGGATGGGCGTTTTCACCGAACACTCAGGAACGCGGCCACGCTCCTGACAACCCGCTCTGCGGGGGCCGCCCGCGACCCTCGCCCCCTGCCGCCGTGGCACGCTGGAGGGATGCGACACCGGACCCGTTCCCGATCCGTTCCGGCTTCCGCGCACCTCTCGTGAGCACCCGCGAGGAGCGCCTGCGCGGACGGCTCCTGACCGCGCTGTCCGGCGACGCCGGCGGCTCGCCGCCGTGGATCCGCGCCCTCGCCGACGGCGACGACACCGGCTACTTCGAGGAGGAAGGCGCGGTGTGGACCGTGCACTCCGGAATGGGCACGCTGGTCGCCGGCATCCGCGCGCTGCTCATGCAGGCGCTGCACCCGGGCGCCCTCGCCGGCGTGCACGACTGGTCGCGGTACCGCGACGATCCGATGGGCCGCTTGACCGGCACGGTGCGCTGGGTCATCACGCTGACGTACGGCTCGCGCGAGCAGACCGGGCGCGAGGTCGGACGCGTCGCGCGCTTCCACGACAAGGTCAAGGGAACCTATGTCGCCGCGGACGGCGCCGAACGGTCGTATTCCGCCGAGGACGCCGACCTCGTCGAGTGGGTCCACCTCGCCTTCACGGACTCCTTCCTGGCCGCTCACGAGATGTGGGGCGGTCCGATCCCCGGCGGGTCCGACGCCTACGTGCGCGAATGGGCGACCGCGGGAACGCTGATGGGCGTCCAGCATCCGCCCACCACAGAGCGGGAACTGCGCGGCCGCATGGCGGACTACCTGACCGCGGGCACCCTGCGGCGTGACGAGCGGGTCGACGAGGTGGTGCGGTTCCTCCGCCGCATCCCGTTCACCGGCCCGATGCGCCCGGCCTATGCGGTGCTCTACCGCGGCGCCGTCGCGAGCATCCCGAAGCCCTACCGGCGTCTGCTCGGCCTACGCCGCTCACCCTTCCCGGTCGTCACCGCGACCCGGCTGATCCTCGCCGTCACCGGCCGCACGCTCGGCGGCGGCCCGCGCGCGCAGGACTTCGCCCGGCAGCGTCTGGAGCGCCTGCGCACCCGCACCCCGTGACAGGCTGAGGGGATGCGCATCGCACTCACCGGCTCGTCCGGCAAACTCGGCTCCGTCGTCGCCCGCGAGCTCACCGCCGCCGGGCACGACGTCATCGGTCTCGACCGCACCGGCGAGCGCGGGCCGCAGTTCGTGCAGCTCGACCTCACCGACTACGGGCAGGTCGTGGACGCGCTGGCCGGAGTCGACCGGGCCGTCGGCTTCGATGCCGTCGTGCACCTGGGCGCGATTCCGGCGCCGGGGCTGATGACGGACGCCGCGACCTTCCACAACAACATGACGAGCACGTTCAACGTCTTCTGGGCGGCGGTGCGGCTCGGCATCCGTCGCATCGTCTACGCCTCCAGCGAGACCGTTCTCGGGCTGCCGTTCGACGTGCCGCCGCCCTACATCCCCGTCGACGAGGAGTACCCGCCGCGCCCCGAATCGGTGTACTCGATTGTCAAGACGCTGGAGGAGCAGCTGGCCCGGGAGCTCGTGCGCTGGCATCCGGACCTGTCGATCACGGCGCTGCGCTTCTCGAACGTGATGTGGCCGGAGGACTACGACGAGTTCCCCTCGTTCGACGCCGACGCGTTCGCCCGCAAGTGGAACCTGTGGGGCTACATCGACGCGCGCGACGGCGCACAGGCGATCGACCGCGCACTGGATGTCGCGCCCGTCGGCTTCGAGACGTACATCATCGCGGCGGCCGACACCGTGATGTCGCGCCCGAACGCGGAGCTGGTGGCCGAGGTATTCCCCGAGGTGCCCGTGCACGGCGAGATCGGCGAGCACGACACGATGCTGTCGATCGCGAAGGCCCGGCGCGTGCTCGGGTACGAGCCGCAGCACTCCTGGCGCGACCCGCGCTGAGCCGGTCTCGCGGCTCCGGCGCGTCTGGATCCCTGTCGCCGGCGGCTGAGCCGGGCATCGACGCGGCGGTCCGGCATCGGAGATCCGGTGAGGGCAGGACGGTCTCGCACCGAAACGTCCTGTCGCCGCCCGAGCACCTGAGCCCGCGAAGCCGCGTCACACCGCGCCGGAGCACCTGTGCTCGCGGAGCCGCGTCACACCGCGCGGGTGCTCCCCCGGACGATGAGCGGAGGGTCGCGGGGCGCGGGCAGCCGCGTTCCGTCCTCGTCCTGCAGCAATGCGAGCACGGCGGCCATGGCATCCCGTCCGATCGCGACGAAGTCCTGGCGGATGGTCGTCAGCGGCGGCGAGAAGTGGGCGGCCTCCGGGATGTCGTCGAACCCGATCACGCTGACGTCTTCGGGCACCCGGCGTCCCGCGGTCTGCAGCGCGTGCAGCACGCCGAGCGCCATCTGGTCGTTCGCGACGAAGACCGCCTCCGCACCCGTCGCGGCGAGCGCGGCGCCCAGGTCGTAACCCGACGCCGGCGTCCAGTCGCCGCGCAGCGCCTCGGTGGGCGTGAGACCCGACTCGAGCAGCCGGTCGCGCCATCCGCGCAGCCGCTCCTCGCCGTCGATCGAGCCGGCGGGGCCGGCGACGTGGCGGATGTCGGTGTGCCCGAGTTCGAGCAGGTGCGACACCGCGGCGCGGGCGGCGCGGTACTGGTCGAGCCCTACGCGCACCGCGCGCCCGCGGGGCTCCCCCGACACGACGACGAGCGGCACGCCCAGCTCCCAGCCGTCGAAGGCGTCCAGCGCCACCCGCTCGGCGGCGATGAGCACGATCGCCTCGACGTTCTGGCGGATCAGCAGCTCCGCGGCCGAGCGCAGACTCGGGCCCGCAGCATCCGCCAGTGTCGTCGTGATGACCGCATATCCCGCATCGCGCGCCGACTCGTTGACCGTCAGGACGTAGCTCGCGGGGCCGTAGTCGGGCAGGCCCGTCGCGACGAGGCCGATGGTGCGCGACCGCCGCGTCACGAGCGCGCGCGCGGCCTGCGAGGGCACGTAGCGCAGCTGGCGGATCGCCTGCTCGACCCGCTCGCGGGTCGCCGGGCGGACGTTCGGGAGGTCGTTGAGCACCCGCGAGACCGTCTGGTGCGACACTCCGGCCAGGCGGGCGACGTCGAAGATCGTCGTCCCCCGACTGCGGTCGCCGTTCGTGCTCACGTGCTGCGCCGGCTCCCCCCGGGCACGCCGACACGCGCCCTCGCCCTCATTATCGCGGCAGGGTCTGTGTTCACCCCCGCGCCGCGGGCCGTCATCGTCGTCGCGCGGTCAGCACGCGCTGCAGGATGATGAAGACGAGCAGCAGGGCGCCGATGAAGATCTTCGTCCACCACGACGACAGCGTGCCCTCGAACGTGATGATCGTCTGGATGATGCCCAGCACCAGCACGCCGAGCACCGATCCGAGCACGAAGCCGTAGCCTCCCGCCAGCAGGGTGCCGCCGATGACGACCGCGGCGATCGCGTCGAGCTCGGTGCCGATCGCCGTGAGCGGGTATCCCGACAGCGTGTAGAAGGTGAACAGGATGCCGGCGATGCCGGAGCACAGTCCGCTGATGAGGTAGACGAGCACCTTCGTGCGCGCGACGGGCAGGCCCATGAGCATGCCGCTGTGCTCGCCGCCGCCGATGGCGTAGACGGTGCGGCCGAAGCGCGTGCTGTGCAGCACCCAGACGGCGATGACGACGACGAGCACAGCGATGATGACGCTGGGGGTGATCGACAGGCCCGGTCCGAGCGGGATCCGCGTCACGGCCAGCGCGATGAAGCCGGGGTCGGTGATCGAGATCGAGCTCTGGCTGATGATGTAGCAGAGTCCGCGGGCCAGGAACATCGCCGCCAGTGTCGCGATGAACGGCTGCACGTGGAAGTAGTGGATCATCAACCCGACGAGAAGGCCCAGGATGCTGGTGGTCACCAGGATCAGCGGGATCACGACGACCGGCGACCACCCGCTCTGCAGCGTGCTGGCCGCGATCATGCCCGACAGGGCGACCACGGCCCCCACCGACAGGTCGATGCCGCCGGTGAGGATGACGAACGTCATGCCGACCGCGAGCACGATGAGGTACGCGTTGTCGACGAACAGGTTCAGGAAGACCTGGCCCGTGAAGAAGCCGCGATAGCGGAGCCCGCCGCCGATGAAGACGACGAGGAACAGGATCGCGGTGACGAGGACGGGTCCGTACTTCGGGCTCGTGAAGGTGTCCTTCAGGATGCCGGTGGTACGGGTCAGCGGCGTGCGCGGCGCTGCGGTGGTCGTGGTCATCATGCTGCCGCGACCCCCTTTCCGGAGCGGAGGGCGAGGCGACGGCGGAAGCCGGCCAGCGCCTGGTTGGTGGTGGGCGACTGGAGCAGGCAGACGATGATGACGACGGCCGCCTTGAACACCATCGTCGCCACGGGCGAGATGCCGACGGTGTAGACGGTGGTGACGAGCGTCTGGATCACGAGCGCCCCGACGAGCGTGCCGGCGAGCGAGTAGCGGCCGCCGGCCAGCGAGGTGCCGCCGATCACGACGGCGAGGATCGCGTCGAGCTCGATGAACAGGCCGGTGTTGTTGGCGTCGGCGGCCATCGTGTTGGCCGTGAGGATGAGTCCGGCGACCGCGGCGCACAGCGCCGTGAAGATGTAGACCGAGAACAGCACGCCCCGCGCGCGGACACCCGCCTGACGGCTGGCCTCGGGGTTGATGCCGACCGACTCGATCAGGAGTCCGAGCGCCGTGCGGCGGGTGAGCAGCGCGGCGATGATGAAGATGAACGCCGCGATGAAGATCGCCACCGGCACGCCGAACCAGAAGCCGGTGCCGAGCAGCTTGAACGGCGGGCTGGTCACCGTGAGGATCTGCCCCTCCGTGAGCAGCATCGCGATGCCGCGTCCGGCCGTCATCAGGATGAGCGTGGCGATGATGGGCTGGATGCCGATGACCGAGACGAGCAGTCCGTTCCACAGGCCGCAGCCCACCCCGATCACGAGCGCGACCAGGATGGCGACGATCACGGTCGCCGGGTCGCCGGGGTTGGGAGATCCGAGCAGGATGCTGCACGCGACCGCCCCGGAGATGGCGGCGACCGCGCCCACCGACAGGTCGATGCCGCGAGTGGCGATGACGAGCGTCATGCCGATGGCGACGATCAGCGTCGGAGCGCCGTTGCGCAGGATGTCGATGAGGCTGCCGTAGAGGTTGCCGTCGCGGAAGGAGATGCTGAAGAAGCCCGGGAACGCCACCACGTTGATGGCGAACAGCACGGCGAGCATCACGATCGGCCAGAAGATTCGGCTCGAGACGAAGCGGGCGAGGACGGTTCTCATGCGTGGTCTCCCTGCGGGCGGGCGGTCGTGTCGGCGGGGGCGGTCGCCTCGGCACGGGCGGTCGTGCCGGCGGATGCGACGGCGCTCACCACGGTGGGGTCCTCGATCTCGAGCGAGCCGTCGGCGATGAGGGCGAGCAGCCCGTCGACGGTGAGCTCGTCGTTGACGAGGTCGGCCACCTTGCGCCGGTCGCGCATGACGATGACGCGATGGCTGAGTCGCAGCACCTCCTCGAGCTCCGCGCTGATGTAGACGACCGACATCCCGTTCTCCGCGAGGGAGAACACGAGCTTCTGGATCTCCGCCTTCGCGCCGATGTCGATGCCGCGCGTCGGCTCGTCGAGGATGAGCAGGCGCGGTGCCGTCGCGAGCCACCGGGCCAGCAGCACCTTCTGCTGGTTGCCGCCGGACAGGTTTCGCACGATGGCGTCCTTGTTGGCGGGGCGGATGTTGAGGGCCTGGATGTAGCTGTCGGCCAGCTCGTCACGGCGCTTCTTGGAGATGGGCCGGAACCACCCGCGATCGGCCTGCAGCGCGAGGATGATGTTGTCGCGAACGGTCAGCTCGTCGACGATGCCCTCGCTGCGGCGGTTCTCGCTGGAGTACGCGATGCGCTTCTTGAGGGCCTGGCGCGGCGTCCGGAGCCGCTGCGGCTCGCCGGAGATGGTGAGCCTGCCCTCGTCGGAGCGGTCGGTGCCGCCCAGCAGGCGGGCGAGCTCGGTGCGGCCCGATCCGAGCAGGCCGGCGAAGCCGATGACCTCGCCCTCGTGGATGGTGAGGTCAAAGGGCGCGACCGAGCCGCGGCGGCCGACCCCGGAGGCGCGGAGGAAGACCGTCTCGTCGCCGGCGTCGCCGTCGGACTCCTGCACGCGCTGCTCGAGCTCCTCGAGGGTGGTCAGCTCCTTGCCGATCATCTTCTGCACGAGGTCGATGCGCAGCAGATCGGGCGTCAGGTACTCGCCGATGAACCGCCCGTTGCGGAAGACCGTGAGCCGGTCGGCGATCTCGTAGACCTGGTCGAGGAAGTGCGAGACGAAGAGGATGGCGACGCCGTCGTCCTTTAGCGAGCGGATGATGCGGAAGAGCTCCGCCACCTCGTCCGCGTCGAGGCTGGAGGTGGGCTCGTCGAGGATGAGCACCTTGGCGTCGATGTTGGTCGCGCGGGCGATCGCGATCAGCTGCTGGATCGCGAGCGAGTGCGAGCCGAGCAGGGAGCCCGGGTCGACGTCGAGCCCGAGGTTGGACAGCACCTCGGCGGCGCGGCGGCGCATCCCGCGCGTGTCGATGGACCCGAAGCGCCGGGGCTCCCGTCCCAGCATGATGTTCTCGGCGACCGAGAGGTTGGGGAGGAGGTTGACTTCCTGGTAGACGGTGCTGATGCCGGCATCCTGAGCCTGGGCGGTGCTCGCGAACGACACGGGCCGACCGGCCAGGAGCACGGTGCCGGAATCGATCTGGTAGACGCCCGTCAGCGCCTTGATGAGCGTGGACTTCCCCGCGCCGTTCTCGCCCATGAGCGAGTGGACCTCGCCCGGGAACATCCGGAAGGAGACCCCGTCGAGCGCTTTGACCCCGGGGAAGGAGATCGAGATGTCGCTCATCTCGACGACCGGCTCGGGGTGGGCGGCCGGTGCCGGCGGACGAGCGGGCGCGGCGGTGCGACTGGGCGCGGTCATGTGGTTCTCCATCGAACGGGATCGGCTGCTCTGAGGGTAGAGGGATGCCGCGGCCCCGGCGTGTGCACGTCGGGGCCGCGGCGTCGTGTTCAGTACTGGCGGTCGGGCAGGGCCGCGGCGGCCTGCTCCTGGGTGAAGGTGGTCTCGTCCGTCAGGATGCGCTTCTCGACGGTGCCGCCCTCGTTGAGGGTCTTGATGACATCGACCAGCTGGGGTCCGAGGAGGGGGGAGCACTCGACGATGAAGTTGATCTTCCCGTCGGCGAGGGCCTGCATGCCGTCCTTGACCGCGTCGACCGTGACGATCTTGATGTCCTTGCCAGGGACGAGGCCGGCGGCCTCTATCGCCTCGATGGCGCCGAGTCCCATGTCGTCGTTGTGGGCGTAGACGAGGTCGATCTTCGGGTTGGACTTGAGCATCGCCTCCATGACCTGCTTGCCGCCGGCGCGGGTGAAGTCACCCGTCTGGCTGGCGATCACCGTGAGGTTCGGGTTCGACGAGATGGTGTCGGCGAAGCCCTCGGCGCGGTCGATGGCGGGCGCGGCGCCCGTCGTGCCCTCGAGCTGCACGATGTTCACCGGTGCGGAGGCGTCCTTGTACTCCTCGACGACCCACTCGCCGGCCTTCTTGCCCTCTTCGACGAAGTCGGAGCCGAGGAACGTGACGTAGAGCGAGTCGTCCTTGCTGTCGACGGCGCGGTCGGTCAGGATCACGGGGATGTTGGCGGCCTTGGCCTCGTTCAGCACCGCGTCCCAGCCGGTCTCCACGACGGGCGAGAAGGAGATGTAGTCGACGCCTTGCTGGATGTAGGAGCGGATCGCCTTGATCTGGTTCTCCTGCTTCTGCTGTGCGTCGGAGAACTTGAGCTCGATGTTCGCCTCTTCGAAGGCGGACTGGATGCTCTTGGTGTTGGCGGTGCGCCAGCCGGACTCCGCGCCGACCTGGGCGAAGCCGACGACGAGCTGGTCGGTGGCCTTGGGGCCTGCGGCGTCGCCACCGGCAGTCGTCCCCCCGCCCGCACAACCGGCGAGCCCGAGCAGCAGGACACCTGCGGCTGCGAGCGAGATGAGCTTCTTCATGTGCGTGAACCTCCTTGTTGCGTCCTGGTGCGCAGCTCTGCGCTCCTGGTGCGTCGGCCACCGTGGCCGTGATTCAGGATGTTAGCGCTCACTGTTAGCGTTCACAAGATTCCATGACGGAGCATAGTGCAACGTTCCGGTAACGGATGTGAGCGTGAACATTCGTCCACGCGGCCGGGCTCGCGGCTCGCTCGGGCGCGCACGGGTTCAGCGCCGCCGTCGTGCCTCAGCGCCGGGCGGTGCCCCGCAGCGACAGCGCGATGCCGATGGCGACGCCGGCGACGCCCACCATGAGGACGCACACGGCGATCAGCGCGATCTGCGCCGCGTCAGGCATCGCGACGACGGCCGCGATCACGCAGCACGCCACGGCGACCAGTGCGCAGGCGGCGGCGACGAGCCCGAGGTTCTTCGCAGTCACCGGACCACCGTATCCGGCGGTGAGGCTCGGGTCAGATCGAGACGTCGTTCTCGATGTCCTCCGCGAGGTCGTCCACGACCTCCGGTCGCAGGTGCACGCCGGCCTCCTCGAGCCGCTCGTCGAGCACGTGGCTGACGTCGTCCTCGACATGACCGTGCCGCACATCCTCCCGCACTTCGTCCACCACCTGCTCGACGGCTTCGTCGTCGTCGTTCTCCGGTGCGTGCTGCCGCTCATCCGATGCCATACCCGGATCCTTCCGCCGGCCCACAGGATGGCGCAGGCCCTTGACGGATGCGTCAGACATCGTCCCTCGGCTCAGCGCTGCGTCCGACGTGCGCGGCGGGTGGCGCGACGCTCGCGCCACGATGGCCGCCCGACCTCGCGCTCGGCGGCCCGGGCGTGGGCGGCGGCGCGGGCCGCGGCATCCCGTCGCTCGCGCCACTCCCCCACGCGCTCGTCGACGTCCACCAGCGGAGTCACCACGGGCGGTCCGCCGAGCAGCTGCCGGCGCGCCTCGATCACGCGTCGGTTGAAGTCCTCCAGCGCCTCGCGCACGTCCGCCTCCCGGGAGTGCTCGTCCATGCGCGCGTCGAGGTCGGCGTACTCGGTGCGCAGCAGGAGCGCGGGCGGGCCGAGACCCGTGAGACCCTCGGCCTCGATCTTGCGCTTCAGCCACCAGTCCGGGTCGTGCGAGCCGCCGAGCCCCGCCAGCGGCTTGCCCGCGCCGGGGAGGTTGTCGAACTCGCCGCGGCGCACCGCCTGCTGGATGGCCGTCTCGACGTATGCGCTGCGTTCGCGCCACGTGGAGGCGGAGGGGCGGGATGCTGCGGCCGCCGGCTTCTCGGATGCTTCCTGCTCCGCCTGCCCGGCGCCCGCGTCCCGCGACGCCTGCTCGGCGCGGTAGCGGGCGGCCGCCTCGCGGGGATCCGACATGCGTGCACCTCCTCATCCCAGGGTAAGCGCGCCGAATCGCGTCGGGCGGAGCCGGTCGGGTCACCGTCGGGCCATGATCGGGGGATGACCCGTCACTGGACACCTCTCGCCGTCGGCTACGCCGTGCTCGCCGTCGCCGGACTCGTCGGCACGTGGATCTTCAACGTGCTCTCGGTCGTGCAGATGTCGAACTTCATCGGCGACCTGGTCTCGAGCGGCCCGGCGGTGTCGTCGATCACCGTCGACCTCTTCGTGGTGGCCGTCGCCGGCAGCATCTTAATCATCGTCGAGGCGCGCCGGCTCGGGATGCGGCGGGGCTGGCTGTACGTCGTCGCCGCCGGCATCACCGCGTTCGCCTTCGTGTTCCCGCTGTTCCTCGCGAACCGGCAGCGGAGATTGACGGCGCTGGCGGCGGAGGCGGGGTCGACCGTCTGAGCCCGACGGGGCTCGACTCCTGCCGCGGCGCGGGGCCGCGGCATCCGTCCCTCAGATCCCGAGCATCTCCTCGGAGCGGTCCCACAGGCGACGGGCGAGCTCGGGATCCTCGGCCTGCCGCTTCGGACGCTTGACCGCCCGGTCGACGAAGTACTCGCCCGTCGGGTAGTCCACGCCCGGCTGCCCGTCGGCCAGGAAGACGAGCGTGTCCGCGCCGCGCTCGACCGGCACCAGGAAGCGGGCGAAGAGCGGCGAGGTGTAGATCAGCCGCATCGCCGAGCCGGTCGCTCCCGAAAAGCTGGAGGCCACGACGCCGGGGTGGAGTGCGGTCGCGGACAGTCCGACGCCCGAGAAGCGGCGCTCGAACTCCTTCGTGAAGAGGATCTGCTCGAGCTTGGCGTTGCCGTACGCGCGGCGCGGGTCGTAGCGGCGCGCGGCGTCCAGGTCGTCGATGTCGAAGCGGCTGAAGAGCTTGTTGGCCGCGCTCGACGTGTTGACCACCGTCCCACCGGCCGCGAGGAGCGGCTCGTGCAGCAGGTGCGTGAGCAGGAACGGCGCGAGGTAGTTCACCTGGAACGTCTGCTCGTGGCCGTCGGTCGTAAGCACCCGCGTCCTGCCGAAGATGCCGCCCGCGTTGTTCGCGAGCACGTCGATCCGCGGATGCCGCTGCCGCAGGTCGTCCGCCAGCCGCCGGACGGAGGCGAGGTGGGAGAAGTCCGCGAGGTGCGACTCGGCGTCGAGCTCGCGCGCGACGGCGGCGGTCTTGTCGGGGGAGCGGCCCACCAGCACGACCTCGTGGCCCAGACGGGACAGCTCGCGCGCGGCGGCGGCGCCGATGCCATCGCTGGCACCGGTCAGGACGATCGTTCGAGAAGTCACCGCCTCACTCTTCCACGCCCCGGAGGTGGTCAGGCTGTGGGCGGGCGATCGGGAGGAGATGTGCAGAACGGGAGGACGGATGCTGCAGCTGCGCCTCCGGATGACCACATCTCCTCCCGTTCCGCACGGGGTCAGGGCCGGCACGGGTGGCCGCGCGGCGGACGCGGCCCTATCGTGGGGCGTGACGACACGAGGAGGCCCCATGTCCGACGCTGCGACCTTCATCCACCCCGAGGTTCCGCCCTCGGGCACCGGCTGCGTGGAGTGCGAGGAGCAGGGCAGCTGGTGGCTGCACCTGCGGCGCTGCGCGGACTGCGGACACATCGGATGCTGCGACGACTCGCTCAACAAGCATGCGACCGCCCACTTCCAGGCCACAGGCCACCGCGTGATCCAGAGCTTCGAGCCGGGCGAGGACTGGTTCTGGGACTACGGCACGGAGGAGATGTTCGACGGGCCGGAGCTCGCCCCGCCGACGGCGCACCGCGCGTCGCAGGGCGTGCCCGGACCGCGCGACCGCGTGCCCGGTGACTGGCAGCGTCAGCTCGCCGCGCAGGCGCGCTGACACCGCGCGCCGCGGGCCGTCCGACTCAAAGCGTCGCGAGCGCCCCGTCGACGTCGGCGAGCAGGTCGTCGACGCTCTCGATCCCGACCGAGAGCCGCACGACCTCCTCGGGCACGGCGAGCGCGGTTCCGCGCACCGACGCGTGGGTCATCGCGTCGGGGTAGTTGACGAGCGACTCCACCCCGCCGAGCGACTCGGCGAGCTGGAAGAGGCGGGTCGACTCCGCGAAGCGGCGTGCGGAGGCGGCATCCTCCAGCGCCAGCGACACGATGCCGCCGAAGCGGGTCATCTGGCGCGCCGCGAGCTCGTGCCCGGGGTGCGAGGCCAGGCCCGGGTAGTAGACGCGGGCGACCCGGCCCGAGCGCTCGAGGTGCTCGGCGATGGCCTGGGCGTTGTCGCTGTGACGCTGCATGCGCAACGGCAGGGTCTTGATGCCGCGCGTCGTCAGCCACGCGTCGAGTGGACCCGAGACGGCGCCGGCGGCGAACTGGAGGAAACGGGCGCCCTCGGCGACCGTGTCGTCGTTCAGCACCAGGGCTCCCCCGACGACGTCGGAGTGTCCGCCGAGGTACTTCGTCGTCGAGTGCACGACGACATCGGCGCCCAGCGAGAGCGGGCGCTGCAGCGCCGGCGAGGCGAAGGTGTTGTCGACGACCACGAGCGCGCCGGCGGCGTGGCCGAGGGCGGCGAGACCCGCGATGTCGGTGATGCGCAGCAGCGGATTGCTCGGCGTCTCCACCCACAGGATGCGGGCAGGGCGCTCCTCCAGTGCCGCGGCGACCGCGCCGAGATCGCTCATGTCGACGACGCGGAGCTTCACTCCCCACGGTCCGAGCACGCGGGCGATGAGCCGGTACGTGCCGCCGTAGACGTCGTCGCCGAGCAGCACCTCGTCACCGGGGGTCAGCACGGAGCGCAGCAGTGCGTCCTCCGCGGCCAGGCCCGACGCGAACGAGATGCCGTGACGGCCGCCCTCGAGCGCCGCGAGCTGGGTCTCGAGCGCGGTGCGCGTCGGGTTGCCGCTGCGGCCGTACTCGTAGCCGCCGCGGAGTCCGCCGATGCCGTCCTGCGCGTAGGTCGTGGAGAAGTGCACGGGCGGGATCACCGCGCCGGTGGTGGGGTCGAAGGCCTGTCCCGCGTGGACGGCGAGGCTCTCGATGCCGCGCGCGGCGTCGTGGGCGCCGGAGGTGTGATCGGTCATGCGGAGGGTCCTTCGGTCATGGAGCGGGCATCTAAGGTGTCGGTGTCGCCGGGGCGGGGGTCGAATCCGGCGGGCAGGAGGGATGCCGCGGGCTCGACCTCGTAGCCGCGATCGGTCATCCACCCGTCGTCGAAGATCTTCCGCACGTAGGCGCGGCCGTGGTCGGGCAGGACGACGACCATCACCGCGTCGGCGGGCAGGGTGCGGGCGACGCGCAGCGCGCCGACCACCGCCATGCCGCTGGAGCCGCCGACGAGGAGGCCCTCCTCGCGGGCGAGGCGGCGGGTCATGGCGAAGGACTCCGCGTCGGAGACGCGCTCGTAGGCGTCGACCACGGTCGGGTCGAACGTCTCGGGCCAGAAGTCCTCGCCGACGCCCTCCACGTCGTAGCCGTGCGCGGGTCCGCCGGAGTAGATCGAGCCGACCGGCTCCACGCCGATCACGCGGACGGTGCCGTCGGAGATGTCGCGGAGGTATCGTCCCGTGCCGGTGATGGTGCCGCCCGTGCCGATGCCCGCCACGAGGTGCGTGACGCGGCCGTCGGTGTCGTACCAGATCTCGGGGCCGGTCGACTCGTAGTGCCCGCGCGGACCGTTCTGGTTCGCGAACTGGTTCGGCTTGAACGCGCCGGGAATCTCGCGGACGAGCCGGTCTGACACCGAGTAGTACGACCCGGGATGCTCCGGCGGCACGCTCGTCGCGGTCTCCACCACCTCGGCGCCGTACGCGCGCAGCACGTCGACCTTGTCGCCGGCGAACTTGTCGGGCACGACGAAGATCATGCGGTACCCGCGCTGCAGGGCGATGAGGGCGAGCCCGACGCCGGTGTTGCCGCTGGTGGGCTCGACGATCGTGCCACCGGGCTGCAGCGCACCCGAGCGCTCGGCCTCGTCGATGATCGTGCGGGCGATGCGGTCCTTGGCGGAGCCGCCGGGGTTGAAGTACTCCACCTTCGCGAGCACGGTGGCGGCGATGCCGTCGGTGACGCGGTTCAGGCGGACGAGGGGCGTGCGGCCGACGAGGTCGGCGACACTCTGCGCGTAACGCACGAGATGTTGTCCTTCGGAAGGGCCGCGAGCGCGGCGTGCTGGTGGGTCGGCGAAGACGAGCGCGAAGCGCTCAGCGACAACACAGACAGGTCAGCACGGCGACCACTCTAGCCCGAACCGGGCGCTCCCACCCGGTTCGCGGGAGAATGGAGGTCTATGACCCCCGCATCCACCCTCGCCTCCGAACACGCGTCACCCGACGGCGACCGCGGGCCGCGGCATCCGCTCGACGTCGCCCGCGTCCGCGCGGATTTCGCCTTCGTGGGCGCCGGCGACCGCGTCTACCTCGACTCCGGCGCCACCTCGCAGCGCCCGTCGGCCGTATTGGACGCCGAGCGCTCCTTCGTCGAGACGTCGTATGCGGCGGTGCACCGCGGGTCGAGCGAGGCCACCGGCTCCGCCACGGCGGCCTTCGAGGACGCCCGTGACGACGTCGCGCGCTTCGTCGGCGCGCGCCCGGAGCAGATCGTATTCACCGAGAACGCGACGGACGCCCTGAATGTCGTGGCCCTGGGGCTGTCGGATGCCTCGCTCGGCCTCGGTGCACCCGAGCTCGCCCTGCGGCCCGGCGACGAGATCCTGCTGACCGAGGCGGAGCACCATGCCAACCTCATCCCCTGGCAGCGGCTGGCGCTGCGCACCGGCGCGGTGCTGCGCTGGGCAGGCGTGGACGACGACGGCCTCTGGGGCATCGACGACCTGGCCGCGGCATCCGGTCCCCGCACCCGGCTGATCGCGTTCGGGCACGTCTCGAACGTCACCGGCGCGCTGGCGCCCGTCGACGACGTCGTCGATCTTGCCCGGACGCTCGGCGCCATCACGGTGCTCGACGCCTGCCAGTCGGTGCCGCATCGTCCGGTCGATTTCGGTGCGCTCGGCGTGGACCTCGCAGCGTTCTCCGGGCACAAGATGCTCGGCCCCACGGGCATCGGCGTGCTCTACGGGCGGTCGGAGATCCTCGACGCCCTTCCTCCGGCGCGCACCGGCGGATCGACGATCACGACCGTGACGATGGACGCCGCGGAGTTCCTGCCCGCACCGCAGCGCTTCGAGGCGGGCACGCAGCCCGTGAGTCAGGCCGTCGGGCTGGGCGCCGCCGTGCGCTACCTCGAGGGACTCGGCATGGACGAGGTGCTCGCGCACGAGGACGAGTTGGCCGCCCAGCTCGTGGAAGCCGTCACCCGCGTGCCGGGCGTGCGGCTGTTCGGACCGCGCCCGGGCGCCGACCGGGCGGCGATCGTGAGCTTCACGGTCGACGGCGTGCACGCGCACGACGTCGGGCAGTTCCTCGACGACCGCGGGATCACGCTGCGCACGGGCCACCACTGCGCGCAGCCGCTGCACCGCCGCCTCGGCGTCGCGGCCACGACGCGGGCCAGCGGCTACGTCTACACGACGAGCGAAGAGGTCGAGCGCCTCGGCAGCGCCCTCGCCGAGGTGCGCGCGTTCTTCGGGGCCGACCGATGAGCGAGCTGGAGGATCTCTACCGCGAGGTCATCCTCGACCACTCGCGACGACCGATCGGCCGCGGCGACGTGTCGGGCGCCGCCGTCAGCCACCACGAGCTGAACCCGTCCTGCGGCGACGAGATCACCGTCGGCCTGACCGTCGACGGCGACCGCATCGCGGGCATCACGTGGGAGGGCCAGGGCTGCAGCATCTCGATGGCCTCCGCCTCGGTGATGACGTCGCTGCTGGACGGGATGCCGCGGCCGGAGGCCCAGGCGCTGATCGAGGAGTTCCGCACCATGCTGCGCTCGCGCGGCGGCGGGGCGGAGCCGTCGGAGGAGCTGGGCGACGCCGCCGCGTTCCAGGGCGTCGCGCGCTACGTCATGCGGGTCAAGTGCGCGATGCTCGCCTGGGTCGCGCTCGAGGCCTGCCTGCTGCAGACCGCAGCCTGACCCGCGACCTTCCCCGCGAGACTGCACCGGGCCGGCGAGACGCAGGGGAATCCCCTATGTTTCGCGCCGCGAGTGCAGTCTCGCGGCTGAGGGTGCGGGGCGCGGCGCATGGGCGGCGCGCAACGCGCGGCGCATGAGCCGGCGCGGCGCGGCGCGTGCCGCGGGCACGCGGGCACGCGGGCACGCGGGCGGGGGTCAGGCGGCCCAGCCGTAGGTCGCGCGGAAGCGCTCGCGCAGACTGCGCTCGACGAGCGTCGGGACGTACGCGCGCAGCCGCACGCCGTCGAAGCGCTCGAACTCGTCGACGGTCGCGGCGAGGAGCTCGTCCTCGGGGAGCAGCGGGTAGCGCGAGGACAGCCGGCGCATCACGTGCACGAGGGACTCGTACTCGCTCTCCGGGTTCGTCGCGCTCATGCCGTCATCCTCGCCTCCGCACCGTCGCCACCGGAACCCCTTGCGCGATCGGGCGTCCGGTGTTCCGCCGCGGCCCGAGGCGCCGACCGCCCATGGGCCGTTCACGGCGACGCGACGGCCGCACCGCCGTCTACCCGCGGAGCGCGAGCGCGAACGGCAGCACCGCCTCCGTCCCCGCTCGGCGCAGCTCGCCGGCCGCGACCGTCAGGGTCCACCGGCTGTCGGCGAGGTCGTCGACCAGCAGCACCGGCCCCGGCGGGATGCTCAGGCCAGTCGCGTCGAAGCGGTCCCACACGCCGGCGAGACGGTAGACGCTGTTGCCGCCCGGCTGTCCGGACGGCCCGCCGCCGCGCGTGCCGAGCGTGCCGAGGAACGGCAGGCGACCCGCGCCGGCGAGCGCCTGGGCGAGCGACGCGATCAGCTGCGGCCGCGAACGGGAGGGCATGGCGACGACCGAGCCGGGACGCTGCGCCCACGGCCACGACGCGAGCACCCGCACGGTGGCCTCGAGCAGCGCCGGCGGAACGAGCCCGTCGGGGCTCGACGCCGCGAACAACTCGCGGAGCGCGCCGCCCCAGCCGAGGTCGGTCAGCCGCGCCAGCGCGCGGCCCTCCTCGGCCCGCTCGTCGACCGGGATGCGCCCCTTCACGGGCACGCCCAGCCGGTCGGCGCCGGTCGGCCACTGCGCCCGCGGCTCGATCGGCACGCCGACGCGTTCGAGAGACGCGGATGCCGCGGCATCCGCCTCTCCGAGCACCTCCGCGTCGAACCACACCCCGGCGCAGTTGTCGCAGCGGCCGCACGGTGCGGCGGTCGGGTCGTCGAGCGCGGTCTGGAGGAAGGCCATGCGGCAGGTGTCGGTGCGCTCGTAGTCGAGCATGTTCTGCTGCTCGGCGACACGCTCGGCGGAGATGCGCTCGTAGCGCTCGGCGTCGTAGGTCCAGGGCTGTCCGGTGGCCGCCCAGCCGCCGCGCTCACGACGCACCGCCCCGTCGACGTCGAGCACCTTCAGCAGAAGCTCGAGCGGCGTGCGGCGGATGTCGACGAGCGCCTCGAGCGCGGGCGTGGAGGTGGGGTTCGGACCCAGCTCGGAGATGACGCGCTCCGCGCGCTCGCGCGTGGGCATGGAGGCGGTCGCGAAGTAGCGCCAGATGTCGGGATCTTCGGGCCCCGGCAGCAGCAGCACGTCGGCGTTCTCGGTCGCACGGCCGGCGCGGCCGACCTGCTGGTAGTACGCGACGGGCGACGACGGCGCACCCAGGTGCACGACGAAGCCGAGATCGGGCTTGTCGAAGCCCATGCCCAGCGCGCTCGTGGCGATGAGCGCCTTGACCTCGTTCGCCTTCAGCTGCGCCTCGGCCTCCTCCCGCTCCCCCGCGTCGGTCTGGCCGGTGTAGGCGCGCACGTTGTGGCCCGCCTCCCGCAGCAGCCGGGCGACGTCTTCGGCCGCGCTGACCGTCAGCGTGTAGACGATGCCGGAGCCCGGCAGATCGGCGAGATGACTCAGCAGCCAGGCGAGACGGGCCTTCGCGGAGGGCAGGCGCAGCACGCCCAGCCGCAGCGAGGTGCGGGCGAGCGGGCCCCGGATCGTGAGCACGTCGGCCGACCCGGTGCCGCCGTCGGACGCCTCGCCGTCGCCGCCGAGCTGCTCGGCGACGTCGACCACGACGCGACTGTTCGCCGTCGCGGTCGTCGCGAGGATCGGCACCCCGGCCGGCAGTCGGCGGATGAGCTCGGCGAGACGCCGGTAATCGGGACGGAAGTCGTGGCCCCAGTCGCTGATGCAGTGCGCCTCGTCGACCACCAGCATCCCCATCCGGCGCACGAGCGCGGGAAGCTGCTCGTCGCGGAAGGCGGGGTTGTTCAGCCGCTCGGGCGACAGGAGCAGCACGTCGACCTCGTCGCGGTCGAGCGCCGCGACGACGTCGGTCCACTCATGGGCGTTCGTGGAGTTGATGGCCACGGCGCGCACTCCGGCTCTGGCGGCCGCGGCGATCTGATCGCGCATCAGGGCGAGCAGCGGCGAGACGAGCACGGTCGGACCCGCACCCGCGCGACGCAGCAGAAGCGTCGCGACGAAGTAGACCGCGGACTTGCCCCACCCCGTGCGCTGCACCACGAGAGCGCGCCGGCGGTCGTCCACGAGCGCCGAGATGGCCTCGAACTGACCCTCGTGGAAGTCGGCGTCGTCGCGGCCGACGAGGGTCTGCAGCACCTCGCGGGCGGCGGTGCGGGTGTCGTCGGTCATCTGTCGAGTCTTTCAGCGGGCGGCGACATCGGCGCCACGAGAGCCGTAGCATCCTCGGAGAGACGAACGTCGGCGGATGCTGGGGAGGAGCCACTCATGGACGACCGCAGCAGATCCCGTCATCACCTCGGCTTCTGGATCGTCGCCGTGGTCTTCGTCCTGGTGATGTCGTATGCGACCGTGCCGACGCCGCTGTATCCGCTGTACCAGGCGCTCGACGGCTTCCCCGTCGCCATGATCACCGTCATCTTCGCGGCTTTCGCCGCCGGGGTCATGCTCGCGCTGTACCTCGCCGGCCATGTCAGCGACTGGGTCGGCCGCCGCCGCGTATTGCTGGTCGCCGTGCTCCTGTCGATCGTCGCCGCGGTCGTCTTCCTCCTCTGGCCCGAGACAGCCGGTCTGCTCATCGCGCGTGTGATCGACGGGCTGAGCGTCGGCCTGCTCACCGCCACCGCCACCGCGCACCTCGGGGAGCTCCGCGCGGTCGCGCGGCCTGGCGAGGGGCCCGGGCTGGCCGCATCTCTGGCCGGAGCCGCGAACATCGGCGGCCTGGCCCTGGGCCCGCTCATCGGCGGCCTCTTCGCGGAGTTCCTCCCCGCGCCGCTCGTGCTGCCGCATGCCGTCTACCTGGTGCTCCTCGTCGCCGCGGCCGGTGCGCTGCTGATCGTGCCCGAGACGGTGACGCGGCCCGATGAGCTGCCCTCCTACCGTCCGCAGCGGCTTGCCGTGCCGGCGGGCGGCGGACGGGTCTTCCTGCTCGCCGGTGCAGCCGTGTTCTCCGGCTTCGCCGTCTTCGGGCTCTTCACCTCGCTCGCCCCGACGTTCCTCGCGAAGACGTTCGGCGAGACCGACCACCTGCTGGCCGGCATCCCGCCGTTCGCCGTCTTCGCCGCCGCCGCGATCGGACAGGTCGCGCTGGCGGGTCTCCCGCTCCGGCGCCAGCTGACGGTCGCGGTCGTCACGTGCATCGCGGGACTCGGCCTGGTGGCGGTCGGCGCCGTCGTGCCGGAGCTGATCGCGTTCATCGTCGGCGGCGCGATCGCCGGCGTCGGCGTGGGCCTCCTCTTCAAGGCCGCGACGGGCACGGTGCTCGCGGTGGCGGATCCCGCCCGTCGCGGAGGGACGCTCGCGCTGCTGTTCCTGGTCGCCTACACCGGCCTCACGGTGCCCGTCATCGCGGTCGGCATCGCTCTGGTGAGCATCCCCCCGGTGCCGGTGCTCCTCGTCTTCATCGCCCTCGTTCTGGTCGGCACCACCCTCGCCGGCCTGACGATGCGCCGAGATGCGGCCCGGGCCGCAGCATCCACCGTCTCCTGACCAGGGACATCGTTCACCTGCTGGTCACCCGGGCGTCGTAGCGTCGCGCCATGAGCGACAGCAACGCCACCGACGACACCTACCTCGCCCAGACCGGGTTCGCATCGACCTCCCGCGACGACCGCGGTCCGGCGCCGGAGGAGGACGGGATCGCCATCGAGGAACGCCGCGCCGGAGCCGTCGACGAGGGCGTCGACGCGCAGGAGTCCCCGGTGCCGCCCGCGACCGAGGAGACGCCCGAAGAGGCCGCCGAGCGCGCCCGCCTCGAGGAGGCCGACGTCGAGAAGGTGGTCGAGCGCCTCACCGAGAAGTTCTCCGACGTCCCGGCGGAGGTGGTGGAGGAGACGGTGACCGAGATCCACGAATCGATGGAGGATGCCGCGGTGCGCGACTTCGTCCCGCGCATCGTCGAGCACGATGCCCGCGACCGGCTGCGCGAGGTCGAGGAGGAGATCGGCGGATCCTCGACGGACGAGGATCCCTCCACGCGCTGACGCCGCGGGCGGCTCGCCCGCGACCGCCGGGCCCGCCGCGCCCGCGCGCCCGCGCGGCCCGCTTAGGCTGGAGCGCAGGAGGATCATGTCGTCTCGAGCCGACCGCGGCACCCGCGCCCTGCGCGGCGTGGCCGCTGCCGCCGTCGCGACGTTCGCCGCGACCGCCTCCCACGCCGCGGTCACCGGCCAGGCACCGCCAGTCGCGAACCTGCTCCTGGCCCTCGGGCTCGCCGCGCCGATCTGCGTGATCCTCACCGGCCGCGTGCCGTCGTGGCGGCGCATCTCGGTCGCCGTAGCCGCGAGCCAGGCCCTCTTCCACTCGATCCTGTCGCTCGACCTGACGGGAGCCGGCGCGGCCGCCACGAGCCACCACGGAATGACCATGTCGGAGCACGCGAGCACCGCGGCGTCGACCGGCCCGGCGCTGCTCCACGGCGTCGACTCGCCGTGGATGTGGGTCGCTCACGCCGTGGCCGCGGTTCTCACGATCCTGGCCCTGGGTCGCGGCGAGCGCGCGCTGCGCGTCGTCGGCGACTTCCTCGCCGAGGCCTTCCGCGCCCTCGCGCCGCTGCGCGCGCCGGGCGTCTCCACGGTCCCGCAGCCCGCCGTGCCCGCGCCCCTCGTGCGCTCCGGCATCGCCGTGCTGTCGGTGATGCGGCGGCGGGGACCGCCGGCTGTCGCCTGACCCGCGACATCCATCTCTCCCCTTCCGCGCGCAGCGGCGCCGATCGCGCGCGCGTTCGCAGAAAGCAGCATCACCATGTCTTCACGCAACACTCTCCGTCGCGCCCTCACGGGTGCGGCCCTGGGCGTCGTCCTCGCCGTCGGCGTTCCGCTCGCAGCATCCGCCCACGTCACCGTCGACCCCGGCACGGCCGATCCCGGCAGCTACACGCAGGTGCAGTTCCGTGTGCCGAACGAGTCGGAGACGGCCGAGACCGTGCGTCTCGAGGTCACCCTGCCCTCCGACACACCGTTCACGAGCGTGCGGTACGAGCCCGTGCCCGGATGGACGGCGACCATCACCACATCGACCCTCCCGGAGCCGGTCGAGGTCGGCGGCAACACGATCACCGAAGCGCCGACGAGCATCGTCTGGCAGGCCGACCCCGGCGTCGGGATCGGTCAGGGACAGTTCGTGAACTTCCCCGTCTCGCTCGGGCCGGTGCCGGACGTCGGCTCGGTGCTCCTGCCGGCCGTCCAGACGTACGACGACGGGAAGGTCGCCGAATGGACCGCCACGCCCGACGAGGTCGCCGCCGACGACACGCTGGATCCCGCGCCGGTGCTCTACATCACCGATGCCCCGCCGGCCGATGAGCACGGTGCGCACAGCGCCGGTGCCGCCGGATCGTCGGGGTCGTCGGGGTCGTCGGACGAGATGACGATGACGACGGATGCCGCGGCCCCCGCCGACTCGTCGTCGGGCCTCGCCCTCGGGCTCAGCATCGCGGCGCTGGTGCTGGGTGCCGGCGGTGCGGTGCTCGGCGCGCTCGCGTTCGCCCGCCGGCCGAAGGCGCGCTCGTGAGAACCGGCCGCCTCGCCTCGGCACTCGTGATCGCGGGCGTCGTCGTCTTCGCGGGGGCACAGGCCGCCTCCGCGCACGACAGCCTGATCGCCGCGTCACCCGCTTCCGGCGACACGGTGACCGCGCTGTCGCAGGTGGAGCTCACGTTCAGTGAGAACCTCCTCGACCTCGGCGCGGGCAACATCGTCGAGATCACCGGGCCCGACGGCCGGTACTACGAGACGGACTGCGTGGCGCTGGCAGGTCCAACGCTGACCACTCCGGTGGCGCTCGGCCCGGCCGGCACCTACGAGGTCGTGTGGCGCGCGGTCTCCTCCGACGGCCATCCCGTCTCCGACACGTACTCGTTCGAGTACACGCCGGCCGCCGGCGCGGCCGTGTCGGCCGGGTCAGCGACGCCGGTCTGCGGCGGAGAGTCGGGCGACACGGCAGCCGGCGCCGCCGTGTCGGACGGCGCCGAGGCGAGCGCCGAACCGGATGCCGCGGCATCCGGTTCGTCCACGGGCTCCGCGGGCGACGACGGCATCGGCCTCGGCCTGCTGCTCGGCGGTGGCGCGGTGGTGCTGGTCGGGGCCGCGGTGATCCTCATCCTCCGCACCCGCACGCGCTGAACCCCGGCACCGGGTGCCCCTGCACCCGGTGCCGGTCCGACCGCCGGAGGCCCCGTGCAGTGGTGGCCGCGTGCACAACGCAGGCGATACCGCCCGTTTCGGCCGTCGATCGGCGGCGCATCCGGCGCGGCGGCACCTTCTGCCTGCGCTGTGCACGCTCGAACCGGCTGAGGGCCCCGGACGCTAGGCCGCGGCACCCCGACCCGCGGCCGCCGGCTGCGGCTCCGCACCCGTCGCCTCACCCGCCGGCTCCGCCTCCGACTCCGCGAGCGACGCGGCGAGCACATCGCGGAGTGACGTCGTCGGCCGCCCCAGCACCTCGGCGAGTGTCGGGTCGACGATGCCGAAGTGGCGCTGCCGCGCCGCCTGGAACAGTCCGAGCGACATGCGCGCCGCCATCTCCGGAGCACCGCCGCGTGTCAGCTCGGCGGCGTGGTCCTCATCGCCGACCACCGTGTGCCGGATCTCGCGGCCGAGGATCTCGGAGGCCGCGGCCGCCACCGCCGCCATGTCGAACGCCTCGCCCGCCGTCAGGTTGACGGCCGGAAGCTCGAAGGCCTCGTCGAGCAGGAGGGCGGCGATCCCGGGCCCGAGGTCGCGGTGGAAGGTCCACGACACCGGGGCGTCCCGGGGCGCGCGCAGCTCTCCGACGGGCGCCGCGGCCTGCACCATGCGCAGCGGCGTGTCGGCGTAGAAGCCGTTGCGGAGTGCGGTGAACGGCACCCCGCTGTCGCGCAGCATCACCTCGGTCGCAGCATGCGTGACAGCAGGAGGGAAGGGCGACAGTGCGTCGGCGCCGACGTGGCTCGTGTAGAAGACGCGGGACACCCCGGCCGTGCGGGCGGCATCGAGGGCGATGCGGTGCGCCTCGAGGGTCGCTGGCCCGATCCGCGGTGCGGAGACGATCAGCACCCGGTCGGCGTCGGCGAAGGCGTCGACGAGCGACGACGGATCGTCGTAGTCGCCGCGTCGCACGCGCACTCCCCGCTCGGCGAGCTCTGCGGCCGCCTCCGGCCGCGTGGTGCTGACGCCGATGGTTGAGGGGTCGGTGCGCTCGAGCAGCGAATCCACGACGGCGCGGCCGAGACGGCCGCCCGCTCCGGTGATGACGATCATGACATGCCTCCGTATCATTGCTAACAGATAGCTGTTAGCGGTGTGTTAGTGACGCTAACAGCTCTTTGATAGCGTGGTCAACATGGCAGACGACGACGCCCCCACGGGCGAACGCATCCTCCGCGCCGTCCTCGAGCTCCTCGACGAGGGCGGGGTCGATGCGGTCTCGACGCGAGCCGTGACCGCGCGCGCGGGCGTGCAGGCACCGGCCATCTACCGGCTGTTCGGCGACAAGGACGGGCTGCTCCTGGCCGCCTGCGAGCGGGCGTACGCGGACTGGGTGGGCGGCAAAGCCCGCCACCCGCTGCACGAGGACCCCGTCGAGGCGCTGCGCGACGGCTGGGACGACGCGGTCGACTTCGGCACCCGGCATCCTGCCGTCTACCGTTTCGCCGAGGGCCGATCCGCCCGACTGCCCTCACTGGCGGCCGGTCAGGTGATCCTCGGCGACAAGATGGAGCGGCTGGCGGCGGCGGGCCGCCTGCGGGTCAGCGTCGAGCAGGCCACCCTGCTGTTCCACGCCGCCGGGCGCGGTGTCATCCTCACCCTCATCGACGGCTCCCTCGACACCGTCGGACTCGCGCTCAGCGATCTGGCGCGCGAGGCCGCGATCGCGGCCATCCTGACCGACGCACCGCTCGCGGGCGACGCCACCGGCGCCGCCACGGCGGGAGCCCTCCGCGCCGCGCTGTCCGCAGACCCCGACCTGTCGGCGCACGCTGGACTCATCCCCGCGGAGGTGCAGCTCCTCGACGTCTGGCTGCAGCGCATCGCCGCTCCCCCGCAGCCCCCGCTGCGTGTCGGTTCATGACGCCGCGACGGGTCCCGCTCAGCCCGGGCGTCTAGCGTGTCGTCATGCCCTCGTCCGACGCTCCCGATCGCGCCCCCTCCGGCGGCCGCCTCGGCTTCGCCACCCGTCAACTCCACGCCGGTGACGAGCAGCACGGACCGCACGCGCCGCGCGCGACGCCGATCTACCTGACCGCCGGATTCGAGTTCGACGACTTCGACCAGGCGCACGGCCGGTTCGCCGGCACGGTGAGCGGATTCAGCTACACCCGCGTCGGCAACCCCACCAACGCCGCCGCCGAGCGCCGCATCGCCGACCTCGAGTCCGCGAAGGACGCGCTCCTCGTCGGCAGCGGTCAGGCCGCCGTCGCCACCACCGTCCTGGCGCTCGTCTCCGCCGGCGACCACATCGTGGCCGCATCCAGCCTCTACGAGGGCACGCGCGAGTTCCTGCGCGACGACCTCAGCCGGCTCGGCATCACGGTGGACTTCGTCTCCGACGCCCGCGATCTCGACGAATGGGATGCCGCGTTCCGCCCCGAGACGCGTCTGGTGCTGGCCGAGTCCATCCCGAACCCCAAGAACGATGTGCTCGACATCGCGGCCATCGCCGCGATCGCGCACCGCCACGGGGTTCCGCTGGCGATCGACAACACGCTCGCCACCCCGTACCTCGTGCGCCCGATCGAGCACGGCGCCGACATCATCGTGCACTCCGCGAGCAAGTTCCTCGCCGGCCACGGCTCGGTGCTCGGCGGCTTCGTCGTGGACGCCGGCACCTTCGCGTGGGGCGATTACCCCGACAAGTACCCGCAGCTCGTCGTCGAGCGGGGTCCCGACGGACGCACGCACCTCGAGCGAGCCGGCGCCGCCGCGTTCACCGAGTTCGCCCGCCGTGTCGCCATGCGCTACGGCCCGTCGCCCTCGCCGCTCAACGCGTTCCTCATCCTGCAGGGCATCGAGACGCTGTCGCTGCGGGTGAAGCACCAGTCCGCCGCCGCCCTCCAGGTCGCCGAGTGGCTGGAGAAGCAGCCCGGCGTCGTCTCCGTGGACTACAGCGGACTGGCCTCGAGCTCCTATCACGAGCTCGCCGAGCAGTACCTCCCCGACGGCCAGGGCTCGGTCTTCGCCGTCACCATCCACGGCGGCCTCGAGGCTGCCCGGGTGTTCCAGAACTCGCTGCAGCTGTTCACGCGCATGACCCACCTCGGCGATGTGCGCTCGCTCGTCCTTCACCCCGCCACCACGACCCACGTCGGCAGCACCGACGAGCAGCGCGCGGCGCGCGGCATCGAGCCCGGCCTCCTCCGGCTCTCGATCGGGCTCGAGGACGTCGAGGACCTCATCGGCGACCTCTCGCAGGCGCTGGAGGCCGCAGCATCCGCTCGCCTCCTCACCGAAGCGGGGCTCGCGTGAGCAAGCCGCAGCACTTCGGGTGGTTCCTCTCGCGCGGCTTCGGACCGCACGGGTGGGCGCGGCCGTACTGGGAGTGGAACCACGCCTGGAAGGAACCCGGGCTCTACCAGCAGTCCGCCCGCGAGCTCGAGCAGGCCGGCTTCGACTTCGTGCTCATCGAGGACGCCCTCTCCGTCGGCATCAGCCCCGCCACCCTCGACCTGCGCGTGCGCAAGGCCTACGGCGGACCCAAGCACGACCCGTGGATGCTGGCTCCCTACCTCTTCGCCGCGACCGACCATCTGGGCGTCATCCCGACCGCCAATCCTGCCGGCTGGCACCCCTACACGGCGGCCCGGCAGTTCGCCTCCCTGCACCACCTCAGCCGCGGGCGCGTCGGGATCAACGTCGTGACGGACGTCGGCTCCGCACACCACTTCGGACAGGACCGCCTCCCCCACGACGCGGCCTACGACCGTGCACAGGAATGGCTCGACGCCCTGCGCCTCCTCTGGCGCAGCTGGGACGACAACGCCCTGATCCTCGACGCGGAATCGCAGATCTACGCCGACGGCACGAAGATCCGCGCGGTCAAGCACCGCGGGGAGTACTACTCCTTCGACGGTCCGCTGAACGCGGAGCCGCTATCGACCGAACCGGTGATCGCATCCCCGGGCGGGTCCGGCCGCGGGCTGAGCTTCGCCGGGCGCAACTCCGAGATCCAGCTCGCGCTGTCGAACCTCGACGTCGACGCGATCCGCGCCTACCGCGCGAAGGTGCACGCGGCCGCCCGCGCTGAGGGCCGCGACCCCGGGGCGATCAAGACGATGTTCGTGTTCAAGCCCATCGTCGCGGCATCCGTCGAGGAAGCCGACCGCATCGTCGCCGCCTCGGCGCATCCCGACGACGCGGCGCTGCTCGCCGTCGCGGAGGCGTGGTCGAGCGACCTCGAGACCGACCTCACCGCTCTCGACCTCGACCGTCCGCTCGACCCGGGCATCTTCGGCGAGCACGTGTCGCAGGGCACGATCAAGGGTCTGCGGGGGCGCTTCGACTCGTTCTCCGACGTGCCGTTCCGCGAGATCCTCGCCGGCAAGGCGCGACTGGGCCGTATCGGCGACGGCATCAGCGGCACCGTGGGCACGGCCGACGAGCTGGCCGACCTGATCCAGGCGCTCGGGGACGACGCCGACAACGACGGGCTGATCTTCTCGGGCGACCTGCATCCCGTGACGCTGCATCGAGCGCTGGACGAGCTCGTGCCGATCCTGCGTCGCCGCGGCATCCTCCGGGACGACTTCACCGGCGAGGGTCTCCACGCCAACCTGGCGTCGTTCTGAACCGGAATGCCACCGAGCCGACCGACGTTGACACAAGACGCAACAGGACGACGCGAGCCGACACATTCGCGGCCCGTCCTGCGGGAGAGGATTAGCGTCGAGACATGACCGCATCGCGCAGTGCCCGTATCGAGGCCGAGGACTCCGGCCCCCACCGGGCGCACACCCTGGGCGCCACCGTCTCGGCCGACGAGTTCAAGGCCGTCTTCCGGGGCCACCCCGGTGGCATCGCGGTCATCACCGCGCAGGGCCCCGACGGACCCGTCGCCCTCACCGCATCGTCGGTCTCGTCCGTGAGCGTCGACCCGCCGCTGCTGATCTTCTCGACCTCGGTGCTCTCGTCCGCCACGCCGGCCATCGCCGCCGCGGAGACGATCGTCGTGCACCTGCTCGACGCCGACGACCTCGACCTCGCCCGTCTGGGCGCGACGAGCGGCGTCGACCGCTTCGCCGACACCGACGCGTGGACGCGCCTGTCGACCGGGGAGCCGGTCTACCGGGGCGTGCGCGCCTGGGTGCGTTGTGCGGTCGTCAGCAGAATGGATGCCGGCAGCTCGGTCGTCATCGCCGCTCAGGCCCTCCAGGCCCACATCGAGCGCGACACGCCGCCGGCCGAGGCCGGCAACGGGCTGGTCTACCACAACCGCGTCTGGCACCGTCTGGGCGAGCACTCCCGCGTCGACTGACGCGGTCGGGCTGAGGCCGGCTCGACCGGTCGAGCTCGGGCTTCCGTCGTGGCTGTATCTCGCGCGAGCTTCGGAGTTTCGCGCGAACTTCGGACGATCCGGCAGATTTCCTCCGAAGTACGCGACGTCCTCCGAAGTACGCGAGGGCCTCTCGCGACGTGCCGTCCTCCGAAGTACGCGAGGGCTTCAGGCGGCGTGACGCGACGCCGGGCGGGGGGCGACGCGGTCAGGCCGGGTCGTCGAAGAGCTGCCCGATCGGCTCGCGCTTCTCCGACTGGAAGCGGTCCTCGGCGCGGCCGCGCGCCCAGTACGCCGACAGCGACATCTCGGTGCGCGACAGACCCCACACGCGCTGCAGGTGGGCGCCGAGCGCCTTGACCTGTCCGCGCTCGCCGTGCACGAACACCTCGACCGGCGCAGCGGACGGCGTCAGGCCGGAGACCGCCGTCACCACGTCGGACTCGCCGCGGTGCACCCAGCGCACCTCGACGCCGGTCGGTGCGCGCAGCGCCACCTCGTCGTCGGCTCCGTCCACCTCGATGAGCACGAGGCCCACGGCGTCCGCCGGGGCCGCCTCGAGTGCGGCGGCGATGGCCGGGACGGCCGACTCGTCACCCGCGTAGAGGCGATGGACCGCGGCATCCTGTGACGGGACGAACTTGCCGCCCGGGCCGCTCAGACAGAGCAGGTCACCCGGCTTCGCGGAAGCCGCCCAGGGGCCGGCGACGCCGTCGTCGCCGTGCACCACGAAGTCGATCGCGATGGTGCGGCCCTCGAGGTCGACGTCGCGGACGGTGTAGGTGCGCCGCGAGGGGAGGTCCTCCGGGGGCAGCGTCTCGCGCAGGGCGTCGAGGTCGTAGGGCGGCTGCAGGCCGAGCTCCGGCTTCGCGAAGAGGAGCTTGACGTACTTGTCGGTGGCGGCGAGGCGCTCCGGGTCGGCTTGAGTCAGGAACTGCTCCACGCCCGCGCCTCCTAGGCGCACGCGCGTCAGCGATGCGGAGAGCCGCTCGGTCGCGACGACCTCGAGCACGAGGGGCGTGCGGGGCTTGCGCGGGCGATCCATCGAAGAGGGAGTCGAGGTGAGGGTCATGGGTGCTCCTGGGCGGTTCAGCCGGCGCGCAGCTCGTGGATGGGCGTGGACAGGTTCGTTCCGTTCAGCTCGAGGTACACGGTGCCCTCGGTGACCGAGACGGACAGGGTGTTGCGGCGCTCGAGGGCAGCGGCGGCCGCGTCGACGAAGCCGGGCTCGAAGCTGCGCAGCGGGATGTCCTCGGCGCGATGGATGCGCTTGCCGTCCCACGTCGCGGCCACCTTCGCCGGATCCCGGTGGGTGTAGACGACGGTGCGGTCGGCGAGCTTGCTGCCGGTGTGCAGTCGCGAGGCATCCGGAGAGCCGACCTCGATCCACGACGTCACGCGCCCGGTCAGGTCGCGCACGAGCACCGCGGGCTCGTCGGTGGCGGCGACCCCTTCGCTGAAGGAGATGCCCTCGGCGTACTCGAGGCAGTAGGCCAGAACGCGCGTCATCATGAAGGCGTCGGTCTCGGACGGATGCCGCGCCACGCGCAGCGTCAGATCCTCGTACACGCCGCGATCGACGTCGGCCAGCTGCACCGCGAAGGTGTGGATCGTCGCACCGATGGCCATGTGATCGAGGCTACCCGCGCCGGCGACCGCCACCGCGCGGAGCGGGCGGACCGCCGGGTGCTCAGAGCGCCTTGAGCCGTTTCTTGGCCTGCTTCTCGACGAGCACCGCCACGAAGTCCCGCACGTGCGCGTCGTGCAGCTCGTCGAAGGAGTCCTCGACGACGGAGCGCACCGTCTCCTCCGGAACATCCGGGAACCGCGAGCGCAGACGCTCCGCGATCTCCTCGATGCTGACGGTCTCCTCGGGGGTGCGGTGGGGCATGGCATGTCTCCGTGGGGGCGAGGGGGATTTCCACGCTACTCCTGCATGCAGCCGAATACTGTCCCCTCAGCTCGCGGCGTCCCACCAGTCGAGCACCCGCGTGCCGATGAGGGTGAGCCAGGGCGAGCGCTCCCCTTCGGCCACATCGACGTCGAACCACGTGCGGCCGGGGAGCCGTCCCGCCTGCAGCCAGGTGCCGTCGCTCTGCCGCGCCGCGCGGATGATCTCGATCGCATCGGCGAGTCGCTCGTCGGGCGGCGTGCCCTCGAGATCGGAGGCGTCGCGGAAGTGGTCGAGCGCGGCCAGGGCGCTGTAGCGATGGCGACCCGGGTAGAGGAACTGGTCGACGAATTCCCCCACGCGCTCGCCCGTCGACGCGCGGTAGAGCAGCCTCCGCGACAGCAGGTACTCCTCTCCTCCGTGGCGCGCGTCACGGAGTGACGTGTCGCCGGTGATGCGTTCGTAGGCGATCATGCCGCGTACCGCGTTGAGCGTGGAATGGAACGACGACCGGGTCGACTCCCCCTCCTCCGCCTCGCAGTTCCAGCCGCCGTCGGCGAGGCGGTGCGCGGGGAACCAGGCCACGAGGCGCGAGACGTCGGCGCCCAGCCAGGCGCCGGTCGCGAGCGTGAACGCGTTGATGCACACGTCGACCTCGCCGCCCCAGTAGGGGAGATCGTCGTACTCCCAGCGGCTGTTGCGATCGAGTTTCTCCACCGTGTCGGCGAGCACAGACGCGTCGACGCCCCACTCGCGCAGGTCTTTCAGACTCCAGGTCGTGGCGACCCAGGGCTGCCCTGGCTCCTCCGCGTCGGAGCTGTCGAAGTAGCCGGCGGGGAAGTACGCGCCGCCGGCCCACTGGCCGTCGTCGTCCTGGTGCGAGAGCAGCTCCGCCCCGAAGCCCTCCGTCGCCACGCGCGATCGGGTCTCCTCCCACACCTCGCGCGGCGCGTGCAGGAGGTCGCGCTGCACCTGCCAGCGCAGCGCGGGATCGGTGTCGAGGAGCCAGTCGAGCGTCTTCGGGTCGAGGGACATGGCGGCACGCTACTCCCGCCCGCAGACACCCGCGACCAGCCGACGGACACCCGCGATCCACGTGGCAGCACCCGCGATCAGGCCGCCGGCACCGCCGCCGTCGTCGCCCGGGGCACGAGCCGCGTGGGGAGCAGGATGCTGGTCTGCGTCGGCGTCTCGCCCGCCATCAGCGCCATGGCCAGTTCAGCGGCGATCCGGCCCAGGCGGTGCATGGGCTGGCGGACCGTGGTGAGGGCGGGCAGCCGGCGCGACGCCTCGGGGATGTCGTCGAAGCCGACGACCGACAGGTCGTCGGGCACCCGCAGGCCCATCTCGGCGGCGACGCCGAGCACCGCGAGGGCCGAGAGGTCGTTCGCGGCGAACACCGCGGTCGGTCGCGCTCCTCCGAGAAGGGTGCGCGCAGCATCCCCCGCCGCCTCCGGCTCGTACCGGCCGACCTCCACCAGCCGCGGGTCGAAGTCGATGCCGGCATCGGTGAGGGCCTGCCGGTAGCCGGCCTCGCGGAGCTTCGCCGAGCGCAGGTCGGGACGGCCGGCGAGGAAGCCGATGCGGCGGTGGCCGAGCTCGACGAGGTAGCGGGTCGCCTCGACCGCTCCCCCGAAGCTGTCGGACTCGACGGTGGGGAGATCCCCGTGGCCGGTGTGCGGGTCGACCGCCACGATCGGGATCTCGGCGCTCGGGGCGATGACGGTCGGGGTGACCATGATCGCGGCGTCGATGAGGGTGCCCGAGAGCCGCTGCAGCGAACGCTTCTCCCACCCGGCGGAGGCGTGGTGGCGCACCCCCGCGTAGGCGAGCACATCGTAGGGTGAGCCGGCGAGACCGGCGCTGACGCCCTTGAGGATCTCGGCCGTGAACGGCTCGAAATCCGGCACGAGGACGCCGATCACGCCGGTCTGGCGGGCCCGCATGCTGCTCGCGACGAGGCTCGACGCGTAGCCGAGGCGCTCGACCTCGGCGAGCACGCGCTGCGCCGTGCCCTCGGCCACGCCGTACCGGCCGTTGACGGCCTTGGACACGGTGGCGACGCTCACCCCTGCTGCCGCCGCGACGTCGTGGATGGTGGCGCGGCGGGTGGGCATGAGGCCGAATCTAGTGGAAGAAAATGATTTCGAAAACGTTTGACGAATCCCGTCCGCGGTTGCGACGATCCTCGGACCGGTCGCCGGACAGCTTCGCGGCACCGACCAGCGTCGTCACCCATCGGCGCCACTCAACGAGGAGAACATGGTGAATCACATGAACAGCAGAAGGATGCTGGTCGCATCGGCCGCACTCGTCGCGGGAGCACTCGCTCTCAGCGGCTGCGGCGCGGGCGGCGACAGCGGCGGGGGCAGCGACGGCGGCGACGTCACGATGAGCCTCTGGCACAACTCGACGACCGGCCCCGGCAAGGAGTTCTGGGAGACGACGGTCGCCGACTTCGAGGCGGCCAACCCCGGCGTCACGATCGAGATCCAGTCGGTGCAGAACGAGGACCTGGACGGCAAGCTCCAGACCGCGCTGAACGCCGGCGACGCGCCCGACCTGTTCCTGCAGCGCGGCGGCGGCAAGATGGCCGCCATGGTGAAGGCCGGTCAGCTCAAGGACCTGACCGACGCCATCAGTGGTCCGGCCAAGGACGAGATCCCGCAGGCGGCATACTCGGCCAACACCCTGGACGGCAAGGTGTACGCCCTCCCCGTCGCCGTCCTGCCCGGCGGTCTCTTCTACAGCCAGGACCTCTTCACCCAGGCCGGCATCACCGAGACGCCCACCACCATGGAGGAGTTCGACGACACGGTCTCCAAGCTGAAGGCCGCCGGGATCGCCCCCGTGGCCCTCGGCGCGAAGGACGCCTGGCCGGCAGCGCACTGGTACTACTGGTTCGCGCTGCGCGAGTGCAGCGCCGACACGCTGGCCCAGGCCGCCGACCAGAAGAACTTCGACGACGAGTGCTGGGTCGCCGCCGGCGAGGACCTCGAGAAATTCGCCGCGACACAGCCGTTCAACGAGGGCTTCCTCACCACCTCCGCCCAGCAGGGCGCGGGAAGCTCCGCCGGCCTCGTGGCCAACCGCCAGGCGTCGATGGAGCTCATGGGCGCCTGGGACCCGGGCGTGATCAGCTCGCTCACCCCCGACGCCAAGCCCCTCCCCGACCTCGGCTGGTTCCCCTTCCCGGAGATCTCCGGCGGCAATGGTGAGCCCGGCTCGATGATGGGCGGCGTGGACGGATACTCCTGCTCCGTGGACGCCCCCGACGCATGCGTCGACTTCCTGAACTACCTCGGCACCTCCGACGTGCAGACGAACTACTACAAGGCCTTCAACGCGCCGCCGGTGAACACCGTCGCGCAGAAGGCGGTCACCGAGCCCTACCTGCAGGACATCCTGGAGGCGTACAACGCCGCGCCCTACGCGTCGCAGTGGCTCGACACCGTCTACGGCCAGAACGTCGGCAACGCGATGAACGTCGCCGTGGTGGACCTGCTCGCGGGCAAGGGCTCGCCGCAGGACCTCGTCGAGGCCGTCAAGAGCGCCGCAGCGAAGGCGTGAGGTCATGCACTCACGCGTGAGCGCCGCCGAGCGCGGCAGCACACCGGGAGTGCTCGCGCAGGCCGGCGGGGACGACGTCATCTCGTCCCCGCCGGCCTCGCCGCCGGCATCCCCCCGCCGCAGGCGCGGCACCAGCTGGTCCACGCGGCTGGAGATCCTGCTGCTGGTCGGGCCCGCCCTGGTCATGTTCCTGGGCTTCGTGATCTTCCCGGTCGCGATGGCCGCGTACTACGGCTTCTTCAGCTGGCAGGGCTACGGCGCCCCGACGGACTTCGTCGGCTTCCGCAACTACCTGACGATCATCCAGGACCCGCTCTTCCTCGAGGCGCTGGGTCACAACGGCTTCATCGTCGTGCTGTCGCTCGTGCTGCAGGGGCCGGCGGCGATCCTCATCGCCCTGCTGCTGAACCGGCGCATGCGGGGGCAGTCGCTCATCCGCGTGCTGATCTTCGTGCCCTACGTCATCGCCGAGGTCGTCGTCGGCACCGGCTGGAGCCTGATGCTCCAGACGACCGGCGCCCTCAACGGGCTCCTCGAGAAGATCGGCCTCGGCGCGTTCACGGCCGACTGGCTGTCGGACCCGAGCATCGCCATCTGGACCCTCATGGGCATCATCACGTGGAAGTACATCGGCTTCGCGGTGATCCTCTTCCTCGCCGGTCTTCAGGGCATCCCCGAGGAGCTCTCGGAGGCGGCCGCCATCGACGGCGCCTCGTTCTGGCAGATCCAGTGGCGCATCACGCTGCCGCTGATGGGCCCGACGCTGCGCATCTGGGCGTTCCTGTCGATCATCGGATCGCTGCAGCTGTTCGACCTCGTCTACATCATCTGGGGGCAGTACATCGCCTCCACCGCCGGCACCTCGACCATGGCGACGTACATGGTCTCCGAGGGCCGCAACGCGGGCAACTTCGGCTACGGCAACGCGGTCGCCGTCGTGATCTTCGTGATCTCCCTCGTCGTCGCCCTCATCTATCAGCGCTTCGTGCTGCGTCGGGACACCGACGGCGCCCTCACCGGCGACAGCGGCAGGAAGAGGAAGGAACGCCGATGACCGCCGCTCCCGCACCCCTGACCGAGCGCCCCGCCGCCCGGACCGCGACCCGCCCCACGGGCGACGCACCGGCCCGCCGGCGGCGCCCCCGCACGAGCGGCGCCCTCCCCACCGGCAGCCCCGGCGTCTACCTCGTCGCCGTCGTGGTCATCGCCGTGATGCTCGTGCCCATCGGGTACATCATCATCGGCGGCTTCCGCACGAACGCCCAGATCACGGTCGACCCGTCGGGATTCCCGAGTCCGTGGGACGCCGGCAACTACATCGACGTCCTCACCGGCGGCATCTTCTGGCGCCAGGTGGGCAACTCGCTCGTCGCCGCGGTGGCCACGACCGCCGGTGCCGTCGGCCTCGGTCTCATGGCCAGCTACGTGCTCGCCCGCTACCGGTTCGCCGGCCGCGGCGTGCTGTACGCGCTGTTCGCCGCGGGGCTGATGTTCCCGCTCACGGTCGCGATCACCCCGCTGTACATCGTGGTGCGCAACCTGGGTCTGATGAACTCCCTCGGCGGGGTGATCCTGCCCCAGATCGCCTTCGCCCTGCCGACGACGATCATCATCCTGGTGCCGTTCCTCCGTGCCATCCCGGACGAGATCCAGGAGGCCGCGTTCATCGACGGGTGCAGCCGTATCGGCTTCTTCTGGCGCATGGTGCTGCCGCTGTCGCTGCCGGGCGTCATCACCACCGGCATCCTGGCGTTCATCGGCAGCTGGAACAGCTACCTGCTGCCCCTGTTCATCCTGAACAACGAGGCCGCCTTCACCCTGCCCCTCGGGGTGCAGTCCTTCGCATCGCAGTACTCGGTCGACACAGCCAAGGTGCTGGCCTTCACGTCGCTGTCGATGCTGCCGGCGCTGGTGTTCTTCAGCCTCTTCGAGCGCCGCATCGTCGGCGGTCTCACCGGAGCCGTGAAGGGCTGACGCCCCCGCGAGGTGTCCGGCCGCCGACCGCGGCCGGACACCGTCTCGCACGTCCGTCGGACGTGCCCGCAGATAGAGAAAGAGAACGACGTGGCCCTGCCTGAAGCATCCCCGGTGTCGCCCCGCGTGCGCGACCTGCTCGCCCGCATGACGAACGAGGAGAAGGTGGCCCAGCTGGTCGGCTACTGGGTCGACCAGGGCGACGAGGTCGTCGCGCCGATGGCCGGCGAGATGCGCACCTCCACCCGCTACGCGGAGGCGACCGCCCACGGCCTCGGACACCTCACCCGCGTGTACGGCACTCGCCCCGTCGACCCCGTGGAGCGCGCGCAGTGGCTGCACGGCGAGCAGCGCCGGCTCACCACCGAGACCCGCCTCGGCATCCCGGCGATCGTGCACGAGGAGTGCCTCACCGGACTCGCGGCGTGGAAGGCCGCGACCTTCCCGACTCCGCTGGCCTGGGGCGCCTCGTTCGACGAGGCCCTCGTCGAGGAGATGGCCGCCGCGATCGGCGGCTCGATGCGCGAGCTCGGCATCCACCAGGGCCTCGCCCCCGTGCTGGACGTCATCCGCGATCCACGCTGGGGCCGCGTCGACGAGTGCATCTCGGAAGACCCCTACGTCGTCGGGATGCTGGGCTCGGCCTACGTCCGCGGGCTGCAGGGCGCCGGGGTGCACGCCACCCTCAAGCACTTCGTCGGCTATTCCGCCTCGCGCTCCGGCCGCAACCACGCCCCCGTCTCCGCCGGCGTCCGCGAGCTCGCCGACGTGCTGCTGCCGCCGTTCGAGATGGCGGTCCGCGACGCGGGCGTGCGCAGCGTCATGAACTCCTACGCCGAGATCGACGGCATGCCCGTCGCGGCGACCCCCGACTACCTTCAGACCCTGCTGCGCGAGGTCTGGGGCTTCGACGGCGTGGTGGTCTCGGACTACTTCGCCGTCGCCTTCCTGATGACGATGCACCGTGTCGCCGAAGACCGCGCCCTCGCAGCCTCGCTCGCCATCGCGGCCGGCATCGACGTCGAGCTCCCCGGCGCCGACGCGTACCCGGAGCTCGTCGCGCTCGCCGCCGCAGGAGGGACGGATGCTGCGCTCGTCGACCGCGCCGTCGCCCGCGTGCTGACGCAGAAGGAGGACCTCGGCCTCCTCGACGCCGTGTTCGAGGCGGCGCCCGAGACGATCGACCTGGACACCCCCGAGCACCGCCGCATCGCGCGCGAGCTCGCCGAGGAGTCGCTCGTGCTGATCAGCAACGACGGCGTCCTCCCCCTCGCCGTCGACACGACCGCCCGCGTGGCCGTCCTCGGCCCGAACGCCGACAGCGCCGAGGCACTCATGGGCTGCTACTCGTTCGTCAACCACGTGCTGGCCCACCATCCCGGCACGCCCGCGGGCATCGAGCTGCCGACGGTGCTCGACGGCCTGCGCGCGAACCTACCGCACGCCCGCATCACGCACGCCGCCGGGTGCGACGCCGAGGGACCGGACCGCAGCGGCATCGCAGAGGCTGTCGCCCTCGCCGCCGACGCAGACGTCGCGATCGTCGTGGTCGGCGACCGTGCCGGGCTCTTCGGGCGCGGCACCGTGGGCGAGGGCAACGACGTCGAGTCGCTCGAGCTCCCCGGCGTGCAGCGCGAGCTCGTCGAGGCGGTCGCGGCGACCGGCACGCCGGTCGTGCTCGTGCTGCTGACCGGCCGCCCCTACGCGATCGAGTGGGCGCTGCCCGCGCGCGCGATTGACCCGGGCACGAGGGCCGGGCTCGGCATCCCCGATGCTCCCTCCGACGCGGATGCCGCACCGGCCCGCGCGGGTGCCGCAGCCGCCGTGCTCCAGGCGTTCTTCCCCGGCGAGGAGGGCGGCATCGCCATCGCCCGCGTGCTGAGCGGCGCCGTCGTCCCGTCCGGACGCCTCCCCGTCTCGCTCCCCCGCTCCGCGGGCGCGCAGCCCTACTCCTACCTGCACCCCGTGCTCGGCGGACGCACCGACATCACGAGCGCCGACTCCACCCCCGCGCTACCCTTCGGCCACGGCCTGTCGTACACGACGTTCGCCCACGAGGAGCTCCTCGTCGACGGGAAGGTCGCCGCGGGGTCGTCGTTCACGGCGCGGGTGCGGGTGCGCAACACCGGCGAGCGCGCGGGCACCGACGTGGTCCAGCTCTACGGGCGCGACCTGTACGCGAGCGTCACGCGCCCGGTCGCGCAGCTGCTCGCCTTCGCGCGCGTGACTCTCGAGCCCGGCGAGGAGACCCTCGTGCGCTTCGAGGTGCCGACCCAGCGCCTGGCGTTCACCGGGGTGCACGGCCGTCGGATCGTCGAGCCCGGTGCGGTCGAGCTGTGGGTCGGTCCGTCCTGCGCCGAGCGCGACGCCGAGGCCGTCCTCGACATCACCGGCGCCGAGCACCCTGTCGCCGCGGAGGACCCGCGGGTCGCGCGCGCTGTGATCGAGGCGTCCGCGCGCGTGGAGTGACGTGCCGTGGGGTGACCGTGCCCCGTCGGTCGGCGGCTGGCCGAGCCGAGGCGCGTCACGCGCGCGGACGCGTCGCGCCGCCCTTTCTGGCCGGTGGCGCCGTCGATCCGCCGACGACGAGCGTGGTGGCCAGCTCCACCCGCCTCGGCGAAGTCGCGCCCTCGTCGTCGGGTCGCAGCACGGCGCGAGCAGCCGTCTCCGCGATCTCGCGGAGCGGCAGTCTCACCGTAGTCAACCGCGGTACGGACAGCGCAGCGGTTGTGAGCCCCCCGAAGCCGACGACCGACAGCCCGGCTGGGACGGTCAGGCGGAGCTCGCGAGCGGCCCGGATCACCCCCACGGCCTGCGCATCGCTGCCCGCCACGATCGCCGACGGCGGCGACGCTCCGCTGAGCATCTCGCGGGCGGACGTCTCCGCTCCCTCGGCGTCGGACGACGCGAAGCGTGCCAAGCCACTCGCAACCTCGAGGTCGGCCGCCGCCAGCGCGGCCCGGTAGCCGTCCATCCGCGCGACCGCCGACATGTCGCTCGACGGTCCCATGATCGCGGCGATGCGACGGTGGCCCAGGTCTATGAGGTGGCGGGTCGCGGTCAGGCCGCCGGTCCAGTGAGCCGCCCCCACTGCCGCCAGGCCGTGCTCGGGGTCCCCGGCCGGGTCCACGAGCACGACGGGCACGCCCGCGCGGTCCAGAATCTCCTGGGCGCCCGGCGGCAGGCCGGAGGCGAGAACGATGACACCCGCCGGTCGGCGGCGGACTGCAGCATCCGTCCACGCCGGCGCCGCAGACCGCACATCACCCGACATCGCCAGCGACACGGCCATGCCCTCAGCTGTGGCGACGGTCAGGATCCCGTCGACGATCTCGAGCATCTCTTCGCCGTGAAGGCGCGGCAGCACCACCTCGATGTATTCGCGGCGCCCCGCGCCGCCGCGACGGCGATACCCTCGCAGGCGCAGCTGCTCCTCGATCGCCCCGCGCGTGGCCGACGAGACGTCAGATCCGCCGTTCAGCACCTTGGAGACGGTCGTCAGGGAGACGCCCGTCTCGGCGGCGATCTCCCGGAGTGTCACGCGGACCGTCACGTGAGGCGTCCCCTCAGTTGCGGAGCGAGTCCCGGAGCAGATCCGCGAGCGGCCGGCGCGCGACGCAGCGCTCGAAGGCGAAGTCTCCGGCCAACTCGGCGGCCTCGGCCGGAGCTACACCCGCGAAGACCCGCGCGTAGTCGTCGACCATCGCCTCGGCCAGCATCACGTGCCGCACATGCCCGTGGATCCATCGGCGGGCGCCCCACGGGTAGGGCTGGAAGTCGGGGAACTCATCCGCGAACAGCTTCTCGATCGGATCGAGGATGCTGCGCACCCCCGCATCGGTCGAGCCCCAGGAGTCGACACCGAGGCGGGCCTTCTTCTCCTGCACCGGCGCGATCAGGCGCAGGTAGTCGCGTTGCGGATCGGCGATCACGACGCCCTGCAGGCCGATGTCCTTATACGTCCACAGCGCCCAGCTCGCGTCGTAGCGGTCATAGATGTCGAGCTGATCCCCCAGGAGCTGCGAGCGCTCCGCATCGCGGTCCGGGTCGCCCGTGTAGACCGGTCCGAATTCACCGACCCAGATGGGCGTGCCCGTCTGGCGCATGTACTCCGTGCGCTGCAGGAAGGTGCGCTCGACGACGTCGCGGTCGACGAACTGGCCACGCGAGACGCCCGGATACGGGCCGCCGTCGACGAAGCCGGGAAGCGCGTAGTCGTGCGCCGTGTAGACCGTGTTGGGCAGCGGATCGCCGAGCTGGTCGAACTGCGTGGAGTACCGGTTGCCGTCGAGGAAGAGGATGTGATCGGGATCGACCCGCCGGATCGCGGCCTCCAGCCGCCGGTAGAACGGGCCGATGGTCGACCCCTCGACGTCGGCCGGCTCGTTGACCGGGTTGTAGCCGGCCACCCACGGGTTGCAACGGTAGTGCTCGGCGATGTGCTCCCACAGGGCGATGACCCGGTGCTGGAATTGCTCCTGCGCCCAGAAGCCCGCCCACTGGGTGGGGTTGTCACTGTGCCAATGCTGATTCTGGGCGCCCGGCACCGCATGGAGGTCGAGGATCGTGTAGATGCCGTGCCGCGCGCACGCCTCGACGACCTGATCGAGCAGGCGGAATCCCTCGTTTCGCAGGACGAGGGGCTCCGTGTCGTCTTCGAAGTGCCGATAGCTGAACGGCACCCGGAGGGAATTCACTCCCAGCGACTGCAGGAACGCGGCGTCCGAATCAGTGAAGAAGTCGTGCAGGAAGCGCTCGAAGAACGCTTCGTACGCCTCTTCGCCCATCGCGCGGCGCAGCGCCCGTCGCTGCTGCGACTCCGAGCCGGCGTAGCCGGTGATGAAATTCTCCATGTTCATCCAGCCGCCGAGGCCGAAGCCGCGCAGACGCACCGGCTCGGTGCCCGAGACGATGCGCGTTCCGTCGACGCGCAGGACCGGCAGCTCAGACACCCGAGCCCTCGCTGGTGCCCTGCGCGGCGGCCAGCGTGACGGCGCTCCACGAGACCGGCGGCAGAATGATGGTGACCGTGGAGCCCTCCCGCCGCACCGAGGTGTTCTCGGCGGGCGCGACGCGCTCCGGCTCGGCCAGCGTGTTCGCCGCGTGCACGTCGGGGTCCGCCAGCGTCGTCGCCGACACCCTGTCGATCGGGCCGAATGCTGAGATGTCCACGGCGAGCTCGACATGCTCCGTCAGGCTGCGGTTGACCAGGAACGCCGACACGTCCCCCGTCTCCGCGTCGTGCGTGGCCACCGCGTCCACCGTGGGCACCGCACCGAACACCGCCGTGTCGTAGGTGGGGGTGTCGAGCGTCACCTGCAGCGCCTGGCCGTGGGCGAGACGCGAGGTGAGGGAGAACGGGAAGAACGTGGTCTGGCGCCAGCTGGGGCCGCCCGGCTCGGTCATGATCGGCGCGATGACGTTCACCAGCTGGGCCAGACTCGCCGAGGTGACCCGGTCGGCGTGACGCAGCAGCGATATCAGCAGGCTGCCGACGACCACCGCGTCCATGACCGAGTACGAGTCCTCGAGCAGGCGGGGAGCAACGGGCCAGGAGTCGACGTCGGTGATCTTGTCGACGTCGTTGTAGCGCGACTGGTACCAGACGTTCCACTCGTCGAATGAGATCTTGATCGTCTTGTCGCTGCGCCGGAGCGCCTTGACGTGGTCGGCGGTCGAGACGACCGATTCGATGAAGCTGTCCATGTTGACCGCTGAGGCCAGGAAGCTGCCGAGGTCGCCGTCGATCGGCTCGTAATAGGCGTGGCACGAGATGTAGTCGACCTCGTCGTAGGTTCGCTCGAGCACGACCCTCTCCCACTCGCCGAAGGTCGGCATCTGCGCGCCGGAGCTGCCGCAGACGACGAGCTCCAGATCGTGGTCGATCTGACGCATGGCGCGCGCCGTCTGCCCCGCGATGCGCGCATACTCTTCCGCGGTGCTGTAGCCCAGCTGCCACGGTCCGTCCATCTCGTTGCCCAGGCACCACATGCGGATGTCGTGCGGCTCGCTTCGGCCATTGGCCACCCGCTGCCGGGCGAACGCCGTGTCGGTGCGGAGGTTCGCGTACTCGAGGACGTCGAGCGCGTCCTGGATGCCGCGGGTGCCCAGGTTCACGGCGTACATGAGCTCACTGCCGACTTTCTCCAGCCACGAGGCGAACTCGTCGAGGCCGATCTCGTTCGTCTCCGTCGAGTGCCAGGCCAGGTCGAGCCGCCGCGGGCGATTGGCCCGCGGTCCGACGCCGTCCTCCCAGCGGTACCCGGAGACGAAGTTGCCGCCCGGATACCGGATCGTCGATACGCCGAGCTCGCGGACGAGGTCCATCACGTCGGTGCGGAAGCCCTCCTCGTCGGCGGTCGCGTGCGTCGGCTCGTAGATGCCGTCGTAGACGCATCGGCCGAGGTGCTCGACGAAGGAGCCGAAGAGGCGGCGGTCGATCGGTCCGATGGCCGCGGCCGGGTCGATCGTCAGGCGGGAGTGGAGCATGTTCTTCTTCCGAGGTTCAGGGGATGGTGACGACGCGAGCGGCGAGGCTCATTTGAGGCTTCCGATGGCGAGCCCGCCCTGCCAGTACTTCTGCAGGGTGAGGAACGCGATGATGAGGGGGATCACCGAGACCAGCGAGCCGAGGATGATGATGCTCCACAGCGACGTGCCGCCGGCATTGTTGGCCGAGGCGATACCCTGCCACAGGCCGATGCCGACCGTCACCGGGAAGAGCCGGTTGTCCGAGAGCATCGCCAGCGGCAGGAAGTAGTTGTTCCACGACGCGACGACCGACAGCAGCACCACCGTCACGATGGCGGGGCGGAGGAGCGGAAGGGCCACCTGGACGAAGATGCGGAATTCGCCCGCCCCGTCGACGCGAGCGGCGTCGAGGAGCTCCTCGGGCACCGCGTCGCGGGCGTAGACGTGCATCAGGTACACGCCGAACGGATTGAGCAGCGTCGGGAGGATGACGGCCCAGATCGTGTTCGTCAGACCCATCTGGGAGAACATGATGAACGTCGGGATGACCAGCGCGGTCGCCGGCACCATGACCGAGCCGAGCAGGATCGCGAAGCCGAGCCGACGTCCACGGAAGTCGTACTTCGCGAAGCCGTAGCCGGCTGCGACCGCGAGCACCGTCGCCCCCAGCCCGCCGACGACCGCGTACAGCGCGGAGTTCATCAGCCAGCGGAGGTAGATGCCGTCCTGGAACGAGAACAGCTGAACGAGGTTGCCCCAGTAGTCCACATTGTCCGTGAACCAGAGTGCGCTGCCGCCGCCGAAGAGGCCGGCCGCATCCTTCGAGCTGTTGACGATCACCCACCAGAAGGGGATCAGGAAGTAGATCAGCAGGAATCCGAGGAGCACCTGCAGGGGAATGTAGCGCTGCTGGCGCGGCTTCCGCAGGTCGAGCGTAGAGGCGGTCATGACAGGAAGCTCCCGCGCTTGCGTGTGATGAACATGAAGAGGTACACGCAGATGAACACCACGGCGCCGAGGGCGAAGGAGATCGCCGACCCGTAGTTGTAGTTCGCCAGCGCGAAGGCTTGCTGGTATGCGTACATGTTCGGCGTGAAGTCGGCGCTGATCGCTCCGGCGGCGAGGTATCGCAGGATCTGCGGTTCGTTGAAGAACTGCAGGGTGCCGATCAGCGCGAACACCAGGATGAGCACCAGGGCGGGCGCGATCAGTGGGATCTTGATCCGCAGCACGATCTGCCACTGGTTGGCGCCGTCGATGCGCGCGGCCTCGTACAGCGTCGGGTCGATGCCCTGGAGAGCGGCGTACAGGATGATCATGTAGTAGCCCGCCCACTGCCAGATGACGATGTTCAGCAGGCCGTAGAAGATGAGGCCCCGGCTCAGGAAGTCCGGGCCCGTGGCTCCGAAAGTTCCGAAGATCTCCGCGAGAGGGCCGAAGCTCTTGCTGTAGAGGAACCCCCACATCAGCGCGCCGATGACGGCGGGGATCGCGTACGGCAGGAAGATCATGAGCCGCGAGAACCGCGCGAAGCGAGTCGTGACCACATCGAGCATGAGCGCGACGGCCAGCGACACCAGCATCTGCAGCGGGATCAGGACGAGCGAGAACCGGACGACGAACCAGACGCCGTCGAGGAAGCTCGGGTCGGTGAAGGCCTTGACGTAGTTGCCGAAGAGGACGAAGCGGGTGCCGCCGATGAGCTGGGACTGGAAGAGGCTCAGGTACAGGGCGTAGAGGAGCGGCGCCACCAGGAAGGCGAGGAAGACGATGGCGAACGGGGCGATGAACCCCCATCCGATGAGACCACGTCGGGATCTGCGGCGTCGGGGTGTGGGTGCGACGGCCTGGGGCGCGTCCTTCACCAGTTGAACGGTCATACGTGTCTCCCGGAGACGAGGGTCGGGACGACGGGGGCCGGTCCGGCGAGCGGACCGACCCCCGTCGCGGTGGTCACTTGACGGTGAAGCCCTGCTCCGTCGCGTAGGCGGCGATGTCGGCCTGCAGAGCGTCGGCGGCGTCGGAGCCGGAGATCGAGCCCTCGTTGATGGAGGCGAGCTGCTGCGTGAACGCGTCGTAGTAGTACTGCCCGAACGGCACGTACGTCATGCCGGTGTATGCGTTCGCCGCCGGCACGTACACCTCCTTGTTGGCCTGCTGTCCGCTGAAGAACGGGATCTCGTAATCCACGAAGGCGTCCGAGTTCAGCGCGGTGAGGTTGAGCGGGAAGATGACCTGGTTCTGCCAGCCGTCCTCGAGCGACTTCTCGTCCGCGTAGACGCCGAGGGCGACCTTCGCCGCCAGCGCAGGATCCTTGGCCTGGCTCGTCACCGAGAACGCCGACCCTCCCCAGTTCACGGAGATCGGGTTCGAGGAGTCCCACTGGGGCAGCGGAGCGGTGCGCCAGACATCGGCATCCTCGCCCTCGCCGACGCCGGCACCAGTCAGGTATCCGGGCGCCCACGCGGCGGAGATGTATGTGGCGTAGTTGCCGCCGATGACCCCCGAGATGTATTCCGGCGTGAACTGGTCCTGCGTGCCCACGAGGCCCTTCTCCACGAGGCCGGCCCAGTAGTCCAGGACCTCCTTCGACTCGCTGCTGGCCAGGTCGATGGCGATCTCCTCGGGCTTCGAGGAGTCGTACCCGAAGGGCGTGGCGCCGTTCTGGTACTGCAGCGCCATCATCACGGCCGGGACGTTCGCGCCGAGGTCGCCGAACAGCGGTCCGCCGGCATCCTTCATCTTCTGGGCTGCGGCCTCGTACTCCTCCCACGTCGTGGGCGGGGTGATGCCGTACTCCTCGAAGATATCGGCGCGGTAGATCATGCCCATGGGGCCGCCGTCAACGGGGACGCCGTAGACGCCGTCGCCGACGGAGACGTCCTTCCAGGCACCCTCGCTGTAATCACCCTTCACGTCCTCGTAGCCGAGGTCCTTGATGTCGACGATGCCCTTCTGGATCTGGAAGGTCGGGATGCGGTCGGCTTCCACCATGATCACGTCGGGGGCGCCGGTGCCGGCGGTGATTGCCGTCTGGAACTTGTCGTACTCGTCACCGCCCTGGCCGACGTTCGTCCAGCAGACCTGAACCTCGTCGTTCTGGTCGTTGAAGTTGTCGATGACCGTCTCCATGTTGGGGTACCAGGCCCACATGGTGACGACGGGGAGGTCGGCTTTCGGAATGGTGTTGGTGCAGTTGGTGGCGTCGTTGCCGCCTCCACCGCCCTGGGATGCGGTACCGCCTCCGCCGCCGGAGCAGGCGACGAGCCCGCCGGCGAGCACGAGCGTGGTGGCCGCAGCAAGGACATGCTTCGTCTTCACTGGAGATTCCTTTCGGTGTGCTGGACTTCTTCGTCGGTGCCACCCCCGGAACACGCGACGCGACGGTGGAGCCGTGCGCGTCACGGTGTCCGGCAGGTTATTACAACGTTGTATATAACGTTGTAGAGAGAATGCCAGCCGACCCTGCGGGTGTCAAGAGAGTCGGCGGAACTTCCCGGAGACTGAGCGGAACTTCCGCTCAGTACCGGATGGGCGGGGCCGGCAGATCGGCAAGGAGGCGCGACAGTGCGGCGTAGGCGTCGTCGCGGTAGCGCGCGACCTCCGGGGCGGTCTCGGGTGACGTGGCCAGGAACCCGCGTCCCGTCTTCAGGCCCAGTTCACCCCTCTCCACGTGCGCGGCGAGCACCTCCGGCTCGGCGAAGCGTTCGGGATAGGTCTCCGACAGCGACCGGTAGCAGAACTCGTACACGTCGAGGCCGGCGATGTCGGCGATGGCGAAGGGTCCGAAGAACGGCAGCCGGAAGCCGAAGGTCGTGCGGGTGATGAGATCGACGGCCTCGGCCGTCGCGACACCCTCCTCAACGAGGCGGGCCGCCTCGCTGAACAGGGCGTACTGCAGGCGGTTGAGCGCGAAGCCGGTCACGTCCTTGATCGGCACGCCGACCTTGCCCGCCTCGGCGAGGAGCTCGACGACGCGCTCGACGACACCATCGGCGGTGCCAGCGTGCGCGATGACCTCGACCCCGGGCACGAAGGTGGCCGGGTTGCTGAAGTGCACTCCCAGGAAGCGGTCGGGGCGCTCCAGCGCCTCCGCCAGCACGCCGATCGAGATGGTCGACGTGTTGCTGCCGATGATGGCGTCGACGGGGCACGCGGCGTCGATGCGGGCGAGGGTGCCGGACTTGATCTCCGGCACCTCCGGCACGGCCTCCTCGACGAACTTGGCCTCCGCGACGGCGTCCTCGATCGACGCGGCGGCGGTGACGCCCTCGGCGATGCGGTCGCGCGCGTCGGGCGGGAACAGCCCGCGCGCGGCGTGGTCGGCGGCCTCCGCGATGATGCGCTCCCGACCTGCCGCGGCGACCTCTGGGCTCACATCGGCCAGCGACACCCTCAGGCCCGCGAGCGCGAGGACCTGGGCGATGCCGCCCCCCATGTAGCCGGATCCGACGACGGCGATGGACTCGATCATGCTGTCTCCTCGTGCTTCTCGATCAGATCGACCTTCGCCGCCGACGGCGACGCAGGGTCGAAGCGGTAGTCCAGCCATTCCGAGACCAGGCGCTTCGCCAGCTCGAGGCCGATGACGCGGGCGCCGAGCGCGAGGACGTGGGCGTCGTTGCTCAGGATGCTGCGCTCGACCGAGTAGCTGTCGTGAGCCGTCACGGCGCGGATGCCGCGGACCTTGTTGGCGGCGATCGCCATGCCCAGTCCTGTTCCGCAGACCAGCACGGCACGATCCACCGTCCCGGCGGCCACGCGCTCCGCGGCCTCTACGGCGATGCTCGGGTAGGGCGTGGACCCGCCCTCCGCCACTCCGACGTCCTCGACGTGGTCGATCCGCGGGTCCGCGGCCAGCAGGTCGCGCAGGACGTCCTTGTACGCCTGCCCCGCGTCATCCGCCCCGACGACGATGCGCCATCCCATGTCAGCTCCCCGTCTCGACGCGCGTCACCACGGCGCTGACGATCATGGCGAAGGACGTCGCGCCGGGATCGGCGTGGCCGACACTGCGCTCCGCGAGCGGTCGCGCCCGTCCGCGGCGCGGCACGAGGGCGGCCGTCGACGCGGCCGCCGCCGTGGCAGACGCGGCCGCCGCGCGCAGGGCGCCGGCGAGGGGCTCTCCCCCCGCGATCCCGCCCCGCAGCGATTCCGCGAACGGCGCCATGGCGTCGAGCATGGTCTTGTCTCCGGCATCCGCACCGCCGAGCGCGCGGATGCGCTCCACCGCCGCGTCGACGGCATCCGCGATGAGCGCCGGCGGGTACTCGTCGCGATCGTCCAGCGTGGCGCCGAGCTGCGCGAGGGCGGCGCCCCACAGGGCGCCCGAGGTGCCGCCGGCGCGCTCGGCCCATCCCTCCCCCGCCGCGGTGAGCGTCGCGGACACACCCGCGGCGACGCCGCTCCGCTCGGCGGCCGTCACCGCGGCATCCAGTCCGCGCACCATCCCCACCCCATGGTCGCCGTCGCCGGCGATCGCATCGAGTGCGCCGAGCTCGGCCTCATGGACGCGGACGACGTCGAGCGCGACCCGCAGGAGGTCGGCGGCCGTCTCCGCCGCGGCGACCGAGCCGGCCGGAGCGGGCTCGGAGGACGACGGGATGCCGGACCGGCTCTCGACGGCAGAATCGTCGATCTGCTCGGCGTCGCCCGTGCGGGGTGCGACCGCGCCCCGCTGGAAGGCGGGCGCTGCCGCCGCCGCGGCCCAGAGCTCCTCGAGCTCGTCGTCGAGCCACAGCAGGCTGACGGAGGCGCCGCCCATGTCGAGGCTCGTCACCAGTTCGCCGCAGAGCGGCTGCACCACGGTGATCCCCTGCGCGTCGAGCAGGCCCGACACCTCTCCGAACAGCACGAACAGCTCCTCGTACTTGACCGAGCCGAGGCCGTTGACGATGAGGGCGACGCGGTCGGCGCCTGCAGGCCGCTCCGCGAGCAGCGGCTGCAGCAGGGTCGCGGCGAGGTCCGGCGCGGTCTGCAGCGGGACGTCCTCGATGCCGGGCTCGCCGTGGATCCCCAGTCCGAGCGACATCATCCCCGTGGGCACCTCGAAGAGCGGCGCATCGGCCCCGGGGAGCGTGCAGCCCGAGAACGCGACGCCGAAGGTCACGGTCCGCTCATTGGCGAGGCGCGCCAGCCGCTCGACCTCGTCGAGAACGTCGCCGCGGTCGGCCGCGGCGCCTGCGACGTGGAACGCGAACACGATGCCGGCGATGCCCCGGCGCTGTGCGCGCGCGTCGCGCGGTCCGCTGGCGACGTCATCGGTCAGCAGGACGGTGCGGGCGTCGATGCCCTCCTCGCGCAGGCGGCGCTCCGCCTCGCCGAAGTGCATCACGTCGCCGGCGTAGTTGCCGTACGTGAAGAGGATGCCGCCCCCGGCGTCGGCCGCATGGGCGACGCGCATCGCCTGGCCGGTGGACGGTGAGGAGAAGATGTTGCCGCAGACCGCGCCGGCCGCCATGCCCTCCCCCACGTAGCCCGCGAAGGCGGGGAAGTGACCGGATCCGCCGCCGATCAGCACCGCGACGCGCCCAGGAGCGGACCTGTGGCGACGGACGACACCGCCGTCGACCGCGCGCACGACATCAGCGTGTGCCGCTGCGAACCCCGCCAGGGCGTCAGGAACGAAGGTCTCCGGCTCGGACAGGATGCGCGTCATGACGACACCCGCGCCGGCGACGTCTGGTGCACCCGGCTGTGGCCGACCTCGTAGTCCCGCCTGGGCAGAATCCGCCGGAGGTAGTCGCGGTTCGCCGCGCTCATGCTCAGCCCGTCGCCCCCGTAATGCTCCGTGCAGATGACCCCCTGGAAGCCGGCTCCGATGGCGATCTTCACCGCGGACCGGAAGTCGATCACGCCGGACTCGAGGTAGGACGGGGTCGTCGAGAACCAGCCCGCCGCAGCATCCTCGTCCCTCGCGTAGTTCTTGACGTGCCAGAAGTTCGCGTACGGCATCGTGGCCTGGAGCAGCATCCGCCATGACTCGACGGGCTCGTGCAGACGAACGAGGTTTCCGATGTCGGGATTCAGGCCGACGGTGTCGAGACCGATCTCCTCCACCAGCCGCACCGACGAGGCCGCCGAGCCGAGGTACGTGTGCTCGTACATCTCCAGCGAGACCACGAGACCGACCTCGCCTGCGTGGGTGCCGAGTTCGCGGAAGCGCCGGACGGCGCGCTGCCACGCATCGCCGTCGTCAGGGTCGTCGCGGTGCCCCTCGACGGTCCAGAACCACTGCTGCTTCGCCTGCTCGGCGGTCAGCGCGCGATGCAGTCCGAACGACACCACCTCGACACCCAGTTCGGCCGCCGCGTCGATGCAGCGGTGGGCGTAGGCGAGGTGCGCGTCGCCGTCGCGCTCGTCGATGACGCTGCGCCGGATGGCCGACATCGACAGGGCCCGCAGGCCGGTCTCCGTCAGTGCGTCACGCAGGGCGGTCAGGCCGCGGGCGTCCAGATCGCCGTACCGGACCCAGGAGTCGGTGAGACCGACCCCCTCGAACCCCGCGTCGGCCACCTCGAGGAGATCGGAGCGCCACCTCTCAGCCAGCCGCGCTGCGGGGACCACCGCGGGATCGGCGTCTCCCAGAGGGAGGAGGGCAGCCGCGATGGGCCAGGTGTCGGCGGTCAGCATCGAGGACTCCTTCGTCGTGATGGTCAGCACACTACACACGCGATACAACGTTGTAAAATGGGCGGTCCGGAGCGATGGGGGAAGCGGATAAAGTACGAGGATCGCTCTGGCCGGATGGAGGCGTCGATGGGATCGACGATGCACGACGTCGCGCGCGTCGCGGGGGTGTCGATCAAGACGGTGTCCAACGTCATCAACGACTACCCGCACGTGCGTCCCGACACCCGGAACCGGGTGCAGGATGCGATCGCGGAACTGGACTACCGGCCGAACCTCTCCGCACGCGGTCTCCGCTCCGGGCGCACCGGGGTCATCGGGCTGGCCGTGCCCGCCCTGCGCGAGAACTACTTCGCCGAGCTCGCCGACGCCGTGATCCGCAGCGCCGAGGCGCACGGTCTCGGGGTCGTCGTTGAGCAGACGAGCGGGGAGCGCGACGCCGAGCTCCTGGCCGTGTCGGGCGGCCGGCGCCGCTTCCTCGACGGCCTGCTGTTCAGCCCGGTCGCCATGGGCCAGACGGACGCGGCCGCGCTCACCGGCGGCAGCTTCCCGCTCGTCCTCCTCGGGGAGCGCATCTTCGACGGTCCGACCGACCATGTCGTGATGCACAACACGACCGCGGCGCGCGCCGCCGTCGAGCACCTCCTCGAGCGCGGTCGACGTCGCATCGTCCTGATCGGCGCCGATCCGGCCGCCGGCGACGAGGCCAGCTCCGCGAGCCTGCGACTCAAGGGATACCGGCAGGCGCTGGACGCCGCCGGCATCGAGATCGATCCCGCGCTCATCCGCCCCTGCGAGCACTGGAACCGCGCCGGCGGCGCCGACACGGTGCGCGGCCTGCTGAACGAGGGCGTCGACTTCGATGCGATCTTCACCCTGAACGACACCCTGGGGCTCGGCGCCCTGCGCACCCTGGGCGCCGCGGGCCTGCGCGTGCCGGACGACGTCGACGTGATCGGCTTCGACAACATCGATGAGAGCCGCTACTCCGTGCCGTCGCTGTCCACCGTCGACACCGGCCGGGACGAGATCGCCGCGATCGCTGTCGAGCTCCTGATCGAGCGGATCGCCGAGAAGGACGATGCCCGGCCGCCGCGCACGATCAAGCCCGACTTCCGCATCGTCGCCCGCGAGTCGACCGGCAACCCCGACTCCCCGCAGTAGCGGGACTCAGCTCGCGCCGACCCGTTCTTCGCCTACGGCTGCCGCGGCATCTGCCGGCGCGACCGACTCTTGTGCAGCGGAGGTCCCGGACGGAACCGTCGCGGCCGTGGCGGCGGCGACGGCGGCGTCGATCCGGGCCTGGACGCGTGCCCCCGACCGACGCCGGAGCGTCCGCCATCCGAAGAAGCCGCCGACGAGGAGCAGCAGGAGGACCAGCTGCGTCCACGGCACCGTCCAGACGGTGAAGGACGTGGATGCCGCGGCCAGCTCCGCCTCCACGGAGTCGTCTCCCACCACCACGGGTGCGGAGCGCACCTCGCCCCAGGCGAAGAAGAGCGGCGCAACGGGGACCGTGACGGTCGCGGTCGTCGCCTGGCCGGGCAGCACCTCGCGCTGCGACGAGACCTCCGTCGACGCGCCCGCCCCGAACGGCCCGGCCAGCGAAGTCTCGGTCTCGGAGCCGAGTCGCACGTTGCCGGCGTTCGCCAGCGCGTAGGTCACCGTGACCATCGACGGCGCGAAGGGGTTCCACGACGGAGCGACCGACGTCTGCACGGCCTCCGGCACGACGGCCGCCACGATGTCGCCCGAGACGCGGAGGTGCATCCGCACTCCGACGCGCGACGCAAGCTGGACGTTCGAACCGCTCGCCGGCACGAACTCCGCCACGACGCCCGCGGGGTGATCGCCGGGCGTCGCGTTACCCGGCACCGAGATCTCGATCGGGATGATGGCGGTGGCGCCGGCCTCGAGGGGGAGGAGCATCCCTCCCCCGTCGCGCGGCGTCGAGCCGGCGACGTCTCTGAGCGCGACCCACGAGCCTCCGTCGCTCGGCACCTGATCGGCGGGGACGAGGTCGAAGCCGCCACTGCTGCTGATGGTGCCGTCACTCGCGTAGACCGCGAAGGTGGCCGGCTGTGCGCTGAAGTTGGTGAGAGCGATCGCATCGGATGCCTGCGCACCGCCGTCGATGACGTGGCGCAGTGAGACGCGGCCGTCGGGGCCGTCCGCGGTGGCGGGCTGGAGCGCCCAGGTGGTACCGCCGGCGGGCGTCGGAGCCGCCTCCGCCCGCACGGCGGAGGGCATCTGCGGAGGTCCGTCGGCAGCCACGGCCGCCGGTCCGGCAGTCAGGCATGCCGCGACGACGGCGGCGAGAACGAGAAGGGTGCGAGGCCGAGCGTTCATGATGTCCTCCGAGGACGCGGCCGGCAATCGGCCGGCCGCGTCCTGTCAGGTGTTGCGTGGGTACTGCGTGATGTCGATGCGGGTCAGTCGACGGGGAACAGGGAGATCGTCACCTGACCGGTGTAGGTGCCGGGCTGGGTGTCCACGGGGACCTCCAGTCGCAGCTCCGCGCCGAGCTTGGCGGTGCCGAAGCGTCCCTCACGGTCCGCCGAGGCCAGCTCGCCCGGCGTGGCGAGGCCGGGTCCGGCATCCATCACCGTCAGCACCGGGTCACCGGCCGACAGGCCAGGACGCGGGGTCAGCACCTGCGGGATCCAGCCGAAGTGCTCCGCCTCGACGGTCTGACCGTCGGAGGTGAACGCGTCCGCCTGACCCGACACGGCCCAGCCGCCCAGGCCGGCCTGCTGCGCGGTGCGGGAGTCGGTGACCGTCACCTCGGGCAGCGCGCCCGTCATCCGCAGCCGGTCGCCGGCGTTCTCCGGAGCCGACACCGCCACCCCGTCACCGAAGTCAGCGACCGTGAGGGCCAGCACACCGTTCTCGGCCTCCGGGATCGTCGCCTCCACCGGAATCCCCGACGACGTGTCCGCCTTGAACAGCCGCGGAGCGAAATCGATCAGGTTCTTCTGCCAGGGGTCCCATCCGTGCGGGCCGACGGTGATGCCGTCGAACTCGAATTCGATGCCCGCGGCCTCCATCTGCTGCACCGATGTGAGCGCGCCCGGGTTCACGAAGTCCGTGATGTCGCCGACGTACAGGCGCAGCACCTTCGTGCCCGCATTGATCGCCGCCACGTCGATCCCGGTCGTCCCGCCGAAGCCCGCGGAGAAGACGCCGATGTAGGAGTAGTCGCCCGGGTAGGCCTTCAGCATGCCCACCGTGCGGGCGCCGCCCGCTGAGAGCCCGGCCATCGCGCGCTGCGAAGGGTCGGTGCTGAGGTGGTAGGCCGCTTCGGCCGCCGGCATCAGGTTCTCCCTGATCTCCTTGTTGAAGTCCGACACGTTGCCGTTGGGCATGATGACGACCATCGGCGTCAAGTTTCCGTCGCGGTAGTGGTTGTCGAGGATCTGCTTCGCCCGGCCCGACTGCACCCAGTCGGTCCAGCTTTGACCGCCGCCGTGGTTCAGGATGAACACGGGATAGGCCTCGGCCCGCTCCGGGTCGTAGCCCGGCGGGGTCCAGACATACGCGGAGCGCTGCTGAGCGGCGACCTGGCTCTGGTAGTCCAGCACGTTCAGCGCACCACCCTCACCCTCCGGCACGTCGGAGAGGAAACGCGCCGGTGCCGTGTCTCCGGGGATGAGGAACGGGCTCCAGTTGACCTCGGTCGTGAAGGCTCCGGGGTTGCCGGTGTCCTTTTTGTCCACGCGGTCGACGATGAACTTGTAGTAGTAGAACGCGGCGTCCATCGGACCGACGGTCACCCGCCAGCGGTCGCCGGCCTTCTCCATGGGCACGCGCAGCCAGCTGCCGCCGGGTGCGAAGTTGCCCCAGACGGTGACGTTCTTGGCGTCGGCGTACTCGGTGCCGGTCTCGAAGGTCACGATCCCGTTCTCGTCGATGAACGGCGTCGGGGTGGTCCCCGGAGCCGGCAGCGATGTCGGCCCGTTCAGCTCGAGGTTGCCCGCGCTGGGACCGTGGTCATCGACCGTGCGGAACAGACGCGACGCGAAGTCGCGCAGGTTCTCTCGCCACGTGTTCCACGTCCCGCCCGTCTCCGCGGTGACCCCGTCGAACTCGTACTCCACACCAGCCGCGCTCAGCTTCTGCACGAGGCTGACGTTCTGGTTGTACGACTTGTCCGTCGCGTTGCCGACGTAGAGGCGGATGAGATCGGTCGCGTCGTTGATCTGGGCCGCTTTGGCCGACCCGACGCTGCTCACCAGGCTGCCCGAGAACGAGCCCACCTTGGAGAACTCACCCGTGTCGGTCAGCAGCAGGTTCAGCGCCTGCGACCCGCCCCGTCCGATACCCGCGATGGCCTGATCTGCCGGCTCGTCCGAGATGTTGAAGTCCTCGCGCGCCGCCGGGACGATGTTGTCCAGCACCTCCGCACGCGCCTCCGACGTGTCGCCGTCGCCCATGACGACCACCATCGGCTCCGCCTCGCCCTCCACGATGAGGTTGTCCAGGATCTGACCCACCCGGCCCAGCTCCGCCCACTCCCGGTAGCTCTGCCCGGCATCACCCAGCAGATACAGCACCGGATACGGCTCCGCCCGATCCGCGTCATAGCTCGGCGGAGTCCACACCAGCGCCGACCTCTCCGCGCCCGCGGTGGAACTGTCATACGAGATCGTCTGCAACGCACCACCCGCCGGCACATCCGCCATCCACGCCGACTCCGCACCCGACACGAAGATCGTCTTCAACGACCCGTCGGAGGTCACCTCCTGCGGCGACCCCGGATTCCGGAACGACACCAACGCCTCCGAGCCTCCGACCGTCGCCTTGTAGCGGTAGGAGTACAGCCCCGGTTCGAGGGGCCCGATCGTGCCCGTCCAGTTGTCGCCGCTGCGCGACATGTTCAGCTGCGCGGTGGTCTTCCCCGGACCGAAGCTGCCTTCGGCCGCCGCCATCGCCGCCTCCGAGCCGACCGCGGTGACGACCGCTGCGTTCGGAACCGAGAACCGGTAGTACGCATCCTGCGGCACCGAGACCCAGGAGTCGTCGTCGACCGCCATCGCCGGCGGCGCCGCCAGAAGCGACCCCACTCCCACCGCTGCGGCCGTCATCGCGGCCGCCCATCTGCTGCGCGTGCGACTGCGCCGCGCCCGAGTATCCATCACCGTTGATTCCTCTCTGGGGTGTCGGTGCGCAGGACCGCGCACCGCTGGCCACCGCCGCGAAACCTCCGCGAGCCGGCTGCCGTGCAGTGGCGTCCACCACCCCGGATGAGGCGAGGATCATCCGTTTACAACGTAGTAAACGCCTCTGCGCTCAAGAGTGCCGCCCATGTCCCATGAGGTCAAGGAAAACTTCCAACGTTGTATATCGAGCCGCAAAGCGCATCTCACCAAGCGAACCGGTTGACGTGTCGGCCGACTCAGTGACCTGCCGGCGGTCCCATCCGTCCCGGGAGGAACGGCAGCACCGGCGCGCGGTAGGCGATCGGCCCGTCATCGGCGGGATCGATCGTCACCTCGGCCTGACCAAAGCGCCACAGACGGGCGAAGAGGTAGACCCCGAGCACGACGGGACGGTCGTCGGGCAGCTGCCAGGTGCCCACGCCCCACTGCACGGGCTGGCCCCGACCGTCGATGACGAGAGTGGGACGGATGCCGGCGTACAGCGCGAGTCGCGGCTTGTGCAGCGTGAGCTCGATACGCCGGGTCATCGGGCGCGCCGGGAGGTCATCACGCCACCGTAGCCGGTGGCCGCGGCATCCGGCCCCCGAAGGCGACGCGCGTCAACCCTCGTGCGCTCCGGGGCCGACGCGCCGTAGATTCCGAGTGTGACCGTTCGGCCGCTCACCCCCGCAGGAGGCTCTGCGGCGCGAGGTCGTCAGCCGCTGCCGCGCGTGTCGGTCATCGTGCCGGCCTTCAACGAGGTCGACACGGTCGGCCGGTGCCTCGCCGCACTCCAGCGCCAGAGCGTGGCTCCGTTCGAGGTCATCGTGGTCGACAACATGTCGACGGACGGCACGCTGGAGCACTACCGCGCCCTTGCGGCCGACGACCCCTCCGTGATCGTGATCACCCAGACCGAGGCCCAGGGGCTCGTTCCCACCCGCGACCGCGGCTTCGACGCCGCCCGCGGCGATGTGCTGGCGCGCATCGACGCCGACACGGTGGTGTCAGCCGACTGGATCCGTCAGCTCGCCCTGTCGTTCGCGAGACCGGGCATCGCGGCCACCACCGGCCCGGTGGGCTACTACGACCTGCCGCTCGCGACGGTCATGCGCCAGGTCGACGACTTCGCCCGCCGGGCCATCACGACCGTCTGCGGGGCGCCCTTCCTCTACGGCAGCAACATGGCGCTGCGGCGATCGGCGTGGCGCAGCATCCGGTCATCGGTCTGCTCCGATCCCGACGATCTCTTCCACGAGGACATCGATCTGGCCGTACACCTGGCGCGGCACGGCCTGCCGATCGGCTACACGCCGCGCATGGCCGCGACCGTCTCGGCGCGGCGCATGGGCGATTCGGCGGAGGAGTTCGCCGACTACACGCGGCCCTTCGACCGCACCCTGGACGCGCACGGCGTGCGGCACGCGTCGCTCCGGGTCACCGGCGCGCTGCTGCGGCGCGCGTACCCCGTGCTCCACCACGCGCACCGCTACGAGGTGCGTCGGGCCGCAGCCGCCTGACGGCCACCGGACGCCCCTGCGCGACCGTGGGCCTTGCGTCACGGCCGCAGGCCCGTCACGAGCCTCGGGGTGAGCAGACCGTCGGCCAGCCCGATGCGCAGAAGGTCGTCGAACACGCGCTGATCGTGTCGGCAGGCGCGCACGGCCGCATCGATCAGCCGCGGCGCCCGCGTCACCCGCGCGAGCAGCGTCGTGTGGCGGAAGTGGCGGCCCAGCGCGCGCCGCATCGTGCGGCGGTAGAGCGAGCCAGCGCCGGCACCGGCGAGCGCCGCGCGGCCCGCGAGCTGCCCGGATCGCACGGCGTAGAAGATCCCCTCCCCCGTCAGCGGGTTGATGAGGCACTGCGCGTCGCCGACGAGAAGGATGCGGCCGTCGGGGACCGGCGGGCGGCCCGTCGACAGCGGCAGACGGTGCGCGCGGAGCGCATCGCGGGTGCCTGCCGTGGGGGCGAGCGCGTCCCACCGCTCGAGCATCGCCGCACGCGACGGCGGCGCGGCCGTGAGGACCTCGCCGTAGCCGACGTTCGCCCGCCCCGTGCCGTCGGGGAAGCTCCAGGCATACGCCGGCCAGTGCGCGGAGGTCATGGTGATGACCTGCGTTCCGGGTTGCCCGGCGGGCTCGTCGGCGTACGCACGGAAGGCGAGCGCCACGGTGCCGGCCGGAGGCGCCGGATGCAGTGCCCGGCGCACGACGGACTCCGCACCGTCAGCCCCCACCACGACGTCCGCTCGGAGGCCGTCGACGACGACACCGTGCGGCGTCGACTGGACCGTGCGCACCGCATGGCGCCGGAACTCGACGCCCTGGCTCAGCGCCTCCGCGAGGATGCGGGCGTCGAGCACGCGCCGCGGGATGACGTGCGCCGCGCGCGCCATGCGGCGCTCGACCTCGGCGCCGCCCGGAGCCGACAGGCGGAGTCGCTCGACCGGCGGATAGCCGTCGGCGATCGCCGCGGCATCCATCCCCAGCTCGGCGAGGACGTCGAGGGCCTCGGCGGCGATGCCGTCGCCGCAGACCTTGTCGCGCGGGAACGCGGCACGATCCAGCAGCAGCACCCGCGCACCGGGCCGTTCGCGTCGGGCGGCAACCGCCGCCGCGCATCCGGCCGGCCCCGCGCCGACCACGATGACATCCCAGCGCTCGGGGTGCGCGTCGGCCGTCGGCATGTCCGGCGTCCGCTCAGACGAGCGAGTCGAGGATGTCGCGCAGCAGCTCGAAGGTCGTCATCGGGCTGATGATCGCGAAGCGCAGCACCGGCTCCCCGTCGTGGGAGGACGGCACGACGAAGGCGTGCTGCTCGGCCAGGAGCCGGTCGGACCACGCCTGGTAGTCGGCGAGCGCCCAGCCCTCCCGCCGGAACACGACCACCGACAGCTGCGGCTCGTGCACGAGCGAGACCTCGGGGCGGCGGCGGATCTCGTCGGCGATGTCGGCGGCGAGCACGATGCCGGCGTCGATGGCCGCGCGATAGTGCGCGGTGCCGTGTGTGGCGAGCGAGAACCACAGCGGCAGGCCGCGCGAGCGCCGCGTCAGCTGCACCGCGAGGTCGGACGGGTTCCAGTCGGGCTTCTCGGTCAGGTGGTCGAGGTACTCGGCCTTCTGCGTGTGGGCCGCGCGCGCCTTCGCCGGATCGCGGTAGATCAGCGCGCACGCGTCGAACGGCGCGAAGAGCCACTTGTGCGGGTCGACCACGAGCGAGTCGGCGAGCTCGACGCCGCGGAAGAGCGGCCGCGTGCGCTCGACCAGCATCGCGGCGAGCCCGTAGGCGCCGTCGACGTGGAACCAGATGCCGTGCTCCCGCGCCGCCTCGCCGACCGACGCGATGTCGTCGACGATGCCGAGGTTGGTGGTGCCGCCGGTCGCGACGACCGCGAACACGTCCTGCCCCCGCTCGGCGAGCACCGCCCTTACAGCGTCGCCGCGCAGCCGGCCGTCCGCGTCGGTCTCGGCGGTGAGCACGTCGACGTCCATCACGGCCGCCGCGGATGCGATCGACGAGTGCGCCCCCGAGCTGCAGACCACGGCCCAGCGCGACGGGAGCGGCTCGCCGGACGCCTCCCGCGCCCGGCGTGCGTCGTGACGGGCGGCGACCAGTGCCGACAGGTTGCCGATCGTGCCGCCCTGAACGAAGACGCCCCCGGCGCCCGTGGGCAGACCGAACTCCGACGCGAGCCAGTGCAGCACCTCGTTCTCGGCGAACACCGCGCCCGACCCCTCCAGCCACGATCCGCCGTAGATCGACGAGGCCGACACGACGAGGTCGAACGACAGCGCGGCCTTCGTCGGCGCCGAGGGGATGAACGAGAGATACCCGGGGTGGTCCGTCGTGATGCACGCGGGTGCCAGCACGTGCTCGAACAGGTCGATCGCGCGCTGGGCGCCGATGCCCTCGTCGGTGACGGACCCGGATGCCACGGCCGCGAGCTCGTCGGGGGTCTTCGGCTCGTCGAGCGGCACGTCCTCCCACAGGGCCCGCCGACGGGCGTAGTCGAGGACGACGTCGACCGTCTCGGTCGTGTCGGGGGTGATCGCGTGCATCGCACGGGCATCGGTCATGTGCGGGCCTTTCCGCGGTGCCGGTCGGCGGGCGCGTGTCGGGGGTGGAGCGCCCCGCGCCGCGTGCCGACAGAGCGGCGGTTCGCGGGACGGCTCCGACGCTACCCCGAGACGCCGCTTCCGCCCATCCCGGACGGGCGCCTGCGCAAAGGTCCCCGGGGCGGCGCCGGGCGCGGGGTAGCGTCGAGGAGTGAGCGACACCCGGCATCCGTCCCCACCGCCCGAGCCCGACTGGGTGGCTCACGCCATCTGGTGGCGCGTCTACCCGCTCGGCTTCGTCGGCGCCGTGCCCGCCCCCGAGAACGGTGCCCCCGGCCCCGAGGAGCACCGCCTGCGTCGCCTCATCCCCTGGCTCGACCACGTCGTCGAACTTGGCGCCTCGGGCATCGCCCTCGGACCGATCTTCGCCTCCGACACCCACGGCTACGACGTCGTCGACCACTTCCGCATCGACCCGCGGCTCGGTGATGAAGGCGATGTCGACGCCCTCTTCGCCGCCGCGCACGAGCGCGGACTGCGCGTGCAGCTCGACGGCGTCTTCAACCACGTGGGGCGCCGGCATCCGCTCGTCGCCGACGACCCGGATGGCGTGCTCCGCCGCACCGAGGGCGGCGACCTCGTCGCGTTCGAGGGCCACGACGCCCTCGTCGAGCTCGACCACTCCCGGCCGGCGACCCGGCGGCTGGTGACCGATGCGATGCGGCACTGGCTCGACCGCGGCGCCGATTCATGGCGATTGGATGCCGCGTACCGCGTGCCCCTCGACTTCTGGGCCGCCGTCCTTCCCGAGGTGCGGGCCGCTCACCCCGACGCCTGGTTCGAGGCGGAGGTCATCCACGGCGACTACGCGGCGTTCGTCACCGAGGGCACCGTGGACAGCGTCACGCAGTACGAACTGTGGAAGGCCGTCCGCTCCAGCATCCAGGAACGCAACCTCTTCGAGCTCGCGTGGTCGCTCACCCGCCACAACGAGTTCCTCGAGGTGTTCGCGCCGGTGACCTTCGTCGGCAACCACGACGTGACGCGCATCGCCTCGGCTGTCACCGACCCGCGCCACCGCCCGCACGCCCTCGTGCTGCTGGCGCTGCTCGGCGGCACGCCCGCCCTCTACGCCGGCGACGAGTTCGGCTGGGAGGCGGTCAAGGAGGAGCGTGCGGGCGGAGACGACGCGATCCGCCCCGAGTTCCCCGCCGACGGGCCGGCCGCGGCGGCCGGCGTCGACGAGCGCGTGCTGCGGCTCCACCAGGAGCTGCTCGGCCTCCGCCGCCGCCATCCGTGGCTGCACCGGGCGCGCACCGACGAGCCGCGGACCCTCGCCAACGAGCACCTCGAGATCGACGTCGTCCTCGGGTCCGACCGGCTGACCATCGCCCTCAACCTGAGCGACGAAACCTTCCCGCTGATACCCGGAGAGCTGCTCTCGGCCGACGACGGCACGCGCGGGATGCCGGGACGTCTGGCGCCGCACGGCTGGGCGGTCGTGGCCCCGCGCTGAGACGCGCTACCCTATGTCCGCGCCGGGGGGAACCCCGGCGACCCCTCGCGCCGACCGCTCGTAGCGTGTCGGCCATCGCGCCGCATCCGCACGGCGCGCCGGACGAGGAGGACACCGTGACCGATCAGCCCGCACAGCAGCAGGACGTCCCCGGCGAGGAGGCGGCGCTCGAGCCCCGCGCCGATCACGGCGAGCGCAGCTACGTCGGCACCGGCAAGCTCACCGGCAAGATCGCGCTCATCACCGGGGCCGACAGCGGCATCGGCAAGGCTGTCGCGATCGCCTTCGCCCGCGAGGGCGCCGACGTCGCCATCTCCTACCTCTCGGAGGACGACGACGCCCAGGACACCGCACGATGGGTGGAGGAGGCAGGGCGCAAGGCGGTCCTGCTACCCGGCGACCTGTCCGACCCGCAGACGTGCCGCGACGTCGTCGCACAGACGGTCGATGACTTGGGCGGTCTCGACATCCTCGTCAGCAACGCCGCCTTCCAGATGTTCCGCGAGGACATCACCGACATCCCCGACGAGGAGTGGGACTTCACGGTCGCGACCAACCTCAGCGCCTACTTCCACCTCGCCAAGGCGGCGGTGCCGCACCTGCAGGCCGGGTCGGCGATCATCGCGACGTCGTCGATCCAGTCCGACTCGCCGAGCCCGCAGCTTATGCCGTACGCGATGACGAAGGCGGGGATGGCGAGCATGACCGCCTCGCTCGCGCAGATGCTGGGCGAACGAGGCATCCGGGTCAACGCCGTCGCCCCGGGCCCGATCTGGACCCCGCTGATCCCCTCGACGATGCCGCCGGAGGCCGTCGAGCAGTTCGGCGGCGACACCCCCCTGGGGCGCGCCGGACAGCCGGCCGAGCTGGCACCGGCGTACGTCCTCCTGGCCTCGGACGACGGCAGCTACATCTCGGGCGCCGTGCTGCCCGTCACCGGCGGGAAGCCGATCCTCGGGGCGTGAGCGCTGCGGACGACGCGTCGGCGCGGATTCAGTCGAACGCCGACGCCTCGTCCTGCCCGCGGGGATAGTCGAGGAAGCCGCCGAACGGGTCGTCGGTGTCGCCGGTGTCGCGCGGATCGAAGAACACCGTCTCGCTCGAGATGGAGACGCGAGTGCGCGAGGTGATGAGGACGCTCGCTTCGCGGTTGCCGACGACGGTGAAGTCCACGAACCGCCCTGTCGTCGCGGCGGCCTCCTCGATGCGGCTCTTGAGCTCGCCGACGTCCTGGTCCTGCGCAAGTTCGAAGGTGGCGTCATCGATGGTCGCGGAGACGCGCACCATGGTTCCCGGTAGGTCCGCGCTCTCCGCCGTCATCCCGCGATGCTAGGAGTGTCCGGAGCCCGCCGCCAGGAGCGCGCCACGATGCACGGAGGACGCACAGCCCACCCTCCCGCCGGCGGTCAGGCGGGGCAGGCCTCGAAGACGTGGTCGGCATCGCCCGCCGGCGTCAGGTCGCGGTCGCGCAGGATCGTCGAGTGCGGGCTGTCGTCGACGGCGCAGGCGGCGTCGAATCCGCCCTCGAGGTTGTCGGTGTACTCGACGTCGAGCACCGCCTCGCCGTAGACGTCACGGTAGGCGGAGCACTCCTCGAACGCGACGCACTCCTCCGCCACGGCGAAGTCGAACCCGACCTCATCGCGCCCGCGGAGTCCCATCTCGGCCGCGTTCTTCTGCCCGATGAGCAGCCCGGCGTCGTGCGCCGTCCGCGCGTACAGGGTGGCCAGGGCGATGGCGTCGTCCTCGGTGAGGCGGCCGCCCGACCGCGTGTAGGAGTCGAGGTTGTCGATCTCGACGGCCGCGAACCCCTTCTTCGCGCAGGCGGCGATGCTCTCCCCGACGAGGGCGGCGATGCGGCGGCGCCGATCGTCGGTGGAGATGTCGAAGATCAGCTCGTCGGGCCAGTTCCCATCGATGATCGGCTGCCCGTCCTCTCCGATCAGCACGAGCTCGGGCTGCGCCATCCAGAGGTCGCGATCGGCGGGCTGACTCTGGAACCCGTTGACGTAGCAGATCGAGTACGCGTCCGGCTCGGCGACGTCCGTGCTGTCGCGCACCACGCCGCCGACACCGGGGGCGGGCGCATACCCGCCGCCCAGCTGGTAGTCGACGACCAGCGAGGAGGGGAAGCCGGCATCCCCCGTGGGCCCATCGGGCGGTGCGCTGGCCGCTGCGCACGCGGACAGGAGGGCGGCGAGGGCCGCGGCGATGCCAACCACCATGCATCGCTCCGCCGCCCCTCGACGCACGCCTCCCACCCGTACCATCACGGATTCGGCCGGGCGGAGGCGATCAGCATCCGCAGTCCGAGCGCGAACGCGCGGGAGGCGACCGGATCCTCGGGATCCTCGTCGGCGACGGTGTCGAAGGCGGCCGAGAACCGGGGGAACTGCTCCTCCTGACCCGTCGGGTCGAAGACGACCGAGGGGCCGGACATGTCGAGCACGCTGCCCAGGATGAACGACTCGAAGAGCGTGAGGAGCGGAAGGATGTCGCGGCTCGCCCAGCCGGCCGCCTCTGCGGCGACGACGAAGTCCTCATAGCCGGCGAGCAGCACCGGCGCGGAGGCCGACATCGTCATCAGCAGGGGGATGGCCCGCGGATGCTGCGCGAACGCAGCCCGGTACGACCAGGCCCAGGCCTCCAGTCCCTGCTCCCATGCGAGCGCCCGCAGCGGCCGGAAGTCGATGCCCGCCGAGACGATCGCCCGCACGTCCTCCACCATCGCCGCACGACTGGGGACGTGGTTGTAGAGCGACGCGGGATTCACGCCGATGCGGGCGGCGACACGGCGGATGCTGGCGCCGTCCACGCCGTGCCGGTCGACGAGGGTGAGCGCCGTCCGGGCGATCAGATCGCGACTGAGCAGGGGGTGCGGTGGTCGGGCGATGACGGGCCTCCTCTGGGTGGTGACAGCTTAAAACAAACACTGTATGTTTCAACCGGAGGGCCGCACTCATCCCCGGGAGACCATCATGACCCCCAGCACGTTCACCGTCGTCGAGGCGGACATCGACAGCCTGCGCGCGGCGCTGGAGGCCGGCGCCGTCACCAGTGTCGAACTGGTCGCCCGCTACCTTAACCGGATCGCCGCCTACGACCGCAGCGGCCCGCTCCTCAACGCGGTTCCCGTGCTGGATCCGAGCGCCTTCGCGCAGGCGCGGGCGTCCGATGAGCGGCGCGCGAGCGGGCAGTCGCGCGGGCCCCTCGACGGCATCCCTTTCACCGCGAAGGACAGCTACATGGTGAAGGGCCTCACCGTCGCCGCCGGGTCGCCGGCCTTCGCCGACCTCATCGCCGGCGACGACGCGTTCGCCGTGGCTCGCCTGCGCGAGGCCGGCGCCGTCATCATCGGCCTGACGAACATGCCACCGATGGCCGCGGGCGGCATGCAGCGCGGGGTCTACGGCCGGGCCGAGTCGCCCTACAGCGCCGACCACCTCACCGCCGCCTTCGGCTCCGGATCCTCGAACGGGTCGGGCACAGCCACGGCGGCGAGCTTCGCGGCCTTCGGCCTCGGCGAGGAGACCTGGTCGTCGGGACGCGCTCCCGCCTCCAACAACGCCCTCGTCGCCTACACGCCGTCGCGCGGCATGATCTCGGTGCGCGGCAACTGGCCGCTCGTCCCGACGATGGACGTCGTGGTGCCCCACACCCGTTCGGTGGCCGACCTCGCCCGCGTCCTGGACGTCGTCGTCGCCGACGACGCCGATACTGGCGGCGACCTGTGGCGCCGGCAGCCGTGGGTGTCGATCCCGAAGCCGTCGGAGGTGCGCCCGGAGTCCTTCGCCGACCTGCCCGCCCTTCCCCTCGCGGGTCTCCGTCTGGCCGCGCCGCGCATCTACATCAACGCCGACCCCGACACCGCGCTGCCGATCGAGACGCGTCCGAGCGTGATGGACCTCTGGACCTCGCTCCGCGCCGACCTCGAGGCGGCGGGCGCCGAGATCGTCGAGACGGACTTCCCCGTGGTCGACAACTACGAGAAGCTGCACGCAGACTCCCGCGACTTCGTCGACCGGGGCTTCGTCACGGCGGCCTTCCTGGAGTCGGAGATCGGCGAGCTCGCGGCGGCGGCGTTCGACGACTTCCTTCGACGCAACGCCGATCCCGCACTGAACCGCCTCGCCGACGTCGCGGCCGACCGCATCTTCCCCGAGCCCGAGGGCGCGCTGCCCGACCGCTACGGCATCTTCTCCTTCGACGCGGAGGTCGACCTGGCCGCGTACGTGGGCGCAGCGCAGCGCGGCCTGCCGGGCGTCACCGAGGTCGCGGGCCTCGAAGCGGGGCTCCGCGGACTCGAGCACACCCGCAAGGTCGATCTCGAGGAGTGGCTCGCCGCCGAAGGCTTCGACGCCGTCATCTTCCCGGCCGCCGCCGACGTCGGACCGGCGGACGCGGACGTGAACGAGGCCTCCGCCGACATCGCGTGGCGCAACGGGGTCTGGGTCTCGAATGGCAACCTCGTCCCGCGCCACCTGGGCGTGCCCACGGTGACCATCCCGATGGGGATCATGGCCGACATCGGCATGCCCGTCGGCCTCACGATCGCGGGAGCGGCCTACGACGACGCACGGCTCGTGGCCCTGGCCGCCGCGATCAGCGCCCTCGGCGACCGCCGCGCCGCGCCGCCGCGCACGCCCCCTCTCGCCGACGAGGCGCCGTTCGCGACCTCCCGGCGCGCCGCCGGCGGTCCGCTCGCCGTCGAGGTGCGTGAGGTCCGCGCCGAGAGCAGCGGCGACGGGCTCGAGGTCTCCGTCACCGCGACGGTGACCGGCGGCACGGCAGAGGACTCCGCGGCCTACGTCGACGGCGTCCGCGTGCCCCTCACCGTCGACGGCGACCGCCTGACCGCCACCGCCGTCCTCCCGGCCGACGCCCACACGCGGACCCACAGCACCTGGCGCGAGCCGTACGGCCCGCTCGTCGTCGTCGTCGTCCGCGATGCCGCGGGCGCCGTCGCCGGAGCCTTCGGCACCACCGCCTCCGCACCCCTCTGATCCGACCTCGCCACCGCAGGAGAACCATGACCACCCCGACGTTCGACTACTTCGCGCAGGTCGAGCTCCCCACCCCCACCCTCGGCCTGGACGAGGTGCGGCGGCTGTTCGCGTCGACCTTCGGGATCGAGGTGGATGCCACGTCCCTCGGCAGCCAGCAGGATCAGAACTTTCGCGTTTTCCGCGCCGGGGAGAGCGAACCGCTCGGCGTGCTCAAGCTGAGTAACCCGGCGTTCAGCGAGTCCGAGATCGAGATGCAGGACGAGGCCTCCGCGGTCGTCGCCGACCGCCAGCCGACCCTGCGGATCCCCCGCATCGTCGTCGGCCCGCGCGGTCCGCTCTCGGCCTGGTGGGAGTCGTCTCAGGGCCGCATCCACGCGCGCGTGATCGAGAACATCGCCGGGAGCACCCTGATGGGGTCGGGCTACCTCTCGCCGTCCGTGGTGGCGCGCATGGGCGAGGTGTCGGCGCGCGTGAGCGTCTCCCTCGCCGACTACGTCCATCCCGCGTTCAGCCGTGTCCTGCAATGGGACCTGCGCCATGCGACGCGGGTCATCGACATCCTCCTGCCGCTGGAACCCGACGCCGCCGTGCGCGCAGAGGTGGAACGCGCGGTGCGGCCGGCCCGCAGCATCCTGGACTCCGTCTCCGAGAGACTGCCGGTGCAGGCCGGTCACTTCGACGTCACGGACGACAACATCCTGCACCCGCACGGCGACGCGCTCCCCGACGCGGTGATCGACTTCGGCGACGTCACGGCGTCGTGGGCGGTCGGCGAGATCGCGGTGACGGTGTCGTCGGTGCTGCACCACGACGGCGCGAGCCCGGTATGGGCGCTTCCGGCGATCCGCGCGTTCCACGCACTGCGGCCGCTGTCCGACGATGAGGTGACCGCGCTCTGGCCGCTGGTGGTGCTGCGCGGGGCGATCCTCGTGCTGAGCGGGCGGCAGCAGGTGCGCCTCGACGAGGAGAACACCTACGCGGGCGACGCCCTCGACCGCGAGTTCGAGGTGCTGCGTCAGGCCGCGTCGGTGCCGCTCGAGGTCATCACGCGCACGACCCGCCGCGCGCTCGGACTGCCCGTCGCCGACGCCCGCCCCTGGGGTGGACCGGCCCTCCTTCCCGCTCTCGCAGACGTCGTCACCCTCGACGCCGGCACCGTCTCCGAGCTCAACGACGAGGGCGCGTGGCTGCAGGCCGACACCATCGACCTGGCCGCGCAGGCGGCGCTGGCGGGCGGCGCCGACGCGGTCGTCCTGCCCGCCTGGCTGCCGGTCCTGTCCGGCGCCCCGCACCGCACCCCGGCGCCGCCCGCGACCATCCCGACCGCCCTCACGCTGTGGCTGGCCGAGGCGGTGACCCTTCCCGAGGACGTGGATGCCGCGGCATCCGCCGACGGGACGTTCGTCATCCGCGCGGGCGACGACCGAGTGAGTATCTCGGGCATTCCGGCGGGCACGCCCGAGCGCACGCTGCCCGCGGGCGTCGCGCTGCGCGTCCGCGGCCCGCACGCCGCGGACCTCGAGGCGCCGGACCGTGTCACGGCGGCGCTCGCACCCGCGTGGCGCAGCGTGCTCGGCGATCCGGCGCCGGCGCTCGGCCTGCCGACGGCTCCGATCGTGCACGACGATGACGTGCTCGACCGGCGCGAGCGCGTGCTCGCCGAGGTGCAGGAGCACTACTACGTGCGTCCGCCGCGGATCGAGCGCGGCTGGCGGGAGTACCTCGTCGACGTCGACGGCCGCGTGTATCTCGACATGGTCAACAACGTCGCCTCCGTGGGGCACGCCCACCCGAAGGTGGCGGCCGCGGCGTCGCGGCAGCTGCGGCTGCTGAACACCAACTCGCGCTTCAACTACGGGGCGATCACCGAGTACGCCGAGAAGATCGCCGCGACCCTGCCCGACGAGCTCGACACCGTCTTCTTCGTGAACTCCGGCTCGGAGGCGACCGACCTCGCGATCCGGCTCGCGATGGCCTCCACCGGCCGGCCCGACGTCGTCGCCATGCGCGAGGCGTACCACGGGTGGACCTACGCGAGCGATGCCGTCTCGACCTCCATCGCCGACAACCCGAACGCGCTCGAGAGCCGGCCCGCCTGGGTGCATACGGTCGACGCCGCCAACTCCTACCGCGGCGTCCACCGCGGTGACGAGGCGGCGAAGTACGCCCCCGAGGCGGTCGCCGTCATCGATCGGCTCGCGGCGGAGGGCCGCCCGGCGGGCGGGTTCATCTGCGAGACGTTCTTCGGCAACGCCGGGGGCGTCGCGCTGCCCGCGGGGTACCTCGCCGAGGTCTACCGGGCCGTGCGTGCGCACGGCGGCATCGCGATCGCCGACGAGGTGCAGGTCGGCTTCGGCCGCCTCGGCGAGTGGTTCTGGGGCTTCCAGCAGCAGGGCGTGCTCCCCGATGTGGTCGCGGTGGCGAAGTCGATCGGCGGCGGTCAGCCCATCGGCGCGGTGATCACGCGGAAGGAGATCGCCGACCGCTACCGCACGCAGGGCTACTTCTTCTCGTCTACGGGTGGTTCGCCGGTCTCGTCGGTGATCGGCATGGCCGTGCTCGACGTGATCCAGCAGGAGCAGCTGCAGGAGAACGCGCGGGTGGTCGGCGCGCACCTGAAGGCCCGCCTGCAGGCGCTGGGCGACCGGCATCCGATCGTCGGCACCGTGCACGGCTCCGGGCTGTACCTCGGCCTCGAATTCGTGCGCGACCGTGAGACCTTGGAGCCGGCCCCGGTCGAGACGGCCGCGATCTGCGACCGCCTGCTCGAGCTCGGCGTCGTCATGCAGCCGACCGGCGACTTCCAGAACGTCCTGAAGATCAAGCCGCCGCTCTGCGTGACGCAGGAGTCGGCCGACTACTTCGCCGATGCGCTGGAGCGGGTGCTGTCCACCGGCTGGTGAGCCGGCCGACCACCCGCAGACACAGAACGAACACCGAGGAGACGACATGTGGCGCATGCCCGCGGAGACCGCACCGCACGACCGGACCTGGATGGCCTTCCCCCGCGAAGGCTTCACCCTGGGCGACGGCGACGCTGAGCGCGAGGAGGGCTACGCGACCTGGACGGCCGTCGCGCACGCCGTGCTCGAGTTCGAGCCGGTCACCATGGTCGTCGACCCGTCCGAGATGACACGCGCGCGACGGATGCTGGACTCGTCCATCGAGATCCTCGAAGCACCCGTCGACGAGTTCTGGATGCGCGACATGGGTCCGACCTTCGTCGTGGACCCCGAGCGGCCGGGCGTCCTCGGCGCCGTCGACTGGATCTTCAACGGCTGGGGCGACCCCGCGTGGGCCGAGTGGCGCAAGTCCGCCCGCATCGGGCGCATCGCCGGCGAGGCCGCAGGTGCGGAGGTCATCAGCTCGCTCCTCGTCGCGGAGGGCGGCGGACTCCACGTCGACGGCGCCGGCACGGTCCTGCTCACCGACACGGTGCAGCTCGACCCGCGCCGCAACCCCTACGCCGACCGCGCGGGCGTCGAGGCGGAGATGCTCCGCACTCTCGGGGCGGAGCGGGCCGTCTGGCTCTCGCGGGGCCTGACCCGCGACTACGACGAGTTCGGCACGAACGGCCACGTCGACATCGTCGCGGCCTTCGCCGACGTCGACCACATCCTCCTGCACGACCAGCGCGACGCCGCGCACCCCGACCACGAAGTCACGGCCATCATCCGGCGCGAGCTGGAAGAGGCGTACGCCGCCGACGACCGCGCGCTGCGCATCACGTCGCTCCCGGCACCTGCCACCCTGCGCGACGACGAGGGCATCGTCGACTGGAGCTACGTCAACCACCTCGTCGTCAACGGCGGCGTCATCGCGTGCGGCTTCGGCGAGGAGGCGGCTGACGCCGAGGCGCGGGAGATCCTCACCGAGGCGTACGGCGGACGGCGGGTGGTGACCGTCGACGCGCGGCCGCTGTTCGCGCGGGGCGGCGGCATCCACTGCATCACGCAGCAGCAGCCGTCCACCGCGAGCGCCTGAGGCCGAACCGGCCGCGAGCGTGTCGGCGCGCGTTGATGTCGCTGCCGGTCCGCGTTGATGTCCCACTTTCTGCACAACTCGCCGACGCCTTCTGCAGAAAGTGGGACATCAACCTGGCCCCGCCAGACCCCATCAGCCCTAGGCGCCGCGCAGACGTCGGCAGAACTCCGGCCCGCACCCCGAAGTCGCGCGGGGCGGCGGCATCCACTGCATCACGCAGCAGCAGCCGTCCACCGCGACGGCGTGAGGCGACCGCGACCGCTAGCGTGTGAGCCATGCAGGACTTCCTGGCCGCGAACCGCGCCAACTGGGACGACCGTGCCGCCCTCCACGCGGACCGCGGCGGCAAGGGCTACCGCGTCGGTCGCTTCATAGACGACCCCTCTGTGCTCTCCGACGTGGTGCGTTTCGACCGCGAGCGCCTCGGCGACATCCGCGGGCTCCGGGTCGTGCACCTGCAGTGTCACATCGGCACCGACACGCTGTCGCTCGCACGCCTGGGCGCCCGGGTCACCGGACTCGACTTCTCCCCCGTCGGCATAGAGGAGGCGCGCCGGCTGGCGGCCGACGCGGGCGCCGAGGTCGACTACGTCGTGTCGGACGTCGCGGACGCGGTGTCCGCGCTCGGTGCGGGCGGGTTCGACCTCGTCTACACGGGCATCGGGGCGCTCTGCTGGCTGCCGAGCATCCGCGCATGGGCCGAGGTGGTCGCGGGTCTCCTCGCGCCCGGCGGCAGGCTGTTCATCCGCGAGGCGCATCCGATCCTCTGGGCCGTCGACGAGACGATCGGCGATGACGTGCACCTCCGCTACTCGTACTTCGAACGGGCCGAGCCCCTCGAATGGGACGACGACAGCAGCTACGTCGAGACCGACCGCGCCCTCACGGCGACGAAGACGTACGAGTGGAACCACGGGATCGGCGAGGTGGTCACGGCGCTGCTCGACGCGGGACTCGTGCTCACCGGGCTGGTCGAGCACGACAGCGTCCCCTATGACGCGCTGCCGGGTCAGATGCGTCTGCGCGAGGACGGCGAGTTCGTGCTCGACGCGCGCTCGGGCGTCATGCCGCTCAGCTACACGCTGCAGGCGGTCAAGCCGGGCGCGTAGGACCGGCGCCCGTCAGACGAGGATCCCGCCGCTGCCCATGAAGCGCGTCGGCGCGATATGGATCGCGACGCGCTGCGGGTTCTCGCGTGGCTGCCGGTAGCGCTGCGCGTAGAGGGCCACGGCGAGGGCCACCTCGTCGGGATCGTCGTGCACCGTGGCGATGCCCTGGATCGTGAGCCAGGCCGGGCCTCCGACCTGGCTCACCGTCGCGGTGCCGTCGCGACGCACATTCCGGACCTTCTGCGACGCCCGCGACGTGATGATGCGCACGACGCCGTCGTGAAGGGTGAATCCCACCGGCACGACGTGGATGCCGCCCCACGGCGCCATCGTCGACAGCGTCGCGAGATGCCGCTCCGTCACGAACTCCACGCCGGCCTCGGTGAGGGCGCGCAGGCCGCTCACGACGCCGCGCCCGCGGGGGTCGGCTCCGGCGCCGGCGTCAGCTTCTCGCCGAACCAGTCGACGAGCAGCTCTCCGCGCTGGACGCGGTGGACGGGACTTCCGGTGCGCGTGAGGGAGTGGCCCTCGCCGGGGAAGCGGATGAAGCGCACGGGGCGACCCAGAACGCGCAGCGCGAAGAAGAGCTCCTCCGCCTGCTGGATCGAGCAGCGCCAGTCCTCCTCGGAGTGGACGATCGCGAGCGGCGCGGTGATGCCGTGCACGAACTTCAGCGGCGACGCATCCCAGTACGGTGCGGCGTCGTCGAGGTGCGAGACGCCGAGATACTGCTCGAAGAACCAGGGGGCCTCGTCTTTCGTCGCGGCGTCGCTCAGGAGGTTGTACGGACCGCGCTCCGCCCATCCCGCGGCGAAGAGGTCGGTGCGCGCGAGGAGCATCGCGGTCATCATGCCGCCGTAGGAGCCGCCCATGACGCCGACCCTCGCAGCATCCACATCCTCGGAGCCGATGAGATGCTCGACGACGGCGACGATGTCGGCCAGGTCGCGCGTGCCCCAGCCCTCGCCGGGCTCTGCGGCGCCCGGGGCGGCATTGACCTTCATCCAGGCCGTGCCGTAGCCCGCCGATCCGCGCGGGTTGAGCCAGCAGACCGCGTAGCCGGCGGCGAGGAGGAGCTGCACCTCGTGCGACCACTGGTAGCCGTACTGGGTGCCGCCGCCCTGCAGCCAGACGATCAGCGGATGCGGCCCGCCGCCGGGCGGCACGGCGACCCACGAGTCGAGGGTGGTGCCGTCGACGTCGACCGGCACGTGACGCGGCTCGATGAAGCGATGGCGGGCGCGGTACGCCGCGTTGGGGTCGTGGATGACGCGCTCGGCCGCATTCGTCCGGCTGCCGGTGATCACGCGCGGCGGTGTGGACGGCGTCGCCTCGACGGCGATCCACCGGTCCCCATCCGCGTCGTGGGCGGTGAGGTGGCGCTGACCGGTCAGGATCGTCCGTGCCGACGGAGCGGACGCGGGCGCGCAGGAGATCTCGACGACCTCCATGCGTCCTTCGCTGCCCACGACCACCGTGAAGGCGTCGTCGGACACCCAGCGGAGTGAGGATGCCGCGCCGTCGCGGTCGACCACGCCGCGCAGGTCGGTCACCCCGCCCGTGGCCAGATCCACGAGGGCCGGATGCGAGGTGCTGGGGTAGCTCTGCAGCTCCACGGCGATGACCGCCGCGCGGCTGCCGGCGGGCGAGAGGACCGGACCCGACAGCTCGCGCGTGGCGTCGGTGATCTGCTCGACGGAGCCGTCCTCGAGCCGCAGACGGAACAGCGCGTTGGCCTCGGTGAGGTCGCGGTCGGGCTGACGCTGCGACACGAAGAGCAGGTGGCCGCCGTCCTCCCACGCGACACCGTGGTCGTCGGCGGTGCCGTCGCTCACACGGCGGACGTCGCCCGATGCCACGTCGACGAGGAAGAGCTGCCGACGGGTGTTCACCGTCCACCCGACGCCGTCCGCCTTGAAGCGGAGGGTCTCGATCACCAGCGGGGGCCGGCGGTCGACGGGAGCCTCCCACCAGGTGCGGTCGTCGGGCACCCGGGCGACGACCGCCAGGGTCGCGCCGTCGGGCGACCAGGCGAGCTCCTCGATCCCGTCGGGGAGGGCGGCCACCTCGCGAGCCTCCCGCGTCTCGTCAGGACGGAGGTCGAGCAGACGCACCGCGCTGCGGCCGTCCCGCGTCGCAGCCCAGGCCAGGGCCTCGCCGGATGGGGAGAAGGCGACGGGACCGACGCCGCGCCCGGCATCCACCTCGGTCAGGTCGGCCCCGCCGGCGTCTCCGAGCAGGAGTCGTCCGACGTAGGTGTTCTCGTCGACGTCGGGACGCGTCTCGAGGATCAGGACGCGTCCGGCGCGCGGCTGCAGGCGGACCTCCACCGGCGTCCAGATCTCCGTGAGGTCGGTGGCGAGGACCGGAGATCCCCCTGATTCAGAACCGCTGTCGACCACTCTCATCCCTCCGCCACGACCGAGGGGCAGGCTATCAGCCGGGCCGACGGCCGCCGCGCCGGGCGGATGAGGATCCTCCACCTGACCCGAACTGCGGGAACGCGGCCGTTGATGCCGCATCATGCGTCAGGCTGCTCGCCGCGCACCGGCGAAGCGCGCGGGCGTCGTCCCGAGCAGCCGCCGGAAGTGACGCGTCAGATGGGCCTGATCGTGGAAGCCGGCCGACGCCGCCGCCGCAGACGGCTTCTCGCCCCTCAGGAGAAGCTCCCGTGCGAGATCGACGCGGCGGCTGGTGAGGTAGCGGTGGGGCGGCATCCCGAACGACGCGGTGAACGACCGCGACAGATGCCCCGGATGCGACCCGAGCGCGAGACCCGCGTCCCGCAGGCTGATGCCGTCGACGAGGTGGCTCTCGAGCAGGTCGCGGAGCCGGCGCGCGAGCACGTCGTCGCGCAGCGGGCGCGGGCGGCCGTGGGCGGCGCCGACCAGGACGTCGGCGACGCCCAGCAGCGCGTGCTCTGCGGCATGCTCCTCCCCCGGCTCGGCGAGCGCGAAGTGGAACCGCCGGGTCGCGGCGAGCAGATCCGTCCGACCGGGCATGTCGACGACGAGACCGGCGACGGACTCCGGCATCCAGTCACCGTCGAGATAGGCGACGCGCTTCGAGAAGCCCTCGCTGCGCGGCGCCGCACGCCCGTCGTGCGCGATACCCGGAGGCAGCAGCGTCGCGCTCGAACGATCGGCGATGCGCCGCCGGCCGCCGAGCTCGTAGACGACCGCGCCCTCGTCGACCAGCATGAGCGCCCAGTCGGCGTGGGCGTGCGCGGGGTACGCGTGATCGGTCATGCGCGCGTGCAGCACCTCGCGCACGGACGGCACGGCCGGGCGCCAGGCCCTCATCCACGTGCCGCCGCCCATGCGAGAACGGTACAAGAGGCCCGACCGCGGCACGAGCGCCCGCCCCGTCAGGCCGCCGAGATGGCGGGTGTGCGACACTCGACCGACGACGGGGGACGAGTGGCCATCGAAGTGCAGGGACTGACGAAGTCCTATCGATCCGTGCGAGCGGTGGACGATCTCAGCTTCTCCGTGGACGACGGCACCCTGTTCGCCTTCCTCGGCGCCAACGGAGCCGGCAAGTCGACCACGATCAACTGCCTCACGACGGTGCTGTCCTTCGATGCCGGACGTGTCGAGATCTCCGGCCACGACGTCGTCCGTGACGGCGCGGCCGCCCGTCGCAGCATCGGGGTCGTCTTCCAGGAGTCGATCCTCGACTCGGCGCTGACGGTCGAGGAGAACCTCCATCTCCGCGCCACCCTCGCGGGTGTCGATCGCTCGCGCGCCACGACGCGCATCCGCGAACTCTCCGACCTCATCTCGCTCGGATCGTTCCTCAAGAGCCGGTACGGAAGGCTGTCCGGCGGACAGCGGCGACGGGTCGACATCGCTCGCGCCCTGCTGCACGAGCCGTCCATCATCTTCCTCGACGAGCCGACGGCCGGTCTCGACCCCGCCAGCCGCGCGATCGTCTGGGAGACCATGCGCGATCTCCGCGAGCGGACCGGCCTGACCGTCTTCCTCACGACCCACTACATGGAGGAGACGGAGGAGGCCGATCGCGTGTGCGTGATCGAGAAGGGGCGCATCATCGCCGACGGCACACCGGCCGCCCTGCGCGCCCGGCACAGCACCAGCGTCCTCACGATCGACACGGACGACCGCAGCGCGCTGTCCGCGTCGGCCGCCGCACAGGGGGCGGAGGTCAGCTACGACAGCGGTCTCGCTGTCATGGCGGTGCCCGACGCCGACACCGCCCGGGCGATCCTCGCAGCCCACGGCGACCACGTCCGGGACTTCGAATTCCGTCACGGCCGCATGGACGATGTGTTCCTCGCGCTCACCGGGCGCACCCCCGAGGGCGACACGGTCGCGGAGACCGCAGCGTGAGGGTCGTCACCGCCGTCGTCGGGCGGAATCTGCGGCTCTTCTTCCGTGACCCGATGAACGTGTTCTTCTCGCTGCTCGGCGCGCTCATCCTGTTCCTGCTCTACACGCTCTTCCTCGGCAACCTTCAGATCGAGGGACTCAAGGGCACCTTCCCGGACGCCACAGAGGATGAGATCCGCACGTTCGTGGACAGCTGGATGTTCGCGGGCATCGTGCTGCTGTCGACCATCACGACCGGTCTCGGAGCGCTGGCACCGCTCGTGAACGACCGCGAGACGGGTCGCTTCCGCGACTTCCTCGTCTCCCCGGTCAGGCGCTCGCAGCTGGTGCTCGGCTACCTCATCTCCGCGGTGACCGTCGCCATCCTGATGTCGAGCATCGTGCTCGTGATCGGACTGCTCTACCTCGGCCTGGTCGACGGCGTCTGGCCTCCCGTCTCCGCCATCGTGCGGCTCCTGGGGGCCGTCGTCCTGTGCTGCCTCGGCTTCACCGCACTCACCGCGTTCATCGTGACGTTCGTCAAGACCAGCGCCGCCTTCTCGGGTCTGTCGACCGTCATGGGAACCATCCTGGGTTTCGTCGCGGGTGCCTACATCCCGGTCGGATCGCTCCCCGACGGCGTCGCGAACGGCGTCAACACGCTGCCGTTCGCGCAGGGTGCCATGCTGCTCCGCCAGGAGTTCACCCGGGAGACGCTGGCCACGATGGTGGGCACCGTGGACGGAGCCGCAGCATCCATCTCCGAGTTCTACGGCATCGACATCCTGATCGACGGCAACGTCCTGCCCGTCTGGGTGGCCGTCGCGGTGCTCTGCGGCGTCGCCGTCGTCTTCACCGTGCTCTCGTCCATCCGCATCCGCGGCCTCATCCGCTGAGGTCGCGCTCCCGGCGAGCTGCCGTCGTCGAGCCCGCCGGCGGACACCGGTGCGCGCGCGGGCCTTCTCCGCGCATGCGAGGAACGTACAAGACACCACGTGCGCAGCATCCCAGGATCGGATCATGACCGATGAGCCCGTCCGCTTCCCCACTCGCATCGCGCTCGTGCTGCGCGATGATCTCGCGCCCTGGCAGATCGCCAACGTCGCGGCGTTCCTGGCCAGCGGCGTCGCAGCGGAACCCGACCTCCTCGGCGAGCCCTACGTCGACGGCGACGGCACCGCCTACCTCGCGCTCCTGGGGCAGCCGATCATGATCCAGCAGGGCGACGCCGCGACGCTGCAGGACGTGCGGGCGAAGGCGGTGTCCCGCGATCTGCGAGTCGCCGTCTACGACCGGGCGATGTTCTCCACCGGCCACGATGCGGCGAACCGCGCGGTCGTGGCCGCCGCGCCGGGCGACGCGCTCGACCTCGTCGGCGTGGCCGTGCACGGTCCGAAGAACGCCGTCGATCGCATCCTGAAGGGCGTGCCGCGCCACCGGTGAGCGCCGCCCCGACCCGGGGACTACGCTCGGACCACGTTCCCGACCCCGGTGATGAGAGCTCGCCGCTCCCACCGGCACGGAATCCTCCGCCCGACGCGCATGTCCGTCGGCAGACGCCGCGAAGGGCCCCATGTCTCCGAAGAAGCAGGACCGCAAGATCAAGCCGACGCACGTGTCGAAGAGGGCCTACGAGAAGGATCTGCGGAAGCTGCAGATCGAGCTGGTCAGCAGGCAGCAGTGGGTCATCGCGACCGGCGCCCGTGTGCTCGTGATCTTCGAGGGGCGGGATGCTGCGGGCAAAGGCGGCGCGATCAAACGCGTGATGCAGTACCTCAACCCCCGTCATGCCCGCGTGGTCGCGCTGCCGCAGCCGACCGAACGCGAGAAGGGCCAGTGGTACTTCCAGCGCTACATCGAGAAGCTGCCCACTGCCGGCGAGATCGTGCTGATGGACCGCTCCTGGTACAACCGCGCGGGTGTGGAGCGGGTGATGGGCTACTGCACCGACGAGCAGTACGAGCGCTTCCTCCAGCAGGTGCCCGTCGTGGAGAAGATGCTGGTGGACGACGGGATCATCCTGCTGAAGTACTGGTACTCGGTGTCCGACACCGAGCAGGAGAAGCGGTTCCGGTCGCGGCTGAACGATCCGATGCGCCGGTGGAAGCTGTCGGACACCGACCTTCTGTCGATCACCCGCTGGGAGGACTACTCCCGCGCCAAGGACGCCATGTTCGAGGTCACCGATCGTCCGGAGACGCCGTGGTGGACCATCAACAGCGACGACAAGAAGGCCGCCCGGCTGAACACGATCAGCCACCTCCTCAGCCAGGTGCCGTACGGCCACCTCGAGCCCGAGGAGGTGCACTTCCCCGAGCGCCCCGCGCCCACCGGGGCCGGTCGCCCTCCCCTCGACGAGCACCGCTTCGTGCCCGACCACGCCGCGACCCTCTGAGGGGCCGGCACCGCGCGGACGACCGCGGCGGTCGCCGGCCGCCCTCGTGGCGAGCGTCGAGATCGAGTCAGGCGACGAGAAGGCTGAACATCGTCTCGAGCGTGTCGGTCATCTCGTCCGCGTTCTGCGTCGGCGAGCGCAGGAAGAACTGCAGGGCGAGTCCGTCACGCAAGGCGATGAGTCCCGAGGCGAGCTTCTCCGGGTCCGCGGTCGCCACCAGCGTCCCGTCCCGCTGCATCTGCGCCAGTGTCCCGCGGAGGTCGCGGTGGATGCGCGTGTACACGTCGTGGAAGAAGTCGTGCGCAGGATGCTCCGGACGGATCGCCTCCGCTGCGAGCTGCGTGAACATGGCCGTGATCCCGGGGGCGGCCGCGTTCGCCCGCACGACCGCGACGATCGCCCGGAAGGGCGAGCCGGACTCGCTGAGAACGCCCTGGAACAGCTCCTGATCGGCCTCGTCTCGCTGGCGCAGCAGCGCCATGAGCAGGTCCTCTTTGCTCTTGAAGTGATGCAGCAGACCCTGTCGTGAGATCCCGCAGGCCTCGGCGATCTCCTGCACCGAAACGCCGTCGAAGCCGGCACGGCCGAAGGCACGGGTCGCCTCGGCCAGGATCTGCTGCTGCCGAGCGCGTCCCGGTGCGTACCCGCTTCCCGTTGACACGCCTTCACCTAACCACAGAACGAATACTTACGGTGATGTAGGTATTCGTGCTACCGTCGCCGCGTTGACCACCCGTAATGCAAAGGAGCTTCACCGTGTCCGACACCATCACCGCGGCATCCCTCGAGGAGATCACCGCCGAGCTCACCCGCCTCCGCGAGGACGTCGCGGCCGCGAAAGCGCTGGCCCAGCGTGCCGAGGACCGCGGGCAGGTGGAGAACCTGTTCAACCGCTACATGTTCCTGCACAACGCATTCGAGGACGAGCAGATCATCCCGATGTGGGTCAAGGAAGGCACCGAGGGCATCCGTGCCCGCTACACCAACGCCGGCCAGTACACCACGTGGCAGAGCGTGACCGACTACCACCGCGGTCGTCCCCACCCCGAGGGCAAGCTCATCCTGCACACGACCAACACCCCCGTGATCGAGGTCGCCGCCGACGGCAAGACGGCGAAGGGCGTCTGGCTCATGGCCGGCACCGAGTCGGGACTGACCGACCCGGCGGTCGCCGAGGCGTTCCCCGACATGTACTCGCCCGACGAGGTGCTCGGCAAGAAGGTCTGGGCGCACTGGGTCTGGTGCAAGTACGCGATCGACTTCCTGAAGCAGGACGGCGAGTGGAAGTTCTGGAAGTTCCGCTGCTACGAGCTGGCCCGTGCGCCGTTCGAGGAGAACTGGGTCAGCTTCGGCCTCAAGAACCAGGGCGCCTTCGATCTCGACCTGATGTACTTCGGCGACGACGGCAAGCCCGTGTTCATGCCTCCCGCCGACGAGCCGGTGCCGTCGAAGAACCACCCCTACAGCCCCGAGACGGTGCAGAAGCTCGAGCCGGTGCCGCCGGTCGCGCACGACACCTTCACCGACACATTCGCCTGAAACGGCCTCAGCACGACATTCCCGTCCCGGGCGCCTCGTCCGGGACGGGACTCAGAAGGGAGCACCTCATGACAGAGCCGCTGAAGGTCCTGATCGTCGGCGCCGGCATCGGTGGTCTGACCACGGCCTCGGCCCTGGCCCGGATCGGCGCACAGGTCGAGGTCATCGACGACAAGCCCGAGATCAGCGTCGCGGGCGTCGGCTTCGGGCTCCGCATCAACGGTCTCCGGGCCGTGCGCGAGATCGGCATGCTGGACGACGTCCTGGAGATGGGCCACCCCGCGCCCGGGATCGACAACTACGACTCCGAGGGCAATCTGCTCAGCACGATGAGCTACGGCACACAGGACGAGGGCCTCCCCGGATGTGTGACGATGTCGCGCGTCGCCTTCCTCGAGATGGCCACACGGCATGCGCTCGACAACGGCTGCACCTTCCGCATGAGCACGACGGTCACCGACATCACACAGGATGACGACACGGCCGCGGTCACCTTCAGCAGCGGCGACCAGGCGGAGTACGACCTCGTCGTGGGCTTCGACGGCCTCAACTCGCAGATCCGCCGTGACTACTTCGGCGAGAAGTACGCCCCCCGCCCCGTCGGCGGCGTGGCCTGGCGGGCGGGACTTCCGAACCGGCGCAAGATCATGCAGCCGATCATCTGCCAGGGCCACGGCGGGAAGATCATGCTCACGCCGCTGTCGGAGGACCTGATGTACATGGTCCTCACCGTGGCGGAGGAGGGGCGCCCTCGCTACGACGCGGACAAGATGGCCGAGATCATGCACGACCGGGCGGTCGCCCTCACCGGAGGAGCCGAGTTCCTGGCCGACGCCCTGGAGGACGTCCGTCACGCCGACAACGTCGCCTACACGCCGTACTCGACCGTCTGGGTGCCGTACCCGTGGTTCCGCGGCCGCGTGATGATTATGGGCGACGCGGCGCACACCATGACCCCCTACCTCGGGTCGGGAGCCGCCATGAGCATCGAGGACGGTGTCGTCCTCGCCCAGGAGCTCGACAAGGACCAGTCTCTGCTCGATGCGCAGCTGAACGTCATGAAGCGCCGCTTGCCGCGCGTCCGCGCCGTCCTCGATCGATCGATCGAATCGATGCTCGAGGAGTTCGACTCCGTGACGCCGGAGGCGTACCGCGCTCGCATCGAGCACCTCCGTCACGACGAGCCGATCGCGAACGAATACGCGAACCGGCTGCTGCGGATGCCCTACTGAGCGGCTCGACCGCCCCATCGAACTCGAGGAGAAGCCCGTGTCGCGAACCGACGAATCCACCCCCGCCCGATTGCTCGTCGTCGACGCCGGGGAGGAGAGCGCTTTCCGGCCGCTGAACGGAGTCGGAGGCATCCCCGGGCCGGCGACCGGCTACCCGCAGTTCCCGGACATGACTCCGCTGTGGCGCGAGGCCGGGGTCACAGTCGTGCGGTCGTTCGACTGGGTCTCACGGCTCGACACGCGCAACAACCCGACGAGCCTGTTCCCCGACTGGGACGCCCCCGTCGACGATCCGGCGAGCTACAACTTCACGGCCACGGACGAGTGGGTGGCGGCCGTCAACGCGGCCGGCGCCGAGGTCATGTTCACGGTGGCCAGCTCGATCCCCTCGAACAAGCTCCCCGCACAGGACGTCGAGCTGTACGGACGGGTCGTGGAGCACATCGTGCGCCATTACTCGCAGGGGTGGGCGGACGGACCGTCGCAGCCCATCCGCATCTACGAGTTCGGCGATCAGCCCGACTTCGGGCCGTTGCACTTCGGGGGTCGCCCCGAGGAGTTCTACGCCATGTACGAGGCGTTCTGCGCGGCGATCCGACGGGTCGACCCGTCGCTGACGGTGGGCGGTCCGGCGCTGGCCTTCCCCCTCGAGACGGATGCGCCCTACCGCGAGGGCTTCCTCGACTTCGTGCGCGAGAACGACCTGCCGCTCGACTTCTTCTCCTTCCTCTGGTTCACCGACGGTAGTCGCGACCCGCTCGACTACCGCTACGTGTCAGCCGAGCTGCGGGCGGTGCTCGATCGGCGCGGGTTCACCGACACCGACCTGACGCTCTGCTACTGGAACTATCTCGCCGTTCCCAGCAGCTCCGCGCCGGCGGCGGAGAAGGGCGCGTTCCAGGCGGCGACGGCGATCTACCTGCAGGACACCGTCACCGACCACGCGTTCTTCTTCCGCGCCGACAGCGGACGCGATCCGCACTACGGGTTCGTCGACCCGGGAGGCGTCGGCACGGCCGACGACCAACCCGACGAGCGCTCTCGTGCACTCGCCCTCGCCGGGCGCGCACTCGCGGGTCGCCGTCTGGCTGTCACGGGCGGCGACGAATCGGGTCTGGCCGTCGCGGCCGGTCGCGAAGGCGATGCTGTGCGCGTGCTCGTGGCCAACTACGCGGCCCCCGACGTGGCGCTCGCCGAGCGTGCGGAGGACCGCTTCACCTTCCGCATCCCCATCGGCGCGGAGCGCATCGAACTGGGCCTCACCCTGCCTCCGCAGCGCCCCGAACTGGCGTCGGCAGGCGCTGCCGCCGTGCGCATCGACGTCCGCAACCTCCCCTGGGCGGGGCGCACGGTGAGCGTCACACGCACCTCGACGACCGGAGCCGTCGACGGCCCCCGTGACGAGCAGGTGTCCGACGCGGGAGACCTCCAGCTCGACCTCGACCTCTCCCCCCAGTCGGTCTTCCTCGTGGAGCTGCAGGCGCGGTAACGTCCGGACCTCGCGTCGACGGCCCATCGACGCTTCGCCCCGGCGGGTGTACTTTCATCCTCAACACGGCAGGTTGGGGAGCGACGTGGGTCGGAGTCGAGCGCTGTTTCGCCGCACCATGGCGCTGTGCGCGTTCGCAGCGGTGTTGCTCGTGACCGGGTGCACGATGGGCGGGTCACCGTCGCCTGACGAGGATCCCGCCGTCGGAGGGCCCGGCGGACCGACGGCCTCGGCCGGGTCAGGTGGCACCGGGGCCGAGATGACCGAGCAGTTCACGCCCATCCTGATGTCGGTGCCGACGACTCCCGGGTGGTTCACCGGCTCGGACGGATCGGTCCACCTCGTGTACGAGGTGGCACTGCTCAACGCCTTCCCGGTCGACGTGACCCTGCAGAAGCTGGAGGTGCTCGACGGGTCGGCGGTCATCGCCACCCTCGAGGGCGACGCGCTGTCGGCAGCCTGGTCGCTGCAGCCGCTCGGCGTGCCACGTCCCGACGCGCTCCCCCCGTCGACGGCCGGCGTCATCTGGATGGATGTCGTCCTCGACGAACCCGGCGATGTGCCCGATACGGTCGACCACCGTCTCACCGTGTCCGTCCCGCCCGGCCTTCCCGTTCCGGAGCAGATCACATCGACGGGTGGAGCGACCACGGCCGCCCCCACGGCCGCCGTGGTCATCTCGCCGCCCCTCGAAGGCGACGGGTGGTTCGCGATCGGCAGCTGCTGCGACGGTCCGCACCGCCGCGCCTTCCAGCCGATCGACAACGGCCAGTACCTCGCCCAGCGGTTCGCGATCGACTTCAACCGGCTGAGCGCGGACGATCGCCTCGCCACCGGCGACCCGTCGCTGAACGAGAGCTGGCCCACCTACGACCAGCCGGTGCTCGCCGTCGCCGATGCCACGGTGATCCGAGCGGCCGACGAGTTCCCCGATCAGGTCCCCGACGCCCCCGAACCCGTCACGATCGACGAGGCCGACGGCAACTACGTCATCCTCGAGCTCTCCGACGGCGTGTTCGCGTTCTACGCGCACCTCAAGCCGGGCTCCGTCGATGTCCGGGTGGGCGACACGGTGACCGCGGGTCAGGAGATCGCCCGCACCGGCAACTCGGGCAGCTCCACCGGGCCGCACCTGCACTTCCAGGTGATGGACCGCCCCTCCGCCCTCGTCGCGAACGGCCTGCCGTACGTGTTCGACCGATTCGACGTCGTCGGCCGCGGGCCCGCACTGGCCGACCTGCCCACCGCTGACCCCCAGGGTGTCGCGATCACGATCGACACCAGCACCGCCGGCAGTCGCACCGACGAACTTCCTCTGGGACGCGACATCCTCGACTTCGCCGGCTAGCGCTCGCCGTTCGGAGGTCATCCGCGGCTTCAGGTCGATGCACCGTTCAGGTGGTCGCACTCAACCGTTGAGGGCGGCCGCGATCGCCTCGACGACGTCGGCCGGAACACCGAAGAGGGCCGCTCCCAGCGGTGTCCCCATCGTCCAGTCCGTTCGTCGACGCACGTTGTCGGCGAGGTCCCGATCGTGGGCCTCCAGCACGCCCATGACTACCGCATACGCGCCGGGATGGGCGACGATGTCGGCGATCGGGCTCCAGAGCATGACGTGGCCCGTGCTCACGACTGTCCTTGCGGATGTGATCCAGCTGTGGTGACCGGGACCGACCTCCGCCGCCTCGACGCCGGGGATCGACACCTCTGCGCGGGCATGCGCGGGCACGTCGAGCGTCCAGACGACGCAGTCCCCGTCTCGTCGCCACCCTCCCGCGATGACGCCGGACGATGTGTCGAGCTCGACTTTCGCATCGTCCATGCCCGTGACCTCGAGGGGTGCGAAACGGATGCGCCGATAGCCGTCTGCGGCGGGCGCAACACCGGCGACCCGGCGATACAGCCAGTCCACCACCGCGCCGAGGGCGTAGTGATTGAACGAGGTCATCTCACCCGGGTTGACGGTGCCGTCGGGAAGAAGGGAATCCCAGCGCTCCCACACCGTCGTGGCGCCCATCGTCACCGGGTAGAGCCAGGACGGGAGCCGCGTCTGCAGCATCAGGCGCGAGGCTTCTTCGACGTGACCGAAGTCGACGAGGGCGTCCAACACGACCGGCGTTCCGAGGAAGCCCGTCGAGATGTGGAACGCCTCGCGGCGGACGACGTGGGCGAGGCGTTCGGCCAGGGCCGCGCGCAACTGCGCATCACGGACGATGTCGAAGCGAAGCGCGAGGGCGTACGCCGTGGCGGCATCGGACATCATGCGACCGCCGGCGGTCACGTAGGCCGATTGGAAGGCGTGTCGAGTCGCATCGGCCTCCCGCGACGCCGTGTCGGAAGCCTCGTCCTCGCCGGCCGACTTCGCGGCCGCGGACAGCAGATCCAGGGACCTGATGCGGTACGCGGTGGCGACGATCTCCGGCGGTGTCTTCGCCGCTCCCGCCATGTCCGCCGGAGCCGACGGGTCCAGCCAGTCGCCGAACTGCAGCGACGAATCCCAGAGCAGCCCACCCGCGGCCTCGCCCTCGACCGCGACCCATCGCTGCATGCTCGGCACCGACCGGTGCAGGAGATCGAGGTCTGCATACCGCTCGGCGAGGACCGAGGGGACCACTGTCGCCGCGTCTCCCCAGCCGGCTGCCGGCCAGGCCGGACCGAAGACGTTGGGGACGATGGTCGGCACGACTCCGTCGCTGCGATCCTGCTCCAGACGCAGATCCGTCAGCCAGTGGGCGAGGAAGCCGTTGCAGTCGTACAGCGTCGTCGCCGTCGGCGCGAAGACCTGCACGTCGCCCGTCCAGCCCAAGCGTTCATCACGCTGCGGGCAGTCGGTCGGGAGTGCCAGGAAGTTGCCCTTCATCCCCCACACCACGTTCTCGTGGAGCTGCTGGATGAGCGCATGTGACGTCATGAAGCGTCCCGTGCGACGCATGTCGCTGTGAAGGACGACGGCCTCCACCGCCGACGGGTCGAAATCGCCCGGCCACCCCTCGATGTCGACGTACCGGAAGCCATGGAAGGTGCCGACGGGCTCGAAGAAATCCTCCCCCTCACCGGACGTGATGAAGGTGTCGGTCGCCGCCGCGCGGCGCAGCGGCCGAAGTGCGAGCTCGCCGCTCTCGAGGACCTCGGCGTGGCGGACCACGATGGCCGAGCCCGCCGCGCCGGCCGCGCGGAGGCGCAGTCGTCCGACGAGGTTCTGGCCGAAGTCGAGGACGAGCCGGCCCGAGGGCGACTCCAGGACCTCGACGACCGGCAGTGTCTGGGTGCGACGGACCGGTTCGCTCGTCCGTGCGGCGGGCACGGGCTGCTCGTCAGCGAGCAGCACCGGGTCCCACTGCGCCGCCATCTGCGGGCCCCAGTCGAGTGCGCGTCGGGCATCAACCGATTCGCCTGCGTAGATCCCCGACGCGACGACGACGCCCGCGGCGGCGGCCCGCCACCTGCCGTCCGTGACCAGAACCTGCTCGTCGCCGTCCACATAGCGGATGTGCAGCTGGGCGGCGGCGGAAGGCTGATCGCCGTAGAAGCGCGCGGCGCCGTCTCCGAAGCCGTACTGCTCGGTGTACCAGGCACCGGTCACCTCGAGGCTGAGGGTGTGCGATCCGGGCGTTAGGTGGGCGGTGACGTCGGTGGTCTCGTGAATGACGCGCGGGTAGGCCGTCCACCCGGGGGCGAGCACCGCATCGTCCACCTCGTGGCCGTCGATGCGAGCCACGACGGCACCCAATGCCGTCCAGTAGAGCGTCGCGGACGCGACCTGGCGGTCGATCTCGATGACGGATGCCGCGACGAACGGCTGGGCCGCCTCGCTCGGGTCACGCAGCCTCACGAACCCGGCGCGCCATTCGTCTTCCCCGAGCGATCCGTTGCGCACTCTCAATGGCTCACTGGGACGCGACCATGCTCCATTGGCATCGCGAAGGCGGACCGACACCGTCACGTCGGCGCGGGGCTCGAGGTCATCGAACGGCCACGGCAGCAGGGAATTGCGGGCCGTCTCGATGACGGCCGTGCGGCCGTCGCCGAGCGTGATCTCGACCGCGCCCTGCGTCCAGTCGGCGTCTTCCGTCGCCGCGACCCAGCTCAGGCGCGGGCGAGGCACACCGACCCACGCGGAGTCGGATCGGTACTCCGCGCGCACCGTCGTGACGCGTGTCACCGGGTGACCTGGCTCTCGGGGGCGCCGATGACGAGGCCCCATCCGGAAGGGAAGAGCGGGTCGATCGTGTCATCGGCGACGTCCGGTGCGGACGCTGCCACGGCCTGCATCGAGCGCGGCAGCTCGAACGGCAGACGCCCTTCGGGGATGATGCGTCCGGTCAGCCCCTCGATGACGGCCACGTCCGATGCACCGAAGTCGGCGACGACCGTCGCCACCGAGTCCATCAGCGGGGTGAGGATCGCCGGCCGGTCAAGCTGCACGACCAGCACGACAGGAGCGTCCTCCGCCAGCCGGCGCACCTGTTCCGTCAGCTCGATCGGGAAATTGAGGGATCCCTGATGCATTCCCTTCTCGAGGAAGAAATGATCGCGAAGCTCGAATGGTGCGGCCACCCGCATGACGACGACGTCGGCATCGGCAGCCGGGACGGCTCGCCACCCGGTCGGCAGCGGCTCGGGCGAGAAGCCCACGAAATGGACGTCGAGCCCACTCCGCAGCGGAAGGTGGGCGGCCGAGTCCTCTGCCGCGTTCGTGAGCACGGTGAGGGCTCGTGTCTGCGCCCTCTCCCCCAGCGCGACGTCTGCAGCGGCGGGCAGCTCAGGATCGCCGATGACAGCGGGGGTTTCGTGGTCGACGAGATGGAGGTCCAGCATCATCTGCACGATTCGCACGGCGGATTCGCGGATGCGTTCCGGGCGCAGCAGCCCGGCCTCCACGGCGGCCACGACCATCGCCGTGTCCTTCTCTCCGCCGAGTTGGTCGACTCCGGCATCGAAGATCCGTCCGACGCGCTCGATCTCCGAGAGGTGCTCCACACCCCACGCACGAGCGGGGAAGGGCTTCCCCATGATCTCGATGTCGGTCACGAGCCCGAAATCGCTCAGGACGACGCCGGTGAAGCCGAGTTTCTCCCTCAGCAGGCCGGTGATCATCTGACGGTTGAACGCGAACCCGACCGGTTCGACGGCCTCCCCGTCCACGACGAGATCCTGCGGCATCCCGTAGTAGGGCATGATCGCCGCCGCCCCCGCGGCGATGGCGGCGCGGAACGGGGCGAGGTGCTCTTCGAAGCGACCGCCCGGATACACCTGCTCGCGGCCGTAGGGGAAGTGCGGGTCCTCCCCGTCGAGCTGAGGTCCACCTCCGGGGAAGTGCTTGACGGTGGCGGCGACACTCCCGGCGCCGAGGTGCGGGCCCTGCAGACCGTCAAGAAAGGCTTCCAGCATCCGCGCGGTCGATTCCGACGTGTTGCCGAAGCTCTGGGCCTGTCGTCCCCAGCGCGGCTCGGTCGCGAGGTCGACCTGCGGGTGCAGCGCCATGCGGATTCCCATGGCCAGGTAGTCCCGTCGCACGACGTCGGCAAAGCGACGGACGAGGTCGACATCGCCCAGCGCGCCGAGACCCAGCGGTTCAGGCCACTGCGAGACGCCGGCCGCCCTGTGGGCGGCTCCATCGGCCTGGATGAAGGAATGTCGAGGGTCCGTCGAGAACACCAGCGGCAGCGGGGAGCCCGAATCGCGCGTCAGCCTTTGCAGGTCGGCGATGATGCGAGCAGTCTGCGCCGGGTCCGGGAGCGGGCCGAGATTGAAGAAGCGGATGCCGCGATCGACGATCAGTTCGCGCATGCTCGGTCCCCCGAATCCGGAAGAGGCATCAGGATCCGGACCGATCACGACCACCGGGTGCATGAGCAGGCCGATCTGCTGCTGAAGGGGAAGGGCATCGACGATCTCCGTCGCACGGTCGGTCGTCCGATCCGTGTTGATCGTGGTCATCGAGTCGTCTCCTGGGAATAGGGCGCCATGGCGCGGGAGGCCTCATAGTCCGCTCGGCGGCGCGCCTGCGCAGCAGGATCCGCGACCGGGGCGGCGAGGAGGAGCTGGCGGGTGTAGGGGTTCGTGGGCGAGGTGGTCACAGCGTGAGCGTCGCCCGCCTCGACGATGCGACCGTGGCGCATCACTGCGACGCGATGACTCATGACCCGCACGACGGAGAGGTCGTGGGAGATGAAGAGGTAGGCGACACCCGTCCGCTCCTGCACGTCGAGGAACAGGTCGAGAACCCGCGCCTGGGTGGTCAGGTCGAGGGCGGAGACGGGTTCGTCGCACACGATCAGCCGGGGTTCGAGCACCAGAGCGCGGGCGATGGCGATGCGCTGCCGTTGACCGCCGGAGAATTCGCGCGGGAGCCGGCGGACCGCGTCGGCGGGCAGATGCACCAGGTCGAGCGCCTCCCGGATGCGGTCGTCTGCCTCTGAGCGACTGACACGGCGCACGCGCAGGGGCTCGGCGAGACTCTCGCCGACCGTCAGCGAGGGGCTCAGCGACGACAGCGGGTCCTGGAACACCACCTGGATGTCGCGAGCGAGTTCTCGTCGCACCCGCTGCGACACGTGTGCGATGTCTCTTCCGTCATACGAGATGCTCCCGCCGCTGACGGGGGCGAGGCCGAGGATGGCGCGTCCGAGGGTCGACTTCCCCGAACCCGATTCCCCGACCAGACCGACGGTCTCGCCCGCGCGCACGTCGAGGGAGACCTCGTGGAGCGCCGTGAAGGCCGGCTTGCGCCATCCTCTCCCCGGGTACGTCACGGTCAGGTCGGAGACGGTCAGCAGGCTCATCGGGCGACCTCCGGAGTATCGGTGAAGGGGGCGCGCGTGGGCGCATCGTCGAGCAGCGCGTCGAAGAGCGTGCGCGTGTAGGGGTGCTGAGGGTCGGCGAAGACGGCCGCGACGGGTCCCGTCTCCACGATGGCTCCCGCGCGCATCACCGAGACCGTGTCCGCCAGGTCGGCGACGACGCCGAAGTTGTGCGTGACGATGAGCAACGCCAGTCCCATCTCCTTCTGCAGCTGCCGCAGCATGCCGAGCACCTCTGCCTGCACCGTGACGTCGAGTGCTGTCGTCGGTTCGTCCGCGATGAGGAGGTCGGGGTCGCAGGAGATGGCGCCGGCGATGAGGATGCGCTGCGCCATCCCTCCGGAGATCTGATGCGGGTACGAGGACATCACCCGTTCGGGGTCCGCGATGCCCACTCGTCGGAGCAGAGTGCGAGCGCGATCGCGTGCCGCGTCGTTCGACATCTTCATGACTACCCGGAGGGGCTCCGTGAGCTGGTGGCCGATCGTGTAGGACGGGTCGAGGTTGCTCAGAGGTTCTTGAGGAACGTAGGCGATGCGACGTCCGCGCAGGTTGCGCAGCGCGCCGGAACCGCGTCCGGTGATCTCGGCGCCGTCGAAGGTGATCGAGCCCGCGACGATCCGGCCGCCCGCGGGCAGGAGTCCGAGCGTCGCCCATGCCGTCTGGGTCTTGCCCGAGCCGGATTCACCGATGAGGGCGTGCACTTCCGAGGGCATCACGGCGAGGTCCACTCCCTCGACGACGGTGGTCCACCCGCCGTCCTTGGGGTAGGCGACGGCGAGCCCCCGGATGTTCAGCAACGGCTCGACGTCTGCACCCACGACATCGTGGCGGACCGCCGCGACGGGTGGATCGTCCGAAGCCGTCCATGCTCCGCGGGAGCGTCCTCCGCGGTCTCCGGCGAACTCCATCTCATCCCTCAGCGCGGTGCCGAGAAGGGTGAGGGCGATGCAGGTCAGCGCGATGGCCAGGCTGGGCCAGACCATCAGGCTCGGAGCGCGGAAGATGTTGTAGAAGCCCTCGCTCAGCATCCCTCCCCATGTCGGAAGCGAGGTGTCTCCGAGTCCGAGGAAGTCGAGGATGGCCTGGATGCCGACACCGACGCCGAAGATCCCCGCCACCAGCAGGACCGCGGGAGCGCGCACGGCTGTGAGGATGTGGCGTCCGATGATGCGGGCGTCGCTCAGGCCGGCGACCTTCGCCGCATCGATGTAGAGCTCTTCGCGCACGGCTCGGACGGCTCCGGACACGACGCGGTAGAACGCGGGTGAGATCAGCACGCCGAAGATGGCCATGACCAGCCAGAGGGAAGGGCCGACGACCGCGCGCACGGCGAGGAGCACGACCAGGGCGGGCAGCGCCATCAGCAAGCCGGCCAGCCAGGCCGCCACGGTGTCGAACCAGCCGCCGTAGTAGCCCGCGATGAGACCCGCGGGCACGCCGACGAGAGCGGCAACAGTGACGGTGACGAGCGCGCCGGCGAGGCTCACGGAGGTCGCGAAGACGAGCCGGGACAGGACGTCGCGTCCGGCGCTGTCTCCGCCGAGAAGATGGACGGCGTCGGGTGCCGCGAGCACGTTGCGGATGTCGGCGGCATTCGGATCGAACGGCACGAGGAAGGGTCCGACCACGGCCACGGCGGCGAGGAGCGCGAGGAAGACGAGGGTGACCACGCCCAGCGGGTTCGTCAGGAGCCGACGGAAGAGACCCTTCCGAAGCGACGGGGGGCCCTGGGGGATGGGCGCTGTGAACGGCTCTGCGGCGGTCATGACAGGCGCACCTTCGGGTTGAGCCACCCCTGCAGGAGGTCGATGGCGAGATTGACGAGGACGACGAGCACGGCGGTCACGATGACGACCCCCATCACGACGGGGATGTCGCCCCGCGACGTGGCGCCCACGGCCGCCTGACCGAGGCCGGGCAGCGAGAACACCTGCTCGACGATGACGGCACCGCCGAACACGACGACGAACTGCAGGCCCAGAACACCGAGAGCCGGTCCGGCTGCGTTGCGCAGGGCGTGACCGTATACGACGCGGCGCGTCGGCAGGCCGCGGGATTCGAGGGTGCGGATGTAGTCCATGCGGAGGACGTCGATCATCGAGCCGCGAACCTGCTGCGTGACAGCAGCGGTGGCGCCGATGGCGAGAGCGACGATCGGCAGCGTCACCGTCGACAACCACCCGCTGAACGACACGGTGATGGGGATGTACCCGGTGGCCGGCAGCCAGCGCAGTGTGAGACCGAACACCGTGGCGAGAGCCAGCGCGAAGAGGAATCCGGGCACCGCTGCGGCGACGACCGAGACCACCTGCAGTCCGCGGTCGACCCACCCCCGCCGCCCGGCGGACAGGGCTCCCAGGATGACGGCGAGGAGGGCGGAGAGAAGGATCGCGCCGATCGTGACGGACAGCGTGACGGGGACCCGCACCAGCAGGAGCTGAGTGACGGGCTCGCCGGTGAACCAGGAGCGACCCAGATCGCCGGTGACGGCGTTCGACAGCCAGTCACCGAACTGAACCACGAGAGGTCGGTCGATTCCCAGTTCAGCCGCTTTGCGCGCGACGATCTCCGGAGCTGCGGTCTGGCCGACGATGTTGCGGGCGGTGTCCTGGGCTCCGACGTAGAGGAGGAAAAAGGCGAGGACGCAGAGCGTCACTACGATGACGACGCCCGCACCGAGCCTGCGGAGGATGTAGATGATCATGATGGTCGGCGGGGACGGGCCTCGAGGCCCGTCCCCGCCTGCTCCATTCCGGCTACTTGGGCTGGATGTTCCAGAGGTACGGGGCGATGTTGTCCGTCTGCATCACGACCTGCGTGCCCGCGTTGCTGAAGAAGGCGCTCTGCGCCCGGTAGACAGGCGCGAACCACGCCTGCTCGACGATCCACTCGTTGATCTGCTGGGCGAGCGCGGTCGCCTCGTCACCCTGTGCCACCTGAAGGCGGGCGGCCAGAGCGTCGAGCTCGGGGTCCGCCACGTGCGATGTGTTCCATGTCGAGTACGGCAGCATCGACAGCTGCAGCGTCTGCCACGCCGTCGGGTCGGACTGCAACTGGAAGGGGAACGCAGCCCACGTGCCGCCGAGCATCTTCGGGAAGAGGTCCTCGCCGGTCTGCTCCCACTGCACGGAGATGCCGACTGCCGCCAGCTGCTCGGCGTAGATGGCGAACTCCGAGTCGGGGACGAAATTGTTGCGGGGCATGACGAGCGTGAATCCGTCCGGATAGCCCGCGTCCGTGAGGAGCGACTTGGCCTTCTCCGGGTCATAGGGGTATCGGTTGTCGAGATCGGCCTCGAAGGCGTCGCCGGCTGCCGAGAACACCTGCGTCGTCGGTGTGCCGTAGCCCGCCGCGAGTGCACTCACGAGCGCCTCCCGGTCGAGCGCATAGTTGATGGCCTGGCGCACGCGCACGTCTCCCATGGCGGGATTGATCGTGCCGTTGCGGTCCGTCAGGAGGAAGCCGGCCCAGTTGAGCTCGGTGGTGTTCGCCGTGTATCCGGCAGCCTGCGCGTCGGGGATCTGCGTCGGGATGTTGGACGCCGACACGTCCACCTGACCGCCCTTGAGCGCGTTGACGAGCGCTGTCGCGTCGCTGTAGACGTTCACGACGATCTCGTCGTAGTGCACCGAGTCCTCGTCCCAGTAGTCGTCGCGCTTGTCGAAGACGTAGGAGGAACCGACCACGGTCTTCGACTGATCGAGCTCATAGGGGCCGGTGCCGATGGGATCCGTCTTGGCGTCGGCGGAGTCCCACATCGCAGGGCTGCCCTGAAGGCCCGCGTTCTGGCTCAGGTAGACGAGGAAGGCAGGGTCCGGTGCGGACAGCGTGATCAGGACGGTCTTGTCGTCGACCGCCTCGGCCGACGACATCGCGGTCAGGAATGAGGAGTTGTCACTCGTTCCATCGCGGAAGCGGGTGAGGTTCCCGGCCGCGACCTCGGCGGTGAAGGCCTCGCCGTCCGAGAAGGTGACGCCGTCGCGCAGCGTCAGCGTGAGCTTCGTGAGCGAATCATCCCAGGACCAGTCCGTGGCGAGACCCTCCTCCAGGGTTCCATCGGGTGCCGCCCGCAGCAGGGTGTCGTACACCGGCTGCAGGAAGGCGACGTCACCCGCCCACCGGGCTTCCCAGGGCGCGAAGGACGCGAGCGTCGCCGCAGCGCCGTACCGGAGGGTCTTGCTCCCTTCCGAACTGCCGGTGCTGCCGGTTCCGCCACCGGAACATGCGGACAGCGCGAGCAGGCCGGCGAGGGCGGTCGCTACCACGGTGAGTTTTCTGCTGTGCATCCTTGCACGGTCCTTTCGATGCTGAAGGGAGGGCCACGAGTGGGGCTCCGGTCAAGCTAACACAAAACCGGACGCTTATCCGGTTTATAGCCGAGGGTGATGTGCGGGCTCGTGCTACGTTCACTGGGTGTCGGCTCAAGTGACGCGTCGCCGAGGCGAATACGCGAAGTCTGCGGCGCGGCGCGAGCAGATCCTCGATGCCGCCGCCGAGGTGTTCAGCCGATCGGGTTTCACCGCCGCGTCGCTCGCAGACATCGCGGAGGCGGCGAACATGAGCATCGCCGGCCTCAATCATCACTTCGCCACCAAGACGCAGCTGCTCGAAGCGGTCTTCGACCGCAGTCGAGAGGTGGCCGTCTCCCTGTTCACCAGCAGCGACCCGCTCGACAACCTGCGGGCATCGCTCGACCTGGCCCAATCCAACGAGGGCGACCCGGTGACGATCCGCCTCTTCGCGGTCATGTCCGCGGAAGCGACATCGCCGGAGCACCCGGCTCACCACCGTCTCCTGCAGCACTACGACGCCACCCTGAACGCGGTGCTCGGCTCCTTCGTGGAGCTCGAACGGTCCGGACGACTGAGGCCGGACGTCCGACCGGACGACGCGGCGAGAGCATACGTCGCGCTGTCGGACGGTCTGCAGATCCAGGCGATGTATCAGCCGGACGCGTTCTCGCAGCCCGACGTGATCAGACGGCTTCTCAGCAGCTTCCTCACCGAGCCCCTCTGACGACCGCCGCTGCGGCCGATCAGGAGCCGAGCGGGGCGGTCCGTCCGAGGTCCAGGAAGCTCGTCGCCGCGTCGACCACCGTCTCCTCGAGGGGGCGCGACGTCCACCCGAGGATCCGACGGATCTTCGACGCGTCGATCCGCTTCACGATGTCGATGTCGGCTGCCGGTCCGCGCAGAGCGGGATTCGTCTCCGCGGCCGCGCGGATGTCGTCGCTCGGCGTCGTCCTGGTCGCCACGTTCGCGGCGGCGTCACCGAGCCGAGCTCGCAGGATCGCGCCGATCTCGACGAGGGTGAGCCCCGCACCGCTGCCCACGATGAATCGCCGACCCGCAGCATCCGGGGTCGTCATCGCACGCACGTGCGCGTCGGCCACATCCCGCACGTCGACGATCGGGATCCAGAGGTTCGGGAACGACTCGAGCTCTCCCGTGAGGATGCGGCGCACGATCGCATTGCCGCCCGTGACCGACGTCGACACCGCCGGCCCCATGACCGCGACGGGGTTCAGGGCGACGAGCTCGAAGGCTGCTCCGGGCCCGAGTCCCACGCGGCGCGCTCGGCGAGCACCTTGCTGCGGCCGTAGGCATCCATGCCCGGACCCTCGAGGGGCGACCAGTCATCGTCGGTGAAGGTGTGGTCGGTGCGGCCCCGGCCGAGTCCGACGGCGTGGAAGGCCGAGGTCAGCACCACGCGCTTCACGCGGGCGTCCTCCGCGGCGCGCAGCACCCGCAGCGTGCCCTCCCGGGCCGGCACGATCACCTCCTCCTCGTTCTCGACGTGACCCGGCATGACGGGAGATGCGACGTGGAAGACGACGTCGACGCCGCCGACGGCCTGCCTCCAGCCGTCGTCGGTGAGCAGATCGGCCGCAACGAGCTCGAGCCGGTCACCGGGATCGACGCCGATGCGGGCGAGCTGTTCGCGCACATGCGGCTCGCGGTCGAGGGAGCGTGCCGTGGTGCGGACGGTGTGCCCCTGCTCGAGCAGGGCTGCGAGGACGTGTCCGGCGATGAAGCCGGCACCGCCGGTGACGAGGATGGAGGGCTGTTCGGTGGTCATGACATGAGCCTCTTCGGGCGGCGCAGAGTCAGCCAGGTCCCCCGCGATCCTGGGAGTGAAGGGACCAGGATGCAGACGGGCGGAGCGCCTACGCTGACGGGCGTGACGGATGCGGCGGCCAACGAGCTCGGGGACTTCCTGCGCGCGCGGCGCGAACTCGTCCCGCCCGAGCTGGTCGGCATCCCCGTCGTCGGCGTCCGCCGGGTGCCGGGCCTGCGACGCGAGGAGGTCGCCATGCTCGCGGGCATCAGCGCCGATTACCACCCTGTTCGAACCGCACTGGGAGCAGGCCGCGGGCGCCCTCGTGGCCGGCTTCCGGCAGTCCGTCGGCACCGACACGGACGATCCGCAGTTCATCGAGCTGGTCGGCGAGCTCTCGCTCACCTCGCCGCTCTTCCGGCGACTGTGGGGCCGCCACGAGATCCGCGTGCGGCAGGGAGCCTCCCTGCGGTTCGAGCATCCGCAGCTCGGCGAGTTGCGCGTCGACCGAGAGAAGCTGGCCGTCACCGGCAACGAGGGCATGATACTCGTGATCTACCACGCAGCGGCAGGGTCTACGGATGCCGACAAGCTCGCGCTGCTCGCGTCCACCGCCGCGGGCTGAGTCGCTGATTCGACCCTGGTTGTCGGCCGCTACCGGAGGACTTTCTGCGCGACAGGTGTCAGACGCGACGCCCTCCGGCATTCCGGCCGCGACCGGCCAGCACGTACGCCGTCACGGCGCACGCGACGACGACGAGGTGCATGAGCATCAGGGCCGCCACGGCGGGCAGGTTGGTGCCGGGGATGAAGCCGAACACGAGCAGCAGCACGTCCGGGACGAGTGATGCGAGTGTCACCACCGGCACCAGTATCCGAAGCACACGGCGCGGGTTGCGGGCTCTGGCGTGAACGAGGGTCCATCCGATCCACCCGACCACCACCCCGATCACGGTGAACAGCGCCTGCGCCGGCACGGAGAGGGGGCCGTAGCCTGCGGGCGCGCCGAAGGCCACGGCAGCGAGGGCGATGCACGCATTGACCACGACGGCGGTGACGACGGCGGTCGCGAGCAGAAGTACGGTCCGTCCCTTCGACGTCGATGCCTGTCGCGGGAGGGAGGAAGCGGTGGTCATGGCAGCTCCAGTTCGTCGATCGAGCCACGCTGCCGCGATTACGGTTCCAGCTGGTCTCGTTATCTGGAATACGGTACTACGTGGTCCCGCAACGTACAATCGCCTCATGGCGACGACGGAGAAGACCGGCGCCGCGGGGCGGCCGCGCGATCCCGAGGTCGAGCGCAGCATATTGATCGCGACGCAGGATCTCCTGCTCGAAAGGGGCTATGCCGGCACGACGATCGCCGGGGTCGCTCAGCGCGCGCGGTGCGGCAAGTCGGCCATCTACCGTCGGTGGGACTCGAAGCCCGAGCTGGTCGTCGCGGCGGTCAGAGCGTCGCAGCAGCCTTCCGAGATTCCCGACACCGGAGACCTGCGGGAAGACCTGCTCGCCGCGGCCCTGCACTTCGCCGACGCGGGCGATCGCTCGGGTCTCGTCCTGGCGCGGGTGCTCAGCGAGATCGGACGGGACTCCGAGCTCTACGCCGCCGCTCACCGTGTGATCGGCGGTCCCCCCGTGGCGACACTCGTGAGCGTGATCGAACAATGGATCCGCAGAGGCGTCGTCTCAGCCGACGTTCCCGTGGACCTCATCGCCGGGATCGTGCCGACAGCCGCGTTCGGCAGCGTCACCATGCGCCAGCGGGCCCTCGAACGCGAGGTGGTGACTGCACTCATCGACTCTGTCGTGATCCCCGCCCTGTCTCAGCAGATTCGCTCGGAGTAGACGCGCGCGACGGACTCCGAGAACACGAAAGACCCGCGTCTTCACGCGGGTCTCGAAGTGGTTCTCGTGGCGGAGACGGAGGGATTTGAAGCCCAGCGATCGACTTCGCGTCCGTTCGCGCTAGACCATTAGCGGTCTGAAAACCGCGTAAATACGCGGGCGCAGCCGTCGCTTCGCTAGGCGAACTTTAATCCTGATCGTGCCCGATCGCGTTCATGTGTGGGCAGAATGTGGTCAAGCAGCCGAGAGTCCCGCGACCCGGGTGTGATGTACTCGGACGTACCTGACGGTCCTGCATCAAGACATCCCTGACAGTCGATCTGATCAGTACAAGCCCGACGGTAGAGCGTTTTGACGGGTCCGCGTCGGCGGCCGTTGCTGACGTACTTGGTACCGGGCTCCGGATAGGGCGAGGCCGGTTCCCGCGTCGTCGGCCCTACCGAGTCCTGCGTCGACGCGATCGCCGCGGCCACGAAGACGGAGTCTTCCACCCCGTTCGACCAGTTCGTCTCGACCTCTAGATGGGGACACTCATCACGCCCAACGGGAAGACATCTGCCACCGCGGCTGAGGCAAGCTCGGGACCGGCACAATGACTCGCTGGGTGGTATGCCTCTCAACGCGTCGTCCCAACGACATGGGCTGAAAGGCCGACGAGTTCGGGAAGTGAGCGGCCGATCACTTACCCTCTCTACGGGCACCTCGGACCTGCCTAATGAGGAACACCGTCCGATCTCGGATCGCCGCTACCGCAGCCGCGGGGTCGCTCGCTATGACCGCGTCGACGAGACGATCGGTCAATGCTGACAACGGAGCTGCTACGTCAGGAATGCGCTTCTCAGTGAGCAGATGCTGATGCAGCCGGTCATCCAGTTGCTCGAGCATCTCGACGGAGACAGGTTGCCGGCCGAACCGGCCGAGAAGCCCACAGACGCGAGCATGGAACATCAACACCGTGCTCAGTTCGGCGAACGAAGATGCGCTCCGATAGCTGTTGCGAATGGAAGTGAGCATGATGACATCCGAGGCGGACAGCGCGACAGCAGCTTTCTGCGCACACAGCTCCTGTATGGCCGAGCTGGCCTCCAGCAGAGGTGCGATCTCCTTCGCGGTGGCTTTTCGGACGCGGACTCCTTGGTAAGGGGTGTGTTCGATCAGGCCGCTATGCACGAGCGAGATCAGGGCGTTCCGGACCGCGGAGCGCGGAGCGCTATATCGCTGCTCTAACGCTCGCTCGGTGAGGCGTTGATGTGGGACATAATCTCCTCGCACGATGGCCCGTCGCAGCTCGCGGGCGAGGGATAGATAGTCGGCTGTCGCTCCCGTTGAATGCGTGCGCTGCATGAAAGTCGACTAGCTGAAGACGATGGTTTGGTTGCCGTCGCGGATGATCCGGTCCTGGGCGTGCCACTGCACGGCGCGGGACAGGACGGCGCGCTCGACGTAGGCGCCGCGGGCCTGGAGGTCGGCCGCGCTCATCGAGTGGTCGACGCGGGCGACGTCCTGCTCGATGATGGGGCCTTCGTCGAGGTCCTTGGTGACGTAGTGGGAGGTCGCGCCGATGAGCTTCACGCCGCGCTCCTTCGCCTTCCGGTAGGGCGCCGCGCCGATGAAGGCGGGGAGGAAGGAGTGGTGGATGTTGATCACCGGCACCCCGACGGCGTCGAGGAAGTCCTCCGAGATGATCTGCATGTAGCGGGCGAGGACGACGAAGTCGACGTTGCCGCGCAGCAGGTCGAGGATCTTCGCCTCGGCCTCCGACTTGTCCGGCCCCTGGGAGGGGACGTGGAAGAAGGGGATGCCGAACGAGCGGACGTCCTCGGCGGTGTTGGTGTGGTTGCTGATGACCATCGGGATGGTCACGGGCAGTTCGCCGCGGCGGTGGCGCCACAGCAGCTCGAGCAGGCAGTGATCGGACGTGGAGGCGAGGATCGCCATCCGTTTCGGGATCGACTGGTCCGTCAGCGTCCACTCGAGTCCGAGCGGGGTGACCGTCGCGGTGAGGTCCTCCTCGATCACCGGCATCGCGGCGGCCAGGTCGGGGCGGTGGAAGACGACTCGCTGGAAGTACTCGCCGCCGTCGGCGTTGGAGGAGTACTGGTCGAGGGTGGTGATGTTGCCGCCGTTGCGGGCGATCAGGGCCGTGACGGCCGCCACGATTCCGGGGCGGTCGGGGCCGTGGACGATCAGGCAGGCGTGATCGGCGAACGCAGGCGTTGCGTGAGTCATTATCGCTTCCTCTCGAGGAACCGCTCCGCGGACTGCACGACATTCGACACGAGCATTGCTCGCGTCATCGGCCCTACACCCCCTGGATTGGGTGACAGCCACCCGGCGACCTCAGCCACCTCAGGATGAATGTCACCGGCGAGCCGGGCTTTGCCGGAGTCCGTCGTACCGACGCGTGTGACTCCGACGTCGAGCACCGCGGCCCCTGGTTTGATCCAATGCCGGCGCACGAGATGCGGTTGCCCCATCGCAGCCACCACGATGTCCGCGCGGCTCACTTCCTCGGCGAGATCGGCCGTCCTCGAGTGCGTGAGTGTGACGGTGGCGTCCAATCCTCGCCGGGACAACAGCAACCCGAGCGGTCGCCCCACAGTGATCCCACGTCCGATGACGACCACGTGCTTGCCGGCGATCGGCACGCCGTGGCCGCGGAGCAGGGCGATGATGCCGGCTGGCGTGCAGGGCAGCGGCGCCGGGGTGGCTGTGAGCGGGTCTACGCCCAGGACGAGTCGGCCCAGGTTGGTCGGATGGAGACCGTCGGCATCCTTGTCCGGGTCGATGAGCTCGAGGACGGCGTTTTCATCGGTACCCGCCGGGAGCGGAAGCTGCGTGATGAAACCCGTCACCGCAGGGTCATCATTGAGCGCGCGGACTGCCGCGCTGATATCGTGGTGCGTCGCCGTGGACGGCAGTTCGACCGATATCGACTGCACGCCGACCTCGGCACAGTCTCGATGCTTCCCCGTCACGTAGGACCGCGATGCACCATCATCGCCCACCAGTAGTGTGCCGAGTCCCGGAGAGATTCCCCTCTCTGCAAGCACCGCGACCCGTTCACGCAGTTCGGCTTTGACAGCAGCCGCGGCGGCGACCCCGTCGAGCACCAGGGCGGTCACCGTGGCCGCCGTGCGGCGCCGAGGTAGTCCCGCGCCCACTCCGATGTTGCCAGCAGTCCGCCGAACGTATAGAAGTGCAGGCTGACCTTGCCGGCGGCGGGGTCGGCGGACACGAGCGAGGCGAGATCGCTGACGAAGCGGTCGGGTCCGGCGGTGCCCATCAGGTTGGTGAGGGAGAAGCCGTACTTCTTCACGATCATCGCGTTCGCGCCGATGCCGAAGCGGCGGGCGAAGCCGAGCAGGCGCTTGATGCCCGCCGGTCCGGGGGTGCCGATCCGGATGGTGGAGTCGATGCCGCGGGCGCGCACCTGGTCGATCCAGCTCATGACGGGGTCGGTGTCGAAGGAGAACTGGGTCAGCACGGTGGTGCCGAGGTTCTGCTCGCGGAGGGAGACGGCCTTCTCGTCGAGCGAGCGCCACAGCACCTCGTCGGAGATGTCGGGGTGGCCCTCGGGGTAGCCCGCGATGCTGACCTCCTTCACGCCGTAGTCGGCGAGGATGCCGGTGCGGATCACGTCGTACGCGCCCTCGTACGGTCCCTCGGGAACGGCCGGGTCGCCGCCGACGACGAAGACGCTCTCGGTGGCATCGACGTCCTGCAGCCGGGAGAGGAACTCCTCCAGCTGCGCCTGCGAAGAGAGGCGACGGGCGGAGATGTGCGGCACCGGGATGAAGCCCATGTCGCGCACGGCCTTCGATGCCGCGACGCGCATCTCGAGGTCCTCGTTGCCGAGGAAGGTCACGTTGATCTTGGTCCCCTGGGGGATGGAGTCCTTCGCCTCGATGAGGCCGGGGACGTCCTTGCCCGTCATCTCGAGCGAGAAGTCGCTGACGAGCTCGCGTTCCGCCGCGGCATTCCGCGTGGACGTGGTGTGTGCCATGAGTGGGGCCCTATCGGGTCGGGGCGTGGCACGGCGCCGACACCGAGTGTCGGCGCCGTGCCTGTCACGAGGGGTTCTTGCGGTAGTTGTCACGAGCGAACGAGGAGTACGGCGCGGGCTGCACGGTCACTCGCACCCGCGCCTGGCGGTGCTCTTCGACGGCCGGCTTCGCCGTGATGGGGTCCTCGCCCCACACGAGTTCGAGCTCCGTGCCGGGATCGGAGTACCCGAGGTCGACGCTTGCGAGTGAGATGAAGGACTGCTGGTTCGTGACATAGCCGACGTCGTGGGAAATTCCCACCAGCTGCCCGCCCTTCTCTACGCGATCCTCTTGATAGAGGCCATAGCGGGCCTTGGGGAATTCGAGGTACTTGGCGGGGCTGCCCGGCTCGTACTGTGAGCGCTGGATGGCGGCGACATCAACGGGGTTCCACACCAGAGTGACTTTCTTGCGCTTCTGGTCGGCGGCGCGCAGCTCGAGGGCTTCCCGGCCGATGAAGTCATGATCGAATGCCACGGTTCGCCCGTATCCGATGTCGTAGGGACTGAGGTAGTAGTCCTCGATGTCGTCGGACACGAAGCTTCCGGCGCTCGATCCGATGCGGTCTCCCGGCAGCCACCTGAGGTACTCCTCCGATCGCTCGCCGGTGAAGACGGCCGGGATGGGCGAAGGCACCCACGCCGATTCGAGATTGGCTGTGGAATACGCACGCGCGCCGGCGAGAACCAGTCCGAACTCTCGGCCGGCGTCCAGGATCGCCTGGCGAACGCCCTCTCGCTGCTCCCAGGGGCCGAACAGTTCGAATCCGGGCTGACCGGCCATCCCGTGGCGGAGCGAGTCGACTTCCACTCCGGCGATGGTCAGTTTCGCGGTACCGAAGAACTTGGTCTCAGGAACGGGGCCGCCCAGCACCCTCTCCATGACCGCCATCGCCAACGGGCCCTGGATCTCGTAGCGGTACAGAACGGGGCTCTTCCCGTGCTCCCGCATGATCGAGTTCGCATCGCGCTCGAAGGTGACGTCGTAGTCACCGGTCTCTCCGACGAACTGGACCCAGTCGAGCACCATGTACCAGCCCACGAGGTCGAAGCGTTCCTTCTCGAGGTAGAACAAAACCGCATCACCGATCAACCAGCCCTCGTGGTTCACGGCGACGAACTGCTTGGCGTCACCAACGGCGAAGCGCGAGAAGTTGTTCACTCCGGTGTCGGCGAGGAGCTTGAGCGCATCCGGACCGGAGATAAACAGGTCCGTCATGTGATGCGACTGATCGAGCAGCGCGACGCCGTCGCGCCAGGCACGCTGCTCGGAACGCCAGTTGGTGAATTCTGGCGTAACGGGGAAGATGGCCGGACGGTCGGGAGCATTTCGCAACGCAGCGACGACCCCTCCGGCACGATCGATGACATCTGCAGCAGATTCGGACACCTGAACTCCTTTGAACGTGACCACCCTTTAGAAGGCTCTTTCACGGTACTTAGTTAGAGCCGCCCTCACATGTACCCTCACTAAACTGCCGGAAAGCACGACTAACGAAGGGCTCGGCGTGGATCTGAATCTTGTACGTGTTCTTGTGGCGGTTTACGAGGCGCGAAGCGTCACTATTGCCGCCGAGCGCCTTCATGTCACCGCCCCTGCGATCAGCCAGTCCTTGGCTCGGCTCAGACGCGAACTTGATGATCAACTCTTCAAGCGGAGCGGTCGTGGGGTCACTCCCACTCCTCTGGCTGAAGCGATCTTTCCGCGCCTTCAGGCGTCACTCGCTGATATCGACAACACTTTCGATGCGGTCAACGGCTTCGATCCCGCCACGTCGGAGCGCACGTTTCGCATTGCGATGTCTGAGCTCGGTGAGGTCGGGTGGTTGCCCGAGATTTTCACCATCTTCCACCGCGATGCTCCGCGGGCTCGTCTCGAAGTGGTGCACCTCGATACGAGCCGGTTGTCGGAGTGGCTTCAGGTCGGCGCGATCGATCTCGCCATCACCCCTGTCGATCCGAGAATCGCTGCAGAGCGTGTCTTGGTGAAGCATCAGATGTACTGCATCGTCATGTCGGATTTGAACGAGTTGGCGCGACGCCAGGTGACTACGGATCTATATCTGGCTGCACGCAGGGTTCATGTTGAGAGCGACTCCGGCGCTGTGCTTCTCGACGCCGCACACCACCAACTCGGACCAATCACCGCTCCGACCGTCTCCGTCCAACACTTTGCAACCCTCCCGCCGCTCCTCAGCCGAAGTAGCGAGCTGATCGCCGCAATCCCCGAGACGATCGCTGAAGCCTGGACACACCGGTGGCCGTTGGTGACGCGCCCGGTGCCGTTCACGATGACACCCATCGCCCTCAACCTCTACAAGCGGCACACGACCCACCACGCAGGCGCTCTCGATTGGTTCTACTCCGTGGTGAGACAGACCGTGAGGAACTCGACGGGAGAGTTCGCGGTTATGCAGGGACCCCAGCCTCGCCGCTAACTGCCCCGTGCAGTCAATACGAGCGAGCAACAACTTTCATGCGCGCACCACGTCTGGTGGTGACGCGTCGCGGCTGGAGTTGGGATGTGACGCGAGTCGATGCATGGTCGGACGGTTGCACCCATGGGTGACGGCCCAACCGCGGGGAGGCACCCGTGCTCGAAGTCTCGTCGGGAGAGGTTCGGGCACTGGTCGCGCAGAACAGCGCGGCAGCGGGCGGCTGACCCGTCGTGCGAGATGAAAGCTCGAGGATGTCGCCCGCGCGAGGCGTACGCTCGGGTCTGACGGATACGTAGGCCCGCAGGCGCCGAACGGCGGAGATTGATGTCCATTTAGCCGACGATCGGCGGGGGGATTCCTGATCGATTGGGCATGAGAATTAGAGCGACTCCCGGCTATGAGTGAGGTTAGTTCAAGTGGAACTGAATGAGGTGCCTGGGAAGTCGGACAGCGTGGCGACCCGTTCTCCGATCGACCCGGAACTGCGCGCCATCCTGGATTTCTATCCGCCGCCGTTGGGAGCCGTCACCCCGGAGACCCTTGACGCTTATCGCGAAGCGATCCACGCACGGCAGCCCACGCTGGACGAAGTGACAGCCACCGGCCTCGTCGAGGCGGAGATCCGGAACGTGCCCGGACCGGATGGATCCGCAGAGATCAGGATTCTAATCCTGAGGAAAGCGGGCGGCTCCCCGCGCCCCCGACCGTGTCTGTACCACCTTCACGGTGGAGGCATGCTCGCCGGCGACCTCCTGATGCGGGCAGACTCGCTCGCACAGAGCGTCTTGCGGTTGGACGTCGTGGGCATCTCCGTCGAATACAGGCTCGCTCCAGAGAATCCGTTCCCCGCCGCGCTCGAGGACTGCTACGCCGCGCTCTTGTGGGCCTCTAAGCATGCCGCCGAGCTCGGCATCGATCTCAGTCGCATCGTCACGCAAGGAGCCAGCGCCGGGGCCAACCTCGCTCTTGCCACGGCTCTCCTCGTGCGCGAGAGGGGTGGCCCGTCGATCAGTCACCAGATCTTGCAGTGCCCGATGTTGGATGATCGCACCTCCGTCGGCCGTGAACCGGCCGAGACAGAGGACAACATCTGGAACCACGTGTCCAACGCCACGGCCTGGAACTTCCTCCTCAGCGGGACCGCCGGTGGGACGACCGTGCCGGCGCTCGCGGCGCCAGCGCGAGCAACAGACCTCAGCGGTCTGCCCAGTACCTACATCGACGTCGGACAAGCGGATACTTTTCGCGATGAGGTCCTCGACTTCGTCGCACGACTGGCCGTTGCCGGCGGACTCGTGGAGTTCCACCTCTGGCCGGGCGCCTGGCACAGCTTTGACTACGTCGCGCCCTACGCGGCCCTCTCACAACTCTCGAACGACACTCGGCACGCATTTCTTGCGCGCGCCGTCGGACCTACCAACTAGAGCGCGCATGGAAGGCGCGGCGTCGTTGAGGCGAGCGGCCGGGTTGTCACGGAAGGGCGCCGTTCCGCACTGCCCGGACGAGCATGAGCGCCAACTGTAGCCGCGCTTTGCCCAGCGAGTCCAGCGTGTAACCCAGCGCCTTCTGCAACTGCGACTGGCGAGCTTGAAGGGTGGAATGGTGCACGTGGACGCGGTCGGCCGCCTGCCGGAGGCTGTCGGTCGCTGCGATCGCCTCAAGGAATTCTAGGCTCCGGGGATTTACTCTCTCCATCTCGATCAGACGTGTCACATCCGCAACGGTCGAGGCCCTCGCCCACATCTCTCCGACAATGTCTGCGAGCACTCCGACGTCGTCGTACCGTAACCGGCGCGGGCCTGGGCTGGTCGGCGTCGCATCTCCGGTCATGCGGAGGGCGAGCAGGGCTTTGTGCCACGACGCCGGTAGTCCGAGGACATCGCCCGCCGGTCCGATCCCGTGCGGAAGGGACGCGAACTCAGTTGGCATCTCACCCTCGCCGCGCGTGAGGATCACGGCCGTCACGCGCCCGATGCGGGTCGCCCTGCTAACCAGGGGACCAGCGAGCAGGGCGGGTGTCGGTCGATCCGCACCGATGATGGCCGCGACCTGAAGCTGCTTCTCGTTCTCAAGCAGAAGCCGGCGGGCTGCAACCGACCGGTCAAGTTCCGACGATGTCTCATCCAGCAGTACGTCCACGCTCGCGGGATCATGCGTTTCCGAATGCCGAGTCCGATCAAGGGCGATCTTCACGCCTGCGGCCATGCGTTCCAGAACGATCGCGTCGAGCTCGCCGGGCGACTCCCTCCGTTCGATCCACACGCGCGCGACAGCGTCGCCCCCCAGATCCACCGATGGCCATTCGTCGTCCGTGTCCGCGTCCTGCGCGACACGCCCTTCGGGAGAGACCCGGAGATGCAGCTGGCGGTCGGAGTCGGTGAACCCGACCACGCTCTCGGTCAGCACCGCGCCGGCGCGCAGCAACGCGTCAAGCCCGGCTCGATTGGCCACAAGTGAGTCGAAGTAGCGGATCACGCGGAACGCATCCGCTGCTGAAGCATCCAGCTCGCGCAGCCGTCCGAACATCTCTTGCATGAATCTCCCTGGAGATGTGGTTCTGGCTCGACCGCGGCTGGCAACGCCAGATTACGCTTGCGGGCCGCGCCGAGCCGAGCCGTGACATCCGTGCGGTGCCGCACACCCCGCACGGGCCGAACTGGTCGGGTCCACTTGGCTACTGACGACGGCCGCCCTTGCGTGCTCGTCCGGCCGACGCGCGACGAGCAGCGACCACGGCGATGGACACTGCCCCGATCAGCGCGACACCGTTGAAGGCATCGGTGATCCACTGCTGACCGCCGACCAGCTGAAGTCCTTTCACGCCGGTTGCGAGGAGTCCGATCGCGATGAGAGTGCCCCAGACGTTGAATTTCCCCGGTTTGATCTGGGTGGTGCCGAGGAAACACGCAGCGAAGCAGGGCAGGAGGTAGCTGGGTCCGATCGTCGGTCCGATGCTCCCGATCTTCGCCGTCAGCAGCACGCCACCAATCCCGGCCGCGAGGCCGGACAGCATGAATGAGACCAGCAGATAGCGGGACGTGCGAACTCCGGCGAGGAAGGCGGCTTCCGGCCCTGCGCCGGTTGCATAGATCCGGCGGCCGAAGGGCGTGTGCTCGAGCAGGTACCACGCGACGAAGCCGAATGCCACAGCGTAGATCGCGATCGCGGGTATGCCGAGCGGCTGCCACGCCGTGAGCGCTCTCAAGTCGGCTGGAACCGGTCCGCGAAACTGCTGATCGGAGATGACCTGGGACAGGGCCAGCAAGATCGAGGTCATTCCCAGCGTGGCAATCAAGCTGTTGATGCCCACCTTCGCGACGAGCAGGCCGTTGAGCGCCCCGATCGCCGTACTGCAGACAATCGCGGCGATAGCGGCTGCCCAGGGGTTCCATCCCCCGACCGTCGAGAGCGTCGCAGTGAGGATCGCGCTGAGGCCGAGGTTCTGCCCGATGGACAGGTCGAAGCCACCGGCGGCGAGGGTGAACATCAAACCCACAGCGAGAATGGCCGTCACCGCCTCGTCCGAGACAAGGCTCACGAGCGTCTGACTGGTGAGGAAGACACTGGGGATCCAGGCACCGAAGATCACGATGATCCCGGCCCAGACGTAGAGGCCGCTGAATCTCTGAAAACCGAGATCGACGCGCCTACGACGCGGCGCGGGAGGAGATGTCGTCGCCTCGGCCTGTCGGGGTGAGCTCTCAGTTACGTTCATGCTCGTCTCCTTTCGTGGACGCTTTCCTCATGCAGGCCGCGAGAAGCCGGTCGACGGTCAGGCCTCCTCCCTCCAGCACCGCCCCGATGCGACCGTCGTTCAGTACGATCACGCGATCGCAGATAGCGCAGAGTTCCTCGGCATCCGAGGACGAGATGACCACTGCCGTGCCGGAGGCCAGGGCGGTGTCGAGTGCCGAATAGATTGATTGCTTCGCCCCTGTGTCCACACCGTTGGTGGGTTCTTGGAGCAGCATCACTGCCGCGTCGGTTCGCAACCATCGCGCCAGCACGACCCGCTGCTGATTGCCGCCGCTCAGCAGTGAGAAGAGCGTGGATGCCGGGAACTTCACATTCATTCGTTCCAGCCATGTCGCGGCATCCCGAGCCTCAGCCCGACCGCTGAGCCATACGCCGCGCAGGGGCGCCAGCGCGGGGAGGGTGATGTTCTCACTCAAACTCCACGTTGGTATTGCGCTGAGTCTTTTCCTATCGGCAGGAGCGAACGCGAGACCGGCGCGGATGGCGGCTTGCGGATCTCCGGAGGGGATCGATTGACCGCGGACCTCTACGGTGCCGCCCTCCCTGGCTTTGCCGCCGCCCATCAGGAAGAGCAGTTCCTCATACCCGGACCCGATCAAGCCGGCGATTCCCAGGATTTCCCCCTTGCGAACGTCGAAGCTGACGCCGTCGACGGTGGCGCCGGCCACGTCGCGCACGCTCAGCACGACCTCGCTGCTGGGCGCGGGGCTTTCCGGGTAGAACGCCTCGAGAGGACGGCCGATGATCAACTCGACCAGACCGTCGTGGTCGAGGGACGCCACTGGCCCGCTGGCTACCGTGCGCCCGTCGCGGAGGACGGTGACGTCGTCGGCGATCTCGAAAACCTCCTCGAGACGGTGCGTGACGTAGAGCACGCTGTTGCCACTATTTCGCAGGCGTCGGACGAGCTCGAAGAGGTAGGCCACTTCAGTGCTCTGCAGGGAGGCGGTCGGCTCGTCCAGGACGATGAGTCGCCCCGGGCGGTCGTTGTCGCTCAACGCTCGAGCGATGGCGACCATCGTCTGGCGCGCCTGCGAGAGCTCCCCCAGGTTCGCGGAAGCGTCCACATCCACGCCGAGGTCTGCGAGCAGCTCGGCGGCAACGCGCTTCTCCTTTCGGTCCGACAGCCACCAGCGAGAAGAGTACTGCCGGCCCAGGCGGAGATTGTCGGTAACGTCGAGGGTGGGCACGAGTCCGAGGTCCTGATGGATGAAGCGGATGCCGCGCGCCTGGGAGTCCGTCGGCGATCCCAATTCGAACGGCTCGCCTTGGACGGTCGCCGTTGCACCGGTATCGGGTTGGTAGACACCGGCGAGCACCTTGATCAGGGTCGATTTGCCCGAGCCGTTCTGGCCGAGGAGCGCATGCACCGTGCCCTGACGGATCGTTAGCGCCGCGTCGTTCAGACCGCGGCCGCCCGGGAACGTCTTGCTCAGCGACTGGATGTCCAAGGCGGCCGCCGCAACGACGGATGTCGGCGCCGCTGTCGTCACCCCCCCTCGGCCAGACATCTCTACTCGACGCCCCAGGCAGCCAGGAACGCCTCAGGCGTACCAGGAGTTGCAGGCACGTCGGTCGTCTGGGTCACGTTGTCGGCGACGAGGATCTGGTGCCATCCGGACGGTTCGAACCATTCGTCCGTCGGGGTCTCTCCGAGCGAGAGCCGGGCGAGGCCGTCGATCGCACGCCAGCCCGCAGTCGTGTTCTCCTGAGCGACCGATGCAAATTCCTTGCCGCTCTTGAGGTCGGCGAGGTTTCCCGCCTGCGGCGAGAGAGTCACGACCTTCACCTGATCCGCGAGACCCGCAGCTTCCAGGGCGGCCGGTACGCCGACGGTGTAATCGCCCAACGAAAATGCCACGTACTTGATGTTCGGATGGCTCTGTACGTAACTGACCACCTTCCCGGGAACCGTTGTACCGATGCCCGTTGTCGGCGCCTCCAGTACGGCGGACTCCGAGCCGGTCGCCGAGATCGCATCCTCGAAGGCGTCCTTCAGCGGATTCCAGATGGTCGATAAGGCAGGGTCCCAGACGAACACGGTGTTTGCCCCGGTCCCCCCGTCGGCGACGATGATGTCTCCCATCAGCGACCCGGACTCGGTGAATGTCGGAGCACTCGCGTAGGCGGCGAAGACGGGTCCGTTCTTATCTGGGCGGTCACCTGCGGGCGCGATGGACACGATGGGGATGTCCAACGCCGCTGCCGCCTGAAGCTGAGCAGCGATGGCCTCATCCGGGACGACGGGTGTGTAAGCGATGAGATCCGGCGGATCCTGCATGATCTGATCCCACACCGCCAGATACGCCTCGGGCGACATTTCTGACTCGTACTCGCGCACGGTCCAGCCGAGCGCTTTGGCCGCCTCCACGGCGGCGTCTGTCGTGGTGTGGCAGACCGGGAGCACGCACGTGGATATTGCCACTGTGAGCGACGCATCGGGCGTCCCCGTGAGCGCTGCGACGGCTATCGGGTCTTGCTCGGCGGTGAATTTATCGACCCTTTCTTGCGCGGCGGTCTGCGCCTCCGACGAGCCGGAGTTGTCACCGGTTGTTGCGGGGCTGGGGCTGGAGCACGCAGCGAGTGCAGCGGCCATCACGATGGCCGTCGCGAGGGCACCGGTTCTTCTGGCGGGAAACATCATCGTCTTCCTTTCGTTTGCGAGAGTGTTGTTCGAGATCCGCCGCCGGTGGCTGAAGCGATCTCGAAGACCACGTCGGAACTACCGCATGGTGGGCAGTTCGTCGGCGGGGACTACCTCGGAGCGAACCTGAGTCGCACACTCTGGGCAGAAGAACGCGCGGAAGACCAGCTCGCGGTCGACGTATTCGGTCGGCGCGGCGAACATGCCGGGGATGGCCGCGGGGAGGTCCGAGTCTCGGACGACCAATCCGCTGGCGAGGTCCTCGCCTCGCCGAGCGATCTCGTGTCCGCACTGCCGGCACGCGATCAGCTGCGCCGCATCGTGGCCCGTGATAGCGAGGTTCTCATCGATGAACTCGGTGAAGTCGCCGTCGGCGTGGCCCGCGTCTCGAGTCGGCGCTGTCCCAAGCCGCTGCTCGCGCAGCTGCGATCGCCGCTGAGCGGTTCCGGCTTCGTCGACGCCGCCGTCTGGCAGAACGGACACCCCGTACACATCGATGCCCGCGGCCCCGCTCACCCTCCCATTCGCGATGTCCAGCGCGACTGCAGCTGGGTCGCGCAAGAGCGGGTCGCCGTAACCGGCGCCGCCTGTCGGCTGGATGTAGACGGCATCGACCAGCTCGACGTGAGTCTCCAAACGGTTCGGGACCACCTGGATCGTGCCACCCAGCTCGGCCAGGCTCGTCGGCACCGCTCCCGCGGCGAACATCGCGGGAACGTCGGCATTTCGCACGATGACGTCCAGACCAGGCCCGCCGGGATATGCCCCGGCGAGTCCGTTCACCTCCGCACGCGCCTTGCCGTTCGTGGAGAACGCACCGAACAGCGGCTGGCCGGTCTCATACGGAATGAGACAGGTGGAGGCCGACAACCCTCCCCGGAACCGGCCCGCGCCACCCGAGTCCACCTCCTCGCGTCGCCACAGGTAGAGGTACGGACCGGCCAGCTCCTGCATCTCGACGTCCGGCGCGCGGCCCATCGGGATATTCAGTGATCCAGCCGTATCGGCGCCGTCCTCGTAAGGCCGCGCACCGAAGCCTCCGGCCATCGCGGTGAAAACGATGTTGACGTTCGGCTGGCCCTCTCGATCGACGCCGGCCAGGGTGACGACGTCGTACGTGCTCGTGCACGACGCCTGAACGCGCTCCTTTAGGTCGACAGCGGTGTCGACCATCCGCCCGATCACTTCGGACACCACGTTCATCGTGCCCAGTCCCGAGGTGATCGACCCCCATCCCACTGCGGCGGGGAACGTGGCGTTGTTGATGGTCCCTTCCTCCGAAACGATGTCGAAGCATCTCAGCAGGCCTCCGGCCGACCACGGGATGTCGCCCGCCAGGAGCGGCAGAACCGCCATGATGACACCGGCGCGCATTCCCGAGTAGGGGCAGTTGATCATGCCGCTCTGAGGTGCCGTGCCCGTGAAGTCGAACGACATCTGGTCGCCCGTCTTCGTCAGCGTGACGGCGAGCTTGTGCAGATCGCGATCGCCAATGCCGGACTCTTCGAGATAGCTGACCGCGCTCCACGAGCCGTCCTCGATGTCGCGCAGACGTGCACGCAGGCGCTGTTCGGCGTCGTTCATCATCTGCTTCATCACGGCCTTGACCGTGTTGGCCCCGTAGCGTTCCACGAGTTCGAGAAGACGTCGCTGCGCGATCTGGTTGGCGCCGATCTGCGAACGCAGGTCGAGTTCGACGTGGTGTGGCAGTCGCGAGTGGCGGAGGAAGGAATCCAGGACGTCGTCCTGGATCTCTCCGCCGCGCACGACGGCGATCGGGGGTGTCGGCACGGCCTCGGTGAAGACGTCGACCGCCGAGAGGTCGGAGGAGCCGGGCTTGGCGCCCCCCACGTCGACGAGATGGCAGATCGCGCTCGTCCAGGCGAACAGCTCTCCCTCCCAGAAGATGGGAGCGATGATCGCCGTGTCGTTCTGATGCAGGCCGCCGCCCACCCACGGGTCGTTGGTGAGAAACATGTCGCCCTCACGTATGCCGGGGCTGTCGCTGCGGTGCTGGAGGGTCCAGTAGACGGCGAGATCCATGGAGGCGATGAGGCCGGTGTTGTACAGGCCCACCTGCACCGGCTGCCCAAGTTCGTCGCAGATGGCGACATCCATGTCATTGGCCTCGGTGACGGCGTGAGAGCCCGACATCTTCTTGAGCGTCTCCCCCATCTCCTCAGTGATGGACCACATGCGGTGGCGGAGAACCTCGTAGCTCAGCGGATCTATGTCGGTCTGGTCTGCCGGCACGGAGTGCAGGCGCAGCTTGGGGGAGATGCGGCGGCGGAGTTCATCCATCGGCAGCGGCCGACTTTGGAACTTCTCCGCCTCAGCTGATGTCGACGTTCTGGCGCTCACTGTGCGCTCCTCTCTGAAAGGTCCACCCGGAGGTTGCCGTATTCGTCCACCCGGGCCTCGCGGCCCGCGGGGATGGTCACTGTGGTCGTGGCGACCTCGATGACGGCGGGACCGGGGAAACGGTGACCGCTACGCAGCTTCGCGTAGTCGTAGATCGCCGTCTCTTCGAAGCCGCGCTCGTGCTGCAGATGCACGAGACGGTGGCCCTTGATCGCCGATGAGGCGTCTGCGTCGTCGGATCGTTCATGCTCTGGGAGGGTCGGTCGGAACGGCAGCTCGCCGACCCCGCGGATCCGGTAGGAGATCATCTCCCGACCCGCGTCGGCGAACGCGGATCCGGCGCCGAAGAGCTCGGCGTAGCGCGCATCGAAGACTTCTCCCATCGCCTCGACCGTCGAATCGTCGATCGTCTGGTCGACGGGCGCCTCCGCGGTCACCTCGAACATCTGCCCGGCGTACCGCGCATCGAACTCCCGGTTGAAAGTGACATCGCTGAAGGCGACGCCCTGACGGTCGAGCGACTCGCGAACCTGTGCCGTGAGCCTGTCGAAGTTGCGTTGCACGTCGGCTGGGTCGAGCGGGAACAGCGCGGGATCCGACACCTCAGCCGTGACGGCCACATCGGATGCGGCCAGACCGAAGGCCGAGAACCCGGATGCTGCCGCTCCCAGGGGCACGACCAGCTCGCTCGCCTTCAGCTCCGTCGCGATCGCCGCGGCATGGATCGGGCCCGCGCCGCCGAAGGCGTACATCACGAATCCGCGGGGGTCGTGGCCGGCTTCGACGACGACCTTGCGGGCGAGGTCGGCGGTTTGCGCGTTCTGTACTTCGTATACCGCTGCCGCAGCTTCTTTCGCGGTGAGCCCCAGTGGACGCCCGATCTTCTCCAGAAGCGCCTGTTCTGCCAGGTCGACGCGGAGCTTGCGCTTGCCGCCGAGGAAATAGTCGGGGTCGATGATGCCCAGCACCACATCGGCGTCAGTCACGGTGGGTTCCGTGCCTCCCGCCCCGTAGGCCGCCGGGCCCGGCACGGCTGCGGCGCTCCTCGGGCCCACGCGCAGGTTGCCGCCCTGGTCGATCCACGCGATCGCGCCGCCGCCGGATCCGATCGCGTCCACCCTGATGGTGGGGACATTGATGGGATGCTGGTTGATCACCGTGGTCGACGTTCGAACCGGTTCCCCGTCCACGACCATGCCGACCAGGAACGTCGTACCGCCCACATCTGCGGTCACAACGTTCTTGTGTCCGAGCTGCTGCGCCAGGCGCGCAGCACCCACCACCCCACCGCTCAGAACCGAGCCGACCGTGGTGATAGCCGACGCAGGGGCCTCGGCCGCCGCGATCGTTCCACCCGAGCTCTGCATGACGAGCAGCGGTCCCCGCAGCCCCCGCTCGCCCAGCTCGCGGACGAGCGGCGTCAAGTAGCGGCGTAGCGCAGGACCCAGCTGGGCGCTCATGATGGTGGTGGAGCTTCGGGCGAACTCGCGGATCCGCGGGGAGACCTCACTGGAGACGGCGACGAACGTGTCCGGCGACATCTCGGCGATAATCTCCGCCACGCGCTGCTCGTGAGCGGGGTTCTGGAACGACCATAGGAAGGACACGGCGATCGCATGGACTCCTTCCGCGAGAAGGCGAGTGACCGCGCTGCGCACTTCGTCCTCGTGCAACGCGACGACGACGTTTCCACGTCGGTCCACGCGTTCGGTGACTTCGATCACGCGTTGCCGAGGGACCAGAGGAGCCGGCTTGTGGAGGTTGATGGAGTCCTGGATCGCGTTGGCGGTGAGACCGAGGTAGCGGCCCTCGATGTTCATGATCTCGATGGAGTCGCCGTGCCCCTTCGAGGTGATGAAGCCGATGGGCTCGACATTCCCGGTGACCAGCGCGTTGATGCTGGCGGTCGTGCCGTGCGCGATGTACTCCGTGTTCTGCAACAGTTCGCGCTCGTCGTACTTCAGTTGGGCGGCGAGTTCGCTGATCGCTGCCAGAACACCGATGGAATAGTCCGCCGGCGTCGACGGCGTTTTCGCGCCGGTGATCTGCCCACGGTCATCTGCCGCTACCGCGTCGGTGAAGGTTCCTCCGACGTCGATCCCGATCACGTACTTCACTGTTGACTCCTTCATCGAGGCTTTCCGAAACTTGGCGGCGCGACGGTATGCCGTAAGGCGGCGCCGTCAGCGCAGAGAACCGACGTCGTCGAAGTGCTCCGCGTGACGCAGGTCGTCGACGAAACGCGCGAGACCGTCTGTGATGGTGAGGGGCTCCGGGACCTGCAGCAGCCCGATCGTGCGGGACAGATCGGTTGCGTGGCTCTGTCGCGGCGGTCCGAAAATCGAGTCGTCGCGAGGAGCTTCGACGATGCAGATATCCGGGAACAGACCATGCATCGCCGCGGCGAACCGTGCCGTCGACGTCGTCTGCTGAGACCCGGCGTTGAAGACCTCGAAGACGTCATCGCCATCGTAGGTAGCAGCGCCGAACGCGACGTTGGCAACATCCCCCACGTACGTGTACTCGGACTCGGACGGCATCCCGGAGGGAACGACAACGTCCTGGCCGCGCAACGCTTCAGCGACGAGACCCTCGAGCATCGCGCTAGCGATACTGCCGCCCAGGTTCGGCCCGTAGCCGTAGATGATCGTGGGGCGGATGACTGCCGTCTTCAATCCCGTCGCAACGGCGAAGGCGCCGAGGACGTTCTCCATCGCGGCCTTGGACGCGGCGTAGTGGGAGACGTGCGGCGACGTCGTCGGCGACTGCTCCGTGATCCGCTCGGATTGATCCGCCGCATAGATTCCCCAGCTGCTGATGGACACGAATCGCTCGACGCCGGCTTGCTGTGCCCACTGCGCCAGACGCAGCGGCATCTTGACATTGACATCGAGCGTCAACAGCGGGTTGCGTTGCGCGCTCGCGGCGATGAGCGCCGCCGTGTTCACCACAGCATCAGCACGGACGCCGCTCAGCGCCTCGTCCGTCGCCACCTCGTCGGTGAGGTCCACCTGAACCGTCCGCACGCCCTCCGACGTTCCGAGGATATCGTGCAGGTAATCGTGGTGGATGGCACGGTCAACGAGCGTGACCGTCCACCCGTTCGCGAGGAAGACCTTCGCCGTGTGTGCACCCAGCATTCCCGCGCCGGTGATGAGAACGTGTCGAGATTCGTGTGCCACAGAGGTGCCATCGCTTTCCACTACCAGCCGGTCTCTGCGATGAGAACCGCGCGATACAAAGCTCTCATTGGGTGCGAGGGGACGGCACCGCCGTTTGTAGGGCTATCGAAAGTCGATCACGACAATTGGCGGTTCGCGCCTGGGGTGTCGAGAACGCGGCCAAAACACAGACGACGACGCCCCGCGAGGAGCGCCGTCATCTGCGTGTACCGATCGGTCTTAGGGTGTGGTGGCGACGAGGCGCCCGCCGTCGCCGGCTGTGCCCGCGCCACCGAAGAGGATGTCATCTGCGTCGATTCGCGCTGTTAAGCGCTCGAAGGCGGCCAAGCTGGCGGGGAATCGGATGACGACCTTGCCGCTGCCGTCGACGCGATACCAACTGCGGCATCCGCCTGCCTCCCACACCGATCCCGCCATCTTCTCGTCCAGCCAGTCGTTGTATTCGCGTTGGGCCTGTTCGGTCACTTGAATCGTGCCTGAGCCGTTGCACTCTGCAGTGGTGATCAAGTCGACGACCATCCGTGCCTGGGCTTCGATGACGCCGATGATCGATCCGGCGGCCTGGGTGTTGGGCCCCGCCATCAGGAACAGGTTGGGGAACTCCGGCACGAGCGTGCCCTTGTATGCCTCCGGCGTTCCGGCCCACTTCTCGTGGAGGAGAACGCCGCGTGCGCCCGAGTAGGTCACCCCGGCGAACATCTCCGTGGCGCGGAAGCCCGTCGCCAGCACGACGACGTCGGCATCCCACTCGCGACCGTCCGCACCGACCACGCCGCTCTCGGTGAACGCGACGACGACATCGTCCCATACGGTCGTCTTCGGGTTCGCGAGCGCTGGATAGTAGATGTTGGAGAGCGCAGGCCGCCGACAGCCGTATCGATAGTCCGGGGTGAGTATGCGTCGCAATTCCGGATCTTCGATCGCGCTCTCCATATGCTGCTTCCACACGGCTGTAGCCCGGTCCAGGAACTCGGCGTCCATCGCGGCGGACGCATCCGTCGAGATGTTGAACTCGTCGTAGATGATGCGACGCTTCTCCTGGAGCACCTCGGGGTGCTCACGGAAGAACCTCTTGTCTTCTTCGTCGTAGAATTCCTCGGGCTTGGGAACGACGTACGGCGCGGTGCGGATCACTGCCAGGACCGCGTCAGCGCTGTCAACCGCGTAGGGCACGACCTGGATGGCGCTGGCCCCAGCCCCGATCACGGCTACCCGCTTGTGGGAAAGATCGATCCCGCTGTGCCATTTGGCGGTGTGGATGATCTCCCCGCGGAAGTCGCTCATGCCCGGGAGGTCGGGGATAAGTGGCCGGCTGATGGCACCGACGCCCGAGATGAAGTACTTGCAACGCAGGGCCGTCGCATCATCCAGCGTCACCTCCCACATCTCGAGGTCGCCGTCCCAGTGCGCAGCGACGACCTTCGTGTCAAACGCGATCTGCTCGCGAATGCCCAACTCGTCGACGACGGCGTTCATGTAGGCGAGAATCTCGCTCCACCCAGCGAAATTGCATGACCACTCGGGGTTCAGCGAGAACGAGAGACTGTACAGGTGCGCCGGGACGTCGCACGCCGCGTTCGGGTATCGGTTCTCGCGCCAGACGCCGCCGACCTCCTCAGCCTGCTCGAGTATTAGAAAATCCGAGTGTCCGGCCACCAACAGCTCCCGTGCGGCCGCGATGCCACTGAATCCGGTTCCGATGATCACCGTCTCGTAGAAACGAGTCGTCATGTCTTTTCCCGTCCGGCGGCTTCCCGGTTCGGAGGTGTCCGTCGAGCATCGACAAGCCGCACTTCTGTGTCAAACAAGTCTTGAATTCGGCGCGAGCCGGAGCGACCGCCGGGCGAAGCGAAATGGCAAGCGCGATTCGCCATATGGCGGATCGCGCGCAGCCTCTATGCGTCCAGGATGTGGATGGACTTCACCTGCGTGAAGCTGAGAAGCTCGTCGATCGATTCTTCGCGTCCCAGACCGGAGGCCTTGTATCCGCCGAACGGCATTCCAATGAAGTGCTGCGCCGCACCGTTCACCCAGACATATCCCGCCTGAAGTTTCTTGGCTGCTCGCATTGCGGTCTTGATGTCGTTGGAGTACACGCTGGCAGTCAGGCCGTAGCGCACGCTGTTGGCCATCGCCACCGGATCGTCGGAGTCCCCCCACCGCACCACGGACAGCACGGGGCCGAAGATCTCTTCGTTCAGCACGCGCGCGGTCCTGTCCGCGACCTCCAAGACGGTGGGCGGCAGGTAGTAGCCCGTCTCAAGTGCTGCCGGCCTGTTACTGCCACCGGAGATCAGATCCGCCCCACCGGCGACTGCCTCTTCAATGAAATCCGACACACGTTCGAACTGCCGTCGGTTCACGAGGGGCCCCTGCTGACTGTGAGGATCAAGCGGCGAACCGATCCGCCGACCCTCCAGCAGCGCCCCGATCGACTCGGTCACCGCGTCTGCGATGCTTTCGTGCACGAGGAGCCTCGAGGTCGAACCGCACGACTGTCCGGACCAAGCGAAGTTCATTCCGCGAACAGCGGCCGCGGCCACCTCCTGCGGGTCGGCATCGGGGTAGGCGAGCATGGCGTTCTTACCGCCGAGCTCGAGACTCACCTCCTTGACGCCACTGTCGGCTGCATCACGCAGGATCGCCCTGCCGGTGGTTTCGCTGCCGGTGAAGGCGATGCGGGAGATCTCGGGATGGCGCGTCAAGGCGCGCGGCACCGTAGGACCATCACCAACAACGATCTGGACGACACCGCGGGGGAAGAGGTCGGCGACCAGCCGGGCAAGGTGCAGTGCGGAGAGCGGAGTCGCCTCTGCGGGCTTGAGGATGACGCAGTTGCCGGCCACCAGCGGCGCGGCGAGCTTCGTCACAGCGAACAGGATCGGGTGGTTGAAGGGGACGATGGCGGCGACCACTCCGAATGGCTCGCGAACGGTGAAGTGCGTGCCCGTGGCGAGCGGGACAGAGTACCCCTTCGTCTCCAGGGCCAGTCCTGCGAAGTAGCGGCACACCCGGGCGGAGTGATCGACATCCGCCTCCATCACGGCGATCGGTGCTCCGCCGTCCACGGCGTCCAGGAGCGCGAGATCGCTCTTATGCAGCTGGATCAGTTCAGCCAGACGGATGACGTAGTCAGCCCGCTCATTCGGGGATAACGCTGCCCAGGCAGGATGGGCGCGGACTGCGGCTCGTACCGCACCGTCGACATCGTCGGCAGTACCGTCGGGAACCTCGGCGACCACTTCCTCCGACTGCGGCGAGATGACGTCGAAGGTCCGACCGTCGGCTGCGGGAACGAGTTCGCCGTCGATCAGCAGCCCCCACGGACCGGTGAGCAGCTCGTTCACACGGAGGGTGTTGGTTTTCAAGTCACCGGTCATGGCGATCCTTTCCGTTGGCCGGTCGCCCCACTTGGGCGCTCCAGAGTTCCCATGGGCGTTGTGCCGTCGCAGCGATGGCGCTCGCCGCCGCCCGCGCTTCCTGCTCGCCGAGGTAACGCGGCGCGTCGCCGAGCCCCCAAACGGTGAGCTCGAGATCCGCGGCGTGCGACGCGTAGATCGCCCGGTACACCACCTCCCGCAGCGAGGGCGCCACGACGGTTGCGCCGTGCCCGCGCATCAGCACGATGGCCGCGTCGCCGAGACGACGAGCCAGGGCATCCCCCAGTTGAGAGGATTCGACGAGCATCGTGTGGTCGTCGGTCTCATCCCGGATTTCAAACATGGGGCACCCGTCGATGAGGAAGGCGTCCGTGTGCGCGATGGCGCGAAGAGGCCGCCCGACAGCACCGAAAGGAATGAGCCCGGACGAGTGCGTGTGCACGACTGCCTGGATGTTGGCGCGCCGCCGGTAGATGCCGGCGTGGATGTGCCGCTCCGCGTACGAGGTCCTCTCCCCCACGACCTCTCCGGTGTCCACGTTCAGCTCGACGACGTCTTGCTCAACCACGAGGGCCGGCGCCCGTGACGTGCTCATGAAAAAACGCGCGGGATCATGCGGTGATCTGATGCTGATGTGTCCCCATGCATCGAATACACGGTGATGCGCGAGGATGCGATTCGCCGTGACCAGGTCGCGGACATGCGAGGTCTCCAGGTCGCCCGCCTCGGTGTCGCTCATGCGGTGTGCGGAACAATCACGGGCTTCATCTCGCCCGCTTCGAGACTCACGAGCGCATCGGACACCGATCCGAGCCCGTAGGTGTTACCCAGCAGGGCGTCGAAGTCGAATCGATCTGCGTACGTCGTGAGCAGTTGGAACGCTCGCCAAAAGTGGGAGATGTCAGCAGAGATGCTGCCGGTCACGGAGATCTGGCGCATATTGAAGTTGGTCGCACTGACGCTGCTGGGGCGCGGGTCGGCAGCGCCGATGACGAGCATCTTTCCTCCGCGACGCGCTAGCGACAGGCCCTCGGCGAAGGCTGGCACTGCACCGCTGCATTCGGAGACGATGTCGGCCCCTCGGCCGTCTGTCGCGTCAAGGACGATCTGCCGGCGCTCCTCGGGCGTGGAGTGCTCCACGTCCAGCGTGGTCGACGCGCCCCACTTCTCGGCGAGGGCCAGACGAGAGCTCGGCGCGCCGATGACGATGATCTGAGGGATCCCCATGATGGTTGCGTACGCGGTGGCGTACAGGCCAACCGCACCCGACCCCTGGATGACGAGGGTGTCGGTGGGCCGAAGTTGACCGACGGTTTCAAACGCGTGCACAACCGTGCGAAAAGCGCATGTCGCGGAAGACGCCAGAGCGGGCGACAAGCCTTCGGGCACGTGCACCACCGCGGAACGCGGGTGGACATAGACGTACTCGGCGAATCCTCCGGTGAGGGACGGGAATTGGTCTGCTGGCCCGAACCCGTAAAGGTTGGCGTTGACACACAGCGTGGGTTGATGGGCGACCGCGCACCAGTAACAGTTGCCGCACCACGGGGATGCCCAGGCGATGAGGTCGCCCTCACGAAGCGGCTTCCCGACGACGTCGGTGACTCGGTCAGCTCCCAGCGCGACGATACGGCCGACTGCCTCGTGACCGAGGACGAGGGGGAGCTTGCACGTCGGAGAGTGGCGGAGCCCGCCACTGGCGATATGAACGTCGGTCCCGCACCCGGTCGCGGCTTCCACGCGGACGAGGACGGCACCTTCCACGAGGGGAGGAACAGGGAGCTCGTCAAGCTCGACGCCCTTGTCGTAGTCCCGCACGAGGGCGACGCGCGATGTCTTGGGGTAATCCATGTGGCGATCAGTCCTTCAGGTTTTCGAATCCGAGCCGTTTCGAGAGTGTGAGCGCCGTGATGAGCGTGATCACCGCGCCCGCCATGAGGTAGAACGCGGGTGCCGTGGGCGTTCCGGTCACCTGTATGAGCCAGGTCGCGATGAAGGGGCCAAATCCGCCAAACAAGGCAGTCGTGAGTGCCGCGGCGATGGACACCATCGCCCCTCTTCGCCGCGATCCGAACAGCTCGGTGATCGTTGCCGGGCCCACGCCGACGACGGCTGCCGTGAACGGCGCGAGGATCAGCTGAAACAGCACCAAGCCGCCGAACGACTGCAGGGACACCATCATCCAGAACATGGGGAACGACAGCACGAGGTAGGCGATCGACGCGACGATGATCAGTGGGCGCCTCCCCACTCGATCGGAGATCGCGCCAGCGAGCGGGATCAGCACGATGGACATTGCCGCGCCGATCGCAGTCGCGATGAGAGCAGCTTGCTGGTCAACCCCCACGAAGCTCACGGCGAACGCAGGCATGAAGTTGAAGGTGATGAACGAGACCATGGTCCACAGAACGACGATGCCCATAGTGGTGAGGAATCCGCGGACATTGGACTCCTCAACCGTCGCGACTGGCGCGGCATGATCGGGTGACGCCAGGCGTTGCTCCTCCATCGCTCGGAACACCGGGGTGTCGTCGATCCTCCGCCGCAGGATGAATACGACGATTGCCAGCACGCCCCCGAAAAGGAACGGGATCCGCCATCCCCAGGCAGCCATGTTCTGCGGCCCGAGAGCGAGAGTCAGCAACGACGCGAAAACCAGGCCGAATACGAGGCCGGCACTAGTGGCAACCTGTTGGAAGCTGACGTAGAAGCCTCGGCGGCCGTCCGGCGCCCACTCGGAAAGGAAGACCGCGGCGCTGCCGAATTCGCCGCCAGCGGAGAAGCCCTGCGCTAATCGTCCGACCACGACGAGGAGCGCCCCGAGAATGCCGACGGTCGCGTAGCCTGGAGCGAAGCCGATCAGGACCGAGCCTCCTGCCATGAGCAGCATCGACAGCAACATCACCGATTTCCTGCCGCGACGGTCCATCATCGGCCCGAGGATGAGGGCGCCGAGCGGTCGGGCGACGAACGCAGCACCGAAGACGGCAAATGTCGGCAGCAAGGCGGCGATGGGGTCAGTCGTGGCGAAGAACGTTGCTGCTATGTAGACGGCGACTACCGCGTATACGGAGAAGTCGAACCACTCCAGAACATTGCCGAGCGTCACAAGAGCCGTGATTCTGCGAAGCGTCGCCCGGGTCGGCTGTTGTGCATCGATCGATGCTGTTTGAACTTCAGACAATTTCGTAGCCCTCCCTTGGACCGTCGCACGGACGAACGGATGCGACGTCTCAGCGTCACGCTCAGGCCTATCCGATGTGTACCGCCGAACGTTGGGCGATCAACTAGCCCACCAGCCATTTGTCGGGGACTGGGGGGAACTATGAGGTTGCCGCAAGAGATTGATCGCCATGACCTCCTCCACCGCCGAGCGGCGGTGAGAAGTTCTCCCCCGCCGACACTCGGCGGTAGACGCCCTGAGCTGACGCTCCAAAACTGGGCAAGTGATGAGGCGTCCGAGAGCATCTACAGCGCATCAGGAAACTGCTAAGTACCCGACCACCAAGGTGGTGGGGCCGCCTTTTGACCCCGAACTAGGCGCGGCCCTGCACTCTTTTCCGGCGAGCATGCGAGCCTCGGTAACAATCAACACCATGGCGACGTTCCGTGCGGCCATCCTGGACAAGACTCCGACGCTGACCGGTCTGTCGGCGAGCGGGGCGGTGGAAGCAGAGATCCGGATAGTGCCAGGACCTCCGCACGCTCCTGAGATCCGGTTGTTGGTCATCCGGAAGGCGGGCCGTTCGGTCAGCTCGCGTCCATGCGTTTACACGGTCCACGGCGGCGGCATGATCGCTGGGGATTTCATGCTCCGCTCGGACGCTCTCGCTGAAGCCGTCGTCGAGTTCGACGTGGTCGGGATCTCCGTGGACTACAGGCTGGCACCGGAGAATCCGTTTCCCGCAGGAGTAGAGGACTGTTATGCCGGCCTCGAGTGGGTGTCACGGAATGCTGCCGAGCTCGGCATCGATCCCGAGCGCATCATCATGCAAGGCTCGAGCGCCGGCGGCGGGCTGGCACTCGCGACCGTTCTACTCGCGCGCGATCGTGGGGGGCCAGCAATCAGTCACCAGATCCTGCAATGCCCGATGCTCGATGACCGAACCGCGGCGGGTCGTCTTTCAGACGCTTCTGAAGCGGTCGTCTGGGACCAGATTTCCAATCGCACGGGCTGGTACGCATTGCTGGCAGATTCTCTAGGTGGGCCTAACGTGTCGAAATATGCTGCGCCAGCTCGAGAGACGCTACTTGCGGGTCTGCCGATCACGTACATCGACGTCGGCCAAGTCGAGACATTCCGCGATGAGGTCATCACGCTTTCTCGGCGGCTGGCCGCCGCGGGCGTGCGCGTCGAATTCCACCTGTGGCCGGGAGCGTGGCATGGCTTCGACTACACCGCACCGCACGCTGCGATCTCGCAACTGTCGAATGGCGTGCGACACGCTTTCCTGGCGCGTGCTGTAAACCGACAAGACTGACCGAGGGTGTTGCACGGCGCCGCGGCTACACCTTGATTGTTCGGCCGATCTCGGATTCGATAACTGTGGTTCCGGCCGGAGCGAATTTGCACAGCAGCGCGAGGTGCATTTTTCGATGGTCCGCGGCGAGACCTCCACCGTGTACGGGAATCGCGATACGAGGAGCGACGGAACGCAGGTAGTCGATGGTCTGCGAGAGCTTCAGCCAAGGTGCGCCAAGAGGCACGAGCAGCGTGTCCACCTTGAAGTCAGGTACTGCGAAGGAGTCCCCCGGGGCAAACACCGACTTGCTGACGTGGTAGCAATGGTTGCTCGGTAAAGGGAGCCCTGGGTAGATCTCCTCGTGCGCGGACAGCGTCACTTCGACGGTCATCCCTCCGATGGCGAGCGTGCCGGCCTCTACGATGCGGACATCCGGCTCACCGGCGTCCACCAGCATCGCCACCGTCTCTGCGTCCGCGTATACCGGCACGCGTCCACCCTGCCGTAGCCGGCGGACCTGGCTCGGATCGATATGGTCCGCGTGCGCGTGAGTGATAAGTATCGCGTCCAATCCACTGATCGGCGTCAATTCTGGCGTCAGGCTTCCAGGGTCGAGCAGCACTTTCACGGTGTCCGCGCCCATCGACGCTTCGAGAAGGACGCACGAATGGCCGAGGGGCGTGATGCGGAGCGGTGTAGGCACGAAGACTCCCAGGACGACGTCAATCGGTTGGTCGATGAAGACTCGATGCGCGGCCGACCGCGCCGGGCATGGGCGGGTCAGGCGCGGCGCTACTGATGGCGACCCGTGTGCTCAGTTGGCAGGGGGAAGCATTTTCGGCGTCCGGTTCTGCTGCAACGAGACTCCTCTCGGCGTCACCGGCGCGTAGACGTTGACGAGCGAGCCCTCGGGGTCGCGGATCAGCAAGGACCGGTTCCCCCACGGCATCGTGGTCGGTTTCTGCACGACATCCAGGGCGTCCCCGAAGGCATCGAGCAGCTTGCTGAGGAGAGAGTCGACGTCATCCACGAGGAACTCGATGATGGCGGTGTTGTTGGCGCCCGCACGCGGAGTGTTCTCGGTGATGAAGGCGACCCTCTCCGGGGTGCTCAAGGCGACCGTCGCCGAGGGTGTGACAAATTCCACGAAATCGTCGGTCAGGTATTGCGGTGTCGACCCAGTCAGCACTCGGTAGAAGTGGACTGAGGCCGCCAAGTCGTCGGTGATCACACGGATCGAAGCGAGCTGCACGCGGGTCGAATCTGTCATGATCCGATCGTCCGCGTTAGCAGCAGCGGCCGGAACCGCCGCGCTGCACTCGTACGGACGAAGTTCCCGCCGTTCGGCGGTACCCGTCTCCATCCCGCCGCACGACGCAAAGAGGTGCGCGAAGCTAGGCGACGACAGTTCGCCGGAAGCGACGACCGCAGTAGCCCCGTGGACAAGCTGCCCAAAACCCAACGAGGTGGGCATGCCCGCATGGCTCTCGGCATCCTCGATGATCGCTGCGCCACGTGTCTGAGCGGAACGTGCACGTCTCAAATGTGGGCAGATTGTGGGCAAGGCCACTCGAAAAAAACCCGTGGATCAGGTATTTAGGTGGCGGAGACGGAGGGATTTGAACCCTCGGTCCCCTTGCGAGGACTCCACCTTAGCAGGGTGGTGCACTAGGCCGAACTATGCGACGTCTCCATGCGCGGGCACCGAAATGGTCGCGCGACACCCATCATAACCGCTGTGCACCCGAGCGCCGAACGTCGTCGGGATCGACATCCACTGGACCCGATCTGCGGAACCGCCGACGGGATGCTGCAACTCGCGTCAGCTGAACGACCCGCCACCCGGGCGCAGACCCAGCCGCGCCCGCGTCAGCCGCACGACCCCGGCCGCGCTACCGCTGCGGCTGGGTGCAGGTGACCTGCGCGGCGGTGGTGCCGGCGATCTCGCTCGGCAGTTCCACGGCGTCGGGCCCGGCGGCGCCGGCCGACGCGCCGGGCGCAGGCGTCTCCGCAGCCGCTCCATCCGTCGAGGTCGGCGTGGGCGTCGGCAGCGGCGCGGCCTCCCCGGTCACCTCGACCGCACTCCCCTGACTCGCCTCGCCCGTCAGGATGAGCGCCTTGTTCTCGGCGAGCGCGGCGAACAGGGCCTCCGCGGCATCGGTCACCGGCAGCACCCGGCTCGCCGACGAGTTCGAGTAATAGGTGGGGTACTGCACGAAGACGATGTCCGAGAACGGCACGCTCCGCAGCGCCATCGCGATCTGCACCATTCGCGTGGGGTTCGCGAGTCCGGAGCTCAGGATCAGCTGACCGTTGGACACCTGCTGCATGGCGGTGCTCGCGAAGTTCAGCAGCGTCGCCGGGTTGCCCAGCACGGACTGGCTCTGCAGCTTGCGCACGAGCGACGACATGAACTGCTGCTGGTTCGAGATGCGTCCGAGGTCGGAGCCGTCGCCGATGCCGTGGCGGATGCGCAGGAACTGCAGCGCCTCCGCCCCCTGCAGCGTGTGCGTGCCCGCGGTGAGGTTCAGGCCCGTGTAGCTGTCGGAGATGTCGCCAGCGACGCAGACGTCCACTCCCCCGACCGCGTCGGAGAGGTTGATGACACCGGTCCAGCGGATGGCCGCGGCGTACTGGATCTGCGTGCCCGTGAGCTCCTCGACCGTGTCGACGGTGCACGAGAGCCCGCCGTTCGCGTACGAGGTGTTGAGCATCGCCGACGACTCCGCCGGATACGTCCGACCATCGGGGCCGGTGCACTCCGGAAGCGACACCATCATGTCGCGCGGGATCGACACGACCGTCACCCGCCGCGGGCTGTCGCTGATGCGCACGAGCATCGTCACGTCGTTGCGCTCGCCGTCGGTGTCGCCGGCCTGGCAGGCGCCCGAGAGCGCCGCGTTCGGGCCCTCGCACGAGTCGGTGCCGACGAGCAGCATCGTGACGTCGCCCTCGATCTCGCCGATGGTCGGCGGCGGGAGCTCGTCCTCGTCGCCGATCTGCACGGAGCTCGCCGAGATGAGGTCGGCCGCGTTCCACAGGGCGAATGCGCCGACGCCGCCGATCGACACGATCAGCACGGCCGCGACCACACCCATCGCGAGCAGCAGACGCGTCAGCGGCCGCGAGCGCGGGGCACGTCCGTGCTGCGCGAGCGGACTCCGCCGGTCAGGGGCACCGGTCATGCTTCACACCTTCCACCGCGAGCGATTCGACCACACGAGAAGCGGATGCCGCGGCATCCGCTCATCGACGAGGTCAGCCGTCCGCTCGCAGGTTGCCGGCGGAACAGGTGGCCTGCGCCGCGGTGGTGCCGGGGATCGACGAGTCGAGCTCGACCGCGGACTCGCTCGGCGCGGGCGTGGCGCCGGGGTCGGCGGACTCGACGGGGTCGGGCGTCGCCTCGGTGCCGGGGTCGGCGAGGATGACGCCTCCGCCGGCGTCGGGGTCGCTCGTCGGCACGATCGGCTGGTTGGCGGCCAGAGCCGCCCACAGCTGGTCGGCCGCCTCGTAGTTCGGCACGACGCGGTTCGAATCGGACGGGTCGTCGAGGACCGGGTACTGCAGGAAGACGATCTCGTCGAACGGCACGCTCTTCACGGCGAGCGCGATCTGCACGAGCGTGAGCGGGTTGGCCAGGCTCTGGCTCGGCGTGACGTTCTCGACGGCCGTGGTGGCCAGCTTGTAGAGCAGCGCGGGGTTGGTCAGCACGTCCTCGCCGACGAGCTTGTGCGCGAGGCGCGACATGTACTGCTGCTGGTTCGAGATGCGCGCGAGGTCGCTGCCGTTCTCGAGCCCGTGGCGCGTGCGCAGGAACTGCAGGGCGTCCAGGCCCTGCACGTTGCGCATGCCGGCGGGCCAGTCGATGCCCGTGTACGAGTCGCGGATGCCGCCGTTGCCGATGCAGACCTCGACGCCGCCGATCGCGTCGGTGATGTTGATGACGCCGCCGAAGTTGACCTTCGCCGCGAACGGGATGCTGAGGCCGCTCAGCTCGGACACGGTCTTCACCGCGCACGACAGCCCGCCGTACATGAAGGCGGAGTTGATCTGGCCTTTGCTGATGCCGCCGGCCTCGGAGCCGTCGGCACCGGTGCAGACCGGGATCTGGGTCATGAGGTCGCGGGGGAAGGAGATGACCGTCACGCGCCGCGGGCTGTCGGAGATGTGCACGAGCAGGTTGACGTCGTTCAGCTCGCCGCCGGCGTCGGCGCCCGTGCAGCGGTCGCCGAAGTAGTCCGCGAACTCGGGCAGGCATTCGTCCGTGCCGGCGATGAAGAGGTTGACGCCGCCTTCGATCGCGCCGATGTCGGGCGGGACGGCATCCTGACCCTCGAGGTCGACGGCCTCGTCGGTGAAGCTGGCGGTGAGGTCGTAGGCGGCGTACGCCGTGACGCCGGCGCCGGCGACGAGGACGACGGCGAGCGCGACGCCGAGGAGCTTCAGGAGCTGACCGAACGGGCTCGGCGAGGAGAGCGCGCCGTGGCGCGCGACCGTGCGGCGGCCGCGCGGTGCGGGCGGGTTCGTCGGGCTCACGCGTGTCCTCTCGGCAGAACGTCTACGGGCACGATCCGGGCACACTCCTCGCCAGGGCGGAGGGTGTGGGATTCGAACCCACGGGACATTGCTGCCCACTGGTTTTCAAGACCAGGTCCATCGGCCGCTCGGACAACCCTCCCGGCGGAGCGCCCCGAGCGGGGGCGTCATCCGTCGACAGAGGCCGAGTCTAGTAGACGGGCCATCGTGCCCCATTCTCGCGAACACGGCTGAGCGGGTCCTGAACGAGGGGCGCGACCGGCGTTTCGTCTCGCTCCGCTCGCTCAACGACCGACACGATCGTCGGCCGAGCGAAGCGAGTCGAAACGGGTCAGGGCGTCAGAGGGTGCGGAGCACGGCGGCGACGCCGCCCTCGGTCACCGACGTGGTGCGCTCACCCGCGGCATCCCGCACCTCCTGCGGACCCTGCCCCATGGCGACCGCGCGCCCGCCGTTCGACAGCGCCCAGGCGAACATGCCCATGTCGTTGCGGCCGTCGCCGAAGACGATCACCCGCTCCGACGGAACGCCCAGCCACCCGCGCACCATCTCGAGGGCCGTGCCCTTGTCGACGCCCATCGGGGCGATGTCGAGCCACGCGGTCCAGCCGATGGCGTACGACACCTGGTTGAGCCCGATGTCGCTCACAAGCGCGAGGAAGTCCTCCTCGCTGTGGTCGGGCGCGACGACGACAACCCTGCTGACCGGATGCTGCGCCAGCTCCTCGAACGCGACCTCACGCGCCTCGGAGAGGTTCCAGTTGTGCATCGACTCCGTGTAGAGGCGCACCCCGTCCTCGAGCTCGACCATGAAATGCGCGTCGGGCAGGTGCGTGCGCAGGAGCTCGAGCACCGTGCGCGGGTCGAAGGTCTCGGTGTGGAACCGGACGTAGGAGCTCGTGCCCGCGGCATCCGTCTCCCGCTTGAGCACCACCGCGCCGTTCGAGCACACGACGTACTCCGGCTCGATCTCGAGCAGCTGCTGGATGTGCTGCGTGCCGCTCCAGCTGCGTCCGGTGGCGAGCATGACCTCGTGCCCCGCGGCGTGCGCGTCGGCCACGGCGTCGACGATGCCGGGGCTCAGCGTCTCGTCCTCGAGGAGGACGGTGCCGTCGATGTCGAGGGCGATGAGCATGCGCTCCGAGGCGCCGGAGGTGGCATCCTCGGCGATCTCCTGCACCAGCTCCGCGGCGTCCTTCTGCGGGGAGACGTCGACCGTCCCGGTGTCGGGCATGCCGGCATCGTCGGGGGTCACGCGATGGGCTCCAGCACGTCGAGTCCGCCGAGGAACGGCCGCAGCACCTCGGGCACCGTCACCGAGCCGTCGGCCCGCTGATGGGTTTCGAGGAGGGCGACGATCCACCGGGTGGTGGCGAGGGTGCCGTTGAGCGTGGCGACCGGCGTCGGCTTCGCCGGAGCGGCGCCCGCCTCGACGGCCGGACGGTGGCGGATGTCGAGCCGGCGAGCCTGGTACGTCGTGCAGTTGCTCGTGCTGGTCAGCTCGCGGTACGCGTCCTGCGTGGGCACCCACGCCTCGACGTCGTACTTGCGGGCGGCGCTGGAGCCGAGGTCGCCCGCGGCCACGTCGATCACCCGATAGGACAGGCCGAGGTCCTGGAGCATCTGCTCCTGGAGGCCGACGAGCCGCAGGTGCTCCTCCTCCGCCGCCTCCGGCGTTGTGTAGACGAACATCTCGAGCTTGTTGAACTGGTGCACGCGGATGATGCCGCGGGTGTCCTTGCCGTACGAGCCCGCTTCGCTGCGGTAGCAGGTCGACCAGCCGGCGTAGCGCTTGGGCTTGTCGGCCACCTCGAGGATCTCGCCCATGTGGTAGCCCGCGAGGGGCACCTCGCTCGTGCCGACGAGGTACATGTCCTGGTCTTCGAGGTGGTAGACCTCGGCCGAGTGCTTGCCGAGGAACCCGGTGCCCTGCATGACCTCCGGACGCACGAGCGTCGGCGGGATCATCGGGGTGAACCCGGCCTGCAGCGCACGGTCGAGCGCCAGGTTCATCAGCGCGATCTCGAGGCGTGCGCCGATGCCGGTGAGGAAGTAGAAGCGGCTGCCCGACACCTTCGTGCCGCGCTCCATGTCGATGGCGCCGAGCATCTCGCCGAGCTCGAGGTGGTCGCGGGGTGCGAAGTCGAAGGTCGGCGGCTCGCCGTGCGTGCGGAGCGTGATGAAGTCGTCCTCGCCGCCGGCGGGCACGCCCTCGATGACGATGTTCTCGATCTCCGCCATGGCCGCGGTCGCGGCATCCTCCGCGGCGCTCGCCGCGTGCTGCGCCTGCTTGACCTGCTCGCTGAGCTCCTTGGCCGCCGCGACGAGCGCGGGCTTCTCCTCCTTGGATGCCTTCGCGACCGTCTTGCCGTGGGCGTTCTGGGCCGCGCGCAGCTCTTCGAACGCGGTGATGGCGGCACGGCGGTCGCGGTCGGCGGCGATGGCCGCGTCGACGGTCTCGGGAGACAGGCCGCGGGCGATCTGGGACTCGCGAACGATCTCGGGCGTGTCGCGCAGGAGCTGGGGATCGATCACCCCTCGATTCTATGGGCGGGATGCCGCGGCCCGCCGCGCCGCGGACCGCTTCGCGCTCTCAGGGGAAGCTCTGAACGACGGCCCTAAGGTGTACCCATGGCGAACGGTCCCGGCGACGTGTCGGCCGATCGCGTGCCTCCCGCCGACGTCGAGCCGCCGTCGCGTCGTGCCGCCCTCGTCTACAACCCGATCAAGGTCGACGCCGCGCAGCTGCGCTCCTCGGTCTCGCGCCTGTCGGCGGAGGCCGGCTGGGACGAGCCCCTCTTCTTCGAGACCACGGTGGAGGACCTCGGCGACGGCGTCACCCGCCGCGCCCTCGCCGAGAACGTCGACGCGGTGCTCGTCGCCGGCGGCGACGGGACGGTGCGGGCGGTGTCGGAGGCCGTGTGCGGGTCGGACGTGCCGCTCACGATCGTGCCGAGCGGCACGGGCAACCTCCTCGCCCGCAACCTCTTCCTGCCGCTCGGCGATCCGGAGACAATGATCCGCGCGACGTTCGAGGGCGACCGGCTGCCCATCGATGTGGCTTTCGCCGCGCTCCGGCGTCCCGACGGCAGCTCCGTCGAGCACGCCTTCGTCGTGATGGGCGGCATGGGGCTCGACGCCGCGATGATCGCGAACACCAGCGGCGACCTCAAGAAGAAGGTCGGCTGGATCGCCTACGTCGACGGGGCGGCGCGCTCGCTCGCGCGGGCCACGCCGTTCCGGATCATGTACCAGATACCGGGCCGGAAGCTCCATTCGGCCCGCGTGCAGAGCATCCTCGTGGCCAACTGCGGATCACTGCCCGCCGGCCTCGAGCTCATCCCCGAGGCATCCGTCTCCGACGGCGAGCTCGACGTCGCCATCTTCGCGCCGAAGAACTTCTGGGGCTGGTTCCTCGTCTGGCGCCGGGTCGCGTGGGACAACAGCTTCCTCCGCCGCTTCCGCGCCGGCCGTCAGGTGCTGTCGCTGCGGACCCGCGACAACACCGTCATCTACTCCCGCGGCGAGGGCATCGAGCTGCAGGCCGAGAGCGCGCAGGCGGTGCAGCTCGACGGCGACGAGTTCGGCGAGGCCACCCGCATCCGCGTGCGCCTCGTGGCGGGCGGCATCATCGCCGCCCTCCCGGCAGGTCACGACACCTCTCGTCTCTGATCCGGACTGTCAAGCCCGCGCCGACGTCGATGGCGCTCGGGAGGATGGCTCCATGACGAGTCCGTCCATCGTGTGGTTCCGCGACGACCTCCGTCTCGCGGACCACCCTGCCCTGCAGGCCGCGCTCGACCGTGACGAGCCGGTGATCGGGCTGTACGTGCTCGACGACGAGAGTCCCGGCATCCGTCCCCTCGGCGGCGCCGCCCGGTGGTGGCTGCACCACTCCCTCACGTCATTGGCGGAGCGCCTGCGCGAGCGCGGGTCGACGATGGTGCTGCGCCGGGGACCGGCCGAGAAGGTCGTCGCCGAGGTGGCGGAGGATGCCGGAGCGGGCGCCGTCTTCTGGAACCGCCGCTACGGGCAGCCCGAACGTGACATCGACGCCGCGCTCAAGACCGCGCTGCGCGAAGACGGCCTGACGGTGCAGTCGTTCGCCGCGTCCGTGCTGTTCGAGCCGTGGACCGTCGCGACCGGATCGGGCACGCCGTACTCCGTCTACACCCCGTTCTGGCGCGCCTGCCTCTCGCTTCCGACGCCACGCGAGCCCCTTCCCGAGCCGGGTGCGATCCCCGGCATCTCCCAGGCTCCCGCCTCGGACGAGCTCGATTCGTGGGAGCTGCTGCCACAGCATCCGGACTGGGCCGGCGGCCTCCGCGAGATGTGGGAGCCGGGCGAGCCGGCGGCGCGTCACCGTCTGCACGAGTTCCTGACCGAGGACAGCTCGTCGTACGAGGCCGCGCGCAACACGCCGTCGGCCGGGTCGACCTCGCTGCTGTCGCCGCGGCTGCGCTGGGGCGAGCTGAGCCCGTACACGATCTGGCACGAGTCGGTGCAGGCCGGTGTCGGCGGCATGTTCCTGTCGGAGCTCGGATGGCGCGAGTTCGCGTGGCACACGCTGTTCCACTTCCCCGATCTCGCGACGAAGAACCTGCGCCGCGACTTCGACGCGTTCCCGTGGCCGCCGCCCGACCCGGAGCACCTCGCCGCGTGGCAGCAGGGCCGCACCGGCTTCGCCATCGTCGACGCCGGCATGCGCGAGCTCTGGCAGACCGGCTACATGCACAACCGCGTGCGGATGGTGACGGCGTCGTTCCTCATCAAGAACCTGATGATCGACTGGCGCATCGGCGAGGAGTGGTTCTGGGACACCCTCGTCGACGCCGACGGTGCCAGCAACGCGTTCAACTGGCAGTGGGTCGCGGGCTCGGGCGCCGACGCGGCTCCCTATTTCCGCATCTTCAACCCCGAGCTGCAGGCGAAGAAGTTCGACCCGCAGTCGCGCTACATCGCCGAGTGGGCGCCCGACCACGTCTCCGATTCCCCTCCACCGCAGATCGTCGATCTCGGCGAGACGCGGAAGGCGGCGCTGCAGGCGTACGAGGCCGTGAAGGGCGCGTCGCGGCGCTGAGCTACTAGCGGCGGCCTCGTGGGCTTGCGGAATGCGATGGGGCGCGGGGCGGTTGTCTTCAGGGATGAGCACTTCAGCCGCCCCCGCCCTGTCCGTCCTCGACCTCGTGCCGGTCCGCACGGGTCAGACGAGCGCGCAGGCCGTCGCCGCCTCCCTGGGCGTCGCGACGGCAGCCGACGCCGCCGGCTACCGGCGGTACTGGTTCGCGGAGCACCACAACATGCCCGCGGTGGCCTCCACGACGCCGCCCGTGCTGATCGCGGCCGCCGCGGCGCGCACCGCGCGCATCCGCGTCGGGTCGGGCGGCATGATGCTCCCCAACCACTCGCCGCTCGTCGTCGCCGAGCAGTTCGCCGCCCTCGAGGCCCTCGCCCCGGGCCGCATCGACCTCGGCATCGGGCGCGCGCCCGGCAGCGACCCCGTGATCACGCAGCTCCTGCGGCAGTCGGGCACGACGAGCGACGTCGAGCGTTTCCCGGACCACGTCGCCGACATACTGTCGCTCGTCTCGGCCGACGGCGCGACCCTGCGCTTCACCTCGGGCCGCGACTACGCGGTGCGCGCGACGCCCGCCGCGACCGGCACGCCCGACGTGTGGCTGCTGGGCTCGAGCGACTACTCGGCCCGGCTCGCAGCATCCATGGGTCTGCCGTACGTCTTCGCCAACCACTTCTCCGGCGAAGGACTCGAGCGCGCACTCGATCTCTACCGCACCGGCTTCCAGCCGAGCGAGATGCTCGCGGCGCCGCGGACGTTCCTCACCGTCAACGTCGTCGCCGCCCCCACGGCCGAGGAGGCCGAGGCGCGGTCGCTCCCGAACCAGCGGATGATGGCGCGGCTGCGCTCGAACATGCCGCTCGTGCCGCTCGAGACGGTGGAGGAGTCGCTGGCCCGAGCCGACGACTTCGACGCGATGACCCGCTCGATCATGACCTCGGGCCGCGCCAAGTGGTTCGTCGGGACCGGTGCGGACGTGGCATCCGACCTCGTCGCCTTCGCCGCGAAGCACGAGGTCGACGAGGTGATGATCTCGCCGATCGCCGGGGCGTACGAGAACGAGCCGATGGATGCTGCGCCCGGCCGCGTGCAGACGATCGAGCTCATCGCGGCCGCGCTCGCGCCGGCCATGGCCGCAGCCTGACCTGATCGGGCGTCAGAGCCCGGACGTCACGCCTCGGGCTCGCCGCTGATCAGTCCGCGCAGCCAGTCGCGCGCCTCGACGAAGACGTCGTCGGAGTAGCGCTCCGGGTAGCGGATGACCGCGCGGTCGGCTCGGGGATACGACCCGAGGAAGACCACGCGCGGGCTGAAGCGCCGAAGGCCCAGCAGGGCGTCGGCCATCCGCTCGTCCTCGACGTGCCCGTCGGCGTCGATGACGAAGCGGTAGCGACCCAGCGCGTCGCCGATCGGGCGCGACGCGAGCAGGCTCAGGTTGATCCCGCGGGTGGCGAACTGCTCGAGGAGCTCGAGCAGCGCGCCCGGGTGGTCTTCGGGCAGCTCGACGATGAGAGACGTCTTGTCGGCGCCGGTGGGGGGCGGCGGGGTGACCGTGCGGCTGACCAGCACGAAGCGGGTCACGGCGTCGGGGTTGTCGCCGATGCTGCGCGCGAGCGGTTCGAGCTCGTAGTGGTCGAGGATCCCGGGCGGGGCGATCGCGGCATCCGCGTCGCTGCTGCCGTCGAGCAGGCCGACGGCACTGGCGACGTTGCTGGCCGCGGGGATGTGCGCGTGGCCGGGCAGCGCGGTGGTGAGCCACCGCAGGCACTGCGCGTAGGCGACGGGGTGCGCGGCGATGAGCGAGACGTCCTCGAGCCGCGTGCCCGGCCGGGCGACGAGCACGAAGTCGACGGCGACGAGGTACTCCCCCACGATGCGCAGGCCGGGGATCGTGGCGAGCGCATCCTGCGCCACCGAGACCCCGCCGTCGACGGAGTTCTCGATCGCGATCATCGCGGCGTCCGACCGGCCCTCGAGCACGTCGTCGAGCGCCTCGCCGACGTTGCGCACCGAGCGCCACTGCTGATCGCGGGCTTCCGGCACCTGCGCGAGCGCGGCCTCCGTGAAGGTTCCCGCCGGCCCGAGATAGCTGTAGGTACGGCGCGGGGGCGGGCTGTCCGAGGTCACCGGCTCAGCCTAGCCGCGGCGGCACCGCCTCCTCCGTGAGCAGCGGCTCGCTCGGGCGGACCCGCTCTCCGACGCCGTTCCGTGCGGTCGGCGCGGGCCGCGGCATCCTTCGTCGCAGGCTCGTGACCAGCACGCCGACCACCAGCACGATGCCGCCCACGACCTCGGCGGTGTTCGGGATCTGCCCGAGCAGCAGCGCGGCCGCGGCCATCGCGACGACCGGCGCGAGCAGGACCCACGGGACGACCGCCGCCGAGCGGTTGCGGGCCAGCAGGCTGTTGAAGACGGCGTAGCCGATGACGGTGCAGACGACCGCGGTGTAGAGCGTCGAGACCGCGGGTCGCCAGCCGAACGCCGCGAGACCCGCGCCGATCGCGGCGGGCCCGTCGACGGCGAGCGCCAGCACGAGGGCGGGCACCGGTACGACGAGCGCGGACCACACCGTGAGCGACAGAGCGCCCAGCGGGCCGCGGCCCGTCACGACACCCGCGCGCCGCGCGATGACGTTGCCGATCGCCCAGGAGAGCGCGGCGGCCAGGGCAAGCAGCACGGCGAGCACGGGCGCGTCGCCCCCGCGACCGGTGGCCACGATGGCGAGACCGAGGATGCCGACGGCCACGCCGACCGACTGCGCCACGGTGGGGCGCTCCCGCAGCACGCCCGCGGCGATGAGGATCGTGAACACGGCCTGCGCCTGCATGAGGAGCGCGGCGAGGCCGGGCTGCAGGCCGAACGCGAGCGAGGTGTACAGGAGTCCGAACTGACCGAGGCTCATGAAGAGGCCGACGCCGATGACGGTGCTCCAGGATGCCGCGGGTCGCGGCACCACGACGACCATGACCGCCACCGCGAGGAAGCGGATGGCCACGAACAGCAGCGGCGGGATGCCCGCCATCCCCCAGTCGATCACCACGAAGTTGAAACCCCAGAAGGACGCCACCATCGCGGCCAGGATCATGTCACGTCTGCTCACGCTTCCACTCCAGCGCAGCAGCCGATGAAGGACAAGCGATGCTTTCTGCTCCTCACCCGTTAGCATCGCTTCATGATCGACCTCGACGCCGTCGTCTCCCTCCGCGCCGTCGCCACGCAGGGCAGCGTCGTGGCCGCCGCGGCCGCGCTCGGCTACACGCCGTCCGCCGTGTCGCAGCAGGTGAAGCGTCTGGAGCGCGAGACGGGCGTGATCCTGCTGGAGCGGGTCGGTCGCGGCGTGATGCTCTCTGAGGCGGGCACGCGGCTCGTCGTGGCGACGACACCGATCCTCGCCGACCTCGAGCGTCTCCGCGCCGACCTGCAGCTCACCGCCGACACGGAGTCCCTCGTCGGCGAGGTGCGGCTGGCGGCGTTCTCGACGGTGGTGCGCGGGCTGGTCGTCCCCGTCATCGCGGAGCTGGGGCGGCAGCATCCGGGCCTCTCGCTCCCCCTGCGCGAGAGCGAGCCGTGGGAGACGATCGCTCTGGTCGCGTCGGGGCAGCGCGACCTCGGCGTCGTGCACCGCTGGGGCGGGGTCGCGCTCGCGATGCCCGAACCGCTCGTCGAGACGCCCCTGTTCACCGATGTCGCCGACGTCATCCTGCGGCGCGGCCACCCGCTGGCCGACCGTGACGTGCTGCACCCGCACGACCTCGCCGACGAGCGCTGGGTCGCGACGTTCGAGGCCACCATCTGTCGGCAGTGGCTGCGGCGGCTCTTCGACGGCGTGCCGAACGCCCCGCGGATCGTGCACGAGTCGATGGAGTTCCCGAACCACATCGAGATGGTGCGCGCCGGCCTCGCCGTCGCCCTCGTGCCCCGGCTCGGACGCGGCGACCTCGGACCGGATCTCGTCGCGATTCCCACCGCCGACCCGGCTTCGACGCGCGACGTCGTCGCGGTGCACCGGCGCACCCAGGCCGACTCGCCCGCCCTCCGCGCCGCCCTCGACGCGCTCGTCGCCCGCGCATCCTCGCTCGGCTCCTGAGGTCGGCGGTCGTCTCCGGCTCCGCCGCGGTTCGGGGTGGGATTCTCGTCTGTCATCTCGCCTGGGATTCCGGCCGCTTCGGCCTTCCTGCCTGCCCTGTTTCCCGGCTCACCCCACCGCCGGGCGCGCATCCAGTTTTCTGTAGGAGCAATGAACTTCGCGCTCACACAGCCTCAGGATTGGGTGGAGGCTTGGCCTCGGTCACCCGGCATGCACTATCGCCCGACTCGCCTCGCCTGGCGGGCGCGCGGTTGCTTTCCCGTAACAGCAATGAACTTCGCGCTCACACAGCCTCGGGATTCGGTCGGGGGGGGACGGGGTGGGGTGGGTTGCGGGCTGAGTGGCTCAGTTGCGGGCTCACTGGGTGCGCAGTGGCACCGGGTCTGCACGGGTACCCCCAGGAAGCTGTGTGAGCGTGAAGTTCAACGACCGTGAGAGAACATGTCTGCGGCGGAGGCTGTGTGAGCGTGAAGTTCAGCGGCCGTGGGAAAACGTGTCTGCGGCAGAAGTGCGTGAGCCGGGGAGAACCGGCGCGGATCGCGCGGCGCGGTGCAAGACTGGGGCCATGAGCCGCGCAGGACAGCCAGCCGAAGCATCCGATCTCATCGACGTCGATGAACTGATCGCCGCGTACTACGACCGGAAGCCCGACGCCTCGATTCCGGAGCAGCGCGTGGCGTTCGGCACGAGCGGGCACCGCGGGTCGAGCCTGTCGACCAGCTTCAACGAGGACCATATCCTCGCCACGACGCAGGCCATCGTCGACTACCGAACGGCGCAGGGCATCGCCGGGCCGCTCTTCCTCGGTCGCGACACGCACGGCCTGTCGCTCGCCGCGGAGCGGAGCGCCGTCGAGGTGCTCGTCGCGAACGGCGTGGACGCGCGGCTCGACTCCCGCGACTCGTGGGTGCCGACGCCGGCGCTCAGCCACGCCATCCTCACGTACAACAAGGGCCGCGCGCTCGATGACCCGGGCCGCTCCGACGGCATCGTCGTCACGCCCAGCCACAACCCTCCGCGCGACGGCGGATTCAAGTACAACCCGCCGAACGGCGGACCCGCCGACACCGACGCCACCGGGTGGATCGCGAACCGCGCCAACGAGCTGATCGCGGCCGGGCTCGAGGGCGTCAAGCGCACCGCGTTCAAGGACATCGACGCCGATACACTCGGCGCGTACGACTTCCGCGACGGCTACGTGCGCGACCTGGTGAACATCATCGACGTCGAGGCCATCGCCCGCGCGGGCGTGCGGATCGGCGCGGACCCGCTGGGCGGGGCATCCGTCGAGTACTGGGCCCTCATCGCCGAGGTCTACGGACTCGACCTCACCGTCGTGAACCCCGACGTCGACCCGACGTGGAAGTTCATGACGCTGGACTGGGACGAGAAGATCCGCATGGATCCCTCCTCACCCTCGGCCATGGCGTCGCTCGTCGAGCGTCGGAGCGAGTACGACATCCTCACGGGCAACGACGCCGACGCCGACCGGCACGGCATCGTCACGCCCGACGCGGGCCTGATGAACCCGAACCACTACCTCGCGGTGGCGATCGACTACCTGTTCTCGCATCGCGACGGCTGGCCGGCCGACGCCGCGGTGGGCAAGACCCTCGTGTCGTCGATGATCATCGACAAGGTCGCCGACGCGCTGGGCCGGACGCTGCTGGAGGTGCCGGTCGGCTTCAAGTGGTTCGTGCCGGGCCTGCTCGACGGATCCGTCGCCTTCGGCGGCGAGGAGTCGGCCGGGGCCTCGTTCCTGCGCAAGGACGGCACCGTCTGGACGACCGACAAGGACGGGATCCTGCTGTGCCTGCTGGCGGCCGAGATCCTCGCGGTCACCGGCAAGACTCCGTCGCAGCGCTACGCGGAGCTCGAGCAGCAATTCGGCTCATCCGCGTACCAGCGGGTGGATGCGCCCGCCAGTCCCGCGCAGAAGGCCCAGCTCGCGAAGCTCTCGCCGGAGGCCGTCAGTGCCACGGAGCTCGCCGGTGAGACCATCACCGCGAAGCTGTCGCACGCTCCGGGCAACGGCGCCGCGATCGGCGGGCTGAAGGTGCAGACCGAGCACGCGTGGTTCGCCGCGCGGCCGTCGGGCACCGAGGACGTCTACAAGCTCTACGCCGAGTCGCTCCGCGGCGAGGAACACCTGCGCGAGGTGCAGGAGGAGGCCCGCGCGGTCGTGTCGGCGGCGCTCGGCGGCTGAGCGCGCGTTTCGACTCGCTTCGCTCGCTCAACGAGCGGACGCTCGCTCAACCACCGGAGACCGGTCGCTGAGCGAGCGCCAGCGAGACGAAACGCAGCCCCGGGTCAGCTCGCGGGAGCCAGCGTCGCCGTGTCGATGACGAAGCGGTAGCGCACGTCGGACTTCAGCACGCGCTCGTAGGCCTCGTTGATCTGCGACGCGTCGATGAGCTCGATCTCGGGGGCGATGCCGTGCTCGGCGCAGAAGTCGAGCATCTCCTGTGTCTCGCCGATCGAGCCGATGCTCGAGCCCGCGAACGTGCGGCGGTTGGCGAAGAGCGTGAAGACGTGCAGGGGCAGCGCCTCCGGCGGGGCGCCCACGTTGACCATCGTGCCGTCCAGCGCGAGCGTGCGCAGGTAGGCGTCGAGGTCGAGCGGGGCGCTGACGGTGTTCACGATGAGATCGAACGAGTTGCGCAAATTCTTCAGCGTCTCGGGGTCGCTCGTGGCGTAGTAGTGGTCGGCGCCCATCTTGAGGCCGTCCTCCTTCTTGCTGAGCGTCTGCGAGAGCACGGTGACCTCGGCGCCCATCGCGTGGGCGATCTTGACGGCCATGTGGCCGAGTCCGCCGAGGCCGACGACGGCGACACGGCTGCCGGGACCGACCTTCCAGTGCGCGAGCGGGGAGTACGTGGTGATGCCGGCGCACAGCAGCGGCGCGGCCGCCTCGTAGGGGATCGACTCGGGCACGCGCAGCACGAAGTCCTCGACCACGACGATCTTCTCGGCGTAGCCGCCCTGTGTGATGGTGCCGTCCTTGTCCTTGCCGGCGTACGTGCCGACGTTGCCCTTGAGGCAGTAGTTCTCCATGCCGGCCTTGCAGTTCTCGCACTCGCGGCAGGAGTTGACCATGCAGCCGACGCCGACGCGGTCGCCGACGGCGTGCAGCGTGACCTCGGAGCCGACCTCCGCCACGGTGCCCACGATCTCGTGACCCACGACCTGCGGGTAGACGATCTCGCCCCACTCGCCGCGGACGGTGTGGATGTCGGAGTGGCAGATGCCGGCGTAGGCGATGTCGATGAGCACGTCCTTCGGGCCGAGGTCGCGGCGCTCGATGGTGGTGGGCTCCAGCGGCTCGGTGGCGGAGGGGGCGGCGTAGGCGTTGACGGTGTACATGGTCTCCTTCGGGGGGATTAAGACGTCCCCATTGTCCTCCTCGCCAGGCTCTCACCGGCCGCCCGAAGCCATCGCCTAGGATCACGCATCGCTCCGGCCGTGCCGCCCGCGAGCTCCGTCAGGGAGACGGTGTGCGCGAAGGCGTCGGTTGCAGCATCCGGAGCGATGCGGCCGGCCACCAGCAGGACCGGCACTCCCTGCGCGGCGGCGAGCGCGGCGACGTGGCCCGGGACCTTGCCCGCCGAGGACTGCCCGTCGAACGCCCCCTCCCCCGTGATGACGACGGATGCTGCGGCCACCGCCTGCTCCAGACCGATGAGCTCTCCGACGGCCGACGCACCGGGCTGGAGGATCGCGCCCCAGACGAGGAGCCCGTAGCCCGCGCCGCCGGCGGCTCCGGCGCCGGGGGTGCGCGGATCGACCCCGCTCAGCGCTGCCCAGCGGGCGAGGGCGTCGTCCAGCATCCGGATCTCCGCGGGCGTCGCGCCCTTCTGCGGGCCGAAGACGGCCGCCGCGCCGTCGGCCCGAAGGAGTGGGTTGCGCACGTCGGTGAGGACGGTGACGCCGCCGTCCGGCATGGGACGCAGCCCCGTCAGGTCGACGGCGGCGAGGGCCGCCAGGCCGCGGCCGCCGTCCGCGATCGCGGTGCCCGCGGCATCCGTCAGGTCGGCGCCCAGAGCCTGGAGGAGACCCGCGCCGCCGTCGGTGGAGGCGCTCGAGCCGATGCCCACCACGACGCGCGAGACGCCCGCGTCGAGGGCGGCGGCGATCGCGTGGCCGACGCCGCGCGTTCCGGCGTCGAGGGGGCGGAGCGCTGTTCCGAGCAGCTCGATGCCCGAGGTCGCGGCGAGCTCGACGACGGCGGTGCCGGCGGGCGCTCGCGGGGTCGGCGGGAGCAGGAGCCATGCGGCGTCGATCGGCGATCCGGCCGGTCCGGTCACGCGCACGGGGATGCGCCGCGCACCGGGCACGGTGGCAGCGAACGCGTCGAGCGTCCCCTCGCCGCCGTCGGCCATCGGCAGCAGGCGCAGGTCCGTCGCGGGGAGCGCGCGGCGCCATCCCTCCGCGAGGGCCTGCGCGGCCGCCGCGGCCGGGAGCGAACCCTTGAACGAGTCGACCGCGATGACGACGCTCATGTCGTCATCCTGGCACCGGTAGCGTGGGTGGCGCGGACCAGCCCCCTGCGCCGCACCGTTCCGATCCGGAGGAGACCCATGTCCTGGCTCGTGACCGGCGGTGCCGGCTACATCGGCGCCCACGTCGTGCGCGCACTCGCTGCCGCCGACCTCCCGCCCGTCGTGCTCGACGACCTCTCCAGCGGTCACGCGGGCTTCGTGCCCGACGGCGTGCCGTTCGTCCAGGGGTCGATCCTCGACGGCGAGCTCGTCGAGCGCACGCTGCGCGAGCACGACGTCACCGGCGTCATCCACGTCGCGGGCTACAAGTATGCGGGGGTCTCGGTGCAGCGCCCGCTGCACACCTACGCGCAGAACGTCGAGGGCACGCGGGTCGTGCTCGAGGCGATGGCGGCCGCCGGCGTCGCCTCGATCGTGTTCTCCTCGAGCGCGGCCGTCTACGGCACCCCCGACGTCGACCTCGTCACCGAGGACACCCCGAAGGCGCCGGCGTCGCCGTACGGCGAGTCGAAGCTGATCGGCGAGTGGCTGCTGCGCGACCAGGGCGTCGCGACCGCCGAGTCCGCTTCGCCGCTGCGGCACACGTCGCTCCGCTACTTCAACGTCGTCGGCTCCGGCGACCCGGTGATCTACGACACGAGTCCGCACAACCTCTTCCCGCTCGTGTTCGAGGCGCTGATCGAGGGCCGCACGCCCCGCATCAACGGCGACGACTACGACACCCCTGACGGCACGAACATGCGCGACTACGTGCACGTCGCCGACATCGCGCTCGCGCACGTCGCCGCGGCGCAGCGCCTGGCCGCCGGTGAGCCGCTGCATGCCGCGTACAACCTGGGCTCCGGCGACGGCCTGAGCGTGCGTCAGATCATGGATGCCATGGCCCGCGTCACCGGGATCGACTTCACCCCCGACATCGCGCCCCGGCGCCCGGGCGATCCCGACCGCATCGTCGCCTCCGGCGAGCTCGCCGCGCAGGACCTCGACTGGAAGATGCGCTGGAGCGTCGACGAGATGGTCCGCAGCGGCTGGGAAGCCCGCCGCGCGGCCTGACCCCTCCCCGCCGTTGAGCGAGCGAAGCGAGCCGAAACGCTCACCGCTCCCCGCCCGTCGAGCGAGCGCAGCGAGTCGAAACGCACAGCCCTACCCGCCCGTTGAGCGAGCGCAGCGAGTCGAAACGCTCAGCGCGTTCTACACGGGCCGGAAAACAGCCGTACTGGCGCGCTCGACCAGCGTGGCCGGCACCACCAGGCGGGAGTGTCCGGCGTCGGCACCGTCGACCAGCATCGCGACGGCGGTCTCGCCCAGGCGGTCGAAGTGCTGGCGCACGGTCGTCAGCGGAGGACGGTAGTTCGCGGCATCCGCCACGTCATCGAAGCCGACGACCGAGACGTCCTCGGGCACGTGCAGTCCGTGCTCGGCCAGCGCGCGCAGCGCGCCGAGCGCCATCTGGTCGTTTGCGACGAAGACGGCCGAGCCGATGGCGTCCGCCTCGAGCAGCGCGCGGGCCGCGTCGTAGCCCGACGAGGAGGTCCAGGCGCCGCGCACCACGTCGCCGACGACCCGGCCGGCGCTGGAGAGCGCCTCCCGCCAGCCGCGCTCGCGCTCGGAGGCGGCGTAGGACGATGCCGGACCCGCGATGTGCACCACCGTGCGGTGGCCGAGGGCGAGAAGGTGCTCGGTGGCGGCCCTCGCCCCGCCGACGTGGTCGGTCTCGACACCGACGTACCGGTCGTCGAAGGGCGAGTCGACGACGGCGAAGCGCAGGTCGGCGGGCAGCTCGGCGGCGTGAGCCAGGGTGGATGCCTCGTTCACGACGACGACGCCGTCGACGCCCTGATCGCGCAGCCGGTCGAGTGCCTGGGCGAGGGAGTCGCCGATCGTGACGAGCGCGATGTCGTACCCGCGTCGGGCGGCGGCCTCGGTGACGGCCTCGAGCAGGAGCGAGTTGCCGACGGTGGCGAGCGTGGAGACGATCGCGCCCAGGGTGCCGGACCGGCCGGTGCGCAGCGCCCGCGCGGCGCGGTGCACACGGTATCCGCTGTCAGCCATGGCCGTCTCGACGCGAGCGCGGGTGGCGGGATCCACGCGCGGACTGCCGTTGACCACGCGGGACACGGTCTGCGCCGACACCCCCGCGCGGGCCGCGACGTCGGCCATCGAGGCGCGCTTCGCCATGTCACCCCTTCCCGTGTTGACGTTACCATCCCCTGCGCGTAGCGTGTTATCGTGAACACGCTCCCGACAGACGGCCCTTCGGGCGACGCTTCCCCCGGCGATGCGCCCTCGCTCGTCGAGGAGCTCGGCGCCGGCGTGGTGAAGCGCGCGACGCGCCTCGCCGACGGCCGCGACCTCATCTACTACGACGACCCCGGCACCATGCTCCCCCCGGAGCGGAGCGTCGACCCGCGCGTGCTCGAGGCGCGGCCCGAGACGGCCACCATGCGTCGCGACGTGCTCACCGGTGACTGGATCTCGATCGCGGCCTCGCGTCAGAACCGCGCCTTCCTGCCGCCGGCCCACCTCGATCCGCTCGCTCCGCAGGCGCCCGGCAACGCGTCGGAGATCCCGTCGCTGTACGACGTCGCCGTCTTCGAGAACAAGTCGCCGTCGTTCGGCCCCGGGCTCGCCGCGGCCACGGCCGACGCCCCGGCGGCCGCCGATCCGCCGCGCGATCTCGCCGACCTCGATGCCCCGGGGCTCGGGCGCACGCGCAGCTCGGTCGGACGCTGCGAGGTCGTCTGCTTCTCGCCCGAGCACGAGGGATCCTTCGGCACGCTCACGCCGACGCGCGCGCGCACGGTCATCGAGGCATGGGCCGATCGCACGGCCGCTCTGTCCCGCCTGCCCGGAATCCAGCAGGTCTTCCCGTTCGAGAACAGGGGCGAGGCGATCGGCGTGACGCTGCGGCATCCGCACGGCCAGATCTACGCCTACCCGTACCTGACCCCCCGCACGCAGCTGCTGCTCGCCTCGATCCGGCGCGAGGGCGACGACCTGTTCGAGCGCATCGTCTCCTTCGAGTCTGCCGGTCCCCGCGTGGTGCTGGAGGCCGAGCACTGGATCGCCTACGTGCCGTTCGCCGCCCGCTGGCCGATCGAGGTGCACCTGGCGCCGCGCCGCCACGTCGCCGACTTCGCAGAGACCAGTCCGGAGGAGCGCGACGAGCTCGCCGGGGTCTACCTGCGCCTGCTGCGCGGCGTCGACGCCCTCTACGGCGACCCCACTCCCTACATCGCCGCCTGGCATCAGGCGCCCGTCGGCGTCGGCCGCGACACGGTGCGCCTGCACCTGCAGCTGACCTCCCCGCGCCGCGCCGCCGACAAGTTCAAATACCTGGCCGGATCCGAATCCGCGATGGGCGCCTGGATCGGCGACATCGCCCCGGAGGCCGCCGCCGACCGACTCCGAGAGGCCATCGCACGATGACGGATCCGAACGCGCACGACGCGATGACGACGCAGGACGAACGGACGGATGCCGCGTCCCGCGCGTCCGCGCTGCTGTCCGAGCTGACCGCGGGCGAGCCGCTGGGCTCGTGGTCGGCCCCGGGCCGCGTGAACCTCATCGGCGAGCACACCGACTACAACGACGGCTTCGTGCTGCCGTTCGCGATCGACCGCCGCACCAGCGTGGTGGCTGCCGAGCGCGCCGACGGCATGCTCCGCGTCGCCTCGACCTTCGCCGAACAGCCGGTCGAGGTCGCCCTGGCGGACCTGCCCGACCTCTTCCCGGGGTCGGACGTGCCCGAGTGGGCCGCGTATCCCATCGGCGTCGCGTGGGCGGCGGTCGCAGCATCCGGCATCTCCCCCACGCGCGGACTCGACCTCGCCATCGCCTCCGACGTGCCGGTCGGCGCGGGACTGTCGTCGTCGGCCGCGATCGAGGGCGCCACCGCCGCCGCGCTGAACGACCTGTGGTCGCTGGGCTTCGACGCCGTGGCCCTCGCGCGCATCGGCCGCACGGCGGAGAACGACGCGGTCGGCGCCCCCACCGGGATCATGGACCAGATGGCGGCGATGCTCGGGCGGACGGATGCCGCGATCTTCCTCGACTGCCGATCGCTCGACACCGAGGTGGTCGACCTCGGCTTCGCCGCCGCGGGCCTCGACGTGCTCGTCATCGACACCGGCGTGAAGCACTCCCACGCGACCGGCGGCTACCGCGATCGTCGCGACGCCTGCGAACGCGGCGCGCACGCTCTCGGCGTGCCCGCCCTCCGCGACGTCTCGGTGGCCGACCTCCCGCGGGCGGAGAAGCTGCTCGACGACACGACGTTCCGCCGCGTGCGGCACATCGTCACAGAGAACGAGCGCGTGCGCGAGACGGTGGCGACCCTGCGAGAGAGCGGCCCGCGCGCGATCGGCGCGCTGCTGCTCGCGTCGCACGCCTCCATGCGCGACGACTTCGAGATCTCCGTGCCGGAGCTGGACACGGCCGTCGAGGCCGCGGTCGCGGCGGGCGCGATCGGCGCCCGGATGACCGGCGGCGGATTCGGCGGGGCGGCCATCGCCCTCGTGGAGCACGCGGCCGTCGAGCGGGTGGGTGACGCCGTGCGCGCCGCCTTCGATGCCGCCGGCTATGGTGCGCCGTCGATCTTCACCGTCGCCGCGTCGGAGGGCGCCCGCCGCGACACGTGAGGCGACGGGTCGCTCCCCCGCGCGCGGGGCGCCCATACGCTCGAGTTATGGCACAGAGAGGCGCGTACGCGAAGGGCATCGCCAAGCGGGAGGAGATCCTCACCACCGCGCTGGACGTGATCGTCCGCGAGGGGTTCAGCGGAGCATCCGTCCGCCAGCTCGCCGACGCGGTCGGCCTCAGTCAGGCGGGACTGCTGCACTACTTCGCCAGCAAGGACGAGCTGTTCACCGAGGTGCTGCGCAAGCGTGATGAAGTGGATGCCGTCGGCATGGACGCCGCGGGACCCGACCCCGTCGCCCTCTTCGACGGCTTCCTCGCGCTCATCCGGCACAACGCCGATGTCCCCGGCCTGGTGCAGCTGTACGTGCACCTGTCGGCGGCCGCGACGGATCCCGCCCACGACGGGCACGAGTACTTCCGGGAGCGGGTGGAGCAGATCCGCTCGCGCTTCGCGCCGGCCATCGCCGACCTGCAGAAGCGCGGCGATCTGCCGTCGTCGCTGGAGCCCGAGCAGCTGAGCCGCATCCTCATCGCCCTCGCCGACGGGCTGCAGGAGCAGTGGCTGATGGACCCCTCGATCGACATGGCGGGCGACATCGCCGCTCTGCTGCAGGCCCTGGGCCTGGGATCCTCCGCCACCGCTGCGCCCGCCCGTTGAGCGAGCGCAGCGAGTCGAAACGCGTCTCGTCTCGTCGCCGGCGCTCCTCGCTCGACGAGCGGCATGAGGTCAGCGGAGGGCGGGGATGACCTCGCGCTCGAACAGCTCGATGCCCGAGCGGTCGTAGGCGTGCTCGGGGAAGTAGTGGATCGCATAGCCGAGGCCGTGCTCGGCCCGTTCGGCCAGGCGCTCCACGATCTGCTCGGGCGTGCCGAAGCCCAGCGATCCGCGGTAGTCGCTCTCGATCGCGGCGGCGCGCTCCTCGCCCACGTGCGGCGCGACGCGGGCCACGACCTGCGCGAGACGCTCCTCCGCCTCGGCCTCTGACGGGGCGATGATCGTGTTGAAGTTCGACGACCGCGTGATCTCCTCGAACGGCCGGCCGAGCTTCTCGCAGTGCCCGCGGAGCACGTCGCTCTTGTGGTCGAACTCCTCGATCGAGCCGGCGAAGTTCGTGTACGAGGCGTACTTCGCCGCGATCTTCAGCGTGACCTTCTCGCCGCCGCCGGCGATCCAGAGCGGGATGCCGCCCTCCTGCAGCGGCTGCGGCTGCACGATCGCCCCGTCGACCTGGTAGTGCTTCCCGTCGAGGGTCGCGGTGCCGGTGGTCCATGCCTGATGCATGATTTCGACGCCCTCGCGCAGCATCCCGAGCCTGTCCGGGATTCCGGGGAACCCGTAGCCGTACGCTCGCCATTCGTGCTCGTACCAGCCGCCGCCGATGCCCATCTCGGCGCGACCGCCGGAGATCAGGTCGACCGTCGCGGCGACCTTCGCGAGATATGCCGGGTTGCGGTAGCCCATGCAGGTGCACATCTGGCCGAGGCGGATCTGGTCGGTCACGGCGGCGAAGGCGGACATCAGCGTCCACGCCTCGTGGGTGGCCTCCTCGCTCGGCACCGGCGTCGTGTGAAAGTGGTCGTACACCCAGAGGGACTCCCACGGACCCTCGTCGGCGCGCTGCGCGAGCTCGCTCATCACGCGCCACTGATCGGCCGGCTCGATGCCGACGAGGTCGAAGCGCCAGCCCTGGGGGATGAAGGTTCCGAATCGCATGGGTTCAGCCTAGGAGCGGGCCGGATGCTGCGGCTCGATCAGGCGGGATCGCTCGGCACCGGCGGCGTGTCCTCGTCCGCGCGGAACCCGAGGGGCGGGCGCGAGCGCTCCTGCGCCACCACGGCGTGCCGGTCGGCGAGGCGCCGGAGGCCCGCGAACGGCTGCTGCATGCGGTGGTTCTCGCTGAGGATCGGCTCGACCCGGTCGAGGAAGGCCCAGTACCCCGCGGTGTAGGGGCACGCCTTCTCGCCGATCCGCACGGTCGGCGTGAAGCGGCAGCCGCGGCAGTGGTCCGACATCCGGTTGATGTACGCGCCGCCCGACGCGTAGGGCTTGGTCGCCACGCGACCGCCGTCGGCGTGCAGGGTCATGCCGACCACGTTCGCGGGCATCACCCAGGGCGTGCCGTCGACGAACATCGACACGAACCAGTCGTTCATCGCGCGCGGGTCGTAGCCGCGCTGCAGCGCGTGGTTGCCGATCACCATGAGGCGCTGGATGTGGTGCGCCCACCCGTGGTCGCGCACGGTGCCGATCGCGTGCGAGAGGCACGCCTCCTCGATCTCGTCGGCGTCGAGTTCGAGCAGTGCGGGCGGCACGTCGCGGTTCGCGGCGAGCACGTTGCTGTGCACGTAGTCCTCGCCGAAGCGCCAGTAGTGGTGCCAGATCCACTCGCGCCACCCGATGATCTGGCGGACGAACCCCTCCGTGCTCGCCAGCGGCGCGCGGCCCGCGGCGTACTCGGCGACGACGGCGTCCACGGCCTCGCGCGGATCGAGCACCCCGAGGTTCATCGGCACGCTCAGCAGCGAGTGCGCCATCGTCCAGTCACCCTCGAGGATGGCGTCCTCGAACGGCCCGAAGTCGTTCAGCCGCGTCTCGATGAAGTCGCGCAGCGCCGCGCGCGCTTCCGCCGGCGTGACGGCGAACTCGCGCGGCCCGTCCGTGCCCACGAAGCGCACGTCGCCGTCGCGCTCCCAGCGGTCGAGGTCGCGGCGCACCTCGGCGTCGATGTCGTCCTCCTCCGGCCACCAGGGGTCGGGCAGGCCGAGGGTGTGCGCGTTCTTGGGCGGCGACTGCCGGTTGTCGTGGTCGTAGTTCCAGCGGCTGCCCGCGGGGCGGCCGTCTTCCATCAGGATGCCGGTGCGCTCGCGCACCCAGCGGTAGAAGTCCTCCATCGCGGCCTTCGGATGCGCGTCGGCGAACTCCTGGAAGTCGGGCTCGCTCGTGACGAAGCCGCGGCTGGGCAGGATCTCGGCGCCCAGCTCGCGCGCGAGCCGTCGGGCACGGTAGGAGGTCGGATCGACCACCTCGAGGTCGCGGCCCCCCAGCGCCTCACGGAACGTCGCCGCCTGCACGTACTCCATGCGGTCGCCGAGCTCCGCCTTCCGGTGCCGCATCGCCGACAGGTAGAGGTGCGCCTTGCGACGGTGGATCGGGGCACGGCTCCACGCCGAGCGGGCCTCGACCAGCAGCATCCGCCCGCCGTCGTCGAACTCCTCGCCGAGCTGGCCGGCCACCACCCATCGCTGTCGCGCCATGCCGCCATCCTGACGTGCGGCGCGCGGCCTCACCTCGGGTTGACAACCTCCGCGTCGGGGATGCGCCGGCGCATCACCTCGATCGCCGCCGGGTTGGCGTCCACCAGCACCGCGTCCCTGCCGAGGGCGGCCGCCACGGCGCCCGTGGTGCCGCTGCCGGCGAACAGGTCGAGCACGCGGTCGCCCGGCCGGGAGGACGCCTGGACGACGCGCCGCAGGATCCCCTCGGGCTTCTGCGTGGGATAGCCGGTCTTCTCGCGGCCGGTGGTCGGGACGATGGTGTGCCACCACACGTCGGTCGGGAGCTTTCCCCGCGCGGCCTTCTCGGGCGTGACGAGCCCCGGCGCCATGTACGGCTCGCGGTCGACCGACTCCGAGTCGAACCAGTAGCCGGTCGGATCCTTGACGTACACGAGGATCGTGTCGTGCTTCGTCGGCCACCGCTTGCGGGTCTTGGCGCCGTAGTCGTAGGCCCAGATGAGCTCGTTGAGGAACCGGTCGCGACCGAACAACCCGTCGAGCATCACCTTGACGTAGTGCACCTCGCGATAGTCGAGGTGCACGTAGAGCGTGCCGTCGTCGGCCAGCAGCCGCCAGGCCTCGGCGAGCCGGGGCTCGAGGAACGCCCAGTAGTCATCGAAAGCGTCGTCGTAGGCACGCAGGTCGCCGCGCAATCGCTCGTACGACCGTCCGTGGAAGCCGGTGCGGACCGGCGAGGCGGGCGCGCCGGGGGCCGCGTCTGCCGGACTCCACGGATCCGAGGCGGCAGGGGCGCCGGACGCGGCCGCGGATGCGTCGGCGGCACCGATCCGTGGAGTCGCGTCCGCGACGGGAGGGACGGATGCTGCGGCCCGGGCGGTCTCGATCGCGCGCTCGCGCACGCGGCCGGTGTTGAACGGCGGATCGAGGTAGATCAGCGTGAAGGACGCGTCGGGCAGGGTGCGCGCGACCTCCAGGTTGTCGCCGTGGTGGATCGCGACGGAGCCGCGGAGCGCCGGGCCGGGAGCGACCGTGCCGCCGGCGACGGCGTCCGCCGTCGGGTCGGTCACGGCACGCGGCGCAGCCACGCGTCCGTGGAGAACTTCGACTCGACCAGCGCCTCCGCCTCGGCGTACTCGTCGTCGGTGATGTGCCCCGGAACGGCCCCGTACAGGTTCGAGAACGTCTGGATGAAGGTGTCGATGATGGCCGCGCGCGGCATCCCCGTCTGGCTCTTCAGCGGATCGACCCGCTTCGCGGCGGAGACCGTGCCCTTGTCGCTGAGCTTCTCGCGGCCGATGCGCAGCACCTCGGTCATGACCTGACCGTCCATGTCGTAGCTCAGGGTCGCGTGGTGCAGCACCCCGCCGTTGGCCAGCCGCTTCTGCGCGGCGCCGCCGATCTTGCCCTGCGGCGAGGCGATGTCGTTCAGCGGCTGGTAGGTCGCCTCGACGCCGACCGAGCGCAGCGCCTGCAGCACCCAGTCGTCGAGGAAGGCGTAGGAGTCGGCGAACGTCATGCCCGCCACGAGGGATGCCGGCACGTACAGCGAATACGTCACGATCGAGTTGGCGCCCATCATCATGGCGCCGCCGCCGGAGATGCGCCGGACGACATCGAAGCCGTGGCGGGCCGCGCCCTCGGGGTCGACCTCGTTGCGCAGCGACTGGAACGAGCCGATGACGACGGCCGACTCGTCCCACTCCCAGAGGCGCAGCGTGGGGTTACGGCGGCCGTCGCCGACGCGGGCGGTGAGCACCTCGTCGAGGGCGAGGTTCATGCGCGGGCTCACAGGGGCGTCGTGCACGACCTCCCAGGAGAAGTCCTTCCAGCCGGGCGCGGTGACGAGGGCGCGCCGCACGGCGGTGCCCACGGCCTCCGGCGTGAAGCCGAGCAGCTGCGCGCCAGCGGGGAGCGCTCCGCGCACGGCGGCGGCGATCTGACCGCCGTCGGATTCGACGGGAAGCCCCGTGACGGCCGCGTCGATGTCGGCGAGCGCGTCGTCGGGTTCGAGGAAGAAGTCGCCCGCGAGGTGGAAGTCCGCGATCCGCCCGTCGCGCACCTCGAGGTCGACCACCACGAGCTTGCCGCCGGGCACCTTGTATTCGCCGTGCATGCTCTCAGCCTACGGCCGGTGCCGCACGGGGACGCGGGCGTCGAGCCACGCCAGGAGGTCGGCCCGCACCTCCTCCTGCACGCCCTCGTTGAAGATCTCGTGCCGGGCGTCGGGGTAGACGAGCGTCGTGACGTCGGTGAGTCCCGAGCGCCGGCGATACGCGTCGGCCAGCCGGTGCACGCTGCGCGGACCGCCGACCGTGTCGTCGCGGCCGACCATGAGGAGCACCGGGATGTCGCGGCCGAGGTCTCTGCGCGGCCGTCCGACGAGGCGCAGCGTCTCGGAGACGCCGAAGAGCTTCGCGAGGGGGACGTCGATCGTGAGCGGATCGGCGGCGAAGTCCGCTGCAACGGCGGGATCGGTCGACAGCCACTCGAGGCCGGTCGCCTCGGGCCCCGCCCACGGCGCGTTCAGCGGGCGGTGGTTCAGCGAACCCGGCCAGCGCAGCGCCGAACCGGTCAGCACGACCGCGTCGTAGGCGTCGGGGTGGTCGTTGAGAAGGATCTGCGCGAGGAACGATCCCCAGGAATGCCCGAGGAGCACGAGGGGCAGGCCGGGGTTCTCGTCGCGGATGAGCGTCGTGAACTGCCACAGGGCGGCGACGGCCGCGCGGTGACCGCCGGGCCCGAGTCGGCCGAGACGGAGGGCGTCGCCGTGCTGCGTCATGCCGGTGCGGCCGTGCCCGCGGTGGTCGTCGGCGTAGACGATGAACCCGGCGTCGGTGAGCGCGGCGATCGTGCGCGCATACCGGCCCGCGTGCTCCCCGACGCCGTGCAGGAGCTGCACCACTCCGCGCGCGTCTCCGCCGCCCGAGCTGCCCGTGAGGGGGTGCCGGTCGTAGACGATCGTGACGCCGTAGGCGTCGGTGTACTCGGGCATGTCCGGAGCCTATCGCCGTCGGCCCGCCGTCGTGCTAACGTATCGGCGACCACAGATCGCTAGAAAAGCTAGGTAAATCTCATGCACGAGACCGTGAGCGACACCCTCACCCGCCGACGCTGGGCGGGCCTGGTGTTCATCAGCATCGCCGTGTCCCTGATCATCGTGGACTCGACGATCGTCAACGTCGCCATCCCCGCGATCGTCGACGACCTCGGCATCACGTCCACCGAGGTGCAGTGGGTGCAGGAGGCGTACACGCTCGTCTTCGCAGCGTTCCTCCTCGTCTTCGGCAGCCTCGCCGACCGCTTCGGACGGCGCCGTCTGCTCATCCTCGGTGTGGTGCTGTTCGCGGCATCCTCGGTCGCCGCCGCGTTCGCCCCCACCGGCGGGCTGCTGATCCTCGCCCGTCTCGTGCAGGGCGTCGGTGGCGCGATGGTGCTGCCCACGACGCTGTCGCTCATCAACGCCACCTTCCGCGGCAAGGAGCGCGGCATCGCCTTCGCCGTCTGGGGATCGACCATCGGCGGCATGGCGGCGGTCGGGCCGCTCCTGGGCGGCTGGCTCACCACGGACTTCTCGTGGCGCTGGGCCTTCGCGATCAACATCCCGCTCGGCATCCTCATCATCGTCGGCGTGCTGCTGTGCGTCGGCGAGTCGAGAGCCGATCAGCCCGGGCGGATCGACGGCGGCGGCGCGGCCCTCGCGGTCATCGCCAGTGCGACCCTCGTCTTCGGTCTCATCGAGGGCCGCACCTACGGCTGGTGGACCACCGAGACCGCCCCGGCCGTCGGCGACTGGACCTGGCCGTTCTCCCTCTCACCCGTTCCGTTCTCGTTCGCGATCGCCGTCGTCGGCGTCGCCGCCTTCGTGCTGTGGGCGCGGCACCGCAGCCGGCTCGGCAAGACGACCCTCATCGCGTCGGGCCTCTTCCGCATCCCCTCATTCCGCAACGGCAACATCGCCGCCCTCGTCGTCTCGCTCGGCGAGTTCGGCATCATCCTGTCGCTCCCGCTGTGGCTGCAGTTCGTGCAGGGCTTCTCCGCGCTGCAGACCGGCTTCGCGCTGCTGGCGCTCGCGATCGGCTCCTTCGTCGCGAGCGGCGCCGCCGGTGCGACGACCGGACGCATCTCGCCGGTCGCCGTCGTGCGGATCGGGCTCGTGGCCGAGATCATCGGCGTGGCCGGCGTGGGCTTCATCGTCGGAGCCGACATCGGATGGGGATGGCTCATCCCGTGCCTGGTCGCCTACGGCTTCGGGGTCGGTCTCGCGACCGCCCAGCTGACGGGCGTCGTGCTCGCCGACGTGCCCGTCGCCGAGAGCGGCCAGGGCTCGGGCACGCAGTCCACCGCCCGGCAGATCGGCTCCGCGCTCGGCGTCGCGATCCTCGGCACCGTGCTCTTCACCAGCACCGCCGGCATCCTCGGGGCGAAGCTCGACGACCGCGGACTCCCTCCGGAGCAGCGCGACCAGGTGGTCTCGGCGGTGGTCGACAGCGCCGGCGGCGCGATCGCGGGACTCGAGCAGTCGCCCGACACCGCAGCGATCGCCGACGACGCCAAGGCCGCGTTCTCGGAGGGCACGCGCCTCGGAGCCTTCACCGCGGCGGGCTTCCTCACCCTCGGCCTGGTCGCGTCGCTGTCGCTGGGGCCCTCGCGCGGCGGTCGCCGCGCGGCGGAGGCGCGCGGGCAGGACGGGGCTCCGGCAACCCCTTAGCATGGCTAATGAGCTATGCTAAGTAATCGTGACCGCCGCGACAGACACCCCGGAAGCTCCCGACATCACCGGTGAGCTCAGCGGCGCGGCATCCGATCTGCGCATGGCGACCTTCCGCCTCGCGCGGCGCCTGCGCAGCCAGCGCGCCGTCGACTCGATGAGCGACGGCCAGTTCGCCGTGCTGGTCGCCCTCAAGGTGCACGGCCTGCACACGCTCGGCGAGCTGGCGGAGCGCGAGCGGGTCACCGCCCCCTCGATGAACCGCACGGTCACCCGCCTGGAGGAGCTCGGCTACCTCACCCGCTCGGCCGACGAGAACGACCGCCGCAAGGTGAACATCGTCGTGACGGATGCCGGCCGGGAGGTCGTGGCGGAGACCGTGCGCCGCCGCGACGCGTGGCTCGAGGCGGCACTGCAGCAGCTGACGGATGCCGAGCGCGCCGTGCTCGCGGAGGCCGCGGCCATCATGCGGGAGGTGGCCGACAGATGAGCAGCATGTTCCGCTCGCTGCGCGTGTTCAACTTCCGCGTGTGGACGCTCGGCGCCCTCGTGTCGAACATCGGCGGCTGGATGCAGGCGACCGCACAGGACTGGGTCGTGCTCACCGAGCTGACGAACCACGACGCGACCGCGATGGGCGTCACGATGGCGCTGCAGTTCGGCCCGCCGCTGCTGCTCGTGGGCGTGACTGGCTGGGTCGCCGACCGGTTCGACCGGCGCAAGCTGCTCATGGTCACGCAGTCCGCGCTGCTGCTCCTCGCCGTCGCCGTCGGTGTGCTGCTGCTCACCCACGTCATGACCCTCCCCCTCATGTGGCTCTTCGCCCTCGGGTTCGGCATGGTCAACGCCTTCGACGCCCCCGCGCGCCAGGCGTTCGTGTCCGACGTGGTCGGCCGAGAGGACGCGTCCAACGCCGTCGCCCTCAACTCGGCCTCGTTCAACATGGCCCGCCTCATCGGCCCCGCCGTCGGCGGCGTGCTGGTCGTGCTGATCGGCACGGGCTGGATGTTCCTCGCCAACGCCGGCACCTTCCTCGCGATGCTGGTGGCGCTGGCGCTGATCCGCGCGCACGAGCTCGTGCCGCGGGCGCGCTCGGCGGGCGCGGCGCGCCTGGCCGACGGGTTCCGCTACGTGCGCGGACGCCCCGACCTGCTCGTCATCTTCTCGATGGTGTTCCTGCTCGGCGCCTTCGGCATGAACTTCCCGATCTTCGCCTCCACGATGGCCATCGAGTTCGGCCGCGACGCCGACGGCTACGGGCTGCTGAGCTCGGTGCTGGCGATCGGCTCGCTCATCGGCGCGCTTCTGTCGGCCCGTCGCGACCGCGCCCGCATGAGGGTCGTCGTCTGGGCCGCCGGCGGCTTCGGAGCCGTCTCGCTCCTGTCGTCGTTCATGCCCCTCTACGGGCTTTACGCCGTCACGCTCGTGCTCGTCGGGTTCTGCACCGTCACGATGCTGACGACGGCGAACGGCTACGTGCAGACCACCACCGACCCGGCGCTCCGCGGCCGCGTGCTCGCGCTGTACATGGCCGTCATCATGGGCGCGACGCCCATCGGCGCCCCCATCGCGGGATGGGTGGCCACCGCGTTCGGACCCCGCGCCGCCATCCAGGTGGGCGCGGCCGCCGGCGCGCTGGCCTGCATCATCGGGCTGACGTGGGTCGCGGCATCCGGTCGCCTTCACCGGCACGAGAGCCGGCGCTTCCGCCTGACCATCGACGAGACGCGTCCGATCGGCGTCATCCCGCCCGAGGAGTTCAGTGACGAGATCGCCGAGGCGACCCCGGTGCCGCTGCCCTCGACGGACCCGCAGCCCGCCGGTCGCCGCGCGGGCTGACGCGGTCGTCCGCGCGAGGCGAGGTGCCGGCGCGAGCGCAGGACGCAACCCTGCGGAGCGGACCTGTGCCCGCGCGAGAGCCGTCGCTCGAACGGCGGTGATGACGGATGCCCGTGGCCCGGCCGCCCGGAGGCGTCAGCGTGCCCGGCGCACCCCGACCCGCTCGAGGTGGGCGTTGGAGAAGCGGCCCTCGGGATCGAGGCGCTCGTAGACCTCCCGGGCGTCGGCGAGGCGGGGGTGCACGCGGGCGATCCGCTCGGCGTCAAAGGTGTGCAGCTTGGCCCAGTGCGGCCGGGCCGCGAACGGGGCGAGCGCGGCCTCGATCGCGGGGAGCACCGCGCGGACACCCGCCGGGTCGTTGACGAAGGTGAAGTGGATCGCGAGCATGTCGCGCCGGTAGGCGCCGCTCAGCCACAGCTCGTCGGCGGCGGCGGTGCGCAGCTCGCTGACGATGAGGACGGGACGGATCCGCTCGCCGAGCGCGACCATCGCCCGCAGGGCGGCCGGCGCGTCCTCGCGCGCGATGAAGTACTCACTCTGGATCTCGTCGCCGAAGGACGGCACGGCGTCGAGCCGGAAGTGCGGCAGGCGCTGGAGCCACGGCCCGGGGACGCCGCGCACCTCGGTGACGTTGCCGGCCGTGCCGAGCGGGGCGGCCTCGTGGTCGCGGCGTCCGTCCAGCAGGGTGTCGGGCACATCCGCGTCACCGGGCTCCACGCGGGTCTTGACCCACACGAAGCCGACCGACTCCTCGTTCCAGAGGGTGAAGACGGAGACGCTGTAGCCCGCGCCGGTGACGGCGTCGAGGTCGGCGAGCGCGGCATCCCACGTGACTCCGACGTAGATGTCCTGGCGGGCCTGGAAGGTGGGCTGCACCGCCAGCGTGACGGCCACGACGACGCCGAAGGCGCCGAGGCCCACCGCGAGCGCCGGGAAGTCGGGGTCGCCTTCGCGCGTCTCGCGCACCTCGCCGGTCGCATCGATCCAGCGGATGCCGCGGACCGCGGTCGTCAGCACGCCGTTGGCGTCGCCCGACCCGTGCGTGGCCGTCGCGGTCGCCCCGCCGACGGAGATGTGCGGCAGCGAGCCGAGGTTGTGCAGGGCGAAGCCGTTCGCCTCGAGGAATTCCGCGAGCACGCCGTAGCGCGTGCCGGCCGCGACCGTGACGGTGACGGCGGCCTGGTCGAGCAGGAACCCGCCGGTCAGGCCGGCGAGGTCGAGCAGCGTGCCGTCGGTGTCGGGCAGATCGGTGAAGGAGTGCCGGGTGCCGAGCGCGTGCACGCGGCCCTCCGCCTCGCGGACGGCGTGCCGCACGTCGTCCTCATCCGCCACGGGAAGGATCCACGGTGCGGTGTACTCGTGCGTTCCGGCCCAGTTGCGCTCCATTCGAGCGAGCCTAGGCGACCTCGAGCACCACCCGGGCGTCGCGGCATCCGTCGGCGCGAACGGTCACCGTGACGGTGCCCGTGCCGTCCGGCCGGACGACGGCGAGCGCCCGTCCGTCGTACGTCGTGACGGAGGGTCCGCCGAACGGCTCCTCGGTGCGGGCGCGGCCGGTGGCGAGGCCGCCGAGAGTGCCGGCTCCCTCGACGGTGACGGAGACGAGACGGTCGACGTCGCACGGCACGGTGCCCGCGGCATCCTCCAGCGTGATCTCGACGAACGCGGCGTCCTCGGAGCCGTCCGCCAGCCGGTCGCGGTCGACCCGGGCCAGGACCGAGATCTCGCCCGCCGCCGTCCGCAGCGCCGTGCGGCCGACCTCGGCGCCGTCGCGTCGGGCGACGGCCACCAGCTCGCCGGGCCGGTAGTGAGTCGCGAAGCGGGCGACGAACGCCTTGCCGGGCGCCGCGTCAGCCGGCGCCGCGCCGACCGCTGCCGTTCCGAGGGAGGCACCGTCGAGAAGCAGCTCGACCTCGTCGGCGTCGGCGTAGACGTCCACCTCGACCGGCGATCCGGCGGGCACGCCCCAGCTCCACGAGGCGACGGTGTCGTCCCATGACCAGGGGGTGGTCGCGGCCGGACGGCCGTGATGCTGCGGGCGGTGCACCGCGATCCACGGGTCGGAGCGGAGCCCGAAGACGATCTCGCGGTAGTACGACACCGTGCGGCGGTGGCCGGTGATGTCGAGGTCGCCGCTCTCCGCCAGCACGTACGGGTAGGGCCCGGCGGTGCCGGTCGGCTCGTAGCCCTCCACGTCGGTGTAGTCGACGCGGCCGATGCCCGCTTCGCCGATGTAGTCCCAGCCCGTCCAGGTGAAGTCGCCGATGACGTGGTCCCACTCCTTCACGAGCTGCCACATCACCTCGATCTTCGACGGGAACGTCTCGGAGCCCACGATGATGCGCTCCGGGAAGAGCTCCGCGTCCAGCGCGTAGCGGGAGTCGGCGTAGTTGAAGCCGACGACGTCGAGCACGGAGGCCGACTCCTCGGTCGACGCGGTGACGAGGTCGGACGCGTTCATCCGCGCCATCTGCTCGCCCATGCCGGCCATCATCGTGTTCGGATCGGCGGCCTCGACCTCCGCCCTCGCCTCGGCCATGTGACCCAGGTTGGCGATGATGCCGTTGATGCCGTTGGTGACGAAGCGCGTCGGATCGTCCTCTCGCACCGCCTCGGCGATGCGACGGCTCCACGCGGAGCCGAGCGGAGTGGCGAGCTCGAGGATCTCGTTGCCGATCGAGTACAGGATGACGCTCGGGTGGTTCACGTCCTTGCGCACCATCGCCGCGACGTCGTCGCGCCAGCGCTCCGGGAAGGTCAGCGAGGAGTCGAAGGTGGTCTTCGCCGAGGTCCACACGTCGGTCAGCTCGTCCATCACGAGCACGCCGTGCCGGTCGCAGGCGTCGAGCATCGCGCGGCTGATCGGGTTGTGCGCGCTGCGGATCGCGTTGAAGCCGGCGGCCTTGAGCAGACGGATGCGGCGGTCCTCCGCCGCATCGACCGCGGCCGCGCCGAGCGGGCCGTTGTCAGCGTGCACGCACGCGCCGCGCAGCTTCACCGTCTCGCCGTTGATCCGGAGCCCCCGCGCGGCGTCGAGCCGGAGGGAGCGGATGCCGAACGTCGTCGTGTCCTCGTCGATGCGTGTGCCCGCGGCATCCTCCACCGTCGTGTGCAGCACGTGCAGCGCGGGATCGCCGGTCCCCCACAGCCGCGGCTCGCGCACGCGGAGGCGGGCGCGGGCCGTCGCGGGCTCACCGGGCAGCACCGTCACGGGCGCCGAGCCCTCGGCGACGGTCGCGCCGTCGGGCGAGGCGACGCGCCAGCGCACGCGGGTGAGGGCGGTGTGCCGGGTGTCGTTCTCGACGGTGGCCGAGACGGCGACGATCGCGCGCTCCGCGTCGATGTCCGGGGTGGTGACCCGCACGCCGTCGACGGAGAGGTGCACCGGATCGGCGACGATCAGGTGGACGGGACGATGGATGCCGGCCCCGGCGTACCAGCGGGAGTCCTTGTGGGCGCGCGCCTCGACGGTGACCGTGTTGTCCACACCGAAGCGGAGGAAGGCGTCGGCGCGGACGACGAACGTCGCATAGCCGTTGGGCTCGTGCGCCGCGAAGTCGCCGTTGATCTTGACGACGGCGTCGCGGTAGACGCCCTCGAATTCCAGCAGCACCGTGCGCGTGCGCCACTCCTCCGGCACGGTGAACGTCTTGGCATATTCGAACACGCCGCCGGGGAAGTAGCCGGCGTGCACCCCCTGATCGCTGTCGGGCGAGCGCGGCAGATCGCGCAGCGCGTCGTGAGGCAGCAGCACCGCCCGGCGGTCGCCGGCGACGGGCGCCTCGAAGGTGCCGCGCTTGGGGCCGACCGTCCAGCCGGCGTCGAACGGGGTGCGCATCACGCCGCGTCCTCCTCGGGCTGGATCGCGACGACGCCCGACATGACCGACTCGCCCTCGCCGAAGTCGACCATCGAGTCGAACAGACCGGCCAGCTCGCGGGCCATGTCGACGGCGTCGCGATCGAGCAGCCACTGCACCTGCAGGCCGTCCATGAGGGCCACCGTCGCGATGGCGGCGCGCGCGGGGTCGACGTCGGCGCGGAGGCGGCCCGCATCCCGCAGCCGGGCGAACGTCTCTCCGACGGAGCGGCGCACGTACGCGTAGCGGTCGACGAAGTACGCGTGGGCCGGATGGGAGGGGGCGGTCGCCTCGGCGGAGAGCGTGCAGTACAACTCGACCACACCGGGGATCGACTGGTTGTAGAGCGCGAGGGAGATGAGTCCGCGCAGGCCCACCCGACCGTCCTCGTGATCGAAGTCCACGACCGCGCGGGATCGGTCGTCGCGGTGGTCGAGCACCGCCTGGAGCAGCACGCCCTTGTTCGGGAAGTGGTGCAGCAGGCCCGCCTCGCTCATCCCGACGCGGCTGGCGACCTCGCGGAGGGAGCCCGCGCGATACCCGGACTCGGCGAACACCTCCAGAGCGGCATCCAGGATCGCTATGCGCTTCGCGGCCGTCTTGGCGTACGTCCCCCGGACGCGCCCGACAGCGCCGATGGTGTCCGTCATCGTGTCACCTCATCCCGCGCCGCTGCCTCCATCGGCAGCCCGCGTCGGGTCCTCGAGACAGTTCTATAACGAAACACGAGCGATCGCTAGGTTTTTCGAACGAAAACCTAGCGACAGTTCGGATTTGCTGTTACGTTCTCCCGTCAGAGGCGATCCGTTGGGGTATCGCCCTGATGAAGGGACCAAGGATGTTCCGTTGGAAGGCCACAGCAGCCGCCCTCGCGATCGCCGCTCTCGCTCTGACCGGCTGCGCCGGCGGCGACTCCGGGACCGGCGGCGGCGAGCAGTCGGGCGGCACGCTCACCCTCGGCGCGATCGCCGCGCCCACGACCCTCGACCCGGCCGGCTCGGAGTGGGGCAATCGCTCGCCCTACTACCAGGCCGTCTTCGACACGCTCCTGCTCGCGACGCCGGAGGGCACCATCGAGCCCTGGCTGGCCACCGAGTACTCGTACAACGACGACAACACCGTGCTGACCCTCACCCTGCGCGATGACGTGACCTTCTCGGACGGCACCAAGCTGACCGGTGCGGTCGTGGTCAAGAACCTCGAGCGCTTCAAGGCCGGCACCTCGCCGGACGCGGGCTACTTCTCCGGCGTCACGAGCTTCGAGGCTCCCGACGACAGCACGGTCGTCATCACGCTCGCCGCTCCCGATCCGGCGATGCTCAACTACCTGACCCGCGACCCGGGCCTCGTCGGCGCGGAGGCCTCCCTCGACAGCCCGGACGTGGCCACCACGCCCGTCGGCTCCGGCCCCTACATGCTCGACACCGCAGCGACGGTGACGGGCACGAGCTACACCTACACGAAGAACCCGGACTACTGGAACCCGGACGTGCAGCACTACGACAAGCTCGTCATCAACGTCTACCAGGACCCCACTGCTGCGCTGAACGCCATCAAGGCCGGCGAGGCCAACGGCGTCCGCCTGTCGACCAACGACACCCTCAGCGAGGTCGAGGGCGCCGGCTGGACCGTGGCCTCCAACGAGCTCGACTTCCAGGGCATGCTGCTCCTCGACCGCGCCGGCACGCAGACGCCCGCGCTCGGCGACGTCCGGGTGCGTCAGGCGCTGAACTACGCGTTCGACCGTGCGGGCCTGAAGGCCGCGCTGCAGAACGACCTGGGATCGGTCACCACGCAGGTGTTCCCCGCGACCTCCGACGCCTACGACCCCGAGCTCGACAACTACTACACGTACGACCCGGCGAAGGCGAAGGAGCTGCTGGCCGAGGCCGGCTATGCCGACGGCTTCACGCTGTCGATGCCGTCCTCGACGCTGCTGGGCGCCAGCACCTACACGCTGATCTCGCAGCAGCTCGCCGACATCGGCATCACCGCCGAGTACACCGAACCCGGTCAGAACTTCATCGCCGACCTGCTGGCGCCCAAGTTCTCCGCATCGTTCATGGCTCTGGAGCAGAACCCGGACTGGCAGCTCATCCAGTTCATGATCGCGCCGAACGCCGTCTTCAACCCCTACAAGTACGAGGACCCGAAGGTCGACGAGTACATCAAGCAGATCCAGTTCGGTGACGAGGCCACGCAGAAGTCGGTGGCCAAGGAGCTGAACAAGTACATCGTCGAGCAGGCCTGGTTCGCCCCGTTCTACCGCGTGCAGGGCTCCTTCGCGGTCGACGCGAACACGACCGTCGAGATGGTGCCGACGAACGCCTACCCGGCGATCTACGACATCCAGCCCAAGTAACGCCCACGTCCGGTCCGCCCTCCTGAGGGCGGACCGGACACCAACCCTCTTCCCATCGGAGCGAAGAATGCTCGGCTTCATCGTGCGCCGCCTGCTCTCGGGCGTCATCCTGCTGCTCGTCATCTCGATCGTGGCGTTCAGCCTGCTCTACCTCGACAGCGCCAACATCGCCCGCCGCATCCTCGGACAGAATGCGACCGCCGAGCTGGTGGCGCAGAAGACGCGGGAGCTCGGGCTCGATCGCCCGCTGCTCGTGCAGTACGGCGACTGGATCACCTCGGCCCTCACCGGCGACTTCGGCCGCTCGTGGTTCAACGGCCAGCTGGTCTCGGTCAGCCTCTCCGGGCGCCTCGCCGTCAGCCTGTCGCTCGTCATCGGCGCGACGATCGTGTCGGCGATCATCGCCGTCGTGCTCGGCGTGCTCGCCGCCCGCCGCGGCGGCTGGGTCGACGCCCTCGTGCAGTTCATCTCCGTCGTCGGCTTCGCGATCCCGGGCTTCCTGATCGCGCTGTACCTCGTGCTGATCTTCGCCATCAACCTCAAGCTCTTCAAGGCGACGGGCTACATCCCGATCACCACCAGCTTCGCCGGCTGGCTCTCGTCCGTGACGCTGCCGATCATCGCCCTGTCCATCGGCGCGATCGCCGCGGTCGCGCAGCAGATCCGCGGCTCGGTGTCCGATGCGCTGTCCCGCGACTACGTCCGCACGCTCCGCAGCCGCGGCCTGTCCTCGGGCAGCGTCGTCTACAAGCACGTGCTGCGCAACGCCGGCGGCCCCGCCCTCGCCGTCCTCGCGGTGCAGTTCGTCGGCCTCCTCGGCGGCGCCGTCATCGTGGAGTCGATCTTCGCCCTGCCGGGCATGGGCCAGCTGACCGTCTCCGCCACCACCCAGGGCGACATCCCCGTCGTCATGGGCGTCGTGGTCGCCTTCGCCGTGATCGTCATCGTGGTGAACCTCCTCATCGACCTCGCGCAGGCCGCGCTCAACCCGAAGGTGCGACTGTCATGACCGCCGTCGACGTCCCGACCACCATCCCCACGCCGCCCGTGCGCGTCTCGCTCCTGCGCCGGCTCGTGCGTCGCCCCATCGGGCTCGCCTCGCTCATCGTGCTGGCCGTCGTCGCGCTGATCGCCGTCTTCGGCGGGATCATCGCGCCGCACGACCCGAACCTCGCGTCGCTGCAGCTGATCCTCAAGGGGCCCAGCGCAGACCACCTGCTGGGCACCGACTCCGCCGGTCGCGACGTGCTGTCCCGTCTCCTCGCCGCCACGCAGGTGACGGTCGCCGCCGCCCTCGTCGCGCTCGTCACCGCGGCGGTCATCGGCGTCACGGCCGGCCTCATCGCCGGCTACTACAAGGGCTGGTTCGACGCCGTCTCCTCCTGGGTCACGTCGCTGACGATGGCCCTGCCGGGCATCGTGGTGCTGCTGGCCGCCCGCGCCGTCCTCGGACCCTCGGTGTGGCTGTCGATGCTGATCTTCGGCATCCTGCTCTCCCCCGCCTTCTTCCGCCTCGTCTACGCCGCCGTCACCGGCGTGCGCAACGAGCTGTACGTCGACGCCGCCCGCGTGGCGGGCCTCTCCGACCTGCGCATCATCGGCCGCCACATCCTGTCGGTGGTCCGTGCGCCGATCATCATCCAGTCGGCGATCATCCTGGGCATCGCCATCGCGATCCAGTCGGGCCTGGAGTTCCTCGGCATCGGCGACTCGTCCGTTCCCACGTGGGGCGGCATGCTCAACGACGCGTTCCAGAAGATCTACCAGGCGCCCCTACTCATGGTGTGGCCGTCGCTCGCGATCGCCGTCACCCTCATCGCCCTGATCCTCCTCGCCAACGCCATGCGCGACGTGCTGGAGCGCACCGCGACGGTCCGCCGCCGGCGGCGCCGTGCGGTCACCACCGCCACCGGTTCCATCGCCGCCGTGACCACCTCGATGAGCCTCTCCGGCGGCGACCTCGACGCGCTGGCAGACTCGGGCGAACTTCCCGTCGTCACCGACACGATCGTGCACCCGGATGACGCGGCCACCGCGAGCGCATCGCACGAAGTGGTGCTCAGCATCCGCGACCTGCGCGTCGGCTACGAGCAGCCGTCGGGCCCCGACATCGAGGTCGTCCACGGCGTCTCGATGGACATCCGCAAGGGCGAGATCCACGGACTGATCGGCGAGTCGGGCTCCGGCAAGACGCAGACCGCCTTCGCCGTGCTCGGCCTGCTGCCGCGCGGCGGCCGCGTCACCGCCGGCACCATCGACTACGAGGGCACGCAGCTGGGCGACGCGTCGGAGCGGGCCTACGCCGGCATCCGCGGACGCCGCATCGGCTACATCCCCCAGGAGCCGATGAGCAACCTCGATCCGTCGTTCAAGATCGGCTCGCAGCTGGTCGAACCGCTGGTGAAGAACCTGGGCCTGTCCAAAGCGGATGCCCGCAAGCGGTCGCTCGAGCTGCTCGACCGGGTCGGCATCCCGAACCCGCAGCGCACCTTCGACGCCTACCCGTTCGAGGTCTCCGGCGGCATGGCGCAGCGCGTGCTGATCGCCGGTGCCGTGTCGACCGACCCCGACCTGATCATCGCCGACGAGCCCACCACGGCCCTCGACGTGACGGTGCAGGCGGAGGTGCTCGACCTCCTCCGCGACCTGCAGCGCGAGCGCCAGATGGCGATGCTGCTCGTCACGCACAACTTCGGCGTCGTGTCCGACCTCTGCGACCGCGTCACGGTCATGCAGCAGGGCCTGTTCGTCGAGCAGGGGCCGGTGCGCACCATCCTCGGCTCGCCCTCCCACCCCTACACGCAGTCGCTGCTGGACGCGATCCTCGACGAGGGTCCCGCCCGCGGTCCGCTGGCTCCGGCCGGCTCGTCCGAAGGAGTCCGCCCGTGAACCCGCTGCTCGACATCGCCGACCTCGAGGTCGCCTATCCCGGCAAGGGCTTCCGGGCGAAGCCGTTCCAGGCGCTGAAGGGCGTCTCGCTCGACATCCGTCCCGGGGAGACCGTGGGCCTCGTCGGCGAGTCCGGATCGGGCAAGACCACGCTCGGCCGGGCGGTCCTCGGCCTCGCGCCGGTCACCGGCGGCTCGATCCGCTACGACGGTCGCGAGATCGGCCACCTCTCCCGCCGGGAGCGGCGCACGCTGAGCTCGGAGATCCAGGTCGTCTTCCAGGACCCGTACTCCTCGCTCAACCCCTCGCTCACGATCGAGCAGATCCTCGCCGAGCCGCTGACCGCTCGCGGCACCGCCGCGAAGGCCGCGTCGGCACGGGTGCGCGACCTCCTCGATAGGGTGGGTCTTCCCTCGGACGCCGCGGGGCGGCTGCCGCGGGAGTTCTCCGGCGGACAGCGTCAGCGCGTCGCCATCGCGCGGGCGCTCGCCCTCGACCCGAAGCTCATCGTCTGCGACGAGCCGGTCTCCGCGCTCGACCTGTCCACGCAGGCCCGCGTGCTCGACCTCTTCATCGAAATCCAGGAGCGCACCGGCGTCGCCTACCTCTTCATCTCGCACGACCTCGCGGTCGTCCGGCACATCAGCCACCGCGTCGCGGTGATGTACCGCGGCGAGCTCGTGGAGACCGGCGACGGGGACCAGGTGACCGCTCGCCCCGAGCACCCCTACACGCAGCGGCTGTTCCTGGCCGCCCCCGTGCCGAACCCCGACGACCAGGCGGAACGGCGCGCCGCGCGCCGTGCGCTGCTGGCCGCGCAGGCGGACGGCGCCGCGACGTCCGTCGACGCCGCCTGATCCCCCGCTCGACGGTGCGCCACGCGGCGCACCGCTGCTCATTGTCCCCGGAAGGACCCCCGTGACCACCGAATCGACCGTCGCCACGAGCGACGCGACGTCCCACCTCCTGCCCCTCCTCGCGCAGCTGACCCTCGAGCAGAAGGCCGCCTTCGTGCAGGGCGCGGACTTCTGGGCGACCGTGCCGCTCCCCGAGATCGGCGTGCGGGCGATGACCCTGTCCGACGGCCCGGCCGGCGTGCGCGGCCCGCGATGGGACGAGCGCGAGCCCTCGCTCAACCTGCCCTCGGGCTCTGCCCTGGCGGCCTCGTGGGACATCGATCTCGCCTACCGCTACGGCGCGGCCGCAGCATCCGAAGCCCGTCGCAAGGGCGTGGACGTCGTGCTCGGACCCACCATCAACCTGCACCGCTCGCCGCTCGGCGGCCGGCACTTCGAGTGCTTCAGCGAGGACCCGGAGCTCACCGCCGAGCTCGGCGCCGCCTACGTCCGCGGCCTGCAGGACAACGGCGTCGCCGCGACGCCGAAGCACTACGTCGCGAACGACTCCGAGACCGACCGCTTCACCGTCGACGTCCGGGTCGACGAGCGCGCCCTGCGCGAGCTCTACCTCGCGCCGTTCGAGCGCGCCGTCGAAGCCGGCACCTGGTCGGTGATGAGCTCGTACAACTCCGTCGACGGCGTCACCATGACCGAGAACGACCTGCTCGAGACACCCCTGAACTCCGAGTGGGGCTTCGACGGCGTCGTCGTCAGCGACTGGACCGCGGTGCGCTCCCTAGACGCCGTCGCCGCGTCGCAGGACCTCGCCATGCCCGGTCCCGCTCCCGCGTGGGGGGACCTCGTCGCGGCTGTCCGCGACGGCAGGGTCTCCGAGACGGACCTCGACCGCAAGGTGCTCCGGATGCTGCTCCTGGCCGAGCGCGTCGGCGCGCTCGAGGGCACGCCGAGCGTCGAGCCCGCCCCGGTCGACGGCGTCGCCTTCACCCGCGAGGCTGCCGTCGAGGGCACCGTGCTGCTCACGAACGACGGCACCCTGCCCCTGGATGCGACGACCCTGCGCTCCGTCGCGGTGATCGGCCACAACGCGCTCGAGGCCCGCACGCAGGGCGGGGGCAGCGCGACCGTGCTGCCCGAGCACGTCGTATCGCCCCTGGAGGGGCTGCGCACCGCGCTGCCCGAGGCGGCCGTCTCGTACGAGATCGGCGCCGTCGTGCAGGAGGGCGTCGCGGAGCTGCCGCTGGAGCACCTGGAGAACCCCGCGACCGGCGAGCCCGGGCTGCGGGTGTCGTTCTTCGACGCGGACGGAGCCGAGCTCTTCACCGAAGACCGCCGCTCGACGGCACTGGTGTGGTTCGGCGGCGACGCCCCGATCGCGGCGAGCTCCTCCGTGGTGCTCGAGACGGTCTACACGCCCGCCGAGACCGGCGAGATCCAGCTCGGCTTCGCGGGCGCCAACCCCGGTCGCGTGTCGATCGACGGCGTCGAGATGCTCGCCGAGACGCCGCAGATCGAGGGCACCGACCTCGGCGCCGCCTTCCTGAACCCGCCGTCGTCGACCGCCGCGGTGCAGGCCGAGGCCGGCCGGCCGCTCCGCCTCCGCGCGGAGTTCGCGCTGTCCTCCGGCGGACCCCTGGCCGGGGCGCTCAGCGTCACCCTCGGCATCGCCCCGGAGAAGACCGATCCCGACGAGCTGATCGCCCGCGCGGCGGCGGCCGCGGCCTCCGCCGACGTCGCTGTTATCGTCGTCGGCACGAACTCGAAGGTGGAGTCCGAGGGCTACGACCGCGTCGACCTCGACCTCCCCGGACGCCAGGACGACCTGGTGCGGGCCGTCGCCGCCACCGGCACCCCGACCATCGTGGTGGTCAACGCGGGCTCCCCCGTGGTGCTGCCGTGGGCGGGCGATGTCGCCGCCGTCGTCCAGGGCTACTTCGGCGGGCAGGAGTTCGGCTCCGCCGTCGCGGCGGTGCTGACCGGTGCCGCCGAGCCCGGCGGACGCCTGCCCACGACCTGGCCCGCCGCACTCGCGGACGTTCCGGTCACCGACGTCACGCCGCAGGACGGCGTGCTGGCCTACACCGAGGGCATACACATCGGATATCGCGCGTGGCTACGCGCCGACACCGCGCCCGCCTTCCCGTTCGGGCACGGCCTCGGCTACACGACCTGGTCGTGGGGCGCCGTGCAGCGTGACGGCGATGCGCTCGACGTCACGCTCGCCAACACCGGCGCGCGTGCCGGCAAGCAGGTCGTACAGGTCTACGCCGAGCGGGCGGACTCCACGGTCGAGCGACCGGTGCGCTGGCTCGTCGGCTTCGCGACCGTCCGGGCCGAGGCGGGGCAGACCGTCACCGCGACGATCCCCCTCCCCGCGCGGCGCTTCGCGCACTGGAGCGACGGCTGGCAGGTCGAGGGCGGCGCCTTCACCCTCCGCGCCGGGGCCTCCGTGGCCGATCTTCCGCTCACGATGGAGTGGAGCGTCGGCGACTGACCGCCGGTCGCCACTGCGCACAGCGCTCCACCCCCCGATCACCGGAAGGTCCCCCATGTCCGATGCCCTGACCGCTCACGTCGACGGCTTCGCCGACGACCGCCTCGCCGCGGTCGTCGCCGAGATCGAGGGGTTCGCCGCGGCGGATCCGGAATACTCCGTGCAGGTGGCCGCCTTCGCCGGCGGACGGCCGGTGCTGGACGTCTGGACCGGTCCGCACCTGAGCCGGGACTCGCTGATGGTGCCGTACTCGGTGAGCAAGAACACGCTCGGCCTGTCGATCGCCCTCCTGCTCGAGCGCGGGCTCGTCGACCTCGACGCGCCCGTCGCGCAGTACTGGCCGGAGTTCGCGGCGAAGGACAAGGGCGCGGTCACCGTGCGGCAGCTGCTGTCCCACCAGGCCGGCCTGCCGCAGGCGACGCCCGCCCTCACGTGGGCAGAGCTGCTCGATGCGCACGCGGCCGCCGACCGGCTCGCGGCCAGCCGGCCGCTGTGGCAGCCCGGCAGCTCGTTCGGCTACCACGCGCTCACCATCGGCAACCTCGGCGCGGAGCTCGTCTTCCGCATCACCGGCCGCACGCTCCAGGACTTCTACGAGCAGGAGATCCGCCGCCCGCACGCGGTGGACTTCTATCTCGGCCTCCCGGAGTCCGAGGACGCCCGCCGCGTGCCCGTGCTGCCGATGATCAGGCCCAAGATCGATTCCGCGCCGCGCTACACGTCGCTGCTGATGCCGCTGGTCTGGTCGTCCCCCGGTCCGGAGCTCGATGTCGCCAACGATGAGCGCAGCTGGCGCTTCGGCCATGCCGGGGCGTCGGGCACGGGCTCGGCACGGGGTCTGGCGCGCCTGTTCGCGGCGATGGTGACCGGTGTCGACGGCGCCGCGCCCGTGCTGTCGCCCGACACCGTCGAGGTCGTCGGCCTGCAGCAGGTCAGCGGCTACGACGAGGTGCTCGGTCAGCCGCACCGCGCTCATGGCGTCGTCTTCCAGAAGCCGACGCCGGCGCTGCACTTCGGCGGCCCGCGGGCGTTCGGGCACGATGGCGCCGCCGGCGCCCTCGCCTGCGTCGACCCCGACACGGGCGTGGCCTTCGCCTACACGATCGCCCGCGGCCCCTGGCCGGGCGGCGCCGATCCCCGCGCGCTCGCCCTCGCGGTCGAGATCGGCCGCATCTTCGGCTCCTGACCCGCCCGCGCGTTCGCGCATCCGTCCCGCCCGCGCACCGCGCCCCACCCGACGATCGAGGCTCCCCGTGACCACGCTGTTCAACCCGCTCATCAGCGGCTTCCACCCCGACCCGTCGGTCGTGCGCGTCGGCGACGAGTTCTACCTGGCGACCTCGACGTTCGAGTACCTGCCCGGCATCCCGATCCACCGGTCGACCGACTTCGAGACCTGGGAGCTGATCGGCCACGTCGCCACCCGCCCCGGCCAGCTGGCCGTCGAAGAGGTGCCCACGGCGGGCGGCGCCTGGGCGCCCACCATCCGCCACCGCGACGGCGTGTTCCACCTCGTCGTCACCGACGCGATGGGGCGCGGGATGCTGCACTTCACCGCCGCGGATGCCGCCGGTCCGTGGAGCGACGGCGACCTGATCCTGAAGGCCGACGGCTCCGCCTCGCTCGACGGCATCGACCCCGACATCGCGTGGGACGAGGACGGCACCGTCTACATCACGTTCTCCGGGCTCATCCTCAGCGGGGAGGGCGTCGGCTCCCACCTCGGCATCCAGCAGGTGCGGGTCGACCTCGACGCGCACCGCGCGCTCGAGGAGCCGCGCTCGGTCTGGTCGGGCACGGGCGGGCAGTTCCCCGAGGCGCCGCACCTCTACGCGGTGGACGGCCGGTGGTACCTGATGATCGCCGAGGGGGGCACCGAGCGTGGCCACGGCATCTCCATCGCGCGCGGCGACTCGCCCGAGGGTCCGTTCGAGACCGCACCGCAGAACCCGCTGGTCTCCGCCCGCTCCACGATCCGTCCCGTGCAGAACACCGGCCACGGCGACCTGGTGATCGGCCCCGACGGGGACTGGCTCTGCGTGCTGCTGGGTGTGCGACCCCGCAGCATGACCCGCGCCTTCTCCGCCGTCGGCCGCGAGACCTTCGTCACCCCCGTCCGCTGGGAGTCCGACGGCTGGCCCGCGATCGACCCGGTGCTGCTGAACCCGCGCCCCGGCACCCGCGCGGATGTCATCTTCGACGCACCCCTCGACGCCGAGTGGATCGCCGTCCGCTCCCTTCCGACCGACCACGCCGACCTCGACTCGCACCCCGGTGCGCTCGTGCTGCGCGGCACGGGCGCGACGCTCGACGATCCGCGCCCCGTATTCGTCGGGCGCCGCCAGGAGCATCTCCGTTCCGCGGTGACCGTCGGCCTGGACGCCTCCGCCGGCGTGGGCGGACTCGCCGTGCGCTACGACGAGCGCTTCCACGTCGAGATCGAAGCAGGAAACGGCGCGCTCACGGGACGTGCCGCGCTGGCCGGCATCGTGAAGGAGTGGAGCACGCCCTACGCCGGGGGCCGCGTCGAGCTGCACATCGACTCGAGCCCGCCCGCGGCATCCGGCGGCTTCCCCCGCACGAGCGACGTGATCACCCTCGCCGTCACGGCGGGCGGCGAGCGCCGCGAGCTCGGCGAGGTCGACGGACGCTTCCTGTCGTCCGAGACGACCGAGTCGTTCACCGGCCGGGTGATCGGCGTGTACGCCGTGAGCGGCGAGATCATCGTGGACAGCTGGACCACCGAAGGAGACGACGAATGACCGAGACGACGAACACCGCGGTGATCGGGATGCTGCGCGCCGAGCTGCGGGACGACACCGTGTTCGTCGCGACGCCGACACCACGTCTCACGTGGACCGTCGAGGACGCGGCGGACGGCTGGATCCAGGCGTCGGCCGAGCTCTCCGACGGGCGGGACACCGTCCGGCTCGACGGCCCGGACAGCGCGCTGGTCGCCTGGCCGTTCGCGCCCCTCGCCGCGGGCGAGGAGCGCGACGTCACGGTGCGCGCGATCGCGACGTCGGGTGCGCAGACCGCCTGGAGTGCGCCGCGGCGCGTGGCCGCCGGCTTCCTCGCCGAGGGCGAGTGGGTGGCCGAGCCCATCGGGCTGGCCGACCCCGACCGGCCGGCGCAGCCGGCGCTGGTGCGAACCTCGTTCCACCTCGACCGTCCGGTGCGCTCGGCGCTGCTGCTGTGGACGGCGCTCGGCGTCGCCGAGCCCGAGCTCAACGGCGAGCCCGTGGCCGAGGACGTGCTGGCGCCCGGCTGGACCGCCTACCGCGACCGGCTCGTCCACGAGACGGTCGACGTGACGCGGCTCGTCCGCCAGGGCGACAACGTGCTCGGCGCGACCGTCGCCGGCGCCTGGTACACCGAGAAGTACGGCTTCTTCACCTTCACCGACCGCCTGTACGGCGACCAGCCGTCGTTCCTGGCGCAGCTGCGCGTCGCGTTCGAGGACGGGACGGTCGACACGATCGCCGCCACGGGCGACGCGTGGACGGCGACCGGCGACGGTCCCGTCGTCGACAGCGGCATCTACCCGGGCGAGCACCAGGACCTGCGGCGGGTGCTGCCCGGCTGGTCGGCGCCCGGCGGCACGGTGGAGGGCTGGAATCCGGTGCGCGTCGGACCCGCGGCCCGGCCGGACTACGACACGGTCCCCGTGCCGGAGGCCCGCATCGCCCCTCCGGTCCGCCGCATCCAGACCCTCCCCGTGGTCGACGTCACGACCTCGCCGTCCGGAGCGACCATCCTCGACTTCGGTCAGAACCTGGTCGGACGCCTGCGGATCCGGGTGACCGGCCCGGCAGGCACCCGGCTCACCGCACGTCACGCGGAGGTGCTGGAGGACGGCGAGCTCAGCATCCGCCCGCTCCGCAACGCCGCCGCGACGGCGACCTTCGACCTCGCCGGCACCGGCGAGGAGGTGCTCGAGTCGCGCTTCAGCTTCTACGGCTTCCGCTACGCCTCCATCGACGGCTGGCCGGGAGCCTTCGACCCCGCCGACGTCGAGGCCGTCGTGCTGCACACCGACATGACGCGCACGGGGTGGTTCGAGGCATCCGACCCCCTGCTGTCGCGTCTGCACGACAACGTGCTGTGGGGCATGCGGGGCAACTTCCTGTCGATCCCGACCGACTGCCCGCAGCGGGACGAGCGGCTCGGATGGACCGGCGACCTGCAGGTCTTCTCCCCCACCGCCTCGTTCCTCTACGACTGCGACGGGTTCCTGACGTCGTGGCTGCGCGACCTCGCGCTCGAGCAGGGGCGCCGCGGCGGCGATGTGACGCTCGTCGTCCCCGCCGCGCTGCCGAGCTTCGGCTCGCTCGGGGCGACGGCCGCCTGGGGGGATGCCGCGACCGTGGTGCCCTCGGTGCTGTACGAGCGCTTCGGCGACCTCGGCGTCGTCGAGGCGCAGTATCCGAGCATGACCTCATGGGTCGACCTGGTCGTCTCCGAGGCCGGGGACTCCGGACTGTGGGCGGGATCGATGCAGCTCGGCGACTGGCTGGACCCGTCGGCGCCGCCGGACAAGCCCGGCCAGGCGAAAGTCGACGGCGACATCGTCGCGACGGCGTACCTCGCCCGGTCGCTGCGGATCGTCGCGGACGCGGCCGCCCTTCTCGGGCGCGACGACGACGCGGAGCACTACGGCGCGCTCGCCGAGAGGTCGCGGAAGGCCTTCGTCGCGGAGTACGTGACGCCCGCGGGCCGCATGATGAGCGACGCCCCGACCGCCTACGCGCTCGCGCTCGAGTTCGACCTCGTGCACGACGCCGACGTGCGCGCCCGCCTCGCCGCGCGACTGTCGGCGCGCGTGCGGGAGGGCGGCTACCGCATCGGCACCGGCTTCGTCGGCACGCCCCTCGTCACCGACGCCCTCGCGAAGGGCGGACACCTTGCTGCCGCCGAGCGGCTGCTCATGCAGACCGAGTGCCCCTCGTGGCTGTACCCCGTCACCATGGGCGCGACGACGGTGTGGGAGCGGTGGGACTCGCTGCTGCCCGACGGCTCGGTGAACCCGGGAGAGATGACCTCGTTCAACCACTACGCGCTGGGCGCCGTGGCCGACTGGCTGCACCGCACCGTGGCCGGCCTCGCGCCGGCGGCACCGGGCTACCGCGCGCTGCGCATCGCGCCGCAGCCCCTGTCCGGGCTGACGTCCGCCTCGGCGCGCCACCTCACCCCCTACGGCGAAGCGTCGGTCGCGTGGGAGCGCGACGGCGACACCGTCGTCGTCCGCGCGACCGTCCCGGCCAACACCACCGCCGAGGTCGCCCTTCCACTCCAGCCTGTGCAGCACGTCGGCTCGGGCCGTCACGAGTGGCGGTTCGGCGCAGCGCCGGAGCCGCAGCATCCGCCCCTCGACGGGCTCGACGCCTCGCTCGCCGACGTGATCGACGACCGCCGAGCCTACGACGCACTGCTCGCGACGCTCGCCGAGGTCGCGCCCGACCGCGTCGACGCCGTGCGCGCCGACACCCTCTGGGGGTCGGGTCGCCCCGTCGCGGCCGCCCTCATGTTCACCCCGCCGCACGTGCTCGCCCGCGTCGACGAGGCCATCCGCACGGCCACCGCGTCCTGAAACCAGCGCGGCCGCGTGTCCTGAAGCCCGCGGCCCACCGCCCCTGAACCCGAAAGGTCCTCCATGTTCGACCGCGCCTCCACCTTCGGCGAAGCCCTCGACCACCCCGCCGCCCGGGCGGTGCTCGAGCGGTACATGCCCGGCATCGCGGCCTCGCCGATGGCCACGCAGTTCCGCAACGGGCGGCTCGGCCAGCTGGTCGGGTTCGTGCCGTCGCTCTCGGACGCCGCCGAGCGCGAACGCCTCTGGGCGTCGCTGGCGGAGCTCGGCGAGGGGGCGGACCCGCGACCGCCGTACGCGCCCGCGATCGAGCCCGACCCGTCGTACGAGGACGCGTCGGTCGAACGCGGCTCGGCGTCGGTCGCCGCGCCGGAGCCGACGCCGCTCTGGGATGTCGCCGACGTGCGCCTCGCGGGGCCGTCGCACGGCAATCCCTTCGTCGACGTCGAGCTCGACGCGCTGGTCACCCGCCCCGACGGGAGCGAGCTGCGGATGGGCGGGTTCTACGACGGCGACGGGCGGTACCTCGTGCGGGTGCTCGCCGATGCGGAGGGCGAGTGGACGTTCACGACGCGCTCCACGGCGCGGTCCTTGGACGGCGTCTCCGGCTCGTTCACCGTGACGGGGGCGCGGGAGGGTGCGCACGGCCCGGTGCGCGTCGACGGCCTGCACTTCCGCCATGCCGACGGCACACGGCACCGCCCGCTGGGCACCACCGCCTACGCGTGGACGCACCAGCCCGACGCCCTGCAGGAGCAGACGCTCTCGACCCTGGCGGAGGCGCCGTTCTCGAAGATCCGCATGTGCCTGTTCCCGAAGTCCTACCTGTTCAACCAGAACGAGCCGGAGGACTTCGTCTTCCCGGGCTCGCTGGCGGACGGCTTCGATCTGGAGCGCTTCGATCCGGCTCACTTCCGCCGTCTCGAGCAGCGCATCGCGCAGCTGGCCGAGCGCGGCATCCAGGCCGATCTGATCCTCTTCCACGCCTACGACCGGTGGGGGTTCGCCGACCTCGGGCCCGCCGTCGACGAGCGCTACCTGCGCTACGTCGTGCGCCGCCTGGCCGCGTTCTCCAATGTGTGGTGGTCGATGGCCAACGAGTACGACCTCCTGTGGAGCAAGGACGAGCCCGACTGGGAGCGCCTCGCGGCGGTCGTCGGCGCGGAGGACCCGTTCGGGCACCTCAACTCGATCCACAACTGCCGGCCGTTCTACGACTACACCCGTCCGTGGATCACGCACGTGTCGATCCAGCGCGTCGACGTCTACCGCACCGCCGAGAACACCGACGAGTGGCGCGAGCGCTGGGGCAAGCCCGTGGTCATCGACGAGTGCGCCTACGAGGGTGACATCGACCAGGGCTGGGGCAACATCACCGGCGAGGAGATGGTGCGCCGCTTCTGGGAGGGCGCGGTGCGCGGCGGGTATGTCGGCCACGGCGAGACGTACCTTCCCGCCGCGGACGGCGGGGCGGTGGACGCCGGGTTCGGCGACGACCCGGAGGTGCTGTGGTGGGCGAAGGGCGGAGTGCTGCACGGCTCCTCCCCCGACCGCATCGCCTTCCTCGAGAAGCTGCAGGCCGAGGCGCCCGAGGGCGTGTGGGATCCGCTGACGTCGGACTGGGACGTCCCCTGGGGAGGGGTCGAGGGGATGCTGCGGGTCGGCTACTTCGGCTTCAACCGGCCGCGCTTCCGCAACCTGATCCTCGCCGACGGCGAATGGGCGCTCGAGGTCATCGACACCTGGAACATGACGGTCGACCGCGTCGGCGGCACCCACCGCGGCACCGTGCGCGTGGAGCTGCCCGGCCGGCAGTTCATGGCGGTGCGGCTCACCCGCGTCGGCGACTGAGCCGGGTGGCCACTCGGCGCCCTCGATAGGCTCCCGGCAGGGAGGAGAACCCATGACACGAGAGCTGGTCTACTACGTGGCCGTCAGCCTGGACGGCTTCATCGCCGATCCGGACGGCGGCTTCGACGCCTTCCTCGCCGAGGGGGATCACGGCGCCGTCGTCTACGGCGAGTACGCCGACGCGCTCCCCGTCCACGCCCACGCGGCGCTCGGCATCGAGCCACCGCGGACGCTCTTCGACACCGTCATCATGGGCTGGAACACGCTGACCCCGGCGCTGGCGGCCGGCATCCCCAGTCCCTACCCGCATCTCCGCCAGGTCGTCGCGAGCCGCCGGACGCGCGACGTCGACCCCGCCATCACCGTCACGGCGGATCCTCGGGCGACGGTCCGAGGCCTCAAGGAGGAGGGCGGTCTCGACATCTGGCTGTGCGGCGGCGGCAGCCTGGCCGGCGCGCTGCTTCCGGAGATCGACCGGCTGGTGCTCAAGCGCAATCCGTTCGTGTTCGGATCCGGCATACCGCTCTTCGGCGACGCCCCCTTCGAGGCCCGGGCGTTCACCCCGACGCGCACGCGGCCCTTCGCCTCGGGCGTGGTGATCGAGGAGTACGCCGCGGGCTGATCCGTCCGTCTGCTTCAGCCGACGGCGGCGTCCGCCGACAGGCGGGCCGACGCGGTGGCCATGTGCGTCGCCATCGCGGAGGCCGCGGCATCCGGATCCCCCTCCACGACGGTGCGATGGATGGCGTCGTGCTCCGCGATGGCGGACCGCGCCTCGGCCTCGTCACGCACGGCACGGTCCGCGTACACCCGCAGGAGCGAGCGCACCACCTGCAGCTGGTCGATGAGGACCTTGTTGCCGGCGGCCTCGGCGAGGGTGTGATGGAACTCGAGGTCGGCGCGCGCGAAAGCCGCGAGGTCGCCCAGCTGCGCGCGCATGTCGTCGAGGCGAGCCGCGATCCGCGCCCGGTCCGCCTCGGTTGCGCGCGCAGCCGCGAGACGCGCGACGTAGATCTCCAGACCGGAACGCAGTTCGAGGAGCTCCGCCGTGTTGCGCTCCCCGATCAGCAGTCCCCACCGCAGGGTCTGCGGCAGCAGCTCGCTCGCCGTCCCGCGCAGGTAGGTCCCCGACCCCGGGCGGACGTCGACGATGCCGAGGATCTCCAGAGCGGCCAGCGCCTCCCTCACGGCGGAGCGGCCGACGCCGAGGGTCGATGCCAGCTGTCGCTCCGGAGGAAGCCGGGTGCCGGGCGCGATGGAGCCGCCGGTGAAGAGATCCATAAGCTTGCGGGCGACTTCGGACACCGGCGTCCCGCTGGGCAGTGCGCCGAGCGCGGCGGCGATGTCGCCGGCGTCGTCACCGGGGTAGGCGGGCATGGCACCACGGTAGCGCGCGTGCGACCACTCGTAAATTGGTCAACCGGATATCTTGTAATTGGTCAACCGGTTTGCCACAATGGGACTGCGACGCCGAGCTTCATCGTCGCGAATCAACGTCGATCGAAATCGGAGTCATCGTGGACACGTCCCCCTCCCAGACCGCTGCGCCGGACGTCGCGCGGTCCGCCATCCGGAAGGTCTCGATCCGGCTCGTGCCGTTCGTGGCGCTGATGTTCTTCATCAACTACCTCGACCGCACCGCCATCGGATTCGCCGCCCCCAACGGCATGAACACCGACCTGGCGCTGAGCGCGGCGCAGTTCGGCTTCGCCTCGGGCGTCTTCTTCGTCGGCTACATCCTGCTGGAGGTCCCCTCCAACCTGGCCCTGCACCGCTTCGGCGCCCGCCGCTGGCTCGCCCGCATCATGGTGTCGTGGGGCATCGTGGCCCTGCTGTTCACGTGGGTGGGCAACTTCGAGCAGCTCGTCGTGCTGCGCTTCCTCCTCGGCGTCGCCGAGGCCGGCTTCTTCCCGGGCGCCATCCTCTTCCTGAGCCTGTGGGTGCCGGCGCAGTACCGCGGCCGCGTGCTGATGCTCTTCTACTTGGCGCAGCCCCTCACGACCGTGGTCGGCGCCCCTCTCGCCGGCGCGCTCATCCAGCAGCACGGCGTGTTCTTCGGCCTCGAGGGCTGGCGCTTCATGTTCCTCGGCGTCGCGATCCCCGCGATCGTCGTGGGCGTGATCGCGTGGTTCTACCTCAAGGACAAGCCGGCCGACGCGAAGTGGCTGACCCGCGACGAGCAGGTCTGGCTCACCGACGCCCTCCAGAAGGAGCGCTCGGCGACCGGCGGCAACGAGAAGCACGTCTCGGCGCGCTTCGCCTTCAAGAGCGGCCGCGTGTGGGTGCTGTCCTTCATCTACTTCGGCTTCATCTACGGCCTGTACGCGCTGGCGTTCTTCCTTCCCACGATCATCGAGGGCTTCCAGCAGAGCGCGGGCACCTCGTTCGATGTGCTGCAGAAGGGTCTCATCACCGCGATCCCCTACCTGCCGGCCGCCATCGTCATGTACTTCTGGTCGCGCGACGCCTCGCGCCGGGGCCTCAAGACCTGGCACATCGCCGTCCCGGCGGTCGTGGGCGCCGTCACGATCCCTCTGGCGCTGTTCGCGGGCTCGCCGGCGGCCACCATCGCCGTCATCACCATCACGGCCTGCGCGATCTTCGCCGCCCTGCCGAACTTCTGGACGCTGCCCACCCGCTTCCTCACGGGTGCCGCGGCCGCCGCCGGCGTCGCCCTGATCAACACGGTCGGCAACCTGGCGGGCTTCTCCGCCCCGTACATCACCGGCGCCGTGCACGACGCGACCGGCGGCTACGAGGTGCCGATGATGATCGTCGGCTTCGTCATGCTCGTCTCCGCGGTGCTCATGGTGCTCCTCGCCCGCAGCAAGCGCATCGAGCCGGTGGCCGTCGAGCTGACGACGCCGACCCCGGATGCCGCTGCCGCAGCATCCACGGTCCAGAAGCCCGGATCGCGCCGATGACCCGCCTCTGGAACGCGCCGGCGGACTTCGCCGACGAGATGATCGAGGGGTTCGTTGCCGCCAACGGCCGCTACGTCCGCCGCGTGACCGGCGGAGTGGTGCGCTCGACCGCATCGCCCGCCGGGCAGGTCGCCGTCGTGGTCGGCGGCGGCTCGGGCCACTACCCCGCCTTCGGCGGACTGGTCGGTCCGGGGCTCGCGCACGGCGCGGCGATGGGCAATCTGTTCGCCTCGCCCTCGACCCATCAGGTGCACGCCGTCGCCGCCGCGGCCGACAACCGCGGCGGGGTGTTCTTCACCTACGGCAACTACGCCGGCGACGTGCTCAACTTCGACGCCGCGCAGGACCAGCTCCGCGCCGAGGGCATCCCCGCTCAGACCGTCGTCGTGACCGACGACGTCGCCTCGGCGCCCGTGTCCGAGAAGGACCGCCGCCGCGGCATCGCGGGCGACCTCACCGTCTTCCGCATCGCCGGCGCCGCCGCAGAGGCCGGCTACGACCTCGACGCCGTCGTGGCCGTGGCACAGAAGGCCAACGAGCGCACCCGCTCGTTCGGCGTCGCCTTCACCGGCTGCACCCTGCCCGGCGCCGCCGACCCGCTCTTCTCCGTCCCGGCCGGGCGCATGGCCATCGGGCTCGGCATCCACGGCGAGCCCGGCATCGACGAGGCCGACGTCCCGACCGCCGACGGCCTCGCCGAGATGCTCGTCGAGCGCCTGCTCTCCGAGCTGCCCGAAGGTGTCGAGTCGGCGGCCGGAGCCCGCGTCATCCCCGTCCTGAACGGCCTCGGGTCGCTCAAGTACGAGGAGATGTTCGTCGTCTACCGGCGCATCGCCGTGCTGCTCGCGGACGCGGGCATCGTCGTGGTCGACCCGCACGTCGGCGAGTACTGCACGAGCTTCGACATGGCCGGCACCTCGCTCACCCTCTTCTGGCTGGACGACGAGCTCGAGACCCTCTGGGAGACCCCGGTCAACACCCCCGCCTACCGTCGCGGCTCCGTCGCGCCCCAGGAGCGGGTGGATGCCGCGGCCTACCGCGCCGACGACGCCGAGGTGGCGGTGCCCGAGGCCGACGACGCCTCCCGCGCCTCCGCCGCGACGGTCGTCGCCGCCGTCGCGGCCCTCGCCGCCACGGTCGACGAGAACGTCGACGAGCTGGGGCGCCTCGACTCCGTCGCGGGCGACGGAGACCACGGCATCGGCATGCAGCGCGGGTCGACCGCGGCGCTGCGCGCCGCACGTCGCGCCGCTGACGCCGGCGCCGGTGCGCAGACGACGCTGACCCGCGCCGCCGACGCATGGGCCGACAAGGCCGGCGGCACGTCGGGCGCCCTGTGGGGCGTCATCCTCCGCGCCGTCGCCGCAGAACTCGGCGACACGGGAACCCCGGATGCCGCGGCCGTCGCCGCCGGCGTGGCGGCGGGCTCGCGCGGCGTCACCGATTACGGCAAGGCCGAACTCGGCGACAAGACCCTGGTCGACGCGCTCATCCCGTTCTCCGAGACGCTCACGCGCGGCGTGGACGGGGGCGCCGGTCTCGCCGACGCATGGAAGTCCGCCGCCGTCGCCGCCACGGACGCCGCACAGGCCACCGCCGGCCTGCTCCCCCGCAAGGGCCGCGCACGCACGCACGGCGAGCACGCCGTCGGCACGCCCGACCCCGGCGCCATCAGCCTCGCGCTCCTCGTGACCGCCGTCGGCTGCATCCTGGCCGACTCGACCGCCTCCTCGGAAGGACCCACCCCATGACCGATCCCCAGCCCCTCCGCCTCGTCATCGGCTGCGACGACGCCGGCTTCGAGTACAAGGAGATCATCAAGAAGGATCTCGAGGCCAACCCCGGCGTGGCCTCCGTCATCGACGTGGGCGTGGACGCGGACGGCCACACCGCCTACCCGAAGGTCGCGATCGCCGCGGCCGAGCGCGTCGCCGCCGGCGAGGCCGATCGTGCGATCCTCATCTGCGGCACCGGGCTGGGCGTCGCGATCGCGGCGAACAAGGTGGTCGGCATCCGCGCCGTGACCGCCCACGACTCCTTCAGCGTCGAGCGCGCTGTACTCTCCAACGACGCCCAGGTGCTGTGCATGGGCCAGCGCGTGGTCGGCATCGAGCTCGCCCGTCGCCTCGCGAAGGAGTGGCTGACCTACCGCTTCGACACCTCCTCGGCGTCGGCCGAGAAGGTCGCGGTCATCGGCCAATACGAGGCCACCGGGTCCTGCTGACCCCGCCACCCTGCAGAACGGCACCCGCATGAGTACCCCCTCGACCGCCCCGATCACGGTGGGCGTCTCCCTCAAGGCGTACTTCACGCATGCCCGGGCGACGTCGTGGTGCGGCGATGTCGCGGCGCGCGTCGCGGCACTGCCGGCGATCGCCGACGGACGCGTGCGCCTGTTCGTCATCCCCTCGTACCTGCAGATCCCGGCAGCCCTCGCCGCGTTCGCCGGCACCCCGGTGCTCGTCGGCGCCCAGGACGTCTCCGCGCACCCGCCCGGCGCGTTCACCGGCGAGGTCACCGCGGCCGAGCTCGCCGAGATCGGCGTGCGCGTCGCCGAGATCGGACATGCCGAACGACGCCGACTGTTCGGCGAGACCGACGCCGACACCGCCGCGAAGGCCTCGGCGGCCCTGTCCGAGGGGATCACGCCGGTGCTGTGCATCGGCGAGGAGGACCGGATGGATGCCGCGGCCGCCGCTCGCGCGAACCTCCACCAGCTGCAGGCCGACCTCGACGGAGCGCCCGCCGGACCCGTCATCGTCGCGTACGAGCCGGTCTGGGCGATCGGCGCCGCAGAGCCGGCGCCCGACGCGCACATCTCCGTCGTCACCCGCGCGCTCCGCGACGCCCTCGACGCGGATCCCGCCCGCGACGGATCCACCGTCATCTACGGCGGCAGTGCCGGCCCCGGCCTCCTGACGCGACTCGGCGACGCCGTCGACGGGCTCTTCCTCGGCCGCTTCGCGCACGACCCCGACGCCCTCGTCGCGGTGCTGGACGAGGCATCCGCCGCCGCCACCCGCACCTCCCGCACCCGGACCGCCCGCGCCCGGACCGCGAGACTGCAGCAGCGCGGCGAAACGTCGGGGAAAGCCCACGGTCTCGCCGACCCGCTGCAGTCTCGCGGGGTAGAGCGCGGGGCAGAGGGAGGGGCGGCATGATCGGCCTCGGCACCTACGCCTTCTTCTGGCAGCACTCCGACGGGGTGCCGGAGCCGCTGTCGCTGCGCGGCGCCTTCGAGGCCACGCGCGCCCTCGACGTCGAGCTCTTCCAGATCTGCGACTACGCGCCGCTCGAGACCATGGACGACCGCGAGCTGACGGATGCCGCGGCCGCCGCCCGCGACCTCGGCCTCACCATCGAGCTCGGCACCAAGGGCATCGAGCCCGAGCGCCTCGAGCGCTTCCTCCGTCTCGCCGACATCTTCGACGCCCGACTCGTGCGCTCCATGCTCTACGGGCCCGACAGCCGCCCCACCCTCGCCGAGGCCGAGGAGCAGCTGCGCTCCGCGATCGGGGGGTATGCGGCATCCGGTGTCACGCTCGCGCTGGAGACGTACGAGCAGGTCGCGACGTCCGACCTGATCGCCCTCATCGAGCGGGTCGGTGACGACCATCTCGGTGTCTGCCTCGACCCGGCGAACGTCGTCGCGCGGGTCGAGCTCCCCCGTGACTGCGTCGAGCTCACCGCGCCGCACGTGAAGAACGTGCACGTGAAGGACTTCGCCTTCGCGCGTCAGCCCGGCTGGGTCGGGTTCACCTACGGCGGCGCCGTCATGGGCGAGGGACTGCACGACTATCCGCACCTGCTCGAGACCGTCCGCCCGCGCGAGCGCGGCGTGAACGAGATCGTCGAGCACTGGCTCTCCTGGCAGGGAGACCCCGAGACCACCATCCGCACCGAGCGGGACTGGACCCGCGCCACCATCGAATACCTGAGGAGCACACCATGACCGACACGTCGACGAGCACCGCCGCCGAGGCGGCGACCGAGTCCTACAAGATCGCCGTCATCGGCGCGGGCGGCAAGATGGGCATGCGCGTGTCGAACAACCTCGACAAGACCGCGCACACCGCCTGGTACGTCGAGAACTCCCCCGCCGGCCAGCAGCGCACGATCGACGCCGGCCGCGAGCTGACGGATGCGGCGACCGCCGTCGCCGACGCCGACATCGTGGTCTTCGCGGTGCCCGACCTCGCCCTCGGCCCGGTCACGGCCGACCTCGTGCCGCAGATGAAGTCGGGCGCGATCGCGCTCACCCTCGATCCCGCCGCCGCCTACGCCGGACTGCTCACCGACCGCGACGACGTCATCCGCGCCGTGGCGCACCCGTGCCACCCGTCGATCTTCCTGCAGCGCCAGAGCCCCGAGGAGTGGGCCGACACCTTCGGCGGCATCGCCGCGCCGCAGGACGCGATCGCCGCCATCGAGAGCGACGACCCGGCCAAGGCCGCGATCGTCGAAGCCACGGTGCGCGCGATCTACGCGCCGGTCATCGACGTGCATTTCGTCACGATCAAGCAGCTCGCGCAGCTCGAGCCGACGCTGGTCGAGACGGTCGCCTGCATGATCGGCGCCCTCCTCAACGAGGCGCTCGAGGAGACCATCAACACGATGGGCGTCCCCGAGGCCGCGGCCCGCAGCATCCTGTACGGTCACACGCAGGTCGCCCTGGCCAACGGCCTCCGCGGCGACAACCCGTTCAGCGACGCGTGCCTGATCGCGATGGACTACGGTCGCGAGAGCATCATCAAGGACGACTGGAAGAAGATCTTCCGCGACGACGAGCTCGACAAGAACCTCGCGCGGATGCTGCACCTCGACCACATCGAGCGCTGAGGACCGGCATGACCAGACTGCAGGGCAAGACGGCGCTCGTCACGGGCGCCGCCACCGGGATCGGCTACGCGGTGGCCGCGCGCTTCGCCCGCGAGGGCGCGCGCGTCATCGTGGCCGACCGCGATGAGGCGGCGGCCATCGACGCCGTGGCGGAGATCGGCGCCGACGTCGCGCGCGTCGCGGTGATGGACATCTCCGACGAGCGGTCGGTCGAGGCGGCCTTCGCCGAGCTCGCCGCGGAGCAGTGGACGCCCGACGTCGTCGTCGCCAACGCCGGCGTGCAGCTGTTCGGCCAGGACGCGAAGGCGGCCGACCTCGACCTCGAGGTCTGGAAGCGCACCGTCGACGTGAACCTCACGGGGACGTTCCTCACCGTCAAGCACGCGGTGCGGGGGCTGCTCACGATCGGCGGCGGATCCATCATCCTGACCGGCAGCCCGACCGGGCTGAACGGCGAGGGGCAGGACTTCACCGCCTACAGCGCGACGAAGGCCGGCATCCACGGCCTGACGCGCACCGTCGCGGCGGCCTACGCCGCCGACCGGATCCGCGTGAACACGGTCGTTCCGGGCTACACCGAGACGTCGCTGGTGACCGCGATCTCGGATGACCCCGCCTCCCGTGCGGCGATCGTGGGGCGCATCCCGCTCGGGCGCCCCGGCACGCCGCGCGACGTCGAGGGCATCATGGTCTTCCTCGCGAGCGACGACGGGGCCTTCGCGACCGGCGCGCTGTTCGCCGTGGACGGCGGGATGACCACGCTGTGAGCCGCTCTCGCCGGTCGCGTCCATGACATGGCCGTCACGACCTGGGGCGACTGGAGCTTCGACCGCCGCGCCGACGAGATCGCCGATCTCGCCTGGCGCGGCGTCGTGGTGCTGCGCAGCATCCGTGCCGTCGTCCGCGACGCCGATTGGGCGACGGCCACTCCGGAGATCTCGCGCATCGACGAAGGTCCGGACTCGCTGACTCTCGCGGTGACGTGGACCGACCTCGGCGCCGACGTCGCGGGTGACGTGACGGTCCGCGCGGACGGCGATGTGGTGTCCGTCACCTTCGACGCGGAGTCGCGCGCGGCGTTCCGCACGAACCGCGTCGGACTCGTGGTGCTGCATCCGCACCGCCTCGCCGGTGTCCCGCTGCGGGTCGTGCACGCGGGCGGCGGGCAGGAGTCGACCGCGTTCCCCCGCGCCGTCAGCCCGCATCAGCCCGTGTTCGACATCGCCGGACTGGCGTGGGCGGTCGACGGCGTCGAGGTCGACCTGGCGTTCGGCGGCGACGTGTTCGAGATGGAGGACCAGCGCAACTGGACCGACGCCTCGTACAAGACGTACAGCCGCCCGCTCGACCTGCCGTTCCCGTACGACCTCGCCGCCGGCGAGCGCGTCGCGCAATCGGTCACGGTGCGGGCCGCCGGGGCGGCGACGGCAGTCGGCGCCCGCGGGGCCGACCGCATCGAACTGCGCGCGGAGGGGACCTTTCCCGACATCGTGGTGGGAGCGGCCTCCGCGCCCGAACCCGCGCCCCACGAGGTGACGTCCGAAGCGCTCCTGGTCGAGCTCGACCTGTCCGCAACGAACTGGCGCGCCGCTCTGGCCCGCGCCGCGGGCACCGCCGCCGCCCTGGACGTGCGACTCATCGCTCCCCCGACGGCCGACGCGCCGTGGGGCACGAAGACCCCCGGCGCGGTGACCGGCGCCGAGCTCGAGGCGGCACTCGGCTCCGCTGTGCGAGAACTCGTGGGCCTGCCCGTGCGACGGGTGGGCGTGTTCGACCCCGTCAGCCACCTCAGCGAGCCCGCGCTCGTCGCCGCACTGCGCGTCGCCCTGGCAGATGCCGCACTCTCCCCCGCCCTCGTCGGTGGCACGCGCTCGCACTTCACCGAGCTCAACCGCGAGCAGGAGCGCGTGCCCGCGGACGTCGACGCCGTCGCGTTCGGACTCACTCCCCTCTTCCACACGCTCGGCGACGAGCAGCTCTTCGAGTCCATCGCCGTGCAGCGGGCTCTTGCCGCCCAGGCCGTCGAGATCGCCGGCGATCGGCCGGTCCACGTCGGGCCTGTCACGCTGCGCGCCCGGTTCAACAACGTGGCCACGCGTCGCGAGCCCGCCCCCGTGCGCGACGACCTCTCGGATGGGTACGGCGCGGAGTTCACCGGATCGCCCGATCCACGGCAGACCTCCGCCGAGCTCGCGGCCTGGACCATCGCGTCCGCTGCCGCCCTGGCCGTGCCCGGCGTGGCGGGCATCGCGTACTTCGAGGAGTGGGGTGCCCGCGGCATCCGCTCCGCCGACGGGGATCCCTACCCGGTCGCCGCGGCCGTCGACGCCCTGCGATCGCTGTCCGGTGCGCGGCTGCTGTGGGGCGCGAGCCCCGACACCCTCGTCTGGGCGGTCGGAGCACGGGATGCCGCGGCCACCGCCCTGCTGATGGCGAACCTCGACACGCGGCCTCGCATGCTGTCCGTCGTGGTCGACGGCACCGCCGCCGTCGAGGCCCTGGTGCCCGCGCGTTCTTGGCGCCGGGTCAGGGGACCCGTGTGATGCGCAGCGCAACGGCCTCGCCGGCCGGAAGCGGGACCGGCTCGGCTCCCGTCGCGTAGGCGTCGTTGCGCTGCACGTCGTCCAGCACGAAACGGCGGCCCACGGGCGTCACCGTCATGTTCCAGGTGTCGATGACGTCGACCTCGAAGGCGTCGCCGACCTCGAGACGGTCACCCAGGTTGCCCTGAGGGAGCCGGAACGGCCACTCGTGCGGTGCCGACCGACCGAGGTACTGCAGGTACTGGCGGCGCGGTGACCCCGCGACATAGGCCGGGTCGTCCCACCGATCGATCGGGTCGAGTCCTGGAATCGTGAGGTCGTCGAGGACGCGGCGCAGGAACCCCAGCCGCGGCGGACTCTCGCCGCGGAAGCGCCCGCCCTCGACCATGTGCAGACTGCCGCCGGGGGTGACGAAGCTCTCTCCGTGGCTGGCGTAGCACCCGGCGACCGTCGCAATCCAGAACTGGTGCACCAGCTGCGGGCCGCTGAGGTGGCCCCAGCGATCGGGGATGTCCCCCTCGTACTTGATCTCGTCGAGCACGATCGGCTTGGGATACGCATCGCGGTACAGCGACGCCCGGCCGAACTCGGTGGTCGCGGCGCCGTTCTGGATCGAGGCGTGGGTCACCCACGGCTGGTTGTGGTCGGGGAAGCGCATCCACTGGTGGATCGAGCGCAGGCGCTGGTGCGGATCGATCTCCGCCAGCAGCTCGCCCATCCGGTTCCACCGCTCGGTGGGCCGATCGAGGATGTCGAACTCGTTGCACAGCGACCACCACACGTACGGCGAGGCGGAGAGCCGGGCGACGAGGTAGCGCAGGTACGCGGCATCCTCCTCCTCCGCCAGCTCGTCGAGACCGAACCGCCCGTTGTCGTAGGCGTTGAAGATGAGAACGTCGGAGTGGATGCCGCGGGCTCCGAGCTGCGCGACGGCGTCGTCGAGGCGGCGGAAGAACGCGATGACCGGTCGCGAGACGTCCCACCGGCCATCCGCTCCCCTCTCGAACGGCAGCAGCTCGGGGAAGTGCTCGACGTAGCCGCCGGCCTGGGGGAACACCATGTAGCGGAACTTGTTGAAGCCGGCCTCCGCCAGCGCCTCGACCGTCTCGGAGAAGAGGGGCTCCTCCTGGTGGAGCCAGTTGTACGCCGTGGCTCCGACCGGACGGAACGGCGTCCCGTCCGCGTGCGCGAAGTGGTGGACCGCGGAGACGCGCACGCCGCCCGGGCCTGTACGGTGGCCGGCGGTCAGGGCACCGCTCGCGCCATCGAGCTCGGCGGCGTCACTGCGCGTCGACCACGACCACTCCCCGTCCGTCGGGGGCGCGAAGCGCACGACGTATCGGTCGTCGCCGTCCCAGAATCCGGGGACCTCCACGGTCGTCCCGTCCTGCGTGAAGTGCGCCACGACGGGCGTGCGGTCGGCCGGTATCGGCTCCCCCGGCCCCGTGAGCACGATCTCGTGCACGCCGTCCACGGGAGTCATCGCGCCGCCCCCGGAGTGAGGACGCCGTCGATGCGGCGCGGGATTCCGAGCGGATTGGCGTCCTTGAGCGCGTCGGGGAGCACCGACGTGGGGGCGTCCTGGAACGCCAGCGGACGCTGGAACCGCCGCACGCTCGTGGCGCCGACGGACGTGAACAACGACGTGGTCGCCGGCCACGGCCCCCCGTGGTGCTGCGACCAGGTGACCGCGACCCCCGTCGGCCACCCGCCGAACAGCAGCCGCCCGACCCGGTCGGACAGCGCCGAGACGAGCTCGGCGATGTCTTCGTCGGACTCTGCGTGGATCGTTCCGGTGAGACTGCCCTCGAGGCCCCGGATCGCAGCGGCGACGCCGGCTTTGTCGGGGTAGGTGACCAGCACCGTGGCCGGACCGAACAGCTCCTCGCCGAGCCGCGGCTCGGCGAGGAAGGTGTCGAGCGGAGCGCGGACCACGCCCGGAGTGACGCCCGATGATCCGGCGGTGGCGACGGCCAGCACGTCCACACCGTCGATGGCCGCAAGCTCGTCCCAACCGCCCGCGTAGGCGTTCGCGATGGACTCGGTCAGAAGCTGCGCGGGGCCGGCGGCCGCGACGGACGCGGCCGCGAGCTCGGGGATCCGGCTCCCCTCGGGCACGAACACCAGGCCCGGCTTCGTGCAGAACTGGCCCGCCCCGAGCGTGAAGGAGGCGGCGAGACCCGCCGCGAGCTCCTCGTCCCGGGCGGCATCCGCGCCGGGAGCGACGACGACCGGGTTGACGCTGCCCAGCTCGCCGTAGAAGGGAATGGGATCGGGTCGTCCGGAGGCGATGTCGAACAGCGCACGTCCGCCGGCCACCGACCCGGTGAAGGTCCCCGCCTTGACGACGGGGTGCGCAACGAGCGCCGTTCCGACCTCGCGCCCCTCGGCGAGGTGGAAGACGCCGTCCGGGGCCCCAGCGCGCGCGAGCGCCTCACCGACGATCTCCGCCGTCCGGCGCGACAGCTCACGGTGGCCGCTGTGCGCCTTGACGATGACCGGGCACCCGGCCGCGAGGGCGGCGGCCGTGTCGCCGCCTGCGACCGAGAAGGCGAACGGGAAGTTGGATGCCGCGAAATTGACGACCGGCCCCACGGGCACGAGCACGCGTCGCAGGTCGGGTCGAGGGGGTGTCGCGGCCGGGTCGGCCGCATCCAGCACGGCTTCGAGGTAGGAGCCCTCACGCGCGACCGCCGCGAGCATGCGCAGCTGACCCGTGGTGCGGGACACCTCGCCGACCAGACGCGCCTCGGCGAGGTGCGTCTCACGCTGTGCGATCGGAACCAGCTCGTCGCGCGCGGCGTCGAGCGCGTCGGCGATCGCGTCGAGCCATCCCGCTCGGACGCCGTCCGGGATGCGGCGCAAGGCCTCGGCGGCGGCGGCGCTGCGCGCCAGAGCCGCGTCGAGGTCGCGGGGGTCGGTGAGGATCTCGGCGGTCACGGTGACTCCTTGAGCTGGGGGGTGGTGGTGAGATCGAGTCCCAGGCCGTGCACGTCGTCCACGTGCGCCCAGGCTCCCTCGATGCGCACGGGCGACGGGGTCGTCAAGAGGCCGAGCGCGTCGAAGCCCGCGTCCTCGACGTCTTCGACCCAGCACGCGGCGTCCAGGCACACCGCCACCTGCGCGGAGAGGTCGGGGAGGAGATGGGGCGCGAGCGGCACGTCGGCCTCCGCCGCGAGCGCCGCGATCGCCCGGAAGGGCGTGATCCCGCCGACCCGGATGATGTTCGGCTGGAGCACCCCCGCGTATCCGCCCTCGATCGCCTCGCGGAATCGATGCACCGTGTGCAGGTTCTCTCCGAGCGCGATCGGGACGTCGATGCGGCGCGCCAGCTCGCGGAAGCCGATGGTGTCGTCGGCACGCAGCGGCTCCTCGATCCATGCCGGATCGAAGGACCTCAGCGCGTCGACGGCCGCGGTCGAGCGATCCAGATCCCATCGCTGGTTCGCGTCGATCATCAGGCCGCGGTCCGGCCCGATCAGCTCGCGCGTGAGGGCGACGCGATCGATGTCCTCGGCGAGAGAGGGGCGGCCGACCTTGATCTTCACCGCGCCGAGTCCGCGGTCGATCCACCGACGCACCTGATTCGCGAGCTCGTCCTCGCTGTAGTGCAGGTTGACGCCCGAACCGTAGACGGGGAGCCGCTCGTGTCGGCGCCCGAGCAGCGCGGGCAGTCCCAGCCCGCGATCCCGCGCACGCAGGTCCCACAGCGCCAGATCTAGCCCCGCCATGGCGATCGTCGTCACTCCGCCGCCGCCCGCCTCATGGAGGTGAGCCCAGAGGTCGGGCCACAGCGACTCCGGGTCGGCGTCGCGCCCGAGGGCGAAGGCGCGGATGTCGTCCGAGAGAAGCGCCGTGACCGCACTCGCTCCGATGGTCGGCGTCCAGGAGAAGCCCGATCCCCTGCGTCCGTCAGCGTCCTCCACCTCGACACGGACGAGATGCAGGTCGGGTGCGTCGGGCACCCAGGGCCGCGGCATCCGCACCGACACCCGGTGGAGGTCGATGCGGGCGATCGCGCTCACAGGCCGGCGACGAGCCGCTCGCCCTGCGCGAGGATCTCACGCAGCCGGGCGACGTGCTCGGGTCCGGGGTCCGTCAGCGGCGCGCGGACGCCGCCCACCGGCATCCCGCCGAGGCGCACTCCGGTCTTGATGAGCGACACCGCGTAGCCCGGGGTCGTGTCGCGCAACGCGACCAGCGGGTGGTAGAAGCCCTGCAGGAGGCGATCGCAGGCTGAGCTGTCGCCGGCGGTGTAGGCGCGGTAGTAGGCCGTGGCGATCGCGGGGGCCATCGCGAAGACGGCGCTCGAGTACAGCGGTATGCCGATGGCGCGGTAGGCCGCTTGGCTCGCCTCCGCGGTGAGCAGACCGTTGAAGAACTCGACGTCCTCGCGCACGGCGCCCGCGGCCAGCACGATCTCCTGGGCGAGGGCCACGTCGCCGATGCCGTCCTTGAATCCCACGACGGTGGGCTGGTCGCGCAGGAGGCGTGCGAAGGTCGCGGCCGAGAAGCGTGCGGTCCCGCGGTGGTAGACGATGACGGGCAGGTCGGATGCCGCGGCCACCGCCGCGACGTAGTGCATCAGTCCCTCCTGCGAGGCGCCGACGAGGTAGGGCGGCAGCAGGAGGACGCCGTCCACGCCGATCTCTCGCAACGCGCGGACCGCGGCCACCGCCTGGCCGACCGGTCCGCCCACTCCGGCGACGACGGGGACCGGCGTCGCGGACTGCTGGACCACCTGCACCGCGGCGCGCACCACGGCCAGTGACTCGTCGGCCGCCAGCGCGTGGAACTCGCCTGTCCCGCACGCCGGGAACACGCCCCCCGGGCCGTGCTGGAGTCCTGCGGCGAGCGCGCGGGCGGTCATGTCGAGGTCCACGGTTCCGTCATTCGCGAATGCCGTCACCGGGAAGTAGAGCGGGCCGTCGGCGAAGGCGAGAGTCATGACAGGATCCTCTGGTCGAGGGTGGATGCGGGACGCGCGGCGGTCACCGTGGCGAGGTCGTCGGCGCTCAGCTCCGTGCGCCACGACCGGCGGGCGACCCAGCCGGTGTCGCGCGTCGCCGCCGAACTGTCGAAGGCGGGCCTCGTGCCGGTGAGCACGTCCGCGACCCCCGCCGTGCCGGGGTGGAAGAGCGGCAGCAGATCGCTGAGCGGGGCCGTCGCGAGGGCGTCCTCCGCGCCGACGACGTAGCAGGCGCCGGTCGGCGCATCGAGGGCCAAGAGCCACGCCGCGACGAACTCGCCGGCGTCTCGCGCATCGACGTAGTTGAACAGCGACACCGCCGCCAGCGCCGGATCCTGCAATCGCTCGATGATGGTGTGACCCTGCTGCGTGGGGGCTCCGGTCCACTCCTCCGGCGGCACGACATAGCAGGGCCGGAAAGCGGCGAAGCGCACGCCGGGCACCGCTCGGGCGAAGGCGGAGACCATCTCCTCGACGCAGACCTTCGACAGGGCGTACGCGTGGGCGGGGGCGACGGGCGTCGTCTCATCGAGCGGAAGCCGCGACGGCGTCCACTCCGCAGCGCCGTAGCCGAGGACCGTCGGGCTGGAGGCGACCAGCACGCGGGAGGCTCCAGCCTCGACCGCCGCCTCGATCACGTCGAAAGCCATCGACGTGTTGACGGTGAATATCTCCCGCTCAGGCGCGCTGAAGGGCACCGCGATGGCGGCCAGGTGCACCACCGCCTCCGGGTGGAGCGCCGTCAGCGCCGCGCGCGTCGCGACAGGGTCGCGGAGGTCGACCTCGACCCCCGCCGCCCCGTCGACCGACTCGCGGTCCATCGCCTGCACCTCGTGCCCGGCGGCGCGGAGCACGTCCACGACACTCCGGCCCAGGCGCCCCGATGCCCCTGTCACTGCGATGCGCATGCGTCGCCTCTCGATTCGCGAACCGGATGAGAAACCGGTTTCTCAGATACACTAGCGTGACGTCGTCGGCATCGGCAAACCATCCGCCACAATGAACCAGGACTTTCGACGAGGAGACCGATGACCAGCACGACGCCGTCTCGACGGGCCACGATCGCTGATGTCGCGGCTCGCGCCGGCGTCTCCCGTGCGACCGTGTCCCGGGTGATGAACGGGTTGAGCACCGTCGAACCCGCCATCGCAGATCGGGTGCGCACCGCCGCCGCCGCACTCAGCTACCGCCCGAGCGAGACCGCGCGCAACCTGTCCCTGGGTCGCACGCACACCGTCGCGGTCGTCGTCCCCGATCTCGGCAACCCGATGTTCCAGGCGATCCTGCGAGGCGTGACGCGTGCCGCGGCGAAGGACGGCTACCGCGTCCTCGTCGGCGACACCCAGGAGAAGACGGCGGCGGAGATGGATGCCGCGATCGAGGCGCGGCGCCGGTGCGACGCGCTCGTCCTGTGCGCTCCCCGCATGGACGACGACAGGCTCGCGCAGGTGGTGGGCGCGACGGCGCCTCTCGCGCTGGTCAATCGCATCGTCGCCGACGAGGCCGTGCCTCAGGTGGCGATGGACTACGGCCAGGCCATCGGTCTCATCGTCGATCACCTCGAGGGACTCGGGCACCGCCATCTCATGTACCTCGGGGGCCCGACCGCGAGCGCGTCCAACAGGTTGCGCATCGCGGCCCTGGACGCGGCCGTGCAACGGCATCCGGAGCTGCGCATCAACCGGCTCACGATCGGCGCGGGCCTCGATGACGGCTGGGCCGGCGCGGACCGCGTTCTGGAGTCCGGAGCGACCGCCGTCGTCGCCTACAACGACCTCGTCGCGCTCGGGCTGCTGTCGCGGCTGCGCGAGCTCGGCATCGACGTGCCCTCGCGCCTGTCGGTGGTCGGCGTCGACGACATCCCGTACGCCCGCTTCAGCGATCCCGCCCTCACGACGGTCTCGGTGCCGCAGGACGAGCTGGGCGTCGCCGTCTGGGAGCGCCTGCACGAGGCGATGGAGGGGCGCTCACCGCAGGGTCCGCTCTGGCTCGAGGGCACGCTCCAGTCGCGCGACAGCTCGGGCCCCCCGCCCCGCCGCGCACGGTGACCTCGGCGGGAGCGGCGTCGACGGGCCCGCTCCGAGCGGCAGACGGCGTTACCGCTGACGCGCTCCCGCGTCAAGCACGCCGGTGACGGAGCCGCGCGGGGCCAGGCTGGAGCCCCACCGACCGAAGGAGCACGTCATGTCCGATACCCGCGAGCCCGCCGACGAGCAGCAGATCGTCGAACCCACCGAAGCCGCCGGCCCGGCGATCGACGCGGCGGGAATGGGCCAGGAGACCGGCGAGGTTCCGGCCGAGCTCGACGACGACGACACCTCCGCGCCTTCGCCCGACCTCGTGTGATCCCCCGACGCGGCGGCCCCGCCGCCGCGTCGGTCAGCGGGTGCCGTTCACCTCGCCGAATTCGGCGAGCTTGGCGAACATGTCCTCGAGGAAGTACCGGACGTCGATGGCCTCGACGACGGACACGGGCGAGCCGCTCTCGGCCGGGACGCAGTGTCCGGAGTCCGTGAACCGCACCGGCGACTGCGCGCGGAAGACCGCGCACCAGGGGTCGAGCATCAGGGCGATGGCGGGTGAGTCCCCCAGGGACCGGGATTCCACGGGAACCCCGTGGTGCGCGGTGTTGAAGTCGACGACGGCTTGAGCGAGATAGCGGCCGAGGGCACCGTGCGGCTCGACGCGACGTCGCAGCTCGGCGTACCCGACGCCCACCAGTCGATAAATGTTGGCCGGCACCTGCCAGATGCGGATGCCGGAGCCGAAGACCACGTTCGCCGCGGCGATGTCGTTGCGGAGATTGAACTCCGGCCAGGTGCCGCGCCACTCGCGGTCGCCGTACGGAGGCCCGCCGATCCAGATCACCGTCGTGTCGGTCGTCGCGATGTCGGGCGCCTCGAGGAGCGCGGCCGCCATGTCCGTGAGCGGTCCGAGGAACGCGATGAAGAGCGGTCCCGCGTCGGTGCGCCGCGCCTCCTCGACGATGAGGCGCGAACCGGCACTGCGGACGGTCTCCGGATGCCCGGACAGGGAGACCGGGGAGCCGTTCTCGATGCGCACGCTCCCGGTGCGTCCCATGAGCGCGAGCAGGTGCTCCAGTTCCGCCCGGGAGTCCAGCATCGACGTGGCCGACCGCGACGAGCCGAAGTGCGCGGGGATGATGCCGCGGATGTCCAGACTCGGCGAGAGGAGGGCGTGGACCACCGCGAACTGATCGTCAGCCTCGTTCTTCACGTCCGAGTCGATGACGACCCGTCGCCTCCGGGTGTCCGTGACGATCACGTCCTGCTCCGTCCCGATCGGTCCATCGCGACCGCCGCCAGCGCCAGCGGGCCGCCCATGACGAAGGCGAGCAGGGGGATCACGGAGACGATCGCCCCGGCTGCGGCGACGGCGAGCATCAGCAGGGCGGAACCCGCGGCATCCTCCGACATCCGTCGCCAGGCGAGCGCGACACTGGTCCGCGCCGGCACGTCCTCTCGCCACGCGCCGGCGACCCGCAGCGCGACGGCTCCGACCGCGGAGGCGAGCAGGGCCGGCACGAGCGTCGACATCAGCTCGCCCGCGCCGAGGAAGGGAAGGATCAGCGCATCGAGCACCACGACCGCCGCGAACACGGTCGGCGCGATGACGTGCACGAACCAGTGGCGGTGGAGGCGACGCACGAACGGTCGCCACACGGCGCCGACGGTCACGTGTCGGTCGCCCTCCCGAGCCTCGCGCAGGGCCTGCGCGCCCGCCGACAGCGCGGCGAACCAGGTGAGCACCGGCAGGGACAGCGCGAAAAGGAGCACGCCCGTGTAGAGCACATCGGAGAACGAGCGGAAGGTGTCGGAATGCGGGTCCAGACCGCTCCCCTGCCGACCTCGCGTGGCCGCCGCGGGCGCAGTCATCCCTTCATCCCCGAAGTCGCCACTCCGTCGACGAGGTAGCGCTGGAAGATGGCGAAGAAGATGACGACGGGCAGGATCGCGAGCACGCTCATCGCGAACATCGGACCGAATGCCGACGCGCTCGTCTGGTCGACGAACAGGCGCAGGCCCATCTGCAGGGTGAAGGACTCCGGACGGTTCAAGTAGATGAGCTGGGGGAAGAAGTCGTCCCAGCTCCAGATGAACGAGAAGATCGTCGTGGTGATCAGTGCGGGACGCATCAGCGGCAGGATCACCGACCAGAAGGTTCGGTAGGGACCGGCGCCGTCGATGAGGGCGGCCTCGTCGAGGTCGCGGGGGATGCCGCGGATGAACTGCACCATGAGGAAGACGAAGAACGCCTCGGTCGCCAGAAACTTCGGCAGGACGAGGGGCAGGAAAGTCCCGACCATGCCGAGTTCGTTGAAGATGATGAACTGCGGGATCAGCACCACGTGCATGGGCAGCATGATCGTCGAGATCATGAAGGCGAACAGGACGCCGCGGCCCCGGAACTTCAGTCGCGCGAAGGCGTACGCCGCCAGCGCGCAGCTGACGACGTTGCCGACGACGCTGAGGACCGAGATCGTGAGCGAGTTGCCCAGCAGCTGCCACAGGCTCAGACCCGCGACGCCCTGGACGGCGATCTCGAAGTTCTCCAGGGTGAACTGCTGCGGGATCGGTGTGGGGTTGGTCAGGATCTCGGTACCCGGCTTGAACGACGATCCCAGCAGCCAGAGCACGGGGTAGAGGAGCAGCGCCAGCAGGGCGAAGGAGAACACATGCCAGAGGACGGACGACGCGCGCGAGCGAGCGGTGCGCGGCCGGCGCCGCGGCACCGGCTTGCCGGTGATGAGGGTCGCCGTGGCGTCCGGGACGGTGTCCCGCGGGAGGGTGGCGGTCATTTCTCTTCTCCGACGTAGTGGACCCAGCCGCGCGAGCTGCGGAAGATGAGGGCCGTCACGATGGCGATCACGATGAGCAGGAACCACGCCATGGCCGACGCGTAGCCCATGTCGAAGGCGGTGAAGGCGCGGTCGTAGAGATACAGCGTGTAGAACAGCGTCGAATCGATGGGTCCACCCCGACCGCCGCTGACGACGTAGGCGGATGTGAAGGACTGGAAGGCGCCGATCATCTCCAGCACCAGGTTGAAGAACAGCACCGGCGACAGCAGCGGCCAGGTGACCGACCAGAAGGTGCGCCACTTCCCCGCGCCGTCCACCGCCGCGGCGTCGTACAACTCGGAGGGCACCTGCTTGAGCCCCGCCAGGAAGATGACCATCGGCGCCCCGAACTGCCACACCGCAAGGCTCACGAGCACGTAGATCGCCAGGGAGGGATTGGAGATCCAGCCGCCGATGTCGAGGCCGAAGAGGTTGAGGGTGTTGTCGACCACGCCGTCGTTCGAGTACAGCGTGCGCCAGACGATCGCGACGGCCACGCTGGCGCCGAGCAGCGACGGCGCGTAGAAGGCAGAGCGGTAGAACCCCTGTCCGCGCCGGGGACGGTTGAGCAGGAGGGCGATGCCGAGGGCGATGGCGAGTTTCAGCGGCACGGCGACGAGAACGTAGTTGAGCGTGACGCCCACGGACTTCCAGAAGCGCGGATCCTCGAAGAACATGCGCTGGTAGTTGTCCAGGCCGACGAACTCCGGCTGGGTGAAGAGGTCGTAGTCCGTGAAGGAGAGGATGAGGGAGGCCATCATCGGACCGATGGTTAGCAGCGCCGCTCCGATCACCCACGGCGACAGGAACACCCACGCCGCTCCGCGCGACGTGCCGGCCGGGCGGCGACGGCGGGGCCGCGACGCCGAAGTGTAGGGCGGGGGCACCGCTCCGGCGCTGATCGCCGGTTCTGTGACCGTCATGAGCGTCCTTTCGTACGGAGAGGACCGGCCGCCGGGCCGATGCCCGGCGGCCGGTGATCGATCACCGGATCGCGGAGGTGAAGGTCGCGTAGAGGCTCTTGGCCGCGTCGGCGTTGGACTGCTGTCCGAAGATCACGTTCTCGTAGGCGAGGGTGAAGTCGGCAGGCAGGGTGCTGACACCGGCCGGCGCGAGCGGCTCTGCGTCGGAGAACTGCGGCTGGTACTGCAGCACGAAGTCGTTCACGATCTTGTTGCCGCCGGTCAGGCTCGGCGCGAGGGCCTCGTAGTTCTTGGTGTTCAGCGGGATGCCGCGGGTGAGGCCAAGGATCTTCGAGCCCTCGGGATCGTTGATCAGGAAGTCGAGGAACTTCGCCGCCGTCTCCGGGTGGGCCGACTTGGGCGAGATCGCCGCGACGTTGGTGCCCGCCATGCTGAGGCCGATGGTCCCGGTGTCGGTGGGCATCGGCGCCAGCGCCACGTTGCCCTCCCCGAGGGTGTCCACGAAGGCGCCGGTGATCGAGGCGGCGATGAACTCCCCCGCCGACAGGCCCCGCGCGAAGCCCGAGTTCTGCATGCTCTGGTCGATCGTCGAGGTCGTCTGCGGGTCGGTGGTGGCCCCCGAGTCACGCAGCTCCTGCATCAGGTCGAACCACCCCTTCAGGTCACGCTCCTCGAAGCCGAGCTCGCCGTCCTCCGTGAACAGCAGCTTGTCCTGCTGGCGGAGCCATACCGAGAAGAGCGCGATGTAGCCGCCGGGGTCGCTGATGGCGGCCTTCGCTCCGCCGCTGGCCGCCCGGATCGCCTCACCGGCGTCCTTCAGGTCGTCCCACGTGAAGTTCTCATCGGGCGTATCGAGTCCCGCATCGGCCCAGACGTTCGGATCGTACGCCCACCCGTAGGTGGCGGTGCCCAGCGTGAAGCCGTAGGTCGCGCCGTCGATCTCACCGATCCGCTGCGTGGCCTCGGGGATGTCGTCGACGGAGATGATGTCGCCGATGTAGGGCGAGATGTCGGAGGTCGCCTGCTTCTGGGTGTACTCCTTCACCGACTCCATCGGGATCAGGAAGAGGTCGGGCTGGGAGCCGGAGGCGATCTGGGTGGCGAGCTTGGGGATGTAGGAATCGATCGCGGAGAACGACGTCTCCACCGTGACGCCCGGGTTCTGCTCCTCGAAGAGATCGATCGCCGCCTCGGTCAGCTCAGCGCGCTCGTCGTTGCCCCACCACTGGAAGGAGATGGTCACATCGCCTCCCTCGGAGGCGCCGTCGGACGGGGCGGCAGCGCCCGAGCACGCCGAGGTGCCCACGACGAGGCCGAGCGCGAGGGCGCCGAATCCGGTCAGCCGCAGGCCGCGGGTGAAGGGTGTGTATGTCATCTGAAGCAACTCCTCTTTGAGCCGGTGGACCCGGGTGCGTGGGGTGCCGATCGATGCCGAGCGGCGCAGAGACCGGTTTCCAGAAACCGGTTTCTCACGTACTGTATCAGCAGGTCCCCCGTGTGCCAACACATCTTCGAGAGCCTGCACGACAGAAAGGCGACGATGCCCACCGAACCCCGCGCGCGCCAGCGCTTCCGCAATCCGCTCCTGCATCACGACGTGCCGGATCCCGACATCACCCCTCTCCGCGCGGGCGGATGGGCACTCGTCGCCTCGAGCTTCGATCGCGCTCCCGGCCTCCCGCTGTGGCGATCGGACGACCTGATGACCTGGCGTGCCATGGGCTTCGCCGGCGGTCACCGAGCCGATGCCCCCGGCGACGGCGGCGTGTGGGCGCCGAGCATCCGCGAGCGTGACGGCGTGCTCTACGTCGTGTGGGGCGACCCCGACATCGGCGTCCTCGTCGTCGAGGCGCCGTCGCTGGAGGGGCCGTGGAACGCTCCCCGCGTCCTCCTCGCCGGACGGGGGCTCATCGACGCCTGCCCGATCTGGGACGACGACCAGGATCGGGCGCTCGTCGTGCACGGCTACGCGCGCTCGCGCGCCGGCTTCGCGAACCGCATCGACGTCTTCGAGGCGGACCCGCACCTCACCACGGCGCGCACCCCCTCGCGGACGATCATCGACGGAGACGCGATCCCCGGCTGCACCGTGCTCGAGGGGCCGAAGGTCTACCGGCGGGAAGATCGCCTGTGGATCTTCGCGCCCGCCGGCGGCGTCGCGACAGGGTGGCAGTACGTCTTCCGCGCTCCGTCGTGGGAAGGCCCGTGGGAGCACCGCACGGTGCTCGCGCAGGGCGGCACGCGGGTGAACGGCCCGCACCAGGGCGCCTGGGTGACGGGCGACGACGGCGAGGAGTGGTTCGCGCACTTCCAGGCCGCCGGACCGCTCGGACGGGTGCTGCACCTGCAGCCGCTGCGGTGGGGGGACGACGGGTGGCCTGAGATCGGCGATCCCGACCGCCCCGGCGAGCCGGTCGCCGTCTGGGACACGCCACGGGCGGGCACCGTGCCACCGCCACCCACGCGACAGATCGACGACTTCACCGGCCGTGTCGTGGACGCCGGATGGCACTCCCGAGGAGCATCCCGCACCGAGCTGGTCACCGCTGTCGGAGGCGGACGGGTACGGATCGCCGGAACGGCGACGGGTGCCCTCCTGCGTCCCGTCGACGGCGACCACCCCCACACCCAGGTGCCGGTGCTGGGCGTGGAGGATGCCGCCGCGTCGCTGACGGTCCACGACGGCATCGTCCGCGAGCTCGTCGCGCACCTGACCGAGCACGGGGGCCGCGTCGAGATCCTCGAGCACACCGACGAGGGAATCCGCGTCCGCCCTGTGGCTGCCGCATCCGCCGGCGTGCGCCTCGGACTCCGCATTGACGGCGACCGAGCCTCGTTCACGGTGGACGGGAGGACGGCGGGCGATCCCTTCGTCCTCACCGGCCGTCGCTGGACGGGTGCCGAGTGGGGCCTCGCCGCGCGAGGGCCCGGTCACGCGGTCTTCGGTGCAGTGGAGGTGAGCGCATGACCTCCGTTGCCGGTCGTGAAACCTCGACGTCGGCGGATCGCGCGGTCAAGCGCCGTCGCGTCCTCGACGTGCTCGCCGGGGCCGGGGCCGATGCGGTGTGGCTGACCTCCTCTCCTGCCCTGTCCTGGTATCTCGACGGCTCGCGGGTGCACACAAGCCTCCTCGGACCGCCCGTGGCGGCGGTACGGGTGGACGCGGCGGGCGACCTCGTGCGCGTCTTCGCCAACGAGGCGGAGCGGCTGGTGGCCGAGGAGCTGCCGCCCGGTGTCGCCGTCGAGGCGGTGGACTGGCACGCCCCGCTCGTGGACGAGCGCCACGGCCCGGCGTGGGCGGAGGAGTCGCTGGCCGGGCCGCTGCGCGCCGCGCGAGCGGTTCTGCTGCCGGGCGAGCGCCGTCGTTACGCGGCCCTCTGCCGGGACACCGCCGAGGCCCTCACCGCCGAGCTGATGCGGGCGGTCCCCGACGAGACCGAGCGCGCGCTGGCAGGCCGGCTCAGCGCGGCGCTCGTCGCGCGGGGGGCCGATCCGGTCGTGGTGATGGTCGCCGGTGCCTCACGCCTGCACCACCGCCACCCGCTCCCCACCTCGGCGACGCTGGGCACGCGCGCGATGGTCGTGGTCTGCGCGCGTCGTGACGGTCTCATCTCCAACGCCACCCGCTGGGTGCGCTTCGGGCCTGCGGCCACCGCGGAGGCCGACGGGGACGCCGCGCTGCGCGCCGTCGAGTCCGACGCGTTCCGCGCGACACGGCACGGCGCGACGCTCGGCGAGGTGCTGTCGGAGATCGCGGCCGCCTACCCCCGGCACGGGTTCGCTCCGGACGAGTGGACCCGCCACCACCAGGGCGGAGCGGCCGGTTACGCGGGCCGCGACCCGCGCGCCTCCCCGCGCGGCACCGAGCTGGTCCAGGACGGACAGGCGTTCGCGTGGAATCCGACCGCGCACGCCCGCAAGATCGAGGACACCGTTCTCCTGGACGGCGGCCGCGTGACCGTCCTCACCCGGGACGGCGTCTGGCCCGAGACGGACGTCGACGGTGTGCCGCGCCCCCTGGAGCTCCCGCTGTGACCGCCGCCGTGCACTCGGCGGCATCCGCTCCCCTCACCGAAGGACCCGTCATGCGCCCCGCCCCGCCCGCCCGCCTCCGCTACGCCCTGATCGGATCGGGCCACCGTGCCGAGATGTACGTCGCGGCGATCGCCGGCGCGCACGCCGACGTCGCCGAGCTCGCCCTCATCGTCGAGCCCAACCCCACGCGGGCCGACTACGCGATCGCCGCGGCTCTGCGGCACGGCGCGACGGCGGCACCGCGTGCCGCCCACCCGGACGAACTGGTGCGGGCGCTCGAAGAGAAGCACATCGACCGGGTCATCGTGTGCGCGCCGGACGCGACGCACGCGGACCTGATCGACCGATGCCTGCGCGCGGGCGTCGACGTCGTCGTGGAGAAGCCGCTCACCATCGACGAGGACGGCGCACGCCTCGTCGCGACGGCAGCGGCCGAGACCGGGCGGGATCCGGTGGTCACCTTCAATTACCGGTATTCGCCGCGCAACTCCGCGCTCAAGCAGGTCATCGCGGACGGCGGCATCGGCGAGGTGACGTCGGTCGTCTTCGAATGGATGCTGGACACCTCCCACGGCGCGGACTACTTCCGGCGCTGGCACCGGGACAAGCGCACGTCGGGCGGGCTTCTCGTGCACAAGTCGTCCCACCACTTCGATCTCGTGAACTGGTGGATCTCCGACACCCCGGCCCGCGTCTTCGCCTCTGGCGGGCTGCGCTTCTACGGGGCCGAGAACGCCCGCCGGCACGGCCGCACCGTCAGCGCCGAACGGGGCAGCAGCGACGCGTCATCCGCGGATCCCTTCGCCCTCGACCTGCGGCGCGACCCTCGACTGCGGGCCCTCTACCTCGACGCCGAGCAGCACGACGGCTACCGGCGCGACCGGTCGGCATTCGACGACGGCATCACGATCGAGGACAACCTCGCGGTCGTCGTGGACTACCGCCGCGGGGCGACCCTCAGCTACGCGCTGAACGCCCACGCCCCCTGGGAGGGGTACCGCGTCGCCGTCAACGGCACGCGCGGACGCGTCGAGCTGGACGTCGTCGAGCGCGGCGCCGTCCTTCCGGGCGCGGACGGCCGGATCGCCGTCGACCCGTCGCTCGCCGCGGACGGCGGAGAGGACTACGGCCCGCGCCCGAACGCCGAGCGACTGGTGCTGCAGCGCCATTGGGAAGCGGCGCAGGAGGTGCCCATCCGCGGAGGCGGCGGCGACCACGGCGGCGGTGACCGCCTCCTGCTGCACGACGTCTTCCACGGTGCGCAGGACGATGCGCTCGGGCGGGCCGCGGACTACCGCGACGGCCTGCGCTCGATCGCGGTGGGGATCGCGGCCAACAGATCCCTGTCGACCGGCGCGCCCGTCCGCATCGCCGATCTCGGCATCGAGGTGGGCTGATGGCTGAGACGACGCCCACGGCGGCGGTCGCACGATGGGCCGACCTGCTGCGCACGCACATCCACGCGCACGCTCCCCAGATGACGCGCGAACCCGAGGGGATCCTCGCCCACCCGTACACGGTGCCGAGCAGTCCCGGTTCGCCCTTCTACGCCGCGGCACTCTGGGATTGGGACTCGTGGGCCATCGGCATCGCCCTCGGGCAGGTGGAGAGGGACGCCGCGGATGCCGGTCGCTTCCGCCACTACGAGCGCGGCAGCATCCTGAACTTCCTCGACCATGCGGACGAGGACGGCGTCATCCCCGTGCTGCTGCGCGCAGACGGGCCGTTCCTGCATCGGGAGCCCGGTCGCGCCGGCGGGTTCGGCGAGAACATGCACAAGCCGGTGCTGGCGCAGCACGCGGCCATGCTCGTGCAGCGCGACAGCGACGCGGAGTGGCTCCGCCCGCACCTGTCGGCACTCACCCGCTTCGTGCAGCGCTACCTGGACAGTCACATCCATCCGGAGACGGGTCTCGCCTACTGGCAGAGCGACTTCGCGATCGGCGTCGACAACGACCCGTCGGTGTTCTTCCGGCCCGACCGAAGCACGGCGGCGATCTTCCTCAATTGCCTGCTCTACCGGGAGCTCCTCGCGCTCGGCGAGATCCTGGAGCACCTGGACGAACTGGATGAGTCGCTGCGCTGGCGCGGCCGGGCGCACGACCTCGCCGACGCGGTGCGTGAGCATTCCTGGGACGAGAGGGACGGCACGTTCTACAGCGTCGACATCGGCCTGCGGGCCCTCGGCAGCGACGACTGGCTGCACCGCGGGGCGCCGCGCCGATGGTCGTCGGTGCTGCTCCGGGTCGACAGCTGGTCGAGCTTCCTGCCCCTCTGGGCGGGGATCGCGACACAGGAGCAGGCCGAGCGGATGGTAGAGCGACACCGCGACGAGCGCACCTTCTCGGCCGCCCACGGAGTGCGCACCCTGTCGCGCTTGGAGAAGGCCTACGACCTGCGCGCCACGCACAACCCGTCGAACTGGCTGGGCCCGATCTGGGGCATCAGCAACTACCTCGTCTTCCGCGGCCTCTCGTCGTACGGATACGAGGAGGATGCGCGACTGCTGGCGGAGAAGACCATCCGGCTGTTCGGCCGGGACCTCGAGAAGACGGGCTCGCTGCACGAGTACTATCACCCCGACAACGGCGAGCCGATCGTGACCCACGGTTTCCAGAACTGGAACTTCCTCGTGCTCAACATGATCGCCTACGTCGAGGGACGCCCCGTCGCGGAGGAGTTCTAGCGCCAGTCGTGCTCCGGCACGAAGCCGAGCTCCCTCTGCAGCTTGCGGGTGGAGAAGAGCGACTCGTGCTCGCCCAGGTCGTGCGCGACCGGAACCCCCGGGAACCACCGCTCCGCCAGCACCCGTGACGGATCGGCGTTCCCGGACTGCGGGTGGGCGACGTGGTAGATCTCGAAGCCCGGGCGGGCGTGCGCGAGGGCCAGCGCCACCGCCTGCGCGCCGTCGCGGGCGTCGATCCACGAGCCGAGCAGGTCGCGCCGGTAGCCGGGCTCGCCGGCCCGCTCGAAGGTGGCGTACTCGCTGTCGTCGACCACGTTGGTGAAGCGCAGGGCGGTGATGGATGCCGCGGCATCCCATCCCACGAGCTGAGCGGCCATCGCCTCCTCCACCACTTTTCCGAGCGCATACGTGTTGAAGGCGGCGCTGTGCGACTCGTCGAGTGGAAGTCGCGGCGGGGCGACCTCGAAGGGGAAGCCCGTGGCCGTGATGCTCGAGGCGGTCACCACCGTGCGGATGCCGGCGCGATGGGCGGCCAACAGCACGTTGAACGAGGCCGTCACGTTGTTGTGGAAGGTCGCGGCATCCGGCACGATGCCGTTGACCGGGATGGCGGCGAGGTGCACGACCGCGTCGAGGCCGTCGTGACGGGCGGTGACGCCGAGGAACGCGTCGAGCACCTGGCCGTAGTCGCCGAGGTCGATGCGGGTGAATCCCGGGCCGGCGGGGCCGGCCAGATCGAACCCGATCACGTCATGGCCCTCGTGGCGCAGCCGCGCGACGGTCGCCCGTCCGAGCTTGCCCTGGCTGCCGGTCACGGCGATGAACATGGTGTGCCCTTCTCGGTGGATCGTGCGGTCGTCGCCCGCGTCAGGCGGGAGCGGCGACCGCGGGCCGCGTGACGGTGAGGGTGTGGCGGCCGTGCGTCAGCTCGGCCGGAGCCGGCGCGCCGTCGACCGTGACGAGGGACTGCTCCGTCACCGGCAGGTCGAGCAGGGCACGGGCACCGAAGGGCACGTCGAGGGTCGCGGTGAACGTGTCGTCCACGACAGCCCAGTCGATCGCCAGCCGGCCCAGCGGCGTCTCGATCTCCGCCGCCGCGGAGTCGAGCCCGACCGCGGGGCGGGGCGCGACGTGCACGACCCGGTATCCGGGGGCCTCCGTGTCGGGGGCGAGGCCGGCGACCGTGCGGTAGACCCAGTCGATCATCGCGCCGTAGGCGTAGTGGTTGAAGGAGAGCATGCCCGCACCCTCGGTGTCGGGCGACCCGGCATCCATGTCGCCGCCGTGGATTGAGCCGTCAGGGCGGATCGCGTCCCAGCGCTCCCACACCGTGGTGGCGCCCCGGTCGACCTGGTAGAGCCACGACGGCGCCTCCCGCCGCAGCACCATGAGGAACGCCTCCGCCAGGTGCCCTGCGCGCGACAGCGCGAAGAGCACGAGGGGTGTGCCGAGGAATCCGGTCGCGATGCGCCCGCCCTGGCGGCGCACGTCGTCCGCGAGGCCCTGCGCGATGGCGGCGCGCCGCCCCGCCGGGGCGACGGCGAACTCCAGGGCGAGCGCGGCGCCCGTCTGCGTCGACGATGCCCGCTCCCCCCAGCGCTCCCAGGTGACCGCCGCGACCCGGTCCGCCAGCGCGTCCAGATCGTCGCCGCGCGCGGGCTCGCCCACGAGGCGTTCCGCACGGGCGAGCAGTCGCACCGATCGGACGTAGAAGGCGTTCGCGACGAAGTCCGCGGAGACCTTCGCCTCCCAAGGGCGTGCGGCCGGGGCATCCGGATCGAGCCAGTCGCCGTACTGGAACGGCTCCGTCGGCAGCACGACGCCGTCGCCGGCGCGCCGCCGCAGGTGGTCGACCCACCGGCGCATGCTCGTGAGCTGGCGCTCGAGCACCTCGTCGCTGCCGAAGGACTCGTGCACGGCGAACGGCACGATCGTCGCGGCATCCGCCCAGCCGGCGCGGCCCATGTTGTCGACCGGGACACCGCCCATCCGCATGTCCTCGAAGCGGATGATGTCGGGCACCACCGACGGAACGCCGCCCTCGTCGGTCTGGTCGATCTCGAGATCGCGCAACCACGAGATCCAGAACGACTCCGCGTCCATCAGGGTGTTGGCCGTCGCGGCGAACGCCTGGGCGTCGCCGGTCCATCCCAGTCGCTCGTCGCGCTGCGGGCAGTCGGTCGGGATGGAGACGAAGTTGTCGCGCTGCGACCAGAAGACGTTCGCGTGGAAGCGGTCGAGCGCGGGGTGCGACGAGCGGAACGCGCTCCGCGCCGGCAGGTCGCTGGAGATGCACATCGCCGTCGCCGCGACGACGTCGGCGCCGTCGACCTCGGCGTAGCGGAACCCGTGGAACGTGAAGGCGGGCTCGAGGACGCTCTCGCCGTCCGCGGCCAGCGTGTAGACGTCGGTGGCCCTCGCCGCCCGCAGCGCCGCCGTGTGCAGCGCGCCGGACGGCTCCCGCACCTCGGCGTGCCGGATCGTCACGACGTCGCCGGCGCGTCCCCGCACGACCAGCCGCACCCAGCCGGTGACGTTCTGCGCGGCATCCAGCTGCACGCGCCCCTCGTACTCGCTCGGTGACATCGGCAGCTCGGCGACCACCCGTACCGGGGGCGCCGACCGCGGCTGGAAGAGGGCGGGATTGGTGTCGATGACGGATGCCGCGACCCAGCCCGCATCGGCGAACCCGGGCTCGTGCACGGCGGGGTCGTCGCGGCGCAGGTCGATCTCCGTGCCGTCGTAGATGCTCGCCGCGGTGATCGCGCCGAAGCCTCCGCGCCAGGTCTCGTCGGTGACGGCGACCACGCCGCGCTCGGTCTCGATCTGCGCCAGCGCGCCCGAGCAGTCGCCGTAGATGCCGGTGCGGGCGGCGAAGCCCATGCGGCCGCGGTACCAGCCGTCGGCGACGGCGAGCACGACGACGTTCACGCCGGGGCGCAGCAGCGCCGTGACGTCGAGCGTGTCCACGAGCACCCGGCCCTGGTACGAGGTCCATCCGGGAGTGAGGAGGGCGTCGGTGGCACGGTGGCCGTTGATCCAGGCGTCGACGAGTCCGAGTGCGCTGAGGCGCAGGCGTCCCCGGGCGGGTGCCGCGGGGAGCGTGAACTCCCTGCGCAGAAGCTGCACCGCGCCGTCGATCTCGCTCGGGATGCCGATCACGCGCGCATCGAGGTCCGATCCGTCGACACCCGCCTCGACGACGAGCGGATCGCTCCACGCGGTCCAGCCGTCCTCGGTCGCGATGCGCACGGCGTAGGCGCGGCGCTCACGGGCGGCGAGCGCCTCCTCGATGCGGATGCCGAAGGACTCCTCCCCCGCGACGACACCGCGCGTCGCGAGCGAGGAGCCTGGCGCACCGTCCGCGATCTCGTAGGCGAGCTGACGAAGGCCGGGACGAGCCCCCTCGACGCGCCAGGACAGCCGCAGACCCGACCGCGGAACGCCGATGAGGCCGACGCCGTGGGACGAGCGCAGCCCGACGACGCGAGTCGTGGCATCCGCTCGGTCGAAGGAGGCGGTCATCGTCGGTCCTCTCGGCGTGAACCACGAGGAGTGACCCGGGCTCGAATGTCTATGCAGCAGTTGCATAAAGATTCTATACTGAATTCCGCGCCGGTCAGTAGGCTGAGCGCACCTGTGAGGCTGGAGCCCCGTGTCCGTGAACCGCTATGCCCGACCGCTCGACGGTCAGGTGCGCCTGCTGACGAAGGTCGCGCGCATGTACCACGAGCGGGGCGTGCGGCAGGCCGAGATCGCCGCCGCCCTCAACATCTCACAGGCCAAGGTGTCGCGCCTCCTGAAGCGCGCCGAAGCCGCCGGAATCGTGCGCACCATCGTCACCGTCGCGCCGGGCGTCCATGCCGAGCTCGAGGAGCGTCTCGAGGAGAAGTACGCCCTCGCCGAAGCGGTCGTGGTCGACGTCGACCCCGACGCCGACGCCGCGGAGCTGCTGGCCTCGATCGGCGCCGGCGCCGCCGCGTACCTCGAGGCGACGCTCTCCGGCGGCGACCGCATCGGGGTGTCGTCGTGGAGCCAGACGGTGCTCGCGATGGTCGATCGGATGCGGCCCTCCACCGTCCGCGCCGCCACCGAGGTGGTGCAGCTGCTGGGCGGCGTCGGCGCCCCCGAGGCGCAGAGCCACTCGAACCGGATCCTCGGCGAGCTCGCCCGGATGCTCGGGGCGGAGCCCGTCTACGTGCAGGCGCCCGGCGTGGTGGCCGATCCGGTCATCCGCGACAGCCTCCTGGCCGACCCGTCGATGCAGGAGGTCGCCCGGCACTGGCGCGATCTCACGATGGCCATCATGGGCATCGGCAGCATCGAGCCCTCGAACGTGCTGGCCACCAGCGGCAACGCTTTCCCGCCGGAGGAGCGTGCCGTGCTGCTGAAGGACGGCGCCGTCGGCGACATCTGCCACCGCATCTTCCGCGCGGACGGGTCTCCGGTGCACGGTCAGATCGACGACCGCATCATCGCGATCCCCGTCGAGGATCTGCGCCGCATCCCCCGCCGCGTCGGCATCGCCGGCGGCGAGGGCAAGCGCGACGCCATCCTCGGAGCCCTGCGCGGCGGCTGGGTGACGACGCTCGTCACCGACCTGCGCACCGCCGAGCACCTCGCCGAGCGCGACTGACGCGCCGCGGCGCCGCCGTCAGAGCGCGCTCAGCGCCTCGCCGAGACGGCGGATGCCGGGCTCCAGGCTGGTGAGGACGGGGACGGAGACGGATGCCGCATCCGCCGCACTCGCCATCGACGCCTGTGCGAGCACCACGACGTCGGCGCCGGCCGCCACCCGCTCGATCGCCGCGGCTACGAGGCGGTCGTGTTCGGGCCGGTCACCCGCGGACACCGCGGCGAATGCGCCGTCGATGACCTCGTCGGTGAACTCCGGCGCGGCGCCTGCCAGCGCCGCCCGCTCGCGCAGCAGCGCCAGCGTCGGGGTCAGGGTGGTCGGCAGGGTCGCCAGGACGGCGATCCGAGAGCCCTGGCGCACTGCGGCATCCGCCATCGCCTCGTCGATGCGCAGCACCGGGATGCCCACCTTCTCGGAGACGGGCGCGGCCAGCTGCGAGATGGACGAGCAGGTGAGCATGACGAGATCGGCCCCCGCGCTCTGCGCCGCGCGCACGAGGTCTTCGAGTCGCTCGGGCACGGAGTCGGCGCGCGCCGGGTCGCCCAGGTCGGCGACGATCTTGTCGTCGAGGTAGTTGACCGTGGCCGCTCCGTCGAGGAGGCGCGTGGCCAGGTCCGCGACCGGCGCGATGACGACGGCGCCCGTGTGGACGAAGGCGACGCGGGGGGTGTGCTCGGTCATCTCAGCCCTTCAGCGACCCGGCGGCGAGACCGGCCATGATCTTCTTGTTCAGGAACACGAACACGATCAGCAGCGCGACGATGTTGATGCTGATCGCCGCGAACAGCGGTCCGTACTGCGTCGAGCCGTACTGGTCGTTGAGGTTCAGCAGGCCCACCTGGATGGTAGCCAGCTCCGGCCGCACCGTGAATGTCAGGGCGATCAGCAGGTCGTTCCAGACGCTGAAGAACTGTACGAGCGCGACGGTGAGGATGGCGTTCTTCATCAGCGGCAGCGCGATCACGAAGAACGACTTGAGCGGCCCGGAGCCGTCCATCGTCGCCGCCTCGAAGATCTCGCGGGGCAGGGTGCGGAAGTACGCCGCCATCAGGAACGTCGTCAGCGGCAGGCCCATGACCGTGTAGGTGATGATCAGCGGCCACAGGGTGTTCGTGATGCCGATGCGGAAGTAGATGGTGAACAGCGGCACCAGGATCATCTGCCCGGGCACCATGATCCCGGCGAGGATCAGCAGCAGCGTGCCCTTCCGGCCCTTCCAGATCATGACCTCGAGGGCATAGCCGGCGGCGACGCCCAGGAACACGATCAGGGCGACCGACGGGAGCGTCACGAGGATGCTGTTGCGGTAGTTGACCGCGACGTTGCCCCGGCCGAGGGCCTGGAAGTAGTTGTCGAGGTTCAGCGACTCCGGAAGCGCCCACGTCGGGTTGGAGAGGAATTCGCTCTGGGTCTTGAACGACCCCAGCACGATCCACAGCTGCGGGTAGAGCACGACGATCAGCAGGACGGTGACGACGATCCACACCGGCAGGCGGCGGAGGATCCGCTGCGCGCGGCGGCGTCCCGTCGGGGTGCCGGTCGCGGACAGGCGCGACTGCGGCCTCGCCTGGGTCAGGGTCTGGGTGGCGGTCATGCTCAGTCCTCCGCTCGGCGGCTCGATGACCGGAAGATGGTCAGGGTGAACACCAGGCACAGCAGCGTCAGCACGAGGGCGATGGTGCTGCCGTAGCCGTACTCGGCGTACTCGAACGCGGTGCGATACATGTACAGGGTGAGGGGTGCCGTCGACGTGCCCGGTCCGCCGTTGTTGAGGGCGAGCAGGCTGTCGAACACCTTGAGAGTGGAGTTGAAGCTGAAGATGATCGACGAGATCAGGATCGGCAGCGACAGCGGGATGATGATGTGCCGCACGAGCTTGAGCCCGCTCGCGCCGTCCAGCCGCGCCGACTCGATGACCTCTTCGGGGATGTCGAGCAGACCCGTGTAGAGCAGCACGGCGTAGAAGCCCATCGAGCTCCAGTACGTCATGGCGAGCGCGACGACCATGGTGCCGACGGTGGTGGCGAGGAACTCGTTGCTGGGCAGGCCGAAGAAGTTCAGCAGGTCGTTGACCGGTCCCTGGTTGTCACCCACGGCCACGAAGCTCTTGAACAGCAGGGCGACGGCGACGGTGGGCAGCACCATCGGGAAGAACACCGCCGTGCGCACGAAGGCCGAGCCGTTGCGCAGGACGAAGACGTAGAGCAGCGCGAGCAGGTAGCCCAGGACGATCTGGCCGGCCGTCGCGAGGACGGCGAAGACGACGCTGACCCCGAGCGACTGCAGGGCGGCCGGGTCGGACGCGAACGTCGTGAAGTTCTTGACGCCGACGAACTCGAACCCGCGGAGGGAGTTGCCCTCGAAGAAGGACAGCCCCAGCGACCAGAGCACCGGCACGACTTTGAGTGCGACGTAGAGCACCAGCGTGGGTGCCAGCAGGATGATGATCGTCTTGCGATCTCCGAAGACCCGTTTCATGGGCGAAGCTCCTCAGCTTGCGAAGCGACGGCCCGGGTCATCGTGCGATGACCCGGGCCGGTGCCGCGTGGGTCCTACTTGTTGGCGTCGATGCTCGACTGCAGCTGCGACATGTAGTCCGCGGGGCTGAGCTGGCCGCCGACGAGCAGCGACACGTTGGACTGGGCCAGCGAGGTGGACTTGCCGTCCATCAGCGCCTCGAACCACAGCACCGTCTCGGTGATCTCCGCGACCTTGTCCTGCACCATCTTGGTCGGCGCGGCGACATCGGTCACCTCGGTGTTCACCTTGAAGCCGGAGATGACGCCCGCATCCTGCAGGGCCTGCGAGCCGTAGTTCTCGGCGATGCAGCCGAGCCAGTCGCCGACCTTGGGGCCGAAGGTCTTCGGGCTCATCGCCATCGCGGTGCCGGCGTTGGCCGGCCACTGGTCGATGCTGCCCGCGCCGCCCTCGACGGCCGGGAACGGGATGAAGCCCACGTTGTCGGCGCCGATCTTGTTCTGCTCGGGGTCGTTGATGTTGCTGAGCAGCCAGGTGCCGTCGTACTTCATCGCGGCCTTGCCGGTCAGGAAGTCGTTGTTCGCCGTGGCGGCGTCGGCCGTCACGTAGCCCTCGCCGAAGTCACCGGCGTTCGCCATGTCGACCAGGGCCTGCGCGCCGGCGACGTACTCCGGGTCGGTCAGCTTCGCCTTGCCGTCGCGGATGTCCGTCAGGGCGTCGGGGCCGACGGTGCGGTAGATGTACATGCCGATGAGGCGCGTGAGCGGCCACGCCGCGGCGCCCGCCTCGGCCATCGGCGTGTAGCCGGCGGCGGCGAGCTTCTTGTTCGCGGCCTGCAGCTCGTCGAAGGTGGTGGGCTCGTCGATGCCGACCTCGGAGAAGATCTCCTTGTTGTACCAGATGCCTTCGAGGTTGTACTGGTACGGGAGCGACACCATCTGTCCGTAGACGTTCTCGATGGTGGAGGCTGCGGCCGGCAGGATGTTCTCCCACATGCCGAGCTTCTCGAGCTCCGCCTTGTAGTCGACGACCAGCCCGGCGGTGCCGAGATCGCCGGTCGGGCGCACCATCGCGGTGCCGGCGATGAAGTGGGCGGGCAGGGCGTCCTGGCTGGCGAGCAGCGTCACCTTCTGCACCACGTCGGCCTGGGCGACCTTCTGGTTCTCCAGGGGCAGGGCGTCGTTCTGCGCCTTGCACTGGTCTTCCGAGAGTGCCGTGAGCTGCGCCTCGAGGGTCGGGTTCTCGTTCGCGGTGAGCACGGAGAAGCTCGAGGGGTCGGTGCCGGTGGATCCGCCGCCTTCCGTCGAGCCGGGGGTGCTGCCTCCGCCGGCGCACGCGGCCAGCGGCAGGACCGTCGCGAGGGCGAGACCGACCGCGATGAGCGGGCGGCGGTTTCTGCGAGTGTTCAAAACGTCCTCCTTGACGACGACCGAGCTGTGTGGGGGTTCGACCTCGACAGTAGGCACGAATCGGGTGTGTGTCAACAATCAGTACTGAAATTCTATTCACTTTCGCCCTCGAATCGGGTTAGAGTGCATTTCGATGCAGGGTCGCGAGTTCTTTCCGAGAGCACGGGACGCCGCCGGAAGCTCCCGGCGGTTGCCGCGAGGACGCGGGCCGCTGAAGACTGAACGCCACCCCGGAAGGACCGCTCCATGACCGTCACGCCCGTGCTCCGCGGCCATGCCCGCCTGCGACCGCTGGGGGCCGACGGCGCCCGGTGGGCGCGGGGCTTCTGGGGAGAGGTGCACGCCCGCACGCGCGACACCACCATCCCGCAGATCTGGGACAGCCTGAGCGACCCCGCCGTGAGCCCGGGGCTGACGAACTTCCGCGTGGCCGCCGGGCTGCAGGGGGGCACCCATCTCGGCCCGCCGTTCATGGACGGCGACTTCTACAAGTGGTTCGAGGCGGCCGTCGCACGGCTGGAGACCGACCCGGACCCCGAGCTCGCCGGCCGGCTGGAGGAGATCGCACGCCTCATCGCCTCCGTGCAGCGCGACGACGGATACCTCCACACGCCGACCCTCATCGCCGCGCGCAACCACGAGGACACGGCGGCGCTGGCCGACCGCTTCCACTTCGAGACCTACAACCTGGGCCACCTCATCACCGCGGGCGTGCGCCACCACGAGGTGACTGGCTCGGACACGCTGCTGGATGCCGCGGTCAAGGCCGCCTCCTTCCTCGAGGACCTCGCGACGAACAAGCCCGTCGAGCTCGCCCGCAGCGCCATCTGCCCCTCGCACTACATGGCCGTGGTGGAGCTGTACCGCGTGACCGGCGATGATCGCTGGCTGCGGCTGGCCGAGTCCTTCGTGCGTGTCCGGGACGAGTTCCAGGGCGGTGACGACAACCAGGACCGCCTGCCCGTGCGCGAGCAGACCGCCGTCGCCGGGCACGCCGTCCGCGCGAACTACCTCTACGCGGGCCTGGCCGACCTCGTGGCCGAGACCGGCGACGCAGAGCTCACCGCGGTGCTCGAGCGGCTGTGGCGCGACGTCGTCGACACCAAGCTCTATGTCACCGGAGGCGCCGGCGCTCTCTACGACGGCGCCTCGCCCGACGGCTCCCCCTGGCAGGACCAGATCAGCCGTGTGCACCAGGCCTACGGCCGCGCGTTCCAGCTCCCCCACACGACCGCCCACAACGAGTCGTGCGCGAACATCGGGCTCATCCTCTGGGGCGAGCGCATGCTGGCGCTGACGGGCGACGCCGGGTACGCCGACGTCATCGAGCAGGTGGCCGTCAACAGCCTGCTCGCGAGCATCAGCCTCGCGGGATCGGAGTACTTCTACACGAACCCGCTCCGTCAGGTGCGCGACCTGCCCTACCCGCTCCGCCGTCCGGGCGACACCGCGCTGCACCCCGTGCCCGCCCCGCCGCCCTCCGACGAGCGCCTGCGCGAGGGCTACCTGAGCTGCTTCTGCTGCCCGCCCAACATCGCCCGCACGCTGGCGCGCTTCCACGAGCGCGTCGCCGCCGTCGGCGACGACGGCCTCCACCTCCACCAGTACGGCGGCAGTGACGTGCGCGCCGAACAGGACGGCCGCGTGCTCGCGCTCCGCGAGGACGGCGACTACCCCTGGGACGGCCGCATCACCTTCACCGTCACGGAGACCGCAGGCGGCGGCATCCCGCTCCTGCTGCGCATCCCCGGCTGGTCGGCGGGCGTCACCCTCACGATCAACGGAGAGGATGCCGCGGTCAGCGCCCCCGGGACGTACACGCGCATCGACCGGACGTGGGCCACGGGAGACGTCGTCGTGCTCGACCTGCCGATGCCGGTGCGGGTGCTGCGCGCCCATCGCCTGGCCGAGGAGGCCACGAACCAGATCGCCGTGCAGCGCGGCCCCGTCGTCTACTGCCTCGAGAGCGCCGACCTGCCGGACGGCGTGCGACTGGAGCAGGCGGCCTGGCGCCGCGGCTCCGCGCTCACGCCGATTGACGCGGAGGTCGCCGGGCACCGCGTCGTCGCGCTCGAGACCGAGCTGGCGATCCTCCCCGCCCCCGATGAGGACGCGCTCTACGACGACCTCGCCGAGGCGGAGGTGGGGTCGGTCGCCGCGCGACTGATCCCCTATCACGCGTGGGGCAACCGCGGAGCGGGCGAGATGTCCGTGTGGCTCCCCCTGGTCTGGTGAGACGATGACGACACAGCACGTGATCGCCACCTACGCGATCGAGACCTCCTTCCCCCTCGCCCAGGCGGCCGAGGTGCTCGCCGGCGAGCAGTCCACGGGCACCTTCGTGCGGGTCGAGCGCGAGTCGGACGATCTGCGGGCGCGCTTCGCGGCGCAGGTCGAGTCCATCGAGGAGGTGCCCCTCACCGGTTCGTCGGCACTGCCCGGCTTCATCGGCGATCCGTCGGCGCGACGTCGCGGCATCCTGCGCCTGCGCTTCCCGCTCGACAACTTCGGCCCCTCGATGCCGAACCTGCTGGCCGCGGTGGCGGGCAACCTGTTCGAGCTGAAGGAGCTGTCGGCGATCAAGCTGCTCGATCTCGAGCTGCCGTCGGCCTTCGCCGACCGCTACGCCGGTCCGGGCTTCGGCGTCGAGGGAACGCGACGACTCGTCGGGCGGCCGGACGGGGCGATGATCGGCACGATCATCAAGCCGAGCATCGGCCTGGCTCCGTCGGAGCTGGCCGAGGTCGTGGGCGAGCTGGCCGAGGCGGGCGTCGACTTCATCAAGGACGACGAACTGCAGGGCAACGGCCCGTCCGCGCCGCTGGCCGAACGCGTGCGCGCCGTGATGCCCGTGCTGCACCGGTACGCCGACCGCACCGGACGGATGCCGATGTACGCCTTCAACATCACCGATGACATCGGGATGCTGGAGGCCAACCATGACCTCGTCGTCGCCGCCGGGGGCACCTGCGTGATGGCGTGCATCAACCTCGTCGGACTGTCGGGACTGGAGTTCCTGCGCCGGCACGCCGAGGTGCCCGTCCACGGCCACCGCGCCATGCTCGGGGCCGTGAACCGCTCCGATCAGGTGGGCATAGGGTTCGGAGCGTGGCAGAAGCTCGCGCGCCTGGCCGGCGCCGATCACCTGCACACCAACGGCATCAGCAACAAGTTCTACGAGACGGATGAGGAAGTGCTCGCCTCCATCGCCGCGGTGCGCACGCCGCTCCTCGGGCTCACGTCCACCGTCCCTGTGCTGTCCTCCGGTCAGTGGGGCGGCCTCGCGCACGCGACCTACCGCGCGGTCGGCAGCACCGACCTCCTGGTGCTCGCGGGCGGCGGCATCCACGGCCATCCGGACGGCGCGGCCGCCGGTGTGGCGAGCATGCGCGACGCCTGGCGCTCGGCCGCGTCCGGGGAGTCGGTCGACGACGCCCTCGACCGCTCCGCAGCCCTCCGCCGTGCCATGGAGCTCTTCGGGCCGGTGCGTGTCTGACCTGCGCGTCGCGTACTACGGCGACGACTTCACCGGCAGCGTCGACGCGCTGCTGCAGTTCGCACGCCGCGGGTGGACGGGCCGCCTGTTCACCGCCCTGCCCGACGCCGATGCGCTGCGGCGGGCGGCGGCCGAAGTGGACGTGGTGGGCGTGGCCGGCATCGCCCGGTCGCTGTCTCCGGCGGAGATCGAGAAGGAGCTGCGACCGGCGCTGACGGCGCTCACGGCGCTGCATCCCCAGGTGCTGCAGTACAAGGCGTGCTCCACCGCCGACTCGTCTCCCACGGTGGGCAGCCTCGGACGCGTGCTGGAGGTCGCGCGCGCCGTCGTCGGCGACCGACCCGTGCCGATGCTCTTCGCGCAGCCCGACTTCGGGCGGTTCACTCTCTTCGGGCACCACTTCGCCGCGGAGGGCGGTGTCGTCTACCGACTCGACCGGCAGCCGACCATGTCGACCCACCCGTCGACGCCGATGACCGAGTCGGATCTCGCCCGGCACCTCTCCCGTCAGACGGCCCTCCCGATCGCCTCGGTCACCCTGCCGGCGCTCGGCGACCTCGCCGCGCGCCTCACGTCGGCGACCGAGGCGGGCCTGGTGCTGGACGCGCTGACCGACGACGATCTGGTGACGATCGGACGCACCCTCCTCTCGATGCCCGGGCCCGTGTTCGCGATCGGGTCCGGCGGGCTGTCGCACGGGATTGCCGCCGCCGATCCGGGCGACGCGGCACCCGTGCCGTCATCGACACCGGCGCGCGGCCCGGTGCTCGTGGTCTCCGGCAGCCGCTCGGCGCAGACGAGACGACAGGCGGATGCCGCGGCCGCCGCCGGCTGGCTGGTGCGGCCGCTGACGCTCGCCCCGTCGCCGCCCCTCCTTTCCGACGTGCTCGAAGCGCTGAGCACCGGTCGCGGCGTCGTGCTCACGTCCGACGACGCCGATCTGCGGCCGGCCGACGGCGAATCGGTGCTCCCGGCGATCGCGGACGCCGCGGCATCCGTGATCGACGCGGCCGTACGGGCAGGGGCGACCCGGCGCGTCATCGTGTGCGGCGGCGACACGTCGAGCCGCGTCACGCGCCTGCTCGGCGTCGAATCCCTCTCGATCGCCGCGAACCCGCGCGACAACGTGGTGCTGCTGCGCGCCCACGCCGCTGATCCCGCGGTGGACGGCGTGGAGCTGCTGCTGAAGGGCGGCCAGGTCGGGGTCGTGTCGCTGTTCACGGACATCGCGGCGCTCGGATCGTAGGGTCCTGCCGCTCGTTCGCGCGACACCCGACGGTCATGACACGACGCACGCCGCGACGGCGGCCGCGGAGTCGGGGGCGGTCAGTAGGGTGAGGCCATGAGGCCCGCCGCGACAGCATCGTCGATCATCCGCCGCACGGCATCCACCGCGCTCGTCGCGGCCTGCGTGATCGCCCTCGCGGCCTGCGCGACGCCGCGGACGCCAGGCGGCGCCGCGACCCCTGCGGCAACCATCTCGCCGTCAGCGACCACGGCGCCCACGCCCACCCCCGTCCCGTCGCCGTCCGAGCCGTCGCCGACGCCCGAGTCCACGGCCGGCACCACGCTGCCGACGATCGACACCATCGACTGCGACGCGATGCTCGACCCCGCCGTCGACGCCGACCTCCGCCGGCAGGGCATGTCCCCCGCGCCCAAGCCGTGGACGCAGTTCCAGTTCACGCCGACCGAGGCCTCGATCGAGTGCCCGTGGGGTCTCCCCGGCGACATGGCCGCCCGGCAGTACTACGCGTGGACGGCGCTGGCACCCGGCGAGCGCGACACCGTCCTGCAGCTCGCCGTCGACAACGGCTACACGCTCACCGACACCGCCGAAGGCACGTGGCTGACCTACGGCGCCGAGGACGGCGCGGCCGGCGACGGCCCGATGGAGCTGAGCGGCATGCTGCTGACCGACAGCTGGTTCGCGATCGCCGACACCCCCGATCAGGTGCGTCAGATCGTCTGGACGCGCTGACCGCACCGCGATCAGGCCGGCGGCGCCTCCAGACGGACCGCCCACGCGGTGCGCTCGCGCGGCACCCGGTACTGCTCCGGCAGCGCCGGACCGACGGACGCGGAGCCGACGCCCTGCTGTGCGTGATCGATGTTGAGCCACACCCGCCCGGTGTCGCGCAGCTCGTGCGGCTTCCCGGCGCGGGCGAGGTCGTGCGACGTCCATCGCCTCGCGGTGAAGTCGAAGAGCGGACGTCCGTCGACGCGCAGCCCGGCGTGCGCTCCTCGCAGCTCCAGCCAGCGCGTCTGCAGGTGGTTGCCGTTCTCCTGGGGCACGGGATACGGCGTCTGCAGGGCATCGACCGACGCGGCGAAGCGTCCGACGCGTGAGCCCTCGAATGAGTCGGCGTAGGTCTCCCCAGGTCCGCGGCCGAACCAGGTGACCTCCCCCAGCTGCCCGGGCAGCCCGAACAGCAGCCCGAGGCGCGGCACGAGGATGTCGCGGTGCATGTACGGGGTGTCGGCCCACGGCCCGGTGAAGTCGACCTCGGTCTCGAGCACCAGGCCGTCGCCGTCGGGCGTCCACCGCATCGTCCAGTCGACGCCGTGCGGGTGGGTGCGCGGAGCGGTGCGCCCGCGCACGACGAGCGATCCGGCATCCTCCACGACCTCGTCGATGCGGTGCAGCAGGCGGTCCAGCGCGGTCTTGCGCCACACGGAGGCGAGGTCGTTCGTCTCTCCCTGCCCGTGGTCGTTCTCGGTGGGCGCCCGGTACAGGTCGAGCGTGGGGCCGTCGATCTCCAGATCGCCGAGCCGCAGCATCCGTCCCGTCATCCGGTCGAAGACACCGGGGCCGATATCGAGCGCTCCGGATGCTGCGCTCCACCTCCGTCGTGTCCCGGGCGTGGGGGGATGCGGAGTGGGCGAAGGCTCATCGAGGACCCGCTGGCCCCACGCCACCACATGCCCGGCCGGGGCCCAGCGCTCATCGGATACGAGCGCCGCCTCGACCGTCAGCACCGCGTCCGCGGCTGCCCCGCCCATGCGGCCGACGTCGACCGGGAGCGCGACCTCGATCGCCTCCCCGGCCGCCGGCACCGGCACTGCGAGCGCGCCGCTGTCGACGATCTCGCCCGCGGTCTCGAGCGTCCAGCGGAAGGCCAGACCCGCGGCATCCGCATCCTGCCGGCGGTGACGGATGCGCACGACGCCGTCGACGGTGATCTCGAGCGGCGCGTAGGCCTTGGCGAGCTCGACGAGCCCCGGGGTCGGGGTGCGGTCGCTGAAGACGAGCCCGTGCAGACTGAAGCGCCCGCCGCGCGGCTCGTAGTCGACGTCGTCGCCGTGCATGATCATCGGCTGCCCGTCAAGACCGTCGACGGTGAAGCCGTGGTCGATCCACTCCCAGACGAAGCCGCCGCACAGGCGGTCGTGGGCCTCGATGATCCGCTGGTAGTCCTGCAGTGAGCCGGGACCGTTGCCCATCGCGTGCGCGTACTCGACGAGGAGGAACGGCAGGCTGCGGCGCCGGGCGTCGTCGGCGTCGGTGACCGCGATGACGTGGGTCGCGGCATCCGTGTCCCCCTCCACCTCGCGGTCGACCTCGTCGTCGAAGACGATGCCGTGCATGCCGAGGCGTCCGCCGCGCGGTTCCTCGCGGCGACCGATCTGCTCGAGCAGCTCCAGCGAGGGGTACATCAGCGAGGCGAAATCCGAGTCCCGGTAGCGCGGATCGCGTTCGTAGAGCACGGGCCTCGACGGGTCGCGATCGTCGAGCCACCGTCGCATGTCGCCGAAGGCGTCGCCGACCCAGCTCTCGTTCGCCAGCGACCACACCACGATGCTCGGATGGTTCTTGTCGCGCTCGACGGTGCGGTGCAGGCGGTCCATGAGTGCGTCGCGCCAGCGGGCGTCGGCCGGCGGGTTGCCCTCCCAGCCGGCGTAGATGAACCCGTGGGTCTCGAGGTCGACCTCGAGCACGACCCACAGCCCGTACTCGTCGCAGAGCCGGAGGAACTCGGGATGCGGCGGGTAGTGGCTCGTGCGCACGGCATCGATGTTGGCCCGCTTCATGAGTTCGATGTCGCGGATCATGGTGTCCCGGTCGAGCGTGCGCCCGGTGTCGGGGTGGTGCTCGTGCCGGTTGACGCCGTGGAAGGTCACCGGGCGGCCGTTCACGCGGAAGACGCCGTCGACGATCTCCACGCGACGGAAGCCGACCGCGAGGGCCACGGTCTCGGTCTCCTCCCCCGGACGCCCGTCTGCACGCAGCGTGCCGAGGTAGAGCCGAGGGCGGTGCGCGCTCCACGGTTCGACGGGCACCGACACGGTCTCGCCCGCGGAGATGCGGATGCCGAGCTCGGGGATCTCGACGACGGCCGGGCACGAGGCATCCACTCGCAGTGTCCCGAGGCCCGTCGAAGAGTCGTAGTCGGCGTGGACAAAGTGGTCGTCGACGGCACCGGCCGGCCGGGCGATCAGCTCGACGTCGCGGAAGATGCCGGGCAGCCACCACATGTCCTGGTCTTCGAGGTAGGTGCCGGCCGACCACCGGTGCACCCGCACCGCGAGCACGTTGCGCCCGGTGCGCACGGGGGCGTCGAACTCGAAGGGGAGGCGGCTCCCGGTCGACCAGCCGAGCTCCGCTCCGTTCAGCCACACCTTCGCGCAGGAGTCGACGCCCTGGAAGCGGAGCACCGCCCGCTCGAACCCGGCGGGCACGTCGAAGGTCAGCCGGTAGTCGCCGGTCGGGTTCTCCGTCGGCACACGCGGAGGATCGAGCGGAATCGGGTAGGCCGTGTTCGTGTAGAGCGGTCCCTCCTCGGTGCCCCGCATCGAGCGCGCCGGACCGCCGGCGAGCGGCGTGAACTCCTCGAGCACCCAGTGCGACGGCACGGGCATCGCATCCCAGTCGCTGTCGTCGAACCCGTCCTGGAGGAAGTCGTCTCCCGATCCGGCGGCCGTCGGCGAGAGCCGGAACCGCCAGGAGCCGTTGAGAGAGAGGACGGATGCATCGCTCGGCGCGTCCGCTCGGGGGCGACGGCGACCGGCCCCCGGTGCGAAGGACTCGACGTAGGCGCTCATCCGGCACCGCCCGGGGCGTCGTCGTCGATCGGCGTCGGAGCCGGCCCGAGCGCGTCCATCTCCGCCCACAGGTCATCGGGGATCGCCTCGCCCTCCAGCGCGTCGAGCTGGGCCAGCCGGTGGATCGAGGACACCCCGACGACGGTCATGTCGACGAGCGGAGAGCGGGTCGAGAACCGGAGCGCGGCGGCGCGGAGCGTCGCGCCGTGGGCGGTGCAGACGGCTTCCGCCCGACGCGCCCACTCCTGCAGCGCGGCGGAGGCGGGGCGGTAGCCGTACGAGGGCGGCTTCGGGCCGGTGGGGGTGGCGCCGGCCGTGTTTGTTTCCGCCACGGGACCGGTCAAGGCGCCGGTCGTGGCGTCGGTTTCCGTCGCGGCGCCGGTCGCGGCGCCGGCGCCGGTCGCGAGGATGCCCGCGCCGAAGGGTGCGGCGTTGATGACGCCCATCCCGCGAGCCCGCGCATTCTCGAAGAGTGCGGACGCGCTCCGGTCGACGAGGGTGAAGCGGTTGTGGCTGAGCACCACGTCGAACGCGCCGGTGTCGACGTACCTCGTCATGAGCGGAATCGGCCCGGCTGCGATGCCGATGGCGTCCACGGCTCCGCTGTCGCGCAGTTCGAGCATCCCCGCGAGCGCGCCGCCCGGAGCGACGGCCTCCTCGAACGACACGGTGTACGGATCGTGCAGGTGCAGCAGCCGCACGCGATCGACGCCGAGGCGCCGCAGGCTCTCCTCGTAGGAGCGGAGCACGCGGCCGCGGTCGAAGGCGCCGGTCTCCGGGTCGCGGTCGACCTTCGTGACGATCCTCGATGCGGCGTCGGGTACCGCCGGCACGGCCAGGCCGAGCACCGGCTCGGAACGACCGCCGGCGTACTCGTTCGACGTGTCGATCGTGCGCCCCCCGGACAGCATCGCCGTCGCCAGGTCGACGGCGGCGCGCTCCTCGGGCGATCCCGGAGCTATGCCCCGGCCGAGCCCGGACGTGCCGAGACCGATCGCCGTCACCTCGATGCCGGTCCGGCCGAGCGTGCGGGACATGGACGGTTGCTCAGCGTTCACTGAATTTCCATTCTGTGGTGAATCTCCTATCACCCTACTGATGGAAGCTCGCTCGCGCTTCTCCTCGTCGGACGCCCGCCTATCCGGCTCCGCCGTCGACGAGCGGGATCACGTCGCGGCCGAAGCGCTGCAGCTCCTCGAGAGGCGGAGAGAACTGCAGCAGCAGCGTGTCGACGCCGACGGCCTCGAACTCCCGGATGCGCGACGCCACGGTCTCCGGCGTGCCCACCAGGTTCGGTCGCAGACCCCTGTTCGAGACGGAGTAGTCGGCGAGCGCGACCTCGACGTCGAGGTTCGAGTTCTCGACGAAGGCGCCGTACGAGGCGTAGGCCGGGCCCTCGGTCACGGCGGTGATCCGTCGCACCTCCGCCTGCGCCTCCTCCTCCGTGTCGCGCACGACGACGAAGGCCGACATGCCGATGTGCGCGAGTTCGGGTCGTCCGAACTCCGACCTTCGGCGCGTCATGTCGCGGATCTTCTCCTCGAGCTCGCCGACCGTGCCGCCGTGTGTCACATAGGCGTCCGCGAATTCGGTGATGGCCTCCCGACCGGCTTCGCTCTCGCCGCCGGCGTAGATCAGCGGCGCCGATGCCGGCTTGGGCTCGAGATGGGTCCCCTCGAAGGCGTAGTGGGCGCCCTCGAACGAGTAGGGCGTGTGCTCCCAGAGTCCGCGCAGCACCTCGACGTATTCGCGGGTGACCGCGTAGCGCGCGTCGTGGTCGCCGAAGGGCACGCCGTACTGCCGGGCCTCCTCCGCCCACCACGCGGAGACGATGTTCAGCGAGAGACGGCCGGCTGCAGCATCCTGGATCGTCGTCAGCTGACGCGCCGTCAACGCCGGCGGATGGAACGCCGGACGCACCGCCAGCATGATCTCCAGCGAGCGCGTCGTGGCCGCGAGCCCGGCGGCGACCGCGGTCGCGTCGAGCACCGGACCCGTTGGGCCCTTGATGTCGTTGAGGTTCAGCTCGGGCACGAGGGTGAGCGCGAAGCCCGACTCCTCCGCCGCCGCGGCCAGGTCGCGCACGTACGCGAACGTCGCCGGCACACCCTCGTCGGCGTCGTTGCGCAGCCATCCGCCGAACGTCGGCGTCCAGTATCCGAACCTCATCGGACCGCAGCCGCCGTCTGCTCGGCCAGCAGCGACCCGAGGAAGCGGGCGACGCGGCGCCCAGCGGGCTCGTCGAGGCCTGCCTCCACATCGGGGCTGTAGTTCGTGTTCGTGTTCACGTCGTAGGTGACGGTGCGTCCGTCGCGCGTCTCCATGAACTCGATGCCGGCGATCTCGACGCCGTGCGCAGCGAGGAACGCCTCGTACTGCGTACTGAGCGGATGCTGCGCCCCCACCTCCGTCCGGAGGCGGAAGAGCGGCTCGGCGGGCACCCCGTTCTCCGGCACGGCGCAGGCGTCGGCGGGGCAGAGCTCGAATCCGCCGGCGCTGGTGTCGACCCGGACGGCGTACGCGAACCGGCCGCCGATGAACTCGGCGCGGGTCACGAAGGGTTCGGCCGAGAAGAGGAACTCCTGCAGGAGGGTGATGCCGTCGACCGCGACCTCGAAGTCGGGGCCGTCGACGTACGCGTCGAAGTCCTCGAACCGGTCGAACCGGCGGACGCCGAGGCCCTTGCCGCCCTGGTTGTGCTTCGTGATGAAGGGCGTCTCGAGCCGGCGCGCGCTCTCCTTCAGCCCCTCGCTTCCGAAGACGGCGATCGTGCGCGGCACGTCGAAGCCCGCCCGGCGCAGCGCGGCGTGCTGGGCGACCTTGCTCACCTCGAGTGCGGTGACGGCGGATCCGTTGACCACGCGCCGGCCCCAGCTCTCCAGCCAGGTCAGCGTCGCGCGTGCCGCATCCTTCGCGCCCTCCGCGTCGCGGGTGTGCGAGGAGGCGCTCAGCCGTGACCAGAAGACACCGGCCGGGGGCTCGGCATCGAGGTCGACGGTTCCCGTCCCCAGCGGCCACTCGCGCAGCTCGACGCCCTCCGCGGCGAACGCGCGCGCGAACGGCGGGATCCATTCGGGGTTGTCGTGCAGCACGTAGACGGCGGCGTCAGAAGTCATCGGGGTCCTTTGCGTTCGCGGGGGTGTCGGTTCGGTTCTTGGGCCTGGCGGGGTTGCGGTGCCAGGTGTCTGGGGCGCGGGGGCTGGGGCGCGGGGCCATGCGGCACGGGGTTGTGGTGTGTTCGCCTTCGAGTCTTGTTCGATTCCGGGCCGATGGGGCTGGAGAGGTGGATCGTGTCGGTGTGTGACGCGGGTCGGTGCGCTCCGGGCGGCTCGGGATGACCCGAGGGGGTCGTCCCCAGGGCGCGCGGGGTGTCACGAGGGCGCGCGGGGTGTCACGAGGTCCTTCGTTCCGGGGCGGCTGCCGATGCAACGTGGAGGCTCCTTCCCTCCGGATCAGCCAGCATGCGGACGCCGCCGCTCCTCCCTACCCGGAGGGGGTAGGGCTTAACGTCTCCTCCACAGATTGGAACGAAAACCCCAGTCCACAGTTCGATTTTCGGCCCGCATCCGGCGGGTCTCAATGTCGGAACCCCCGCGTAGATTCGACGCATGGAAAGCACACCAGCCGGGTTCTTCTCCCCCGGCGACGTCGACCGGCTCAATGCCGAGATCGACGGCGTGCGCGCATCCAACGCGGCGATCGGCCGCGCCCAGGCCGAGCGCATCCGCGCGCTGGCCACGATCGCTGAGATCGCGGTCGCGCAGACCAGCCGCCTCCCCTCGCGCGCGTCGCGCCTGCGTGACATGCCGGTCCGGTCCGTCGCGGCCGAACTGGCCGCCGCCACAAGACAGCACGACCGCACGATGCAGCGGGAGCTCGACGAGGCCTTCGTGCTCACGACCCGTCTTGCGGCGACGGTCAGCGCGCTCGCCGACGGCACGATCTCCATGCGACACGTGTCGGCGATCCTCGACGCCGGCATGACGATCGGCGACCCAGGCGTGCGCGGCGCGTGGGAGTCGACGGTCCTGGAGTTCGCCGCCGGGCAGAGCCCCGGTCGCACGCGGGCCTACGCGCTCGAACTGGCCGAAGCGGTCGACCCCGAGACCATGACCGAGCGGTTCAGCCGCGCCGTGCTCTCGCGCGGGGTCTCCGTGTCGCAGCTCGCCGACGGCATGTCGCAGCTCGTCGTCATCCTCCCCACGACCCTGGCGCGCGGCATCGCCGACCGGATCGGCCGCATGGCGCGGCGACTGAGGGAGGTGGCGCTGGCCGAGGCTGAGCGTGCGGCCGCGTCAGCGTCAGCATCGAACGCGGCTGCGGCTGCGGCTGCGGACGCGACCGCGACCGCGTCTGCTTCTGCTGCGGCCGGGGCGGATGGTGCCGACACCGGTCCGTCCGCAGGGGCCGCCGTGGCTGCCGGCGTCGCCGCGGCACCCCGATGTGCTGCCGCGCCGGGAGACGGATCGAATCCGATGGTCGTCGACACCCGCACGCTGTCTCAGATCGAAGCGGATGTCATCTGCGACCTGCTGCTCACGTCCGCTCCCGCAGCCGACCCGACGAGCGACGACGACGCCGCGGGCGAACTGGGTGCCATCAGTGCGTCGGTGCAGATCCTGATTCCTGCGACCGTCCTCACCGGTGCGAGTGACGGCGGCGCCACTCTCGACGGGCGTGCGCCGATCGACGCCGACACGGCACGTCGGCTTGCCGGCGATGCGCCGGGCTGGGACCGCCTGCTGCTGCATCCGGTGACCGGCACCGTCGTCGAGGTCGACCGCTACGAGCCCACCGCCGCGCAGCGCCGGTTCCTCCGTGCCCGAGACCGGCACTGCCGAGCGCCGGGATGCCGGCAACCGGCTCACCGCTGTCAGATCGACCACAATCACGAGCACCACGACGGCGGTCGCACGGCACTGGGGAACCTCGCGCACCTGTGCGTGCGTCACCACACGCTGAAGTCCGAGACACCGTGGACCGTTCATCAACGACCCGACGGCACGCTCGAGTTCCACAGTCCACTCGGCAACACCTATGAGGATCCGCCACCACCTCGAGTGATGTTCGTGCCCACGGGCGACCCGCCACCGTTCTGAGCTGCAGGCCTCGGGAAAGTCGCGCGTCGGGAGTTCAAGCGCGGTACCCAGAAGGAACACCAAGAGCACACCCAGCGTGATCAGCGAGATCGGCGGGCAGCGGGATCGGCGGGCCAGCGCGATCAGCGCGATCGGCGCGATCAGCGCGGTCGGCGCGATCAGCGCGATCAGCGCGATCAGCGCGATCAGCGCGATCAGCGCGCAGTCTTGCCCAGGCGCTCGCCGGCACTGGCGTCGTCAGCGCCGGCACCAGAACTGCTATCAGGGTCGCCGGCACCAGCACCAGCACCAGCAATGTCCGAGCCAGCCGGCGCAGCACCCGTGTCGGCACCGGCAAGGCCCGGATCAGTACCCGCGCTCGTGCCAGCGTGGGCTCCAGCACCATCCGAACCGATACCCACGCCAGTACCAGCACTCGCACCCGCACCGCCCGAACCAGCACCCGCGCCCTGACTCGCGTCACTGGCACCGGCACCACCGGTGGAAGCCCGCACGACGAGCTCCGGGCGGAAACGGACGTGGCGGACCGGCGCATCGGGGTCGGCGAGGATCTCGAACAGCAGCTCCACCGCCGTGGCGCCGATCTGCCGGGCCGGCTGCCGCACCGACGAGAGGGGCACCACCGTCGCCCGGGCGAAGTCGATGTCGTCATAGCCGATGAGGGCGATGTCCTCGGGCACGCGCACCTCGCCGAGGATCGATGCCCCCTGCAGCACCCCCACGGCGAGGAGGTCGTTGGCGCAGAAGACCGCATCGGGTCGCTCCCCCGCCGGCCTGGCCGCGATCGCGGCGCCCGCGTTCTGGCCGTGCTGCACGGTGAGTCCGTCCAGCTCGAGCACCTCGAGAGTGGCGTCGGGCGCAGCATCCAGCGCCCGACGCGCCCCCTCCAGACGATCGGCGACCTGCGGGATCGAGAGCGGTCCGCCGACGAAGGCGATGCGGCGACGTCCCTGCGCGAGCAGATGCGACACCGCCAGCGCGCCGCCCTCGACGTCGTCGACCGCGACGGACGACACCGCACCGGACGGATCGCCGGCGTCCACGAGCACGAGCGGCACTCCTGCGTCGACCACCGCCGCTCCGACGTTGCCCGTCGGCGTCAGCAGCACGCCGTTCACCCGCTGCTCGCGAAAGAGCGCCAGGTATGCCTCCTCGCGGACGGGATCCTGACCGCTGTTGCCGGTCAGGACCGAGATGCCGTCCGCTGCGGCACGCTCCTCGGCGCCTCGCGCGACCTCGGCGAAGAACGGGTTGGCGCTGTCGAGCACGACGAGCCCGATGCTGCGACTGCGCCCCGCGCGCAGCTGCCGCGCGGCGTCGTTGCGCACGAACCCGAGCTCGGCGATCACGGCATGCACGCGGGCGACCGTGTCGGGCGACACCTTCTCGGGGCGGTTGAGAACGTTCGAGACCGTTCCGACCGAGACGGATGCCGCGGCCGCAACATCCTTCACACTCACTGCCATCGGAGCCAATCTGACGCGGGGTCCGGTCTTGACGTCGCCGGCTCCCCAGGCTATCGTTTGAAACGATTCATCGCGCTCATCACACGAGTGGCATCAGCCACGCACAGCGCGCCGCCGACACGAAGGAGTGCCCGTGACCCGCGTCGCGTTCGAGCTTCAGATCGCTCCCGAGCGTGTCGACGAGTACGTCCGCCGCCACTCCCCCGTCCGCGCCGACATGCTGGCCGAGATCGCCGCCGCCGGACGTCGCAACTACTCGCTGTTCCTGGGCGCCGACGGCCGCCTCTTCGGCTACTACGAGACGGACGACGACGCCGCGGCACAGGCCTACCTCGCGGCCTCGCCCGTCGCCGCCGCGTGGGAGGCCTCGATGGCCGAGTTCTTCGTCGGCCTCGACGGACGCCCCGACCAGGCGGCGACGCCCCTGACCGAGGTTTTCCACCTCCACGACCAGCTGACGGCCGCCGCCGCCAGCACCACCGACACCGACACCGAAGGCACTGCATCATGACGACGCTGACCCCCGACATCCGCTCCGCTCTGGAGCAGCAGGCGATCGAGCTGCCCTCGTGGGCGTTCGGCAACTCCGGCACCCGCTTCAAGGTGTTCGCCACGCCCGGCACCCCCCGCGATCCGTACGAGAAGATCGCCGACGCCGCCGAGGTCAACCGCGTCACGGCGCTCGCACCGTCGGTCGCCTTGCACATCCCGTGGGACAAGGTCGACGACTACGCCGACCTCCGCCGGCACGCGAACGACCTCGGCGTCGAGCTCGGCACCATCAACTCCAACACCTTCCAGGACGACGACTACAAGTTCGGCGCCCTCACGCACGAAGACCCCGCCGTGCGCCGCAAGGCGATCGCGCACCACCTCGAGTGCATCGACATCATGGATGCCACGGGCTCCCGTGACCTGAAGATCTGGCTCGCCGAGGGCTCGAACTACCCCGGACAGGCAGACCTGCGCGGCCGCCAGGACCGCCTGCAGGAGTCGCTGCAGGAGATCTACGCGCGCCTCGGCGACGACCAGCGGCTGGTGCTCGAGTACAAGTTCTTCGAGCCGGCGTTCTACCACACCGACGTCCCCGACTGGGGGACGTCCTACGCGCAGGTGGCGGCGCTCGGCGACAAGGCGATGGTCTGCCTCGACACCGGACACCACGCCCCCGGCACCAACATCGAGTTCATCGTCATGCAGCTCCAGCGGCTCGGCAAGCTGGGCTCCTTCGACTTCAACTCGCGCTTCTACGCCGACGACGACCTCATCGTGGGTGCGGCCGACCCGTTCCAGCTCTTCCGCATCATCTTCGAGGTCATCCGCGGCGGCGGGCTCAACAACCCCGACGTGGCGTTCATGCTCGACCAGTGCCACAACGTCGAGAAGAAGATCCCCGGACAGATCCGCTCGGTGCTCAACGTCCAGGAGATGACCGCGCGGGCGCTGCTCGTCGACGGCGAGGCCCTTCGCGCCGCACAGATCTCGGGCGACGTGCTGGCGGCCAACGCCGTGTTCATGGACGCGTTCTACACCGACGTCCGCCCCGCCCTGGCGGAATGGCGCGAGTCGCGCGGACTCCCCGCCGACCCGATGGCCGCGTACGCGGCATCGGGGTACCAGGAGAAGATCGAGACCGACCGCGTCGGCGGCGTCCAGGCCGGATGGGGAGCGTAAGCACATGACGAACGAGACCGCTGCGGCGCTGATCGCCCGCTCCAACCGCCTCGGTGCGGATCCTGCGAACACGAACTACGCCGGCGGCAACACGTCCGCCAAGGGCACCGAGACCGACCCCGTCACGGGCGAGCCCGTCGAGCTGCTGTGGGTCAAGGGCTCCGGCGGCGACCTCGGCACCCTCACCGAATCGGGCCTGGCAGTCCTGCGTCTCGACCGCTTCCGGTCGCTGGTGAACGTCTACCCGGGCGTCGACCGCGAGGACGAGATGGTCGCGGCCTTCGACTACTGCCTGCACGGCAAGGGCGGCGCTGCTCCGTCGATCGACACGGCCATGCACGGTCTGGTGGACGCGGCGCACGTCGATCACCTGCATCCCGACTCCGGCATCGCGATCGCGACGGCCGTGGACGGCGAGCGCCTGACGGGCGAGATCTTCGGCGACGAGGTCGTCTGGGTGCCGTGGCGCCGTCCGGGCTTCCAGCTCGGACTCGACATCGCCGAGATCAAGCGGCAGAACCCGCAGGCCGTCGGCACGATCCTCGGCGGCCACGGCATCACTGCGTGGGGCGACACGTCGGAGGAGTCCGAGCGCAACTCCCTGTGGATCATCGAGACCGCGCAGAAGTACCTCGACGAGCACGGCTCCGCAGCTCCGTTCGGCGCCTCCCGCCAGGAGTTCGCCGCCCTGCCCGAGGCCGAGCGCCGGACGAAGGCCGCTGCACTTGCGGCGACGATCCGCGGACTCGCCTCCACGGACAAGCCGATGGTCGGGCACTACACCGACTCCGACGTCGTGCTGGACTTCCTCGCGTCGGAGCGCGCGCCCGAGCTCGCGGAGCTCGGCACGAGCTGCCCCGACCACTTCCTGCGCACCAAGGTCAAGCCGATGCTGCTCGACCTTCCGGCCGACGCCTCGGTCGAGGCATCCGTCGCACGTTTGAAGGAGCTGCACGAGCAGTACCGTGCGGACTACCAGGCGTACTACGACGCGCACGCCACGGCCGACAGCCCCGCCATCCGCGGCGCCGACCCGCTCATCGTGCTCGTGCCGGGCGTCGGCATGTTCAGCTACGGCGCGAACAAGCAGACCGCCCGCGTCGCCGGCGAGTTCTACGTCAACGCGATCAACGTCATGCGCGGCGCGGAGTCCATCTCCACCTACGCGCCGATCTCCGACGCGGAGAAGTTCCGCATCGAGTACTGGGCGCTGGAGGAGGCGAAGCTGCAGCGCATGCCGAAGCCGAAGACCCACCAGGGCCGCATCGCCTTCGTCACGGGTGCGGCCTCAGGCATCGGCAAGGCGATCGCCGTCCGCCTGGCCGCCGAGGGCGCCTGCGTCGTCGTGGCCGACCTCGACCTCGAGAAGGCCCAGGCCGCAGCGTCCGAGCTCGGGAACGCGGATGTCGCGATCGGCGTCGCCGCGAACGTCGCCGACGCCGACGGGGTGCAGGCCGCGATCGACGCGACCCTGCTCGCCTTCGGCGGGATCGACCTGGTCGTCAACAACGCGGGACTGTCGCTGAGCAAGCCGCTGCTGGAGACGACCGAGAAGGACTGGGACCTCCAGCACGACGTCATGGCGAAGGGCTCGTTCCTCGTCGCGAAGGCGGCGGCGAAGGCGCTCATCGAGCAGGGCATGGGCGGCGACGTGATCTACATCTCGTCGAAGAACTCCGTCTTCGCCGGCCCGAACAACATCGCCTACTCCGCGACCAAGGCCGACCAGGCCCACCAGGTGCGCCTTCTCGCGGTGGAACTCGGCGAGCACGGCATCCGCGTCAACGGGATCAACCCCGACGGCGTCGTCCGCGGCTCCGGGATCTTCGCGTCCGGCTGGGGCGCCAACCGCGCCGCCACCTACGGCGTCGACGAGAAGGACCTCGGCCAGTTCTACGCGAACCGCACGATCCTCAAGCGCGAGGTCGTGCCCGAGAACGTCGCCGACGCGGTCTACGTGCTGACCGGCCCCGAGCTGAGCCGCACCACCGGACTGCACATCCCCGTCGATTCCGGCGTCGCCGCAGCGTTCCTGCGATGACCGCGCAGGCCGACAGCGCCGTCCCGGCCGGCCGCGACGTTCCGGCCCGGCGCGCCGTCGCGGCGGTCGACCTCGGTGCCACCAGCGGCCGCGTCATGATCGGCCGGCTCGAGGACGGGATGCTGCGGCTCGAGCCGGTCGCACGGTTCCCGAACGGACCCGTGGCGGGGCCCGACGGACTCCACTGGGACTTCTCGGCGCTGTACGGGCACATCCTCGACGGTCTCCGGCTCGCGCTCGAGCGCGAGCCGGCGCTGGAGAGCGTCGGGATCGACTCGTGGGCGGTCGACTACGGCCTGATCCGCGACGGCGCCCTCGTCGCCGAGCCGTTCCACTACCGCGACGACCGCACCGCCCGCGGCGTCGAGGCTGTGCACGCCGTCGCGCCGTTCGACGAGCTGTATCCCCGGAACGGACTGCAGTTCCTGCCGTTCAACACGCTCTACCAGTTCGCCGCGGACGACCGGCTGACCGGCGCCGACGTCGCACTCCTCATCCCCGACCTCGTCGCCTACCTGCTGACGGGCAGCCAGGGAGCGGAGCGCACGAACGCCTCCACGACCGGGCTGCTCGACGTCCAGACCGGTGCGTGGGACCTCGACCTCGCCGCGCGGCTGGGCATCCCGGCATCCGTCCTCCCGACGGTCGTCGACCCCGGCACGCGCCTCGGCGATGTCTCCGGCGCTGCGTCGACGCACATCGGCGCGGCGCCGCCGGTGATCGCCGTGGGCTCGCACGACACCGCCTCGGCGGTGGCGGCCGTCCCGCTGAGCTCGCCGGACGCCGCCTACATCTCCTGCGGCACGTGGGGTCTCGTCGGCCTCGAGCTCGACGCGCCGGTGCTCAGCGACGCCGCCCGCGCGGCGAACTTCACCAACGAGGGCGGTGTCGACGGCCGGGTGCGCTTCCTCCACAACGTCACCGGTCTGTGGCTTCTCAGCGAGACCGTCCGCGCGTGGGAAGAGGAGGACGGCGCCCCCGTCGACCTGCCGGAGCTGCTGGATGCCGCGGCCGCCGTCACCGGCGACGTGCCGCTCTTCGACGCCGACGACCCGCGCCTCGCGGCCCCCGGCGACATGCCGGCGCGCATCGCAGCGGTGCTGGCGGAGGCGGGCTCGCCCGTGCCCGCGAGCCGCTCCGCGCTCGCCCGCACGATCGTCGAGAGCATCGCGCAGGCCTTCGCCGACGCGCTGGCGACCGCAGCCCGACTGACCGGGCGCGAGCTCGACGCGGTGCACCTGGTCGGCGGCGGATCCCTGAACCGGCTGCTCTGCCAGGCGACCGCCGACCGCTCCGGGCTGCCGGTGCTCGCCGGGCCCGTCGAGGCCACCGCTCTGGGCAACGTCCTGGTGCAGGGGCGGGCGCAGGGCTGGTTCGGCCCCGAGGCGACCCTGGAGGACCTCCGCGCGGTGGTCGCGGCATCCGTCTCGCTCGTCCACTACGAGCCGCGCGGCTGAACACGGGACGACCGGGGGGCGGCGCCGGCAGCGAGCGCGTCGGATTCCAGACCGCGGATCAGGGCCGGTCGACGCGCGGCGACAGCCAGTCGGCGTGACGGGCGCGGAACGCCGCCCGTTCGGCCTCGTCGACCAGGAACACGTCCGCGCCGAGGTCGTACGGCGCGTACAGGCGCCGACGCTCTGGGTCGGCCAGCACGAACAGCGCCCGGCCGTCGAGCGCGAGCCCGAGCAGATCGTCCAGCGTGGTCGCCCCGACCTCGGCGACGAACAGCTCCGCGGCACCGTCCGCGCCGTCCGCGTCCTCGGCCTCGACCGAGCGCCACGGCTCCGCCTCCGGGAGGTGCACCGCCGTCCACCCGGCGGCGCCGTCACCGGTCGGCCAGTCCTCGGCGATGACCGTGACCCAGGTGTGCTCGCCGAAGAGCTCGGCGATGACGGCGCGGTGACGGCGCAGCATCCCGACCCGTCCCTGGCCGTCGCCGAGGTCCGTGCGGATGCGCACCCAGCGATCGCGCGCGCCGGCACGGAGACGGTCCCCTGTGGGGAGTGCCTCCGGCCACGCGGAGCGCCGGGCCCGCTCCAGCTCCGACGACGTCATCGGCTCGAGTAGCCGCCGTCGATCGGCAGCGAGACTCCGGAGATCATCGCGGCGCCGTCGCCGAGGAGGAACACGATGGGCGCGGCGATGTCGTCCTCCGTGGCCCAGCGGTGCAGCGGCATCGCGTCGAGGAACGGACCCTCGATCTCGGGGCGCCCCCAGTACCAGGCCGACATCGGCGTCATGACGACGGTCGGATTCACGCTGTTGACGCGGATGCCGTGTCCGCCGAGCTCCAGCGCCGAGACGCGCGTGATGTTGTCCAGCGCCGCCTTCGACGAGCCGTACGAGATGTGACCGCTCAGGGCGACGAGGCTCGCCTGGCTCGAGACGTTCACGATCGCGCCGCCCGCGCCGAGGCGCACCATCTCGCGCGACGCGTACTTCGTCACCAGGAGCGAGCCGCGCGCGTTGATGCTCATGACCTTGTCGAAGACGGCGATGTCGGTGTCCATGGGCGTGGCGATCTCGCCGCCCCAGCCGCCGCAGTTGACGACCCCGTAGAGGTCGCGGCCTTCGATCGCCGCGCGGATCTCGTTTTCGGACTCGAGATCGAACACGACCGGCTCCGCGCCCGTCTCGGCCGCGATCTGCGCGACGCTGTCGGCGGTGCGCCCGGCGGCGAGCACGTCGGCGCCCGCGGCCACGAGCTGGCGGACGGTCGCTCCGCCGATCCCGCCCCCCGCGCCGGTGACGAGGATGGTGCGGCCGTGGAATTCGCTCATGGGACGTGCTCTCTTCTCGACGATGAAAGGATGCTGCGCCGTCGGGGATCCGGAGGTGGAGCCGTGGCCGCGCGTTGACATGCTACCCGCAGAAAGACGGGCATGTCGCCGGTGTCATAGCGCGCCGGACGACATGCTTGACACCGGTGACATGCACGGTCTACGTTTCAGGAAGATCTTCTCGGGGCCACACCCCCGAATGAGTTCGACAGGCCCGCTTCACAGACGCAGCGATCGACGTTGTCGTCGGCACCCAGAGGACACCATGACCCGCCACGACGAGACCTCCCGCATCATCGATGCGGATCTGGAGACACTCGTCGAGCGCGCGCGGATGATCGCCGCGACCGGCGGCCGGAAGGTCGTGGGCATCACCGGCACCCCGGGGGCCGGCAAGTCGACCGTGTGCGCCGCCCTGCAGGACGCCCTCGGCGATGCGGCGGTGCTCGTCGGCATGGACGGCTTCCACCTCGCGAACGCCGAGCTCATCCGACTCGGCCGGCGTGAGCGCAAGGGGGCCCCCGACACGTTCGACGTCCCCGGATACGTGTCGCTGCTGAAGCGCCTGCGCGCAGCAGACGAGCCCGTCGTCTACGCACCTGTCTTCGACCGCGCCCTCGAGGAGTCCATCGGCTCCGCGATCGCCGTGCCCTCCCGCGTCCCCCTCGTCATCACGGAGGGCAACTACCTCCTCCACGACGAGAACGGGTGGGATGCCGTGGCTCCCCTCCTCGACGAGTCCTGGTTCCTCGACGTCGAGGTCGACGAGCGGCGGCGGCGCCTGGTAGCGCGACGCGAGTCGTACGGCCACCCCACCGACGCCGCGGCCGCCTGGGTCGACGACGTCGACGAGCCCAACGCCCGCCTCGTCGAACCCGCGCGCGACCGTGCCGACCTCGTCGTGCGCGTCACGATCTCCACACCTTCCCGGCAGCACATCACACAAGGAGTCCGCTCATGAGCACCCCACCCGTCCCCGTCCTGCAAGCGCGGGGTCTGTCTCGTCAGTTCGGGCATGTGCGGGCGTTGAACGAGGTCGACTTCGAGGTGTACCCGGGCGAGGTCACCGCGCTCATCGGCGACAACGGCGCCGGCAAATCCACCCTCGTCAAAGCCCTCTCCGGCAACCTCGCCGTCGACTCCGGCACGATCCTGTTCGACGGACAGGAAGTGGACATGTCCACCCCCTCGGCCGTGTCCGCCCTCGGCATCGAGACCGTCTACCAGGACCTCGCCCTCGCCCCCCACCTCGACCCCGTCCAGAACATGTACCTCGGCCGCGAACTGCGCCGCTCCGGGCTCGGAGGCGCGCTCGGGTTCATGAAGACCAAAGAGATGGCCGCCGCCTCCCGCGCCGCGTTCGACGACCTCGGCGCCACCGTCCGCTCCCTCACCTCCCCCGTCGGAGAGATGTCCGGCGGGCAACGCCAGGCCATCGCCATCGCCCGCGCCGTGCACTGGGCCTCCCGGGTGGTGTTCCTGGACGAACCCACCGCCGCCCTCGGCGTCCGCCAGACCAAGAACGTCCTGGACACCATCCGCCGCGTCAGCGACAAAGGCATCGCCGTCGTGTTCATCTCCCACTCCATGCCCCACGTCATCGACGTCTCCGACCGCATCCAAGTCCTCCGCCTCGGCACCCGCGTCGCCAACATCAACGCCAAAGACACCTCGATGGAAGAACTCGTCGGACTCATGACCGGAGCCGTCACCAAGGAGACCCAGCCGTGAGCACCTCGACCTCCCGCCCCTCCAGCACCACGCCCGCGACCGAGACGGTCGCCATCGGCACCTTCGACGAGCCGAAGACCGGCGTCGTCCGCGGACTGCTGCGCGCCCAGGCCTTCCAGATCTTCCTGGTGCTGCTGGCCATCATCATCGCCTTCAGCGCCATCGCGCCCGACACGTTCGCGCAGTGGTCGAACTTCCGCCTCATCATCCAGAACGCGTCGATCCTGGCCGTGCTCGCCGTGGGCATGACCTACGTCATCACGACGGCCGGCATCGACCTGTCGATCGGGTCGGTGCTCGTCTTCTCCGGCGTCGTCGCCGCCATCACGATGCGCGCCCTCGGCGGCGAGGGCTGGGGCGTCGCCGCGATCGGCATCCTGGTGTCGATCCTGTCCGGCCTGTTCTGGGGCCTGTTCAACGGCTTCCTCATCGCCAAGGGCAAGATCCCGCCGCTCATCGTCACGCTGGGAACGCTCGGCATCACGCTGGGTCTCGCGCAGATCATCACCGGCGGCATCGACGTGCGCGAGGTTCCCGCGGTGCTCACCGACTCGATCGGCTACGGCAACATCTTCGGCACGATCCCGATGATCTCCGTCATCGCGCTGCTGGTCATCGTCTTCGGCGCCGTCATGCTGCGCTTCACCCGCTTCGGCCTGTACACGCTGGCGGTCGGCTCCAGCGAGATCGCCGCCCGCCGCGTCGGCGTGAAGGTGGACAGCCAGCTGATCCGCGTCTACATGCTTTCGGGCGGACTGGCCGGCCTCGCCGGCATCCTGTCCCTCTCGCAGTTCTCGACCACGGCGATCGCCGGCCAGTCGCAGACGAACCTCAACGTCATCGCCGGTGTCGTCATCGGCGGCACGTCGCTGTTCGGCGGCGTCGGCACCATCCTGGGCACGGTCGTCGGCCTCTTCATCCCGGCCGTGCTGCAGAACGGGTTCGTCATCACGGGTGTCCAGCCCTTCTGGCAGCAGGTCGCCGTCGGCGCCGTTCTCATCACCGCCGTCTACGTCGACCAGGTCCGCCGCTCCAGCGCGATGCGGGGCAACCCGCAGGGTCTCTGGCGCAAGTTCGTCAGCGGCGGTCGCCGCGGCTGACGCGACACCCCTCCCCCACCAAGCCCTACCAACAAGAGAAGTGGAATCACGATGAAGTGGAACAAGAAGGTCCTGGCCGTTGCGGTGCTGGGCGCGTCGGCGTCCCTCGCGCTCGCGGGGTGCGCGGGCGGGTCATCCGGTGGCGGTTCGTCCGCCGGTGCCGGCGGTGACGGCGGATACAAGATCGCGTTCGTGCAGGGCGTCGCGGGGGATGAGTTCTACATCTCCATGCAGTGCGGCATCGAAGCGGCCGCGAAAGACGCCGGCGCCACCGTCACCACCCAGGGTCCGGAGAAGTTCGACCCGACCCTGCAGAAGCCGATCGTCGACGCGATCGTCGCGTCCAAGCCCGACGCGCTGCTGATCGCCCCCACCGACGTGTCCGCGATGGAAGCACCCATCAAAGCCGCCGCCGACGCCGGCATCAAGGTCGTCCTGGTCGACACCACCCTGGAAGACCCCTCCATGGCCGTCTCCCAGATCTCCTCCGACAACAAGGGCGGCGGCGCAGCCGCGTTCGACGCGATCAAGGAAGCCCACCCCGAAGGCGGCAAGGTCCTCGTCGTGTCCGTCGACCCCGGCATCTCCACCACCGACGCCCGCGCCGAAGGCTTCGAAGACGCCGTCAAGGGCGACAGCAAGTTCCAGTCCCTCGGAGTGCAGTACTCCCACAACGAACCCGCCACCGCCGCGGAGATCGTCACCGCCGCCCTCCAGAAAGACCCCGACATCGTCGGCATCTTCGCCGCGAACCTGTTCGCCGCCGAAGGCTCCGCGACCGGCGTCAAGCAGGCCGGCAAAGACGGCTCCGTGACCATCGTCGGCTTCGACGCCGGCCCCGCCCAGGTCCAGGCCCTCAAGGACGGCACCGTCCAGGCCCTCGTCGCCCAGGAACCCGGCACCATCGGCAGCGACGGCGTCGCCCAAGCCCTCGCCGCCCTCGACGGCGGCACCCCCGAAGCCACCATCCAGACCGGCTTCACCATCATCACCAAAGACAACGTCGACGGCGACGCCAAAGACGCCGTCTACCAGTCCAGCTGCGGATAACACCCACGCACGCACCAGCCGCCCGCGGGCGCCTCTCTCGCCGGAGGCGCCCGCGGGTTCCACATCTTCCAGGAGCACCCATGACCGCGCTGACCGCCGCCGCCCTCGACACCCTCGACGCCGCCGTGGAGGTGCCCGGCTACGACCGCTCGGCGGTCCGCACCCGCATCGTGCACTTCGGCGTCGGCGGCTTCCACCGCGCGCACGAGGCGATGTTCCTTGACCGGGTGCTGTCGGCGGGCTCCACTGACTGGGGCATCTGCGGCGTCGGCGTCATGCCGGCCGACCTGGCGATGCGCGACGTGCTCGCCGCACAGGACGGCCTCTACACACTGGTCACCACCGCCCCCGACGGCACGACGCGCGCCCGCGTCATCGGCTCCATCACCGAGTACCTCTACGCCCCGGACGATCCGGAGGCCGTGCTCGCGAAGCTCGCCGACTCCGAGACGCGCATCGTCTCGCTCACCATCACCGAGGGAGGCTACGGCGTCGACGACGCGACGGGGGCCTTCACCCCGCAGGATGCCGCCACCCTCGCCGACCTCGCCGGCTCCCCCGTGCCCGCCAGCGTGCTGGGCTTCCTCGTCGAGGCACTGCGCCGTCGCCGTGCAGCCGGCACCGCTCCCTTCACCGTCCTGTCGTGCGACAACATCCAGGGCAACGGCCATGTCGCCCGCACCGCCGTCCTCGGCTTCGCCGAGCGGATCGATCCGAAACTCGGCGCCTGGATCTCCGCCGAGGTCGCCTTCCCCAACTCGATGGTCGACCGCATCACCCCCGTGACGACCGACGAGACCCGCGCCGAGGTCAGCGAGCGCTTCGGCATCGAGGACCGCTGGCCGGTGCACTCCGAGTCGTTCGAGCAGTGGGTGCTCGAGGATGCGTTCACCCTCGGACGCCCTCCTCTCGACGAGGTCGGCGTGCAGCTGGTGGACGACGTCGAGCCGTACGAGCTGATGAAGCTGAGGCTCCTGAACGCCTCGCACCAGGCGATGAGCTACCTCGGCATCCTCTCCGGTGCCACCTTCGTGCACGAGGTCTGCACGGATCCCCTCTTCACGGGCTTCCTCCTCGGATACATACACGAGGAGGCGATCCCGACACTCCGACCCGTTCCCGGCATCGATCTCGACGCCTACTGCGCGCAGCTGATCTCGCGCTTCAGCAGCGAGGCCATCCGCGACACCCTCGCGCGCCAGGTCGTCGACGGCTCCGACCGTCTGCCCAAGTTCCTCCTGCCGGTCGTGCGCGAGCAGCTCGCCACCGGCGGCGACATCCGTCGGTCGGCGCTCGTGCTGGCCGCCTGGAGCGTCTTCCTGGAGGGGCGCACGGAGAAGGGGGATGCCACGCCCGTCGCCGACCGCCGGCTCGACGACCTGCGGGTCGCCGTGGCGGGCGAGGCGCAGCATCCGGGAGCACTCCTGGACTACGCACCGGTGTTCGGCGACCTCGGCGCCGACGAGCGGCTCCGCGCCGCGTACGTCGACGCCCGCGCCGCCCTCAGGGCCGACGGCGCGCGCGCGACGATCGCCGCGCTGCAGAGCAGCTGAGCGCTACGGACGGTCAGAGGTCGAGGAAGACCGCCGGGTCGAACTCCTCGATGGGGATGATGCGCAGGCGCGGCAGCGGCGCGTCGAACACGCGCGCGTCGTACTCGAGGTCGAACCGCTCGAGGCCCGGCAGCGTGTTGTAGCCCGCGTTGCGGAACTCCGAGAAGGCGGCCACCCCGACCCGCCGCGACGGATCGATCAGCGCGGCCACCTCGGGCAGGAAGTCGCCGTCGTGGCTGACCAGGATGACGTCCGAGTCGCGGTCGGCGAGGGCCCGGAGCGTGCGCTGGATGGCGATGTCGACGACCTTGTCGTCCTGACTGCCCGAGAGCGGCACGACGACGTAGTCCATCGCCTTGAGCGCCTGCACGAACGGCAGCGGGATGCCGGCGGAGGCGTTCAGGAAGAACATGCCGCGCGCGGCCTGATGCCAGGTGCGCTCGGCGAAGGTCACGAGGCGGTCCCAGCGGGGCCGCTCGTCGGGTTGCGGTCGCCGGTTGAGGATCGAGGAGCCGAGGGTCGCGTCGATGTTCTCGCCGTCGACCAGCAGCCAGGTCATGCGGTCATCCGAATCCGGCACGGCCGTCCCCCTCCGGTAGGTCACAGCCGAATCCTATGCGCGATCCCGAGGCGGCCGGGGCGGCCGGAGCGCCTGCACCATGCAGCGCAGCGCATCGCGCGCGGCGGCCTGCTGGTCGTCGTCGAGTCCGGCCAGCATCCGGATCTCCACCGCCCGCACGGCGGCGGTCGCCTTCTCGAGGCTCGCTCTCCCCCGGACGGTCAGCCGGGCGGGGAGCGCCTTGCCGACGGCCGCCTCCTCGGGTCGCGTGACGATGCCGTCGCGCTCGAGCGCCTGCAGGAGGACGTTCATCGACTGCCGGGTCACGAACGCGCCGCGGGCGAGCTCCGAGTTCGTCAGTCCCGGTCGCTGCGCGAGCAGCTCGAGGCAGGAGTAGTGCGTGATGCTCATGCCCAGCGGGCGGAGGGCCTCCTCCATGGCCGCGCGCAGGGCGCTCGAGGCCTCCTTCAGGAGGTAGCCGAGCGACGTGTCCAATCGGATGCCGTCCGCATCTTGCGTCATGTCAGTATTCTGACATAGACTCGGGCGTGTCAGAAGACTGACACACAATCCCAGTAGGAGGCATCATGCCCGTCACCGGACCCGACTTCATCTCCCTGCAGGCGCGCGACCTCGCGGCCTCGCAGGCGTTCTACGAGCAGTACCTCGGGCTCGTCCGCTCGCAGAGCGGACCGTCGCACGCGGTCGTGTTCGAGACCTCCCCCATCGCCTTCGCCCTGCGCGACATCGTGCCCGGCACGGATATGGATGCTGCGCCCGAGCCCGGCATCGGGGCCGCGATCTGGCTGCACGCCACCGACGTGCAGGCGATCCACGACGCCCTCGTCGCGGACGGGCACACCATCGTCTCCGCACCGATCGACGGACCGTTCGGCCGCACGTTCACCCTCGCCGACCCCGACGGCTACCGGATCACGCTCCACGACCGCGCCTGACCCGAGGGGCCTCGTCCACCGCGCCACCGCTCCCGTCCGTCCGTAGGCTGGATGCCATGCCCATCCCGCCTCCGGACCCCCGGGCCTGCCCCACCTGCGGCGACGAGCTGCGGTTCGAGATCCTCGACGACGAGCGCTTCCTCGTGGCGTGGTCGTGCGTGAACTGCGGACTCATCCGCACGACCGAGCCCGTCTAGAACTCACTTCGGCCCGCGCAACCCCGGTGCGCGGGCCGCGCCGCGGTGATTCACTGACGTCATCGCGGCACGCGGCCGCGCATCGGAGGAGGAGCACCGTGAGCGAGCACGACCAGGATCCCAACCACCCCAGCCAGGCCGAGGGCGAAGACCCCGACCGCCCGGCGGACGGCCAGGTCGAGGCGGAGGTCGGCCACCCGTCGCAGGCCGAGGGCGAGGATCCCGACGCGCCCGAGGCGTCGAAGGGTCAGGACCCGGAGGAGGCCGACTGACGCGGCCCTCGGACGGGTTACTCGGACTCGCCTGTCGAGGGGGCGGTCAGGCGCAGACGCGCACGTGCCGCCCCTCGAAGCCGATCACGTCGCCGAGCTGCAGCTGACGGCCGCGGCGGCGGTCGATCTCGCCGTTCACCGAGACGTAGCCGTCGATGATCGCCTCCTTGACGTCGCCGCCCGAATCGAGCAGACCCGCGAACTTCAGGAACTGGCCGAGACGGATCGCGTCGCCCCCGATCGAGACGTCGTCGATGCGCTCCGGAGTCGTCATGGGGTCGATGCTACGTGCTGCTCGCGACCGGGCGCGGGCACCAGACTCGACTCGCGCTCGACGAGCGTGACGTCGAGCACCGTCGAGGACTGCAGGTCTTCCGAGTCGCCGTCGGCGAGACGCGCGAAGATGCGCTCCGCGGCGAGCGTGCCCAAGCGTGCAGGATCCTGGTCGATCACACTGACCGACGGGATGAGGGTGTCGGCCATGGGGAAGTCGCCGAAGCCGATAAGGGCCATCGGCTGCTCTCGCAGCACGTGCACGAGCGCCATCGACGATCGTGCGTTGGCGGAGAAGATGGCCGTCGGCGGGTCGGGAAGGGCCCGCAGGCGCGCGATCGCGGCGGCCGCGGCATCCCGATCCGCCACCTCCAGGGCGGCGAGCTCAGGATCGAACGGGATGCCGGACTCGCTCTGCGCGCGCCGCCAGCCCTCGAACCGCTTGGTCTCTGTGGAGAGCCGCACGACGTCGCCGACGTAGGCGATGCGGCGGTGTCCGTGCTCGATGAGGCGGCTGGTCGCGAGGTGCGCGCCATGCTCGTCGTCCTCGGTGAACGTGTCGGTGACGAGGTCGACGGGCCCGCGATCGACGAAGACGATCGGCGTGTGCTCGCGCCAGCGCTCGAGCCAGGAGTGGTCGTCGCCCACGGGCGCGACGACCAACCCGGTGAGCTTGCGGCCGAGCATCGACTCCAGCGACGGGCGCTCGTCGTCGGGGTCGTCGCCGAGACTCGTGACCATGGTCGAGATGCCGTGGGCGCGGGCCGCGTCCTCGATCGCGCGGGCGATCGCGGCGAAGAACGGGTCGACGATGTCGGGCACCGCGACGCCGATGACCGATGCGCGGCCGGAGCGGAACGTCGTGGCCATCACGTTGGGCACGTAGTTCAGCTCCCGCATGGCCTTCTCGACCTCGGCGCGGGTGTGCGGCAGCACGTGCGGGTCGTCGTTGAAGACGCGCGACACCGTCTTGGTGCTGACCCCGGCGCGGGCGGCGACATCACGCATGGTCGTCATGGTGGGCTCCTTCCGCGCACGTGCGGTCACTCCGCAGAACCCTATCCCCCGGGAGCCGTGCGCGACTCCCAGGGGTTCAGGCGTCAGGAGCGGCGGTCGACGGCGGCCGCGAGCTCGTGCAGGCGGGGCAGGGCCCGGCCGGTGAGGCGCTCCTCGCGGAGGCCCGCGTCGAACGACAGGCTGTCCTTCCACAGCGATCGGCCGGCCATCGCGCCGGCGGCGCCGTGCGCGACGGCGGTGGCGACCTGCTCGATGAAGGTCTCGTGGTCCACGCCCGCCGACAGCACGGCCCACGGCACGCCCTGGGCGGCTGCGGTCACCGCATCGCTCGCCTCGGCCGAGCCGGGGTACTGGAGCTTGAGGATCTTCGCGCCGCACGCGACGGCCAGCGCGGCGCCGTCGGCGACAAGGTCGGGGAACGCCGCGGCGTACTCCTCGTCGCTCTCGCCCTCCAGCTGGTAGGTCAGCAGCTCGACGATGAGCAGCACGCCCTCCGCCTCGCAGGCGGCGACAAGGTCGCGGATCTCCTGGGCCACGCGGGAGTCGGCGTCCTGCTTGTCGGGGCGCGTGTAGTACAGCATCTTGGCGACGCTGCCGCCGAGGTCGCGCACGGTGCGGGGGGTCACGCCCGGCACGAAGCGGGTGTACTTCAGGCTGTCGACGGTCTCGAAGCCGGAGGCGTCGAGGCCCACGACGAGGGCGGTGTCGCGGTCGAGCACGCCGTCGTCGACGATGGCGGGAAGGGCGACCTCGGGGTCGAGCAGGATGGCCGGCGCGTGGTTGGCGAGGTGGCGGACGAGGTCGGCCTTCACCTCGGCGAGCTGCTCGCGGGTGATCGCGTCGGAGCCCTCCGGCGCGTCCTTGATGGCGGCCTTCATGCCGTTGCGCTGGTCGGCGGCGACGATGAGCATGTTGCCTGCGGGGGTCGAGATCGACCGCAGGGCGCGGCGCTCGAGCGTGTTCAGTTCGTTCATGGTCTTCTCTCTCGGTGGGGTCTGCGTGGACGTCTGCGTGGGCGTGCGTTCGGGTGGGTGCCGTCAGGCGGCGGGCGCGGGCTCGCGGTGTCGCACGAGCTGCGCGGCGATGAGCGCGGCGCCGTAGGCCGTCTCCTGCTCGCGGGTGGAGGCGGTGAGGTCGGGCAGCACCGCCGCCCGGGCGCGGACGACCGAGGCCATGCCCGCCCAGCCGCCGGTGAGCGTGGCGTGCGTCGCGGGCGCGACTTCGCGGTCCATGGCGCGGATGAGCGCGGCGATCTCGTCGTTGCTGTGGCGCAGCACGGCGGCGAAGACCTCCGCGGGGGTCACGCCGTCGGCGTGCATCGTGACGCGCAGCACGCCGTCGTCGTTGCGCGCTCCGGTCACCTCCACGGCGCCGGAGGGCAGGGCGCCCTCCAGCGGGAGCGCGAGCACCGCGGCATCCATCTCGTCGCGGCCGGCGCGGTCGGAGACGCCGGCTGCGAGCAGGGCCCGCCGCAGCAGGAGTCCGGTCTTCACCCCGGCGACGAGCACGTGCTTGCCCGGGACGATGTGGCGCACCTCGTTGATGAGCGCGGCGGCGAGCCGGCCCCGGGCCTCGAACCCGAGGGGCTGGTCGAGCACCCGCAGCAGCACCTCGGCCGTGCCGAGCGACACGTGGTAGCCGTCGGCGTCGAGCGTGCCCGCGGCCTCGGCGGCCACGAGGTGATCGTGTCCGGCGACGGTGAGCTCGGCGCCCGCCAGGCGCGGACCGTGCGCGGCCGAGATCCGGCCCCACGAGAGGCCGCCGCCGCGCAGCTCGGGGAGGATGTCGGCGGTGACGCCGAGCGCGTCGAGCATCGGGGGCCAGGCGAGGCCGGAGTCCTGATCGAGCAGGCCGGTGCGCGAGGTCAGCGAGTACTCGTCGGCGATGTCGCCGCCGAGCGCCGCCGCGACGTACTCGGGGAGGTTCAGCCAGCGCAGTCCGGCGAGGTCCAGACCTGCGTCGCGGAGGTGGGCGAGCTTCGCGACGGTCACCTGCGCGCCCAGGGGCAGTCCGGTGCGACCAGCGAACTCGTCGTGGATCTGCGCGGGGAACGCCGCCACCTGCTCGAGGCCTCGGGGGTCGAACCAGGCGAAGCCCGGCGCGACGGCGGCGCCCGCGGCATCCACCAGCATCCCGGTCTCCCCCATGCCGGCGATCCCGACCGCCTCGATGGGCGCGTCGGTGAGGTCGGCGAGGGCCGTGTCGATCTCCGCGAAGAGCTGGGACAGGGCGTCGAGCAGAGTCGCGGCGTCGAGCTCGGTGGTACCGCCGGGTCCGACGCGCCACGGCGTCGCGACCTGCGCGCCGACGACCTCGCGACCCGTCTCGTCGATGACGAGCATCTTCACCCCGGTGCTGCCGAGGTCGATGCCCGCGGACAGCGCGCCCGTGGGGGCGGGGTGGGGATCGTGTGCGCCGTCGGACACGGGGTTCCTTCCTGAACCGGATGTCGAATGCCGGAAAATCAAGCATGACACCGGTGACTTGGTACGTCTACTGTGGACCTATGCACCCTCCCTGTCAAATGGACCGGCCGATCGTGATCGCCGTCGCGGGCGTCGCGGGCTCGGGGAAGACGACTCTCGGACGCGCGCTGGCCAGAGAGCTGAGGATGCCGCTCCTCGACCTCGACGCGGTGACCACGCCGCTCCTCGAGTCCCTGCCGACGGACGCGCTCGGAGGGCACTGGCTGGCGTCGGAGCACGGCCCGGCGATCCGCGACGGGCGGTACGCGGCGCTGCGGGCGGTGGTCGCCGACGTCGTCGACGCGGTCGGCGGCGCGGTGCTCGTCGCGCCGTTCACGGCGGAGCTCCACGGGGGCGGGGCGTGGCACGAACTCGTGCGCGCCGTGGCCCCCGCCGACCTGCGCGTGGTGCACCTCGACGGCGACCCGCAGCTGCTCGGCGCCCGGCGCACGGCCCGCGGCGAGGAGCGCGACCGTCACCGCCCCGACCTCGCGCCCGAGCCGCCCGCGGTGCCCGTCATCTCCGTCGACGCCGAGCTCACCACCGCCCAGCAGCTGTCGCGCCTCCTGCCGCTCCTCGGGGTGCGCCTGCCCGTGGACGTGGACGCCGCCCTCTTCGCTCGCACGTTCGACGCGGTGCTGTTCGACCTCGACGGCACGCTCATCGACTCGACAGCCTCGGTCACCCGCTCGTGGCGGCGATTCGCCGAGCACTACGGCGTCTCCATGCAGGCGCTCCACGAGAACCACGGGCAGCCGGCGCGCGTGCTCATCACCGCGCTCCTCCCCGAGCACCTGCGCGTCGAAGGCCTCGCGCGGATCACCGACCTCGAGGTCGCCGACGCCGTCGGCCTGCAGCCGGTGCGCGGTGCGCGCGCGTTCTACGACAGCGTGCCCCCGGACCGGCGGGCGATCGTCACGTCGGGATCGGTCCCGATCGCGACCGCGCGACTGGATGCCGCGGGCTTCCCGCACCCGGACGTGTTCGTCACGGTCGACGACGTCACCCGCGGCAAGCCCGACCCCGAGCCGTTCCTCACCGCGGCCGCGCGGCTCGGCGTGGATCCGGCTCGCTGCCTGGTCGTGGAGGACGCCGTCGCCGGCGTCGCCGCCGCGCGCGCCGCCGGCTGCGCGGTGCTCGGCATCGCCGGCACGACCGACGCGGACGCCCTCGACGCCGACCTCGTCGTCGACGGGCTCGACCGCGTGGAGCTTGTGCGCGAGGACGGGATGCTGCGGCTGCGGGTGCCGGCGCGGATGCCCGCCTGACGCGCGGTCAGCGCAGCGCCGGCTCCGACAGCGGGGTTCCGGGGTCGGGGTCGCGCGTGACCACGGCCGACGGCATCCCCTCGAGACCGGGGAGGATCGTCGACGCCTGAGCGACGGCGTGCGCGCCGAAGGCGGCCGCGGAGGCGGCCGCGTCCGCGACGGCGTCGCCATCGTCGAGGTCGCGGTCGCCCAGACCGACGAGGAAGCCCGCCAGCGAGGCATCCCCCGCTCCCGCGGTGTTCGCGGTGCGCGGGGGCCGGGCGTGCGCATGCACCCCGGCGGACGCCGTGACGACGAGCACGCCGTCGCCGCCGAGGCTCGCGTAGACGGCCTCGATCCCGCCGGCGACGACCTCCCGCGCAGCGGCGGCCACGTCGCCGAGCGTCCGAAGCGACCGGCCGGTCAGCTCCGCAAGCTCGTCGGCGTTGGGCTTGATGAGCCGCACGCCGTCGGGCCGTGCCGCCACCCGCGCGAGCGCGGCGCCGCTGGTGTCGACGGCCACGCGTGCGCCGCGCGTGCGGGCTCCCGCGAGGAGGTCGGCGAGGTCCGCCGTGCCGCCACCGATCAGGGTGGGCAGCGTCCCGGAGATGACGAGCCAGTCGGCGTGGAGCGCGTCGACGGCGTCCAGCGTCTCGGCGACGAGCGCGCGCCACGTCGCCTCCTCCAGGGGCGGTGTGGGCGCGTTCACCTTCGTCGTCGCGCCGGCATCGTCGATCACCGAGGTGTTGACGCGGGTCGCCCCCGGCACGGTCACCGGTCGCAGCAGCCCGGCGTGCGGCCCGCGGCCCGCGAAGTCGAGGTCGTCCGCGCCGACCGTGACCACCGCCGACGTCGCGACGCCGGCCAGCGACAGGGCCGCCGACACGTTGACGCCCTTGCCGCTCATCTCCCGCTCGTACGACGACGCCCGCACGAAGTCGCCGGTGCGCAGCGAGCCCACGCGGTAGGTCGCATCGATCGCGCCCGCCGCGGTGAGCGTCACGATTCCGCGCGTCACGGTTCCGCGCGTCACGATCCCGCGCGTCACGGTCCCGCGCGTCATGCCGCGTCGCCCATGCCGGGCCGGCCGTGCACGATCAGCGTCAGCAGACGCGCGACCTCGGCGGCCACCGCGTCGCGCGCCGGCCGCACGTAGAGGCGCGGATCGACGACATCGGGACGGGCGAGCAGCTCGGCGCGGACCACCCCGGTGAACACCACGTTCAGGTGGGTGCCGATGTTGATCTTGCGCATGCCCGCGGCGATCGCGCGGTCGATCCCGGCGTCAGAGACGCCGCTCGACCCGTGCAGCACGAGCGGCACGCCGGCCCGGTCCGCCAGCCGCGCGATGAGGTCCTCGTCGAGGGCGGCGGTGCGCTCGAGCATCGCGTGCTCGCTGCCGACCGCGACCGCGAGGGCGTCGACACCCGTCGCCGTGACGAAGGCCGCGGCATCATCGACGTCCGTCCGGACGCCCGGCGCATGGGCGCCCTTGCCGCCGACCTCACCCAGCTCGGCCTCGATCCAGACCCCGGCGGCGTGCGCGCGCCCGGCGACCGCCGCCGTGCGGGCGACGTTCTCGCCGTCGCTCAGGTGCGCGCCGTCGAACATGACCGAGGGCAGCCCGAGCGCGATGGCCTCGTCGACGAGGGTCTCGTCGGTGGCGTGATCGAGGTGCACCACCACGGGCGCGTCGGATGCCGCGGCCAGATGCAGCGCCGCCGATGCGGCCGGCGCCATCCCGCCGTGGAAGGCCACGGCGTTCTGCGACAGCTGGAGGATCACCCCGGTGCCCGCCCGCTCCGCACCGGTGACGATCGCCTCGGCGACCTCCAGCTGGATGAAGTTGAAGGCCCCGACGGCGCGCGACCCGGCGAGCAGGTCGGGCATGGAGACGAGCGGCATCAGATGTCCTGTCCGGTGGGCAGCAGCACGAGGTCGCGGACGACGACGTGCGGCGGGCGGGTGAGCATGAAGACGATGGCGTCGGCGACGTCGGAGGAGCGGATGCCGGTGCGCTCCTCGATGCGCGCGGCCTCCTCGGGCGAGCCGTGCGCGAACCCCCACAGCGGATTCAGCACGACGCCCGGGGCGATCGCGCCGATCCGCACGCCGGAACCGGCCGTCTGACGCCGGACGGTGTGGACGAAGGACTGCACTGCGTGCTTGGACGCCGAGTACACCGGCTCCCACTCGATGTCCTGGCGGCCCGACACCGAGCTCGTGACGAGGATGTCGCCGCTCCCGCGCTCGAGGAGGTGCGGCAGCGCGGCGCGCACCAGCGTCATGACCCCCGTGACGTTCGTCGCCACGAGCGCGGCGATGTCCGCGGACGAGGTCCCGGCGAGATCTCCCCCGATGTAGATGCCGGCGTTGGGCAGCACGATGTCGAGGCGGCCGTGGGCGGCGAGGGCACGCTCGACGATGCGCTCCCCCGCCGCCGGGTCGGACACGTCTGCCACGACCGGGGTGACGGCGTCGGGATGCGCCGCCCGGAGCCTCTCGAGGGCGTCCTCCGACCGGGCGACGGCGACGACGCGGCATCCCTCCGCCACGAGCGCCTCGGTCGTCGCGAGGCCGATGCCGGAGCTCGACCCCGTCACCAGCGCGATCCTGTCGGTCAGCTGCGTCATGCGGACGCCTCCTTGCTCAGCAGGGCCCGCCGGAACTGCTCGTCCGGTCGGGTGTCGATGCGGTCCACCTCGGCGGGCGGCATGAACTGCACGCCGCCAGCGGCCTCGGCGCCGAGGATCACCCGCGCGCACTTCTGCGCCATACGGGTCATGCCGAGCACCTCCGCGGGCGAGGCGCCCAGGGCGAACATGCCGTGGTTGCGCAGGTAGATCACCCGCGGCGGCTCGCCGTGGCGGGCGATGTGCTCGCGCAGCAGGTCGCGCACGACGCGGGCGAGGGCGACGCCGGGGTCCACGTACGGCACCAGCAACGGCCGCGCTCCGAGCACGACGACCTGGTCGGGGAAGAGCCCGCCGTCCACGAGCAGCTCCGCGCGGACCGAGCAGAGCAGGGCGTTGACCGCGGTGGGGTGCGCGTGCGCGATCGCCGCGGCATCCGTCTCCGCGTAGATCACCGCGTGCAGCAGCGCCTCGACCGACGGCCGGCGCCCCTCAGCCGCCGCGACCGCCGAGAAGAAGGCGTCGACCTCGGGGTCGCCCGCGCCCGGATCGTCGACGAGGCGCGTGGCGGCCGACAGCGCCACACGCACGAAGTCGCCCGCCACGGCATCGGCCAGCACCGCACCGCTGGCCTTGACGGTCATGCTGTCGCCGTCGCGGACGGACGTGTTGCCCTCGCCGAGCAGCGCGGCGTCCAGCGCGGGGTCGCCGAGGCGTCGGCTGAGGTCCACGAGCGCGTCGAGACTGGTCACGGGGCGACTCCTTCTAAGCGGACGGATGCCGCGGCCCCGGGTTCCGGCACGAGCGCGCGACGGGCGGCGGCCAGGTCGACGGCACGGCCCGAGGCGACCGCGAGCTGCAGGAGCACCCCGATGACCGACGCTTCGACCGGTCCGCGAAGCACCGGCAGGCCGGTCCGCTCCGCGGTCAGCTCGCCGAGGAGGGCGATACGCGAGCCGCCGCCGACGATGCGCACCTCGGCCACGCGTCGACCCGTGAGGTGCTCCAGGTGCGCGACGGTGCGCGCGTACGAGGCGGCGAGGCTCTCGAAGATGGTACGGACGACGTCGCCGCGACTCCGCGGGCGCTCACCGGAAGACGCGACGGCGGCCGCGACGATGCGATCGGGCAGACCGCCGGGCGCCTGCAGCGACGGGTCGGCGGGGTCGAAGACTCCGCGGTACGGGGAGACCGCGGCATCCCGCAGCAGCTGGTCGAGCGTCGTCGGCGGGGCGCCGAGCTGCTCGTCGGAAGCACCCCACTCGCGGATGACCTCCTGGAGCAGCCACATCCCGCTGAGGTTGGCCGCGAGGAGGATGTCGCCGTCGGCTCCGACCTCCTGGGTGAGCCCCGCCCGGCGGGCGGCGTCGGTCAGCAGGGGCGCGGGGAGAGCGGCCCCGACCACCGACCAGCTGCCGCACGAGACGACGGCGACGAGGTCGGCCCGGTCGTCGGCGGCGCCGGTCACGGCCGAGAACGCGGCGGCGGTGTCGTGCGCGGTGACGTGCCACACCGGGAGCGGGTCGCGTGCGCCGATGCGGGCCGCGACCTCGGGGCGCGTCACCCCGGCGGACGCGCCGGCGGGCACGATGCGCGGGAAGCGGGCCGGCAGATCCGCGGTGCGCGCGGATGACCAGTCACCGGTGCGACGGTCGACGAGGGCGGTCGTCGAGGCGAGGGAGGCCTCGGCGGCGACCGCGCCGGTGAGCAGGTGGACCACCGCGTCGGCGACGAGCAGCACGACGTCGTCGGGGGCGCCGCGACCGTCGGCGGCATCGCGCCGGAGCTGGTGGACGGTGTTGATCGGCTGATCGAGCACGCCCGTCGCCGCGTAGGCGCCGGCGGCGTCCGGCTCCGACGGCGGCGGGCTCGCGGCGCCGGTCATATCGCGGTGATGCCGCACGAACGGGCGCAGGTCGCCGTCCGCGGTCAGGCGGGCGTAGTCCACGCCCCAGGAGGTCACGCCGATCCCCTCGACCGCGACGCCCCGCCGGTCCGCCTCCGTCATGCCTGCGGCGAGCCCGTCCTGCACGGCCGCCCAGATCGCGGCGAGGTCCCAGCCCCGCCCGTCGGCACCGTTCGTCACCGGCGTCGGCACGCGCAGCATCTCCGCGACGTCGAGGGCGGGCTGCAGCATCCCGAGCATGACGCGGACGCCGGAGGAGCCCAGGTCCACGGCGAGAAAGGCGGCGCGGTCGGCGCCCAGGAGATCGGTCACGTCAGATCGCGGTGTAGCCGCCGTCGATCACGAGGCTCTGTCCGGTGATGTACGAGGACGACGACGACGCCAGGAGCAGCACGAGTCCGTCGAGGTCGGCCGGCTCGCCCATGCGGCCGGCGGGGATGCGCGCGGTCCAGTCGGCGGCGAGCTCGGGGTTCGCCTCGGTGAACTGCCGGGTCATGTCGGAGAGGAAGTAGCCGGGGGCGATCGCGTTCACGCGGATGTCCGGCGCCCACTCCACCGCGAGCGACTTCGCGAGCTGGTCGACGGCCGCCTTCGAGGAGTTGTACGACGCCTGGTGCTGCGGCACATTGACGATGCGGCCCGACATCGAAGAGACGAGCACGGCGGATCCTGTGCGTCCCTCCGCTCGCAGCGCGCGGGCGAAGCTCTGCGCCGCGTAGAACGTGCCGCTCAGGTTGATGTCGATGACACGCGACCATGCGACCGGCTCCACCTCGGCGGAATCGCCCCACACGGTGATGCCCGCGGCGGTCAGGAGGATGTCGGCGGTGCCGAGCGTCTCGCGGGCGGCGGCGAATGCCGCGTCGACGGATGCCGCGTCGGTCACGTCGACGGTCGCCCACGTCGTGGCGGCGCCGGTCTCATCGGCGAGGCGGGCGGCGGATGCCGCGACCTCCGGCAGCAGGTCGAGGAGGGCGATCGAGACGCCCTGCCGGGCCAGTGCCGAGGCCAGGGAGTAGCCGAGTCCGCGGGCGCCGCCGGTGATGACGGCGGTGCGCCCGGCCAGGTCGGGGAAGTTCATGGGGTGTCCTTCACAGCAGGCCGGTGGCCGGAACCACGCGGTTCCGGCCACCGGGGATGCGGTGGGTGTTATCCGCAGCTGGACTGGTAGACGGCGTCTTTGGCGTCGCCGTCGACGTTGTCTTTGGTGATGATGGTGAAGCCGGTCTGGATGGTGGCTTCGGGGGTGCCGCCGTCGAGGGCGGCGAGGGCTTGGGCGACGCCGTCGCTGCCGATGGTGCCGGGTTCCTGGGCGACGAGGGCCTGGACGGTGCCGTCCTTGAGGGCTTGGACCTGGGCGGGGCCGGCGTCGAAGCCGACGATGGTCACGGAGCCGTCTTTGCCGGCCTGCTTGACGCCGGTCGCGGAGCCTTCGGCGGCGAACAGGTTCGCGGCGAAGATGCCGACGATGTCGGGGTCTTTCTGGAGGGCGGCGGTGACGATCTCCGCGGCGGTGGCGGGTTCGTTGTGGGAGTACTGCACTCCGAGGGACTGGAACTTGCTGTCGCCCTTGACGGCGTCTTCGAAGCCTTCGGCGCGGGCGTCGGTGGTGGAGATGCCGGGGTCGACGGACACGACGAGGACCTTGCCGCCTTCGGGGTGGGCTTCCTTGATCGCGTCGAACGCGGCTGCTCCGCCGCCCTTGTTGTCGGAGGAGATCTGGGAGACGGCCATGGAGGGGTCTTCCAGGGTGGTGTCGACCAGGACGACCTTGATGCCGGCGTCGGCGGCGGCTTTGATGGGTGCTTCCATCGCGGACACGTCGGTGGGGGCGATCAGCAGCGCGTCGGGCTTGGATGCGACGATCGCGTCGACGATCGGCTTCTGCAGGGTCGGGTCGAATTTCTCCGGGCCCTGGGTGGTGACGGTGGCGCCGGCGTCTTTCGCGGCCGCTTCGATGCCGCACTGCATGGAGATGTAGAACTCATCCCCCGCGACGCCCTGCACGAACGCGATCTTGTATCCGCCGTCACCGCCGGCACCGGCGGACGACCCGCCACCGGATGACCCGCCCGCGCACCCCGCGAGCGCGAGGGACGCCGACGCGCCCAGCACCGCAACGGCCAGGACCTTCTTGTTCCACTTCATCGTGATTCCACTTCTCTCTTGGATCGAACAGGTGTGTTGCTGTGGGCCGGCAGCGGGTGGACTACCCGCGGCGGCCCCCGCTGACGAACTTGCGCCAGAGGCCTTGGGAGTTGCCGCGCATGGCCGCCGACCGGCGGACCTGGTCGACGTAGACGGCGGTGATGAGCACGGCGCCGACGGCGACCTGCTGCCAGAAGGGCTGCACGCCCGTGATGACGAAGCCGTTCTGCAGCACCGCGGGGATGAACAGGCCCACCACGGTGCCGAAGATCGTGCCGACGCCGCCGAAGAGCGAGGTGCCGCCGATGACCACCGCCGCGATGACGTTCAGGTTGGTCTGCGACTGGCCCGCGATGGCGGTCGTGGAGAACTGCGAGAGCGACAGGATGCCGGCGAGGCCGGCCAGTCCGCCCGACAGCGTGTAGACGGCGATGAGGTGCCGGTCGACCTTGACGCCCACGCGCCGCGCCGCGATCTCGCTGGAGCCCACTGCGAAGGTGTGGAGACCGAACCGCGTGAAGTGCAGCACGATGCCGCCGATGATCACCACGACCAGCGCGATGACGGAGATCATCGGGATCGTGCCGAAGATGTTGCCGTAGCCGATCGAGTCGGTGAGCACGGACGGCACCTGGCGGATGTCGACGCCGCCCGTGATGATCTGGGCGAAGCCGAGACCCATGCCCAGCGAGCCGAGCGTGACGATGAGCGGCGGGATCTTCCCCTTGGCGATCAGGAAGCCGTTGAAGAGCCCCCACACGATGCCGGAGGCGATCGAGACCAGGATGCCGATGGTCGCGACACCCCAGCCCTCGCCGCCCAGCGCGCGCATGGTCAGCGCGGACACGACGCCCGAGAAGACCAGCACGGAGCCGATCGACAGATCGATGCCCGAGGTGATGATGATGTAGGTCATCCCGACGCCGAGGACCGCGAGGATCGAGGCGTTCTGGATGATCAGCCGGAAGTTCGACCACTGCGCGAACGTGTCCGGTGCCAGCGCGCTGAAGATGATGATGATCACCAGCAGCACGAGCAGGATCTGGAACGCCTGCGCCCGGAGCAGGCCGCGGAGGAATCCCGTCCTGGGCTCCTCGAGCGTGCCGATGGCGACGGTCTCGGTGGCGGGTTTGGTGGTGCTCATCGTCCGTCCTCCTTCGGCGTCTCGGTCTCCACGACGTCGCCCGCGGGGCTGAGGTCGGCCGGCGGCGTCGCGTCGGCGTTGCGGGTGACGGCTCCGGTCATGAGTCCGACGAGTTCTTCCATCGAGGTGTCTTTGGCGTTGATGTTGGCGACGCGGGTGCCGAGGCGGAGGACTTGGATGCGGTCGGAGACGTCGATGACGTGGGGCATGGAGTGGGAGATGAACACGACGGCGATGCCTTTGTCGCTGACGCGGCGGATGGTGTCCAGGACGTTCTTGGTCTGGCGGACGCCGAGGGCGGCGGTGGGTTCGTCCAGGAACACCACCCGGGAGGCCCAGTGCACGGCGCGGGCGATGGCGATGGCCTGGCGTTGCCCGCCGGACATCTCTCCGACGGGGGAGGTGAGGGAGCGGACGGTGGCGCCGAGGTCGTCGAACGCGGCGCGGGAGGCGGCGGCCATCTCTTTGGTCTTCATGAACCCGAGCGCGCCGCCCAGCCCGGAGCGGCGCAGTTCGCGGCCGAGGTACATGTTCTGGACGGGGTCGAGGTGGGGGGCGAGGGCGAGGTCCTGGTAGACGGTCTCGATGCCGAGGGCGGACACGGCCGAGGGGGTGGACATGTCCACTTCCTGTCCGTCGAACAGGATCGTGCCGGAGTCGACGGCGAGGTTGCCGGAGAGGGCTTTGACGAGGGTGGATTTGCCGGCGCCGTTGTCGCCGATGAGCGCGGTGACCTCGCCCGGGTACACCTCGAAGTCGACCTCGTTCAACGCCCGCACATGCCCGAACTGACGAGACAGACCCCGCGCCTGCAGCACTGGAACAGCCATTTCAGCCTCTTCTCTCAGGAGATGCGGCGGCACCCGAGTGGCCCGCCAGGAAGGTCGACGCGACCGCGTCGAAGTCGTGGGATGCGTCCGGCCGGACGCTGTAGGCGGCGAACAGCGCCGCTCCGTACGCGGTGCCTTCGTCGTGGGTCGACACCGTCACCGCGGGCAGCACCAGCTCCCGAGCGCGCACGACGGCGGCCATGCTCGACCAGCCGCCCGTGAGCAGGGTCGAGGTAGGGGGGGCGACCTCCCGGTCCATGACCCCCATCAGCTCGGCGCACACGTCGTTGCCGTGCAGCAGGGCCGCGGTGAACAGCTCCGCGGGTGAGAGACCGTCGCTGTCGGCGACGATCTTCAGCACGCCGTCGTCGTTGCGGGCGCCGTCCACCGACACCCCGCCGTGGGCGAGCGAGCCGCCGACGGGCATCTGCATGACCTGGGCGTCGAGGGCGGCGCGGCCGCTCTCGTCGCCGATGCCGAGCAGCTGCAGCACGCGGCGCATGAGCAATCCCGATTTGGTGCCCGCGAGGAGCACGTGCTTGCCGGGCAGCACGTGGCGCACCGTGTTGATGCCGGCGAGCGCAAGCCGCTCCCGCGCGGCGAACGGCAGCGTCTCGTCGAGCACCCGCACGAGCGCCTCGGCGGTGCCCATCGAGTCGTAGATCTGGCCGCTGTCGGTGGCGCCCGCCGCGACGGCCGAGACGAGGTGGTCATGCCCCGCGACCGTGAGCGCCGCACCGCGGAAGCCCGCCGGCATCCGCGGATCGGTCAGCGGTCCGAGGGCGGTCCCGGCCCCGACCCGCTCGCCCAGGATGCCGCCGCCGACGCCGAGCACCTCGAGGGCGGCGTCCCACGGCGAGCTGTCGTCCTGGTCGATGAGGCCGGTGCGCGAGACGAGCGAGAACTCGGCGACCCGGGGCCCGCCGAGCCCGCGCACGATCGACTCCGGCACGTTGAGGAAGGTGCGGCCCTCGAGCGGGATGCCCTGACCGCGCAGGTGCAGGAGCTTCGAGATGGAGGCGAGCGGACCGACGGGAAGGCCGGTGCGGCCGGGGAACTCCTCACGGAACGCGGCCGGCGTCGCAAGGATCTCCTCGGCGCCGCGCGGGTCGAACCAGGCCATGATCGGCGCGGCCGGCCGGTCGGCGGCGTCCAGCAGCGCACCGGCCTCGGCCATGCCCGAGATGCCCAGCGCGAGGATGCGGTAGGCGGGTCCGTCGGCGGCGAGTCGGCCGTCCGCCTCCGCGGCCAGCTCCCGCACCACATCGAGCGCCCGGTCGAGCGACATCTCGGCGCGACCGCCTTCGAGGTTGGTCCACGGCGAGCGCCGGCTGACCACCAGCACCTCCTCGCCCGCCAGGGTGGCCACGAGCATCTTGATGCTCGTGGACCCCATGTCCAGACCCGCGACGTACTCGTTCACCGGATGCCGCTCCCGCCCGGGGCGCCCGGGGCGACGAGGGTCGCGGGCCAGCCCGCGCCGGGCTCGCCCAGCAGCACGGTCGCGTCGCCCTCGACGTGCCAGTCGCCGAAGGCGTGCGGGACGGCCAGCACCTGACCGCGTGCGACGTCGATGCGCTCGCGCGCGCCGACCAGGGCGCCCTCGCCGTCGGTGACCAGCACCACGCCGAAGCCCGCGGGGCGCTGCTCGGTCGCACCGCCGGAGGCCGCGGCATCCGTCAGCCGGAAGTACGGATCGGCGGATGCCGACAGCAGGGCGCGGAAGGACCGCCCCGGGGGGCGCGTCCCGGCGCCGCTGATGAGGGCGGAGAGCTCCGCCTCGGTGAGGTGATCGGTCGAGACGGCGGGCATGACGGCGTCGAAGCCGAGGTCGAGGTGCGACTCCTCGCGGGTGGAGGTCGTCACCGACCACTCCAGCAGGATCGAGAAATCGGTGGGCTCCTGCACCTCGGCGACGAAGATGCCGCCATCGATGGCGTGCGCGGTGCCGGCGGGCACGAGCACGCCCATGCCCTCGCGCACCACGACCCGGTTCATGTGGGCGAGCATCCACTCGCTGTCCTGATCGTCGCGGCGGCGGTCGAGCTCGTCGCGGTCGATCCGTTGGTTCCAGCCGACGTACACGGCGCAGTCCTGCTCGGTGTCGAGCACGAACCACGCCTCGGTCTTGCCATACGGGCAGTCGAGGTGGCGGGCCGCGAAGCCGCGATCGGGGTGCACGTGCACGGGGAGGCGCTGGCGCGCATCCAGCAGCTTCACGAGGATGCCGACGTCCGCGGCATCCCGCCCCTGCCCCTCGCCGATCCACGCGACCGGCTCGGCGGCGACGAGATCGCGCAGGAGCGCGCCGTCGCCGGTGACCGCCAGACCCGTGACGGGATCGCCGAAGCGCGACACGGTCGCCGCCAGCCACTCCTCCGGCTGGTGGTCGGTCTCGGGCACGATGCCGCGCAGGGCGGCGATGCGGTCGCCGCCGCGGTAGAAGTGCTGCACGGGATTCGGCGGCAGGACGACGGGGATCATGAGGGTGCTCCGGTCAGGGCGCACACCGGGGCGTGCGGGTCCGCGATGGTCTGCGTCATCGATAGCCACCTCGACATCGTTGTCATCGCCGTGAATCCGGACCTTCTGCCCGGTGCCGATCATCCTGCGCGCTACGGGACAACGTTGTCAAGCACCGTTATCGAAACGCGACCGATACATCCGCGTTCAGTGCGCGGCACCCTCCACCGCGATGTCCACACCCAGCGCCAGCTCCTCCCCCGGCGCCAGGGGACGCAGCAGTCCCCGCTCCCGCGCATCGGCGCGGCCGAGGATCGTCGGAGTCGTGGTGGGCTCGATCCCGAGCACGTAGTGCCCCTGCTCGGCCACGCGCCACTGGAAGAGACCCGGCAGCGCGGCGGTGTCGAAGCGCACCCGCACCGTCAGTCCGGACGGCGCGGCGACCGCCACCTCCACCGGCTGCCGCGGCGGAAGGACGTGCGAGAAGACCTGCTCCGGGTAGTCCTCGGCGGGTGCCGGGAAGACGTCCCAGCTGCCGGCACCGCGCGCGGCCTCCGCGTCGCGGGGCACGACGGCGGTCGCCGGACTCGTCACCCGCGTGCCCTCGTCCACCAGCGGCCAGCCGAGATTGAGGTGGTACAGCACCATGGGCTCGACCGTCCGGCTGCAGCGGTTCACCAGCGCGTCGCGCACCCGCAGCACCGGCTCGCCGACGGCCATGCTGATGCGGCGACGCAGTTCGATGTCGTCGCCGAAGACGGCGGTCTCGCGGGTCACCGCCTCCACCACGACCTCCCCGGCCGTCGCCTCCGCGCGCACCACCCGTGCCGGCAGCGAGACGTATCGGCCGTGCATCGGATGCCGCTCCCCGCCGTCGTCGCTCGCCGGCCCGACGTTGCGCAGACCGCAGGTCGCCAGCATCCCTCCCCCGAAGGCACGGAGCCAGCCGCGGCCGTCGGCGTCGTCGACGGATGCCGCGGGGAACCCGGTCGGCGAGATCCACGCCAGCGGCACGCCGTGCGCGCGCACCTGGCCGATGTCGAGTCCGCGGTCGGGCAGGAGCTCGACCGAGAGCGGGCCGTTGACCATCCGGATGCGGCGACTTCCGGCATCCGGTCCGTCCGTCCGCGTGAAGGACTCGACCGACAGGGCCTGCGCCGAGGATCCCATCCGCCGGAGGGCGTCCGGCACCGCCCTGCCGTACAGCTCCGCCGTCATGGCGTCACGGTAGCAGGCGGGCGGACAGCCGGGCGGGCCGGAGCGGAGCCGAGCGCGATCGCTCGTTGACAACGTTGTCTCAAAGTCTGCATACTGTCCCCGGATGCATCGGCGCATCCACGCCCCCACGATCAGGAAGCGCACATCGATGTCGACCTACCGCCTCAACCGGCTCTTCAACGCGCGGTCCGGCCGCGCCCTGGACGTCGCCGTCGACCACGGCGCCTTCCACGAGCACTCGTTCATCACCGGCATCGAGGACATGGCGGCCACCGTCTCGACCCTCGTCGCCGCGGGACCCGATGCCATCCAGCTCACGCTCGGACAGGCGCCGCTGCTGCAGTCCATCCCCGGCAAGCAGAAGCCGGGCCTGGTGATGCGCACCGACATCGCCAACGTCTACGGCGATCCGCTCGAGTCGCCGCTGCACAGCATCCACGTGCCCGACGCGATCGAGGTCGCCGTGCGCCTCGACGCCGTGGCGGTGTGCGTGAACCTGCTCGACCTGCCGGGCCACCCGGAGGTGCGGGAGCAGTGCATCCGCTCGATCCTGGCCCTGCGCACAGACGCCCAGCGCTGGGGCATGCCGCTCATGATCGAACCGCTCGTCATGCAGACCAAACCCGGCTCCGGCGGGTACGGCGTCGACGGCGACACCGCCAAGATCGTCACGCTCGTCCGCCAGGCGCGCGAGCTCGGAGCCGACCTCATCAAGGCCGACCCGACCGACGACATCTCCGACTACCACCGCGTGATCCAGGCCGCCGGCGACACCCCCGTGCTCGTCCGCGGCGGCGGCCGCGTCGACGACCGCACGCTGCTCGAGCGCACCACCGCCGTCCTCGCGCAGGGCGCGCGCGGCATCGTGTACGGGCGCAACGTCATCCAGCATCCGGATCCCGCCGGCATCACCGCGGCCCTCATGGCCGTCGTCCACGACGACGCCTCGGTCGATCAGGCACTCGCCCTCGTCGGCGGTGCCGCATGAGCGCCCGTCGCCTCAACATCGGCATCATCGGCGGAGGCCTCATGGGTCGCGAGATCGCCGCCGCGCTCCGTCGCTGGCCCGCCCTCATCGACCACCCCGCCGATCCGCGCCTCGTCGCCGTCTGCGACATCAACCCCGCAGCCATGGAGTGGTTCGACGGCATCGAGTCGGTCCGGATGAAGACCACCGACTACACCGAGCTGCTGGCCGACCCCGACATCGACGTCGTCTACATCGCGGTGCGGCACGACCTCCACGAGAAGCTCTACGTCGACACCGTCCGAGCGGGCAAGGCGCTGCTGGCCGAGAAGCCGTTCGGCATCGACCGCGCGGCGGCCGACGCCGTGATGGCCGCCATCGACGAGACGCCGGGCGCATTCGTCCGGGTCTCCAGCGAGATGCCGTTCTTCCCGGGGGCGCAGTGGGCGGTCGACTACATCCGCTCCGGCGCGCTGGGACGCATCGTCGAGGCATCCTGCTCGTTCCTGCACTCCAGCGACATCGATGTGGACAAGCCCCTCAACTGGAAGCGGCAGAAGCAGTTCTGCGGCGACGCCGGCGTCATGAACGACCTCGGGATGCACACGTGGCACGTGCCGCTGCGCCTGGGCTGGGCGCCGGAGCGCCTGCAGGGCGTGCTCCAGGACATCGTCACCGAGCGTCCCGGTCCCGACGGCGAGCCCGCCCCCTGCGACACCTGGGACAACGCGGTCATCCACAGCTGGGCGACGCACGACGGTGCGCCGTTCCCGCTCACCACCGAGACCAAGCGCATCGCTCCTGGACAGAAGAACACCTGGGAGTTCGAGGCCGTCGGCATGTCGGGCGGTGTGCGCTTCAGCACGAAGAACCCGAAGGCCGTCGAGGTGTTCGCGATCGTCGACGTGCCCGGCATCGGGCGCGAGCAGTCGTGGCAGAGCATCGACGCCGGCAGCCAGTCGGTGTGGCCCACGGTCACGGGCGCGAACTTCGAGTCGGGCTTCTCCGACGCGATCCTGCAGATGTGGGCCGCGTTCCTGGCGGAGCTCACCGGCGACCTCGGCGACCGCTTCGGCACGGTGCGCCCTGAGGAGGCCGCGCTCACCCACCGCATCTTCGACGCGGCCGCCGTCTCGCACGAGGAGGGGCGGCTGGTCGCTCCGGCGTCCTGACGCGATCCGGGACAATGGATGCCGCGGCTCGCCCTCCACGCGGTCCTGCGGGGAGGAGCACCATGCGCAAGAGCGGTCGCCCGACGATGGTCGACGTCGCCGCCGATGCGGGGGTGAGCCTGAAGACCGTCTCGCGCGTCGTCAACGGGCAGCCGCACGTGGATCCCGCACTGGCCGCGCGCGTGACCGCGTCGGCCGAGAAGCTCGGCTTCCACCGCAACGCGCTGGCGGCGTCGCTCCGCTCCGGCAGCCGCGACACCCTCGGCTTCGTCTCGGCGGACCTCACCAACACCTTCTACATGACGATCGCGGCCGCGGCCTCGGCGGTCGCGGTCGGCCGCGGCATGCAGCTGATCATCGCCTCGAGTGAGGAGGATGCCGCGACCGAGCGCACGCTCGCGCTCGACCTCTGCCAGCGCCGCGTGGGCGGGCTCATCGTCGTGCCGACCGCGGCCGACCACACCTACCTGCAGGCGGAGGTGCAGCGCGGCACGCCTGTCGTGTTCCTCGACCGTCCGGCCCGCGGCATCCGGGCCGACGAGCTCCTCCTCGACAACCGCGGCGGCGCCCGTGCCGCCCTGACCGAACTGCTCGCCGCCGGCCACAGCCGCATCGCGGTGCTGCTGGACAAGCCCGACATCTTCACGATGGTCGAGCGCCGCGCGGGCGTGGAGGAGGCGTTCGCCGCCGCGGGCCGCGCCCTCGACGAGCGCCTCGTCGTGGCCGAGATGCACACCCCGCAGGCGGCGCGCGAGGCGATGACCCGGCTCCTGGCCTCGGCGGAGCCCCCCACCGCCGTGTTCTGCGCCAACAACCGCTCGACGATCGGCGCCCTGGAGGCGATCGTGGCCGCCGACGCCGACATCGCCCTGTCGGGCTTCGACGACTTCGAGCTGTCGCGCCTCGTTCCGCGGCGCATCCGCATCGTGGACTACGACGCGGGCGAGCTGGGCCGCAGGGCCGCGGAGCTGCTGCTGCAGCGCATGGTCGATCCCGACGGCGTCGAGCCGACCACCGTGCTGCTGCCCACGCGGCTGGTGGATCGCGGCCGCGAGGTCACGCCCCGCGGGTGACGCGAGGCCATGCCCGCGTGTCGCGGGTCAGGCCTCGCGGGTGATCGTGACCTTGACGTTCAGATTGCTCTTGAACGGCCCGGCGTACACGCCCCGCAGCGGCGGCACGTCGCCGTAGTCGCGACCGCGGCCGACCAGCACGTGACGGTCGCCGATCTCGATGTTGTTCGTGGGGTCGAAGCCCTGCCACTCCCCCGCGAACCACTCCACCCACGCGTGCGACTCGCCGGTCACGGCGACGCCGACCTCGGCCGACGGCCGGGGGTGCAGGTAGCCCGACACGTACCGCGCGGGGATGCCCACCTCGCGGAGGGCGCCGATCGCGATGTGCGCGATGTCCTGGCAGACGCCCTTGCGCGCCTCCCAGGCCTCGCTCGCGGTGGAGTGAACGCCCGTGATGCCGTGCATGTACTCCACGGCGTCGCCGACCGCCTCCGCGATCGCGTGCGCCGCGCGCCCGGGCTGCTCGTGCTGCGCCGCGATCGAGCGGGCGAGCTCCACCACCTCCGGGTGGGGGCGCGTGCGACCGGTCTGGCTCGTCTGCTCCACCGTCTCGAGCGACCGCTCCGCCTCGCGGGCGAGTCCGTCCCACGTGATGTCGAGGTGCTCGAGCGGACGCGGGCGCACCTCGACCAGGCTTTTGGCCGTGATCTGCAGGGCGGCGTGCGGCGACAGCACGTCGAAGGCGGCCACGCGCGTGCCGAAGTAGTCGACGTACTGGTTCACCGACGTCGACGGCTCGATGTCGAGCGAGGAGTTCAGCACGAACTGGCTGTCGGTGGACACCGGGAGCATGCGCGCCTCGTTGTACGAGGCCGTGACGTCGCCCTTGTAGCTGAAGCCGGTGGAGTGCTCGATCCGAAGGCGCTTCATGAGATCTCCCCGATCCAGCTGGGCTCGGCCTGCGTCGGGAAGAAGCGGCCGCGGATGGCCTCGGACGCCTCGCGCGTGACGGTCTGCACCCGCTGCATGTGCAGCGGCAGCTCGCCGAGGATCTCCCCGATCGGGCGGTACTCCAGGTCGTTGCGGATCTGACCGAGCGCCCGCAGCACCGTGTTGGAGTGGCCCACGCGGTCGGCGCGGGGGTCGATGGCGCTCATGCAGTCCTCCGCGCGCGAGATCGAGTAGATGATCGAGCGCGGGAACAGCCGGTCGAGCAGCAGGAACTCGGCCGCGTTGCGGGCGCTGGGCATGCCGCGGTAGGTGCGCAGGTACGGCTCGTACGCGCCGCACGACCGGAGGATCGTCGTCCACGACGGCCCCGAGGCCTCGGTCAGCGACCGCGTCGCCAGCAGGCGGGCGGTCATGTCGGTGCGCTCGATGCTGCGTCCGAGGGTGAAGAACTGCCACGCCTCGTCGCGGCTCGTGGAGGAGTCCACGATGCCGACGGCGAGCGCGGCGCGCTCACGCACCCACTGGAAGAACTCGTGCACCTTGTCGGTCTGCAGGCGCCGCGGCATCCGGGCGCTCGTCGTGTTGAGCGTCTCCCAGAGCTCGGTCGACACGATCTCACGCGCGCGGCGGGCGTTCTCGCGCGCGGCCGTGACGGCGTAGGCGATGCTCGACGGGTTCATGCGGTCCACGGCCAGGCGGGCGAGCACGTCCTCCCGGCGCACGGCGGCGGAGGGGTCGGACGGGAACGAGCCCATGACACTCAGCAGCGATCGGCACGCGGTGTCCTCGTCGATCCAGGGGTCCTCGAGCAGGAGCTGCAGGTGCACGTCGAGGATGCGGGCGGTGCCGTCGCTGCGCTCGATGTAGCGGCCGATCCAGAAGAGGCTCTCGGCGATGCGGCTCAGCATGACGTCCCCTCCTCGCACACCTGCTGCTGCTGTTCCGACTGGGCGGTGTGCGGCATCGAGCGCGCGTGCTCCTGCTGCTGCTGCTCGTGCTGCTCGCGATCGCCGCGGGCGGGATCGCGCGGCGAGTGCGCCGGCGGCGGCTGGCCGTCGTAGATGATCGGGATCGCCTCGGTGACGGTGGCCGCCTGGTCGGCGACGAGCCCGGCGAGCCCCGAGCCCTGGCCGTACTCGACGTGACCGGGGGCCGCGCCGCCGACGATCCAGGTGTCCTTCGACCCGCCGCCCTGGCTGGAGTTGACGACGAGCTCGCCCTCCGGCAGCGCCACGCGCGTGAGGCCGCCGGGGAGCACCCAGATGTCCTCGCCGTCGTTCACGGCGAACGGCCGAAGGTCGGCGTGGCGCGGACGCATGCCGTCCGCGACGAGCGTGGGGATGGTCGACAGCATCACGACCGGCTGCGCGATCCATCCGCGCGGATCGCGCTTGAGGGTGGCGCGGAGCTTGTCGAGCTCGGCGGGCGAGGCATCCGGCCCCACCACGAGGCCCTTGCCGCCCGAGCCGTCCACCGGCTTCACGACGAGCTCGGGCAGACGGTCGAGCACCTCCTCGAGCGAGCCCGGGTCCTCGAGCCGCCACGTGTCGACGTTCTTGAGGATGGGCTCCTCCGACAGGTAGTAGCGGATGAGGTCGGGCACGTAGGTGTAGAGCAGCTTGTCGTCGGCCACGCCGTTTCCCACGGCGTTGGCGATCGTGACGTTGCCCAGCCGGGCGGCGAGCATGAGCCCCGGAGCGCCCAGCATCGAGTCGGCACGGAACTGCAGCGGGTCGAGGAACTCGTCGTCGACGCGGCGGTAGATCACGTCCACCCGGCGGGGGCCGGTCGTGGTGCGCATGAACACCTTGCCGCCGGCGCACAGCAGGTCGCGGCCCTCGACGAGCTCGACGCCCATGAGGCGCGCGAGCAGCGTGTGCTCGAAGTAGGCGGAGTTGTAGACGCCGGGCGTGAGCACCACGACGTTCGGCTCCTCCACCCCGGGCGGGGCGGACGCGCGCAACGCCGCGAGGAGCTTGTTGGGGTAGTCGCCGACGGGCCGCACGCGCATCGAGACGAACAGCTCGGGCAGCGTCTGGGCCATCACGCGACGATTCGAGATGACGTAGCTGACGCCGCTGGGCACGCGGACGTTGTCTTCGAGCACCCGCATCTCGCCGTTCTCGTCGCGGATGAGGTCGATGCCCGACACCTGGATGCGCACGCCGTTGGCGGAGTGGATGCCGGCGGCCTGCCGGTAGAAGTACTGCGACGAGGCGATGAGCTTGGCGGGCAGCACGCCGTCGCGCACGCAGTGCTGGCGGCCGTAGGCGTCGTCGAGGAACGCCTCGAGCGCGCGCACCCGCTGCTTCACGCCCGACTCGACGCGCGCCCACTCGTCGTACGTGATGACGCGCGGGACCGCATCGAGCGGGAAGGGCCGCTCCTCGCCGGCGAAGTCGAACGTCACGCCCTGCGCCAGATAGGAGCTCGCGAGCGACTCGGTGCGCCCCCGCAGCTCCTCCTGCGTCATCTGCGCGAGAGCCTGATAGAGCTCGTGATACGCCTCACGGGACCGGGCGGGGGCTCCGGGATGCTCCGGGACTGCGAACATCTCGTCGAACGCGGGGACGCCGGAGGCGGTCTTGCGAGGGGACAGCGTGGAGCCGTAGCCGTCGAAGAGATCGCCCATGGACGAGAGCCTATCTCCGGCCGTGTTGCCGAGGTGTTTCGCGTGCGGGCCGTCCGCAGGCCACGTGCAGGGTGGCGGACGTAGGCTTCGCGTGTGGTGAAGTCCAGACCTGCCGGAGCGCGCGCAGCGGGGCCGATCGCGGGCATCGCGGCCGTCGTGCTGGGCGCCGGCGCGGGCGAGCTGTCCGCCGCCATCCTCGCCCCCGGCTCGAGCCCCTTCGCCGCGATCGGCGGCGCCCTCATCGACGCGGCGCCGTCATGGGCGAAGGATGCCGCGATCAGCCTCTTCGGAACGGGCGACAAGCCCGCGCTGCTGGTGGGCATCGCTCTGGTGCTGCTCGTCGTGGCCGCCGCCGCCGGCGCACTGGACGCCCGTCGTCCCCCGTGGGGCCGCGTCGTGTTCGCCGCGCTCGGCATCGCCGGCGCCGTCGCGGCGCTCTCGCGCGCCGACGCCGGACTGCTCTCGTGGCTCCCGTCGGTGCTCGCCGGCGGCCTGGGCGCGGCCGCCCTGCTCGTGCTGCCGCGGCGACGGGGCGACGCGGCGGAGGAGGTGTCCGGAGACGCCGCGGAGCCGGACGCCGCGGGCCTCGACCGCCGCCGCTTCCTCGTGTGGAGCGGCGGGGCGGCCGTCCTCGGCCTGCTGGCGGTGGCCGGTGGATCGGCGCTGCGGGCGGGATCGCGCTCGGTCGAGGCTGTGCGCGGGATGCTGCGGCTCCCGTCGGCGGCGAAGGCCGCGGCATCCGTCCCCGCCGGTGCGGAGCTCGACATCACCGGTCTGGCGAAGGTCGTGACCCCCAACGACGCGTTCTACCGGATCGACACCGCGCTCATCGTGCCGCAGGTCGACCCGGCCGACTGGAGCCTGCGCATCCACGGGATGGTGGAGAAGGAGGTCACCCTGCGGTGGGACGAGCTGCTCGCCCTGCCGCTCGAGGAGAGCTTCACGACCCTGTCGTGCGTGTCGAACACCGTCGGCGGCGACCTCATCGGAAACGCCCTCTGGCTCGGCTATCCGATCCGCGAGCTCCTCGCCCGCGCCGTGCCGAGCGCCGACGCCGACATGGTGCTCTCGCACTCGATCGACGGCTTCACCGCGAGCACCCCGCTCGATGTGCTGCAGGATCCCGACCACGCGTCGATCCTCGCCGTCGGCATGAACGGCGAGCCGCTGCCCGTTGAGCACGGGTTCCCCGTGCGCATGGTCGTGCCGGGTCTCTACGGCTACGTCTCGGCGACGAAGTGGGTGACCGAGCTGGAGGTCACCCGGTTCGACAGGGCGAAGGCGTATTGGAGCACGCGCGGGTGGTCGGAGCGCGGCCCGATCAAGCTGCAGTCGCGCATCGACGTCCCGCGGCGCAACCAGGGCCTCAGCCCCGGCGACACCGTCATCGCGGGCGTCGCCTGGCAGCCGCACGTCGGCGTGTCGAAGGTCGAGGTGCAGATCGACGGCGGCGCGTGGCGCGAGGCCACTCTCGCCACCGCGATCTCCGACGACACCTGGGTGCAGTGGAGCATCCCGTGGACGGCCGTGGCCGGCGACCACGCGATCCGCTGCCGCGCGACGAACGTGGACGGCGAGACGCAGACCGAGACGGATGCCTGGCCCGCCCCCGACGGCGCGACCGGCTGGCAGCAGCTGAACATCACCGTCGCCTGAGCCGGGACGGCGGGCGCCGGCGGGCGCTCCGCACGAGCGAGCGTGCGGAACAGTTCTGCACGCCGAATTGTCTGCACGCATTGCGTTCAAGTGCACGCACTGCGTACGCTGGGCGAGTTCGTCTTCGAAGGGACCGGTCGCCGATGCCCGCACTCCGCAGCAACTTCTCCCCCACCTCCGCCCTGGGCATCGCCCGTCGCGCGCAGTGGCGCGCGCTCGGAATCCCCGCCGAGGACCTCGTCAAACCCAAAGTCGCCATCGTCAACACGTCTTCGGACCTGGCCGCCTGCTACGCGCACCTCGACGACATCGTGGCTGTCCTGAAAACCGAACTGCGCAGCCACGGCCTGCTTCCGCTGGAGATCCGCACGGTCGCACCGTCGGACTTCGTCACGAGCGCCGGCCGGGCGGGCCGCTACATCCTCCCCAGCCGCGACCTCATCGTCGACGACATCGAAGCGGCGGTCGAGGGCGCCCAGCTGGATGCCATGATCTGCCTCAGCTCGTGCGACAAGACGACGCCCGCACACCTGATGGCGGCGGGCCGGCTCAACGTGCCCACCGTCGTGGTGCCCTGCGGCTACCAGAACTCGGGTCTGGCGGAGGGCCGCGAGGCGGATGTCGAAGAGGTGTTCCTCCTCGCCGCGCAGGCGGCGGTGACGGGTGCGCCGACGGATGAGCTGGCCGACCTCGCGGACGACGCCATCCTCGGTCCGGGCGTCTGTTCCGGGATGGCCACGGCCAACTCCATGCACCTGGTCGCGGAGGCACTCGGCATGGCCGTGTCGGGCGCCGCCCCGGTGCGCGCCAACAGCGACCGCATGTGGGACGGCGTGCGCCGAGCCGCCGCTGCGATCGCCGACCTCATCGACCGCGACGTCCGGCCCCGCGACATCATCACAGCGGGCTCCATCACCAACGCCGTGCGCACCATGCTCGCCGTCGGCGGCTCCATGAACACCATCAAGCACCTGCAGGCGATCGCCGTCGAGTCCGGCGTCGAGGTCGACGTCTGGGAGCTGTTCCGCACGCTCGGCCGCCGGACACCGCTGCTCGCGGCGGTGCGCCCGAACGGACCGTGGCTGATCGAGCGGTTCGAGGATGCCGGCGGCGGCGCCACCGTGCTGCGCGAACTCCTCCCGCTGCTCGACGGCGATCAGATCACGGTGACGGGGGAGACAGTCGCGCAATCAGCGGACCGGGCCAGACCCGCCGACGGAGAGGTCATCCGCTCGATCACCGACCCGTTCGGGACCGACCCTGCGATCTCGGTTCTGCGCGGCACGCTCGCCCCCGGCGGCGCTGTCGCGAAGCGCCCCGTGCCGGATCCGGGACCGCACCGCTTCACCGGACCGGCGCGCGTGTTCGGCACGCGCGAGGAGGCCATCGCCGCCATCGGCAGCGGACGCCTCCGCCGCGGCGACGTCGCCGTCATCCGCGGTATCGGCGTGTCCGGCGCCCCGGGCATGGGGCTCACCTCGGCCTTCATCTTCGCCCTGCACGCCCGCGGGCTGGCGCACGAGGTCGCGCTCGTCACCGACGGACAGTTCAGCGGACTCGTCAACCAGGGCATCTCCGTCGGGGAGGTGTCGCCGGAGGCGGCCGCCGACGGCCCGCTCGGTCGGGTGCAGGACGACGACGTCATCGACATCGATCTCGCCGCGGGGCGTGTCGACCTCCTGGTGGACGCACAGACCCTCGCCGCCCGCGAGCCCTACCGTCCTCCCGCCGACCGTGACACCGGCGGCGGAATGCTCGACCACTACGAGCAGCTGGTCCAGCCACTGAGCTGCGGAGCGGTGCTCTGTTCGCGGGCGACGACGGCGCTATGCGGTGCCGCGGCATCCACTCCCCTGTCCACCTCCCACGGGTCGTTCCCCGCGCCCGCGACCTCCCCCGCGAAGGAGCACGTATGAGCATCGCCACCATCCGGATACCGGCCACCGACATCCCCGTCATGGGCGAGTACGACGTCGTCGTGGTCGGCGGCGGCCCGGCCGGCCTGTTCGCGGCGACGGCGGCCGCGCGAGCCGGACGCAGCACGCTGCTCGTGGAGCGCTACGGCTTCCTCGGCGGTGCCGGCACCATGGGCGGTCTCTCGACCTTCTGCGGTCTGCACGCGCGCGTCGACGGTGAAGACGTCCGCGTCATCAAGGGCCTGGCCGATGAGCTGCTGGACCGTCTGGAACGCCTCGACGGTCTCAGCAGACCGCATCTCAGCGTGGCCGACCGAATCATGGCGCAGGCCTTCGACATCTCGGCGTACAAGATCGCCGCGGACGAGCTGGTCGTCGACGCGGGCGTGCACCTCCTCTTCCATGCGACGGCCGTGTCCGCCGTCATGGACGGCGACCGCATCGACGCGGTCGTGCTCGAGTCGAAGTCGGGACGCACGGCGGTGCGCGGGCGCATCTTCATCGACGGTTCCGGCGATGCCGATCTCGCCGTCTGGGCCGGCGCGCCGGTGGAACGCTCCGAGCACCTCCTCTATCCCTCCCTCATGTTCCGCATCAACGGCGTGGACGCCGAGGCCGCGGGACCCGCATGGAAGACCATCCGCGAGATCATGGAGCGCGCCGAGGCCGACGGCACCCATCACTTCCCGCGTAAGAAGCCCATCGTGCGCCCCCAGCGCAACCCGCTCGAATGGCGGTCGAATCTCACCCAGCTCAGCAACCCCGACGGCTCAGCTGTCGACGGCACCGACGTGCGGCAGCTCACGCACGGCGAGCTGCAGGGTCGCCAGCAGGTGAAGGACACCTTCGCCTTCATCCGCGATCGCACCCCCGGGTTCGAGGACTCCTATGTCGTTGACATCGCCCCGCAGATCGGCATCCGCGAGACGCGGCGCATCCTGGGCGCCTACAGTCTCACCGAGGACGACATTCTCGGCTGCGCGGACTTCGACGACACCATCGGCGTCAACGGATGGCCGGTGGAAGCGCACGTGGCCGGGGACGTCGAGTTCCGATTCGCCGACCCGGGCAGCCGGGGCTACAACCAGATGCCCTACCGGATGCTGGTGCCTCACGGCGTCGCGAATCTGCTGGTCGCCGGACGCTGCGCCTCGATGACACAACGCGGTCAGTCCTCCGGGCGCGTGACCGGGCCGTGCTTCGTCATGGGCCAGGCGGCGGGCACGGCTGCGGATCTCGCACTCGGCAGCGGAACGGACGTCGCCGGCATCGACATCGCCGCTCTGCAGCGACGCCTCACGGAGGCCGGCGCCTACCTCGGGACCGAGCCGCCGTCGCCCGAGATGTCCGTGGCTGCGGAGAACGCCGCCCTCCGGTAGATCTGCGGGTTCGCCGATCGGTAGTCGGCGGCGATCCTCGCCGCGGCCTCCGACAGCACGGGGACGACGCGTGCTTCGAGCACATCGGCATCGGCGCGCACCGTGGTGGAGGAGACCGTGAGCGCGCCCACCGCCGACGCATCGACGCTGATCGGGACGGCGGCGGCGACCATCCCGGGGTGCAGCTCTTCGAGCGAGAGGTCGTAGCCGCGTGCGCGGACCTCGTCGAGATGAAGGCGAAGCGCATCGGCCTCGACGATGGTGCGCGCGGTGTAGCGCTCGCGCGCGGATGAGGCCAGATATTCCTCCAGCGCGGCCGAGGGCAGAGCTGCCAGCAGCACACGGCCCACGGCCGTCGCATGGGCCGGCAGCCGCGTGCCCACCCGCACCGCGTCGGGGAGAGGACGCCGCTCCTCGACGCGCGCGACGTGGATGACCTCGCCGTCGTCGAGGACTCCGAGGCTGCACGTCTCTCCGGTCGCGGCGACGACGTCCCCCATCACCGGGTACGCGATCTCCGGGAGGGAGGACGCGGTGAAGTAGCCGGCACCCAGCTCGAGGATCCGGGGCGTGAGGGTCCACAGCCCACCGTCCGACCGCACATACCCGAGGTGTTCGAATGTCAGGAGGATGCGGCGCACGACCGGCCGCGGCAGATGCACGCGTGCAGCGAGGGCGCTCACGCCGAGCGGGGCGTCATGCCCATCGAAGGCCCGCAGCACCTCGACTGCCCGCTCGACGCTCTGGATGCGGTCGCGCGATCGTTCTCCGTCCACCGTTCCGCCTGTCCGCCTCTCGGCACACGAGACGCGCACCGCGCTCCCATCCTAGGGAGGGCGGTGCGCCTGCTCGTCGCGTCAGATCACGTCTCGGCGCGCAGTCCGTAGACCGACTCGTGCCAGGGGATGAAGAACCGCTTCGCCTCATTGACGATCAGATAGAGAACCAGCCCGATCAGCGAGAGCAGCAGTATCAGCGCGAAGGTTCGCGACGCGTCCAGGGAGTTCATCGCGCGCACGACCATCGCACCCAGTCCCTCGCTGCCTCCCAGGTACTCCCCCACGATGGCGCCGATGGTGGCCAGGACGATGGCGACCTCCATGCCGGCGAAGAGGTAGGGCTGCAGGCTGCGCAGTTCGAGCTGAGTGAAGGTCTGGAACCGGGATGCATTCAGACTGCTCATGACCTCGCGCTGGCCGCGCTCCACTGAGCGGACGCCCAGCAGGACGTTCAGCATCACCGGGAAGAACGCCAGCAGTGCGGCGAGCACGATCTTCGACGTCATCCCGAAGCCGAACCAGATCACGAAGAGCGGGATGAAGGCGACCTTCGGCGCCACCTGCGAGATGACGATCAGCGGTCGGATGCTCAGTTCGAGCCACGGCAGCTTGCCCAGCAGCACACCGACCAGGACACCCAGCACGACCGCGATCGCGAAGCCGGCGAGGATCTCCGTGACCGTGATCCCGACCTCCGACCAGGTGGCCGGATCGGCCAGCAGGACGACGAACGCTTCGCCGACCGCGGCAGGCGGAGGGAAGACGAACGGGTTGACCTTCGCGATCGTCACGTAGAGGTGCCAGGCCAACACGATCAGGATCACCAGCGCGGGCGTGACGATCCACGGCAGGATCTTCATGAATCGCCCCTGCGGCGTGCGCCGGGTGACGGCGACCGGTGCCGTGGGTGCGTCGTCGATCGGCCCGCGGGTGCGGGGCTGCTCGGGTGCCTGGGTGGAGGTGGACATCTCAGTGCTCCTCGTCGAGGTCGTGCCGCAGCGCGCGGACGATGTCGTTGAACTCGGGCGTCGTCTGGAGGTCGACGCTGCGTGGCTTGGCCGAATGGACCGGGAGGATCTGCCTGATGCGCCCCGGCCGCGGGGTCATGTGCACGACGCGGTCAGCGAGGAAGACGGCCTCGGGGATGTCGTGCGTGACGAACACCACGGTCGACGTCGTCTCCATGACGATCCGCTGGAGCTCGAGGTTCATGCGCTCGCGCGTCAGCGCATCCAGCGCGCCGAACGGCTCGTCCATGAGCAGCAGGTCGGGCTTCGTGCTCAGCGCGCGGGCGATGGCCGCACGCTGACGCATGCCTCCGGACAGCTCGCGCGGGTAGGACTTCTCGAAGCCGGCGAGCCCCACCAACGTTGCCAGCTCGCGGGCTCGGTCCCGCCGCTCCGTCTTGCCCACGCCGCGCATCTTCAGCGGCAGGGCGATGTTGTCGAGCACCGAGAACCAGGGGAACAGGTTGCTCTCCTGGAAGACGAAGCCGAGCTTCGTGATGGCGGAGGGATCCACGCGCGATCCGTTCCACAGCTCTTTGCCGTCCACTTGGATGGATCCGGCACTGGGCGCGAGGAGGCCTCCGATCATGCGCAGGAGAGTCGTCTTCCCGCAACCCGACCGGCCGATCACGGCGACGAACTCGCCGCGTCGGATATCGAGGTCCACCCCGGAGACGGCGTGCGTGACACCCGCCTTGGTATGGAAGTCGCGGCCCACCCCCTGGATGCGCAGCCGCGGGCGCTCCACCTGTGCAGCCTCGCTCGTTCGTGCTTCGAGTGTGTCGTCGATCATCGTCGGCCTCCTCGTGCTCCGGGCGTCCGCGGTCATCCGCCGGGGACGTACTCGTTCGTGATCCACTGCAGGGGGTCCTGACCGCCCTTGAGCAGTCCCGCTGCGGCGTAGGTGTCGTACGTGGACTTCCACGCGTCTAGGTCGTTCTCGAGGAGTCGCACGTCGCCGCCCTGCTCCACCCAGGTCTCGGTGGTGTAGATCTCGAGTGCGGCACGGGAGACGTCGTCGTCGGCCAGCGCCGGGAACGACCAGTCACCGCTGTCGCGGAGGGTCTTGAGCACGTTGTCGAAGCCGTTGGGCGCGTCGTCGATGACCGCCTGCACGGCCTCGTCCATCGCGGCGAGGAATGCCTTCAGCTCCTCCACGCGCTCCGGGTTCTCGAGGTTGTCCGCGGTGGTGATCCAGGTCTGGATGTCGGGGGCATCGGTGAGTCCGGCCGGGTCGACGACCGCGTCCTCGGCCTGCTGCTCGATGGCCAGCGATGTGTCGAGGCTCACGATGTAGCCATCGAGCGACCCCTGCCGTACGACCTCGAGGGTCGCAGCGGTCACCGGGACGGCCTGACGCGTGACGGAGTCAGCCGGGATGTCGTCGGCGTTGAGCGCCAGATCGAGCATCTTCTCGCTCGTGCCGCCGACCGACCCCATCCCGATGGTCTTGCCCTCCATGTCCGCAGTCGAGGTGATGGGCTCGGATTCCACCGACACCATGCGGAGGTTGGACTTGTAGGCCATCGTGCCGATCGAGCGTATCTCCTGCCCCTGCTCCATCGCCGGGAACACATCCACCGTGCTCGCACGCGTGATGGGGGTCGCTCCGCCGAGCAGGGCCTGGATGGCCGCGGATGTGCCCTGCACCGGCTGCAGCTGCACATCCAGACCGTGCTTCTCGAAGTAACCGCCGGAGTAGGCATACATCTCCGGGGTGAAGCTGAAGGACTCCAAAGGCAGGAAAGTGACGACGAGCATCTTCTTCAGCTCGCCGCCGTCCTGCCCCTGCGAACCGGACGAGGCCGGAGAGGAGCAGCCGGCGAGCGCGAGGGCTCCGGCGACGCCGAAGACGGCGGCCGTCCGGGCGACGCGCGAGAGGAGGCCCGGTCGAGGCTGGGGGGAGGAACGCACTGCACGGATCATCTCTGACTCCTCTGTCCGAATGAAACGCCCACGCCGTTGCGGGCGAACATGTCGAGTCTGCGATCACCTCACCTCCGATCAGAAGAGGCCTTCCACTGCGTGAAAGACTCGTCTTCGTCTTCGGAAGACCGCGCGACCTTCTCATCGTCGCGCAGGACCTGAATGAGACCCGAGGTGCCGTCCACGCGCACGACATCGCCTGTGCGCACCAGATCGAGCGCCGAGGGGACGGCCTGCACGACGGTCGGCACACGGGTGACGATGGCACCCAGCACGGCCTTCGTGGTGAGGATGTCGAACACCATCGCCGCCGGCGCGGTGCCCATCAGGCGGGTGCTCTGGAAGAAGCCCGACCATCCCGACGACCCCTTGGCGCCGGGGAAGACCAGCACGCGTCCCGTGAAGCAGACTCCGAAGAGCTCGTGCCGCGGCTCGATGACCGTCCCCGTCGCGACGTCGATGCCGCCGAAGCCGGAAATGGGTTCGTGCGTCACGAGCGCGGGCGCTTCGGCGACACCCGGCACGATCCCGCGGCCCCGCAGCTCGATCACGCGAGGCCCCCGCTCCAACGGCCGGTGACGGCCGCATCGACGCACTCCGCCAGGGTGCCGAACCACGCCTCGATTCCCAGGATGGCCGGCAGGTAGTGCGCCTGCTTGGCCGAATCGGTCGCGAACACCCGGGTGCCCGGGGGCGCGGCCTTCGACATCGCCGGGCAGGAGTCGGTGAGCACGCGCCCGCCGGCGGCCGTGATCGTGCGCGTGTAGCCGTTGCGAAGTGCCATGCTCGCGAGGGCTCGCGGCATCATGACCCACAGCTCCGTGCTCGAGCTCAGGTGCCGCCCCTCCAGACGCGCGGCCAGCTCGGCGACCTGGTCGAGCGAGGCGTGCGGACAGCCGAGCAGCACGAAGTCGACGTCGCGGCTGTTCCCCTGGCCGTTGAGGGCGGCGTACACGGCCTCCCGCTCTCGTCGGCCGTACACGACCGGCTCAGGGACGGGGCTCGTTCCGAACGCGGCCTCGAGGGTGGGCGCCTCGGGCGTCACGCCGGGCATGTGGAAGAGCTCCACTCCGCCCGACGTCGCCGTGGCTGCACCGAAGTGCTTGAGATCCGCGAGGTCCGGCTGCGCCAGCAGCCCGGTGACGGCAGGACGCGCCTCCAGTACCTGTTCGCCGACGAAATAGCCGAACATGCCCCACTCCTGGAACGAGTCGACGTCCACATCAGCCCGGATCAGGTGGGTCGCATGCCGGTTCTCGGCGAGGTGGTTGCCCCACAGGGGGATCTTCCCGGTGAGGGCGGCGGCCCCGGTGGAGGCGGCGCCCTCGCAGTTGGTGCGGGCGCCGAGGACCGAGTTGCAGTAGACGACGGCGGAGGACTCCATCCAGGCGCAGTGCTCACCGCGCACCGGGAGGTTCCCGACCTGATACGGCGTGCACGTCGCCAGGATGTTGACGCCACGCTCGCTGAAGAAGGACTCGGCGTCGTCCTGCAAGCGGATCGAGGACTCGGGATAGAGGGTCAGCCCGTTCGCATCGTCGGCGAAGCCGTGCTGCAGCTGACAGGTCGGCACCTTCATCCGCGGCACCTCGATCTCGCGGTCGCAGTCGAGGTTGATCACGGCGTACGCGCGCGCCCAGCCCCCCTCCTCGAACAGCTTCGCCTTCGCGGGCGACGGCTGGGTCATCGTGCCGGCCACGTTGCGGGTGTCCACGAGACGTTCCGCGCCGAGCGCGTCGCCGTAGCGGATCAAGAGATCCATCGCCGCCGCGACGGCGTCGCCCTCGACGCCGTCGCGCATCCGTGTCTCGTCATCGGTGAGGCGCATCGTCATCACCCGTGGGCGGCCTCGCTCGGCAGCACGACGTGGTCGACGCTGTACGGCGTCTCGGCGAGCGCCTGCGTCATGATCGCCTGCATCACGGGCGCCGGAACGAGGCAGTCCGCGCAGGCCTCCGGCGTCGCGTCGATGCGCACGACGATGCTCCCGGCCTCCGCCGGCGTCCAGCTCAGCACGTACCCGTCGGCGGCCATCATGTCGCTGAACGACGACAGTGCCTCATCGATGACAGGACCGTCCGTCGCGGCGCTCACGATGCCGCTCCGATCGCCTGGTCGGAGTAGGGCTCCGGGCGCGGGGGGTTGAGCGTGAAGATCTCCACCACCGCCGACACGCCGGCGTTGTCGGCCCCGGCCACCATGATCTGCACGGAGGTCGGATCGCTCAGCAGCCGGACCGTCTCCGGCGTACTGGTTCCGCTCGCGGTGTCGGGCATCGAGTCGGGGTGCGCCGTCGCCAAGCGCCACCGCGTCTTGTGCGACAGCGCGTCCTTCCCCACCGACGCCAGGTCCTCACGCGGTCGGACGGCGTTGTCGAAGATGAAAGCGCGGAGCTGGTCCTTGCCCCACCCCGCGGAGGCGAACACCTGCGCATGCTCGGGAGTGAGCACGAGGAGCGCACTGGTGTACTCATGGATGAGCGCCCCCGTGCGCACGATCGTGTCGATGAAGTCGCGCGCGAGCTGCTCGGGCTCCTGCGTATGGCGCGCCTCGATGTGGATGACGGACCGGATGACGAATGCCGTGACGACGTCCTCCCCGCCGTCGTAGCCGTGCTCGACGTGGAGGGCGGGCCACGGGCTCTGCTCCTCGTTCTCCGCGATGCATGCCGAGTACTTCGCCGGGGTGGCCTGCGTCGCCTGGTCGAGCTTGTGCGGGTGCAGGCCGAACACGTTGATGCAACCCAGGCGGATGGCCCGCCCGATGGTGGCGTTCGCGCGGAAGCCCGATCCGAAGATGTTGCCGCGGCTGTTCAGGCCGATGCGCTCGCGCACGGGTCCGTTGACCACGAGCATCGGCGCCGTCCCGGTGGTCGACTGCCAGATGCCCCGCGCCGGATGCGGCTCCTTCGCGATCGCCTCCCAGCCGGCGATCACGACGGGGAGGTATTCGGGGCGGCAGCCCGCGAGCGCGGCGTTGAGGGCCGCGAGACGGACGGTGAGACGTCGATTGAGGTGCGGGATGACGAACAGCACCTCCTCGGGGTCACGATCCGTTGCCGCGAGGAACTCCTCGAGGATCGATGCGGTGACCGGCACGACGGGCAACCCGTCCGTCCAGCCCATGTCCTGATAGTGCTCGAGCAGATTGCGCACCTCCGCGGCATCCAGGGTCCCGTTCTCCGTCGACAGCATCGTCGTGCTCATGGTCATCCTTCCTCCACGCCGAGGATCCGCAGGACCTCCGGCATCGCGGCGAGCGCACGTTCGCGCACTTCGCCCGCGTTCAGGCTCGCCATCGGGTGCTTCACCGCGTGGAAGGCGAATCCGGGGAACCCCTGCACCGTCGCCATCGCCTGCCCGGACATCAGGAAGGAATCCGACGTGATGCTCACGGCCGGGACCCCTGCCCGCTCGAACTTGATGCCGTCGGCGACAGTGGCGGCGCTGCAGGACCCGCAGTCCCCCACCGCGGTGACGACGACGTCGCACTCCTGCACGATCGTGGCGAACAGGTCGTCCTGCACCGGCGTGCCGAAGTAGTCCTTCGTGAACAGACGCGTATCGGCGGCACCGTGGTCGGCGACCAGGCGGGCGCCGATCTCCTCGAGGAGCATCGTCGCGTTGGGCTTGGTGTTGTCGAGCAGACCGATCGTCAGGCCGCGCAGCGATACCGGGCGCGGTGAGAGGGTCGCGTCGGCCGCGCCCTCCTCCATACCGGTGGGGTCCAGCAGCGGTTCCAGCAGTGTCATCACGATCTCCCTCTCCACGTCGTCGTCGGCGTGGCGCCAGGATCGCATCGCACCCGGGGCTGCCTCCATCGGCGTTTCCGCTACGTGGAAGGGTGCGTGCCTCCTGGTCGGCCGCTCACCAGGATGGGGAAAGACCGATGCCGCCCGAGGAGATGCCGTGACCCACCCCGTGCCCGCGACGATGCGGGCGGCCGTCCTGGCCGACGATCGCCTCGAGATCGCACGCATCCGAACCCCGATTCCTCAGCGCGGTGAGGCCCTGCTCGAGGTCATCGCGTGCGGGGTCTGTCATACCGACCTCCACGTGATGCGGGGCGAGGTCGCCTTCCCCCGGCCTGCGGTGCTCGGTCACGAGGTCAGCGGCCGTGTCGTCGCCCTGGGCGATTCCGGCGACAGCCGTTCGGGCGACGGGTCCGGGCTCGCCGTCGGAGACATCGTCGTCGCCGGCTTCATCATGCCGTGCGCCTCGTGCCGGGAGTGCCTGCGCGGCCGCGACGATCTGTGCATCGAGTTCTTCCGGCGGAACCGGCTCGGGGGCACGCTGTACGACGGCACGAGCCGCCTTTCCATGCCCGACGGCTCCTTCCTCGCCATGTACTCGATGGGCGGTCTCGCCGAGTACTGCGTCGCTCCGCTGACCGCCTTGACCGCACTGCCCGAGGGGCCCGACCATGAGGCCTCTTGCCTCCTCGGCTGTTCCGGTCTCACTTCCTACGGCGCGGTCTTCCGAGCGGGAGCAGTCGAGACCGGCGCCACCGTGGCCATCGTGGGCGTGGGGGGAATCGGCTCCAGCCTCATCACCATGGCCCGCGCGGCCGGTGCGGCGGAGATCATCGCCGTCGACATCGCGGCCGCGAAACTCACCCGTGCCCACGAGTTGGGCGCGACGGCCACCGTCGACGCATCGACGGAGGATCCCGTCGAGAGGGTGCGCGCACTCACCGGCGGAGTGGACGTGGCCTTCGAGGCCTTGGGCAACCCCACCACGTTCGCGCAGGCGGTCGGCATGCTCGCCGACGGCGGACGGATGGTGGCCATCGGCATCGCCGCCGGTGCGAGCACCGCGGCGGTGCCCATCACTCCGCTGGTGCGACGCGGGCAGCAGATCATCGGGTCCTTCGGCGGACGCACCCGCACGGACCTGCCGGCCGTCGCGGAGCTCGCGGCATCGGGCCGCTTCGACCCGGCCGCCCTGATCACCCGGCGGTACCGGCTCGAGGAGGCCGCGGCGGCCTATGACGCACTGGCGCGCGGTGAGATCACCGGTCGCGCGATCATCACGATGGGCGACGCCCTCGTACGAGAGGAGCAGCGATGACATCCGACACCCTGACAATGGACGATCTTCCCGGCCTCGCCGGGCGCGAGCTCGGGCCGTCATCCTGGCTCCGCATCACGCAGGACGACATCGACGTGTACGCCGACCTCACCGGCGACGACAACCCGATCCACGTCGATGAGGCCGCCGCCGCCGCATCGCCGTTCGGTGAGCGCATCGCCCACGGCATGCTGACCCTCAGCATGGTCGTTCTTCCGCTGCGCGAGATCTATCGCGTCGCCGATGCCCGTATGGGCATCGTCTACGGCTACAACCGCATCCGGTTCCCGCGGCCCGTCCCCTCCGGCGGACGGGTTCGGCTCCACGCCACCGTCGCCGATGTGACGACGATCTCCGAGGGCTTCCAGGTCACCCTCGCCCTGACCTTCGAGCTCGAGGGCGGGGGCGACAAGCCGGCGGTCGCCGCCGAGCTCGTCCTGAGGCACTATCGATGAGCGCCGTGAGCCTGGACGGACGGGTCGCCGTCGTCACCGGCGCCGGACGGAGTCTCGGCCGCGCCTACGCCCTCGCACTGGCCGACGCCGGTGCCGCGGTCGTCGTCAACGACGTGGACGAGGATGCCGCTGCTCGGGCGGTCACCGAGATCACCGGGCGCGGCGGCCGGGCCGTCGCATGCATCGGCGCGGTCGGCCCGACCGAGACCGCTGAACGACTCGTGGCGGCGGCGCGGAGCGCCTTCGGACGGTTGGACATCCTCGTGGCCAACGCGGGCGTGCTGCGTGACCGCGTGCTCTGGAAGATGGGCGACGCCGACTTCGACCTGGTCGTCGCCACGCACCTGCGCGGGTCGTTCACATGCGGCCGGGCGGCGGCGACCTACATGAGGGAGCAGGGCGAAGGCGGTCGCATCATCCTCATCGGGTCTCCCGCCGGCCAATTCGGGAGCTTCGGGCAGACCAACTACGCCGCGGTGAAAGCGGGCCTGGTCGCCATGGCGCGCACGTGGTCGCTGGAGCTGGCGCGCGCGGGAATCACCGTGAACACGGTCGTCCCCACCGCCCTGTCCCCCATGACCGCGACGATCCCCGCCTACACGCAGGTCTACGAGGACTACCTGGCGGGCCAGCCGATCCCGCCGGACATCCGACGCGACAACGCCCTCGGCACGCCCGAGGACGTCGCTCCGCTGGTCGTGTGGCTGGCCTCCGCCGACGCCGCCGATGTCACCGGCCAGGCGATCGGCATCGGCGGCGACCGCCTCACCCTGTACGCGCATCCGGCAGCTCTGGAGACCTCGTACCGTGACGGGGGATGGGATGCCGAGGGCATCGGCGACGCCTGGCGCTCGCAGTTCGCCGGCCACGCCCAGCCGAGCGGACCGCCCTCGCGTGAGGGAAGCGCGTGACCGCGGTGCACTACAGCGACCTCTGGCAGGCGATCGCGCATGCCGACTCGGAGCGGCCGGCGATCGTGACGGCCGACGACATCCTCACCTACGGCCGGTTCGCCGCCGAGGCCGGCGCACTGTCGAACCACCTCAGGGCGCGCGGACTCCGTCCGGGTGACGCCGCCGCCATGCTGCTGTACAACCGCCCGGAGTACCTCACGTTCCTCTGGGCATGCCTGTCGATCGGCGTCGCCCCCGTCGCGATCAACTATCGATACCGCGCCGGCGAGGTCCGAGCGCTGCTGGACGACTGCGATGCGCGAGCCCTCATCTTCGCAACGAGCTTCCACGGCATCGTCGCCGAAGCGGTCGTCGGTCTCGAGCCGGCGCTGGAGCTCATCTCGGTCGATGACGGCGGCGCCCCGATCGACGGTGCGACGCCGTACTCCCGTGTCATCGACGCCGGCGGGACGATGCCCCCGCGCGCCCCTTCGGGGGCCGACATGCGCCTCTACACCGGCGGCACCACCGGCACTCCTCGGGCGGTGGTGTGGGATATGGACACCCTCCTCCATGCGCGGCGCCAGTCGACGTGGGGCATCATCGACGTGGAGCCACCGGGAGACCTCGCGGCGGCGGTGGCGATCGCCGTCGACCCCGGCACTCCCCGCGTCGTCACGCTCCCCCTTCCTCCGCTGCTGCACGGCACGGCGCAGTCCACGACCATGGGGACGCTCGCGCTCGGCGGCACGATCGTGCTTCAGGCGTCAGCGCACCTCGATGTGGAGGAGGCGTTGCGGCTCGCCCGCGCCCACGACGTGACTCGAGTGGTCGTGGCGGGCGACGCCGTCGCACTCCCCTTCGTGGAAGCGCTCGAGCGCAGCGGCGACGGCCTCCCGCGGCTCGACTCGGTCATGAGTTCGGGCATGCGATTCAGCGACGACGTGAAGGCGCGGCTGCACCGGCAGGGCGACATCATGATCGTCGACCTGCTCGCCTCCAGCGAAGGCGGCCCGTTCGCGTTCGGCATCACCCGGGGGGAACACGATCTCCCCACCTCCCTGGTGACCACCCCGGACACCGTGCTGCTCGATCCCGATCTTCACGAGGTGGCTCCGGAACAGGGCGCCGTCGGCATCCTGGCCTTCCGCGGCATCCTCCCCGTCGGCTATTACCGCGACCCGGTCAAGACCGCGGCGACCTTCCCCGTCATCGATGGGCATCGTTACGTCATGCCCGGCGACTGGGCGCGCGCGCGGGGGGACGGGTCGATCGAGCTTCTCGGCAGGCTGAGCGCAGTCGTCAACACCGGTGGGGAGAAGGTCTTCCCCGCTGAGGTGGAAGAGGTTCTCCTGTCTCATCCCGGGATTGCGGACGCGATCGTCTTCGGTCTCCCCGACCCTCGATTCGGTGAGGTCGTGAGCGCGATGGTCGTGCCCGCGGCGGGTGCGCCGATCGATCTTGCTCATCTCGCCCGGCACGTCGACGCTCAGCTCGCCGGGTACAAGAAGCCTCGGCATTGGTTCGTCCGCACGTCGCTCGGCCGCTCGCAGACCGGCAAGGTGGAGCTGGCCCGCGTGAAGGCCGATGCCGCTCAGGAACTCGCCGACCGCCACACGAAGGAAGCCTCCCCATGAACGCACCGACAGGCATCGACCTCTCCGCTGTGACGGCCGTGGACGTGCACGTGCACGTGCAGATCGACGACAGCGGACGCACCGCCTCCCCACCCGCGCTCACCGAGGCCATGGCGGCGTATTTCGGCAGCAGCGAGAAGCCGCGCACGGTCGACGAGACAGCGGACTATTACCGCGAGCGCCGCATGGCGGCGGTCGTCTTCACGGTGGACGCCACCACGAATCTCGGCCACGCACCGAACAGCATCGACGATCTGGCGGCCGGCGCCCGGCGCAATGCCGACGTGCTCGTCGCCTTCGGCAGTGTCGACCCGCTGCAGGGCGAGGCTGCGGTCGAGGAAGCCCGGCGTCAGGTGCTCGAACTCGGCGTCCGGGGATTCAAGTTCCACCCCTCCGTGCAGGCGTTCGACCCGTCCGCTGAGCAGTTCGACCCCCTGTGGACGCAGATCGAAGAGCTGGGCGTCCCGATCATCGTCCACACAGGACAGACGGGCGCCGGCGCCGGGACGCCGGGCGGGTGGGGCTTCCGACTGTCGCTGTCGAATCCGATGCTGCTGGACGATGTCGCCGCGCGGCATCCCCGGCTGCAGGTCATCATGGCCCACCCCAGCGTTCCGTGGCAGGACGAGGCGATCTCGATCGCCACCCACAAATCCAACACGTGGATCGACCTCTCCGGGTGGTCACCCAAGTACTTCTCCCCCGCACTCGTGCGCGCGGCGCGCACCTATCTCACCCAGAAGATGCTCTTCGGCTCCGACCTCCCCGCTCTGACGCCCGACCGCTGGCTGAACGACTTCGCCCTGCTCGAGTTCCCGGAGGACAAGACCCGGATGATCTTGAAGGACAACGCCGCGAGGCTGCTGGGGCTGACGGGGTGACCGAGCGGACGGACCTGTTCGGATTCGCCGAATCGCTCACCGCCGCCGAGACCGAGAAGCTCGCCGGCTTGCGCGCGCTCCTCGAGGAACGTGCTCGTCCGCACCTCGCGCGGTGGTGGGAGGACGCGACCTGCCCGGAGCACCTTCGCGCCGAGATGGCCGCTCTCCGGCTGGAGGACGACCCCGCGCTCCTCACGGCCGACGGCGCTCCTCGGCCCGTCTACATCGGGTTCCGCCATTTCGAACTCGCCCGCTTCGACATGTCGATCGGCACCCTCTACGGCGGTCAGGTCGGCATGTTCCGCACTCTGGTCCGGGAAGGCGGATCCCCGGAGCAGATCGAGCGTTGGGACCCGCGCATCCCGTCCTTCGAGCTGACCGGATGCTTCGCCCTCACCGAACCGGCACACGGATCGGACATCGCCGGGGGGCTGGAGACCACGGCGGTGCGCGTCGGCGACTCGTGGCGGATCTCCGGGCGCAAGCGATGGATCGGCAATGCCGCCATCTCCGACGTCCTCGTCGTCGTGGCCCGCGATGAGGTCGACGGCAGCGCGAAGGCGTTCGTCGTGCCGCGCACCTCCGACGGCGTGACCGTCACCGACATCTCGGGGAAGATCGCCCTGCGCATGGTGCGCAACGGCGACATCGTTCTCGACGATGTCGTGGTGCCCGAGCACGACCGCCTGCAGCGGATCGATTCGTTCCGCGACCTGTCCCGCATCCTCGCCGACCTGCGCTTCGTGGTGGCTTGGAACGCCGCCGGCCTGCAGGCCGGCGCCTATGAAGCGGCGCTGCGGTACACGCTCGCTCGTGAGCAGTTCGGCAGACCCGTCGCAGGCTTCCAGCTCGTCCAGGAGAAGCTGACGCGGATGCTGGGCAACGCCACCGCGACGCTTGCCATGGCGATGCGGCTGACGGAGCGCCGCGCGTCGGGAGCCGCCGAGGACGCTCACGCCGCGCTGGTCAAGACGTGGGCCGCCGACCGGGCGCGGGAGACGGTCGCCCTGGCCCGGGAAGTCTGCGGGGCAGAGGGCATCCGGGTCGACACCGATGTGGCGCGATTCTTCGCCGACGCCGAGGCGCTGTACACCTTCGAGGGCACGCACGAGATCAATTCCCTGATCGTCGGCCGCGCCATCACGGGACTGAGCGCGTTCACACGCTGATCGTCGACGCGTCGTCGCTCGGGCCTCCGGAGACCGGAGACCGTCAGCTCTCGACGCGACCGAAGCCCGCGGCGTCGAGCGTGCGCGAGATGGACGCAGCCGTGAGACGCACGAGGTGGATCATGTTCTTGCCGTCCACGTCCTTCTCCGTGAGTGCCAGGGAGACCGCCGCGACGACGGAGTCATCCGACGCACGCACGGGAGCCGCCACGCTGATGTGGACTTTGTCCACCTGGCGGTCACTCACGGCGTAGCCGGTGCGGCGGATGTCATCGAGGACGCGCTCGAGCACGACAGGGTCCGTGTAGGTGCGAGGGGTGAAGGCCTCCAGCTCACCGGCCAGCACCTCCGCCCGCACGTCCGCCGGGGCGTTGGCGAGGAGCACGAGGCCGATCGCCGTCGCGTGCATGGGGTAGCGCACGCCGATCTGGGGTCGCCTCACCTGGCGGCGCGGGCTCTGGAACCGGTCGATCGACACGAGCTCCAGTCCCTCGCGGATGGCCAGGTGGGACGCGTACCCGGTCGTCTCGTAGAGGTCCTGCATGTGCGGGCGCGCCAGGCGCTGAAGACCGACGGATCTCGGGGCCAGCGACGCCACCTCCCACAGCCGCAGACCGATGTTGTAGCGGCCCTCCGCATCACGCTCCAGGGCGCCCCATTCCGTCAGGCGTCCGACGATGCGGTGGCATGTCGCGATCGGCAGGTCGGTGCGTCGGCTGATATCAGACAGCGACTGCCTCACACGGCCGCCCTGGAAGGTACCCAGGATGGCGAAGGCCCGATCGATCAGCGAGCGCGCGCCGTCCTCGGAAGTCTCACCGGCCTTCGCCCCGTGGTCGGTCACGCCGCGAGCACCACCCGCAGCTGCTCGAGCGCCCAGTCGAGCTCCGTCGAGCGGATCACGAGCGGCGGCGCGACGCGGATCGTCTGCCCGTGGGTGTCCTTGACGAGTACGCCGCGGGCGAGGAGCTTCTCGGCGACCTCGCGGCCCGTGCCGACCGCGGGGTCGATGTCGATGCCGGCCCAGAGACCCGCCACACGCACGGCGGTGACGCCGTTGCCCAGGAACGCCTGCAGCTTCTCCTCGAGGTGCGCGCCGAGCGCGGCGGCGCGGCGCTGGAACTCGCCGGTCGCGAGCATCTCGACGACGCGGAGCCCGACGGCGCAGGCGAGCGGGTTGCCGCCGAACGTCGACCCGTGCTCGCCCGGCTGGATGACGCCGAGCACCGCACGGTCGCCGACGACGGCCGACAGCGGGAGGATGCCGCCGCCCAGCGCCTTGCCGAGCAGATAGAGGTCGGGCACGACCTCTTCGCGGTCGCACGCGAACGTGGTTCCGACGCGACCGAGTCCCGACTGGATCTCGTCGGCGATGAACAGCACGTTCTCGCGCGTCGTGGTCTCGCGGACCGCGCGCAGGTATCCGGTCGGCGGCACGACGACGCCGGCCTCGCCCTGGATGGGCTCGATGAGCACCGCCGCCGTGTGCGGAGTGATGGCGGCCTCGATCGCCGCGGCATCCCCGTAGGGCACGTGGACGAAGCCGGGGGCGTACGGACCGAAGTCGTCCCTCGCCGACGGGTCGTCGCTGAAGCCGACGATCGTGGTGGTGCGGCCGTGGAAGTTGCCGTCGGCGACGATGATGCTCGCCTGGCCGTCGGGGATGCCTTTGGTGCGGTATCCCCATGCCCGCGCGACCTTGATGCCGGTCTCGACCGCCTCCGCGCCCGTGTTCATGGGCAGCACGACGTCCTTGCGGCAGAGCGTCGCGAGCGCCCCGGCGAAGGCGCCGAGCTGATCGTTGTGGTACGCGCGACTGGTGAGGGTGAGCCGGTCGAGCTGCTCGCGGGCGGCGGCGAGGATCGCGGGATGCCCGTGGCCGAAGTTCAGTGCGGAGTACGCCGCGAGCAGGTCGAGGTAGCGCTTGCCCTGCACATCGGTCACCCACGACCCCTCGCCGCGGGAGATCACGACGGGGAGCGGGTGATAGTTGTGCGCGACGTGCTGGGCCTCGTCGAGGATGACGCGGGAGCTCGCCTCGTCGAGCGCGGGCGCGTGCGGGGCGCTCATGATCGGGCGTCCCTCAGCTCCAGGGTGCAGCACTTGATGCCGCCGCCGCCGAGCAGCAGCTCCGACAGGTCGACCATGATCGGGTTGTAGCCGCGCTCGCGCAGCTGCGCTTCGAAGCCCTTCGCACGCGGCGAGATGATCACGTTGTAGCCGTCGCTGGAGGAGTTCAGCCCGAACACCGAGCCGTCCTCGTCGGAGACCAGGATCGCGTCAGGGTAGCGCTCGGTGAGGATCTGCCGGCTGCGCTCGTCGAACGCCGACGGCAGATACGCGATGTTCGCGGCATCCACTCCGCCCTCGCCCTGCACCGGGTCGAGCACGGCGATCGCGGTGTCGAGGTGGTAGAAGCGGGGGTCGGTGAGGGTGAGCGAGACGACCTCGCGGCGGAAGACCTCGCCGATCTCGCGGTGGCTGTCACCGGTCGAGCGGAAGCCGGTGCCCGCGAGGATCGTGTCGCCGACGAGCAGGAAGTCGCCCTCGCCCTCGTTGACCTCGACGGGCTCGCGCACGTCGTAGCCGCGGTCGCGGAACCAGTCCATGAACGCCGGGCCCTCGGGGCCGCGCTCGCGGAAGCGGAACTTGGCGCCGTACGCGACGCCGTCGATGAGGAAGCCGCCGTTGGCCGTGTAGACCATGTCGGGCAGGCCGGCGATCGGATCGATCAGCTCGACCTCGTGCCCGAGGGCGACGTAGGCGTCGTAGAGGTCCTGCCACTGGGCGACGGCCTTGGCCGTGTCGGTCGGCTTGGCCGGCTCCATCCAGGGATTGATGGTGTAGCTGACGGTGAAGTGCTCCGGGCGGCACATGAGGTACCGGCGGCGCTGGGCGACGCGTCCCGTGGTCGTGGCGGTCTCGGTGGTCTCCTGCGTGGACATACTGCTCCTCGAGCGGAAGGTGCGGCGGACGCTGTCCAGGGGCCCGGCGGAGCTGAGAGAAGCCGTCGACTCGGGCACGCCGTCCTCATTCTCGCACGACCGCCCGCGGGAGGTCGGGAGCGGGAGTACGATGGTTGACCTGCGACAACCACCGGTGACGGCGGGCCGCAGCATCCCGACTCCCTCTTCAGAACGAGGCCTCGCATGTCCGCCACCGTCGCCACCGATCCGCGCTCCTCCGCGCCGATCATGACGCACCGCATGATCCTGTTCGTCATCTTCGGCCTCATGGCCGGGATGTTCCTCTCCGCGCTCGACCAGACCGTCGTCGGCACCGCGATCCGCACCATCGGCGACGACCTCCAGGGCCTGAGCCTGCAGGCGTGGGTCACGACCGCGTATCTGATCGTCTCGACGATCTCGACGCCGATCTACGGCAAGCTCTCCGACATCTTCGGCCGCCGTCCGCTCTTCCTCATCGCCATCGTCATCTTCATCATCGGCTCGGTGCTGGCGAGCTTCTCCACCTCGATGATCGAGCTCGCCGCCTTCCGCGCGATCCAGGGACTCGGCGCCGGCGGACTGATGTCCATGCCGCTCGCGATCATGGGCGACATCCTCGCCCCCCGCGAGCGCGCCAAGTATCAGGGCTACTTCCTCGCCGTCTTCGGCATCTCCAGCGTCATCGGCCCCCTCGTCGGCGGACTGTTCGCCGGCTCCGGCGAGATCCTCTTCATCACCGGCTGGCGCTGGGTGTTCCTGATCAACGTGCCGATCGGCATCGTCGCGCTGGCGATCGTCTGGCGCTTCCTGCACATCCCGAAGCAGCCGCGGCACTCCGTGCGCATCGACTGGTGGGGCGCCACCACGGTCATCGTCGCCCTCGTGCCGCTGCTGCTCGTCGCCGAGCAGGGCCGCGAGTGGGGCTGGGGCTCGGGCATCGCCATCGCCTGCTACGTCATCGGCGCGATCGGCATCCTCTCCTTCGTCATCGCCGAGACGCTGATGAAGGACGACGCCCTCATCCCGCTCAAGCTCTTCCGCTCCCCCACGTTCTCGATGGCCACGGTCATCGGCGTGCTCGTCGGCTTCGGCATGTTCGGCGCGATGCTGACCCTGCCGCTCTACCTGCAGCTGGTGCTGGGCTCCACGCCCACCGAGAGCGGCTTCCAGATGCTGCCGATGATCCTCGGCCTGATGATCGCCTCGATCGCCAGCGGTCAGATCATCGCCCGCACCGGCCAGTACCGGATCTTCCCGATCCTCGGCACCCTCCTGATGTCGGTCGGCTTCTTCCTGCTCACCTTCATGAAGTTCGACACGACGTACTGGTTCGTCGCCGGCGCGATGCTCGTCATCGGCCTGGGTCTGGGCCAGCTCATGCAGACCCTGACGATCGCGAGCCAGAACTCCGTCGGGCTGCGCGACATGGGCGTGGCCACGAGCTCGTCGACGTTCTTCCGTCAGATCGGCGGAACGCTGGGCACGGCGGTGCTCCTGTCGCTGCTGTTCACGCTCATGCCGTCGAACATCATCGGCTCCTTCTCCGACGACTCGACCCTCACCGGGGCGCTCGACGCCGCCTTCGACCCGGCCGTGGCGACGGCCCCGCAGAACGAGCAGATCATGGAGTCGATCTACACCCCGATCGTCTCGCGGGTCACCGAGCAGACCACCGCCCAGGTGCAGGACGGCGTCGATCAGGCGACGGATGCTGCGACCCAGGCCGTCGCGGCACAGGTCGCAGCCGGGCAGATCCCCGCTGCGGCGCAGGAGGCGGCGACCGCCGCCGCCGTCACGCAGGCCCGTCAGGCCGCCGCCCAGCAGATTCAGCAGCAGGTGCCGGTCGCCCGCGTCGCCGACGACGGGACGGTGAGCCTCGACTTCAGCGACGCCGCGGCGCGCTCCGCATTCGTCACGACGCTGGCGACTACGCTGCAGGACCAGTTCACCGCGGGCGACGGCGACACCTCGATCGGCGACTCGACCCTCAACGACACGTCGTTCCTGGTCTCCGCCGACCCGCGTCTGACCAAGCCGTTCCTCGTCGGGTTCAACTCGTCGGCCGTCACCGTCTACTGGGTCGCGATGAGCGTCGTCCTGCTGGCCTTCGTGCTGTCGCTGTTCTTCAAGACCCCGCCCCTGCGCGCCAAATCGGCGCTGCAGGAGGCCGCGGACGAGCGGGACGAGAAGCAGGCCGCGGAAGACGACGAGCAGGCCAGGGCCGCGGATGCCGCGACCAAGACCGGCTCGCTCGTCCTCCCCTGACGCGCCCTCAGATCACCGCTTCGCTCCACCGGTCGGCATTGCCGAACCGGTGGGCGGTGATGGCGATGGCCTGCTCGTGCAGGAACGGGAGCAGTTCGATCCTCCCGGCCGTGGTGACCTCGTTGGCGTAGACGGCCAGATCGGGGTCGCCGGCGACGGCCTCGGCGAGGTCGCCGTGCAGCGCCGCCACCGATTCCGGCGGTCCGACGAGACGCACGCGCGGGGCGCGCGCCGAGTCGGCGCCCCTGCGGGTCGACATGCGTCCGAGCCACTCCGCGTCGCTCTCCACGAAGACGGAGACGTCGGCGTCGCCCAGGGCGCGTCGCACCTCGGCCGGCAGCCCGGTCGGCAGCCCGGTCGGAAGGCTCACCGCGAAGGTCGATCCCGAGCGGATGCCGGCCAGCACCACGCGCAGGATGCTCTGCCATGATGCGTCCGCGGTCGCCCGGACGGCGACGTCCACCGGACGGTAGCGGAAGAGGTTGCGCTCGACGCCCAGGCGCGACACGTCGCGCACCTGGCCGAACTCGCGGCTCCACGAGATCGCGTCCGCTAGCGCGCCGCGGCGCAGCCACTCGAAGGCCTCGTAGTCCAGTGACGGCTGCGCGGCCTCGATCACCGCGGTGATGCGCGAGTCCAGCCCGCGCAGGTGCAGCGTCGCCGACGACGGCCCACCGCTCGACGGGCGCCAGGAGCCGAGGCCGATGAGGTAGTTCGGGCCGCCGGCCTTGGTGCCCGCGCCCACGGACGAGCGCTTCCAGCCGCCGAACGGCTGCCGCTGAACGATGGCTCCCGTGATGCCGCGGTTGACGTAGAGGTTGCCCGCCTGCACGCGGTCGAGCCAGAGCGCGAGGTCCTCGGGGCTCTGCGTGTACAGCCCGGCCGTGAGCCCGTAGGCGACGGCGTTCTGCAGCTCGATGGCCGCGGCGAGCGTCGGGGCGTGCATCACGCCGAGCACCGGACCGAAGACCTCCTCGAGGTGGAAGCGCGATCCCGGCTGCACGCCGGTGCGGATGCCCGGCGTCCAGAACCGCCCCGCGTACTCCTCACCGTGGTCGAGGGGGCGCGGCTTCACCAGCCACTTCTCCTCGCCCTCAAGCTCGCTCAGCGCCCAGGCGAGCTTGCCCTGGGGCGGCTCGATCACGGGTCCGACCTCGGCCAGCGGATCGCTGGGCGGGCCGACGCGCAGCGAGGTCGCGGCATCCACCAGCTGGCGGGCGAACCGCTGCGACCGGGCGACCGGGCCGACCAGGATCGCCAGCGACGCGGCGGAGCATTTCTGCCCGGCGTGCCCGAAGGCGCTCTTGATGAGGTCGGATGCCGCCAGGTCGAGGTCGGCGGACGGCATGACGATCATGGCGTTCTTGCCGCTGGTCTCGGCGAGCAGCGGCAGGTCGGGGCGCCACGAGCGGAAGAGCGCGGCCGTCTCCCAGGAGCCGGTGAGGATGACCCTGTCGACGTCGGGGTGGGAGATCAGGCGCTGGCCGAGGTCGCCTTCGTCGATGTCGACGAGGGCGAGCACCTCGCGCGGCACGCCGGCGTCCCACAGAGCATCGGCGATGACGGCCGCGCAGCGCCGCGCCTGGGGCGCGGGCTTGAAGACGACGCCGGATCCCGCAGCCAGGGCGGCCAGCACACCGCCCGCGGGGATGGCCAGCGGGAAGTTCCAGGGCGGCGTGACGACCGTGAGACGCGCGGGCACGAACACCGCACCGCTGACACGATCGAGCTCCCGTGCCGTGGCCGCGTAGTAGTTGGCGAAGTCGACGGCCTCGCTGACCTCGACGTCGGCCTCCGCCAGCATCTTGCCGGTCTCCGAGGCTGCGACCTCGATGAGCTCGCCACGGCGGGACTCGAGCACGCGCGCGGCGTTCTGCAGGACGGCCGCGCGGTCGGCGGCGGGCCGGGAGCCCCACGCGACCGCGGCATCCCGCACGTTCGCGACGATCTCCTCCAGTCGATCGGCCTCGTCGACCAGCGCGGCGTCGATCGTCGCCTCGCCCTGCGTCGAGGCCGCCACCCGCGCCACGATCCGCCGCGCCCACTCGCGGTTGGCGGGCAGCGAGGGGTCGGAGTCCGCGGCGTTGGCGAAGCCGGGGGCGCCGAGCGCCCGCTCGGTCGATTCGCGCGGGGCGAAGACGGCGGTGTCGACGAACGCCTGCCCGCCGAAGCCGACCGCGTTGCTCTCCGGTGCGAGCGGAACCGTGTCACCGGGCTCGGCCGACGCGGACCGCGCGATGCCCAGCACGACCTGCGTGGCGTGGTCGTCGTCGGCGTCACGCGTGAGCACGTCAGCGGTGTCGGTGGTGTCGGATGCGTCGGGGCCCGCCTCGGCCGACCGGTCCTGCGAGCGGTGCGACCCGACGGTCAGCGCGGGATCGGCCGCCCGGCGCAGCGACGCCTCGAAGCGGTCGCGCTCCCGGGCGAACATCGACGGGTCCTCGGCGATGTCGAAGGCGGCCGAGAGGAAGTTGTCGCTCGAGGCGTTCTCCTCGAGCCGGCGCACCAGGTAGCTGATGGCGACGTCGAACTCGTCGGGACGCACCACCGGAACATAGAGCAGCACGTGCCCGACCTCGCGCGCGACGGCCTCGACCTGGCCCTGGGCCATGCCGAGCAGCATCTCGAACTCTATGCCGTCGCGGACGCCGCGTTCACCGGCCAGCAGCCACGCGTACGCGATGTCGAAGAGGTTGTGCCCGGCCACGCCGATCCGCACCGCCGCGGTGCTCTCGGGGCGCAGCGCCTCGTCGAGGCAGCGGAGGTAGTTGGCGTCCGAGTCGACCTTGGCGTCGTAGGTGGCGAGCGGCCAGTCGTGCATGACGGCGTCGACGTGCTCCATCGCCAGGTTCGCACCCTTCACCAGGCGGATCTTGATGCGCGCGCCGCCGACCGCGACGCGCTCCTGCGCCCACGCGGTCAGGCGGCGGAGGGCCGGAAGGGCGTCGGGCAGGTAGGCCTGCAGCACGATGCCGGCCTCGAGCCCCCGGAGGCGCGGATCCTCGAGAATGCGCGTGAAGACGGCGATCGTCAGATCGAGATCGCGGTACTCCTCCATGTCGAGGTTGATGAAGGTCGGTCCCTGGGGTGCGTCCGCCGTCGAGGCGGCGGTCTCGTACAGCGGAAGGAGCCGGTCCACGACCTTGTCGACGACCTCGTCGAAGGCCCACATGGAGATGTGGCTCGCGATGGCCGACACCTTGACGGAGACGTAGTCGACGTCATCGCGGCGGATGAGCTCGTGAATGCCCTCGAGGCGGCGCAGCGCCTCCTGCTCCCCCAGCACCGCTTCGCCGAGCAGGTTGAGGTTGAGGCGCGCGCCGGACTCACGCAGCGCCGCGATCGCCGGCCCGAGCTTGTCGGGGCGTGCGTCCACGACGAGGTGGCCGACCATCTCGCGTAGCACGCGCCGAGCGATCGGCACGACCGGCGTCGGCAGGACGGGAGCCATGGTCCCGCCCAGCCGGACGGCGCCGCGGAGATACCAGGGAAGGAACCCCGGCACGAGGGGCGCCACGCGCTGCAGATTGGATGCTGCGGCCGACAGGCTCTCGGGACGCATGACGCCGTCGACGAACCCGATCGTGAAGGGCAGGCCGTTCGGGTCCTTGAGCACGCCGGCGAGGCGCTCGGCCGCCGGGTCCGCAGCGACGGCGGCGCTCTCGGTCGTCCAGCGCTGCGCGAGCTCGATGGCGCGCTCCGCCAGGTCGTCCCTCACCGCGTATCCCGTCGACGTCATCGTCTGCGCTCCCCTCGTCGTCGTGCTTCCAGAGTGCACCTCGGCGTTCGTCATGCCCTCAGCCTGCGGCACGGGAAGCATCGAGAAAAGCGAACATCTACGATGGGTACTCGTCGAGGAAATCGAGGGATGACGTGTTCGAACTGCGCCGGCTCCGTCTGCTCCACGAGCTTTCACTCCGCGGCACGCTCGCAGCCGTCGCCGAGGCTCTCTCCTACAGCCCGTCGACCGTGTCCCAGCAGCTGACGCAGCTGGAGAAGGAGGCCGGCGTCCCCCTGTTCGTGGCGGACGGGCGCGGTGTGCGACTGACCGACCACGGCGAGCTCCTCGCGGCGCATGCGGCGCGCGCTCTCCAGCTCGACGAGCAGGCGCGCGGCGAGCTCGACGCGCTGCGGCCCCAGAGCGCGCCGGTGCGCGTCGCGGTCATGCAGTCGGCGGCGCAATCGCTCGTCCCGCCCGCCCTCGCGCTGTTGGCGACGAAAGAGCCCGACCTCGCGGTCTACGTCTCGCAGGTCCCCCCGGAGGAGGGGCTCTTCGAACTGCGCACGCGTCGCTACGACCTCGTCGTCGCCGAGCAGTACCCCGGGCACACGCGGGAACAGCAGCCGGGACTGCTCCGGGTATCGCTCGGTCGCGACCCCATTCGCCTTGCCCTCCCGCGAGGGGAGAGCCGGGCGCAGCTCGAGCTCCTCGCCGAACGCGCCTGGGTGATGGAGCCGGTGGGCACCGCGGCACGTCAGTGGGCGACGCAGCAGTGCCGCGCGGCCGGATTCGAGCCCGACGTGCGCTTCGAGATCGCGGACCTCACCGCGCACGTCGGTCTCATCGCCGACGGGGTGGCGGTCGGGATGCTCCCCGAACTGGTGAGGATGCCGACACCGCAGGACATCGACCTGCATGACCTTCCGGGTGCTCCGGCGCGGGAGATCTTCGTCGCCATGCGGGAGTCATCCACACGACCCGCCATCCTGGCTGTGCGAGATGCGCTGCGCGATGCCTTCGCACGTCGGAAGCCGCAGAACGGCCGTTAACGAAGAATAGCCACCCGTCATCGGGTGGCTATTCTTCGTTGTAAAGAGGTTGTTCGGCGGTGTCCTACTCTCCCACAGGGTCCCCCCTGCAGTACCATCGGCGCTGAGAGGCTTAGCTTCCGGGTTCGGAATGTGACCGGGCGTTTCCCTCTCGCTATGGCCGCCGAAACACTTGTGATGTTTCAATCGTGCACACAACAACAGTTGTTGGTGCGGTTCTCGACCGTACATCGAGAACCACTCAGTGGACGCAAGCACCATGAACGGTGTGTTATCAAGTCATCGGCTTATTAGTACCGGTCAGCTTCACGTGTTGCCACGCTTCCACATCCGGCCTATCAACCCAGTAGTCTGGCTGGGAGCCTCTCACCATAAATGGTATGGAAGTCTCATCTTGAGGCCGGCTTCCCGCTTAGATGCTTTCAGCGGTTATCCATCCCGAACGTAGCTAATCAGCGGTGCTCCTGGCGGAACAACTGACACACCAGAGGTTCGTCCAACCCGGTCCTCTCGTACTAGGGTCAGATCCTCTCAAACTTCCTGCGCGCGCAGCGGATAGGGACCGAACTGTCTCACGACGTTCTAAACCCAGCTCGCGTACCGCTTTAATGGGCGAACAGCCCAACCCTTGGGACCTACTCCAGCCCCAGGATGCGACGAGCCGACATCGAGGTGCCAAACCATGCCGTCGATATGGACTCTTGGGCAAGATCAGCCTGTTATCCCCGAGGTACCTTTTATCCGTTGAGCGACAGCGCTTCCACAAGCCACTGCCGGATCACTAGTCCCGACTTTCGTCCCTGCTCGACCTGTCAGTCTCACAGTCAAGCTCCCTTGTGCACTTACACTCGCCACCTGATTACCAACCAGGTTGAGGGAACCTTTGGGCGCCTCCGTTACTTTTTGGGAGGCAACCGCCCCAGTTAAACTACCCACCATGCACTGTCCCTGAACCGGATCACGGTTCGAAGTTAGATATCCAGAGTGACCAGAGTGGTATTTCAACAATGACTCCACATGAACTGGCGTCCACGCTTCAAAGTCTCCCACCTATCCTACACAAGCCACACCGAACACCAATACAAAGCTATAGTAAAGGTCACGGGGTCTTTCCGTCCTGCTGCGCGTAACGAGCATCTTTACTCGTAATGCAATTTCGCCGAGTTCGCGGTTGAGACAGTTGGGAAGTCGTTACGCCATTCGTGCAGGTCGGAACTTACCCGACAAGGAATTTCGCTACCTTAGGATGGTTATAGTTACCACCGCCGTTTACTGGGGCTTAAATTCTCAGCTTCGCCTTGCGGCTAACCGGTCCTCTTAACCTTCCAGCACCGGGCAGGCGTCAGTCCGTATACATCGTCTTGCGACTTGGCACGGACCTGTGTTTTTAGTAAACAGTCGCTACCCACTAGTCTCTGCGGCCACCACACCCTTTTCCAGGCAAGCTGGTATAAGTGGATGGCCCCCCTTCTCCCGAAGTTACGGGGGCATTTTGCCGAGTTCCTTAACCACGATTCTCTCGATCTCCTTGGTATTCTCTACCTGACCACCTGAGTCGGTTTGGGGTACGGGCGGCTGGAACCTCGCGTCGATGCTTTTCTTGGCAGCATAGGATCACCCACTTTTTATCCGCATCGTGTCTCAGCCTTAATGAGTGACGGATTTGCCTATCACTCGGCCTACGCACTTGCCCCGGGACAACCATCGCCCGGGTTGGGCTACCTTCCTGCGTCACACCTGTTAATACGCTAACCGCACCAGCATGGGGTCGTGCGCTAGGCCCAACGCTCTCACCCCGAAGGGATCGATGCACTGGGATTCAGGCACTTAGCACCACTGGATTAGCTTGGGCGGTTCTTCGCCGGTACGGGAATATCAACCCGTTGTCCATCGACTACGCCTGTCGGCCTCGCCTTAGGTCCCGACTTACCCAGGGAAGATTAGCTTGACCCTGGAACCCTTGGTCTTTCGGAGGACGTGTTTCTCACACGTCATTCGCTACTCATGCCTGCATTCTCACTCGTGTAGCCTCCACGGCTGGTTCACACCGCCGCTTCGCTGGCCACACGACGCTCTCCTACCCATCAACACGGCTGGACCACGAAGGCCTACCAAAAATGTCAATGCCACAACTTCGGTGACGTGCTTGAGCCCCGTTACATTGTCGGCGCGGAATCACTTGACCAGTGAGCTATTACGCACTCTTTCAAGGGTGGCTGCTTCTAAGCCAACCTCCTGGTTGTCTAAGCAACTCCACATCCTTTCCCACTTAGCACGCGCTTAGGGACCTTAGTTGGTGGTCTGGGTTGTTTCCCTCTCGACTATGAAGCTTATCCCCCACAGTCTCACTGCTGCGCTCTCACTTACCGGCATTCGGAGTTTGGCTGACGTCAGTAACCTTGTAGGGCCCATCGGCCATCCAGTAGCTCTACCTCCGGCAAGAAACACGCAACGCTGCACCTAAATGCATTTCGGAGAGAACCAGCTATCACGAAGTTTGATTGGCCTTTCACCCCTATCCACAGCTCATCCCCTCAGTTTTCAACCTAAGTGGGTTCGGTCCTCCACGACGTCTTACCGTCGCTTCAACCTGGCCATGGATAGATCACTTCGCTTCGGGTCTAGGACATGCGACTGAATCGCCCTATTCAGACTCGCTTTCGCTACGGCTACCCCACACGGGTTAACCTCGCCACATATCGCTAACTCGCAGGCTCATTCTTCAAAAGGCACGCTGTCACCCCTACTAAGGAGGCTCCAACGGTTTGTAAGCAAACGGTTTCAGGTACTATTTCACTCCCCTCCCGGGGTACTTTTCACCTTTCCCTCACGGTACTTGTCCGCTATCGGTCATCTGGGAGTATTTAGGCTTATCAGGTGGTCCTGACAGATTCACACGGGATTTCTCGGGCCCCGTGCTACTTGGGATACTCTTCACGCCAAGACAAGGCATTTCGACTACGGGGTTCACACCCTCTATGACCAGGCTTTCAATCCTGTTCGTCTATACCTTCTTGTCACGCCGGCTGCTCGGCAGAGCAGCCCGAAAAGTCCCACAACCCCGAATACGCAACTCCTGCCGGATATCACACGTACTCGGTTTAGCCTGTTCCGGTTTCGCTCGCCACTACTAACGGAATCGCGGTTGCTTTCTCTTCCTGTGGGTACTGAGATGTTTCACTTCCCCACGTTCCCTCTACCCGCCCTATATATTCAGGCGGGAGTCACTAGGTCGGCACGCCGCCCAGCGGGGTTTCCCCATTCGGACACCCTCGGATCACAGTGTGCTTATCCACTCCCCGAGGCTTATCGCAGATTGCTACGTCCTTCTTCGGCTCCAGATGCCAAGGCATCCACCGTTTGCTCTTAAAGACTTGAAATCACATGAGTTCATCAAAGAATCGGACCACACCCAAAGGTGTGACTCGAAATTGACTAATGATCTTTAAGATCATCAAAACAAGACAACCCTTACGGGTCATCTTGAAGATGCTCGCGTCCACTGTGTAGTTCTCAAAGTACGGGCGGTACCCCACCCCCACCACCATCCGGTGACAGAAGGCAAGGCCCAGAGGAAAGAAGCAACCACCCGAAAGCAGTCACGACCGGTCCCTCAGGACCCAACAGCGTGCATGTGCCACCCCGACCACCCCGAACCTTTCCCACCGCAAGCGGCGTACTCAGCCCGGAACAACCCGAACAGCACCTCGTCATATGTTCCACCCATGAGCTACCAGCGAGAACATTCGTCTCGAACTGGCGCCTGGACAACCACACGACCCCCAAAGGAGGACGCCAGCTGCCAGATGCTCCTTAGAAAGGAGGTGATCCAGCCGCACCTTCCGGTACGGCTACCTTGTTACGACTTAGTCCTAATTACCGATCCCACCTTCGACGGCTCCCTCCACAAGGGTTGGGCCACCGGCTTCAGGTGTTACCGACTTTCATGACTTGACGGGCGGTGTGTACAAGACCCGGGAACGTATTCACCGCAGCGTTGCTGATCTGCGATTACTAGCGACTCCGACTTCATGAGGTCGAGTTGCAGACCTCAATCCGAACTGGGACCGGCTTTTTGGGATTCGCTCCACCTCACGGTATTGCAGCCCTTTGTACCGGCCATTGTAGCATGCGTGAAGCCCAAGACATAAGGGGCATGATGATTTGACGTCATCCCCACCTTCCTCCGAGTTGACCCCGGCAGTATCCCATGAGTTCCCACCATTACGTGCTGGCAACATAGAACGAGGGTTGCGCTCGTTGCGGGACTTAACCCAACATCTCACGACACGAGCTGACGACAACCATGCACCACCTGTTTACGAGTGTCCAAAGAGTTGACCATTTCTGGCCCGTTCTCGTATATGTCAAGCCTTGGTAAGGTTCTTCGCGTTGCATCGAATTAATCCGCATGCTCCGCCGCTTGTGCGGGTCCCCGTCAATTCCTTTGAGTTTTAGCCTTGCGGCCGTACTCCCCAGGCGGGGAACTTAATGCGTTAGCTGCGTCACGGAGACCGTGGAATGGCCCCCACAACTAGTTCCCAACGTTTACGGGGTGGACTACCAGGGTATCTAAGCCTGTTTGCTCCCCACCCTTTCGCTCCTCAGCGTCAGTTACGGCCCAGAGATCTGCCTTCGCCATCGGTGTTCCTCCTGATATCTGCGCATTCCACCGCTACACCAGGAATTCCAATCTCCCCTACCGCACTCTAGTCTGCCCGTACCCACTGCAGGCTGGAGGTTGAGCCTCCAGTTTTCACAGCAGACGCGACAAACCGCCTACGAGCTCTTTACGCCCAATAATTCCGGATAACGCTTGCGCCCTACGTATTACCGCGGCTGCTGGCACGTAGTTAGCCGGCGCTTTTTCTGCAAGTACCGTCACTTTCGCTTCTTCCTTGCTAAAAGAGGTTTACAACCCGAAGGCCGTCATCCCTCACGCGGCGTTGCTGCATCAGGCTTCCGCCCATTGTGCAATATTCCCCACTGCTGCCTCCCGTAGGAGTCTGGGCCGTGTCTCAGTCCCAGTGTGGCCGGTCACCCTCTCAGGCCGGCTACCCGTCGACGCCTTGGTGAGCCATTACCTCACCAACAAGCTGATAGGCCGCGAGCCCATCCCGAACCAAAAAATCTTTCCAACCACCAACCATGCGGCTGTGGTTCATATCCGGTATTAGACGCCGTTTCCAGCGCTTATCCCAGAGTCCGGGGCAGGTTGCTCACGTGTTACTCACCCGTTCGCCACTGATCCACCAAGCAAGCTTGGCTTCACCGTTCGACTTGCATGTGTTAAGCACGCCGCCAGCGTTCATCCTGAGCCAGGATCAAACTCTCCATAAAAAAATGATGCACAACCCCCACCGGAAAAAGGCGAAAAGTCATGCGAGTTCAACCTGACCAAAAGAATGCCATCACTGACAATTCAATTAATCTCAAAGAAATCTCACCAACCAACCCAAAAAAGGATCAGTTGCGAGGTTCATTGGCATATGACAAGTGCACGCTGTTGAGTTCTCAAGGAACGGACGCACCCACGATCCACCGCAAAGCTTCACGTGGGGCAGTTTCCTATCCCCGGCCGCATCCGACTCGGAAGCAACCCGACACAGTTCAGCCGAAGCCGTTCTGCATGTGGGGGTTTCGTTCTCCGCTTGAGGGGGTGAGGCTCTCGGCCTCCCGCATCCCTGTGGGGCGAACTCGATATAACTTACGCAGGTCCGGCGGACTCGGCAAATCGGGCGTGCATCCCGGGCGTGTCGCGGTGCGGAACCCGCGGAAACACGGTCATTCCCACGTGCTGGGCGCCGCGCTGCGGGTGGACGGCAGAGCGGACCCCGCCGCCCACGCCGTGACCCACGGCGCCAGCGGCGGAAGGGTGTCGGGCCGGTGCAGCGCCTCGAACAGCTCCTCGTGGGGGACGATGCCTCCCGACGTCCGCAGGAAGCGGGCCCGCACCACCATCTCCGCGTACACCTCCCCCTTCACCACCGCCCGATGCATCAGGTAGACCGACTTGTCGTCGTGCGACATGAGGCGGGACTCGACGGTGAAGCGCTGCCACAGCTGCAGGGATTTGCGAAAGGTCACCGACTCGCTGGCCACCACGGCGTACCAGCCCTGTGCGCGCAGCACGTCCCACACCCCCGTGCGGATGAGCAGGTCGAAGCGTCCGAGGTCGAACAGCGAGGCATACCGCCCGTTGTTCATGTGTCCGAGGAGATCGATGTCGGTGGGCAGCGTGCGCAGCCGGATGCGCCCGACCGACGTCGGATCTGCCGGTCCACGGCGCCGCAGCATCGCCTTGGCGTGCCAGATGGTGAGCAGGGTGCGCCAGATCACGTTCACGAGGTGCGATGGTAGCCACGCTCGGGCCCGTGTGGTCCGTTCGGCGCGGATTTCCGCCGACGGCGGGCCCCGCGTAGAGTCTGGCCATGGAGCCCGAACTGCAGACCGACATCGTCGTCCGTCCCGTCCGCGACGTGGATGCCGAGGCGCTCGGCAGGGTCCACGCCAGCTGCTGGCACGAGACCTACGACCACCTCATCAGCAAGGCCGCGCTCGAGAAGATCTCGCCGCGCCGCATGGCCGAGCTGTGGACGCACTGGGCCTCCCAGGGTCCCGAGTTCCGCATGAGCGCGGCACTTGTCGACGGCGAGATCGTCGGGTTCGTCGGATCGGGTCCCGCACGCGACAAGGACGCCCCCGCACTCCGGGAGCTGTACTTCATCTACCTGCTCGACGCCTTCCACGGCACGGGCATCGGTCAGCGCCTGTTCGACGCCGCCGTCGACGAGGGCGAGCCCCTCTACCTCTGGGTCGCCGAGGACAACCCCCGGGCGCACCGCTTCTATGCGCGCAACGGGTTCTCCCTGGACGGCGCGTCGCACACGGAGCCCTTCCTCGGCGAGACGCTCACCGAGGTGCGGTTCGTCCGCTGACGTGCTGCAGGTCTGGGCGCTGCCGGGGATCGGCGAGATCTCGCCCGGCGATGATCTCGTCTCGGTGATCGCGGATGCCGCGGCATCCACTCGTCCGGAGGAGCAGCTGCGCGACGGCGACATCCTCGTCGTGACCTCGAAGATCGTCTCCAAGGCCGAGGGGCGCATCATCCTCGCGGATGACCGGGAAGACGCGATCACGGCGGAGACCGTGCGGCTTGTGGCCTCCCGCACGAGTCCGACGGGACACGTCACCCGCATCGTGGAGAGCCGACTGGGGATCGTCGCGGCCGCCGCCGGCGTGGACGCCTCGAACACCCCGGCGGGGACGGTGCTGCTGCTGCCCGAGGACCCCGACGCGTCGGCGCGCGCGCTGGCGAGCGGACTCCGCGACCGACTCGGCGCCGCGGTGGGCGTCATCATCTCCGACACGCTCGGCCGCGCCTGGCGCGAGGGTCAGACGGATTCGGCCATCGGCGCCGCCGGCGTGCACGTGTTCGAGGATCTCCGCGGCGGAACCGACGCCGAGGGGCGGCCGCTCATCGTGACGATGCCGTGCGTGGCGGACGAGCTCGCCTCGGCGGGCGACCTCGTCAAGGGCAAGGCCGCGCGGCTGCCCGTCGCGGTCGTGCGCGGACGCGGCGACCTCGTCGGGCCGCTCGACCTGCCGGGTGCCCGGTCGATCGTGCGCCCGGCCGAGCGCGACATGTTCTCGCTCGGCTCGGACGAGGCCTGGTCCGCCGGCTTCGCCGCGGGAGCGGCATCCCGCGGTCAGGACGACGCCGACGCGTTCTCGTCGGGTCCCTGATCCGTCGCGGTGGCCGTCAGGACGATCGCCAGACGCTCTCCGGAGTGAAGGGCACCACCGGCGGCCGCTCCGGGCGCGTGGTGAGCTCCACACGGACGCCGTCGCGCGCCGAAGCGCCGAGCGCGGTCATCACCTCGAGCACGTGCAGCGCGATCGCGCCGTCGGTGCGCGCACCCGAGCCCGTGGCGATCCTGTCGAGGATGCCGATGCCGCGCCCGGCGTTCTCGTAGCCCGCGCGATCCGTCACAAGCTCGCCGTCGCCGCCGCGCTCCCGGCGCACGTGCACGACCCCTTCGAAGAGGTTCGGATCGGGGACCACCAGGGTGCCGGACTCCCCGTGCACCTCGATGGGCGCCGCCTGCGTCGTGATCGCGTCGAAGCTGAATGTGACCGTCGAGACCGCCCCGCCGACGTGCTCGAGGACGCCGGTCACGTGGGTGTCGATCTCGACGGGGATCTCCTCGCCCGCGCGCGGGCCCGAGGCGATGGTGCGGGTCGTCCGCGGTCGGGAGGATGCGCCGGTCACCCGCGCGACCGGCCCGAGGAGATGGAACAGGGTGGTCAGGTAGTACGGGCCCATGTCGAGGAGGGGTCCGCCGCCCTCCCGGTAGTAGAAGTCGGGATTCGGATGCCACGCCTCGTGCCCCGGCGACACCCAGGTGGCGACGGCGGAGAGCGGCCGGCCGATCGCGCCGGCATCGACCGCGGCGCGCGCCGTCTGCACGCCGGTGCCCAGCACGGTGTCGGGGGCGCAGCCGACCCACGAGTTTCCCGCCCGCGCCATGACGTCCGTCGCGTCCTCGAAGGTGGCGGCCAGGGGCTTCTCGCCGAACACGTCGCGGCCCGCGGCGAGCGCCCGGAGGGCGACGTCGGCGTGGGCTGAGGGGATCGTCAGGTTCAGAACGGTCTGCACCGCGGGATCCCGCACCAGTTCGTCGACGGAGAGGGCGCGGCATCCGGGATAGCGCTCGGCGACCGACCGCGCGCGCTCCATGTCGAGATCGGCGGTCGTCGCGATGCGGACGGCAGGGTGGGAGCCGAGAGTCTCGAGGTACTGCGCGGAGATGACCCCCAGGCCGATGATGCCTATCGCGTGCGGCTCGCCCACAGCAGTCCCCTCTCGACGATGGTGCGCACGTTCGGGTCCTCGAGCACGTCGGGGCTGTGTCCGGGCGTGGCGACGAACACCCGTCCGCGGCCCCAGGCGCGGGTCCAGACCGCCGGGGAGACGACGGGCCGGTGCCACGGGTGGTACGGCTGGACGGGATGGGTCGTGGTCGCCAGCACGTCGTTGAGGTCATCGGTGAGCACCCAGTACTGCTCGGTGCGCAGGGCGACCCGCTCGATGCCGGCCATGATCTCGTGCGTGCGCCCGAGGTCGGTGACGTCGATGGTGTGCGGGAGGAAGTTGTCGGCTTCGCCGCCCGCCCGCTCCTCAGGGCTCACGGCGGGATGCGTCGCGAACTGCCCGCCGACGAGCTGCAGGTAGTCGGAGCTCCCGCGGTAGGAGTCGGCGATACCGCCGTGCCACCCCGCGAGACCGGTGCCGCGCTCGACGGCGTCGCGGAGCCCGCCGAGGGCTTCTCGCGAGATCTCGGACATCGTGACCGATTGCAGGATGAGATCGGTGTCGTCCATGACGGCGCGATCGGCGTAGACCTCGTTGGATTCCTCGATGCGCACCTCGAAGCCGGAGCTCTCGAGGAACGGCACGAACAGGTCGGTCGTCTCGACGGGGCGGTGTCCGTCCCATCCGCCCCGGACCACCAGCGCCCGACGTGTCTCGTGCGTCGTCATCATCGACTCCCTCCCGCGCCCCGACGGGGGCGTACGCCGGGACACGATGCCACCGATGGCGTGCACCCGCGATGAAATTTGCGCAAAATGGCGGGGTGACCTCGCGACGCGTGACCCTCGCAGCGGTGGCGGCTCACGCCGGCGTGAGCGTCGCGACGGCCTCGCGAGGGCTGCGCGGACGCGGCGAGATGGCGACCGAGACGCGCGCACGCGTCGTGCGCAGCGCGGCGGAGCTCGGCTACCACGCCGGGCAGGACAGCCGCGGGCGACCCCGATCGGGCACCGCGCGGACCTTCGACCTGGTGCTCGGACGCTTCCACGACCCCTACACCGCCGAGATCACCGCCGGTGCCCGTGCCGCGGCCGAGGCGCACGGCTACGACCTGACGCTGACGGCGGATCGCGAGGATCCGGGTGACGACTGGATGCCGCGCATCCTCTCGCGCGGGTCGGCCGGCGTCATCGTCGGCCTCCGCACGCCCACGGCCCTGCAGATCGAGGCGCTGCGGAGGGCGGACATCCCGCTCGTGCTCGTGGAGCCGCCGTCGGAAGCGCCGCGGGGTCTGCCGAGCGTGCGCACGACCGATCGGGAGGGCGGGGCGGCTGCCGCCGCGCATCTCGTGGAGCGCGGCGCTGAGCGTTTCATGTCGATCGGCGGGACGCCCTCCTACCGCTTCGGCCGCGCGCGGATCGACGGCTTCCGGGAGGTGCTGTCCCGCGCCGCGCCCGCGGCGCCGCGCGTGCACGTGAGCGCGGACTGGACGGCCTGGGGCGCGCGGCGCGCCTGCGCCCGCGCGCTCGAGGAGATCGCCGCGCGGGGCGGCTCGGGGCTTGTCGGCGTCTTCGCGTGCAACGACGAGATGGCCGCCGGCGCCTACCGTGCTGTCGCGGACGCCGGGCTCAGCATCCCCCGGCACGTGCTCGTCGTGGGCTTCGACGACGTGCGGGGCGCGCGGTGGCTGCACCCGCCGCTGACGACCCTCCGCCAGCCCATCGGCGAGATGGCCGCGGCGGCGGTCGGGATCCTGGTGCGCGCCGCCGGCGGGGAGACCGTCGAGGGCGAATCGGTCGTCATGCCGACGGAGCTCGTGGCGCGCGGATCGACGGCGACCGTCGATCTCCCGACAGGAGCCGTCAGCGCCCGCTGACCTTGCCGGACAGCCGGGCGATCGGTGCGAGCACCATCGGGCGGGCCGCGATCCACCCCGCGATGAGGAGCGCCATCGAGCCGACGAAGATCCAGAACCCGGTCCAGTTCACGGCGTCCTGACCGCCGTACATGTGGTTCAGGTTGCGCAGTGCTCCGGTGGCGAAGACGAGCGCGACGTGCACCACGATGAAGCCGACGAAGTACAGCATGACGGGGAAGTGCACCGCCCGCGCCCACTCGATCGGGTACGCCTTGTTGAGCCGCTCCGCCTTCTTCGGCCAGAAGCCCGACATCCGCACGCCGGTGACGGCGGCCAGCGGCGCCGCGATGAAGATGGTCGCGAAGTACGCCAGCACCTGCAGGCTGTTGTAGTTCACCCAGCCGTTCTCGGTCGGCCAGTCGAGCGAGACGTACTGGAGCGCGGCGGACAGCGCGTTGGGGAACACGTCCCAGCTCGTGGGGACGACCCGCATCCACTGGCCGGTGGCGAACAGCAGCACGATGAAGATCAGGCCGTTGGCGAACCACAGCACGTCGAGCGACTGGTGGAACCACAGCGCGAGGCTGATCTTGCCGCGGCCCTTCTTCGACCAGCGCGGAGTCCAGAAGACGGCCGGCCGCTTCTCGGCACGCACCTGCCAGCCGGTGCGGATGATCAGCACGATGAAGAACGTGTTGAAGAAGTGCTGCCAGGCGAGCCACGCCGGGAAGCCGACGGGCGCGCCCTCGGGCAGGTGCGTCTCGCCGGGGTAGGTCGTGAGGAACGACTGCACGCCGGGCAGCGACACGAACCACCGCGCCGCGAACACGAGCATCGCGGCCGCGAACAGCAGGGCGATGCCGCCGCCGATGACAGCACCGGCCCACTGCACCTTGGAGAGTCCGCGGATGCGCTCCGGTGCCGGCCTGGGGACGGGCGCCGCCTGCGCGGCACGCCCGGCCCAGACGGTGCGGGTGAACGGGAGCGGCGGCCGCGGGCCGGAGACGACGACCGAGCCCGCGGCCGACGCGCTGACCGGAGCGAGGTCGGGGGAGACGGATGCTGCGACCCGGGCCTCGTCGGCGACGGGAGCCGCTTCGGTGGCCGGGGCGGCGGGCTCTGCGGTGGCGGCGGGAGCCGTCGCGGCGGCGGGGGCGCAAGCGGGCGGTGCGGTGGCGGCCGGGGCGGTCGCGGTCGCGGTGGCTGCTGACGGTGCCGCCCGGGTGACTCCCGCCTCGGGGGCGGTGCCGGCCAGGGGCCACGGCTCTCCGCCCGCGACGCGGGGAAGGCCGCGGCGCAGCGCGACGCCGCCGGATGGGGTGGCATTCGCGGGCGCCGCGGCCGGGGCGGATGATGCGGATTCAGCCGCCGCGTCGGTGTCCGAGACGGCCGTGAGGGCGGTGCCCGCGACGCTCGATGCCGGACTCGCGGCTGCACCCGCATTCTGTGGGGCGGCTGTGGTCGGCGCTTCGACCGCCATGTCCGCTGCCGCGGGAGCATCCGGCGCGGCGGATGCGACCGCCGGCGGCCAGGGCTCTCCCCCGGGCACCCGCGGCAGCCCACGACGGATCGCGCGGACAGGTGGCGGAGCGACTGCGGGAGCGGCAGCATCCGTCATCGCGACGTGTGTCGCCTCCGCGACGGGCGTGGCATCGGCGACGGAGCCGGCCCGCGGAACGGGAACGACCTCCGGAACGGGAACGGCCTCCGGAACGGGTGCGGTCTCCGTGACGCCAGCGACATCGGCGGCAGCGTGCGGAGCCTCACCCGCGGGCGGCCAGGGCTCACCGCCGCGCGTGCGCGGCAGACCGCGTCGCACCTGTGTGCCGAAGGTCGCCACGCGCGGTTACGCCTTCCGCGACCGGAGGGCCGCGATGAGCTGCGGCACGACGGTGAAGAGGTCTCCGACGACGCCGTAGTCGGCGATCTCGAAGATCGGGGCGTCGGCGTCCTTGTTGACCGCGACGATCGTCTTCGCCGTCTGCATGCCGGCCTTGTGCTGGATGGCTCCGGAGATGCCGAGCGCGATGTACAGCTGCGGGCTCACGGACACGCCGGTCTGACCCACCTGATACGACGACGGCACGTACCCGGCATCCACTGCCGCGCGCGACGCTCCGACGGCGGCACCCAGCACGTCGGCCAGCTCCTCGACGAGCTCGAACTTCTCCTTCGAGCCGAGGCCGCGGCCTCCGGAGACGACCACGCCGGCTCCGCGGAGCTCGGGACGCGTCGACGTCGCCTCCGCCTCGGAGAACGAGTCGATCGAGGCGGCGGGAGCACCGGACGCCGTCACCGCGAGAGTCTCGCTGACCAGGGGCTGCGCAGTGGCGCGTTCGTCCACGGCGCCCTGGCGCACGGTCACCACGAGCGGTCCGAAGGTCGCTGCCGACACGACGTTGTAGGCGCCGCCGTACACCGAGTGTTCCGCGACGACCCCCTGGTCGTCGCGGGTCACGCCCACGGCGTCGGCGGCGAGCGCGCCACGCGTCCGCGCGGCGAAGCGTGCCGCGGCATCCCGGCCCTCGATGGAGTTCGACACGAGCACGGCGTCGGGGCGCACGGCGTCGGCCGCGGCGACGAGCGCGTCGACGATCGGCACGGTGAGCGAGCCGGGCGAGGCGTGGTCGGCCAGCAGCACCCGCGCAGCACCGAGCGCGGCGGCCTGCTCGGCGGCCGCCTGCGACGCGGATGCCTCGGTCACGACAAGCGCGACCGGGGTGCCGATCGACGCCGCGGCGCCGACGAGTCCGGCTGCGCTCTTGGCCAGTTCGCCGGAGGGCATGACATCCAGCAGCACCAGGATCGAGTCGTCGGGGAAATCGCTCATCAGAACCTCACGCCAGCCTCTGCGAGACGAGGAAGTCGGCGAGCTTCTGCCCGCCGTCACCCTCATCGAGGATCTTCACGCCCGCCTCGCGAGGGGGCTTCTTCGCGAGCGACACCACGATCGACCGTGCTGCCAGCGGATCCGCGGCGTCGACCGAGAGGTCGTCGAGCGACAGGGTCTCGAACGGCTTCTTCTTGGCCGCCATGATGCCCTTGAAGTTCGGGAAGCGGGCGTCGGGGAGCGCCTCGGTGATGGAGACGACGGCCGGCAGCGGGGCGGAGACCGACATGGTGCCCGCGTCGCTCGCGCGGGTGCCGGAGACCGACGTCTCTCCGATCTCGACGGCGGTCAGGGCGGTCAGCTGCGGCACGCCGAGGAGTTCGGCGACCATCGCGGGGACGACGCCGCCGGCGCCGTCGGTGGAGAGGTTGCCCGCCACGACCAGGTCGAAGCCGGTGCGGCGGATCGCCGCCGTCAGCACTTCGGCGGTCAGCACGTAGTCCGCGCCGTGCAGTGCGTCGTCGACGATGTGGACGGCGGAGGCGGCGCCCATCGCGAGGGCCTTGCGCACCGTGGTCGCCGCGGAGGCCGGAGCCATCGATATGGCGACCACCTCGGTGCCCGCGTGCGCGTCGGCGTAGCTCAGCGCGACCTCCAGCGAGCGCTCCCCGATCTCGTCGAGGACGGCCTCGCTCGCGCCGCGGTCGGCGAGTCCCGTCTCGAGATCGAGGATGCGGTCACCCCACGTGTCCGGCACTTCTTTGACCAGAACGACGATCTTCATCGGTGCGTCTCCTTCGTCCTCTCGATTCTAGGCGGCGGCACCGGACCGGGCGGACGTGCGCGGGACCCTGCCGTGCGCACAGCGGACTCCCCGATCGGTACCGTGGGAGGGCGCCCGCGATCGGAAGGAGCCCGCATGGCAGGAGCACGACGCCTCCCCGTCGACCCGATCGCCGAGGCCAAGCGGCAATGGATCGCGCACGGCTGGGACGACGCGGCCGTCGGCATGACGGCGGTGACCTCAGTCATCCGCGCGCAGCAGCTGCTGATCGGCCGGGTCGAGCGCACCCTCAAGCCCTTCGCTCTCTCGTTCGCCCGGTACGAGATGCTGCGCCTTCTCGCCTTCACGAGAGAGGGGCGGATGCCGATGGCCAGCGCCATCGCCCGCCTGCAGGTGCATCCCACCAGCGTCACGAACACGGTCGAGCGCCTCGTGCGCGACGGGCTGGTCGTGCGTGAGCCGCACCCGACCGACGGGCGCGCGGCCATCCTCGCCCTGACCGACGACGGGCGGGAGCTCGTGGAGCGGGCGACCTCGGCGCTCAACACCGAGGTGTTCGCCGAGCCTGGACTCTCGGGCGACGACATCGAGCAGCTGGTCAGCATCATCGCGCGACTGCGCCGCGCGTCGGGGGACTTCTCCGACCCCCGGCCGCTGCCCGAGCCGCTCTGAAGCCGGGATTCAGCCATTCGTGAAGTCGGGACGGCGCTTCTCGCGGAAAGCCGCCATGCCCTCCTTCTGGTCGGCGGTGGAGAACAGTCCAGCGAAGGCCTGGCGCTCGAACCGCAGCCCCTCGGCGAGCGCGGTCTCCAGCGCCGCGTCGAGCGCGGCCTTCGCGGCGTAGAGCGACGGCAGCGACTTCGCGGCGATCGATTCGGCCACCGCCGAGGCCTCGGCGAGAAGCTCGGCGGCGGGCACCAACCGCGAGACCAGTCCGCAGCGCTCGGCTTCCGCGGCATCCATCATCCGGCCCGTGAGGACGAGCTCCGCCGCCTTGTAGTACCCGATCGCGCGGACGAGACGCTGCGTGCCGCCCATGCCGGGGATGACGGCGAGGGTGATCTCGGGCTGGCCGAAGCGGGCCGTGTCGGCGGCGAGGATGATGTCGCACATCATCGCCAGCTCGCAGCCGCCGCCGAGGGCGTAGCCGGAGACCGCCGCGATCACGGGGGTGCGCACCTCAGCGAAGCGCGACCACGCGTCGAAATGACCGTCGACGATCATCTCGACGCCGGTCTTGGACTCCATCTCCTTGATGTCGGCTCCGGCGGCGAAGGCGCGCTCCGAGCCGGTGACGACGATGGCGCCGATCCCGAGGTCGGCGTCGAAGGCGGTGGCGGCGTCGACGACGTCGCGCATGACCTGCGAGTTGAGGGCGTTCAACGCCTCGGGCCGGTTGAGGGTGATCCAGCCGACTCGACCGCGGGTCTCGACGACGATGGTCTCGTACTCGGTCATGATGTCTCCTTCTCGCCGGCGGCGCGGATGTCGGTGATGATGCCGCTGAAGTCGCGCTGCGCGCCGGAGCCGGCCGCGTACTCGCGGTAGATCTCCCGGGCGAGCAGGCCCATGCGGGCGTCGGTGCCCGTGCGGACGAGCGCCTGCTCGGCGAGGCCGAGGTCCTTGTCCATGAGAGCGCCGGCGAAGCCCGGACGGTAGTCGCGGTTCGCGGGGCTGGTGGGGACCGGCCCGGGCACGGGGCAGTTCGTCGTCAGCGCCCAGCACTGGCCCGACGCGTTCGAAGCCACATCGAAGAGGGCCTGGTGGTCGAGTCCCAGCCGCTCGCCGAGCACGAACGCCTCGGCCACGGCGATCTGCGACACGGCCAGGATCATGTTGTTGCAGACCTTGGCGGCCTGCCCGAGACCGGCGCCGCCGCAGTGCACGATCCGTGCGCCCATGTGCTCGAGGAGCGGTCGTGCGGCCGCGGCATCCGCCTCCGATCCCCCGACCATGAAGGCGAGGGTGGCGTTCTCGGCGCCCACCACGCCGCCCGAGACGGGGGCGTCGACGCTGCGGACACCGGCTGCCTCGGCGAGCGCGTGCGCCTCCTGCGCCTCGTCGACGGCGATCGTGGAGCAGTCGATGAACAGCGCGCCGCGGGCGGCCACCGCGAGCAGGCCGGGCACGTCGGCCGTTCCCCGGTAGGCGCCGAGCACCTGGCTGCCGGCCGCGAACATGGTGATCACGACGTCGCGGTCGGCGGCGGCATCCGTCGCCGTCTCCGTCACTGCGAGACCCGCCGCGCGCGCCGCTTCTCGGGCGGCCGGCGAGACGTCGAAACCGGTCACCTCATGGCCCGCGGCCGCGAGGTTGCGCGCCATCGGGAGTCCCATGTGGCCGAGGCCGAGGAATGCGATGCGCGTGGTCGAGGTGTTCATGAGCGGCCTCCCGGCTGTCGTCGTCGACTCTTCAGGTATATCAAGATCGCGGGTCCGGCCGGACCCTGAGGGCGACGGCCGGTTGCCGTCCGTTCACCCGCGCGACACCCTCGGGCCCGAAGGTGGAGCTTCCGCTCCCCCACACCTCGAGGACACGCATGCCTTCGCATCCCCTCCGCCGCGCGGTCGCCTTCACGGCCGTCACGGCGGCCGTCTGCACCCTGACCCTCACCGCCGTCGGCACCGCGTCGGCGGCGGTGGTCGATGACCCCGTCGGTCTGTCCGCCGACGACGCGCGCATCGCGCTCTCGCCGATCGGCAGCTTCGACACCGGCGTCTTCAACGAGTCGGCGGCCGAGATCGTCACCGCGCACGGCGACCGCCTCTTCGTCGTCGACGCGCAGGCCGGCGCCGTCATGGTGCTGGACTACTCGAACCCCGCCGCGATCGCCGAGCTCTTCGAGATCAGCGCGCCGGGCGTGGCCAACTCGGTCGCCGTGCGCGCCGACGGCCTCGGCGTCATCGCCTTCGAGGCGGCGGCGAAGACGGAGCCGGGCAGCCTCGTGTTCTTCGACGCGGATGCCGCGGACGCGGAGGAGGCGTTCCTCGGCAGCGTCAAGGTCGGCGCGCTCCCCGACATGGTCACCTTCTCCGACGACGGCGCGTACGTCGTGTCGGCGAACGAAGGTGAGCCCGCCGATGACTTCTCGGTCGACCCCGAGGGCTCGGTGAGCGTCGTGACGGCGCCGATCGGAAGGGCCGCGCCCACGCAGGCCGACGTCCGCACCGCCGGTTTCGGCGGGTTCGAGGGCGACGCGCTCCCCGCGGGCGTCCGCGTCTTCGGTCCCGATGTCGCCGCGCCCGACCAGGGCGACACCCCGCTCTCCGCCAACCGGGTGAGCCGCAACCTCGAGCCGGAGTACGTCGCGATCGACGGCGGCACGGCCTACGTGACCCTGCAGGAAGCCAATGCCGTCGCCACCGTCGACCTGGCGTCGGCGGCCGTGTCCGGCATCCTCCCCCTCGGCTACAAGGACTGGGGTGCCGACGGCAACGCGCTGGACGCGTCCGACCGCGACGACGCCATCTCGATCCGCAGCTACGAGGACCTGTTCGGCGTGTACATGCCCGACGGCATCCAGTCCTACGCCGCCGGCGGGCAGACCTACCTCGTCACCGCGAACGAAGGAGACGCCCGCGAGTGGGGCGACTTCATCGACGAATCGCGGGTGAAGAACCTCGCGGACGACGGCCAGGGGCCGGTCTGCGCAGACAGCCCGCTGGCGACGCAGACAGGCGACGCCGACCTCGGCCGCCTCAAGGTCGCCGCCGACCTCGGCTTCGACGCCGAGAAGGGCTGCTACGACGCGCTGTACGCCTACGGCGCCCGGTCGTTCTCCATCTGGACGACCGACGGCATGCAGGTCTACGACTCGGGCTCCGAGTTCGAGCGGACCGTCGCCGCAGCGGTGCCGGGTGGGTTCAACTCCAACCACGAGGAGACCGACGTCGACGGCCGCAGCGACGACAAGGGCCCCGAGCCCGAGAACGTCGCCATCGGAGAGGTCGGCGGTCGCACCTACGCCTTCGTCGGCCTCGAGCGCGTCGGCGGCGTGATGGTCTACGACATCAGCGTCCCCTCCGCGGCGTCGTTCGTCACCTACGTGAACAACCGCGACTTCGCGGTGCAGGGCGAGGACGACCTGGCCGCGGCCGGCGACCTCGGTCCGGAGGGACTGCACTTCATCCCCGCCGCGGACTCCTCGACCGGCGCGCCCATGCTGGCCGTCGGCAACGAGGTGTCGGGGACCACGACCCTCTTCGCGATCGACGAACGCGGCACCGTGGACCTCACGCTGCTGGGTATCAACGATTTCCACGGCCGCATCGACGGCAACACGGTGAAGTTCGCCGGGACGATCGAGGAGCAGCGGGCCGCAGCGCCCGGCGCGGCCCTGTTCCTGTCGTCGGGTGACAACATCGGCGCCTCGCTGTTCGCCTCGTCGTACCAGAAGGACCAGCCCACCATCGATGTGCTCAACGCTCTCGGGCTGGATGCCAGCGCCGTCGGCAATCACGAGTTCGACCAGGGATTCGCAGACCTGACCGACCGCGTGCAGCCCGCCGCGGACTTCCCCTACCTCGGTGCGAACGTGTACAGGAAGGGCACCACGACGCCCGCGCTGCCCGCGTTCGAGACCTTCGACGTCGAAGGCCTGCGCGTGGCCGTGGTCGGCGTCGTCACCCGGGAGACCGCATCGCTGGTGTCCCCCTCGGGGATCACCGGGCTGGACTTCGGTGACCCCGTGGCCGCGGTGAACCGCGTCGCGGGAGAGCTGACCGACGGAAGCGACGCCAACGGCGAGGCGGATGTCATCGTGGCCCTCTACCACGAGGGCGCGAGCGCGGGAGAGGCGGAGGAGGCCTCGCTCGAGGCGGAGCTCGCCAAGGGCGGCGACTTCGCCCGCATCGTGCAGGAGACCTCGCCCGCGGTCGACGCCATCTTCACCGGCCACACCCACAAGAAGTACGCCTGGGCCGCGCCGGTCCCCGGTGAGGCCGCCAAGACCCGCCCGATTCTGCAGACTGGCTCGTACGGCGAGAACATCGGCCGGATCACCCTGTCTCTGGATGCCGAGACCGGCGAGGTGCTGTCCCACACGGAGCGCAACATCGCGCGGACCACGATCGACGACGCCGTGCTCGCCGACCGCTACCCGCGCGTCGCGGAGGTGAAGACGATCGCGGATGCCGCGCTGGGCGTGGCCACGGAGATCGGCAACCGGAAGGTGGCCGAGATGTCGAGCGACATCACCACCGCCTTCTCCGGAGGATCTTTCGTCGACGGGATCTGGACCGGGGGCAAGCGGGATGACCGCTCCGCGGAATCGACTCTGGGCAACCTGGTCGCCGACGCCCTGCTGTCCTCGACGGCCAGCCTGCCGGAGGGCATCGCGGACATCGGTGTGACCAACCCCGGCGGACTCCGCAGCGAGCTCTACGACACGCAGGCGGAGTTCGGCGCCTCGGCGGCGCCCGGCCTGGCCGACGGCGACATCTCGTTCGCCCAGGCGCTGGCGGTGCTCCCCTTCGCGAACACCACGACGCTCGTGACGATGACGGGCGCGACCTTCACGCAGCTGCTTGAGGAGCAGTGGCAGCTCGACGCGAACGGGAACGTGCCGACGCGCCCCTACCTGCAGCTCGGGCTGTCGGAGAACGTGACCTACACGTACGACGCCGGCCGCGCGCAGGGCGACCGCATCACGTCCGTGACGGTGAACGGTCAGCCGCTGGACGAGACCGCCGAATACCGGGTCGGCACGCTGTCCTTCCTCGCGGACGGCGGCGACAACTTCCGCGCGTTCACGGCGGCGACGGATCGCCTCGACACCGGCAACGTCGACTACCAGGCATGGATCGACTTCCTGGCCGCCGACTCGCCAGTCGCGCCGTCGTACGCGAAGCACGGCGTGCAGGTCACGGGTCTCGCGCCGACGGCCGCAGGCGGCACCGCGACGTTCACCGCCGCCGGCCTGAACCTCACGAGCCTCGGCACCCCCGAGACCACGGAGCTCAGCGTCAGCATCGACGGAACGGATGCCGGGACGGCACCCGTCACCGCCGGTGCCGCCGAGGTACGGGTCACCGTCCCCGCTGACGCGCCGGCCGGCAGCGTGCTGCAGGTGACGCTCACGGCGGAGACGGGAACGGTCGTCACCGTTGCGGTCCCGGTCACCGAGTCGGCGCCCACGCCGACGCCGGGTCCGAGCACTCCCGGAACGAGCACGCCGGGCACGCCCGGCACGCCGGGCGCCGGTTCGGCCGGCTCCGGCTCGGCCGGGTCGGGTGCAGGAGGCACCGGGCTGGCCCTGACCGGCGCAGACGTGCCGTGGGGACTCGCCCTGGGAGGCGCGTTCCTCGTCATCGCGGGCGGCGCGGCGTTCGTGCTGCGGCGGCGCCGGGGCGTCACCACCGACTGACGCGGCGCATCGGACGAAGGCCCCCGGCATCAGTGACGGGGGCCTTCGTGGCTGTCGGCGGGTGGCGATCAGAATGCCGCGATCAGGATGCCGCGGCCATGAGCTCGCGGCCGATGATGACCCGCATGATCTCGTTGGTGCCCTCGAGGATCTGGTGAACGCGCAGATCGCGCACGACCTTCTCGATGCCGTAGTCGTGGAGGTAGCCGTAGCCGCCGTGCAGCTGCAGCGCGTCGTTCGCGACACGGAACCCGGCGTCGGTGGCGAACCGCTTGGCCATCGCGCACTGCATCGCGGCGTCGGGAGCGTGCTCGTCGATCGCGCGTGCGGCGTCGCGCACGAGGGCGCGTGCCGCCGTCAGCTCGGTGGCCATGTCGGCCAGGGTGAAGACGACGCTCTGACGCTCGGACAGTGGCTCGCCGAAGGTGAAGCGCTCGTGCACGTAGCGGATGGCGCGGTCGAGCGCCCACTGCGCGCCGCCGAGCGAGCAGGCGGCGATGTTCACGCGGCCGCCGTTGAGCGCGGACATGGCGACCTTGAAGCCGCCACCGAGCTCGCCCAGGACAGCGGATGCCGGAACCCGCACCTCGTCGAGGATGACCTGCCGGGTCGGCTGCGCGTTCCAGCCCATCTTCTTCTCGTTCGGACCGAAGGAGAGACCCGCCGCGTCACCCGGCACGAGGAACGCGGTGATGCCGCGGGCGCCCGGTTCTCCGGTGCGGGCCATGACGACGTACACGGCGGCCTCGCCGCCTCCGGAGATGAACTGCTTCACGCCGGTCAGAACGAAGCCGTCATCGGGTCCGTCGGCCGCGTCGCCGGCGACCCGGATGGCGCTGGTGGCGATGGCCGCGGCATCCGACCCCGCTCCCGGCTCCGTCAGGCAGTAGCTGCCGAGGTCGACCATGGCGGTGAGCGACGGCAGCCACTGCCGGCGCTGCTCCTCGGTGCCGTACGTGTCGATCATCCACGCGACCATGTTGTGGATCGTGATGAAGGCCGCCACGGCGGGATCCGCCTTCGCCAGCTCCTCGACGAGGGCGACCGCGTCGACGCGCGCGAGAGCGGTGCCGCCGACGTCTTCGCGGACGTAGAGGCCACCGAGTCCGAGCTCGCCCGCGCGACGGATCGTCTCACGGGGGAAGGTCTTGGTCTCGTCCCACTCCAGCGCGTGAGGAGCAAGTTCCGTACTGGCGAAGTCACGCACCGCCTCGACCATTGCGGTGCGCTCTTCTGCGCTGACGGCCACCATCAGATCGGACATCCTGTGCACTCCTCCTGCGCTGATCTCAGCGCAATGGTGAGTTTACTTGGACGTCCTTGTAAATGCGAGGACGACCGCCGAATAGATGGTTGCTCGGCGGTCGACCTCGTCGCGGACGACTATTCGCTGCCGCGACCCGTCTCGGACTGGAGGCGCTCGATGTGCTCGGACGCCTCGGCCTTGGTGAGGTCGGCGGAGATCTCCTCGCCTGCTTCGCGGGCCAGGGTGTCGAGGTAGCTGCGCTGCGGCGCGGTCATGGGCTCGTCACCGGTGACCCAATCGGACGGGTCTTTGACGGCGGGGTTGTCGGCGGATTCGGTGGAGCCCAGCGTCTCGCCGGACGAGTTGTTCTCTGACATGACTCGTACGTTAGTTCGAGTGGCGGACACCGAGGGCGGGCTTGACAACCCGTCTCCGCACTCCCGTCAAGGGGTGCAGGGCATGACGTCGCCAGGCATACCGTCGAGCCATGAACGCTGACGAGAAGATGCGATTCGCCGCGGGTGAGACCCCGCCGCCGCCGCCCCCCACCGACGAGTCCGCCGAGAGCACCGGCATCCCCGAGAGCGAAGCGGTCCGCAAGGACATGGCGCACAGCCCCGCGAGCGAAACCGAGACCGAGCAGAAGCAGGATGATCCGCTGCCGGACTCGATCGACGACGACATCGACACCGACCAGATCAACGCGGTCCCCGGAACGGGCGGCCCCGACGACGTGGGCGATGTCGAGGTCGATCCCGCCGACCTCAATCTTCCGTTCCGCGACAACTGATCACGGGACGCCTGCCGTCCTGCGCATCCGCAACCGTCGGCCCATTCGTGTCGGCGAGGTGGTGACGGCCTGCCAGCGGGCGGAGCCGTCCCACCAGCGGGCCCGCGGACCTCGGGCACGCCGGCGGTCATGCGCACCGCCCACCCGCTCGAGTCGATCGTGCGGTGGTGATACCAGCACAGCAGAACGCCGTTGTCCGTGTGGGTGGGCCCGCCGTCCGCATGCTCATGCACGTGGTGGATCTCGCACCACGCGGCAGGAACGCCGCATCCGGGGATGACGCAACCGCCGTCCCGGAGCGTGATCGCCCGGCGCTGGTGCGTGGCGAAGACCCGATCGAGGATCTCGATCTGGAGGATGCGGCCTGCACCGTCGCTGATGACGCGCTGCACGGAGCCGCTGCAGGCGACCTGCCGCGCGACGGCGAGAGGAACCGGCTCGACGCATCCGTCGATGTGCGCGGCACCCGTTCCCGAGTCGAGATCATCGGCCGCCACCGCGACGACGAGCGTCGGCGCCGCACCGCCGATGGTCGGGAGCTCTCCCGATCGGGCCGCGACCGCCAGGATCATGGCGAGCGCGTCGTGGTGCTTCATCGCTCGCGTGCGGTCGTCCGCGTCATCGGCTGACGGTGTGTCGGAGGCGTCACCGCCGGCGGCGCTCTGCGAGAAGCGGGGCCCCGGCGGGATCGCCGGCCCGTGTCCCTTCGGATTCAGGATGCTGTCGAAGAGCCGCTGCAACTGCGCGGCGACCTCGGGAAGCGCGTTCGCGCGGATCGGTACGACGCCGTCCCGGCAGGGACCCACCGTCAGCCCGCGCTTCCGCAGTGCGCGCGCCTCTCGGGGCTCGGCGCCGTCCTGGTCGAGGTAGAGCGCCCAGACGTGCGCTTGCATCCGGAGGTCGTCGACGTTCGGCGGAGGGCCGCCATCGGGGCCTGCACCGAGGGCGGACGCGGCGAGCTCGCGCTCCGCGGCCGCCCGCACCTGACGGTCGCACAGGGCGGCGTCCAGTGCGGACACCACGGCGACAGTCGCCTCGATGCCGATCTCTCCGGATGCCACGGCTTCGCGCATCGCCGGATACTCCGCCGGCAGCCGATCGCCGTGGAGCGTGCGCGGTTGACGCACCGCACGCGCGGCGCGCACCAGGTCGCCGGCGCGCCGACCGGAGGCGCGCGTGGAGCGCTGTACGAGCTCGTTCACCGAGCGGCACCCGTAGCGAGTGGTCGGACGGTCGGGGTGGGGCGCGGCGTCCGCTCGCTGCTCCAGCTCGGCGACCGCGGCGATCATGACCGCCTCAGCCTGCCGCACGATCTGAGCCGCGTCGGCGAGAACCGTGAGCACATCCGCGTCGTCGGACTCGCCGAACGCGCCCGAACGGTAGAGGTCTTCGACGGCACCCGCGAGCGTGGCCGACGCCCTCGAGAGCGCGTCGGCGGGGTTCGTCATGCGTCCATCATCCCAGCGGGCACCGACATTCCGTTCCCGAAATGACCCAGATCAACGGGTGATTCCCAAAGCCGTGGAGAAGCTTCTATCAGCGCATCTGGGGAGGAGGAGCGAACCGCCGATTCCGCGTCAGAGCCGCTCGATGATGGTCGCGTTCGCCATGCCGCCGCCCTCGCACATCGTCTGCAGTCCGTAGCGCCCGCCGCCGGCCTCGAGCCGGGCCAGCAGCGTGCCGAGGAGCCGCGTGCCCGACGATCCGAGCGCGTGCCCGAGCGCGATCGCGCCGCCCCAGGCGTTCAGCGCGTCGGGATCCGCGTCCAGCTCGCGAGCCCACGCCAGCGGCACGGAGGCGAACGCCTCGTTCACCTCGTAGGCGTCGAGATCGGCCATCGTCAGCCCGCTCCGCTCGAGGATGCGCCGCGTCGCCGGGATGGGCCCGGTCAGCATCATCAGCGGATCATCGCCGACCACGGCGAACGCGTGGAAGCGGGCACGCGGCCGCAGGCCCAGCGCGACGGCCGTCTCCTCCGCCATGATCAGCGCGGCCGACGCCCCGTCGGTGAGCGGCGAGGAGTTGCCCGGTGTGATGCGCCAGTCCAGCTCGGGGAAGCGCTCGGCCAGAGCGTCGGTGCGGAACGCCGGCGCCAGCCCGGCGAGGCCCTCGACCGTAGTCGACGGGCGGACGGTCTCGTCCGCCGTCACGGCGCCGCCGTCGGTCTCGACCGGGAGCAGCTGCCCGTCGAAGAGACCGGATGCCGCGGCATCCGCTGCTCGTCGATGCGACAGCGCCGCGTACGTGTCGAGCTCCGCGCGATCGAGCTCCCAGCGGTGCGCGATGAGCTCCGCCGAGACGCCCTGATTGACGAGGCCCTCGGGATACCGCGCCCGCAGCAGCGGTGAGATCGGCGACCCGGCGACGGAGGCGGACGTGCCCAGCGGCACGCGGCTCATCGACTCGACGCCACCGGCGATGACGATGTCGTAGGCACCCGCCATCACTCCCTGCGCCGCGAAGTGCGCGGCCTGCTGGCTCGATCCGCACTGCCGGTCGATGGTCGTCGCGGGCACGCCCTCATCGAACCCCGCCGCGAGGACCGCCTGGCGCGCGGTGTTGGAGCTCTGCTCCCCGACCTGGCTCACGCAGCCGAGGAGCACGTCGTCGATCTGCCGCGACTCCAGACCGTTCCGCTGCAGCACCGCTCGCAGCACGCCGGCGGCGAGGTCGACCGGGTGGACGCCCGAAAGGGCTCCTCCGGGCTTGCCCCGGCCGACGGGCGTGCGGACGACGTCGACGATGACGGCGGTGCGGGCCATGGCTCAGGCCTCGGCTTCCTCGGGACGCTCGGCCGCATCCACGGCGGCGGTGTCGGCGACGTAGCCCTCGACGTGACGCTCGTCGGGGCCGTTGTAGGCGGACAGCGGGCGGATGAGCGCGTTGGCGGCCGCCTGCTCCATGATGTGCGCGGTCCAGCCCGTCACCCGTGCCGCGACGAACAGCGGCGTGAACGTCAGGGTGTCGAAGCCCATGAGGTGGTACGCGGGACCGGACGGGTAGTCGAGGTTCGGGTAGATGCCCTTGCGTCCGACGAAGTCGGCCTCGAGCGTGTCGTAGAGGGCTGCGAGATCGTCGGCGCCCTCATGCGCGACGAGCGTGTCGAGCGCCGCCTTCATCGTCGGCACGCGCGAGTCGCCGCGCTTGTAGACGCGGTGACCGAAGCCCATGACCTTCCGCTTCGACGCGAGCGCCTCATCCAGCCACGGCCCCACGTTCTCGGCCGTGCCGATGTCGTCGAAGATGTGCATGACGGCCTCGTTCGCCCCGCCGTGCAGGGCGCCCTTCAGGGCGCCCACCGCACCGACGACGGCGGAGTAGAGGTCGGACATCGTGCTGGTGATCACGCGCGCGGTGAAGGTCGAGGCGTTGAAGGAGTGCTCGGCGTACAGGATCATCGACACGTCGAAAGCCCGGCGCACGACCTCGTCGGGCAGCTCGCCGAAGGTCATCCAGAGGAAGTTCGCGGAGTAGTCCAGGTCGTCGCGGGGTGCGATCAGCTCCTGCCCCCGGCGGCGGCGCTGGTCGTACGCGACGACGGCGGGCAGCACGGCGAGCAGACGGATGCTCTTGCGCAGATCGGCCTCGGGCGAGGCATCCGCGGTCTCCTCGTCGGCCGCACCGATGGCGGACACGGCGGTGCGCACGACGTCCATCGGGTGGGCGGAGAGCGGCAGCAGGTCGATCGTCTGCTTGACGTCCTCAGGCAGCGCCCGCTGCGAGCGCTCGGTGCGCCGCAGCTCGGCGAGCTGCTCGTCGTCGGGCAGCTCGCCGTGCCACAGCAGGTACGCCACCGCCTCGAACGACTGCGTCGCGGCCAGCTCCTGCACCGGATACCCGCGATACAGCAGCGAGTTGGTGTCGGGATTGACCTTCGAGATCGCGGTGTAGTCGACCGTGACCCCCGCGAGGCCCTTCTTAATGTCGATGTCGCTCATGTCAGTCCTTCGTGATGGTGAAGTTGAAGACGCTGGTGTCGAAGTGGTTGTAGCCCTCGTAGTCGATGAGGTCGTACAGGTCGGCGCGGTGCTGCATCTCGTCCAGTCTGCCGGTGAGGTGACCTTCGGACTCGAGCGTGTCCAGAGCCCGTCCTGCGGCGCCCATCGCCATCCGCAGCAGCGACACCGGCCAGATGACGATGTTGACGCCGACGTCGGCCAGCTGCTGCGCGGGGAACAGCTCGGACTTCCCGAACTCCGTCATGTTCGCGAGGATCGGCACGTCGACGGCGGCGCGCATGGCGGCGAACTCCTCGAGCGTGCGCATCGCCTCGGGGAAGATCGCGTCGGCGCCGGCGTCCACCAGCGCGCGAGCGCGGTCGAGCGCGGCATCCATCCCCTCGACGGCGCGGATGTCGGTGCGCGCCATCACCAGGAAGTTCGCGTCGCGGCGGGCGTCGACGGCGGCGCGGATGCGCTTGACGGCCGTGTCGTCGTCGACGACCGCCTTTCCGTCGAGATGCCCGCACCGCTTCGGGTTCACCTGATCCTCGATGTGCATGCCCGCCAGGCCCGCGTCCTCGAGCGTCTGCACGGTGCGCGCGACGTTCATGGGCTCGCCGAAGCCGGTGTCGGCGTCGATGATGGCCGGCAGCTCCGTCATGCGGGCGATCTGCTGACCACGCCCGGCGACCTCGGTGAGCGTCGTCAGCCCGATGTCGGGCAGGCCGAGGTCGGCCGAGAGGACGGCTCCCGAGATGTAGACGCCCTCGAACCCCTTGCGCTCGATCAACCGCGCGCTGAGCGGATTGAACGCGCCGGGGAATCGCAGGAGCTCCCCGGTCGCGAGGCGCTCGCGGAACAGGCGGCGCTTCTCCGCCGCCGGCGTGCTGGCGTACAGCATCAGAAGAGGCCCTTCGGTGCCGGGGCCCCGGCCAGCACGCCGCGCTTGGCCACGATGCTCAGCTGACGCACCTCGTCGACGGTGAGCTCGGGAAGGCGCTGGGCGAGGTCGAGGAAGCGCTCGATCTCGGCGGGCTCGAGGACGGGCTCGGCGAGCAGGCGGAACTTGCGGATGTAGTCCTCGCGTCCGAACGGACGGGCGCCCAGCGGGTGGGCGTCGGCGACGGCGATCTCGTCCGTCAGCTCGCTGCCGTCGGTGAAGCGGATGACGACGCGGCCGCCGAACGCCTTCTCGTTCGGGTCCTCCGAGTGATAGCGGCGCGTCCACTCCGGGTCCTCCGCGGTGGTGACCCTGTGCCACAGCGCGACGGTGTCGGGTCGCGCGGCGCGCTCGGGGGCGTAGGAGTCGACGTGGTGCCACCCGCCGTCCTGCAGGGCGACGGCGAAGATGTACGGGATCGAGTGGTCGAGCGTCTCGCGCGAGGCGGTCGGGTCGTACTTCTGCGGGTCGTTCGCGCCCGAGCCGATCACGTAGTGCGTGTGGTGCGACGTGTGCAGCACGATCGACTCGACGTTCGCGGGATCGGCCGCGTCGGGCCGCTCGGCGTGCAGCTTGCGAGCGAGATCGATCCACGCCTGCGCCTGGTACTCGGCGGAGTGCTCCTTCGTGTACGAGTCGAGGATGCCGCGCTTGGACTCCCCCGGGCCGGGCAGCGGCACCTCGTACGAGGCGTCGGGTCCGTCCAGCATCCAGGCGATCACGCCGTCCTCGCCCTCGTAGATCGGCGAGGGGCTCGTCTCGCCGCGCATCGCCCGGTCGACCGCCTCGACGGCCATCTTGCCCGCGAAGGCCGGCGCATGCGCCTTCCACGTCGAGATCTCGCCCTTGCGCGACTGACGCGTGGCGGTCGTCGTGTGCAGCGCCTGCCCGACGGCCTGGTAGATCGTCTCGGCGGGGAGTCCCAGCAGCGTGCCGATGCCGGCGGCGGCCGAGGGGCCGAGGTGCGCGACGTGGTCGATCTTGTGACGGTGCAGCGAGATCGCGCGCACGAGGTCGATCTGGATCTCGTACCCGGTCGCGAGCCCGCGCAGCAGTGCCCGCCCGTCGCTGCCGACGTGCTGGGCGACGGCGAGGATCGGCGGGATGTTGTCTCCGGGGTGGGAGTACTCCGCCGCCAGGAACGTGTCGTGGTAGTCGAGCTCCCGCACGGCGACGCCGTTGGCCCAGGCCGCCCACTCGGGACTCGTGCGGCGCTCGAGGGTGCAGCCGAAGACCGTGGCCCCCGCACCGCTGATCGACACGGCGTGATCGAGGGCCTGCTGGCGCGCCGCGCTGACGGGCGCACGCGTGAGGGATGCCGCAGCCACGGCCGCGTTGTCGATGACGCGGTTGACGATCATGTCCGCGACGTCGTCGTCGACCTCGACCGGATCGGTGGCGATCTCGGCGAGACGCCAGGCGAGCTGTCCCTCACGGGCGAGCTCCTCGTCGCTGCGGTGGACGCGGAGGTGGTGGGTGACGGTCATGATGTCCTTCCGGAGGGGATGAGGGGGCGCGGCGCATCCTCGAGGGAGAGCAGTGCGCTCTCGAGCGCGTTGTGCAGGTGAACGGCGGTGGCGGATGCCGCGAGGTCGGCGTCCGCGTCGGCGATGGCGGCCGCGATGAGCCGATGCTCGGCCGCGGACGCGGCCAGGCGGGCGGGCTTGTCGCGCGCGAGACGGCGCACGCGCACGAGGTGGGTGCGGACGGTGCGGAGGGCCGCGGACAGGCGCGCGTTGTCGGCCGCCGCGTCGACAGCCCGGTCGAAGCGCGCGATGAGCGCGTAGTAGGCGTCGAGCGCGGCGTCGTCGAGGCCGGCGGCGCGGAACTCCTCCGCGAGCGCGGCGAAGACCGCCGGGTCTCCTCGGCGCGCGGCGGCCCGCGCGGCCGTGGTCTCGAGCGCGGTCCGCACTTCGAAGAGGTCGCGGATGTCGGCCGCCGCGATGCCGGCGACCACGGTCACGCGCGGCGACTGCTGCACCACCAGCCCGTCGGCGGCCAGGCGGCTCAGCGCCTCGCGGAGCGGCGTGCGGCTGACACCGAGGCGGGTCGACTGCCCGACCTCGCTCAGCACTGCCCCCGCCGCCAGCTGTCCGCTCTGTATCTCGTCGAGGAGGCGCTCGTACGCCCGATCGCTGGCGCGCATGCATCCCCCTTCGCCGGAACAGGCCCAGTGTATACAAAGTCGGGCCGGATGGGAGGCGCGGGGCGGGATCAGCGCCTGAGCGCATACAGAGGCGCGCGGTGGGGTTCAGTGCACGTGGCTGACGACAGGGTCGAGGAGTGGGAGGCGACGCGCGAGGCCTGAGGCCGGTCAGCTCGTGGAGGTGCTCGCCAGCGCCTCGGCGCGACGGTGGAAGGTGCGCGTGGTCACGCGGTCGAGCGCGACCTGCGTGCGCAGCGCCTCCGCCTTCTCGTAGAGCGACGGTCCGCCGAAGCTCGTCAGCACCTTCACCAGGACGGGCAGCAGCTCGATCATGAAGAAGAGCGCGGCGATCAGCCAGTGGGCCCATAGGAGCGTCGGCTCCTTCTGCGACAGGCGCTCGAGCGCACCGATCTGGCTCAGCAGACCGACCGCCCCCGCGTTGCCCGAGGCGATGGCCGCGGCCCGCTCGTTGTAGGCGGCCAGTGCCCCGTCGTACTGCGCGCGGGCGGCGGGGAGCTGATCCTCGGCCTGCTGCTTGTTCTGCTCGCCCGAGGCGGCGGCGGCACCCGTGCTCGCGGCCGAGGCCGCCGTCAGCGCGGACTGCGCCTGCGTCAGCTGTGCGGACAGCGCGTCGTAGGCGGACTGCGCCTGGGTCAGCTGCGCCTGGGCGGCGTCGGAGCTCGTGCCCTCGCCCGCGACACCGGTGCAACCGGTGACGGTGCCGGCACCCGCGCCGGTCAGCTCGCACTGATAGACCAGACGCGCCTGGTCGATGACGCCCTGCTGGGCGGTCAGCTGCGCGGTGAGCTGGTCGACCGACTGCTGGGCGGCGACGACCTCGGCGGAGGTCGACGACGTGCCCTCGACGATGCCGGTCGCCGCCTGGTTCTCGAGCGCCGAGACCTGGGCGCTCGCGGCATCCAGAGCCTGCTTCTCCGGCCCGTCGGTGACCGCGTTCTGATCTGTCTGGGCCTGCACGACGTTGGTGGAGTTGACCTCGCGGGCGATGTCGTTCGCGAACACCTGCAGCACGAGCGGCTCGGCGACCACGATGCCGATCAGAGCCGCCATGATCACGCGGGGAAGGGCGAGCCCGATGAGCCGGCCCACGTTGCGCGTCGAGCGCATCGTCGAGGTGAGGAAGCGGTCGAGGTTGAAGATGAGGAGCGCCCAGACGACGGCGAGCGGGATGGCGAGCCACACCGAGATGCGCACGCCGGTGACGAGCGCGAAGACCATCGACAGCGCCGAGACGAGCGCGGTGCCCAGCAGCACGAAGAACATCTGCACGAAGCGCGAGGTCTCCTCCGGCACGTCCTCGAGCACATCGGCGTCGGCGCCGCCCAGCACGGCGATGCGGCGTCCGAGCGGAAGGCGCCGGCGCGGCGGCGACACCCGGCGCTGACGAGGCGGACGCGGAGCGCGCGGCGCCCGGGGCTCGCGCGGCGCCCGCTCCTGACGCGTCGGCGCCGGCGCCTCGGCGGTCTCTGCGAACGGCTCCGGATGCTGCGCCGCGTCCTGCTCGTCAGCGACACCCGGAGCGCCCCACGCGTGGGTGGACTGGTCGTCGTCGGCGTCGGCGCGCAGGTCGCTCAGATACTGAGGCTCGGCGTCGTCGAACTCGTCGGGCGCATCGAGGTCGATGCGACCGTCGGAGCCGAAGCGGCCGGGCCGGTGAGCGGAGAAGGACATCGGAAGAGAGTACGACCCCTCTCCTGTGGATCAGGTGGACGTCGGCGCGTCGTCCCATGCGCGGAGGGCCGCCGGAACCGCGGCCAGGTCCCGTGCTGCGGCATCGGCGTCGGTGCGCGCGGAGGTGAGCGCGGAGATGACGAGCGCACCGCAGACGCGCGCGAGGTCGTCGGCTGAGACGTCGCCGAGATCGGGGCGGCGCGCGCCCACGCCGGCGCGGATGGCGGCCCGGAGCTCGCCGACGTACTGCACCACGAGATCGTTCAGGGCGCCGTCCTCCACGGCGACGGCGGTCGAGGCGACGTTGAGCAGCAGACACCCGGCTCGCGCCCTGATGGACGCGCCCGCGAACCCCGCGGCGAGCTCGGCGACATAGCGTTCGAGCGCGTCGGGCGCCGGCTGCGGATCGCGGAGCCCCGCCCACTCGGCTCTCGCATCGGTCAGGTACGCCTGTACGACGGCCTCGAACAGCCCGCGCTTGGCCGTGAACGCGTGGTAGAGGCTCGACCGGCGGAGGCCCGTCGCCTCCTCGAGGTCGGTGATGCCGGTGGCGGCGTAGCCGCGCTCCCAGAACACGTCGCGTGCCGCACGCACGACCGCGTCGCGGTCGAAGGTGGCTGTGCGCCCCACGGCTGCTCCTTCCAGGGACGAGCGCTATATTGGACTGATCATTACAGTATCAACCCGGAGGCTTCCATGCGCGCTCTCACCCATTCCGAATTCGGCGACCCGGCGGCCGTCCTCTCCGTCGAGCATGTGGCGCTGCCCGAGCCGGGCGCCGGCGAGGTGCGCGTGCGCCTCCTCCTCTCGCCGATCCACAACCACGACCTGTGGACGATCCGCGGCACCTACGGCTTCAAGCCCGAGCTGCCCTCCCGCGCCGGCACGGAGGCTGTGGGCGTGGTGGATGCGCTCGGAGACGGTGTGCAGAACCTCTCGGTCGGCCAGCGCGTGGCCACCGGCGGCACCTTCGGCGTGTGGGCGGAGTACTTCATCGTGAAGGCGGCCGCCCTCATCCCCGTCGCCGACGACCTCTCCGACGAGGTGGCCTCGCAGCTCGTGGCGATGCCGTTCAGCGCGATCAGCCTGCTCGACTCCCTCGACCTCGAGCCGGGCTCGTGGATCGTCCAGAACGCCGCGAACGGCGCCGTCGGGCGCATGGTCGCGCAGATCGGCCGCGCCCGCGGCGTGAACGTCGTCGGGCTCGTCCGTCGCTCCGGTGCGGTGGCGGATCTCGCAGGTCAGGGCATCGACCGCGTCGTCGCCGTCGACACCGACGACTGGCGCGACCGCGTGGCGGAGATCATCGGCAGCGCGACCATCGTCGCCGGCGTGGACTCGGTGGGGGGCGCCTCGAGCGGACACGTCCTCTCGCTGCTCGGCGAGGGCGGCACGCTCGTCGTCTTCGGTGCGATGGACTCCCCCACGATGGAGCTGTCGTCGGGTGACATCATCTTCACGCAGGCATCGGTGAAGGGCTTCTGGGGCAGCAAGGTCTCGACGAGCATGGATGCCGCGACCCGCGGCCGTCTCTTCGGAGAGCTCGGCGAGCACCTCTCCTCCGGTGTGCTGACGCTGCCCGTCGCCGCGACCTACGGACTGGACGAGGCCGCCGCCGCGGTGACCGCCAACGGCGACGCACGGGTGGGCAAGGTGCTCCTGCGCCCGTGATGCGGACGCCGGCCGGGACGCGACCCAGGTCCCGGTCGGCGGCGCGCGGCGGGGAGTAGCCTCTCGAAGAACCGCACTCCTCGCCCGCTCACCCCTGGGGGACCGTTGACCCGTTCCGATGCCGACCTGCAGGCCATGGCCCGCGACCACCTCTGGATGCACTTCTCGCGCCAGTCCGTGATGACGGAGGGCGGCGGCGTCCCGATCATCGTCAAGGGCAAGGGTCACCACATCTGGGACTCGCACGGCAAGCGCTACATCGACGGCCTCGCCGGCTTGTTCGTCGTCAACGCCGGCCATGGCCGCTCGCGCATCGCGCAGGCCGCCGCCGCCCAGGCCGAGGAGCTCGCGTTCTTCCCGCTGTGGTCGTACGCGCATCCGACCGGCATCGAGGCCGCCGACCGCATCGCGAACCTCGCCCCCGGCGACCTCAACCATGTCTTCTTCTCGACCGGCGGCGGCGAGGCCGTCGAGACCGCCTTCAAGCTCGCCAAGCAGTTCTGGAAGCTGCAGGGCAAGCCGACCAAGCACAAGGTCATCTCTCGGGCCATCGCCTACCACGGCACCACGCAGGGCGCCCTGGCCATCACCGGACTGCCCGTCATGAAGCACATGTTCGAGCCGGTCACCCCCGGCGGCTTCCGCGTGCCCAACACGAACTACTACCGCGCCGCGGAGTCGGGCTTCGGCGGCGGCACCCCCGAGGAGTTCGGGCTGTGGGCCGCCGACCGCATCGAGCAGATGATCGAGTTCGAGGGGCCCGAGACGGTCGCCGCGGTCTTCCTCGAGCCGGTGCAGAACGCCGGCGGATGCTTCCCCGCACCCGCCGGGTACTTCCAGCGCGTGCGCGAGATCTGCGACCGCCACGACGTGTTGCTCGTCTCGGACGAGGTCATCTGCGCCTTCGGCCGCCTCGGACACTACTTCGGCGCGCAGGCGTACGACTACCAGCCCGACATGATCACCTTCGCCAAGGCGGTCACGAGCGGCTACGCGCCGCTGGGCGGCACCATCGTCAGCGACCGCGTCTACGAGCCGTTCGCCCACGGCGACCTGTCGTTCCCGCACGGCTACACCTTCGGTGGGCACCCGGTCTCGGCGGCGGTCGCCCTGGAGAACCTCGACGTCTTCGAGGAGGAGAACCTGCTCGAGCGCGTGCGCACGAACTCGCCGATCTTCCGCGCGACGCTCGAGAAGCTGCTCGACCTGCCGATCGTCGGCGACGTGCGCGGCGACGGCTACTTCTTCGGCATCGAGCTTGTGAAGGACAAGACGACGAAGGAGACCTTCGACGACGACGAGTCCGAGCGACTGCTGCGGGGCTTTCTGTCGAAGGCGCTCTTCGATGCCGGCCTCTACTGCCGCGCCGACGACCGCGGCGACCCGGTCATCCAGCTCGCCCCGCCGCTCACCGTCGGGCCCGCGGAGTTCGACGAGATCGAGCAGATTCTGCGCTCCGTGCTCACCGAGGCCTGGTCGCGTCTCTGACGGCGGGATGCTGCTGCGTGCGGTGACGCGCACGGACATCTCGACGCTATCCCTGTGAAACACCTGGGTCCTATGCTGACCCACACCCGATGATGCGGACGGCCCCGTGCGGGCCCTCGCCCTCCCACACCGGACACACCCAGGCGGTGTCGTCCCCACACCTCCAGGAGTGACCACGAACGAGTCGCGCGCCGCCGCTGCGGCCCCGAAGGCCCGCACCGCCAACCTCGCCCGGACCCTCGGCCTCTGGTCGATCGTCGGCCTGGGCCTCGGCTACATGACGCCCACCGTCGTCTTCGACACCTTCGGCAACGTCGCCGTCGAGACGAACAACGCCGTGCCCGCCGCCTACGCGGTGGCGCTCATCGTCATCGGGTTCACCGCCATCAGCTACGGCAAGATGGTGCGTGTCATCCCGAGCGCCGGCTCCGCGTACACCTACGTGCGCGAGTCGATGCACCCCGGTCTCGGCTTCCTGGTCGGCTGGACATCGCTCATCGACTACCTGCTCCTGCCGATGGTCAACGCGCTGATCCTGCGCAGCTACATGGTGGCGCTGTTCCCCGACGTGCCGGCGTGGATCTGGGTCGTCGTCTTCACCGCGGCGGTCACCGGGATCATCTACGTGACGATGCGGGGCACGTCCAACGCCAACATGATCCTGCTGGTGTTCTCGATCGCCGTCATGGCCGTCTTCGTCGTGATGGTCGTCATCCAGCTCATCCAGGGCGCGGGCAGCGGCACCGTGGCATCCGTCGAGCCCTTCTTCCACCCCGACGTCGAATTCGGCGCCGTGCTGGCGGGTGCGACCATCGTGTGCTTCTCGTTCATCGGCTTCGACGCGGTCACGATGTACGCCGAGGAGGCGAAGTCGCCCAAGACGATGCCGCGGGCGATCCTGCTGACGGTGCTCGTGGGCGGCGCGATCTTCCTCGTCGCCGGCTACTTCACGCAGCTGCGCTTCCCGTCGTACGACGCGTTCCCGCCCGAGGCGATCGCCGACTCGACGCTGCCCGAGATCGGCTCGCAGGTCGGCGGCATCTGGCTGCAGTCCGTGCTGACGGCGGCCGGCTTCGCCGCCACGCTGGCCTCCTGGCTCGCCTCGCACGCCTCCGTGGCGCGCATGCTGCTGGTGATGGGCCGCAACGGCGTGCTGCCGAAGAAGCTCTTCGGCTACATCAGCCCCCGCACCCACACGCCCGCATTCACCGTCGTGCTCGTCGGACTCGTGAGCCTGACGGCGATCGCGTTCACGCTCGAGCAGATCGTCGACTACATCAACTACGGCGCGCTCATCGCCTTCACCTTCGTCAACATCTCGGTGATCGCGTACTTCGCGATCCGCCGGAACCGGCGTCATACGCCGCGCGACATCCTCGCCTACATCGTGATGCCGGCGATCGGCATGGTGCTGACGGGCCTGCTGTGGGTGAACCTCGACAGCCACGCACTGGTGGTCGGCCTCATCTGGACGGGCCTGGGCGTGCTGTACCTGCTGGTGCTGACGCGGGGCTTCCGTCGCCCGGTCGCGTCGTTCGACGAGAACCAGCCGGTCACCGGCTTCAACAAGATCGTCGAGCCGGGCCCCCGCTCGCAGATCTGAGGGCGGCCGTCCGCGGCACGACGGCTCCGGCGCGGCGACTACCGTGGAAGGGTGAGTGTCGACCGATACATCGTGGCCACCGACGGCGCCTGCAAGGGCAACCCCGGCCCCGCCGGCTGGGCGTGGGTGGGCGAGGACGGCGAGTGGGCCGCGGGCTCGCTGCCGCTCGGCACCAACAACATCGGCGAGCTGCTCGGGCTGCTCCACGCCATCGAGGACCACCGCGACGTGGCCGACCTCGTCGTGCAGGCCGACTCGAAGTACGCGATCGACACCTACTCCACGTGGATGGACGGCCACCGGCGCCGCGGATGGAAGACGTCGACCGGCGCGCCGACGAAGAACCGCGACATCCTCGAGAAGCTCATCATCGCCCGCGACGACCGCCGCGAGCGAGGACTGCCCGACGTGACGCTCGAGCACGTGCGCGGCCATTCCGGCCATGTGCTGAACGCATGGGCCGACGAGCGCGCCGTGCGGGCGTCCGAGCACGCCGCCGAAGGCGTTGAGAGCGCGTGGTCGTCGCTCGGCACCCATCCGAAGCTGGACGTGTCCGTCGCTCCGAAGAACGGTCGCTGACCGTCTCCTCAGTCGGATGCCGCGGCGAGAAGCCGCAGCAGGGCGTCCACCGCGGGGCGCTGACCGGCCACGAGCCTGTCGCGGGCCGCGGCCACCGGCATCCATTCGGCCCGGTCGACCTCGGGGAAGCTCTGCATCCTGCCCGAGCGCGGTGGCCACTCCAGCTCGAACTCGCCGTAGACGAACGCGGCCGTGTCGATCGCCGACCCGTCCGCGGTGAAGACGGTGACGGTCTTCCGCCCCGACGAGTACGCGAAGGTGCCGAGCTCCGCATAGTCGCCGTCGGGTGCGGGAACGCCGAGCTCCTCCGCGAACTCGCGACGCGCGGCATCCCGGGCGCTCTCCTCGGCCGGATCGAACTCGCCCTTCGGGATCGACCACGCCCCGGCGTCCTTGGCGGCCCAGAACGGCCCGCCCATGTGGGCGACGAGCACCTGCACGCCGCCATCGTCCGACTCCCCGGGAGCCGGACGATGCAGCAGGATGCCGGCGCTCATCGCCTCCATCGGCGTCAGGACATCCGGGTCTTGGGCGACGTGCTGTAGGTCTTCTCGGCGTCGTCCTCGACCACGTCGCCGAGCGCCTCGTCGATCGCGGCGAGGGTGTCGGCGTCCAGCCGCACGCCCGACGCCTTGACGGTGTCGGCGAGCTGCTCGGGGCGCGAGGCGCCCACGAGAGCGGACGCGACGTTCGGGTTCTGCAGCACCCAGGCGATGGCCAGCTGCGGCATGGTGAGTCCCGCCTGCTCGGCGACCGGCTTGAGCTTCTGCACGGCCTCCAGCGTCTTGGTCTCGAGGAACCGCTTGATGAACTCGGCGCCGCTCTTCTCGTCGGTCGCGCGCGAGCCCTCGGGCACCGGCTGACCGGGCAGGTACTTGCCGCTCAGCACGCCCTGCGCCATCGGCGACCAGACGATCTGCGAGATGCCGAGCTCCTGGCTGGCCGGCACGACCTTGCCCTCGATGACGCGCCACAGCATCGAGTACTGCGGCTGGTTCGAGATGAGCTGGATGCCGAGGTCCTTCGCGAGCGCATGGCCCTCGCGCAGCTGCTCGGCCGTCCACTCCGACACCCCGATGTAGAGCACCTTGCCCTGACGGACGAGGTCGGCGAAGGCCTGGAAGGTCTCCGCCAGGGGCGTCTCGTAGTCGAACCGGTGCGCCTGGTAGAGGTCGACGTAGTCGGTGCCCAGACGCTGCAGCGAGCCGTTGATCGACTCCGTGATGTGCTTGCGGCTCAGGCCGGTGTCGTTGGCGCCGCCGGGGCCGGTCGGGAAGTAGACCTTCGTGAAGATCTCCAGCGACTCGCGGCGCTGGCCCTGCAGCGCCTTCCCGAGGATGACCTCGGCTGCGGTGTTCGCGTACGCGTCGGCGGTGTCGAAGGTGGTGATGCCCGCGTCGAGTGCGGCGTGCACGGTCTTGACGGCCGCGTCGTCCTCGACCTGCGAGGCGTGCGTCACCCAGTTGCCGTAGGTGATCTCCGAGACTTTGAAGCCGCTGTTCCCGAGGTACCGGTATTCGACCATGGGTGTTCTCCTTCTTCGATTCGTGGGGGTGGGGTATGGCGATGATTCGCGGAGCGCGTCAGGGCACGTCGTGTCCGGCGGCGCGGAACAGCTCGTACCACTCGGCGCGGGTGAGAGGCAGGTCGGAGCCGAGGGCTGCGTCGGCGACCCGCGTCCGGTTCGTCGACCCGAGGACGACCTGCATGCCGGCGGGATGGCGGGTGATCCACGCGGTCGCGACCGCGATGGCCGGCACGTCGTACTGGGCGGCGAGCCGATCGATGACGGCGTTCAGCTCGGGGTGGGCGGCGGAGCCGAGGAAGGGGCCGTTCGCGCCCTGCAGCGGAGACCAGGCCTGGACGGTGATGTCGTGCAGACGGCAGTAGTCCAGCACACCGCCGCCGTCGACGGTGGTCGACTGGTCCGTCCCGGGCATGTTCGACGCGACACCCTGGGCGATTATGGCCGCATGCGGGATCGACAGCTGGAGCTGGTTCGCGACGAGCGGCTGGCGCACGGAGCGGGCGAGGAGGTCGATCTGGCGGGGCGTGTGGTTCGAGACGCCGAAGGCGCGCACCTTCCCGGCCGACTCGAGCTCGTCGAAGGCGCGCGCGACCTCATCGGGTTCGACGAGCGCATCAGGACGATGCAGCAGGAGCACGTCGATGTAGTCGGTCCGCAGCGCCGCCAGTGAGCCCTCCACCTGCCGCAGAAGGTGCTCGGCGGAGAAGTCGAAGTACGGGCCGTCCTTGACGATGCCGGCCTTCGTCTGAAGCGTGATCGCCGAGCGCTCGGACGACGACAGGGCGAGGGCCTCGCCGAAGCGCCGCTCGCACTGGTGGAAGGAGTCGGACCCGTAGATGTCGGCGTGATCGAAGAAGTCGATCCCGCTGTCGCGGGCGGTCGCGACGAGGTCTCGGATCTCGCCGTCGCTCATCTCGCCGATGCGCATCACGCCGAGGACGATGTTGGGGACGTCGAGACCGGTCGTGCCGAGGGGGACGGTGCGCACGCGGAAGGCTCCTTCGCATCGGGGAAGATGCCAGCCTAGATCGCCGCTCCCCGAGGAGCTCTCGCCTTGCGGGCCCGAGCGGTGTCGGCTACCGGGTGCTCACGAAGCGGGCGCGACTCCGGCGGCCACGACCTCGTCCTCCTCCGTCGCGACGAGCTGACCGCAGGCGCCGTCGATCTCCTTGCCGCGGGTGTCGCGGAGGGTCGTCGGGATGCCGGCCTCGTTCAGCCGGCGCACGAACTCGTTCTGCACCGGCACCTCGGACGCCGTCCAGATCGAGCCCGGAGTCGGGTTCAGCGGGATCGGGTTCACGTGCACCCACCCCCTGCCGCGGGCGTTGAGCTTCTCGGCGAGGAGGTCGGCGCGCCAGGCGTGGTCGTTCATGTCCTTGATGAGGGCGTACTCGATCGAGACGCGACGGCCGGTGGCGTCGAAGTAGGCGCGGGCCGCATCGAGGGCCTCGTCGACCTTCCAGCGGGAGTTCACCGGGATGAGCTCGTCGCGGAGCTGGTCGTCGGGGGCGTGCAGCGACAGCGCGAACGTGACGGGCACGTCCTCTGCGGCCAGCTTGCGGATCGCCGGCACGAGACCGACCGTCGAGACGGTGATGCCGCGGGCGCTCATGCCCATGCCGTGCTTCTTGTCGGTCATGACCCGCACCGCGTGCATGACGCGCGCGTAGTTGGCCAGCGGCTCGCCCATGCCCATGAAAACGATGTTCGACACCTTCTCCGCGGAGTGGTCGTCGCGCTTCTTGCCGCCCAGCTCGCCGTTGACGATCGCGGCGTTGGCCGCCACGACCTGCGCGACGATCTCGGCCGCCGACATGTTGCGGGTGAGGCCCGCCTGGCCGGTGGCGCAGAACGGACAGTTCATGCCGCAACCGGCCTGCGACGAGACGCACAGCGTGATGCGGCCGGGGTAGCGCATGAGCACCGACTCGACGAGCGCGCCGTCGTGCAGCTTCCACAGGAACTTGATGGTGTCGCCGCGGTCGGTCGCCAGCCGGCGCACCTCGGTGAGGAGCGGGGGCAGGAGCCCGGCGACCAGCTCGTCGCGGGACTCCGCCGGGAGGTCGGTCATGCGGGCGGCGTCGTCGGTGAAGTGCGTGAAGTAGTGCGTCTCGAGCTGGCGCGCGCGGAAGCCGGGGAGTCCGAGCTCCTTCACCTTCGCGACGCGCTCCTCGGGGGTGAGGTCGGCCAGGTGCACCGGGGGCTTGCCGCGCTTGGGACTCGCGAACTGCAGGAGCGGGCGGCCTTCGTCGTCCTTCTTCTGCTTCCAGCCCTCCGTCGCGGGTCGCACCTGGCGGACGGCGCCGAGCCGGGCAGGCGGAACGGTGGGAGAAGTCATGACTCCGAGGGTACCGGCCGCACCTGCGCGGCGGCCGGTAGCGTGTGTCCGTGGACGACGACGCCGCCGAGCTCGCGCGACTGCGGCGCCGCGCCTACGGACCCGACGCCGACATCGCCGCCGATCCGGTCGCGCTCGCGCGACTCGACGAGCTGGAGCAGGCGGCACGCCCCCAGCCCGAGCCGGTACGCGTGCCGGACCCATCGCCGACGGCGGAGGGCGCGGCACCCGCTCCCCTTTCCGACCCCGTGGTCGACGTCGGCGCCGCCGTCGTCCCGGAGCCGTCGTCCCGTCCGCGCGCTCGCTGGCACCTCGCGCTCGTCGCGGGCGTCGGCGTCCTCGCCGTGCTGATGGCCGCGGCGGGGTGGCAGGGTGCCGAGCTCGAGCCCGTCGCCGCGCCGTCGCCGACGGCGAGCGTCGCGGCGCGGTTCGGTGACGCGAGCCCGTTCTCCGGCGACCCGACCGCGCGGGTGCTGCTCGAGATCCCCGTCGACGACTGGTTCGGCGACTACTTCGACCTGCCGTCGGGCGAGACCGCCCCGCCGTTCCCGGTGCCCGAGGCGGTGCGCTGGTCGGCGCCGCTGGGCGACTTCTACGGCGGGCAGCTGTGGCTCGCGCGCAGCAGCAGCGGGCTCCCGTGTCTCGCGGTCGTGCTCGACGATGATGTGCGGGCGGACTGCCGGCCCGCTCAGGACTTCGACCGCGGCGCGCTCGTGGTGACGGTGCCCTACTCCGCGATCCCGGCGGCCGACCGCCCCGCCGGGATGACGCCGACCGAGAGCCTGGGCTTCCAGTGGCTCAGCGACCAGAGCGTGACGATCGTCGCGGGTCGCACGCGCGGTCTGGGTCGCGACTGAGCGGGCTCAACCGGCGCCGCGTCGCCGGCGGCTCCGCGGCAGGTCAGCGACGGATCGCTGCGACGAGCCCGGCGATGTCGGCGGGGGTCGTGCGGCAGCATCCGCCCACCAGGCGTGCGCCCGCCTCGATCCAGGCCGACGCGTCGTGCGGAGAGATATTGCCGGCGCCGTGCCAGGCGCGCGCGTGCGCGTCCCACTGCTCGCCGCTGTTCGGATAGGCGACGAGCGCGACGCCGTCGGGGGCGTCGGCGAGGGCCTCGGCCACCGAGCCCGGCGGGCAGCAGTTGACGCCGACGGCGACGACCTCGTCCACCTCCGCCGCGGCGGCGAGCGCCGCGATGCGGGTCGCGCGCGTGAAGCCGCTGCTCGCCCCCGACAGGGAGATCCACGCGGCCGCACCGGTGCCGGCGAGCTCGGCGGCGACCGCCTCCACCTCGGCGAGCGACGGCAGCGTCTCCACGGCGATGAGGTCCGCACCGGCGTCGGCCAGCACCTGCAGGCGACGGCGGTGCCAGAGACGCAGGGCCGCGGCATCCACGTCGTACACCCCGGTGTACTCGCTGCCGTCGGCGCGGACCGCTCCGTACGGACCGATCGAGGCGGCGACGAGGACGTCGCGCCCCGCGTCGTCGGCGGCCTCCCTCGCCAGGCGGACGGACGCGCGGAGCAGCTCGTCGACCTCCGCGGCGCTGAGCCCCTCGGCGGCGAGCGCGTCGTAGCCCACCTGATAGGACGACGTGATGAGCACGTCGGCACCGGCCGTGACGAACTCCGCGTGCGCGACCCTGACCTCGTCGGGGTCGTCGCGCAGCAGACGCGCCGACCACAGCGACGACGACAGGTCGTGCCCGCGCGCCTCCAGCAGCGTGCCGAGTCCGCCGTCGAGCACGAGAGGACGTTCGCCGAGGAGGTCGACGATCGAGGGCACGCTCACCCGGTCAGGGTACTCAGTCCAGGAAGATGTCGGGGTACAGGCGGTCATCGGGCGTCCCGGGCACCGCGGCGTACCGTGAGAAGTCGGTCGCGCCGGCGGCCTCCAGCACGTCCTCGACGACGAGCGTCTGGCCGGTGTACTCGCGGGACGGCTGCAGCATGACCTGGTACGCGGCGTCGGCGTAGACCTCCGGCGTGCGGCTCACCTTCATCAGCTGGTCGCCGCCGAGCACGTTCTGCACCGCAGCGGTGGCGATCGTGGTGCGCGGCCACAGCGTGTTGGCGGCGATGCCGTCACCGGCGAACTCGGCCGCGAGGCCCAGCGTGACCATCGTCATGCCGTACTTGGCCAGCGTGTAGCCGGTGTGGGCTCCCAGCCACTTGGGCGTGATGTTGAGCGGCGGCGAGAGAGACAGGATGTGCGGGTTCGCGCTGTCGCGGAGCGCCGGCACGGCTGCACGCGACAAGAGGAAGGTGCCGCGGACGTTCACGTCCTGCATGAGGTCGTACTTCTTGGCCGCGAGGTCGAGCGATCCCGACAGGTCGATGACCGACGCGTTGTTCACGACGATGTCGATGCCGCCGAACTCGCCCTGGGTCTTCAGCACGGCCTCGGTGATGTCGTCGTCGTTGCGCACGTCGCCCACCAGCGGCAGGGCCTGCCCACCCGCATCCCGGATCTGCTGCGCCGCGGTGTGCACGGTCCCCTCGAGGCGCGGGTGGGGCGTGTCGGTCTTGGCGAGCAGCGCGATGTTGGCGCCGTCGGCCGCGGCTCGCAGCGCGATCGCGAGGCCGATGCCGCGGCTGCCGCCGGACATGAGGATGGTGCGGCCGGCGAGCGGGCCGGCGGACGAGGGGGAGCTCACGGGTTCTCCTTCGGGGCGGAGTGCTTGCGGGATGCTGCGGCGAACGCCGCGACGCGGAGCTTCGACTCGTCGGTGTCGAAGCGGGCGCCGATGGTGGCGGCCTCGTCGGCGAGGTTGTCGGCGAACGGGCGCCCGGCTCCCGAGCGGATGAGCCGCTTGGCCTGGCCGAAGGCCGCCGTCGCGCCGTCGAGCCAGAAGCGCGCGACGGCCTCGGCACGGGCGGCGAGCTCCGCGGCCGGCACCACCTCGGCGACGAGGCCCCAGTCGAGCGCCTCGGCGGCGCCCAGCGTGCGGTCCTGCAGCAGCAGCTGCAGCGCGCGGCGCTGTCCGATCGCCGCGGGCAGGAGCGTGGAGACGCCGAGATCCGGCGTCAGGCCGATGTTGGCGTAGCGGCTGACGAAGCGCGCGGAATCGGAGGCGACGATGTAGTCCGCCGTGAGCATGAGCCCCAGGCCACCGCCGGCCACCGCACCCTGCACGGCGGCGACGACGGGGGTGGAGCACTCGACGAGCGCACGGATGCCCTCGTGGATCACGCCGGCCATCTCGGTGACGGCGGAGCCGCCCGCCCCCGAGGCGCCCATCGCGATGACGTCCCCGCCGGCGCAGAAGGCGGGACCCGCGGCATCCAGGATCACGGCGCCGATCGACGCGTCGGCGGCGACCTCCACCGCGATGTCCCGCCAGCGGGTGCCCATCGCGAAGTCCATCGCGTTGAGCGAGGCCGGACGGTTGAACGTGATGCGCGCGAGCGCGCCCTCGCGGGCGAGGAGGATCGGATCCGCGGTCGAGTCGCTCATCTCGGTGCCATCCGGATCGCGCCGTCGAGCCTGATCGTCTCGCCGTTGAGGTAGCCGTTCTCGACGATCGACATGACCAGCCGGGCGTACTCGTCCGGGCGTCCGAGACGGCCGGGGTACGGCACCTGCTGGCCCAGGGAGTCCTGCGCGGCCTGCGGCAGACCCGCGAGCATCGGCGTCTCCATGATGCCGGGCGCGATGGTCAGCACGCGGATGGCGTGGCGGGCGAGCTCGCGGGCGATCGGCAGTGTCATCGCGTGCACGCCGCCCTTGCTCGCCGAGTACGCCGGCTGGCCGATCTGGCCGTCGAAGGCGGCGACGCTCGCGGTGTTGACGATGACGCCGCGGTCGCCCGAATCGACGTCGGGCTCGGTGCGCGCCATCGCGGCGGCGGCCTGCGAGAGGACGTTGAAGGTGCCGACGAGGTTGATGCGCACGACGCGCTCGAAGTCGGCGAGCACGGCGGGGTTGCCCTCGCGGTCGAGCACCTTCGCCGGCGGGGCGATGCCCGCGCAGTTCACGACGACGCGGAGGGGAGCGGATGCCGCGGCCTGCGCCACGGCGGCCGCCACCTGCTCCGCGTCGGTGACGTCCGCCGGGGCGAATGAGCCGCCGAGCTCGGCGGCCATGTCGGCCCCCGCGGAAGCGGGCAGGTCGATGATGGTGACGGCGGATCCCGCCTCGGCGAGGCGGCGGGCGGTGGCCAGGCCCAGCCCGCTCGCGCCTCCGGTGACCAGGGCGCTGGTGCCGGTGAGTCTCATATGCTCTCCTTCGAACAGGTGCTGCGACGCGGTGCCAGTCTAAGCGGGACTCCGTCTCACCCGAATCCATCGCGTCCCTCCCACGCTACGGGCCGCGCGCGGTCAGGACCAGACGAACCGGAACGTTCCGGCGGCGACCGCCGCGGCGAGTGCCGCGGCGATGACCAGCACCGCACCGGCGACGGCGACGGCATCCCGCGGATGCAGGCGCGACGGCCGCGCCCACGTGCGCGGGATGGGCGAGCCGAAGCCCCGCGCCTCCATCGCGGTGGAGAGCTTCGTGCCGCGACGCACGGCGAAGACCAGCAGCACGAACGCCATCGACAGGAAGCGGCGCACCGCGCCGCGGTCGCCGAGCCCGCGCGCGCGGCGCGCGAGCGCCATCGTGCGCCAGTCCTCGACGAACAGGCCGAGCGTGCGGGTGCCGGCGAGCACGCCGAGCACGAAGCGCGCCGGCAGGTGGGCGACCTGCGCGAGCGCGTCGGCGAGCTCGGTCGGGTCGGTGCGCCCGAACAGGAGGATGGTCGGAAGCGCCAGCGCGATCACCCGCAGCGTCACGGCCACGGCCAGCTCGATCGACGCGTCACTCACCGTGGCGTAGAGGAAGGAGCCGTAGACCCGCCCGCCGGGCTGGGCGTAGAGCAGCATGCTGACACCCGCCACCGGCGCGAACAGGGCGATCGGCGCGATGCGGCGCAGCACCGCGCCGAGGCGCAGCCCCGTGACGGGCAGGCACGCGAGCTGCAGCACGATGGCCACGATCGCCGAGACGACGTCGATGCTGGCGAACAGCGGCACCGACAGCACGAGGGCGATGACGATCTTCGTGACGGGGTTGATGCCGTCGAGCCAGGCGGATGCCGCGGCATCCGCTCGCCTCGTCGGTGCGACCACGCTCATGCCGCCGCCTCCGCGCCGGCCCCGAGCCGGATGCGGTGCCCGCCCAGGTGGCGGACGACGTCCTCGTCGTGCGTGACCGCCACGACGGCGCGGCCCCGCTCGGTCTCGCGCTGCAGCAGGCCGACGAGCTCGGTCCATCCGCGGCGGTCCTGCCCGAAGGTCGGCTCGTCGAGCACGAGGACCGCGGGTGACGCGGCGAGCACCGTCGCGACGGACAGCCGCCGCTTCTGTCCGCCGGACAGCGTGAAGGGGTTCGCGAGCGCGAGATGGTCGAGGCGGAGCCGCTCGAGGAGCTCGTCGACGACGGCATCGATCTCGGGGCGCGACATGCCCAGCGCGCGCGGCCCGACGGCGAGCTCGTCGCGCAGGGTCGCGGCGAGGAACTGGTGCTCCGGCTCCTGGAACACGGTGCCGATGCGCGTGAGCAGCTCGGTCGAGCGCCAGCGCAGCGGACGGCGGCCGCCGCGACCGGCCAGCCGCTCGGCGGCCACGACCTCGCCGGCGACCTCCGGCAGCAGGCCGGCCAGCGTCAGGGCCAGCGTCGACTTGCCCGCGCCGTTGGGCCCAGTGATGACCGTGGCCCCCGCCTCGGGAACGCGGATGTCGAGGCCGGCGGCGACCGGTACGCCCCTGACCCGGCCGACGGCGAGGCCGTCGGCGGCGAGCACCGGCTCGGCCGCGCCGTTCGGAGGCAGGACGGGCAGCTCGACGGCTGCGCCGGGCACCCACACGCCCGCCTCGGCGAGCGCGCGGCCGTGCACGGCGAACACCTCCGCGGGCGATCCGTCGGCGAGCAGGCCGCCGTCGGGGTCGAGCACCACCACGCGCGTCATGAGGTCGACCCAGACCGGTGTGCGGTGCTCGATCAGCACGATCGTCGCGCCGGTCGCCTCGGCGATCCGGCCCACGCTGCGGCGCACCTCCGCCACCCCATCGGGGTCGAGATTCGCCGTCGGCTCGTCGAGCAGCAGGAGCCCCGGGCGCATGGCGAGCACGCCGGCGAGCGCAAGACGCTGCTTCTGACCGCCCGACAGTGCGGCCGTGGCGCGGTCGAGCGGCACGTCGAGACCCACCGCGTCGAGCGCCTCGCGCACCCGCGGGCCGATTTGCTCCGGAGGGACGCCGAGGTTCTCGCAGCCGAAGGCGACGTCGTCGCCCACGCGGGAGAGCACCACCCCCGCCTCCGGATCCTGGAGCACGAGTCCGACCCGTCCGCGCTGCAGCTCCGGCGGCTCCCCGTCGACGAGGATGCGTCCGGTGCGCTCGCCCTCGTCACTGTCGCCGAGGAGACCCGCCATGCCGGTCAGCAGCGTCGACTTGCCGGAGCCCGATGCGCCCAGCAGGAGCACGCGCTCACCCGGCTCGATGCGCAGGTCGACCCCGCTGACGGCCGGCAGCCGACGGCCGGCGTAGCGCCATCCCCAGCCCTCGACGAGGACGCCGGCCGGAGCCGTCATCAGACGTCGCGACGCAGTTCCCGGCCCGCGGCGAAGCGACTGAGCGCACCGGTCGCGGCGAGCGCGCGCACCAGCAGCCAGCCGACGAGCCCGGCCAGGATCGCGCCCGAGACCAGCAGCGAGCCGAGGTAGATGAGGTTGAACTCGAGCGTCTTCAGGATGTTCGGCGAGCTGCCGTAGAAGAACTCGAACACCCAGGCGGCCGCGCCGGCGCCCGCACCGGCCAGCATCGCGACCGGGAGGGTGAAGCGCAGGTACAGGAAAGCGAGGAGGATCAGCTCGGCCCCGAGTCCCTGCACGATGCCGGAGAACAGCGTCGAGACGCCCCACACGTTGCCGATGAGCATCGACACGATGGCGGCGATCACCTCGACGAGGAGCGCCGCTCCGGGCTTGCGGATGACGAGGCCGCCGACGACGCCGCCGAGCAGCCAGATGCCCGCGGCGAGGCCGCCGAGGCCGGGAGTGAGGGCGTCCATGGCGAGGAACCACGCGTAGCCGACGGTGTTCCACCCCCAGAACACGAGGCCCAGCGCGACGCCCAGCACCGCGGCGACGACGATGTCGACGACGCGCCAGTGCAAGCGACCGGATGCTGCGGGGCGACGGCCGGCCGCGGCATCCCTCTCGATGGATGGAGACGTGGAAGCACTCATCTGAACTCCTCCCTGCGCCGGCATGATCCGGATCAGGTTCGACGGTCGAAGCGTGGATCGCTTCCTCTCAGCCCGGCTCACCGGACTCCCGTGGTTGTGCCGTTGAGTATATCCCCGGACGGCGCAGGGTATTCTGCGCGAGTGAGCATCGACGACGCCCCCGTCCGTCGACGCGAGGCTCGCGCGCAGGCCACCGGTCCGATCGCCCTGGCGTGGGTCGACGAGGAGCGCGTGGCGACGGTGACCACGCCCGTCGTCCCGGCCACCACGCCGTTCGTGCCGGTCGCGGCCGACCTGCTGGCACGGGCGCCGCGACGCTCCCCCTGGCGGCCCGGCGTGCTGGTGCCGACGGGGCTGATCCTCGCCCTCATCGCCGTCTATGCCGCGACGACGCTGCTGTGGCCGCTGCACGCGGTCGCGCCGACCGTGACGGCCCTGACCGTCACGCCCGCCGCGGCGCCCGCGACCGCTCCGGCGTGGCCGGCGCAGGGCAGCGCGGCGATCGCCGTGCTCGGCGTGGGCGAGGCGAGCTCCTCGCCCGATGCGGTCGAGATCGCGAGCATCACGAAGGTCGTGACCGCCCTGCTGGTGCTCGACCAGATGCCGCTGGCGGTGGGCGAGTCGGGCCCGGAGTTCCGGTTCACCGGCGCGGACAGCGACGACTACTGGGCGTATCGCCGCAACGGGGAGTCGGCCCTCGACGTGCCGATCGGCGGCACGCTGACGCAGTACCAGCTGCTGGAGGGCATGCTCATCGGCTCGGCCAACAACTACGCCGACCGGCTGGCCTACGACATCTGGCCGTCGGACCGCGTGTACGCCGCGGCGGCCAACGCATGGCTCGCGTCCCACGGGGTGCCGGGCGTCACGATCGTCGACCCGAGCGGCATCGAGGCGGGCAACATCGCCAGCCCCGCCGCGCTCATCACCCTCGCCGAGCGCGCGCTCGCCAACCCGGTCATCGCGGAGATCGTCGCGAAGCAGTCCGTCGAGCTCCCCGGGGCGGGCACGGTGACCAACACCAACGGGCTGCTGGCCGACCAGGGCGTGGTGGGCGTCAAGACGGGAACGCTCGACAGCTGGAACGTCCTGTCGGCCAAGGACGTCGAGATCGGCGACACCTCGGTGCGGCTGTACGCCGCCGTCATGGGCCAGGTCGACGACGAGGCGCGGCTCGGGGCCTCGCGCGCGCTGTACGCGCAGCTCGAGGGCGAGCTGCAGCCGACGACCACCGTCGCGAGCGGCACCGTCGCCGGCACCGTCAGCACGCGGTGGGGCGCCACGGCCGACATCGTGGTGGACGCCGATGCGAACGTCATCCTCTGGAACGGCGGTGTCGCGACCGTCGACCCCACCTACGACCTGGGCGACAGCCGCGACGAGAGCGACGTCGTGGGCGGGCTGACCGCCACCGGGCCGCTGAACGAGGCGGCCGTGAACCTGCGCCTCGACCGCGACATCGACCCGCCGAGCCCCTGGTGGCGCCTGACGCACCCGCTCGACCTCTTCGGCCTCAACGACTGAGCGGCGCCGGCGCGCGGATCGTCACCCGCCGAGCCCGGGCCCGTGCCTCGCGGATCAGACGAACGCGACCGTCTGGTTGAGGCGCGTGCGGGCGTCGAACACCTCGTTGCCGCCGACCGCCCGGGCGCCCGACACACCGCGCCGCAGCACCGTGGCCAGCGCGCTGCGCGCGACGACGGCGACCTGCATGCCCCGCACCTTGCCGAGCTCGGTGATGGCCTCGGCGACGTCCTCGTCGGGCAGCACGACGATGGCCCCGCCGAAGCGCACCCCGGCGGCGCGGGCGACGACGCGGAGCCGGCTCAGGAGCTCGGCGATGGGCGCGCCGGCGATCCCGTCGCCGATGAGCTCGCCACGCTTCAGCCGCACGGGCCCGCCGAAGTCCTCGGAGAGCAGCCCGTAGAGACCGCTCGGCCCGAGCACGATGTGGTCGACCTTGGATTCGGGGTCGCCCGAGCGGCCGCCGGCGGCGACGTCGTGCCACACCGTGTACCCCATGCCGAGGTCGGCGACGATGCGGGCGGTCGCCTCCTCGGCGAGCGCGTCGGCGAGGAGGCGGCGCAGGTGGTGCGGCGCCGAGCGCACGAGCGCGGGGTCGTACGGGTCGTCGAGCGTCACGCCGCGGCCCACCCACTCGCGCACGAGATCGAGGTAGCGCTCGCGCCGCCAGCCGCCGGGCTGCCCGTACGACCGGGCGCGGGGTCGCGTGTCGGCGGGAGGCGTCTGCGCGTGCCAGCCCGACCACTCGGGCGCGGCTGCCTGGCCGAAGCCGTGGCCGCGGTCGTAGGCGGCACGGGCCTCGGGGGTGCCGACGAGGTCCCACGCGCGCTGCACCTGGACGAAGACGGCGGCGTCCCCTCCGGTGTCGGGGTGGCTCTGGCGCAGCCGCAGCCGGTAGGCGCGGCGCAGATCCTCCTCGGAGACGTCGGGCGAGACGGCGAGGACGTCGTAGGCGGACGCGGACAGCGGGCTGTCGAACACGCGCGCTCCCCTCGGTCGGTGCGGCGTTCCACGCTACCCCCGCGCTCCCGTGAGGATGCTCGGAGCGGTGTCGCGCGGCATCGCGCGGCCTCGCGCGGCTCGCCCGGCTCGTCAGTCGGGGCGCGGCTCGTTGCGGCGGGCGTACGCCGAGGCGCTGCGGCTCGACAGCGCCAGGAGGATCAGCACGTCCAGCGCGACGGACAGGAGCGTGCCGCTCACCCGGATCTCCTGGCCCTGCCACCACCAGCCCGCGAAGGCGGTGGAGATGGATGCCACGGCGAACAGCATGACCCACACGCGCGGGCCGTTGCGCCCGGCGAGGATGAGCAGGCCGAGGATCGCCTGGATGAGCAGCGACACCCCCACGACGCTCGCATAGACGCCGAGTCCGATCGCCGCGGTCTCGTCGTCGGCCTGCACGCCGACGAGGTCGGCGAGGCTGTCGTCGGGCGTGCCCCCGGCCATCACGGTGATGAGCACGGCCACCCCGGTGACGACGCGCAGCAGCACCAGGACGGCGCCGGTGACGGTGGAGATCGGGCGCTTCATCGCGGGGTCGTGCGGCGTCGGCTCGGCCAGGCGGGCGGCCGGCTCGTAGGCGGCCCGCTTCTCGGGGAGCTGCTCGCCCCGCGCGTCGACGCTCACGCCGGCACCCCTCTCACGTCGAGGATCGGGAGGTCGCCGTCGGTGCGGATGCTGTCGCCACCACCGTTGCGCGAGTGATAGCCGGTGGAGAAGTCCTTGAGCACCTCGAGGCGCACGCGCGGCTCGGCGGCGCACACCGTCGTGACGATGTGGTCGCGCTCGACGTCGGTGTCGGCGTCGATCTTGTGCGTGACCTGCAGCGTGAACAGCGACAGGCCGACCGAGGTGTCGAACGTGCCGGCAGCGAGCCAGTCGACGCGTCGTCCGCCCGGGAGCAGCCACCCGTCGGGGCAGCGCCAGAACCGCACATGATGCCGCTGCGAGGGGTTGCCGTCGACCTGCTGCTGGTACGCGAAATCCTGCTGGCGGCCGAACAGCATCAGCGGACTGACGGGGGCGTCGTCATAGCTCCGCCGCCCGAGGGTGCGCGTGATGATCAGCCACGACGAGCGCAGGGTGACCGGGTCCGCCCGCGTCCAGCCGCCCGCCCGCATCGCGGCCTCGATCTGCGCGCCTTCGCCCATGAGGGCGAGGTTCACCGGGTCGCCGAGCAGGCCGTCGCTGGTGCGCGTTCGACCGATGAAGTAGTCGGGCACGTAGATGGTGGTGAGGATGCGGTGCAGTCGGGGCAGCACGAGGTAGGCCAGCAGCACCCAGAAGACGATCGCCGCTGCGATGCCCCACCACCCGACCTGGAAGGCCTCGTCGACGCTGAGGTAGGCCAGCCACACGGCGGACAGACCCGCGAAGATGAAGAACGCCCAGTCCAGCGCGACGCCGCGCGAGTAGCGGCGTCGCGCGCGCCGCTCCTTGCGCTGAGCGGATTTCGTGGCCGCGAGCGTCATGACGGGATTCTACGGACGCGCCCACAGCGGCTGCGGCGGGCGGAACGCCAGCGCCTCCGCCCCGATGCCGGGGTCGACCTCGGCGATCGACGCCGGTCGCCACGCGGGCGTGCGGTCCTTGTCGACGAGCTGCGCCCTGATGCCCTCGACGAGATCCGGCTGGGTGAGGGCGAACCACAGCACGAGGCCGTACTCCTGCTCGAGCGCGGCTCGCAGGCCTGGGAGCGAGCGCGCCGCGCGGACGGCGGCGAGCGTGGCGGCCAGCGCGGTCGGCGACACCTCCTCGAGCACGTCGGCGGTGGCGGATGCCTCGGCCTCCGGCCGCGCGCGGAGCCGCTGCAGGATCTCGCCGACCGTCTCCGCCGAGAACGCGTCGTCGATCCACGGGCGGGCGGCCTCGAGCCGCGACGGCCCGGGGTCGATCGAGAACGCGCGCACGCACTCGTCGGCGGGGAGGTCTCCCCCGCCCATCGCCAGCGCCTCGCGAAGCTCGTCGAGCTGCGCGCTGGGCACCAGGTGGTCGGCGAAGCCGGCGTAAAGGGCGTCGGCCGCATCCATCGACGCGCCCGTCAGCGCGAGGTACTCGCCCGTGCGTCCCGGGGCCTGACCGAGCAGCCAGGTGCCGCCGACGTCGGGAGTGAAGCCGATGCGCGTCTCGGGCATGGCGAGCCGAGAGCGCTCGCTGACGACGCGGACGGCCGCATGCCCGGCCAGGCCGATGCCGCCGCCCATGGTGATGCCGTCGGCGAAGACGACGATCGGCGCGGGGTACTCGGCGATGCGGGCGTCGAGGGCGTACTCCGCGCGGAAGAACCTCGCCGTCTCCTCCGGATGTCCCGCGACGATCTGGTCGTAGAGGCCGCGGACATCGCCGCCGGCGCAGAACCCCCGGTCGCCCGCGCCGTCGAGCAGCACGATCTCGACGCCGGCGTCGCCCTCCCAGTCGTCGAGGGCGGCGGAGAGCGCCTCGACCATGCCGAGGTCGAGCGCGTTGATCGCCCGCACCCGGTCGAGCGTGAGTCGTCCCAGGCGGCCGGTGCGCTCGACGCGGACACGGGGGTGTTCGGACTCCGCTGACGTCGCTGTCTCGCTCATGCGGGCAAGGCTACCGTCGCGGGGGGCGGAGCCTCAGCCGAGCGCAGGGGCGACGGCGGTGCCGCCGGCCGTCTTGCGGGTGCGACGGCGGCGCGCCTGCGCGGCGATCTCGGTGACGTCCTCCGGCTCGTCGCCGGTGGCGACGCGCAGGGCCTCGACGAGCGCGAGTCCGTGACGGGTGCTGAGGATGACCCGCTCGAATTCGTCGTGACCGTCGAGGTCGATGACGATGGCCGGCCGCCGACGGCGGATCAGCACGAAGTCGCTGGCGCCCGCCGATTTCCAGGTGCCCATGGCGAGGGCGCCGCGCAGATAGGTGCCGGGCGCGTGCACCCCGCGGAGCCATGTCCACGCGTCGTCGACCAGCTGCACCTTGACGATCGTCGTGCGCTCGAGGATGACATTCCCCTTGTGGAATGAGAGCGCCCGCTCCATGCCGGACAGCGCGACTTCGAGCCGCGTCGAGTCCAGGAGCAGGGTCACCATGCCCTCCAGTCTGCCAGCGGAGCCTCTCCCGCGCCCGCGCGTTTGCTTACGGACCGGCAACGATCCCGCGCGCCCCGGCGCCCCGGCGGTGGGAGACTGGAGCGATGACCGTCACCGAGCCCGCGCCGACCTCGGTCCACCGCCCGCAGCCCCCGGCTCAGCGGTCCTTCGCGGAGGCGTTCGAGCGCGCCGCCGCCGGCTTCCGCCTCGACGCCGACGACGCCGAGGTGCTGCTGTCGGCCGAGGGCGACGACGCCGCGCGCGTGCGCGGGCTGGCCGCCGAGATGCGCGACGCGGGACTCCGCGAGGCCGGGCGCCCCGGCGTCATCACCTACTCCCGCAAGGTGTTCGTCCCGCTGACGACCCTGTGTCGCGACCGCTGCCACTACTGCATCTTCGTCGACACCCCGGGGCAGCTCCTCACCCTGCACAAGCCCGTCTACATGACGCCCGAGCAGGTGCTCGCGGTCGTGCGCCAGGGAGCGGCCCTCGGGTGCAAGGAGGCGCTGCTCACGCTCGGCGACCGACCCGAGGATCGCTGGCCGACCGCCCGGGCGTGGCTCGACGAGCACGGCTTCGCCTCGACGATCGACTACGTCGCGCACGTCGCGCGCCTGATCACCGCCGAGACCGGCATGCTCGTGCACGCGAACCCCGGTGTCATGACCGAGGACGAGCTGCGGATGCTGCGGCCCGTCGCCCCCTCGATGGGGATGATGCTCGAGACGACCTCGCGCCGGCTGTTCGAGGAGCCCGGCCAGGTGCACTACGGCTCGCCCGACAAGGATCCCGACCTGCGCCTGCGGGTGATCGAGGACGCCGGACGCCTCGCGGTGCCGTTCACCACCGGCATCCTGGTCGGCATCGGAGAGACCCTGCGCGATCGCGCCGAGTCGCTCGTCGCCCTCCGCGACGCGCAGGAGCGGCACCGCCGCGGCGGCGTCGGCCACGTGCAGGAGGTCATCGTGCAGAACTTCCGCGCGAAGCCCCGCACCGCGATGCAGTCGGTCCCCGACGCGGGCGTGCTCGAGTACGTCGCTGCGGTCGCCGTGGCGCGGCTCGTGATGGGTCCGCGCATGCGCATCCAGGTGCCGCCGAACCTCTCCGACCCGCAGGAGTTCGCGCTGCTCGTCGAGGCCGGCGCCGACGACTGGGGAGGGGTGTCGCCCCTGACGGCCGATCACGTCAACCCCGAGCGTCCGTGGCCGCACCTGTCCGATCTCGCCGAGCGCACCGCCGAGCTCGGGTTCGAGCTGCGCGAGCGTCTCACCGCGCACCCGGAGTACGTCGCGGACGCCGAGACCTGGCTCGATCCCGCCCTGCGTCCCGCCGTGGAGGCCCTGGCCGATCCGCAGACCCGCCTTGCGCGCGCCGACACCCTGCCGCAGCCCGCGGCCGGAGGTGCCGGGCGCGCCGGCGGCGGCGGCGGTCGCGACCGTGGCATCGCCCGTCTCGCGGAGGCCGCGGCATCCTCCCCCTCCGACCTCGGCGACGACGACTGGGCGGCGCTGTTGACGGCGACCGGGGACGACCTCGAGGCCGTCGTCTCCACGGCCGACGACGTGCGCCGCTACACGATCGGCGAGGCCGTGAGCCTCGTCGTCAACCGCAACCTCGCGTCGTCCGGGCTGCGCTCGGCCCCGGAGGGCGCCGGCGAGTACTCGCTCGACGAGGCCGCGGACATCGCCCGCGACGCGTGGGATCTGGGCGCGACGGAGATCTGCATCCAGGGACGGATGCCGCGGGCCGAGCCCGCCGACGCGTACCTCGATCTCGTGCGCACGGTGAAGACCGCCGCCCCCGGCATCCACGTGCACGCGTACCGGCCGCAGGACGTCGTCGACCTCGCCGAGCGCGGCGGGCTCGAGCTGACCGCGACGCTCGAGCTGATGCGCGCCGCCGGAGTGGACTCGGTGCCGGGCACCGGGGTGAAGGTGCTCGACGAGCGCGTGCGCGGCCTCGTCGCCGCGGACGACCTGCCGATCGACGCGTGGTTCGAGGCGATGACGGCGGCGCACCGCGCCGGCTTCCGTTCGACCTCGGTGCTCTTCTACGGCCACGTCGAGACCGCCGCCGAGCGCATCGCGCATCTGCGGGCGCTCCGCGGGCTGCAGGACGCGGCGCAGACGGCCGGCTCCGGCGGGGGCTTCTCCGAGTTCGTGCCGATCCCGCTGCCGGGGCCTCAGGGCGGCGTTCCGCTCGTCGCCGGCCGCGCGCCCCTCGACGAGCACCGCGCGATGGTCGCCGTCTCGCGACTGCTGCTGACCGGCAGCATCCCGCACATCCAGATCCCGTGGACGCGCGTCGGCCGCGAGCACGCGGTCGAACTGCTCCGCGCCGGCGGCGACGACCTCGGCGGCACGCTGCTCGACGGACGCGTGCGTCCGGACGCGGGCGTCGAGCAGGGCCTCGAGCTGCCGCTCGCCGACGCGGCACGCCTGGTCGCCCGGCTGTTCCGGCCGTTCCGCCAGCGGACGACCGACTACCGCGAACCGCCCGCCGACCGCCGAGTGGCCTCGTGACGGCGGACCTGCCCGCCGCGACGCGGCGATCGGCGGCCCCCGACCGCGTCGAGGTCGCCATCGTCGGCGCCGGCTTCGCCGGTCTGGGCATGGCCATGGCGCTCCGCCGTGCAGGGCGGGAGTCGTTCGTCGTGCTCGAGCGCGGCGACGGCGTCGGCGGCACCTGGCGCGACAACACCTACCCGGGCGTGGCCTGCGACGTGCCCTCGCACCTCTACGGCTTCGCCGCGCACCCCAACCCGCACTGGTCGGGCGTCTACGCGCGCGGTGACGAGATCCGCGACTATCTGACCGACGTCGCGCGACGCGAGGATCTCGGCGAGCGCGTGCGGCTGCGCACGCCCATGCTGTCCGCGTCGTGGATCGAGGCGGCCTCCGGCGCGGGGCGCGGTGCCGGCTTCTGGCGCATCGAGACCGGCGGCGATCACGCGGGCGTCATCGAGGCCGACGCGCTCGTGCTCGCCTGCGGGCGGCTGACGGAGCCCGAGGTCCCCGAGATCGCCGGGCTCGAGACCTTCCCCGGTGCGCTGTTCCACTCGGCCCGCTGGGATCACGCGACCGATCTCGAGGGCGCCCGGATCGCCGTGGTGGGCACCGGCGCCAGCGCGGTGCAGCTCGTGCCCGAGCTCGCCCGCCGCGCCGAGCACGTCACGCTCTTCCAGCGCACGCCGGCGTGGATCGTGCCGCGCGGAGCGCGGCCCTACAGCGCCGAGGAGCGCGAGCTGTTCGCCGCACGCCCCGACCTGCTCGACCGCCTCCGCGCGCAGCTGTATGCGGAGGGCGAGGCGCGCTTCGCCAGCCGGTCGGGGGATGCCACGGCCGCCGCCGATGCGCGGGAGGCCGCCCTGGCGCACCTGCACGCGCAGGTCGCCGACGAGACGCTGCGCGCGCAGCTCACGCCCCGCTACGCCTTCGGCTGCAAGCGGGTGCTGCTCTCGGACGAGTTCTACCCGGCCGTCGCCTCGGACCGGGTCACCCTCGAGCCGAGCGCCCTGGTCTCGGTCGAGGGCTCGACGCTCGTCTCGGCGAGCGGCGAGCGCCACCACGCCGATGTGCTGGTGCTCGCGACGGGCTTCGCCTCGACGCGTCAGCCGTACGCCGGACTGGTCCGCGGGGTCGACGGGGTGACGCTCGATGAGCACTGGGACGACGGGATGACGTCCTTCGGATCGACCGTCGTCTCCGACTTCCCGAATCTGTTCGTCCTCAACGGACCGAACGCCTCCCTGGGCCACAACTCCTCGGTGCTCATGGTCGAGGAGCAGGCCGCCTACGCCGTCCGGGCCCTCGCGCTGCGCGCCGCCGCCCCCGGCGGGGTGCTCCGCGTCGACCCCGAGATGGAACGGGCCTACACCGACGAGATCGGCCGGGCCGCGGCATCCACCCCCTGGCTCACCGGCGGCTGCCGCAACTGGTACGTCGATGACCGCTCGGGTCGACTGACGCTGCTCTGGCCCGGGACCGTCGACGCGTTCCGGTCGCGGCTCGCCCGCGCGGACGGCTCGGAGTTCCTGCACATCCGCACGACGTCGGAGGGACCCGGTCGTCGCGACCGGGAGCCCTCACTGAGAGGAGAAGACACATGACCGTTCCCCTTCGCCTGGGCTACAAGGCTTCGGCCGAGCAGTTCACGCCTTCGCAGCTGCTCGACTTCGGCGTGCTCGCCGAGGAGATGGGCTTCGACTCGGTGTTCGTGTCCGACCACCTGCAGCCCTGGCGCCATGACGGCGGTCACGCCCCGGCGGCCGTGCCGTGGCTGGGTGCGCTCGGCGCCCGCACCTCGAAGATCCTCATGGGCACGTCGGTGCTGACGCCCACGTTCCGCTACCACCCCGGCGTGGTCGCGCAGATGTTCGCGACGCTGGGAGTGATGTTCCCGAAGCGGGTCATCCTCGGCGTGGGCACCGGCGAGGCGCTGAACGAGGTCACCCTCGGACTGGACTGGCCCGATCCGCCGGAGCGCTTCCAGCGCCTCAAGGAGGCCATCACCCTCATCGAGAAGCTCTGGGACGACGAGCGCGTGACCTACGACGGCACGTACTACTCGGTGAAGGACGCCACGATCTACGACCGGCCCGGTCCCGATGCGAAGGTGCCGATCTACATCGGCGCCTCGGGTCCGGCTGCCACGCGCCTCGCCGGCCGCATCGCCGACGGCTACATCACCACCAGCGGCAAGGACCCGGCGCTGTACACCGACACGCTGCTGCCGGCGCTGCATGAAGGCCTGTCGAAGGCCGGGCGTCCCGATGACGCGATCGACACGCTCATCGAGGTGAAGGTCTCGTATCACCCCGACCACGACACGGCGATGGAGAAGACCCGGTTCTGGGCGCCTCTCGCACTGTCGCCCGAGGAGAAGCGCGACGTGCACGACCCGATGGAGATGCAGCGTCTCGCCGACGAGCTCCCCATCGAGCGGGCGGCGTCGCGGTTCATCGTCTCGACCGACCCCGAGGAGCACGTCGAGCGCATAGCGACGTACGTCGACCTGGGCTTCCGGCACCTCGTGTTCCATGACCCGGGCGACGACCAGGAGGAGTTCCTGCGTATGTACGGCGCTGAGATCCTGCCGAGGCTGCGCGCACGGTTCGCCGAGTGACCGATCCCGCCTCGGGTGAGGCGGCGGGCGGCACCGCGGACGGAGCGACGAGCTCGGCGGTGCGCTGGGCGGTCGTCATCCCGGTGAAGCCGGCGGCGGTGGGCAAATCCCGCCTCGCCGACGGCCTGCCGGACGGCGTCGACCGCGTGGCGCTCGCCCGCGCGATCGCGCTGGACACCATCGCCGCTGCGGCGCAGGCCTCCAGAGTGGACGAGGTCGTCGTGGTGACCGCTGATGACGAGGTGGATGCTGCGGCCTCCGCCCTCGACCGCGTGCGCGTCGTGCGCGAGACGGAGCCGCGAGGGCTGGACGCGGCGGTCGCTGCGGGCGTCGCGGCGGCTGGCGCGACGGGTGTCGCGGGGGGTGGCGCGACGGGTGTCGCGGGAGGTGTGGCGCCCGGCCGCTGGCGCGCCGCGCTGCTGGGCGATCTGCCCGCCCTCGCGCCGGGGGATCTGGCCGCGGCGTTGGCGCGCGGCGCCGCGGTGGAGCGGGGCGTCGTCGCCGACTACGAGGGCACGGGTTCCACGCTCATCACCGCCGGGCCCGGGGTTCCCTGGGTGTCGGCCTTCGGCGTCGACTCCTTCGCGCGCCACCGTGCACAGGGCTTCGTCGCGCTCGACGTGTCTGCCGACTCCACCCTCCGTCGCGACGTCGACACCGCGGCACACCTGTCGGCAGCCGCGCTGCTCGGAGTCGGCTCGCGGACGGCGGCAGTGCTGGGGACATCTCTGCTCCCCGGCCCCACAGAGTCGCTAGCCTGAGGGCCATGACTGGAGATCGCGTGCTCGCTCCGCAGCCGCCCGCAGACGGATCGAAGCCGAAAGGCCCGGCCTCGTACTTCCCGAGCATCGAGAGCACCTACGGCCGGCCCGTGCAGGAGTGGCTCGACCTGGCCGCCGACCGCCTCGACGACGAGAGCCACATGGCCGTCGTGACCTGGCTGAAGTCGGAGCACGGGCTGGGCCACGGCCACGCGAATGCGATCGTCGCCTACGTCCGGGCCGCCCGCGCCTGAGGGATTCGCGCCGCCGGAGGCAGGTGCTGCTCCCGCTCGACCCCGGTGACGCCCGGCACGAACCGGAGCGTCGGTGGAGGCCGATCGGCGTAGGTGCGCCCGAGCGGACTCGTCCAGACCAGCACGCCCCGCGACTTCTGCGTCACCGTCCACGCGCTGTGATGCTTCAACGAGTGATGCCGTCGGCACACGTGCGCGAGGTTGTCGACGGCGGTCGCTCCGCCGTACTGATGGTCGACGGTGTGATCGATGTCGCTCCGGCCGACGGAGATGCGGCACCCCGGGAAGCGGCAGTGCTCGTCGCGCGCGCGGAGGTGCCGGCGCTGCGCCTCGCTTGGGAAGCGCCGATCCACGGCCAGCACGTCGCCGCTGATCGGGTCGGTGAGCACGCGGTCCCACATCGTCGCGCCGCCCGCCAGACGACGGGCCTCGGCGGGCGTCACCGGGCACCGACCGTTCAGCGTGGCGCCCCCGTCGATGTCGGACTCGCGCCCCTCTTCCCCGAGGAGCGTCAGCACGGGCACCGTGATCTGGACGACGGCGCGCACCGCGTCGGAGCCGGTCGGGCCGCCGCGCTCGGAGTCCGCACCCGTCGCGTGCCCCGTGAGCGCCAGGTCGCAGAGGATGTCGGCGCGGAGCTGGTCGATCGTCCGGTCGTCAGGATCAGAGGCCGCGTCACTGTCCGATGATGCTTCCGCCGCGGCATCCGCCCGGACGACATGCGCCAGCCGGGTCAAGCGGTCGTGGATGCCGTGCGCCAGCACCGCAGGCAGGAGCGCCCAGAGCTCGGCCATGCCGTCGTCGCCATCGCGCACGACCACGCGGCGCTCGTCGCGTGCCTGGGCATGGCGCTCGACGAGGGCCGTCGGCTGGAGCCGCTCTGCAATGGCGCGAGCGGCCACGCGGAGCCGACCGGTCGTGAGCTGCGGGGCCAGATCGAGGACGATCTGCTCGTACGCGGCCCGGGCCGCCTGGTCGAGGCGGGTGCCCTCCTCCATCACCGTCTGCGCGTGCGCGCGGGAGAACCGCCCGTGCGTCAGACCTTCGAGTGTCGCGGGGAAGCAGTCGCGCAGGGTCGAGGCGTCCGACATCCGCCGCTGCACCGTCCGGTCGCTGACGCCGACGGCGCTCGCGAGCTCGGCGGCGACGCTGCGCACGGCCATGTCGGCATCACCCCGCCCGTCGGACAGCGCGTCATCGAGCGCCCGCCCGAGCAGACGGATCTGCACCGCCTCCCACCGGGCGATCTGCTCGGCCGCGTGCGTCCATTCGGTCAGCAGCTCGATGCGGCGGTCTTCGATCGCCAGCCACCGGGCGGTCGCCGCATCACCGGCGTCGAGGCACTCCTCAGCGCTCCATCGGATGTCGGACAGCGGTCCCCACTGCTGCGCCTCGGCGATGCGCTCGGCCCACAGCCACTCCTCCACCTCAGGGGGGATCTCCGGGGCCTGCGGCAGCTCGTCCATACCATGATCCTCGCACGGACCTCCGACATTGCGTTCTACAGAATGCGTTTGAAACAGCCCGAACATACGAACACAATTATGTTTTACGTATCGGTTCAACAACGAGCGCGACCGCGGCATCCGTTCCCGCACAGACGACGAGGGCGGCCGCAGCATCCGCTGCGGCCGCCCTCGAGGCGTCGGCTTACTTGAAAGCGTCCTTGACGTTCTCGCCGGCCTTCTTGACGTCGGCCTTCGACTGGTCGGCCTGACCTTCGGCTTCCAGTCGCTCGTTGTTGGTCAGCTTGCCCGTTGCCTCCTTCGCCTTCCCGGCGATGTCTTCGGCAGCGTTCTTGATCTTGTCGTCCAGACCCATGGGTGACTCCTTCCACTCGGCCCGATCGTCTATCGAGGCACTGGTCCCATTAGACATCCCGGCACCTCGCCACGGAGGGGCTTGACGAAAGGCCAGAATCGCAATAAATGGCCGGTCAGACGAGCAGGTAGACGGCTCCGACGACCGTGAAGACGATGACGAGCCGCTCGAAGAGGCGCTGATTGAGGCGACTCGCAAGCCACCTGCCGCACAGCGCCCCGATGACCACCGCGGGGGCGAGCACGAGGTCGACCCACAGCCCGGGGACGGTGATGAGGCCCAGCCCGGCCGAGAACGGCACCTTGCAGAGGTTGATGATCGCGAAGAACCACGCCGCCGTGCCGAGGAACTCCTTGACCGGGAAGCGCATCGCGAGCAGGTACATGGACATGACCGGGCCGCCCGCGTTGGCGACCATGGTCGTGAAGCCGCCGAGCGATCCGTAGACCGCCGCAGCGACCGGATGCCGCCTCCCGACCGCTCCCCCGGCATCACCGTCGGGCCCGACGACCGCCCGGCTCTGCACCCACCGCCGGTAGAGCGTCACGCCCACGACGACCAGCAGAATGACGCCGATCAGCCGCTTCACCCACCCGTCGGAGGCGACGGCGAGGAAGGCGACACCGAGGCCCACGCCCAGCAGCACGGCGGGCACGAGCCGCAGCAGCACGCCCCAGTTCGCGTTGCGGCGGTACATGGTGATCGCGAAGGCGTCCGCGGTGATGAGCAGCAGCAGCAGCGTGCCGGTGGACTGCCGCGCCGGCAGGATCGCGGCGAAGAGCGCCACCGGCACGGTGCCCGCACCCGGGATCGCGGTCTTCGACAGCCCGACCGTCACCGCCGCCAGGGCGAGCAGCAGCCACGCGAACGCCGGGAGATCGGGGAGCATCACGGGTCAGACCCCGGCGGCGTCGAGGGCGGCGTCTGCCATGGCCGTGGTGGCCGCGGCATCCGTCATCCAGAGCGGACGGACGACAGGACGGATGCCGCGAGCAGACACCTCGTCGGCGGAATCGGCATCCTCCTCCGCGAGCAGCCAGGCGTCTAGCAGCCCGCCGTCCGCGCGCGCGCCGTAGTGCGCGGCCACGGCGGAGGCGCTCGTCTGGACGCCGATCGCGGTGAGGCAGACGTCGGCCATGCCGCGGACGACGCGTCCGCCGATGATCGGCGAGACGCCGACGACCGGCGCCGACGCGGCGCGGAGGGCCTCGCGCAGCCCCGGGACGGCGAGGATGGGACCGATCGAGACCACCGGGTTGGACGGCGCGACGAGCACGACGTCGGCGTCCGCGATGGCGTCGAGCACACTCGGCGCGGGCGACGCGTCGGCCATCCCGGGGTTCTCGAACCGCACCGGCGGCAGCGTCGCGCGGTGCCGCGTCCACCACTCCTGGAAGTGCAGCACCCGCTCCCCCGCACCGCCGTCATTCGCAGGGCCCTCGGCCGCGACCACGACGTGCGTGTCGACCTCGTGGTCGGTCATCGGCAGCAGGCGCGCGCCGAGCGGCCACCGCTGCGACAGACGCGCGACGATCTGGCTGGGTGTCAGTCCCTCGCGCAGCCAGCCGGTGCGGGCGAGGTGCGTGCCGAGATCGAGGTCGCCGAGGGTGAACCACGGCCAGCCCGCTCCCCACTCCTGCAGCTCCGCGTTGACGCGCTCGGTCTCACCCGCGCGGCCCCAGCCGCGCACGGCGTCGTTCTGGCCGGCCAGCCGGTAGAGCACGGAGTCGACGTCGGGCTGCAGCCGTACGCCGCTCAGCCACAGGTCGTCGCCGGTGTTGACGACGACGGTCGCCTCCGGCGCGCCCCGGCGCGCCAGCGCGGCGCGCACGCCGACCGTGAAGGTCGAGCCGCCGACGCCGCCGGCGAGGACGACGACCCGGGGGTGCGACGCGCTCACTGGGCAAGCGCGACGGGACCGAGCGCCTGCGCAGCCGCCCGGGCCGCCGCGGGCAGCGCATCGACGATGCGCCCCAGGGCGTCGTCGTCGTGCGCAGCCGTGAGGAACCAGGCCTCGAACACGCTCGGCGGCAGCGAGACGCCGGCGTCGAGCATCGCGTGGAAGAACGGCGGGTAGCGCCACGACTCCTGGCCGAGCGCCCCCGCGTAGTCCCGCGGCGCCTCGGCCGAGAACGCGACGCCGAACAGCGACCCCGCCCGGGGCACGGTGTGCACGACGCCGGCGGCGGTGAGCGCGTCGGAGAGAGCCGATGCGACGACGGATGCCGCGGCATCCACCCGCTCGTAGACCTCCGGCGTCGCGAGCCGCAGCGTCGCCAGACCGGCGGCCACCGAGAGCGGATTGCCCGACAGCGTGCCGGCCTGGTAGACCGGGCCGGTCGGGGCCAGGTGCTCCATGACGTCGGCGCGGCCGGCGAGCGCGGCCAGCGGCATGCCGCCGCCGACGACCTTGCCGTAGGTGAGGATGTCGGGCGTGTACACCTCGCCCTGCGTGGCCTGCAGGCCCCAGAAGCCGGCCGGGTGCACCCGGAAGCCGGTGAGCACCTCGTCGACGATGAGCAGCGCGCCGTGCGCGTGCGCGATCTCGGCCAGCGCGGCATTGAAGCCGGGGAGCGGTGCGACGACGCCCATGTTGGCCGCGGCCGCCTCGACGATGACGGCGGCGATGTCGTCGCCGTGCGTCTCGAAGGCCGCGCGCACCGCGTCGAGGTCGTTGTAGGGCAACACCATCGTCTGGGCGGCGATCGGGGCGGGCACCCCGGCGGACCCGGGCAGCGCGAGCGTGGCGACGCCGGATCCCGCCGCGGCCAGCAGGCCGTCGGAGTGGCCGTGGTAGTGGCCGGCGAACTTCACGAGCAGGTCGCGGCCGGTGACGCCGCGGGCGAGACGGATCGCCGTCATCGTCGCCTCCGTGCCCGTCGAGACGAGGCGCACGCGCTCGATCGGACGCGCGTCGCCCACGACGACACGGGAGGCGATGAGGTCGGCGAGCTCGACCTCCGCACCGGTGGGGGCGCCGAAGGACAGGCCACGGGATGCTGCGGCCTGCACCGCCTCGACGACCTCCGGGTGCGCGTGGCCGAGCAGAGCGGGGCCCCATGAGGCCACGAGGTCGACGTAGTCGGTGCCCGCGGCATCCGTCACCATGGGTCCTCGCGCGGACACGAGGAAGCGCGGCGTGCCGCCGACGGAGCCGTAGGCCCGCACCGGCGAGTTGACCCCACCGGGGATGACGGCGCGGGCGCGCTCGAACAGCTCGTCGTTGCGGTCGGTCATCGGACCAGGTCCTCTCGCAGCCAGCCGGCCGCCTCGACGGCCCAGTAGGTCAGGATGGCGTCGGCGCCCGCTCGGCGGATGCCGAGCACGCTCTCCATCGCGGCGCCGCGGCGGTCGATCCAGCCCTTCGCGGCGGCGGCCTCGACCATCGCATACTCCCCCGACACCTGGTACGCCCAGACCGGTACGTCGACCGACGCCCGCACCTCGGCGAGCACGTCGAGGTACGGCAGGGCGGGCTTGACCATGACGATGTCGGCGCCTTCCTCGACATCGAGCAGCGCCTCCCGCACCCCCTCGCGGCCGTTGCCGGCGTCGAGCTGGTAGGTGCGGCGGTCACCGGTCAGCTGGGAGTCCACGGCCTCGCGGAACGGGCCGTAGAACGCACCTGCATACTTCGCGGAGTAGGCGAGCAGGATCGTGTCGATGAAGCCCTCGGCGTCGAGCGCGTCGCGGACGTAGCCGATCTGGCCGTCCATCATCCCCGACAGCCCCAGCATCGTCGAGCCGGCGCGCGCCTGCGCGAGGCCCATGGCGGCGTAGCGGACGAGCGTCTCGTCGTTGTCGACGCGGCCGCGCGCGTCGAGCACGCCGCAGTGGCCGTGGTCGGTGAACTCGTCCAGGCACAGGTCGGTCTGCACGACGAGCACGTCGCCGACCTCCTGGGCGACCGCGGCCGTCGCGACGTTCAGGATGCCGCGCGGGTCGTCCGCTCCCGACCCGATCGCGTCGCGCTCGGACGGTACGCCGAAGAGCATGACACCGCCGACGCCGGCGGCCGCGGCATCCGTCACCGCGGCGCGGAGGGAGTCGAGGGTGTGCTGGCGCACGCCCGGCATCGACGAGATGTCGGCGGGCTCGGTGATGCCCTCGCGGACGAACAGCGGCAGCACGAGCTGCGAGGGCACGAGGTGCGTCTCGCGGGCGAGACGGCGGACGGCCGGCGACTGGCGCAGTCGACGAGGGCGATGAACGGGGAACGACACGAAGAACCGCCTCAGACGGAGAATTCGTCCGCCGCGTGCGGGAGAGAGAACCGCGCGACGGACTGGATGAGCGCATCGACGGTCTGACGCTCGGCGACCACGTCGACCGTGAGGCCGGCACGTCGGGCGTCCTTGGCGGTGCGCGGGCCGATCGCGGCGATCACGGTCGACTCGGGGATCTCGGGGAACTGCTCGTACACCTGCTCGGCGACCGAGCCGCTGGTGATGAGGATCGCGTTGATGCGGCCGGAGCGGACGTCGGCGGCGACCTTGTCGGAGACGGGCACGCCGACCGTGCGGTAGGCGACGACGCTGCGGACGCGGTGCCCGGCCTCTTCGAGCATGCGCGTGAGCACCGGCTTCGCGATCTCGCTGCGGAGGGTCAGGATGTCGCGCGGCTCGGGCTCGAGGGCGAGCAGCTGCTCCGCCATGCCCGCGGCGGAGTTGTCCTGGTCGGGGATGAGGTCGACGCGATAGCCCATCGACTGCAGGGCGGCGGCGGTGGTCTCGCCGACGGCGGCGACGCGGGTGGTGGGAGGGATCTGCGCGCGGTAGGCGTAGAGCACGTCGGCGGTGGTGGCGCTCGTCACGGTCAGCCAGTCGAAGGCCCCGGCGGCGAGATCCGCGAGCGCGCGGTCGAGGGTGACGGCGTCGTTCGCGGGCGCGAAGTTGATCAGCGGAGCCACGACCGGAGTCGCCCCCTGCGACCGGAGGGTCGCCGCCACGCCGTCGCCCCACGGCCCGCCGCGGGGCACGAGCACGCGCCAGCCCGCGAGGGGCTTGGACGTGGGGATGGCTGCTGTGTTCATGGGGTCGACTCTCGTGGGACGATGTCGGCCGCCCCGCGTTCGAGCAGCCGACGAGCGACATCGGCCCCGGCGCGCGCAGCACGCACGATCGGGTTCGCGTCGTCGGCAGCATCCGCACCGTTGCCACTGCCTGGAACCCGAGCATACCCCGGCAGGAGCGGCAGGGTCCGGTCGAGACCCACGCGTCGCGAGCCGTCGAGGGCGTAGGCGACGGCGTGGATGCGCAGGTCGTCGCCCGACAGCGCCGCGTGGGCGGCGACCGGGGCGTGGCACCCGGCCTCGAGCGTCGACAGCACCGCGCGCTCGGCGGCGACCGCGATGCGCGTCGACTCGTCGTCCAGGAGCGCGATCGCCGCGCGGAGCTCGTCGGGCGCGTCCTCGCGGATCTCCACCGCGAGCGCTCCCTGCCCCGGGGCGGTGGGCCACTCGGCGAGGCCCAGCTCCTCCAGCTGCAGGTCGGCCGCGGTGCCCTCGAGCCGGCGCAGGCCGGCCGCGGCGAGGATCACGGCATCGAGCTCGCCGTCGCGCACGCGGGCGACGCGGGAGTCGACGTTGCCGCGCAGGTCCTGCACCGTCACCCGGTGATTGCGGCGGTGGATCTGCGCCACCCGGCGCGGCGACCCCGTGCCGACGACGCTCCCCTCCCGCAGATCGTTCAGCGGTGTGCCGTCGCGCGTGACGACGACGTCGCGGGCGTCCTCGCGGACGGGCACGGCGCCGATGACGAGCCCCGGCGGCTGCGCGGTGGGGAGGTCTTTCAGGGAGTGCACGAGAAGGTCGCACTCGTCGCTGAGGAGCGCCTCGCGCAGGCGGGTGGCGAAGACGCCCGTGCCGCCGATCGCGGCGAGCGAGGCGCGCGAGACGTCGCCCTCCGAGACGATCGGGACCAGCTCGACCTCGCGACCGGATGCCGCGGCCAGCGCCCGCGCGACCTGCGAGGACTGCGCCACAGCCAGAGCGCTGCGGCGCGTTCCCAGGCGCAGCGCCGTCGCCATCAGCGCGAGCCTCGCCGCATCCGGGTCGCCGTCACTGCAGGACCTCGGCGATCTCGCTCACCGCGATGCGGCGGCCGGTGTAGAACGGCACCTCTTCGCGCACGTGACGGCGCGCCTCGGTGTACCGCAGGTCGCGCATCATGTCGACGAGATCGGTGAGCTCGTCGGCCTCCATCGGCAGCACCCACTCGTAGTCGCCCAGGGCGAAGGAGGCGACCGTGTTGGCGACGACGCCCGTGAAGCCGGCGCCCTTGCGGCCGTGCTCGGCGAGCATCGTGCGCCGCTCGGCCTCGGGCAGCAGGTACCACTCGTAGCTGCGGACGAAGGGGTAGACGCAGAGCCAGTCGCGGGCACGCTCGCCGCGGAGGAATCCGGGCACGTGCGAGCGGTTGAACTCCGCATCGCGGTGGACGCCCATCGCGTTCCACACCGGCAGGAGCGGGGAGAGCATCATCGTCCGCCGCAGGCGACGCAGGTCGCGCTGGAGCCCGTCGGCGTCGGGACCATGCAGCCAGATCATGAGGTCGGCGTCGGCCCGCAGCCCGCTCACGTCGTAGAACCCGCGGACGGTGGTGCCGCCCTCTTCGATCAGGGCGACGACGTCGGCCAGTTCGGCGTCGTCCACCGCGCTCACCGGGCGCGCCGGGTCACGGCGCAGCACAGCCCACAGCGTGTAGGCGGAGGGGGAGGGAGTGGAATCGGACGTCATGACTCCAGTCTCCCCCGCCGTTTCCCGAGCGCCAAACGCGCGGCCGTCGCCGTGTTCGTGACGACCGTTCAGCGCGTGTAGGCGCGCACGGCGCCCCACACGACCACGCCGACCAGAGCTGCACCGCCGACGATGAGCGCGAGGGTCGCGTTCTGGTTCTCGCGCGAGAACCGGCGCGCCTTGGCGATCGTCTCATCCGTCGCGCGCGACACGCGCCGGGGCACGTTCGCCTTCTCCTCGATGGCGGCGAGGGCCGCCTTGAGCTCTGCGCGCGCCTGCTCGACGGGATCGGCGATGCCGATCATCACGCCGGTGCGCGGCACCGGGACCGGGGTCAGCGAGTCAGACGAGCTCATCGCGTACTTCCTTCACATCACGGGCGACCGACTGGGCGGGGTTGTCGTCCTTGCCGATCTTGCGGAAGCGCGCCAGCCCCAGGAGGGCCAGGATGATCGCGATGACGAGCATCACGCCGAAGACGGCGAGAGCCGACAGCCAGACCGGCCACCAGGAGGCTAGCCCCGCGATGGCGAACGTGCCGAGTGCGGGGATGGACCAGAACAGTATGAACAGGGCACCGACGAACCACCCCGCGCCGATGCCGGCGGTCTTGGCGGTGCGCGACGCCCACTTCTTGGCGTTGTCGACCTCGGCCATGACGAGGTTGCGCACCAGCTCGGGAATTTCCCCGACGAGGGTGAGGAGGCTGTCGTCCGAGCGATCGCGGAAGCCCCGGGGAGTCGTCACGTCAGCTCCTGTCGCGGTGAACGGCGTCTGCGACGTCGTCGGCCGCCTTCTTCACCGAGCGCTTGCTGGTCTCGGCCGCGCGCGACACGTCGTCTGCCGAGCTCTTGCCGGCCTTGACGGCGGCGTCCAGCTTGTCGCCGGCGTCGCCGCCGGAGTGGGTCGCGGCCTTGGTCACCTTGACGGCGCTGTCCCACAGCGTCTTCGGCAGAGCCAGGGCGCTGGACTTGGCGAAGTCGCTCACCTTGCCGACCTGCTTCTGCACCGTGTCGGTGTTCCAGAGGCTGGACGCCTGCGTCTTGATCTGTTCGTAACGCTCGCGCCCCGCCCGCGTGCCGAGCACGTAGCCGATGCCGACGCCGATCACGAGTCCTACCTTGCCCCTCATGGGGTCTCCTCACGCTGGATGGACTGCTGGTCAGCACTCAGATTAGACCGTATGCCCGTCCCGGCATCCACCCTTGACAACCACTGCGTCTCACGCGAAGGACGACGGCCCGTCGTCCTTCGCGCTCCCGGGCGCGTCGGGGCCGCCGAACAGGATGGCCGCGCGCACGCGCTCGGCCTCCTCGGCCGCATCGGGCACGACCTGCGCGAGCCCCGTGCCCGACAGCCAGGCGCCGGTCGCCACTAGTCCCGGCACGGCGTGGATCGCCGCACGGGCGGCGCGCTGACGGTCGATCCGACCGATCTCCGACGCGGGCTGCGACTGCGTCCACCGCTGCCGGTGCGCGCCGCGGAGGGCTGCGGGCGGGAGCGCGACACCGAGGAGAGCGGATGCCTCGGAGAGGGCCAGGGCCGCGGCATCCGCGTCGTCCATCCCCTCCGTGGCCGGAGCCTCGCCCTGCGCGCCGAAGGAGACGCGGACGACGTGGCGGCGGCCGGCCGCGCGGGCGACCCACTCCCACTTCGCGGTCGAGTGCGTGAGCGCCTTGGCGATGTGGCTGCCCGGCACCGTCAGCACGCCCGAGCCGCGGGGGCGCGCGTCGAGCTCGGGGGCGTCGAGCACCAGCGTGACGACCTCGACGACGGGGGCGACGACGTCCTCGCGCCCGAGGCCCGGCACGACGGGTGCCAGCAGGCGGCGCGCCTCGGCCTCGGTCGTCGCGACGATCACCGCGTCGGCGGCGAGCTCCGCCGCGGGATCGGCCTGAGCGGCGACCGCATCGACGGCGACGAGCCAGCCGCCCTCGGGTCGCGGGCGCACGGCCGTCGCCGCGGTGGAGGTGCGCACGTCGACGCCGAGCTCCTCGAGCCGCGTGCGGAGTGCGGCGGGCAGACGGGACATCCCGCCGTCGATGCCCTCGACCGCCGAGCCGGGAGCCGAGGTGCGCTCGCCCTTCAGCGCGGCGACGGCGCCGCTCAGCGAACCTGTGCGGGTGAGGGCGGCGTTGAGGCCGGGCGCGGCGATGTCGACGTCCACGTCGTCGGGACGCGCGGAGTAGACGCCGGAGGTGACGGGCGCGACCAGCCGGTCGAGCACCTTGGGGCCCATGCGTGTGCGCACCAGCGCGCCGAGGCTGCGCTGGTGGCCGATCGTGAGCGGCGGACGCAGACGGTCGAGGTAGGCGCGCCAGGCGCCGCCCCAGCCGATCACGCGACGGACGTCATCGGCCCACGGGTTGTCCGGGATGCCGAGCAGGCTGCCGCCGGGCAGGGGCGCCGCCTGGCCTCCGGGCAGACCCGACACCCAGGCGCCGCCGCGGGTCGGCGTCACGATGTCGCCCGCGAGGCCGAGGTCGTCGACGAGCGCGCGCACCGTCCCGCCGCGGGTCGCGTAGCTCTCCGCGCCGGTGTCGACGACGATGCCGTCGATCTCGTCGGCGCGGAGCACGCCGCCGACGCGGTCGGACGCCTCGACCACGGTCACGCGGATGCCGACCTTGGCGCACTCGTAGGCGGCGACGAGGCCGGCCATGCCGCCGCCGATCACCACGACGGAGGTGCGCGCCGCGGCGGCCGCGAGGTCGCGGACGTCGGTCATCCGAGCTCTCCGTGCGCGTACGCCACCAGGCGGGTGAGCACGTCGGGGTCGGTGTCGGGCGGCACGCCGTGGCCGAGGTTGAGGATGTGCGCGCGCGCCGATCGTCCGCGGGCGATCACGTCGTCGACGTGCGCGGCCAGCACCTCCCACGGCGCCTGGAGCATCGCGGGATCGATGTTGCCCTGCACCGTGGTGTCGGGGCCGAGCACGGCGGCGGCCTCGTCGAGGGGCACGCGCCAGTCGACGCCGACACCCTCCACGCCGACGCCGTCGGCGTCCTGCAGGCGCATGTCGGCGAGGATCGGCCCGGTGCCCACGCCGAAGTGGATCGCGGGCACGCGGCCGCGCAGCGGGGCGAGGGCCGCCCGCGAGTGCGGCGCGACGAACTCGAGGTAGTCCGCCCGCGAGAGCGAGCCCGCCCACGAGTCGAACAGCTGCACCGCGGAGGCCCCGGCGCCCACCTGCACCTCCAGGAATGCGGCGGACACCTCGGCGAGCCAGCCGGCCAGCCGATGCCACGACGCGGGGTCGGCGTGCATCATCGCCCGGGCGCGCAGGTGCTCCTTCGAGGGGCCGCCCTCGATGAGGTAGGCCGACAGCGTGAAGGGGGCGCCGGCGAATCCGACGAGAGGCGTGCCGGTTGCCGCGAGCTCGGCGACGGTGATCGCCACCGCGTCGTGCACGGGCGCCGCGGCCTCGGCGACGGCACTCGGGTCGATCGAGGTGAGCTGCGCGACCTGGGCCGCGGAGCGGATGGGCTCCGCGAAGACCGGCCCGCGGCCGGGCTCGATGGCCACGTCGACGCCGGCGAGGCGCAGCGGCACGACGATGTCGCTGAAGAACACGGCCGCGTCGACGCGGTGACGGCGCACGGGCTGGAGCGTGATCTCGGCGGCCATCGCCGGGTCGAGGCACGCGTCGAGCATGTCGGTGCCGACGCGCAGCGCCCGGTACTCCGGAAGGGAGCGGCCGGCCTGCCGCATGAACCACACCGGGGGGCGGTCCTGGCGCCTTCCGTGGAGGGCGTGCACCAGCGCGGAGTCGACGGGATCAGGCATCCGTCCATTCTCCCATCCGCGCCTGTCGGAAGCCTGCGCGCGCACAATCACGACGTCGAGGCATCGCAGGGCTGGCCCGCGCACGGCGGGATATCCTTGGTCAGTGCTGATGTGCGTCACGGCGAGCCACAAGACCGCCTCCTTCGAACTGCTCGAGCGACTCAGCACCCACCCCGCGGCGATCGCCCCGCTGATCTCGGCGCACTCGGACTGCGTCCAGGGAGCCGTCGTCGTCGCGACCTGCAACCGCTTCGAGGCCTACGTCGAGATGGACGAGCCCGTCACCGCTGCCGCGGCGCTGGGCGTCGAGGCCACGCTCCTGGCCATCGAGTCCGCCACCGGCATCCCCGCCGAGGACGTCGCCGGCTCCTACCGCGTGCTGCAGGGCGACGAGGTCGCCGAGCACCTGTTCGCCGTGGCATCCGGTCTCGAATCGGTCGTCGTCGGCGAGGGCGAGATCGCCGGCCAGGTGCGGCGCGCGCTCGCGCAGGCCCGCACCGACGGCACGTCGTCGCGCGAGCTCGAGCGTCTGTTCCAGCGCGCCTCCGAAGCTCAGCGGGGCGTCAAGAACTCCACCGCCCTCGGCCGCGCGGGCCGGTCGCTCGTGCGCCTCGCGCTCGAGCTCGCCGACAGCCGCATAGCGGACTGGTCGAACCTCCGCGTGCTGCTGGTGGGCACCGGTTCGTACGCCGCCGCGACGCTCGCCGCGCTCCGCGACCACGGCGCCGAAGACATCTCCGTGCACTCGCCGTCGGGCCGTGCCCAGGTCTTCGCCGCCAAGCACGGCATCAGCGCCGTGGCCTCCGGCGCGTACGCGCGCGAGGCCGCCGAGGCCGACCTCGTCATCACCTGCACCTCCGCCGAGACGACGGTGCTGTCCGCCGGCGTCATCGCGGCCGGCGCGGAGGCGTCGCTCGCCGCCGGCGCCGCTCCCCGCACGCGTCGCCGCATGGTCATCGACCTCGGGCTCCCCCGCAACGTCGACCCCGACGTCGCGACGCTGGGCGACCTCGACCTGCTCGACCTCGAGACCATCCGCCTGCACGCCCCTCTCGAGGAGCTGCAGGCGACGGATGCCGCGCGTCAGGTCGTGCGCGACGCGGCCCGCCGCTTCGCCGACGTCGGCGAGCGCCGCGCGGTCGAGCCCGCGCTCGTCGCCCTGCGCACGAAGGTCTTCGGCCTGCTCGACTCCGAGATCGCCCGTGCCCGCGCCCGCGGCGACGAGGACGGCAGCACCGAGCAGGCGCTGCGCCACCTTGTCGGCGTGCTGCTGCACACTCCGACCGCCCGCGCGCACGAGCTCGCCGCCGCCGGCCGCGCCGACGAGTACGCCGCAGCCCTCGAGACGCTGTTCGGGGTCGCGCCTGCCGCCGCACCGGCGGCCGCGGCATCCGTCCCCCGCCTCGACGTCGCCGGCTGATCCGGGCCTGCTCGCGGCCCTTTCTCGCGTGATCACCTGACGCGAACGTGCGGAACGACCGCCGGGAAGCGACAGCTTGCGTCAGATGAACCGCGCCCAGCCGGGTGGGAGGATGAGGGCATGAGCACGAGCCTCCACATCACCGGCGACGACGCCGCAGACGAACTCCTCAGCGACGACCCGCTGGCGCTGCTGATCGGGATGCTGCTGGACCAGCAGGTCGCGATGGAGACCGCGTTCGCGGGTCCGCTGAAGATCCGGGAGCGCGCCGGGAAGGTGGATGCCGCGGCCCTCGCGTCGTACGACCCGGAGAAGCTCGTCGCGCTGTTCCAGGAGAGCCCCGCGGTGCACCGGTATCCGGGCTCGATGGCCGGCCGCGTGCAGTCGCTGTGCGAGGCGATCGTGTCGGAGTGGGGCGGCGACGCGTCCGCGATCTGGACGAAGGGATCGCCCAGCGGGGCCGAGGTGCTCACCCGCCTCAAGGCCCTGCCCGGGTTCGGCGAGCAGAAGGCGAAGATCTTCCTGGCCCTGCTCGGCAAGCAGCGGGGGTTCACGGGTGAGGGGTGGCGCGAGGCATCCGCCCCCTACGGCGAGGACGGCTCGTTCCGCTCGGTCGCCGACATCGTCTCGCCGGAGTCGCTCACGAAGGTGCGCGCCTACAAGCAGGAGATGAAGGCCGCCGCTCGGGAGGCCAAGGCGTCGAAGTCCTGAGCCCGCGTCACGAGCAGGCGTAGAGCGAGCTGTCGGGGGCGTCCGTCGGGACGCTGCAGTTCGCCACCACCCACGCACGGATCTCGGCCGAGACCCCTGTGTCGGCGTCGGCACCGCCGTTCATGCCGAAGCCGCCGCGACCGGTCGAGCTGAGGATGACGTACCGCAGGTCGCCGTCGGCGACGAGCTGCTGGAACGCGGCGAGTGTCGGCACCGGGTCGCCGCCGTTGAACCCGCCGATCGGCAAGAACGAGCCGCCGTCGCTGTCGAGGATGAGGGATGCCGCGGCCTGCGCCCCGAAGGTGGCCGCGAGGTAGCGCGAGCCCAGCGTCCGCTCCTGCAGGTAGGCGAGCAGCGCCGTGTTCCGGCTGCCCGAGCCCGATGCCGCGGCACCGAAGCCCTGGCCGCCGGGCGCGCCGCCGGGGGCCTGGCCGCCGGGCGCCTGGCCGCCGGGGGCCGCACCGTTCGCGGGCGCCCCGGCCTGCGGCATCCCGTCCGTCGTTCCGCCGGGGGCGCCGCGTGAGCCGTCGCGCCCGGAGCCGAAGGCCCCCGGGCCGGTGCCCGCGCCGGTCGTTCCCGGGCCGCCGCGCCCGCCGCCGATTCCCGACAGCTCGCTCACGCCGCCCGCGACGGGGTTGATCGAGCTCGGGTGGGAGATCGTCACGATCGACCACGCGAGCGGGGTGAGGAGCATGGCCACGCCCGCGGTGAGCGCCGCCAGCGCCCGGCCGACGCGACGAGCCGGCCTTCCGCCGCGACGGGCCATGAGCAGCAGAACGATCGCGATCGCGGCGACCACGGCCTGCACGAGCGCGACCGGCACGGAGTAGCCGCCCGTCGACAATCCGATGCCCAGGGCCGTCAGCGCCGCGACCGCGATCAGCAGCACCTGCGGCCACGTGCTCCCCGCGCGCCGGGCCACCCCGAACGCGAGGGCGATGGCCAGCGCCACCGGCACGGCGAGGGCCGCGGTGTAGAACTGGTGCATCCCGGCGACGACCGAGAATATCGCGGCGAAGGTCGCCAGCCACACCGTCACGAGCACCGTGACAGGCCGCGAGAAGCGCAGCACCCACAGCACGACCACGGCCGCGACGGCCGCCGGCAGGAGCCAGCCGATCTGACCGGCGAGCTGCTCGTTGAACAGGCGCAGCACGCCCGGGCTCCCCGAGAACGAGGGCGTGAACGAGCGGTACGCCTCGGAGTCCGCCGTCGCCGAGCCGAAGCGGCCGAGCCCGTTGTAGCCGAAGACCATCTCCCAGGCGCTGTTGTTCAGGGTGCTGCCGATGTAGGGCCGTTCCGAGGCCGGCACGAGCGAGACGACGACGATCCATGAGACGGATGCCGCCAGGCTCACCACTCCGGCGACCGCGAGTCGCCAGAGCTTCGACAGGAAGCGTCCGCGGGTGCAGAGCCACGCCGCCGCCAGCGCCGGCCACACCGCCCACGCCTCGAGCATGTAGGTCTGGAACGAGGCGGCGACGAGCAGCCCCGCGACCAGGAGCCAGCCGAAGCTGCGGCGCGTGAGCGCGTGCATCGCCGCCCACGCGACGGCCGCGAGGCCCAGCACGAAGAACGTCTCGGGCTGATTGGACCGGGCCACCGCCACCAGGATCGGCGTCGTGGCGACGACGGCCCCGGCGAGGAGGCCGGCGGTCGCCCCCAGCATCCGCCTCGCCGTGATCGCCACGAGCGCCACCGCGCCGACGGCCGCCAGCGCATCGGGCAGCACGACGGCCCACGCCGAGTAGCCGAACGCCTTCACGAACAGCGCCGGGATCCAGAACGACCCGGGGATCTTGTCCAGGGTGACCGTGCCCGCCGGGTCGACCGCGCCGAAGAAGAAGTTCTGCCAGCTCCGGCTCATCGACAGCGCGATCGAGGCGTAGTACTCCGACGGCTGCGCCGTCCACACCGCCCACGTCGTCAGCAGCGCCGCACCGAGCGAGATCACCAGCAGGCCCGTGTGCCACGCGCCCCACCGGCGGGCGCTCCCCCGCCGCGTCGGAGTGGCGGCGAAGGGAACGGAGGCGTCGTATGTCGTCACAGGAGCAAGCTAGGCGCCCTCCTGAGCAGAGCGATGTGGCCGAGCTTGGAGGCGCCTGAGGACGGGGAAGCGGGGTCAGGCTCCCCGCAGCCGCTCGCCGAGGTAGTCGTGCAGGCGGTCGAGCGAGACGCGCTCCTGGTTCATGGTGTCGCGGTCGCGCACGGTGACCGCGCGGTCCTCGAGCGAGTCGAAGTCGATCGTGACGCAGAACGGCGTGCCGATCTCGTCCTGACGGCGATAGCGGCGGCCGATGGCGCCGGCGTCGTCGAAGTCGATGTTCCACTCGCCGCGCAGGTCGGCCGCGAGCTCGCGCGCGATCGGCGACAGCTGCTCGTTGCGCGACAGCGGCAGCACGGCGACCTTCACCGGGGCCAGACGCGGGTCGAGCTTGAGCACCGTGCGGGTGTCGGTGCCGCCCTTGGCATTGGGCGCCTCCTCCTCGGAGTAGGCGTCGACGAGGAACGCCATCATGGCGCGCGTCAGGCCGAAGGACGGCTCGATGACGTAGGGCGTGTAGCGCTCGCCCGAGGCCTGGTCGAAGTAGGTGAGCGACTGGCCGGAGGCCTCGCTGTGGCTCCGCAGGTCGTAGTCGGTGCGGTTGGCCACACCCATCAGCTCGCCCCACTGCTTGCCCGGGAAGCCGAACGCGTACTCGACGTCGATGGTGCCGTCGGAGTAGTGCGCGCGGTCGTCCTCGGGCACGTCGTAGCGGCGCATGTGGTCGGGGTCGATGCCGAGGTCGACGAACCAGTTCCAGCAGGCCTCGACCCAGTGCTCGAACCACTCCTGCGCCTCAGCGGGCGGCACGAAGAACTCGATCTCCATCTGCTCGAACTCGCGCGTGCGGAAGATGAAGTTTCCGGGGGTGATCTCGTTGCGGAACGCCTTGCCGACCTGGCCGACGCCGAACGGCGGCTTCTTGCGGGCGGCCGTGAGCACGTTCGAGAAGTTCACGAAGATACCCTGAGCGGTCTCGGGGCGCAGGTAGTGCACGCCCGACTCGTCGTCGACGACGCCGAGGTAGGTCTTCATCAGACCCGAGAAGGCCTTCGGCTCGGTGTACTGGCCCTTCGTGCCGCAGTTGGGGCACGGCACGTCGAGGAGGCCGTTCTCGGCGACGCGGCCCTTGCGCGCCTCGAAGTCCTCGAGGAGGTTGTCGGCGCGGAAGCGCTTGTGGCAGTGCAGGCACTCCACGAGCGGGTCGGTGAAGGTCGCGACGTGGCCGGAGGCCTCCCAGACGCGCTTGGGGAGGATGACCGAGGAGTCCAGGCCCACCATGTCGCCGCGGCCGCGCACGAACGTCTGCCACCACTGCCGGCGGATGTTCTCCTTGAGCTCGGTGCCCAGCGGGCCGTAGTCCCACGCCGACCGGGAGCCGCCGTAGATCTCACCGGCCTGGAAGACGAAACCGCGGTGGCGGGCGAGGGCGATGACCTTGTCGAGGCGGGACTGTTCGGCCATGGTGGCTCCAATGGTCGGGCGTGGAGATCGCGGACGTCGGAGGTGCGTCCGGAAGGAGGATGCCGCGGCGAGCGGCTCCTCCGATTGTATCGGCGTGGTGGGCGGGTCCTACGAGGCGGAGGCCCCGCGGGCGAGCCGGAAGCCGACGTCGGGATGCGACATGCGCGGGACGCCGCCCCGCCGTGTCGACGCGCGCACGCTCCACGCGTCGTCGGCGAAACCGCCGCCGCGGAACACCCGGTAGCCGTCGGCTTCCTCGGGGTCGAGCAGATCCCAGCACCACTCCCACACGTTGCCGAGGGTGTCGAACAGGCCGTTGAGGTTCGGCAGCCGGCCGCCCACGGGCTGCGGGGTGCTCACGCCGTCGGCGGCGGTCCAGGCCACCTCTGCCAGCGGTCCGTAGTGCGGGCCCGTCGATCCGGCGCGGCACGCGTGCTCCCACTCCGCCTCGGTGGGCAGACGGTAGCCGTCCGCGTCGACGTGCCACGTGATGTCCTCCCCGTCGAAGCCGTAGGCGGGGTCGAGCCCCTCCCACTCCGACGCGGCGTTGCAGAAGTGCACCGCCCGCAGCCAGCTCACCTCGACGGCCGGTCGGCGCGGATGGGACGCCGCCTCCCCGAGGATCTCGGCGAGCTGCTCCTCGGTGACGGCGTAGACGCCGATCTCGAACGGCTCGAGCTCGACGGTCCACCGGCGCTTCTGCCGGGCGTCGTGGAGCGCGACGGTGCCGGCGGGGATGCGTGCGAGCGCGATGTCATCCACGAGCGGAGCTCACGGGGTGAGGCCGCACCAGCTGCTGACCCAGGACAGGATCTCGCCGCGCTGCTCGGGCGTGGCCGCGAGCTGCATCGTGCCGGCCGTCCCCTCCGCGTCGACGTCGAGACCGAAGACCGTGCCGCGCTTGTCCTCGGCGACCACGTGCGCGTCGCAGCGTGCGGGCACGAGCGGGAGGTGCACGGTCTGCGGAGCGGAGTCCTCGGCGACGGCGACCCCGATCGGATACACCGCCGGGTAGGGACCGCCGACGGGGCCGAACGAGAGCAGGTTCGTCTGGTGGATGCCGACGATCGACGCCTCGCCGCGGCTGGTCGCGTCGACGTTCAGCTCGAGGTCGGCCGGCTCGCCGGGCGCGGAGGGCGTGAACGCCCCGAGGGTCACGGTCGCGGCATCCGACAGCCGCTCGCCCAGGCACTCGCGCTCGTACATCGCCGAGAGGAAGGGGATCGGCTCCGACAGCTCCGCGACGGCGATCGCGATGCTCGCACCGAAGCGGTAGCCGACGGTGGCGCGGGTGCTCGCGGGGTCGGGCGGGCCGCCGGTGCGGGACGGGACCGGGGTGAGCTCGGGCACGGCGGACGGGTCCGCGGAGCTGCCCGTGTCGGGGGTCGCGCCCGGGTCGGCCGTCGCCTGCGGCTCTGCCGTGGGCTCGGGGGTCGCCGCACCGGCCGTGCCGGTGGGCGCCGGGGTCGGCGCACCCGTCGAGGTGTCTTCCGCGGCGCAGTTCATCGGCGGGAGCTGCACGCGGATGTCGACCGTCGCCCCCGGCTGGATCTCGGTCTGACGGCGGATCGTGCGCACCGCGTGGCCGAGGAAGCGCGGGTCGTCGACGCGCACGGTGCCCACGACGAGCGGCTCGTCGTCGGTGTTGTGGATGCGCACCTGGGCCTGGCGCTCGGCGACGTCGGAGCGCAGCTGCACGATGGACGCGGTGATGCCGCCGGGGAGGGCGGTGGCGGAGGGCTGCGGGCGGGGCGGCTCGGCGCAGCCCGCGACCAGCACCGCGACGGCCGTGAGCACGGCCGCGACGGCGGAGACGCCGGCGACGCGCCTCATGCGCTCCGCCGGACGATCTCGCGCGCCACGGTGACCTCGTCGAGTGCCGCCTCGTCGATCTCGACGCCGAGTCCGGGGCCGGTCGGCACCCGCACGTGACCGTCCTCGAGCACGGCGGGACGGGTGACGATGTCGCGCTCGTAGAAGCGCGCGGAGGCCGACACGTCGCCGGGAAGCGTGAAGCCGGGCAGGGCGGCGAGCGCGGCGTTGGCGGCGCGGCCGATGCCGGTCTCGAGCATGCCGCCGCACCACACAGGGATGCCGGCGTCCGCGCACAGGTCGTGGATCGCGACCGCCTCGCGGTAGCCGCCGACGCGGCCGGCCTTGATGTTGATGACGGATGCCGCACCCAGCGCGAGCGCGTCGGCGGCGGCCTTGGCCGACACCACCGACTCGTCGAGGCAGACGGGGGTGCGCAGGCGCCGGGCGAGCGTCGCGTGGTCGACGATGTCGTCCTCCTGGAGGGGCTGCTCGATGAGAAGCAGGTCGAAGCGGTCGAGCTCGGCGAGAAGATCCGTATCGGCGAGGGTGTACGCGGAGTTCGCGTCCACCTGCAGCGGGATCGTGCCGAAGGCGTCGCGCACCGCGGCGGTGTCGGCGACGTCGCGACCGGGCTTGATCTTGATCTTGATGCGCACGTAGCCCTCGTCGAGATAGCCCTGCACGGTGCGGACGAGAGCCGCGGCATCCTGCTGGATCCCGACGGACACCCCGGAGGGCACCCGGTCGTGCACGGCGCCGAGGTAGTCGGCGAGCGGGCGGCCCTCGGTGCGCAGCGCCGCGTCGAGCACGGCGAGCTCGATGCCGGCCTTCGCCATGCGGTGCCCGACGACGGGGCTGAGGACGTCGGCGACGTCGTCGCCGCGGAGGGTTCCGCGCTCCAGGAGCGCGGGGATGAGATGGCGTACCGAGACGTCCCACGCCGTCTGCGTGTACTCGCTCGAGTACAGCGGTGCGGGGCTCGTGACGATCTCGCCCCAGCCCTCGACTCCGTCACCGAGCGCCCGGACGATGATCGCCTCGCGCACGTGCTCGGTGCCGAAGCTCGTCGTGAACGGCGAGACGAGCGGAAGGTGCACCACCCGCAGCTCGAACCCCTCGAGGGTGACGGATGCCGAGGGGCGGGCGATGGGCATCCCCTCAGCGTATGGGCTGGTCTGAGGACGATCCTGGGAGAACGGCCATCGTGTCCGACCCGTGATCCGGCGCGCCGGGCGCGGCCGTCGCGGCTAGGGGCGGACGAAGAGGTAGCCGCGCGCGTCGTCGAAGCCTCCGATGACGAGGCCGTCGGTGAGGTGCGCGAGCATCTGCTCCCGCACGCGCACGCGCCAGGCCGCGGCATCCTGCGGGCTCTCCCGGCGGAGGGCGCCGATGTCGGCGGGCACCGCGACGGCGGCCACCACGCGATCGGCCTCCGGAGTCGCCACCGGCGGGGCCGCGAGCGCCCACGACACCATCACGCGGTCGGTCTCGTCGCCGCGGTTCACGCCGTCGTCCATCGCGCCGTAGTGGTCGACCAGGTATTCGGTGGCGCGGGCGCCGAGCACGCGCAGGTTGAAGTGCGCGTTGCGGGCGACCAGCGGATCGAAGGTCCACGTGATGTGGCCCACCTCGCGGGCCAGCGCCCACTCGCGCTGATGCTGCTTGAGCACACGGCCGAGTCCGAGGGACTGGTGATCGGGCAGCACGCCGGTGATGTGGGAGTGCATCGAGCGGGCCGCGGGGGCGGCGAAGAAGGCGACGGATGCCCCGACCAGCACGTCGTCGCGGTAGAGCCCGACCGCGTAGTTGCCCGAGTGGGCGAGGGCCTGGAGGAGGTTCGGCGGCATGCCGGAGTGGTCACCGCCCCACACCTGGCCGAGCACCGCGGCGGCCGCGAAGACCTCCTCAATCGTCGCGAGCGGACGGATGTCGACACCCGACTCGGACGACGGTTCCGGCGTGATCCCTGCTGGCGAGCCCATCCCTCCATCCTGGCACCGCGGCAGCCCGCGTCCGCGGGCGCCCCTAGGCTCGACAGGTGGGAGAACGGGACGACGACCAGCGCAGACGACTGACCCGGATGCCCCGCCAGGGCGTGATCGTCGCCGTCCTGGCCTTCTCCGGCCTGGTGTCGTCGTTCATGTTCACCCTGATGGTGCCGATCCAGTCGAAGCTGCCCGAGCTGCTGGACGCCACCCGCGACGACACGGCCTGGGTCGTGACCTCGACGCTTCTCGCCGCCGCGGTGATCACCCCCATCTCGGGCCGCCTCGGCGACATGTACGGCAAGCGCCGCATCGTGCTGGTGCTGCTGGGCGTGATGATCGCGGGGTCGATCATCGCCGCGCTGTCGCCCGGGATCGTCGGCGTCATCGTGGGCCGCACGCTGCAGGGCGCCATCGTCGGCGTCGTGCCGCTGGGCATCTCGATCCTCCGCGACGTGCTGCACGAGGACCGCGTCGACTCGGCCATCGCCCTCATCAGCGCCACCCTCGGCGTCGGGGCGGCGCTGGGCCTGCCGATCAGCGCGCTCATCGCGCAGCGCAGCGACTGGCACCTGCTGTTCTGGGCGGCGGCCGGTCTGGGCGCCGTCAGCCTCGTGCTCGTGGTGCTGATCGTGCCCGTCAGCGTGCTGCGCACCGCGGGCCGCTTCGACTACGTCGGCGCAGCCGGCCTGGCAGTCGGCCTGATCGGCATCCTCCTCGCCGTCTCGCGCGGCAACACGTGGGGCTGGACCTCGCCGCTCACGCTCGGCACCGGCCTCGGCGGCCTCGCCGTGCTGGCGGTGTGGGGCTGGTACGAGCTGCGCATCTCCGAGCCTCTGCTCGACCTGCGGGTCGCCGCGCGCCCCGCCGTGCTGCTCACGAACATCGCGTCCGTCGCGATGGGGTTCTCGCTCTTCTCCTCGAACGTGTCGTACCCGCAGATGCTGGAGCAGCCCGTCGCCACCGGCGTCGGGTTCGGGCTCTCGCTGCTGGCGGCCAGCCTCGTCGTCGCACCGTCGGGGCTCGTGATGATGCTGCTCTCGCCGGTGTCGGGCCGGCTCTCCCGCCGCACCGGACCGAAGCTGCTGCTGATCCTCGGAGCCGGCTCGCTGCTCGTGGCCTACGTCTTCACCCTCCTGCTGTCCACCGAGGTCTGGCACCTCCTGGTGGCCAACGTGCTCATCGGCGTGGGCATCGGGTTCGGCTACGCGTCGATGCCGATGCTCATCATGCGGTCGGTGCCGCAGAGCGAGACGGGCGCCTCGAACGGGCTGAACGCACTCTGCCGCTCCCTCGGCACGAGCGTCGCGGCGGCCGTCGTGGGTGCGGTGCTGGCATCCAACTCCGCCGACTTCAACGGCACGGCCGCCCCGACGGCGACCGCCTTCACCCTGTCGTTCGTGCTCGGCGGCGCCGCGGCTCTGGTGGCCCTCGTGGTGGCGCTGTTCATCCCGGGCAGCCGCGACCCGCACGAGAGCCACCCCTCGCTGCGCCGCTGAGGACTAACCTGACGCCATGAGCGGCACAGGCGGCGGTCAGACCCCGCAGATCCCCGTCGGTCCGCCGACCGGCAGCTACCGGAAGTCCGAGGACGAGGTCGGCGACCACGACACCCGGTTCTTCGGCCAGCCGTTCGCGCTGGCCCACGTGTTCGGCGTGGAGATGTGGGAGCGGTTCAGCTTCTACGGCATGCAGGGCATCCTGCTCATCTACATGTACTACGCCGTCAGCGAGGGCGGGCTGGGCATCGACCAGAGCGTCGCCGCCGGCATCGTCGGCGCGTACGGCGGCACGGTCTACCTCTCGACGATCCTCGGGGCGTGGCTGGCCGACCGGCTCCTCGGCTCGGAGCGGGTGCTCTTCTACAGCGCGATCGTCATCATGGCCGGCCACATCGCGCTCGCCCTCCTGCCGGGGCTCGTGGGCCTGGCGGCCGGCCTCGTGCTCGTCGCCGTCGGCTCCGGCGGCCTGAAGGCGAACGCGACGTCGGTCGTCGGCACCCTCTACGCTCCCGACGATGTGCGACGGGATGCCGGATTCTCCCTCTTCTACCTCGGCATCAACCTCGGCGCGTTCTTCGGTCCGATCGTCACGGGTGCGCTGCAGTCCTCGATCGGGTTCCACTGGGGCTTCGGCGCGGCGGCCGTCGGCATGGCCCTCGGCCTCATCCAGTACTCGTTCGGCCGCAAGGCCCTGCCCGCGGCATCCCGTGTCGTTCCGAACCCGCTGCCGAAGAACCGCCGCCTCCTGTTCGCCGGCATCGCCGTGGCCGGGGTCGTCGTGCTCGCCCTGCTCGTGCTCGTGGGGCTCATCCGGGCCGACAACCTCGCGATCATCGTCATCATCGTGACGCTCGGCGCGGCGATCGCCTACTTCGCCGTGATCCTCACGTCGAAGCGGATCGACGCCACCGACCGCTCGCGCGTGTTCGGCTTCATCCCGCTCTTCATCGTGAACGTCGGCTTCTGGTCGCTGTACCAGCAGCAGTTCACTGTGCTGACGATCTACTCCGACGAGCGGCTGAACCGCAGCATCTTCGGGTGGGAGATGCCTGTGTCGTGGGTGAACTCGATCAACCCGATCTTCGTCATCATCCTGTCGGGCGTCTTCGCCGCGATCTGGACGAAGCTGGGCCGGCGTCAGCCGACGACGCCGGTGAAGTTCGCGATCGGCGTGGTCGTGATGGGTCTGGCGTTCCTGATGTTCCTGCTCTTCGCCAACGGGGCGCCCAACTCCACCCCGCTGCTGGGCATCGTGGGCATCCTGCTCGTTTTCACGATCGCGGAGCTGTTCATCTCGCCCGTCGGATTGTCCGCATCGACGAAGCTCGCGCCGAAGAACTTCCGCACGCAGATGGTCGCCCTGTACTTCCTGTCGGTCGCACTGGGCACGTCGATCGCCGGCGCGCTGGCCGGCTACTACGACCCGACGAACGAGGTGCCGTACTTCACGATCCTCGGCCTCATTGCGATCGCGCTGGGCGTCGCGCTGTTCTTCGGCGTCAAGCCGGTCCTGAAGCTGATGGCGGGAGTGCGGTAGCGATCAGGGGTGTGGGGCGGAGCCCCACAAAGCGGGTGCGGTCAGGCGGCGCGGGGCAGCAGCTGTGTCACGAGAGTCAGGGATGTCGCGAAAGTCAGGCCGTCCGCTGCGAATCGGCCTGATTCTCGCGACATCCCTGATTCCGGCGCCGGTGGAAGGAGACCGGATGCCGCGGGCCTGCGCCCACGGCATCCAACCGCCCGCGGCATCCGACCGCCCGCGGGCGTCAGAGCATCCGCAGCTCGGCGCCGATGGCGGCCGCGGTCTCCTGCAGGCGCGGGAGGTAGACGTCCGTGAGGCGGTCGAGGGCGTCGCGGGTGGCGCTCGTGGAGACGTTGAGCGCGGCGACGACCCGGTCGTCACGGCCGCGCACCGGCACCGCGACCGAGCGGAGCCCCGGTTCGAGCTCGCCGTCCACGACGGCCCAGCCCTGCGCGCGCACGCGCGCGATCTCGGCGCGGAGCTCGTCGGGCGTCGCCCGCGTGCGGGGCGTGTAGGCCTCGAGCTCCGCGGCGGCGAGCGCGGCATCCGTCTCGTCGTCCGGCAGCGCGGCCAGCAGCACGCGCCCCATCGAGGTCGCCGCCGCCGGGAGCTGCGTTCCGAGCGTGATGCGCACGCTCATGATGCGGCGGGTGGGCACGCGCGCGACGTAGACGATCGACGGGCCGTGCAGCACGGCGGCCGACACGCTCTCGTCGACCTCGCGCGACAGGCGCTCGAGGTGCGGCTGGGCGACCTCCGGCAGTGACAGCGACGACAGGTACGACACCCCGAGCTCCAGCACCCGCGGGGTGAGGGCGAAGCGGGACGCGCCGGTCGCGGCATCCGGGTTCGCCCGCACGTAGCCGAGATGCACGAGCGTCAGCAGGAAACGGCGTGCGGCGGCGCGGGTGAGGTCCGACCGGCGGGCGACGTCGCTGAGCGTGAGCTCCGGATGCTGCGCGTCGAACGCCTTGATGACCCGCAGGCCGCGCGCCAGCGACTGGACGAACTCGGCCGAGCCGGGCTCGCTGTCATCGCTCATGGAACGATCCTCCCGCGCCGGCTCACCGCTCCAGGACGACCGCGAGGCCCTGGCCGACGCCGATGCAGATCGCAGCCACCGCCACTCCCCCGCCGCGGCGGCGCAGCTCGTGTGCCGCGTGCCCGATGATGCGCCCGCCGGAGGCGCCGAGCGGGTGGCCGATCGCGATCGCGCCGCCGTGGATGTTGAGCTTCTCGGGGTCGAGCTCGGTCCACAGCTGCGCGCACGCGAGGCTCTGCGAGGCGAAGGCCTCGTTCAGCTCCATGACGTCGACGTCCGCCCACGTGCGGCCGGCGCGCGCGAGCGCGCGGTTCGCCGCCTCGACCGGCGCGACGCCGAACACGTCGGGGTCGTTGCCGAACACGCCGCGCCCGGTGACCCGCGCGAGCGGCTCGACGTCGAGGGCGCCCTCGGCGCCGAGGAGCACGGCGGAGGCGCCGTCGTTGATCGGCGAGGCGTTGCCCGCGGTCACGGTGCCGTCGGCGGCGAACAGCGCCTTCAGGCCGGCGAGCTTCTCGAGCGTCGTGTCGGCGCGGATGCCCTCGTCGCGGGCGAGCTCCGCCCCCGGCACCTGCACGATCTCGCCGTCGTAGACGCCCGCAGCCCAGGCTTCGGCGGCGAGGCGGTGGCTGCGCAGGGCGAAGGCGTCCTGCTCCTCCCGGCTGATGCCGTAGATGCCGGCAAGCTTCTCGGCCGACTCGCCGTTGGAGATCGTCCACTCCTTCGGCAGCGCCTTGTTGACCATGCGCCAGCCGATCGAGGTGTTCCACATCGTCTGGTTGCCCACGGCCGGGAACGGCTTGGGCGACTTCTCCACGACGTAGGGTGCGCGGCTCATCGACTCGACGCCGCCGGCGAGGATGAGGTCGGCGTCGCCCGCCTCGATGGCCCGCGACCCCTGGATGACCGCCTCGACCGACGAGCCGCAGAGGCGGTTGACGGTGACGCCGGGCACGCTCGTCGGGAAGCCCGCCAGCAGCGCGCCGAAGCGCGCGACGTCGCGGTTGTCCTCGCCGGCCTGATTGGCGTCGCCGAAGATCACGTCGTCGATGCGCGCCGGATCCAGGCCCGTCCGCTCCACGATCGCGCGCATCGCGACGGCGGCGAGGTCGTCGGGGCGCACGCCGGAGAGCGCGCCGCCGGCCCGACCGAACGGGGTGCGGACGGCGTCGTAGATGAAGGTGGTCATGTCAGTTCCCTTCCGCGGATGCCGCGGCATCCGCGTCTCGTGAGGCGTCCGCCGGGCCGAGCGACAGGCCGGTGAGGCCCTCCAGCGTCTCGACGGTGTTGTCGCCGAACGCCTCGCGGACGGAGAACCCGTCGGGCGTGACGTCGAAGATCGCGTGGTCGGTGTAGACGCGGGTGACGCAGCCCACGCCGGTCAGCGGATAGGTGCAGGCCGCGACGAGCTTGGACTCGCCGGTCTTGGTGAGCAGGTCGGTCATGACGTAGACCGACTTGGCGCCGATGGCGAGGTCCATGGCACCGCCGACCGCGGGGATCGCCCCGGGCGCGCCGGTCGACCAGTTGGCGAGGTCGCCGCGCTCGGAGACCTGGAAGGCGCCGAGCACGCAGACGTCGAGGTGGCCGCCGCGCATCATCGCGAACGAGTCCGCGTGGTGGAAGTACGCCGCGCCCGGCAAGGCGGTGACGGGCTGCTTGCCGGCGTTGATGAGGTCGGGGTCGATCATGCCGGCCGCCGGCGCCTCGCCCATGCCGAGCAGGCCGTTCTCGGTGTGCAGGATGATCTCGAGGTCGTCGGGCAGGAAGTTGGCCACGAGCGTCGGCGCGCCGATGCCGAGGTTCACGTAGGCGCCCTCCGGGATGTCGGCGGCGATCCGCGCCGCGAGCTCATCGCGGGTGATGGTGGTGGTCATGAGCGCTTCCCTTCGACGGATGCCGCGGCCCCGGGTGCGGCGGAGTCCTTCAGCGGACGGCCCTCGATGTCGACGCCGCCGATGAAGCGGCCGTCCTCGAGCCAGCGGCGCTCCCCGACCGGCACGACGCGGTCGACGAAGATGCCCGGGGTGACGACGGTCTCGGGGTGCAGGTCGCCCAGCGGCACGATCTCGTCGACCTGCGCGATCGTCGTGGTGGCGGCGGTCGCCATGATCGGGCCGAAGTTGCGAGCGGTCTCGCGGAAGATGAGGTTGCCCCAGCGGTCGCCGCGCCAGGCGGAGATGAGGGCCACGTCGGCCTTGATCGGGTACTCCAGCACGTACTGCCGGCCGTCGATCTTCCGGGACTCGCGGCCCTCGGCGAGCTCGGTACCGACGCCGGTCGGGCTGAAGAAGGCGCCGATGCCGGCGCCCGCGGCGCGGATGCGCTCGGCGAGGTTGCCCTGCGGGACGATCTCTAGCTCGATCTTCCCGGCGCGGTAGAGCCCGTCGAAGACCCACGAGTCGTGCTGCCGGGGGAACGAGCAGATGATGCGGCGCACGCGACCGGTGGCCAGCAGCGCGGCGAGGCCGGTGTCGCCGTTGCCCGCGTTGTTGTTCACGATCGTCAGGTCGCCGGCACCCTGCGCGATGAGGGCGTCGATCAGCTCGACGGGCTGGCCGGCACGGCCGAACCCGCCGATCATCACGGTGGATCCGTCCTGCACTCCGGCGACCGCGGCCGCGGCATCCGTCACGGTCTTGTCGATCATCGACACTCCTCGTCGGTGGTGTTCGCTGTGCGAATACGTGTTCGCACAGCATCCACCCTACTCTTCCCCGTCCATCGGGGCGAGGGAATTCCCGCTCAGCGGGCGCCACCCGCCGGCGCGGCCCTCCTGTCCGCACCGGGCGCCTACTCTCGGAAGGGGCGTTGGCGGGAGGTCGGCATGGAGCTCGGCCTGTACGGCATCATCGCGGTGGCGGTCATCGTCGCCGTCGCGGCGTTCTCGAAACGCCTGGGCATCGCGGCGCCCATCATCCTCGTGGTCGTCGGCGTGGCGCTGAGCTACCTGCCCGGGGTGCCCGACATCGAGGTGCCGCACGAGATCATCCTCGACGGGCTGCTGCCGCCGATCCTCTACGCCGCCGCGGTCGCCGTGCCGGTGATGGACTTCCGGCGCAACCTCGCGCCCATCGCGGGCCTGTCCGTTGCGCTCGTCGTCGTCACGGCCTTCGCGACCGGCACCCTGCTCTTCTTCCTCCTGCCCGACCTGAACTACGCGGCGGCCGTCGCGCTGGGAGCGATCATCAGCCCGCCCGACGCCGTGGCCGCGACCTCCATCGGACGCCGGCTCGGACTCCCGCCACGACTGCTCACGCTGCTGGAGGGTGAGGGACTCGTCAACGACGCGACCGCCCTGGTGCTGCTGCGCTCCGCGGTCGCCGCCGCGGCGGGCGGTCTCGCGTCGCCGTGGGCGGGGGTCGCGGACTTCCTCTACGCCGCCGCCCTCGCGATCGTGATCGGCATCGTGGCCGGCATCGTCACGGTGTGGGTGCGCTCCAAGCTCTCCGACCCCGTGCTCGACACCGCGCTCAGCCTCGCCGTCCCGTTCGTGGCCTTCACCCCGGCCGAGTACATCGGCGCGTCGGGCATCCTTGCCGTCGTCGTCGCCGGGCTTTACACGGGGCACGCCGCGCCGCGCGCATTCTCGCCGCAGTCGCGCATCAGCGACCGCATCAACTGGCGGACGATCCAGTTCCTCCTCGAGAACGGGGTGTTCCTGCTCATCGGGCTGGAGATCCGCACCCTCATCGAGGACGCCGACCCGGAGGTGTTCAGCGTCGAGGCCTCCTTCGGCATCGGCCTGCTCGCGACCGTCGTGCTCATCGTGATCCGCTACCTGTGGGTGGGCCCGCTCATCGTGGCCCTGCGACTGCGCGAGCGGCATGCCGAGCGGACGACCTACCGCGCACTGCTGGCGCTCTACTACTTCCGCGCGCATCCGAGCCGCACGAAGCGGGAGGCCCGGATGCGCAACCGCCTGGAGCGCGACTACGGCCGTCGCCGCGGGGATCTCGAGCAGCAGCGGCAGGAGCGCATCGACTGGCGCGGCGGCATCGTGCTCGGCTGGGCCGGCATGCGCGGCGTCGTCACGCTCGCGGCCGCGCAGTCGCTGCCCGAGGACACCCCGTACCGCCCGCAGCTCATCCTCATCGCGTTCACGGTGGCCGTGGCATCCATCGTGCTGCAGGGCGGCACGCTGCCGTGGCTCATCCGGGTCCTCGGCGTGCAGGGAGTGGATGCACGGGAGGATCGCCGCGAGATCGCCGAGCTGCTGGAGACCTTGAGCAATGCGGGCATCGAGGAGCTGGAGCGGGTCGTCAGCGAGAGCGACCGCCCTTACGACCCGGATGTCGTCGAGCGCGCCCGGCAGTCGACCTTCCTCCGCACGGAGGCAGCGTGGGAGCGGGTCGACCGCGGGCGCAACGAGGTCGACACCCCGCACAGGCTCTTCCGCGAGCTGCGGCTCACGATCGTCGCGGCCGAGCGGCAGAAGATGCTCGAGCTGCGCGCCCTCGGCAACCACCCGTCGCGCATCCTCGCGGAGGCGCAGGCGCTGCTCGACCTGGAGGAGACGCGCCTCCAGCGCCGCCCGGGCGCGCACTGACGCCGAGGCGGGCTCGGCACGGCCCGTCAGAGCTCGTCGGCGAAGACCTCGCCCGCGATGCGGTAGGCCGTGTTGGCGGCGGGGACGCCCGAGTACACCGCGCTCTGCAGGATCACTTCCTTGATCTCGTCGAGCGTGAGGCCGTTGCGCCGTGCGGCGCGCAGGTGCATCGCGAACTCCTCGTGGTGACCGTGGGCGATGAGCGAGGACAGCACCGCGATCGAGCGCGACCGGCGGTCCAGGCCCGGCCGCGACCACACGTCGCCCCATGCGACGCGGGTGATGAAGTCCTGCCACTCGGCGGTGAGCGACGTGGCCGCCGCCGTCGACCGGTCGACGTGCGCGTCGGACAGCACGGCCCGGCGCACCTCCATGCCCTGGTCGTAGCGCTCCTGGTCGGTCAGTCCGTCGCCGTCGGGTCTCATCGGTTCTCCTCGAAGAAGGCGAGCAGAGCGGATGCCACGGCCTCCGGCTGCTCGGCGGGTGGCAGGTGCGCGGCACCGTCGATGCGCAGCACGCGTCCATCGCGGACGCCCTCGGCGATCTCGACGGCCTTCGCCTCCGGAGCGACCGCGTCGTGCTCGCCCCAGACGGCCAGGACCGGGACATCGATCCCCCCGAGGTCGGCTCGCACGTCGTAGGCGGCGAGCGCCTCGCAGCACAGGGCGTAGCTCTCGTCGTCGGCGTCCTGCAGGGCGTGAAGCAGACGACCGGACAGCTCCGGGCGGCGCGCCATCGACTCCGGCGCGAACCAGCGCCCGGCCGAGGCGGAGATGAGGCTCGAGGTCGACTGCGCACGCACCTGCGTCGCGCGCTCCGCCCAGCTGTCGGGCTCCCCGAGCTTCGCGCCCGACGCCACGATGGCCGCGCGATCCACGAGCGACGGATGCCGCAGCGCCAGCGTGAGCCCTACGGCGCCGCCGAGCGACACCCCCGCGTAGAGGAAGGGCTCGTCGATCGCGTCGACGACGGCGTCGGCGAGATCGTCGACGGTGAACGCGTCGCTCGCGGGTGCGGAGTCGCCGTGCCCCGGGAGGTCCCAGGCGACGACGCGGTACTGCGACGCGAGCGCGGGGACGACGTCCTCCCAGAGGATGGTCGAGGTGCCCAGCGAGGGGCCGAGCACGACGATCGGCGCGTCGTTCGGCCCCTGCCAGGCGGTGAGGGCGATCGCGGGGACGGTCATCGTCCGGCTCCTTCGGGTCGGTTCTCGGCGGGCGCGGGTCCGGCCGGCGTGGTTCCGTTCGGCACGGGTGCGGTCGGCGCGGGTGCGGTCGACGCGGCGCGGACGTCGTGCGCGGCGCGGGCATCCGCGACGAGCACGCCGGCCACGCCGGTGTAGTTGGCGGGGTCGACCAGGCCGTCGACGTCGACCTCGACGCCCGCGGTCTCGACGGCCGCGCGCACGCGGTCGGCCAGGTCGGCACCGGCCTCGACGTCGGCGACGATCGCGGCGACGACGTCCTTGCCGAGCAGCGGTGCGAGCGCGATCGACAGCCGCTCGGCGACGATGAGGCCGCCGGACGACGCGAGGTTCGCCCGCGCGGCGGCGGCGTCGACCCGCAGATGCGCGGCCAGGTGCGCCGCGTGGGCGGAAGCCCCCAGGGCGAGGCGCAGCAGCTCGCGCAGCGTCGGCCATTCGGCGTGCCACGCACCGTCGGGACGCTCGTCGACGGCGAGCGCCGACGCGAGGTGCAGGGTGGCGGCCAGGTGCGGCGCGCGCAGGGCGGCCGAGCGGATCAGCACCGCCTCCGTCGGGTTCTGCTTCTGCGGCATGGCCGACGACCCGCCGCCCTCGCCCTCGGAGACCTCGCCGATCTCGGTGCGACTCAGCGTCGCGACATCGCCGGCGAACTTGCCGAGGGCGTCGAGCGTCGTCACGAGCGCGTCGCCGATCCCGGTCACCGGCGCGCGGTCGACGTGCCACGGCGCGGGCGCCTCCTCGACGCCGGCGTACGCGGCCGCGAGCGCCTGGGCGCCCTCGATCGACCCCGTCACCTCGACGAACGAGGCCCGGGTCCCGCCCGCTCCGCCGAGCTGCGCCGGGAACTCCAGCGCGTCGAGCCGGGCTGCCGCGCGCTCCACGGCGCGCGACCACCCCGCCACGCGGGCGCCGATCGTCGTGGGCACCGCGTGCTGCGTCAGCGTGCGCGCCGCCGCGACGTCGTCCGCGTGCGACTCTCCCAGAACCAGCAGCGCCTCGGCGGTCTCGGTGAGCGACGTGCGCACCTGCGCGACGGCGCGGGCCGCGACATCCATGATCGCCGTGTCCCAGATGTCCTGGCTCGTCGCGCCGCGGTGCACCCACGCGCGGCTCTCCGCGGGCACGCGCTCCTTGAGCAGCCCGACCAGCGGGATGATCGGATTGCCGCCGACGACGGATGCCGCGGCCAGGCCGTCGAGGTTGATCCGGTTGCTCGGGCGCCCGGCGCCGCGCTCGTCGCCGTCGACGCCGAGGGCGCCGGCGACGTCGTCGGCCGCCGACGCGGGGGCGACCCCGACCGCCGCGTACGCGCGCACCAGGGCGACCTCGGCGCGGATCGCGGCGTCGAGGAACGCGGCGTCGTCGACGAGCGCGTCGCGGCCGGCGGTCACAGGCGACAGCAGGCCGGAATCGATGGCACTCATGCGTTCCTCCTCCGCGGACCGCGGACGCCCGGCCTCTCGGAGGCGGCGGGCCGCGGCATCCGCTCTCAGAACGTCAGGAAGACGGTCTCGCCCTCGCCCTGCAGCCGGATGTCGTGCTGCAGGCTGCCGTCGGGCAGGCGGGTCGCGATGAGCGTAGCGCGCTCGTCGGCGTCCAGCGACGACAGCAGCGGGTCGGCGGCGAGCGCCGCCTCGTCCTCGGGGAGATAGATACGGGTGTGCAGCTTGTCGGGCAGCCCGCGGGCGAACACGACGACGGCGAAGAAGGGCGCGCGCCCGTCGATGGACCCGGGGTTGCGGGTCCAGAACTCGAACCGCCCCTCGTCGGTGGTGGCCGAGCGGCCGAAGCCGGTGAAGGTGTGGTCGTCGCGCCGGCGCGAGCCGCGACCACGCGACACGGAGCCATCGGCGTCCGCTCCCCAGATCTCCACGATCGCGTCGGGGATCGGCTGACCCGCGCCGTCGCGCAGGATGCCGCCGACGACGATCGCGCCGGGGCTGTGCGGGAACGCGACCTCGTGCTTCTTGTCGTAGTCGAGGCCGAAGGCGAAGAACGGGCCGATCGTCTGACCCGGCGTCGCCGCGTGCGTCTTGGGGGTGGTGGGCGTGGGCATCAGTGCTCGTCCTCCTGCTCGAACCACGTGGCATCCGGACCGTCGACGACGATGTCCCAGCGGTAGCCCATGGAGAACTCGGGCACCGTCAGGTCGTGGTCGTAGGCGCCGATGAGACGGTCGCGGTCCGCCTGCCGCGGAATGGTGTTGTAGATGGGGTCGAGCGCGAAGAGCGGGTCGCCCGGGAAGTACATCTGCGTGATGAGGCGCTGGGTGAACCCGCTGCCGAACACGGAGAAGTGGATGTGCGCCGGACGCCACGCGTTGACGTGGTTCTTCCACGGGTACGGGCCGGGCTTGATGGTCGTGAAGAAGTACTCGCCGTCGTCGTTCGTGACGATGCGCCCGGCGCCGGTGAAGTTCGGGTCGAGCGGGGCGGGGTGCTGGTCGCGCTGGTGGATGTAGCGCCCGGCCGCATTGGCCTGCCAGATCTCGATGAGCTGGTTGCACAGCGGACGACCCCACGAGTCGAGCAGCCGGCCCTGCACGGTGATGCGCTCGCCCTGCGGCTCGCCGCGGTGCTGAAGCGTCAGGTCGGACTCGATGGCCGCGACGTCCCGCTGACCGAACGCCGGCGAGTACAGCTCGATCGTCTCGGGATCGACCAGCCGCGGGTTCTTCGTGGGGTGGCGCAGGATGCTGGAGCGGTAGGGCGCGTAGTCGTGCAGCGTCGCGCGCCCGCTCTCGCCCGCGGCGTCGCGGCGGGCGACGTCGGCGGCGATCTCCTCGATCTCGCGGGTGATCTGCGTCTGGGTCGGCATGTCGGCCGAGGCGAGCAGCGTCTCGGGGGCCGCCGCGGTCTGCTCCAGCACGACGGACGAGCGGAAGGTCTCTTCGCTGTCGGCTGTCTCGCGGGTCTCGGCGGGATCCGTGGGGGCGTCGGGGCCGGTCATGGCGTCTCCTTCGACGGGGCGTGTTCGGTTTCAGCGTGCCATCCCGGGGCCGCGGCATCCGCTCGCTTTCCCGGTCAGTGGGAATCAGGCGGCGCGCAGGGCGGCCGCGATGTCCTTCGCGGACTGCACCACGAGCGGCCCCAGCCGGCGCTCGTCGGCGCGCTCCAGGTGCACGACGATGCCGATGGCGACCGGCGGCAGTCCGTCGACGTGCGCGAGCGGTGCGGCGACGGAGATGTTGCCGAGCGTCATCTCCTCGCGCGTCGTCGCGTAGCCGCGCGAGCGCGCCCGGGCGAGGTCGGCGCGGAGCCCGGACTCCGAGGTGATGGAGTGCGTCGTCTCGCGCTCGAGCGGCACGGCGAAGTAGCGGTCGAGCCAGTCGTCTTGGCGGGTGGACAGCAGCGCCTTGCCGACACCGGTGGTGTGCAGCGGCTGCCGGCCGCCCATGCGACTGAGGGTCGGGATGGAGTCCTGACCGGTGACGCGGCCGACGAACAGCGCGGTCGCCGTCTCGGGCGTCGGGGCGTCGAGCACCGCGAGGTGGACGTTCTCGCCCGTCGCCTCGTAGAGCCGCGACATGTGCGGCAGCGCGGTCTCGCGCAGGCGCAGCGAGAGGGGGGACAGCTCGCCGAGCTCCCACAGCCGCGAGCCGATCGTGTACGTGCGGCCGGGTCCGCGCGCGAGCAGCCCGAAGTCCGTGAGCTGCGCGAGCAGGCGGTGCAGCGTGGAGGTGGCGAGCCCCGTGCGGCGGCCGAGCTCCGCGGCGGTGAGGGCGGGCCGGTCGTCCGAGAAGCAGTGCAGCACGCGCATGGCGCGGGCCAGCATCCCCTCGCCCGCGTCGTCGCCGCCCATGGTCCGCCTCCCGGTTCGAGGCTAGCGGGAGGAGGTGCGGGGGCGGGTGGGGTCGGTGTGCGTCCGGTGCGCTGCGCGAGGCCAGGAGGTCGGGCGAGGACAGGACGGATGCGGCCCGGAGCATCCTGTCCTCGTCCGAGCGCCTGGCCTCGGCGGGTACGACGGGAGGGTGAAGCCCGATTCAGGTGCGTCGACGCAGCGGCGCGGTCGCCGCGGACCCGGCCACGCCGAACAGCACGACGGCGACCAGGACGGCCAGCAGGGAGGCGGTCCAGGATCCGGTCGCCTCGTGCAGCGCCCCGACGATGAGCGGCCCGGCTGCGGCGACGCCGTAGCCGATGCCCTGCACGAGGCCGGAGCGTCCGGCGATGGTGCGCTCGTCGCCGCCGAGCGCGTTGATGAGGATGAACACCACGGTCAGTCCGCCGCCCTGCGCGACGCCGCCGAGGGCGCACCACAGCAGCCACAGCTGCGGCGCGAGGAGGAAGCCCAGCGGCACGGCGAGCCATCCGAGGGCGACGAGCAGCACGGCGGCGCGCACCGAGACGCGGGTCGTGACCAGCGGCGTCAGCAGCGCCCCGGCGATGCCCGCGACCTGGAAGATCGCCGCGATCGCCCCGGCCTCGGTGCCGCCGAAGCCCTGGTCGCCGAGCAGCGACGGCAGCCAGGCCGTCACGCCGTAGAACGCGAACGCCTGGCCGGCGAACGCCGACGCGAGCAGCCACGTCGAGGCCTGTCGCAGCACCCGCGCGGGCTCACCGGTCGCCGGGGCGGCGCCGGCCGCGGCATCCGGCACGAAGGCGCCCCGCAGCCCGCGGAGACCGACCCACACGGCCAGCGCCGCGAGCCCGAAGCCCGACCACACGAGGATCGCGCCGCGCCAGCCGATGCCGGTCGCCAGCGGCGCCGTGGCGAGCGTGACCGTCATCGTGCCGACGTTGATCGCCGAGGTGTAGACGCCGGTCATCAGGTGCGTGCGCTCCGGCGGGAACTCCCGCCCGATGATGATCGGCACCACCACGTTGCCGATCGTGAGGAACAGGCCCAGCAGAGCGGTGCCGACGAGGGCCGGCACGAGTCCGCCGGCCGAGCGGAGCAGGCTGCCCGCGACCGCGCCGGTGAGGCAGACCGCGAGGGCGAAGTCCGGACCGCCGCGCCGCACGATCGCGACGGCGATGGGCGAGCACAGGGCGAAGCAGAGCACCGGGATGCTGGTGAGCAGCCCGACCACGCCGGCGTTGACCTGGAGGTCGTCTCCGATCGCCCGCGCCACGGGCGCCACGGCGACCACGGGCGCCCGCAGCATGGCGGCGCTCAGCACGACCGCGATGGTCAGGGCGACGAGCGAGCCGCGGACGGCGGCGGAGCGGGACGACATCGCACTCACGCCGGGGGGAACGCGATCGTGCGCAGCAGCCCGACGAGGTGCGCGCGGTCCCGCGGCGACAGGTCGGCGTGCAGCAGCTCCTCGGCCTCGCGCGCCGACGCCGACGCGGCGGCCAGCAGCGACCGGCCCTTGTCCGTCGCCGTGACGACGTTCGCACGACGGTCGGACGGGTCGGGCTCGCGCACGATCAGCCCGCGCGACTGGAGGTCGTCGACGAGGGCGACCACCTGGCTGGGGTCGAGGCGCAGGAACTCCGCGAGACCGCGCTGGGAGGGATGCTGCGCCCCGGCCGCCAGCATCAGCACCGAGTACGAGCGCACCTTGAGTCCGTGAGCCGCGAGTGCGGCGTTGCCGGCCGCGAGCGACAGGGCGTTGGCCCGGGCGAGCAGGAAGCTCAGGTCCTCCGTGAGCGCGAACTCGACCTCGGCGGGCACCTCCGGCAGGTCGCGGCTCATCCCCCCAGCGTAGGCGAAACGCCCGTTTCGCAATCATTGACTTTCTCAACGGATTGCGGTTCGATGATCGAGACACGAAGGAGTCCTCATGCTGCTCGAAGGCAAAGTCGCAATCGTCACCGGATCGGGACGCGGGCTCGGTCTCGCATACGCCCAGGAGCTCGCCCGGCAGGGTGCGGCCGTCGTCATCAACGATGTGGACGCCGCCACCGCCGACGCCGCGGTCGCCACGATCGAGCAGAGCGGCGGACGCGCCGTCTCCGTCGTCGCGCCCGTCGGCCCGACCGAGACCGCGCAGGAGCTCGTGCGCACCGCCGTCGAGACGTTCGGCGGCCTGGACATCCTCGTCACCAACGCCGGTGTGCTCCGCGACAAGACGCTCTGGAACATGAGCGACGACGACTTCGACACCGTGATCGACGTGCACCTCCGCGGCACCTTCACCTGCGTCCGCGAGGCCGCGGTGCACATGCGCACGAACGGCGTCGCCGGACGCATCATCTGCATCGGCTCGCCCACCGGGCAGCGCGGCAACTTCGGCCAGACCAACTACGCCGCCGCGAAGGCCGGCATCGTCGGCATGGTGCGCACGTGGGCGCTCGAGCTCAAGAAGGCCGGCATCACCGCCAACGCCGTCATCCCCGTGGCCGCCACGGCGATGACCTCGACCATCCCCTACTTCGCCGCCGCCGTCGAGGCCACCGAGCGGGGCGAGGCCATGCCGCCGTTCTTCCGACACGACCTCGGCTTCGGCGTCTCGGAGGACGTCTCGGGCGTCATCGCGTACCTCGCCTCCGACGCTGCGGCCGGCATCTCCGGTCAGGCCATCGGCGTGGGCGGCGACCGCCTGCAGCTGTGGTCGCACCCCGAGCCGGTCGTCACCGCTTACCACGACGGCGGATGGTCGGCCGAGGCGCTGCAGGACGAGTTCCCGGGCCTCAGCGAGGGCAGGCTGCAGTCGGTCGGCGAGACCTTCCCGCCGCTCCCGGAGGACCTGAAGCGCTCGTGACCCGCTACGAGAGCGCGATCGACGTCGACGCGCTGACCGCCATCGACGTGCACGTGCACATCGAGGTCGACGCGCACGGGCACTCCTCCCTGCCGCCCGATCTCGCGGAGGCCGCGGCCCAGTACTTCAAGGCCGGGACGAGCCCCGACCTCGACGGCGTCGCCGACTACTACCGCGAACGGCGGATGGCCGCGGTGGTCTTCACCGTCGACGCGCAGACCGAGCTGCAGCATCCCGCCCTCTCCAGCGCCGAGATCGCCGACGGGGCCGCCCGCCACAACGACGTGCTGATCCCGTTCGGCTCGGTCGATCCCCGTCGCTCGGACGCGGTCGACGTCGCGAAGCGCCTCATCGAGGAGTCGGGGGTGCGCGGGTTCAAGTTCCACCCGACCGTGCAGGGCTTCGACCCGAGCGAGGAGCGCTGGTACCCGCTCTACGAGACGATCCAGGATGCCGGCGTCCCGGCCCTGTTCCACACCGGTCAGACCGGCATCGGCGCGGGCATGCGGGGCGGGCGCGGCTTCCGGCTGGCGCTGTCGAACCCGATGCTGCTCGACCCGGTGGCGGCGGACTTCCCCGACCTGCAGATCATCATGGCCCACCCCTCGGTGCCGTGGCAGGACGAGGCGCTCGCGGTGGCGACCCACAAGCACAACACGTGGATCGACCTCTCCGGCTGGAGCCCGAAGTACTTCCCCGAGTCGCTCGTGCGCGCCGCCGGCAGCTACCTCCGCTCGCGCGTGCTGTTCGGCTCGGACTACCCGCTCCTCACGCCGGATCGCTGGATGTCGGACATCGCCCAGACCGCGATGAAGCCCGACGCGCTCCCGGCCATCTACAAAGACAACGCCGTGCGCCTGCTCGGCCTCTGAACACCCACCTGAAAGGCACATCGTGACCACGACCGTCGCATACGCAGACCTTCCCTCCCTCGTCGGCCGGGACCTCGGCTTCTCCGACTGGATCGAGGTGACCCAGGAGCGCGTCAACGTGTTCGCCGACGCCACCGACGACGACCAGTGGATCCACACCGACCCCGAGCGGGCCACCGCCGAGAGCCCGTTCGGCGGACCGATCGCGCACGGCTTCCTCACCCTGTCGCTGACGATCCCCTTCATCACCGAGCTGCTCGACGTCGAGGGCGTGACCACGAAGGTCAACTACGGCCTGGACAAGGTGCGCTTCGTCTCGCCCGTCAAGGTCGGTGCGCGCGTGCGCATGGGCGCCGTCATCGCCGAGGTCACCGAGGTCGCCGGCGGCTACCAGCTCGTCATCGACCAGACCATCGAGATCGAGGGCGGCACCAAGCCCGCCGTGGTCGCGCGCGGTCTCAGCCGCTTCTACGCCTGACACCGGCGGGCGCCCTGCGCCCGCCGGCCACCACCCCCGCGACGAAGGAGTCGGCGAATGAACGACCAGGGACTCGGCGGCTGGCTCGCCCGGCGCCGTCTGCGCTCCCCCGGCAAGGCCGCGCTGCTGCACGGCGAAGACGGCCGGATGACCTACAAGGAGCTGGCCGACGCCACCGAGCGGGCCGCCGCCGTGCTGGCCTCGCGGGGGATCTCCCGGGGCGACCGGGTGGCCTACCTCGGCGAGAACAGCCCCGGCTTCATCATCGCGCTGTTCGCCACCGTGCAGCTCGGGGCCGTGTTCGTCCCGGTCAACACGCGCCTCGCCCCGCCCGAGGTCGCGCACATCCTCCGCGACAGCGCCGCGGCGCTCCTCGTGCACGACGTCGAGTTCGACGAGCGGCTCGCCGCGGTCGCCGCGGAGCACGCGCTCCCGCCGACCCTGCCCACCGCCGACGGCGACGGGCGGCCCGGGTTCCCCTCGCTGATGCGGGAGGCCGCGCCCGGTCTGCCCGGGGTCCGCGTCGCGCCGACCGACCCCGCGGCGATCGTGTACACGTCGGGGACGACGGGCCGCCCGAAGGGCGCGATCCTCACCCACCAGAACCTGACGTTCGTCTCGCTGAACTGCATCATCGACTACGACGTCACCTCGCACGACGTCGCCCTGATGATCTCGCCGCTCTTCCACGTGGCCTCGCTCGGCATGGGCGCGCTGCCCGTGCTGCTGCAGGGCGGCACCCTCGTGCTGGAGAAGGGCTTCGAGCCCGGCGCCGCGCTGCGGCAGATCGAGCGCCACCGGGTGACGATGCTCAGCGGCGTGCCCACGACGTACATGATGATGGCCGACCACCCCGACTGGGCGACCACCGACCTGTCGAGCCTCGACAAGCTCACGTGCGGCGGATCGGCGGTGCCCACGCGCATCCTGACCGCGTACGAGGAGCGCGGGCTCGCCTTCGCCCAGGGCTACGGCATGACCGAGACCTCGCCCGGCGGCACCAGCGTGCCCCCCGCGATGTCGCGGGAGAAGCAGGGCAGCGTCGGCCTCCCCCAGTTCTTCCTCGACGTGCGCGTCGCCGACCAGGACGGCCGCACGCTGCCGGTGGGCGAGGTCGGCGAGGTGCAGGTCAGCGGACCCAACGTCTTCGCGGGATACCTCAACCTCCCCGAGGCGACCGCCGCCGCCTTCACGGCCGACGGCTGGTTCCGCTCCGGCGACCTCGGCTACGTCGACGCCGACGGCTACCTCTTCATCTCCGGACGGCTGAAGGACATGATCATCTCCGGCGGCGAGAACATCTACCCGGCCGAGGTCGAGAACCTGCTGGCGGATGTGCCCGGCGTCGCGGCGGCGGCCGTCATCGGCGTGCCCGACGACCGCTGGGGCGAGGTGCCGTGGGCCGTCGTGACGGTCGCGCCCGGCGCCGCCGTCGACACGGCGACGGTCGCCGCCTTCCTCGACGGCAAGCTCGCGCGGTACAAGATCCCGAAGCGGGTGGTCGTCGTCGACGAGCTCCCGCGCACCGCGTCGGGCAAGGTCCTCAAGGCCGAGCTGCGGGGGCGCTTCGCCGCCTGACCCCCGAGGTCGCCGCGCCGCGTGAGCACGCAGAACGGGGCGGCCCGCAAGGACCGCCCCGTTCCGTCGTGCGTCGCCGATCAGCCGAAGGACTCCGCCGTGGCGTAGCCCTTGCCGTTGTACTTCTGCACCTGGACGCTGGAGACGGCCGGCTTGCCGTCCTGCGTCGTGTCGATCGTCGACCCCTCGAGCATGAGCGGCGCCTGGAAGTCCGAGATGCCCTCGAGCGCCGTCATGAAGCTCTCGCGCGTCGGCTCGGTCATGGTGGTGAACGCCTGCTCGAGCGTCGAGGCGGCGATCCAGCTCCACACGCAGTGCGGGAACGCCGGGACGCCCTGCTGGTCGGTGTACTCCGCGATCGCGTCGAGGAAGGCCTTGCCGTCGGCGCTGTCGCCGAAGGTCGGGCTCGCGGCCGACTGCGAGAAGGCGACCGAGTAGACGCCGGGGAACGCCGAGCCGCCGCCGGGCTCGAGGATCGCCGTGGGGCTCGACGTGTTCGACGGCAGGAACCAGCTGGGCAGCCAGCCGAGCTGCTGCGTCTTCTGCATCGACGAGATCACCAGCGGGGTGATCGACATCGCGTTGAAGAAGACGTCGGCGCCGGATGCCGCGAGCTCGGTCAGCTGCGCGTCGACCGACGTGTCGGTGGCCTCGTAGGTCAGCTCGCCGACGATCTGGATGTTGGACGCACCCGAGATCGCATCCTTGAAGCCCTCGACGTAGCCCTTGCCGTAGTCGTCGTTCTGCGACAGGATCGCGACCTTGTGGTCCTCGCTGGAGGCGGCCAGCAGCTCGCCGAACGCGCCGCCCTCCTGCTGGTAGATCGGCACGAAGCCGAGCTGCTCCGGGCTCTCCTCGCGGTTGCTGAACAGCGGATCGCCGGTCATGACGAGCACCTGCGGCACCTTCTCGTCGATCGCCGCCTCGCGCCACGCGCGGTTGGTCGGCGTTCCGAGGCCGATGCCCGCGGCGAAGACGCCGTCGGAGACCATCTGCTGGAAGTTGGCGAGCGCCTTCTGCGGGTCGTAGGCGTCGTCGTAGGCCTTGATGTCGACGGTGCGGGTCTTCCCGTCGCCGAACTCGATGCCGCCCTCGGCGTTCTTCACGCCGAAGTAGGCCTTCGCCCCGTCGACGGTGCAGTTGCCGGGGCCGGCGGTGGCACCCGTCAGCGGGCTGGTGATGCCGATCGTGATGCTGGTGTCGGTGATGCCGGGGCTCGCCGCAGCAGCTCCGCCCGACGCATCCCCTCCTCCGGCCGGCTCTCCGCCGCGGGAGCACCCCGCGAGCACGAGCGCGACGGCGGACGTCAGGGCGACGACGCCGATGACCCCTCTTGCTCTCCTGCGCATGTTCATGCCTGTCCTTGCCTCTCTGTCTCTTCGGTGCCCTCCTCGTCGCGGCCGGGAGCCGGACGGGAGGAGGTCTGCGTCGCGGTCCGGACGACGTCGGGCGACGACGTGCGCCGCAGGCGGCGGCGGATGCGGCGGGGCAGGCTGACCAGCCCGCCGGGGAGGACGAACAGCACCACGAGCAGGACGACGCCCTGGATGATCGTGGTGAGGTTCGGGTCGATCGCACTCGTGGCCTGCGGGACGAAGACGTAGTAGGCGCCGCCGATGAGCGATCCGACGATGCTGCCCGCCCCGCCGATGACCATCGCCGCCAGCAGGCTGATGGAGTGTCCGAAGCTGAGGGTCTCCGGCGAGGTGTACTGGACGGCCACCATGTAGAGGAAGCCGCTGACGCCGCCGAAGAGGGATGCCACGGTGAAGGCCAGCACCTTGTACCGGTACGGCGAGATGCCCATGGAGGAGGCGACGTTCTCGTTCTCGCGGACGATCGCCAGCGCGCGGCCGAAGCGGCCGGTCACGAAGTTGCGCGCGAGGACGAAGGAGACCGCGACGATGGCCAGCACGATGTAGAACTGCCACTGATCGTCGTAGAGCCCGCTGCCCTCGGGGGCGTTCGAGAAGCGCGCGGAGACGCCCTGCGATCCGCCGGTCACGTCGGAGAACCGCTTGGCCAGCGGCACGCCCACGATCGGGAGCGCGATGGTCACCATGGCGATCGCCAGCCCGCCGAGGCGCGCGGCGGCCAGTGCGACGAGGAGGCCGGCAGCTGCGGGGATGAGGCAGGCCGCGGCGAAGACGAGGACGATGTTCCAGTCGTTCTGAACCCCGTAGGCGGTCACGTAGGCCCCGAGGCCGAGGAAGAAGATCTGCCCGAGGTTCACCTGCCCGCCGTAGCCCATGACGATGTTCAGGCCGAGCACGGCGACGGCGTACACGCCGATGCGGATGAGCGTCTGGTTCGCGAACTGCGGCAGGATCAGCGGCGCCACGATCAGCGCGATCGCCACCACGGCGATCGTCGCCCACCGCACCCACGGGGTGCGCCACATCGTCGACACGGCGGCCATCAGACGCGCACCACGACGCGGCGGCCGAACAGGCCCTGCGGCCTCAGGATCAGCACGACGAAGACGAGCAGGAACGGCACGGCGATCTTGAGGTCGTAGCCGATGAAGGGCACGTAGACGGCGGCGAGGTTCTCCAGTACGCCGATCATCCAGGCGGCGACGACGGCGCCGAGGGGGCTGTTCAGACCGCCGATGATCACGGCGGCGAGCGCGTAGACGAGGGCGCCGTCCATCATCCCGGGCGTCAATGTCAGCTGCGGGGCGACGAGCGACCCGGCGATCGCGCCGAGCGCTGCGGCCAGACCCCAGCCGATCATGAGCAGACGCCCCACGGGCAGGCCCGACAGGGCGGCCGACTCGGGGTTGATGGCGACGGCGCGGAGGGCCAAGCCCAGCTTCGTGCGCATGAACAGCACCTGCAGCACGATCATGATGGCGACGATCGCGCCGATGGTGCCGAGCGAGCGGATGCTCACCACCGCACCCAGCACCTCGACCGTGCTCAGCGGGAAGAGCGACGGGAACTGGCGGTTGTCGTAGCCCCAGATCCAGGCGCAGATGCCGGTGGCGAGCGTCAGGATGCCGATCGTCACCACGACGGCGGTGTCGGGATCGCCGCGCTCGAACCGGCGGACGAGCAGGCGCTCCGCCGCCGCGCCGAATGCGAAGGAGATGACCACCGCGATGAGGATCGCCACGATCAGGGGCAGGCCCAGCTGCGTGAAGACGTAGGCGATGTAGGCCGACAGCACCGCCATGCCGCCCTGGGCGAAGTTGATCAGGCCGGTCGCCTGGTGCACCAGCACGATCGCGAGGGCGAGCGCGCCGTAGATCGAGCCGGTGGACAGGCCGTCGATGACCAGCTGCACGAAGGTGCCCATGTCAGCCTCCCAGGTAGGCGCGTCGGATCTCGTCCATGCCCTTGAGCTCGGCCGAGGTGCCGGTGAGGGCGTTGCGGCCCGTCTCCAGCACGGTGGCGGTGTCGACGAGAGTGAAGGCGAGGTTGGCGTTCTGCTCGACGATGAGCATCGCGATGCCCGACTCCACCCGGAGGCGCCGGATCGCGTCGTAGACGTTCTTCGCCGTCGAGGGGGCGAGTCCGAGCGACGCCTCGTCGAGCAGCAGCAGGCGGGGACGCGCCATGAACGCCCGGCCGACGGCGAGCATCTGCTGCTCCCCGCCGGAGAGGGCCGAGGCCTGCGAGCCGATGCGCTCCTTGAGCTGCGGGAAGAGGTCGAGGCAGTAGTCGATGTCGGCGGGGATCGCCTTGCGGTCCTTGCGGAGGTACGCGCCGACGCGGAGGTTCTCGCGGACGGTCAGCTGCGTCAGGGTGCCGCGCCCCTCGGGCACGTGCGCGATGCCGAGCGCGGCGGTGCGGTCGGGGCCGAGCCCGCGGATGTCGCGGCCGTCGAAGCGGATGCGCCCGCCCGCGCGCACCATGCCGCTGATGGCGCGGAGCGTGGTGGTCTTGCCCGCACCGTTGGCGCCCAGGATGCCGACGGCACCGCCCTCCGGGACGCTGAGGGAAACGCCCTCGAGCACCTGCACGGGTCCGTAGGAGGCCGTCACCTCCTCCAGCTCAAGCAGCGTCATCGGCCGCATCCTTGCCGAGGTAGGCCTCGATCACGCGCGGGTCGGACTGCGCCTGCGCGGCCGTCCCCTCCAGGAGGGTGCGGCCGTGGTCGAGCACGACGACCCGGTCGGTGAGGGCGGAGATGAGCCCCATGTGGTGCTCGACGATGACGACCGTCATGTCGTCCTCGGCGCGCAGGCGCCGCACGGTCTCGATGAAGTGCTCGACCTCGGCGTGGGAGAGGCCGGCGGCCGGCTCGTCCAGGAGCAGCAGCGACGGCTTCAGCAGCAGCGCCCGGCACAGCTCGATGCCCTTGTGCAGGCCGTGGCTCAGCTCGTCGGCGGGCACGTCGGCAGCCCAGCCCAGCCCGGCGCGCTCGAGCAGACCCCGGGCCTCGGCGCGCAGCGACTTCTCCGCTTTCCCCGTGGCAGGCAGGCGCACCGACCACGAGAGCGGGCCGCCCGGGAGGCGGGTGTGCCCGCCGAGCAGCACGTTCTCGAGCACGGACGCCTTCAGCTGGAGGGCCGGATGCTGGAACGTGCGGGCGAGCCCGCGACGGGCGAGCTTCGACGGCGCGAGGCCGATGACCTCGTCGCCGTCGATCGTGATGGATCCCGAGCTCGGCCGGTAGTGGCCGCTGATGCAGTTGAAGAGCGACGTCTTGCCGGCGCCGTTCGGGCCGACGAGTCCGAAGATCGCGCCCGGCTCGACGTCGAAGGACACGTCGTGCAGCACCGAGATGCCGCCGAAGCGGAGATTCACGTCTTTCAGGCTCAGCCGGGCGGCCATGCGTCACCTCTCCCGTATGGCGTCGTTGCTGCGGGTTGTCGGATCCAACGTCCGCTCCTGGTCGAAACTATGGATCGGGGCCAAGATTGTCAACGATTTTGGCTTGAGAATCGGAATGGTTGCCGGTTCGTGATTCTGCGGCGCAGGGCGGTGCGTCGACCGTAGGGGCCGCAGCATCCGCCGTCATCGTCGATTCCGTTCAACGGAACCGGCGGCTACGCTTCCCAGAGGTCGGTGCGATGACGCCCGGTCGGAGGGGGACCCGATGGCGCGCGCATCCGGCGGCGAATCCGTGCTCAGCAAGCACCTGCGGGTGATGGAGGCCTTCGACGCGGCCGACCCCTTCCTGTCGCTCTCCGACATCGCCGCCCGCGCGGGGCTCGCCGCCTCCACCGCGCACCGGCTCGTCGCCGAGCTCGAGCGCGAGGGCCTGGTCGAGCGGCTCCCCGACCGCACCTACCGCCTCGGCGTGCGGCTGTGGGAGATGGCGTGTCGCACGCCCGGTGCGCTGGGGCTGCGAGAGCTCGCGCGGCCGCACCTGCAGTCGCTGCACGGCCGCGTGCGCCAGCACGCCCAGCTCGGCGTCCTCAACGGCACCGACGTGCTGTTCCTCGACCGGCTCTCCGCGCGCGACGCCGTCGTGAACGCCACGCTCATCGGCGGGCGCATCCCGCTGCACGTCTCGTCGTCCGGTCTCGTGCTGCTGGCCCACGCCGGACCGGAGGTGCTGGAGCGGGTGCTCGCCGCGCCGCGCACCCGGTACACGGCCGCGACGCTGTGCACGCCGGCGGACCTCACGGCGGCCCTCCGCGACGTGCGGGCACGCGGGTGGGCGGTGTGCGACGGGCACGTCCACGAGGAGTCGCGCGGCATCGCCGTGCCGGTGCACGGCGCACACCACGACGTGATCGCGGCGATCGGCGTGGTGGTGCCCAACGACGGCGCCGATCCGCTCGCGCACATCGAGCTGCTGACCCGCGCGTCGCACGCGATCACGGAGGCGATGCGCGCGGCATCCCTCCCCCCGAGCCATCCCGCAGCCCTTCCCGGCGGGCGCTTCCGACCGCTCGTGACCTCGTCGGTGCGGTCGATGGAATACCTCGAGGCGCGGGCCGGCTCCGCCGCGCCGTAACGCGGGGACTCCCCCGGCCGGGCGTCCGCGACGCTCGGCTATCGTGAGCGGCATGTCTGTGAACCCCCCGTTCCGCGCCGACATCGTCGGCAGCTTCCTGCGGCCCGAGGCCGTCTCCTCCGCCCGCGCCCGGTTCGCCGCCGGAGAGCTCGAGGCCGCCGAGCTGCGCGCCGTCGAGGACGAGGCGATCACCGCCCTGGTCGCACGCCAGGCGCAGACCGGACTCCGCGTCGCGACCGACGGCGAGTTCCGCCGGTCGTGGTGGCACTTCGATTTCTTCGGGATGCTGGACGGCGTCGAGGTCGTCGAGCTCGACCACGGCATCCAGTTCCAGGGGGTGCAGACGCGCCCGCGCGGCCTGAAGATCGACGGTCCCGTCGGCTTCCCCGACGACCACCCGATGCTCGAGCACTTCCGTTTCCTCAAGCCGGTTGCCGAGGCCGCGGGCGTGACGCCCAAGTTCAGCATCCCCGCGCCCACGGTGCTCGACTTCCGCCTCGAGGCCGAGGCGCTCGCCCGGTCGCCCTACGACCACCGCGACGACATCGTCGAGGATCTCGCCGCGACCTACCGCTCCGCCGTCCAGGCGTTCTATGACGCCGGCTGCCGCTACCTGCAGTTCGACGACACCGCGTGGGCCTACCTCTGCTCGGACGTCGAGCTCGCGAAGGCGGCCGAGCGCGGCATCCGCACCGATCACCTCGCCGAGCGCTACGCGAACCTCATCAACGCGGCGCTGCGCGACAAGCCCGATGATCTGGTCGTCACGACGCACGTGTGCCGGGGCAACTTCCGCTCGACCTGGATCTCGTCGGGCGGCTACGAGCCGGTCGCCGAGCAGCTGCTGGGCGAGACGGCCTTCGACGGATACTTCCTCGAGTACGACAACGAGCGCTCGGGCGGTTTCGAGCCGCTGCGGTTCCTGCCGAAGGGCGACAAGGTCGTCGAGCTCGGGCTCATCACGACCAAGACGGGCGAGCTGGAGGCTGCCGACGACGTCGTCCGCCGCATCGAGGAGGCCGCCGAGGTGGCGCCGCTCGAGCAGCTCGCGCTGAGCCCGCAGTGCGGCTTCGCGTCGACCGAGGAGGGCAATGTGCTCACCGAGGACCAGCAGTGGGCCAAGATCGACGCCGCCGTCGCGATCGCCGGCCGCGTCTGGGGCGACGCGTAAGCCGTTCCGGTCGTTGCGCGAGGAGCGCAGCGACGAGACGAAACGGATCAGACAGGCGTTTCGACTCGCTCCGCTCGCTCAACGAGCGGGAAGAGCGGGATCGGCCGCGACCGTCCGGAGCCACTGCACCGTGCCGTCGGTCATCGGATGCGCCGCATCGAGCGACTCGAGGTAGGCGGCGACGTCGCGCATCTCCGCCTCGCGGCGCACGGCGTGCCGGCGGGTGCCGTCGAGCAGCCTCTCCACGAATCGCTCGCCGCCGTCGCCGAACTCCGCGGCGATCTGCCCCATCACCCAGTCCCGGGCGCCGACCGCGTCCGCGGCCGTGGCGCTCTCGAGCACCAGTGCCGCGAGGCCCTTCATGAACACGCTCCGCAGCAGCTTGCGTCCGGCGGCGGCACCGGGCTCCGGCCCGGCGTCGGCGGCCGGGATCCCCACGCCGCGGAGCACGTCGAGCAGGCGCGGGGTCGCGGCCCCGCTGACCAGCAGGTCGGTCTCGATCCGCGCGCGACCGACGGGCGCCAGGATGGCGATATCGGAGAACGGGATGCCGCGCTCGGCCGCCCGCGCCGCGAGAGCCCGCTTGGTGTCGGGGTGGCTCGTGTTCAGGTCGGCGTAGAGAGCCCCGTCGCCCATCGACGGCAGGGCTTCGTCGAGCGCGGTCGTCGACGCCTCGCCGCCGACGAGGCTCAGCACGACCTCCGCGCCGTCGACCGCCTCGGCGATCGTCGGCACCTGACGCACCCCCGGCAGCTCCGGCCGCACGCGGGGGTCGACCCCTGCCACCATCGCTCCGCGGGCGGCGAGGTCGCCGGCGTAGACGCTGCCCGCTTCGCCGAGTCCGAGCACTGCGACGCGCATCCGACCTCCTTCGGTCGCTGGACTGTCCGAGTATTGTCGACAATAGTGGCTCGAATCCGGGGGATGCCGGGCGTCTCGATCAGCGGACGCCCGCCCCGCGGGCCGGAGGGAGCGCAGTGGCCGCCATCGCAGACGCCGCCCTGAACACGGCTGAGACCATGCCCGACACGTCCGCGACCGGCGAGAACACGCCGAGCGAGACCGCGGTCGGCGAGACCGCCATCGGCGAGACGGCCGCCGACCGCATCCGTGCGGCCATCGTCCGCGGCGACTACGCGCCCAACCAGCGCCTCATCGAGGCCGACCTCAGCGCCGCCTTCGACGCGAGCCGCGCGACCGTGCGCACGGCCCTGCTCGCCCTCACCGGCGAGGGCCTCGTCGAGCGGATGCCGAACAAGGGCTCCCGGGTCCGCGCCATCTCGCTCGAGGAGGCCATCGAGATCCTCGAGGTCCGCATGGGCGTGGAGGGCCTGTGCGCCGCCAAGGCCGCCGAGGAGGTCGGCGAGGGCGAGATCGCCGAGCTCCTCGACCTGCGCGCCGACATGCTGCGCGCCGTCGCCGACGGCGACCTCCCCGAGTACTCCCGGCTGAACCAGCTGCTCGACCAGCGCACGCGCGAGTTCGCCCGGCACGCCACCGCCGCGGGGGTGCTGGCGCGCCTGCACGCGCAGAGCGTGCGGCACCAGTTCAAGCTCTCCGGGCGCCCGCTCCGCGCGAAGGTGTCGGTGCAGGAGCACGTGGCCATCATCGACGCGATCGTCGCGAAGGATCCGGATGCCGCGGAGCAGGCGGTGCGCACCCACCTGCGGAGCGTCATCGCGGCCCTCCGCGAACTGCCCTGACCGCGGCATCCGTTCCGTCGCGACTCAGGCCTTCCGGTAGTTCTCCCGGGCGAAGGCGGAGTACGGCGCCGGCTGCACGGTGGCGCGGATGCGCACCTGCCGGTGCGGCTCGACGGCGGGCTTCTGCGAGTTCGGGTCCTCGCCCCAGACGACCTCGACGGGGGTGCCCGGCTCGGCGTGCGCGACGTCGATGCTCGCCAGCGAGACGAAGGCGTGCTCATTGGTGATGTAGCCGGCGTCGTGCGAGATGCCGACGTCGGCGCCGTCGATCAGCACGCGGTCCACCTGGTAGAGCCCGTACCGCGCCTTCGGGAAGTCGATGTACTTGGCCGGCACACCGGGCTCGAGCAGGGTGCGCACGGCCGCGGCCACGTCGTCCTCGTCCCACACGAGTGTCACCTTCGTGCGGCGCTGCGCGGCGGCGTGCCGCTCGAGGGCCGCGCGTCCGATGAAGTCGTGGTCGAAGGCGACGCTGCGCCCGTAGCCGAGGTCGTAGGGCGTCACGTAGTAGTCCTCGATGTCGTCGGAGTCGAGCGACCCCGCGAGCGAGCCGGCGCGGGCGGCGGGCAGCCATTCGCGGTACGCCTCCGTGCCCTCGCCGGTGAAGATCGCCGGAAGGGGCGACGGCACCCAGGCCGACTCGAGGTTCGCCGACGAGTAGGCCTTCGCCCCCACCGGCACCAGGTCGAACTCCTCGCCGGCGGCCACGATCGCCGCCCGCACGCGCGCGCCCTCCGCCCACGGCCCGAAGAGCTCGAACCCGGGCTGTCCGGCCATGCCGTGGCGGAGCGACCGCACGGTCAGGCCGTCGATCGTGAAGGTCGCCATGTGGAAGAACTTCGTGGGCGGCACGGGCCCGCCGGTGAGCCGCTCCATCAGCTCGAGCGCGCGGGGTCCCTGCAGCTCGTAGCGGTAGAGGCGCGGGTCGCCCTCGCGCACGAGGGAGTTGCCGTCGCGCTCGGCGGTCGCGTCGTATTCCCCCGTCTCCAGGTGGTACTGCACCCAGTCGATCACCATCGGGTGCCCGACGAGGTCGAAGGAGTCCTCGGCCAGGTGGAACAGGATCGCGTCGCCGATGAGGTAGCCCTCGTGGTTGACGGCGATGAACTGCTTCGCGTGGTCGACCGCGAAGGTGGCGAAGCTGTTCACGCCGACGTCCGAGAGGAGCTTCAGCGCGTCCGGCCCCGAGAGGAACAGGTCGGTCATGTGGTGGGACTGGTCCAGCAGCGCGACGGACTCCCGCCACGACCGCTGCTCCGATCGCCAGTTGCTGAACTCCGGCGTGACCGGGAAGACGGTGGGACGCGCCTGCGCGTTGCGCAGCAGGCTGACGGCACCACCCGCGCGGGCGATGGCGGTGGCAAGCGACTCGGTCATGGGGACTCCTTCGTTCCGACTGTTCCGGCTCTCCGATGCTATGCACGAGAGCGCAGGCGGCCTACGATCGCGCATAAGCATCGCTTATCGAGACGAAAGGATGCGTGAGCCGCCCGTGGACCTCAACCTCCTTCGCGTCTTCGTCGCCGTGCACGAGACCCGCAGCCTCACGACCGCCGCCTCGCGGCTCTTCGTCACGCAGCCGGCCGTCAGCCAGGCGCTTGCGCGCCTGCGTCGCGACCTCGACGATCCGCTGTTCACCCGCGCCGGCCGCGCGATGGAGCCCACTCCTCTCGCGGTGACCCTCTTCCCCGGCTTCCGCGACGCCCTCGCCGCCATCGACCGCACGATCGACGGCGCGACCGGCTTCGACCCCGCCCTGTCCACCCGCCGGTCGCGCCTCGCCGTCTCGGAGCTCGGCGAGATCGGCTACTTCCCCGCCATCCATCGCGCCGTCCGCCGGGCGGCTCCTCACCTGCGCCTCGAGACGGTCGCCCTCGACGTCGCCGCCCTCCCCGACTGGCTGTCGGAGGGTACGGTCGACCTCGCCATCACGTCGTCCCCCGTCGCCGGTGACTTCGAGCACACGGTGCTCAAGCGCCAGGGCTACGCGGTGCTCATGTCGGACGACCACCCTCTCGCGCAGGGCGACGACCTCACGCTCGAGGACTACATCGCCGCGCAGCACGTCGTCGTCGGCGGCGACTCCGGGCGCCCGTCCGTGGAGTTCGCCCTGCGCCGCGCCGGTGCGCTCTACCGCCCCGAGGTGGTGCTCACCCACTTCGCGTCGCTCCCCTCCCTGCTCGCGGCCGCGCCCGACCTCATCGCCACGGCGCCCGACACCATCGCCGAGGGCTGGGCGCGGAGCTGGCCGCTCACCGTGCGGCCGCTGCCGCTCGACATGCCCTCGGTGGACGTGTGCCTGTACCGGCGCGCGACCACCCAGCAGCTCACCGCGCTGGACTGGCTCTACGCCACGACCGCCGACGCGGTGCGCGGCACCCACGGCGAGTTCTTCGCCATCCATGGGGATGCCGCGGGGCGGGTCTGATCTATGCGCGAGCGGGGGCCGCGGCATCCGCTCGCCTTTCCGTTCAACGGAATCGACCCCGCGACGGCGCGCGCGGCGCTCGTACGCTGGCCCCACCCACAGGAAGGTCGATGATGACGAACGAATCCCTGGCCGAGGCCATCACCCGCGCGGGCGGAGCCGTCGCGCTGCTGCGCAACCAGAACTGGCCGGCTTTCACGTTCCCGGTCGCGCCCGAGTTCACGAACTGGCGCGACGAGCAGCGCGCCTGGAACACCAGCGTCGCGCTGATGGACCAGTCGCACCACATGACGCAGCTGTTCCTCTGGGGCGACGACCTCATCCCGATGCTGGAGGGCATCTCGCCGAACACCTTCGGCACGTTCCGTCCGGGCGTCGCGAAGCAGCTCATCTCGGTGAACAAGGACGGCTACCTCATCGGAGACGGCATCCTGTTCAACATCGCCGAGGGCGAGGAGGGACTCGTGCTCGTCGGGCACCACATCCTCATCGACTGGGTGCGCTTCAACGCCGAGAAGGCGGAGGCCGCCGGCAAGGACGTGCACCACCGCCTCGACCCGAACTCGCACATGCGGCAGGGGCCTCCCACGTTCTACCGCTACGAGCTGCAGGGTCCCGAGGCGGACCGCGTGATGGAGAAGCTCTTCGGCGGACCCGCGCCCGACATCAAGTTCTTCCACATCGGCGACGTCACGATCGCCGGACGTCCGGTCAAGGCGCTGCGCCACGGCATGGCCGGCCAGCCGGGCTTCGAGTTCTTCGGGCCGTGGGAGGACAACGAGACCGTGCTGGACGCGATCATGGAGGCCGGCGAGGAGTTCGGCATCCGGCGCGTGGGCGCGAAGGCGTACTCGTCCACGCCCCTGGAGTCGGGTTGGGTGCCCACGCCCTTCCCCGCGATCTTCGACGAGGACTTCGCCGAGTACCGCGAGTGGCTGCCCGCGGCGCGCATCGGCAACCTCGGCGGCTCGCTGCAGTCCGACGACATCCACGACTACTACATGACGCCGTTCGACCTCGGCCTCGGGCGCTCGGTGCGCTTCGACCACGACTTCCATGGGCGCGAGGCCCTCGAGCGGATCGCCGCCGACCCGCAGCGCCGCAAGGTCACCCTGCTGTGGAACGCGGAGGATGTCGCGGGGGTTGTCCGGTCGCAGGTCGAGCCCGGGATCCCGGCGAAGTTCCTGGAGTTCCCGAAAGCCCGCTACGGCTTCTACCAGATGGACGAGGTGCGCCACGAGGGCCGGCCGGTCGGCATCTCGACCGACGCGGGCTACATCGCGTTCGACCAGCTGTACATGTCGCTGGCCACCCTCGACGTCGACATCGCCGACGGCACCGAGGTCGTCGTCGTGTGGGGCGAGGACCCGATCTCGCGCAAGCACTCGGTCGACGCCGCGCACCGGCAGGTCGAGATCCGCGCGACGGTCGCCCCCGCGCCGTATCACGACTACGCGCGGACGGTCTATCGCGCGAACGACTGACCGCTCGACAGCAACGAAGAAGGGGGTGGATGCCGCGGCATCCACCCCCTCGTCCGTTGTCCGTCAGACGGCGGCCGCGGCCGTCCGCCAGCCGCCGTGGTACTCGGTGCGGGCCGTGACGGCGTAGGGCACGGGGCTCACGACGGCGCGGACGGCGAGCTGCTCGTGCGGCTCGACGGTGGTCTTGCGGGATCCGCCGTCGGGCTCGCCCCACACCACGCGCACCTCCGCGCCGATGGGCACGTCGGGGTTCACCGTGGCCAGCGACAGTCCGCGCTTCTCGTTCGCGGTGACGCCGGTGAAGAGGGAGAGACCGACGGTGTCGCCGTTCGCGTCGATGACCGCGTCGTAGTTCGACGAGCCGTAGTTCGCGTTCGGCAGGTCGAACACCTGGTAGCCGGCGCCGTCGCGGTCGATCGGAGTGGTGAGGAGCTTGGCGAGGTCCTCGTCGTTCCACGCCAGGGTGACCTTCTTGCGCTGGGCGTCGGGGTCGATCTTCTCCAGCGCCTCGCGGCCGATGAAGTCGTGGTCGAACTTGACGAACGATCCGTAGCCGAGCTCCCAGGGGTTGAGGTAGTAGTCCTCGATGTCGTCCGAGACGAACGAGCCGGCGAGCGCGTTGATCGCCTCGTAGCTGTTGGCGGGCAACCACTCGCGGTACGCGCGCTCGGCCTCGCTGGAGTAGATCGCCGGCAGGGGCGACGGGATCCAGCCCGACTCGAGGGTGTTGGAGGAGTAGGCGCGCGAGCCGCACGGCTCGATGCCGAATTCGCGTCCGGCCTCGAGGATGGCGTCGCGGATCTTGCCGTGCTGCTCGTAGGGGCCCCACAGCTCGAGCCCGGGGGCGCCCGCCATGCCGTGGCGGAGGGTGCGCACCTTCTCGCCGGCGATCGTCATCTCGCCCATGTGGAAGAAGCGCACCTTGTCCAGCGTGCCGCCGTTGAGCTTCTCGATGATCGCCCACGCGTTCGGGCCCTGGATCTGGAAGCGGTAGTACTCGCGGCTCACCGCGGCACCGTAGGGGCGCGACGGGGAGCGGTCGTCGTAACGGGTGTCGACGTTGTAGCCGCCGGTCTCGGCGTGGAACTGCAGCCAGTTCGCTCCGGGCGCGCGACCGACGTACACGTACTCGTCCTCGCCCTCGTGGAAGAGGATGCCGTCGCCGATGACGCCGCCGTTCGAGGCGGTCGGCACGAACTGCTTGGCCGTGTTGAGCGGGAAGTTCGCGAAGCTGTTGATGCCGGTGTCCGACAGCAGTTTGAGCGCGTCGGGGCCCGACATGAAGAAGTTGACCATGTGGTGCGACTGGTCGAAGAGCACAGCCGTCTCGCGCCACGACTTCTGCTCGCGCCGCCAGTTGCTGAACTCCGCCGGGACCACCGGATAGATGTACGTGCCCAGCGGCGAGTTGCGCAGGTGCTGAACGGTGTCGCCGGCCTCGTCGAGGACCTGCTGCAGGTTGTCGGCCATGGGTATTCCCTTCCACTTCATCGTCGGATGGTGCCGTCCGCGAGAACCGGAGGCCACATACCTCTGTCCATAGTCATCTGCGGTAGCCAAGATTGTAACCAAAATCTTGACCAGTCCGCCAGGGGTGTGGTTGCCTGTGATCACCGTGCCGCTCGCCGTCGAGCACGCCCCTCCGGCGACCACGGAGAACACCGCGACAGGAGCCCCCTTGGCAGACACAGCCCCCTCGCTTCTGGTCGTCAGCGCCCACGCGGGCGACTTCGTCTGGCGCGCCGGCGGCGCCATCGCCGCCGCCACCCAGCGGGGCGAGCGCGCCCACGTCGTCTGCCTCTCCTACGGCGAGCGCGGCGAATCCGCCAGCCAGTGGCTGCAGGGCAAGTCACTCGAGGAGATCAAGGCGATCCGTCGCGACGAGGCGACGGCGGCGGCATCCGCTCTCGGAGCAAACATCGAATTCCTGGATGCCGGGGACTACCCGCTCCTGGAGACGACCGCCACCGTCGAAAAGCTCGTGGACGTCTACCGCCGCGTGCAGCCGACCGTCGTGCTCACCCACCCGCTGACCGACCCCTACAACGGCGACCACCCCGCGGCCGCGCGGATGGCGCTGCAGGCCCGGGTGCTCGCGCAGGCGATCGGCGTCGCGAACTCCGACGGCACCTACCCCGGCACCGACGACATCATCGGCGCCCCGCCCGTGTTCTTCTTCGAGCCGCACCAGCCCGAGCAGTCCGACTTCAAGCCGAACGTGCTGCTGGACATCACCGCCGCGTTCCCGCTCAAGCGCGCCGCCATGGAGTGCCTGCCCGCGCAGAAGCACATGTGGGAGTACTACACGTCCCTCGCCGTCCGCCGCGGGGTGCAGGTCAAGCGCAACGCCGGACCCAACCTCGGCCTGCCGGTCGACACGATGGGCGAGGCGTACATGCGCTACCTGCCGCAGGTCACGGACGTGCTGGCGTGACAGCCGGCCCCGTCATCGTCACCGACATCGCGAGAGCGGATGCCGCGATCATCGACGCGCTCGCCGCGTTCGGTTCCGCGACCGTCCACGAGGCCATGGGCCGCATCGGCTACGCCGGCCCGCGCATCCGCCCGCTGCAGCAGGGCACGGCGATCGCCGGCAGCGCGGTCACGGTGCTGGCCGCGCCCGGCGACAATCTCATGGTGCACGTCGCCATCGAGCAGGCGCAGCCGGGGGACGTGATCGTCGTCGTGCCCGTGACCGACTCCCCGTACGGCTTCATCGGCGACCTCATGGCCACCCAGATGCAGGTGCGCGGGGTGCGCGGCTACGTGACCTCGGGCGGGGTGCGCGACACGGCCGAGCTGCGGGGCATGGGTTTCCCGGTGTGGACGGCGCACGTCAGCGCCCAAGGGACCGTCAAGGACACCGCCGGCTCCGTGAACGTCCCGGTGCTGCTCCACGACGTGCGCGTCTGCGCCGGTGACATCGTGGTGGCGGACGACGACGGCGTCACCGTGGTGCCGCGCGCGCGGGCCGCCGTCACGCTCGAGGCAGCACAGGCACGGGTGGCCCGTGAGGCCGCGAACCGCGAGCGCTACCGCGCGGGCGAGATCTCGATGGACCTCAACAACCTGCGTCCCGTCATCGCCGACCTGGGTGTGCACGTGGTCGCCCAGGCGGAGTTCGAGGCCGAGGATGTCTGACGCCGACCGCGACGGCGTGCGCTGCATGGTGCTGCGCGGCGGCACGTCGAAGGGCGCCTTCTTCCTCGCCGACGACGTGCCGTCCGATCCGGCCGCGCGCGACGACCTGATGCTGCGGATCATGGGCTCGCCCGACCCCGCGCAGATCGACGGCCTCGGCGGCGCCCATCCGCTCACGAGCAAGGTCGCCGTCGTCTCGCGCTCGGACCGCGCTGACATCGACGTGGACTACCTCTTCCTGCAGGTGGGCATCGCCGAGGCGACCGTCGGCACCCTGCAGACCTGCGGCAACCTGCTGGCCGCGGTCGGACCGTTCGCCATCGAGCGCGGACTGCTCGAGGCGGACGGAGAGCAGACGAGGGTCCGCATCCGCCTGCTGAACACCGGCGACGTCGCCGACGCGCGCTTCGCCACCCCCGGCGGCCGGGTCGACTACCGCGGCGACGCGGCGATCGACGGCGTGCCCGGCACCGCGGCCCCGATCGAGCTCGAGGTGCGCGGCGAGGGCGGCGTGCTGCCCACCGGCCGGATCTCGGAGGAGCTCGACGGCCACCGCGTCACCCTGATCGACAACGGGATGCCGGTCGTGCTGCTCGACGCCGCGGAGTTCGGTGTCGACGGCGACGAGGCTCCGGAGGAGCTCGAGGGCCGAGGGGATCTGGCCACCGCGATCGAGCGCGTCCGCCTCGCCGCCGCGGACCTGCTGGGTGTGACGGATGCCGCGACGGCGACCGTGCCCAAGATGCTCCTGCTCTCCGCCCCCCGCCACGGCGGCGCGATCTCGACCCGTGCGTTCATCCCCTCCCGCGTGCACACCGCGATCGGGGTGCTCATGGCGGCATCCGTGGCCGCCGGCATCCGCATCCCCGGCGCCGTCGGGCACGACCTCGCCGACCTGCCCGCCGACGACGGGGCCCCGCTCGGCATCGAGCACCCGAGCGGGGTCTTCCCCGCGCGCGTGCGCGTGCAGCAGGACGCCGACGGCGTGTGGACCGCCTCGTCGTCGTCGCTCCGCACGGCCCGCAAGATCTTCGACGGCACCGTCTACCCCCGACCCGCGGCATCCGCGGCCGCTCCGACCCCCTCCCGAGAGGACCCCCGATGACCGCCTCCACCTCCTTCGACGTCGCCCACATCGGCAACGTCGAGCTGCTCACCGCAGAGTTCGACAAGAGCCTGTGGTTCTTCCACGACCTGCTGGCGATGCGCATCGTCGGCACCGACGGCGACTCGACCTACCTCCGCACGTGGGACGAGTACCAGCAGTTCACGATCAAGCTGACCGCGTCGTCCGACGCCGGCGTCGGTCTCACCACGTTCCGCGCGTCGAGCCAGGAGGCGCTGGAACGGCGCGTCGCCGCGATCGACCGGTTCGGTCTGGGCGAGGGATGGGTCGACGGCGAGCAGGGCACCGGTCCGACCTACCGCTTCCGCGACCCCGACGGGCACGCGATGGGCATCTACTACGAGACCGAGCGCTACGTCGCGACCGACGACAAGCCGGCGCTGAAGAACCAGGCCTCGGCCTTCCCCGGTCGCGGCGTCAACGCCCGTCGCCTCGACCACATCAACTACCTCGCCAAAGACGTGGTCGCCAACGGCGAGTTCATCGCCGAGGCGCTCGGCGGACGCGAGAGCGAGCGGATCGCCATCGACGGCGGCGGCTACGCGGCCTGGTGGTTCCACTTCAACAACAAGTCGTACGACGTGGTCTACTCCGACGACTGGACGAAGCACGGCGACCGTCTGCACCACATCGCCTTCGCGCCCGACACCCGCGAGGACATCCTGAAGGCCGCCGACATCTTCCTCGAGAACGGCATCTACATCGAGTCGGGGCCGCACAAGCACGCGATCAACCAGACCTTCTTCCTCTACGTGTGGGAGCCCGGCGGCAATCGCATCGAGTTCGCCAACGCCGGCGCACGTCTGCTGCTCGATCCCGACCAGCCGGTCGTGGAGTGGAGCGCCGAGGAGCGCAAGAAGGGCCAGGCCTGGGGAATGAAGACGATCGAGAGCTTCCACACCCACGGCACCCCGGTGGTGAAGGAGAACTAGTTTCTGCTTCTCATGCCCGTGAATGAATGGTGCAATGAAGCCCACGAGATCCATCCGGGCACCCGGATGCTCCCGCTTCACCCGAACCCGAACGATCCGATCTGCGCACAGAGGAGTGCTTGATGAGTGACACCGTGACCACAGAGGTCCGCACCGGGCTGTACATCGGCGGCGAGGAGCGCCACACCGATGACACCCTGGCCATCGCCGATCCGGGCAAGCCCGGCGTCGTCGTCGGCCACGCCGCCTCCGCCTCGGCGGAGGACGTCGCCGACGCCGTCGCCGCCGCGAAGTCCGCCTTCCCGGCCTGGGCCGCTCTCAGCGCGACCGAGCGCGCGGCGAAGATGGCGGAGGCCATCGCCGGCATCGCCGACGACCGCGACGCCGACGCCGCGATCCTGTCGCAGGAGAACGGCAAGGTGCGCATGGAGTCGTGGGTCGACGCGCTCGTGCTCGAGATCCGCTGGAACCTCGCGCTGATGCTGGCCGACGAGGTCGACACGGGCAAGACGCTCCCCGTCGTGCCCGGGATGATCCCGGTCGAGACGACCGTGGCCTACCAGCCGCTCGGCGTCGTCACCGTCATCGTGCCGTTCAACTGGCCGATCGCGATCCTGGGCGCGGCCCTCCCCCACGCCCTGCTGGCAGGCAACACCGCGATCGTGAAGCCGCCGCCCTCGGCGCCGCTGGCGACCACGCGCGTCGTGCAGCGCATCGCGGAGAAGCTCCCCGCGGGAGTGCTGAACGTCGTCACCGGCAAGGACGAGAACATGGCCGGCCTCATCAAGAACACCGACATCGCCAAGGTGTGCTTCACCGGCAGCGTCAACGGCGGCAAGCGGATCATGAAGATGGCGTCCTCGACCCTCACCCGCGTGACCCTCGAGCTCGGCGGCAACGACGCGGCGGTGTTCCTCGAGGACGCGATCATCGACGACACGCACCTCGACCGCCTCTACGCGGCGATCTACGACACCACCGGCCAGATCTGCATGAACGCCAAGCGCGTCTTCGTGCACAACTCGCGTCTCGACGAGGTCGTCGCCGGCCTCGAGGAGCGGCTGAACAAGGTCGTCCTCGGCTACGGACTCGATGAGGGCACCACGATGGGCCCGCTGCACCAGCCCGCCCAGAAGGCCTTCGTCGAGGAGATCATCCAGGAGGCGAAGGATGCCGGAGCCGACGTCCGCGAGTACGGCGAGCTCCCCGGCGGCGAGCTCGAGGGCGGCAACTTCCTGCGTCCGGCGCTCGTGGTCAACCCCGACCCGTCGCTGCGCGTGGTGACGCAGGAGCAGTTCGGCCCCGTCATCCCCATCATCGGCTTCGACACCGAGGACGAGGCCGTCGCGCTGGCCAACGACACGTGGGGCGGCCTGTGCGGCTCGGTGTGGACGGCCGACGTCGAGGCGGCCAACCGCGTCGGCGGGCAGCTCGTGTGCGGCTACGTCTGGGTCAACGACCACGGCGCCACCCGCCTCGACCTGCGCGCGCCCTTCGGCGGCATGAAGCAGTCCGGCATGGGCCGCGAGCAGGGCATCGAGGGCGTCCGCGCCTTCCAGGACACCCGCTCCATCGCCCACATCGACACGGCGGCCCTTGCAGCCCAGGCCCACTGACGACGTCGAAGGACACGGGATGCCGCGGCCCGCGGCATCCCGTGTCCTTCTGCTCGTCGCGGTCCTGCTGATCGCGCTCAACCTCCGCCCGACGATCACCGGCATCGGGCCGCTGCTGGCGCAGATCTCGGCCGACCTGGGCACCACGGAGGCGGCGCTCGGCGCGCTCGCCGCGGTGCCGCTCATCGCGTTCGGGCTGGTCTCGCCCCTGGCGCAGGGTCTCAGCGCCCGCTTCGGGATGTCGCGGACCGTGCTCGCGGCGCTGCTGCTGCTGTGCGCTGGCACGGCATGGCGGTCCGTCCCCGGGACGGCGGTCAACCTGTGGCTGGGCACCGCGCTCATCGGCGCGTCGCTCGCGATCGTCAACGTGCTGATGCCGGCCGTGATCAAGCGCGACTTCCCGGATCGCGTGCCCGCGGTGACCGCCGTCTTCACCGCGTGCCTGGCGGGGATGGGCGCCGTCGGCTCCGGCGTCGTCGTGCCGATCTCGCACATCGAGGCCGGCGGCGGTCCGCTCGGCTGGCGGGCGGCGCTGCTGTGGACCGGCGCACTGCTGCCCTTCGCCGTGATCGCCTGGATCGCGTGCACCCGCGGACTGCCCGCGCGACGCGTCCCGGCCCGACGCTCGTCGGTGGGCGGGGCCATCTGGCGCGACGCGCTCGCCTGGCAGGTGCTCCTCTACATGGGCCTGCAGTCGATGACCTTCTACATGCTCGTGACCTGGTTCGCGCCGATCGCCCAGTCGCTCGGCCGCACGGAGGTGGTCGCCGGCATCGACGTGATGATCTACCAGGTGTTCTGCTTCGCGGGCTCGCTCGTCGTCCCGCTGCTGCTGCGCGGCGCGGTCGCCCGGCTCGCCGCGGCGGCGATCCCCGCGCTGACCCTGCTCGGCATCCTCGGGCTCCTCGTCGCGCCGGGGCTGTTCCTGCTCTGGGCGATCGTCTGCGGCCTGGGCTGCGGCGCGGCGCTCGGCATGGCGATGAGCCTGTTCAGCCTCCGCGCCCGCACCCACCAGGACGCCGGCGCCCTGTCGGGCATGGCGCAGTCGGGCGGCTACCTCCTCGCCGCGCTGGGACCGGTCGGATTCGGCGCGCTCGTCACTCTCACGGGCGGCTGGGCGGCCTCGCTGGGACTCGTGGCGGTGGTGCTCGTCGCGCAGGTCGTGGTCGGGGTGTTCGTGGGCCGGCCGCGGTTCGTGCGGGAGCGCGTTCCGCGTTGAGCACAGGATGCGGGGCGGGGGCGTCCCGCTGAGCGGAGGATGCGGGGCGGAGGCAGGACACTTCGCGCAGCATCGGTCCTGTCGTCGCGCGAGATCCTGTCCCCGCGCGGGCGGGCGCGCCTCCCGCTGAGCACAGGATGCGGGGCGGAGGCAGGACGCTTCGCCCAGCATCCGTCCTGTCCTCGCGCGAGATCCTGTCCCCGCGCGGGCCGGGTCTGCGCCGGCGGGTAAGCCCGAGGCGGGTCTAAGCGGGTCGGGCGAAACCCTCAGTCGCGCAGGGCGGGAGCGGCGCCGGTCAGTGTCGCGAACGCCGCCGACGCGCCGGCCTCCAGCCCGTCGCGCAGCCGGCGGTAGACGCGGGCGGATGCGGCGGCCGGCCAGTCGACGTCCATGTACTCCGGCGGCAGCCCCGGGTCGGTGCCCAGCAGCTCGAGCCAGTCGGCGACGAGCTCGATGCGCGTCACCAGCGCCGCGTCGCGCGCGGTGACGTCCGCGGCATCCACGTCTTCCCACGTGCCGAGGAAGGCGACGTGGGCGGCCCGGATGGCCTCGATGTCCCACGCCTGATGCACGCTCGGCGCCATCGGGAACTCCTCGAGCTCGCGCGCGCGGAACGCCATCACCGCGCCGTCGTCGAGCTCCCCGATGAGGGGCAGCAGCGAGGTGCGCAGGTCGACCTCGCCGGGAGCCAGCCACAGCCCGTCGCGCAGCGGTGCGAACCCCAGCCAGGTCAGCGTCGAGCGCACCCGGTGACGCAGATCGCGGCGCCCCTCGGGGATGGAGAACGTCACGAGCGTCCAGCCGCCGCCGTGGGGGCTGAAGGGGTGGTCGCCGCGCACGCGCTCGTTGCCCTGCGCGAGGAGCGCGGCGCCGGCGGCGGTGAGGCGGAAGGCGATCTCGCGCCCGTGGCGCTGCGAGGCCAGCACCCCCTGGCGCACGAGGCGCGAGAGGGACGCGCGGACGGCCGCTTCCGCGATGCCGGCGCCCTCGAGGACGGTGATCACCGCGGCCGCCCGCACTGGGCGCTCGGGATGGTCGAGCACATGATCGCCCAGCAGCGCCAGCAGGAGCTCACGGGGTGCGCGATACGGCGCGACCCGCTCCTGCCCGGCCGTCATCGAGCGGGCCGAACGGCCTCGCCGCGCTTCGCGCGCTGGATCTGCTCGTAGACGTGCGTGCGCAGCTCGGTGAACCGCGGGAGCGCCCGCGTGGTGATCTGGTCGCGCTCGGGGGCGAGGTCGATGACGAGATCCTCCTGCACCCAGGTCGGCGACTTCGACAGCACCACGACGCGCTCGCCGAGATAGACCGACTCGTCGATGTCGTGCGTCACGAAGAGGATCGACATGCCGCGCTCGAGGTGCAGGCGTCGCACCAGATCTTCGAGGTCGGCGCGGGTCTGCGCGTCGACGGCCGCGAACGGCTCGTCCATGATCAGCACCTCGGGCTGGTAGGCCACGGCGCGGGCGATGGCCACGCGCTGCTGCATGCCGCCGGACAGCTGCCAGGGGTAGCTCTTGCCCGCGTGCTCGAGCCCGACCGCGGTCAGCGCGTCGTCGACGAGCCGGTCGCGCTCGGCGCGGCTCAGCCCCTTGTGCCGCAGGGGGAGCTCGACGTTGCCGCGCACCGTGAGCCACGGGTAGAGGCTGCGGCCGTACTCCTGGAACACCAGCGCCATGTTGGGCGGCGGGGCGGTCACCCGGGCTCCGTCGAGCTCGATGACGCCGGCCGTCGGCGCGAGGAGGCCGGCGATGCACTTGAGCAGCGTCGTCTTGCCGCAGCCGGAGGGCCCCACGATGCACACCAGCTCGCCGCGACGCATCGTGATGCTGATGTCGCCGATGGCCTCCACGGAGCCGGTCGAGGACTCGTAGACCTTCTTGAGGTTCGTCACGGTGAGCAGGGTGTCAGGCACTTTCTACCTCCTTGATGCCGTGGTACCAGCGCAGCACCCGGCGCTCGGCGAAGCCGAAGATGACGGCCAGCAGCACACCGACGAGACCGAGCAGCAGGATGCCGCTCCACATCTCGGCGATGAGGTAGTTCCGCTGGAAGTAGACGATGCGGTAGCCGAGGCCCGACGACGTGTTGAACATCTCGGAGATCACCATCATGATCAGGGCGATCGACAGGGTCTGGCGGACGCCCGCCATGATGCGGGGGCTCGCGGCCGGCAGCACGAGGTATCGGATGTGCTCCGTCCGCGTCAGGGCGAACGATCGGGCGGTCTCCGTCATGATCGCGTCGGTCGCGCGCACGCCCTCGATCGTGTTCAGCAGCACCGGCCAGATCGCCCCCGCGACGATGACGCTCACCTTCATGGTGTCGGAGATGCCCATGAGCAGGATGAAGACGGGGATGAGGGTGGGCGGCGGGATGGCGCGGAAGAACTCCAGCGTCGGCTCGAGCATCTCCCGCAGCCAGCGCGTGAGGCCGATGACCATGCCGGCTGCGACGCCCAGCACGACGGCGAGGACGATCGCCAGCGCCAGCCGGCCGAGGCTCGGGAGCACGTCGACGACGAAGGCGGGACCGACCCAGGTCTTCACGAACGCCTGCACGATGACGACCGGGTTCGGGAGGAAGATCTGCGGAGACGCGCTCGACCAGACGCCCCAGATGACGAGGAGCAGGAGCGGCAGCCCGATGGCGTAGACGGTGCTCTGTCCGACTTTCGCCCACACCCCCGGCCGGCGGCGGGGGGTCACGACGGTGCTGGTGTAGAGCGTCACAGCACCTCCTCCCCGCGCACGGACTGGTGCCACGACAGCGTGCGGCGCTCGATGAAGCGGAACACGAGGTTCACCAGCAGGCCCAGGAGCCCGGTCGTGACCACGACGGCGAAGACGGTCACGTTGTCGCCCGCGTTGCGCGCGACGTTCAGCACGTTGCCGAGCCCCGGCACGCCGATGGTCATCTCGGCGGTGATGGCCAGGATGAGGGCGACCGCCGCGCCGAGGCGCAGGCCGGTCATGAGGTAGGGCAGCGTCGTCGGGAACACGAGGTGGCGGAACCGCGCCCCGCGTCCGAGGCCGAAGCTGCGCGCGGTGTCGCGGGCGACCGCGTCGACGTCGGCCACCCCGTAGAGCACCTGCACGAAGATCTGCCAGAAGGTCGCGTAGACGATGATGACGAGCGCGGCGGGCAGCTGGATGCCGAAGATGAGGATGGCCAGCGGGATGAGCGCCACCGACGGGATGGGGCGGAGGAACTCCACGGTGGTGTGCGTCGCGCGGCGCAGCACGGGCACGAGCCCGACCACCGCGCCGAGCACGACGGCGGCGACCAGCGCGATCGCGAGACCGATAGCCCACGACGTCATCGTGCGTCCGATGTTGCGGTAGAACTCCAGGTCGCCGAGCATCGTCGCCAGCCGCGCGAGGGTGTCGGTCGCGTAGGGAAGGTAGCGCGCGTCGATGATCCCGAGCGCGGGGATCAGCTGCCAGGTCGCGAGGAAGCCGACGACGCCCAGGGCGCCGAGCAGCGCCTTGCGCGCCGTGCTCGGCATCCGTCGCGCGCGGGTGTGCGCGGCCGCATCGCGCCCCGCGGGCGGCGGGGTCGTCAGCGGAGTGTCCAGCGTGGTCATCATCCGGCTCCGTGTTCTCAGGCGAAAGGCGAGGAGGACGCCGCGTCCCCGGCGAGGCCGGGGACGCGGCATCCGGACGTCACTGGAGCTTGATCATCGCGTCGAAGTCGGGCTCCTTGTCGAGCACGCCGTAGCCCACGGCGAGCCCCGCCAGGGTGCGCAGGTTGTCGACATCGAGCTCGGGCGTGAACACCGGCAGGGTGATGCCGGCGGCGGCCGCCTCGGGGATCTTCATGTTCTCCACGATGGCGGCACGGACGGCGTCCTCGTTCGACGACGCCCAGGTGAGAGCCTCCGACATCGCGTCGGCGTAGTTCTTGACCAGCTCGGGGTCCTCGTCGATCTTCTTCTGCGTCGTGATGTTCGTCAGCAGCTCGAGCCCCGGGATCGTGGCCTGGTACGGGTGCGTGATGATCGCGCCGCCGTTGCCGGCGATCTGCGACATGAAGGGATCGGGCACCCAGCCGGCGTCGATGCTGCCGGTCTCCAGCTGCGCCTGCACGTCGGGGAACGCGACCTCGACGAACTGGATGCTCTTCGGGTCGCCCCCGTCGTCTTCGACGGCTTTCATGATCGTCACGTCACCGGCGGCGCCGAGGCTGTTGACCGAGACGCGCTTGCCCGCGAGGTCCTTCGGGCTGGCGATGCCCGAGCTGGACAGCGCCACGACCGCGTTCACGTCGGTGTCGGCGCTGGCCGGGAGCGAGCTGGCGTAGTTGCTGATGATGACCGCGCCCAGGTTCTGCAGGCTGGCGCGGAAGGGGCCGAAGGGCTGGCCGATCGCGAAATCGATGTCGCCGTTGATGAGGGCGGGGATCGCCTGGGCACCACCCTGGGCCGGGACCACCTCGACCTCCAGCCCGTGGTCGGCGAAGATGCCCTCGTCGATCGCGGCCCACAGGGCGCCGCTCTCGGCGATGGGCAGCGCGGCGACGCGGACCTGCGTCATCTCGCCCGAGCCGACGTCGGCGGTGGGGGCGGCGGATCCGGCGGGCGCCGGGGCTGCGGAATCGGTGCAGCCGGCGAGCGCGAGTGCGGCTGCGGCCAGCAGGCCGAGCGCTGCGAGGTTCTTCTTCATTGACGGGCCTCTCGTTGACGGACGGTGCGTCGACGAGGCGCGGGGGCTGCTGAGACCTGTCCACACGCCTCTGTGCTGACGACATCATGGTCAGCCATGCCGTGGGCACTGTCAAGCGTTTCCTGACGATCGTCACCGATCCGTTGACTGAGCGATCGGGTCAGCGCGTTCGCTTGCGTCGGCTCGGGCGTCCCCGCGGCCGAGCCGAGGTGCTCGCGTGGGCTCAGGCGCACCCACGGCCGAGCCGAGGTGCTCGCGTCGGGAGAGGACGGATGGCGCAGCATCCGTCCTCTCCTCGCGCGAGATCCTTCGTTCAGCGACCGGAGGCATCGGTGTGGCAGGCCGGCGATCACGAGCGACTGCTACTCCGGGGGGTCGAAGACCACGGCGCCGTCGTCCGCGATGCGCCAGCCGGGGTTGTGCGCGATCTCCCACACGACACCGTTGGGGTCCGCCGCGTGTCCGTGGAAGATCCCGCCGAACGCCCCGTCGCGAGCAGGGGTGAGGATCGTCCCGCCCGCGTCCTCGAAGGCCTGGAGCACGGATGCCACGGCCTCCCGATCGGCCACGTTGTGCGCGAGCACCACGCCCTCGACCCCGGAGCCGGGCCGCTCGCGCCCCAGGTCCTGCTCGAACTTGTCGGCGTCGAAGAACCCCAGGACGAGGCCCGGCGCGGCCTGGAAGAAGATGACCTCCCCCTCGACGTCGACCAGCGCGGTCCAGCCGAGGCCGGCGCTGTAGAACCGTCGCGTCGCGTCGAGGTCGGGCGTCGACAGGGTGACGAAGTGCAGGCTCTGATCCATGCGCCCAGTGTCGCGGAACCCGGCGTGGAGGGACAGTGCACCGTCCCGCACACCGTCCACGCCGCCGCCTTGGCGCTGGACGCGGGGCGTCGGGCCGGTCGGGCACGGCGCCTCGGGCCGGTCGGTCACGTCGGGCGTAGGGCGTCGGGCGTCGGGCATCGGGCGTCGGGCGTCGGGCGTCGGGCGTCGGGCGTCGGGCGTCGGGCGTCGGGCGTCGGGCGTCGGGCGTCGGGCGTAGGGTGCTCGCATGAGCGCCGATGCCGTCCGCCACGAGTTCGCCGTCGACGGTCGGACGGTGGTCGCCTACGAGGCGGGCGCGGGCCTAGATGCGGCATCCGTCCTCCTCTGGTCGGGCGGCACGCCGCACACCGGCGTGCCGCTGGCTCCGCACGCGGCCTGGGCACGCGCGCACCACGTGCGACTGATCTCGGTCGCGCGGCCGGGCTTCGGCGGTTCCGAGCCGCGGGCGGGGCGCTCCGTCGCCGACGCGGCGGCGGACCTCCTCGCCGTGGCCGACGCGCTGGATGTCGACCGGTTCGCCCTGGCGGGGTACTCCGGCGGCGGACCGCACGCGCTGGCTGCCGCCGCCCTCGCCGGCGAGCGCGCACTCGGCGCGGTCGCCTTCGCGTCGCCCGCGCCGTGCACCGGCGAAGAATCGTGGTTCGCGGGCATGCACGATCCGGCAGCGCTCCGGAGTGCGCAGCGGGGCCGTGCAGCCCGAGAGACGTGGGGCGAGACGGCCGACTTCGACCCCGGGCAGTTCACCGCCGACGACTGGGCAGCGCTCCAGAACGAGCTCGCCGCGGTCGGCGAGGATGCGGGGCGCGGCGGAGCGGCCGAGCAGGGCGGCGGCATCGACGACGACGTGGCCTTCGTCAGCCCGTGGGGCGTCGATCTCGAGCGCATCACGGCGCCCGTGCACCTGGTGCACGGGGACGAGGACCGGATCATCCCCATGCGGCACGCGCACCTCCTCGCCGCCCAGTGCCCGCAGGCCGAGGTGCACCTGCGCGCCGGCCGCGGCCACGTCGGCGTGCTGCGCATTTGGGCGGAGGACGTCGAGCGGATGCTGCGCTGACCCCTCTCGGCTGAGAAGAGGTCGCGCGAACTCGAGGGGCGCGGAGCGGCCGCTGGGCCGACACGTCACGGCTGCGCGCGCACGCCGAGCTGTCACGAGAGTCAGGGATGTCGCGAAAGTCAGGGCATTCCCCCCGAAGCGGCCTGATCCTCGCGGCATCCCTGAGTCTCGCGCCGGTCGCGCGATGTCGGCGGGCGCGAAGCGGTGGCGGGCCGACACGTCGCGGCTGCGCGCGTCGGCCCGACCGGCGCGGCTGCGCGCGCCGGGCCGAGCGGGCGCGGCCGTGCGCTCACGCCGAACCGTCGCGGCTGTGCGCCGTCGCGCCTGCGCGCGTCGGCCCGTCCGTCGCGGCTGTACACGTTGACCCGTCCGTCGCGGCTGTGCGCGCCGGGCCGAGCGGACGCGGCTGCGCACGCACGCCGAGCGGTCACGAGAGTCAGGGATGTCGCGAAAGTCAGGGCCTTACCCCCAAAACGGCCTGATTCTCGCAGCATCCCTGAGTATCGCGCCGGTCGCGCGATGTCGGTGGGGCGTGTAGCGGTGGCGGGCCGACACGTCACGGCCGCGCGTCGGCCCGTCCGTCGCCGCCGTGCGCGTTGACCCATCCGTCGCGGCTGCGCGTGCCAGGCCGAGCGGGCGCGGCTGTGCGCGCCGGCCCGAGTGGGCGCGGCTGCGCGCGCAGGCCGAGCGGTGACGATAGTCAGGGATGTCGCGAAAGTCAGGGCATTCCCCGCGAAGCGGCCTGATCTTCACGGCATCCCTGAGTCTCGCGCCGGTCTCGCTCCCGCGCCGGTCGCGCGATGTCGGTGGGGCGTGGTGTGCTGTCGGCATGGAGACGACGACGTCCGCAGACGGCACCCGCATCGCATTCCAGCGGACAGGCGACGGCCCGCCGGTCGTGATCCTCGGCGGCGCCTTCTCGCGGGCCTCCGACGGGCAGGGACTCGCCGACGCCCTGGTGACCCGCGGCCTCGGCGCGGTGACCCTCGACCGGCGCGGGCGGGGCGAGAGCGGCGACCGCCGCGGATCGCAGCCGGAGGACGAGGTCGCCGATGTCGCGGCGGTCATCGACGCCGTCGGCGGCGAGGCGGCGGTGCTGGGGCACTCTTCGGGAGCCGTGCTCGCGCTCTACGCGGCCTCGCTCGGAGTGCCCGTGCGGGCGCTGTTCCTCTCAGAGCCGCCGTTCCGCTTCGGCATCGACGAACCCGAGCCCGGCCTCCCGGATCGGCTGCAGGAGCTGATCGACGCCGGCGACCCCGGCGAGGCCGTCTCGCTGTTCCAGCTCGAGGGCGTGGAGCTGCCACGCGAGATGGTGGAGTCGATCCGCCGCAGCGAGATGTTCCCCGCGCTCGTGCCGCTGGCCCAGTCGACGGTGTACGACGCCCTGCTCACCGCCCGGCTGTCGACACCGACGCCGGCGATGCGGAGCGTATCGGCGCCCGTCACCATCCTGCGCGGGGAGCAGACCTTCCCGATGCTCATGACCGCGGCCGACCGGCTGTCTGACGCGATGCCCGCCGCCGAGCTCGTGATCGTGCCGGAGTCGGTGATGCACCGCCCCGATCCGGCCGCGACCGCGCGGATCGTGAGCGAGCGGATGCCGGCCGCCGACGCCGGGTAGAATGGAACCCTGACCCGCCGACGACAGGCGGGTGACGGCTGCGTCGCCGAAGGCGATCGCGGTCCGAGGCTTGAAACCTCCGGCATCCTTCCCATGAAGCCCCGGAGGTTTCTTCATGTCCACCGGCACCATCCCCCTTCCCCGCACCGGGGCCGTCCCCGTCGGCTCCCGCGGCATCCGCGGCGCCCGTCGCTGGGGTGCGCTGATCATCCTCGCGCTGGCCCAGCTCGTCGTCGTGCTCGACGGCACGATCGTCAACATCGCCCTCCCGCAGGCGCAGCTCGACCTCGGTCTCACCGACGGCCAGCGCCAGTGGGTCGTGACGGCCTATGCCCTCGCCTTCGGCGCCCTGCTCCTGCTCGGCGGCCGCATCGCCGACTACTGGGGCCGCAAGCGCACCTACATGGTCGGCATGATCGGGTTCGGCGCAGCATCCGTCTTCGGCGGTCTCGCTCAGAACCCCACCGAGCTCATCGCCGCCCGCGGCCTGCAGGGCGTCTTCGCGGCGCTCCTCGCCCCCGCGGCGCTCGCGCTGCTCACGGTGTCGTTCCCGGGCGGCAAGGAGCGCAACACGGCCTTCGCCGTCTTCGGCACGGTCGCCGGCACCGGCGCGGCCGTCGGCCTGCTGCTCGGCGGCGTGCTGACCGAGTTCGCGGACTGGCGGTGGTGCCTGCTGGTGAACGTGGTGTTCGTCGTCGCGGGCGTCATCGGCGGCTTCCTCTTCCTCCGCGAGTCGCGCGCCGACGGCGAGAACCGCTACGACCTCGCCGGGGCACTGACGGTCACCGCCGGCCTCGGTTCGCTCGTCTACGGCTTCAGCCTCGCGGAGTTCGGCTGGGCGCGCCTCGACACCATCGGCTTCGTCGTGCTCGGCATCGCGCTGCTCGTCGCCTTCGTGGTCATCGAATCGCGCGTCGCGCAGCCCCTGCTGCCGCTGCGCGTCATCACCGACCGGGTGCGCGGCGGCGCGCTGCTGCTCCAGGCCATCTCGGGCAGCGCCATGATCGGCGGCACGGTCTACCTCGCGTTCCACCTGCAGATCGTGCTGGGCTTCACGCCGCTTGTCGCCGGCGTCGCCTCCCTGCCGATGACGATCGTCATCATGGTGTGCGCGCCGCTGCTGACGCGCCTGCTCCCCGTCATCGGGCCGCGGCCGATGATGATCGCCGGACCCCTCATCGCGGCAGCGGGCCTGCTCTACCTCAGCCGCATCACGCCGGGCGGGAACTACTTCACCGAGGTGCTCCCCGGCCTCGTGCTCCTGGGCCTCGGCATGGCGAACCTCTTCATCCCGATGCAGAATCTCGCTCTCGCCCGCGTCGCGCCGCACGATGCGGGGGTCGCGTCCGCCGCGGCGAACTCCGCGATGCAGATCGGCGGATCGATCGGGCTGTCGGTCTTCACCGCGTTCTACGCCGCGGCCGTGGCGACCGTCGACGTCACCGACGGTGCGTCGCAGCTGGCCGCGTTCACGGCCGGCTACTCGGCGACCTTCTTCGCGTCGGCCGTCGTCATGGCGGCGGGATCGGTCGTGGCGTTCTTCATGATCCGCGGCACGAAGGAGCACCTGCTGCCCTCGGGCGACGGCGGCCCCGCCGTGCACCTGGGCTGAGCTCCCTCGCCGTTGCGCTGGTGAACGCCATTCGCGCCGGGAAACGCCGCCTCGCGGTGTTTCCCGGCGCGGAATGCGTTTACGAGTGAAAGGGACCGGCGGCGCGCGCCCCAGAACCCGCCTCAGACGGACGAGATACGCAGGATCGGCTTGATGACCTCGCCCGACGCGCTGTCGGCGATGGCCTGCTCCACCTGGTCGAGGTCGTAGAAGCGCACGAGCTCGTCGAAGGGGAATCTGCCCTGCGCGTGCAGTGCGATCAGCGCGGGGATCAGCCGCGCGCTGGTGCTGCTGCCGCCGAGCGTGCCGACGATGCGCTTGCCCCACAGCGCGGGCTGGTGCTCCACCGAGAACGCGGTCCCGGCGGGCGCGCCGCCCACGAGGATGCACGTTCCGAGCATCCCGATCAGCCCGACGGCCTGCTCGACGACGGCGATGACCCCCGTGCACTCGATGACGTGGTCCGGGTCTCCTCCGCACGCCTCGCGGATCGCGGCATCCACGTCGCCCTCCCCCGCCGTGAAGACGTGGGTGGCGCCGTAGCGGCGGGCGAGCTCGAGGCGGTCGGCGTTGAGGTCGACGGCGACGATGGTCGTGGCGGGGGTGCTGCGCGCCGCCATGATCGCGGCCAGGCCCACCGCCCCCGCGCCGAACACGACGATGCTCTCGCCCGGCTGCGGACGCGCGGTGTTCAGCACGGCGCCGGCGCCGGTCGAGATGCCGCACGCGAGCGGGCCGAGCAGCTCGAGCGGCAGAGCGGGATCGACCTTGACGAGCGAGGAGGCCAGGGCGATCGACGCCGTCGCGAACGAGGACTGACCGAAGAAGTGCCCCGACAGCGACGAGCCGTCTTCGCGGTGATAGGCGCCCGTGCCGGCCAGCGGCCCCGTGAAGCGCACGCCGGCCGCGACCGCCGGGCCGAGCTGCGCGCAGTAGCGCGGCTCCCCGCGCAGGCAGTTGCGGCATTCGCCGCAGAACGGCCAGCCCATCACGACGTGGTCGCCGACCTCCACGCCGGTGACGCCGTCTCCGAGCTCCTCCACGATGCCGGCGCCCTCGTGCCCGAGCACGCCGGGCAGCGGCAGCGGGAGGTGGCCGTCACGGGTGATGGCGTCGGTGTGGCAGACGCCCGTCGCGACCAGCCGCACGCGCACCTCCCCGGGCCCCGGGGGGTCGAGCTCCAGCGTCTCGATCTGCAGCGGAGCGCCGGTCTCCTCGGCCACGGCGGCGGTGATCCTCATATCGGGCTCCTCATCGACGGCTCGGTGTGTCGAGCCTAGGTCTGCTGCCGCCCCGCGGGGCCGCCCAGTGTCAGAGCGGGTACTGCCCCGGCTCGCGGCGCATCGTGATCCAGCGGGTCTCGGTGAACGCGTCGATGTTCGCCTGCGCACCGCCGTGGCGCGAGCCCGTGCCCGACGAGCCGGTGCCGCCGAACGGGGCGTTGGCCTCGTCGTTGACGGTCTGGTCGTTGATGTGCACGATGCCGGTGGGGATCCGCCGGGCCAGCTCGAGCCCGCCGAACACGTCGGCGGTCACGATGCCCAGCGACAAGCCGTAGTCCGACTCGGTGGCGAGCTCGACGGCCTCGTCGTCGGTCGAGAACGAGACGACGGATGCCACGGGCCCGAAGACCTCGTCGCAGTAGGCCGCCGCGTCCCTCGGCGTGTTCGCCAGCACCGTCGGGCGGTAGAAGAGCCGGTCGTAGGTGCCGCCGGCTTTGAGCTCTGCGCCCTGCGCCACGGCGTCCTGCACGAGCGTGTGCACGCGGTCGCGCTGCACCTCGTCGATGAGCGGCCCGAGGTGCACCTGCCCGGCGGCGGGGTCGCCGACGTGCATCGACTCGGCCTTCGCGGCGAGCTTGGCGACGTACTCGTCGAAGACCGACTCGTGCACGATGTGGCGCCCGACCGTCATGCAGATCTGGCCCTGGTGCAGGAAGGCGCCCCAGGTCGCGAGGTTCACGGCCTTGTCGACGTCGGCGTCGGCGCGCACGATGTAGGCGGAGTTGCCGCCGAGCTCGAGGTGGGCGCGCTTCAGGTGGCGCCCCGCCTGCTCGCCGACCGAGCGACCGGCGCGCGTCGAGCCGGTGAACGCGATGACGCGCACGCGCGGATCGGCGATCATCGCCTCGCCGACCTCGGCGCCCCCGGGGACGAGCTGCAAGACGCCGGCGGGGAGCCCCGCCTCCTCGAAGATGCGCACCATCGACACGCCGCCGGTGACGACCGTGCGGGGGTCGGGCTTGAGCAGGACGGCGTTGCCGAGCGCCAGCGCCGGCGCCACGGCGCGGATGCCGAGGATCAGCGGCACGTTGAAGGGCGAGATGACGCCGACGACGCCGACCGGCATCTGCTCGGCGAGCGACAGGCGCGGCTCCTCGCTGGACAGCACCGTCCCGCGCGGCGCGGACGGGAGCGACGACGCCTCGTAGCACTCGGCGGCGGTGACGTGCAGGGCGAAGCCGGCGAGCGGCGGGATCGCCCCGACCTCCCGGATGTTCCAGCCGGAGATCTCCTCGGCGTGCTCCTCCCACAGCTGGCCGGCGCGACGCAGCACCGCCGCGCGGGCCGGGTGGGGCAGGGCCGCCCACTCCTTCTGCGCACGGGCGGCGCCCTCCGCCGCACGGGTCACGTCCGCGGCATCCGCCATGCCGACCATCGAGAGCGTCTCACCGGTCGCGGGCTCGGTCGACGCGATCTCGCCGGCGCCGCCGACGACCCATTCGCCGTCGAGGAAGATGCGTCCGGCGAAGACCTCGGCGTCGAGGAGGGTCCCGGAGGTGGTGGCTGTCGTGCTCATGAGCGTGACTCCTTGTGGTGCGGGTGGGTGTTCGAAGGGTGATGCGTCAGGACGTGGCGCTGCGGGCGAGGCGCTGGTTGCGGCGGCCCACGGTGCTCAGGGACCATCCCTGGCGGATGACGCGCATCGCGTCGCGGGCGAGCTCCGATCCATCGTCGTACGGCGAGCGCCAGATGGCCAGCATGTCGGAGACGGGCGGGGCCAGCACGGAGCGCGAGAAGGCCTCGACGCCCCAGCGGCCCTCGTAGCCGTCGTCCAGCGCCTGGCGCACGACGTCGGCGAGCGCGACCGCGCCGGTCGAGAGACGACCGCGGCCGGACTGACCGAGCTCGAGGTAGCCCAGCCGCGGAAGCGCCGTGCGGATCGCGGCGGACATGTCGGCCTCCTCGACCGCCATGTGGAAGGTGTCGAGGTGGATGCGCAGATGCGGGGAGCCGCTCAGCTCGGCGAAGGCCATCGCCTGCTCCGCGGTGTTCACCAGGGAGGTCTCGTAGCGGTTCAGCACCTCGAAGGTCATCGTGACGCCGCGCTCGTGCGCGTAGTCGGCTACCGCCCCGACCTCCGCGGCCGCGCGCTCGACCGCCGCCGGCGACGTCGGGCCCTGCGGCGGCCCGAAGGGACCGTAGGGCACGCCGTTCATCTGATCGCCGCCGAGGGCGACGGTGAGGTCGACGACCTCCCGCAGGAGCGCCGCACCCGCGGCGCGGCGCCCGGCATCCTCCGACGACACGTCGGCCTCGCCGCCCTGCCCGCCGGCGATCGTGAGGCCCGTCATGCCGTGATCCCTCAGCACGGCGGCCAGGGTCGCGGCATCCGTCGTCTTCGGATCCAGCGGCGGCAGCACGATGCGGGAGTAGCCCGCGTCGGCCAGCGCCGAGAGGGCGGCGGGCAGCGCGCCGGGGTCGGCGGTGGGCAGCAGCGCGTTGATGTGGCACGCGACGTCGAGCCCGGTGTCTGTCCGCAGGTCGCGGGTGGTGTCCGTCATCGCCGTGCTCAGAAGGTGGGCAGGGTGAAGCGCTGCTTGTAGGCCGAGTAGCCGTCGTCGACGTGCACGACGGTGCCGTTGATGACGTTGGCCTCGTCGGAGGCGAGGAACGCCACGACGTCGGCGATCTCCTCGGGGGCGGTCATGCGCCCCCGCAGCTGCTCGGAGGCGAACAGCGCCTGGAGCTCGGCGCTGAACTGGCCGATGATCGGCGTGGCGACGCGGCCGGGCGTGATGGCGACGGCCCGTACGCCGTACTCGGCCAGCTCGTATGCGGCGGAGCGCGTGAAGGAGATGACGGCGGCCTTGGCGGCGCTGTAGGTGAACGCCAGCTCCGCGGCCTGCTCGCCGTAGATGGAGGAGGTGCTGATGATCACGCCGCCCGTGCCCTGCTCGCGGAACTGACGACCGGCCGCGAGGATGCCGTAGTAGACGCCGTCCTGGTCGATGCGGATCATGGGCGCGTAGTCGACCGCGGGATCGTGATCGAGGAGCGCCTTGCCGCCGGCGATGCCCGCGTTGTTGAAGATGACGTCCAGGCGGCCGAACACCTCGACCGCGTGGGCGACCGTGGCCTCGACCTGCGCGAACTGCGAGACGTCGACCTTCGAGGCGGATGCCGCACCGGCGAACCCCAGCGCCTCGACCTCCGCCACGACGGCCTCGGCCTGTTCGAGGTTGAGGTCGGCGACGACGACCTTCGCGCCCTCCCGGACGAACTTCAGAACGGTCGCGCGACCGATCCCGCTGGCGCCGCCGGTGATGACGGCGACCTTTCCTTCTAAGCGCATGGCAGACCTTCTGGTGTGAGGGGAGAGGGGACGAGGGGCGGGAGGATGCTGCTCCCGCCCCTCCGCGGATCACTGGAGCTTGTCGGACGGGGTGATCGTCGAGGCGTTGGCCTTGTCGACGAGGGTGGTCGCGACGGCGTCGAAGTTGCTCGAGGGCATCGTGCCGTCCTTCTGGTAGGCCTGGACGGCCTCCATGACGGTGTCGAGGATCGAGGGCCAGGGCTGCTCGACGGTGGCCAGGAACGCCCCGCCGCCCTCGATGCCCGCGATGGCCTCGCTCGTGGCATCCACGCCCGTGACCTTCGCCTTCGATCCGGCCTCGGTGATGGCCTTCGCCGCGCCGAGCGCGGCGTCGTCCCAGCCCACCCACACGGCGTCGAGTCCGTCGGGGTTGGCGGAGAGGTAGTCGGCCGTGAGCGCGAGGGCCTCGGTGCGGCCGGTCGCGGGCGACTTGACCTTCTGGATGGAGCCGCCGGCGATGGTCGCCCCGGCCGCCTTGAAGGCCTCCTCGGCGAGGCCCGCACGCAGGCGGATGCCGGGGTGCGGGTCGTGCCCGATGACCATGACGGTCTTGCCCTCGAGCCCGCCGAGCTGCTCCTCGAGCGCGCCGACGGTCTCATCGACGATGCCCTGCTGGTCGGAGGTGATGTTGAGCGCGAACGCGTCGCTGGCCTCGGTGGCGCTGTCGATCGCGAAGATAGGGATCTCCGCGTCCTTGGCGGCCGTGACGATCGAGCTGATCGAGGCGACGTCGGTGTAGCCGTCGAGGATGACGTCGGCGCCCTGGCCGATGGCGCTCTCGACCTGCGGGTTCATCTTCTGGAAGTCGAAGTCGCCCTGGATCATCGTGAGATCCCAGCCGAGCTCGTCGGCCTTGGCGGTGACCGCCTTGACCCACCAGGCGCCGATGGGCGTCTGGTTGCCGGAGGTGAAGGCGATGACCTTGAACGGTCCGTCGCCGGAGCCGCCGGTGCCGCCGCCGCCGCCCGATCCGGATGAGCATCCGGTGAGGGCGAGCACGGTCACGGCGGCCACGGCCACCAGAGACGAGATTCGCTTGCGCATGTGTAACTCCTTCGTTGAACTGCGGATTGCGGGTGGGACTGCGAGGTGACGAGCCGGCGCGGGGGCGCCGGAGCGTCGAGGGGTCGGACGCGCCGGCGCTAGCGTTCGCGCGTCTTGAGGGACGACAGGGTGACGGCGGCGATGATGATGAGGCCCGTGACGACCTGCTGGACGTACGAGTTCACGCCGAGGATGTTGAGGCCGTTGCTCATGACGCCGATGATCGCGACGCCGACGACGGTGCCGACGATGTTCGCGGCGCCCGAGCGGACCACGGTCATGCCGAGGAAGACGGCGGCGACGGAGAAGAGGAGGTTGTCCGACCCCTGCACCGCGCTCGCGCTGCCGAGGCGGGCCGCCAGCAGGATGCCGCCGAAGGCCGAGACTACGCCCGCCACGGTGAAGGCGAGGAGCCGCGCCCGGCGCACGTTCACGCCCGAGAGCCGCGACACCTCGACGTTGCCGCCGGTGGCGTACCAGCGCCGGCCGAGAGTCGTGTACTTCAGCACGAACCACAGCACGAGCAGCACGCCGATCGCGAAGAACACCGGCAGGGGGATCTGGAGGATGCGCCCCTGGCCGAGGTTGTTGAAGTCGGCCGGCAGGTTGAACAGGGTCGTGCCCTGCGTCACCAGATACGCCAGACCCGTCACCGAGGTGAGGGTCGCGAGCGTGGCGACGAAGGCCGACAGGTTCAGGTAGGCGATCAGCAGCCCGTTGACCAGACCGACGAGGAGTCCGACGGCGAGGCCGGCGAGGATGGCGACGCCCGTGGGCGTGCCGCCCAGCATCAGGGCCGCCGACGTCGCCCCCGCCAGGGCCGACGTGGCCGCCACCGACAGGTCGAAGTCGCCGACCACCATGACCAGCGTCTGCGCGCCGGCGATGATCGCCAGGATCGCCACCTGGTACAGGATGTTGCGCACGTTCGTGAAGCTCAGGAACACGTCGGGTCGCATCGCGAAGAAGAAGATGATCAGCACGACCAGGGCGAGCACGGTGCCCGACGACAGCAGCGACTGCCCGACCGAGCGGCGCGGAACGCGCAAGGTCGAGGTGTCCTCCAGTCCGGGGTTACTGGTGGTGGTCATGTGCTTCCGCCTTTCCGTAGCAGTACGCGAGCAGGACTTCCTCGTCCGCGCCCTCGGCGGGGACCTCTCCCGAGACCCGCCCCTCGTGCATGATGAGGATGCGATCGCTCATCCCGATGAGTTCCGGCAGCTCCGAGCTGACCGCGATGACGGCCGTACCGCCCTCGGCGAGCTGCCGGATGAGGCGGTAGATCTCCGCCTTGGTGCCGACGTCGATGCCGCGGGTCGGCTCGTCCATGAGCAGCACCTTCGGACGACGGGCCAGCATCTTTGCCAGCACCACCTTCTGCTGGTTGCCGCCCGACAGCTCGCTGACGGGCTGCCGGGGGCTGCGCGCCTTGATCTGGAGGTCCTTCATCCCGCGCTGGGTGATGACCGAGATGCGGGAGGCCGAGACGATTCCCATGGTGCTGACCTCGCCGATGTTGGCCACGGCGATGTTGTCCTGGATGGTCGCTCCGAGGATGACGCCCTGGCTGCGGCGCTCCTCCGGGACGAGCGCGATGCCGGCCTCGAGCGCGCGGCCCACGCCGGCCGACTGCTTCAGCGTGGTGCCGCCGACGGTCACGACGCCGCCGCTGTGCTTCTGCGCCCCGGCGAGGATGCGCAGCAGCTCGCTGCGGCCCGAACCCGCCAGCCCGCCGATGCCGAGGACCTCGCCCTCGCGCACTTCGAACGAAACGTCCTTCACGCGCCGGCCGTCGATGTGCGCGGCCGTCAGGGCGACGGCCCCGGCGCCGGAGCCCCGCTCGGGGTAGAGCTCGCCCGCGGAGCGGCCGACCATCGTGGAGATGACCTCGTCGATGTGCGAGTCCGCGACGTCCTTGGTGACGATGGTGCGGCCGTTGCGCATGATGGTCAGCCGGTCGCACAGCTCGAAGACCTCCTCGAGGCGGTGCGACACGTAGACGATGGCCACGCCGCGCTCGCGCAGCGAGCGCAGCACCGCGAACAGGTCGGTGATCTCCGTGTCGGTCAGCGAGGCGGTCGGCTCGTCGAGGATCAGCACGCGCGCGTCGGTCGCGAGGGCCCGCGCGAAGGCGACCATCGTCTGCTGCACGGGAGTGAGGTCGCCGGCGAGCATGTTCAGTGGAATGCGCTGGTTGATGCTGTCGAGCTGCGCACGCGCCTTGCGCTTGAGCGCCCGCCACTGCACGAGACCGCCGCGGCTCGGGGTCTGGTCGCCGAGAAGGATGTTCTCGGCGACGCTGATCGACGGGATGACCGACAGCTCCTGGTAGAGCGCGACGACGCCGGCGTGGTTGGCGGCGCGCACCGTGGCGAACTCGACCTCCTCGCCGTCGCGCAGGAGCACGCCCTCGTCGGGGGCGTAGAGGCCGGTGACCACCTTGATCAGCGTCGACTTGCCGGCGCCGTTCTCGCCCAGCAGCGCGTGGATCTCGCCCGGCAGCACCTCGAAGCGCGCACCGTCGAGCGCGTGCACGCCGTCGAACCGCTTGACGATGTCGCGGGCTTCGAGCGCGGGCGTCCCGGGCGCGACCGCGGGAGCCGCGGCATCCGTCATCGTCATGAGGCGCTCCCGAGGTCGTCGAGGTCGTTGCAGCGGAGCAGCACCTTCGGATGCCGGCCGCTCACGTGGACGGCGAAGGCCTCGGTGGCGTCGTCGAGGTCGAAGACGGCCTCGGTCAGCTCGTCGAGATCGAGCAGGGGCAGCACCTGCAGGGCGCGGGGGAACGCGTACGGCGAGACGAACACGCCCGTGAGCGTGAGCTCCTTGAGGTACAGGTGATCCGAGAGGTTGAGGGGCATCGCGAAGTCGTGCGGGTACATCGCCCCGTAGACGACCGTGGCGCCCTTCGCGGCGATGTCGAGGAGGCCCTGGACGGCGCGGGGCGAGCCGGACGCGTCGACGACGACGTCGTAGCCGCGGCCGTCCGTGATCGCGTCGGCGCGGGCCTGCTGGTCCTCGGCGACGGGATCGATGACGTGCTGGGCTCCGTGGCGCAGGGCCATCTCGCGGCGCTCGGCGATGGGCTCGATCATGGTCAGCGACGTGGCGCCGTACATCCTGAGCACCTGGAGGGTCAGCTGTCCGATCGGGCCGCCGCCGCAGACCGCGACGCGGTCGCCGACGCGGATGCGGGTCTTGTCGGCGATCCGGACGGCCACCGAGGTGGGCTCGAGCAGGCATCCCTGCCGGAGCGTGACCTCGTCGGGCAGTCGGTAGACCTGCGACTCGTGCCAGGTGATCGTCTCGGCCATGCCCGGGCGGTTGTACTCCTGGATGTTCTCGCAGAACTGCTGCTTGCCCTCCTGGCAGGGGCGGCAGGTGCCGCAGAACCGCAGGAAGTTCCCCGAGACCCGGTCGCCGACCTGCAGGCCGTTGCGGTGGGCCCGCTCGCCGAGCGCCTCGATCACGCCCGACAGCTCGTGGCCGAGGCCGATGGGCACGTCCGTGCCGAAGAACCCTTCGGCGAGGTGCGGGTCGGACCCGCAGATCGCGGAGTACGCGACGCGGATGCGCACGTCCTCCGGCCCGAGGTCGGGCTGGGGCATGTCGACGATGCCGATGCGTCCGCGGGCGGACTCGTCCGGGTCGCGCAGGCTGCCGATCCTGGTGACGGCGACTGTTCTCATTCGACTCTCCGTTGAGCGAGGGGCACGAGGGGGGATCAGTCCGCGGCGATGACGCGGCGGAGGGCGGCGACGGTGGCCGACAGCCCGTAGCCGTGCTTGTCGCGCAGCTCCTCGTCGTCGCCGAAGCCGGCGTAGACCTGCGGGATGCCGAGCCGCTCGAAGGCGGCGAGGCGGATCCCGCGATCGGCCACCACGTCGGCGACGCGACTGGCGAGACCGCCGTAGGCGAGGTGGTCCTCGAGGACGACGACCCGGCCGCCGGTCTCCTCCGCGCACTGCACGATGAGATCGGCGTCGATCGGCTTGAGCGTGAACATGTCCACCACCCGCACCGAGCGGCCGTCCTTGGCCAGCTCGTCGGCGGCGTCGAGCGCCTGGGCGACGACCGTGCCGTGGGTGAAGATCGTGGCATCCGTGCCCTGCCGGGCGGTGATGCCCTTGCCGATGCGGATGTCGTGCTCCCCGGGCTCGTAGAGCACCTTGTCCTTCTTGCCCACCGCGAGCCGGACGTACAGCGGTCCTTCCATCGACATCGACTGCCGGATCACCTCGCCCACCATCAGCGGGTCTCCGACGGAGGTCACGGTCATGTTGGTGAGCGCGCACATGAGGGCGAGGTCCTCGACGGCGTAGTGGGTGGATCCGCCGTTGCCGACCAGTCCGCCGTGGGTGCCGATGATCTTCACGGGCAGGTTGGGGTAGCAGACGTCGGTGCGGATCTGCTCGAGCGCGCGCATCGACAGGAAGGGCAGCATGCCCGATACGACGGGGATGTTGCCGTCGTAGGCGAGGCCGGCGGCGATGCCGACGCAGACCTGCTCGGCGAGGCCGACGTCGATGAACCGGTCGGGGAAGGTGTCGCGGAACTCGATCACCGTGGCGCCGATGTCGGGGGTCAGCACCCACAGATTCGGGTGCTCGTGGCCGAGCTCGGCGAGGGTGGTCCCGATGACGGAGCGGGCTCCGAGGAACTCACCGAACGTGAAGGTCTTGGGCATCAGACGGACTCCTTCTGGCGGGATGCGTCGAGCGAGGCCATCGCCCGCTCGAGATCGGCGGCGCCCAGCGACCCGGCGTGCCAGGCGAGGTTGGCCTCCATGAAGTCGACGCCCTTGCCCTTGACGGTCTCGCAGATGACCACCGTGGGCCGGTCGCTGTCGGTGGCCGGCAGCGCGTCGATCGCGGCGACGAGCTGCGACATGTCGTGGCCGTCGACCTGCACCACGTTCCAGCCGAAGGCCGCCCACTTGTCGGGGTACGGCTCGAACACGACCCGCTCCTCGGCGAAGCTCGTCATCAGCTGACGGTTGCGGTCCACGAAGGCGACCAGGTTGCCGAGCTGGTTGCTGCGGGCGGCCATCGCGGCCTCCCAGACCGACCCCTCACCGGTCTCGCCGTCGCCGAGCAGGCAGACGACGCGGTGCGACTCGCCGCGACCACGGGCGCTGAGAGCCATGCCCACGGCGAGCGGGAGGCCGTGACCGAGCGAGCCGGTGGAGCACTCGACGCCGGGCAGCTGCACCTTGCAGGGGTGCATGCCGTACGCGCTGTCGAGCTGACCGTAGGTGTCGACGATGCCGTCGTAGGAGAAGAACCCCCGAATGGCCATCGCGATGTACATGCACACGGCGGCGTGGCCCTTGCTCAGCACGAAGCGGTCGCGGGCGGGGTTGCGGATGTCGGTCGGGTCGACGCTGAGGCCGTACTGGTACAGCGCCGTGAAGATGTCGGCGGCCGACAGGTCTCCGCCGATGTGCACGGCGCCCTCGTAGGTGCCGCAGAGCTGCAGGAGCTTGGCGCGCAGCTCGTAGGCCAGCTCCTCGAGCTCCGCGACGCTGGGTCGCTGGGTGGTCAGGGCAACGGTGTCGCTCATCGCAAGCCTCCTCGTCGTGGGTCGCGTGGACGTCGGGAAGGCGCATGCAGCAGGTCTTCGTCGACGCTCCGTGATGGTCGTCCGCCGCAGGGCGGGTCCGACGAGAAGTGAAGCTAGCACGATCTCATTTACATGTAAACAGGAATGCACGTAAACTACTTTCCGGGGAATCATCCACGCTCCTGGGGGTGTTCCATGGAGTGCACACGGTACGGCGAGGACGCCGTACCGCCCCCGGCGAGAGGATGGGCGATGGCGCACATGACGGTCGGCGGCGACGCCGGCAGAGCGGACGTGGTCACCGAGCCGCTGCCGAACACCATCGACCCCGACCACTTCACCCCGCGGCTGCTGGCGCTCGTCTCCAACGCACTGGTCTGGCGCGAGTCGCACGAGCTGCGGCGGCGATACGGCCTCGGGACGAACGACTGGCGCGTGATCTCCACCCTCGCAGTGAACCCCGGCATGGCCGCGACCGACATCGCGGCGTACGCCGCGATGAACAAGGCGGTCGTGTCCAAGAGCGTCGCCACGCTGCTCGAGCGCCGGCTGATCGTGCTGTCCGACGGCCCCCGGGGATCCCGGCCGATGTACCTGACGACGGCCGGCGCCGAGATGCACGACCTCATGCTCCCGATCTCCCTGCGCGGGCAGGAGATCGTGCTGTCCCACCTCGACAGTGACGAGATCGTCCGCCTGAACGACCTCCTGCAGCGCCTCCTCGACGAGACGCGCGCGCTCATGACGCTGGAGAGCGAGGCCCTGGTCGACGGCGACGCCGACTCCTGAGCGGGCCTGCGGCCGCGGCATCCGAAGTCGCTATGTACATTCCCTATGTGTATAGGTAAAGTGCTCAGCGAGGACGCGAAGAGGCGTCCGGCCGGTCGGAGGAAAGGACCTCGCTCATGGCACACACCACGTCCACGCGGAATGCCGCGGCGGAACGCGAGCTCGTCAGCGACTTCTCGCTCGAGATGACGGGCAAGGACGTCCCCGGCCTCATCGAGGCGAAGGACTCCATCCCCCAGGGGACCAAGATCAACGTGACGTTCCTCGGGAACGAGGACCTCGAGATGCGCGTCGCGGCATCGAAGGCCGTGCGCGACATGGGCTTCATCCCGGTGCCGCACATCTCCGCCCGTCGCCTCTCTTCGCAGGCGCAGCTGGAGGAGTTCCTCTCCCGGCTGCAGGACGTCGACGCCACCGAGAGCGTCTTCGTCGTCGGCGGCGACCCGGCCGTTCCCGAGGGACCGTACGAGGGCGCGTACGACGTGATCCGCACCGGCATCCTCGCCGACTACGGCGTGAAGGAGGTCAGCATCGCGGGCTACCCCGAGGGCCACCCCGACATCTCCGACGAGGTGCTGTGGCGCTCGCTCGACGAGAAGGCCGTCTCCCTCCGCGAGCAGAACCTCGGCACCACCGTGCTGACCCAGTTCTCCTTCGACACCGACCCCGTCATGAGCTGGATCGACCAGGTGCGCTCCCGCGGCATCGACTCCACCATCCGCATCGGCACCCCCGGACCGGCCGGCATCAAGCGCCTGCTCGGCTTCGCCCGCCGCTTCGGCATCGGCGCGAACGCGATGATCGTGAAGAAATACGGCTTCTCCCTCACCAACCTGATGGGCACCGCCGGACCCGACCGCTTCGTCAGTGATCTCGCCACGCTCGTGTCCGCCGACCCCGCCGCCGGCAAGGTCAGCCTGCACTTCTATACGTTCGGCGGACTGCTGGCAACATCGGAGTGGGCGCGGGACTACCTCGGCGCCCAGTCCTGACAGGAGCCCCCATGACCGTGCACACCCCTGCGCTCGCCGATCACGCCTGCCTGATCGTCCACGGCCCCGACCGCCCCGGAATCGTGGCGGCCGTCACGGCCCTGATCGCCCGCAACGGCGGCAACATCACCACCCTCGACCAGTACTCCTCCAACGCCGACGGCGGCGAGTACTTCCAGCGAGTCGTCTTCCACCGCCCCGACCTGGCCGCCGCGATGCCGGTGATCGAGGAGGACCTCACCGCGACGGTCACCCCGCTCGGACTCGAGTGGACGCTGACGGACCAGTCGATCCCGAAACGGATGGCGATCCTCGCCTCCACGTCCGATCACTGCCTGCTCGAGCTGCTGTGGCGCCACCGCCGCGGCGAACTGCCCGTGACCATCCCGATGGTCATCAGCAACCACACCAACACCGCCGAGGACGTCCGCTCGTTCGGCATCCCCTTCTTCCACGTCCCCTCGCAGGGGCCGGACAAGTCGGAGGCCGAGGCGAAGATCCTCGACCTGCTGCGCGGCAACGTCGACTTCGTCGTCCTCGCCCGCTACATGCAGATCATCTCGGAGGACTTCCTCGACGCCGTCGGGGTGCCGGTGATCAACATCCACCACTCCTTCCTCCCCGCTTTCATCGGCGCGGCGCCCTACCGGAAGGCGAAGGAGCGCGGCGTGAAGCTCATCGGCGCGACCTCCCACTACGTCACCAAGGACCTCGACGAAGGCCCCATCATCGAGCAGGACGTCGCCCGCGTCGACCACTCGATGAGCGCGGCCGACCTCCAGGCCCGCGGCGCCTACGTCGAGCGGGCCGTCCTGTCCCGCGCCGTGCAGTGGCACGCCCAGGACCGGGTCATCCGCGACGGCAACCAGACCATCGTCTTCTCCTGAAACCAGGGATGCCTCGCCGCATCCCTCCCCCCTCCCGAACAGAAAGAGGTTCACCGTGGCACCCAAGAATCTGCAGGAAGTCATCGACGCGGCCGGAAGCCCCGTCGAGCTGCTGCGCAACTCCCAGATCGGCTCGTACATCTACCCCGTCGTGCCGGCCGACTTCCAGAACTGGATCAAGGAGCAGAAGGCGTGGCGCGACACCGCCGTGCTCTACGACCAGTCGCACCACATGGACAACGTGTTCCTGAGCGGCTCCGACGCCATCAAGCTCATCTCCGACACGGCCATCAACTCGGTCGCGAACTTCGCCCTGAACAAGGCCAAGCAGTACGTGCCCACCACCGCGTCGGGCCACGTCATCGGAGACGGCATCCTCTTCCGCGAGGGCGAGGACGAGTACACCTACGTCGGCCGTGCGCCCGCGTCGAACTGGCTGATGTTCCACGGCGAGACCGGCGGCTACAGCAACCTCGACATCACCGTCGACCGTCGCTCGCCCTCGCGTCCCTACGGCCACGCCGTCACGCGCCAGTACTACCGCTTCCAGATCCAGGGCCCCAACGCCTGGTCGGTCATCGAGAAGCTCAACGGCGGCTCCCTCGAGCAGCTCAAGTTCTTCAACATGTCGACGATGACGATCGACGGCACCACCGTCAAGACGCTGCGTCACGGCATGGCAGGCGCCCCCGGCCTCGAGATCTGGGGCCCCTACGAGGATCACGACCGCATCTGGACCGCCATCGTCGAGGCCGGCGCCGAGTTCGGCCTGCTTCCCGTCGGCTCCCGCGCGTACCCGTCCAACACCCTCGAGTCGGGCTGGATCCCCTCGCCGCTCCCCGCCATCTACACCGGCGAGGCGGAGCGCGCCTACCGCGAGTGGCTGCCCGCCGACGGCTACGAGGCCACCGGCACGCTCGCCGGCTCGTTCGTCTCGGACGACATCGAGGACTACTACCTGACGCCGTGGGAGCTCGGCTACGGCTCGTTCGTGAAGTTCGACCACGACTTCATCGGCCGTGACGCGCTCGAGAAGATCGACCCCGCCTCGCAGCGCAAGAAGGTCACGCTCGCCTGGGACGCCGAGGACCTCGGCAAGGTCTGGACGTCGCTGTTGAACGTCGACGGCCCCAACTACAAGTTCTTCGACCTGCCGCTGGCGAACTACGGCTCGGCGAACTACGACGCCGTCGTGGATGCGGACGGCACCGTCGTCGGCTACTCGATGTTCACCGGCTACAGCGCCAACGAACGTCGCGGCCTGTCGCTCGCCACCGTCGACCCGAGCGTGCCCGAGGGCACCGAGCTCAAGGTCGTCTGGGGCGAGCCGAACGGCGGCACGAAGAAGGCCAGCGTCGAGCCCCACGAGCAGACCGAGGTGCGCGCCGTGGTCAGCCCGGTGCCGTACTCCACCGTCGCCCGCGCCACCTACCAGGGCGGCTGGCGCACCGGCTACGAGTCGGCCTGAGGCCGGGCAATAGTCTCGAGGGGGTTCGGTCGCGCGGTTCGTCGCCGGCCGGGCCCCCTCACTCCGTTTCGACACCTCCGGGAGGCGCCATGAGCCTGCGCTACGCGCTGCTGGCGATCCTGCGCGTCGGGGCGCTGTCGGGGTACGACCTGCAGAAGCAGTTCTCCCTGTCGGTGGGCCACGTGTGGCATGCGCCCGACTCCCAGATCTACCCCGAGCTGCGCAAGATGGAGTCCGAGGGGCTCATCGAGGGCGAGGAGCAGGCGCGCGGCGAACGCGGCACCCGCCGGGTCTACCACGTGACCCCCGCGGGAGACGCGGCCTTCCTGGCGTGGATGTCGTCACCGCTCGAATATGCGCGGGTCCGCGACCCCGCGCATCTGCGCGCCGCGTACCTCGAGACGACGACGCCGGAGGCGGCCCGGGCGTTCCTCGTCGGGCACATCGAGCACCACGAGGAGCTGCGCGAGCAGTGGGAGATCGAGCTACGCCGCATCGACGCGCGGGAGAACCCGATGCTCATGCGCCGCCTCGCGCAGACCCCCGCCGAGGAGCAGGACCGCACGGTCGCCTTCAAGCGCTTCGCCTACGAGGGTCTCGTCGAGCGCGCGCGCGGCGAAATCGAGTGGGCGCGCCGCGGCCTCGCCCTCGTCGACAGCCTCGACGGACCCGCGTAGACCGCGCCCCTCAGGGCTCGAGCGACAGCGACGCCGCGATCGGCACGATGTCCTCGCGCAGCCGGATGATCTCGCGGGCGTGCGCGTTCAGCCGCCGGTCCTCGGCCTCGACCGGCTCCCAGTAGGGCACGGGAAGTGCGACGCCACCCTCCCCCGGCACGGCGAAGACGCTCAGGCACAGGGTGGTGAGCGTGCGCTCGTGCGGTGCACGGGGGTCGGCCGTCAGCACGCGCGTGCTCACGTGCATGCTGCGGTCGCTCGTGTGGATGAGCCGGCTGTCGACCTCGACGATGTCGCCGATGCGCACGGGCGCGAAGAAGTGGATGCCGCCGGAGTACACCGCGACGGCGTGATCCGCGAGCGGGTCCTTCCCCATCCAGCCGACGGCGCACGCGTAGGCGCTCTCGTCGATCCAGCGCATCACCGTGCCGCCGTGGGCCTTGCCGCCCCAGTTCACGACCCCGGGCGGGACGAGGAAGCGCAGGATGCTGCGGGGCGCGGCCGTGGCATCCGTGTACTCCTCCTCCAGCATCAGCCTCTTGATCTCGGTGCGGGCGGGGATGCGCAGCAGCGCCCCCTCGGCCAGCACCCGGTCGGAGCGCGTGCGCGGCTCCCACGAGGGCACCTGCTGCGGCCGGCCGTCGGCGTCCTTCGCGACGAAGATGAGGATGCAGGTCGTGGCCGGCGTGTACAGGCGGGTGTCGACGTCGGCGGACGAGACCGTCACCACCACGTGCATGCTCGAGCGCCCGGTGTGCACGAGACGCGCCTGCACCTCGATCAGGCTGCCCGGCGCGATCGGGCGGCGGTGGCGCACGTTGCCGACGTAAGCGGTGACGCAGTAGGCCGCCGACCAGCCCACGGCGCAGGCGTAGCCCGCCTTGTCGATCCACTCCATGACGCTGCCTGCCGCGACCGAGCGGCCTCCCGCCGCGGTGTCGGCCGGTGTCGTCAGGAAGCGCAGGGTGATGCGGTCGTCGCGCGCTCGCGCGGGGCCGGCTGCGGCGACGTCGGGCGCGGTGGAAGCGGCGGTGCTCACGGCGCCAGCATAGAGGAGCGGATGCCGCGGCATCCGCTGTCCGTCTGGGCGGCGATCCGCGCCGACGGGCGGCGGTGCGCCTAGATGACGTACTCCATGAGGTCGGTCCCGAGCACGCGGAACGCGTCGTGCGCGCGGAGCCGGTGCGCGATCGAGAGGTCGTCGAAGCAGACGATGAGCGCGTACGCGACCCCGGCCCGGGGCCCGGCCAGCACGCCCGCCTCGACGCGCACCCCGGCGTCCCGGCCCGTCTTGTTCACGAGCAGGAGCCCGTGCTGATCGCTCTCGTGGGCGAACGGGTCGAGACCCGTGGCGGAGGCGACGAGCGAGAGGTCGTGTCCGCGGCTCAGCCACTCCGAGACCTGGGCGCTCACGCCGGTCGAGACGGCGGAGGTGTCGACGAGGGCGGCGAACATCGCCGCCAGCTCGCGCGCGGACCCGAGCGCGACGTGCGGCGCATCGTCGAGGCCGCGCGCGTCACGGAAGCGGTCGAGCAGGGCGAGCCGCGTCAGGCCGAGGGCCTCGATGCGCGCTCGCACGGCAGGCAGGCCCAGGCGCTCCAGCAGGGCGTTCGCCGCGAGCGCGTCGCCGGTCGACGCGGCCAGCACCGCGAGATCGACGAGCGGAAGCGCAGGCGCGGCGAGGTGCTGCCACACGCCGGCGACCACCACCGGATCGACCGACGAGCGCTCGACGATCTCGAACGGCTCGAGCGTGCCGGCCTCGAAGGCCGCCGCGACCTCTATGAGCAGCGGCACCACGCCCATGCCCGCGATCGGCAGCGTCTCGAAGTCGTCGCCGGCCAGCAGCTCCGTGCCCCGGTCGAGGTCGTCGACGCGCACCGAGATGCGGGCACCCGAGGCGGCGAGCGCGTCGAGGGTCTTCAGCGTCGACGCGAAGGAGCGCCGGCCCGCGGCCGCACGGCGGGGCGAACGGCGTCCGGCTCCGCGGGTGCCGCGCAGCGGCTCGGTGTCCCGAGCGGGCTCCGGCGGCGTGCCCACGGGCGGGTCCTTCCTTCGTCGATGTGCGGGGAGCGGGAGTCGCGACCCGGCCGGTGCCCCGCCCGGGTCGCGGAGCTCACCAGATCGTGACGCGCTTGTCCTCGTCGAGCCACAGCTCGTCGGCGGGCGTCACCTCGAAGGCGTCGTAGAACGCGTCGACGTTGCGCACGATCTGGTTGCAGCGGAACTCGTTGGGCGAGTGCGGGTCGATCGTCAGCAGACGGATCGTCTCTGCATCCCGGCCCTTCTGCTGCCAGACCTGCGCCCAGCTGAGCAGCAGGCGCTGCACGCCGGTGTAGCCGTCGATGACCGGGGCCTCCTGGCCGTCGAGCGACAGCTCGTAGGCCTTCAGCGCGATGCCGAGTCCGCCCAGGTCGCCGATGTTCTCGCCGATTGTCAGGGCGCCGTTCACGTGGTTCTCCGGAGCGAGCCCGCGCGGCACGAGCTCGTCGTACTGCGCGATGAGCACCGACGTGCGCTCTTCGAAGGCGGAGCGGTCCTCATCGGTCCACCAGTCCCGCAGCGATCCGTCGCCGTCGAAGCGGCTGCCCTGGTCGTCGAAGCCGTGGCCGATCTCGTGGCCGATGACCGCTCCGATGCCGCCGTAGTTGGCTGCGGCATCCCGATCGGCGTCGAAGAACGGGTACTGCAGGATCGCCGCCGGGAACACGATCTCGTTCATCAGCGGGTTGTAGTACGCGTTGACCGTCTGCGGCGTCATGAACCACTCGTCGCGGTCGATCGGCCGGCCGACCTTGCCGAGCTGACGGTCGTGCTCCCACACATGCGAACGGCGGACGTTGCCCACGACGTCGGACGCGTCGATCTCGAGCGTCGAGTAGTCCTTCCACTTCGCCGGGTAGCCGATCTTCGGCGTGAACGCGTCGAGCTTGGCGAGCGCGCGCTCGCGCGTCTCGGGGGTCATCCACTCGAGCGAGCGGATGCTGCGGCGATACGCCTCGATGAGGTTGGCGACCAGCTCGTCCATCGCCTCCTTGGCGGCGGGCGGGAAGTGGCGCTCGACGTAGACGCGGCCGACGGCCTCGCCCAGCGCCGCCTCGACGAGCCCGACACCGCGCTTCCAGCGCTCGCGGTTCACGGGCACGCCGGTGAGCTGCGTGCCGTAGAACGAGAAGTTCTCGTCGACGAACACCTCGGAGAGGAACGGCGCGGCGGAGTGCACGATCTTGAAGCGCAGCCACGCCTTCCAGTCCTCGATGCGCTCGTCGGTGAGCAGTCCGCCGAGGGCCTCGAAGAAGCTGGGCTGATAGACCACGACCTCCTCGAACGCGTCGGCGTGCGACGCGCCGACGGCGTCACGCCACGGCTGCAGGTCGACGCCGACGAGCTCCTGCACCTCGGCCCACGTCTTGAGGTTGTAGGTCGCGACGGCGTCGCGGCTGCGGACGTTGTCCCAGTGGTGCGAGGCGATCTCGGTCTCCAGCGCGAAGATGCGCTGCGCCTGGCCCTCGGGGTCGTCGACGCCGGCGAGGCCGAGGATGCGGCCGATGTGCGCCGTGTACGCCTCACGGGTCTCGGCGAAGTTGTCGAGGCGGTAGTAGCTCTCGTCGGGCAGCGAGAGGCCGCCCTGGATGAGGAACGGGACGTAGCGCGTCGGATCGCCCGGGTCGGGCTCGACGTAGAGGTCGATGAGCCCGCTCACGCCGTCGCGCTCGAGCGAGCCGACCGTGCGGAGGAAGGAGGGGATGTCGGTGACCGCGTCGGCGGCGGCCAGGCTCGGCTCGAGCGGCGTCGCCCCGCGCTCCTCGATCGCCGCGGTGTCGGCGAAGCTCGTGTAGAGGTCGCCGATCTTGCGCGTCTCCGTGCCGGGCTCGGCGTCCTGCGGCTCCTCGATGATCGCGCGGACGTCCTTCTCGGCCTGCTCGGCGATCAGGTGGAACGAGCCCCAGCGGGCCTTGTCCTCGGGGATCGCGGTGCGCTCGAGCCACTGCCCGTTGACGTGGCGGAAGAGGTCGTCTTGCGGTCGGATCTCGGCACTGAGGTCGTCCAGGGCCAGCCCGGGGGGAAGGGTGTCGGTCATGCGATCCAGGATATGCGCCGTGTCTATGGCCGGGTCGTGAGGGGTCGTCCCGAGGGGTGGTCGAGGCCGTGCCGACGTGTTCGGCCGAGCGCGGCATCCGGTCGCTCCTAGGCTGACGACATGACCGGGTCCGCGACGCTGAACCGCGACATCCTGCGGCTCGCCGTGCCCGCGCTGGGCGCCCTGGTCGCCGAGCCGCTGTTCCTCATCGTCGACTCGGCGATGATCGGGCACCTGGGCGCCGCGCCGCTGGCGGGCCTCGCCATCGCCGGCGCGGTGCTGCAGACGATCGTCGGGCTGATGGTGTTCCTGGCGTACTCGACCACCCCCGCCGTCGCCCGGCGCTTCGGCGGCGGCGAGCCGGGCCGTGCGGTCTCGGCGGGCATCGACGGCATGTGGCTCGCGGTCGGCATCGGCGCGATCCTCGCCCTCGCCGGCTCCTTCGCCACGCCCGGGCTCGTGGCGCTCTTCGGCGCCGCCCCCGAGGTCGCCGAGCAGGCGGAGATCTACCTGGGCATCTCGGTGTGGGGGCTGCCGGCCATGCTCGTCGTCTTCGCCGCGACCGGACTGCTGCGCGGCATGCAGGACACCGTCACGCCGCTGTGGATCGCGGGCATCGGCTTCGCCGCGAACGCCCTGCTCAACTGGCTGCTCATCTACGGCCTCGGGTGGGGCATCGCCGGGTCGGCGTTCGGCACCGTGCTCGCGCAGTGGGGCATGGTCGCCGCGTACGTCGTCGTCATCGGACGGCTGGCGCGCACCCACTCCGCATCGGTGCGTCCGCAGGGCGCGGGCGTGCGCTCGTCGGCACTGTCGGGGGGATGGATGCTGCTGCGCACCCTGTCGCTCCGTGCCGCCCTGCTCGGCACCGTGGGCGTCGCGAGCCTGCTCGGCACCGAGGAGCTCGCCGGCTGGCAGGTCGCGTTCACGATGTTCTCCACCGCCGCGTTCGCGCTGGACGCCCTGGCGATCGCCGCCCAGGCCCTCGTCGGCAAGGGGCTCGGCGCGGGTGACACCGGCGAGGTGCAGCGCGTCCTGACCCGCACCGTCGCGTGGGGAGCGTGGTTCGGGGTCATCGTCGGCGGGCTGATCGCGGCGCTCTCCGGCGTGATCGGGCTCGTCTTCACCGGCGACCCGGCGCTCGCCGCGCTGATCCAGCCGGCGCTCCTCGTACTGGCGGTCGCGCAGCCGATCGCGGGGGTCGTCTTCGTGCTCGACGGCGTGCTCATCGGCGCGGGCGACGCGAAGTACCTGGCGCTGGCGGGAGCCCTCAACCTCGTGCCGTACGTCCCCGCGCTCGTCCTCGTCGGGGTGCTGCACCCGATGGACGCGCCGGGGCTGGCCTGGCTGGCCGCCGCGTTCTTCGGCGTCTACATGGTCGCGCGGCTGCTCACGCTCGGCAGGCGTGTGCGCGGGCAGGCGTGGATGACGGCGGGCGTCTGAGCCGCAGCATCCGCTCTCCCGGCTCGCGCCCGATGTGGTGCCGGTTTCCAGGATGCCTGCCTATCGTGGGGTCATGTCACCGCTTTCGCGCAGGGCCGGCGCCGCGGCATCCGTCGCCATTGCCGTCGGTGTGCTCGCGGGATGCTCCGCCTCGGAGCCGCAATCGAACGGTGGCGACGGCGGATTCACCCCCCTGCCGACGAAGAGCGTGGACGCGAGCCTGCTGCCCACCGGTGCGGCCGTGGAGGCCTGGGCGCTCGTGGCACTCCCCGACGACAAGGTCGGCGGATCGACCGAGGTCGCCCGCGGCGCCGGCGAGGTCGAGCCCGGCAAGGACGCCGTCATCGACCTGACCCAGGACGAGGGCCAGTGGCAGCTGACGCTGGTGTGCCAGTCCGCCGACGGCTCCGCCATGACGATGACCCCCGCGCCCGTGGAGACGAACGAGCTGCAGCCGCTGCGCTGCTCGACGGCCGGCGACGCGGCTCGCGGAGACCTCGGCAGCATCGCGTTCTCGGGCGGCAGCGGTCACTCGCTGACCCTGTCGACGACGGTCCCGGCGGTCTACACCTACGTGATCACGCCGCAGACCGCCAACCAGGACTGACTCAGCCCCTCGTTAGGGTGAGGGCCATGGATCAGTCCTCCGACGAGCGGAATCTCCTGCGCGACCTGCGGTCCCTCGTGGCCCGTCTGAACGAGATGCCCGACGAGCGTGCGGCGCGGGTCACGCCGCTCGGCGAGCGCATCAATGCGCACCTGGGTGTGAACGCGGCATCTCTCCCCCTCGTCCGCGAGAGCATCCCGTCGCATCGTCTGGTCGACGTCGATCTCGCTCTCGAAGAGCTGGCTGCTGCCGACCCGCGCGCCGAGCTCCTCGGCATCGAGGGCGGTCAGGAACGTCAGCACGAGGACTTCGCCGGGCTGCTGCGCCACCGTTTCAGCACCTTCTCCCCCGACGGCCCCGTGGAGTATCAGACGTCGGCCACCGGGTTCGGCACGTCGCGGCAGACCGTGACCGCCGGCATCCGACTGCTGCACTTCCACGACAAGCCCGTCGCCGTGCTCCAGCGCGGCGCGGCGCGGATGTTCGGCCGGGAGAACGCCGAGCTCGACATCCTGACCGACGACCCGGCGACGACCGCCGCCGTCGTCGAGCACCTCCGCCGACGCATGAACGAGCTGAGCGTCGTGCGCGGGAACATCGTGACCTTCGCCAAGTCGGACGATCATGATCGCGTCGGACGGATGGTGTTCCTCGAGCGCCCGGGCGTCGCGGCTGCCGATGTGGTGCTCCCGGCCGGCCTCCTCACGCGCGTCCGCGATCACGTCGTGGGCATCGGCGAGAACGCCGATGCCCTGCGCGGCCTCGGCCAGCACCTCAAGCGCGGCCTCCTGCTGTACGGCCCGCCGGGAACCGGCAAGACCCTCACCGTCCGTCACCTGCTGCGCGAGACGCCCGGCACAACCGCGGTGCTGCTGCAGGGCATGACGCTCGGTGCGGTGGGCGAGGCGGTGCGTCTGGCGCGGGCGATGACGCCGTCAATCGTCGTGCTGGAAGACGTCGATCTCGTCGCCTCCGATCGGATGATGTTCGGCGGGCCGCAGCCGCTGCTCTTCGAGATCCTCGACGCGCTCGACGGGCTCGACGGCGATGCCGACGTCGCCTTCGTGCTGACGACCAATCGCGCCGAGATCCTCGAGCCGGCACTCGCCGCTCGTCCAGGACGCATCGACCTCGCGGTCGAGGTGCCGCTCCCCGATGCGACGGCCCGCCGCGAGCTGTTCCGCATCTACGGTTCCGGGGTCGATCTGTCCGCCGACGCGCTCGACGCCGCGGCCGACCGCGCGGATGGCGTCACCGCGTCATTCGCGAAGGAGCTCATCCGCCGGGTGGTGCTGCGTGCCGCGGTGGCCGACCGCACCCCGACGGACGCCGATCTGGATGCTGCGCTCACCGAGATGATGGAAGCGGCGGAGGGGATCGCGCACGTGCTGTTCGGCGGGCGCGCGGCGGCCGGTGTCGCTCCTGCCGAGCCCGCGGGCGAGTCTTCGATGGTCGCCTGGTCTCCGGGGGGCGCGGCGGCCTTCACCGCCGGCGAATCCAACCAGGACTGACTCAGCCCCTCGCCCACCGCCGGCACCACTCGTACATGACGACGGCCGCGGCGGCGCCGGCGTTCAGCGAGCGCGTCGAGCCGTACTGCGTGATCTCCACGGCGCCGGATGCCGCGGCCTGCGCCTCTGCGGACAGCCCCGGGCCCTCCTGCCCGAACAGCAGGACGCACCGCTCCGGCAGGTCGGCGCGGTCGAGGGGAAGCGACCCCTCGACGTTGTCCACTGCGATGATCGGCAGGCCCTCCCCCGCAGCCCATGCCTGGAAGGCCGTGACGTCCTCGTGGTGCACGACGTGCTGGTACCGGTCGGTGACCATGGCCCCGCGACGGTTCCAGCGGCGGCGGCCGATGATGTGCACGCTGTCGGCGAGGAAGGCGTTGGCGCTGCGCACGATCGAGCCGATGTTCATGTCGTGTTGCCAGTTCTCGATGGCGACATGGAACGGATGCCGCCGCTCATCGAGATCGGCGACGATCGCGTCCATCCGCCAGTACCGGTAGCGGTCGACGACGTTGCGCCTGTCGCCCTGCGCGAGCAGCTCGGGGTCGTAGCGCGGGTCGGTGGGCGGCGCCGACCCAGCACCGGCGGGAGCGCCGTCCGGCCAGGGCCCGACGCCGTGCGGCAGCCGCGCCTCCTCCGGCTCGTCCTGCTTCCCCTCCGCGCTCACCGGCCCACAGTATCCGGCCCTCCTCGTGCACAACGCAGGCAGATCCGACGTCACCTCGGCCGACAACCGCGGGATTCCGCGGGGCCGCTGTCCACACGGCAGCAGATTGCCTGAGCTGTGCACGCGGGCAGGGCGAGCGGCAACGCGAGTGTGTGTCGTCCGGACTACCCGCCGGCGGACCGAGTTGATAGGTTTTCGGCATGCCGAAAGATTCCGCGACGCTGCGGGCCGCTCCGCGACGCGCGACCCGGCCGCCGACGCCGCAGCGGCTGGCCTGGCTGCTGGGTCCGGCGCTCGTGGCCGGCGTCGCCTACCTCGACCCCGGCAACGTCGCCAGCAACATGACCGCCGGCGCCCGCTTCGGCTACCTGCTGGTGTGGGTCGTCGTGCTGGGCAACGTCATGGCCTGGCTGATCCAGTACCTCTCCGCGAAGCTCGGCATCGTCACGGGGCGCAGCCTCCCCGAGAACCTCGGCACGCGCATCCGCCGCCCGTGGGCGCGCCGCGCCTACTGGCTGCAGGCCGAGCTCGTCGCGATGGCCACCGACATCGCCGAGGTCATCGGCGGCGCCGTGGCGCTCAACCTGCTCTTCGGTCTCCCGCTGATCTGGGGCGGACTCGTCACCGGCCTCGTCTCGATGGCGCTGCTCGTCCTGCAGACCCGGCGCGGCGCCCGCACCTTCGAGTTCGTCATCGTCGGACTCATCGTCATCATCGCAGTCGGCTTCACCGTCGGAGTCTTCGTCGGCCCGCCCGACCCGGCCGGCGTCGTCGCGGGACTCGTCCCCCGCTTCGACGGCGCCGAATCGGTGCTGCTGGCGGCCTCCATCCTCGGCGCGACGATCATGCCGCACGCGATCTACGCGCACTCCGCCCTCGCACGCGACCGCTTCGCCGGTCATCGGATGGCGGACACCGAGCCCCAGGACGGGACGGATGCTTCGGCCACCGGCATCCCGATCCCCCGGCTGCTGCGCGCCACCCGCTGGGACGTGAGCATCGCGATGCTCATCGCGGGCACGGTCAACCTGTGCATCCTGCTGCTCGCCGCCGCGAACCTCGCGGGCGTGCCGGGCACCGACTCCCTCGAGGGCGCCTACTCGGCGCTGGAGGCGGGCATCGGACCGGTCGTCGCGACCCTGTTCGCCGTCGGTCTGCTCGCCAGCGGCCTGGCCAGCACGTCCGTCGGCGCGTACGCCGGTGCTGAGATCATGCACGGACTGCTCCGGGTGCGCATCCCGCTCCTCGCCCGCCGTCTGGTCACGCTCATCCCGGCGCTCATCATCCTGGGCGCCGGCGTCGACCCGACCCTCGCGCTGGTGCTGAGCCAGGTCGTGCTGTCGTTCGGCATCCCGTTCGCGCTCATTCCGCTCATCGTCCTGACGGCCGACCGCGCACTGCTGGGCGAGCACCGCAACCGGCGCATCACGACGGCGGCCGGGATCGCGGCATCCGTGTTCCTCATCGCCCTCAACGGCGTGCTGCTCTGGCTCGTGCTCGGCGGCGGCTGACAGGCGGCCGCCGGTAGCCTGAGGTCCGTGGCCTCCCCCGCGATCGACGACTACCTGAAGGCGATCTACCACCACACCGAGTGGCAGAGCGAGAAGATCACCCCGTCGCAGCTGGCGCTCGTGCTGGGCCTCTCCCCGTCCAGCGTCACCGAGATGGTGCAGAAGCTCGCCGCGCAGGGCCTCGTCACGCACCGCCCGTACGGGCCGATCTCGCTCACCGCCGACGGGGAGCAGCGCGCGGCCGGGGTGATCCGCCGGCACCGGCTCATCGAGGCATGGCTCGTGCAGGAGTTCGGCTACGGCTGGGACGAGGTGCACGACGAGGCCGAGGTGCTGGAGCACTCGATCAGCGATCGCCTGCTCGACGGCATCGACGAGCGCCTCGGACGCCCGCGCTTCGATCCGCACGGCGATGCGATCCCGGATGCCGCGGGCCGGGTGCACCGCGACGAGTTCGTCATCCTCGGCTCGGCGCCGGCAGGGCACCGCGGTCGCGTGCTGCGCGTGAGCGACCGCGACGCCGGTCTGCTGCGTGCGCTGGAGGAGGCGGGCGTCCGCCCCGGCACGGAGATGGTGGTGACGGATGCCGCGACCTGCGAGCTCGACGGCACGCCCCTGTCGCTGCCGCCCGGCGCGGCGGAGGCGGTCTGGCTCACCGCCTGAGCCCGCTCACCCGGCGGCGGGCGCTTCGATGCGCCGCGCTCGCTCGACGAGCGGGGGGTGCGGCGTTTCGACTCGCTGCGCTCGCTCAACGCGCGGCTCGGGCGTCATTCGCGCAGCCGGTCGGGTGTTCATCTGACGCAAGATGTCGGAACGGCGGCGAGACGGCGACAACACGCGTCAGGTGAAACGCGGAGCGAGCGGTGCGAGCCTCAGCGGCGGGTCTTGGTGGCCTTGAGGAACGGCCAGCGCACGCCCGCGGCGTCCTCGCAGACCCCCCAGAGCCGCTCGGCGATCTCCGGATCGCGGGTGATCTTCGACGCCCTGCCCTTCCGCGGCTCGCCGCGGGTCACGAAGCGCGGTCCGAGGAAGTCGCCCCCCTCGACCTCGGGATCGGCGAGCGCGCGCACCAGCGGCCAGGCGCCGCGCTCCTTCGACTGCGTGAGCGCAGCCTGGAGGTTGTCGGTGAAGCGCGCCAGCCGGCTCGGCTCGTTGACGCCGACGACGCCGCGGGTGCGTCCGCTGACGGAGTATCCGGGGTGGGCGATGATGCTCCGCACGGGCACGCCTGCGTCGCGCAGCCTTCGATCGGCCTCGAAGCCGAGGGCGGTGGTGGCGACCTTCGACTGCACGTACGCGCGCCAGCCGGTGTAGTTCTCGCGCAGCTGCGGATCGACGGGGTCCTGCGCCCCCAGCGACGTCGACATGCTGCCGAGCCACACCATGCGGCCGCGTCCTGCCGCGAGCGTCAGCAGCAGGGCGCCCGCGAGCGCGAAGTGCCCGAGCACGTTGGTGGCGAAGACGAGCTCGTTGCCGTCGAGCGAGGTCTCGCGCTCCCTCGGCGGGTGCACGATGCCGGCGTTCAGCAGCAGGCCGTCGAGCTTGCCGCGGCCCTTGACGGTCGCGGCGGCCGCGCGGACCGATCCGAGGTTGCTCGTGTCCAGCAGCAGGGTCTCGACGCTGCCGGGGGCTCCGGCATCCACCACCCGGCGCGTCACCGCGGCGCGCGCCGCCGCCAGCCGGTTCGGGCTGCGGCCCGTCATGATGACGTGGGCGCCCGCACCGACGAGCTGCTCGGCGGAGAAGTAGCCGAGGCCGGCGTTGGAGCCGGTGATGAGGTAGGTGCGACCGGACAGGTCGGGGAGGTTCTCGGGGTCCCAGTCGCCGCGTGCCATTTCTCGACACTAGCCCCGCCGTCGGCCGGGGAGCGGGCTCCGCAGCCCGCGAGCCGCGCGCGCAAGCCCCTCACCCGACCCGGGCGGACGAGGCACCCCGCGGCTAGGCTGACCGCATGCGGACCCACGCCGAGATCGAGTGCTGGCTGACCGACATGGACGGCGTGCTCGTCCACGAGAACACGCCCGTCCCGGGGGCGGCCGAGCTGCTGCAGCAGTGGACGAACGAGGGCACCCCGTTCCTGGTCCTCACCAACAACTCGATCTTCACCCCGCGGGACCTGAGTGCGCGGCTGCGCGCGTCCGGACTGGTGGTGCCCGAGGCATCCATCTGGACCTCCGCGATGGCGACCGCGGACTTCCTGAAGGGGCAGGCGCCCGGCGCGACGGCGTTCGTGATCGGCGAGGCGGGCCTCACGACGGCGCTGCACGAGGCCGGCTTCATCATGACCGAGACCGACCCGGATTACGTGGTCGTCGGCGAGACGCGCAACTACTCGTTCGAGGCGATCACGAAGGCGATCCGGTTCATCGCGGCCGGGGCGCGCTTCATCGCGACCAACCCCGACGCGACGGGTCCCTCGACCGACGGCGTGCTGCCGGCGACCGGCGCGATCAGCGCACTCATCACGAAGGCGATCGGCAAAGAGCCGTACGTCGTCGGCAAGCCGAACCCGATGATGTTCCGCTCGGCGCTCAACCGGATCGGCGCACATTCCGAGAACACGGGCATGATCGGCGACCGGATGGACACCGACATCGTCGCAGGCATCGAAGCCGGGCTGCACACGATCCTGGTGCTCACCGGCATCAGCGACGCCGCCGAGATCGAGCGCTACCCGTTCCGCCCCGATGAGGTGCTGGACTCCGTCGCCGACCTCGTGCGCGACGAGCCCATCGAGACCGAGGAAGCGGACATCCTCTGATGGGCGCCCTCGACGACGGCGAGAAGGTCGTGGCTCCGGATGCCGCGGCCTGGCGCGCCTGGCTCGAGGAGAACCATGCGACGGCGACCGGCGCCTGGCTGGTGCGCGGGCGCGCGGGCTACGCCGACCGGCACGTCGCCTACGAGGATGCGATCCTCCAGGCGCTGTGCTTCGGGTGGATCGACGGGCCGGTGCGCGTCTTCGACGAGGAGACGTCGGGGCTGTGGTTCACCCCGCGCCGGCCGGGCAGCGGCTGGGCGGCGACGAACAAGGCGCGCATCGCGCGTCTGGAGGCCGAGGGGCTGCTGGCCGAGGCCGGCATCCGGGTGCTGGAGGCGGCGAAGGCCAGCGGGTCGTGGACGCTCCTGGACGGACCCGAGGCGCTGATCGAGCCGCCCGAGCTGACCGCTGCGCTCGACGCGGTGCCTGCCGCCCGCGCCGCCTGGGATGCGTTCCCGCCGTCGACGCGCAAGGTCGGACTCACGAACATCGCGATGGCCAAGCGCCCGGAGACGCGCTCCGCCCGCATCGCCAAGATCGTCGCCGACGCGGCGGAGGGGAGGAGACCGTGAACGGACTCGATCAGGGCCTGATCTACGGCGTCTCGGCCGTCGTGCTGCTCGGAACGCTCGTCGTCTTCGTCATGCAGTACGTGCGCATGAACCGGCGCGACCGCGACGAGCGCGATCGCGAGGACGGGCCCGAGGCCTGACGCGCGCTACTGGGCGTCGAGGCCGAGGTCGTCGAGATCGACGGCGGCCAGCCACTGCAGGCCCTCCGCCTCGACGGCGGCCTGGGCGCCGGTGCGGCGATCGACGATGACGGCGACCGCGACCACCTCGGCACCCTCGCGGCGCAGCGCCTCGACCGCCTTCAGCGCGGACTGGCCGGTCGTGGAGGTGTCCTCGAGGACGACCACGCGCCTGCCGGAGACCTCGGCGCCCTCGACCTGACGGCCGCGGCCGTGGTCCTTGGGCTCTTTGCGCACGACGAAGGCGTCGAGCGGCCGGGGCGTGCGGGCCGACTCGTGCATGACCGCATTCGCGATGGGGTCGGCGCCGAGCGTCAGCCCGCCGACCGCCACGACGCCGTCGACGTCGCGGATGAGATCGAGCATGATGCGGCCGATCGCGGGGGCGGCGCGGTGGTCGAGCGTCAGCTTGCGCATGTCGACGTAGTAGGTGGCCTTCTTGCCGCTCGAGAGCGTGAAGTCCCCGTGGAACACGGCCTCGTCCTCGATCAGCGCGATGAGGTACTGGCGATCGGCTTCGAGCTCGGGCGTGGAGGCGACGGTCATGACCTCGATTCTAGGGATCGGGATGCCGCGGCATCCGCTCTTCGGACGTCGGCGGCCGACCCTAGGCTGGGAGCATGCGCCTTGCCACCTGGAACGTGAACTCCGTGCGTGCTCGTGTGGACCGGATCGTCGAGTTCGCCGTGCGCGAGAGCGTCGACGTGCTGGCCATGCAGGAGATCAAGTGCAAGGCCGAGCAGTTCCCGTACGACGCGTTCGAAGACGCCGGCTACACCGTCGAAGCCCACGGGTTCTCGCAGTGGAACGGCGTCGCCATCGCGAGCCGCGAGCCGCTCGAGAACGTCCGCACCTCGTTCCCCGGCATGCCCGGGTTCGAGAAGGGCCACGAGGGTCCGGACGCCCCGCAGGAGGCCCGCGCGATCGCCGCGACGATCGGCGGGGTCGAGGTGTGGAGCCTCTACGTTCCGAACGGGCGCGCGCTCGAGGACCCGCACTACTACTACAAGCTCGACTGGCTCTCCGCGCTCGAGCAGTACACGCGGGAGTCGCTGGCCGCGAACCCCGACCTCGCGCTGGCGCTCGTGGGCGACTTCAACATCGCCCCCACGAACCCCGACAACGGCGTGCCCGGTGTCGTCGAGGGCTTCTCCACGCACGTCTCGCCGCCCGAGCGCGCCGCCTTCGCGGCGCTCGTCGAGGCCGGGGTGAGCGACGTCGTCCGCCCGCTGGTGCCGACCGGCTACACCTACTGGGACTACAAGCAGCTGGCGTTCCCCCGCAACGAGGGCATGCGCATCGACTTCATCCTCGGCTCGCACGCGTTCGCCGACGCCGTGACGGGCGCGGCCATCCATCGCAACGAGCGCAAGGGCAAGGCGCCGAGCGATCACGTGCCCGTCGTCGTCGACCTCGATCTGGCGAGCCCTGACGAGGACGACGACCGCCCGATGATCTTCTAAGGCGCCGCGAGTTACGGCGCCGCGGTCGTCGGGGTGACCTCGGGCGTGCAGCCCGGCGGCTCGGAGTTGCCGCTGATCGCGAAGTCCTCGCAGGTGAGGAACCGCGACTGGTTCATGCCGAGCAGCAGCGAGATCACCGCCACCCCCAGCACGACCGAGGTGATGAGCCAGATCGTGCGCCGACGGCGCTCGGCGGCGAAGTCGGGCCAGATGATGCGCACGAGCACCCACAGGGTGAACGGGATGCCCGCCAGCACCACGAGCGCGGCGACGAGGTCGACCACGATCGCGCCGAGGTCGGTGGGATCCTGCTCGGGGATCGCGAAGCTGAGCACGAGCCACACCGTCGGGATCAGCAGCACGAGCGCGCGCACGAGACGCCCGCGCACCGGCCGGCGCTCGACCAGCACGAAGACGAAGGCCGCCGTCGAGGCCGCCCAGAGTCCCGGGATGTTGTCGAAGAAGATCTCGCCCCACGCGCCGAGCGTGAACGCCGGCCACCAGGCGATGGCCGACATGCCGACCATCACGACGCCCACGGGCACGTCGCGGCGCTGACGCTCGGGGGCGGCGGTCGACGCCGGCGGCTCCTGGCTCACGCCCGCACCGTATCAGGCGGTGATGTCGCCCGTCGTGGGCGCACCGTCGGGGCCGTAGCGCAGCGAGACGACTCCGGAGTCTCCCGTGACAGCGGGTGCGAGCAGCTTCAGGCGAGCCGGCATCGTGCCGTCGGGGAAGACCTTGCGTCCGGTGCCGAGGACGAGGGGGTACACCCACAGCACCAGCTCGTCGTAGGCCTCGGCCGCGAGCAGGGAGTGGACGAAGTCGATCGAGCCGATGACGTGGATGTCGTCGTGTCGCTCGCGGAGCGCGGAGACGGATGCCGCGGCGTCCTCCCCCAGCCGATGCGATCCCGCCCAGCGGAGGTCGACGTCGCCGCGGGAGGCGACGTACTTGGGGATCTCGGCGAACCGGCGGCCGATCGCCCCTTCCGCGTCGCCCTCTTCGTGCTGCGGCCAGTAGGCCGCGAAGATGTCGTAGGTGCGGCGACCGAGGACGAGCGCGTCCATGGCCGAGATGCCGGCCATGATCTCGCGGCCGATGATCTGGTCCTGGTACGGCGTCTGCCATCCGCCCCAGGTGAAGCCGCCGGAGGTGTCCTCGTCGGGGCCGCCCGGCGCCTGGGCGACGCCGTCGAGGGTGGTGAACAGGTCGATGGTGATGCGACCGGTCATGGTCGCCTCCTTCCCGGCGGCGGTGCCGTCGTCATGCGGAGATGATGCCGCCCGTGGGGTCGATGTGGAAGATCTGGGCGAAGCGCTCGAGCAGGTCGGCGTCGCCGCGGACGACGGTCACCTGGTCCTGCGCGACCGCGTCGGCCGGCGAGAGCTCGCCGGAGATGACGGAGCGGATGCCGGGGCCTGCGACGATCACGACGTCGGGGTCGCCGGCGGGGGGCGCTCCTCCTACCGGCGGAGCAGGCGGGGCGATCTGCCAGACCTGCAGAGCACCGCCGGCCACCTGCGCGCGGAGTGCCACGTCGCCGACGTGGAGCTCGATGTCGACCGCGGGACCGGAGGCCGCGGCATCCGGCCGGAAAGCGGTCCTCAGCGCCATCGTGAGCGAATCCGCCGTCACCACGTCGCCGGGCTCGGGGGCGCCCATCTGCGCGAAGCCCCAGCGCCCGAGCGCGAGCACGATCGGCTCGAGCTGCCGGCCGTAGGGGGTGAGCTCGTAGACGAGACCGCAGTTCTTCAGCGGCACGCGCTGCACGACGCCTCCCTCCTGCAGCTCCTTGAGCCGGGCGGAGAGGATGTTGGTCGGGATGCGCGGCAGTCCCCGCGAGAGGTCGGTGTAGCGCCGCGGTCCGACGAGCAGGTCGCGGACGATGAGCATCGCCCACCGCTCGCCGACCAGCTCGACCGCGGTCGTGACGCCGCAGTACTGCCCGTAGCTTCGGGCGGCCACTCAGGCCTGCGCCTGCTCCGCCATGTAGGCCTCGGGGCCGATCTCGGCGGCCTTCGGGTCCATCCAGAGGAAGCCGACCTCGTTGCCGTCCGGGTCCTCGATGTCGCGGCTGTACATGAAGCCGTAGTCCTGCGGCTCGCGCAGCTCGCGGCCGCCGTGGGAGGTCGCGGCGGCGACAGCCGCGTCGACGTCATCGCGCGAGTCGCGGCTGAGCGACACCAGCGCGGTCGTGGTCTTGGTCGGGTCGCCGATCTCCTTCTCGGTGAACGTGGACATGAACTCGCGCTTCAGGACCATGAAGTAGACGTCGTCGCTCCAGACCAGGCAGGCGGCGTTGTCGTCGGTGAAGTGCGGGTTGATCGTCGCCCCGAGGCCGGTGTAGAACGCTTTCGCGCGCTCCAGATCGGTGGTGGCGATGTTGACGAAAATGCTGGTGCTCACGATGACTCCTCTGTCGGTGGCGCCCGTTCGGGCTGGACTTATACTTGCTAAAAGCAAGCATGCTTGTCAAGAGCAAGTTCGAGATCCGTCGAGAGGCGGATGCCGCGGCATCCGCTCGTGCGTAGCGTGGGGGCGTGACCGATGACGCCTACGTCCGCCCCGTGCCCGTGGCACGCGAGCTGAGGACCGATCTCGTGCTGGCGGGGGTGATCCTCGTCGGCGCTGTGCTCAGCGCCGCGCTCAGCGCGATCTCGGGGATCTACGGCGACGAGCAGGGCCCGCTGTGGCAGGCCGTCGTCTACGCCGTCGTGCTCGCCGTGCCGCTGGCGCTGCGTCGCCGCTTCCCCGCGACGGTGGCCGTCGTCGTGTGCACCGCCTACTTCGCGGCGGTGACGCTTCGCGTTCCCGAGCTCTACGTGGGCAACATCGCCATGTTCATCGCGCTCTACACGGTGGGCGCCTGGTCGCGCAGCCGCCGTCGGGCCATGATCGTGCGGATCGCGATCATCATCGGCATGTTCACGTGGCTGATCATCTCCATGTACTCGGACGCGATCGCGAAGGCCGACGAGGCCGAGGTCATCGCGGGCGCGATGTCGCCGTACGTCGCCGGTGCGCTGCTCAACGTGCTGACCAACCTGCTCTACTTCGGCGGGGCGTACTACTTCGGCGACCGTTCCTGGCTCGCGGCCCGCCAGCGCGCGACGCTCGAGGAGCGCACCGCGGAGCTCGAGCGCGAGCGCGAGGTGACCGCGGCGCAGGCGGTGGCCCTCGACCGGGTGCGCATCGCCCGCGAGCTGCACGACGTCGTCGCCCACCACGTCTCCGTGATGGGCGTGCAGGCGGGGGCCGCTGGCGCGGTCCTCGCGACGGACACGGATGCCGCGCGCGACCTGCTCGACGGCATCGAGGGCTCGGCCCGCGAGGCCATCGACGAGCTGCATCAGCTGCTGGACACCCTCCGCGCTCCGGGTGGCGGGGCGGGTGATGACGCCGGCGAGCCGTCGGGGTCGACCGTCGGGCTCGAAGGACTTCCGGCGCTCGTCGCCGCCTCCGACGCGGCGGGGCTGCCGACCGCGTTCGCCGTGGTGGGCGACGACGCCCCTGTGCCGCGCGTCACCCAGGTGAACCTGTACCGCATCGCCCAGGAAGCGCTCACGAACGCCCGCCGCCACGCGGGACCGGGCGCACGTGCGGATGTGCGGCTGCGCTACGACGCGTCCGCCGTCGAGCTGGAGATCGTCAACACCGGCCGGGTCGTGCCGGAGCCGCGCCCGGGACTCGGGCAGCTCGGCATGCGCGAGCGGGCGACGGCCTCCGGCGGACGGATCGAGATCGGTCCGCGCGAGCGCGGCGGGTTCCGCGTGCGAGTGACGGTGCCGCTCGGCGGCGCGTCGTCCGCCGGGCGATCCGTCCCGCTGGCGGAGGCGGTCCGGTGATCCGCGTGCTGCTGGTCGACGACCACGCCGTCATGCGCTCGGGCTTCCGCACGATCCTCGAGGCGGGCGGCGACGTCACCGTGGTCGGCGAGGCGGCGACCGGCGCCGAAGCGGTGGCCGCGGCATCCGCTCTGGATCCCGACATCATCTGCATGGACGTCCAGATGCCCGACATGGACGGCCTGGAGGCCACGCGGCGCATCGTCGCGGACCCCGCCGTGCACTCGGCCGTCATCGTCGTGACGACCTTCGACCGCGACGACTACCTCTTCGCCGCGCTCGAGGCCGGGGCCAGCGGGTTCCTGCTGAAGAACGCCGGCGCCGCCGAACTGGTCTCGGCCGTGCGCGTGGTCGCGGGCGGCAACGCCCTGCTCGCGCCGGAGGTCACACGCCGGGTGATCGAGAGGTTCGCGGCGGGGGGCGCGGGTTCCGGTGCGGGGACCGCAGGTTCCGGTGCGGGGACCTCGGGCGAGGGGGACGTGCGCCGTCTGAGCGGCGCGCGGGCGTCGGAGCTCGAGCCGGAGACCCCGGGCGAAGCGCTCACCGAGCGCGAGGCCGAGGTGCTGCGCCTCCTCGCCCGGGCGCGCAGCAACGCCGAGATCGCTCAGGAGCTGTACATCGGCGAGGCGACGGTCAAGACGCACGTGTCGAACATCCTGCAGAAGCTCGGCGCCCGCGACCGCGTGCATGCCGCCGTCATCGCCCTTCGGCACGGACTGGGCTGACCCGCCGCCGCGCGGCGCGTGGACAACTCCACGGATCGCGGCGAGATCGGGGCGGTTTGCAGGGCTGCGGGCGCCCGTCGGCGCGGATCCGTGGAGTTGCGCGCCGGCGCGCCAGCCGGATGCGGCATCCGGCGCCTCGGTCATCCGCCTAGCCGCTCAGGTGACGCTTCCTGCGGGAATGGACCCGCGGATGCCGCAGGAGGCGTCACCTGAGTCGACATGATGCCGCGCCATCCGGTCAGCATGGCCTTTCAGGTGACGCGCCCTGCGGGAATACGCCCACGATTTCCGCAGGAAGCGTCAGGTGAGTGAGACGGATGCCGCGGCATGCGGCCATCACGGCTGTTCGGGTGACGCGCCCTGCGGGATTACGCCCGCGACTTCCGCAGGAAGTGTCAGGTGAGCAAGACGGCCGCCGCGGCGAACCCGAGCCGACGCGAACCCGACCCCGCCGCGGACCCTCGCGGCTCAGACGGCAGCGGGGGTCTTCGCGTAGCGGTCGACGAGGGCGTTGAAGGCGGTGAGGTAGCCGACGAGGAACTCCGCGGTCTCGTCGTTGGTGACCTCGCCGCTGTCGGTGAAGACGCCGGGCTGCGACTGCACGTAGCCCTCCGGCTGGCCCATCGTCGGCGCGTTCAGGTGGCTCATGATGGCCTTGAGGTGCTGCTGCGCGGTGGCGGTGCCGATGGCGCTTCCCGATGTGCCGATCAGGGCGGTGGGCTTGCCGTCGAAGGCGCCCTCGCCGTACGGACGGGCTGCCCAGTCGAGCGCGTTCTTCAGCACGCCCGGGATCGAGCGGCTGTACTCCGGCGTGACGATGATGACGCCGTCGACGTCGGCGATGGCCTGCTTGAAGTCGCGCGCGACCTGCGGGAAGTCGGCGTCGTGGTCCTGCGAGTAGAAGGGGAGGTCGGCGATCGGGATCTCCTTGAGCGTGGTGCCCGCGGGCGCGAGGCGCTCGAGGGCCTTCGCGAGACGGCGGTTGATCGAGGTCGACGAGATGCTGCCGACGATGTAGCCGATGGTGCGCTCGGTCATGGGATTCTCCTGTTCTCAGCGGTTGCGCGCGAAGCACGCGGCGAGGTTCCGCCTCCACGGCGGGAATCGACAGCCTATGCGGGCGCATAAATCGGGTCATCGGCTTGACAGGGACGCCGCGCGACGGAGAAGGGATCTCCGTCGCGCGGGGGATCCGCCGCAGCATCCGTCCTCAATAGCGTGGGCACATGCTGCAACTGAGAGACCTCGACAAGAGCTACGGCTCGCACCACGTGCTGGATCACGTGTCCTTCGACGTGCGCCCCGGTCGGCTGACCGGCTTCGTCGGCGGCAACGGCGCCGGCAAGACGACCACCATGCGCATCACGCTGGGCGTGCTCGCCGCCGACTCCGGAACGGTCGCGCTCGACGGCGCACCCGTCACCACCGCCGACCGCCGTCGGTTCGGCTACATGCCGGAGGAGCGCGGGCTGTATCCGAAGATGAAGGTCCTCGAGCAGATCGTCTACCTCGCGCGGCTGCACGGGTATTCGAAGACGGATGCCACGGCCTCCGCCACCGCGCTGCTGGAGCGTCTCGGACTCCACGAGAAGCTGAACGACAACGTCGAGACGCTGTCGCTCGGCAACCAGCAGCGCGCCCAGATCGCCGCGGCGCTCGTGCACGACCCCGAGGTGCTCATCCTCGACGAGCCGTTCTCGGGCCTCGACCCGATCGCGGTCGACGTGGTCGCCGCCGTGCTGCAGGAGCGCGCCGCCGCCGGCACCGCCGTGCTGTTCTCGTCGCACCAGCTCGACCTCGTCGAGCGGCTGTGCGACGACCTCGTCATCATCGCCGGCGGCACGATCCGCGCCTCCGGTGAGCGCGAGGACCTCCGCGCGCAGCACGCGCGTCGCCGGTACGAGCTCGTCTCGGCGGGCGATGCCGGCTGGCTCCGCACCGTGCAGGGCGTCGAGATCGTCGACTTCGACGGCGGCTACGCGGTCTTCGACGTCGACACCGACGAGACCGCCCAGCGCGTGCTCCGCGAAGCCGTCTCGCGCGGCGCCGTCGGCACCTTCGCCCCCCAGCGCCCCACCCTCGCCCAGATCTTCCGGGAGGTCGTCCGATGAACGCCACCACCACAGCCCCCGCCCGCCGCAGGGTGGAGCATCCCGCCGCGCCGAGCGAGGCATCCGCCATCTGGCTCGTCGCCGAGCGCGAGATCGGCACCAAGCTCCGCAGCAAGGCCTTCGTGATCTCCACCGCGATCCTGTTCCTGGCGGCCCTCGCCGGGCTCGTCTTCGGCGGACTCGCGGCGCAGAATCAGTCGGGCACGCCCGTCGCGGTCGTCTCGGATGCGGCCTCCCTCGTTCCGTCGGAGGCGGGGCTGGACGTCACCCAGGTACCCGACCGGGCCGCCGCGGAGCAGCTGGTGATGGACGGGACGGTGGATGCCGCAATCGTGCCCGACCCGTCGGCGCAGCCCTTCGGATACTCGATCGTCGCCAAGTCGTCGGCCCCGACGTCGCTGATGCTCGGCTTCGCCGAGGTGCCGCCCGTCGAGCTGCTCGAACCGGCGCGCACAGATGAGGCGATCCGGTACTTCGTCGCGATCGGCTTCGGCATCGTCTTCCTGATGGCGGCCAGCCTGTTCGGGTCGACGATCGCTGCGAGCGTCGTGGAGGAGAAGCAGACGCGTGTCGTGGAGATCCTGATCTCGGCGATCCGCGCGCGGACGCTGCTGGCCGGGAAGGTGATCGGCAACACGATCCTCGCGATGGGGCAGATCCTCGTCCTTGCGGCGATCTCGATCACGGGGCTGTCGATCATCGGGCAGAGCCAGCTGCTCAGCCTGCTGGGCGCGCCGATCCTGTGGTTCGCGGTGTTCTTCCTGTTCGGCTTCATCCTGCTCGCGGCGCTGTTCGCCGCCGCCGGCGCGATGGTGTCGCGTCAGGAGGACATCGGCTCGACGACGTTCCCGATCACGATCCTGATCATGGCGCCGTACTTCCTGGTGATCTTCTTCAACGACAACCCCGTCGTGCTGACGATCATGTCGTACGTGCCGTTCTCGGCCCCGGTGGGGATGCCGATGCGCCTCTTCCTGGGCGAGGCGCAGGGCTGGGAGCCGATCGTGTCGCTGCTGATCCTCGTCGCGACCTGCGTCGGCGCGATCCTGCTCGGCGCGAAGATCTATCAGAACTCGCTGCTGCGCATGGGCGGCCGCGTGAAGCTGGCCGAGGCGCTGCGCGGCTGACCGGGTCTGCGCCGGCGTGGGGTGTCGGCTGACGGGCCCGGACCCCCGGGGTAAACGCGATTCCCGCACGTAAACGCTGCACCGCGGCGTTTCCGTGCGGGAATCGCGTTTATCCGGGGGAGGGCCGGGAACGGGCGAGGTCAGGAGAGCCGCGGCCGGGTCAGCGCCGGTGGCCGCGCGGGGGCTGGGCGCCGGCGAGCGCGTCTGCGGCCCGCACGAGTGCGAGGTGCGACAGGGCCTGCGGGGTGTTGCCGGCGTGACGCTGCAGGGTGACGTCGTACTCCTCCGACAGCAGTCCCACGTCGTTCGCCAGACCGCACAGGCGGTCCATCAGGGCCTCGGCGTCGGCGAGGCGACCGCTCGCCGCGTACTGCTCGACGAGCCAGAACGAGCAGGCGAGGAACGGATGCTCGTCGCCCGGCAGTCCGTCGACGTCCGACTGCGTGCGATACCGGCGCAGGAGCCCGTCGCGCATCAGGCGCTTCTCGATCTCGGCGACCGTGCCCAGCATCCGGGCGTCGTCGGCGGCACAGTACCCGACCTGCGGAAGCATCAGCAGCGCGGCATCCACCTCGGGCGAGCCGTAGGCCTGCACGAAGTGGCCGCGTTCGGCGTCATATCCGTGCTCGTCGATCTCGGCCCGCATCCGCTCGCGCAGCTCCTCCCACCGGTCGGCCGGACCGTCGAGCCCGTGCTCGCGCACCGCCCGCGCACCGCGGTCGAATGCCGCCCAGATCATGACGCGCGAGTAGGTGAACATGCGCGGGTCGCCGCGCATCTCCCAGATGCCGTTGTCGGGCCGGTCCATGTTCTCCTCGACGTACCCGAGCAGCGCCCGCTGGAGCGGCCAGGAGTACGCCCCCTCGTCGACGCCGGCGTTGCGCGCCGCCTCGAGCGCGAGCATCACCTCGCCCATCACGTCGGCTTGGTACTGGGTCACCGCGCCGTTGCCGATCCGCACGGGCGCGGCACCGTCGTAGCCGGGGAGGTTCGGCAGCACGCGCTCCTCGAGGTCGCGCTCGCCCGCCAGCCCGTACATGATCTGCACGTCGGCCGGATCGCCCGCGATCGCGCGCAGCAGCCAGCGTCGCCACATCGCCGCCTCGCCGGTGAAGCCGTGCTCCAGCAGCGCTTCGAGCGTCAGCGATGCGTCGCGCAGCCAGACGTAGCGGTAGTCCCAGTTGCGCACGCCGCCGAAGTCCTCGGGCAGCGACGTGGTCGCGGCCGCGACGATGCCGCCCGTGTCCTCGTGGGTGAGCGCGCGCAGCACCAGCAGCGACCGCACCACCTCGTCGCGGTGGGGTCCGACGTGGCGGATGCGTCCCGCCCACGCCGCCCACCAGTCGTTCGTCGTGGCGAAGGCGGCGTCGACGTCGACCGGGTCGGGGATCTCCCGGTGCGACGGATACCAGGTCATCGTCAGATCGACCGTGTCGCCCGCGCCGACGGTGACGGTGCCGGCGTGCGCGTGGTCGACGGCGCGCAGCGCCGCCCCGCGGAAGACGAGGGCGTCCGGTCCCGCGATCGCGATGAGCAGCGGATCGTCGTCGGTGCCGGCCTGGCGCATCCACGGCATCGCGCGCGCGTAGTCGAACCGCACGCGCACCTCCTGGTGGAACTCGACCGTGCCCGAGACGCCGCGGATCCGGCGGATCACATCCGCCCGGCGGTCGCCGTACGGCATCACGTCGAGCACCTCCGCGACACCCGTGGGCGTCTGCCACCGCGTCCGCAGCACGAATCCGTCGCCGTCGTACGCGCGGGTGCTCGTGGCATGCGGATCGCGGGGCCGCAGCATCCACCGTCCGTGGTCCTCCGTGCCCAGCAGGGCGGCGAAGGTCGACGGCGAGTCGTAGCGCGGCAGGCACAGCCAGTCGATGCTGCCGTCACGCGAGACGAGGGCAGCGGTGTGACAGTCGCTGAGGACGGCGTAGTCCTCGATGGGGGAAGCCATGGGCAGAGTCTGGCAGTGAGCGGATGCCGCGGGCCCCGGTCGCGCCGATGAGTCCGCTGTGTGTCGGCGATGCGCCGGCGCGGCATCCGCTGTGCGTCGCGGATCCACCCCGACGCGTCGTGGAGGGGCGATGCCGTCGCGGCATAGGGTGGCGACATGACCGCCACCCAGACCACGCTGATCGTGCTCGGCGCCTCCGGCGACCTCACGTCGCGCCTGCTCATGCCCGCGCTGGGCCAGCTGCTCACGCGGGAGCCGCAGCGCGGCATCCGCCTCATCGGCGCCGGCATGGACGACTGGGACGACGCGAAGTGGCGCGAGGTCGTGACCGCGTCGTTCGCGACGGTGAAGGCGAGCGGCTCCGCGGTCGACGCCGTGCTGGCGGGCGCGACGTACCGGCAGTCGGACATCACGAAGCCCGAGGATCTGACGGCGCTGCTCGCCGAGGCCGAGGGGCGTCCGGCGTTCTACTTCGCGGTGCCGCCCGCGGTCGCGGCCAAGGCGTGCGTCGCGCTCGAGCAGGTCACGCTCCCCGAGGGGCTGATCCTGGCGCTCGAGAAGCCGTTCGGCACCGACGAGGCCAGCGCGCACGCGCTCAACGAGGTGCTGACGAAGCTCGTGCCCGAAGACCAGGTGCACCGCATCGACCACTTCCTCGGGCGCTCCACGGTGCTCAACGTGCTCGGCGTGCGCTTCACGAACCGCATCTTCGAGCCGACCTGGTCGGCGGAGCACATCGAGTCGGTGGTCATCCGCTACGACGAGGCGCTCGGCCTCGAGGGGCGTGCCGGTTACTACGACAAGGCGGGCGCGCTCGTCGACATGATCCAGAGCCACCTGCTGCAGGTGATGGCGGTCGTGGCCATGGACCCGCCCTCGACCCTCGGCGCCATGGACCTCCGCGACGCGAAGGCGGTCGTGCTCCGAGCGACGAGCCTGTGGAAGGACGACGCGATCGCGTCGTCGCGTCGTGCGCGCTACGCCGCCGGCACGATCGGCGACCGCACGCTGCCGGCCTACGCCGACGAGAAGGGCGTCGACCCGGCCCGCGGCACCGAGACGCTGGCCGAGATGACGGTGGGCGTGGCGACCTCGCGCTGGGCGGGCGTGCCCTTCACCCTGCGCTCGGGCAAGGCCCTCGGCGACCGTCGAAGCGAGATCGTCATCCGCTTCAAACCGGTGACCCACCTGCCCGGCGGCTTCGAGGGATCGGCTGACCCCACCGTGCTGCGTCTCACCCTCGGACCCGACCGCATGGCGCTGGAGATCAACGTCAACGGCCCCGGCGACCCGTTCGAGCTCGACCGCGTGGCCATGGAGGCAGAGTTCGGCGAGGGCGAGCTGCTCGCCTACGCCGAGGTGCTGCAGGGCATCCTCGACGGCGACCCCACCCTCTCGGTGCGCGGCGACACCGCCGAGCAGTGCTGGCGCATCGTTCAGCCCGTGATCGACGCCTGGCACGCGGACACGGTTCCGCTGGAGGAGTATCCGGCGGGAACGCCCGGTCCGGCATCCTGGCCCCAGCTCTGACGGTCCTGCCGCTTCACGTCGGCCCTGGACGGATGCTGCGGCCTCAGGCCTCGACGACCGGCACGCCGGCGGCGGCGAGGTCGCGCATCGCGGCGTGCGCGGGGTCGGCGTCGGTGATGACTCCTGCGACCGCGTCGAGTGGCAGGACGCCGTAGCGGGAGGCCGCGCCGATCTTCTCGACGCTCGCGAGCACGAAGGTCTCCGCCGCGCGCGCGGAGAGCGTGCGCTTCATTGCGGCCTCCTCCTCGTCGCCCGTCGTCAGCCCGGCTGCGGCGTGCACCCCGGTCACCCCGAGGAAGAACACGTCGGCGCTCAGCCGGCCCGCGGCCTCGACGGCCGCCGCGCCGCACGTGACGCCGGAGTGCTTGAACAGGCGCCCGCCGATGAGGATGACGTCGGCGGTGTGGTCGAGGAGGGCGGACGCGATCGTCGGGCTGTGCGTGATGACGGTCCCCGCGAACGTCGTGGGGAGCGCCGCGATCAGGGCCAGGGCTGTGGTGCCGCCGTCGATCATGACCGTGGAGCCGGGTTCGATGAGCGCCACGGCGGCCGCTGCCACCCGTCGCTTGCTGTCGGGCGCCACGACCGCCCGGGCCGCGAGGTCGGCCACCGCGGGCGACGCCGGGAGGGCGCCGCCGTACACGCGGACGGCCAGGCCCGCGGCATCCAGTTCGCGGAGATCCCGGCGGATGCTGTCTTCGGAGAGTCCGAGCTCTCGGGCGAGATCCTTCGCGACGAGCCGCCCGTCACGGCGGAGCCTTTCGAGCAGGAGATCCCTCCGCGCGGCAGCGAGCATTCGCATTCCTTCTGGTTCTTGCACGTTTTATCGTAGTCTAGCCGACATGACTGCACCTTTGATGATCCTGATCGCCGGCCCCTACGCGTCCGGAACCGGCGGCGACCCCGCGCTGATGGCCGCCAACCTGTCACGACTCGAAGAGGCGGCGTGGCCCATCTTCCAGGCCGGCCACGTGCCGATGATCGGCGAGTGGGTCGCGCTGCCGGTGCTGTCCAGCGCCGGTGCGACCGGCCCGACCGACCCGCTGGCCGCCGAGGTCATGTACCCGACGGCCGAACGGCTGCTGCAGCGCTGCGACGCGGTGCTGCGCCTGCCCGGCGCGTCGAAGGGCGCCGACCAGGACGTCGCGATCGCCGAGAGCCGCGGCATCCCCGTCTATCGATCGCTCGCCGAGGTGCCGGGCGTCGCGGCGTGACGGGGTGGTTCAGTCGGTCTTGAGCACCGAGAGGACGTTGCCAGCGGGGTCGCGGAACCACGCGATGTCGGGACCCCAGCCGCGGGAGATGCCCTTCTCGTCGGTGTTGCCCTCGCTGTCGTCGTAAATCTTCGTGACGATGCCGCGGCTGTTGAGGTCGTCGACCGCCGCTTCCACATCGTCGACGGGGAAATTCAGGATGGTGAACGAGGCCGGCTCGTGGTTCGGCTTGCTGTAGATGAGCACGTCCGATCCGGTCGGCAGGTGGAGGACCAGGAAGCCCATGTCGTCCTTGCGCACATCGAGTCCGAGTGTCTCGCCGTAGAAGCGCTGAGCCGCCTCGATGTCGTCGACCGAGAAGCCGCTGAAGGCCCGTTCCGCACTGAACATGTCGTCCTCCTCCGGGTGGCCGCCCACCCTCCTGGTCCACTGTGCCCCCGCGGCCGACGACTGTCTACGGCATGCCGGCGTCACCGGAGGACGCATGGCGTCGGGAATAGATTCAGCCGCATAGTGTTGATGCTCGGTGGCAACGGCGCCCCCCCGTCATCCCAGCAGAAGGAAGCGCCATGAACGCGAACTCCCCCACCATCGACCGCACCGCCGTCACCGACAGCCCCGTGCTCGACGTACTCGCCGAGCGCTGGAGCCCGCGCGCCTTCGACAGCACTGCGCCCGTCGACGAGGCCGCCCTCGCGAGCGCGCTCGAGGCCGCACGCTGGTCGCCGTCGGCCAACAACTCCCAGCCGTGGCGCTTCATCGTCGCCCGCCGCGGCACCGAGAACCACCGCCTCGTCGTGGACTCGCTGGTCGGCTTCAACCGCGAGTGGGCCGGCGATGCCGCGGCCCTCGTCGTCGCGGTCGCCGAGACCGAGTCCGAGGACGGCCGCCCCCTCGCCTTCGCCGCCTATGACCTCGGACAGGCCGTCGCGCACTTCAGCGTGCAGGCGCACCACGACGGACTGCACGTCCACCAGATGGGCGGCTTCGACCGCGACGCCGTGCGCTCCGCCTTCGACCTGGACGAGCGCTTCAGCCCGACCGTCGTGATCGCCGTCGGCCCGGTCGGCGACGCCGCCCAGCTCTCCGACGTGCTCCGCGAGCGCGAGATCGCGCCCCGGGTGCGCCGACCGCTGGCCGAGAGCATCCTCGCGGCCTGACGCGGCCGGCGCGGCGCGTGCGTCGGGCGTGCGCGCGTGTCGCGTGCGCTCGGGGTGTACGCGATGTGCGCGCGTCGGGGCGCTCCGTGCACGCGTGTCGCGCGCGTCGACGCCCGCGAGGCGTAGCCCGCCCCCGCTCCCGGCGCCACCCTGGTCCGAAGGTCCGCCGAGCGTGCCTAAGGTGAAGCATGACCGCGCACATCCTGTCGATCGGCACCGCCCTGCCGCAGACGACGATCGAGCAGGATGACGTGCGCGACTTCTTCGCCCGCCAGCCGGGCTACGACCGCCTGGCCTCCCGGCTCGTCCACGCCGCCTTCGACGCGGCGGCGATCGAGCGGCGTCACACCGTGGTGGCCGAGCTCGCCGACGGCGGCGCCCACGGTCGCGACGTCTTCGTGTCGGCCGACGGGGTGCTCCAGTCGCCCTCGACGGGCGTCCGCAATGCGGTCTACGCCGCCGAAGCGCCCGGGCTCTTCGCGGAGGCCGCGCGGGCCGCATTGACCGAGGCGGGCATCACCGCCGACGCCGTGACCCACGTGGTGACCGCGTCGTGCACGGGCTTCTTCGCGCCCGGTCCCGACTACCGCCTCATCCGCGACCTCGGACTGCCCGCGACCGTCGAGCGCTACCACCTCGGCTTCCTCGGCTGCGCCGCCGCCTTCCCGGCACTGCGCACCGCGTCGCACATCTGCGCTTCGCGGCCCGACGCCGTCGTGCTCGTGGTCTGCGCGGAGCTGTGCTCGCTGCACATCCGCTCCAGCACCGAGCCCGACCAGATCGTCGCGTCCTCGGTCTTCGCCGACGGCGCGGCCGCCGCGGTCGTCTCCGGCCGCCCGGGCTCCGGTCCGAGCCTGGAGCTGGAGCGCTTCGGCACCAGTGTCACGAGCGAGGGCGAGACCGACATGGTCTGGCTCATCGGCGACGAGGGCTTCGAGATGACCCTCACGGCGGAGGTGCCGCGCATCATCGGGCGCGAGATCCTCGACGTCGTGACGGGATTCCTGGATGCCGCACCCGGCGACGAGCGGCCGTGGGGCGTGGACGCCTGGGCCGTGCACCCGGGCGGTCGCAGCATCCTGGATCGCGTGGAATCCTCGTTGTCGCTCGACCGGTCGGCCCTCGCGGCGTCGCGGTCCGTGCTGCAGCAGGCGGGGAACATGTCGAGCGCGACGATCCTCTTCATCCTGCGCGACCTGCTGGCCGACACCGTGCTCGGCGACGACGCCCGGATAGCCGGGCTCGCGTTCGGGCCGGGACTGACGGTCGAGTCGCTCCTCGCCGTGAAGCACATGCCGTCCGAGGCATGAGCCTCCGCGAACGCGACGTCCGGCTCCGGGAGCTGATGGACGATCCGGCGTGCGACCCCGATCGCCTGCGCGAAACGCTGCGCCGCTTCGACACGGTGAACCGGCTCATCTCGGGCTGGGACACGGTCTACCGCCGTCACCTGCGGCCGCTGCTGGCGTCGCTCGGAAGGCCCGCGCGCGTCCTCGACCTGGGCTGCGGCGGAGGGGACGTGGTCGTCCGCCTGGCGCGGCTCGCCCGCGCCGACGGCTTCGACGTCTCGTGGCTCGGCGTCGACCCCGACCCGCGCGCCCTCGAGGTCGCAAGTGAGCGCCGCGGTTCCAATGTCGAGTTCCGGAGCACCGACTCGGCCGCCCTCGTGCGCGAGGGAGCGCAGTTCGACGTGGTGCTGTCGAACCACGTTCTCCACCACCTCGCGTCCGACGAGCTGACGAGCTTCGCGGCGGACTCCCGCACGCTGTCGACCGGGCTCGTGCTGCACGCCGACATCGAGCGCAATCGCACGGCCTACGCGCTCTACGCCGTCGGCATCACGCCGCTCGCGCCGGGCACGTTCCTGCGCACCGACGGCCTCCGCTCGATCCGCCGCAGCTACCGCTCCGATGAGCTCGCGGCGGCCCTCCCCGGGTGGCGTGTGGAGCGACCGGTCCCGTTCCGGGTGCTCGCGGTGACGGCCGGCGCCGCGGCGGGTCCCCGGACGCCATGACCTATAGCGCGTCGGGACCGGGACGTCGTGACCGCGAGGTCGCCGGAGTGAGAGGCTGTGCGCGTGCGTGACGTCGCGGTGGTGGGAGCGGGACCGGTCGGTCTCGTCCTCGCCGCGCTCCTCGCGAAGGACGGGCTCGACGTGCAGGTGCTCGAGCGACGGGATGCCGCGGGTGCCGGCACGCGGGCGATCGGCGTCCACGCGCCGGTGCTGGCCGCACTCGAGCCGAGCGGCATCACCGACGACCTGCTGCAGGACGCCGTGCGGGTGGGCCGCGGCGAGGCCCGGTCGGCGGGGCGCACGCTCGGCGTCGTCCGCTTCGACCGGCTGTCGACGCGCTTCCCCTTCGTCGCGACGCTGCCCCAGGCGGCGACCGAGCGGGTGCTCGCCGCCCACGCGCCCGCCCCGCGGCGCGCGGCCGCGGTCACCGCGGTGCACGCGCGCGACGACCGCGCCGAGGTCCGCTTCGACGCTTCGGCGGGCACGGACTCGCTGGACGCGCGCGTCGTCGTGGTCGCGACCGGCTGGTCCGGACGCGACCTGGTGTACCGCAGAATCCCGACCCACGTCTATCCCGACCGGTACCTGATGGCCGACGTCGACACCGGAGACCGCCCCGACCACGACGTGGCCGTCGTCGACATCGACGGCACCGGCGTGATGGAGTCGTTCCCGCTGCCCGGCCGGCGCCGCCGCGTGGTCGCGTGGGATTCCCGCCCCGGCGACGACGAGCCCGCCGCCCGCGCGGCGCGTCTCGCCGAGGCCGTCGCGCGCCGGGGCGACCGTGTCGCCGCGGAGGCCGTCACCGCGGCGAGCTCGTTCGGCGTGCGCCGCGTCGTCGCGCCGGCGCTGCGTCGCGGCCGCGTCTTCACGATCGGCGACGTCGCGCACGAGGTGAGCCCCATCGGTGGGCAGGGGATGAACCTCGGACTCCTGGATGCTGCGACCCTGGCCCCGCTGCTGACGCGCTGGATCCGCTCGGGCACAGCCCCCGACGAGGAGCTCCGGCGGTGGGAGCGGCGTCGTGTCCGCTCCGCGGGTACCGCCGCCCGGCTCGCCGCCGTCAACACCGCCCTCGGCCGCCCGCTGTCTCCCGTCGCGGACGCCGGGCGGCGCCTCGCTCTCCGACTCGCGCTCGGCCGGCCCATCGGCGGCTTCTTCGCGTCGGCCTACGCCATGGGCCTGGACGCCGACGCCTGAACTCGTCGCGGGTGGCGGGGCTGCGGCATCCGCTCGCTCGCCTTCACCTGACCCGAGTCGCGGTTACCACCGCGCGATACCCGCGGGAACCGTCAGGTGAACGCGCCACGGGGTCCACCCGGGCGAGCGAGAGCAGGCCGCCCCGCCCCGTTCAGCTGACGAGCGACTGGCCCGTGACCGCGAGCTGCACGCACAGCAGCAGCGCCGCGAGCATCACCAGCCGGAACACCGCGCGGCCCGGCGGACGCACGAGCGCAAGGACGAGCCCCGCGACGGCGAGGGCGGCAGCCAGCGCGAAGACAATCCAGCCGATGACGGACGGCGACGTCGGGCCGGCGAGCACGGCGACCGCTCCCGCGACGAGCGCCAGCGCGGCGATGACCGCCGACACCGTGCGGCCGAGGCGGTGCGGGAGGCCGCGGATACCCGTGCGCGCGTCGTCCTCGAGGTCGGGCAGCACGTTGGTGAGATGGATGGCGACGCCGATCGCCCCGCCCGCGACCCACGCCCACGCGGGCGCCATGCGCGGGTCGGCCGCGGACAGCGTGACGAGCGAGGGCAGCAGGCCGAAGCTCACGATGAACGGCACGACCGAGAACGGCGTCGCCTTGAGGCGCGCGTTGTACGCCCACGCCGAGGCGAGCGCGATGAGGTGGGCCACCAGCATCCCGGTTCCGAGCACCGCCGACAGCGCGAGCGCCGCGGCCACGGTCGCGCCGGCGGCGATCCACGCGGTGCGGACGGCGACGTCACCGCGGGCGAGCGGCTTGTCGGCTCGCGCGTTCGCCCGGTCGCGGGCGGCGTCGAATGCGTCGTTGGAGAGTCCGACCGACAGCTGACCGAGCAGAATCGCGGCGCCGAGCACCACGATGCGCCAGACGTCCAGCCCGGCGGCGACACCCAGCACCACCGCGATCGCCGTGACGACGACGCTCGGTCCGGGGTGCGTCGATCGCCACAGCACGCCGGCCACCCGGAGCGGCGAGCGCGCAGCAGTCATACCCCGACGCTAGCCCGCTCCGACCTCGGGCACCGCCGTGCAGATGCTGAGGAGTTGTGCAGAAGGGGAGGAGGATGCCGCAGCATCCGCCCTCCCCTTCGGCACATGTCCTCCCGATCCGCACGCGCGAACCCGCGCGCACCGGCCGCGGACCCGGCTCAGTCCTCCTCGAGGATCGCCTCGATCACGTCGTCGTCGTCCTCGGACTCCGGCGCCCCCGGCCCGTCGCTGGTCAGCGCCAGCGTGGAGCCGTCGGCCGCGACATCCACCCGTACGACGTCGCCGTCGTGCACGCGGCCCGCGAGGATCGCCATCGCGAGGCGGTCCTGGATCTCGGACTGGATGAGGCGCCGCAGCGGCCGCGCTCCGAAGAGCGGGTCGTAGCCGCGCTCGGCCAGCCAGGCGCGCGCGTCGGGGGTGACGGCCAGCGTGAGCCGCCGGTCGCGCAGCCGCCGCTGCAGCGCGAAGACGCTCAGCTCGACGATCTGGGCCAGATCGTCCTGCGTGAGGGCCTGAAAGATCACGATGTCGTCCAGCCGGTTGATGAACTCCGGCTTGAACGCCTGGCGCACCAGCGCGTTCACCGACTCGCGCTTCTGCTCGATCGACAGCGTCGGATCGATGAGGATCGGCGAGCCGAGATTCGAGGTGAGGATCAGCAGCACGTTCTTGAAGTCGACCGTGCGGCCCTGGCCGTCGGTGAGGCGTCCGTCGTCCATGACCTGCAGCAGCACGTCGAAGACCTCGGGGTGCGCCTTCTCGACCTCGTCGAGCAGCACGACGGAGTAGGGCCGGCGGCGCACCGCCTCGGTGAGCTGTCCGCCCTGCTCGTAGCCGATGTATCCCGGAGGGGCACCGACCAGACGCGACACGGAGTGCTTCTCGCCGTACTCCGACATGTCGATGCGCACCATGGCGTGCTCGTCGTCGAAGAGGAAGTCGGCGAGCGACTTCGCGAGCTCGGTCTTGCCGACGCCCGTGGGCCCGAGGAACAGGAACGATCCGGTCGGACGATCGGGGTCGCTGATGCCCGCGCGCGAGCGCCGGACGGCATCGGACACCGCCTTCACGGCGTCCTTCTGCCCGATCAGGCGCTTGCCGAGCTCGGCCTCCAGGTGCAGGAGCTTCTCGGTCTCGCCCTGCAGCAGCCGGCCCACGGGGATGCCCGTCCACGCGGCGATCACGGCCGCGATGTCCTCGTCTGTGACCTGGTCGTTGACCATGCGGTCGCCGGCGGGCTCCTCGCGCTCGGCGTCGATGAGCTGCCGCTCGAGCGCCGGGATCTCGGCGTACAGCAGTCGCGACGCCTTCTCGAGGTTGCCCTCGCGCTGAGCGCGCTCGGCCTCCATGCGGGCCGCGTCGAGCTTCGTCTTGAGGTCGCCGACGCGGTTGAGCGACGAGCGCTCGCGCTCCCACCGCGCCTGCAGTTCGCCGAGGCGCTCCTGCTCGGTGCGGAGGGTTTCACGCAGCGCGGCCAGTCGTTCCTTCGAGGCGTCGTCCTTCTCGCGCTTGAGCGCCAGCTCCTCGAGCTTCAGCCGGTCGACGTGCCGGCGCAGCTCGTCGATCTCGAGCGGGGCGGAGTCGATCTCCATGCGCAACCGCGACGCCGCCTCGTCGATCAGGTCGATCGCCTTGTCGGGAAGCTGCCGCGACGGGATGTACCGATGCGACAGGGATGCCGCGGCCACCAGCGCCGCGTCGGCGATCGCGACCTTGTGGTGCGCCTCGTAGCGCTCCTTGAGTCCGCGAAGGATCGCGACCGTGTCCTCGACCGTGGGCTCGCCGACGTAGACCTGCTGGAAGCGACGCTCCAGTGCGGCATCCTTCTCGATGAACTCGCGGTACTCGTTAAGGGTGGTCGCGCCGATGAGGCGCAGCTCGCCGCGCGCGAGCATGGGCTTGAGCATGTTGGATGCCGCGACCGAGCCCTCGCCGCCGCCCGCACCCATGAGCACGTGCAGCTCGTCGATGAACGTGATGACCTGTCCGTCGGACTCGGTGATCTCCTTGAGCACGCTCTTGAGGCGCTCCTCGAACTGCCCGCGGTACATCGCACCGGCGACGAGCGCCGAGATGTCGAGCGTGACGAGCTCTTTGTTCTTCAGCGACTCCGCGACGTCGCCCGCGACGATGCGCTGGGCGAGACCCTCGACGACGGCCGTCTTGCCGACGCCGGGCTCGCCGATGAGCACGGGGTTGTTCTTCGTGCGCCGGGTGAGCACCTGGCTGACGCGACGGATCTCGCTGTCACGCCCGATGACGGGGTCGAGCTTGCCCTGCCGGGCGCGATCGGTGAGGTTGATCCCGAACTGCTCCAGCGCGCTCTGCGCCTCCTCCTGCCCGGGCTGTTGTGTGGCGTTCATGTGTTCTCCTGAAGTCTCCGCAGGCTGTCTGCAAACTTGAGCCTGTCTGACTCAAGTTTATCAGGCGAACGGATGCTGCGGCAAGGACGTCCTGCGGGACACCGCCGGGCGCGTCAGGCCACGAGCTCCGGCGTCGACGCGGCGTCCTCCGCGCGCAGACAGCTGAACGTCGTCCGGTAGGCGGTGGGCGTGGTGCCCAGCGTGCGCGCGAAGTTCTGGCGCAGGACCGCGGCCGAACCGAAGCCGCTCTCCCACGCGATGCGGTCGAGCCCGAGGTCGGTCTTCTCCAGAAGCCGCTGCGCGTGGATCAGCCGCTGACGTGCCAGCCACGCGGCGGGCGTCGCGCCGAAGTCGGCCTTGAAGCGCCGGGCGAAGGTGCGCGGCGACATGTGGGCCTTGGCGGCGAGCTGGTCGACCGACAGGTCTTCGCGCAGGTGCTCCACCATCCAGTCGGTGACCGGCGCGAGCGACAGCGAGGCGACGGCCGGCAGCGGCTTGTCGATGAACTGGGCCTGCCCTCCGTCGCGCTGCGGCGGGACGACCATGCGGCGCGCGATGACGTTGGCCATCTCGGCGCCGAGCTCCTGGCGGAGCAGGTGGAGGCAGGCGTCCAGTCCCGCTGCGGTCCCGGCGCTCGTGATGATGCGTCCGTCCTGCACGTAGAGCACGTCGGGGTCGACCTCGATCGCGGGATACATCCGCGCCATCGTGTCGGCGTACATCCAGTGCGTGGTGGCGCGACGCCCGTCGAGGATGCCGGAGGCGGCGACGACGAACGCACCGCTGCACACGGTGAGGATCCACGCACCGCGCTCGTGCGCGCGGCGGATCACGTCGGCGACACGGCGATCGATCTGCGCCCACGCGTCGCGCGGCACCGGGGTGACGACGACGAGGTCGGCCTCGTCGGCGAACGCCAGATCGTGCTCGACGTTGATCGAGAAGCCCATGTTGCTGGCGACGACTCCGGGCAGCGGAGTGACGATGCGGAAGTCGAAGTTCGGGATGCCGTCGTCCGAGCGGTCAAGTCCGAACGCCTCGCACGCGAGCCCGAACTCGAAGGGCGCGAACCCGTTCTGGACGATGACGGCGACAGACTTCATCATGGCGACTCCCCGCTCTCGCGCGTCGAAGCGGACTGGCAGTAATCCGACGCTTCATGTCCATCCTGCCAGTCGTGGCCGAATCCGCGCAAGCGTAGCGTTCCTGCCATGTTCATCGTCATCCTTATCGCCGCCCTGTCCGTCGTCGCCGTCGTCCAGACCGGCGTCGCGCTGCGTCGCGACGGATACCACCACGTGCCCACCGACCGCACCCGCCTGCCCTGATCACGGTGTCGTGGTCGGCCTTCGGCGTGGACCGGCCCCGCGACTAGGACTCCGAGCGCGCAGCCCTCAGCGCGGCGACGAAGTCCTCGCCTCGCAGGCGAAGCGCGTCCACGTCCGCGGATGCGAGCGCCGCCGCGGGCAGCAACTCGCTCCCCGCTCCCACGGCCAGCGCGCCGGCGGCCAGCCACTGACCGATGTTGCCGGGATTGACTCCCCCGGTCGGGATGTACGTGGCCTGTGGGAACGGTCCGCGCAGCGCCTTCAAACCCGCGGGTCCGGCGATGCTGCCCGGGAAGTACTTCACCACGTCCACCTCGTGCTTGATCAGCGTCTGCACCTCCGTCGGGGTGAATGCCCCGATCATCGCGAACCCGCCGACATCGCGGATGGCTGCGTAGACCTCTCGATCGAAGCCGGGCGAGACGAAGAACTGCGCGCCGGCCGCCGCGGACTCCGCGACCTGGGCGGGGTGGATGAGGGTCCCGACGCCGAGGTGGACCGCGTCGCCGAAGCGCTCGAGGATCGCGTCGAGCACGCCCACCACGTCCGGGGTCGAATACGTCACCTCGATCGCGGTGATGCCGCTGGCCACCATCGCCTCCACGGCGGCGAGCGCGCCCGCGCGATGCGGTGCCCGGAGCGTCGCGATGATGCCGGCCCGAGCAAGACGGCCTTCGGTGTCCTGGTTCGTCATGACGGGTCTCCTCAGTAGGGCTGGGCGAAGGTGAAGTAGCGCTTCGGGTTCTCCACGAAGAAGAGCCGCTCCAGCTCGTCGATGTCCTTCTGCGAGAAGTGACGCTCGAGCAGCTCCGCGCGGAACCGGGGCAGCCACTCCCCCGCGATGTAGTGAAGGCCGGGGCCCCCCGTATAGGCGGTCAGGTCAGTTCTGCGCGCGAGATCGCCGCCGATGAGGATGCGGTCAGCAAGTCCGGCTTCCACCACCTCGAGCAGCACGTTGATGCGCGTGCTCTCCGGGAAGTACTTGATCTTGGCGAAGCCGTCGTAGCAGAGGTAGGTACCCCGCCGGGCGATCTGCTTGTGGAGGAAGGGATCGGGATTGCGCATGAGGTGGACGATCCCGACGCGATTGAGGTCGACGCCCTCCTCCTCGAGGAGGTCGAGCTGTCGGAGCGCCATCGTGCCGGTCTCCGTGTGCCCGTGCAGCACGGCACCGGTGGCGCGGTGCGCGCGGGCGGCTGCGCGCAGCACGCGCTCCTCGGTCGGGGTGATGCGGTTGTAGGCCGTGCCGTACTTGATGGCGCCCGCGCGGACGTCCGTGCCGTTCATACCGACCTCGACATCGGCGACGATGCGCCGTTGGAGTTCCTCGGTGGGGACGTCGCCCAGGAGGTCGTCGAACCACTCGCCCTTGTTGTAGCCGCCGCATCCGATGATCTGCACCCCCGACTCCTGCGAGATGCGTCGGAGGGCTGCGGGATTGCGCGAGTAGTCCCACGCCGATGCCTCGTAGAGGCTGCGCACACCGACGGCGGCGGCCGCGCGCGCCTCGGCCAGGCCCATCTCCTCGTCGAGGATCACGAGGTCCTCGTCGTTGCGCTTCGCCTCGGGCGGCGCGCCGATCAGGTGCTCGTGCGAATAGGTGAAGCCCAGCTCGTCGGGATCGATGTCGCCTGTCACGGTGCGGATCATGGGTGCTGCTTCCGATCTGTCGAAACGGTGGTCGGGGAGGAGGCGGTCGAACCGGCTGGTGCGGGTCTGGTCGCAAGGACGGTCGACGTGTAGTGGTCGAGAGCGTGAGCGCGGGCGAGCCGGTAGGTGGCCCGGCGACGGCTCCAGCGGGGGGCGTACTCGGGTCGCGGAAGCACGTCGGCGTGCTCGCCGGCGGCTTCGACCTTCACGCCGAGCAGGCGCCACGCCAGAACGGCGGCCCCGATGGCGGAGAGGTCGGGCGCGTCGAAGCGGGTGACGGGGATGCCGGTGACATCCGCGAGGACCTGAGGCCAGGCGGGCAGGCGGCTCCCGCCGCCGGAGAGCACGATGCGGCGGTAATCCCCGCCGATGGCGTCGATCAGCTCGGCGATGTCGAAGGAGACCGCCTCCATTAGCGCGGTGACGAGCTGCTCCGGTCGCGTGGCGGGGGTGATCCCGTACACGGTGCCACGCATCTCCGGAACGAAATCCGGGCTCCCGGAGCCCGCGAGGTACGGAAGGAAGTACAGCTCGCCGAGAGGAGGCTCGCTCTCTGCTGCGGTGAGCGCCGATGCGCCGAAGCTGTCGCGCAGCCAATTGAGCGCGAGACCACCCGTCAGGAGCGACCCCAGCGCGAAGAGCCCGCCGTCGGCGCCGGGGTGCACGGTGAGCTTGTTCAGCGCCTGAGGAGAGAGATGTTGATCGGCGAGCGCGGCCATGAGCGTCGCAGAGGTTCCCAGCGACACGGCGAGCTGGTCCGGCGCCAACCCGCCCGAGCCGACGAGTGCCGCGGCGACGTCGCCCGCTCCGACCGCGACGGGCGTCCCGGCCGACAGCCCGCTCAGACGCCCCGCGTCCTCCGATACGGCTCCCCCGCTCCCGTCCGACGTGAGCAGGGTCGGGAAGGCAGTCCGCGGCAGACGGAGAGCCGCGATCGTCTCGTCCGCCCACGCGCCGTCGCTCAGCAGAAGGGAGTTGCCCGCGTCGGTGGGCTCCGTGGCGATGACCCCCGTCAGGCGCGCCCGGAGGAAGTCCTTGGAAGAGAGCCAGGCGGTGCACCGCGTCAGCGCCTCCGGCTCGTGATCGCGCAGCCAGAGCAGGGGGGACAGCGAGAAGACCGTCTCGGGGACATTGCCGGTGGCATCCACGATGCCGGCCGTCACCTCGTCCGGAAGCGTCGCGAGCTGATCGGCGCCGCGGGTGTCGGCCAGGAGGATCGCGGGGCGCAGCGGCCGGAGTGCCTCGTCGACCAGGACGACCGAGCTCATGTTGCCGCTGAAGCCGATCGCGTCGATCTCACTCAGAGGGACGGTGAGGCTCTGGACGGCGGTGCACAGCGAGTCCCACCACCGTTCGGCGTCCACTTCGACCCGGTCCGCGTGGTCGGAGATGCCATGGTGTGCGGCGGTGCTCTCGACGACCCTTCCTGCGCGGTCCAGGACGAGCGCCTTCACACTGGTGGTTCCGACATCGATCCCCAGAGTCCAGCGTCCACTCACGCGGAGCTCTCCTCGACGTGCTCGAGCACGCGTCTGCCCGGCGTGCCGCGGCCGATGCGGATCGCCACGGCGAAGCTCTCGCCGCGGACGTACGACAGCGAGGATTCCGCGGGCGTGCCGTCCTCGAGGTAGGCCGTGCGGCCCACCCGCATGACCGGTGTGTGGCGTTCGAGCTCGAGATGCTCTGCGGTGGCATCCGGCGCCTGCGCCGCGCTCCACTGCTCGTCCGCGGAAGACGGCCTGCCCGCCGGACCGGACACGCTCTCGAGGCACTCGTAAAGCGAAGTGCGCGCGATCTGGTCCGCATCCACCCGTGGGTAGACGGCCGCCGGCAGCCACGAGGTCAGGTGCACGACGGGCTCGCCGTCGCTGACGATGATCCTCTCCACGCGCCACACCTCGTCGTCGGGTCCGAGACCCAGTGTCGATGCGACCTCCTGCGGGCTGCGCGTGCGCTCGACCGACAGCACCCGTTCGCTCGTGATGTGTCCGGCCGCGCGCAGGTCCTCACTGAAGGAGGGCAGAGTGCGCGCGACGTTCGAGCGCACGGCACGATCGACATCCGCGACGAAGGTGCCTCGGCCCTGCCGCCGGTAGACCAATCCGCGCTGCTCGAGGTCGCGCAGGGCCTGCGTCGCGGTCGCACGGCTCACGCGGAAGTGGCGGACGAGTTCGTGCTCGGACGGCAGCCGCACACCGGGCGAGCGGTCCTGGATGCGGACAGCCAGCCGATCGGCTATCTGCCGATAGCGCGGGGTGTCGGAGTGGGCGTCGAACTCGCCGAGCGTGCCGACGTCGATCCCTTCGTCGGTCATGCGGAGACCTCGGCCTTCCAGTCGGAGATGAGCGCTGCGGCGGTCGCGACGACCCGCTCGACGATCACATCGCCCTTCGCTGCGGTGGCCGCCGTCGCGTCGCCGAAGACGCCGCTCTCCGACACCGTGTGCCACCGGACGGCGGCGACGTCGAAGTGGCCCGGGTAATCGGGGTACTCCGACACCGCCCGCTCCATGCGCACCCGATGCGGGTCCAGCGCCAGCATGATCGACGTCTCGAGCTCATCGGCGTGCATGATCGACGGGTGACTCTCCGGGCTCTCGCGGACCTCCCCGGCCACGGCCGACAGGCCCGGGTAGGTCAGGGCGATCGCCGGAAGACCTCCTGACTCCTCCAGCGCACGCGTCGCCTTCTTCAGGGCGGCGGCGTTGCCGAGATGGGCGGACAGGAGGACGAGCCCCCGCACGCCGACGCGCTCCAGACCCCGGGCGACATCGGTCACCAGGTGGATCAGCGTGTCGTCGCTGACAGAGAGGCTTCCGTCGAAGTGCTCCAGCGACCAGACCTGCCCGTACGGCATGGTCGGCAGCTCGAGCAGACCGGCCCGTTCGGAGATCAGGCCTGCGAGGGCGTCGGCCGCGAAGACGTCCGTGCCGAGAGGCAGGTGCGGCCCGTGCTCCTCGACGGCGCCGAATGGCAGCAGGGCGAACGGACGCTCCGCGACGGCGGCCTCGACCTCCGGCCAGGCCAGATCCAGCCAACGTGTCATGCTCGACGCCTTCCTCTCGCCTTCGCCAGGCGTCCGTTGATGAACAGCATCGCGATGAGAACCGCTCCGTAGAAGATCGCCTGAACTGGCGACGACACGTTGAACGAGTTCAGCACCGTCGTGAGCAGCGCCAGCACGGCCACTCCAGCGAAGGTACCGATCATTCCTCCCGCTCCGCCGCTGAGGGCAGCGCCGCCGATCACGGCGGCCACCACGGAGTTGAGTGCGTAGCTGTCGGCCGCGGTGAGGGAAGGCGCGCCGGAGTAGGCGATCAGCAGGATGCCGGCGAGCGCGGCGAGGCCGCCCGATGCGGTGTAGGCGAGCAGCGTGTGACGCCGGCGCGGCACGCCGTTCAGCCACGCGGCCTCCGGGTTGGCGCCCACGGCGTAGAAGCGGCGACCGGCGACCGTGACGCTGAAGAACAGTCCGACGACGACCAGGACAAGCAGGAATACGAGCAGTGAGCCCGACACCGGCAGACCGAGCACCCGTCCGTCGGCGAGTTCGCGCAGCTCGGGCGGAACGACGCCCTTCGGCTGGCCGCGGGTGATCAAGGAGTAGCCGCCCTGGATGATCGTCGCGGTGGCGAGGGTTCCGAGGAGCGGCGGGATAGCGGTGTAGGCGAGGAGCAGGCCGTTGACGAGGCCGATCCCGATCCCCGCCAGGATGACGAGGGGCACGGTCGTCATCAGACTCGCGCCCGGTGCAGCCGTGAGCACCGCCACCATGATCCCCGCGAGATTCATCACCGGTCCCACGGACAGGTCGAGGCCGCGGTTGATGATGACGATGGTCTGGGCGATGGCGACGACACCGAGCGGTGCGGCGTTGGACAGGATGCGCAGCACGCGATCGATGCTGAGCCCCCCTGACGCGGTGACGGCCAGGAGGATGAGGCATGCCAGGGTCAGTCCGTAGGCGACCCACAGCTGCGGGGGAACACGACGGACCGCGGCGGCGACGGCGCTCACGCGCGAGCCCCTTCCCGGCGCAGAAGCGCACCCTTCAGCCGCCAGGGCACGCGCACGCCGGACCCGACGAGCTGGTAGACGCCCATGGCGGCCAGCAGCAGCACGCCCTTGAAGATCATCTGGTAGTAGGAATCGGTTCCGGTCAGGGTGATCACCTGGCCCACGACGGCGATGATGACGGCGGCGGGCAGCACATTGAGGACCGATCCCACGCCGCCCGTGATGAGGATGCCTGCCACGAGCACCGTCGCGATGGAGTCGATGACGGACGAGGAGCCGACCAGGGCATCGGCGGTGAAGGTACGCGCGACGATGGCGACGCCGCCGAGCGCAGCCAGGAGCCCGGCGACGGCGAAGGCGACGAGGGTGGCCGCGTGCACGGGGAACCCGAGCCGTCCGGCGCTCCGCGGGTCGTAGCCGGTCGCCTGGATGATGCGCCCCATGCGGCTCTGGCTCATCCAGAGCCACACGATGACGAGCGCGACGAGAGCGGCGAGGGCGAGAAGGGGCACCGGACCGAAGGACTGAGCGAGCGCGCCGATCAGATCGTATGGCGCCGCCGCGTCGGGAGAATCCTGCAGGAGGAGTGCGAGCCCCTGGATCGCGCCGGCCATGGCGAAGGTCATGAGGAGTGGGTTGATGCCCGCGGTCATCCCCAGCCCGTTGACGAGGCCGACGGCGAGCCCGGCGAGGAGGGCGAGCACGAGCGCCGTCGGCGCTCCGCCCGGCAGCATCCCGTGCAGCGACAGCACGACGGTGGCGAGGCCTGCGACGGCTCCGACGGAGAGGTCGATGCCCCCGATCATGATCACAACGGCCTGCCCGATGGAGATCAGGACGATGGGAGCCAGCGAAGCGAGCAGGGAGTTGATCGACACGGTGCTGCGGAAGGCGGGCAGCGTGATGGCCGCGACGGCCACGACCACCACGGCGATCGCCCACAGCGCGCCTGCTCTGCGCAGTGCCCGCAGCGCGGTCGTGGACAGGGGGTTAGACATGATGCTCAGCTCCTGTTGCGAGGTGCATGACGGCGGTCTCGGTCGCTTCGGCTCCAGGGAGGACGCCGGTGATGCGTCCCGAGTACACGACGTGGATCTCGTCTCCCAGACCGAGGATCTCCTGCAGATCGGTCGAGACGAGGGCGACGGCGACCCCGTCGTCGGCGATCTGACGGATGGCCCGGTATATCTGGGCACGGGAGGCGACGTCGACACCGCGTGTGGGGTCGTTGAGGACCAGCACCCTCAGCCGGGGGAAGATCAGCCAGCGCCCCACGATCACCTTCTGCTGGTTGCCGCCGGACAGTTCGATGATGGGCTGCTGCACCGACCGGCTCTTGACGGCGAGGCGCTGCACGAGAGCGCGCACGATCTGGCGCTCGCGTACGGCGTTGAGGAATCCGGTGCGGAAGACGCTCGGCGCCGACGGCAGCATGGCGTTCTCGGCGATCGACTTCTCCAGCAGGAGACCCGTGCGGCGCCGGTCGGGCGAGACGTACCCGATTCCCCGTCGCACTGCCCCGCGCGGCCCGCGCAGCCGCGTGGGCTTCCCGTCCACGAGGATGCGCCCTGTGGCCGGGTTGCGCGCGCCGGCAAGGACTTCCGCGATCTCGCTCTGGCCGTGGCCGTCCAGCCCCGCCAGGGCGACGATGCGCCCCGGCCGCAGTGACAGCGACACACCGGCGACGCGACCGGGGACCGTGACGTCCTCCAGCGTCAGGACGGGGTCGGAGTCTCCGGCGGCTCCGGACCGCGGGGGGAAGACCTCCCCTTCCTCGCGTCCGACCATCGCCTCGACGAGCGACGAATGCGTGTGGCCGGCGAGCGCGCCGAACTCCACCTGCTCGCCGTCCCGCATCACGAGGACGCGGTCGCAGAGGGCGAACAGCTCCTCCATGCGATGCGACACGAACATGACAGCGGTTCCCTGTCGCGTGAGGGCCCGGACCGCAGCGAAGAGCAGCTCGACCTGCGGTCCCTCCAATGACGAGGTCGGCTCGTCCAGGATGAGCAGGACCGGTGCGACGGCGACGGCCTTCGCCACCTCCACCAGCTGACGCTGACCGACCGTCAGGTCCTCGACCGTCGCATCGACGGAGATGTCGAGACCCAGCTCGTCGAGCACCTTCTGGGCCCGTACGCGCGACCGCTTCTCCGCGACGACGGGACCGGCGTCCGCACGATCGAGCTCCAGGTTCTCCGCGACGGTCAGGTTTCCGAAGAGACTGAGTTCCTGATGGACCATCGCGACCTGACGGCCGAAGGGCCCCTCCGCGGGTGCGAGGTGGATGCTGCCGCTGTCGGGCGTCAGCGCGCCCGACAGCAGGTTCATGAGGCTCGACTTGCCGGCGCCGTTCTCGCCGACGAGCGCGAGGACCTCACCGGCGCGCACGTGGAAGGAGATGTCCGCAACGGCGCGCGTCGCCCCGAAGGACTTCGTGACGCCGCGGCACTCGAGCGCGTATGCGTCGCTGGTGGTGAGATTCTCGCTGCGCATCTCAGCCGAACAGCGCCAGGATCTCGTCGTCGGTCATCTTGGTGTTCACCCAGAGGCTGTCGGGCATGTCCGGGCGCACGAACTCGGCGATGTTCTCGGCCGTGATGACCTCCGGCTCGAGGATCTGGTCCTTCTCGACCTCCTCGTCGCGGACGGCAGCCAGCGCCGTCTCGAGGGCGGTGGCGGAGATCCACGTCGGCTTGGCCACCGCGATCGCATCGAAGCCACCGTCACCGGAGGCGATGATCGACTCCCACTTCTTCAGAAGCCCGTTGCTGTCCTCGCCCGTCATCGGCACCAGGGGGACTCCAGCCGCCTCGAACGCCTCGATCGCTCCCAGGGTCATGGACCCGCCCTGAGACCAGACGCCGTCGATATCCGGATTCGCCGCCAGGACGTCCTCCACCGCGGTCTTGGCCGTGGCCTGATCCCACTGGCCGTCGATGGTCGACACGACCTCGAGGCCGGGATAGTCGGCGAAGACGTCCTGCGCGCCGCGCCAGCGGTCATCGCTTGTCGGGATGCCTGCGATGCCGTTCAGGGCGATGATCCGGCCCTGTCCCCCCAGCTCGTCGGCAAGCCACTGCGCTCCGGTGGCGCCGAACGCGGTGTCGTCGACGTTCACGTACGAGGTGTAGGCGTCGCTGTCCGCCCCCGACGCGCTCAGGACCACCACGATGCCTGCGGACTGCGCCTGGGCGAGGACCGGCGCGATGCCCTCGGGCGAGATCGGAGTCACGATGATCGCGTCGACGTCACGGGCGATGAGGGACTGCACGTTGCTGATCTGCGTCTGGGCGTCGTTGTTGCTCTGCGTGATGATGACGTCGTCGATCTCGTCGCCCAGCCGCTCGACCGCCGAGGAGAACTCCGCCTCGAGCTGCGCCGACCAGGTGTTGCCGACGAAATAGGAGTCGTAGCCGATGACGACGCCGTCCTCATCCGCGGGAGCGCCGGGGTCGGCGGAGCAGCCTGCGGCGATCATGGCCGTGGCAAGCGTCGCCACGGCGAAGACGGTGCGCGCACGTGTGTTCATCAGGAGTGGCCTTTCGTTTCGGGGGCGACGGCCGGGTGCCCGTCGGAATCTAGAGTGCGGTTGTACGGTCAACCTGTCAAGCTGTTGGCATGTCATCGCTGCGTTTCGCAGCAATCGGAAATCAGCGGGAAACACGAGCGCCCGCCAGGAAGGGAAGGACCACGTCATGGCGTCCTCCGGATCTGCGATGTACCTGTTCCCCTCCGATCTCGTCGACGAGGGGGTGGACGTCGTCCTGGCAGCGCTTGATCGACTCGGCTGCAGGCCCGCGGTCGCCGTCGCCTATCACCAGGCCCGCGACGTCCTTCCGCACGCCGGCCACAAGCCTCGCCTCCGCTTCCGCCGGGACGGCGTCTTCTTCGAGGAGAAGGAGGGGTGGCCGTCCCCCGAGCTCACGCCACCCGTGCAGAGCGCCGAGGAGAACCGCTCCGTCGCCGAACTGCGCGCAGCGGCCGACGGGTCTGCGCCAGAGGCGTGGACCGTCTTCCTCCACAACACCACGCTCGGCGAGCGGCTGCCGAGTGCGGTGGCTCACACCTGCTTCGGCGACCCCCTCTACGCCAACCTGTGCCCCTCGCATGCCGCGGTGCGTGCCTACGCCCTGCGCCTGGCGACTGCCGTGGCGGGTCGTGGCTTCGATGTCATCGCCGAGGCGCTCAGCGGGCAGACATTCGCCCACGGCCATCATCACGAGCGATCCTTCACCCCGCTGGGGGAGGGCGAGCAGGTGATGCTCGCGGTGTGCTTCTGCGACGCCTGCCGGCTGCTCGGCGAAGGAGCCGACGTCGACGTCGACGGCCTGCGCTACGGACTGCAGGACCATCTGCAGAGGGCCTTCTCCAGCGAAGCCGGCATCCCCGCGACGCGGGATGCCCTCGCCGGCGCCGTCGGCGAACCGGTCCTCCGCTATCTCGACGCGGGGACGACGGCCGTCACCTCGCTGGCTGCAGACGTCGCCTCCGCCGTCCGCGGCACGGGTCGACGGCTGTCCTTCATGGACCTGACCGGCGCGGTGCTCGGCTACGACGATGGGGTGCCGTCCGGGCCGGACGCCGCGAAGCAGGCCTGGCGCCTGCGGATCGATCCCGCCGCGATCGCCCCGTCCGTCGACTCGTACAGCGTGCTGGGCTACGTCCGTGACGCAGGCCGCCTCCATGATGACGTCGCTTCCTACCGCACGGCGACGGGTGAGACGCCGCTCCGCGTCATCCTGCGACCCGGCTTCCCCGATGCCCGTACGCAGGACGATCTCATCGCCCACGTCGACGCCGCCCGGTCCGCCGGCGCCGACCAGGTCGACTTCTACAACTACGGAATGTACGACAGGAAGATCCTGGAGCGCATCCTGTCCACGTGCCGCTGATCCGTCCCGCTCCCTAGACTCGGTCTGCATCCGAGTCACAGAGAGGCTGCCGATGTCGACTCGCCCGTCACCGCCGTCCGGACCGTTCGACAACCGACCGCCTGCGCCATCCGAGCGGCACGCGCCCGCACCAGCGCCACCGTCGATGCCACCGACTCCCGGGAATGCGCAACCTACGCAGGGTCACGCGGCGGGACCGCAGGCGTATCCGCAGGGGCAGCAGGGATATCCGCAGCAGGGTAGCGGGCACCCTCAGAGCTACCCGCCGGCCGCAGGACCCGCCGGCCGCGCGCCGGCTGCGCGCTCGCGCAACGTCCCCGGCCTGGTTTCGCTGATCCTCGGCGCCGCGACCATGCTGTGGGCCTTCGTGTTCCTGTTCATCCAGGCCGGCGCGATCGCGGACGCGACGCCCTCAGCGCTGGGGGCGCTGGCCGCCGTGAACCTCACCATCCAGGGTCTGCTCTCGGTTGCCGGGCTGGTGTTCGGGGTCATCGGCCTCGTCGTCCGCGACCGTCCGCGCGCGTTCGCCGGCATCGGCACGGGCATCGCGATCGCGGGTCTGGTCGGCGCGGTCGTGGGGCTGCTGTTCCCGCTCGTGATCGGCCTCGCGTACGGCTGAGCCCGTCGATCTCGGCGTGACCACCCGATCAGCCTCCGTTCGGCCGAGTCCGCTCGTCGCGGCCGGAGCCCCGATGGGGTCCTCGGTCAGCCGGCCGGCTCAGGCCGCGCCGAGCACTCGGCGGTACACGTCGATCATCGAGGCCGTGCGCGAGGACTGTCGGAACTCCTCGCGCAAGCGCGCGGACGGCTGCACGGCGTTACCCGCGGAGATGTCTGCGGCGGCTGCGCGCACGGTGGCGGCGAGCGCGCCGATCGAGGCGTCGGAAGCGGACGGCGCAGCATCCACGTCCCCGCCCACCGCCCAGAAGCCGGTGCCGAGCTCTCCGGCGAGGTCGGGGTCGCTCACGACGGCCGGGGTGCCGAGCGCGGCCGCCTCGAAGATGGTCATGCCCTGCGTCTCGAAGCCGATCGACGTCTGCACGACCGCGTCGGCCGCGCGGATGCGCCGGAGCGTCTCGGCGTAGGGCAGCCGGCCCGAGAAGCGGACGGATGCTGCACCCCGCGTCCGCGCGACGAGTCGCCGCGCCGCGGAGAGCTGTCCCCCGCCGCCGATCACCTCGACGTCGGCGTCGACGCCCGACGCCGCGACGGCCTCGAGGAAGGGCAGCAGGCGCTTCTCGGGGCTCATCCGGCCCACCCAGACGAAGCGCGGCCGGCCCGGCGCGCGCTCGTCGGGCGTGCTGCGCAGCACCTCGTCGAGGAGGTCGTCGTCGATGCCGTTCCAGACCACGTCGACCCGCCCCCCGACGGTTCCGCCGGGCACGGCGCCGTGACCCTCCAGCCGCCGGGCGAAATGGGCGGAGGGGGTGGTGACGGCCTGCGACCGCCTCGCGAAGGTGCGGAGGAACGCCCAGCCGTCGCGACCGGCCGGAGCGCCACCACCGGCTCGCCGGCCACCGGCCCGCCCGCGGTCGGTCTGCCCGCGGGCGCCGCCGAGCGCCCGGCGCTGCCAGGCGTTGAGCACGCGGAGCACGAGCCCGGGGAAGGGCGCGGTCGCCTCGATCCCCACGTCGACGCGGTTGTGCATCGTGTGCACCACCGGCAGGCCGTGGCGGCGGGCGAAGCGGTGGCCGAGGAACGCCCCCCAGAAGTCCGCCTGCACGTGCACGATGTCGACCGGCGGTCGCCGCGACATCCGGTCGTCGATCACGCGGTCCGCGCGGGAGCCGGGCCAGACGAAGGCGTACTCGCGGTCGAGGGTGATGGGCATCGACGGGATGTCGAGGTACGCGGCATCCGGATCCGTCTGTCGCGCCCGCGCGCCGTGCAGCGCGGGCGCGACGATGGTGACCGTGTGCCCGGCCTTCTCGAGGAACCGACGCTGCAGACGCATCGAGACCTGCGCGCCGCCCGAGGTCTCGACGTGCTGGTCGCCGAACATGACGACGTGCATCGTCAGCCCGGCAGCGGTTCGTCGCGGTAGAGCGCCTCGAAGGTGTCGAGCGTGCGGTTGATGTCGTGGATGACGACGCCGTCGAGGGAGGCCTGCTGCATGCGGAGCCGCTCCTCGGGGCTCGCCGTCAGCACGTCGGTGAGACGGGCCGTGAGCTCCTCGACGTTGCCCGGCTCGAACAGGTAGCCGTTCTCACCGTGCTGCACGAGGTGCGGGAGGGCGACCGCGTCGGCCGCGACGATCGGGAGCCCGGAGGCCATCGCCTCCATGGTCGCGATGGACTGCAGCTCGGCGATCGAGGCGATGGCGAAGACGCTCGCGCGGGAGAGGAGCGCGCGGAGGTCGTCTTCGGAGGTGCGCCCGTGGAAGGTCACGCGGTCGTCGAGGCCGAGCTGGTGCGTGAGCTGCTCGAGGTTCTTGCGCTGATCGCCGCCGCCGACGATGTCGAACGTCGTGTCGAGCGCGGGATCGAGCCGCGCCATCGCCCGCAGCACGAGCTCGATGTGCTTCTCGGTGGTGAGGCGGCCGACGAACACGATGCGGTTCGCGTCGCGCGGCGTGAGGTCGGGCGTGTAGTTCGTCGCGTCGATGCCGCAGCTGATCGGGATCACGCCGTGGATGTCGACGGTGCGCTCCAGGAAGTCGGCGGCCTTGCGCGTGGGCGTCGTCACGGCGCGGGTGAGGTCGAAGGTGCGCTTCGCGTCGTCCCAGGCGAGCTTGACGACGATCTTGTCGAGCACGGGCGGAAGGGTGGTGAAGTCGACGATGTTCTCGGCCATCACGTGGTTCGTCGCGATGATGGGGATGCCGCGCTTGTGCGCCTCACGGGCCAGTCCTCGGCCGATCACGATGTGCGACTGGATGTGCACGACGTCGGGCTTGATGTCGTCGAGGATCCGGCGCGCGTAGTGCTTGACCCGCCACGGCCACACGAACGTGAGCCAGTCGTGCGGGGCGTACCGGTACGACGGGAGTCGGTGCATGGTCATCGGCTGCCCCTCGATGACCTCGGTGAAGCGGCCGTGGTTGCGGTGACCGTCGCTCGGGGCCATCACGTGCACGTCGTGGCCGCGGGCGACCAGGCCCGCGGCGAGGCGCTCGGCGAAGCGGGCCGCGCCGTTGACGTGGGGCAGGAAGGTGTCGGCGCCGATCAGGACGCGCAGGGGCCGACGGTCGTCGGCGGGTCGCGCGTCGGGGGCGGGCGTCGCGGGGGTGCTCACGGGCTGCTGATGCCTATCTCTGCGGCGGGAACGGGGTCGCACGAGGTGCTGCATTCGCACCCCGACTCTACCCGAGGGCTCCGGTGGTCCCCGGTGGACGGGCCGTCGCGGCATCCATCCGCCTCCCTGCGACCGCCCCGTACGCTGGTGGCATGCCCCGACTCCAGGCCGACGCCGATCCGGGCCGGTGGGTTCCGGTCACCGACTCCCTCGGCCTGCGCGGGCGTCGTCACCGCAAGAAGGCGATCCGGATGCTGCTGGGTCAGGCCGGCCTCGCCGTCGGGGCCGAGGGGCGTCCGGGTGGGGGCGTGGCGGCCTGGGCGATGAGCCAGGCGGCGCCGTTCCTCATGCGCCGGGCGGCGGGCCGCGTGCTCGCCTGGGTGTGGAAGTCCGACCCCGACCTGCTCGTCGTTGTCGCCCAGCTCCAGGTCGCGACGCCGCAGCTGCGCACGGCGCGGGCGATGATGCCCATGGAGTACGACGACACCGAGAACTTCCGCGGAACCTACCTCGGCGTGGGCGAGAAGCTCGCGATGCCGCTGCCGTCGGAGCCGCGCACCCCGCCGTTCGCCACCTACACCTGGGACACTGGCACCCACTTCGTCACCGTGACGGCTGTGTGCTCCGACCGGGAGCGCTTCGGCACCGTGATCGGCGACGTCGACGCCCTTGCGCGCACCCTGCGGGTCGTCGATGACCTCGCCGTCGGCGAGTCGGCCACCGTGCTGCGCCTCGATCCCGCGTGACCGAGCTCCTCGCGCTGCCGTCGGCGCTCGGCGTCGCGCTGACCCCGATGGCGCTGGTCGCCCTCGTCCTGTTGCTGCGGAGTCGCCGCGCGCCAGGCGCCGTCAGCGGATTCCTCTTCGGCTGGACGCTCGGCGTCGTCATCGTGCTGGCCGTGGTGGGCTTCTTCGCGGTCGTGCTCCCAACCGATCGGGATGCTGCGGCCTCCGCCCGCGGCATCCTCCATCTCGTCGCGGGCGCGCTGCTCCTGCTCCTTGCGCTGCGCGCGTGGTGGACACGGCCCCGGGACGCCGACGAGCCCGAGCTTCCTATCTGGCTCCGCGGCGCGGACGATGCGACGTTCGGGCTGGGCTTCGCGCTCGGCTTCTTCCAGTCGGCGCTGAATCCGAAGAATCTGCTGCTGCTGATCGCCGCCGGGCTCGCGATCGCCGCCGACCCCGACCGGCCCATCGGTCCGCTGCTGGTGCTCGTGGGGCTGTTCGCGGTCGTCGCGTCGCTCGCCCTGGTGGTGGTGTCGGTGATCCGCGCGGGGCGGCGCGAGCGGCTGCAGGTGTGGCTGATGACGCGCGGATGGGTCGTCACGGCGGCGGTGTCGGCGATCGCGGGTGTCGTGCTGGTGGCGCCCGGGCTCGCACGCGTCTGACGGGCGTTTCGACTCGCTCCGCTCGCTCAACGGGCGGGTGGACGGGCCGGCGAAACGACGAGGGGCGGATGCCGCAGCATCCGCCCCTCCTCTGTTCGTGTCAGTTCGCGGACGGTGCGACACCGGTGGCGCCGGCGATCGCGGCCTCGGTCGCCGTGTCGGGCGAGGACGCAGGCGACGTCGCGGGCGCGGCGCCGTCGGTGTCGAGGTCGTGCGCGGCCTGCTCGAACTGCGACTGGTAGAGCCGCCAGTAGGCACCCTGCGCCGCGATGAGCTCGGTGTGCGAGCCCTTCTCCACGATGTCGCCGTGCTCCATCACGAGGATGAGGTCGGCGTCGCGGATGGTGGACAGACGGTGCGCGATGACGAACGACGTGCGTCCCTCGCGGAGCGCCGCCATCGCGTGCTGCAGCAGCAGCTCGGTGCGGGTGTCGACCGACGAGGTGGCCTCGTCGAGGATCAGCACCGACGGCTGCGCCACGAACGCGCGCGCGATCGTGATGAGCTGCTTCTCGCCCGCCGAGACGTTCGACGCGTCTTCGTCGAGAACGGTGTCGTAGCCCTCCGGGAGGGAGTGCACGAACTTGTCGACGCGGGTGGCGACGGCGGCCTCGACGATCTCCTCATCGGTCGCGCTCTCGCGGCCGTAGCGGATGTTGTCGCGGATCGTGCCGGCGAACAGCCACGGGTCCTGCAGCACCATGCCGGTGCGCGAGCGCACGTCGTCGCGGGTGAGCTCGGCGATGTCCTGCCCGTCGAGCAGGATGCGACCGCCGTCGAGCTCGTAGAACCGCATGATGAGGTTCACCAGCGTCGTCTTGCCCGCGCCGGTCGGGCCCACGATGGCGACGGTCTGCCCGGGCTCGACGCGGAAGGACAGGTCGGTGATGAGCGGGCGCTCGGGTGTGTACGAGAAGCGGACGTTCTCGAACTCGATGACGCCCTCGCCGTGCGCGGGATGCGGGGCATCCACGGCATCCGGCTCCTGCTCCTCGGCGTCGAGCAGCTCGAAGACGCGCTCCGCCGATGCGGTGCCGGACTGCACGACCGCGGCCATGCCGCCCAGCTGCGACAGCGGCTGGGTGAACTGCTGCGAGTACTGGATGAAGGCCTGCACGTCGCCGAGGCGGAGCGTGCCGCTCGCGACCTGCAGGGCACCCAGGACGGCGATGCCGACGTAGGTGAGGTTTCCGATGAACATCATGCCCGGCATGATCATGCCGGAGAGGAACTGCGCCTTGAAGCTCGCTTCGTAGAGCTCCTCGTTCTCGGCCTCGAACTTCTTCCGCGAGTCCTCCTCGCGGCCGAAGACCTTGACGAGGGCGTGTCCGGAGAAGGACTCCTCGACGCGGGCGTTCAGGCGCCCGACCTTGCGCCACTGGATGCCGAAGGCCTTCTGCGACTGCGGTCCGATCACGCCGAAGATGACGGCCATCAGCGGGAGCGAGATGAGCGCGACGATCGCGAGCTGCCAGGAGATCGAGAACATCATGATGAGCACGCCGACGACCGTCAGCACCGAGGTCACCACCGACGACAGCGACTGCTGCATCGTCTGGGTGATGTTGTCGATGTCGTTCGTGACACGCGAGATGAGCTCGCCGCGCTGGACCTTGTCGAAGTAGGCCAGCGGGAGGCGGTTGATCTTCGCCTCGACCTGCTCGCGCAGGCTCCACATCGCGCGCACCATGATCACGTTGATGACGTAGCCCTGGATCCAGCTGAGGAACGCCGACGCCACGTAGATCGCGAGAACGGCCACGACCACCATGCGCAGGCGGTCGAAGTCGACGCCTGCACCCACCTGGAAGTCGCTGAAGCCGCTGACGACGTTCGCGAAGTCGCCCTGGCCGGCCGACTGGAGTGCGGAGACGACGTCGGCCTGCGACGTGCCGGCCGGGAACTGGTCGCCCAGGGTGCGGGAGATGACGCCCTCGAAGATGATGTTCGTCGCCTCGCCGAGCACCTTCGGCGCGATGACCGAGAGGAAGACGCCGATCGCTCCGAGGATGGAGACGAACACGAAGGCGGCGGCATGCGGCTTCAGCAGGCCGACCAGACGGCCGAAGCTCTTGCCGAAGTTGTCGGCCTTTCCGGGCTTGACGCTGTCCCAGTCGCCCGACGTCTGCCGAGCCTGCTCGGCGAGCTCGAGCTCGAGGCGCTCCTCCTCGGTCAGTGCGTCGGCGGCGCTCATGCCTCCACCCCCAGCTGCGACTGCACGATCTCGCGGTAGGTCTCGCTGTCCTTCAACAGCTCCTCGTGCGTGCCGAGTCCCACCATGCGGCCGTCCTCCAGCACGACGATGCGATCGGCCTCCGTGATCGTCGACACGCGCTGCGCGACGACGATCTTGGTCGTGTCGGGCAGTTCGCGCCAGAGCGCCTGCCGGAGTCTGGCGTCGGTCGTGAGGTCGAGCGCCGAGAACGAGTCGTCGAAGATCAGGATGTCGGGCTGGTGCACGATGGCCCGGGCGATGGCCAGGCGCTGACGCTGTCCGCCGGAGACGTTCGTGCCGCCCTGCGCGATCGCCGCGTCGAGCTGCTTGTCCATCTTCTCCACGAAGTCCCGGCCCTGGGCGATCTCCAGCGCCGCCCACAGCTCCTCGTCGGTGGCGTCCTCGCGCCCGAACCGCAGGTTCGATGCGATCGTGCCGCTGAACAGGAAGGGGCGCTGGGGCACCAGGCCGATCCTCTTCCACAGGTGATCAAGATCGGCCTGGCGCACATCGACACCGCCGACGCGGACCTCTCCGCCCGTGACGTCGAAGAGCCGGGGCAGCAGGGAGACGAGCGTCGTCTTGCCCGCGCCCGTGGAGCCCACGATGGCGACCGTCTCACCGCGGGCCGCGCCGAAGCTGATGCCCTTGATGACGGGGGACTCGGCGCCCGGGTAGGTGAACTCGACGCTGTCGAACTGCACGGTGCCCGGCTCGCTGAAGACGCTGACCGGGTTCTCGGGGCGCGTGAGGGTCGACTCGCTGGCCAGCACCTCGCCGATGCGCTCGGCCGACACGGCCGCGCGCGGGATCATGATCGTCATGAAGGTCGCCATGAGCACGCCCATCAGGATCTGACCCACGTACTGCATGAAGGCGAACAGCGTGCCGATCTCGACACCGCCCTGGTCGACCTGGATGCCGCCGAACCAGATGACGCCCACGACCGTGACGTTGAGCACCAGCATGGCGACGGGGAACATCAGCACGAAGAGAGATCCGACCTTGCGCCCGACGACCATGATGTCGGTGTTGGCGCCACGGAAGCGCTCCTCCTCGATGTCTTCACGGACGAAGGCGCGCACCACGCGGACACCCGTGAGCTGCTCGCGCAGCACGCGGTTGACGGCGTCGAGCTTGACCTGGAAGCTGCGGAACAGCGGCACCATCCGGCTGATGATGAGCGCGACGATGATCAGGAGCAGCGGCACGGCGACGCCGATCAGCCAGCTGAGCCCGACGTCCTGCTGCAGCGCCATGACGATGCCGCCGATGGCCAGCAGCGGAGCGCTGACGAGCATGGTGGCGCCCATCATGGCGAGCATCTGCACCTGCTGGACGTCGTTCGTGTTGCGCGTGATCAGCGACCCGGGGCCGAACTTCGAGACCTCGCGCTCGGAGAACCCGCTCACCTTCTCGTAGACGTCGAGCCGGATGTCGCGGCCGACGCTCATCGCCGCGCGCGCGGCGAAGTAGGTGGCCACGACCGAGGCGATGATCTGCCCGAGCGAGATCGCGAGCATGAACGACCCGGTCGTCCAGATGAAGTTCGTGTCGCCGGTCGCGACGCCCTTGTCGATGATGTCGGCGTTCAGCCGGGGCAGGAACAGCGACGCGATGGCGGCGACGAACTGGAACAGCAGAACGCCGGCGAGCAGCGCGCGATACCGGGACAGATAGCGGATGAGGAGTTTTGCGAGCACGAGCGTCTCCGATGGATGTCGAGGCTCCACGAAGACCGGGATGCCGCGAACGGCGGTCGATGGGAGCGGATTCAGGCTAGACCGAACCCCGGACACACCGCCAACGCCCGGCCTACGCCCTCAGCGGACGCCTCACCGCACACGGTCGGTTTCTCACCGACCGGATGCTGCGGCCCACTCCTTCCGGCGCGCCGCGGTGGTGCGCAGCATCCAGGAGTCCACCACCAGCTCGCGGAGCCGGTCGACGTCGATGTCGTCGAGCCGCACGAGTACGGCGGGATAGCCCGCGAAGTGCGGGGTGTCGAAGGCGACGTCGTCGTAGGCGGCGAGCACCTGGGCCTTGCCCTCCATGCCGTCGACGCGGACGCCGACCACGGTGCCGTCGGGCCAGGTGCGTCCGAGCTCGGCCAGCTGCGCATGATCGGTCTGCGACGCCGGCCGCTCCCACACGTACATGCCCTTCGACGCGCGCCAGGCGCGTCCGCCGCGGTGTCCCTCGACACCGTCTTCGGAGTCGGGCAGGTCGCGCGCGATGGCGTCGATGTCGCTGAAGTCGGCCATGCGGTCAGTGTGCCCGTCGCCGGGCGCGACCACCACCCCGCCGACGCAGACCCGCCGTCCGGCTCAGCGAACGCCCTCGCGCACCTCGGCGGCGGTGTCGACTTCGGTCTGGGGCGGGGCGTTGCGCAGACTCAGTCCGGTCGCCACCGCGACGACGGCCGCAACGATCCCGATCACGTGCACTTGTCCAGTCCCGGTGATGGGCGCCGTCCTCCCCCGTCCGGCGACGGCCAGACTCCGGCGCAGCCTGACGGGCCGACGGCGCGCGCCGCGGCATCCGAATCAGCACCGCGAGAAGTCGCAACACGCCGCGCGATCGGTGCGCGACACGGCGTGTTGCGACGTCTCGCGGGTCGAAGAGGCCGCGCAGAGGCATGCAACCGGAACGACGGCCGGTGCGCGCCGCGCAGCGACACGCGGCCGACGCGGGTCACACGGGCGGGGCGAAGCCGGAGCGGGCCGCATGGGCCCGCGAGGGCTTCGGTCAGTCCTCGACCTCGGCGTCGTCGGGGTCGAGCTCGCGGCGCGGGCGCCACAGCACGACCTCGGTCGCTCGACGCACGCGGGCGCCGTGCCGCAGCGGCACGGCGGGGCCGACGCTTCCGGCGGCGAACACGCGGGCGCCGGGGCGGGAGGCACGCTCGATCTGAAGCTGCCGCTCGAGGTCGCTGACGCGACGGCTGAGGGCGTGCACCTGCTCCTCGAGCTCGATCACGCGCGCGATCGCGGGGAGGCTCATCCCATCGGCGGACAACCGGGCGACCTCGCGCAGCTGCTGCACGTGGCGCAGGGAGTACCGGCGCGATCCGCCCTGCGTGCGCGCCGGCACCACGAGGCCGAGCCGGTCGTACTGGCGCAGCGTCTGCGGGTGCATCCCGGCGAGCTCGGCCGCCCCGGCGATCGCGAAAATCGGCGAGTTCTCGTCGAGGTCGTCGGTCATGCCACCCGCTCCTGCCCGCATCATCGGCTCAGCCGCGCGCCTTCGACATCAGGTCGGCGCGGGGACTCTCGGTCGGCTCGAGCTCGCGGAACCTCTCGAGCGCGGCGCGCGCCTCGTCGTCCAAGTGCGACGGCACGGCGACCTGCACCTCGGCGAGGAGGTCGCCGAGTCCCTTCGACGTCTGCACGCCGCGGCCCTTCACGCGCAGCACGCGGCCCGACGGGGTGCCGGGGGCGACGCGCAGCTTGACGGGATCGCCGCCCAGCGTCGGCACCTCGATGGTCGCGCCCAGCGCGGCCTCGGTGAACGACACCGGCACGACGACTCGCAGATTCAGGCCGTCACGTGTGAAGACCGGGTGCGGCCGCACGGCGATCTGCACGACGATGTCGCCGGTCTCACCGCCGTCCGGCGACGGACGGCCGCGGCCGCGCAGACGGATCTTCTGCCCGTCGGAGACGCCGGCGGGGATCTTCACCTTGAACGGGTTGCCGTCCTCGCCCTGCAGCGAGATCGTGTCGCCCTTGGTCGCGGTGATGAAGTCGATCGTCGTCCGCGCGGTGACGTCGGCGCCGCGCGTCGGACCGCCGAAGCCGCGGAAGCCGCCGCTCGTCTGGCCGAAGCCGCCGGAGCCGAAGCGCCCGCCCTGGTTGAACATCGAGAAGATGTCGTCGAAGTCCTCGGCCGTCTGCGCGCGGGGGTTGCCGCGGCTCTGGCCGAACCGGCTGAACACGTCCTCGAAGCCGCCGCCGTTCTGGCCGCCGGCCTGGAAGCGCGCCCCGGAGCCCATGGCCCGGATCTGGTCGTACTCCGCCCGCTGCTCCGTGTCGGACAGCACGGCGTACGCCTCGCTGATCTCCTTGAAGGTCGCCTCGGCCGCAGCATCCCCCTGATTGGAATCCGGGTGATACTTGCGCGCCAGTTTGCGGTACGTCTTCTTGAGGTCGGCCTCGCTGACGTCCTTGGACACCCCGAGGACCTTGTAGAAGTCCTTGTCGAACCAGTCCTGACTGGCCATGCGTCTCCTTCTGAGGCGTTAGTCGGCAGGAACGGCGACGACGACCTTCGCCGGACGCAGCTCGATGGAGCCCAGGCGGTACCCGGTCTCCACGACCTCGAGGACGGTGGACTCGGTGGCTCCGGGTGTCGGCACCTGGAAGATCGCCTCGTGCTGCTGCGGGTCGAACACCTCGCCCGCGGCGCCGTAGGACTCCACGCCGAGCTTCTCGGCCACGGCGCGCACCTTCTCCGCGATGGCGGCGAAGGGCGAGCCCTCGGTCAGGTCGCCGTGCTTCTCGGCACGGCTGAGGTCGTCGAGCACCGGCAGCAGCGCGGTGGCCGCACGCCCCTGGGCGCGCTCCACCTCGATCTGCCGCTGCTCCTCGGTGCGCCGGCGGTAGTTGGCGTACTCGGCGGTCAGGCGCTTCAGGTCGATCAGGAGACTGTCGTCCCCCGACCCGGAGGCGCCCGCGGCGTCAGCGGCCGCAGCATCCCCCGTCTGCTCGGCACCCAGGATGTCGTCGACCGTCAGCGGCTCCTGAGCCCCACCCGCGGCGGGGCCGGCGGAGTCATCCGCCGGCCCGTTCACGGAATCAGGGCCCTCGTCGCCGATCGGCGCGTCGCGGTCCTTCTTGCTCATGGGAGTCGTCCTACTTCTTCTCGTCCTCGTCGTCGACGACCTCGGCGTCGATCACGTCCTCCTCGGGGTTCGGCGTCTCGCCGTTCCCGGGCTGACCGACGTTCGGGTCGGCCTGCTCGCCCTGGGCCTGCGAGGAGGCGTAGATCGCCTCGCCCAGCTTGCCCTGGCTGGCGTTGAGCTTGTCGAACGCGGTCTTCACCGCGTCGTCGTCATCGCCGGCGAGCGCCGTCTTCAGCGCGTCGACGTCGCCCTGCACCTCGGTCTTGACGTCCTCGGGCAGCTTGTCGTCGTTGTCCTTGATCAGCTTGTCGATCGAGTAGGACAGCGTCTCGGCCTGGTTGCGGGTCTCGGCGGACTCGCGGCGCTTCTTGTCCTCCGCCGCGTGCTCCTCGGCCTCGCGCACCATGCGCTCGATGTCATCCTTCGGCAGCGACGAGCCGCCGGTGATGGTCATCGACTGCTCCTTGCCGGTGCCCTTGTCCTTCGCGGACACGTGCACGATGCCGTTGGCGTCGATGTCGAAGGTGACCTCGACCTGCGGGATGCCACGGGGGGCCGGGGCGATGCCGGTGAGCTCGAACGTTCCCAGCGGCTTGTTGTCGCGGGTGAAGTCGCGCTCGCCCTGGAAGACCTGGATCGCCACGGACGGCTGGTTGTCGTCGGCCGTGGTGAAGGTCTCGCTGCGCTTGGTCGGGATGGCCGTGTTGCGCTCGATGAGCTTGGTCATGATGCCGCCCTTGGTCTCGATGCCGAGGCTCAGGGGGGTGACGTCGATGAGCAGCACGTCCTTGCGCTCGCCGCGCAGCACACCGGCCTGCAGGGCGGCGCCGACGGCGACGACCTCATCCGGGTTGACGCCCTTGTTGGCGTCCTTGCCGGTCTCGCGCTTGACGAGCTCGGCCACGGCGGGCATGCGGGTCGATCCGCCGACGAGCACGATGTGGTCGATGTCCTCGACCTTGATGCCGGCTTCGCGGATGACGTCGGCGAACGGCTTCTTCGTGCGGTCGAGGAGGTCCTTGGTCAGGTCCTCGAACTTCGCGCGCGTGATCGTCTCGCTGAGCGACACGGGGCCGCTCTCGGTCAGCGACAGGTAGGGCAGGTTCACACTCGTGGACGCGGAGCTCGAAAGCTCCTTCTTCGCCTGCTCGGCAGCCTCCTTAAGGCGCTGGAGGGCGATCTTGTCACCGGAGACGTCGACGCCCGACGTGGCCTTGAACTGCTTGATGAAGTAGTCGACGAGGCGCTGGTCCCAGTCGTCGCCGCCGAGGCGGTTGTCACCGGCGGTCGAGCGCACCTGGATCGTGGAGAAGTCGTCGTCCTTGCCCACCTCGAGGAGGGAGACGTCGAACGTTCCGCCACCGAGGTCGAAGACGAGGATGAGCTCGTCCTCCTTGCCCTTGTCGAGGCCGTAGGCCAGCGCCGCGGCAGTGGGCTCGTTGATGATGCGCAGCACGTTGAGGCCGGCGATCTCGCCCGCGTCCTTCGTGGCCTGACGCTCGGCGTCGTTGAAGTAGGCGGGGACCGTGATGACGGCGTCGGAGACCGTGTCGCCGAGGTACTCCTCCGCGTCGTGCTTCAGCTTGCCGAGGATGCGGGCCGAGACCTCCTGCGGCGTGTACTTCTTGCCGTCCACGTCGAAGGTCCAGTTGGTGCCCATGTGGCGCTTGACGCTGGCGACCGTGCGGTCGACGTTGGTGACGGCCTGGCGCTTCGCGGTCTCACCGACGAGCACCTCGCCGTCCTTGGTGAACGCGACCACCGACGGGGTGGTGCGGAAGCCCTCGGCGTTCGCGATCACCTTGGGCTCGCCGCCCTCCAGGACGCTGACGACGGAGTTGGTCGTACCGAGGTCGATTCCGACAGCACGTGGCATTTTCTCTCCCTTGTTGAAAGTTGTGGTCCGGGCCGCAACCAGAGGGTTGAGCCGGAATGACTCAAGGCTATCGAAGGCTCCGAGAACCTGTCAAGGCAACTTGACATGAGAAGGCTCAAGTTCTGCTGTGAATCGGATGCCGCGGCATCCGCTCCTCAATAGGAGTGCGCCAGGGTCTGCAGGCCGACGACGACGAGCCCCAGCGCGATCAGCATCGCCAGCGCGCTGAGCTGCTGCCACCACGTCAGCCGCGACCGGCGCACCGCGAGCCAGCCGATGACGCCGAGCGTGGCGATGTAGACGATGAGGCAGATGCGCAGCGCCGTGTCGATCTCGAGGACGCCGAACAGCGCAAGGGCGAGCAGGATGCCGGGGGTCACCATCGTGCTGATCGACCCCGCAGCGACCCGCAGCCTTATGGCGAACTCGGTGCCGTCGGGGAACGTGCGGTGCACCGCGAGGTGGGACAGGATGTCGGACACGAAGCCGGCGACCGTGATGCCCAGCACGCCGAGCAGCAGCGCGACGAGGGCGTGGTCGGCCTCCGGGTGGTCGCCGAGGTCGACGGCCAGGATGATGGCCAGCCCGGTGAAGGTCGCGTAGACGCGCTCCTTCAGGTACGCCACGAAGGCGTCCTTGCGGCCCGCCAGCTCCGCCGGTCGGGCGCCCGCGCGTCCGAAGCGCTCCCGTCGCGACCGGGGCGTCGCCGCCGTGCTCTCGTCGCCCTCGGACATGATCCACCTCTCCGGCGACGAGCCTAGCGACGGAGGGCGGGGCCGTCCGTCGTGCGTCGCCAGGTGCCGTCGGAGTACTCGACGGCACCGGCGGCGGCGAACGCGTCGAGCCAGCCGCCCATCGGCCAGGTGCCCCAGCGGTCGGCGAACACCGCGCCGTTGCGCAGGATCGCGTCGAGGTGCGCCCATGGGGGGCTGCTCGTCGGATGCCACTGGTGGAACGCGTCCGCGCCGCCGACCCAGATGAGGGGGATGCCGCGGCTCCGCGCGGTCCAGGCGAGGTCGGTGTCCTCCGCGCCGTAGCCCTCGTACGCCTCGTCGAATCCGCCGAGGCGGTGCCACGTGTCGGCGGTGAGCGCGAAGGACAGCGACCAGAAGAGGTCGTACTGCGCGTCGGGGGCGGTGACGAGCTCGCCGGGATCGGGCGCCGGTCGCGCGCGGTGCGGGCGCCGGAGCGCTGGCAGGTCGTCGATGAGCTCCGGGCGCTGCACGCTCGCAAGGTAGGTGACCGGGCCGGACAGGATGGCCTCCGGATGCTGCGCCGCGGCATCGCGGTAGCGCGGCAGCAGCTCCCGCCCGGGCAGGCAGTCCACGTCGAGGAAGACCAGCAGGTCGGCCCCCGCGTCGATGGCCGCGCGGGCGGCGGCGTTGCGCCCCGCGGCGACGCGGAGGCCGCCCGGGCCGGGCGGGACGTGCAGCGAGATGTCCGCGGGCAGTCCCTGGGCTGTCGTCGCGTCGAGCTCCTCGGCGTCGAGCCAGACCTCGACCCGCAGCATCCGCTCGCTCTCCGGCTCGCCGGCGACCGCCTCCGCGAGGAACCGGCGCTGCCGTACGAGGTGCTCGTGGCGCGCGGCGGAGGCGGTCGTGATGACCGCCGTGCGGCCGGGCGCGGCGACGGGCGCGGTGTTCTCGCCGCTCACCGGCGCGTCCCCTCGATGACGGCCGCCGCCCGCGCGGCGGCGCCGCTCACGCCCCACTTCGTCCAGTCGGGGCGGAGGTCTCGCACCTGGTGGATCATGCTCACGAGCGTCTCGGCGTCCGGATCGGGGTCGGCGACCACGGCGAGGCCGTGCCGCCGGAGAACCTCTCCCGTCGCACGCTGCTCGTCGAAGGGACGCTCCTGCGGCACGACGACCGCGCGCGCGTCGGCCGCGGCGAGGTCGGCGACGCTGTTCTGACCCGCGGCGCTGACGATGACGGCGCTGCCGCTCAGCAGCGGCCAGGGATCCGCGACACGGTCGTCCGTCCCCGCGCCGATGGACCGGAAGGTCCAGCCGTCGGCGGCCAGCAGCCGGGCGGTCGCCGCCACGACCGGCTCAGGTGCGACCCGCCCGAGGAGGAGGACGGAGCGGTCCTCGCGCTCGGCGGGCGCGCGCCCGCCGAAGCGCGAGATGCCGCCGGTGAACACGGTCGTCGCCGCGGGCGGATCAGGGTGCAGGCCCGTCGCCCAGGGGGCGAGCACGCGCGTCGCCAGCCTGTAGGCGAGGAGGTGCGGCGGATCGGTGCGCTCCCCCGGCTGCGTCACGACCACCGTCGGCGTGCCGAGCAGCCGCGCGAGGGCGGCGACCTCGGCGCTGACGTCGACGACCATCACGTCGATGTCGCGGGCCTCGATCGCGGCGGCGATGACGGCCAGCCGGGAGCGGTGCCCGCGGTGGCCGAGCGGCGCCCAGTGCAGCGCCCCGCCCGCCGTGGGGTCGGCGGCCTGCGGCGCCAGCTCACTCCCGTCGCGGCGCACGATCGGGTCGTCGTCGGCGGGCAGGCGCACCCACTCCGTGTCGGCGGGCAGGTCGGCCGGCGGTGCGAGGGAGGAGAACACCGTGACCGCGTCGAGGAGGTGCGGCCGGACGGCGAGGAACCGCGTCGCGTGCCCGGATCCATGGTGGTGGACGTACCAGCCGATCATGCCGCCGTCACAGACCGGTCGCGCGCAGGTCGAGCGCCGCCAGGGCGGGCGCCGACTCCGGCACGATCTGGGGCACCGGCGCCTTCGCGGTGAAGGCGAGAACCCGCTCGACGTCGCGGTGGCGGCGCGACAGCGCGTGCCGGCGCACCGCGGCCCTGCGCACCTGCCGCCGCGACGGCGGGTCGGTGCCGAGCAGGGCGAGCTCCGACGCGGCGAGCGCGAGGGCGTCCACGTCGCCCGGCGGCACGACGGCGGTGCCGGGCAGGCCGTGCAGCACCTCGGGCACCCCGCCCTCGGCGAAGGCGACCACCGGGGTTCCGGTCGAGAGCGCCTCGGCGCCGACGAGCCCGAACGGCTCCTCCCACACCGGGGTCACGAGGGCGACGGCGGAGCCGCCGACGAGCGCGCACAGCTCCGGCTGGCGGAGAGGGCCGAGGTACTGCGCTCCCCCGCCCAGACGGGGTGCGATCTCGCGATCGAAGTAGGCGACGTCACCGACCCGCCCGGCGAGCACGATGTGCGCACCGGCCCGACGCGCAGCATCCATCGCCAGATGCGGCGCCTTCTCGGGCACGATCCTCCCGAACCACACCCAGGATGCTCCGCCCCGACCGCGTGACCAGCGATCGGTGTCGACGCCGTTGGGGAAGACGAACGCGTCGATGCCCTCCGCCGACCAGGCCCGCGCGGTGTGCCCGCTGACGGCGACGAACCGGTGCGGCGCATCGTGGACGGCTCGGCCTGCTGCCACCATGCCGGGCAGCGGCGGCGTGTGCAGCGTGGTCACGACCGGCACCCCGGCATCACGGCTCCAGAGGATCGGCGCAGGGTCGAGGCTGTGGTTGTCGACCACGTCGAACGGACGGGACGCCGAGCCCACGACCCGCAGCAGGCGGTCCATGGCGCGCTCGAGCGCGAGCGGATAGCCGTCGGGATAGTCGGTGTCGGAGGAGGAGGCGGGGTCGTCCCACGTCGGTGAGGGAAGGATGAAGGCGCTCGACGGGCCCAGGTAGTCGGATCCCGCCGCGGCGGCCAGGGTGACCTCGTGCCCGCGGCTGCGGAGCCAGCGCACGCGGTCCCACACCGCCGCCTCGAGGCCGCCGGCGTGAGGTTGGCGCACGGCGTGCCGCGCGGGAGCGATGACGAGGATGCGCAGGGTCTCCAGGGCCCTCATGCCGCCACCCCCAGGGCACGCGCGTAGACCGCGAGGTGGGCCTCGCGGACGCGGACGCGCTCCGCGGCGCGCTCGGCGGCCCGAGCGCGCACCTCACGCTCGCGCTCGGCGGAGCCCGGACTGCTGCCGGCCGCGGCCGCACGGGAGATCGCCGTCGCGAGCGAGTCGGCGTCGCCGATCGCGAAGGGGTGGAAGTCGTCGGGATGCTGCGACCCGGCGTGGCCGACGGGAGGGCCGGCGACCGTCACGGCCAGGTCGAAGCACAGCTCCACCCAGCCCGAGTGCGTGCCGTGGCGATAGGGGAGCAAGCAGACGTCCAGGTCGGCCAGCCAGTCGGCCAGCGCGTCGTCGTCGAGCCTCGGCTCGCGTTCGAGGACCGCGCCCGGGGCCTCCGCCATGAGGTCCGCGATGGCCGCGGCCTGCGCCTCGTCGCGGACGCGCTCGTTCAGCCGGACGACTCCTTCGACCTCGGTGCCACGCGCGCGCAGGACCGCGACGGCGGCGGCGAGCGTCTGCACCGTGCCGAGGCCGTCGATGTTCGGACGCAGGTCGCGCAGGTGCACGCCGACGCGGCGGACGGATGCGGGCGTCCCCGTGGGGCGCGGGGCATCGTCCTCGAGGAGGGAGGGATGGGGGATCACCCTCGCGCGACGACCCCAGCGCGCCGCGATCTCGTGGGCGGCACCGTCCGTGAGGGTGATGAGTTCGTCCGCCACCGGCACCAGCTCATCGAGGAGCAGGAGGTAGGCCGCCTGGTCGCCGAGCTGCGGGTTCTCGAGGTCGTGCACGGTGAAGACGACGGGGCGGCCGGCGGCGCGCAGCGCCGCCAGAGCCTGCGCGAGCTCGGCCGGCGTGAAGGACTCGAGACCGAAGTGCACGTGCACGAGGTCGAGGTCGCGCGCGTGCGCCTGCAGCCAGCCGGAGGTGAGCACCTGCGGCGGCCACCACTGCCCGGCGGGGGCGCCGGGCGGGCGGGGGTCGTCGATCACGCGGACGTGCGCCACGTCCGCGACCGCACGCGAGTACGGGTGGGCGGCGGGAACGGCCGCGACCGTGAGAGTCCTGCTGGCGAGCGCGTCTATCTCTTCCTCCTGCAAACGTTCGGACGCCGGCGAGTGCGTGTACCGCATCGGCTGGGCGTCCGCAACGCAACACAGGCGGTGAGGGTTCGACGAGACCGAAGTATTACGGTTCTCATCATGAACAGCACGCAGCGGACGCCGGGAGGGTTGCGGCGCGTGATGCTCCGGTGCTAGCAGTGCGGCCGCCGTCGGGATACGGCGTCGTCGTGGGCAACTGCCAGGCCGAATCGGTGCGGCTCGTGATCGACTCGCCCGAGACGCCGACGATCCGCACCCGGGCGGTGCACGAGATGACCGCCGACGACGCCCGCGACCTGCACGATCTCCTCCGCGGGGCGTCGTTCCTGGTCAGCCAGCCCATCCGCGACGACTACCACGACCTCCCCTTGGGCACCGCACAACTGCGGGCGTCCCTGCCGGCGGGAGCGCCGACCGTCGTGGTCCCCGTCATCCGCTTCGCCGGCCTTCACCCCTTCCAGGTCGCCATCCGCATGCACGATCTCGAGTACGAGCCGCCCCTCGTCGGCTACCACGATGTCCGGCTGCTCGCGGAGGCCGCCGGAACCCCCGTCCGTCACCGCCTCGCCCGCGAGGACATCCGCGCGATCGCCGATGAGTCCGTCGGGGAACTCGCGCGTCGCGAGCAACACACGGACATACGCGTGTCCGACCTCTTCGCCTCGCCGCGATTCGCGCAGATGCGCACGATCAACCACCCTGGGAACGCCGTCTTCCTCCCCGTGGGCGAGCGCATCCTGCGCGCACTCGGGCGCGGAACGGAAGCGACCGACCCCGGTCGGCCCATCCTGTCGTCGGTGCGCGCACCCCGTGAGGACTGGGCGATCGAAGCGTGGGGATCGGATGCTGCGCCTCACCCCGACTGGCTCGTGCACGGTGACCCGCTGCCCGCCGCGCAGGTGCGCGAGGCGCATCTCTCCTGGTACGCCGAACACCCCGCCTTCGTCGAGGCCGCGACGCGGCGGCTCGCTCCGCTGCTGGCGAGATGGGCGTGACGGCCGCGCGGAGCGCGCCGCCGGTGCTTCTGCTCCGCGACGGACCGCACGGGGTGGCGGTGTACGAGCGAGAGGTGGCCGCCGCCGTGACGCGCTCGGCGGCCGTCCCTACCGCCCCGTTCTCCGCGGCGGAGGGCCTTCCCGCGGGTGTCCCGGTGCACGTCCACTTCACCGACCGCCTGTGGGGCGGGAATCCTGAGGAGGCGGCGACGGCCTTTCTGGAGCTCGCGGCGCGGCATCCGGTCTCCGTCACGCTGCACGACGTCCCGCAGGCGTCAGACGGCGAACGCAACCGTCCCCGGCGGGGCGCGGCCTATCGAGCCGTTGCGCAGGCGGCGCGCGGCATCGTCGTCAACAGCGAGCACGAGCGACTGCTGCTGGCCGAGGAGGGCGTGTGGATTGGTGCGACCGCTGTCATCCCCCTGCCGGTGGATCTGATGGCGGATGCCGCGGCCCGGCCGCCCGCCGAGGCCGTCAGCACTCCGGATGTCGGGGTCCTCGGCTACTTCTATCCGGGCAAGGGCCACGATGAAGCGCTCGCGGCGGCTCGCGCGGCCGGACTGCACGCACTGATCGTCCTGGGCCGCGCGTCCGACGGCCACGCCGAGGATCTCGCGGCCTTCGTCGCCCGAGGGCGCGACGCCGGCGTCGCGGTCTCGGTGACGGGATGGCTCGACGACGCGGCGATGGCGGAGCGGTGCCGATCGGTGGGCGTGCCGGTCGTCGCCCATCGTCACGTCTCGGCGTCGGGGTCGCTCGCGTCGTGGATCGGCTACGGCCGACGGCCGATCTCCGTGGCGAACCGGTACGTGCGGGAGATGGCGGCGCTGCGGCCGGGAGCCCTCACGGTGGTCGAGGAGGACGAGCTGACCGCGGCGGTGCAGGCCGCGGCATCCGATCCGTCATCCACCTGGCACGGGCTGACGGAGGTGCCCGGCGGGCTTGCCGATGTCGCCGCCGCGTACCTGCGCTGGTGGGACGAGGGGATGCCGTGACCGGCCGGACGACGGGCGACCGGGTGCCCGGCAACCGCTGGGACCTCCTCGACGGCCGCGCGCCCGATCCGCTCCCGCGGGTGAGCGTCATCGTCGCGCACTACGAGCAGCCTGCGGAGCTCGCCCGCACGCTCCTCGCCCTGGCGCGGCAGGACTACCCGCGCGATCTGCTCGAGGTGATCGTCGCCGACGACGGCTCGACGATCGCCCCGCTCGTGCCCGAGGGCATCGCTCTCGTCCGCCAGGACGACCTCGGGTTCCGCCTGTCGGCCGTCCGCAACCTCGGCGCCCGCTCCGCGACCGGCAGCGTGCTGTGCTTCCTCGACGCCGACACGGCGCCCGAGCCCGGCTACGTGCGCGCCCTCACCCGCCTGCCCGCCCTGCTGCCCGAGGCGGTCACCGTGGGGCGACGCCGCCATGCCGACCTGCGGGACACGCCGGCGGACGCCCCGATCGAGGAGGCGGGACCTGGGGCTGCCCTGCCCGAGCCGGAGTGGCTGGCAGACGCCTACCGGCGCAGCGGCGACCTCCTCCGCAGCGACGACCGCTCGTACCGGTTCGTCATCGGTGCGGTCATCGCGTGCACCCGTGCGCTCTTCGACGAGCTCGGCGGGTTCGACGAGTCCTTCACCGCGTACGGCGGCGAGGACTGGGAGTGGGCGCACCGCGCCTGGCAGGCCGGCGCCGTGTTCGCCCACGTTCCCGACGCGGTCGCCTGGCACGACGGCCCCGACTGGGCCGGCCGCCCCGACGCGGCCTCCCGCGCCGCCGCGAACCGCCAGACGCTGCGGCTGGCCACGGCGATCCCGGTCACCGGATCCCGCGGCGCGGGTCTCCTGCCCGCGCAGCCCGACCTGCTCGTGCACCTCCGGGGAGAGCCGACGGATGCCGCCGCCTTCGTCTGCGTCGACGCCCTGCTGACAGCGGTGCCGACCGCCACGATCCTCGTCGACCGCCTGCCCGACGTGCCCGCGCTGCGCGACGACCCCCGTGTGCACGACCTGTTGAGCGGCGAGGCGGCGCCGGGCGACGCCCGCGTGACGCTGACCCTGCCGCGACCGGTGCTGCTCTCCTGGGACCGTCTGCGGGACCGCGTCGCGGCGCTCGGCACCGACGAGGACGGGTCGGTCGAGCTGGTCTCCCCCGACGGCGCCGTGCTCGGCGTGGCCGTCTCCCGGCGCGCACGGGCGCGGCGCGACCGCTGGGGCGACGACCGCGGTTTCCGCACCGGCCGCCTGATCCTCGACGACGCCCCCGTGCTGCGCGACGACCCCGACGTCGAGGCGTACGTCGGCGGGTGGGCGGGCCCCGATCGCCTCTGCTGAGCGCGATGTCGAGCGCGATGGCGAGGGCGGCAGACCCGACCGCGCGCCGCGCTAGCCTGAGCGGGCGGCGTGACGGCGCGCCGCGGCATCCGGATTCCGACCTCTCCCGGCAGGGTGCACCGCACGTTCACCGAGAGGTCCTACCGTGACGCACATGGAACCCGATCCTGCGCCCTCGGCCCCGGTGCCGCCGCCCACGGCCAACACCGGCGCCATCGGTCCGATGGCGCGCGAGCTCACCGACGAGCCGGTCCCGCGGCGCCAGGTGGTCTCGTGGGCGATGTGGGACTGGGCGACGCAGCCCTTCAACTCCGTCATCCTGACGTTCGTCTTCGCATCGCTCTATCTCGTGTCCGACAACTTCCTCCCCGCAGACATCGCCGCGCTGCCGGCGGGCGACCCGGCGCGCGAGCGCGCGCTGGCCGACCTCACCAGCGGCTACGGCTTGGCGACCACGCTCGCGGGGCTCCTCATCCTGCTGCTCGCGCCCGTCCTCGGGCAGACAGCCGACCGGTCGGGGCGGAAGAAGCAGTGGCTGATGGCCTTCACCCTGCTGCTGGCCGTTGCGCAGTTCGCGCTCTTTTTCGTCCAGGCCGACCCCGTCTTCTTCTGGTACGGCGCGATCGTGCTCGCCCTCGGCGCCGTGATCTCCGAGATCGCCGGCGTGAACTACAACGCGATGCTCGTGCAGGTCTCGACGCCGCGGACGATCGGCAAGGTCAGCGGTCTCGGCTGGGGCCTCGGCTACATCGGCGGCATCGTGGCGCTGACCCTCGTGGTCATCCTCACGCAGCTGGGCTGGTTCGGCATGGACACCTCGAACGGCATGGCCTACCGCGTCATCGCCGCCGGCTGCGGCCTGTGGACGATCCTGTTCGCCCTTCCGCTGTTCCTCAACGTCCCGGAGCGTCCGCCGCTCGAGCGCGCACCCCGGGTCGGCTTCTTCGCCTCCTACGGCATCCTCGTGCGCGACATCGCGAAGCTGTATCGCGAGCACCCGCCGACGTTCTGGTTCCTCCTCGCCAGCGCCGTCTACCGCGACGGTCTCGCCGGCGTCTTCGCCTTCGGCGGCATCCTCGCGGCGGTGGCGTTCGGGTTCACCGACAACGAGGTGCTCATCTTCGGCATCGCGGCCAACGTCGTGGCGGGCATCTCGACGATCCTGGCCGGCCGCGCCGACGACCGCTTCGGCGCCCGCAACGTCATCGTGGCCGCTCTGATCGGACTCATCGCGATGGGCGTCTTCGTCTTCGCCCTGCACGACGTCGGCGCGATCGTCTTCTGGGCCGGCGGCCTGCTGCTCTCGGCGTTCGTCGGCCCCGCGCAGGCGGCCAGCCGGTCGCTCCTGGCCCGAGCCACCCCGCCGGGTATGCAGGGCGAGATCTTCGGCCTCTACGCCACGACCGGTCGCGTCGCCAGCTTCATCTCCCCCGCACTGTGGACCCTGTTCATCGCCGTCTTCGGCTCGACCATCTACGGCGTACTCGGGATCGTCGTCGTGCTCGCACTGGGCCTGGTGCTGCTGCTCTTCGTCAAGCTCCCCAAGATCCAGCGCGTCAGCTGACACGAAAGAGGGATCGCCTTCGGGGTTTCCGGCCGCGCGTCAGCTCTCCGAGCCGGCCTTGCGTCGCGTGCGGACGACCAGGGCGACGACCAGCCCGATCACGACGAGGACGAGCACGACCAGGGCGATGATCGGGCCGATAGGAGTTCCGTCGGAGGCGGGCGCCGGTGCCGGTGCGGCGGAGGAAGACGGCGTGGTGACGGCGGACGGCGTGGCCGACGGCGTCGGCGACGACCCGCTGACGGTGATCTCGGTGGAGGCGAGGGGCGTCTCGCCGTCGGTCACGTCGATCGAGTAGGTGCCGGGCTGCGTGGCGGTGAACGTTGCCGTCGCCGTACCGTTGCTCACCGGCGAGGACGACGGCGTGATGGCGGCCTGCTGCGCCGATGCGCCGGTGCCGAAGACCGCTGACTCGAGGCCTCCGAGATTCTTCGCCGTGATCGTCACGGCCTCGCCGACCTTCGGCGAGGAGGTGGACAGCTCGATGATGGCTCCTGCCGGCGCGGAGCCGGTGACGGTGACCGTGCCCTGCGCGATCGAGGTCTCGCCGGTCCCGACGGCGATGGTCACGGTGCCCGCCACCGTGCCGCGGAAGTACACCACCGCCGTGCCGTTGGAGACCGGAGCTTCAACCGTCGTTCCGAAGGTCGTCTTGTCGACGGAGAGCGCGCCCGCGGACGGATCGCCGAGACCGAAGAAGGCCTTCTCCAGCCCGCCGAGGCCGGTCGCGGTCACCGTCGCGACCTCGCCGACGGCGACGGAGGCCGGCGCGACCTGCACGGTGGGCTGCTCCTGTGCCGACGCGGCGGGTGCCGCGGCCCCGAGCAGTGCAGCCAGGACGAGACCGGCTGCCGTGATGAATGACGAGGTGGACATGAGCCGCCCTTTCCGGGGTGCGATGCGGCGTGTGTGCCGCGCGCTCACAGTCTGATCCTCCCGGTGCCGCTTTCGTATAACGCTTGCATACAGGTTTTGGAACCGGCAACAGACGAGGGACGGGATGCCGCGGCATCCCGTCCCTCGTCTGTTGCTGTCAGCTCAGGTCAGCAGGAACCGAGCTCGGCGACATTCCGGCTGAGGGTCGCCTCGCTCCCGAGGACCACGGCACCGGACGCACGACGCACGAGCAATCCGTCCACGGTCGGCCACGGGAGGCAGTTGGTGTCCGACAGGTACAGCGGAGCGCGTAAAGCTCCCGCCAGCGGTCCACCCGCCAGTGCGTCGATGAACCCGTAACCGTTCGCCAACACAGTGAAGTCCGTGTCACCGAACACCCAGTCGTTGATGAGGCCCGCCGTCTCATATCGATCCACGCCAGCCAGCCGAATGACGTTGTCGGCGCCCAGCGCCTGTTGCAGATCGCCTTCGAGCCCGAGACTCACGGTTGTCGGCCCTCCCGCAACCACGACCTTTGTGACACCCAACCCGCTCAAAAGTGAGCGTGTGGCGTCGTCCAGCCGACCGACCCCGTTGACGAGGAGTACCGGCGCGCCCATGTAGCCGGCAGCCGGGCCGGCGGCCAGTGCGTCCGGGAAGTTCGCCCCCGTGGCCACGATCGCATACGGGCTTCCGATCGAACCGAATGCGTCTTGCACGATGAGGGACGCCGTCTCATACCTGGTGGCGCCGCCGATCCTGTCGACGACGGCGCCCGTGCCGACGGTGTTTCGGATGGACGTCACGACCGCGTCGGACACGGAGTTCGCGTCACCGACGATGACGACGCGCAACGGGTTCAAGCGACGAAGTTCCTCGGAGATCGAGCCCGGAAGGTAATCCGGTGCGGTGGGGAGGAACACGCCGCCACCCAACGTGGCGGCCGGTCCTGCCGCGAGAGCATCCGGGAATTTGTAGCCATTCGCTACGTAGACGACCGGAGCACGGTACTCGTCCGCGATGATCCAGTTGGAGATCGCGACCGCTGTTGCGAATCGATCAGGGCCGGCTAGTCGCCACACATCGAACACGCGCGGCTCGAGCGTGACGGTGCCGAGGTCCTTCACCTCGTTCTCTCCGATGACGACATCCGTCCGCTCGAAGAAGTACCGGGCGTCCGAGTAGTACTCCGAGCCGACGGGCGAGTACGGGTCCGCGGTGAACTGGATGGCGTATCGGCCAGCCTCCGCGACATCGGCGGAGAAGCGCCCACCCGATATCGGGTCGCCGGAGACGGCCACAGGCTCGAAGAAACCGCTTTCGTCGCTGAACCGCCACATCGAGACGGTGATGCCTTCAGCGGGCCGAAGCGCACCGTAGTCGTTGTACTGCACGTAAGCGGTGACGCCCGCCGTCGCCGCGGCCGATATCTCGGGCGCCGCCGTCGCCTCCGACGTTTCACGGTAACCGGCGCGACTGTCCTCTGCTGGCTCGTCGGCGGCGAACGCCGGAGCGGGGACGGCCGCCACGAGGGCGAGCGCGAGGACGGCGGTCAGAGCGGAAGTCACGACTCTGGGGCTTCTCATAGGGTTTCCTCAGGTTGACGGGTCGGCTGAACGTAGCACGCCGCCGCCTCCCCTCAAATCACGATTGAGGCCACGCCTGCGCCAGCTTCGTCAGGAGACGCGCGAGCTCGACGCGCTCCGCCTCGGTGAAGTCGCCCAGCGCCGACTCCACGGCCCCGCGGCGCTCGCCGCGGAAACCCCGGATGAGGGCCTTCCCGTCATCGGTGAGCACCACACGGGAGCGCCGCGCGTCGGCGGGATCCGCCTCCCGGCGCACGAGCCCGAGTTCGACCGACTGCTGCACCAGCCGCGACGCGCGCGGCTGGTCGACGCCGACAGCATCGCCGATCTCGCTGATCGAAAGGGGATGGGATGCCGCGGCCAGCGCCTCCAGCAGGCGCATGCGCGCGGGCCCGCCGAAGCGAGGGGGCATGCCGGCCGCCCACGGGGGCATGCCACGCATCCCGTGGGGCCCGTGCGGGAAGCCGCCGTGCGCATGGCCGTCGTGCTCTGATCCGGCCGCGGCCCCCGAGGCGCCGCGGCCGTCGGGGAACCGCATCCCGCGGCGCTGCCACGGGCCGTCTCCACCGGGACCCTTCTCGTCCCAGGGCGGTCGCGGCATCCGTCTGCCTCGCAACGTCGCGAGAGCGCTGACGATCTGCTCTGCGGGGTCGGGCGTCGAGGAGGGCGTACGGTCCGGCATCCTCCCAATTTACATGCCACTTGACATGCGATGGGAACACATGTCACACTACATATGCATGCATAATGACATGCACCACCGCCGCGACAGCCCGCTGCCGCACTCACTGCCGCAGCACCGCACCGGCGAGAAGGGAGAGCCGTGAACGGCTTCCACAACGACGACACAGACCCCACCACGTACGACGGCGACGAGATCGCCGCGAAGGAGAACGACATCAACAGCAAGGACGACACCCTCGACCCCGGTTCCACCCCCGACAGCGGCGCAGACGCCGCGAAGGAGAACGACATGAACAACAACAACGACGACACCTCCACCGCCCCCGAGGCGGACCACTCCGACGAGCAGCGGCCGCTGGGCTTCTGGCTGCGGCTCGTCGACCACCACCTGACCGCCGCCTTCGACGCCGAGTTCGGCGACGAAGGCTTCGACCGCCGCGCGTGGATCGTGCTGAACCTCCTCTCCGGCGAGATGGGCGACGCGGCGCTCGCGCGTCTCTCGAAGATCGAGAGCAAGCGCGGCGGCAAGCTTCTGCGCCGCCTCGAGGACGACGGGCTCATCGCACGCACCGACGACTCCTGGGCCCTGACCGACGCCGGACGCGCGCAGCGCGACGCGATGAAGGACCGGGTCGACGCCATCCGGGCACGGGTGCTCGGCGCCGTGTCCGAGGAGGAGTTCGAGGCCCTGATCGGCTCGCTGAAGAAGATCGCGCGCGAGTTCGGCTGGGACGGCAGCGGACGGATGCCGCGGGGACGCGGCTTCGGACCCCGGGGCTTCGGGCGCCGAGGCTTCGGTCCGGGCTTCCGGCCCGGCTTCGGTCCCGGTTTCGGCGGCTTCGGCCGCGGCGGGGGCTTCGGCCCCGGCGGCTTCGGTCCCGATTCGGAGGACCGCCCCCGGCCCTTCGACGGCGAACGCGGCAACGCGCACCGCGGCTTCGGTCCCGGCGAGGGTCCTCGTCGCGGTCGCCACGACCACGATGACGCCCACCGCCCCGAGTTCCGGGGCGAGTACCCGGGCTCCGGGCACCGCCACGAGCGCGGTCAGGGCTGCGGCCACGGCGAGCATTCGCACGAGCACCGTCGCGGCTTCGGCGGCGAGCGCGGCTCCGGCGAGCGCGGCTCCGGCGAGCGCGGCTTCGGCGGGCATGAGCGCGGCCGCGGGGGTGCGAGCCGCTCTGCCGAGCGCGCCTTCGAGCGCGGCTTCGAGGCCGGAGCGGCCGCGGCATCCCGCATGTCGGCCGGCCCGCAGGTCTGACGCACCGCCGAAGATGAACCAGAGGCGCCTCGGGTCACCCCGGGGCGCCTCCGGCGTGTCCGGGAATCAGCGCCGAGCGGCTGCGGCGTAGCGGTCGGCCTGTGCGGCGACGTCGTCGACGTACACGTCGAGATGGTTGTAGGCGAAGATCGCCGTCCGCCACGGCTCGGGCTGGGTCAGATCGCCGTAGTGGCAGAGGTAGCGCGCCGCCGCGAGCGCGGCATCGTCGATCTGCTGCGGATCCGCGCGGCCGTCGCCGTCACCGTCGGCGCCCCAGGACGCCCACGTCTCCGGGATGAACTGCAGCGGCCCGACGGCGCGGTCGATCTCCGCCGTCCCGTCGATCGCGCCGCCGTCGCTGTCGGCGATGAGCGCGTTGCCGTCGCCGTCGAGGTCCGGCCCCCACACGCCGGGTCGCGTGACGCCGTCGTCGTCGATGGCCGCGCCGTCGTGCCGGCCGTGGCTGGACTCGATCCGCCCGAGCGCCGCCAGCGTCGTCCAGCCGATCCCGCACTGCGGGTTCTCCGCGCGCACGGCGATCTCCGCGCCGGCGTAGCCGAGCAGCGCCCGCACCGGGATCCCGCTGCGCGACGACATGCTCTCGGCCCATTCCCGATCGACCAGACCCGCATTTCCGACGGATGCCGCGGCACCCTCGATCGCGACCGGAGCAGTGGGCGCAGCATCCGGAACTCCACCCACGGGCGACGGACGAAGGGTCTCCGCCACCGCGGGCACGATCACGACCGCGCCGAGCGCGAGGTGCGCGGCGACCACGACCGTCGCGGCGAGCACCGTCCAGATCGGATGCGGGCGCCTGCGCCGCCGACGCTCAGCGGCCATCGGCTCCGGCATCGCTCGTGCCGACGTCGGTGCGGTGGAAGTTCTGCGCCGAGCGCGACGCCGTCGGCCCGCGCTGACCCTGATAGCGGTTGCCGTACGGGCCGGAGCCGTACGGGTTCTCCGCCGGCGACGACAGGCGGAAGAAGCAGAGCTGCCCGATCTTCATGCCCGGCCACAGCGTGATCGGCAGCGTCGCGACGTTGGAGAGCTCGAGGGTCACGTGACCGGTGAACCCGGGATCGATGAACCCCGCCGTGGAGTGGGTCAGCAGTCCGAGGCGCCCGAGCGAGGACTTGCCCTCCAGCCGCGCCGCGACGTCGTCGGGCAGCGTGACGCGCTCGAAGGTCGACCCGAGCGCGAACTCGCCCGGGTGCAGGATGAACGGCTCGTCGGGCTCGACCTCGATGAGGCGCGTCAAATCGGGCTGATCCTTCGCCGGATCGATGAACGGGTATTTGTGGTTGTCGAACAGCCGGAAGTACCGGTCGAGCCGCACGTCCACGCTCGACGGCTGCACCATCGCCGGGTCCCACGGGTCGAGTCCGATGCGCTTGGCATCGATCTCCGAGCGGATGTCGCGGTCCGAGAGCAGCACGCGCCCAGCCTAGCCCGCGGGGTTCGGCGGCGGCGGGTGGGGGCCACCGTCCGCCGCGATCAATCCGGCGGGGGACGGTCACCCTCCCACGCGAACATTCCGGCGGAGATCTCCGACGACACGCCGAGTGACGGATGCGGCGGCTCGGCGTGTCGACGAGACGACCCGCCGTCCTGTCCGCCACAGCAGCCTCCGGCATCCGCCGCTTCCCGGACTCCGCCTTCCCGGCCCGGTGTGCAACTCCACCGATCCGGCCGCCATCCCGCCCGGGCAGCCCGATCCGGACCCTACCGCCGCCGGATCCGTGAAGTTCGGCCAGCGCATCCCCGCCGCCGCGCGAACAATCCGGCGGGGATGCCCGGCAACACACCGAGCGACGGGTGCTGTGGGGTGGCGTGTCGTCGCACAGACCCGCTGTTCTGTCCGTCTGACCGGCGCCCGAGCTGCGCGCACGAGCGGGAGGCTGCGGCATCCGGGTTTGTTATGCTGGCCGGACCGCCGCGAGGCGGTGCCCGGGGATGTAGTTCAATGGCAGAACTTCAGCTTCCCAAGCTGATAGCGCGGGTTCGATTCCCGTCATCCCCTCCGCATGACCGCCCTGACGCCCCGCGTCAGATGAGCTCGGCCACCGGCGCGACGCGCGCATACGCGCTGCCGAGCGCCGCGAGGAACGCCGCGTGCACGGATGCCCCGGGCACCTCGGTGCCCGCGAACGAGAGGTCGGGGGCGGCGCACGCGTCGGCCGCGACCGTGACGGTGTAGCCGAGATCGGATGCCGCGCGGACGGTCGCATCGACGCACATGCTCGTCATCATCCCGGCCACGATGAGCTCCGTCACGCCGCGGGCGCGCAGGAGGTCGTCGAGCTCCGTCTCGACGAACGCGTTCGGCGCGTGCTTGACCACCACGACCTCGTCGCCGGCGGGCGCGACGCGCGAGTCGATCTCCGCGCCGGGCGTGCCCGCTTCGAGGAACCCGGAGGGGCTCTCGTGGCGCACGTGCACGACGGCGCCCCCGTGCGAGCGCTGTGCGGCGAGCAGCTGCGCGGCGGCGTCGGCCGCCGCGTCCGGGCCGACCAGCGGCATCCGTCCCCCGGGGAAGTAGTCGCGCTGGATGTCGATGAGGAGGAGGAGCGGTGCAATCACACGCTCATCCTCCCCCGGAAGACGACCGACGGGGTCAGCCCTGAGCGAGCTTGGCGACGTCGTCCCACTTCTCCCAGTTCGCCAGGCGCGCCTCGTAGTCGGGGCGGACGATGTCGAAGGCGGCGGCGCCGAAGAAGGTGCGGAGCGGCGGCTCCGGCGCGTCCACGATCCGAAGCAGAGCCGCGGCCGACGCGTTCGGGTCGCCGGGCTGGCCGGAGACGGCCGCGCGCTGCTGCGCACGACGCTCGCGACCGGCGTCGTAGGCAGCGATCGGCTCGGAGTGCCGGGCGCTGTCGCCCGACCAGTCGGTGGCGAAGCCGCCGGGCTCGACGAGCGTCACGTGGATGCCGAACTCCGACACCTCGGCGGCGAGCGCCTGCGAGAATCCCTCGAGCGCCCACTTCGACGCGTGGTACGCGCCGAGGTTCGGGAACGCGGACACGCCGCCGATCGAGGAGACCTGGATGATGTGGCCGCTGCCCTGCGCGCGCAGGAACGGCAGCGCCGCCTGCGTCACCCAGAACGCGCCGAAGACGTTCGTCTCCAGCTGGTCACGCAGCTCCTGCTCGCTGAGCTCCTCGATCATGCCGAACTGGCCGTAGCCGGCGTTGTTGACGACCACGTCGAGCGAGCCGAAGTGCTCGTGCGCCTGCGCGACGGCCGCGAAGTCGGCGTCGCGGTCGGTGACGTCCAGGGCGATGGGGAGGATCGCGTCGCCGTAGCGCTCGACGAGATCGTCGAGCGACTCGACCTTTCGCGCCGTCGCGGCCACGCGGTCGCCGCGCTCGAGGGCCGCCTCGGTCCATTCGCGTCCGAATCCGCGGGAGGTGCCGGTGATGAACCACGTCTTCTGAGTCATGGAGAAGATGACGCGCAGACGTGCTCGCGTATTCCCGAGCGGATGCTGCGCTCAGGCGCCGCGGCGGACGTAGAGGTGCTCGGGCCGGCCGGTCGTGCCGTAGCGCAGGCGCACCTCGATCTCCCCACGGCCGGCGAGCGCGGCCAGGTGCCGCTGCGCGGTGGCGCGCGAGAGTCCGGCCTTCTCCGCGATCTCGGTGGCGGTGGACTCGGCGACGCCGAGGGTCGACAGGATGAGCTGCTCCGTCGCAGTGCGGGAGACGGAGGCCGGCTCCCCCGCGACGTGCAACAGGGCGAGCGCCCGGTCGAGCGACTCCTGGGTGAGCGGGCGGTCCTCCGCGAGCAGGTTGCGCGCGCGGGCGTAGCGGTCGAGCCGTTCCACGAGCGCCCGCCGCTCGAACGGCTTGATGATGTACGACAGCGCGCCGGCGCGGAGCGCCCGACGCACCGTGGGCGCGTCAGTGGCGGCCGACAGCACGATCGCGTCGAGCCCCGCGGAGCGCACCAGGTCGATGCCGTCGCCGTCGGGCAGGTAGACGTCGACGAGCACCAGATCCGGCGCGTCCCGCCGGATGGCCGTTCTCGCCTCGCCCACCGAGCGCGCCGGCGGCAGCGTCGCGAAGCCCGGTCGCTGGTCGACGATGTCGCGGTGCAGGTCGGCGACGCGGAAGTCGTCGTCGACGATGAGCACGCGGATGGGCTCGGTCATCCGCCTGCACCTCCCACACTGTCCGGCAGGCGCGCACCGAAGACGGCCCCGTCGCCGTCCGGACCGCCCGGGTCGATCACCCACACGTCGCCGCCGCGGTGACGGGCGATCTCCCGCGACAGGGTCAGTCCGATGCCGTGACCGTGCACCGCGTCATCCTCTCCGTCCGAGCTCCGGCGCGCGAAGACGTCGGTGCCGGGCGCGATCCCGTCGCCGGAGTCGGCGACCGTCACGACCAGGGCATCTCCGTCGTCCAGCAGGCTGACGTGCACCCAGCGCGGCGCCGGAGCATGCACTGCGGCATCCACCGCGTTGTCGATGAGGTTGCCGAGCACGGCGGCGACGTCCTCTTCGCGCCGGATCGCGCCGAAGAGCTGGGTGTCGTCACCGACGCCCAGCCGCACCCCGCGCTCCCCCGTCTCCAGCGCCTTCGCGCCGAGGAAGGCCTGCAGGAACGGGTCGCTCACGAGGTCGAGGTTCTCCACGGGGAAATCGACGCTGCCCCGCTCGACCAGATCGCTCAGGAACTCCCGCGCGTCCGTGACGCGCTCCGCGTCGATGAGGCCGGCCGCGACATGCATGCGGTTGGCGAACTCGTGCCGCTGCACCCGCAGCGCGTTCGTCATCGCGCGCACCGTCTCGAGCCGCTCCGTGAGGGCGATGAGGTCGGTGCGATCGCGCACGAGGATGATGTCGCCCAGGTCGCGACCGTCGCGGCGGACGGCGCGCACATCGAGGTAGACCAGATGACCGTCGATCAGGATGCCGTCGGCATCGCTGCCCGCGTCGCCGCCGGTCGCGCGGCTGACGTCGGATGCCACTAGGGTGGCGGCCGAGGCGTCGATGCGCGCGACGGCCTCGGCGGGCACCCCCGCCTCGGCGAGCGTGCGTCCGACCGGATCCCGCGCGCCGAGCAGTCGCTGCGCGGTGGCGTTGCACACCCGGATCACGCCGTCCGTGTCGCGGGCGATCACGCCGTCGTCGACGCCGTCGAGCACCGCGGCCTGATTCTGCACGAGGGCCGTCAGCTCCTCCGGCTGCAGGCCGAGGGTCACGCGCTCCCACCGTCGGCGCATGAGCACGCTCGCCAGTGCGGCGAGGCCGACCGCGCCCAGCGCCGCCAGGCCGACCGCGGCGAGCACCGCGGGCAGGTCGTCGAACACGCTCGCCGTCTCGAACCCGACGCTCACCTCGCCCACCGGCCGGAGACCCGCCACCGGGTAGATCGGCACCTTCGCCCGCGCGGACTCGCCGAGGGTGCCCCGCTCCCAGTCGACGACCTCCTTTCCGGCCAGCACGTCGGCGAACGGCGTGCTGACGACCTGCCCCAGCAGATCCGGATTCGGGTGCGCGAGGCGGATGCCGTGATCGTCGGTGATGACCACGAAGAGCGCGTCGGTGCGGGCGCTGATGTCGCCGGCGAGGGCCTGCAGCACTCCGTCGCGCAGCTGCGCGGCATCCGGGGTCCCCGGATCCTCGGAGAAGGCCGCGACCAGCTCGCGCACCTCGGGGCCGACGGCGACGGTGCGGGCGATGTTGAGGGCGGACGACTCCGATTCGGCGCGCAGCTGCTGCACCGCCAGGAGGAGGAAGAACACCGCGCAGACGAGCACGACCGAGACGACGGTCGCGAGCTGCACGAGGAGGAGCCGGGTGCTGAACCGCATGCCGCCTCCTCGGGGCCGATGTGTCGGCGGCCGCATCGACGTGGCCGCCCGCGCATGAGCAGAATGCGCGGAACTCACGCTACGCGCAGAAGGCGAGGGAATGCGGCATAGCGCGCGCATCAGTCCGGTGCTTCGTAGATTCCGTTGAAGCCCGCGCACGGACGCGCGGGTGGAGACGAGGGAGTCGAGATGGACATCACAGCACTGAACCGGGTGATCACCGCCGCGGACGAGGGCTACGACCTGGCCTTCGTGCCGTCCGAGGGGATCCTGGTCGCCCTGGGCTTCACCATGGTGCTCGCCTTTATGGCGCTGATCATGACGCGGCGACTCACGCCCATGGTGGCGCTGATCCTGGTGCCGACGGTCTTCGGCCTCTTCGCCGGCGCCGGACTGGGACTCGGCGACATGATCATCGACTCGATCGGCAAGCTGGCGCCCACCGCCGCGCTGCTGATGTTCGCGATCATGTACTTCGGCATCATGATCGACGTCGGACTGTTCGACCCGCTCATCCGCGTCATCACCCGCCTCCTCGGCGACGACCCCGCCAAGGTCGTGCTCGGCACCGCGATCCTCGCCGGCGCTGTGTCGCTCGACGGCGACGGCTCCACCACATTCATCATCACGACTTCGGCGATGCTCCCCATCTACCTGCGCCTGGGCATGAGCCCCGTGGTGCTGACGTGCGTCGCCGGCCTGATGAACGGCACGCTGAACATCGTGCCGTGGGGCGGCCCGACTGTCCGTGCCGCCAGCGCGCTCGGTCTGCAGCCGACCGACATCTTCGTGCCGATGCTGCCGTCCCTCGCCGCCGGCCTGATCGTCTCGCTGGCCTTCGCCTGGTTCCTCGGCCTGTCGGAGCGCAAGCGCCTCGCCGGCTCCATCGACACCACGAAGCTCGACGCCACGAAGAAGGACGGCTTCTTCGGCGGCCCGGCGATCTTCCGCGGTGCCGAGCCCAAGCCCGGCGCACGCGCGACGCTGCGCACCGGCAACCTCGTCACCGTCTCGGGCGGCCGCGCGCCGATGACCGCGACCGGCGTGGTCGACGCGAGCGACACCGCGATGGCCGACACGATGCTCGACCCGAACCGCAAGACCCTCCGACCGAAGCTGATCTGGTTCAACCTCGCGCTCACGCTGGCCGTCATGGTGCTGCTGGTGCTGGACCTCTTCCCGCTGCCCTACATCTTCATGGTCGGTGCCGCGGTGGCCCTGGTGGTCAACTTCCCGAAGCTCAAGGGTCAGGCCGACGAGATCGTCGCGCACGCGCCGTCCATCGTCGGCGTCGTCTCGATGGTGCTGGCCGCCGGCGTGCTCGTGGGCGTTCTCAACGGCACCGGGATGGTCGACGCGATGGCGAACTGGGTGACCACCGTCATCCCGTCGTCGATGGGTCCGTTCCTCGCCGTCATCACCGGCGTGCTGTCGATCCCCTTCACGTTCTTCATGTCCAACGACGCGTTCTACTTCGGCATCCTGCCGATCCTCGCCGAGAGCGCCTCGACGTACGGCATCGCGCCGGTCGAGATGGCGCGTGCGTCGATCACCGGCCAGCCCGTGCACCTGCAGAGCCCGCTCGTACCGGCCATCCTGCTGCTGGTCTCGCTCGCGAACGTCAACCTCGGCGACCACCACAAGAAGGTGCTGTGGCGCGCGACGATCGTGTCGCTGGTGATGCTGGCGGTCGGCGTGCTGGTCGGAGCCATCCCGCTCGCGGCCTGATCGGCAGCCGTACGCACGGGAAACGCCCCGGAGCTTCTCGGCTCCGGGGCGTTTCGCGCTGCGCGCGGGGGTGCGTCAGCGGTGGTGCGTCAGCGGCGGAAGAAGGCGCTGGCCGCCTTCGTCCACAGCAGGACGATGCCGATCAGCGCGAACAGGGCGGAGACGACCCCCGACCACGCGTTGCCGGCCGTGGTGAAGATCGTCACGATGCCGTTGATCAGGTTGAGCGTGAAGACGACCGTGGCGATGGTGCGCGCGAGGTTGCTGCCGCGCCAGAGGCCGACCGCCACGAAGATCGTGGCGAGACCCAGCACGACGCCGATGATGCCGCCGAGGACGGCGGCGCCGGGGGCGGCCGAGGCGGGCGCCGTGAGCAGCAGGACCGCGCCGCCGATGACGTTCAGCGCTCCGGAGATCCAGGCGAGGATGGCGACGAGGGTCACGCCTCCGGGACGACTGCGGGCCATGGTGTGCTCGTCGGTTCGGGGTCGCGGTCAGAGTACACCCGGGCCGGCGAGGTCCATCGTCGCCACGACGGCCGGCTTTCGCGCTCACCCGCCACGGCCGCGAGGTTCGCGAGCGGAGTTCAGCCGGCCCGGACTCCGTCGCGGATGCCGTCCAGCCGGTAGTGCCTCACCTGCACCGGCCGCCGGGCCGCGCATGTCGAGAGGAGCGGCTCGGACGCGTCCTCGCCGAGCGCGATCTCGACGGGTCCGTCCGGTCCCTGCAAGGTGACGGTCCAGCCGTCCTCGGTGCGGGCCTCCGCCAGGGGCGCCCAGTCGTCGATGCGGTCCCCGCCCCGCGCCTCGCGGGCGAAGTGCTGGGCGGCCTGCACCGGGTGACTCAGCGAGCTGCGGCCACGGTAGAACGCATCGACCACGCGGCCGTCGAGCGCCGCGGCGGCGATGGCTGCAGCATCCGCGTCGTCGGCATAGCCGTAGTACAGCCCGTGCGGGAGCATGACCATCGTCCCGGCGAAGCGGTCGCCGCCCAGGTGCGAGCACTCCCACGTCTCCTCCGGATAGGCGGCGGCGAGCCCGGTGACGACCTGGCGCCCGCGGACGGCGCAGCACTGGTCGTGCCGGCCGTGGGTGCATACGCCGAAGAGGAGGCGGTCGGATGCCACGCCCGAGCTTCCGTCGAGCGGCAGGTCTCGCAGCTCCTCGAGGTCGGCATAGCGGCCCCAGCGCATGCTCTCCTGCCCCGGGCGCGAGTCGGCGATCGCCCACGCGCCGCCGGGCTCCTCACTGTGCCGCTCCCGACCCGTGCGGCGGATGGCGAGCACACGCATGCCCTCCGCCTCGGCGCGGGTGACGATCGCGCGCCCGAGCACCGGATCGAACGGCGGGTCGAGCAGGGCGCTCGGCCCCCAGGCCGCCGCGACCTCGATGAGCAGCCAGCGGATGCCGCGCGGCCCGGTGCCCGCGAGCGGATCGCTCCGCTCACGGGCCCGATCGCTGCACGGACGCCATTCGATCGGCGCCATCGCGTCGGTCACGCCACCACGAGCCCTTCGCGGAGGAGCCGACGCACGACGACCACGGCGCTGTCCTCGTCGAGGCCGGGGAGCTGTCGCACGGCGATCGGCCCGCCCTGCGAGAGGGCCTCCAGCGCCGGGCGGGCTTCGGCGGGCAGACCCAGCGTGACCGCCGGAGTGACGATGCGCACGCGCTCTCCGGCATCCTCGAGCCGCACGCGCACGCCGGCCCGCCATCGCACGACGGTCTCGGGCGTGAGGGCGGCGGCAGCTGCCACGGCCGCCAGCGGCGCCACGGGCTCGGGCCGCACCGACCGCTCGAATCGCGACGACAGGGCGCGCGAGACGGGAGCGGTGTCGGCACCGGCGAGGGCCTCGGTCAGGCGAGCGATCGTCTGCGCGACGACGTCCTCGAGCTGGCCCGCATCGGAGAGGTCCACACCGAGCGGCAGCGAGGCGCGGAGGTCGGGCACGTCGCGGACGACACCCAGCAGCGCGTCGATGACGTCGGCGCCCGTGTAGGCGGACATGCCGACCGTCAGGTGCACCGACGTGTCGCCGAGGGCCGTCGCGGAGTGGATCCATCCGCGCGGCAGGTACAGCGCGTCGCCGGGGCGCAGCACCGCGTCGATCGCGGGCTCGCCCTTCGCCTTCGCGGCCACCTCGTCGCCGACCTCGCCCCACGGCTGGCTGGCGAGCGGATTGTCGAGCACCGGCTCGTGGATGACCCAGTGCTTCTCGCCCGCCACCTGCAGGACGAAGACGTCGTGCGTGTCGTAGTGCGGCGAGAAGCCCTGCGACGAGGGCGGGGTCACGTACGCGTTGACCTGCGCGGGGTGACCGATGTCGAACACGAGCTCGCGCGTGAAGTCGATGATCGCCGGCCACAGCCGGTGCAGCCCCTGCAGGACGATGGTGGCGCCGGAGGCGAACTCCTTCAGCACCTTCTCCGATGCGACCTGATCTCCGACCTCGGCGCCGAAGCCCCCGGGCGCGGTGAAGGCCGACGGCGGCAGCACCGTGCCCTCGCGCGCCATGCGGATGAACGGCGTGCGCACCCCGCGACGGGTGACGAGTTCATCGACGGATGCTGCAGTGAACAGGTTCTCGAAACCGTGCTCGTTGCCCGGACGTGTCGCCAGCTCCTCGGCGGTGGACAGCAGGGCCTTCCGCCCCCAGTACTCGTCCGCGAAGACCTGCTCGTCGACCCGGATGCAACGCGAGAGCGCGGGCCGACGGATCGGCCCGCGCTCTTCGTCCGTCACTAGGCCGAACCGTCGGCGCCGCCGTCGTGGCCGCCGGGGTTGGCGCCGCCGTCAGCGGTGCCCTCGCCCTCGTCGGCCGAGCCGTCCGCGCCGCCGTCGTGGCCGCCGGGGTTCGCTCCGCCGTCAGCGGTGCCCTCGCCCGCCGAAGCCGAGCCGTCGGCGCCGCCGTCGTGGCCGCCGGGGTTCGCTCCGCCGTCGGCGGTGCCCTCCCCGCCGGATGCGGACTCGGGCGTGATGTCTTCGTCGTTGATGCTCATGTCGCCACCTCTCACCGGCGGTCCACCCGCCTGGCATGACGATAACGCGGGCGTCCGACGCGGGTCGAGGGCTTGCACGACCTTTCCGACGATGTGAGGATTCCGGTTCCCGTCCGCCGACCAGCCTGCGGGGCGTCGGGGCAGACGCCGTGCCTCAGCCGACGGGCTCGGTGAACGGGTCCGTCGAAGCCGCGACGGGCCCGTCGGAGGTGGTGTCGCGCGCGGCGGTGCGCGGCGCGGTCAGCACAGCGGCGATGCTGGCGACGATGACCAGGGCGATCCCGGCGATCTCCAGGGCGGTGAGGTGCTGGCCGAGCAGCAGGAAGCCGGCGGTCGCGGCGGTCGCCGGTCCGAGGCTCATGAGGATCGCGAAGACCGCGGGCGGGAGCCGTCGCAGCGCGATGAGCTCGAAGGCATACGGAATTGTCGAGGAGAGCACGGCCACAGCCGCGCCGAGCGCGAGCAGGTCGATCCGCAGGAGGGCGGCTCCGGCATCCGCGACCCCGAAGGGCAGGGACAGCACCGCACCGACCGACATGGCCAAGGCGAGACCGCCGAGGCCGGGGAACTCGGCGCCCACGCGCGCGGACGAGAGGATGTAGAACGCCCAGCTCGCCGCCGCCCCCAGCGCGTAGAGCACGCCGACGAGGTCGAGGTCGGCCCAGCCCCCGCCGCCCAGGCACGCCACGCCGGCGAGGGCGAGCGCCGCACAGCCCCAGGCCGACAGGCGACGGCTGGCCACGATCGACAGGGTGAGCGGTCCGAGCACCTCGATCGTCACGGTGACGCCGAGCGGCAGGCGCTCCAGCGCGAGGTAGAACAGCCCGTTCATCAGGGCGAGCACCACCCCGAACCGCACCACGGCCCGCCAGCCGCCGGCGCTGTGACCGCGCAGCCGCGGGCGGGCGATGATCAGGAGGATGACGGCGGAGAAGACGAGCCGCAGCATGACCATGCCGAGCGGGCCGACCTGCGGGAACAGCAGCACCGCGATGGAGGCGCCGACCTCCTGGCAGGCGAGGCCGATGAGGACGAAGAGCAGCGCCGGGTTGGCGACGCGTCCGGTCGCGGTCGTCACCGACGCCTCGCGTCGGGCGAGGGACGCGGGGCCGTGCGCCGGGTCACTGGGCTGGAGGGCAGATGGATGCCGCGATGATGGCGTCGTGGAACTGCTGGGCGGTCCAGGGGAGTCCGGCATCCGGTGTCGCACCGCCGCCCGCGGCGGGCACCTTCGACGCGATGGCGGCGAGCTCCCACGCGAGGCCGGCCACGACGCCGGTGTCGGCGGCGGAGTTGTTCAGCACGACGGCGACCGTGAGGCCCGAGGTCGCGTCAGAGAAGGCGGCGGTGAGGTAGCCGGGGAACGCGCCGTACTGGCCGACCATCGAGCCCGCCTGGTAGGCGCCACCGCGCGCGGTGAACCACGACGGGGCGCCGGAGTATGCCGGCAGCGGGTTCGCGAAACGGTCCTGGCCGTCTGAGAGCAGCGCGCCGGAGGCCAGCGCCTGGGCGTAGCGGCCGAGGTCGGTGATGTCGCTGACGACACCGGAGTCGGTGTAGCCCGAGCTCGCCGACATGACGGTGTAGTCCGTCGGCGCCGCGCAGTTCATGACGCCGTTGCCGTCGCGGAACGACTGGTAGCCGCTCAGCACCGGGCCGCCGGTCGACGGCGCAGCCGCCTCACCCGACGGCAGCTGTGTGGAGTCGAGCGCGAGGGGGTCGAAGACGTACTGCTGGAGCACCGTCGCTGCGCTCTCGCCGGTCGCCCGCTCGAGCGCGAGACCCAGGAGCACGTACCCGGCGTCGGAGTCGAAGTAGCCGCTGCCCGGCGTGCCCAGCGCACGCTGCCCGAGTCCGTAGCTGGCGAGCTCGTGCGGATTCCAGACGCGCGTGGGGTTACCAAGCCAGAGCGACGACAGCTGCGGTGCGTAGGATCCGATGCCCGATGTGCTGTCGCACAGCGAGCCGAGCGTCACATCGGTGAGGTCGGGCACGCCCGACACCCAGTCGCTGACCTCGTCGGTCAGCGCGAGCTTGCCCTCCGCGGCGACCGCGTAGAGGGCGTCGCAGGTCATGGCGCGCGTCACGCGGCCGGCGCGGAACGTCGCCTCGGCGTCGACGGGGTCGGCGCCGCCGGGCGTCTGCGTGCCCAGGCCGCTGACCCACTGGCCGCTCCAGGGCGCCCAGACGCCGACGATCGCGCCGGACGAGCCCGACGCCGTCATGGCGGACGTGACGGCATCCTGCAGCTGCTGCACGGTGGCCTCGGGCAGATCGCCCTGCACCTGGGCGGGGACATCGACCGTGACGGTGGTCTCGGCGGAGCATCCGGTGACGGCCAGGCCGATCGCGAGAACGGCGGCGAGCGCCGCGGCGGGGCGGCGACGTCCACGTCGAGCCCTCATGGCCCACCCCCCGTCATCGTGCACTGAGATTCAAACACACCCGCGGGATCGCCCGTGACGCGACTCGTAGGGTGGAAGGATGACGCACCGCTTCGACGACGCCGCGCGTGCGGGCGTCCTGAGTCACATGAACGGCGACCACCCGGACGACAACCTGCTCATCGTGCGCGCGTTCGGCGACCGCGACGGGGCGGTCTCGGCGGTGATGACCGACTTCGACGGCGACGGCGGCACCTGGACCGCGGCCGATGCCGACGGGACGACGCACGAGATCCGCGTGCCGTGGCCCGGGGGCCCGATCACGGAGCGGCGGGAGGTGCGGCGCGAGATCGTCGCGCTGTACGACGGCGCGTGCGCCCGTCTGGGCGTGACGCCGCGTCCGCACTCCTGAGCGAAATCTCTTGTTAGGACGCCCTTACCTTGAGCTAGCATGAAGGTATGGCCGAGCCGATCCCCTTCTCCGCAGCCCTTCGCGAGCGCTCGAGCAGCGCCCACTCCGGCAGCGAGCATGCCGGATTCATGTCCGACCTGATGCAGGGCAAGGGCACGCGCGAGGACTACGTGGCCCTGGTGGCGCAGCACTGGTTCATCTACGAGGCGCTCGAGGCCGTGACCGAGCGCATGCGGCGCGACCCCGTGGCATCCGTCTTCATCAGCGACAAGCTCACCCGGCTCCCCGCTCTCGAGGCCGATCTGGCCTTCCTCATCGGTCCCGATTGGCGCGAGCGCATCGAGCCGCTGCCGACCACGCGCCGCTACGTCGAGCGGATCAACCGCGTGGGCGCCACCTGGCCCGGCGGCTTCGTCGCCCACCACTACACGCGGTATCTCGGCGACCTCTCGGGCGGGCTGTTCATCGGCAGGCTCATGCAGCGCCAGTTCGGCTTCGACACGAACGGCATCGGCTTCTACGTCTTCGGCGACATCGCCGACCCGCGTGCCTTCAAGGACGTCTACCGAGAGCAGTTGGATGCTGCGCCGTGGGACGCCGCGGAGCAGGAGCGCGTGATCGACGAGGTGCTCGTGGCCTATCGGTTCAACACCGACCTGTTCGTGGACCTCGCCGCGGCGAAGGAGTCGGCGGCCGTCGTCGCCTGAGCCGGGCGCTCGGGCGATGCGGTCCCCCGCGATGTGCGGCTCGCCGCGCTCGCTCGACGATCGCGCGGGTCAGGCGCCGAGGGTGGGCGTGGAGGCCGCGGCGCGCACACCGGCCATGAAGCGCTGCACGTCGGGGTCGACGCGGATGTCGCTCGGGCGCAGGGGGCGTGACAGGTACAGTCCGTCCAGCGAGGTCAGGCGCGACAGCGCGACATACGTCTGGCCCGGCGCGAAGGCGCCGGAGCCGAGGTCGACCACGGCCCGCTCGTAGGTCTTGCCCTGCGACTTGTGGATCGTCACGGCCCACGCGAGCCGGAGCGGGAATTGCGTGAACTCCGCCACGATGTCACGGCTCAGCGACTTCGACGTGGCGTCGTAGGCGTAGCGGAACCGTTCCCAGACGGCCGGCTCGACCTCATGCGTCTCACCGTCGACCTCCACCCGCACGGTGCCGCCCGCGATGCGGGTGACCGTGCCGATCGTGCCGTTGACCCACCGGGGCGGCTCGCCGAAGTTGGAGGCATCGTTGCGCAGGAACATCACCTGGGCTCCGACCTTCAGCTGCAGGTCGAGGTCGGCCGGGTACGCGGCATCCCCCCGTCCGAAGTCGCCGCTGATCTCCGCCGTCGCCGTCTGGGCCCGGCCCGGCAGCGCCTCGAGGTGACGGCGGTTGATGGAGGTGACGATGTCGTTGCGGGTGGCGAGGGTGATGATCGGCGTCTCGCCCTCGACCGGCTCGGGCGGGCGACGCGCGCCGGTGTCGTTGAGCACCTGCGCGATGTCGGCCGTGACACGCCCGTAGCGCACGGCGTTCAGCATCGCCTTGAACCGCGGGTCGGACTGCCGGTGGATGTCGACGAGCTCGCGGATGTGCAGCTGCGCGCCGTGCCGCCCGAGGTCGACGAGTCCGTCGGCGGCGACCTCGCCCGCCCACACCTTCGCGTCGAAGAACCAGAACGACCGGTAGTGGTCGCGGATGTAGCGCATCTCGTCACCGCGGGGCGGCACGGGGGCGAGCTGGTACGGGTCGCCGAACATGACGATCTGCACCCCGCCGAACGGCTCGGCGCGCCGGCCGCGCGCCTGTCGCAGCGCGCGGTCGATGCCGTCCATCAGATCGGCGTTGACCATCGAGATCTCGTCGATCACCAGGGTGTCGATGGCGTTGAGGATCTTGCGCGTCGCGTCGGACTGGTCGAGCTCGCCGCCGGCGATCAGCCCGATCGGCAGCCGGAACAGCGAGTGGATCGTCTGACCCTCGACATTGAGCGCCGCGACCCCGGTGGGCGCGCAGACGGCGATCTGCTTCGACGTGTTCCAGGCCAGGTGCTGCAGGAGCGTCGACTTGCCCGTGCCCGCGCGTCCGGTCACGAAGACGTGCTCGCGGGTGTCCTCGATGAGCCGGAACAGAGCCTCCTGCTCGGCGGACAGGGACGGCGTGCTCACCGAGCCATGCTAACGAGTGGATGCCGCGGCACCGCGCCCCCGCTCCGCACCGGTGGACAGCGCCACGGCGTGCGCGCCCGTGCCGGACTCGGCCCCGGCGAGCCCGGGCCACGATCCCGAGCCGTCGACGACCGCCCCCACGATCTCCCGGAACCGCGGACAGGTGGTGATGTCATGCGACCGGCAGCGCAGGGCGTGCAGGGTCATCTCCCTCGACCGCTCCATCTCGGCCATGCGCAGCGCGAGCTCGTTCAGGTGGGCCTCCAGCACGCGGTGGCGCGAGGGCGCCTGCTCGTCCAGCAGCACGGCGATCTGATCGAGCCCCATGCCGGCGGCCTTGCTCCGGAGGATCACGGCGATGCGCACGAGGTCGTCGTCGGTGAACAGGCGGCGACCCGCGGCATCCCTCTCCGGCGTCAGCAGACCGACGTCCTCCCAGTGCCGCAGCACCGAGGTCGCCAGCCCGAAGCGGGCCGCGGCCTCGCCGATCGCATGAGAGCTTGACTTCATGTCGACATGAAGTCACACACTCGGGAGATGCGCAACTCCTCCCCCGTCCCCGCCCCGCTCGATGTCGTCGTGATCGGCGCCGGTCCCGCCGGCCTGCAGGCCGCTCTCACCCTCGGACGCATGCGGTACGACACGGTCGTGCTCGACTCCGGCCGCTACCGCAACGAGACCGTGCAGCATGCCCACAACCTGATCACCAACGACGGCCGCCCGCCTGCCGAACTGCGCGCCGCGGCGCGCGCCGAGCTCGCCGGGTACGACACGGTCGAGGTGCGCGACGTGTCCGCGACCGCCGTGACCCGCACCGACGAGGGCTTCACGGTGACCGACGAGGACGGACGGATGCTGCACACTCGCCGGGTCGTGCTGGCCACCGGCATGCGCGACGATCTGCCCGACATCCCCGGGCTCGCGGAGGCGTGGGGGCGCGAGGTCGCGCAGTGCCCGTTCTGCCACGGCTACGAGCTGCGCGCACGCCCCGTGGCCGTGCTCGGCGTGCCGCCGCATGCGGCCTTCCAGCAGGCGATGCTCGCGCGCATCGCCTCGGAAGTGACGGTCATCGCGCCGGACGAGCTCGTGCGCGCCGAGCGCATCGACGGCGGACTCGCGCTCCACCTGACAGATGGCGGACGTCGTGAGGTGGCGGGCCTGTTCCTCGGCGCCGCCGCGCGGCAGTCGGCCCCGTTCGCGCAGGACCTCGGCTGCCGCATCCTGCCGTCGAGCGGCGTGGAGGTCGACGAGAACGGCCGCACGACCGTGCCCGGTGTGTATGCGGCGGGCGACCTCGCGCATCTTGCGAGCGCGCCCGGTCCGCTCGTGTCGCTCGCGGCCGCGATCGCCGCCGGGCAGCTGGCCGCGGTGGGCGTCGTGCGCGACGCTCTGGAGCACGACCTCACGGCGTGAGCGGTCGGGGTTCTTAGACTGGTCGGGTGGATCAGACGGTGGGGGGCGCCGATCGGACCGGCTCGCCGTCGCAGGAGGTGCCGGGTGATGCGGGTGCCCGCCGGTCGTCGGCGCGGCGTGATCTGATCGCGCTGGGCGTCGTCGGCGTGCTCCTCGTCGCCGCCATCGCCGCGGGGGCCGCCGCGCTCTATCGGGAGTTCTACAGCCCGGGCGCGTTCGTGCAGCGCTACCTCGGCCTGCTCGCCGACGGACACGCCGCCGACGCGCTCGCGCTGCCCGGCGTGACCGTCGACTCCGAGACCCTCGAGGCGGCGGGCATGCCCGCGTCGGCGTCGGAGGCGCTTCTGCGTCCGGCCGCCCTGGCCGCACTGACCGACGTCGAGGTCGTCACGGAGGACTCCGTCGACGGCATCACCCGGGTCACGGTCTCGTATCGCGCGGGCGGGCACTCCGGCACGTCGTCCTTCGCCGTGGAGCAGAACGGCTGGATCGGCGTCGTGCCGTCGTGGCGCTTCGCCACCAGCCCGCTCGCGCTCGTCGACCTCACGGTGCGCGGCGCCATGAGCTTCGAGGTCAACGGATTCGCCGTCGACAAGCGCCAGGTCTCCCCCGACGGGGCGGATGCCGATCCGCTCGCCGCCGTGCCGCTGCTGGTGTTCTCGCCGGGCGTGTACTCGATCACCGTCGACACGCCCATCGCCGCATCGCCCGGCGTGGCGGTGCTGTCGGACGCGCCGATGACGACCGTGCCCGTGGAGATCCAGGCGGACCCGACCGAGGCCTTCGTGACGGTGGTGCAGGAACGGGTGGACGAGTTCCTCACGACCTGCGCGACGCAGCAGGTGCTGCAGCCCAGCGCATGTCCGTTCGGGTACCCCGTGCAGGATCGCATCGTCTCGCCGCCGACCTGGTCGATCGCTCAGCAGCCGGTGATCGCGGTCGTGCCCGACGGCGCGGGGTGGCGCATCCCCTCGACCGAGGCCGTGGCGCACATCGAGGTCGACATCCGGTCGCTGTTCGACGGCACCGTGCGCGAGGTCGCCGACGACGTGCCGTTCACCGTCACCGGCACCATCGAGGTGCTGCCCGACGGCACGGCCTCGATCGCCGTGGGCGGCCAGCTGCGCTGACCCGCGGCCCGACGTCAGCGCGCGTCGCGGGCGGCGAGGGCCGCGAGCTTCTCGTTGTAGGCGTCCAGCTCGAGATCTCCGGCGCGGTCGACCTGCCGGTCGCGCCGGCGCTGCGCACGGTCGTCGCTGCGGCTCCACTGGATGGCGACCGTGATCGCGAGGATCAGCGTCGGGATCTCCCCGATCGACCACGCCGCCCCGCCGCCGACGTACTGGTCCTCCAGCGGGGTGCCGCCCCAGGTGCGGCCCATGGCGCCGAACCACTCCGGCACCATCAGCCCGCTCTGCATCATGATCGCGATGCCGAAGAAGGCGTGCATCGCCATGACGCCGATGAGCGTGAGCAGGCGGAACGGGTACGGCAGCCGGAAGGGCACCGGGTCGATGCCGACCAGGGACAGGACGAACAGGTAGCCCGTGATCAGGAAGTGGGCCACCATCCACTCGTGGCCGAGGTGGTCGTAGAGCGACCAGCGGAAGAGGTCGGTGTAGTAGAACACCCACAGCGAGATGATGAACAGGCCGGCCGCGACGAACGGGTTGGTGAGCACCCTCGAGACGGGCGAGTGCACGCCCCACAGGATCCACTCGCGCATGCCGCGCGTGCCGTCCTCGCGCTTGCGGATCGCACGGGCCGCCAGCGTGACCGGGGCACCCGACACCAGCAGCAACGGGATGGCCATCGACAGCAGCATGTGCCCGACCATGTGCACGCTGAACAGGTAGTCCTGGTAGACGTTCACCGGCCCGGCGGTGACCCACAGGAGCAGCAGCAGGCCGGCCACCCAGAGCACCGTACGGTAGATCGGCCACGCGTCGCCGCGGCGGCGCAGACGTCGAACGCCGGCGAGGTAGAAGAAGAGTCCGAGTCCGACCGCGAAGGCCCACAACAGGTCGACATCCCACGACGTGAACCAGCGGCCGAGGGTGAGCTCCGGCGGCAGCGGGGAGCCGGTGAGGATCTCCGCGGGAGTCCGCACCGCCGGAACGGCGCTGCTCGTCGGCGGAGCCGTGCGGGCGAGGGCGGCGGCGGCCCCCGAGGCGATGCCCATGAAGGCCAGCTCGAGGGTGATGAGCCCCCAGAAGCGGCGGGACGAGGCATCTCCGTCCATCCGCCCGATGAGGCGCACGCGATACCAGGCGCCGAGCACGCCGATCGCGATGAGGGCGGCGACCTTCACCAGCACGAGCACGCCGTAGGGAGATGCGAGCGCCCCCCACGAGCCGACGCCGATACTCGCGCGCACGGTACCCGAGATCGCGACGACGATGAACGCGAGCAGGGCGACGCTCGAGTAGCGCAGGAGGACCGCGGTCAGCTGGGCGCGGTCGAGCACCGGCCGCACCAGCACGAGGAGGATCAGCCCGCCGAGCCAGACGGCGGCGCCGATCATGTGGATGACGAGCGAGACGACCGCGGAGTTGTGGTTCGCCTCCTCACCGGAGTGCCCAAGGGTGCCCATCGGCACGAGCGAGGCGACCGCGAGGATGCTGACCAGCAGCGTCGCCGTCCATGAGCGGACCGCGAACGTGAGCACCGTGAGCACGGCGCCCGCGACGGTCGTGATGAGCCAGCCGCGGCCCGTCTCCTGCTCGACGAGGAAGCGCCCGAGCTGCTGCCCGAACTGCGCGTCGAGGCTGACGGCCGCGGGGATGACGTTGAGGAAGGTGAAGAATCCGACGACCGCGGCAGCGAGCGTGAAGATCGCCGCGGAGACGGATGCCGCATCCAGGGCGACCCCGAAGGCGCGCTCTCCGGCCTTCAAGGCGAAGAGCGCGAGCAGCAGCGAGCCGACCATACCGGCCGCCGCGAGGTTGACGATGAGTGTGCCGACGGGGAGTCCCCAGCGCACGAGAGGTCCGGGGTCGCCGATGACGAGCGGCGCGGCGCCCCCGCCGTAGGCCAGACCGGCGACGACGGCGATGACGGCCACGGCGACGAGGACCGCGGGTCCCACGAGGCGCATCAGGCCGGCGCCGGAGCCCGCGTCCTGAGGCGCGGCGGCGCGCGGAGGCGCAGAGGTGGTGACCATGTGTCCAGCCTAGATCGCGCGGCTGAGCGGCGGCCCGGACGGCCGCCCGCGGCGCCCGGACATGCGAAGAGGGGGGATGCCGCAGCATCCCCCCTCGCAGTCGACGTCGTTACTTGACGGCGGCCTTCAGCTTGGAGCCGGCGGTGACCTTGACGCGCTTGCCCGCGGGGATCTTGATCTCCTCGCCGGTCTGCGGGTTGCGGCCGGTGCGCGCGGAGGTGGCGACCTGCTCGAAGGCGATCCAGCCCGGGATCGAGACCTTGCTGCCCTTGGCGACCGCCTCGGAGACGGTGGAGAAGAGCGAGTCGAGCACGCCCGACACGGCCGACTGGCTCTGGCCGGTGGCGCTGGCGATGCTCGCGACGAGCTCGGTCTTGGTGATGGACTTGTCAGCCATGTGGGTTGTCCTCCAAGGCGGCGCGAGGCCGCCTTTCATTGCGGGGACCGGGGCGCTCACGCGCTCCGGCTGGTCGGATCGACCGCCTTGACTATAGCCACGAAACCGCGGAATTCCGCGGATTTCCGCCTCTCGCGGACATATTGACCGGCGTGTCGGCACGATCGATGTGACGAAAGTGGCTGATGTGACCCATGTGACTCGGTGCTCGTAGTTCCGCGGAATTCCGCGGCGGAACGGCGGAAGGCCCGGCGATCCGTGGATCGCCGGGCCTTCCGGATGCTGCGGGTGCTTACCAGCTCGACTTGGTCACGCCGGGCAGCTCGCCACGGTGCGCCATGTCGCGGAAGCGGACACGCGAGATGCCGAACTTCGTGAGGACACCGCGGGGGCGTCCGTCGATGACGTCGCGCGAACGCACGCGCACGGGCGACGCGTTGCGGGGCAGCTTCTGCAGACCCACGCGAGCGGCCTCGCGCTCCTCGTCGGAGGAGGTCGGCGACACGAGCGCCTTCTTCAGCTCGCTGCGCTTCGCGGCGTAGCGATCGACGATCACCTTGCGCTGCTCGTTGCGCGCGATCTTGCTCTTCTTGGCCATGTGATCAGCGCTCCTCTCGGAATTCGACGTGCTTGCGGACGACCGGGTCGTACTTCTTCAGCACGATGCGGTCGGGGTTGTTGCGGCGGTTCTTGCGCGTCACGTAGGTGTACCCCGTGCCGGCGGTCGAACGCAGCTTGATGATCGGACGGACGTCCTGAGCCTTCTTGGCCATTACAGCTTCACGCCCTTCGCCTTGAGGTCACGGACGACCGCTTCGATGCCGCGGGCGTCGATCACCTTGATGCCCTTGGCGGACACGTTCAGCTTGATGTTGCGTCCCAGCGACGGGACGAAGTAGGTCTTCTTCTGCACGTTCGGGTCGAAGCGGCGCTTCGTCCGGCGGTGCGAGTGCGAGATGGTGTGACCGAAGCCGGGAACTGCTCCAGTCACCTGGCACACTGCTGCCATGGTGTCGTCTCCTTAAGTACCGTGCCGCCGGACGGCGACACCCAAGATCCCTTGTCTGCACCCCGCGCGACAGACGGCCGTCTCCGGCCGATGCGTTGAGGGGGGCGAACCACGTGCAGGAGTGCGCGCGGACAAGGAGTCAGTCTAGCACGCGGCGGCGTGTCGCCTTGTGCCCGCCCGCCCCGCCCGTCTCGCCAGCGCGGCCCCCGCCCGTCTCGCCGGCGCAGCCCCCGCCCGTCTCGCCAGCGCGGCCCCCGCCCGTCACGCCGCAGCATCCCCCGCCCGTTGAGCGAGCGCAGCGAGTCGAAACGCCCGCACCCCGCCCTCACTCCCCCACGAGGGGTCCCGCGCCGCGTCCCCAGCGGAACACCGACACGGTGGGATCTCCCTCGATCCAGAACCGCCACGGGAACGCCGCCGTGCCCGCCACCCCCGCGACTCCCACGCGCGGTCCCGACGCGTACCCGACGACCGGCTCGACGGTCAGCTCCAGCCGCGCGACAGCGCCGCGGAACGGAGCCCCGCTGATCGCGTCGATGCCGTCGTGGACCGGATGCCGCAGCCCCACCGCCTGCCCGAGGCGCCCGGGTCCGCGCGCGAGATCGCGGGAACGCGTGGCCGCGCGGCGACGGCGAGCCGCAGCATCCGTCCCCTCGATCACCTCTGCCGCGCGGAGGAGCACACCGCCGGCGACGCCGTCCGGGCCGCACACCACGTTGACGCACGAGTGGATGCCGTGGCTCAGGTAGACGTAGAGGTGGCCGGGCTCGCCCCACATCGTGGCGTTGCGGGCGGTCGGTCCCATGCGCGCGTGCGAGCCGGGGTCGGCTGTGGGCCCGGTGCCCTGCCCGTGGTACGCCTCGACCTCGGTGAGTCGCACGCTGACGACCTCGCCGTCGACCTCCGTGTGCAGGATGGCTCCGAGCAGTCGCGGGGCGACCTCCAGCGGAAGGGCGGCCAGCTCGTCGCGCGTGGCCGCGCGGGTCGGCGCGACGCTCACTTCGGCGGCACCTGGCACCACGACGCGTCGAAGCCGGTCAGCATGGAGACGACCGCATCGGCGGGGTCGGTCGCGGTGATGTCGATGATGCGCGTCTCGAGATTCGCCGGGAGGGGCAGCTGGTAGGCGTCGTAGCGGTTGGCCACCACGTCGGGCGCGGTGAGCACGGCGGCGTAGCGTCCGCTCGGCGACGCGCACGTCTGGATCACCGCGTCGGTCGCGGGCACCTCGAGCAGCGGAGTGGCCATGCCGTCCTGCGTCACGTGGACGATGGTCGAGCCGAGCACGCGGGTGTTGTCCTCCACCTGCGAGAACGTGCGGAGCGTTCCGGAACCCTCGCCGGGCAGCGGCGTGACCGATGCGATGCGGCCGAGATCCTGGTCGGGCGCGACGAGCGGCGACTCGGTGCCGTCCGTGAGGTCGACCTCGGCCAGCCCGTCGGGGCGGTCGACCACGGCGTGCGACGAGCCGCGCGCGATGCCGTCGATGGTCAGCGCGGTGCCGAGCGCGACCGGGTCGCCGCCGCTCGACGAAGTGAGGCTCAGGCGTCCGTCGAAGGTGAGCAGCAGGATGCTGTCGGTGTCGGGCACGAATCGCCACTCCGCCACCCGGGGGTCATCGCCCGAGACGGTGACCGGCGTGGGGTCTTCCTGCGCGGCATCCGGCTTGAGTGAGGCGGTGTAGAGCGCGCTCTCGCGACCGCTTCCCGCGCTGAGGGCCTTGTCGGAGTAGGTGTAGCCGATGAGCTCGCCGCGGTCGGCGCTCTGAAGGTTGGTCACGTAGCCGTTGCCCGGGAGCTTCAGGGTGCGCGCGTTCTGCCCGTCGAGATCGGTGACGATGAGCTCGGCGCGGTCTTCGGGGGTGCGCACCGAGACGACGAGGTGGCTGGAGGTGGCGCGGTAGTCCTCGATGTGGTCGTTCGTGAAGACGGGAACGGCGCTGTTCGCCCCGACGTCGGTGCGGAAGATCTGGTCGCCCGACTCCCCGCGCCGCAGCAGGTACAGGTCGATGGGCGGCGTGCGGAACGTCTCGGTCACCGTCGACGCGGGTCCGCCGCCCACACCCACCAGGCGATCGATCGTCACGGTGTACTCGGTGTCGTCGAACAGCGGCAGCGTGAAGCGGACGCCGACGTTGCGCCCCGACGTGTCGATCGTGAACGGCGTCGCCGGGCTCACGGTCACCTGCGACGGATCGACCTTCTCGAGGGACTGGGTCGTGGTCACGATGAGCCGCGATCCGGATGCTGCGACCGCCGCCGCCGGATCGACCTGCACGTCGGTGGCCCGGGGGCCCTGCGCCGTCCCGGCGGCCGCCCCGACGACGCCGACGACAGCGAGCGCGCCGACGACGAGCGCGAAGCCGCCCAGGAACGCGCGGCTCCGGCGTCGGCGGGTCTGCGAACGGCGGCTCGACGAGCTCTCGCCACCGCTGCCGCGGCGCGCAGGACGGCGGCTGCTCGGTTGCGCGGCGGCGTCGCGTCGCGAACGGCGGGAGCCGTCAGTACTCATACGGGTCCTTGGGCTCCTCGACCGCCTGCACCGACTGGGCGTCGATCTGCAGGGCGCCGTCGGAGTTCGAGCGCACCGTGCCCGTCACCGTGACCCAGCCGCCGGTGGCGGGGATGCTGCCGGTCGCCTCGACCGGCAGACTCGCGGGCTGCGCGTCGATCACGCAGTGCGTGATGATCAGGCGTGTCAGCTGGAACCCGTCGGAGCCTCCGGGCGTGACGAAGCCCGTCAGCGTGATGGCGTCGCCGTCGAAGGCGTCGGGGTTCGTCGCCGTGGCGAAGACGGCGGCCCAGTCGCCGATGCCGAACTGCGAGGTGTCGCCGGTGGACGCCAGGGCGACGACGTCCTGGCCCGCGAAGAGCGGGGGCGCTCCGACGTCGCGCGAGATCGCCAGCTCCGCCGAGAGGGAGGCCGGCGGCAGGACGAGGATCGAGACGGCCACCGTCGAGGCGAGCACCCCGCCGACGACCGTCGCGACAGTGCCGAGGGGGCCGACGGTGTGGCTGTGTCCGGCGTGGTCGTCCGTGCCTTTGTGGACGTCGTGGTCATGCGCGTGTTCGTCGTGCGCGTCTTCGGCGTGCGCGTCGTGCGTGTCTCGGTCGTGCGCGTGGGCCGCGGCTCGGGTCGAGCGGGCGCCGGCGGAGCCGTGGTCATGCCCGTGGTCCGCCTCCGCGCCGAGCGGCAGCGCGAAGCTGAGCACCGTGCCGATCAGCACCAGCACCGCCATGCCGATGGCGAACCAGCTGGACTCGGGGTTGATGTACAGCCCCAGCCGTCCCGTGACGCCGAGGCCCAGGGTGACGACCGAGAGGATGGCGGCCAGGCCCACGCCCAGCCAGCGGGTGTCCGCGAAACCGTACTTACGCAAAGAGGTTCACCGCCGATCCGATGGCGAAGGCCGCGAGCACGACGATGACGACGAGTCCGACGAGCGTGCGCGTCGTGAAGGTCGTGCGCATGAGCGCGAGCATCTTCACGTCGACGAGCGGACCCACGAGCAGGAACGCCACGATCGAGCCCGGCGTGAACGTCGAGGCGAACGACAGGGCGAAGAAGGAGTCGACGTTGGAGCAGATCGCCACCACCATCGCGAGGATCATCATCGCCACGATCGACAGCGTCGGGTTCGAGCCGATGGCGAGCAGCGCGCTGCGCGGCACGATGACCTGCACCGCCCCGGCGAGCGCGGAGCCGATGATGAGCGCCGGCATGACGGCCCGCAGCTCGACGACGAACTGCGCGATGCTGCGGCGCCCCCGGCCGCCCTCCTCCTCGGCGGCGATCTCGCACGTCTCGATGAAGCGCTCGGTGAGCAGGCCGTCGGGATCCGGATGCCGGCTGTACAGCCAGCCGATGAGGTTCGCGATCAGGTAGCCGCCGATGAGGCGGGCGATGAGGATGCCGTCGGAGAAGCCGAACGCCTGATGGGTCGTGATGATGACGATCGGGTTGACGATCGGCGCCGCCACGAGGAAGGTCAGCGTCTCGGGCACCGTGAAGCCGCGGATGAGCAGCCCACGCGCGAACGGGACGTTGCCGCACTCGCAGACCGGCACGATCATGCCCAGGAGCGACAGCACCGCACGTCGCGCCCAGGCGCGCCGCGGCATCCACCTCTCGATCGCCCCCGGCGGCACCCACACCTGCACGATGATCGACAGCACGACGCCGAGCGCCACGAACGGCAGCGACTCGATGAGCACGCTGATGGCGAGGGTGAGGCCGTCCTGCGCGCGCGTGGGCAGCGACGCGGCGAACAGCTGCGGGGAGACCGCGTCGATCACGAAGAGCGCGACGACCACCGCCGCGCCGAGGGCGAGCGCGACCAGCGGCGCGCCGGAGCGCGCGCGCGTGGAGCGGGTCGCCGGCGGACTAACCCGCGTCACGCTCGCCGGCCCGGGCCTGCGTGCATGCGCTGCACAGACCGAAGATGTCGACCACGTGCTCGGCCTCGGTGAAGCCGTGCGTCGCGGCGGTGCGGTGGGCCCACTGCTCGACGTCGGTGGCGGCGATCTCCACCGTCAGCCCGCACGAGCGGCAGATGAGGTGGTGGTGATGGCCGGGGCTGGCGCAGGCTCGGTAGAGGCTCTCGCCATCGGGACTCTGCAGGGAGTCGGCCTCGCCCTGGGCGGCCAGTCCCGCGAGCGTGCGGTAGACCGTCGCCAGTCCTATGCCCGTGTTGTCCTCGCGCAGAGCGGCGTGGAGCGACTGCGCGCTGACGAAGCCGCGGGAGTCGGCCAGCGCCTCGCGCACGCGCTCGCGCTGCCACGTGTTGCGCTGAACCATGCGGAGAATCCTAGCGACGGGGTCTGTGAACGGGCCGGGTCGCCGGCCCGCGATGCGGGTGTGCGGTCAGGCGTCGCGGCTGACGCGCGAGCGGCTGCGGCCGGCCAGTCGGCAGACCAGGTAGATGACGAACGAGATCGTGGTGATGTACGGACTCACTGGCAGCGTGCCCATGATGGCCAGCAGGATCCCCCCGACGGCGGAGACGAAGCCGAACGCCGTCGCGAGCAGCGGCACCGACAGCGGCCCCGAGGCGACGCGCATGGCCGCAGCGGCCGGCGTCACCACGAGCGCCATGACGAGGAGCGCGCCGATGATGTGCACGCTCACCGCCACGATGAGGCCCAGCAGCAGCATGAAGATGAGCGAGACCAGGGTGGTGGGCACGCCGCGCGCCGCGGCCGACTGCGGGTCCAGCGAGTCGAAGCGCAGCGGACGCCAGATCAGCAGGATCCCGACCAGCACGACGGCGCTGATGGCTATGAGCCAGTTGAGCTGGCTGGACTGCACCGACACGATCTGGCCGGTCAGCAGGCTGAAGCGGTTGGCGCTGCGTCCGGGGTAGAGCGAGAGGAACAGGATGCCCAGGCCCAGCCCGAACGGCATGAGCACGCCGATGATCGAGTTGCGGTCTCTCGCGCGCGCGCCGAGCCAGCCGATGAGCGCGGCGGCCAGCACCGATCCGACGATGGAGCCGGTGACGACATCCGCCCCCAGCAGGAGGGCCGCGGCCGCGCCGGCGAAGGACAGCTCGCTGATGCCGTGCACGGCGAAGGCCATGTCGCGCTGCAGCACGAAGACGCCGATGAGGCCGCCGACGAGCCCGAGCACGGCGCCGGCGACGACGGAGTTCGCGACCAGCGCGAGGATGTCGCCGTAGTCGGCGAGGCCGCCGAACATCGCGGCGTAGACGTCATCCCAATTCACGCCGGGTGCTCCTCGTCGTGATGGTGGTGATGGGATGCCTCGGCATCCGGTGCGCCGACGACCACCAGTCGGTCGCCCGCACGCAGCACGAAGACGGGTGCGCCGTAGAGGTCGCTGAGGACCGTGGAGTCGAGCACCTCCTCGGGGGTGCCCAGCGTGAAGCGGCCGCCGGCGAGGTAGAGGATGCGGTCGACCTTGTCGAGCACCGGGTTGATGTCGTGCGTGACGAGCAGCACGCCCGCGCCGGTCTCACGGCGGTGGCGGTCGATGAGCCCGACGACGGCCTGCTGATTCGCGAGGTCGAGGCTCGTGAGCGGCTCGTCGCAGAGCAGCAGCCGCGGGTCGTCGGCGAGCGCCTGACCCGTGCGGAGCCGCTGCTGCTCGCCACCCGACAGGAGCCCGACCGGCCGGTCGGCGAAGTCCGTCGCGCCGACAGCCTCGAGCAGCCGGTCGATGCGCGCGCGGTCGCCGCGACGCGGGAACGGGAAGCCGAAGCGGTGACCGTCGACCCCGAGGCCGACCAGGTCACGGGCGCGCAGCGAGGTGTCGCGCGGCAGCGGGCGCTGCTGCGGGATGTAGCCGATGCGGCGGTTGCCGGCGGCGCGCACGGGCTGGCCGAGCGCCTCGATGGAGCCGGCGCTGAGGCGTTCGAGCCCGAGGATGGTGCGCAGGAGCGTGGTCTTGCCCGATCCGCTCGGGCCGAGCACCGCGATGAACTCGCCGGGGTGCACGACGAGGTCGAGGTCGGCCCAGAGCTCGCGGCCGCCACGCCGAAGCGCCGCCCCGGAGATGCGGAGCGGCGACGTCGGTGAGTCGAGGTCGGGCGTCACTCGCCGAGAGCTCCGGCCAGATCCTCGATGTTCTTCTGCATCCACTGCAGATAAGTCTGGCCCTCGGGGAGCGTCTCGGTGAATTCGATCACGGGGATGCCCTTGGCCTTCGCGGCGTCGATCACCTGCGTCGTCTCGCCGCCACCGGTCTGCGCGTTGGCAATCAGCACGCGCACCGTGCCGCCGTCGATGAGGTCGAGCGACTCCAGCAGGGTCGACGGAGGCACGTCCTGTCCCTCCTCCACCGACTCGCTGAACTCGGGCGGCGTGACGTCGGTCAGCTCCGCGGCATCCATCAGATAGACCGGCACGGGTTCGGTCACGAAGACGCCGGCTCCGGCATCCTTCGCGGCGATGTCGGCCAGCGACGACTCGAGGCCGGCGATCCCGGAGACGAACGCGGCCGCATTGGCCGTGAAGTCGTCGGCGTGCTCCGGGGCGATGGTCGACAGCTCCTCCGCGATGGCCTCGGCCACGTGCTCGACGGTGTGCGGGTCGTACCAGACGTGCTCGTTGAAGCCCTCGATGTGGTCGCGCCCGTCGCCCTCGGCGTGGTCGTGGCCGTCCGCCTCGGCTTCGGCGCTGCCGGTCTCCGTGCTGCCCGTCTCGGCGCTGCCGGTTTCCGTGCTGCCGGCCGAAGGCTCCGGGCTCGCCGTCGCGTCGTCGTCGTGGCCCTCGTTGCCGGGGAAGGAGTGCGAGTACTCGACCGCGGTGATCGTCGGCACGGACGTGCCGGCCGCCTCGAGCAGCGCCTCGACGAACGCGTCGTAGCCCGCGCCGTTCTCGATGACGAGGTCGGCGCGCGACAGGGCGAGCTGGTCCTGGGCGGTCGCCTCGTAGGAGTGGGGGTCCTGCGCCCCGGACGTCACGAGAGACGTGACCTCGACGGCGTCGCCGCCGATCTCCTGGGCGATCTGCCCGTAGACGTTGGTCGAGGCGACGATCCGCACGACGTCGGCGCCGCCCGTGCCGGCGGGCGCTGACCCCGCGGCTCCCGCGCAGCCGGCGAGAGCGAGGACGGATGCGGCCCCCAGGGCCGCCGTGGCGAGAACGCGTCGGGTGAACATGCCCTCACTCTAACCGCTACTGATAATCGTTCTCAAGTCGGCGCCGGCTCGCCCGCGCGGCCGTGCGAGCGCAGGAGCTCGCGTCGGCACAGGACGGATTTCCCCCAAAGGGACCTGTGCTCGCGCGAGATCCTTCATTCAAGCGACCGGATGCCGCGGCATCCGGTCACACCAGGATCAGCGGCCGCGGGCGGAGTCGGGGTGGATGATCAGGTCGCCCAGGTTCTCGGCGACCCAGGTGCACCAGATCGAGACGGAGCGCCAGGTGTCGCTGATGATGTCGAGCGCGTCGGGGCTCCACATCCAGTCGGCGAGCTCCTCCTCGGAGCCCACGGCGAGGCGGCGGAGGCGCAGCAGGTCGATGCGGGCGTGGTCTATCGGGTACCCGCGGGGTGCGGTGCGGACGGCGTCGGCGGTCATCGGCGTGAGGTTCGCGGCATCCATCTGCGCCAGCACCTCGTCGAGCTCGCGCGACAGGCGCGGGTCGTCGACGATCTCGCGGAAGCGGGCGAGGCCGGCGGGCGGCACGTCGTAGACGCCTCCGCCCAGGAGGAGTCCGCCGGCGCTGAGCTGCAGGTAGTGGGCGACCGGGGCCAGCGAGACCATGCCGACGTGCGTCTTGTAGGGCGATTTGTCCTTGCTGAAGCGCACGTCGCGGTTCGGCCGGAAGATCTTCACGTCGCCGAACTCGGGCTCCAGCTCGGCGGCGAGCTCCTCGAACGGACGGCGCACGTGCTCGACGTAGCGATCGTGGTTCGCCGCCCACCACTCCTTGGTGTTGTGCGCCTCGAGCTCGTGGAAGAACGCGGGCGCGTCGGGGTGGAGTCCGCGGAAAGCCATGCGGGCGATGCTACCCGCGGAGGAGAACCGGCCCGCTAGCGTCGGTCGGCCGGCGGCCCCGGCCAGCTCGCTCAGTCGAGCAACAGGGCCGGCTCCTCCAGGATCGACGCGACGTCCGCGACGAAGCGCGAGACGCCGTCGCCGTCCACGACACGGTGGTCGAACGAGCCCGAGACGGTCGTCACCCAGCGCGGGCGCACCTCGCCGTCGACCACCCACGGCTTCTGGCGGATGGCGCCCAGCGCGATGATGCCGACCTCGCCGGGGTTGATGATCGGGGTGCCGGCGTCGACGCCGAACACGCCGATGTTGGTGATCGTGATCGTGCCGCCCTGCTGGTCGGCGGGGGTCGTCTTGCCCTCGCGCGCCGTCAGCGTCAGCTTCTCGAGAGCACGGGCGAGATCGCGGGTGTTCAGCTCCTGCGCGTCCTTGATGTTCGGCACGAGGAGGCCGCGCGGCGTCGCGGCGGCGATGCCGAGGTTCACGTAATGCCGCACGCGGATCTGCGCGCCCTCGTCGGTCTCGATCCACGCCGCGTTCACCATCGGCGTGCGGCGCACGGCCCAGATGACCGCGCGCGCCATGATCAGCAGCGGGGACACCTTCGTGTCCGCGAAGTCGGGCGAGGCCTTGAGCCGCTTGACCAGCTCCATCGTGCGCGATGCGTCGACGTCCACCCACACCGAGACGTGCGGGGCCGTGTAGGCGCTCGAGGTCATCGCCGACGCGGTGGCCTTGCGGACGCCTCGGACCGGGATCGACTCCTCGCGGTCATCCACCGGCGGGGCGGCGGGCCGGGCGACGGGGATCGTCTCCTCGCGCACGGCGCTCCACTCCGGGGTCTCGATGTTGCGGAAGACCGACGCCTGCGACGCGTGCTTCACGACGTCGTCGCGGGTGACCTCGCCGGCCGCGCCGCTGGGCACGACCGTGCCGAGGTCCACGCCGAGATCGCGCGCCAGCTTGCGGATCGGGGGCTTCGCGATGACACCGCCGGATGCTGCGGCCGGCCGCTCCGCCGGCTTGCGCCTGCGCGAATTCACCGTGCCCGTGCTGCCGTAGCCGACGAGCACCGAGCCGCTGGCGTCGGCGGCGGGCTCCGCGGCCTCCGGCGCGACAGCCGGCGACGCACCCTCGTCCGCGATCGTGATGATCGGCGAGCCGACCTCGACCGTGTCGCCCTCCGACGCCAGCAGCTCGCCGACGACGCCCTCGAACGGGGACGGCAGCTCGACGAGCGACTTCGCCGTCTCGATCTCCACGACCACGTCGTTGACCGCAACGGCGTCGCCGGGCGCGACGCGCCACGTCACGATCTCGGCCTCGGTCAGGCCCTCCCCCACGTCCGGGAGGCGGAACGTCTGAGTGCTCATCCGATGTCCTTTCGAGCTGTCCCCCGACCGCGAGACTGCAGCGGACCGACGAGACCGAGGCGCTTACCCACAGTCTCGTCGCTCAGATGCAGTCTCGCGGGGGATGGGGGCGCGGGTACGGGGGCGATCATGGGCGGCGGGGCTAGTAGGCCAGCGCGCGGTCGACGGCTTCGAGGATGCGGTCCGCGTCGGGGAGGTAGACGCCCTCGAGCTTCGCGGGCGGGAACGGGGTGTTGAAACCGGACACGCGCAGCACCGGCGCCTCGAGCGAGTAGAACGCGCGCTCCATGACTGTGGCGCTGATCTCACTGCCGAGCGACACGAATCCGGGGGCCTCCTGCGCGTAAACCATGCGGCCGGTGCGGCGGACGGAGTCGAGGATCGGGCCGTAGTCGACCGGCGACAGCGACCGCAGGTCGATGACCTCGACGCTCGTGCCCTCCGACTCGGCGAGCGCCGCGGCCTGCAGGGCGGTGGCGACCATCGCGCCGTGAGCGACGAGGGTGACGTCGGTGCCGCGGCGGACGATGCGACTCGCGTGCAGCGGGAGCGCGGGGGCCGCGACATCCACCTCGCCCTTGACCCAGTAGCGGCTCTTGGGCTCGAGGAAGATGACCGGATCGGGCGAGGCGATGGCCTGCTGCATCATCCAGTACGCGTCGTTCGCGGTGGACGGGCTCACCACGCGGAGGCCGGGGGTGTGCGTGAAGTACGTCTCCGGGCTCTCCTGGTGGTGTTCCACCGCGCCGATGTGCCCGCCATAGGGGATGCGGATCACGACGGGCAGCTGGAGCGCACCCTCGTGCCGGTAGGTCAGCTTGGCCAGCTGCGCGGTGATCTGGTCGAACGCGGGGAAGACGAAGCCGTCGAACTGGATCTCGCAGACCGGACGGAACCCACCCATGGCGAGTCCGATGGCGGTGCCGACGATCGCGGACTCCGCGAGGGGCGTGTCGATCACCCGCCGCTCGCCGAAGTCGGCCTGCAGCCCCTCGGTGACGCGGAACACACCGCCGAGGCGGCCGATGTCCTCGCCCATGAGGAGCACGCGGTCGGATTCCTCCATCGCGCGGCGCATGCCGGCGTTCAGCGCGCGGCTGATGGGCAGCGTGATCGGCGCGGGGGCCGCGGCATCCGTCATGTCGGTCGTCTCGAGCGTCATGATGCGCCCTCCTCGAAGGATGCCTCGTACCGGGCCAGCCACGCGCGCTCCTCGTCGACGAGCGGATGCGGCGAAGCGTAGACGTTGTCGAAGATCTGGCCCGTCTGCAGGGTCTCGAGGGCGACGGTGCGCACGCGCACATCCTCGGCGAGCGCCCGACCCTCGGCCTCGACGTCGGCGAAGAACGCGTCGGAGGCGCCGCGGCCGCGCAGGAAGAGGCGCATCCGCTCGATCGGATCGCGCAGCGCCCAGGACTGCTCCTCCTCGGCGGTGCGGTACTTCGTCGGGTCGTCGCTCGTGGTGTGCGCGCCCATCCGGTAGGTCATCGCCTCGATCGCTCGCGGGCCCTCACCGGCGCGCGCCTCATCGAGCGCGACGCGCGAGACGGCGTAGCTGGCGAGCACGTCGTTGCCGTCGACCTGGATGCTCGGGATGCCGATCCCCTCGCCCCGGCGGTAGAGCGGCGTGCGCGACTGCGTCGAGACCGGAACCGAGATCGCCCACTGGTTGTTCTGCAGGAAGAACACCTCGGGGGTGCGGTAGCTCGCGGCGAACACCATCGCCTCGTGCACGTCGCCCTGGCTCGAGGCGCCGTCGCCGTAGTAGACGATGACGGCTTCGTCGCGCTCGGGATCGCCCGTGCCGCAGCGGCCGTCGAAGGCCATGCTCATAGCCAGCCCGGTGGCGTGCAGCGTCTGCGCTCCGAGCACCAGTGTGTAGAGGTGCGTGTTGCCGTTCTTCGGGTCGACGGGGTTCCACCCGCCGTGCGTCAGACCGCGCATGACGCGGATGATGTCGAGCATGTCGACACCGCGGATGCGCGCGACGACGTGCTCGCGGTAGGACGGGAAGAGGTGGTCCTGCGGGCGGGCGGCCCGGGCCGACCCGACCTGCGCGGCCTCCTGGCCGAAGCTCGGCGGCCAGAGGGCCAGCTGCCCCTGCCGCTGGAGGTTGGTCGCCTGCTGATCGAAGGCGCGGATGACCGCCATGTCGCGATAGAAGAGCTCGAGGTCGGCGTCGCTGAGCGCCTCGATGATCGGCAGGTACGGCTCGGCGGCGGCGGTGTGGGCCAGCGACCCGTCGGCCGCCAGCACGCGCACGAGCGCGGGATCTTCGGACGGAGTCACGGTCCTACGCTAACGCCCGGCCCGCGTGGGCTTCTGGGAGGGTCTGGACAACGGATGCCGCGATCCGTAGGACCTTCTCGACAGACTCCTCCTCGCCCACCGAGATGCGCACGCCCTCGCCGGCGAAGGGACGGACGATGAGCCCCTCCTCCTCGAACGCGGCGGCGACGGCCAGCGTGTCGGCCCCCGTCGGCAGCCAGACGAAGTTTCCCTGCGCGTCGGGAACCCGCCAGCCGGCCTCGCGGAGCCCGGCGGCGAGCGCGTCGCGTCGGACGGCGATGTGGCGCACCCGCTCCAGCAGCTCGGACTCGGCGGCGAGGCTGGCGAGCGCCGCCTCCTCGGCCTGCGCGGTGACCGACAGGGGGATGCTGGTGCTGCGCGCGGCGTCGAGGATGCGCGAGTCGCCGATCGCGTAGCCGACCCGGAGTCCGGCGAGGCCGAATGCCTTCGAGAAGGTGCGGAGGGCGACGACGTTCGGGTGGCGCGAGACGCCGAGCACCCGCATGCCGTCGACGGATCCGGGGGCGGTGACGAACTCCGCGTAGGCCTCGTCGAGGATGATGAGGACGTCCTTCGGGACGGATGCCACGAACTGCTCGAACTCGTCGTGCGTGACCGCGGTCCCGGTCGGGTTGTTCGGGCTGCACACGATGACGGCGCGCGTGCGGTCGGTCACGGCCGCGGCCATCGCCGTCAGGTCATGACGCGCGTCCGCCGTGAGCGGCACCTCCACGGGGGTGGCGCCGGCGATGAGGACGAGTCCGGGGTAGGCCTCGAACGACCTCCAGGCGTAGACGATCTCGTCGCCGGGACCGGAGACGGCGAGCATGAGCTGCGCGAGGATCGACACGCTTCCGGCGCCGATGTGCACGCCGTCGGGGTCGACGCCGAACCGGGCGGCGAGACGATGGCGCAGGCGGGAGGCCGTGGCATCCGGGTATCGGTTGACCGCGACCGTCGCCCGCAGTGCCTCGACGACCCCGGGGAGCGGATCGAACGGGTTCTCGTTGCTGGAGAGCTTGAACGCGTCGGCGCCGGCCTGCTTGCCCTGGCGATAGGGCGGCAGGGCCGCGATCTCGGGACGGATGCGGACGGGGGCGGGGCGGAGGCCCTGTTCGTCTGTCACCCGTCCGAGTCTAAGAGCGCGGATGCGTGGGAGACGAGAGGGCACCGTGTGCGCCGTTGCGGCCCGTGCGATCATGTGGCCATGCGCTTCCTCATCCGCGTCGTCATCAACGCCTTCGCGATCTGGGTGGTCACCCTGATCCCCGCGCTGCAGGTGCGGGTCATCGCCTTCCCGCCCGGCGACACCCTGCAGCTCGTGCTCACGCTGCTGCTGGTGGCGGTGATCTTCGCCCTCGTCAACTCGATCATCGGCACGGTCATCAAGGTGCTGGCGTTTCCGCTGTACGTCCTCACGCTCGGGCTCATCGGGCTCGTCATCAACGCGTTCCTCCTGTGGCTGACGGCGTGGATCACGTCGTTCTGGAGCTGGGGCCTGCGGGTCGAGGACTTCTGGTGGGGCGTGGTCGCGGCGATCATCATCTCGCTGATCAACTGGGTCTTCGGCCTCATCCTGCGCCCGGAGAAGAAGCGGGACTGAGCGGCAGCGGCGCCGGCCCGGGCTGCGGATGCGGCGCGGCCTCCGGGGCGGGCAGCACGCGCGCGGCGGAGTACTCCGTCACCTGCACGCTCGTCGCGGTGCCGAGCTCGTCGAAGACGGCGCGGACGCCGTCCATGCGGGGATCGTCGGAGCGGTCGAGCATGCCGGCGGTCTGCACGTAGCCGTCCATGCCGTGGGCGGGGAGCCCGAGATCGCGGACGCCGCCGGCCGGATCCGCCTCGCGCTGGGCGATGAAGCTCCCGGGCGCGCCGACGGCCTCGCGGTGGCCTCCGCCCTGCAGAGCCGCGACCGGGTCGTCGGTGTGCGCCACCGCCACGCTGAGCGTGCTGGCGCCCACGTCGGCCTCGACCGGTGAGCCGAACGTCACGTGCGTGCGGGAGTCGTAGCCGGCCTCGAGCGCGACGTGCGCGGTGATCATCGCGCCCTGCGAGTGCCCGAAGTCGTGCAGCACATCGCCGGGCTGCGCCCCGGCCTGCCGCAGCGCCTCGAGCGTCGCCTGGTAAGAGGCCGAGGAGACCCCGGCATAGAGCTGCGCGTTGGACAGCTCGTCGAAGGGATCGTCGCCGCCGAACCCGGCCGGCGCCTGCGTGCCCGCGACGTACAGGGCGAACTGCCGTGATCCGTCGGGCATCGTGTACTTCTCGACGCGGATGCGCGACTCGCCTCCGCCGGGGATGCGCTCCGCCGCCTGCGCCAGCGTGGCCGGCGCGCTCGTACGGCGTGTCGGGGCGACGGGCCGCACCTGAACCGCCGCCGGCATCGTCGTCAGACGCTCCCCGGACGAGATCGTCCCCGCGCCGATGCGCCGGACCGTCTGCCAGGCGCTGTAGGCCGCCGCGCCCGAGAGGAGCGCACCCCCGAACGGCAGCCACCAGGTTCCCGTGGCCGACTGCTTCGCGAGGTCGAGCGGCCACCCCGCCTCCGCCGCCATCACGGCCGCGCGCGCCGACACCAGGGCGCCGGGATGCTCGCGCTCCAGCGCGGCGATGGCGGCGTCCCACCGCGCCGCGCCGACCTCGTCGCCTCCGGCGGCGGCCAGCGCACGCTGCGCCTGCAGCTCCACGAGGTCGTACACGGCCGCGGCATGGCGGAGCTCGGCGTCGAAGCCCTCTGCCCGCGCACGCTTCTCGTGGATGCGCACGACGAGGTCGGCGATGCGGGCGCTCAGGTGCCACTCCTCGCGCGGGAGTCGTGCGACCAGCGCTCCGGCCGAACCGGCCGCGGCCGCGATGTCGTCGAGCTCCCGGCCGAGCACACCGAAGCCGTCGGCCGCGACGCGCAACGTCTCGCTGTCGACCGACACCGCCCCGCCGCCGCGGATGTCGAGGTCGCCGTCACCCACGGATCCCGCCGCCCGTCGCGCGCCGCCGACCGGTCACCCGCCGCCCACGCGTCACGCTCGACCCGCCCCGCACCGTCAGCCCGCCCGTCAGGCGCGACCCACCACGCACGCGCCGGCCCCGCCGTCCGCCCCGCACCCTCAGCACGCTCCCCCCACCGCCCGGCGCAGCTGCGCCCACCAGAGGTCGTCGCCCACGGCCGTGGCGAGCGCCTCGACGCTCCCCATGTCGCTGCGCCACAGGCTCACGGCGTCGCGGAAGCGCCGCTGCGCCGGGGTGCTCCACGCGGTCAGCTCGCACAGTCGCGTCGCGCTCGCGGCGGCGTCGGCGAGCCGCGCGACCACCTCCTCGAGCCGCGACCGGGCCAGGGCGAGGTCGGCGGCGTCATCGACGGAGCAGGGAGGGTCGAGCGGCATGATCCGATCGTGGTCGGCCGGGGTGCAGCATCCGTCTCCCCTCCCCTGCCTTCGGGGGGATGGAGGGGGCTACCCGTCCTGTGCAGGAGCGCACGGGCACGCCATGATGGCAGGGTGACCGCGAACGCCCAGGAGCCGTTCCGCGTCGTCTTCGTCTGCACCGGCAACATCTGCCGATCGCCGATGGCCGACATCGTGTTCCGGCAGCTGGCCCGTGAGGCGGGCCTGAGCGATCGCGTCGGCTCCTCCAGCGCCGGTACCGCCGACTTCCACGTCGGCGAGCCCGCCGACCACCGCACCCTCGCCGCACTACAGCGACGCGGGTACGACGGCCGCCGCCACCGCGGTCGCCAGTTCTCGCACGACGACTTCATGCGCAATGACCTCGTCGTGGCCCTCGACCGCAGCCACGAGAGGATCCTCCACGGCTGGGCGCGCTCCGAGGCCGACACCGACAAGATCGCGCTCCTGCTGTCGTTCGACCGCAGCGCGGGCACGCTCGACGTGCCCGATCCGTACTATGCCGGGCCCGGAATGTTCGATGAGGTCCTCGGTATGATCGAGGCCGCAGGCAGGTCGCTGTTCCGGCAGCTCGAGCCGGCGATCCGCCCGTCGGCTCCGACAGGGCCTTCCCCCACCCCGCAGTGACAGGACGGCAGACTCGTGCCCGCTCTCCCCCCTCAGCCTCTCAGTCCCCTCGACGGGCGCTACCGCGCACAGGTCGCCGGCCTCACGGACCACCTGTCGGAGGCCGGGCTCAACCGCGCCCGCGTCGAGGTCGAGGTCGAGTGGCTCATCGTCCTGACCGACCGGGCCCTCTTCGGCACCTCCCCGCTGTCGGAGGACGACAAGGCGCGACTGCGCGCCCTGTACCTCGATTTCGGTCAGGCCGAGATCGACTGGCTGGCCGACAAGGAGGCCGTCACCCGGCACGACGTGAAGGCCGTGGAATACCTGGTGCGCGACCGGCTCACCGAGCTCGGACTGGACGGCATCGCCGAGCTCACGCACTTCGCGTGCACGAGCGAGGACGTCAACTCCGCCTCCTACGCCCTGACCGTCCGCCGCGCGGTGCTCGAGGTCTGGCTGCCCCGGCTGGAGGAGGTCATCGCGACGCTCCGCGAGCTCGCCGAGCAGCACCGCGACGCGCCCATGCTCGCCCGCACGCACGGTCAGCCGGCCACGCCGACCACGATGGGCAAGGAGCTGGCGGTCTTCGCCTGGCGGCTCGAGCGGGTCGCGGCGCAGGTGCGCGGCACCGACTTCCTCGCGAAGTTCTCCGGTGCCACCGGCACGTGGTCCGCACATGTCGCCGCCGAACCGGACGTCGACTGGCCGGAGCTGAGCCGCGCCTTCATCGAGGGCCTCGGCATCGGCTTCAACCCACTGACGACGCAGATCGAGTCGCACGACTGGCAGGTGGAGCTGTACGACCGCATCCGGCACGCCGGCGGCATCCTGCACAACCTCGCCACGGACATCTGGACCTACATCTCGCTCGCCTACTTCACCCAGATCCCCGTGGCCGGGGCGACCGGCTCGTCGACGATGCCGCACAAGATCAACCCGATCCGCTTCGAGAACGCCGAGGCGAACCTGGAGATCTCGGGCGGCCTGCTGGCGACCCTCGCGGGCACGCTGGTCACCAGCCGTCTGCAGCGCGACCTCACCGACTCCACCACGCAGCGCAACATCGGCGTCGCCCTCGGGCACTCGCTGCTGGCCCTCGACAACCTCCAGCGCGGTCTCGGCGAGATCTCGCTGGCCCAGCCGGTGCTCGACGCCGACCTGGAGGCGAACCAGGAGGTCCTCGCCGAGGCGATCCAGACGGTCGTGCGCGCAGAGATCGCCGCCGGCCGCTCGCAGATCAGCGACCCCTATGCGCTGCTGAAGGACCTGACCCGGGGTCGCCGGGTGGGTGCGGATGACCTGGCCGCCTTCGTGAAGGGCCTCGACATCGGGGATGCTGCACGCGAGCGCCTGCTCGCCCTCACCCCGCGCACGTACACCGGTCTCGCCTCGCAGCTCGTCGACCTCCGCCACGACGCGAGCTGACCGGCCCGCCGCACGGGCTGACCCAGCCCGCCGCGCGTCAGCTCCGCGGCGCGTGGTGGCCGAACGCGGCGCGGTCGTGCACGCCCAGTGCGCGCAGCACGGACGGCAGGATCGCCGTCGCCGTGCGCCGGTAGCCGAGTGCCGACGGGTGGAACCGGTCGAGGCTGAACATCTCGTCGGGGTTGGTGATGAAGAACGGCCCGACCACCGCGGCCAGGTCGACCGCGTAGGCGCCGAGGGCGACCGCGGCGGTGCGCTGCGCCGCGGCGAGCTGGCGCGACGCCCGGCCCCCGAGCGCCCGCAGCGGCTGCGGCACCGGACGCAGAGCGCCGAGGTCAGGACACGTGCCCACCACCACGACGGCTCCGCGCCGCTGCAGCTCGCGGACGGCATCGCCGAGGTGCCGCACTGAGACCTCGACCGGCACGCGGTGCGTGACATCGTTGCCACCGACCACGATCACCGCGACGTCGCCCACGTCCGCCGCAGGAAGGCGGGTGAGCTGCTCCGCGAGCATCGAGGACTCCGCGCCGACGACGGCGACCGTGCGCAGCTCCACCGCGCGCCCCGTCTCCCGGCTGATTCCCTTCGCCAGGCGTGCGCCGAGCGTCTCGGACGGCTGCACGGCGCCGAGCCCGGCGGCGATGGAGTCGCCCAGCAGCACCAGCCGCACGGCGTCGCCGCGCTTGCGCTTGTAGATGCGGTCGGCGCGGGGCGCATCCTCCCCCAGTGGCTTGCCGATCAGCCGTCGCGCGTGCGCCGCCTGCCGGGCGAGCACGACGCGGGCGGCGCCGACGGCGCCGGCGACCACACCGGCGCTCAGCAGCAGCGCGACCGGGAGGCGGGACGAACGGAACGGAGCCATCGACTCCGTTCAATCACGCCCGGATGAACGCGAGGTGACGGACAGTCGGATGCTTCGGGTTCAGCGACGCGGAGCGGAGCCGTCACCGGGGGCCGAGGCATCCGGAGTCGTCTCATCGTGCGGGTGTCGGTCGCTGTCGTACAGCACCGGGCGGTCGACCTGCTTGGTCACCTGCGCCGGGTCGACGACGAGGAGCATCAGGGCGAGTCCCACCAGCACGACGATGAAGGTGATGCCCGCGACGATGAGTCCGACGAGCAGGGCGTGCCCGGACTGACCGTCCTGCCGCTGCTGGAAGAACCCCATCGAGATGAGCGTGACGATCCCGGCGAAGAGGGCGGCGCCGAAGGCGAGTCCCAGCAGCTGCACGGGCTTCATGAGGTCGCGGCGGGTCGGCTTGTCGGTCATGCGGTGCCTCCCGGCGCCTCTTCGGTCGTCCGGAGGTCGGCGGACGCACGACTCGTCGAGGTGGATGCTGCGGCCTCCACGACCGCGGACGATCCGTCGGTGGTGACGGCGTCGGTTTCGCGCCGCGGGGAGAACCCGGCGATCGCCAGGTACACCGCGACGATGGCGGCGTAGCCGCCGAGGACGCCGACGCCGATGGTGATGCCGGTGAGCGTGAAGCTCCGGTCGGCCTCGGCGATGTAGTACTGCAGCGCGTACTGCGTGGGCACGAACAGCAGGGCGGCGCCGAGGACGAGTGTGATGACGCCCACGGTGAGCGCGTCGCGGGCGGCACCGCGCTCGGCGGAGACACCGGGCGCCGCGGCGCGGAGGGCGCGAGCTCCCGCGATCGTCTCGGTGAGACCGGTCGCCAGCGCCCACACGATGACCACGACGAAGAAGAGCGTCGTGGAGCGGGCGGTGGTGATGCCGCCGATCATGCCGGCGAGCAGGGACAGGATGCCCATCGTGACGCCGACACACCGCTGCCCGGCGGGGAGGACGAGCCAGGCGGAAAGGCCGAAGATGAGGCCCGTCGCGATGGCGAAGCCGCTGAAGACCGACAGCCCGATGCCCGCCGAGTGGTCGGGCGAGAAGGTGATCATGACCGCCGCGATCGCCGCGAACAGAGCGCGGGCGAGCTGGACGTGGCGCAGCTCGAAGGCGCGGGCGGGTGTGGCAGAGGTCACGACGGATCCAGAGAGAGCACGACGGGCGTTATCCAAACAGATAACGGGGATGCGCCCATTCTAGATCGTCGCCCGTGCCCGGCTCCGGGAAGGCGTTCAGGTTCCACTCCGCCTCAGGCTGCGCAGGGCTTGTGGGGTTCCGCGGCCGTTCGACCGATCTGCCGGTTCAGCCGATCCGCCGCTTCAGCCGGTCGGCTCCAGATCGCGGGCCAGCCCCTCGACGAGCTCGACACCGGGCAGATTCGCGATCACCGCGCCCGGCAGGGCGATCTTCGATGCCCGCAGTCCGGAGCCGATGATCACCTCCACGTCGGCCACGCGGGCGTCCATGAGGATCCGCCAGGACGCGGGGAGCCCGAGCGGCGTGATGCCGCCGTACTCCATGCCGGTCGCGGAGACCGCGTCGTCCATCGGCGCGAAGCTCGCGCGCCGCGCGTCGAGCAGCTTCCGCACGACGCCGTTCACGTCGGCGCGCGTCGTGGCCAGCACCACGCAGGCGGCGTAGGTCGTAGTCTCGCCGCGGCGTCCGGCGACGACGAGGCAATTGGCCGAGGCCGCGAGCGCCACGTCGTAGGCGGCGCAGAACGCGGCGGTGTCGGCGAGCGCCGGGTCGATGGGGGCCACCCGGATGCGGTCGGCGAGCCCCGGATCGAGTGCGGTGAGCGCCTCGCGCACGGGCACGGCCAGAAGCTCGGGCGCGCTCAGCGCGGGGACGAGGTCCAGTCGGGTCATGTCCTGCTCCTCGGGTGCGAATGCGACTCACGACAGACTACGGAGCGCCGCGGCATCCGTCGTCTCGAACCGATGCCGGTGCGGTCACCCGCCGGCCGGATCGCGATCACGTCGCCGCCCGGATCGCGATCACGTCGTCGCGGGCCGTCGGCCCTGGTCGGCGGGGCGTACCGCCGAGGCCCACACCCACGTCTTGTACTCCCGACCGCCGATGGCGAAGCGTATGCCGACGGCGTGCGGCGTCCACGCGCACGCGTCGGCGCGCACCTGCACGGGCGTCTCGCCGAAGCGCACCCACGCCGTGACGGGCCGTGGACGCGGATCGCGGGTGAACAGCTCCGCCTCGAGCTGCAACTCGAGGTCGGAGAGGGTCTGCAGGGCACCGGAGCGGGCGATGCGTTCGAGGACCCGCTCGTCCATCTGCCGGTCGACGTGATCGGCGTACCTCCGGTTGGTCCCCACGACGGTTCCGCATCCTTCCCCGGCCACCGACGCTCTCGCGCTTGTCGAAACTTTGTTCTACTCTAGGCTCCCATGGACACCGCGAGAATCGATCATGAGGTCACGATATGGATGACCGGCGACATCCCCAGCCGGATGTTCTTCGCGGGGCGGCAATGGACGGTGACCGATGTGCCGACGCGGCTGCGCGAGTCGGTCTGGGCCTCGGGCGCCGAGCCGCGGCGCGGCCTCTACGGCTGGCGGTTCCAGGCGACCGACGCCGAAGGCGCGTCATTCGTCTTCGACGTGTTCCGCGCCGAGGACTCCTGGCACGTGCACCGCTCCTACTGCTGAGGCGATCCCTGCTGCTGAGCCCGCTCGCGGTACGCCGCGCCCATCTGCTCGACGGCGCGCGCGATGATCGGCCGTGGCGTGGCGAAGACGAAGCGCAGGAAGCCGGCGCCGGCCGGTCCGCAGTCGCTGCCCTCGGTGAGTGCGACGCCGGCGTGATCGCGGAAGAAGGCTGCGGGAGCGGCATCCAATCCCAGTCCTCGCGCGTCGAGCCAGCCGATGTACGTCCCCTGCGGAGCGCGGTAGCGGATGCCGGGCAGCTCGGCGGCGAGCGCCTCGCCGAGGAAGCGCCGGTTGCCGTCGAGGTAGTCGATCACGCCGTCGAGCCACGCGCCGCCCTCGGCGTAGGCGACGGTGTTGGCGATGACGCCGAGGGTGCTGGCGCCGTGGGAGGCCATGGGTCCGATGCGCTCCCACACGACGGCGTCCTCGGGATCGGTGATGATCAGCTGCGCCGTCTTGAGGCCGGGGAGGTTCCAGGCCTTCGAGGCGGAGGTCGCGGTGACCGTGTGCGCCGCCGTCGCGGCCGACACCGACGCGTAGGGGACGTGCGCGGAGCCGGCGTACACCAGCGGCGCGTGGATCTCGTCGGAGAAGACGCGACCGCCGTGGCGCTCCACGACGAGCGACAGAGCCGTCAGCTCGTCGCGGGTGAAGACGCGACCCACCGGGTTGTAGGGGTTGCAGAGGATCAGCAGACCCCCGCCGGCCGCGAAGGCGCGGTCGATGCCGTCGAGGTCGAGCGTGTAGCCGTCCTCCCCCTCGACGAGCGGCACCTGGATGATCTCGCGGCCCATCGTCGGCGGAACGCTGAGGAACGGCATGTACGAGGGGGTGGGGAGGATGACGGGGCTGCCCGGAGCGCTGTAGTGCTCGATCGCGACCTCCAGCCCCTTGATCACGTCGGCGATCGGGTGGATGTGGGCGGGATCCACGGTCCAGCCGTACCGGTCGCGATGCCAGGCGGCCGTGGCGGACGACATGTCCGCCGCGAGCGCCGACGGGAGGTACCCGAGCGCGCCCGCATCGATCGCCGCGTGCAGCGCGGCCGTGATCTCCGGCGCCGTGCCGAAGTCCATCTCGGCCACGAACGCGCCGATCTTGTCGGGGAACAGCGACCACTTGATGCCGCCCCCGGCACGGAGCGCGTCGATGCCGACGGCGTCGAAGTCGAGGGTGTGCGACATGGATCCTCCTCGGTGCGCGGTGTGCGTTCCGCCGCTCCGACAGGCTATCCGTCTCCTGTGAGGGCGGGTTCGCGGCCGTGTGCCGCGGGCGTGCGGTGGCGGCTCGGCCGACCGCCGCGCAGGCGGGAGGGGACGGACGGTCAGGATCGGAGAAGCGGCCGGAGGGCTGCGGGCCTAGCGTGAGAGAGGGGCCGAACGGATCGGCCGGGACACTCGGGAGGAATGATGGCCGCGAAGGGCGCATCGGACGGACTCAGCCAGGATGAGCGCGACGCCGTCAAGCAGCGGGCGAAGGAGCTGCGCGAGCAGGAGAAGGCGGGCAAGAACCGCGAGGCGGGGCTCGCCGCGGTGCGCAAGGCGATCGACGAGCTCGAGGCCGACGACAAAGTGCTGGCCGAAGGCCTGCACGCGGTGGTGACGGATGCTGCACCCCACCTGGTGCCGAAGACGTACTACGGCATGCCGGGCTACGCCGACGCGGACGGCAAGGTCGTCGTCTTCTTCCAGGCGTCGAAGAAGTTCAAGACGCGCTACTCCACCATCGGCTTCCAGGACAGCGCCGCGCTCGACGACGGCGACCTGTGGCCGGTCGGGTTCGCCGTACGCGCCTGGACGCCGGCGGTCGAGAAGAGGATCACCGAGCTCGTCACCACGGCCGTCTCGTGACGACGGCGCGCGGAGCTGCACGGGCGTCCCGGAGTTCGGCGGGACGGTCTGTATGAGGGGCGTCCTGGTGACGGGCGCCGCCCGCGGCATCGGCGCCGCCGTGGCCCGGCGCTTCGCGGAGGCCGGCGACCGGGTCGCCGTGCACTACGGCAGCTCGCGCGACGATGCCGAAGCCCTGGCCGCCGCGCTCCCCGGGCGCGGCCACGTCGCCCTCGGCGCAGATCTGGGTGATCCCGCCGCCTGCCGCCGGCTCGTCCACGACGCGATCGCCGCTCTCGGCTCGGTGGACGTCCTGGTGTGCAACGCCGGGGTCGCGCCGACCGCGACGAACCGGCACGTCGCCGGCGAAGCATCCGATCAGGACTGGGACGCCGCGTGGCACGAGATGACGCAGGTGAACCTGATCGCCCCGGCGGCTCTGGCGCACGCCGTCGCGGGCCACCTCATCTCCCGGGGCGCGCCCGGCGCGATCGTCAACGTCGGCTCGCGCGGCGCCTACCGCGGAGAGCCGGAGTATCCGGCCTACGGAGCGACGAAGGCCGCGCTGCACGCCATGGGGCAGTCGCTCGCCGTCTCGCTCGCGCCGCACGGCATCTCGGTGACGTCCGTCGCGCCCGGGTTCATCGCGACCGAGCGTCAGGCCGAGACGTTGTCGGGCGCCCGCGGGGAGGACATCCGCTCGCAGAGCCCATGGGGACGCGTCGGCACGCCCGACGAGATCGCCGCCGCGGTCGAGTGGCTCGCCTCCCCGGAGGCGCGCTGGTGCTCCGGCGCCGTCCTCGATGCGAACGGGGCCTCCTACCTGAGGTGAGCCGCGCGCGTCACGCCGCCGGCTGCGCGCCGGGGCCGTGACGCTCGAACCGGCGGCGGGCGTGACCGACCCAGAAGTCGAGCACACCATCGTCGTCGAGGGACGCGGCATCCACCTGGATCCAGCCGACACCCATCGACCGCTGGGGCCCCATGTCGGGACGGGATGCTTCGGGCCGGGCCATCAGCTCGGCATCGTCGTCGGCGTCCACCCGCACGAGGAGGCTGTGATCCTTGCGGACGGCGATCACCATCACCTCGTCCAGCATCACCGCGTGCGTGCCGAACATCGCGGCCTCGCGGAGGTCGCCCGCCGGGAGCTGCGCCTCGATCCGGTCGAGCAGTGCCCGCGTGCGCTCGTCGAGCGCCTTCGGTGTCTTCGCGGCCATGTCGCTCCCGTCGGTCCTACGGTTCCGTTGCTCGGAACCGTAGGGGCGTGCGCGTCATGGGCGCAAGGGCGGAGGGATGGCGCTGCGGGCACGGGATGTTCGTTCAGGCGCCGAGAATGGAGGCGTGGAGTCCTGGGAGATGCGCGAGTGGCACGCCGAGTACCTCGAGGCCTGCAACCGGCACGATCTGGCGGCGATCCGGGCCTTCGTCGACCCGGCCGTGCGTCGGGCGCACCTTCCGGGCGGCGCCGACGCGTGGGTGGAGGACATGGCCGAGCTCTTCCAGGCGTTCCCCGACTGGCAGTGGCGCCGGATCCAGCTCCTCGTCGAGGACGACCGCCTCGCCGCCCACACGCGCGCCGGCGGCACCCACCTCGGCCCGCTGGGGGCGCTGGCGCCCACCCGCCGTCACGTGAACGTCGCCGAGTTCTCGATGCTCCGCATCGCGAACGGCCGCATCGTGGAGTTCTCCGGCACCGCCGACAATCGGGAGCTGCGCGGGCTGATCGAGCGCTGACCCGGGTGCCCTTCGGCCACGTGGCGGACAGATCAGCGGGGATCTGAGCCGACACACGGGGTGCGGCATCCACGATCCGGCGTGCCGCCCCGCGCGCCCGCCGGAATGTCCGGGACGCACGGCGCCCCCGCCGTCTCGGGGACGGTGGGGGCGGCGGTGATGATGGGTCAGGAACCGGCGGGCGGGGTGGGGGCGCTGCCGTCGGCGGGCGGGGTGGGAGCGGTGCCGTCGGCGGGCGGGGTGGGAGCGGTGCCGTCGGCGGGCGGCGCCGGCGGGGTCGGAGCCGAGCCGTCGGCCGGCAAGGTCGGAGCCGTGCCGTCTGCGGGCGGGGTGGGCGCCGAACCGTCCGTGGGCGGAGTGGGCGCCGTGCCGTCCGTGGGCGGCGTGGGGGCGGTGCCGTCGGGGCGCGGGCCGTTGGCGCCGGGGCCGCCCGCGGCGGGACCGCCATCGGGGCCGCACACCCCCGGATCCTTCGGCGTGGTGCCGCCGTCGGGCGCGGTTCCCTCGGCGGGAGGGGTCGGCGCCGATCCGTCGGCGGGCGCGGTGGCACCCGGCGCGGGCGCGGTGGCCCCGGGAGTGGGAGCTGCCGGCCCGTCCGCGGGGCTCCCCGTCACGCTCGCCGAGGCGCTGGGGCTCGCCGCCGCCGGGATCATGCCGTTGCCGGAGCCGGCGGTGGCCATGGCCGCGGTGGCGCCGACGAGGCCGAGGCCGAGCACGACGGCACCGGCGATCAGGCTGGGTCGCTTCCAGGTGCGGGAGCGGGCGCGATCGGCGCCCGCGGGGCGGGTCTTGGCGAAGGCCGAGCCGGCGGCGGGGTCGCCGATGCGCTCGTGGGGCCGGGTCGCGGCATCCGGGTCGATCCGCTCGTACGGGCGGGTCGAGGCATCCGGCGTCTCATCGCGGGCGAAACGGTCGTCCCCCGCGTTCTCGTTCGGGGTCGTGTCGTCGTGGGACATGTCATCTCCGTGTTCGGTCTGCCGGACGTGTCCGGCGCCGGCGTCCACCGGCTGAGAACCACGATCCGAGCCGAAACTGAAGCCCGACTTAAGCCTGCCGAGGCTCAGCAACCCGTGGGCGGAGTCATAGTCGCCGCACAGAATGCCGACATAGCGTCCGGGGCATGCCTCCCCCCGCCCGCGTTCTCGTCCTCGACGACGACCAGACGATCCGCACCTCCGTCGTCGCCGCCCTCCGTGCGGACGGGTTCGTCGCGGAAGGCGCGCCCGACGGCACCACCCTGAGGGGGCGGCTGACCTCTTTCTCCCCCGACCTCGTGATGCTGGACTGGATGATGCCCGGGCCCACCGGCATCCAGCTCGTCTCGACCGTGCGCAGTGCGAGCGACGCAGGGGTCATGATGCTCACCGCCCGCGACGAGGTGGATGACCGCCTCCGCGGCTTCGGCGAGGGCATCGACGACTACGTCAGCAAGCCGTTCTCGATGGCCGAACTCGTCGCCCGGGCCACCGCGGTGCTGCGGCGCCGCGGCCGCATCCCCGAGGTGCTGCAGATCGGAGACCTCGTGGTGGACGCGGATGCCGCGACCGCCCGCCGCGCGGATGTCGCCCTCCCGCTGACGGCCACCGAGTTCCGGCTCCTCGCATTCCTCGCCGCCAGTCGCGGCTGTACGCTGTCGAAGACGCAGATCCTGACGCAGGTGTGGGGCTTCGACGACTACGACCCCAATCTCGTCGAGGTGCACATGAGCTCGCTGCGCCGGAAGATGGAGTCGCACGGCCCCCGACTGATACATACCGTGCGCGGCATGGGCTACCGCCTGACCGCGGCAGCGTGACCGCGCCGATCCCCGGCGGCGGCCGGAGCGGATCGGCCCTGCGCACCGCCTCGCTGCGCACGCGCACCGTTCTGGCCGTGCTCGCCCTCATGGTCGTGCTCCTCATCGGGCTCACGGTCTCGGTCGACGTCATCTACGGCGCACAGCTCAGGACGCAGCTCGAAGACCGGCTCGAGGACCGGGCGGCGGCCGCGGCCTCGCTCGTCGGAACGGTCGACAGCGACGAGCTCGCCGACCGTCTGTCGGCGCAGGGACTCTCCGTGCGCATCGAGAGCGCGGCCGGCGAGGAGGTGGTCGCAGGTCCCAGTCCCGACCAGCTGCGAGAGGGACCGCCCGCCGGGCTCGGTCCCGACGGCGGCCCGCGCCCGGGTCCCGCCGCAGAGAGCGGCTCGTCCGCCGACACGTCGACGTCGGGTGAGGTCTCGGTCGCGGCATCCGCCATCTCCGGCGATGACCAGCTCGTCACGCTCGTCTCGACGCTGAGCGACGGCTCCACACTCACCCTCACCGCGTCGACGGCGCAGATCTCCGCCACCGTCGCGCAGCTGCGGACGGTCATGGCGATCGCGGCCGCGGCGGTGCTGATGCTCGCGGTGGTCGGCGTGCTGCTGGTGGTCCGCTCCACGCTCGCTCCCCTCACACGCGTCACAACGGTCGCGCGGTCGATCGCGTCGGGCGACCGGGGGCGTCGACTGCGCCCCGATCGACCGCGCACCGAGATCGGCCGGGTGGCGAGCGCCTTCGACGAGATGCTCGACGACGTCGAGGGGGCCGAGCGGTCGGCGCTGGACGCCGAGGCACGCATGCGCACCTTCGTCTCGGACGCCGCGCACGAGCTGCGCACCCCGGTGGCCGGCATCCGTGCCGCGGCTGACACCCTCGTGCGCGCGGACCTGTCCCGCGACGACCGCGAGCTGCTCGCGACGCAGATCGCCCGGGAGTCCGGTCGCGCCTCGCGCCTCATCAACGACATGCTCATGATGGCGCGGCTCGATCGCGGCCTCGATCTGATCCCCACGCGCGTCGACCTCGGCCGACTCGTGCGCAGCGAGGCCGACCGCCTGTCGCTGCGGCGTCCCTCGCTCGATCTGCGGACGCGCGTGCCCGACCGCCCGGTGCCGGTCGACGCCGACGTCGATCGCCTCGGTCAGATCGTGTCGAACCTCGTCGACAACGCCGCGCGTGCGACCGGCGGAGACGGTGCGGTGGTGGTGGAGGTCCTCGTCGATGACGCGGATGCCGCGACCGCCCGCATCGTCGTGACCGATGACGGTCCCGGGGTGCCGGCCGAGGAGCGCGAGCGCATCTTCGACCGACTGGTGCGCCTCGACCCGTCGCGGGAGGCCCGCGCGGGAGCAGGCCTCGGACTGCCCATCGCCCGCGGCATCGCCCGCGCACACGGCGGCGACGTCACGTGCGTGCCGGCGCCCCGCGGTGCACGCTTCGAGGTGACGTTGCCGCTCGCAGTCGCGTAAGGTGCACGCTTCGAGGTGACGCTGCCGCTCGCGATCGTATGAGGAGGCGCGCGACACCCCCGTCAGCGGGGCAGGAAGGTCGGACCGGAGAACCGCGTGAGGAATCCCGGGCGATCTGCGTCGCGAGCAGCTCGCGGTCGTCGCGGGACACGACGCTGCGGCGGCCCGCGGCATCCACTCCGTAGGTCCGCACGTTGATCTCGACGAACGATCCGACCAGCGGCACGGGTGGCAGCGGCAGGAACCGGAACTCGCTGAGCACGAAGGGGATGAGCCCGACCCACGCCGACCCGTCGAAGACGTCGGGCCGCGTGCCGGGCGGGAGGAGCGGAGCGACGACGGCCGGATCGACCCGCCAGTGCAGGAAGCACGCGGCGCGCCACCGCTGCTCGATGACCGCGCGACCGACCAGCGCCGGGGCGTCGCGCGCGGTCAGCGCATCCGCCGCGGCGGCGTCGGACGGATCGAGGCTCGGCATGCCCCCATCATGCCGCCGCGAGGGGGTCGCAGGAGGGCTTGGACGGGACCGCTCCCGCGGCGGTATCCTCGCTTCGACGGTCGGCTCCGAGGGAAGAGGTCTTCGCGATGGCTCAGTTCACCCGGGGCTTCGGCGCCCGCCGGCGCGAGTCGGACCCCAAGCTTCCGCCCGGGCAGTATCTCGCCACCGACTTCCCCGTGCTGTCGGCCGGTCCGACACCGAAGATCCCGCTCACGGAGTGGGCGTTCGGCATCGTCGCGGAGTCGGGCGATGTCACGTCCTGGTCATGGGACGAGTTCGCCGCACTCCCCCACGAAGACGTCACCACCGACATCCACTGCGTCACCCGGTGGTCGAAGTTCGACACCACGTGGCGCGGCGTCTCCCTCGACACCCTGCTGGCCGGCGTCTCCACGGAGTACGAGTACGTGATGGCGCACTCCTACGGCGGGTACACGACGAACGTTCCGCTCGCGGACCTGCGCGGCGGCAAGGCCTGGGTCGTAACGGAGTACGACGGCAAGCCGCTCGATCCGGAGCACGGCGGCCCCGCGCGACTTCTCGTGCCGCACCTGTACTTCTGGAAGAGCGCGAAGTGGGTGCGCGGGCTGTCGATGCAGAAGCGCGACGAGCCGGGCTTCTGGGAGCAGAACGGCTACAACATGTACGGCGACCCCTGGAAGGAGGAGCGGTACTGGTGAAGGTGCGCGGCTGGATGCCGGCCACGATCTCCTCTGTCCGCTCCGAGACGCCGCACTCGCGCGTCCTCACGCTCCACGTGCCCGGGTGGCCGGGCAACGAGCCCGGTCAGCACCTCGACGTGCGCCTGACGGCGGAGGACGGCTACCAGGCCGAACGGTCGTACTCGATCGCCTCGTCCGGCCCCGGGGAGGACGTCGAGCTCGGCGTCGACGTGGTGCCCGACGGCGAGGTCTCGCCCTATCTGGGCGAGATCGCCGAGGTGGGCGACGCCCTCGAGGTGAAGGGTCCGCTGGGCGAGTACTTCGTGTGGGATGCTGCGGCCACCTCCCCCGTGCAGCTGATCGCCGGCGGGTCGGGCATCGTGCCGCTCATCGCCATGGCGCGCGCGCATCGCGCGTCGGGGAGCACGGCGCGGTTCCGGCTGCTGTACTCCGTGCGCTCCGGCCCCGACGCGATGTACCGCGCCGAGGTCGAGTCCCTCGCCGACCCGCTCACCGAGGTCACCTTCGCCTACACCCGCCAGGGACCGGACGGATGGACGGGTCCGGTCGGGCGCCTCACCCCCGACCGGATCGCGGAGCTGACCTGGCCCCCGTCCGCCGACACGATGACCTTCGTCTGCGGGCCGACCGGGTTCGTCGAGGCCACCGCGAACGCCCTCGTGGCCGCGGGACACGACCCGGCCCGTGTCCGCACAGAGAGGTTCGGAGGATCATGAGCCAGATCACGCCTCGCCCGCGGCCCCCCGAGCACCTCGTGCACAAGCTCGACGGCAACGTCCTCGCCGGCGTCCTGCAGACGCTCGGCGCGGCCGGCGCGACCGATGTCGAGGTCGAGTGCGGAACGTGCGGACGCCGGGCCCCGCTCGCGCAGTGGTCGGTGGAGGCCGACCGGACGGCGTTCATCGTTCGGTGCCGCGACTGCACGCACACCCTCGCGACGATCCTCCGCGACGCCGACGGCGGCCTGACCGTCCGCATCGCGGGCGGCCCGACGCTCCGCGCGCGCGGCTGAGCGCCAGCGCAAGGCGCCGGCTCAGCGCTGTCGCGCGCCGCGTCGCCCCCGTCCCGGCGTGCACAACCCAGGCAGAACCAGGCGGAACTCCCCGAAATGGCGTCCCCGAGCGCTCCACAGGCGCGGATCGCCTGAGCTGTGCACGGTGGAGGCCGGGTGCGAGCTCACCCGGGTCGGACCGGGCCGGCTCAGGCGCGGCGGCGGCGGGCGCGGAGCGCCAGCACCAGCCCGGCGCCCAGAGCGAGGACGCCTGCGGCGATCGGCGCCGTCGGCACGTCGGCGCCGGATGCCGCGAGCGCGCCGCGCGTGGGACTTGAGCCCGAGGAGCCGGAACCAGTGCCGGCACCCGGCGAGACCGAGCCCCCACCCGTCCCGGCATCGGCGGCCACGACGGTCACCTCGGCCGAGGCCACGGTGGCGGGAGCCGTGACGTAGACGCGGTGCACGCCGGCGCTCAGCCCTGCGGGCACGGTGACCGTGACGGAGAGCGTGCCGTCCGCACCGATCTCGGTGTCGGCGAGCAGGTACGACTCCGAGTCGATCGACACCTGTGCGGGGTCGGCCGGCGTGAAGCCGCTCGCCGAGACCGTCAGTTGACCGCCGGCGGGGACGCCCTCGGCGGGCACCCCGACGAGGGTCACCGCACGACCGGGCGAGTCCGCCGGCACCGCGTCGAGGGGCAACGGGTCGGACCCCGCGCGCTGTTCCACGCCGTCCCCGGCCTGCCAGGAGAACCCGGGCGCGTCCTGCAGCGGCGGATATCCCGACGTGGGGTCGCAGTCGTCGCCGACGCCGTCGCCGTCCAGGTCGCTCTGGCTCACGTTCTCGATCGTGGGGCAGTTGTCCGCGGCATCCGGAACCTGATCGCCGTCGACCGAGATGAGCACCTGGGTGCTCGCCGTCGCCGTCTGGCCGTCGGTCTGAGTGACCCGCACCGACGCGGTGATGTCGGCGGTCGCGGGGAACGGCACGGTCAGCGTCGGCTCCGCGGTGGTCTGGTTGTAGACACCGTCGCCGTCGGTGTCCCACTCGTACGACACGAGGCGGCCGCCGCCGGCCGCCGAGCCGCGCGCGTCGAGCACGACGGATGCCCCGACCGGCCGCACGTACGGACCCGCCAGCCACGCGGTGGGTGCCGCCGCCCCGGCCGGGTCGGCGGGCGCGGCCGCGTTCGCCGCCTGCACGGCCTTCGCCCGCGGCAGCAGCCCCAGCTCGGACTCGAGGTGGGCGGCCTCCTGCGCGTGCCCGGTGATCCCGGGGTGCCAGAACGTGAACTTGTCGGCGCTGTAGCGGTAGTCGGTCTCGGCCGAGAAGCCCGGCGGCACCTGCTGGGTCTCGGTCTCGAAGAACTCGTCCACCCACCGGTACGGGTTCGAGTCGCCGGGCGCCGGCTCATGACCGGCGAAGAGGTCGTGGATGTCGGTGACGTGGATCGCCTGGGGCACGCCGGGCTGCTGGTTGTACTCGGCGACGAGCGTGTCCTGCAGCGTGTTGGCCTCCAGGCCCAGCTGCCGCACGCCCGCGGACGCGTCGTACTCGTAGTCGCCCCAGCAGATGACGTGGTAGTCGCACAGGATGTACGGGGTGTCCGTCGCCAGCAGCGGATAGCCCAGGATCACGATCTGCGCGTCGGGCTTCAGCTTCGTGGCGAGCTCGTCGAGGATCTTCCGCGTCGCCGCCACCACGTCGGGAAGGTCGGCTTCTGCGGCGTCGACCGAGCTGCGGCATCCGTCGGCGCTGCGGTAGGCCACCAGGAAGCAGTTCTCGACGATCGTGGAGAACCCGACGTCGTTGCCGCCGATCGTGAACATCACGAGGTCGGTGTCGGGCGAGACCTGCGGCAGCTGGGTCTCGAGGATGTCGGAGGTCTCCGCACCGCTGTGCGCGTAGGAGACGTACTGCACGGGCAGATCGGGCTGCGTCGAGAGCCAGTCGGCGTAGAGGTTCGCCCAGCTGCGGTGGCTCCGGTAGGCGGCGGGGTCGCCGTAGTAGTCGCCGGCGCCGTTGCCCGCGGAGTACGAGTCGCCCATCTGCACGACGTGGTAGACCTCCTGGGCGTCGCCGTCCACGGCCGTGGCCGTCACCGCTCCGGCGAGGACGAGGCCTGCCGCCGCGACGAGTGCAGCGATGCTGCGGAATCCTGACGCCATCGCGAACTCCTCTGTTCCGGTGTGCGGACCACCGCAGGCCCCCATCGGCCGCTCCGCCCGAGCACAGTCTCGGGCACCGGCGTCCCGCTGTCGATGGACTCAGGTCCCGGTTCGGTCACGGCTGCGGCATCCATTCAGTTGTGCACAATTCAATTGTGTGCAATCGTTAGTGCATGGCCGCGGTACTCGATGACATGCTCTGCTTCTCGCTCTACGCGGCGAGCCGTGCGATGACGGCCGCCTACCGCCCCGTGCTGGAGCCGCTCGGCCTCACCTACCCGCAGTACCTCGTGCTCGTCGCGCTGTGGAGCGAGGGGACGCAGACCGTCGGCGATCTCGGCGACCGTCTCGCGCTCGACTCCGGCACGCTGTCGCCGCTGCTGCGCCGGCTCGAGACACGCGGACTCATCGAGCGCACCCGCCGGCCCGCCGACGAGCGGGTGGTCGAGGTCGCCCTCACCGAAGAGGGCGTCCGGATGCGCGACGAGATGGACGACGTGCAGCCGCGGA